>NZ_JSVU01000025.1 GCF_000952855.1 Aequorivita vladivostokensis | reverse complement strand
TAAAATAATTATCCTTTAATGTGCCTTTTTCAAGTTTCTGCTTGCGGAAGGTTACTTTCTTTCCCTGTGGGCACAGCCAGTAGTTACCTTCTTTTATATATTTAAAGTCTTCGGGGCCGCCTTTGTAAGTTCCGTGGGGCGGAATGTAGCTTTTAATGCCCTTGGCTTCCAGATAGGCATAGTTCTCCCCACTGCTGTAGCCGGTGTCTGCCAAGAGGTGCTCCCAAATCATTCCCTCCTTTCTCAATCGCCTGTTAAGTCTTGCCACGGTGTCTTGCAAATACTGGTTGTCTTTCTTATCGGCGTGGTAAGCCTGCACATCGGTAATCACGTGGCCCCCGGTATCTACGCTTATGTTGCACAGGTAGTTGAGCTTTCTTGCCTTCCCGGGCTTGACACTTATCCTGGAATCGGGATCGGTAGGACTGTAATGGGTCTTGTTGCTGGTGTAACGGCTGCCTTTGTTCTTGGCTCCCGGGCGCATATCCTGGTCTTCTCTCCATCTTTTGTTACGTCTCTTGATCTCCTGTAATTCTTTTTTACTGGCCGTTATTTCTTGTTGTTCTTTAGGCGCTTTGTTCTCTTTGGCCTTTCTGTCCCTGCT
>NZ_JSVU01000024.1 GCF_000952855.1 Aequorivita vladivostokensis | reverse complement strand
CGGTAACCGTTGCACAACCCCTTAATTTTTTTAGATCTGAACCAATATAAGCCGTTTTAAGCGGCCTTGCTTTTTTGGTCAGGCTTGAGAATGAACCAAATTTGGTGCCTTTAAAAAATGCCATGCTACATTCTGAAGCACTATTTTTGGCAAAAAATATAAAACCAGGCTTTCCGCCCCGCTCTTTGCGCGTTTTTGGATAAACTTGAGGTATTTCTTGAGGTTGTAGGCCATTGCCGAGAGGTGCATGCATTTATTGGCCTGTTTAATGCCAATGGTATTGACCTTGCGAAGCCCCATAAACTCCTTGAGGGTTCCAAAGACAGGCTCCACGGTGCTTTGCCGTTTGCTTTTTAGATACCGGCCAGTGGGGCTTTTTATTCTCGCTATGTTGCGTTCCTATTCTTCCCGGTAAGCCGTGATATTGATCCGCTTCTCGTGGCTTTTACCTATACAGCTTTCTTTGATGGGACATCCCTTGCAATCACTTCGTTTTGTAAAATAATTATCCTTTAATGTGCCTTTTTCAAGTTTCTGCTTGCGGAAGGTTACTTTCTTTCCCTGTGGGCACAGCCAGTAGTTACCTTCTTTTATATATTTAAAGTCTTCGGGGCCGCCTTTGTAAGTTCCGTGGGGCGGAATGTAGCTTTTAATGCCC
>NZ_JSVU01000023.1 GCF_000952855.1 Aequorivita vladivostokensis | reverse complement strand
CAATTACAGTTACTTATACTTACACTGATGGCAATAGCTGCTCGAACAGCGACACCGCGAACATACTTGTAAACACGGCTCCGACAGTGGATGCCGGAAACTACGGCCCGTTGTGCGACAACGTAAGCCCTATTACCCTAACTGGAACACCGACAAATTCCAACGGAACTTGGAGCGGAACAGGAGTTACCAATAATGGAGATGGTACGGCTACATTCAATCCAGCCGGTCTTAGCGGATCAATTACGGTTACTTATAGTTACACTGATGGCAATAGTTGCTCGAACAGTGACACTGCGAACATACTTGTAAACACAGCTCCAACAGTGGATGCCGGAAACTACGGCCCGTTGTGCGACAACGTAAGCCCGATTACCCTAACCGGAACACCAACAAATTCCAACGGAACATGGAGCGGAACAGGAGTTACCAATAATGGAGATGGAACGGCTACCTTCAATCCGGCCGGTCTTAGCGGATCAATTACAGTTACTTATACTTACACTGATGGCAATAGCTGCTCGAACAGCGACACCGCGAACATACTTGTAAACACGGCTCCGACAGTGGATGCCGGAAACTACGGCCCGTTGTGCGACAACGTAAGCCCTATTACCCTAACTGGAACACCGACAAATTCCAACGGAACTTGGAGCGGAACAGGAGTTACCAATAATGGAGATGGTACGGCTACATTCAATCCAGCCGGTCTTAGCGGATCAATTACGGTTACTTATAGTTACACTGATGGCAATAGTTGCTCGAACAGTGACACTGCG
>NZ_JSVU01000022.1 GCF_000952855.1 Aequorivita vladivostokensis | reverse complement strand
TGTAGAGTACTAAATAAGGTTGACCTTTTTTGAAGTTGGTTATTTAATTTAAAGTTACTAATTCTTTTTTCATTTTTATTTCCTTTTCAAATTGTACGGGAGTTTTATGGTTGATTGAACTATGGGGTTTTTCATGGTTGTACATATATACTGCTTTATTTAAACTTCTTACTAATCCTTCAAAACCTATGGGGTTATATCCTTTCAGATAGTTGTTCTTTATAGTGCCATTGATCCGCTCCGCATGGGGATTCTCATAGACGTTCACACACATACTGTTCCTTAATCGCCCCTCTGTAAGGCCCAGGAACTCTTTACTGTAATATTGTCCACCTCCATCGGAATGTATGATGGGCCTTGTCCGCAACTCCCCAGGAATCCTGCCCAGGGCCATCCTCAGGGCCGGGATCGTGGTCTGGGCCGTTTTAAGGGTCCTGCTCGCGCTGTGGCCAATGATCCTCCTGGAATATTGGTCCATTATGAAGGTAAGGTAATAGAACCTGCCCTCTATTTCATAATAGGTGATATCGCTTACCCAGACTTGGTTTACATCCGTCAACTCCCGATCCCTGACCAGGTTGGGGAAACGGATTACTCCCGTGCTGTCCGTGGTCCTTCGGAAGGCCTTTGTCGGCACTATCCTAAATCCATATCCACCATAAAACTCAAAGAACTTATCCCTTCCCATCGTCATCAGGTCTATCTTCCTGTAGAGGGCCTTGCATCCCATTCCCGGATGGTCCACACGTATCTGGCGCAGGATCACCTTGAGCTGCTCTCTCTCCTCCTCTTTTTCCAATTCCCTATTGAGCCGTTGGTGCATGTTCTGCTTTGTGGTTCCCGACCAACGATATACCTGGCTCATTTTCCATCGGTGTTCATTGCGGTTGAGCCAGAACCAGGTAAGGGTTGCGAACCAAGTTTTTTTTTAATGTCTATATCATACATCTCCTCGGCAATATCGATCATCTTGTTCTTGAACTCGATCTCGAACTGCTTTTGTCCGACCAGTTGCTCCAAATCACGAATCTTGTTCCTTAGTTCCTGTATTTTTCGGGTATCGCTCATTAGTTCTACAACTTGTTTTACGCCTCGTTTGCGGTTGTGCGAGTATTTATCGAGCCATTTGTATACTGCCGTAGTGGAAACTTCATATTCCCTGCTGACCTCCAGGACGGTAGAAACGTTCTTCTCAATCTCTCTTACTTTTTTGCGCTTAAAGCTCTCGCTAAAATAACGATTTACACGCTGGGACGATTTATTGCTAAAATCTTCTACTTTCGCCATAATAATAAGTTGGTTTAAACTCCGTAAAACGGTCAACTTATTTCAGTACCCGACA
>NZ_JSVU01000021.1 GCF_000952855.1 Aequorivita vladivostokensis | reverse complement strand
CAAGACCACCAGCCGCATTCGTCTGGCTCTTAATTACGCTGATAGAGGCGGTCTGCTCAAGCACGGTGACCGTGGGGTCGTCCGTAGGGTCGCCGTTGGTGGTACCGTCACCATCAGGGGTCTCAACAGTCTCCGGATCGGGGATCGTATTTCCGCCCGTATCAGTTCCGGTGTCCGAGGTGTCGGTCACGTCATCTGTACCGTTCACGCTGTCACCCGTGCCCACCGCAATGTTCTCAACGTAGCCAAGGTCCAGGTCCGCCTGGGTAATCTCGTGCTGCGCGGTAACGGTAGCACTCGCGCCGGGAAGAAGGCTCGCGATCGGGTTGCCGCCAGTAATCACAGCATTCGCATCAGTAACCTCTATGTTGCTGACGGTCGTGTTTCCTGTGTTCGTAACGACAATATCATATGTTATAAGATCTCCAAGACCACCAGCCGCATTCGTCTGGCTCTTAATTACGCTGATAGAGGCAGTCTGACAGATTAACACTGTAACAGTATTACTCGTAGCATTTCTAGTTCCTAAAGCAGTATTTCCAGAAACTGTGGCTGTGTTAACTACAGAGCCAAAATTAATGTCAGTCTGGTTAACAATATATGTGGCATTATATGTCCAAGCTTCTCCTACATTTAGAATATTGTCATTATTTGTATCTCCGAGAGAGGGACCAGGAATCACACCTCCAAGCCTAGCATCATTTACAACTACATTAGTAATATCAACATCGCCATCATTGCTCACTACAAATTTATAATCGATTGAACCACCCACTTCAAAAGGAATACAATTTCCTGTTGCACTTGTACTTGATTTTACAATCGACATTTCAGCATTTTGACAGAGATTGACTGTAACAGTGTCTGAATTTGAAACTGGATATGGATTACCAGAAGTTTGAACTTGACCATTTACAGTTGCAGTATTCTGAACCTGTCCATTTATAATATCTTGTTGTACTACTGTATATGTTGCATTATAAACCCAGATTTCGCCTATATCCAAAACACCTGCATTTGTTGTGTCTCCACTAGTTGGGCCAGGAATTGGATTTATAGGATCAATTAATGGATCATTAAGCACCACATTATTTATGGGTGTATTTCCAAGATTTGAAACTCTGAAAGTATAAGAAATTGTTTCACCAGGAGCTAAAGGAGTACATCCTTGTGGATTATTTGGGCTTGCAATTTTTTCAATTTGAATACCACAATTATTCAGAGTAAGAGTGACCGGAGTGCGAGTTGAGCTTTTACAACTAGTTGAATTATTCACAGCCTCGGCATAATAGGTTTTTGATCCTATAGAACTCCATGTAGGTGTAACTACATTTCCTCCCACAGCAAGATCATACCAAACAATTGATTGACCCGGGGGTACAGAAGCGGTGGCCGTTAAGGTTTGAATTGGATCCGCTATACATTCTGTCTGGTTGCCACCACTCAATGGTGCTGATGGCGAAATATTAACCATGATATTAGCGGTATCACTATTGGCACAGCTGTTGCCATCAGTATAACTATAAGTAACCGTAATTGATCCGCTAAGACCGGCTGGATTGAAGGTAGCCGTTCCATCTCCATTATTGGTAACTCCTGTTCCGCTCCATGTTCCGTTGGAATTTGTCGGTGTTCCGGTTAGGGTAATCGGGCTTACGTTGTCGCACAATGGGCCGTAATTTCCGGCATCCACTGTTGGAGCTGTGTTTACCAGTATGTTCGCGGTGTCGCTGTTCGAGCAGCTATTGCCATCAGTGTAACTATAAGTAACCGTAATTGATCCGCTAAGACCGGCTGGATTGAAGGTAGCCGTTCCATCTCCATTATTGGTAACTCCTGTTCCGCTCCATGTTCCGTTGGAATTTGTTGGTGTTCCGGTTAGGGTAATCGGGCTTACGTTGTCGCACAACGGGCCGTAGTTTCCGGCATCCACTGTTGGAGCTGTGTTTACAAGTATGTTCGCGGTGTCGCTGTTCGAGCAGCTATTGCCATCAGTGTAACTATAAGTAACCGTAATTGATCCGCTAAGACCGGCTGGATTGAAGGTAGCCGTTCCATCTCCATTATTGGTAACTCCTGTTCCGCTCCATGTTCCGTTGGAATTTGTTGGTGTTCCGGTTAGGGTAATCGGGCTTACGTTGTCGCACAACGGGCCGTAGTTTCCGGCATCCACTGTTGGAGCTGTGTTTACAAGTATGTTCGCAGTGTCACTGTTCGAGCAACTATTGCCATCAGTGTAACTATAAGTAACCGTAATTGATCCGCTAAGACCGGCTGGATTGAATGTAGCCGTACCATCTCCATTATTGG
>NZ_JSVU01000020.1 GCF_000952855.1 Aequorivita vladivostokensis | reverse complement strand
TTATGTTTTCCAGATAGCCCACCAGGCATATCTTAAAAAAGACCACGGGGTCTATGCTCTTTTGCCCACTTTGTCCATAGAACTTATTGGTGAGCGGGTAAAGAAAGTCCAGGTCTAGAACTTCTTTTAGCCGTCGGTAAAAATTTTCTTTTGAAACCCTGTCGCTTAGCTTAAAGCTTGTGAAGAGTTTTTCCTGATAGTTTTTCTTGCCTTGCATAGGCATGAAATTAATAAACTTCTCAATTTTATACAAGCCTTTTGCTATATTTGAAGAGGTGGTTGTGCAACAGGCACACCGTGTATAAACCATTGCTGGGTCTGTGCTCATCTGGAAAATTCTTGGGAATTTTCTCGTAGATTTGTACTTGTAATGGTTCGGGCTTTCACACGCAACGGTCCATACACACAACGTTAGGCACAATTTGAACAAAATGACTGAAAAAACCAATAATACATTTATACTAAATAATGTTATTAATGATTTGATAGATGCTGAAAAGAGTCTGATAAATCCATTAATGAAGCTTAACTATTTTGGTAGAATTACAAAAAACAAAGAATTAACAGAATACACATTAAATGAAATTAAAGGTTATTCAGCAGATTCTAAATTACCTGATTACAGAAAAATAGGAGCAAGATTATATGTAGATTTTCAAGCTGGATGGAATAGTCATCCAAATAAAGAATTACCTGTAGCTGGACTTGACAAAGATATTCAAGAGTTTTGTAATCATATTCGTGTGTACGAGAGTATTCGTGAAATAGAAAATATGAATTTAAAGTTTAGTGAAAAAGATAGTCATTATGAACTTAAATTTCCTCTTCCTTTACAATTATTACCTCAAATTCAACCCTTTGCAACAAGACTTTATAAAAGTGACATTAGAATGCAAGTTACTGGTGCAAGACTAATTGGCAATAGCAGTAAAATGATGGGAATTACAGAAACTGTAAGAACAAATCTATTAGCATTTTCAATGGAAATAGCTGAACAATTTGGATACGAAATAGAACTAACAGATTATAACAAACAACGAGAGGAAAATAATAAAACGATTTTACAATATATGACAACAAACAACATTACGACTTCTGGAGATGGCAATATTATTAATACTGGAGATAAAGCTAAAATAGAAGCTAATATCAATATTTCAAAAGGTAATAAAGAGGAGTTGGCTAAATACCTTCAAGAAAATGGGATTTCACCCGAGGACACTGCCGAATTAGTTGAAATAATCGACACAGAAGAACCTAATCCAGAAAATAAAACTTTTGGAAAAAAAGTTAGTGATTGGACTAAAAAAATGATTGGAAAAGCAGTCGATGGTGGATGGAATGTAGGAATTGGAGCTGCTGGAAGTCTATTAGCCGAAGCAATTGGAAAATATTACGGATTTTAAAAAAACTGTGCCTAACACTGGTAACCGTTGCACAACCCCTTAATTTTTTTAGACCTGAACCAATATAAGCCGTTTTAAGCGGCCTTGCTTTTTTGGTCAGGCTTGAGAATGAACCAAATTTGGTGCCTTTAAAAAATGCCATGCTACATTCTGAAGCACTATTTTTGGCAAAAAATATAAAACAAGGCTTTCCGCCCCGCTCTTTGCGCGTTTTTGGATAAACTTGAGGTATTTCTTGAGGTTGTAGGCCATTGCCGAGAGGTGCATGCATTTATTGGCCTGTTTGATGCCAATGGTATTGACCTTGCGAAGCCCCATAAACTCCTTGAGGGTTCCAAAGACAGGCTCCACGGTGCTTTGCCGTTTGCTTTTTAGATACCGGCCAGTGGGGCTTTTTATTCTCGCTATGTTGCGTTCATATTCTTCCCGGTAAGCAGTGATATTGATCCGCTTCTCGTGGCTTTTACCTATACAGCTTTCTTTGATGGGACATCCCTTGCAATCACTTCGTTTTGTAAAATAATTATCCTTTAATGTGCCTTTTTCAAGTTTCTGCTTGCGGAAGGTTACTTTCTTTCCCTGTGGGCACAGCCAGTAGTTACCTTCTTTTATATATTTAAAGTCTTCGGGGCCGCCTTTGTAAGTTCCGTGGGGCGGAATGTAGCTTTTAATGCCCCTGGCTTCCAGATAGGCATAGTTCTCCCCACTGCTGTAGCCGGTGTCTGCCAAGAGGTGCTCCCAAATCATTCCCTCCTTTCTCAATCGCCTGTTAAGTCTTGCCACGGTGTCTTGCAAATACTGGTTGTCTTTCTTATCGGCGTGGTAAGCCTGCACATCGGTAATCACGTGGCCCCCGGTATCTACGCTTATGTTGCACAGGTAGTTGAGCTTTCTTGCCTTCCCGGGCTTGACACTTATTCTGGAATCGGGATCGGTAGGACTATAATGGGTTTTGTTGCTGGTGTAACGGCTGCCTTTGTTCTTGGCTCCCGGGCGCATATCCTGGTCTTCGCTCCATCTTTTGTTACGGCTCTTGATCTCCTGTAATTCTTTTTTACTGGCCGTTATTTCTTGTTGTTCCTTAGGCGCTTTGTTCTCTTTGGCCTTTCTGTCCCTGCTGCTCTGTACGCGCACCTTGGAAAGGTGTTCTTCAAGTTCATCTGCCGGCACTTTGATCTCAAGACTGTCCATCGAGGCATTGGCCTTTACAGGAGCTGAATCGATGGCCTGGGTATGGCCGCTTACCAGACCGGCCTCTATGCACAATTTCAGAACACGGGTAAAGACTTCTTCAAAAATATCTTCCGGGAAAAGTTGCCGTGTGCGGCTGATGGTGCTGTGCCAAGGTAAAGGCTCGTCAATATCATAGTCCAGAAAATAAAGAATGTCCATGCGCATACTGCAGTGATCCATCAGGCCACGGTCTGTGGTTATGTTTTCCAGATAGCCCACCAGGCATATCTTAAAAAAGACCACGGGGTCTATGCTCTTTTGCCCACTTTGTCCATAGAACTTATTGGTGAGCGGGTAAAGAAAGTCCAGGTCTAGAACTTCTTTTAGCCGTCGGTAAAAATTTTCTTTTGAAACCCTGTCGCTTAGCTTAAAGCTTGTGAAGAGTTTTTCCTGATAGTTTTTCTTGCCTTGCATAGGCATGAAATTAATAAACTTCTCAATTTTATACAAGCCTTTTGCTATATTTGAAGAGGTGGTTGTGCAACAGGCACACCG
>NZ_JSVU01000019.1 GCF_000952855.1 Aequorivita vladivostokensis | reverse complement strand
AAGGATTTATATAGCGCTGAAGATCAATTGACAAAAGCTTTGCCTAAAATGGTGAAGAATGCCCACAACTCGAAGTTGAAAAAGGCTTTTGAGGACCATTTGGAGGAAACTAAGGAACACAAGGCCCGACTGGAGGAAATCTGTGACGAATTGGATATAGATCCAAAAGGGGAAACCTGTAAGGCCATGAAAGGTTTAATCAAGGAAGCCGAAGACTTTCTTGATGAGGTAAAGGATCCTGAAGTAAAGGATGCAGGAATGATTGCAGAGGCACAGCGGGTAGAACATTACGAAATTTCCGGATACGGCACCGCGGTTCGCTATGCCAAAGAGTTAGGCCACGATTCCATAGCCAAAAAGTTGCAAAAAACATTGGATGAGGAATATCAGGCCGATGAGACGCTAAACGATCTCGCAGAGGACAGACTAAATAGGAAGGCCAAGTAAACCTTCCCTACTTACAAAAGCCCGTTAAAAAACGGGCTTTTTTATGAATTTAAATCTTAAGTACATAATATCCTACCTACACCTACCGTAAAACCAGATGCTAATGGAAATTGAACAAATTTTAGGGTACGCGGCCGGCACCCTGACCACTCTGGCCGTCCTGCCCCAAATTATTAAATCATGGAAAACGAAAAAGGTTATGGATGTCTCCCCTTTAATGTTTTCAATTTTAATCCTTGGAGTTGGTCTCTGGACAGTATATGGCTTCGTGAAAATGGATTTGCCCATCATAATATTTAATGGCATCTCCTTTCTGCTGAACGGCTCTATGCTTATCCTTATGCTATTTTATCAAGCAGACGATAAATAATCAATATATCGAGAACATGGATATAACCCACTTTTTTCAAAGCCATGGGATTAAGGAGACGATTTTAATTTATTAAATTCCCACTTGCAACGGACCACCTGAAATATTTGTAATTAGTTGGAACTTCAATGTTAAGGGTATCCAAACATGACATCATGCCTTCAACTGCGCGATCTATACTATACCGCTGCACAACTAAGGTAAAAATAATAATCTATGTTGGGGGCCTTCCCTTTGCCTGTGCTCTCTACGAAAAATACAGGATTTGGAATTCTTTGTAGATTACAGGCAGGCAGATTTATCACTTGGTTTTAAAACTACTCCGAGGCATAGCTATTTTCTTGTTTTAAAAACCATTAAGGTTTTTGTATGCTTTATAAATATCATTCGCTGCCGTTTCCCCGAGAGGATATCTTACCCCCCAATCTGCTCTCCCCCATTCACATGGATAAACTGGCCGGTAATATAGCTGGCATCCGCACTGGCCAAAAATACGTAGGCAGGAGCCACCTCGCTGGGTTGTCCTGCCCGCCCCATGGGGGTATCCTGGCCGAAATCGGTAACATCGTCAAAAGTAGCAGGAATCAGCGGAGTCCAAATGGGTCCCGGGGCTACCCCATTTACCCTAATCTTGCGCTTTACCAAATTTTGGGACAGGGATCTCGTAAAGGCCACGATAGCGCCCTTGGTGCTGGAATAATCTAACAGATGGTCGCTTCCGCGATAGGCCGTAACCGAACTGGTATTAACAATGGCTCCCCCCTCGTCCATATGCTCGAGGGCAGCACGGGTTATATAGAAATAGGGATAAATATTGGTTTCAAAAGTGGTCTTCAGCTGTTTGTTGGTAATTTCACCCAAGGTATCCTTCGGAAATTGCACAGCGGCATTATTCACCAAGATATCTATTTTTTTTAACACTTCCACACAACGTTCCACAGCTGCCTTGCAAAAGGACTGCTGACGTAGGTCGCCTGCTATTATAATACATTTCCTGTTTTCCTTTTCCACCAATTTCTTGGTTTCCAGCGCATCCTCATCCTCCTCTAGATAAACAATCGCCACATGGGCCCCTTCGCGCGCAAAGTGCACCGCTACACTCCTGCCAATCCCACTGTCACCGCCCGTTATAAGCGCAATTTTATCGTCCAGTTTTTTACTGCCCTTATAGTCTTCTCGAATTATCTCCGGTTCGGGAAGCATCTTAAACTGATCCCCGGGCTGCCCTTGGGCCTGGTCCGGAAATTTATTAGGTTTTTTCTTTTTCATAGCATTTTTTTAATCTGATTACAGTTCTTTTTCTCTCCTTAAATTTATGGAAATTGCACTTTTTTAAGTGTATTCCCCTCAATTTTTGATAAAACTTTGGGAAAATTGGGTGGGTTTGGATGTTCGTTGCAGGAGGATGTAAGTTAAATTTTTACTATAATTGGCTTGTGGTTCCTAGGTTTTTATATTCTTTTTTACTTTTAAACAAAAACCCTTAACCTTGAAGAAAATACTCCTCGTATTCTTTGGGCTTGTAATCCTTATACTCGCCATTGTGTATCTCTCGCTCTGGAGTCATCCAGCAAAGGCGGAAACCGATATCGTAATAGGACGGGAAAACATTGACAAAATTGACTTTAGGCACTTGGACAGCGTAACCGTTGCCGCATCGACTATGTACGAAAGTACCCTGCTGAAGGAAATAATGCAAGGAGAGCAGTATAGAGCTGAATGGGCCGAGCCCATAAAGGTGCCTGTGGTGTATTTGGATAAAATTCACGGCGGCTTGCGGATAATTAAGAAAGGCGGAGGAAAACAGACCCAATCGCTGCGTCTAAAAAATGAAAAAGGGGTAGTATATACCCTTCGCAGTGTGGCCAAGGATCCCACGCCCTTAATTCCCGACTGGGCCAATACCTTGGGTATTGAAAATATTATAGTGGACGGCATTTCCGCCCAACATCCCTACGGCGCCATGGCAGTTGCAAGATTGGCAGAGGCCATTGATCTTCCCCACACCCACCCCCGCTTAGTGTTTATTCCGAAACAAGAGGGATTGGGAGAGTTCACGGCAGCCTTTGGCAATAAACTCTACTGGCTGGAATATGAAACCGAGGGGCAGGAAAACTGGTCTGATTTTAAGGACATAGTGGCCTTGATAGATACCGAGGAGCTACAGGAACAAAAGTGGGCCCATAAAGACAAGCTCCATATAGATACCCAAGCCTTGGTAAGAAACAGGCTGTTTGATATAGTGATTGGTGACTGGGATAGACATGCCAAGCAATGGGGATGGTTTCTCCAAAAAAAGGAGGAAGGATATATTGCCATCCCACTGGCGAGTGATAGGGACAATGCCTTCTTCTCTATAGATGGACTGTTACCAAGCATCATTGCCTCAAAAAATGTCCAGCCCCGCCTACGCCCTTTCCAAAAAGAAATAGACTATATGCCCGGCCTTGTGTATCCGTTTGATATATACTTTTTAAAGGGTGTGCCCCAGGAGGTCTTTCAGACGGAAGCGGAATATATCAAGACCCATTTAACCGATGCCGCCATTGATGGGGCATTGGCAAGTTGGCCCGAGGAAATCTATCAATTGCACGGCAAGGAAATAAAGGAAATTATAAAAGCGCGCCGCCAGCATCTGGAACGCTACGCCCTGGAATTCCACAAGGTTCTGGAAAGTAAGGAATTTCTCACCGAACCCCTAAAAGGTTCTGATGATGCTGAGGTTCCCTTGGAGCTGCATCGGTGTTTTGAATGTTTGTGAAATAGCCCCTAAAAAAAACCCATGCTAAATACGGCAAATCGTCTTTACCGCTTACAATAATTAATTCATCATATTTTTTTGAAATGGGCCTTACGGTTCTTTTCCCGTAAGTTCAACACGAACAGATGAAAAGATATACTTTGAAAAATAGAGAAATTAGTCTGGATGGCGAAACTTATTCTGATATAACCCACAATCCACTTATATTATTACTTGAGTCACCTTAATCCCTAAATGGATTACGTTTTCTTAATATTCCTCCCTGCTTTTCAACTCCCAAATCCACGCTTCCCAATTTGTAAAAACTGACCTGCCCCAATAAATCTATTTTAATAGATGTTTCTTGCAAAAATTATAGGAAATTGGCTTGCGTCCGACCAAATGAAATATTTTATACTCATTATAATAGCCTTATCTTCCGTGCTCGCAATAGGCTCTTTATTATTTTACACCGACTTTTAGAACCTCGGTCCTAATTGAGGTAACGAAATCGAAATCATTCATCCGGGGAACGGAGAAAAAAAATACTCGGAAAATATTTATTGCGGATTGGATATCACGAATCAGTTCATGCAGGGCAATTTTTGTCGTATTTAAGAGCAATGAAAATTGATAGACCAAAATTATGGGATTAAAAAAAACGCTACAGCTAATGTGTGTGCTAAACCGAAAGTAAACGCTAATTTAACCGGTAATTGACGGTTACACGAGACCGTTTTATACCTTTAAAAATTAAATTTTGTGCTACGATATTAAAGCCAGTCTAGAAGCCCAACTGCACCGCGCAAGACGCCGTGCAGACGCGCAGGCCGTTGAAGAA
>NZ_JSVU01000018.1 GCF_000952855.1 Aequorivita vladivostokensis | reverse complement strand
TACGGCAACTCCTCGACCTGTGATTTCGAGCTTACGGTTGAGTCCGTGCTTGGCCTGAACCAGAACAGCCTGGAGTCCGGCGTGGCGCTATATCCGAACCCGGCCAGCAACGTGGTGAACCTTGTGAACAGGACCAACATCTCGCTCGAGAAAATGATGGTCTACGACATAAACGGCAAACTGGTGAACCAGACGGACCTTCGCACCATGCAGGGCGAAAAGGCCGTGGACGTTTCGTCCCTTGCGGCAGGTGTCTATATGGTACAGATTATTGGTGAAAATGCAAGCACTGTAAAGCGTTTGATAAAAGAGTAATTTTTTCCATAAATAATTGATTAAAAAAAGAAAGCCTTCCTATTAAAAATGGGGAGGCTTTCACTTTTTAATTAATTGATACGTACCAAAACCTTCAAAAGGATTACTTTTAAAAACTTAAAATAAAACTAT
Organism: Aequorivita vladivostokensis; assembly: GCF_000952855.1. Lineage (GTDB taxonomy): Bacteria > Bacteroidota > Bacteroidia > Flavobacteriales > Flavobacteriaceae > Aequorivita > Aequorivita vladivostokensis. The sequence continues at coordinate 15,063 of NZ_JSVU01000018.1, read as the reverse complement.
GTTACCTTGGCATCAATACCTAATGGGAATACTTTATGTGCTTGCGGGAGTGAACCATTTCCGAAAACCAAAATTATACGAACGCATCATGCCTCCATATATTCCGGCACAAAGTACTCTGGTGCTCCTAAGTGGAGTTGCGGAAATGATTTTGGGTTTTATGATAATGAACAAAAACACCCAAGAAGAAGCTGCTTGGGGAATTATCGTAATGCTTATAGTTTTTATACCCGTGCATATTTATATGCTCCAAAATAAGAAGGCGGCAATGAAATTACCCAAATGGCTGCTTATTTTAAGGCTTCCCTTGCAATTTGGTTTAATGTATTGGGCTTACTTATATACTTAAAAAGCATCTGTTTAACACTTCTTCTCTAAAAAGTAAGGATATTGGAATCGAGGTTTTTTATAACCTAACTGAAAATTTCATTTAAAATTTCAGCTAGACGGATCCCTCCTTTTTGAAGTTGAAAACGCAAAGTGTCCATATATTTATACATATATTCATATCCAAGTTTTTCACCACTTTCCGTATTTTGATAAATATTTTCACACAAAGCCCGGCTTTCGTACATCCAGTCCAAAAGAGTGCCTTTTTTAATATTCGTTATCTGTTGTTTTGAGAGTACATCAGTATTTTGGGCTAATTCGGTGTAAGACATATCGTAAAAATCTATCATCTTATAATCCCACACGGTATGTAAATTAGTGCCATCGCTAAACCAGCGAACCTGAAAGTCATTTCCCCCTTTATCATCTGCCAAACCTATGTGGAGCGGCTGGTGAAGATCGCCCATAAAATGGACTAACATTTTTAGATAAAATATCTTTTCGGCTTGAGTGCTGCTTTCATTCTTCAATATCGCTATACACTTCTCTATACCTTGGATTATATCTCCCTCTTCACTTTTGGGGTGGTTTTCATATTTTACACCGAAAGGAAAATTAACATAATGCCACGGTCTGTAGGAATCGTACTGGCGATCACTTTTTATATCATCACCATAGTTTGCCACAAATGCCAACGAATGTCCGTTTAACAATTTTGAAATTTCCTTTTCCGCTTTTTTGCTCAAATAATCTTCTGCAATCTCGCCCACTACCCTATGGCCTGTTTTTCCCCAATCTTCTGCGGCGGTCAATCCACTTGCACAGATGCAAATTAATAGGAGTATTATGTACTTTTTCATTCTTCTAAAATTTTTGAATATTTACGATTTCAACAATGGCAAAGATAACTTCCTAATTTGAGAATTGATTTAAAACTTTTTCAATACTGAAATATTGGTGCGGAAAAAAACAATATTCCGAAAATTTATCTGTTACTTCATAGCATTTAATCAGTTATAGATGAAAAACGCTTGTATTATTTTTCTTTTTCTTTTCGGAATTGCTTCGGCCCAGAACAAAAAATATAATTCTGAAGATATTAGCATTACCCCATTGGTTTCGGGAACGCTTATTATTCCCTCCATAGACGAAAAACCACCATTGGCAATAATCATAGGTGATAGTGGGCCGACGGACAGAAACGGAAATCAGCAAATGATGGTCAATAATTCCTTAAAACTATTGGCTGAAGGACTATTTGATGAAGGCATTGCCTCCTTTCGCTTTGATAAAAGACTGGTAAAGCAAATGAAACTGCGGTCGCTGGATGAAAAAAACATTCGACTCGATGATTTTATTGCAGATGCCGTTGCAATTCTTGATTATTTTAAGAAGGATGGACGCTTTTCAAAAATATATGTGATTGGTCATGGCCAAGGCTCGCTTGTGGGAATGGTGGCCGCTCAAAACGGCGCAGATGGGTTTATATCTGTTGCGGGTGCCGGACAGGAAATTGACGATGTTATAGTGTCTCAGTTGGCCAATCAGTCGCCGGGATTGGTAGATAATGCACGTACTTCCTTTGACGATTTACGGGCAAATGGGGTAGCCTATAATTACAGCCCGGGCTTGGCCTCCATTTTTCGAAAGGAAATTCAACCCTTCATTTATACCTGGATGCAATATGATCCAAAAGTTGAAATTACCAAATTGGAAATCCCCGTCTTGATTGTAAACGCCGGAAAAGATATTCAAGTTCAAGTTTCTGAAGGAGAAATACTGAAGAATGCAAAACCCGATGCAGCCTATGAATTTATCCCAACGATGAACCATATTTTTAAAGAAATTGAAGGTAATGATTTGGAAAACAGTAAATCGTACAATATTTATAATCTCCCTGTAATTCCAAGATTGATTACTGTAATAAGTGATTTCATTAAAAAATAATCCAAATTAAAAAATAATTGTATTTTGCGTCAAAACCATCAAAAATGCAAGATACTACCGCCGAAATCGTAAGGGACACAACCCCTCTTTTTACCAACGATACCATTGTTTTTGGAATATTAATGATAGCCCTAGGCTTCATTTTTTATACATCTTCGCGCGAAGAAGGGTTTTGGAAAAAATTCTACGGGGTTGTACCCGCACTTTTTATGGCCTACTTTCTTCCTGCGCTATTAACTACTGCAGGTATCATTTCACCGGAATGGACCACCGTTTCCGAAACTGGGGAAGCCGCTAAGGGAAGTACCAGCCTCTATTACATGTCCAGCCGTTACTTGTTGCCCGCAGCTTTGGTGCTGATGACACTGAGTATTGATTTGAAGGGGGTGCTCAATCTGGGGCCTAAAGCACTAATAATGTTCTTTGCCGGAACTGTAGGCATTGTACTGGGCGGACCTCTTGCCGTATTGATTGTGGGCAGCATTCATCCCGAAGCTGTGGGCGGCGAAGGTGCCGATGCAGTATGGCGCGGACTCTCTACCTTGGCCGGAAGCTGGATTGGCGGTGGCGCGAACCAAACCGCGATGCTTGAAATTTACGGGTACAACCAAAAACTGTATGGCGGGATGGTTTTTGTGGATATTGTAGTAGCCAATATTTGGATGGCGATAATTCTCTTCGGAATTGGAAAATCTGCAAAAATTGACAAATGGTTAAAAGCCGATACATCTGCCATAGAAAGTTTAAAGGATAAGGTTTCGGATTATGCCAAAAGTGTAGATAGAAATCCCAGCTTGACAGACTTGATGATACTTGCCGCAATCGCATTTGGTACGGTAAGTTTTGCACATTTTGGCGCAGATTTTTTAAGTGCTTATTTTACTTCGGTAGTAGATGAAATTCCCAAAGGAATAACTCGTAATATATTTACCTTTCTCGATTCCAGCTTCTTTTGGATGATAAGCATAACAACTATTATTGGCGTGCTGCTTTCCTTTACAAAACTTAGAGCTTATGAAGGTGCCGGCGCAAGTAAGTTCGGAAGTGTATTTATTTACATCTTGGTAGCGAGTATAGGTATGAAAATGGACTTGACACTTATTTTTGACAATATGTGGCTTATTGTTATCGGTTTGGTTTGGATGACCGTACACGCAGGACTAATGATTCTTGTTGCAAAAATGATCCGCGCTCCCTATTTTTTCTTAGCTGTAGGGAGCCAAGCAAATGTGGGCGGTGCTGCATCTGCTCCCATTGTTGCCTCCGCCTTTCACCCTTCATTGGCAACGGTTGGGGTTCTTTTGGCGGTCTTTGGTTATGCCATAGGAACGGTCGCTGCAATTTTATGTACGGTGTTGATGCAATTGGCTTCTGGCGCGTAAAATTTTCAAAAAATATTTCCATATTTGCACCGCTGTAATCTAAGCCAATTATTTGGTTAGGTTTCAATCTTAAAAAATTACAAAATGCGTTATTTTCTCTCCATTGCCATATTATTTCTAACCTTAATTGGCTGTGCAACAGATATAGAAAAGATGAATCTTACAGGCACTGTAAAGGGCCTCAAAAAAGGAACGTTGTTGCTTCAAAAATTTGAGGATACGGTTCTGGTTACCGTCGATTCAGTAATTGTTGACGGGGATTCAAATTTCTCTTTTTCTGAAAAAGTAGAGAGTCCGGAAATTTATTATCTGTACGTAAGGCTAAAGGACGGAAGTCTTCGTGACGACCGCATCACTTTTTTTGCCGAAAATGGAGCGATCAACATTAAAACAAATTTAAAAAACTTCGGAAGCGCCGCAACCGTCACAGGTTCTGCAAATGATAGTCTGTTGAAGGAATACGATAAATTGAAACAGCGCTACGTGGCGAAAAATCTGGAGTACATTGAACAACGCCTCAAAAAAGGAAGGAAGGGCAACGATTCTTTAGAAATGGATCTAAACCGAAAACAACAGGCGCTTATTTCAAACAAATATTTAACCACGATCAATTTTGCTCTGAACAATAAGGAGTATGAGGTAGCTCCGTATTTAATGTTAAGTGAGGCCTACAATTCAAACGTGAAGTATTTGGATACCGTTTACAATGCATTGACCCCAAAAATAAAAGACTCCAAATACGGTAAGGAATTGGAGTCTTTTATTGTAAAGCGCAAAACGACCGATACTATCTTATAGCGCGTTTATTTTATCGATAAGTTTTCTGCCACGCTCTTCAAGCTCAGTATTGATGGCATTGAAATGCTTCTTTTTGTTCTCAACATCTTTTTGGTTCACTTTTGCAATCAACTCATCAAAAGCAAGTATAGCCTCATCTATAATTTCCTCAGCTTTTTTGTTGTCTTTGTCTGCGTTGGTCAGTTCCCAGATGTAAACCGCTTCAATGATATCTCCCAAAACATAGTTGATGTCCTTTTTTAAATCTCTTACGTTCGCCATTTTATAATTTATTGTTTATTGCTGTTATTTATTCTTTGGTAATATTTAAAATCGGGCAAAGATACGAACAATTAAGGAATGTACACTTCCAAAAAGCTTGCGGAATTTGTAATAAATTTTAGTTCAGGTAATTGGGCAGGTATTAAAACTGTTTCACCTTTTTTTATTTCCTCTGAATAATCATCGGTTTCAATAATAGCACTTCCTTCCAAACACATATAGACCGTAAATGAAGGAACTTCTTCCAAGTTTTTGAGATAGTTTTTAGAAAGTACCAGCTTATTTACAGCGAAGAAATTGGTAGTTCCGATGGGCGAAGGGGAATTTATTTCTTCGGAATAGTCCAATTTGGATTTTGAGGGGCCAAAATTTATAGCCTCAAGAGCAAGTTCTGTGTGCAGTTCCCGTGGTTGTCCGTCTGTATCGGGTCTGTTCCAATCGTAAATGCGATATGTAATGTCTGAAGTTTGCTGGATTTCGGCCAACAATACCCCTGCCCCTATGGCGTGAACAGTTCCTGGTTTTAAAATGAAAGCGTCACCTTTCTTAATAGTTTCGACATTCAGAATTTCAGTTATTCTATTTTTGGAAAGATACTGCAAATACTTTTTTGAATCCATTTGTTGGTTGAACCCAATAATGAGCTTACCATTCTCTTCAACATCAAGAATATACCACATTTCTGTTTTTCCGAAAGAACCATGTCGTGCCTTAGCCAATAAATCATCGGGATGCACTTGTACGGAAAGATCTTCGTGCGCGTCTATAAATTTGAAGAGCAGCGGAAACTGATTGCCAAAATTTTTATATACTGCTTCGCCTACGAGCTTCTCTCTATAACTTTGCAAGACCCAATTCAGGGTTTTTCCTTTAAGCGAACCATTCGCAATTTCAGAAATATTTTCTTCAACCCCAGAAATTTCCCAGCTTTCCCCAATATTTCCTTTGGCTTTTTTCTGAAAACGTTTCTGCAATTTAGTTCCTCCCCATACTTTTTGCTTGAGTATGGGATAAAACTTTAAAGGATATAAGGGGGAAACTGTAATCATTAATTACCTTTATAGAGAACGAAGTTACGTGGTGTTTCATAAAGTTTTACTGAAATACCATAAGCTGAATCAATCCGCTTTCTGATTTTGTTCCATATAACAACCGCTATATTTTCGACTGTAGGGTTGAGATTTTTAAATTCAGGAACCTCAATATTTAAGTTTTTATGATCAAAGGCATCTTCCACTTCTTCCTTTATTATATCGCTTAAAATTTTAAGATCGATCAAAAATCCTGTTTCTGGATCAACTTCTCCAGAAATACCAACTTCCAATTCATAGTTATGGCCGTGGTAATTTGGGTTACTGCATTTGCCAAAAACCTGAAGATTTTTTGCGTCGTCCCAATCTTTTCTGAAAAGTCTGTGCGCTGCGTTAAAATGTGCCTTTCTATAGACTGTTAAACTCATACAAGTAAATGTTGGTAAAATTTATCAAAGATTATTTTAAACCAAGCTGTATAATTTTCGGGATTGGCTTGAATATCCTTTTTCACATCGTCCAAATACATCCACTTCCAGGCAGCGACCTCGTCTTTGTTAATGTTGGGCGTTCCTTCAAAATTTCCGACAAGAATATGGTCTAACTCATGCTCGGTGAGGCCATTGTCAAAAGGTGCTTTGTAGATAAAGGAGGTTGTTTCTTTTAAATCGGCCGTAAAACCCATTTCCTCAAACAATCTTCTTTTACCTGCTTCCAAGGATGTTTCGCCATCGCGCTGATGGCTGCAGCAGGTATTGGTCCAAAGTCCGGGGGAATGATATTTATGCAGGGCCCGTTGTTGCAACATCAACTCATTTTTACCATTGAAAATGAATACTGAAAACGCTCGGTGAAGCAGCCCTTTTTCGTGTGCTTCCTGTTTGGGCATTAACCCAATTTTCTCATCCTGCTCATTTACAAGGATTACTTTTTCTTCTTCCATTTATAGCCCTTTTGCCCCAAAAGTACGAAAAGCGAAAATGTTTTAAAAGCAAAAAGCGCTCAATAGCAAGTATTGAACGCTTTCATACTACTTAATTTGGTTAATTTAATTTTTTATTATGAACATAGACCTTCTGTTAAGCTGGTGTTCTTCTGCGGTACAAGGCACTCCGTTTGAACACTCGTTAACAAGTTGGGTTTCTCCATAACCTTTTGCAGTGAGTCTGTTGGCGTCAATTCCTTTGCCCACCAACCATTTAAGGGTTGATTGAGCACGACGCTCAGACAGTGGCAGGTTGTAGCTATCACTACCTCTTGAGTCTGTATGCGATTCAATATGGATAATCAATTCTGGGTATTCTCTCATTGCGGCAAGAATCTTGGCCAGTTCTATTTCAGCATCCGGACGGATGTTTGATTTGTCAAAATCGAAATAGATGGGTTGTAGATTCAGCTTGCAACCCAAATCATTAGGCGGGCAAGGACTAATTCTTTCCAATGGCAATGGCACATCAACCACTCCAGTTAGCATTGGAGTTTCTATGATTTTCTCATATGGATTGTATCCCTCCTTCACGCCTCTAACAGTGTATTGTGTACCGCAATCTCCAACAAAACTATATGTTCCGTCGTTTTTAGCGGTAGTTTGGCTCACCAGTTGATTGTTTTCATCAAGCAAGCTCACCTGTGCTCCTGGGATTGGATCTTTGGTTTCTTTGTCAAACACCTTTCCTTGAATGGTGATTGAACAGATTTCTTTTACCAGATAGATATCATCATCAATACTACCTCTATCACCACCTCTGTTTGAAGTAACATAGCCAATGCGGTCGTTTTCGTTAATTATAAAGCCAAAATCGTCTTTGGAACTGTTTGCGGGAGCGCCCAAATTGGTGATATTTCCAGGCTTTCCATCATTGTCGAGCGGGGTTACGAATATATCATACCCCCCAAGTCCGGAACGGCCGTCACTGGAAAAATACAGATTGTTGTTCTCACTAATAAAAGGAAATGATTCCCTTGCCTCAGTATTGATACTTGGTCCCAAATTTACGGGGGTACCGTATTTGTCGTTTCCGAGGATATCGACATACCAAAGGTCAGACATTCCCAATGTTCCGGGCATGTCAGAGGAAAAATACAATCTTTTTTCATCAGGGCTCAATGCTGGATGAGCTACCGAATACTCTTTACTGTTGAATGGCAACTCGACAATATTTGTCCAAGTGTTCTCTCCAGTTTTGGTTGCTTTGTATAATGATAATCGTAATGTTTTAAATTTCTTTGATTTATCAAGACCTTTTTTTCCGTCAATAAAAGTATTTCTGGTAAAGTAAACAGTCATTCCATCTTTGGAGAAAGTGGCCGTAGATTCGTTGTAAACAGTATTTATATCACCTCCCAAACTCCTGGAATTGCTCAATTCGCCATTCGCTGCCCTATCGGCAATAAAGAGATCTAGGGATGGCTCTTGAGTCCATTCCACAATCTTTGACCCCGTAGTATTTCCGGCGGAAGCGTACACTATCTTGTCTGAACCATAAAATGAAGGGCCAAAGTCGGAGGTAGCAGTATTAATCCCCACTTTTTCCAAGCTAAAATCTCTAGCTTTAAAAACCTTGCTCTTTAAATAATTGGGATCGTCTTCGTACGTTTTGATGACCAGACCATTACCGCCCTTGGCTATATAATCATTTAAGAGGGCGTCTGATTCGTCATATTTTCCCAAACTTTTTAATGATTGTGCCGCACGGTAGTAATATTCAGGCTCAGTTTCATCAGGAAATTGCTTAACCAGTTTATCATACCACTGGGCAGCATTTGTATAATCACTGTTGAAGTAATACGTATCGCCAAGCTTCTTAAGAATTTCAGCAGATACATAACCGTCTTCTACTACCTTTAAATAGATTTCCCTCGCATCTATATAAGCAAATTTGTCAAATTCTTTGTTGGCCCTTTGGATGTCCCTTTTCTGTGAAAAGGCGTTACCGGCAGTAAAAACCACCAACGCGAAAATAAATATGTTGCGTACTATTGTATTCATAGTCTTTATTTTTTTAGAAGAATCTTGGAGTTAGCACTCTTTCTGGCCTGTTGAACAATTCAAAACGAAGCATAACTTCATAAGAACCGTCACTGTAAGCCTCAATATCTGTTGTTTGATAATCATAGGCAAAACCTATAAATATATTATCGGAAGCTTGGAAACCCACTAATCCGCTCATAGCTGCGCTCCATCTATAGGCAGCTCCCAGAGTAACTTTATCATATAATAGGAAATTGGCAGATACGTCGGCCTGCAAAGGAGAACCACTTACCATTTTAAAAAGTGTGGCCGGTTTGAATTTTAGGTTGTCGCTAAGATCAAACACATAACCCGCAATCAGAAAATAGTGCATACGTTCCGCAGCGGTAGTTTCCACACGTGTGTTACCAACACTTTCAATGCTACTTGTGTCAAAATGTTCTGTGGACAGAAAATTTGGAACAGAAAGTCCCGCATAAAATTTCTCAGTATTATAATAAATACCTGCACCTATTTGTGGCTGAAGCTTGTTATCCACATTACCGCTGACAGGTAAATTTGGATCTGGATCGTGTCTTCTTAATTTACTAAAATCCACATCTAGAATATCGAGACCCGCTTTCAATCCAAAGGATAATTTACCCGTTTCGGAAGTATTGATGCTATAGGAATAATCTATGTTGAAATTTGTTTCAATGGCTGGCCCTATTCGGTCATTTACCACAGATAGGCCTAAACCCATATTATTGGCTATTGGCGAGTTTACGGTAAAGGTTCCGGTATTGGGAGCACCATCGCCAAAATTGACCCATTGGGTTCTGTATAGCAGACCAAAGCTTAAGGCTTCACGATTTCCGGCATACGCAGGGTTTACCACCTGCGTATTGTACATATATTGTGTGTACTGTGGATCCTGCTGCGCTTTACTTGAAAACGTGCCAAGTAAAATCAAAATTAGTAGCGTTAGATAACTGTGTTTCATAGTTATGTATTTTTAATCCTGGGAGGGAATTTCCTCCCAGGAATTTTTTTGATTTTCTATCTGTTAATATATAAATATCCGTTATAGCTTGCTTTACCAGGGTTGTCCGCGGGGAATGTAAGAATGTAGAAGTAAGTACCGGTTGGCAATTCTTCATTCTTTTGAACCGTTACACGTCCTTCAGATATTCCTCGGAACACATTTTGGCTGTCATCACTTCCACCATAGCCGTCCGTTTCGAAGACTAGAACTCCCCAACGATTGAAGATCTTCACATTATTATTCGGCCAGTTGCTGATACCTTCAATTAGGAAGTAGTCATTGGCCCCATCACCGTTTGGTGTAACACCGTTAAAGATTTCAAAAGTTGTATCCAATACGAATGGAAGTACCACTACAGTTGGATCATCTGGGTCACCATCGCCATCATTATCGTTGTTTGTCAAATCTGTTGGGTCATCAGAGTCATCTTCAACAATATTTCCGTCTACGTCTTCTCCGGTTACTGTGGCTTGGTTTACAACCTCACCGTTAGCTATATCCTGATCGTTGATGGTATAGATGGCGGTAAAGGTGGTGCTGTCTACTTCACCTGGCTCCAATTGTGCAATTGGTCCACCAGATATTTCAATACCTGGTAATGGATCAGTTATCATTATATTGTATAATGTTACATCTCCAGTATTTGTTACAGTGAAGGAGTATGATATAGTCTCTCCGATATCAGCCGCACCATTTCCGTTAGTATCATTGAATACACCTGTTTTTTCCAAGGAAATTGAGGGGTTCTGGCAAAGTTCGGTTATCGTTGTATCATTTTCTAAATAACTGTTGTTATCAGATTGATCTGTAACTTGATCTCCATTTGGAGCCAACCCTTCGGCAGTAGCTTGGTTTTCAATGAAACCGGTATCAATATCGGTCTGGGTAATGGTGTAAACTGCGGTGAAAGTTGTGGTGTCCTCTTCTCCTGCATTCAAATCGATTGGACCACCTGCAACACTTACCATTGGGTCAGTCACTAAAATATCAGTCAATGCTACGTTTCCGGTGTTTTTCACACTGAAGGTGTAAAGAATTGTTTCCCCAACATCGGCACATCCATTACCGTTCTCATCATTTGCAACACCCACTTTTATTAAAGCGATTGATGGATTTTGACAGAGTTCAGTTATTGTTGGATCATTCTCCAACTCGCTATTATCATCAGAAAGATCACTTACAGAATTTCCTGATGGATCCGTACCGGTTGCGGTTGCTTGGTTTTGAACAAATCCGGCATCAATATCAGCTTGTGTAATAGTATAGATAGCTGTGAATGTGGTTCCGTCTGTGGTGTCGGGCCCCAATGTAATTGGACCGCCTACTACGCTCACCAATGGATCTGTAACCATTACATTTGTCAATACAACATTTCCTAGGTTGAACACTATAAAGTTATAATCTATTGTTTCACCAACATCTGCACAACCGTTGCCGTTTGTATCGTTAATAACTCCAGTTTTGATAAGAGCTATGATTGGGTTCTGGCAAAGTTCAGTAATAGTTGGATCATCTTCAAGAACACTATTTTCATCAGAAAGATCACTCACCACTACAGCATTAGGAGCAGTCCCCTGCGCCGTAGCCTGATTTATAACCTCCCCGGCATCTATATCATTTTGTGTAATAGCATAGGTTCCGGTATATATCCAAGTTTCGGTAACATCTAGTTCATCATCGCCATCGGTATCACCAGTTGGGCCGGTAATTGTGGCAATCAATGGATCCGTAACAGTTACATTACTTAAACTTACGTTTCCTTCATTGGTGACGGTGAATGTATAGCTGATAGTCTCATCCACATCAGAACAATCGTTTCCATCCTCATCATTCAATATTCCCGTTTTCACAATGGCAATTGCTGGGTCTTGACATAATTCAACAACAGTTGGATCATCTTCAAGAACACTGCTTTCATCTGAGAGATCGGAAACTAGGTTCCCCATCGGATCATTTGCTTTGGCTGTGGCTTGATTTACAACCTGGCCAGCATCAATATCATCTTGGGAAATGGCATATATTCCAGTATATGTCCAAGTCTCAGTAACATCAAGTTCGCCGTCGCCGTCAGTATCCCCGGTTGGTCCAGAAATAGTAGCGATTAGAGGATCGGTTACTTCAACAAAACTTAAGCTAACATTTCCTTCATTGGTTACTGTAAAGGTGTAGCTGATGGTTTCATCAACGTCTGCGCAATCATTTTGGTTTTCGTCGTTAAAGATTCCTGTCTTAACAATTGCGATTACAGGGTTCTGGCAAAGATCCACAATAGTAGGATCATCCTCCAACACACTGCTTTCGTCCGAAAGATCACTAACTACAGTAGTGTTAGGAGCTGTACCAATAGCGGTGGCCTGATTTTTCACGAGTCCAAGATCTATGTCGTCCTGATTAATATTATATATACCAGTATAAATCCAGGTTTCGGTCACATCGAGCTCTCCATCTCCATCTGTATCACCTGTTGGGCCAGTGATGGTAGCAATTAAAGGATCCGTCACACTTACATTACTCAGGCTAACATTACCTTCATTGGTTACGGTGAATGTATAACTAATAGTTTCATCCACATCGGCGCACTGGTTCTGGTTCTCATCATTAAAAATTCCAGTTTTTACGATTGCAATAGCTGAATCCTGACAAAGCTCTATTACCGTTTCATCATCAGTAGTTGTTGTTGATCCTGAAAGATCACTTACCGTACTTTGATCAGGAGCAGTACCCGTTGCAGTTGCTTGGTTTACAACTTCTCCATTATCAATATCATCCTGGGTAATTAAATAAGTTCCCGAATAAATCCAAGTTTCAGTTACGTCAAGTTCTCCATCACCATCAATGTCACCACTATCTGGACCTGCGATAGGACCTCCTAATAATGGATCATCAACTACGATATTGCTCAAACTAACATTTCCTTCATTGGTGACGGTGAACGTATAAGTCGTGGTATCGATTCCCGCATCGGCGCACTGGTTGCCGTCAACGTCGTTGAAGACTCCAGTCTTTACGATTGCGATGTCCGGATTCTGGCATAGCTCGATTATAGTTGCATCGTCATTGCCTACCTCAGTTCCCGATAGGTCACTTACCGTAATTTGGTCCGGTGCAGTACCTGTAGCCGTCGCTTGGTTGGTCACGTTGCCCGCATCGATATCAGCCTGTGTGATGGTATAGGACGTAGCGGTATAGATCCAAGTCTCGTCCACGTCAAGTTCGTTGTCGCCATCAATGTCCCCGCTCTGGTAAACGATTGCCACCACCGGGTTCGGCGCCTGTAGCAATGGATCGGTTACAGTGATGCCAGATAGGCTCACGTTGCCCTCATTGGTCACGGTGAAGGTATAGGTTATGGTATCGATTCCGGCATCCGCGCACTGGTTGCCGTCAACGTCGTTGAAGACTCCAGTCTTTACGATTGCGATATCTGGGTTCTGGCATAGCTCGATTATAGTTGCATCGTCATTGCCTACCTCAGTTCCCGATAGGTCACTTACCGTACTTTGGTCCGGTGCAGTACCCGAGGCAGTAGCCTGGTTGGTCACGTTGCCCGCATCGATATCAGCCTGTGTGATGGTATAGGACGTAGCGGTATAGATCCAAGTCTCGTCCACGTCAAGTTCGTTGTCGCCATCAATGTCCCCGCTCTGGTAAACGATTGCCACCACCGGGTTCGGCGCCTGTAGCAATGGATCGGTTACAGTGATGCCAGATAGGCTCACGTTGCCCTCATTGGTCACGGTGAACATATACGTTATGGTATCGATTCCCGCATCGGCGCACTGGTTGCCGTCAACGTCGTTGAAGACTCCAGTCTTTACGATTGCGATATCTGGGTTCTGGCATAGCTCGATTATAGTTGCATCGTCATTGCCTACCTCAGTTCCCGATAGGTCACTTACCGTACTTTGGTCCGGTGCAGTACCCGCGGCAGTAGCCTGGTTGGTCACGTTGCCCGCATCGATATCAGCCTGTGTGATGGTATAGGACGTAGCGGTGTAGATCCAAGTCTCGTCCACGTCAAGTTCGTTGTCGCCATCAATGTCCCCGCTCTGGTAAACGATTGCCACCACCGGGTTCGGTGCCTGTAGCAATGGATCGGTTACAGTGATGCCAGATAGGCTCACGTTGCCCTCATTGGTCACGGTGAACGTATAAGTCGTGGTATCGATTCCCGCATCGGCGCACTGGTTGCCGTCAACGTCGTTGAAGACTCCAGTCTTTACGATTGCGATATCTGGGTTCTGGCATAGCTCGATTATAGTTGCATCGTCATTGCCTACCTCAGTTCCCGATAGGTCACTTACCGTACTTTGGTCCGGTGCAGTACCCGCGGCAGTAGCCTGGTTGGTCACGTTGCCCGCATCGATATCAGCCTGTGTGATGGTATAGGACGTAGCGGTATAGATCCAAGTCTCGTCCACGTCAAGTTCGTTGTCGCCATCAATGTCCCCGCTCTGGTAAACGATTGCCACCACCGGGTTCGGTGTCTGTAGCAATGGATCGGTTACAGTGATGCCAGATAGGCTTACGTTGCCCTCATTGGTCACGGTGAACGTATAGGTAATGGTATCGATTCCGGCATCCGCGCACTGGTTACCGTCAACGTCGTTGAAGACTCCAGTCTTTACGATTGCGATGTTAGGGTTTTGCTCAAGCACGGTGACCGTGGGGTCGTCCGTAGGGTCGCCGTTGGTGGTGCCGTCACCATCAGGGGTCTCAACAGTCTCCGGATCGGGGATTGTATTTCCGCCCGTATCAGTTCCGGTGTCCGAGGTGTCGGTCACGTCGTCCGTACCGTTCACGCTGTCACCCGTGCCCACCGCAATGTTCTCAACGTAGCCAAGGTCCAGGTCCGCCTGGGTGATCTCGTGCTGCGCGGTAACGGTAGCGCTCGCCCCGGGAAGAAGGCTCGCGATCGGGTTGCCGCCAGTAATCACAGCATTCGCATCAGTAACCTCTATGTTGCTAACGGTCGTGTTTCCTGTGTTCGTAACGACAATATCATATGTTATAAGATCTTCAAGACCACCAGCCGCATTCGTCTGGCTCTTAATTACGCTGATAGAGGCGGTCTGCTCAAGCACGGTGACCGTGGGGTCGTCCGTAGGGTCGCCGTTGGTGGTACCGTCACCATCAGGGGTCTCAACAGTCTCCGGATCGGGGATCGTATTTCCGCCCGTATCAGTTCCGGTGTCCGAGGTGTCGGTCACGTCATCTGTACCGTTCACGCTGTCACCCGTGCCCACCGCAATGTTCTCAACGTAGCCAAGGTCCAGGTCCGCCTGGGTAATCTCGTGCTGCGCGGTAACGGTAGCACTC
>NZ_JSVU01000017.1 GCF_000952855.1 Aequorivita vladivostokensis | reverse complement strand
ATTAATCGCGCGCCTACTGTATTATTAAAATTATTTTTTTAAATTTTCAGCGCCTTCCTCAACTTTGGTTTTAAGGCTTTCCTTATATGCAATAATCCGATCCAAAACAGCCTTATCGGAAGCGCCGATAATCTGTGCTGCAAGAATACCGGCGTTTTTAGCGCCATTCAACGCAACGGTGGCAACGGGCACGCCGCCCGGCATTTGGAGGATGGACAGGATGCTGTCCCAGCCGTCAATGGAGTTGCTGGATTTTACGGGCACGCCAATAACCGGAAGTGGCGACAGCGAAGCAATCATCCCCGGAAGGTGTGCCGCGCCGCCCGCGCCTGCAATAATTACCGCAATACCGCGGGTGTGGGCATTTTTCCCGTAATCGAAAAGTTTATCCGGAGTGCGGTGGGCGGAAACGATGTCCACTTCCACTTCAATATTGAATTCCTTTAGAATATCCACGGCATCCTGCATTACTGGCAGGTCGCTGGTGCTTCCCATTATTATTGCTACTTTTTTCATAAAATTCCAAATTTTTTAAATTCCAAATTCCAATTTTGGAAGTTGTTTAAACCACCTGCGCATATGATTTTATTTATTTTTTTTTGGTTGTGTGATTTTTAATCCATTTGATTATTTCTTCGGTATTCATTTTACCTTCAGATACAGAAATAACGAAATTATAAATATCATCTTCCTTAGCTTTCATATCAAAGCCATCCTCTGCCAACAATAACCTCATAAAGGCATATCCCATTCTTTTATTACCATCAATAAAAGGATGATTTATAATAATACTTTCCAAAATTGCGGCAGATTTTTCTATTGCGGTAGGATAAAGGTCTATTCCATCAAAAGTTTGATATGGCCTATTGAGAGCAGAAAGAAGTCCATTATTGTCCCTTATTCCCGAAGCACCTCCAGAAAACTCAGCAATGATTAAATTAATCTCTTTTGCAAGTTTTTCGGAAATCATTTGGCAAGCCTCTCAAAAAGATTCTTTTCCTTTATTAATAGATTTTTGATGTAATCTTTTCTTCTTTCATCATTATCTATTACTTTTTCGATAAAATGAAGTGTTTCTTCTAATTGTTCATTGGAAAAAGATTCCACGGCTTTTTTTATTTTATTTCTCTTTTCAGCTATAGTCATAACCCACAAAATTTGGATAAATATACAAAATATACTCAGTTGTTAGGGTCGAACTTAACCTCAAAAGGTTGTTGCACTTTTTGCAACAACTGAATCTCTTTGAAGTTCTCCTTCTTTAAAAATATTCTTAATGTGTCGTGATATTACTGATTTATCTTTTTTAAATAAATCAGAAATTTGATTTAAGGAAAGCCAAACTGTTTCATTATCAAATTTTACTTGAACGTCTAAAAGACCATCTTTGGCCTTATAAATAATGATATTTGAAGTGCTGTTATTGATAATTTATATTTTTGAACTTGGCGGATTTCCCGCCAAGTTGCTTTTTTCCGCTGCGGGGGAATCAGGGGGCTATTACCTGAATAGTCCTCTTAACCTCCTCCGCAATCCTTCGCGCTTGGTTGAGGTCTTTGTTTACTATGGTTACGTGTCCCATCTTTCTAAACGGGCGGGTTTCCTTTTTGCCGTAAATGTGGGGCGTTACGCCTTCCATCGCGAGGATTTTTTCTATGTTTTTATAGACTACTTGGCCAGTGTGGCCTTCAGCGCCTACTAAGTTAACCATTATGCCGCCCACTTTGCTGTCGGTATTTCCCAAAGGTAAATCCAAAATAGCTCTTATTTGTTGCTCGAACTGGTTGGTGTAGCTGGCTTCTATGCTGTAATGGCCACTGTTGTGGGGTCTTGGCGCTACTTCGTTTACGAGGATTTCATTGTCTTCAGTCTGGAACATTTCTACCGCCAAAAGCCCTACGTGTTCAAACGCTTCGGAAACTTTTGTTGCCACCGCCCTTGCTTTTTTTGCAACTGCTTCGTCTATACGTGCGGGGCAGATTACGTATTCTACTTGGTTGGCTTCGGGGTGGAATTCCATTTCAACTACGGGATAGGTTTTTACTTCCCCGGAAGGATTGCGGGCTACTATTACCGCCAATTCATTTTTAAAGGGAATCAATTTTTCAGCAATGCAAGCGCCTTCTGACAGCGGAATTACATCTTCGGCATCGCGGATAATGCTAACGCCTTTACCGTCATAACCCCCAGTACAACTTTTCCACACAAAGGGAAAGTGCAATTCTTTTCTAACTATCGCTTCGTTGAGCTCGTATTTGTCTTTGTAAACCTTAAAAGGTGAAGTAGGAATATGGTGTTCCTTATAAAACTGTTTCTGAATTCCTTTGTCCTGAATATTCCGAAGTGTCGCGGCGCTGGGATATACTTTTATGCCTTCGTTTTCCAGCTTTTCCAATGCATCCACATTCACGCCCTCAATTTCAAACGTGAGCACATCTACCTTTTTTCCGAAGTTATATACCGTTTCAAAATCCATCAAATCGCCTTGCTCAAAATAGTCTGTGGCAATCCGGCAGGGTGCCTCGGCGCTGGGATCGAGCACCTGCGTTTTAATATCCCATTTGCGGGTTTCATAGAGCATCATTTTGCCCAATTGCCCGCCACCAAGAATACCGAGAGTGAAATTTGAGGAGAAATAGTTCATGGATTATTTTCTATTGTTATTGCTTATTTTTTATTGTGCAAAGGTAACTAATTTGGAATTTGTTAATTGGTTAATTTGGGGTTGCCTAAACGGAACAATTTTAAACGCTTAGCTGACCATGGGTTATATATTTTTAAACGCATTGTCTAAATGTAAATCTGTTTGACTTAAAATGGATTTCGGAAGGCAATAACGCCATAATATATTTTGGAAATCTCTTATTGTGACAGGCCTACTTTAAAATAAAGTATTAAATACTGATCAACCGTTTAAAATTTCCCTTTGAAAATTTCCGCGGAATAGCTTGGTCATGCTTTTTTATCAATTTACATTTAAAATTCTAAATTAGGCCTAAAATGAAAAACCAAAAACAGGCATATATCTATGCGGGAATAGCGGTTCTATTATGGAGTACAGTGGCTACTAGTATGAAAATAGCATTGCAAAACTATAGCTTTTTGCAACTGTTGTTTTGGTCTTCGGCAACTGCTTTATTGACCCTGGGCATTTTGATGTTGGCGACCAAGAAGTACGTTAATCTGGCCAAACTCCCTGCCAGAGCTTTTCTGAAATCGGCTATTTACGGTGCTATTAATCCGTTTTTGTATTATATCGTTTTGTTTAAGGCTTATGAATTATTGCCGGCTCAAGAGGCACAGGCACTGAATTATACTTGGCCCATAATGCTGAGTTTATTGGCTGTGCCATTGCTCAAACAAAAAATAGGTTTCAAAAATGTAGTAGCTATTGGCATTAGTTTTATAGGAGTGCTAATTATTGCCACTGGCGGGAACCTAATTAATTTATCATTTACCAATGGGCAGGGAGTGATTTTCGGGCTTGCTTCGGCTATTATCTGGGCTCTATTTTGGATTTTCAATATTAGGGATGAACGCGACGAACTCAGCAAGCTCTTTCTCAACTTCTTTTTCGGTTTTATCTATATTCTCATAGCCTTGCTCCTGACTTCAGAAATTGTGTTTATTGACTTAAAATCTTGGGGAGGTGCTATATATGTAGGTTTCTTTGAGATGGGAATAACATTTGTTATTTGGTCCATAGCTCTCAAGAAATCAATCACCGCGGCCAAGGTAAGCAATCTTATTTATTTAGTGCCTTTTTTATCATTGGTCGTAATTTATTTTGTGCTGGAAGAACCCATCGGGTTTCCAACAATTATTGGTCTTTTTCTTATTGTGGGCGGCTTGACTTTCGACAAGATAAGTTTTAAGCAATTGCGTTTTAAGGGCGGGGAATAATAAATGACGATGTAAAACCTATTGAGCCTTTTTAAAATATTTGATAAAGCGTAGTTGCAATAACCCCTTTCCCATCATCCAAAACAATTGCAGATAATTGCGTTCCTTCCTTAACCTTAAAATTAAAAGGTGGGGCCAATAGGTTTACGCCGCTATGTACTTTCGGTCTATTTCCCTGTCCGGAAATGATGTCTTTATTGGGAGTAAAATCGCCTTCGGGAATGTGTTCCGTTAGGATTACATATTTAAAAGCAGTGAGTTTGTTTACTATGCTTTGAATTTCAGCATTGGATAGATGCTGCAGCACTTGCCGAAGTATCGCGCAATCCGCTATGGGTAAATCAGCATCTGCAATATCCAAACAATGAAATTCTAAATTTGGCACTTTAAATTTTTCTGTATTACGCAGAATAAGGCTGGGCACTATATCTACGGCAATATATTTTTTAGCGTACTTAACTAATTCCTTTCCTACATTAAAATCGCCACAACCCAAATCGCATACTGTTAGCGGTTTTTTAAACGAACTTAAAAACGTGGTTACTGTGTCTAAATACGGATTTACTATTTTTGGATGGTGCGAGCCCTCTCCGGAATAGAAATCTGCCTTGTTGCCTCCCCAAAGGTTCATTTCATAAATCTGTTCCATGGCCAGCTTTGTGGGCCAAGGGGTTTTTGGTTTTTTGGGATTGTTTTGGTTTTTGTCCACGGATAAATTTTTGGTGTTGAAATTTACTATGAAAATTTTTACTCCAATTGCCAAATGTTGAATAGTTGCCCATAGATATGAAGTTTACAACTTTTCTGAAAGATTGTCAAAGTGCATCCCTGTATGTTCGGCATCTGCAAAGCGACCGATATTGTTTTCTGACTTCTCTTAAGTATCCAAACTAAAGTTGCCTATTCTAAAAATGTGCTCAAATCCACTAAAACATATCCCACAGGAAATTTTGTAAGTAAACAAACTAAAGTGTAGTTTTATGACTGTCAAATCATTAATCCAAAACTGCCTAATCCATGCAATCCACTTTTAAAACCCCAACCCTCCAAAACTCAAAACCGTACTATCTTCTTTTTGTATTTCTAATACTTGCAACCCAAGCCTGTAAAGAAAAAAGAGGTAAAATATCTTCCCAAGCTGATTTGCCTGAAAAAGAAACCTTTTCCGTAATCATTGCCGGGACAAAAGTGGGCCATTTAAACGTGGATCGCGCTGGCGATACGGTTGCAATCGATTATGACTATAAAGATAACGGCAGGGGCCCAACCGTTGCGGAAACCATAGTCTTGGATGCAGCTGGATTTCCGCGGCAATGGGACATTGCGGGCAATACTACTTTTGGCAATAACATAGACGAACATTTTAAGCTGGACGGCCAGAAGGCGCGTTGGAAAGACGCTTCCGGAGAAGGAACGACAACTGCGGAAAATCCTTCCTTTTATATAAACCAATCGGGCAGTCCGTATTCGCTCTTTATGGCGGCGCGGGTGCTGTTAAATTCAAAAGACCAAACTGTTGCGGCATTACCTGCCGGGCAGTTAAAGCTGACGGAACTGGAGCGTTTGGAATCAACCTCAAGTGATGGTTCGCTAAAGCTCAAAACCTATGCGTTATCGGGCGTGGGACTCAATCCTAGTTATTTTATTTTGGATGAAAACGATCGGTTTTTTGCTGTAATATCCCCTCGGTTTATTATTATCAGGGAGGGTCATGAGAAAGAGGAGAAAAGTCTGCGTATGCTTTCTGAAAAATATTCGGCAGCACGTTTTGAGGATTTACAAAAACGTTTTGCACATAAATACGATAAAAACATTCGCATTCGCAACGTAAAGATATTTGATCCAAAGAAGTTGGCGCTTACCGATTTGTCTTCGGTAGTGATAAGTGGCGATAAAATATTGACTATAGAGGCTGCCGATGCCGTTGCTGACGAAAATGAAGTGGAAATAAATGGCGCGGGAGGTACTTTAGTAGCAGGACTTTACGATATGCATGGGCATATGGGAGAAAATTCGGCACTTCTGAATGTTGCAGCAGGGGTTACCTCTGTCCGCGATATGGGGAACAACAACGAGGTGCTGGATAGCCTTATTCAAAAAATAAAATTAGGGGTGTTGGCTGGACCGAATATAACTCGGATGGGATTTATTGAAGGAAAAAGCCCATTTAACAGCAACAACGGAATTCTTGTGGAGAGCGAGGAAGAAGCGCTTGCCGCAGTGCAAACCTATGCCGATAAAGATTTTCACGGAATAAAATTATACAATAGCATGGACGGGAAATGGGCGTCTGCCATTGTGAAAAAAGCCCACGAATTGAAGATGCCCGTAACTGGCCACGTGCCAGCCTTTTCCAATGCCAACGATATGTTGATGGCTGGTTTTGACGAAATGACACACATCAATCAAATTATGCTGGGCTGGGTGCTGGAGCCTGGAGAAGATACGCGTACGCTTTTACGATTGACAGCTTTACAGCGCTTAACAGATTTGGACCTAAACAGTGCGCCCGTTCAGAAAACCTTGGATTTAATGGAAAAAAATAACGTAGCTATGGACCCAACTTTGGCTATTCACGAACTTTTACTGCTTTCCCGCAACGGAGAGACGCAGCTGGGTACATTGGATTATATTGAAAATATGCCCGCTAGCGAACAACGCGATGCCAAAGAGGCAATGGCGAGCATCGCCAACGAGACGGAAGACAAGGCCTACCGAGTGGCGTATGATAAAATAATCGCGACCTTAAAAATGATGAAGGATCGTGGTATCTTGATTTTGCCGGGTACCGATTTGGGAGGCGCCTTTACCTTGCACAGGGAATTGGAACTCTACCAACAATTGGGTTACACCCCAGCAGAATTGCTGAAATTGGGAAGCTACGATATGGCCCAATATCTCGGACAAGAAGATAGGGGCGCCATTGAGCCGGGCATGCTGGCCGATTTCTTTTTGGTTCCGAATGACCCAACGAAAGACTTAAAGGCAATTAAAAAGATTGCAATGGTATCCAAGGGAGGCGTAATTTATTTTCCGAGTGAAATATATCCTGAGTTTGGGATAAAACCGTTTGTTGAGAAGCCTGAAGTTAAAAGGAATTAAAGAATATTATTATGAGAATTTTTAAAGAGAATTTGAAAACAAAAGTGCTGGTTTTTGCTTTGCTGATTGGGCTTCCGCTACAGATGTGTACTCCGGGAGGTGGTGATGATTGCAATTGTGGCCCGATTACCGGAAGGTATTTCGATATAAACGGAATGGTTCTGAAGAACTACAAAAAAGTAGGTGAGAATTCTTTAAGAATTATGCTGCCGAACGAGGCTGTGTCTTATGGCGACTATGCAGGCCTAACTGTTGATTACAGTGTTGACTTTATAAGCCAAAGACAATCAAGGTGGCCGAGTTTATCGTTTATTCCCAGTGCTTATGCCTGTTCGTGTATTTTTGATGGCGAGAGCGGTTCTAAGTTTGAGAAGCTTTCCAATCTTACTGTGATTACCCTTAATGATTTTGACGAAGCCCACAGGGCCAACGATACTATAAACGATTTGATTATAGTTAAAGGAATCTATTTTGAGGAAGATGCATATTTACAGGCCTATTTAGAAAATGATACCACGAATATTCGGGTTCCTGCCATTCAGCTATTGGTGGATAGAAAGCCAACGCTGAATGAAAACTATAAAGTAAAGATAAAGGTTGAACTCTCAACCGGAGAGGTTTATGAAAAAGTGAGCGAGACTATAAAGCTTCAATAAAAATACTAGGAAATTGGCTATGAATCGGAAACCGCAATCGCCTGCATGAATTATGGTTTTAAAGAAATGAATTTTGGAGAGATTGTCCGTATTGGTGAGGTGGCACATAAAGAATCCAACAGGATTTTACGAAAATTAGTGCTTATTAAAAGGAATTAATTTATCTATTGTGGAACGCTTCCTAATTTTTATTCGCTGCTCAGATCAGAGTGGGAAAATTTTAAAATGCAGCAGTAATTAATTACAAATCATTAACTTAGTGCAGATTGAATAAATCAGTATTATGCAGTCTATCAAATTTCACTTTTCTTTTATAGCATTTTTCAGCATTGCTTTATTTGCGGGTTGCGAAGCCACATTGGCCCCTGCATACGATCAAGCCATAGTTGAAAAGGTAACCGAAAGCAGTGATTTGGCCATGCGCTTTTTCGCGGCGGTTGATGGCGGGACTGACAGTGAAAGTTTTATAGCTCGAGAAACCACATATAATGTGTTGATTGGTGCTTTTGAATCATTAAAATTGCAAGCCAAAGCCCGGCCCGTTCCCCAGAATGTGGCGTTGGAAAAAATAAACGAACTGCTACAGGCAAAGGGCAGTAGCGCCATTTCAGGGGAATACCCCAGTGCCTTTGCCTTTGAAAAAATTGCCGAAACCTTCAAAAAAATGAAACAGACTGATAGGGAAAGCGGTTTAAAACCCTTGGCATTACAGGCTTTTAAAGGGCAGGTTGAGATTTTTTTGGATCAAGCAATAACCTATGAAAGTTTCTTAAAAAGATAAAGCTATGGCGGATAATGTTACTAATATAATCAATGAGATAAAGGATATTGCCTCGGGCATTCTGGAAAAGGACATTTCCACCGTGCGCGGGTTTAGTGAACGACAGGTGGAGGCCATCGCCAAACAAACGGTAATTATCCAAAAGGGAGTGGCCAGCGGTGATATTGACGAAGACCTTCGGGAGTTTTTCCTCGATGGGCTGGAGGCTATGGCACTCAATTTCGTAAACACCCTAAAAGGAATTTTGATGGTGACCTTGGAAAAACTTTGGAATGCCTTGGTGAATTTTCTTTATAAGGCGGTGGGGGTTGTTGTTTGAAATCCCAAATCCCAAATTCCAAATCCCAAATTCCAAATTCCAAATTCCAAATTCCAAACCCGCCTTTCGCCCCTCTGGCAGGCAGATCCCAAATCACCAAATTAACAATTCCCAAATCAACGAATCCCGAATTAACGAATTCCGAATTAACAAATCCCAAATTAACAAATCCCAAAGTAACGTTTCCCCAATTATAATTTCGTAAATTTGCACCTTCGTTTTTCATTTATAAAACTACACAGATGACTAATATAATTTTGTTCGGCCCTCCCGGCGCTGGAAAAGGAACGCAAGCCAATTTTTTAAAGGAAAAATACAATTTGGTTCACATCTCCACGGGCGACGTTTTTCGCTATAACATCAAGAATGAGACCGAGCTGGGCAATCTCGCCAAGTCTTTTATGGCAAAGGGGAAATTGGTTCCGGATGAAATTACCATCGATATGCTAAGCAATGAGGTTGATAAAAACCCAGATGCAAACGGGTTTATTTTTGACGGTTTCCCCAGAACCGAAGCACAGGCCGAAGCTCTTGAGCATTTAATGGATGACAAGGACACCCAGATTGACGCCATGGTAGCTTTGGAAGTGGACGATGAGGTGTTGGTAAAACGCTTACTGGAGCGCGGCAAGACCAGCGGAAGAGCAGACGATGCCGATGAGAGCATCATCCGGAACCGCATCAAAGTTTACTACAATGAAACCGCCATCCTAAAGGATTATTACGAAAAGAGAGATAAATATTACGGTGTTGATGGTGTGGGAAGTATTGAAGAAATTACGGAACGTTTAAGTAAGGTTATAGACAGTTTATAGTTTATTTTTTATGGTTTGGGGTTTCCAACAATAGACAATAGACAATAAACAATAAACAATAAACAATAAAAGGTGACTGAAGGCAATTTTGTAGATTACGTAAAAGTACATGTTACTTCCGGTAAGGGAGGGCAGGGCAGTAAGCACATGCGGCGGGAAAAATATATTCCCAAAGGCGGGCCCGATGGCGGCGATGGCGGCCGTGGAGGGCACGTAATCATTAAGGCCAACAAAAATCTTTGGACACTTTACCATTTAAAATTCAAAAGACATTTTAAGGCCGAGCACGGCGAGCACGGCAGCAAGCAGACCAGTACCGGTGCCGATGGTGCCGATGTTTATATTGAAGTGCCGCTGGGGACAGTAGTGCGCGATAAGGAAACCGAGGAAATACTTTTTGAACTCACGGAAGACGGCGAAGAAAAAATAATAGCCAAAGGCGGTCGCGGTGGTTTGGGGAATGCACATTTTAAAAGTGCGACCAACCAAACGCCCCGCTATTCGCAGCCCGGTGAGGAAGGCGAAGAAGTAGATATTATTCTTGAACTTAAAATTCTTGCCGATGTAGGTTTAGTAGGTTTCCCGAATGCAGGCAAATCAACGCTACTTTCTGTAATAACCGCAGCCAAACCGAAGATTGCCAATTACGAATTCACCACGCTAAAACCCAATTTGGGAATCGTGGAATATCGTGACTTCAAAACTTTTGTGGTTGCCGATATTCCAGGAATTATAGAAGGTGCCGCCGAAGGAAAGGGAATCGGACATCGTTTTCTTCGCCATATAGAAAGAAACTCTACACTGCTATTTTTGATTCCCGCCGATGCGCCGGATATTAAAGAACAGTACGATATTTTAGTCGATGAATTGCGCCGTTACAACCCACAACTTTTGGACAAGGAACGTCTGGTAGCCATCAGCAAAAGTGATATGTTGGACGAGGAACTGAAAGCCGAGATGAAGAAGATTCTTGACAAACAGTTTAAAGGCATTCCTTATTTGTTTATTTCTTCCGTGGCGCAACAGGGATTGACGGAGTTGAAGGATAAGCTTTGGGCGATGCTGAATTAGAACGGAATGTTTCCCTGAGCGCAGTGGAAGGCGTTTTCGCTTGCAGAATTTTTAATATAAAGAGTTCTCAACTTCGCTAGGCTATACAATAAATCTTTCTTGAAAATATCTTAAATAAATTTTCATACCTGGTTTTTTTCTTTTTTCTTGCCAAAAAATAGTTGGTATGAAAAAAAAATTATTCTACGTTTTGCTTTTGGTTTATTTTATTGGGGTTGGGCAGTGTCCGAACGATGATATATATTTAACTACGCAAGCAGAAATTGATGCTTTTTCTTCAAACTTTCCTAATTGTACACATCTAATAAAATCGTTGAACATTGAAGGAAGTGATATATCCAATCTTACCGGTTTATCACAAATTCAAGATGTTGATGAAGGAATTTTTATAGTCAATACAAATATTGAAAACTTCTCTGGTTTGGAGAATATCCAAAATTTAAGTAGCAGTCTTATTATTACGGAAAACAATTCCTTAGTCAGTTTTGAAGGCCTTCAAAATCTTGAAACGATTACGGGTCAGTTTGCTATTGCATTAAATGGTCAAATAATAAATTTTATTGGATTAAACTCACTTTATTCCGTTGGAAATGGTTCTGATTTGGGAGTTCTAATCAATAGCAATGATAGCTTAGTTTCTTTAGATGGACTTGCAAATTTAACCCAGATATACGGAAGTTTTCGTGTTGAAAAAAATGATCTTTTAGAAAATTTTGGCGGATTGGTAAATCTGGAATCCATTTATGGGTGGTTAGGTATCTTAGATAACGATATGCTTGAAACCTTGAACGGTTTGGAAAATTTATTATACTGTGAAGATTATATTTCAATTACAGGGAATGCTTCTCTTTCCTCCGTTTCCTCTTTAGTAAATTTAGATTCTTCCGCAATTATTGGTGTAATAATTGAAGACAATCCACACCTGTCATTTTGTGCCATAGCTCCAGTTTGCGATGCCATTGTTAATCCAAATACATATGTAATCATCAACAATAATCTCGCAGGCTGCAACTCCGTTCCCGAAGTAGAAGCCCAATGCGATCTATCAATAACCGAAGCAGATCTTTCAGAAAACCTTTCCTTCTTCCCAAACCCAGTTTCATCAATTCTTAATATTGAAACCTCAAAAACCATTTCCTTCAAACAAGCAACCGTTTATTCCACATTGGGCAAACTAATTCTTGAAACCTCAGAAAAACAAATCAATTTTGAAACCCTTTCCGCAGGTATCTATTTCGTGGAAGTGATTACCGATAAAGGAGTCGTAACGAAAAAGATTGTCAAGCAATAAGTAGCTGCCGCCTAAATAAAGTATCATTTCCCAGATGCCAATGCTGTAATTCTATTTCCCCAAAAAAGTAATTTGGCACAATAAGTTGCAAAATCCACTTTTCATAATCTACTGATTATTAGCAAATTTACCTTCTTTTTCGGGTGTGAAAATTTATTTCACATCATAATCCAGTATTTCCGATAGTCTAATTTTGACGTTCACATCATTCCTGCCCATCCAGCGGCTTGTACCTTTAATTTAGTGTCTGTAAAAATACCTGATCAGTGTTTACCAGTTTGAAGAGCAAGTTATTAATCCTAAAAATTATCAGTTATGAAAACTTTTGTTATTTCCATTTTGTTAAGTTTGACCGCGGCGATACTCAGCGCCCAAGAGGTTACAGTGCTCGACGAGGCCAGACTTTTTTATGCACCCTTAAATGTAGCGGTAACCCAAGAGGGCGACAGTTATGTTTATAATATTAAAGAAAGCCAAGCGCGCCAGTTTGCGCGTGCTCCCATCGGATTTATGAAAGCTAATTTTGACATTCAAAGCTTTATTGCCCATACCGCTAAAAAGAAATATCACGCCTATTTGGTTACGTTTAAAAGTACAAACGGTGCTTTGGAGGTAGATTTTGACAGCGAGGGCAATCTCCTCGAAACCCGTCAGCAATTTAAGAACGTAATTTTGCCGACGCAGCTCAGAAACGAAGTGTACAACTCCTTCCAAGGCTACACCTTGACCAAGGCAAAATATACCGCCCGCACCAAAGGTGAAATTTTGGCCAATGCCACCTATAAAATCCGTCTTGAAAACGGAAAGGACAAACAGAACCTGAAAATAGACGCCAAAAGCAGTGGCGTTGGGGTTGCCGTTAATTGAAAGAAGTTGCTTTGCAATTTATGGGAAGACCGTCAGGGAACAACTCTACTGATGGTCTTTTTATAAGTTGATGGGTTCCTAAAATTTAATTTGGAACACAACCGAGCAATTTCATTTTGAATATCTTTACGTAACAGAACATCCTTTCACAACGATTATAAAAATAGCCTTCAATGATAAAAGTACTTGTAATTGACGATGAGGAGCTTGCCCGAAAAAGGGTGCTCTACCTGCTCCGGCAAGTACCGGATGTGGAAGTGCTGGGCGAATGTTCCAACGGGAAAAGCGCAATTGCAGAAATAGACCAAAAACGGCCCGACCTCATCTTTCTGGATATCAATATGAAGGATATGAACGGTTTTGAGGTTTTGCAAAAGATTACCCTCTCGCCAAAACCCATCGTCATCTTCGTTACGGCCTACGACAATTACGCCCTAAAGGCTTTTGATGTGGACGCCTTCGACTTTCTGCTGAAACCTTTTAAGGACGAACGTTTCTTTAGAACTATTGAAAAAGTACGGAAAATTTCAGCAAACGAAGCCGACCAAAACTTTGAGAAGCGCATAATTGAGCTGTTTAATTTGTACAAAACCAAATCGCAAAAAATAGAGGCTCTTGACAAGCTGCCGATAAAACAGGGAAACAAAACCATACTCCTTAACCCCGAAGATATAATGTACATCACTGCCTCGGGAAGTTATGCCGAAATTTTTGTTGAAAACAAAAAGTACGTGCTCCGGGAAACCTTGAGCAATCTCTGTGAGTCATTGGACAGCGGTAAATTTATTAGAATCCACAGATCCAGCATTGTCAATCTGCGGCATATAAAGGAAATAGTACATTCAGAATTTTCGGAAATTGATGCCCGAATGAATGATAATACACTATTGCGCATCAGCAAGTCCTATAAAAAGGACTTTCTGGAAAAAGTAGGAATATGAAGAAAAATTACAATATAAAGAAGAAATACATAGACCTAAAATTAGTGCTGCTGTTAGCCGGGTTTTATGCCTTGTTTGATTTGGTTTTGATAGCAAAGACGGCATACATGCAGGTTTTTGGAGTGGAGTCAATGAAAAGCTTCTCATGGTCGCGTTTCTTACTGGACAATCTGCTTTTTGACTATATAATCGTAGTGAGTTTTATGACATTGATCGCCATAAGTACCAAACGTTTTCTTCGGAAAAATTATTCCTGGACCAAAATCATTTCAACTCATATTCTGTTTTCGTTGTTGATAGGAATCGTAATACGGCTGGTAGTTGACTTTTATTACATTTTGCTAGGGCAAGTAAGTTTTGCAGAATATGATCTTGAGAGCAGCATTTTTAGATTTATGTATGTAATAGACCTGAATTTCCTAATTTATTTTGCGATGGTCTTTATTATTTACACCTATTACTATGTAAAAGAGGTGAAAAAGGCTGAAAAAAAACAAGGCAAATTGGAAGCGCAATTGGTGAATACGCGTATGAAAATGCTCTCCTCCCAATTGCAGCCGCATTTTCTTTTCAACACCTTAAACTCAATCGCCGTCCTTACCGATATTGACGCCGCCAAAGCAAAGGATACCATAGCCGATCTCAGCGATTTTTTAAGGGAAATACTTTATGACAATGACAGCAACCGCATTCCGTTGGAAAAGGAACTGCGCATTTTGGAATTCTATCTCAATATCATAAAAGTTAGGTTTTCCGATCATCTGAAAATTTCGACAGAAATAGATGAATCTCTGCTTCCCAAATTGGTGCCGGCACTTCTGCTACAGCCTATTCTGGAAAACTCCATAAAACACGGCTATGATTTTAACCATACCGATTTGGAAATTCTCGTAAAAATTTACGCAGAAGGAAAAACCTTGATAATAAAGGTTGAAAATAATGGCGCTCCCGTTGAAGCGGGCCATAAATTATTGCTAAAACGGGGAATGGGTCTGGCCAATATCAATGACCGTTTAGAGAACCTTTATGGCAATAATTACTTTTTTGAAGTGAGGAATAAAAACACTGGTGCGGGGATTGAAACCATAATTAAAATTCCAATAGAAAATTAACCGAAACCGTTTTAAAGTGCAAATCTTGGTTTTCTCTTAAAATGGTTTTTCAACTTTAACCTTTTCTAAAATCCAAGTACTCGGTTTTTGCGTATTTTTATTGAAAAGAAAAATGCAATGAAGCTCCTTTCAATCATAGTACTCTCCATATTCCTGGTTTCCTGCGGCGCAACCGTGGCAGTGGATTATGACAAACAGGTAGATTTTTCGAAATACACTTCCTATAATTATTTCCCGACTATAGACTCCGGTCTTAGCGAGCTCGACGATAACCGTATTGTGCAGATTACGGACAGCCTGCTGCAGCAACGTGGTTTTGTTAAAAGTGAAACTCCCCAGCTGTTTATCAATTTTTATGCACGCGAGAGCGTTTCCCGCTCGCGGAACACCATTGGTATTGGGGTTGGCGGCGGTGGCGGAAACGTGGGCGTGGGCGTGAGTGGCGGAATTCCCATTGGGGGCAATGTGGTAAACCAGCAATTAACGATGGATTTTATAGATGTTGAAAAAGACGACCTGGTTTGGCAGGCCGTAGCCGAGGGCGAAATGAAGGAACGTGCAACCCCGCAGCAGAAAGAGGCGTATTATGTTTCAGTTATACAGAAAATTTTAAAGAATTATCCACCAAAAAAATAATTGTGGTCGCTTCGCAGTTTTAGTAATATTTTTAACCTGAAACCTGAAACCTGAAATCTGAAATTCCAAATTCCAAATTTTGAAAAAAAGTATATTTATTCTTCTTTTATTGTTTCCTTTCTGTGGAAACGCCCAAACCAACTACCAACAAGCAGAGGAATACTTCAAACAGGAAAATTTCAGCAAGGCAAAACCTATTTTTGAAAAGTATCTGAAGCAACATTCCGGCGATAAAAAAACCCGGGAATATTTGGGAGATATTGCGGGCTACCAAAAGGATTGGGACACGGCGATTTACTATTATAAAAGTTTGGTAAACGAGGAGGAAAGTAACGCCAATTACCATTTTAAATACGGCGGCGCGTTGGGTTTCAAGGCATTGTCCGTTAGCCGAATTCGGGCAGTAAGCTATATTGGCGATATAAAACACCATTTGGAACGTGCCGCGGCACTCGACCCCAAGCATATTGAGACACGCTGGGCTTTGGTGGAATTTTACATTCAGTTGCCGGGCATTATCGGCGGAAGTGAAAAAAAAGCAATTGCCTATGCCGATGAACTTGGAACCATATCAAAAGTGGACGAATACCTCGCCAAAGGCTACATCGCCGAGTATTCCGGCAGACCGAAAGATGCGGAAAAGTATTACAAAAAAGCGATAGAAGTAGGCGGTTCTCCTCATACGTACGAAAAACTTGCGGGTCTTTATGAAAAGAACAACCAGCCGAAGGAAGCTTTGGAAACCACTTCAAAATCCTTAAAAATCCACAAGCGCAACCAACTCAATTATCAAATCGGCAAAATCTCGGCACAGTACAATCTGGAACCCGAATACGGCATAGAATGTCTCAGCGAATACTTGGCCAATTATTCCATAAAAGACAGCGTGCCCAAGGATTGGGCTTATTACCGATTGGCGCAGATTTATAAAAATCTCGGCAAAAAACAAATCGCCCTTACGTGGATAAACAAAGCATTGTTAAGCCGAAACGATTTTAAGGAAGCCCAACAGGAAAAATTCCTAATTTTAGCGTTGTAATTCTGAATTTATAATTCTGATCCCTATAGCTATTGGGACAGAATTAGAAAAAGTATATTTGTTATACTAAAAACTCAATATTAGTTGTCGGGTACTGAAATAAGTTGACCGTTTTACGGAGTTTAAACCAACTTATTATTATGGCGAAAGTAGAAGATTTTAGCAATAAATCGTCCCAGCGTGTAAATCGTTATTTTAGCGAGAGCTTTAAGCGCAAAAAAGTAAGAGAGATTGAGAAGAACGTTTCTACCGTCCTGGAGGTCAGCAGGGAATATGAAGTTTCCACTACGGCAGTATACAAATGGCTCGATAAATACTCGCACAACCGCAAACGAGGCGTAAAACAAGTTGTAGAACTAATGAGCGATACCCGAAAAATACAG
>NZ_JSVU01000016.1 GCF_000952855.1 Aequorivita vladivostokensis | reverse complement strand
AATTTAGAAGAACTTTTTGAACATCAGCTAAAGGATTTATATAGCGCTGAAGATCAATTGACAAAAGCTTTGCCTAAAATGGTGAAGAATGCCCACAACTCGAAGTTGAAAAAGGCTTTTGAGGACCATTTGGAGGAAACTAAGGAACACAAGGCCCGACTGGAGGAAATCTGTGACGAATTGGATATAGATCCAAAAGGGGAAACCTGTAAGGCCATGAAAGGTTTAATCAAGGAAGCCGAAGACTTTCTTGATGAGGTAAAGGATCCTGAAGTAAAGGATGCAGGAATGATTGCAGAAGCACAGCGGGTAGAACATTACGAAATTTCTGGATACGGCACCGCGGTTCGCTATGCCAAAGAGTTAGGCCACGATTCCATAGCCAAAAAGTTGCAAAAAACATTGGATGAGGAATATCAGGCCGATGAGACGCTAAACGATCTCGCAGAGGACAGACTAAATAGAAAGGCCAAGTAAACCTTCCCTACTTACAAAAGCCCGTTAAAAAACGGGCTTTTTTATGAATTTAAATCTTCAGTACATAATATCCCACGTACACCTACCGTAAAACCAGATGCTAATGGAAATTGAACAAATTTTAGGGTACGCGGCCGGCACCCTGACCACTCTGGCCGTTCTGCCCCAAATTATTAAATCATGGAAAACGAAAAAGGTTATGGATGTCTCCCCTTTAATGTTTTCAATTTTAATCCTTGGAGTTGGTCTCTGGACAGTATATGGCTTCGTGAAAATGGATTTGCCCATCATAATATTTAATGGCATCTCCTTTCTGCTGAACGGCTCTATGCTTATCATTATGCTATTTTATCAAGCAGACGATAAATAATCAATACATCGAGAACATGGATATAACCCACTTTTTTCAAAGCCATGGGATTAAGGAGACGATTTTAATTTATTAAATTCCTACTTGCAATGGACCACCGGAAACGTTTGTAATTAGTTGGAGCCCTCAATGTTAAGGGCACCTATACGTGGCATCTTGACTTCAACCGCCGCACAACTAAGGGAAAAATCATCCCTTACAAACCCCTTGTCTATAGCCAACCCTAAAGTATCAAACCACCTTGAGCCAACTGCGATAACCATAAGGCAGGAAATCTCGCCGTCAATACTTTTTATTTCTATTAAAGTTTTGATAATAGCACAGGCAAATACGTGGGACGGACTTATATTTAAAACAAAAAACTATGAAAAAGAAGAAAATCATGATTACAGGAGCTGGTTCCGGCTTGGGAAAGGGAACAGCGATCGGCCTGGCAAAGGCAGGACATACCGTGATTGCCGCCATTCACACTTGGGAGCAAATGTCGCGTTTTATTACGGACATAAAGGAAACCGAGTTTGAGAAAAATATAGAACTTCTGAAATTGGATATCCTCGATCCTATTGATTGCGAAAAGGCCTGGCAATACGACTTGGATATTTTAGTAAATAACGCCGGAATAGGGCAAACAGGTCCCTTGGCGGAAATTCCCGTAGGGTTGATGCGGGAAGTAATGGAAACCAATGTTTTTTCTACCTTGGAATTTTCGCAACCCATCATCCGCAGAATGGTGGAGAAGGGGAAAGGAAAAGTGGTTTTTCTTTCCTCCATAGCAGGGCTAGCCACCCATCCCTATTTGGGGGCCTATAATACAAGTAAACACGCCTTGGAAGCTGTAGCCCAATGCTTGAGGGATGAACTGAAACCTCATGGGGTTACGGTGGCCACCATAAACCCTGGACCCTTCGAAACTGGATTTAACGATAGAATGTACGACACCTATAAACAGTGGTTTGATGAGGATTATAACTTCACCCAAAAGAAACCAATCGAAAAGGCAGCCAAGGAAATGGCTGAAAATCAGTTCGATCCTCAGAAAATGATCGAGAAAATGGTGGCGATTATTCCGCAGGATAAACACGCGTTCCGCACCGTCTTTCCAGAGAAGTTTGAGAAAAAATGTAGGGAATATCAGGAACGCCAGTATGAACTAAAGACCGATACGGTAGATCCTTCCAAAAAATAATCTGTGTTGGGGGCTCCGCGATAGGCCGTAACCGAACTGGTATTAACAATGACTCCCTCTCGTCCATATGCTCGAGGGCAGCACGGGTTATATAGAAATAGGGAAAAAAACCCCATGCTAAATACGGCAAATCGTCTTTACCGCTAACAATAATTAATTCATCATATTTTTTTGAAATGGGCCTTACGGTTCTTTTCCCGTAAGTTCAACATAAACAGATGACAGGATATACTTTGAAAAATAGAGAAATTAGTCTGGATGGCGAAACTTATTCTGATATAAGATCCACAATGCACTTATATTATTACTTGAGTCACCTTAATCCCTAAATGGATTACGCTTTCTTAATATTCCTCCCTACTTTTCAACTCCCAAATCCACGCTTCCCAATTTGTAAAAACTGACCTGCCCCAATAAATCTAATTGAGTAGATGTTTCTTGCAAAAATTATAGGAAATTGGCTTGCATCCGACCAAATGAAATATCTTATACTCATTATAATAGCCTTATCTTCCGTGCTGGCAATAGGCTCTTTATTATTTTACACCAACTTTTAGAACCTCGGTCCTAATTGAAAAGTTTTGGCGTTGGTATGTTCCTATGGCAAAAACCTAATTCTTGTGCTTCCTATTAATAGAGAACAGCTGCCCCCGAATACTTAGTATCAAAAAAATTTCATTTCACAATCAGCCTATCGTATGTTACAGCCGAAACGACAAATGAACTAAAAGGCAATGCGGAACGGAAAATACAATACCCGTAAAATTCCTCAGGAATCCACTATTTCCGACAATAAAAAAGCTCCCAAATATAAATTCCCGGGAGCTCCTTCACCACATCATTAAATTTTAATGCCTATTGTTTCACGATTTTTTTAAAGAATAATTTTCTGTTGCTATCCAATACGCGCACCAAATATGTGCCCACAGCCAAGTTTGAAATATCTACCCTGGAAGTATCTTCCCTATCCAATACCTTGGCACCCAATAGCGTATAAAGGGTTACTCGGTTCACGCTTGAGTTTTTTAGACTGATATTCAATACCTCAGAGGCAGGGTTGGGATAAATGGCTATTTCCTTATCGCCATTTCCAAAATCTGGGAATCCGGCAACATTCAAATCTACTGTATATTCTACCAGACCAAGGTCAAAGGAGCCGATGAAGGCCGTCACGGAATTTTCGCCAAACAGATAGGAGGAGGAACCCGAGCCTATACCCAACAATTGTTCATTATTGATGGACGCCCACGTTTCTCCTCCATCGGTAGAGTAATGGAGTGTAAATTCAGAAAATTCCGAACTGTATGTGGAAGCCATCATCGCCCCTTCCGTTTCGGTTGAAAAGGCTACATTAAAAACCAGGGAAGTGGTTTTTCGCATCCAGTTTTCACCTCCATCCGCTGATATAAAAATGCCTTTTGAGCTTGCCAAGGCCATTCGGTTATTATCCAACGGATCTCTTTGCAGGTCAAAAATGAGGTCATTGGCACCCATAACCTCTAGGCCACTGCTATTGTTGGTCCAAGTGGCGCCACCATCCATCGAGGAATACACTTCTATACCAACCGGCATTATAATTTTTCCTGTAGCATCAATAAGTATTTCATGGATGTAATCAAGACTGGGTAAAGTGATATCGGTTACCGAAATATTGTTAATGTCGCTAAAATCTATTCTCTTTAACTGGGTTTCACTCGGTTCGAAGCCTCCGAAGGCTGCCAAAATGGTCTGGGGAGCATTTGGGAAGGTTGCTACGGCAGTCAGTCTATTGGCGAAAATCATCAACAATTCGCTTTCGGTAGCACCATTGTCGTTGCTCATTCTAAGGCTAGACCCCATAAAACTGGAGGAAAAGGTGTAAACACGATTTGGCGTAACCTTATCTGCATATTGCGTTTGGCCAGGAGTGTTTGAGAAAATATTCAAGGGTACAATATCATAAGGCGTATCGGTACCGGTATTGAGGTCGCGATGCACGTAGCCGAATTGAACGCCGTAATATAGATTGGCATTCGCACCATTTAAATACATATCTATATTTCCCGTACTAACAAAATAGGGGCTTTTGGACCAACTCAGGGTTTCGCCGCCATCGGAAGAAAATAAGGGAACATAGTTGGCACTGATAAAAATTTCCTCAGAATTTTGCGGATTGTAACTCGCCTGCAGCCCATAATAGTAACTCTGCGGGTCATCATCCGGATAAACAAAGTTCTCCCAAGTATTGCCCCCATCTTCCGAAATTGCAATTTCATTTTCTTCCAATACTATGATTTGTGAGGGGTTGTTCTCATTAAAACTTATTACGTTGATGCAATCCAAAATTCCAGCTGTCCAAGTGATAGGAACAATATTAAAATTTTCGCCCCCATCAATGGATTTATACAGGTTTTCAACGGTACCTCCAAAACTGATGCCCGTACCCATCAGAACATGTTGATGGTTTGCCGGGTCAAAACTTATGGGATCCAAAATGATTCCAGGAAGTTTCTCTTCCCATGTCTGCCCCGCATCCTCAGACACAAAGAGACCCCCGTCCACCCCGGTACTGCCATTGCCCCGGGTGAGAAAAATTTTATCGGGATTGTTTGGGCTTATGGCTACGTCGTTTAAGAATACGGTGTCATGGTCATTGGTGTAGTAGATCATATTCCAATTATTGCCTCCATCGGCCGTGTAAAAAGTCTTCCCCTCAGTACTCATTCCTACTGGAAAGTTGGTATCGACCAATAAGATATCGGTATCGCCGTCATAAAAATCGTATGAAGTAACATAGGCGCTATCCATCCGGTTTGGCAATGGGAAGGATTTTACAATGGCCGCGGTGGCAATATCGTATATTCTTATTTCATTTAAACTGCTATTCGGCAAATATGCCGAAAAGGTGAGGGCCGTGCCATCTGGCGAGAGTTTTAAATCGCGGATGCTCGCTCCCTGTCCAATGAAAAGGGAATATAAAATATCCCAGCTGGCACCATTATCCTCAGAAACTACTATGTGGTTTCCAAGAGTTACGGCATACACCTTATTGGGCACGTTGGCATCATAGGTAACATCAAACAGCCGCCCGAAATCATCCGAACCGGTCACCTCAAACTGGGCGTATAGGGCAGATTGAAAAATAAATATTACAACAAAGAGAAGGGTAAATTTTTTCATATTTAAAAATTTTTAGTGGAACCCAATATTCAGGAATTATCTTCAATAGCCCTAAAAATTCATCCTAATTAGTGCGACGGCTTTTAGAAAAAGCGTGACATCCCCTATTAAAGTGTTGTAATATAAGGATATAAGGCAGCGCTATCTTCCAGCCCAATTTTATTGCTAATTCGCTCTTTCCGCTTGCGGGTGGCCTCGACGGTTATATTAAAGAGGGAGGCTATTTCCTTGGTAGTAAGATCCATATATAGATAACTTAGATATCGAATATCATTGGCCGTCAATTCGGGGTGGTTATTGCGAAGCTTTGTAAGCCACCCATGGTTCACCTCTTCAAAATGGGTGAGAAAGCTTGCCCATTCCGAGTCGTTTTTGAGCAGTTTTTTAAGTTCCTTTATTTTAGTGGATAAAAATGCATTGCGCGCAACTTCAGATTGGTGGGTCAAACTGTTGATAACCTCCTTTATCAATTCATTGCGCCCCGAAATTTGAAGGGCCTTTGCCGCTAACTTCCTATTTCTATTTTCTATTTCATTCTTTAGGCGTTCCTGCTCCAGCATAGCTACCGCCTCCTTGGCGTGCAATTGCTTTTCGAGCAGGAGGTTGTCACTTTCTTTTTTCTGAAGTTCCAATTCTATAAATTCCCTATTCTGTTGATGCAATCTTTTTCGCTGCTTATTTTTTATATAGCTGTTGTACAAGGCCCAGGCAATTAGCAAAATACACAAAAAGAAAATACCCAAAAGGCTGTATAGGGTTGTGCGTTCCTTTTGCCGCAGTTCCCGGCTCTGTTGCAATTCTCTTCTATAATCGGCAATTTCAAACTTTACCCGGTTGGTTTCAAACAATCGGCCATTTTTCAGTTGGTTTAGCGATTCGGTGAGGGAAATAATGGAATCCTTTGCTGTTAGGGCCTTATCGTATGCTCCATTTTTAATATATACCTCAGCCAATTGCCCATAAGCGCTTATTTGATGTTCAGGATTTACAGCAGCCTTTTGGGCAGCCTGTGCATATTCAATGGCCTGACTTATGTCTCCCATATCTGCCGCAATATTGGAAAGCAATACCAATATGGAAATCCGCTCTTCACTAAAGGCAATGGCATCCAATTCTGGCAGTATTTTTTCTGCCAGGGCTTTTGCAGCGGGGAGCTCTCCCCGTTTGTAATGGTTCTCGGCCAAGGCTATTTCTACCAAAATAGCCAGGGAAGGCTCCTTTTTCAGCATTTCCTTTGCCTCTGCCAAATAGGTAGCGGCCTGCTCTATTTTATCCTGTTGATTGGATACGATCCCAAGATTCACGGCATATAACCCAATTTTCACTTTTCCCTTATGCGCTTTGGCCAATACATAGGCCTTGGAGAAATACTCTTCTGCCTTTTGGAAGTCGCCTTCCTTACTATAGAGAATTGCAATGTTGTTAAGCACAATCATCTCTTCATTTCCATCCAAGTATTTTAAGGCTATGGTATATGCCTCCAGATAGTTGTCCAGTGCCTCCCCGTAATCCAACATGGAATAATAATTGGCCCCTATGTTGTTGATGGCCAAAAACTGCTGCTTATGCCATTGGTTTTCTTCGGCAACCGTGCGTACTTTGGTCAATAATTCCAATGATCGGGAATATTCCTTATTACTTCTCGCATTTATTCCCTGCAGCAAAAGACTGTCCAATTCTGCTGTACTCTGGGCCAGCAAAAAAGGGCCGAAAAGGAGAAATAAGAATATAGAGATTACTTTCATAAACCTAAAAAGGTTGTGAAGTTAACTTATATCCGAAAAAAGACATAATTATTGAATGGGAATTAGCAAAAAAACGATGCCGAAGTATGGAATGTGGTTCCGGATTGTTTCCTTTTTTTCCAGGTAAAAAAGTGGTAATATTTGCTACATACAGTTGCTCATAATCCAATTAAGGACAACTGGCCCTCCCTAGATGAAATGAAAATGCGCCAATAAAGGATGGAAAACAAAACCCCTCAAGAAAATTCTTAAGGGGTAACAATCCTAGGAAAAAATTTCAATTTATTCTACAACAATCTTTTTCACTACCGTTTGACCGTTGTCCATTCCAATGTTCAAGAAATAGATTCCTCGTGCATATTGGGAAAGATCAAGTGTATGCTGCGTTGCGGCTATAACCTTTTTTTCCATAAGTACAGCTCCCAATTGGTTTACAAGGCTTAGGTTATTTATAGTACCACTTGCTTCTATAGTCAAGTTCCTACTGGTTGGAACGGGATATATGCGGAATTCCGTATTGTCCTGAAAGTCATTAAGGGCTAATAAGGGGTTTTTAAAAATATATGCGGAGCCTGCACGATCCACAGGGTCTCCTCCATTTGCATCCTCATCTTCCCACGGCGCGCCTACAATCAATTGATTTGAATCCATCTCGATATTCCATCCATAAAAATCCTCCGGGGCGAGGTCTAGACTTTCCACCTTTTGAATTTCGGTAAATGAACCCCCAACCCTTTCATACACATAAACCTCTCCTTTTTCCGCACCATAAGGGTGAGGAGCGCTAACAATTAGATGATTGTCCTGAAGTAAACAATTCCACCCAAAATTAGCCTCAATGGAGGGCGTAGAAGCGGTGATTTTCTGGGTCTCTATCCAGTTGCCCGACCCGTCATCCTCAAAAATATAGGTTGCGCCCGCGCCCCCGGCGTGCCCGTAGGCACCTATGGCGATACTTGAATTGGATATAGCTACCGAAGTACCGAAATAAGCTTGCCCCATGGCGTCAGAGGCAGTTATTCGCTGCTGGTGCTCCCACACCCCACTGCTATTCCTCAGGTATATATGGGCTGCTCCCTTGGTATTGTCTTCCTCACTGGCGCCTATCACCATATAATCCCCGTCTAAGGATACCCCTATTCCAAAAATATCATTTTGCTGTGGATTTGGACTCAATATTTTCTGGACCTCGCTCCAATTTCCGCCAGATTTTTCAAATACATACACGCTACCAGTCCATGAGGTTTCTCCTGGCGCCCCTACCACAATGGTAGCACCCTCCATATCGAGTGAAGTAGGGTTCATACCCATCTTTGCATCTGCACTAAAATCGCTGGCTATAAGTTTAGTGTCATATTCCCAGGAAGAGCCATTGCGTTGATAAACATATAAGGCCCCAGCCCGTTCCAAGCCGTCAACGTCCGCCCTGCCCGCGGCAATAACCATAAGATCGTCGGTCAGTTTCGCCCCTCCTCCGTATTCGGCCCCCATATTGGGATCCGGGGCAGTCAAACTTTGAAGGTAGGACCATTCGCCATTTGTATCTTTTTGATAGATATATGCCGCCCCTGAAGCAACATTCTCCCTGGACGTTCCAACTACAGCATAACTGTCGAGGATAGCCACCGAAGTGCCGTATTCTGCACGCGACTCACGATTTTCACTTACTATTTTAGCTTCTTGCGTAAATTGGGCAAAGCCTACGTTTCCCATACACATCAATACAATGATGGTTAAGGGAATGGATTTGATTAAATCTTTCATATGTTCTTATTTTTAGGTTCTTATTTTTTTAATAATCGCTTGAAAAATGTCTGCTTGGCGGTCTCTATTTTTATTAAATAAACACCACTAGTCAATGAGGAGATGTCAATTTGTTCCATATTCTCCGATACTTGAATTACTAGCTGTCCTTTGATGGTATAAATTTTCACATCCTCGATTTGTAGATCTGCAGCGGTAATCCATAAGTTAGTGCTGGCAGGGTTTGGGTAGATGGCAATAGCATCCTTTAATTGGGATTGGGCCACATCAAGGGTGCTCAAATCAATATTATAGCGCACCAACCCAGTATCAAAAGTTCCATAAAACACATCGGCATTATCTTCATAAAAACGTACTAGGGAACTACTTGAATTGATATACTCCAACGCCTCCCCGGAAATAACTTCCCAGTTTTGACCCGCATCGGTTGAATAAATAATTCTAGAATTGGCCCGCGGATATAAAAAGCCATCGGAGTAATGGTTACGAGCTACTATATGACCCGAAGTAATATTGGAAAAATCTACTTTGTCCACAAACTCCTCAAAAGTCCGCACCCAATTTTGTCCTTTATTTGTTGAAAGATAAATCCCCTTGGTGGTAGCTAAGAGATATTCGTTTGGGTCTAACGGATTTCTTTTGGCATCTAAAATCATATCCTGCCCCTCAACCAAGGTTTCCAGGCCGGAGGAGGTGTTTTCCCACGTAGCCCCTCCATCCGTAGAACTATAGACCGCGGTACCTTGGGTAATGGTTATCCTATCCGAATCCATTGGATCAATTATGATTCCATATAACAGATTGGTTGACGGCAGGTTTACTTCGGTTATAATCGGCATGGAAACATCCGTAACGTCAACTTTATAGGCCATTTCTCCAAATGAAAACCAAATTAGGTCGGTATTGCTAGGATCGGTAGCCAGAGTATAAATGTTCAAGAACATCATACTGCTGTAAAGGGATATATAATTGGCGCCATGGTCCGTACTCATTTCCAATACTGAATTCATTCCAAAGCGACTGCTGTTAAAGATTCTTCCTTCCACTTCCGCATCGGCATACGGGAAGGTGGTTGCCCCAAAGGTATTGTTGAGGGGCCGCATGCGGTATCCAGTTTCGGAGTTGCTATCCAA
Organism: Aequorivita vladivostokensis; assembly: GCF_000952855.1. GTDB lineage: Bacteria > Bacteroidota > Bacteroidia > Flavobacteriales > Flavobacteriaceae > Aequorivita > Aequorivita vladivostokensis. The sequence goes on along the minus strand of NZ_JSVU01000016.1, from coordinate 18,114 downwards.
GTCCTTATGGATAAACCCATTTCTGAGACCATAGTACAAATGATTCCCACCCGATTCAAAATGGGCGTCAATCCTACCCGTACTATTTACAAAACGATTGGAAAGTTTAGAAAGGGTAATACCCCCGTCTAGCGAACGGAAGGGGTAAAAATCGGTTGTTATTATTACATCGTTGGCCTCAAAAGGATTGAAGGAAACTGACAATCCATAATAATAATCCTCAGGATCGATAGCAGTATAAACTTGATGCTCCCAGGTAAGGCCATCGTCCTGCGTTACAATTATTTCATTTTCTTCCAATACCACAATATTGGCAGGGTTTGTAGGATTAAATTTAATAAAATTGATGTTGTCGTTGGACATACTAGTATAGGTTAACGGGACCACGTTCCAAGTGTCGCCACCATCTTGTGAGCGATAAAGATTCTCCTGGTGGGTACCATAGCCATAAAAAGTCCCTAAAAGAATATCATTGCTGTTGTCTGGGTTGAATGCTATAGCACTATAGGTATTTCCTGGAATTTTTTCGTCCCAGGTGGTACCGCCATCCTCACTGACAAACAGACCCCCCATGTCGCTCCCCGGCGAAACCCCTCTCATAAGAAATAGTTTGTCTGGGTTATTGGGAGAAATAGCCACATTGTTTATTGATATATCCCTGTAATCGGGACTAAAATAAATACTTCTCCAAGTGGCGCCGCCATCGAGAGTTAAAAACACTTCATTCGTAAACCCGAAATTTATTGTATAAGTAGTATGCAGAAGAGCAATATCGTTGTTAGGACTATAGATATCATAACTCGCAATTAAAATATCGGATTCCTGTGGATTTGGAACATTATATTCCTTTTGCACCGTTCCATCGGTAAGGTTTAATACTACAACTTTATTATAGGCCGTACCTTCAGCCTTTACTATAAAACTCAGGCTTGCTGAGTTATTGATAAGGCGAAGGTCCCTTAAGGTGCAATACTGCACCATAGGATCGCTATAAAGAATCTGCCAAGTATCGCCACTATCGCTCGATTTAACAATATGGTTTCCCACTGTTCTGGCATATAGGGTGTTTTCCTGATTTGAATCAAATAAAATGTCGTAAAGCTGTCCGTAATCGTCCTGGGCCTCAAAACTAAGCTGCGACATAGCCGAAGGTCCTACGGCAATAAGAAGTAACACAAAAAGAATAATGGTCTTTTTCATAAAAATGTATTTTGGTTATACCCGTAAAAATAGAAAGTTGCGAGAAGGACAGGCAGGAAACAGGCGTGACATTTTGTGACAGGGACCGTATAAATTTGTGACAGCCCCCTAGATTGTGGTAATATAAACGGCTAATGACTTCCCGTCACCCAGGTCAAGCTTTTTGGAAATTCGCTCCTTTCTTTTTCTACAGGATTGGGGCGTAATGTTTAAAAGAGATGCTATTTCATTATTTCCCAAATTCATGTAGAGATACATTATAAACCGCACATCTTGTTGGGTGAGGTTGGGATGCAAGGCCAAAAGCCGAGTAGAAAATCCAGGATTTACCTCTTCAAAATGACTGAAAAAACTGTCGAATTGGGGATTGTTTTTAAGATGTTTGCTCAGGGCCTTTAGCTGCGAGAGCAATTCGGGTTGTGCCTTTACCTGTGCATTGGCGGAGAGGGTTTCTACAATTTCCTCAATCAATTCGTTGCGGCTGGAAAGATAGACCGCCTTTGAAGTAAGCTTTCTGTTTTTTAAGTCCAATTCATTTTTTAATCGCTGCTGCTCCAGTTTTATCCCGATTTCCCGCTCCCGTATTTGCTTTTCTGCCAGCAGACGTTTCGACTTTTCCTGCTCCAGTTCAAGTTCGGTAATTTTTTTTCTTTGCTTTTGTTTTGTAATATGGTTTCGAAATATCCAAAGGGCCAAAACAAAAAGCAGAAGTCCGAAAACCACAACGCTGTAGAAAAAGCGCCTTTCCTTTTGCAAAAGCAGTTGGCTTTCACTTAATTGATGGGCGTAATTCTGAATTTCAAACTTTATTTTATTGTTTTCATAGAGGGTAATGTTGCGTATTTTCTGCAGTGTGTCTCGGGCCATAATAACACTGTCCTTATAACGCAAGGCACTGTCATAATCCCGTAACGATATATAGGCCTTGGAAAGCGCCTCATAGACATCTTCCCTATTTTCCAACGATTTGGAGGCAGCTCTTGCTCGCCTTGCATATTGCAGGGCAAGTTGATAATTTTGTTGCCTTTCATAAATTTGGGCGATAAGCAGGAGAACGAATACCCTATTATCGGCGTGGGCATCACCCACCAACTGGGGGAGGAGGGTTAAAGCCCTTTCCCGAGCCTGGTCGTAATTCGATTTAATAAAAAGATTTTCCGCCAAGGCCATTTTGGCCATAATTTCTATTTCGGGCTGGTCCCTAACCAGAGGAAGCGCTTCCTGAATATATCTACTCGCATCCTCCGCCTTATTCATTTTATTGGAAACCAGCGCGAGATTTATGGCGTAATACCCATGCTTATTGCTGTTTTTATCAGTGCTACTAAGCTCATATGCCTTTAAAAAATAATCTCTAGCCTTGGGCAAGTTTGACTCTTGAAAATAGAGAATGCCAATATTATTCAAGACAGTTAATTCGTCTTTAGTTTGGAGATGTTCTATAGCTATTTCATATGCTTTTAAATAGAATTCAAGGGCCTCTCCAAAATCGGACATAAGGTAGTAGTTGGAACCCGTATTGAGAACGGCGCGAAACTCCTGCTGGCTCCAATCATTCTTTTGGGCAATTGCGGTTGCTTCCAACAAAATCTCGAGCGACTGTACATGTTTTTTCTCAAACATAAGCGCAATCCCCTTTTCTATCATTGCATTGCATTCCGATTTACTTTCCACTTGGCCATAGCCAGCAGCACAAAATAAAATGAAAATGAGAAAGCATTTTTTAGTAATATCCATTGGAGAAAGTAACGTTTTTTTTGAGAGGTGAAAATATAAGAATTCCATGACAACAAAAGCGCATTTACCAAGATGGTATTATAAAGAATTAGTCAACCCTTGTTTTGAAAAAATTCAATCCCGTTTAATATCCTAAGTTTCCATAAAAATGAAAGGAAGAGGGAATGTAGTGCGCAGGTCTTGGAAGCCCTCCAGGAGTGCCCAGCGGCACGGAGGATGCTGTGATCATTAGACTGAATAAATCAGGAACGATTTATATTATGGAATTAATGCATGGTTTAAGTAAGTGATTATAGCATATTTATTTCCAAGCACTTTTTTATACTATTCACATTTTTATAATAATTTGTGCCCTAATTAATATATGTGATCCACTATTAAAAGTTTCCCCAATGAAGTCGCTACTAATTTTTTTATTTCTAATTATAAATGCACAAGAGGAAACACGACCCGAATGTGATATACTTATACAGCAAGCTATTGAAGCGATGCATCAAAATAAGCATGCCAAATCTCTGGAAATACTTACCAAGGTTCAGAAAATCGCCCAGGAAAAAGGTTGGCACAAAGAATTATTCTTGACGTTAAACAATATTGGAGCAAACTACTATAAACTTTCCGACTATGGGGAAGCCCTTGAAAATTACCTTCTGGCCTATGATATTGCCCTTAGTTATTTGGATACAACCCAGGAAATGGTCGTTCTCAATAATATCGGGATTCTCTTCTATCAAGAAAACAATCTTGCAGAGGCAGAAAAGTATTTTTTAAAAGCTTATACCCTTGCCCATAAAAACACCGATAGTTTTAAGATGGGTCTTTATGCCGTCAATTTAGGACTGGCACTCAGTAGCGCAGGCCGACTCGAGGATGCAAGGGCGTATTTGCAGAAGGCGCTGCCGCTTCTTCAAAACCATCAAAATGTATTATTGCAGGGGCGATATGCATTGGCCGAAAATTATTATTTAAGTGATGAACACAAAAACGCTAAGGAAGAATTATTGCGTTTAATACCTGAGTTGACCACTTTGGAATTTATAGAACAAAAAGCATCCGGACTGCTTTTACTATCCAAAATAGCGTTAAGCGAAGCGAATATAAAAAAAGCAGAAGAGTTTGCCGCCTTGGCCCAAAGTCCCCATAATAGCTTGGACACGCAAATAAATATATTCCAACATCTTTCAAATCTTAATTATAGGGAAAAAAAGTACGAATTGGCCAGTAAATACAAAGATACGGTCATAATTCTCAAGGATAGTCTATACCATCTAAAGAGCAGTAGCCAGTTTGAGGCAAACCGTGTAAAGTTCGCCATGAGGAATTATGAAATTGAAATGATAGAGAAAACCAAAAATTATGAAGCAGAACGTAAAATGCTCTATGCTTCCTTCAGTGCAATTGTATTTATAATTCTAGTGATTGTTTGGACCTGGAGAAATGCCCACATTAGAGATAAGCAAAAAAAGATAATTGCTGAAAGAAATCAAAAAATTAAAATGCTGGAACTGGAAAGTGAACTGGAAGCAAAAAACAGGACATTGGCGGTTAAAGCATTAAATATGTCCAATAGAAATGAAGTATTGCAGGAAGTGGTACAGAACATTAAAGAGCAAGTAGATTTATCAAACAAACCTGAAGTCAGAAAGTATGTGGCCATTTTAAACAAACAAATCAAAAAGGATAAAACCAAAGATGATTTTCTTATACATTTTGAAGAAACCAATCACGGTTTTTTGAGCTCGCTGCGGGAAAAACACCAAAATCTCAATGTGAATGATATACGTTTTTTATCCTATTTGTACATGAATCTATCCATCAAGGAAATTTCATCGCTGTTGAATATTACCCCAGATGCCTGCAGAAAAAGAAAAGAGCGTATCGCAAAAAAAATGGGACTTCAAGAAACAGCCGAACTATTTCCGTATCTCTCCCATATCTAAATATCTGGTTGTCCCATTATTTATTTTCCCATGTCCTATTAATTCGTGTGGTCTTCTATGTGAAATTCAATTTGATTTTACACTTTAGCGCTGCAATTAATTTTATAACCAGTAAACCATGAAAAATCTTTTTACTCTCTTTTTAGTTTTACCGCTGTTTTTTAATGCCACTATCCCCTTATATGCCCAATTGGCTTTTGTGGGGTCTGAAGATTATGGTAGGATATTTAATATTACATACCATCCTACTGTGGAAAATAGACTATTTGCCACTTCTATGAATAACCACATTTTACGGTCGGAAGATAACGGAGAGACTTGGCATGTATTATTCTCGATGCGATATCAGGACGCCAATGAATTTCAAAACCTGAGAATGACAAATAATAATATGGCATTGAGTTTCGTAAAATACAATCGCGACTCGGCTGACAACAGTATCCTCATTTTAGATCTGAGCACAAATGCTATAATCAAAGAAATAGAAATTCCCAATAGTGCCAATGTAAAATATATCCAGTCATACGCTATCTATCCCCAAAATTCCGACATTATATTAATGAATGCCGTTCTTGAATTTGGCACCGATGAAATAACCTATTATACCACGGATGGTGGCCAAACCTGGGATCAAGTTTATTCTAAAAGTGACTATGATGGGGTCTCTCTAAATAATATTGCAATTAATCCACAGAATCCCCAACATCTTATATTAACCAGAGGGTTTGGGCCCAACGGGGTAGAAGGGGGTTTATTGACTTCCACAGATGCCGGTCAAACTTGGAACCTGAAGTTGGAAAATATTATTTTACACCCCATAGCTTTCAACCCCTTCAATATTGACGAAATATATGTAGCCACAGGAATAAGCTTCGGCAACAGCCCAGAAAACCTTTATCGTTCATACGACGGGGGAGAAACCTGGAATGCGATTCCTTTAACCTGGACGGAAGGAAGCTTAAACAATATCAATGTAATAGCGTTTAATCCTATTACAGAAGGTCATATCATTGTACTGGAAGAGAATGAAATAGTTGTTTCGAATGATAACGGAACAAGTTGGGAACATTATGTTTATGAGCCCATCGATGTCCATACTTACTATTCAGGATGGAATCTTTCCTTTAATCCATTTAATGAGGAGGAAGTTTTTATCAATAGTGATTACTTTCCAATGTTTTCTGAAGATGGTGGTGCTACTATAACGTGGAAAAAAAATAAGTATTTTAGGTCAACCGGCTCAATAGGTCTATTTGCGCAGAGCGATATGCACTTATATTACGGAGTGCAATATGGCTTTGTACATCGGAATCTCGCCACCCAGACCGAAGAAGCATTTGATCTTGTTCCCTTGGATGCCTATACCCAAGGCGATGCCCCTACTTTGTTTGTAGATACGACCACTGAGGGGCGAGTCTTTACCTTTAGTAGCGGTTGGTTTGGAGCAAACCTAGAAGTTAGTAATGACCATGGACAAAATAAATTTCAAATTTACAATACTTATATGAACTATGTGGATGCCTTAAAAGTGGATCCACATACCCCAAATGAAGTTTGGTATTCCCTATCCAATAATATGGGAGAAATTGAATTTTGGAAAGCTGATATAAGCGATCCAAACAATATTACCAATACTGCCATCACAGTTCCAGAAACGGGTTTGATAAAAGGTATATATTTTTATGAAAATGATGTGGATAAGGCACTAATCTCTATAGGAACAAATATTTATAAAACTGAAGACGGAGGGCTAAGTTGGGCAAATTCCAGCACGGGCTTGGAAGAACTGCTCCCCGGAACTGATTTAATTATCCATCTGGCTTCAAATCCTTTAAACGAAGACCAAGTAACACTTTCTACCAATCGAGGCATCTTCACATCCTTAAATGGGGGAGCAACCTGGTCTAAAATTTATGATGGCCTGGTCCATAGAACATTCCATTCAGAGTTTGTAGATGCGCATCTAGTGGGAATTGTATTTGATTCTGACGTTTCACAATTTACGATTGTTTATTCTCTGGATGGGGGACAAACATGGGAGGCTATTGCAAATGAAGAACTCTTACAGATTACCGCTGTTGACGCCACCGTAAAATTCGAGGAAGAAAGTGCCGAGGTTTATATAGGGAGCATAGATCTGGGATTAATAAAATATAACATCGACTTGCATGCTTTGGGTATGGGCAATAATCCCGCTGAGAAAACTACCGTGCAAGTTTATCCAAACCCTGTAACCCATACGCTTAATTTAAGAAATAAAAAGACTATAAAAGACGTAAGAATATACAGTACGGGTGGGCAACAACTCTTGAGTAAAAATATCAATGCTTTACAAACACAGCTAGACCTTTCCTTCCTAAACAATGGGATATACATACTTCAAGTGGAAGACAATATGGAAACCCACACAATTAAAATTATAAAAGAGTAGTTTTATCGGTTTTAGATAGTTGCGTAACAGCTACAAAGTCTAGGATTTTTTAGAATTCTTTTATATCTTAAGAAATGAGGATGAAATAGCTAGCAGGATTTTGGGCTTGGAAGGTTTAAAAAGATTGGCTCTAGGTCGATGAATTTAAACCCTCACCAAGCCCAATCTCTATACAAAATGTTTAAGTTTTTCATTTATTAACCTTACCTGGTTTTCTAATATTCTTACTCATTCTGCCCTATACGTTTCGATTGAAAATCTTATAGGACAAAACCCAGCAGATATTCAAATTGCCAAATATTATCAGCAACCTAAGCCATATTCGCTACCACTTCATAATAAGCCTCACTAAGCAATCTGACGGCAGTATCCATTTCCTGGGGGTTTAAATGGGCAAATCCCAATCGCAATGCAGTTAAATTGCGCTTTTGATAAAGACAAACGCTTGGCAGCACCAATCCCTTTTTCCTTGCTTCCCTTTGTAAATCCTTCAGTGGGAAGAAGTCGGGGAACTGAACCCAAAATGCCAACCCGGTGGGGGCAATTGTAAAAGCAATCCGGTGTTTAAAATACCTGTTCAGCAATTGTGCAAACAGTTCCTTTCTTTCCGCAATTATTTTTTTGGACTTTCTTTGATATCGATGGATGTCGCCTTGATGAATAATATCTCCCAAGGCCTTTTCCATTATCAGATCCGGTTTTCCGAAGACATTCAAATATTTGGCTCCCTCCCGCAACAAATCCGGCGGCGCAATTATAAAATTCATTTGAAAACCGGGGTGTAGAAAACTCCCGAAACCACCCAGATAAATCACACGATGGCCCGCATTTAAACTGAATAAGGATTCCTTTTTATGCTTATCCAGGGAAAACTCAAAATCAGTATCATCTTCAATCACAATAAAGTTATATCGTTCTGCCAAAGCCACCAACTTCTTTTTACGAGCTTCAGATAAACTGACGGTCGTGGGATATTGGCATCTTGAATTTATATAAACCAACCGTATCTCCCCGGGCTTGTAATTATTTTGAATATAATCTATGTCCATTCCCTCTGCGTCCACGGGGATGGTCTTCATCTTGGCACCGGCCTGGTTAAAGATCATATTCGGCAGGAAATAACTAAGTTCTTCTACCAAGACGATGTCGCCAGGATTTATCAGTAACCGTGATAAAATGGACAGTGCCCGCTCTATACCCGCTATGGGCAATAAAAAATTTCTGGAAAGGTGAAATTTTCTGGTCAGGTTTAGATAATTGCTCAATTGATCCCTAAAATAGGAAGTGTCGCCATGTGTACTCGACGCTAGGCCCCCTCCATTTTTCCGCTTTAATACCGAGGCGTAAAAACGAACCAATTCCTCAGCCTTAATCACGCGATAATCCGGAGTTCCGGCCGTAAAAGAATAGGCTTCCAGATTGTTCTCCAAAGGAGTATCCAAAATAAAATCCTTCCGGAAATCATATATAGCTTGCAGCGGAGGATGCTTAGCTGCCCTCACGTTTTGGGTGGCGGCCAGCGCCTCAGGATTAGTTACAAAGGTACCAATGCCGGGAATCGTCTTTATCCACCCTTGCTCCTGCAGTTCCCATAAGGCCGCTACAATGGTTTTTCGGTGCACCTGTAGTTCTTCCGCTATTTTTCTACTGCCCGGAAGCCGGTCGTTGTTTTCAAGAATATTGCTTTTTACGGCATGGATAAACTGATAAACAAACTGCATATAGACCGGTTCCCTTTTTAGGCGATCTATTTTAATTAAGGATTCAAAATGTACTTTAACCGGACTACCCATTATTTCAATTGCGGACTATCAAAATTAATACTTTAATCCAAACCTTTGCGCCCAAATTTAGTTTGGCAACGTTTTAAAAATTTGTTTATGAAAAAAAGAACAACCCTCTTCGCTCTCCTCACTACAGTGTCTATAACCGCATGGGCACAACAGCAGGACACCCTTACGGACCCAAGTGTACCGCGCAGCGAGTTGGAGGAAATCGTTATTCAGGGCAACCGGCTGGAGACCCCATTCAATAAAGTTACCCGGGACATTCAGCTTATCACCCAAAAGCAGCTTGAGGCCCTTCCCGCCAAATCGCTCAACGGGGTTTTGTCCTATATAAGCGGGGTGGATATCCGACAGCGGGGACCATTTGGAGCGCAGGCAGACATTTCTATCGACGGGGGAACTTCCGAGCAAACCTTAGTGCTTATTAACGGGGTAAAGATGCTTGACGCCCAGTCTGCACATAATATGATGAACATCCCCTTGCCCTTAAGCGCCATAGACCATATTGAAGTGCTACGAGGTGCCGCAGCCCGGGTGTATGGAATCAATGCACTTACTGGGGCCATAAATATAGTTACCAAAAAAGAAAGCCATTCCACCCTAATTGCAGATGTTAAAACAGGCAGTTCCTTTAAGAGTAAGGAAGAGGGCGACGGGTCGGGGATTTACGCGGGAGGAACGGTTGAAGCTACAGCAATCCTTGGATCGGAAAAACAAAGCCAGCTTCTGGCACTTGGTCAAAGCAATTATAATGGCCGGCGTTACAATTCGGCTGCCCAGATTACCAAGCTTTTTTATAATGGAAATTATGCCTTCAACCATAACAACAGCCTACGGGCTATGGCGGGTTACGCGCGTAGCCTATTTGGTGCTAACGGCTTCTACGCTGCACCCCACGATTTGAATTCGGAAGAATTGGTTGAATCCTCAGTATTCTCTCTTTCCTCAAAACACAGCTTTGGCAAGCTTACCATTTCTCCAAGAATAAGTAACCGGTATGGCGAAGACGATTACCGTTTTTATAAAGACGATCTGAGCAAAGGCCGATCCCTACATTACACCAACGCGCTGATGCTGGAATTAAATAGTAGGCTTGTTACAAAAATCGGAACCATCGGTTTGGGTGTGGAGTCCAGATTGGAAACCATCAATAGTTCAAATATTGGAAAACACAATCGCAACAATCACGGCGCCTATGGGGAATTGAGCAGCCGGCTGGGAGAGAAAATTAGGGGCACAATTGGCCTTTATGCCAATTACAATACAGATTACGGGGTGCAGGTGTACCCAGGAATGGATTTGGCATATCTTATCAATGCCCATTGGAGCTTTTCTACAAGTATTGGCTCGGGACAGCGGATTCCCTCCTTTACCGATCTATATTTAGAGCAACGCCCCGGGAATGTGGGCAATGAGTTTCTCCAGCCAGAAAACGCCTGGAGCTATGAAGGCAATATCCAGTACCGAAAGGGAAGCAGCAGTATTAAAGCAGGTTATTTTTATCGCAGCATTTCCGATTTTATTGATTGGGTAAGGGACAATCCCTCCGACCCTTATTCCCCAACCAATTTCGGAAAAAACAAAGTGCACGGCCTATATGTAAGAGTGCAACAGGAGTTTCAGCTGGACGGCACGCAATCTTTCGGTTATACGGCTAGCTATAATTATTTGCACCCCAGTCTGGAGACCTCAGCGCAAACCCAATCCAAATACACCTTAGAATCCTTAAAGCATCAGTTTGTTGCAGGCCTGTATTACCGGAAGCACGATTTGTCATTAAACGTTTTAAATAGGCTGCTTAAGCGTGAACTTGCCAATGCCTATAACGTTTTGGATATTCGTGTAAATTACCAATGGCAGGATTTTCTGTTATACTCAGAGATAACCAATCTACTCAACACTTCCTACAATGAAGCGGGAGCCGTACCTATGCCTGCCAGGTGGTTTGCACTGGGACTAAAATATGAGTGGACGAATATAAGGATTTGATATATTACAGTTCCTTCGAGAGAGCGGAAGGAAGTGTTGCCTTAGTTTTTCAAAACCCGTTCGGGTTGCATTGGCTATCCATCCACCTCGATTATTCGGTTGTGGAGGCTGGTTTTTAGAAAGTCGAGAAGTTTGGACTGATTGGATTTCCGCATTCGTATTTCTAGAAAAATTCTATAGTAATCGCCCATCTCCACATTAAACAATTGTTCCAGGGCGGTGGCAAGGTCCTTGATCCCCACATTGCCGTTATTGATTAGGCCCGAGGCCTGCAGGGCATAGACCAGCTCCACCAGATCTACCTTTTGGCCCGTCCATTTTAAAAGACTTTTTTGGACGGCTGCGCAACTCGATTGTATATACTGTTGCGATAAGTATTCAATTAGAGAAGTATGTGCTGTAAATTTGGCCAAGAGATAGTCCTGAGGGGTAGAAAATACGGGGTCGGAACAATAAGGCAAGCTGAGGCTTCCGGTTACGTAGGGACGACCGGGACGGCAAAAATACTCCCTATCCCGATCCTTCCGGCGGCATAGAAGGTATTGATGGAACTCTTTATACTCTATAAATATATGCCGTAGGGATCCTATGTTTTTAAACACATATTTATGTAGTGCTTTTTGGGAATGTTCCGGTTTTTGCATTTCAAATTCAAGGAGTTTGCTAAAAAAAATAAGTTTCCCGAAAACCTTGGGTTTTATTTCCTTAAAAAAACGACATTCCTCAGCGGTGTTTTCAAAACCGTGTTTTACTACTAAAACCCGTAATTCTTGGAGCCTCCTATAGCAAATTTGAAGGCAATCCTGTATGTCCAAAAATGAATAGAGGGGCGCATTTCCCCTTACGGTCAATTCTTTCTCCATAATTTCGACAATATGCAGGTAATACTTCATTTTAGATTTCATAAACCTGAATGGCAAGATTTGGAAAATAAAACTACTTATTATTTCGTGACAATATTAGGGGCTTGCCTTACCATAAGTAAGGAGAAACCCAACTCGAGTTTGTAGGAATGATAGTAGTATGCAATCAAAAATATTTCTGGTTGTTTCGTCTATTATCCATAACTGCCTATCCTATCAAAAACCAATTAGGTGAAGATACTGTTCCGCTATGGGAAGTGGTGGAAGTAAAACCTCCAGACCAACCTATTGAGCTAGCACATTATCTACACCATTACAACCCACAAGTTTTTCTTGTAGATTTGGAGTTGGACTTAATTCCTGTAGCCGAGACTATTAACAACAATGTTATGTGGGTTGGGATTACCAACAGTTATCGAAAAGCATATAGGGCCTTAAAAGACGGATTCTTTGATGTACTTATAAAACCACTGCCCATAGCAGCCATTACAACAGTATTGGGCGAAATTAGGCAGAAGTTGCTGGCGCAGGACAAACCAATAACTATAAGTTGCCCCAAGGAAATTCGATATTTACGTTCTGGCTCCATTTGGTATATTAAGGCCGACAATAATTATGTAATCGTACATTTAAATGACGGGGAGCAATTTACCGTTTTCAATTCCCTTTCGTATTTTGAGGAGATATTGAGGTTTCCATTTGTGCGTATCCATAAAAGTTATATTGTCAATGCCATCCACATCTACCGAATTCACTACACCAAGAAATTTCTTAAGTTGAAGGGATGCGAGCAATTTATTCCTTACACTACTTCGTATGCACACCAATTGGAAGTTATCCATACCCTAAAGGGCAGTAACATAATGTAATCATACCCTAATAAAGTCGCTTTTCACCCTTGAAATTATACATTTCACAAAGTAAGCCAGCTCCAATAAAAGTAGTTCTAATAGCTCCCTTTATTTTTATGATAAGGAAGTGGCTCTCCTGCCTGAATATCAGGTTTTTCAAGGTGCACCATTGAATATACCCCATCAGGGCGATGGGCAGAACATTTATTCAATACCCTTAAATTTTCTTATCATGAAATTCAAGATTTTAGTACTCACCCTACTTTTAGGGGTAGGCTTGAATGCCTGTACCCCCACCGATCTTGTCGATCAGGTTCAAAACAGCAACCATACCCCTATGGCTACGGGCGATGATTTAAGCCTAAGACCAGACAACGATAAAGATTGATTAGGTTGCAGTTAAACGAAAAGTCTTTCCTAAAAGGAAAGGCTTTTCTTACATTTGAATAGCTCCAATCTACACTGCAATGAAATCTTTCGTTTTAAAAAACCTACTGCTTTCCGGAAGTTTGTTTTGTATCGCTTTTAGTAGCTGCAACGGGAATTTGGACTCCTCCGCTTCAAATATTACAACCATAGATTCGCTCCTTCAGAAAGCGAGAGAATCAAACGTCCCTGCAGCAATGCACCAGGCCTATGAAGAAGTAAAAACCTTACAGAACGATAGCGTTAAAATGAACTACTACACACACATAGCATATTTGCTCGCAAATTCAACGGACAGCACCTTTTTTAAGCAAGTAAATGAAGAAGCCCTATTGCTTGCGAGGAAACTGGGCGACACCCTCCATATGGGAGAGGGCTATTGGCATTATGGAATTCATTATATGCAATGGCAGGATTATGGACAGAGCTATCTACATTATGAAAAGGCGCTACAGCATTTTCGGCACAGCAAACCGTATTATGCGGCGAAAATGCTTTATAATATGGCTTTGGTAAAGACCCATATTAAGGATTATACCGGAAGTGAGGTTTTGGTTTATAAGGCCATTTCACAGCTCCTTCCCCTAAATAAATATAAGCAGCTCTATTTATGCCATAACCTACTTGGGGCAATCCACGAAAACTTGGAAGAATATAATATGGCGCTTGACCACTATAAGCAGGCTATGGTCTATTTGGAGCGCCACGGAGATGGCGGTATTTACCTTTTGGATCTCCAGAACAACTTGGGAGTATTATTCCAAAAAATGGGAAATCAGGAACCGGCCATAGCCTTATTCAACACTGCCTTAAAAGCAGACGAATACTTAAGGGAAGATCCTGCCTTACATGCCCGCATTATAGACAACAGAGCGTATAGTTATTTTTTAAAAGAAGCAAATTATGATGTGGTTACAGATTACTGCCGCGCCCTTAATTTACGCGACAGCATTAAAAACAGGGCGGGTATTGTTATGAGCCATATTCATTTGGCAGAATACTATCTGCAAGAGGGTGACAGTGCGCAAGCGGTACACCACGCTAGCTGGGCCCTCCAATTGGGACAGGAATTGGAGCTGAACCGGGACGCCCTAACCGCCCTACAACTTTTGGCCAAAGCCGATAGCAAAAAAAGGGAGGACTATTTAAGCCAACATATTGCCTTAAATAAAATCCTTACCCGTGCCGAACGGGTCGTACGCGATAAATTTACCCGTATAGAATACGAAACAGCCAGTTATATAGAGGAGAATAAACGCTTGGCACGGGATAAGGCAGTTATTGCCGCCGGTGCAGGAGCCGTGGTGATAATTTTATTGTTGCTCTTTACAAATTTCAGGGCACGCGCTAAAAACAAAGCCCTTGCTTTTGAAAGCGAGCAACAAAAGGCAAATGAAAAAATCTATCTTCTCACCTTAAAGCAGCAAGAAAATCTGGTGAGAGGAAGGCTCGAGGAACGTCGAAGGATTTCGGAAGACCTTCATGACAGCATTTTGGCGCGGCTGTTCGGAATACGGATCAACTGGGCATTTTTAAATATAGATGGCGAGTCAGGTGCCATTATTAAACACCGTGAATATTTAGGGGAACTCCAAAAGATTGAAAAGGAAATACGCGATATATCGCACGACTTGCGCAATGAACTCTATATAAGCGAAAACCAATATATCCAAAATTTAAGGGCCTTGGTAAAAAAATGGGAAAAACAAGGTAAGTTTTCAGCCGAGCTGAAAATTGTGGAAGAAGCTACCTGGCAACGAACCAACAGTTATTTAAAAACCAATATTTACAAAATAATGGAAGAGGCGCTGCACAATATAGTACAGCATGCAAGAGCCAATAAAGTAAAATTGGTACTAAAGGCCAACAAGCAGGTTTTAAGTCTGTATATAGAAGATGATGGTATTGGATATACCAAACGTTTTGCGGAAACCGGCATTGGAATAAAAAACATTAAATCGCGTACCAAAAAAATGGGGGGCACATGTGTTATTGAGGGAATACCCGGCCAAGGAACGAAAATCTGTATACAGATACCACTAAAATATTGATTATGGAAGCAAAAGCATACAATACGCTAATAATAGATGATCATCCGCTAATAATAGAAGCATTTCGCAATGCTCTCTTGCATCTTGCAAATGCCATAGAGGAATTGGAATTTTCTATCACGGAGGCTACCACCTGTGATGCGGCCCAAAACTTAATGGAAAGGTACAATCCACATAAAACCTTGGATTTGGTTTTTTTGGATATAAAATTACCTCCGTCCCCTACCCTTGGCATGCTGTCTGGAGAGGATTTGGGATTGGAAATACGAGAAAAGCATCCACAGGCCAAAATTGTTGTGGCTACTACCTTTAACGACAATTATAGAATTCAGAATATTTTTAAGAACATCAATCCCGAGGGGTTTGTAATAAAGAGTGATATCGCCACCGAAACTTTGGTGCCAGCACTTATAGAGGTGCTTCAGGACCCACCCTATTATAGCAAGACCGTACTGCAGGCCATCCGTAAGTATATAAGCCACGACTATCTGTTGGATAAATGGGACCGGCATTTGCTCTATGAGCTCTCCCAAGGCACCAAAATGAAGGATTTGCCAACCCTCATGCCCTTTTCCCTAGGAGCCTTGGAAAAACGGAAGCGGCAGTTAAAAATAGTTTTTGGAGTGGAAGATGGCGAAGATAGGGAGCTACTGCAGCAGGCCCGACAGCATGGGTTTATTTGATATTTTTCTTGCTATAGGCTACCACCTTTAAGCTATAAGCAATAAGCTTGAAACGCCGAAGATAAAGAATTTTTTTATCCGTCATTTTATGAATTTTTTGAATGTTGATCCATTATCGGGACTGGTGGCCGCGTAGGACGATGGATCACGTCTTAGGATGCGGAGCAGGGCATAAGTATTTTAACGTTGACAATCAATCAGCAAATAGGAAAGGATTGCCAACAGCCAAACACTCCAAAACAATCATTATGAGGTAATTAAAATAAAAATATTATTTTTGAAGAACGAAATTAGTGCTTTTCATAGGATACATTGTTGGCAGTAGTTTTTTCTTTAATTAGCTTTTTTAATATGCCATAATTTTCAGCCATATCAGGAATAAAGTTCAAATGCTTTCGTTTAATATTCACTAAAATATTATCATTTTTCTTTTCTATTCTAAGAATCGAGTCAGTAATTTTTTGGTCAATTTGATATTCAATGTGATTTTCGCTTTCACGGATTTTTTTAATTTTTGCAATCTGAAGATTTAGTTTGTTTTTCAAATCATTCCAATTTTCTTCGGTGTTTTTAATTGAAACAGAATGTTGAGATTCAAGGAAATCATTATACAAAATCTCATTAAATTTTTCGTATTCAAATAAATTCCAAAAGACTATTAGCAAAGCGATTATTAATCCAGCTACAATAGATATTCCAATGTCACTTGTATTAAATCCGTTGGGTAACATCCATAAGAAAAACCCTAAAGGAAGTAAGTAAATAGATTTAATTAAAAACTTTTTGGTTTTATTCATTGTGTTTTTTTCAAATTACTGCCAACGGTTTGTATATGGTTTGTTGCGTGGTTTAGGCACCTAATTTAGTAAATACACACCAAACTGAAAATCCGTGAGGATTTTCGTAAGTAGGCTAGAACTAGCAATAAATCATATACAGTGTGCCTGTTGCACAACCACCTCTTCAAATATAGCAAAAGGCTTGTATAAAATTGAGAAGTTTATTAATTTCATGCCTATGCAAGGCAAGAAAAACTATCAGGAAAAACTCTTCACAAGCTTTAAGCTAAGTGACAGGGTCTCAAAAGAAAATTTTTACCGACGGCTAAAAGAAGTTCTAGACCTGGACTTTCTTTACCCGCTCACCAATAAGTTCTATGGACAAAGTGGGCAAAAGAGCATAGACCCCGTGGTCTTTTTTAAGATATGCCTGGTGGGCTATCTGGAAAACATAACCACAGACCGTGGCCTAATGGATCACTGCAGTATGCGCATGGACATCCTTTATTTTCTGGACTATGATATTGACGAGCCTTTACCTTGGCACAGTACCATCAGCCGCACACGGCAACTTTTCCCGGAAGATATTTTTGAAGAAGTCTTTACCCGTGTTCTGAAATTGTGCATAGAAGCCGGTCTGGTAAGCGGCCATACCCAGGCCATCGATTCAGCTCCTGTAAAGGCCAATGCCTCGATGGACAGTCTTGAGATCAAAGTGCCGGCAGATGAACTTGAAGAATACCTTTCCAAGGTGCGCGTACAGAGCAGCAGGGACAGAAAGGCCAAAGAGAATAAAGCGCCTAGAGAACAACAAGAAATAACGGCCAGTAAAAAAGAATTACAGGAGATCAAGAGCCGTAACAAAAGATGGAGCGAAGACCAGGATATGCGCCCGGGAGCCAAGAGCAAGGGCAGCCGTTACACCAGCAACAAGACCCATTACAGTCCTACCGATCCCGATTCCAGGATAAGTGTCAAGCCCGGGAAGGCAAGAAAGCTCAACTACCTGTGCAACATAAGCGTAGATACCGGGGGCCACGTGATTACCGATGTGCAGGCTTACCACGCCGATAAGAAAGACAACCAGTATTTGCAAGACACCATGGCAAGACTTAACAGGCGATTGAGAAAGGAGGGAATGATTTGGGAGCACCTCTTGGCAGACACCGGCTACAGCAGTGGGGAGAACTATGCCTATCTGGAAGCCAAGGGCATTAAAAGCTACATTCCGCCCCACGGAACTTACAAAGGCGGCCCCGAAGACTTTAAATATATAAAAGAAGGTAACTACTGGCTGTGCCCACAGGGAAAGAAAGTAACCTTCCGCAAGCAGAAACTTGAAAAAGGCACATTAAAGGATAATTATTTTACAAAACG
>NZ_JSVU01000015.1 GCF_000952855.1 Aequorivita vladivostokensis | reverse complement strand
GCTTCGCAAGGTCAATACCATTGGCATTAAACAGGCCAATAAATGCATGCACCTCTCGGCAATGGCCTACAACCTCAAGAAATACCTCAAGTTTATCCAAAAACGCGCAAAGAGCGGGGCGGAAAGCCTGGTTTTATATTTTTTGCCAAAAATAGTGCTTCAGAATGTAGCATGGCATTTTTTAAAGGCACCAAATTTGGTTCATTCTCAAGCCTGACCAAAAAAGCAAGGCCGCTTAAAACGGCTTATATTGGTTCAGATCTAAAAAAATTAAGGGGTTGTGCAACGGTTACCGTTGTCGTGCAACGTCTTTATTTAATTCAAACTGACACCTGCTTTCGTAAAAATATCTTGCAATTCCTTTTCAATTGGGAAAGGTTTAAGAGGCGGTACATTTGCTCCCCCTGGATTACCAACTGGAATTTTTCCAACGAAAGACTTTACCCCACCAAAAATCAGTCGTGGTATTTGTCCGACTATTTCTTTTCCGCTTTTGATTTTAAGTCCGAATTGTAGCATTTTCCAATGAACGTAACTATGTGCATACGGATATTTTTGTCCGATTATGTGGGCACGCTCTAAATGGTTCCAAGCTTCTTTTACGTTATCGTTTAAATATTCAGTCTGATAGTCCGAAAGCTCTTTTTCGTAATACGTTTTTAAACTTTTCGGCATTGTCGTATTGAATTTCATATCGTTATTATTATTCAAGTTTCAAATAATTTACTCTTTTCCGTTCAGACTTTTTATATTTTGCACAACTGGTTATATAGTATC
Source organism: Aequorivita vladivostokensis (assembly GCF_000952855.1). Taxonomy (GTDB): domain Bacteria; phylum Bacteroidota; class Bacteroidia; order Flavobacteriales; family Flavobacteriaceae; genus Aequorivita; species Aequorivita vladivostokensis. Next base: position 31,808 of record NZ_JSVU01000015.1, on the reverse strand, counting down.
ATATACCACTGATATCCCGTAAATAGGTTAGGATATGTCAAGTTTTTGTTACTGTTATCGTGTAAAGATAATTTTTTATTTCTGCACAATCCTTCCATATTTAGGTTTTAGGTTGTAAGCTGTAAGATGGCGTTGTTGGCTTTTTGACTTGGGGGAGAAAACAACTATAATGTTAGAAAAAAACTAAAAGCCAACAAACAATGCGGAAACAAATTATAGATCCCATTAATGAAATTTAAGGACAAATATATTTCCTAATCATATATGTGGTAATCGGCTTAAGGGTTTTACCAGTTTCTGGATGTAACCCATAACTAGTGAAATATTGAAGTTTACCCTCCTTATTTTTGCCATACCATATTTGAACTTCTCCATCCTTTCGGAAATATTGGGTACTACAATTAGCAATAATTCTTTTAAAGTTTTCAATGCGCTCTTCCTTATAAAATTTCAAAGTACCCTCATTCAATTTTTTGGAATCGAAGGGAACCTCAACATAATGGGTATCCTGCCACTCCATCCAACGTTGTCTAGTGATATAGAAATAACCTCCTATTCCTAAAGCAAAAAGAAATATTACAATCAGCGTTACTTTATTTTTATTTAAAAATCCCACATAACTCTGTAATTGGGTAGTAGGTGAGATCACAGGAATTTCATTTTCTTTATTAATTGGATTTTTGGCTAAATACTCCTTGAAATCGGTATAGTTTAAATAATTTGCGAGTGCCAATACTACCTCCTCTTGAGGAATATTGACTTTTTCGCAGTCAGGATTTATGGCACTATTATAAAAATCACGTAATCTTCTCTCACTATAGCTAAAAGATTTGGAAACTATGATGGACAACTCCTCCGCACATCGAGTCTTTGATGGAGAAGAAACCCCTTCTTGTTCCAATTCTTTTCGAACTTTTCCGAAAGCATCCAACAGTAATTTTTTATGCATAAAGTCTGTATTTGAACCTATTAAAATTACAAAAAATTGTGTGTAAAATATTCGGAAATAATTTTCCAGAAGCTTTCCAAAACCTTTCCATCCACTTTCCAAGCTTTCCAAACCATTCTTTCTTCATTTGCTTCAGTATTGCAATGCCACCTTGGGTGTAACAGGGTTTACAAAACATTTCAATACTACTACTGGAGCTGCAGTGTAATGTAACTGGCCATTTTGAGAAGTAACCTTATGCATTACTTCTGCGCTCCACACTTCTCAAGTTTGAAAGGCTTAGCCTTTCCCTTATCGTGTTGCTGTAAAACAATCTGGGCAAGTATCCGGACGGCCACACTAGTATCAACTTTTAATCATAACAAAATGAAAAAAATAATTTTAGTTTTACTTACGGTTTTCCTCAATTTGGGTCTTTTTTCCTGTACCCCACAAGCAATTTCCGAGGAAGTAAAGAATACGCAAGCCTGTTGTGGGGATGATGGTCATTTTCCACCACCGCCACCGCCACCTGACGGAGGGGGATAAAAATCTCCTAATTTGTTAGTACTTTAGAGGAATGAAAAACCAATCATTTTCATTCCTCTTCTTTTTTATTCTCTCTTCCTTCGGAAGCCTGAATTCAATTCATGCGCAAACACATCATGACACCCTAAACAATTATTACAAAGCAATCGTAAACCCCAATAGAGAAACCGATATTTTCCAAGCTATAAACTTTTATACCTTAAAAAAGGCACAGGATCTAAAAAAAAATGACACCTTGGGCGTCCTGAAAGACTTAAGGTTAATTGCATTAGGGCATTATAGTAATGGTAATATATTTGACAGTGAAATTGCGGCAGTCGAAGGGCTAAGCTTATTGGACAGGTACTCCAAAAAAGATACCGTCTATGATGGCAGAAAGGCTCTATATAATCAACTTGGTGTTATTTATCGCGAAACAAAAAAATATGAAAAAGCTCTTGAAATCTACGATTTATCATTAACCTATTCAAAAAAGAAATCTGATAGCATTACACTGATTAACAATAAAGCGAATATATATAAAGATTTTGGGAAATACCAAAAAGCTGCGGACCAGCTCAATGTCGCCTATAAAAAAATCGGAAATGACACATCCTCCCTACAGTTTGCAATGATAATTGATAATCTGGGCTATGTACAATCCAAATTGGAAAATACGGAAGCGTTGCCAAATCTAAAAAAGGCTTTAAAAATACGTGAAGCTAGTAACTATCTTCCTGGCCTTTATTCAAGCTATAAAAATTTAGCCCTATATTATTTTGACCGTAATGACAAAACGCAAGCCTTAAACTTTGCCAACAAAGCTTATGAAGTCGCAAATTCATTAAAAAGCGCCACCTACCTTCAAAATGCCCTTTCTCTTTATGCAATTATGAACGATGATCCTAAATTTGTACAGTTTAAAAAAATTACTGACAGTATAGCCGAAGAAAAACAATTGGCCGAAAACAAAAATGCCTTTATAAAATACAATGTAGCCAATGAAAAAAAGAGAACTGCCGATGCATTATTAGAAGGAGAAAGAGAAAAAAATCAAAAGCTTATTTTTCTAATTCTCGGAATTATCATTTTGCTTAGCTCAATATTTATATATTTCGCATTAAGGATAAGGCATAAAAAGGAAAAAATATTACAAGTGCATAAAACCGAGGCACGCATATCAAAAAAAGTCCATGACGAAGTAGCAAACGACGTGTACCAGCTTATGGCCAAATTACAAGGAAAATATAAAGATGACGAAACAATAATGGATGCTCTTGAGACTATCTATAACAAAACACGCGATATCTCTAAAGAAAATAGTGCTATTGAAATAGAAGCCGACTTCAATGAACAGCTCAACGATCTCCTATTAAGTTATCAAACTGAGACTACAGCAATCTCTACCCGTAATTTAGCTATCCTTGATTGGAAAATTGTGCCCACCATTAAAAAAGAAACTGTGTATAGGGTGCTGCAGGAATTGATGACTAATATGAAAAAGCACAGCGGTGCGACTGCGGTACTGCTTAACTTTAAACAACAGGGCAAGCATATAAGCATCGCATATTCCGATAATGGCAAAGGTTGCATCCTAAAAAACAAGAATGGACTGCAAAATGCGGAAAACCGTATTCAAGCAATTAAGGGAACTATTATTTTTGAATCTGAACCCGGAAATGGGTTTCGTTCAAAAATTAGTATATGAGTATGTTTAAAAAAGTATTGGTATCAGATGACCTGGAGTGCATCAACGAAGGAGTGGTTTCTGTTCTGCACGGAATGAATATAGAACACATTACGCAAGTTGCATATTGCGATGATGCGTTTCTTCAAATTGAAAAGGCAATATTAGTCAAGGAACCTTTTGATCTTTTTATAACAGATCTCTCGTTTGTAGCGGACCATCGCAGCCAAAAGTATCCTTCCGGAGAAACATTAATTCGAGCACTGAAGGAAAAGTACCCAGGCTTAAAAATAATTGCGTATTCCGTAGAGGACAACCTGCAAAAAGTACGAAACATCGTACTGCAGTGCAATGCCGATGCCTATGTTTGCAAAGGACGGTATGGCCTAAAACAATTGGCCCAGGCCATTAATGAGGTGAATGGAGGGAAACAATATCTCTCCCCCCAAGTAGCTAATGCCATTCAAAAAAAGATGGCGATTGAAATTAGCGATTACGACATAGAAATTCTAAAGCTACTCTCGCAGGGCTTTATCCAAAAAGAAATCAGTTTCAATTTTACAAAAAACAATATCCAGCCTGCCAGCGTAAGTTCCATCGAAAAAAAGATCAGTAAGCTTTGCGATCATTTTAAGGCCCGAAATACCACCCAATTGGTGGCTATAGTAAAGGATATCGGGTTAATTTAAGTAGGGTGACGTGAGACGTGAATCGTGAGACGTGAATCGTGAGACGTGAGACGTGGATCGTGTACGTTGTACGTCCCTGATATAGATTAACCGCTTTTGGCTTCTCCTCCACTCAGGACGGTGTTCACTTCGACGGCGCTCAGGGAACGCCATTTGGATTATAACATCCCCCTCGCCCTCCCTCGTCAAGCTCGGGACAGGCTCTTTAAAGGGGGAGAGGGTTTCCATTTATGAAGGTTTTTTTTAATGTTCATTTATTTTGCCTTAATGCGAAATAAGTTTTTCTATTTTTTTATAGGTTATGTATTTCCGTAAAATACGTTGTACATCCCCCCATACCTTTGACCTAATGATAGCCTGTACAAAGGGTAGGGAGAATATATAGGTTATTTTTTATCCCTTATGGAATACCATAAGGGATTTTTATTTGGATTATCAGTCTTAAAAAAATGCTCTTTTACGGTTTTCCGTAAAATATCTTTAAAAAGAGACTTTAAGTTTGGAACAATATTTAATTAAATCCATAAATAATGAAAACAAAAAATAGGATACTTCTTCTGATGATTCTAACAACATTAGGGTCATGCAGTTTGCAACGTGGCTACGTAAAGCTTACCGGGAAAGATCAAAAAGAAATAATTACCACTGATGAAATTAAAAACTATATGAAGGCAAATCCGAGACCTAGTATTGTTTTAAAAGCCCCAACTTCGGAAGACAAATCAACGCAGTCAGATCAAAACTCCTATCTATACAATGCAATTGAAAAGCAATTATTATTGGAAGGATTCGATGTTAAAGATCGTGGTTTATTTAATGAGGTTATAGGAAAGTCAAAAGATATTAATTATTCTGAAATTAAAAAATTAACTGGAACGGATTTAATATTAGAACTAGTTCGATTAGATACAGAAGTACCATACAATACCAATATTTATTTCCAAAAAGATGGAAAGGAAGCAATTGCAAAGGAGAATAACTTTTTATTAAATGGAGCAACAATTGAATTTAAAATTACAGTAATCGATGGCAACAAGCATGGTGGAAGCTATCTTTTCAATTATGTTCCGTGTGTAGAAAAAACTGATGATTGCTCTTGTAGTGTAGCCTATAAGAAAAGTTTAGACCGCGTTTATCCTAGATTAAGTTTCTGTAAAGGTGAAAGAAGACCAAGTACAAAAGGTTATGAAACAATACCAGAAGATAAACTTGAAAAATTTGTAAGGGAATATGTGAGTATTATGGCAGCTGCTATACGTTCTTAAGAAATCCAATAAAATAAAATATCAAAATGGAACTACACAACCAACTTAAAGCTTTAGCTGATAAAATACATCAACTAAAGGATAAAATTGAAACGGAAGAATCTACCAAACACGCCTTTGTACTGCCTTTTATTAATATTCTGGGGTATGATACATTCAATCCAACTGAAGTTGTACCAGAATTTACAGCGGACCTTGGACTTAAAAAAGGCGAAAAAGTAGATTATGCAATATTCCAGAACGGTAACCCTATCCTGATTGTAGAATGCAAAAATTGGAGAGAGGATCTAAACGTACATAATTCACAATTGTTCCGATATTTCCACGTAACAAAAACCCGCTTTTCATTGCTTACAAATGGAATTGAATACCGGTTTTACACAGATTTGGAAGAGCCCAATAAAATGGACGAAAAACCATTTTTAGAGTTTGATATTACTACGGTAAAGGAAAATATGGTAAATGAAATAGCCAAATTCCACAAATCAAATTTCGATGTAGACTCTATTGTGGACAATGCCAGCTCCCTTAAATATACAAGGGAAATCAAAAGATTAATATCAGAAGAGCTTATCATTCCCTCACATGATTTTGTGAGGCTCTTTGCGAACAAAGCATATTCTGGCAGGCTCACCGAACGCGTGATGGAAGAGTTTAAAGAGCTTGTTCAAAAGGCCTTCAACCAAACCATCAGTGAAAAAGTTAATGATCGTTTAAATGCGGCTATTAACAAGGAAGCAGAAAAACAGCAAGAAGATAATGTTGAAACCCAAGAACCGGAAAGCAAAATAATAACTACTGAAGAGGAAATGGAAGGCTTTCGAATTGTAGTGGCAATACTGAGAAGAAAACTGCCAGTAAGCAGAATAATTCACCGTGACACCCAGTCTTATTTCGGAATCCTATTGGATGACAACAATCGTAAGCCCTTATGCAGACTTCATTTAAATGGGGGTAATAAATACTTGGGAGTTTTTGATGATAAGAAAAATGAAACCCGTGAACCAATTCAATCAATAGAAGACATCTATAAATTTGAGGATGCACTTTTGAAAACGGTTGATAATTATTTATAATAGTTGAAATAAATACCATCTTACGGTTTTCCGTAAAACTTTCCTTTTTAAGTGCCTTAAGTTTGAATATTAATCAAAAAATCTATCAATATGGCATATCCAAAATTTGTTATCAAAAAAAGTAGTAACGATAAGTATTATTTCAATTTACACGCTGTGAACTCACAGATTATTGCTACTAGTGAAATGTATGAAACCAAAGTTGGTTGTAAAAATGGAATACAGTCGGTTAAGTCTAATGCGCCAAATGCCGAAATTGATGACCAATCCTAGATTGAAGAGATAAAAAATTTTATAAGGTCTTATATTTTAAAAATCAATATGGGCTTTCGATATCAAAAACGGATAAACCTAGGTAAAGGCTTTGGCCTCAATATCAGCAAATCTGGTGTAAGCCCGAGTTTTAGAACCAAAAGAGGCAGCTTAAGTTCCAAGGGGTATTCCATTCGCTCCGGTATTCCTGGATTGACGTACCGAAAAACCTTTAGTAAGGTCAAAAATAGTGGATGCTTGGTAGTAGGGGGTTTATTAATTAGCACGGCAATTTTTGTTTCACTTCTAATTAGCAACTAATGGGCAACAAACGATGAAAAATCTCTTCAATTGGCTATATGCTTTTCTAATGATTTCATATCGCCAAATTATTTATAGAATCACTAATCGAAAGATGGTAGCTAGCAATGTGTATGTTGATGCTCCTATAGGTATTATTGGTCAACCCAATAAAATAACTTGGGATGTGCAAAACCTTCTTTACGCTAAAGTGATACATAGAAGTAAAAAGAGGATAATTACTCAAAACGCCTTTCATTTCACCAATGATTTAAGCACTCAAAATGTCGAAATAATCTTTTATGGCATAAAGGAAAAGACTGTTAAAAAAATTGAACTTTATTTTATAAAGGTTCAAAAAACCCCTCCCCCAGAGCCCTTATTTAAAAAGGAATACAGACTGAATTTAAAATCAGAATTCAAATCCAAAAATGTTTTTCCTTCCTTAAAACCTTCCTTTTCGCTTAAGCCTTCCACCTCAAGAATCAAAAACAATATTCCAGAAATAGCAAATTTAAAAATTGAAATTCCACCCTTGGATATATCAGAATTAACAGAAGAAATACTCAAAGTAGAAAAAGAAAAAAATCTTAATACACTAACCAAAACCATCAAAGATGAAAAGAGATTATTACCACAGTCCGACCCCAGACCGTATCATGAAGTTATTATGGAAAGCCGCTGGTTCGGATAGCTACATACTACAAAGGTCCACCTATTCCGATCAGGTTAAATATGCATGTTTGGGCGGGGTGGTAGTCGCCACGGGATTTATGGCCGCCCTTGCTGGCGGTTATGCCATGTACACCATTTTTGAACCCAATGGTTCCGTTCTTGAAACGGAGACTCACTGGCCAACTGCTATTAAAGCCATTATCTTCGGTATTATTTGGGGATTGATAATTTTCAATATTGACCGTTTTATTGTCGCTGCCAGTGGTGTGGGCGATGGAACCGAAAAAATAACCTGGGGTGAATTGGGAGGGGCCATCCCCCGCTTGTGTATGGGAATTATAATCGCTATAACCATATCCAAGCCTGTCGAGATTCGAATGTTTAAAAGTGAAATTGATTCCGCTCTTTATGCTGAACAGCAAGAATTACAGAAAACATATGAACTAAATACAAGGGAAAACTTTAAAGAGAGGTTTATTCCGTTAGAAGCAGGACTAACAAATATCGAAAACGAACGTAATAAATTGTTAGCTAGATTAACAGATATTGAAGCACAATATGCAGATGAAATTCGTATTGTTAGACCGGGACCCAAAGCTGCTGCTTTAAAGACTCTCATGGAATCGTTAGCATTAAAACTGGAAAATTTCGATAATGAACGAAAACCTGAAGTTGATAGATTAAAGAATGAGAAACTATCCCTTGAACAAGAATTGTCTGCAGAATTATCAAAAAACCAAACTGTAGCGGCCGGTCTTGACGGACTTTTGGAGCGTATAAAATTGGCACATGAACTAGCAGGTTTTTGGATTTCCTTATTTATCACCTTGCTCTTTATGGCCATAGAATTGACTCCGATTTTCTTTAAGATGATGCTTACCAAAGGACCGTATAATTATATGAAGGATAATGTTAGGGAGCTATTGCTAGCAGAACAGGGGATAGAAATCCATTACGATTACTATCAGGACAAAAAGGGCCAAGAGCGTATTAAGGTAGAACACCACCAAGCCCAAAAATTAATACACGAGAAAAAGCAGCTTTTGGTAGCGCAACAAAAACTCAACGAAAATATTATTGATAAATGGGTACAAAAGGAAATCGACAAACTGGATACGAATCTTGAAGATTATATCACTACCTCTAAATCTTGATAGCACATGCAACTAGCGCTTTGGAAAATGGCCTGTGAGGATTATCAAATTTTGTATCAGGCCAGTAAAAAAACCCGAAGGGCCTTCACTTTTTCGGGTGTGGTGATGGGCATAAATTATATGCTCTCACTATTAGGACTGTATCAGTTTTTTGAAATCATATTTGTAGACATTTTTATCGCCCTGGTGCTGGGCGCATTTGTGACCATCGTATTCATGAATATATACAAACTTTGCCTCACCACCTTAAACAAGGATGAAAAAACATTTAGTTTAAGTTACTTGGCTTCCTTGTTAGGTCGATTAATTTTTGTGGGGTTTATAGGACTATTGATTATAAAAGGCTTTGAATCGTTTTTAATTTTTACAGTATTTGAAAAATTGAGATTAGCGGATTATGAAGGAAAAATACTTCTCAGTTTACGTACCATTCATTCTAAATTTCCTTGGATTTGGATGGTAACCATTGCATTATTAACCTTATTTATACTACCCTTTTTTATTAAAGTTAGTATTAAAGCTGGAAGCATCTATATTCAGGAAAAGAAAACTGTTGAAAAGAATATAATTCTCGAAGACTACAAAAGATTTAAGAAGAGGTATGCGATTATATTTCAAAGGGATTATAACTTATCGATTGAAATTAAGGAACACTATTTAGACCCTCCTTTCAATACCATTCCCCTTATTGTTACCCAAAATCTTGGTACTACTGAAGATTTTATAAAGTTTTTAAATTCTGAAGAAGTTAGTTGAAATACGGAAAAAACGTATAAAAAACGTTTACATCAAGGGTGACTTTGTGGGGCAATATACTGGCTCCCAAGATCGACTTAAGGCTTTATTTCAAACTGAATATCTATATAACGATCTAAAAATAGATTGGGGAGAATTGCGCAATTTCGTCCAAATTTCTGAGGAGGAGTTTTATTCGGTAGAAACAGATCGTATTGCGGAACAGTCTTGTTTAAAAAATATTAAAGCCTATCCCTCAATAAAAAGTCAAGATTTTGATGGGTATAACTTTGCCCTATCAGAGGTGCGAGCCTCAAATGTGCAAATTGTACGAGCGCCCCAGCAGGACCTACAACCTTTTCTGGGTGATATTCGGTTCACTCTTTATGGTAAAATTAATAGTACTGAATTTTATACTGATTTCCTTGAAATTGAAGATAAAAAGGAAGTTGTATTTTCTCCTTTCTTGGATAACTACCCTTCAGAATATGAAGTAAGGGAGGATCCCCCCACCTCCCTACGTCCTTCAAACTCAGGTTGTCTTTCTGGATGTTTTTCAACCATTGGCATGGTGTTCGCAATTATACCATTGATTGGATTATTGCTATTTTTCCTAAGTATTGGTTGGATCCCTACGCTATTGATACTTGCCATACTAGGCTTAATCTGGTTACTAAACAGGTTTCCAGCTCTCGGAAATTATGTGGGAAGAAATTTAGGTTGCCTCCCGCGAATATTTACAGGTATATTTTCAGTTGGTTTCTTTTTATTAATTGGTTGGGCATTGCTTTCCATGATTATGAAAGGATGCGGAAATGGATCCTCCAACGGCACATTTCAACCTCCCACTCCAGTAATTGAAGAAACGGAAAATCTTCAAAAAGAAAAGATAATCAGAACAAAAGATGATGAATTTTCGGATAATTACGATGTGCCAGAAGCGGTTTATGACACCCTAAATTCAGAAAAAAACGAACCCATTTTTGATACCTTAATAATAAACAAGAGAGTATGGAAGGATTATCAGGACAACATACACAGAATGGATATTGTGCTATCAAAAAGAGATATACGTATTAGCAGAAACAACAGAAACCAAAACTATCTGAACAATGGCTATAGTGGACTATACCAAGATTTATCCATTTTTAACGATGCGTTGTTGGAAAGGGTATATGGTAGCTTAGATTCTTTAAGATTGGCTAATAAAATGGATGAAAAAACATTCGCCGAAGCAATTGTAAGTATGATTCAGGATATCCCATATAAACTTATTCTTGAAACAGATTGTGCGCAAGGCGCACAACAATCACGCTTTGTAATGGAATATCTTAGCCAGTGTTCTGAACCCTGTTGCCTTGGTAATACTAAATTCGGGCTGCAAGCACCGACTGAGTTTTTAGGGAACCTGTATGGTGATTGTGACACAAGAACATTATGTTTATATACTATCCTAAAACATTTTGATTATGACGTCGGAATCATTAATAGCAATCAGTTGGCCCATAGCATGCTTGCAATTAATTTACCATACGAAGGAGTATATAAATCTTATAACAACAAGAGATACTTTTTGTGGGAAACAACAAATGCCGGTTTTGTGCCAGGTTATGTACCGCCCGATTATAATAATATGAATTTATGGGAAATGGAATTAACTTCTAAATAACTAACTATGAAAACCTCAATCCTTGAAATTACAATTGCTCTGCTTTTTAGTGTCCTAATTTATATTTTGTACTTAAAATTTGCGATACTCAGAGTTTATAAGAAATACGATTTTGAAATTACGAATATCGCGGCTACGATTTATACAACAACTCTGAGTGTAGTATTTATTCTAATATATACCACTTTGCCCCAATCCATTCTTAACGCATACGGGATTGTTGAAATGAACTCGATAAACGATATATCATTATGGAAGTCATTTGCTCCTTTATTAGGCCAGTATCTTTTAATATTGGCTGTTGTATATTTAATCCTTTTATTTATTAGTCGCTATATATTCAAATTATTCATTGATAAAGAAGGTATATATAGTAGCATTTTAGATGATGAAAGGGCAAAAGTTATTTTCTTTTCAGTGATAATTATTTCCATTTCAATAATTACAAGATATTTTGTGGAACAAATTGCACAACAAATGATTCCCCTAAGCAATACAATCTTTTAAAATTTGAAGAATATAATTTTATTTTTTTTATTCCTTCTTTCCCTAAATACCAATTGCCAAACCCTCACTGGAAAAGTAGTAGGCATTATGGATGGTGACACTTTTAAACTCCTAACCCAGGATTCAACAATAGTCAAAGTACGTTTAGCAAATATTGACTGTCCTGAAAAAAAGCAGCCATTTTCCCAGAAGGCCAAGGATTTTACTTCCAAGGCCATTTTTAGCAAAACAGTATGCATAGATGTGCTAAAAAAAGATAGGTATAGGCGCAGTATTGCCATTGTATTCTATAATGATTCCTTAAATTTAAACAATCAACTGCTGACCAATGGCTTAGCCTGGCATTATACGAAATACTCAAAGGATATAGAACTTCAAAAAATGGAAGACATGGCGCGAAAAAATAAAATAGGCCTTTGGCAAGAAGCAAACGCAATTCCACCTTGGGAATGGCGGGATTATAAAAAGAAAAAAATCAAACAATGAAATTTCTCCAACTCCTCATATTCCTTGCTTTCTTAGGCTGCGCCCAAAACAGTCCCGCCCAAACAGTTTATACCACCAAAACAGGCAAGAAATACCATACAGCAAATTGCCGCTATCTTAAACACTCCAAAAAAGATATCTCTTTGGAACAAGCTATAAATTTTGGATACCAAGCATGCTCGGTATGCAAACCTGGTTCAAATCCAGAACAGATTCAAAGTTTGTTATCAGAATCCGACCAAAACACCACATCCCAAGAAACCGTTTCACATAAAACTACCGCTACCCAATGCACCGGAAAGACAAAGGCGGGAAAGCGGTGTAAGCGCATGACAAAAAATGCGTCGGGACGGTGCTATCAACATTAGAAGATAAATCAATAAAAATGGGAGTTTGAGGTCTTAAGATTGCATCCCAAACTCCCAAGATTACAAATTTAAATTTACTTGCAACCATTCTTATCGCAAGTAATACTCTGTGATGTGTTTACCCAATGGTCCGGATGAGTATTTGTATTTGTTCCACATCCAGTGTATTCACCTTTGGAACCACTGTGAACTTCGCCCGTGGGCGTGTGTTTTACTGCCATAATATTAAATTTAAATTATTAATACCACTAAGTTATATTATAGATTTTAGCTTTCCTTACGGTTTTCCGTAAGTATCCTATTATTATCTATGGTAATTTTATTCCTAGTAATATAAAATTTAACAAGATGGAAAAAATTAAAGCAATTAAACCCGGACCGAAACCCAAAAAAGAAGACGGAACTCCAGATAGGCGAAGACGTGTTACACCAGAGACAAAGCCAAAACACCCGGGATTAAAACCCCATAAGCATAAGCCTAAAGATTAGTCGTTTAAAAGGGTGAGTACGAACAAATAGGTCTCGGTTTCTAAGAGGCCTATATTTTAAAAAGTATTTATAGTTGGGCGGTAATCAATTTTTTAATTTCAACTGCCCCTTTTAGATCAGGATTTGTTTTAATGGTCTTATCTATATCGTGAATCATTTCCCTAAAAATACGGTTTGGATTCGGTTGTTTTTTAACAAGCGTGATTGCAATAATATAAGTTTCCGTACCCTCTATTTCCTTACCAAGCATCAGTTGGGCAAGGCCTTTAGTAGCCAAAACCCACCCCAATTCATATTCAGATATTGCTTTATCACAATATTCAACACATTTATCGTATGCTTCGTTTTCAAATTGCGTTTTCGCCAACCCGGCATATAATTCTGCCTTTTGCTGCTTTTCGGTTTTGGCAATGGGCTTTCTGGTTTCGGTAATTGCAACAACTTCAATATTAATATGAATGCCATTCATAGCGCTTGGATTCTTTAAACCCAAGTACCACGTTCCACTTTTAATATCATCCACTTTTACAATAGCCTGTTTTGTGTTTTGCACCATTCCTTCTGGATAGTGAAGAAAAGTGCCATTATTTAATTCTACCTTTTGAAGAAATAAATGCATATTTTTTTGATCAAGCAGATAAATGTCTGCCGCAGCTACTCCTTCTGGCACCTTGATTCTAGAAGTTGCTATTTAAGAAAGACCACTGGGATCTACCAACATACGGGATAGTTGCATAGCCAAGTTAAGCTTTGCCGTACCATTTTCTCCCTCGGTCGTGGTGAAACTATAATACCACTCCACAGTATTGGGTGGTAAATCGATCTTAATGGAGGTGCGGGATTTTCCATCAAACCCCGCACGCATACCACCATTGAGATAAATATTTCTACTATCAATCAATTTTTTCGATTCTCTTATGATTTCAAAATCTTGACTGTATCCTAATTGAATCATTGAAATAAATAACAATATGATGACAAGCTTTCTTTTCATCTTCGATTTTTAAACATTCATATTTTCAAATGTAATTATATACGTACTAAGCTTTTTACGGAAAACCGTAACAACCTGCATTTTAACTGGGGAGAATACCAAATATAATAATTTTTGCTATAGGCTGTAATCTTTAAGCTAATAATCAAACCCTCACCCCCTGGCCTTCGAAAAGAAGCTTGCCCTGAGCGCCGTCGAAGGGTAGAAAATGAATTTATTAGAGGAGCAAGCAAAAATCCTTCTTTGAAAAAATTATTGTCATAAATACAAAACAATAAATATTCCACTCACAATCTTAGCATTTACCAAGCTTTATTTTTGCGCCGGAAATAAAGAAATTTTATCGCCTCCGACGAGCGGAGCGAGAGGAAGGCGGTTGATTTTCGTAAGCCTAGCCTTTTTTGATTCTTTTTTGGCCTTGCATCCGACGAGGGAGGCACGACTGAGAGGAATGCATAAAAAAGGAAAAACACCTCCCTCCCATTAGGGAAAACCGTAACAGCCTACATTTTAACCGGGGAGAATATCAAATATAAATCATTTTGCTTTAGACTTTAAGATATAGTCCAACCATCCAACAATCCAATTATCTAATTGCTGATTGTTCATTGCTAATTGATAATTGTTTATTGTTCATTGAAAACCAGGGAGAATACCAAATATAAAGTTTTTTAATAAATACAACCGCTATCTATTTCATTTTTAGCAACGCTTTGCATATTTCTTGTTGAGGTTTCGGAGTGCTTTCCTGTCCACCAAAACCAGAGCTGGCTACGGAGCGAAAACTCTTCTGGCGTATAGGTGATGTTATGCCTTCGCTCTTTATTTTCTTCTCACAATGTTTGGTGTTACCTAATTAATATTTCTGAAATTCTTTTCCACTCCATACCACTTAATGATGAATTGGAAGGCTTCAATCCATCCCAATCAGAATTAGTCAAACTATTAACTCTACTTCTCAAGCTCTTATATGAATACTCATTTAGGTTTTTATCCAAAATGTTTTGAAGAGAAAAAGATAATGCTCTTGGAGCACCAATCATTCTAAAAGCTAAAGCGTTTTCATTGTCAACACCAAAATAAACCAATGATGGTATGTGTGAATCTTTAATATCCTCATTGCCCCTTACGATTCCTTCCAATGCACTTAAGCCCCAAGAAGTTTTAAAACGTATATCATTCATCTTTTTTACAAATTCAGTCATATTTTTTTCGGAAATATCTTCATCTGTACTTCGAGAATATGCAGGATGCAAATCCGATATACTCCCAAGCTTTTGACCTTTTACCCAATTAATAATGATTTTTGCATAAAGCTCCGCGTTAAAAGGAGTGTTACTAGATTCTATTCCCAATTTTGTTTCTCGTAATGCTGCTATAACTCTTATTTTTTCAGCAAGATTACCGGGATTCTGGTTATTAAATAATTGTTCTTTTGACCAAGAATTTAAATCATTAATATTAGGATTTTGAGACGCAGCTGTCATAATTCTTAAAACCGAAGGAACAGAGAATCCCGTCTTATCTGCAAAAGTTAATGCACCACCCTGCCTTTGATACTTTGATTGAATATGTAAATATATTGACTTACAAATTGAGATGAATTTTTCCTTTTTCTCGGGTGTATCTAATAAATAATACTCTAACGAGTCTTTGAACAAATCCTCTATTTCGGAAACAAAGTATTCATTTTCACCAACAGTTAGTAAATGCACAAAATATTGAATTAATGGAGAAAGGGAGTCTGGATAGTCTCTGAATAATTCTTTTAAGCCATCAATCTCTTTTAACTTCTGTTCAATTATATCAGCATTTTCAAAAAGTTCCGCTAAAACACTTGTTAACTCATTGGCACTTTTGTTTATTAAACTTTTTGCACTTTTTATATTTACATCACTATTAAAAGGAAGAATAATCTTTCCGTAATTATCAACTAATGTTCTGCCTGCTCTACCAGCTATATTCCAAAAATCATTAGTATCAAGCTTATTATCACCTTTTCTAAAATCATCAAAGAAAACAGTTGAAACCGGAAAGTTTACACCTTCTGCTATAGTTGTGGTTGCACAAACAAATTTTATTTGCTTTTCCCTAATTAAATGTTCGATCAATAATTTTGTTTCATCTGACATTCCTGAATGATGAGTAACAATTCCCTTTTCAATAACTTTTGATAAGGTAGTCTGTCTACCTACTTCATCTTCAATGAATTTCTTGACAAGTTTAACATCATCATTAGGGGTGTAAAGATTCACTTTATTATAAATAAATTTGGCTCTATTATTGGCTGTAGTTTTCCCCCAACACAGCAATAAGATTGTTTTTTCCTCCTCTGAAAAATGTTTAATAGAGAATTCAAGAATCTTGTCTTTTGAACCCGTACTTTCTAGTTCATAAGGATTTTTAATAATTGTTTTTCCGATTGGTTGATTAGATTCATAAGGAGAAGGTAGCACTTCTATGTGAATTTCATTTTTTGTTCGTTTCGGAGTAATGTGGGTATTAATTCCCAACATTAGCTTTTCAGAAGGTTTCCAATCTATAGCAATGGAATTACCTCCACCGAGCCATTCTGTAATTATCGTATCCGCATTTTTAATAAATGGAGATAACAGCATGTATTTGGCGTTTGGTCTTTCTCTTCTTAATATGGCTAATAATAATTCCAATTTAGCCCCACGTTCTCCATTCTGAATTGTGTGTGCTTCGTCAAGAATAAACATAGAAACATCATCTACCGAAGGATGCTTTCTTCTAATTAATAAATCAAGCTTTTCAGGAGTAGAAACAAGAACATCTATTTTATCATCTCCACTTAAAAATGAATCCTCCGTTGGGTCTATTTCTATTGCTGACGATGTTTTCTCAATTACAAAATCAAGCTGTTCTAAATCCGTTTTTAAATCGAAATAAATCTGATTAACCAATGCTCTTGAAGGCACTATGTAAACTATTTTCGCATCTGCTCTTAATGCTTTTGTTACAATTATATTAAACTCAGCCAAAAGCGTTTTCCCAGCACTCGTAGGCATTTGTAGTACTGTAACATTAGAAGCAACATCTAACAAATTTTCTGACAATGCTTCTCTTTGGGAAGGTAAAAGCTCTAAAATACCTAATTCCGCTTTCCTTTTACAAAGGAGTTTAATCTTGTCATTGAATTTAGTTTGAGTCCAAATGGCATTTTTATACATTGTGTTTAATCCAAACTCAAAAAGTTGAAACACACTCTGTAGCCTTGGTTCACCTTTGACCAATTTCTTTGCTATATCTAAATGTTGTCTGATAACCGCATCTAATCGCTCTTTATAATCATATCCTTTCTGCAGATAGGAAGCGGTTTCTACAACTGCTTTCGATATATGATATAAGGAGAGTAATATATATGCTTCTTGGACTTCATTTGCGGTAGAAAACTGTTTTAAGTATCTTTCTTCATAAATTTGTTGTTCTTGCTTTAAGGTCTCGATTACAGCTAAAGCTCTTTCAATATCTGAGAAACCATTTTGCTTACGGACCAACAGAATATAGGCCTCAAATGCCTTATTAAGTAGTTTATATTTCCAATTTGAATTTTCCTCTGTAACAGGATTGTACTCTATCAAATCTACCCTGATACTTATTTGTTTATCCGCTTTTAATGCAACATTTGCCAAATAAAAGTAATAAAGTGTTTTAGAATTAACTCCTTCTATTCCAAATACCTCTTCAAACAAAGAAGTGCCATTTTTGGAATTTATGTTAATGGATTTCAAAAGTTTGTAAGCAATGGCTTTATCAAAATCTCCTTCACCTTCTGAAAAAATAGAGTTAATCAAAAAGAATGAGAGACGAAGTACTTCCCCATCATTTATATCAGAAGAATGAGGGAGTTTGAGTTGACCCAATATATATCTTTTCTCACTTTCATTGAGAAGTGATATAATGGATTCTTTTTGCAATATGGTATTTATAATATTGCTCATATTAGTCGGCTATCAACTCTTGTACTTTTGCATAAAATAAATCAACTGTATCTTTTATTGTTTTGTCACTGAAAGAAAGAATCGAAAAATGAACCTTCCCTGGTTCAAAGTCACTCTGATTTGTTTTTATTTTGCCAAAATCAGAGCTTTCATTAACGCAAGTGTGGTCTCTGACTAATGTACAACCATAAGTTATACTGTAATTATCGGTCAATTGATGTTCAATGCTAATTATCGCAAAGCCCAAAATTTCAGCATCTTTAGCATTTAACCTACGGGCATAATCGGACAATCTTTGCACAACTATCGGAGTTCCATTCTTATGATTAAGTTGCGTGTTATAGATTGAATCATTAGTGGAATCTACAACGGGAGGGGGAGACTTTTTGTCAGCAGATACTTTTGCTTCGCTCAATAAAATTTCGACCTGCGTATCTCCAATTTTTCTATATCCTATAGCATCAAGACCTCTGCCCGGCAATTCTGCCCGCTCTCTAAATGTGATGTTTTTAATCGGAATAACAAATCGCTCACCGTCAGGAAGTTTTTCTTCAAAATAATAGGTCATTAATAATTCACCCAAATCACTTCGATAAATGTCATTTAGCACTTTTGGCTCTAACCCTTGTTCTCTTTTTTTATCTATAGGAATGGTATTTTTTGTAATGATTTGTTTTAATGCATCTGTACCGAATCCAAGGTTCTGATATAGTACTTGTTCATTAATGCTTCTGAAATCAAACTGTGTTTGAGCGCGCTGTTTCAAATACATCTCAGCAAACTTGTTGATAAAAGAATCAATGACTGGAATGTCGATTTTCAAATGTTTATGCATACGCTACAAATCAATTACAAAAGTACTTTAAATTACTCTTAATAGTTATCTCAATTTTGCAGATATTCTTCCTCTCTAAGTTATTGGCGTTTTTGCAGAAAAATGGATACCCTATTTATTCATAATGTCCTTAGCATTTATGTATTAATAACTTTAAATGTAAAGCAATACATATTTTTTATGAAAATATCTGTGAAACTTTCATTTACTCACCTTCACATTCAGCTTCGGGTGACATTATCACTTCTTCGCAAAAGCTATGGAGGGTAAAGGGGAAAACACCAAATATAAAATTTTTTATCACGTATAACTGCTATCTATTTCATTTTTAGAAAATACCCAAAAAAAAGCCGCTCAAAGTGGCTTATATTGGTTCAGTATTCAAAAATTATGGGATGGGTCAACGGTTATTGTGATTGGTTACAGATCATTTTCGCGATTAGACATTTTTTGACAAGTCAATTATTGCCGCTTTTAAAACTTGCCAAGAAATTTTAGCGGTTTCAATGTCTGGATTAAAACGTGAAGCCATTTATTCGTAAGGATGGATGTAGTTTCTAAAATCTCTTCAATAATGACTGTATTTTTTGACATCTAATCCAATTAAACCCAGATTATGTGAAACATCAATAAAATTTGATAAGGACCAGTCATTAAATGGTAATACTCTTTGAGTTGTCCTATTTTTAGGACTAATATCGCACTGATTAAATTCTCTCATTTTATTGGAAGCAATCCCTAAAAAAATTCCTTCT
This sequence comes from Aequorivita vladivostokensis, assembly GCF_000952855.1. Taxonomy (GTDB): domain Bacteria; phylum Bacteroidota; class Bacteroidia; order Flavobacteriales; family Flavobacteriaceae; genus Aequorivita; species Aequorivita vladivostokensis. The sequence goes on along the minus strand of NZ_JSVU01000015.1, from coordinate 12,451 downwards.
AAAATACTTCCACATAAAATAATACAAGATAAAGCTGACCTCGATCTTATTGAGTTTTGAACTTCAGTTATTCTTTGGTTTAATATATCAATTACAGAAAAATCAATTTTCAACGTTTCCAATGAAATTACTTCAAATTCTTTGCTTAAAAAACCTTCAATTGTTTCTTCTTTTCTATTAGATTGGCTTTTTACTCCAAGAAGATTATTAGCTATTATTAAAGCTTTTTCTTTTAGGGATTGCTCATTTCCCGATAATGCTCCACCTTGCAAAGTTCTCTCTGTATCCCAAACTTCCAATAATTCTAATATCAGTTTTCCTACCGTTTGATTATCTTCAATATCCCAAAATGCTCTAAGTCTTTTAGCTTTAGAATCTCAATATATGGAATACTTCGAAGTATAGATATCGAGTTTAAAAGTATTAAATATAAACTGTTGGAATTTGAAATTTGAAAAATCCAAGACATAGCCGCCTTGCATATTAAAGATTTTTTCGAGAATCAGTTTTTCAGTTTCTTTTAATTTTGCCATATGACTATTTAAGGGAGCGAGTTTGCATTAGTTGGTAACATTTAAATATATAACATTAAGAGAATTATATATATCACAAATACGTGCAGCCCTATTATAAATTCAAATATAAAATAAGATTAGAATCCTTTTTTTTGAAAAATTAGAAGGAAATTTTATTTTTTGTTTTGATTTTCATAAGCATTCTTAACTAATGCGCCCTTTCTATTCTTATTGAATTTAAGAAGCTCATTTTCGGCCTCTACCAATTTGAAAAAATCGGAAAGGGAAATTTCTAGAAAATCACATATTGCAAACAATTTACTGCAGGTCACATTATGGTCAGCAGATGTATATCTTTCTAATCCTAAACTTTTGCCTATTTCACTATAATAGTCATTATTTAATTTTAAAAGTACCTTTGAACCTTTTTCTTTATAAAGTTTACTCAAGACAATGGTAATTGCCTCAGTCAGTTCAGGTATTTTAATTTGCTTTCCCATTAAAACAAATGGAACAATAAAAAATAAGTCGTACAATTACACATGTGTAAACAGATTTTTATTATATTTGTGTTATTAACATATATTTGCGATTCTTCTAAGAGCAAAATATTAGAAGCTTTCGCTTTGAATCTCGGTCAGAAAACTGGTAATTTTATGCAACGAGACGATAAGCAGATTGCTCACGACCCGGGCGTGGGCTCTCTTATTGTTGCACGGTATACCAGTACCTCTGGCCAATAAGTTGAGTTCCGCGCCCTTTTGTATGGGGCTTGGTCGCTATTTCTTCCCTCAACTTTCTTTCAAGGCAACTGTTTCTTCAACCAAGAAGCTTCGCAACTAATTTGTAACCAAAAAGATTTTGCTTATGAATATAAGGATGGTGAATTGAAGCTATAACCATTCCCCCTTTGAAGGGGGCTAGGGGGATGTACCCTTTGAAGAGCCTGTCCCGAGCTTGTCGAGGGAGGGCTAGGGGGATGTAATCCTCAACGCTTCACACTTCACAACCAAAAATGCTTAAAGCCTAAAGCTTACGGCCTAAGGCTTTAAATAAACTTATGAATAATAAGGATAGTGAATTGAAGCTATAAACCAGTCCCCCCTTCGAAGGGGGCTAGGGGGATGTAACGTCTCACGCTTCACACTTCACCCCTCACCACCAAAAAAAAAGCCCGCTCCCAGTTTTCGACGACCGTTGGAGCAGGCCAATAGTTTAAAATAGTAACCAATTAAACCAATGCAAAATTATGAAAAATAAGTACAGGCGAAGCTATGCCTATGCACTATCTTTTGCCCTTTTCCTAACCTACAACTCCCCTATTTTTTCTCAGAACCAGCCACAAAAAACCATTAGTGGCATTATTACCGATGCCGAGGGCCCACTAAGTGGCGTGAACGTCTTGGTAAAGAACAGCGCCCGGGGTAGCATGAGCGATGTGGAGGGGCGGTACTCCGTTAGTGCCTCTGCAAACGATACGTTAGTGTTTACCTATGTGGGCTATAAAACCCAGGAAGTTGCAGTTGGCAGTGGTAGTATTCTAAATGTTATGATGCAGGTTGATGCCCAGGCCTTGGATGCTGTGGTTATCAATGCGGGATACTATAAAGTTTCTGACAGGGAGAAAACAGGAAGTATCGCGCGCATTACCGCTGCAGAAATTGAGAACCAGCCTGTCTCCAACCCGCTTGCTGCTATGCAGGGCAGGATGACGGGAGTAAACATTGTGCAAACCACCGGACTTGCAAGCGGGGGTTACGAAGTACGCATTAGGGGGCAAAACAGCATTGCAGCAGGAAATGATCCCCTTTACATCATTGATGGAATTCCCTACGATTCCCAATCTATGGGTTTCTCTACTGTAGGTGCCACAACCATTCCCGGCGGGAACATAAGTCCTTTAAGCCTTTTAAATCCGCAGGACATTGCAAGTATTGAAGTGCTAAAAGATGCCGATGCTACCGCAATCTACGGTTCACGTGGCGCCAATGGAGTGATCCTGATAACAACCAAAAAAGGAAAAGATGGTAAGACCGCCTTCAATTTAAATACGTATACAGGTATGGCACAGGTGGCTAATACTATAAATTATATGAAAACAGACCAGTACTTAAAAATGCGAAGGGAAGCTTTTGCCAATGACGGTTTTAACGAATATCCCGAAGATGCCTATGACGTAAACGGCACCTGGGACCCCAACCGATATACCGATTGGCAAAAAGAACTCATCGGTGGAACTGCCTACTTAACAAATGTTCAGGCAACTGTTTCGGGAGGAAATGGGAACACCCGTTTTCTTTTAAGTGGTGGCTATCACAAAGAAACTACGGTATTTCCAAAGGATTTTAACTATAAAAGACTTTCGGTACACGCCAATCTAGACCATACAAGCATCGACGACAAATTTCAGCTCTACTTTTCAGCAAATTATGCTGTGGAGCAAAACCACCTTCCGGGAATGGACCTAACCCAGCTAACACGGTTCTTAGCACCCAATGCCCCCCAACTGTACGATTCAGAAGGTAACCTGAATTTTGAGAACGGCACTTTCGCCAATCCGCTGGCTGAATTGGAGGGAAAATATCTAACCGATAGAAAGAATCTCATTACCAACGCACGACTCTCCTATAGGGTATTTCCCGAGCTTACTTTAATAACGAGTATGGGTTATACCACAACTGGGCTAGCTGAGTCGCGCACCAGCCCAAATACCAAGTACGATCCATCCTATGGAATAAGCAGTAGCTACTCCTCCATATACAACAATAGGGCACAAAAGGAATCTTGGTTGGTTGAACCCCAAATAAAGTGGAATAAAGTCATCGGGAATTCTTCTTTGGATGTGCTAGTGGGCGCTAGCTATCAAAAACAAACCGATGATGTGCTATCGCATTTCGCGAGAGGCTTTGCAAACAATAGCCTTATTTATAATTTGGCCGCGGCCAATACACTTAGCGTCAATCGGGATGCCCTGTCGGAATATAAATACCAAGCTTTTTTTGGACGCATAAATTACACCCTGGCCAATAAATACATCCTAAATCTTACGGGACGAAGGGATGGTTCTAGCCGCTTCGGCGACGGGAAACGGTTTGCCAACTTTGGGGCCGTTGGAGCTGCTTGGCTATTTTCAGAGGAGGCGTTTATCAAAAAAAACGCTTCATTTTTAAGTTTAGGAAAACTTCGCGCCAGCTATGGCATAACGGGGAACGACCAAATAGGCAACTACCAATATTTGGAAACCTATAGTGCCACAGGAACGCTTTATGATGGTGTGAGCGGCCTTCAACCAACACGGATCTTTAATCCAGATTTTGGATGGGAAACAAACAAAAAGTTTAGTGGGGGGCTTGACCTTGGATTTTTTAGGGATCGGATAAATCTTGTTTTTGAATATTACAATAACCGATCTTCCAACCAATTGGTGGGTCTCCCCCTGCCCGGCACTACCGGGTTTCCATCAATACAAGCAAACTTAGGGGCTGTGGTAGAAAATAGTGGTCTTGAATTTAGCCTTAACACGCACACTGTTAAAACCAGGGACTGGAATTGGGATACTGGTATCAATCTGTCCGTACCAAAAAACAAACTTATTGCATTTCCGAATTTGGAAAATTCCACTTACGCCAATCAATATGTTGTGGGACAATCCTTGAATATCAAAAAACTGTACCATGTTACGGGTGTTGATCCCGAAACGGGAGTCTATCAATTTGAGGATTATAATGGGGATGGTGAAATTAGTGCCCCTGAGGATAGACAGTACATTGTGGATACCGCACCCAAATGGTACGGCGGTATAAATAATCGTATTTCCTATAAAAATCTGGAACTCAATTTCCTGTTTCAATTTACCAAGCGTGACGGCTACAACTATATATTGGGAAGTGCATCGCCTGGGGAAATGGCAAACCAACCCGACTTTGTTACGGATCAATGGCAAAACGAAGGGGATCAATCGCAGACCCAATTATTTACCGCGGGCTACAATTTTGACGCCCTAATTGCCCATTCAAGATATATGTTTAGTAATGCATCTATAACCGATGCCTCCTTTGTCCGGCTTCGCAATGCGTCCTTGACCTATAGCCTTCCGCAACGCAGGGAAGGAAGTATTGATTGTAAAATATCCTTACAGGGAGAAAACCTACTTCTATTTACAAAATTCAACAGTGGTGACCCAGAACAACTCACGGGGTTTTTACCTCCTTTGCGAAAGCTCACCATGGGCTTCCAACTAACATTATAAAACTAGCAACCGATGAAAAATATATTAAAAATTCTAAAGAAATATAGCGTGATGCCTGTCTTGAATATTTATACCCTTTTAATGGGTATCTGTCTTACAATAACCGCCTGTGATAGTTTTACCGAAGTAGATTTTCCACAATCAGAGTTAACATCCGCTGCGGTATTCAATGATGATGCTTCAGTACATGCAGCCTTTGCGAACATCTACTCCAAATTACGCGATAATGTGCTCATTACTGGACAGACGAACGGTTTACATGTTTTAATGGGTTTATATGCCGATGAACTTGACTATTACGGGGTGCCTGGGGAAGATGCAGAAACATTTTATCGGCATTCCATACTGGCATCCAATACAGAGGTGGCATCCATTTGGAATGATACCTATAACCTAGTGTACGCTACCAACAGTATATTGGAAGGTGTTCAGAATTCTAAGGAGCTTTCCGAAACGGAAAAGAATGCTTTTATGGGGGAAACCCTATTTATAAGGGCATACCTCCACTTTCACCTATTGCAGCTTTTTGGACCTGTGCCCTATATCACCACTACAGATTACAGAGTCAATAAAGACGTTAAACGCTTGCCCGAAAATGAGGTATATCCAATCTTGGTTCAAGATCTGCTGGATGCAAAAACTTTGCTGACAGGACAAGTAAGCAATAGTCGCACTAGACCCACAACACAAGCTGCAAACGCGCTACTAGCTCGGACTTATTTATACCAACAAAATTACACAGCTGCCTCGGCTGTTGCCTCTGAACTCATTAATGACGGTTCCTTAAACCTAGGAGATACAACCGAAATGGTATTTACAACAAACAGTACATCAACCATCTGGCAACTCAAGCCAGAAGCTGGAAACCCTACTTGGGAAGCCCTAACTTTTATTTTTGAAGAAACGCCAGCCTTTGTGGCGCTGAATCCAGAATTGGTTGCTTCCTTTGAAGCCCAGGACAGTAGAAGACCTCAATGGATTGGGGAGGTGGCCGTGGGAAATGAAACATATTTCTACCCCAATAAATATAAAACCCGAGAAGGAAGCGGGGATGAATATTCAATACTACTACGGTTGGCAGAACAGTTTTTAATCCGTGCCGAAGCCCGGCTGTACCTTGGCGACCTTTCTGGAGCAAAAGAAGATATAAACCGTATCAGAAGCCGCGCGGGTCTGGATCCAACTGTTGCAAATACCGTTGAATCTTTAAAATTAGCTTTAGAAAATGAACGCAGGCATGAGCTTTTCACCGAGCAGGGCCATCGATGGTTCGACCTAAAGCGTACGCAACGGGCAGCTGAGGTTATTGGTCCCATCAAGCCGAATTGGAAGGCTACGGACGTACTATTTCCTATCCCGGAAATGGAATTAAACCTCAACCCAAAGCTTGAACCACAAAACCCTGGATATTAATATGGCCATACAAAAAATGATTTGTGCACATACGCCTAGAATTAGCCAATTAGTTGTGGTCATTTTCTTGTTTGCGACAGTCTGCCCCAGTTTTGGGCAGGCTGTTGGCAAGAAAAGCATACCGCAAGAGGAATATTCCAAATGGAGCAATCTGTACGCTCCCATACTTTCCAATGACGGCCATTGGGCTGCCTGGAGGCTGAACTATCCTGGGATTACTGATACTTTGATGATACTAAACACCCGTAACAAGAAAGTCATGAAATATAAGGAGGCCGTAGAATATGAATTCAGTCCGAATTCCAAGTGGCTATATAGTTATCATTCCGATAGGACGCTGCAATTAATAAATTTGGAGCGCAACGAAAGCAAGAACTTCCCTGATTTGGAGCTCTTCTATTTTTCTGATACTGGAGATTATGCCGGTGTCTTGGACGCGAACAACCGATTCTCACTTGTTGATCTTGAAACTGGAAAAACAACCCAATTGGAACATGTTAGCTGGTTCGAATTTTCACCAAATGGGAAATGGGCAGCAATTACTTTTGCCACAGGTGAAAAAAATTCGATCGTATTGATGGATGTCCAATCCCTTCAAAAAAGTGTTATCCTTAGCAATGATGACAGCACTTATTCCAGTATGGCCTGGAACGAAAAAAGTAGCCGCCTTGCTTTTATGGAAACTAAAGTGGATACTACCGGCAACACTCCTAGAACCTTACTACATGAATTTCAAAATGGGAGCCTCCCTAAACTACTGACCCTGCACCCTCCCTCTCAAAAAGGATTTCCTATGAATACCTATATGGAAGGAGGAAGTAAAATCTTTTATGCGGCAGATGGGGAGCGGCTGTTTTTTTATGTGCGCCCAAAAAGTTATTTGGAACGTAATATCGATACCTTAAAAAACAAGGTGCAGGTTTGGAAGGGGGACGACCCGTGGATCGTACCACAACAATTGCGGTTCAATGATCCTGCGATGGGGCCTTGGCTAATGCAGTGGAAGCCGGAGCAAAAAGAGGTTTTGCAGATTGCCACTGAAAAATTGCCAACCGCCTATCTTTTGCCCAATGAGCATTATGCACTTCTTTTTGACAAGAAGCAATATGAACCACAGTTCAAATATGAAGGGGATGCCGATTTTTATGTGATGGATCTGAATACGAAAGATAAAAAACGTATGGTCGAAAAACATACTATTGATTTTAAAAACAAATACCCTTCACCCAACGGAAAGCACATTGCTTACTATAAAAATAGAAAGTGGTGGGTGTACACTATACCAATGGATAGCCATACAGACGTATCAGCTAATATCCCTTTTGATTTGGATACCACAGACCACCCTTCATCAAATGCCGTTTGGCCCTATGGTTTCGCGGGTTGGAGCCCAGATAATAAATGGGTTTATATTTATGACGAATTTGATATTTGGAAAGTTTCTGTTGACGGAAGAGAATTTCATCGTATAACCAATGGGCGCGAGGATAAAACAGTATTTAGGGTTTATAGAAAGCAATATGAAGAATTCCCTTTTCAGCGGTTTGAGAGATTTACGCTGGATATATTGGATACAGAAAAAGACATCCTTTTGGAAGCCAATGGCCCAAAACACTCGGGCTACTATAACTGGAATTCAAAAAAAGGCATTACTCCCCTATTTACCATAGCGACCAAGGTTGATAACCTTAAACAGGCAAAGGAAGCAGGAAGTTATATTGTACAGGAAGAATCGTTTGACATCCCTAGAAGGATCTATTTTCTGGAAGATGGAAAGGAATCCCTGTTATATGAAAGCAACCTACAATACAAGGACTTTGTGAGTCCGAGGCAGGAGCTTATCAGCTATAAAAGTTTTGATGGCCGGGATTTACAGGGCATACTCATGTATCCCGACTGTTATGTGGAGGGTGAACAATATCCAATGATAGTCCATATCTATGAGCGTCTGTCGGACAGGTTCTATAACTATATAACCCCAACGCTGAACAATGGGGACGGGTTTAACCCAAAGGTTTACACGGGACAGGGTTATTTTGTGCTTTATCCCGATATAGTCTATAAGTTGGGCGATCCCGGAATATCAGCGCTGCAATGTGTAAAAGCTGCGGTGGAACGTGTTTTAAAAACTCGAATGGTGGATAAGGACCGAATGGCGCTGCAGGGACATTCCTTTGGGGGCTACGAAGCAGCCTTTATTGCGACGCAGACGAATATGTTTGCAGCGATCGTCTCTGGGGCGGGAGTAACGGATTTTCGGAGCTTCTACCTTACGGTAGGTGGGTACGATGGCCGGCCAGACAGTTGGTGGTTTGAAGAACACCAATGGCGTATGGGAACTTCCTATTTTGATGCCCCTGAAGCCTATAAAAGAAATTCGCCCATGGACCATGTACAGCAAGTAAACACACCCATATTACTTTGGTCTGGTGCCGATGATGTACATATCGATGTGCGACAGAATATTGAATTCTATCTAGCCTTACGTAGGTTAGGCAAGGATGTTACTTTTTTAAACTATCCCAATGAAACCCATGCCATTCAAAATTCCAAAAATCAAAAAGATCTTACAAATAGGATTTCAAAGTGGTTGGCCAGGTACTTAAAGCCATAATTGGAAATGGCGCCCAAAAGGCGCCATTTCTTCTTTAAAAACTGTTTTAATTAAAAAACAGCGGTCGGTCACAGCCTGTGGAACCATCCATTGCCCATACAAGATTACCTCCTGATGTACACTGGATACTACCCGAACTATTACATTGGATAGATTTTTTACAAGGTTGTGTACTATGTACATACCCCTGTTCCAAAACCAAATTCCCAGAATTGGTCTTTTGGCTCGCAAAAGCTGCGGTTACGGCAAAGGCTACTGCCAATAGTGGCAATGCCCATTTGAATTTTAAACTTTTCATATTTTTAAAATTTAAATTTATACTATGATCTACTTTCTTCTACAGGTGTTCGATCTATTTCCTGATACAGGCCTGTATGTCTTTAAAATTTAATATCATTTAAAATAGGTTTCGTTGAGTTGATAGCTTACAAGGTAATCTCCCATAAGCGTTAGCAGTTGGTTATTGTTGACGGCAAAGCGAGAAACCTTTTCCCCTTTATAATTATAGATGTAAAAGCTAAACGCATACCTATTTTTGGAAATAGTATAAACGTCCATAATAGTAGCCTGCTGCAAAACTTTAGCTTCTTCATATTTACCCAGCCTGTCTGAAACAATGAATAAATAATCTCCAGCTATGGCAGCCTGCTGATTTACGATAGTGGCATTGCCCTTTAATTTGTTCTCGTTGGTACTAGCATTGTGTATTATGTCAAGTTGTGCTTTAGAAATGGTATCGATTGTATTTCCCACATAATCTAGATTCAGATATTTATCAAATACAACAAACTGATTGCGATAGTAATAGACATAAATAATTCTTCCAAAATTAGAGTCGTACAGTAGTTGGCCATCGGTAGCAAAGATGGAATTCGCTTCTGTTTGTAATAGCGCGTTATTAATTTTCAAGCTATCCTCAGTAGGGGAAAATGAGGCTATAACATTTTGTTTTGACCTGCCATCAATAGTTCTCATTACAAATTGGGTTGTATCCAATGAAACTATTTGTGAAAAATAAAATTGGCTTTGCATCAAAGTCCTTGCCTTCCAAGAAGTAATATTTCCTTGTAAAATTATTGGTATAGTACCATCGCTCACATAAAAATTAGGAGGTTTAATTTCTATTTGAATGTTTGTATAGGGAAGGTCCATTTTATCCAATTGGATCCTATAGTTGTTTTCTGCCTTTAATGCTGTGGATAGCTCCATTACGTTCAAAGGGGCGGTCACATTCCACAAATAGATTAAACTATCTGTAAGCCCGGCGATGTAAAACGAATTGTATTCTAAGTCAACTGCATTTTTCAGTTTTATGGGATGTGGAATATACCTCCGCTGAAACGCATTGTTGCGATGCATCTTTTTTTCAGAAAAGACAAACAACAGCGTGACGACAGCAACACCAAAAATGGCAAGGACAGCAAGCAAAAGCAAGGTCTTTTTGTTATTCCTTCGCGCAGTAAAAAAGACCACCACCCCAGCCAGGATTATGAAAACAATATTAAAAATAAGGTGTTGCGTCCAACTCAATTTTTCGAGGACGCCTCCACAGGAGCATGGGATAAAATCGGAGAAATTAAGTATGATATAGATATAGGCCGTAAACATCACCATTAAGGTAAAGGCGGCATACAGGGCGGGGATTCTATATTTTGGAAGGGTCAATAAAACGGCAATAAGAATTTCCAGACCCGGCACCGCCCAGGCAATAAAACCAGCGTATGCACTAAGCAGGGGCGACTGTGCCAATTGTACCTCAAAGGTTTCAAAATCCAAGAGCTTGCTTACGGCAGCATACAAAAACAATAATACAAACAGATAGGAGACCGCACCTGCTGCATTCCGTCTTATGCTTTCTATATAAGGTACTGTAAAGCCCATAATTAAATAAATGCTTTGTTTTAACATTCATAAAATTAGGTGGTTACATACAGAAGTAAGAAATTTACACCTCCTATGTAGTAAGGAAAAACCGGAAATTTTTAAGGGAAATACCCTCAACTTAACAAAACATCAATTTCCAACGACTCTAGGATGGGCAGGTGATCCTCTTTCCATGGTGATTAGGTTTTAATCACGCTAGGAAGTAGGTTTACGAGATTACTTTACCCGCATCCCCCCGCTGCCGCGCGATTCCATCGCGTGTGCCGCAACAGTATGTCCCATTCCCATTAGCACCTCGCGCGCTTTTGGAATGGGTGCTTCTTTATGGGTGTATTTGTCATGTATCTCCCTGCCTTTTGAAACTTGCAACGAATTATATTCGATATTCTCCGCGGTATTATCTATTACCAATGAGAAATTAACGATTAGCAATTTGATAAGTGGATATTAGCCTATAGCTTACAGCAAAAATTATTCTTCACGATTTAAAAGCCCTCCTTTAAAGGTTTTCCGTAATGGGCTGGGAATTGACAAATCCATCACCCCAATGATGGTTTTTAATTGACTAGAATACAGTTACTGTTGGAATTGGGTTTCATTACTTTCAGTTTCAGCTAAAAAGGCCACCCCAAACCCAATGCCCACGCAGCCAACAGAAAAAATAACATGAGTAAAATTAAGAGAAAACCCAACTTGTAAATAGTATTCTTTGGCCTTGAAACCCAAACTTCCTTTTTTGATTTAGGAATAAAGAGATGATATATTTCATCTATTATTGAGCGTAGCGATTTCATAATAATACCGCGAATATCTTAATTCCCATAAATTTAAATCTATTTTTTCAATTATCTTCAAACCCTTCTTGATTTATTCAACCAATATCCCATAGCCCTTTGGGAAAGCCCGTAGATGAAAATAATCTACTGTATTTTAACATATACCACATATTATGGTGAAACCTGTACAGATGGTGACTGAAGTCCCACTTCCACTGCACACGGGGAGAGAGAGGGATGCCCTTCAACCGCGCTCCGTGTATCCAGCGCTGGATGATACATATCAATCTATGTAATTCAGCTACCTATTTCTATTCTTTCCCTTAAATAAGCTAGGTGGAAAAGCTTGGGAAAATGCACACGCAGAATCCCTAAATGGAATATTAAATAATATATTAAACCTTGAGAATATCAATATATCCTTCAAAACGGCTGATAAAATGCTAGCTAGATGGATCTATTTAAATAATAATGAAAGGCCACATGGTTCATTAAATAAAATGAAACCAACAGAATTTGAAACTTATTTTGATAGCCTAACCCAACAGCATAAACCAAAATACAAGATAAATTATTAAAATAAACCGTCAACCTTATTTAGTACTCTACAAACCTGAAACCTGAAACCTGAAACCTGAAACCTAAAACCTACAACCATCAACCTGCAAACCACAAACCACAAACCACAAACCACAAACCACAAACTGTCGGGTACTGAAATAAGTTGACCGTTTTACGGAGTTTAAACCAACTTATTATTATGGCGAAAGTAGAAGATTTTAGCAATAAATCGTCCCAGCGTGTAAATCGTTATTTTAGCGAGAGCTTTAAGCGCAAAAAAGTAAGAGAGATTGAGAAGAACGTTTCTACCGTCCTGGAGGTCAGCAGGGAATATGAAGTTTCCACTACGGCAGTATACAAATGGCTCGATAAATACTCGCACAACCGCAAACGAGGCGTAAAACAAGTTGTAGAACTAATGAGCGATACCCGAAAAATA
>NZ_JSVU01000014.1 GCF_000952855.1 Aequorivita vladivostokensis | reverse complement strand
TGGGGCTTCGCAAGGTCAATACCATTGGCATTAAACAGGCCAATAAATGCATGCACCTCTCGGCAATGGCCTACAACCTCAAGAAATACCTCAAGTTTATCCAAAAACGCGCAAAGAGCGGGGCGGAAAGCCTGGTTTTATATTTTTTGCCAAAAATAGTGCTTCAGAATGTAGCATGGCATTTTTTAAAGGCACCAAATTTGGTTCATTCTCAAGCCTGACCAAAAAAGCAAGGCCGCTTAAAACGGCTTATATTGGTTCAGATCTAAAAAAATTAAGGGGTTGTGCAACGGTTACCGGTGTTAGCCTACGTTATTTTTTTATTAGTCCTTCACTTTTCATAATTTCAAGTGCTTTTTCGGTTTCGTCTGTTCCATTGTTCATTGAACCAGGAAGCATAATAAGTCGGCTTTTTATTTTTCCATCAATTTGTTCAAAGTCAACTTTAAAATAGCTTCTGGTCAAGAACTTTTTGGCTGGCTTAAATTCCACGTTTTTTATTTTATTCCGCTCAATAATTGGTGTTGCAGAATAGTTAGAACTTTTGATTACATTATAAATCAGATATATTCCAATTCCGCCAAACATTATTGTCCAAAACCATTCTTGATTTACAAAACTTTGATATGCATAATAAAGCATAAATATTGCAAAAACTCCGTAAATAGCTAAAGTCCGATATATGCTTTTTCCATTTGTCAATTCCGCCACATTTCCGACAATTCCGTTTCGAGTCAGAACAATTTTGTCAGTTAGAATGTGACAAAATCCAGTTTTAGTTTTAAATGTTTGTTCGGTTTTCATAATGTAGGCTAACATGTTTATATACGCATGTTTTTAAAATCTTATTGCTGCTATCCCGCACATGTGCGCAACAGCATGCCTCCCCAAATATAAAGTTTATTTCACAATCACCTACATCAAGGTTTCCACCTTAGTTTTCAACACCTTCTTCTCCTCTACCGCAATACGTTAATGCAAAGGCAGCGTGGGGTTTCTGCGGTAAAGTGTGGCGGCAGCGGGAATGTAAGTGCAGTAATTATGGCAATTAAAACAATTCTCTTAAATCCTTGATTTTATCGTACTAATTTTTAAAACCTTAGAAACATTTGTTTCGGAACAATAAGTTTTTCTTACATTTATCACTTCCGAAAAAAATAGTTCGCCTATTATTCTAAAACTACCTACCCTTATTATGAAATCCTTACTTTCCCGAATCACCCTTCTCTTTGTCGCGGTTCTTGCGCTGCAGGCCTGTAAAGACGATGAAGGCCCTGGGTATATTCCCCTAAACATTGTTGCCAATGCAGATAGCGGCGAGGTTTTCCAGAATGCCACTTTGGAAATTCCCGTGCTGGCCAACGACAGCAACGTGCCCACCAATGGCGTCATTACGCTTACGGCCCCGCAGAGCGGAGCAGTATCCGTAAAAGACAACGGCACGCCAACAAATATTCTGGATGATACCGTGGAATACCGACCCGATGGAAGCTTTGTGGGCGAGATTACTTTTGATTATACTGTTTGCGACCCCTCGGGCCTTAGTTGCGCCACCGCCACGGTAACAATAAACGTGCTGCCATTTTCACCCGTGAATTTTGACCTTGCCGCGGTGCCGTATGAAAAGCTTTCGGACTATAATTTCTATGAAGGCAATCTTGCCGACCTCTCGCCTGTATATGGCGTTTTGCCCTACGAGCCCATAAACACGCTCTTTACCGACTATGCCCACAAAAAACGCTTTGTGTGGATGCCGTACAATGTTTCGGCAACTTATGTTTCTGATGGCGACAACCTAAACTTTCCCACCGGAAGCGTATTGATAAAAACTTTTTATTACGAAAACGTGCTGCCCAACAATGCCACCCAAAACATAGAAACGCGCTTGCTGATTAAAAAGGAAGAGGGGTGGATTTTTGCCAACTACATCTGGGATGAGGCGCAACAGGAGGCCCTATTGAATACTACGGGCTATGGCTTTAACGTGCCCATAGAATGGATTGAGAACGGGGAAACGAAATCGGTAAACTACCGAATCCCTTCCGAAACCGAGTGTTTTATCTGCCATAAGTCCTTTGACGAAATTATTCCCATAGCACCAAAGCCACAAAACCTAAATTCCATTTACAGCTACGCCGATGGCATGGAGAACCAGCTTGCCAAATGGGAGGCACTGGGCTATATTGCACCTGATGAAATTCCCGGAAATGTGGAGACCGTTCCCAGTTGGAAGGATATTTCCCAAACCCTGGAAACTCGCGTACGTTCCTATTTTGATATCAACTGCGCCCACTGCCACGTATATGGCGGGCATTGTGGTGCTCGGTCGCTGCGTTTGGCGTTTAGGGAAAGCCACGAACACGATAATCTGGGCGTGTGCGTAGAGCCCGATCTGCAAGTGCCGGGCTATGACGGCGCCAAGCTCATTACCCCCGGCGATGCCGATAATTCCATCCTCTATTTTAGAGTAGCTACCACTTTGGAGGAATACCGAATGCCCATGAATGGACGAACCTTAACCGATGAGAATTTTCTGCCTATCTTGGAGGAATGGATCAACTCGCTTGCAGAACCTTGTGATTAAACTAAAACTAACTATTATGAATAAAATTTCTACCCTATCAATGCTGTTGCTGTTCTTTGGAATGGCACACGCCCAAGTATCCTTTACCCCGTCTCCTATTTCAACAAATGGTGCAGAACGCGCCGCGGTTGATATGAACGGCGATTTTCTAGATGATGTGGTTTCCGTAACGGCAACCAACGTTCAAATATATTATCAGCAACCGGACGGCAGTTTCGTGGAGCGGAATATTACTACCACTCCTGCGGACAACACACCTTCTTGGAGCCTTTCGGCCGCTGATTTTGACAAGAATGGCAAAACCGACCTACTGTATGCCGGCGGTAATGGCGTTACTTTTATGCAGGCCAACAATAGTGATGGTTTTGATGAAATCAGCTTTCCGCAGTATGTCTTTTCACAGCGTTCCAACTTTGTTGACATAAACAATGACGGCCATTTGGATGCCTTTGTTTGTCACGACGTGGCGCCGAGTGTTTACTATATCAACAATGGGGATGGTACTTTTACCTTTCACCAGGGCGACATTGGTGACTATCCGTCCGGCGGCAATTATGGTTCCGTATGGGTAGATTATGACAACGATGGCGATATGGATTGTTTTATTGCGAAATGTAACGTAAATGGCGATGTGAACGAACGAAGTGAAAACCAACTATATCAAAATGATGGCGCGGGCAATTTTGTGGAAGTGGCAGAAACGGCAGGATTGAAGGACAATATGCAAACGTGGTCTTCGGCGTGGGCAGATTTTGACAACGATGGCCATTTGGACGTATTTGTAGGCAGCAGCAGCGCCAACTTTACCCACAAGCTAAACAGAAACAATGGCGACGGCACTTTTACGGATATTTCGGCATCCACGGGAATACACGCCTTAACAACCACCGGAATTGAAAACTGCACCTATGATTTCAACAATGATGGGTATGCGGACATTGCCTCTAACGGAAATATTCTGTTGAACAATGGCGACCTTACCTTTACCTTGATTCCACTTGCATTGCCCAACAACAACGGTTCTTTGGGCGATCTGAACAATGATGGTTTTATTGACTCTTTTACGGGCGGACAGATTTACTATAACGATGGAAACTCAAACCACTGGCTTACCATCAATACCATAGGCATGGAGAGCAATATTAACGGTATTGGGGCGCGGATTACCATAACCTCAGCATTGGGAACACAGATTCGCGAAGTGCGCAGCGGCGAAGGGTTTAAATATATGAGCACGCTTAATACACATTTCGGCCTTGGCCAAGATACCGAGATTGCCACCCTTACCATTGCTTGGCCTTCTGGCATCGTTGATACTCTGGAAAACGTTGCGGTAGATCAGGTTATTTCGGTGGTGGAAGGCTCTACCGTACTCGGTTTGAACGAGAGTGTTACCAACAATCTTATCCTTTATCCCAATCCGGTACAGCACGTTCTAAACCTTGGCGATACAACAGATTTTACAAACCCTTCCTATTCCATTTTTGATATGCAGGGCAGAAAATTGATGGGTGCGCGATTGGATGCAAACGCAATCGACGTTTCTACTTTGGCAACAGGCAATTACATCCTGAAAATACAAGATGGCAATACCTTAAAATCGCAGCGTTTTATTAAAAAGTAACTTTATAATTATAGCGAAGCCGTTTTACTAAAATTAGACGCTTCCTATCACATAAATCGAAAAAAGACTCCAAGCGGAGTCTTTTTCAATTTTGTATGTAAATTGGTTTCTATAGGGCGTTAGCTCCTGCAGTGGCCACGCTATGGTCGTTTTCCACAGAGCTTCCGCTTACACCTACTGCGCCTATAATTTCACCCTTGTTGTTTTTCAGCAATACGCCGCCCGGAAACGAAATGAGGCCGCCATTGGAGTGTTCAATATTGTAGAGAGATTCGCCGGGCTGCGAGAGCTTTCCTATTTCGCCACTTGGCATATCAAAAAATCGGGCGGTTTTAGCTTTCTTAAGGGCAATATCGGCAGAGCCCAACCACGCGCCATCCATACGTGCAAAGGCAACTTGGTTGGCGCCGCCATCAACTACGCATATGTTCATCTTGGTATCTATATCTACCGCTTTCTTTTTTGCTGCGGCTATTACTTTTTCTGCTTGCTCTAATGTGATGTTCATTGTTTTCTAATTTTGATTAATCACCAATATAAGCAGCAGCATTTTAATAATAGTGAAGTTTGTGTTAAGCTTGGTTATTCGCGATGATCAAGCGGAAAAACTTCAAGCAAAAAATTAAAGATTTATCTGCCTTTTTTGAATTGAACGCTTTTGGCCAAAAAGAATATTATTTTCCTTTTGCTTCAATCCACTTCGCCAAATATTTAGTGCTCTGCAACGTGTGGTGCTGCAGTATCTGCCCAAAAAAGTTTTCCCGCCGGTGTTGTTCAAGCTGTGCCGAAAGCGTTCGGAGGTGCTTTTTGAAAACTTCGGAAAACATTTTTTTTTGAAAACGATTTTCAATGATGTTGAACCCGTTTTGTTGGGCTTTGCTCCAAAGGTATTGCCGGGAATATAATTGAATTGAGGCATCGATGAATTTCTCTTTTGAAGTAGAAATCATTCCGCCGAAAGAAAGCTCGCCGCACATTCCTTCCGCTCCGATTTCCGTGGTTACCGAGGGCAAGCCAAAGCGCATGGCATCCAAAAGTTTTCCCTTTAAACCGGCACCAAACCGTAGGGGAGCCAATTGCACGCGATAGGTTTTCATCACAATCTCTAAATCATCTGCCCACCCCTTAATGAGAAAACCTTCTTTTATATTATTTAGCTGAAGCACTTGTTGCGGGGCATAGGCTCCGTAAATATGCAATTCGGCATCGGGAAGCTGTTGTCTTATTTCCGGCCAAAGTTTTTTCAGTTGCAGCACCGAATCTACATTGGGCGCATGCAGCAAATTGCCGATGGCGAAAAAGTTTTGGCGCTCCTCAAAAGCGGGAGTGCTTTCTGAAACTGCTGCTACCAAAAACGGCAAATAATAAAGTATTTCCGAAGCAATCTTAAACCTGTTTTGTAACAGTTCCATTTCATATTCTGAAATAATAAGCGACAGATCGCATCTCAGGATGCTGGCCAGTTCGCGTTTGGCGGTTTCTGAAAATAGATTTGCTTCAGAAATAGTTTTGACATTCTTTACCGCCTCTTCCCTAGCCTTTCGCAGAAAATGTAAATCTTCGGTATCGAGAATTTTTAAGGCATTTGGGCAATTTTCCGAAACCCGCCAGCCGAATTGTTCCTCGGTTATGTAGCGGTCAAAAACGACGATTTCGGGGTTCAATTTTTTTATAAATTCATCAAAGGAAACATCATTCAACTTTATATTTTCTATTGAAATATGCCGCCCTTGAAGGTCTGCGGTCTTTTCGGAAACGGCAGCTGTACTGGCAAAGGTGATTTGGTACTTTTCTTCCTTGAATAATTCGATCAACTGCATCATCCTACTACCCGCAGCAGTGGTGCTGGGCTCGGGAAAGGTGTGGCCGATAATTAAAAGTTGTTTCAAGTTTTTGGTTTCGAATTACAGGTTTCGGAATAAAAAAATCTATCGGTTGGTCAAAATCCGTAAAGCTCACACATCATTCCGAGATTGAAGAAAGCCGTAAGTGCTCCGAGAAAAAGCATTGCACTTACAAAAAGCGTGGCCAATATTACGATTTTATTTTTTGAGTGGTAATTTATATAATTGAGCGCCACTTGAAATAACAGTGCAATTGCCTGGGCAGACAACATACGCTGGGCACAGACAATTACGGGTTCTTTGTAGTAAAGAAAATAAGTGGCCACCATCAATACGATATATAGTGCTGTTATTCCGAAAAGGACTGTTTTTGGAAATTTGAAGCGTTGAGAATTGGTCATAGCGCAAGGTTTTATCCAAAGATAATTATTAAACGTAAGTATCGCCAAAAAACAAAAGCCTTTCGGAGAAGTAAGTCTTCCGAAAGGCTCTTAACAAAGGATAGTGAAACCTATTGTTGCAACTTATATGGGCTATTATTCAAAAAATTCAGAACACGGGGTGTTGGTAAAGGTAAGGTTGTAGGAGGAATAATTGGGGTTTGAAGTTTGGCCGCCAAGCAATCTGCCGTACACACCGCAGGATGCAAGATCCTTAAATTGGGTATCGTGTACGCTCAGTTTGGCATTGTACCAAAGATCAATTGCACCTTTGTTGGTACTTGGGTCCTCCCCTGCATTGCTTATGGTAGCAAATGCGATTTCATTCATCGGGTTGGTGCCGTCTATCTTAATGCCCACCCAAGAGCCGGGGGTATTGGACACCCCTTTAATGGTTATGGGATTCGCTGCATTTCCTACCATTTTCAATCCCCCTGTATCACGGATGTTTATCTCGGTGCCGGGCGACATTTCTATGGTTACTCCCGGTTCAATGGTCAACTCGCCTCTTGCATTTACGCCACTAATACCGGTATTGAGCACCCGGTAGGGTACATTTACTTTCTTCCAAACGCTGGAGTTCTCAAATTCAGCCGAATAATTGTAAAGCAAGACCCTGTCCAGATCGTTACCCGAATAATTATCGGTTGCCGAAGTCTGGGTGGCATAAACGGTATTTATAAGCAATGGATTTGCATTGCCGCTGAAGACGTTATTTTGCAGCGTGAGACGTGTATTTCTATATACCGCATTTAAGCCAGAGGTTTGACTGTTAATTACAGTACAGTTTTTTAACGTTAGAGCTCCATCGGCATATACAATAACATTCCCGCGGTCGCCATTGCTATTAAAAGCTTGACCGCCACCATAACTAACGGTGACAAATTCCATAATATTTGATGAATTTTCACTTTCCACAAAAATCCCACGCCATGAACCACGGGTTGGCTGGGTTCCAGTAAATACGATGGGCTTATTGGCAGTACCCACTGCTTGGATTGAAGATACATTTTCTCTCAAAATAAGTCCGGAATCTGGGGTGAAGGCAATAACAACACCCGGCTCTACAATTAAATTGGCTCGAACCTGTGAAACACAGCTCACGATATAATCTATTGGAGCGTTTGGATTGTCAACCAAAGTTCTGTTCTCGAGGAAATAATCACAGTCCAACTGGATAGGATCTACGTTCACGGGCGGTTCAACAGGGTCGTCGCTGGAGCAGGAAGCCGCTATCAAGGCAAGTGAACACAACACTAAAAGGCTTAGCTTTTCGGAAGCATTTTTCAGTAGTTTTTTCATAATTAAGTGTTTTAATATTTAAAGGTTTTCAATATTCTTTGCACAAACCTACTCATCACCCGTACAGAACAAAACAGCCACTTAGCATATGACGGTTGTGGGTTAGAATTTGGAAAAAAGCAAATAGCAATACCAAATACTCAATAAAAATCACCAAATACTAAAATTTCAAAAAACCTTAGCAAATAGAATGGTATTTTAGCTAATTGATGAAAAAATCCTTTTTAATAATATTCCTTGTCTTCGGAAATCTATGGCAATTTTCTGCGCAGATAGCAGCCGATTCTATAGTGGGTGAGGTGCAGCTTATCAATAATCCCGAAGTAAAGGCGTTGCGCACTTCTCTTCAAGCAACATTTGAAGAAGTACAAAATACGCCCGACTGGAAACCTTATGATGCGAATTACGAAAATGAACCCGAAACCGCCATTTGGTTAAAATTTGAACTCGAGAACCGATCAAATGATACGCTGCCCATTTATTGCTTTACCGCACACGATTATGCCTACGTGTATCAACAAGTAGGTACAGATTTTAAAAATTTTAAGAATGGTTATTTAGTCCCTCTTCATAAACGCAGCAATAAGAGAGAATTCTACATCACAGAACTCGTGCTGCCACCTTCCCAAAAATCGCAAGTTTTCATACGGGTTCACAGTACCAAGAAAATAAAAAATGGAAATGTCGCGCTTTTTACAAAAGCCTATTATTTAGAGTTTGCCAATAACTATATCGAATCCGAAAAGCACCCGGTAGCGTTCATGGTTTTTTATATACTCTCCTTATTTACCATTTTTCTATTTGGAGTGGTTTTCTGGTTGCGGACGCGTCATAAGCTCTATGCCTATTATTTGGCCTACATATTCTTTCAATTGGTTTTTGCGTTTGATAGCTTGAGAAAAACAACCCTTGGCGTCGGCAATTTTTTTCTCTATTTATCTTATCCTTCCGGTTTCTTGGCAGAGGCTTTCCAATTTCTATTTATTGGTTTTTACGTCTTTTTTATCATCCATCTGCTGGAAATTAAAAAATATAACCAATCCCTTACCAAGGCCCTTAACTATTTTGGATGGTCCTGTTTGCTCTACGGATTAACTATTTTTATTTACTTAATATTCTGGAAAGATGCTGCCATTTCCAGTGACATAACCACCACCGTACGGTTTATAGTATTGCCATTGAATTTGGTAATGCTCATTTGGATCATTTATAAAGTAAAGCATCCTTTATTGAAGTACTTTGTAGTGGGCCACAGTTTCTTTTTTATTGGTGCGGTTCTGGCTTCCTATGTTATGATAACCAAAAGCAATCACCACCCAGAGAGCATTTTTAATTTTCCCTATGCTCCCACTATAATTTTTCAGGCAGGCTTACTTGCCGAAGTTTTCTGTTTTGCATTTGCTTTGGGAGAAAATATTTTCCTGCTTCAAAAAGAAAAGGAAACCACCAGCCAAAACCTAATTAAACAATTACAAAAAAACCAACAGCTTCAAGAGAATATGCGCGTGGAGCTGGACAGAAAGATAAACCAAAAGACCGAGGAGTTGATCAAACTCTATTCAAAAATTGAAAAACAAAAAGAAGAACAGCTTAAAAACTCTTTTACCCAAAAGTTGCAGGAAATGGAAATGCTTGCCCTTCGATCGCAGATGAATCCGCATTTTCTTTTCAATAGTCTCAATTCCATAAAACATTTAATAATGACCTCGCGCAATGAGGATGCCATTTCATATTTAGATGATTTTTCAACCTTACTACGCAGCATCCTCTACAACAGCAACCGAGAAATCATTTCGGTGGAAGAAGAACTTGAAATAATAAAACTTTATCTTTCCTTGGAAAAAAATAGAATGGGCGATACCTTCAACTATACCATCGATGTAACTTCAATCGAAGAACTCTCGCAGTTCAACATACCGCCCCTTTTACTCCAACCTTTTGTTGAGAATGCCATTTGGCACGGGTTAAGGCCGAGCCAGAGCGGCCAAAAGTTGCTGAAGATTACCTTTGATACCAGTGATATTTTAAAAATAATAATTGAAGATAACGGCATAGGCAGAAAAGCGAGCAGCTCTGAAAATAAGATGCATAAATCCATGGGAATGGAGATTACCAGAGAACGGTTGGCGTTGTTCAACCATTCAAATGAAACATCCATAAAGCTTGAAATAATAGATCTGGAAAGTGAAAATAAACCCTTGGGGACAAAAGTTGTATTAACCTATTTTTATTCATAAAATGACTAAAGTAATCATTATTGACGACGAGGCACATTGTACGGAGGTCCTTGCCAATCTCATCAAAAAGGTACATTCAGATTATGAAATATTGGGCGTTTTCACCAACCCGATCGAGGGACTCCTATATATTCAGAACAACCCGCCAGACTTGCTTTTCCTGGATATTGAAATGCCAAACTTGAACGGTTTTGCGTTGCTGGACAAACTTTTGCCTATAGATTTTGACATTATATTCACAACGGCTTATGACCGATATGCCATTCGTGCCTTTAATTATAGCGCCATCAACTATCTCTTAAAACCCATTTCGGAGCGAAATATAGTGGCGGCACTCGCCAATTGGGAAAAGAGAAGAAAGAAAATCAGTACTGAACAGTGGCGCTTGCTTCAAAGCAGCTTTGAAAAATCGAATAAGGAATGTACTAAAATTGCCCTCCCCACGGGAATAGGCTTTAATATTGTAGAGATAAAAAACATAATGCGCTGCCAGTCTGATAATAACTACACCAACTTTTTCTTACAGGACGGTACAAAAATTTTGATTAGCCGCACCCTGAAAGAAATAGATGATATACTTTCAGAGCACAAGTTTATAAGAGTGCATCAATCACATCTTATAAACCCCAAGTTTGTAAAAGGAATTTTAAAACAGGATGGCGGTAGTTTAATTATGAGCGATAATATTGAAATACCCGTATCCAGACAGAAGCGAATACAGATAAATGAGATTCTGGAAACCATGCTTCGCTTTAAATAGATAAGTACAATCAAAAACTACAGCGGAAAAGGAAGTTATTTTAAACCCTCCAAATAAAAATCCATTCCGCATCTCTTCAAATTCGCTAAATACTATCTGCAGGGAGTATCAATTAAACCACCTCCGCGTAGAGGTCAAAATCTTCGGCGGCCGTAATTTTTACAGTGCAGAATTCGCCGGTTCGCAGATAACCTTCTTCGGCATTGATCAATACTTCATTGTCCACGTCGGGACTGTCAAATTCGGTTCTTCCCACAAAATAGCCGCCTTCTTTTCGGTCTATCACTACTTTGAATTCCTTTCCAATTTTCTGTTGGTTCAATTCCCAAGAAATCTGCGACTGTATTTCCATAATCTGGTTGGCGCGGTCCATTTTAACCTCTTCCGGCACGTCATCCTCAAGATTGTAGGCGTGTGTATTTTCTTCGTGGGAATAAGTAAAACAGCCCAAACGCTCAAAGCGCGTCTCTTTTACCCATTGTTTTAGGGTTTGGAAATCTTCTTCAGTCTCCCCCGGATAGCCGACGATTAGCGTGGTTCTGATTGCCATTTCCGGAACTGCCGCTCTAAATTCTTCCAACAATTTGGTGGTTTTCGCTTTGGTAGTTCCTCGGCGCATCGATTTCAAAATAGAATCTGAAATGTGCTGCAACGGAATATCCAGATAATTACAAATCTTGGGCTCGGTGCGCATCACTTCCAAAACATCCATCGGGAAACCCGTTGGGAAGGCGTAGTGCAAACGGATCCATTCAATCCCTTCAACCTTTGCGAGCTTTTGGAGCAGTTCTGCAAGGTTTCGTTTTTTATATAAATCTAAGCCATAATAGGTTAAATCCTGGGCAATCAAAATGAGTTCTTTTACCCCTTTGGCTGCAAGTTTTTCGGCTTCCGTTACTAAATCCTCCATAGGCGTGCTTCGGTGCTGTCCACGCATAATGGGGATTGCGCAGAATGAACACGGCCGATCGCAGCCTTCGGCTATTTTGAAATATGCGTAGTTTTTTGGGGTTGTGGTTATACGTTCGCCAATCAACTCGTGTTTGTAATCGGCGCCCAAAGCCTTCAATAGGCCCGGAAGTTCGGTGGTACCAAAATATTGGTCCACATTCGGGATTTCCTTTTGCAGATCTGGCTTGTATCTTTCCGAAAGACAGCCCGTAACAAAAACCTTGTCCACCAAACCGTCTTCTTTTTTCTGCACAAATTCAAGAATGGTATTTATACTTTCCTCTTTTGCATTGTTTATAAACCCGCAGGTGTTTATTACCACAATATTCCCTTCCTCTTCGTGCACAACCTCTTTGTTGCTGGCGCGCAATTGACCCATCAACACTTCGCTGTCGTATACATTCTTGGAGCAACCAAGGGTTACAACGTTTATCTTGTTCTTCTTAAGGGTTTTGGTACGCATATTCTTGATTTACGATTTTGGATTGCCGATTTACGAATTCTGAATTCTGAATTCTGAATTTTTAAAAGCGTGCAAAGATACGACTAAATAAAATAAACAAATGCCAAATTCCAATTACTGCCAACTGCGACTGAACACTACGACTTTTTAAGTAACTTTACATTTCAAAAAAATAATTAAAAATGAAAAAAATAACATTCCTGCTGGCCTTTCTCTGTGCCGGCTTCCTGTTCGCACAAAAAACAATGACACCTGAACTTTTGTGGCAGGTTAAAAAAGTTAGTCCTATCGGGATTTCCGCTGACGGAAAAGAACTTTTTTATAAAGTTTCAATTCCAAATATGGAGGAAAACAGTTTTGATTCCAAGTATTATAAGATGCCCGTTACTGGTGGTAATTTTACTGAAATTTCCAAAGAACAAGCCAAAGTAACCAACAAGAACCTTTCACCAAACGGACAGTTTCTCTTAATAGACAAACCAGTACAGGTAAAAGATGTTACCGGAAAGGAGATTTACAACGACCTTCCCAAAAGTGATGCCTATGTATATACTTCCTTGGATTATAGACACTGGGATACTTGGAACGATGGTACCTACAATCACGTTTTTTATAAAGATGTAAACACTGGCGCCGAAACCGATATCACGCCAGGTCAGCCATATTATACGCCCCAAAAACCTTTTGGGGGCGACGAGGATTACATTTGGGGGCCAAAGGGCGAAAACATTTATTATGTAAGCAAAAAGAAAGCTGGAACCGATTATGCCGTAAGTACAAATACCGACATATATAAATACAATCTAAGCACCAAACAGACCGAAAATATTACAGAAGAAAACAAAGGCTATGACACCCAGCCAGCATTTTCAAAAGAAGGCGCTTTGGCGTGGCTACAGATGGCAACCGATGGCTATGAAGCAGATAAAAATGATATTGTAGTATTGCAGGGCGGTGTAAAACAAAACCTAACCAGCCAGTGGGATGGAACTGTAAATGGTTTTATTTGGGCAGATAACAACAAAGACATTTATTTTACCGCTCCCGTAGATGGAACAAAGCAAATTTTTAAGGTTGATTATCCCGGGAAAACCCGAAAAATGCCAGTTGTTGAACAACTTTCAAAAGGGCAATTTGATGTTACGGGCATTA
This sequence comes from Aequorivita vladivostokensis, assembly GCF_000952855.1. Classification (GTDB taxonomy): domain Bacteria; phylum Bacteroidota; class Bacteroidia; order Flavobacteriales; family Flavobacteriaceae; genus Aequorivita; species Aequorivita vladivostokensis. The sequence goes on along the minus strand of NZ_JSVU01000014.1, from coordinate 26,876 downwards.
TTGCGGAAAATAATGGGCAGCTGATTGTTACCCGCACCGATATGAACCATGCTTCGGAAATTTTCTCTTTTGATTTGAAAAGCAAAACTTTTAAGCAACTTACACAGGTAAACACTGATTTTTATAACAAATTGGATTTACCTACTGTCGAAAAAAGAATGGTTACTACTAAGGATGGCAAACAGATGTTAGTTTGGATAATTCTTCCGCCAAACTTCGATAAAAACAAAAAATACCCGACCTTGCTTTATGCACAGGGTGGACCGCAATCGGCGCTTTCCCAATTTTATTCTACGCGATGGAATTTCCAGTTAATGGCTTCACAAGGTTATATAGTTGTGGCACCCAACCGTCGCGGAATGCCCGGGCACGGCGTGGAGTGGAATGAAGCCATCAGCGGCGATTGGGGCGGCGGCGCGATGCAGGATTACCTTGATGCGATTGATGATGTTGCCAAAGAACCATATGTTGACAAGGACCGATTGGGCGCTATTGGTGCAAGTTTCGGGGGTTATTCCGTGTTTTGGTTGGCAGGAAATCACGACGGGCGCTTTAAAACCTTTATTGCCCACGATGGCGTTTTTGACACCAGATCTATGTATGGGACTACCGAGGAACTATTCTTCGTAAACCACGATATGGGCGGTGCTTACTGGGAAAAGGATAATGCCGTTGCACAAAAGGCATACAACGAATTCAACCCGATCAATTATGTAGATAAATGGGACACTCCCATTATGATCATACAAGGCGGCAAGGATTACAGAGTACCTATTGAACAGGGTCTGAGTGCTTTCCAAGCGGCGCAATTGCAAGGAATAAAAAGCAAATTGCTATATTTTCCCGAAGAAAACCACTGGGTGTTAAAACCGCAGAACGCGCTTGTTTGGCAACGGGAGTTTTTTGATTGGTTGAAGGAAACGCTTTAAACAGTCGGTAGTCGGTAGTCGGTAGTCGGTAGTCGAAAAAATGCAACAACGAATTATTTAATAACCTACAAGGTTTCCAAAATCTTGTAGGTTTTTTTATGTCTAGAATTCTACGATTTTATCCTGCGTAAGGATTGAAACTATCAAAAAAAGCAAGAAGACTGCTTTGTGAAAGATGAAAAAACAGAATTACTATGGCATAAAAAATCACGTAACCTTTTGTGAAATATTTCTTTCTAACAAAATAAATTCCTAAAAAAAGCAATGCCAAAAGAAAAGGTATAAAAGATAAATAAGGAAAGGCTATGTATTTATACAAATCCAAAGGCATCAACGGGTTTGGAACAGGTTTTATAAAATATTCAATAATTTTAAAAGAATGAAACCCTGTAAGTATGCCAATATAGCCTACCAATATCCATAAAATATAAATGAACGGCTTACTGGGTTTTGGAGTTACTTTTTCTTCCATTTATATGAAAAAAGAATCCACAAATTCAAACTTATTGAAAACCTGAAGATCTTCCATTCCCTCGCCCACGCCAATATATTTCACGGGAATTTTAAACTGATCGCTGATACCGATAACAACGCCTCCTTTGGCAGTTCCATCGAGCTTTGTGACGGCAAGTGAAGTTACTTCTGTTGCGGCGGTAAACTGTTTGGCCTGTTCAAAAGCGTTTTGCCCAGTAGAACCGTCTAGCACCAAAAGCACATCGTGCGGCGCATCGGGCACTACCTTTTGCATCACGCGTTTCACTTTTGTTAGCTCGTTCATCAAGTTTACCTTATTGTGAAGGCGTCCTGCGGTATCAATGATAACCACGTCGGCATTTTGTGTTACGGCACTTTGTAGCGTATCAAAAGCTACGCTGGCAGGGTCGCTGCCCATACTTTGTTTTACAATGGAAACATCGGTTCTATCGGCCCAAATTTGCAGTTGGTCAATCGCCGCAGCACGGAAAGTGTCCGCCGCTCCCAAAACAACTTTCTTTCCTGTTTTTTTAAACTGATATGCAAGCTTCCCGATGGTCGTAGTTTTTCCAACCCCATTAACACCAACAACCATAATTACGTATGGTTTTTTATTTTCCGGCACTTCGAACTCGGTTGCGTTTCCGGAGTCTATTTCGCTTAAAAGTCCTGCTATTTCCTCACGGAGAATTTTGTTCAATTCATCCGTGCCCAAGTATTTATCCTTGGCAACCCGATCCTCAATCCTATCGATAATTTTTAAGGTGGTATTTACCCCAACATCGCTGGAAACGAGCACTTCTTCCAAATTGTCCAAAACGTCATCGTCAACCTTGCTCTTTCCTGCAACAGCTTTGCTCAGCTTATCAAAAAAGGAAGTCTTTGTTTTTTCAAGCCCCTTATCGAGAGTTTCCTTTTTTTCTTTTGAAAATATTTTTTTGAATAGACTCATTTTAAAAATTCAAGGTTTCAAGTTCCAAGTTTTTACTCAGTTGTTCAACTTTGCCAAAGTTTAATCTCTAACGCTCCTTTCCCAATTTCAGGGAAAAGTAGATTTTAAATTACCCTCAAGGCGATTTAAAAAACGGAGGGGGAGCAAAAATACGAAAAGCCACCTTCGCAAAAAAGTGGCTTTTCCTTAATATTTTAAGCTGGTTATTTTTTGTTCAACCAGTCGTTTACAAATTCTGGAGCCATGATAGCTTCAGTAAATGTATAAGCTCCTGTTTTTGGCGATTTAACCATTTTTATTGCTTTGGTTAAACGCTTTGAACCTGTTTGTAACGATGCTACTGATTTCTTTGCCATGACTTATATTATTTAATCTCTTTATGAACGGTCATTTTCTTCAAGATTGGATTGAATTTTTTCAACTCCATTCTGTCCGGGGTGTTCTTCTTATTTTTGGTGGTGATGTAACGTGAAGTTCCTGGTTTTCCAGACTCCTTGTGCTCTGTGCACTCCAAAATCACTTGTACTCTATTTCCTTTTTTAGCCATTGTAACAGACTTTATTGATTATTGCAATTATTTAGTTAAAAAGCCTTTTTCGCGGGCTTCTTTCATAACCGCAGAAATACCTTTTTTATTGATGTCTTTTATAGCAGAAGCTGAAACACGTAGGGTAACCCATTTGTCCTCTTCTGGAATATAAAAACGCTTTTTGAGCAAGTTTACATCAAACTTACGTTTGGTTTTATTCATTGCGTGCGACACGTTATTTCCAACCATCGCTTTCTTTCCGGTAAGTTCACAAACTCTTGACATTCCTTAACCTTTTTAAGTTATTTTTAAAACAGGGTGCAAATTTAAGTAATTCTTTTGTGATGTACAACAAAAGAAAATTAGTTTTTTGAAATTTCTTTTAACAACATCTCCAAGGCTTTGTTTGCCGCCTTTTCAATAACCCGATAGCGGTCGTTTCCGAAACTAAACTTCTCTGAAACAACGCCATTTGGCGTGCCTATTGCAATACATACTGTGCCTACCTCATCTTCCCCATCACCCTTTGTGGGGCCCGCAATACCTGTGGTGGCAATGGAGTAATCCGATTCAAAAAGTTTGCAGCATCGTTTGGCCATTTCTTCAGCAACTGGAATACTCACCACGTTATATTGCTCGATAATGTTTTTGGGCACACCCAAGATTTTGGTTTTAAGACCCGTGTCATAGGGAATAATTCCTCCCATAAAGGCAGATGAAGCGCCGGCATATTGGGTGATTTCGGAGGCAATTCTGCCCCCGGTACAACTTTCTGCCACGCTATAGGTCATCCCCTTTTCCGTGAGGATTTTTCCGATCAACTCTGCAATGGAGGTTTCACCCTCAAAGCCCACGGCAATATCGGAAAGCATTTCTTCCAAAATTTCCATTTGTGAGTCCACACTTTTCTCCAATGCCTTTTTATCTTTCCCTGTAGCCGAAAGCCGTAAGCGGACTTTTCCCAAGGAAGGCAAATAGGCAAGTTTGATGTCTTCCGGCAATTCGTTTTCCCAATCGGCAATCCTTTCGGCAATGGCACTCTCCCCCAGTCCATAGGTTATAAGCGTTTTGTGATATATATGCGGCCTGTTGAAGCATTTTATTACCCGCGGTAAAACTTCTTCCTGTAAAAGATGTTTCATTTCATACGGTACACCCGGAAGCGAAACAAAAACCACTTCATCCACATCCATCCACATGCCGGGGGCTGTGCCGTATTGGTTCATCAAGATAGTAGCCTTGGAGGGAACCATTGCCTGGCGGAAATTTGCCGGCAGCGGTTTGTTGAGTTGGTATTTTTTGAAGAGTTCTTTTACATTATCTATCACGGCGGGATCTTCCACTAAAGTATCCCCGAAAAAATCACAGAACGTTTGTTTGGTAACATCGTCCTTTGTGGGACCCAAGCCGCCGGTTATTATAACCAGATCGGCATGTTTTTTTGCGTCTTCAAATGCTTGTAGAATATGTTTGCGGTCATCTTGCACCGAGGTAATCTGATAGACTTTTATGCCCACCTTATTCAATTCTTTTGAAATATAGGCTGAATTGGTATCAACAATCTGGCCTATGAGAATCTCATCGCCTATGGTAATTATTTCTGCAAGCATGTTATAGTTGGAAGTCTTGTCTCAGCTCGTCAAATACGTGGTTTAAGGTGCTAAGTACATTCTCTAAATGTGGGAGGACTGTAGCCTTACTTTTGGATGTCTTTGACCATGCTTCAATACTGGTAATATCCTTAAGCGCATCTATACCAAACATCTCAATATTTGGTTTCATTTTATGGGCAAATTGGTATGCCAATTCCCTGTTTTCATTCTCGATGGCTTCTTCCATGGAGTGCAAATCGGGTGGAATTTCATCTAAAAATGTCTGTGCCAATATTTTTAGGAAATCCTGATCCCCATCAGCGATTTCACTAAGATTCTCCTTTGCATAATATTTGGTCATCTCACTTAACTTTTATGGAAAACATTTCGGTTTCCTCTATAAACCCCTTCAAAACATCGTTGGTTTCAACCTTGCCAACACCTGCGGGAGTTCCGGTAAAGATAATGTCCCCGATTTTCAGCGTAAAATATTTTGAAATATATTCGATTAAAGCATCGATTTTCCACATCATCAGCATAGAATTGCCATTTTGGACGGTATTTCCGTTGCGTTCTAGGCTGAAATTTATATTATTCACATCCTTAAATTGCTCTTTTTCAATGAATTTTCCGATAACTGCGGAACCATCAAAAGCTTTCGCCTTTTCCCAAGGAAGTCCTTTTTCCTTTAAGTCGGCCTGCAGATCTCTAGCCGTAAAATCAATACCCAAACCTATTTCATCATAATATTTATGGGCAAATTTCCGGTCTATATGTTTTCCTATTTTATTGATACGGACCAATAATTCCACCTCGTGGTGCACTTCATTTGAAAAATCTGGAATAAAGAACGGCTGTTTCTTTAACAATATTGCAGTATCTGGCTTTAAAAAAATAACGGGATCGGTTGGTTTTGCGTTATCCAGTTCCTTAATATGGTCTGCATAATTTCGACCTATACAGATTATCTTCATTATAAATTTAGAATTTTGTATTTAACTTTTGAAGCCGAATGCGGGTGAGCACCTGTTTTGTGTACAGCGGAAAATCGGCGTTCAACAACCAGCCAAAGTAGCCAGAATCTTTCTCCAAAATTTCAGTTACCAAATTTCCCTTATACTTTCCAAAAGAGAAAATCTCGATACCGTCTTCGTTATAACTTATAAAACCTGCAAAATCGGCATGATCGCGGTGTGAACTGAAATCGGCCAAATAATTGACATCGTTTTGAAGCTCCGGATACCTGTCCAATTGCGCCTTCAATACTTCGTAGGTTGCATTTGTATCGGCAGCGGCGCTGTGGGCATCGGTTAGATCCTTATTGCAGTAAAACTTATAGGCAGCCTCGAGTGTGCGCTTTTCCATTTTGTGGAAAATAGTCTGCACATCTACCGAAAGGGCTTTTTTCATATCAAAATCCACTTCGGCGCGAAGCAATTCTTCCGCAAGCAACGGAATGTCAAAACGGTTGGAGTTGAACCCGCCCAGGTCGCTATCCTTAATCAACGCATATATTTTTGGCGCCAATTCCTTAAATGTTGGTTCGTTGGCAACCATTTCATCAGTAATTCCGTGGATTGCCGATGCGCCCTCAGGAATAGGCATTTCGGGATTTACGCGCCAGGTGTGGCTTTCCTTGTTTCCGTTTGGAAAAACCTTTAAAATGGCTATTTCCACAATTCGCTCCGTTGCCACGTTTACCCCAGTGGTTTCAAGGTCGAAAAAGCAAATCGGTTTTTTTAAGTTGAGTTCCATTGTTTTGTTTTGTGGTGCAAAGATACTTTTAATTGAAGTTTTGAGGGTGCATAAAAATCAAAAAGGGAGATTTTGAATTCAAAACCTCCCTTTTCGCAATATGTATTCGAATTAAATTTCTCGGTTAACGTCCCACGCTTCCAAATAGTCGGCTACGCGTTTTACGAATTGTCCGCCCAAAGCGCCATTTACCACACGGTGGTCGTAACTGTGCGAAAGGAACATTTTATGGCGAATCCCGATAAAATCACCTTCCGGGGTTTCAATTACCGCCGGTACTTTTCGGATTGCGCCCAATGCGAGAATACCCACTTGCGGTTGGTTGATAATTGGCGTTCCCATAATACTTCCGAAAGTTCCCACGTTTGTAACGGTGTACGTTCCACCCTGTATTTCGTCGGGTTTCAATTTATTTTCGCGAGCGCGGGTCGCAAGGTCGTTCACCGCTTTGCTCATTCCCACCAAATTCAATCGGTCTGCATTTTTAATTACCGGCACAATAAGGTTTCCGTCCGGCAGGGCTGCCGCCATTCCCAGATTTATATTTTTACGTTTGATGATATTGTTGCCGTCCACCGCAATATTCATCATCGGGAAGTCTTTCAGCGCCTTTGCTACGGCTTCCATAAATATTGGGGTAAACGTTAAATTTTCGCCTTCCCTTTTTGCAAAGGCACCTTTCACCTTATTTCTCCAGTTCCAAACATTAGTAACATCGCACTCCACGAAAGACTGCACGTGCGCCGAAGTTTGAGTGCTTTCAATCATATGGTGGGCAATGAGCTTGCCCATTCGTGTCATTTCAACTATTTCATCCTCCCCGCTTACGGAAACCGGAGCCTTTGGTTTTGCTGGTTCTGTGGCTTGCGCTTTGGCAGTTTGGGGATTTTTGGCCTCCACTACTGTCTGCGGCTGTGGAGTTGCAGTTTTTGAAGTAGCGCGATTTTCAACATATTCCAAAATATCGTTTTTGGTTACGCGCCCGTCTTTTCCGGTGCCCGAAATTGCGTCCAGTTCTTCCTGTGAAATATTCTCGGCAGCCGCAATATTCTTTACCAAAGGTGAATAAAACCGGTCGCCGGTATTTTCAATCTTTGCTTGTGTGGTCTCCTTGGCAGTTTCCACTTGCTTTTCCACTTCCTTCACAATTTCGGGCGAAGGAGCGCTTTCCGCAGTTGTCTTTTCCGTTCCGTTGCTTCCGGCAGTTTCAATTATGGCGATGGTCTGGCCTACTTGCACCACATCATCAACGTTGAAAAGCTTTTCGACCAAAATGCCATCTACTTCGCTGGGCACTTCGCTATCTACCTTATCGGTAGCAATTTCAAGTACAGCTTCATCAGCCTCAATGGTGTCGCCCACTTCCTTTAGCCAGTTGGTCAACGTTGCCTCTGCAACGCTCTCACCCATTTTGGGCAGTTTCAATTCAAATTTTGCCATAACTATTGATGTACGATTTTCAATTTACAATTTTTTGACTTTGAATTAATCATTCCCACACTCCCCAATCACCACTCATCGATCACTACTCAAAAATCGTTGCAAAATTAGTTAAAATTTGTTCGTTCTGGGTTTCAAATTTCTTAAAAAACAACCACACCGCCCTTTTCGTCGCTTTGGTCGCTTCCTATTATGAAATTACAACCCGGTGGCCGTATGCGGAAACGGTTGTTCTGCCCTTTTAACTGTTTCATCAATTTGAAGATTTCTTTATAGGAAATATATTCGGCATCATAGACCAAGAGACTGTTTTTGAGCACTATCTGAAAATGCACATTTTTTGAAACCATCTGGAAAACGGTTGCGGTGGAAGCCGATAGTTGCTCCAGAAGCTCGATATTTTCAGTGAAGAAATAATTTCGCTCAAGGTTTGGCAATGGCACCACTTTCTTATCGGCAGAAATTTTATGTGCGGCCTTTGCCAATGCGACGCCGGCAGAAACGGAACTTTCCAAAAGAAAATTTTTGTTGAAATGCTTTCGGTAAAAAATTTGCATTGCCCCGTAAAAACGTTCAAAATAAGCATCGTCCTTTTTGGTGCTCTCCCCTTTGTAGTGAAGCACCGTTGTACTTCCCAGGTAGTGGTTTTGGTAGCCGGCCTTGGTTATTTTGTAGCTGAAATCTATGTCTTCCCCGTACATAAAATAATCCTCGTCAAAACCGCCCACTTCGTGGTAAATACTTCTTTTTAAAAGCATAAAGGCCCCAACGAGTACCTCTACTTTGCCCTGCTCTGTTTCCGGAATTTGGTTGGCGTAGTATTTTTTTGTGAAGCCGGTAATTTTTAAGAGTGAAACCTTTGGCGTGGGAAGGTTGCGTTTGCTCTCGGGAAGGAAATGTCCGGTGCCATCCATTAAATAAACACCCAAGGCACCAATGTTTTCAATACTTTCGTAATATTCCACGGCTTTTCTAAAAGTATCTTCAGAAACTGCTGTGTCTGGATTTAAGATACAAACGTACTCGCCTTTTGCAACGGCCACAGCTTGGTTATTCGCTTTGCTAAAACCTACGTTCTCCTTGTTTTCAATCAAAACAACCTTGGGAAAAAGAGTCTTGACCATTTGGCAGCTATCGTCTTTTGAAGCATTGTCAATGACTATTATTTCAGCATCCCAATGCTCCGTAGCTTTCTGGACTGAACGAATGCACTGCTCCAAAAAATAACGCACATTATAATTGAGAATAACGACTGAAAGCTTCAAGGTTTAGGTGTTTTTTAGGGAAGATTCAAAAGGAATTCGGTGCAGAATACTTCGGCCGAGGGTAACCTCATCCGCATACTCAAGCTCATCGCCTACTGAAATTCCACGGGCAATGGTGGTGGTAGTTATATTATAGGGTTCAATTTGCTTATAGATGTAAAAATTGGTGGTATCGCCTTCCATCGTAGAACTGAGCGCAAAAATAAGTTCGCGCACGTTGCCAGTCTTAACCTTCTCCACTAAGGAAGGAATGGTTAAATCGCCGGGACCGATACCGTCCATCGGCGAAATTTTTCCACCCAAAACGTGGTAGTGGCCACGGTACTGGCTGGTGTTCTCAATGGCCATTACATCGCGAATGTCTTCCACCACACAAACCAATTGCTCATCGCGGCGTGGGTTCGCACAAATCTCACAGAGTTTTGTATCGCTGATGTTGTGGCAATTTGCACAAAAATTTATTTCCTCGCGCATTTTTACCAAGCCCGCTGCCAATTTTTGTGATTGTTCTTTAGGCTGTTTCAGCAAATGAAGCACGAGTCGAAGCGCGGTACGCTTACCAATTCCGGGGAGTTGGGACATTTCGTTTACCGCATTTTCAAGAAGTTTTGAAGAAAATTCCATAGTATTTTTACAGCAGCCAAGTTAAAAAAAATGCTTCAGAAAAAGAGACTTTTCCTGAAGCATTCCTATTATAAAAGTGATTCTTAATTTATAAGAAGTTTTTTAGTCGCCGTACCCTCTTCACTATTTATACGAACGAAGTAGGTTCCGCTGGAAAGAGAGGAAACATCAACCGAATGCCTGTTCGAAATTGAAGATTCGGTTTCATAAATAAGAAGTTTTCCGGAAATATCGAAAACCCGAACTTCTGCCTTCGTAGCTTTTGGCAGCGCAATGGTAAATTGTGCAGTTGCAGGGTTTGGGTATAAGGAAACGCCGTTATTTGAAATTCTATCGTCAACTCCCGCGGTGCCCGTAACCAATGGAGAAACCCATAGGCCTCTTCCGTAAGTTCCGGCGTACAATAGACCACCTACTTTGTTTATTTCCAGTTCGTTAACATATACATTCGGCAGCAAATTGCTATAGGGCTGCCAGTCTGTAAACGTATTGTCTATATAATAAATTCCGTAATCCATACCTAAATACAGTCCGTCTGCGCCGTTATCGTCCCAAACCAGAGCCAATGCACTAAAATTAGGAAGATTCTTTTTATAGCTGGTCCATGTAGCGCCACCATCATTTGAAACATATACGCGGTCAGTTGCCGTAGTAGCTACGGCCACTTTATTAGGATTTGTGGGGTGTATGGCTATTGAATTGATGATACCGCCCGGCCTTGTCGGTTGAACCCAATCGGTTGCCCCACCGTCTGTTGTCTTAAAAAGCAATGATGATCTGGAGGCATACATTATTTGATTATCGGAAGGAGCTATTTTTAAATTATCAAGGTTTCCACCGAAGTTCTGTGAAATAGGCGTCCATGTGCCACCCAAATTCGTTGATTTATAAATCACATTATAACCCACATAAATCACATTATTGGTTATGGGATCCTGTTCAAAAGGAGTGACCCAATTCCCCGACCCACTTCCAGGTTCGCTAAGACCAACATATGAATTTCCACCATTGTTGGAACGATAAAGTTGCCCCCCTTGAGTGGTGCCAAATAGAATATTACTGTTGGTTTTATCTATAAAAGATTCCATACCATCGGCGCCCAGCCAATCTTTCCAGCCTGTTGCAGCCTTATAAAAAGAGGTTCCATTGTCTTGGGAGCCTCCCGAAACAATTACATCTGGAGTTTGGGAAACCCCAATTTTATAGAATTGGCGTATGCCGAGCCCATTTGTTAAATCTTCGTAATAATTGGCAGAAACCGTCGACGTGTTATCCGCCTTAAATACACCACCATCGGTCACTGCAAACAATGAAGTGCCATAAAACTGAAGATCGTCCACATCGGCATGGCAATAGCCTATATTTTGTGAAGCCGCGTTTCCAGGTATCCAATCTGAAGTACAAGAAAAAGTGACACCACCATTGGTAGAACGCCATGTAAGAATTCCTGCAATATGTACCTCATTAACATTTGTCGGATTTACCGCAATACCCATATCGCGGGGAGCTTGACCACTATTGTCATTTCCGCTGGTGCTATATCCAAAAAAGTTAAGCCCTCCATTGTTCAATTTTGTGAATGAACTACCGCTATCATTTGAAGTATAGAAACCGCCAAATCTACCACTGTTAGCCTCCAATACATATACCACGTCAGGGTTATCTGCGGAAACGCCAATCATTTTTGGCCCAGAGGTGAAACCACCTATTGTAGAAAAGGTAGCGCCCCCATCAGTAGATTTGTGAAAACCGCTGCCAGAAGCATATACCACTGAAAAATCTCCCGGTTTGAATTCTACATCATAACCATTATTATCTCCTGATATTACTTTTATCCAATTGACACCCGCATCTTCTGTTCTGTAAATTCCAGAGTTTTCAGCAGTCGCAAAAATCATGTTTGTATTGGAAGGATTTATTACAATTTTATTTACCCTGCTGTTTCCAATGCTTCCCAACAAATTCCAGGTAGCACCGGCATCGGTGGATTTGAAAATTTTTCCACTATTAGATCCGAAAAAATACGTATCCGAATCCGTTGGATCAATTGCTACAGAATAAACCGATAAATTCGAAAAATAGTCGCTAAGTGGGGTCCAAGTCTGGGCTCCATCGTCTGTTCTCCATACACCACCCGTGTTTGCGCCCACAATCATATGGTTTGCATCCCCTTCATCTATAGCAAGACCTGTAAGTCTGCCTACGCCAGGATTCCATCCTGAAGTTGCGCTCCAAGATTTAGGGCCCAATTCCTGCCAGTTATCGGGAAGTACATTTCTACCTGCAGCGGTTTCATTTAGATATGCGTTCCACTGCTGAAGTTCATCCAAGCGCTCTTCAGTCGTGGGAAGGTATCCATTTTCCTTTACCCTTCTTAGTGCGTTGTACTCCCATCTTTTAAATTGTTTGTATCCACTGCCACGTCCTTTATCCTTATCGGCAAAATAGGCTTCGGCACTATCAATTATCTCTTGTACTTTGTAAGTACCTGCATCAATCATTTGTAGATATTCCTGTGCCTGAACGACAAAAGAACCGAAAAACAAACCAAAAAGCAGTAGTAATTTAATTCGCATTTTATTAATTTTTAGGGAGTTACATTGTTAATTATTCAAAGATTTCAAAAGTATTAAAAATAAAAATGGTGGGGAAACCAAACTTTGTATTTTTACCGAAAAAGAATTTCTAAACCATTGAAGTCTTAAATTTTATGCAACCCTTACACATTCTGCTACTTATCCTTGGTTATTTTTTGGTTTTAATACTCATATCCTACTTTACCAATAAGGGCGGCAGCAATGCAGACTTCTTTAAAGCCGGAAAACAATCGCCCTGGTATTTGGTTGCCTTCGGAATGATTGGCGCCTCGCTCAGCGGCGTTACTTTTATCTCAGTTCCAGGCTGGGTGGAAGCTTCAAAATTTAGTTATTTTCAAGTAGTTTTGGGATATACCGTGGGTTACGCCGTTATTGGCACGGTGCTGCTTCCGCTCTACTACCGTTTAAATTTGACTTCAATTTATACTTATTTGGAAGGACGTTTCGGGAATGCATCCTATAAAACCGGAGCATCGTTTTTTCTGCTTTCAAGGGTAGTTGGAGCGAGTTTTCGGTTGTATTTAGTGGCGGTGGTGCTGCAAAGCCTGATTTTTGACCAAATGAATATTCCGTTTTGGGTGACGGTTACTATCACAATTTTACTTATTTGGCTTTATACCTTCAAAAGTGGAATAAAGACAATCGTGTGGACCGATACGCTGCAAACGCTGTTTATGTTAATAGCCGTTGGCGTTTCGGTGTATTATGTTTCCACAGATTTAGGTCTTTCGGGAAGCAGTCTTTTCAATTTTATTGCCGATAGCGATATGAGCCAGATTTTCTTTTTTGACGATTGGAAATCGGTCGACCATTTTGTAAAACAATTTATTAGCGGTGCATTTATCGCGATAGTAATGACGGGACTGGACCAAGACATGATGCAGAAAAACCTGACCTGCCGCAATCTGAAGGATGCCCAGAAAAATATGTTTTGGTTTACTATTGTTCTGACCATCGTAAATTTTGTGTTTTTGGTTTTAGGTTTACTGCTTACGGTTTACGCAGCACAGAATGGGATTGACGCCCATAAAGACCAATTGTACCCAACGCTGGCAATGCAAAACGAATTCGGTTTTGGGGTTGCAATTCTTTTCATTTTAGGATTGATTGCCGCAGCTTACAGCAGTGCCGATAGCGCTTTAACCGCGCTGACCACGTCTTTCAGTATTGATATTTTGGGAATTGAGAAAAAGTATGACGAAGCAAAACAGGTACGCGTTCGCAAAATGATTCACATCTTGGTTTCCTTGTTACTTATTTTGGTAATTATAATTTTCAAATATGTAATCGCAGATGCTTCGGTAATTGCGAAACTTTTTGTTTTTGCGGGTTATACCTACGGTCCCCTTTTAGGGCTTTACGCGTACGGACTTTTTACGAAATGGAACGTAAAGGATAAATTGGTGCCCGTGGTGGCCATATTGACTCCGTTTTTGGGATATGCAATTAGCGCCCTCAGCGCGGCATACCTAAATTTCGAATTCGGATTTTTTATACTTATCCTGAATGGCGCGCTTACCTTCTTCGGTTTAATATTGATTCGTACCCAAAAGAACTAAGGTGCAGGCCACTTCAAATGCAATCTTGTTCTTTCTGAGAATTTCGTAAAATTCAGGATTTTCCGTGCCTGGATTGAAAACGACGCGTTTCGGCTTCAACGAAACGATATAATCGTAATATTCCACTTGGCGTTTCGGATTTAGATAGAGGGTTACCGTGTCAATATCTTCAAAGTGTTCCTTTTCCGTGGCAATGGTTGCGCCTGCTACCTCTCCTGTTTTAAGGCCCACCGCCTCCACGGGATGCCCATATTTTACCAAACGATTTATGGCAATGTTTGAATATCTTCCCGGATTGAGGCTTGCGCCCAGTACTAATGTCTTTTTCATTCTGATAGTTTTTTTATGAAAATACAATACTCTTCAGCAAGATTTCATAAATGTTCGTTAAAATGAGGTGGGGCTTGAAACATTCGGAAGATTTCAACGTCTATATAGTACTTACACTTCATTCTTTACTGCGACAATTTTTACGTTGATGGTTAGTGTTAATGATAGCAGTAAAGATTCAAACCCGGAGCACCCGCTTCGGGTTTGTTTTTTTAAACTTTTTCTAAAAAAATTGTAACAGAAAAAAATATACATCGTCTTTTATATAGAAATACGAAAACATTTGCGCCTTTAGTATGTTATACAAGGTAATATTTAATGCAATATAATGGTATTTTATTTCATTAATCATTAACATCAATCAATCACACAAATGAAAACAATTTTAGTTTTGATCGCCTGCATCACCTTCGGAATACTCAATGCCGCGGCAGGCCCCACAGAAGATTCCGGTAACATCTATGGCCGGGTGACGGACAAAGTCCTAAATGAACCTCTCCCCTATGTAACAGTAGTAGTAAAAAAATTAAATGGTGAAATTATTACTGGCGCAGTAACCGACGATGCGGGAAAATTTGAAATCCATAAAATACCGGAAGGCCGCTGCAACATTAGCATCCAGTACATAGGCTATAAAGTATTTACCACGGAAATAAATATTACAAAAGGAAATGCAACTATTGACTTGGGCAACATATTGTTGGAAGAAGACATTGCGTCCTTGGATGAAGTGAATATTGTAGCCGAGAGATCAACGATTGAACAACGCTTGGACAAAAAAGTAATAAACATTGGTAAAGATTTATCTACCGCGGGACCGACTGCATCAGATATTATGAACAATTTGCCTACCGTGAGTATCGACCCACAATCTGGAGAGCTTTCCATGCGCGGCAATGAGAATGTGCGCGTGATGGTGGACGGAAAGCTCTCAAACATTCCAGTTGCCCAATTGCTAAAGCAGATTCCGTCTTCGTCAATCAAACAAATAGAGCTGATCACTAACCCTTCGGCAAAGTACAATCCCGAGGGAATGAGCGGATTGATCAACATAATTCTTCATAAAAACGTGAATGTGGGCTTTAATGGAAATGCTTCCGTAGGGCTAACTTTTAGGGAAAACGCAAAATTCAATGCGGGCTTGGATATGAATTACCGCAATGGCAAATTTAACTTTTACACCAACCTGGGTAACAATGTTTCCAAACACGAAAACAACGGTCTCATTACGCGTTCACTCAATAATTCCAGAGAAGTAATCCACTTTTTGGATGACAGTAAATCCAATCTCTTCAAAGTGGGACTGGACTTTTACTTAAATGAAAAAAATACGCTGTCCTTTTTCACAAACCAAAACATATATGACGGAAAAGGAAATGGAAGCTCCACTATCTTCTATTTGGATCAACCATCTCTCAACCAGGAACAGTTGTTTTTTTATGGCAATGAAAATATCGCTTCACAATATAATTTTGATTACAAAGTAAGTTTTGATGAAACTGAGCATACTTTGGAATTGGAAGCAGATTATAATGTATTTTCAAATGAAACTGATGGAAAATATGTCTTTAACGGGGCCTCACCTCTAGAAAATTTTAAAGACAGTGATGAAACGGACCGCAGCCAACTTACCGTGAACCTCGATTATGTAAATCCGTTATCAGAAAGTTTAAAAATTGAAGCGGGTGCCGAAGCAAGACTATTTGAAACGAAGATAGATTTTGCCTCAAATGGCCAAAGCTATAACGCCAATGGCGAATTGGTGCCCACGCCTTCAACCCATTTTGAATACGTGCGAGATATTTATTCATTTTACACTACGGTTGGAAAAACCTTTGAAAAATGGTCCTATCAATTAGGAGCGCGAATTGAAAATGTTAGCGTACAAGCCGACACTAACAATGTACAGGCCTTTACTAACGACTACTTTCAAATATATCCCAGTGCCTTTGTAACTTACTCTCCTTCGGAAAAAAACCAGTATCAGCTTAGTTATAGTCGGAGAGTGGACCGTCCGGGACTTGATCAGGTAAATCCTATTCGCGAGTTTAGTACGCCATTGATTTCTTCTTACGGAAATATCAATCTTGAGCCTCAGTTTACCAATTCCATAGAGGCCAATTACACAAGAAATTTAGATGCGGGCAGCATTACCGCAGGCATCTTTTATCGCATTGTGGATAACGAAATAAACCGAGCCATACTTGTGGACCGCACAAATCTAGATCGCTCCATATTAACTTTCCAAAATTTTGAAAGCACAGACTCCTACGGACTCGAAATTTCGGGAAATTATAAACCTACCAAGTGGTGGAGTGTCAACAGCAGTTTTGAACTCTATAAGAAAACCCAAAAAGGAATCACCGAAATTTTTGAAAATCCTACGGGAACGCCTGCGGTAGAAGATATTGTCACCCAAGTTGCGGAAGTTGATAACGTATCATGGAATGTGCGAATGATGAATAATTTCACCGTCACAAAAAATCTTACGTTCTCCGCTTTCGGATTGTACCGCGCTAAGAACAAAGGCATTCAGTTTGAATCGGAACCACGTTATTTCGTTAATCTGGGCGCACGATACAGCTTATGGGAAGGCCGAGGAACTTTCAGCGTAAATTACAACGATGTTTTTGATTCCATGAAATTTGCCTTCAGCGGTGATACGCCTTATCCACAGAGCGGTGAATTCAAAAATGAAAGCAACACCATTTACGTGGGATTAACTTATAGATTTGGCGGCGGAAACTATCGCGCAAAAAGCCGAAAAAGTAGAGATGATAACACATCATCCGGTGGCGGAGGGCTGTTTTAAACCGTTATTCTTTTGTTAAAAAAGATTTCGTAATGAAACTAATATAGATTTCAACTCGTCTATTAAGTACAATACCTAAAATTTCATTTTATAATTTATTTGAATTAGCCTTTTAACGAATTATACCTTTTTTAGGTAAAACAAAAGCCTTTCAGTTTTCCTGAAAGGCTTTTTATATTTTCAACCGAAACATTATTACCATCTAATAATAGCACTTCCCCACGTGAAGCCACTCCCGAAGGCTGCCAAAACCACAAGATCGCCTTCCTTGATTTTTCCTTCTTCCCACGCTTCCGTCAGTGCGATTGGAATGGATGCTGCCGTAGTGTTTCCGTATTTTTGAATGTTGTTGAAAACCTGCTCGTCAGTCAATTTCATTTTTTGTTGAATGAATTGTGAAATGCGAAGATTGGCCTGATGCGGAATCAACATATCAATATCTTCCACCTTCAAATTATTGGCCTCCAACCCTTCCTGAATAACCTCAGCAAAACGGACAATGGCGTGCTTAAACACAAACTGTCCGTTCATCACCGGATAATACGGGATGTCTTCCTGTGGGTTTTCGGCAATTATTTCCGGCACCCAGTGTTCGGTGCTCGGGCCTTTTAGAGAGAGCTCATTTTTATGTTGCCCTTCGCTGTGAAGATGGGTGGAGAGAATACCTCCCTTTCCGGTTTCATTTCTGGAAACAACTGCTGCCCCCGCGCCGTCGCCAAAAATAACCGACACGTTTCTGCCGCGCGTGGTCATATCCAGTCCGCCGCTGTGGTTTTCGCTACCAATCACTAAAATATTTTTATACATTCCCGTTTTTACAAATTGATCCGCCACTGAAAGCGCATACACAAACCCACTGCACTGGTTGCGAACGTCCAAGGCCGGAATGGTCCGCATTCCCATAATTTCCTGCACTTCTACCCCACCGCCCGGAAAATACATATCTGGACTCAGCGTAGCAAAAACAATCATATCTATATCGTTTGGCTCAAGTTTGGCACGTTCCAACGCAATGGTTGAAGCCTTTACCCCCATCACCGAAGTAGAATTGCCATCGCCCTTTTTTATATGCCGCCGTTCTTTAATGCCCGTGCGCTCTTGAATCCAAGCGTCGTTGGTGTCCATTAATTTTGAAAGATCGTCGTTGGTTACAACATTTTCGGGCACATAATAGCCCAATCCTGTAATTTTTGAAGTGTACATTTAATTCAATTTAAAATAGTTCCGAAAGATAACCATATACCGCTTTTAAAGGAAACAAAACTCAGTTTATATAGTATGCGTGCATAGCAAATACGTTCTCCTAAATTTCAATATCTTTAGAACTTAAATTTTACACTTATGAAAAAATTCATCGCCATTGTTACCCTTCTCCTGTTATCAGGAAATTTTATTGCACAGGAAAAACTCACCTATCAAAAACCGCCAAAGGAAATTCTGGAGCTTGTGGACGCGCCCCTGGCCCCTTCCGTTTGGATTGACAGCAATGGTGAAAATGTGGTCCTTTTTTATCGCGATGCATACAAATCTATCGCGGAGCTTTCCGAAGCTGAATTGCGGTTGGGCGGACTTCGGATAAATCCAAAAACCAACATCGGTAGCCGAACCCGGTTTTACAACAATATAAAAGTGAAAAAGGCTTCCGAAAAAGATGCTCGGCAAGTAGCGGGAATACCCAGCAATCCACGGCTTTCAAACTTTACCATTTCACCCAACCAAAAAATGGTTGCCTTTTTAAATACGGTGGAAGATGGGGTACAACTCTGGCTGGCAGATATTGAAAACGGTACCGCCACACAACTCAGCAATCTAAAAGTGAACGCTAATATGGGTAATCCTATTAATTGGTTTAAAGACGGCAGCGCGTTGTTGGTAAATGTAATTCCCAAGGATAGAAAAGAATTGATAAATACTGACGAAGCAGTTCCCGATGGGCCAACCATTACCGTAAGCGATGGTGAAAAGGCACAAAATAGAACTTATCAGGATTTGCTTAGCAGTCCAAACGACGAATTTAATTTTGAGCAATTGGCGCTTTCGGAAATAAAAAAGATTTCATTGGACGGAAAAGTGGCCGATTTTCTTCCCACAGCCATGTACGACGAGCTTGATTTTTCGCCCGATGGCAATTATGTAATGGTAAATACCATTAAAAGACCGTTCTCCTATATTGTGCCGTACAGCCGATTTCCTTTTGAAACTACTATTTACAGCAGCCAAGGGAAACTCATCCAAAAAGTGAACGATGTAGCGCTGAACGAAGTAGAACCGAAAGGTTTTATGGCAACCCGAATGGGCAAAAGGAGAATGGATTGGCGTGCCGATAAACCCGCAACCATTTATTGGGCCGAGGCATTGGACAAAGGCGATCCGGAAGTAAAAGTAGATTATCGTGATGCCGTTTACCAGTTGGAAGCTCCATTCAACGAGAAGGAAAAACTGCTTTTGAAAACGATAAACCGCTATTCAGGAATTACTTGGGGGAACGATAATCTTGCAATTGCTTCGGATTATTGGTGGAACGACCGGAATACAAAATCGTATCTGTTCAATCCTTCAAATGCTTCGGAAACGCCAAAGATTATTTTTGATAGAAATTATCAGGACAGATATAACGACCCCGGCAATTTTGTAACCGCCCGAAACGATTTTGACGAAAGGGTTCTCGAAATAGTTGATGGCAACGCCTTTCTGATGGGCGATGGTTTTTCGGACAAGGGACAGTTTCCGTTTGTGGATGAATTCAACTTAAAAACACAAAAGACGAAACGCATCTACCAGTCCGAATATACCGATAAGCTGGAAAATCTGAATTCGGCAATCGATATGAAAAAAGGGAAGATTTTAGTGCGGATAGAATCGCAGAACGAATACCCCAATTATTACTTCAGAAATATTAAAAAGAAGAATGATTTAACGCCAGTTACATCATTTGAAAATCCTTTTAAGAGCATCCAAAATGTACACAAGGAAGTGATTACTTACAAACGCGACGACGGCTTGGAGCTTGAGGGCACTTTGTACTTGCCAATTGGGTACGACAAAGAAAAGAAAGAAAAAATGCCGATGCTTCTTTGGGCCTATCCACGTGAATTTAAGGACAAAAATAGCGCCTCGCAAAACACAACGAATCCCAATGAATTTATTTATCCGTACTACGGCTCGCCCATTTATTGGGTAACCCAGGGCTATGTGGTCTTGGACGATGCTGCATTCCCAATTGTGGGCGAAGGTGATGAAGAGCCTAATGATACTTTTAGGACCCAATTGGTGGGAAATGCCAAAGCCGCCATTGATGCCGTTGATAAAATGGGCTATATCGATAGAAACCGTGTAGGCGTGGGCGGCCATTCCTACGGTGCGTTTATGGTTGCGAACCTTTTGAGCCATTCCGATCTTTTTGCTGCTGGAATAGCCCGAAGCGGTGCATACAATAGAACCCTTACGCCTTTTGGTTTCCAAAGTGAGGAGCGCAGCTATTGGGATTCTCCCGAAACCTATAATATAATGTCTCCTTTTATGCACGCCGACAAAATGAAAACCCCTTTGCTGCTTATCCACGGCGAAGCTGATAATAATTCCGGCACTTATCCGCTGCAAAGTGAGCGTTATTTTAATGCTTTAAAAGGTTTGGGAGCAACTGCAAGACTGGTTATGCTGCCGAAGGAAAGCCACGGCTACAGTGCAAAGGAAAGCATTCTGCACGTGCTATGGGAACAGGATCAATGGCTCGACAAATACGTAAAAAACAAAAATGAAAACCCGGTGAATGTTTCCGAGGAAATGAAGCAGTAGCTGAAAATACAAAAAAAGGGCGCATAAAATGCGCCCTTCTTAAACAACCTAACCAATTAAATAATAGAATATTTTTACTTTTTCATAGCAATTTAATATTCGATTACTCCCTGTAAAGATACCACACTTTGTTTAGTGTAATTGTTAAAGGATTAAACAAAGTTTTGTTAAAGTTTAAACGTAATTCTTATAATTATTTATCGTGACCTTCGCTCCCAAATCGTTCATCAAATTATAAAGACCAAAAAAAGTTCGGTTTATATATAGAAAATGTTTGGAGCCGCGATTCCCGTTCATTTTTCGAAGCTCGGTATCCTTTGAATATTTATTGCTCAGTTCGGCAATCTTTCCGAAGAATTCTTCGTCGGAAAAATCAAAGCTTTCGCTATGAAAAGGTTGGGTGAAAAGACTTAGCATTTCGTGGAACAGCTCTGAAAAAAACTTTGTTTCCTCGGGGGAATCTTCCTTTTTTAAAATTTCCAAAGCATACATTTTTTCCAAAAATACTTCCGGATTGTTGATGTTTTCTGGTTTTGCCAATTCAAAATAAGGCACATAGAATTCCTCGGGAACGGTTTTTACGCAACCAAAATCTATCGCAATCAGGTTTGCATCTTCATTCACCAAAAAATTTCCGGGATGCGGATCTGCGTGCACACGCTTCAATTGGTGCATTTGGAACATATAGAAATCCCACAACGTCTGCCCTACTTTTTGGGCTTTTACCCTATCGGTATTCGTTTGGGTGAATTCTGAAAGGTGCTGCCCCGTCATCCAGTCCATTGTGATTATGCGCTCGCCGGAAAGTTCTTCGTAATACTTCGGAAATTTTAAATTTGGAATGTTTTTACAGGCATCGGTGATTTCCTTACTCTGTTCCACTTCCAACAAATAGTCGGTTTCTTCCAGCAATTTATCTTCCACTTCCCTGAAATATTTGTCGCTGTCCTTTCCTTTTATATTGAACATTTTCATTGCAACCGGCTTCACCATGGCCAGATCACTGCTGATGCTTTCCGCAACGCCGGGATATTGTATTTTTACCGCCAAGTTTTTACCGTCCTTAGTGGCCTTGTGCACTTGCCCAATACTCGCCGCCGCAACCGATTCGGCATTAAAGGTGTCGTAAAGGCTTTCGGGCGTATCGCCAAAATATCTTTTAAAAGTTTTGCGGACCAAAGGCGCGGAGAGCGGCGGCACCTGAAATTGCGCCAACGAAAATTTTTCAACATAGGCCTTTGGCATAATGTTTTTTTCCATACTCAGCATTTGCGCCACTTTCAGCGCGCTGCCCTTCAGGTTTTTCAGGCCGTCGTAAATATCCTCTGCGTTGCTTTCGTTCAATTCGTCTTTTGTCGTTTCAGAATTGACGAGCTTTTTGCCGTAATACTTCAAATAATTGCCGCCCACTTTTACGCCGGTGGTCATCAATTTTGAAGCGCGCTGGATTTTATTCGTGGGAATTTTGTCTATCGTCTTCATTAGGCCATTTTTTCTTTCCATAAAAATTTTCCAAAGTCAAGCACGCTTTCCAGCGGCTGGGTATCGAAAACATCAAAAATGGCACGTACCGATTTCTCGATGGCGATATCTGTATTTTCAAAACCTGCAGAGTTATCGTCCATCCAGTATTTCAATAGGAAAAGGGTTTGAATCCAAGCCCCTTCGGAAAAAACGGTTACCGATTGTTTCAGGATTTTCAGCTTTTTATCTTCGTTGTTTTCACGTATCAAATCTGCCGCGAAATGCTTTATATTATGCCGAAGTCCTTTTAACTGGCTCAAATTCCTCATCATATTTTGATGTTCCCTTAAGGTGAAAAGAATATAGCTGCGGTTTAGGGTTAACAGTTCAAAAAAGGTATAAAAAAACGTAAGCATTTTTTCTTGATTGGAATAGGCGGAATAATGCTCGTCCTTATTCGCCAAAAGAATTGTTTTCTTGTAAAACGAATTCCAAACTTCCATTTGCAGTCCTTCAAAAGAGCCGAAATGTTCGTAGAATTCCGCTTCGGTAAAATTGTTCTCTTTACAAAATTTAAAAACGCTGAGCGGTGCTTTTTCCTTGGTTAAAACCCAATCCATATATGCAGAAATTATTTTATCTGCACTCACGCTTTTTTTTGAAGTTGATTTTTTTGCTTTTTCTGTTTTGTTTGTTGCCGTTGCCATGGTGTTTGAATATTTGTTGTTATGGAATAGGTCGTTATTCTAATGCAAAGATAACCACTGTTTAATGTTTTTATCGATTAGTTAAACAAAATGTTCTGTTAAAGTTTAGCAGAAAGGTTTATTATTATGAGGTGACAACGTGGCAGAAGTGAGAGGCTTGGTATTTTATTTGACTATTAGGAAATGAATTAATAGCATTATTAAATAAAACATAAGAAATATGAGCAAAGGAACTATTAATGTATCGGTGGATAATATCTTCCCGCTGATCAAAAAGTTTTTATACAGCGACCACGAGATTTTTCTTCGTGAATTGATTTCAAACGCAACGGATGCTACGTTAAAAATGAAGCATTTGGCGAACATCGGCGAAGCCGAAGGCGTGGAATATGGCGATCCAATTATTGAAGTGAAACTGGACAAAAAGAAAAAGGAACTTCGCATAATCGACCAAGGAATTGGGATGACGAAGGAAGAGGTTGAAAAGTACATCAACGAAATCGCTTTTTCTGGCGCCGAGGAATTCATTGAAAAATACAAGGACAAAAACGGAAAGGATGCCGGCATTATTGGGCATTTCGGTCTTGGGTTTTATTCCGCGTTTATGGTTGCAAAAAAGGTGGAAATCATCACTAAAAGCTACAAAGACGAGCCAGCGGTGCACTGGATCTGCGACGGTTCGCCGGAATTTACCATTGAAAAAGCCGACAAAAAGGAAAGAGGAACCGAGATTATTCTTCACATAGCCGACGATTCTACCGAATTTTTGGAAGAAAGCCGCATCCGTGAGTTGTTGGTGAAGTATAACAAGTTTATGCCGATTCCGATTAAATTCGGAACGCGCACCGAAACCCTTCCAAAACCCGAAGACGCAAAAGAAGAGGACAAAGCGCCAACAAAGGAAGTTGACAATATCATCAATAATCCAAACCCGGCGTGGACAAAGCAGCCGACTGAGTTGGAGGATAAAGATTATAATTCCTTTTACAGGGAGTTGTACCCAATGCAGTTTGAGGAGCCGCTTTTCCACATTCACCTGAACGTTGACTACCCGTTCAATCTTACCGGAATACTATATTTTCCGAAGATGACAAACGATATGAGCATTCAAAAGGATAAAATCCAGCTCTATCAAAACCAGGTATTCGTAACCGATAATGTGGAGGGAATCGTGCCCGAATTTTTGACGATGCTTCGGGGGGTTATTGACAGTCCGGACATTCCCCTAAACGTTTCGCGTAGCTATTTGCAGGCCGATGGCGCTGTGAAAAAGATTTCGAGCTACATAACCCGAAAAGTTGCAGATAAGTTGAAAAGTCTTTTCAACAACGATCGCGAAGGCTTTGAAAAGAAATGGAACGATATCAAAATCGTTATTGAATACGGAATGCTGACCGAAGATAAGTTCTTCGAAAAAGCGCAGGATTTTGCACTGTATCCAACAGTTGATGACAAATATTTCACCTTTTCGGAATTCAAGGAAAAAATAAAAGACGTACAGACCGATAAGGATGATAATCTTGTGATTCTTTACGCTTCCAACAAAGAAGAGCAACACAGCTATATAGAAGCCGCAAAAGAGAAAGGCTATGAAGTATTGCTTTTGGATTCGCCAATAGTTGCACACTTGCTTCAAAAAGTGGAAAGCAAGGAGGAGAAAATTTCCTTTGTACGCGTGGATAGCGATCACGTGGAAAACCTCATCAAAAAGGACGATGCGCAGGTTTCAAAACTTTCCGACGAAGAAAAAGAAACATTGAAAACCTTTTTGGACGGCGTTATTCCGAAGGGAAAATTCAGCGTACAATTGGAGGCTTTGGACAGCAATGCAAATCCGTTCATCATTACCGAGCCCGAATTTATGCGCAGAATGAAAGATATGCAGAAAACCGGCGGTGGCGGTATGTTTGGTATGGGAGGCTTCCCGGAAATGTATAATTTGATCGTAAACACCAATCACGAATTGGTAAGCGAAATCTTAAATACCAAGACCGATAAGAAGAAAGAACGATTAGTAAACCAAGCTTTGGACTTGGCAAGATTGAGCAAAAATTTACTCAAAGGAGAAGAGCTAACGGCGTTTATAAAACGCAGTTACGAGATGATTAAATAAGAAAAATTTTCTAAAAGGATAAAAGGTCATTGCCAAAAAGACGGTAATGGCCTTTTTTTATTGATAGTCTAGGCACAAAGACATTAATTTAAGGATGCTTCATATTTTAACATAAAAACTTATAAACAGTTGTTTCATTTTAGAAATTTTAACATACATTTAGTGCTCTAACTGTAAATCGTTTAATTATGAAAAAAATTACATTTTTGATCTTATCGGCATTGATGTTGTCAACGTTCAGTTGGCATCTTAATGCACAGACGTACTCGGGTGCGGGAACACCCACCCCGATACCCGCCACGGGCACTGGTGGCTTTCCTTGTACTGGTGGTCCTACCGTATCTACGGCCAATGTGCCGTTAACGGGAGTTATAGGCACTGCGCCGGGTGAATATCAAATAACTTCCTTGGCCTTTAACATTGTCCATACTTGGGCAAGTGATATTGACCTTGCCCTTTTAACTCCTGGTGGTTCCACACTAGATATAACCTCAGATAATGGAGGTAGCAGTGGTTTTGATACTGCCGCCACCTTGATTATTCGCGACGATGCTCCCACTGCTGTGAATACTTGGTCAAGTGGCGCACCTTCTGCAAATGGCTATAGAGCTGAGGCTGGCTTATTGAATACCCTGCTTGCAGGTCAGACGGTTAATGGCAACTGGACCATCAATATTTGCGACGATACGGGAGGTGACTCAGGAACTCTTAACAGTTATCAAATCACGTTTGTAATGAATCCGGTCACCGTGGGCGATCCACCAGTAATTGTGTGTCCATCAGACATTACTGCAAATAACATACCCGGCACCTGTGGAGCCGTGGCAAACTATTCTGCTCTTGCTATTGATACCGAGGACGGTAATATCTCTGGGGATATCGTATCTACCCACCCAAGTGGAAGTACTTTTCCTGTAGGCGTTACTACCGTAACACTATCGGTTACTGATAGTGATGGGAATACTTCTACCTGCGACTTTACTGTTACCGTTCTGGACAATGAGGCCCCTATGGCCGTTTGCCAGGATATCACTGTGGATCTTGATCCCGTTACCGGAATGGCAGTGATTACCGCCGCCGATGTGGACAACGGTTCTACGGACAACTGCGGTATAGCATCCATGAGCTTGGACGTTTCCTCTTTCGATTGCTCAATGACCGGTGCGAACACCGTTACATTAACTGTTACCGACAACTCTGGAAATTCTACAACCTGTACCTCAACGGTTACGGTGCAGGACGTTACCGCGCCCGAGGTTTTCTGTGTGGGCGGATTTGGAATCTTTACCGAGTCTGAGGACTTTGAGGGTGCCAATATCCCGACCGGATGGACAACTGTAATAGAAGCCGGTGCGCGTGAT
The DNA here is from genome assembly GCF_000952855.1 of Aequorivita vladivostokensis. Classification (GTDB taxonomy): domain Bacteria; phylum Bacteroidota; class Bacteroidia; order Flavobacteriales; family Flavobacteriaceae; genus Aequorivita; species Aequorivita vladivostokensis. Next base: position 578 of record NZ_JSVU01000014.1, on the reverse strand, counting down.
TGGCAATTTGGATCTGGTGACATGCCTATAGGTCCTGACTTCTCTTCTAATGCAGCAATTTTTAACGATGATGCCGCGGGAAGTGGACAGACCAATCTTGTAAGATTGTTATCTCCTGTTTATGACCTGACCGGAGCTTCCAACGTAACCGTTGGTTACGACGCAGCCTTCAGAGAGTTCGGAAACCAAGAGTTTATCGTAGAGGTTTACGACGGTTCCGCTTGGCAACAAATAGCACTCTATGACGAAAACTTGACGGCAATTCTGACCGAATCATTTGATGTTTCCGCTTATGTTAACGCATCCTTCCAGGTACGCTATACCTTTGACGACCTTGGCGGATGGGGCTGGGGCGCTGGCGTGGACAACTTCCTGTTGACCTACGAAGCGGCCGCGGGCGGTGGCCTTGACGTTTTCCTTGACGCGAACGGTATGGCCTCAATCAGCCCCAACGATCTTGTGACCGGTGTTAACGAAGCTTGCGGATATACTATTTCCGCTGCCGGAACGGGCGGCGGCTCTATGGAAACGCTTACCACCACCTTTGCCGGCGGGAACGGCCTTGACGGCGCCATGTT
>NZ_JSVU01000013.1 GCF_000952855.1 Aequorivita vladivostokensis | reverse complement strand
TTATGTTTTCCAGATAGCCCACCAGGCATATCTTAAAAAAGACCACGGGGTCTATGCTCTTTTGCCCACTTTGTCCATAGAACTTATTGGTGAGCGGGTAAAGAAAGTCCAGGTCTAGAACTTCTTTTAGCCGTCGGTAAAAATTTTCTTTTGAAACCCTGTCGCTTAGCTTAAAGCTTGTGAAGAGTTTTTCCTGATAGTTTTTCTTGCCTTGCATAGGCATGAAATTAATAAACTTCTCAATTTTATACAAGCCTTTTGCTATATTTGAAGAGGTGGTTGTGCAACAGGCACACCGTATAAAAAAAATTGCTAGTTTTAGCTAAACCAATATTAGTTGCTCGTTTGCTAGCTTCTGATTTTCCTTCGGAAAATCCTCGCACACAAACACGCAACTTTCCTTATACAACACGTTGTAAGCAATTTGAGAAAACCGCAAAAAAGCTACTAATCTAAAATGAGACTAAACGAATACTTAGCTGACCGACTGAAAGAAGTTTTTACAGAAGGTAAATGGGTCTTAGGCACAAATTTCAAGGAACAAATAATTGACCTTGATTGGAAACAAGCAACTCAAAAAATAGATGACTTAAACACAATTGCTGATTTGACTTTTCACATTGATTACTATATTGCTGGAGTGGCAAACGTTCTTAAAGACGGAACACTTGATATTCGAGATAAATATAGTTTTGATTGCCCACCAATAGAATCTGAACAAGATTGGAAAGATTTAGTAAATAAGTTTTGCCTTGACTCGGAAGAATTTATTGAACTTGTCAAAAATATGACTGACGAAAAAATATTATCGGACTTTGTAGATAAAAAATACGGTACTTTTTACAGGAATTTTGACGCAATGATAGAACATACTTATTATCATCTTGGACAAATAATATTAATAAAAAAACGAATCAAATAAAAACTGCTTACAACAATGGTAACCGTTGCACAACCCCTTAATTTTTTAAGTCCGAACCAATATAAGCCGTTTTAAGCGGCTTTGTTTTTTTGGTCAGGCTTGAGTAGGAACCAGATTTGGTGCTTTTAAAAAAAGCCATGCTACATTCTGAAGCACTATTTTTGGTAAAAAATACAAAACCAGGCTTTCCGCCCCGCTCTTTGCGCGTTTTTGGACGAACTTGAGGTATTTCTTGAGGTTGTAGGCCATTGCCGAGAGGTGCATGCATTTGTTGGCCTGTTTAATGCCAATGGTATTGACCTTGCGAAGCCCCATAAACTCCTTGAGGGTTCCAAAGACAGGCTCCACGGTGCTTTGCCGTTTGCTTTTTAGATACCGACCAGTGGCCCCCCCACTAGCGCACATTTGCAACGTGTGCCCCCAAACCTGTTCAATCCCAGTTCCGAATTATACCATAGGCAAGGCACACCCCTGTCATGCTCAACTTCGCCAGTCCTCAGCCTCCCAAAGTGTCAAAGCCACGCCTCGAGCTTAAAGGTACAGTCAAAGCAAAAAACAATAAAGAAGAACCCAACAGACACCGGCAGGAGCCTAAACAGCCAAGAAGGGGCCACATAAGTTGGGTTCTTTATATTTTCCATACACCATCCAATCATCACACCCCCTTTCATAGTGCCCTTTGTGCCTTCTCCGTGCCCTTTGTGGTAAAAACCCAATGAACCAATCCCCCAATTAAACAAGAAACAAGAAACAAGAAACACAACACATTCCTCAAAGCCAATATTTTTTCCCTCAAAGCCAATATCATTTCCCTCATAGCCAATATCATTTCCCTCATAGCCAATATCATTTCCCTCACAGCCAATATCATTTCCCTCATAGCCAATATCATTTCCCTCATAGCCAATACCATTTCCCTCATAGCCAATATTTTTTCCCTCAAAGCCAATATCATTTCCCTCATAGCCAATATTTCTTCCCTCAAAGCCAATATCATTTCCCTCATTCCTCATCGCTAATCCCTCAGCACCAGTATCATAAAGCACAAATCCTTAAAAATTTAACTCAAATTAATTTTGAAATTTCACGAAAGCATTTTAAATTTATTTTGATATTTAATTGTCTTAAATCTAAAATCCAAAACCTATGGCATCCCGCACAGAAAACACCTTCGGAGCGCGTCTTTATAACGCAGAACAACTCTCCACAAACCTTGCAACCTTTGCAGGGTATGTACCACTAACCCCAGAAACTTCAGTGGCAGCATACAATACCTTAATTACGGCTATAGAAGACGTCAACGCACAAGTTGCCGCCGCACACTCTCAGTTCTCCCTCGCGGTAGATAACCGTCAGTACCTATTTATGAAAAGCGAAACATCATTGTTCAAAACAATGTCACCCATCCTCTCTTACGTTAAGGCAAAGTTTGGCAAAAAGTCTGAACAGGCTGCAGAAATAACCACCCTTGTAAACAATATAAGAGGAGAAAAAACCGCCAAATTAAAAAGAGACGAAGAAGGCGAATTTGTATCTCAATCACACCGTTCCTACGGTAGCCAGACCCAGTATTTTGCAGATATTATTACAATTCTTAACAGTTATGGCGAAGCATACGCCCCCACAAACACAAGCATCACCACAGAAAATCTAACCCTGCAGTTAGAAGCCCTAACAGCCGCAAACACGCAAGTAACAACGGCATACAGCACATTAAAACCCCTTCAGGACATGCGCCTCAATGAGTACAGTACCCTTTCAAGCCGCTCCCAAACCATCAAGGACGCAGTAAAATCACAATATGGTATCCAATCATCAGAATACAAACTCATAAAAGGCTACAAAATATAAAAAGACGCCCGCCCCAGCGGGCGTTTCCATTTTTCTCACTCAAAGAAAAGCCTACCATCAAAACTTCTCACCACTCACCACTCACTACTCACGTTCTATTTCACTACTTTTGTAAAGCAATGAAAAAGAACAAATGAATTTTAAATTAGCTACAGAATACACCCCCTCCGGCGACCAGCCCGAGGCCATAAAAGCCTTGGTAAACGGCCTAAACGCAGACGAAAAATACCAAACCCTTCTCGGCGTAACCGGCTCCGGAAAAACCTTTACCGTGGCCAATGTGGTGCAGCAAGTGCAAAAACCAACCCTGGTTTTGGCGCACAACAAAACCCTCGCGGCACAGTTGTACACAGAGTTTAAAAACCTCTTCCCCGAAAACGCGGTGGAGTATTTTGTGTCCTATTACGACTATTACCAGCCCGAAGCATTTATCCCCAGCAGCGGCACCTACATAGAAAAAGATCTTTCCATAAACGAGGAGATTGAAAAAATGCGCCTTAGCACCACCTCGTCCTTGCTTTCGGGCAGGAGGGATGTGCTGGTGGTTTCCTCGGTTTCCTGCCTCTACGGTATCGGGAACCCTGCGGAATTTCAGAAAAACGTGATCAGTTTGGAAAAAGGGCAGATCATCTCCCGCACCAAATTGTTGCACCGTTTGGTTCAAAGTCTTTACTCAAGAACCGAAGCGGAATTCAACCACGGCCGTTTCCGCATAAAAGGAGATACGGTAGATGTGTACCCTGGTTATGCGGATGATGCTTTTAGAATCCACTTTTTCGGAGATGAAATTGAGGAAATAGAAGTGTTTGACCCATTGAACAACAACATAAAAGCCAAATACGACCGACTGAATATTTACCCTGCAAATATGTTCGTTACCTCGCCAGATGTGCTGCAGGGCGCCATCCGCCAGATTCAGGACGATTTGGTAAAACAGGTGGAATATTTTGGCGAAATAGGAAAACATCTGGAGGCAAAACGTCTGGACGAACGAACCAATTTCGATTTGGAAATGATTCGCGAACTCGGCTATTGCAGCGGCATTGAAAACTATTCGCGCTACTTGGACCAGCGACTGCCCGGCACGCGTCCGTTCTGTTTGTTGGATTACTTTCCCAGGGATTATTTGATGGTTGTGGATGAAAGCCACGTAACCATTCCACAGGTAGGCGCCATGTACGGTGGCGACCGTTCCCGAAAGGAAAATCTTGTGGAATATGGCTTTAGATTGCCAGCTGCGATGGACAACCGTCCGCTAAAGTTTGAGGAATTTGAAGCCCTGCAAAACCAAGTAATCTACGTAAGCGCCACGCCCGCCGATTACGAACTTGAAAAAAGCGGTGGCGTGTATGTGGAACAGATTATTCGCCCCACAGGTTTGCTGGACCCACCCATTGAAGTACGCCCCAGCCTAAACCAGATTGATGATTTATTGGAGGAAATCCAATTGCGCGTGGAGAAAGACGAACGCGTTTTGGTAACCACCCTGACCAAAAGAATGGCGGAAGAACTCACCAAATATTTAACAAGGGTACAAATCCGTACCCGCTATATTCACAGTGATGTGGATACCTTGGAACGCGTAGAGATTATGCAGGATTTGCGCCTCGGACTCTTTGATGTGTTGGTAGGTGTAAACCTGTTACGGGAAGGATTGGATTTACCGGAAGTTTCCTTAGTAGCCATTCTGGATGCCGATAAGGAAGGATTTCTGCGAAGCAACCGCTCGCTTACCCAGACCGTAGGCCGCGCCGCCCGTAACCTAAATGGAAAGGCAATTATGTATGCCGATAAAATAACCCGAAGCATGCAGGAAACCATTGACGGCACCGAGTACCGCCGCCAAAAGCAGATTGCCTATAATGAAGCGCATGGCATTACGCCAACGCAGATAAAAAAGTCATTTGAAAACTCATTGACGAAATCCAAGCAGGAGGCTTATACGTTTGAAAATGCCGAAACCCTCGCCGCGGAATCGGAGGTGGAATATTTGACCAAGGCACAGATAGAAAAGAAAATCCGCGACACCCGAAAAGCCATGGAAAAAGCCGCAAAGGATTTGGATTTTATGATGGCCGCCAAGTTGCGGGATAAGATTAAGACGTTTCAGAAACAATTGGAAGAGGTTTAAGTTCAATTTTCAATGCTCAATGTTCAATGTTCAATTTTCAATGCTCAATTTTCATTTATATTAACCCGAAACACGAAACACGAAACACGAAACCCGAAACCCGAAACCCGAAACCTGAAACCTGAAACCTGAAACCTGCAACAAAAAATACAAATCCCAAATCCCAAATCCCAAATCCCTAATCCCAAATCCCGAACACCCAATACCGAGAATTTATAATGCCTTTAACGTCCCTCATAAAACCTATTTTGTACTTTACCATTTCTATGGTTTCAGCGCAAAATATCAATTTGGACAATAAGATTATTCCCGAGAGCATCAAAAAAGAAGTTATTGAGGCGATTTCCTTTTATCCTGAACTGTACGATACCGCAATTGAATTCAAATTCAAGGAGAATATTAAAAAATCCACTATGCAGGCCCAGCCGCGGTTTGCGAGTTTTTTTAAGAGAAAGGAAAACCGGGAGTACGTAATTTTAATAAGCCGAAACATTCAGATTGAAGGCGAACATTTCACCATGGAAGATATACCATCTGATGTAAAAGTAGGTTGGCTTGGCCACGAACTGGGCCACGTTATGGATTATAGGGAGCGCACAAATTTTGGGATGCTTATCTTCGGAATAAAATATCTGTTCTCTTCAGCACATATCAAGGAAGTTGAGCGCACTGCAGATACCTATGCCATTGCCCACGGGATGGGGGATTATATTTTAAAGACAAAAAACTTCATACTCGACAATGCCAGCCTTTCCGAAAAATACAAGGAGCGCATCCGCCGCCTTTACATTTCCCCAGAGGAAGTAATGGAGCTCATCAATGAAAATAAAGTAGAAGAGGAGCCAGAGATTGTGGGGGAAGAGGGTAGCTGATATGTTTTATTGTTGAAGCGATAATTTGTTCAATAGACCCTTAGGCCGCGCTCAGAGCAACAAGATTTGTGATTTGAAAATTTTCGGAATTTGTATTTTTAAAACCTCAAACCTCAAACCTCAAACCTCAAACCTCACACCTCACACCTCACACCTCAAACCTCACACCTTAACCTGAGTTTTTACAAACCTTTCCCACTCAGCAAACTTTTCCTCGTCCATAACCTTTTCCATTTTTACCTGTCCGCCCTTCTTTTTGTTTTTGGCGTTCCATTCGTGGAAAATTTCAGGATTAACAGTATTCACTTTTACGCCCTTCAGCGCTTTTGAACGTGCGACTGCGTAGTTTTTATTTGCTTCCTTTAAGGCTTCATCCAGCGCGTTCGCTATTTCTGCTGCGTCGATTTCGGTTTGCGTACCCAAATACCAATGGTGGTAAAATTCGCCCTCTATTTTGACCGCTGCTAAAGTAAATTCAGGGATTTTTATATCGAATTTCTCCTCCATTTCACGCAAGGCAACTTCCATTTTGTTCACGGATAATTGTGAACCAACCACATTTAAAAAGAATTTGGTCCGCCCCGTGATTTTTATTTCGGCCTTTTCCACATCGGTAAAAGCAATGGTATCGCCAATCAAATAGCGCCAAGCGCCCGAGACTGTACTGATTATCAAAACATAATCCACACCCGGTTCCACTTCGGCGAGGGTTAGGGCAGGGGCGTCCTGTGCAAGGGAACCATCATCGTTGATATACTCGGGTTTGAAGGGAACGAATTCAAAATAGATTCCATTGTCGGTAACTAACTTCATTGAAGTGGTATCGGGCCTATTCTGAAATGCCAAAAACCCTTCCGAGGCCAAATAGGTGTCAATCACAATAATGGGATGCGCCAATAATTGGTTAAAACTCTTCTCATACGGCTGAAACGCAACACCGCCAGTGGTATAGACCTGCAGGTTTGGCCAGATTTCGTGAATGTTTGCCGCATCGTGGTATTCAATAACCTTCTTCATCATCAATTCCATCCACGAAGGAATGCCGCTGAGGGCACCAATGTCCCAATTTCGGGCATTTTTGGCAATGGTTTCCACCTTTTGGTCCCAGTCGTCCATTTGGGCAATTTCCTCTCCCGGTTTGTAATAGCCCCGAAACCAAAACGGAATGTTGCTGGCGCTGATACCGCTTATTTCACCCTCCAAAAACTGATCCTGTTCCTCCAGATTGGTGCTGCTGCCCAGCATCATGATTTCCTTTTCGTAAAAATCGGAAGGGATTTCAAAATTGGTCAATGCGCCAACTTGCTTGATGCCCGTCGTGCGAATGGCCTCGATCATCTCGTCGGTAACGGGAATGCGTTTTGAGGTTTTTCCGGTCGTGCCGCTGCTTCGGGCAAAGTAGGTAGGCTTTCCGGGCCAGCTAATATCTTCCATTCCTTCCTGGGTCTTGCACCACCATTCGGCCTCCATTTGGTGGTAATCAAAATAGGGAACTTTCTCGGCAAACTCTTTTTCAATATCGGTTGCTTCAAGAATTTTTGAAAAGCCGTAATATTTCCCAAAGGCGGTGTTCTTTGCTTTTTCGAGAAGGTTTTTTAGGACTTCCCGCTGCGATTCCACGGGAGATTTTTCTGAAACGATCGCTCCCCGTAGATCGATCGCGGTTTTTATTATTGAGCCGAGTATTGCCATTGTTGAAATTTTTGTTGAAACTACAATTTTTTAAAAAGTTGGATAGGGCGTTTAAATCAAATTTAACCTTTTCGCCATGCGCTGCAATAATGGTATCTTTGTTGAAAAATTAGAAATGCACCATCCAGATTCCGTACGATTGAACAAGGCCATAAGCGATAGCGGTTACTGCTCCCGCCGCGAGGCCGACACTTTAATTGAAAAGGGACGCGTAACCGTGAACGGGGAAAAAAGCGGGCTGGGCGATAGGGTAATGCCCGAAGATGAGGTGCGCGTGGACGGAAAACTCATTAAGGAAAATACTGCCGAAGTGTATATAATGCTGAACAAACCCGTAGGCATAACCTGTACCACCGACACGCGTTTTGACGATAACGTAGTTGATTTTATAAAACATCCCGAACGTATTTTTCCGGTTGGAAGATTAGACAAACCAAGTGAAGGCCTGCTGTTGCTTACAAATGAGGGCGATATTGTGAACAAAATCCTGCGTGCGGGGAACAAGCACGAAAAGGAATATATAGTAAAAGTAGATAGACCTGTTACCGATGAATTTATTAAGCGCATGGGTTCCGGGATTCCTATTTTGGATACAGTAACCAAGCGATGTAAAGTGGAACGAATAAGCAGGTTTGAGTTTCGGATTATTTTGGTGCAGGGCTTAAACAGGCAGATTCGCAGGATGTGCGAATATTTGGGGTATGAAGTTGTTGCTTTACAACGCATCCGCATTATGAACCTTGAGTTGGGAGATTTACCAGTAGGCGCGTGGCGCGATCTTACGGCGGAAGAACTTAAAACGCTGAAAGACTCCGTTAAGGATAGTGATGGTCTCCCCAAGGCTTATCAAAAAGATGGCCGGGAAAAGTCGGTAGAAACCGTAAAACCTGAAAAGAAAAGACAAGAGGAGCGAAATTTAAAAAGAGCCCAGAGAAGTACAGGTGGGCGAAGAAGGAGAGGGCCCAATTAGTCCCATGAAAAAACCGCGCACCGATTGAGTAGCACGCGGTCATTTTCAACTAACTAACCAAATTAAATTTCAATTATGAAATCTCAACCATTTTCTTCAATGCTTTCTTTTCTTCTTTAGGAAGCGTAATCTTTAAAATACCATTTTCGTAATTGGCCTGAATGTCTTCAGTTTTAATATTTTCAGGAAGCTTGAAAGAACGCTCAAAACTCTGGTAATTAAATTCCCTTTTTCTAAATCGGGAATCGTTATTTTCTTCTGTTTGTTCTTTGGCTTTTTTTGAAGAGATTTTCAATGTATCTTCCTCAACTTCAATGGAAAAATCTTCTTTCTGCAAACCTGGAACAGCCAATTCGACTACAAAATTCGGGAAATTTTCAATAATATTTACCGCCGGAATGCTAAATGTTTCATAATTGTTATTAAGCACATCTAACTTATTGTCAAAAAGCAGATTATCCAAAAGTCCTGGTAACCATATACTGTTTTTATTAACTGTTTTCATATTGTTTTATTGTTTAAAATCTCCGTTTATTTTACTTCTAATTGGCAATAACAATTCCAATGTAAAAACTACGACTTTTTGTCTGAAACATGTATATTTTGAATGACTTTTTGGCATTTAGATTGCGCTGAGCTGAAATTTTCTCTTCGTTTTTAGGAATTATGAAGGTGGGTTTAACTACTTTTAATTTGAATAAACCATATCTATGAAAAAACTCTTCATCCGCATTTTTGATTTCTTCAATACTGTTGAAAGTAAGATTGCCTTTTATCCTACCTTATTTGCGTTTTCAGGTTTTTTAGTGGCTCTTTTAATGATGTATCTGGAGCAACACGGCATTTCAAGAAGAATAATGGACGTATTGCCGCAGCTTATGGTAGAGGATGGCGATACCGCCCTTACCGTATTGAGTGCCTGTCTGGGGGGATTGATTTCGCTAATGGTTTTTAGTTTTTCAATGGTAATGCTTTTGCTAAGCCAAGCATCAAACAATTATTCGCCCCGATTGCTTCCTGGATTGATAAGTGACAAGCGGCACCAATTAATTTTGGGAATATATCTGGCCACGATTCTCTACAATATCTTTACACTTTTCTCCATTGAACCAAGTGAGGATAAATATACATTGCCCGGTTTTTCAGTGCTTTTGGGCATTGCCTTTACTATTATATGTTTAGTGGCTTTTATTTATTTTATCCACAATATTTCGCAGAGCATACAAATCAGCAACATTCTGGACACTATTTTTGAAGCGGCTGAACTGCGTTTACAAAAGTTGATTTCTTCTGAAGAAGGACAAACCAAAGATTTTTCAGATACCACAAATTGGCACGAATACAAAACCGGACGGAGCGGGTATTTTCAGAATATTTCAATAAACAATATTTTAAGAATCTGCGATGACGAAAAAACCAAAATGTACATTACCGTCCCCAAAGGATTGTTCGTTCTGAAAAATTCTGTATTCCTGAAATCGGAAAAACCGCTGGATGAGAAAGTGGTAAGTGCAATTATCTCCAATATAAGTTTTGCCCGCGGGGAATTGGTAGAGGATAACTACGTCTTGGCCTTCAAACAGATTACCGAAATTGCGGTAAAGGCAATGTCGCCCGGGATTAACGATCCTGGAACTGCAATCAATGCCATAGATTACTTGACAGATCTTTTCGCCCTGCGGATGCAGAAAAAAGATAATGGAATCATCATTCATAAAGAAAAGGCTACGCTCCGTATTGCGGTAGTTACATTTGAGGAACTTATGTACAACGTAATGGCTTCTTTGAGGACCTATTGCAAGCACGACCCAATAATGGTGGAAAAGTTATTGTGGATGCTCATTTATCTACAGCAGCAACCGGCGGCCGAGGACAATTACATTTTGGCCATAAAAAAGGAAATGGAGACCCTGGTAAGCCAGGCTAAGAACTCATTCGATTCAAATAAGGATGTTTCAGTGATTGAAAAGATGATTTTGGACTAGTTGTAATATATCTTGAAGACTTTCAGTAATTCTTCAGCTGGGATGGTATTGTTTTCAGACTGTTCCAACTTTTTCAAAATTTGGTCGGCCACAATAGGGCGAATGCCCATTTTAAGTCCAAAATTTTTTAAAGCAACGATTTCTGATTGATGGGTTTCGTTATCGATTTTCATCATTAAAATCAATTTATAGAAATGCGTGATGCGCTCAACCTCTGAATAAACAGGACGTGAGTCCTCTGGGTTTTGAAAGAGTTCGAGTATTTCCTGATCAGAAATGTCCATTCTTCGGGCCAATTTCTTTACAAATGCCACTTCAGAAGGCTTTATTTTGCCGTCTGCCCGCACCATATTTATTAAATCACTAAGAAGAGATTTGGGATTTTTCTCCATAAATTATTAATTCACAAAAAAGCCCTCGCAAATGCAAAGGGCTTTCAAAATTATTGGTGTTAATTTAGGAAAGAACTTCCTTCACTTTATCTGCAGCTTCTTGGAATTCTATTGCACTCTGAACGTCCAGTCCACTGTCGTCAATCAATTTTTTAGCGATATCGGCATTGGTTCCCTGCAAACGAACAATGATTGGAACGTGGATGGTGCCCATATTCTTATAAGCATCAATTACCCCTTGGGCCACTCGGTCGCAACGTACAATTCCACCGAAAATATTAATAAGGATTGCCTTTACACTCGGATCCTTCAAGATTAGTTTGAAAGCGGCCTCAACGCGCTCGGCATCTGCGGTTCCACCTACGTCAAGGAAGTTTGCAGGTTCGCCGCCCGCTTGCTTAATAAGGTCCATTGTTGCCATTGCAAGACCAGCGCCGTTAACCATACAGCCAACGTTTCCATCAAGATCCACATAGTTCAAGCCTTTTTCCTTAGCTTCAACCTCTACGGAGTTTTCCTCGCGTTTGTCGCGCATTTCCATATAATCCTTATGGCGGAAAAGTGCATTGTCGTCTATACTTACTTTTGCATCAACGGCGATAATTCTATCATCACTTGTTTTTAAAACCGGATTAATTTCAAAAAGTGACGAATCGGACTCGTTGTAGGCTTTGTAAAGCGCGGTAACAAATTTGGTCATTTCCTTAAAAGCCTTTCCGCTTAAACCAAGATTGAAAGCAACCCTTCTTGCCTGAAAACCTAAAAGACCAACGGCTGGGTCAATTTCTTCGGTGAAAATTAAATGAGGAGTTTCCTCGGCCACCGTTTCTATATCCATTCCACCCTCGGTAGAATACATAATCATGTTTCTTCCCGTGGAACGATTTAACAGGACGCTCATATAATATTCCTCTGGCTCATTGTCGCCTGGGTAATAAACATCTTCAGCAACCAAAACTTGGTGCACCCTTTTTCCTTCTGCGGAAGTTTGCGGGGTTACAAGATCCATCCCAATGATTTTTCCGGCAATTTCCTCAACCTCCTTTATATTCTTCGCAAGTTTTACACCACCACCTTTTCCGCGGCCACCGGCGTGTACTTGGGCCTTGATAACGTGCCAGCCTGTTCCGGTTTGTTCGGTAAGTTTTTTTGCGGCCTCCACTGCCTCTTTGGGGGTGGTAGCCACGATACCGCGCTGTATCTCAACGCCAAAACTGTTTAAAATTTCTTTTCCTTGATATTCGTGTAAATTCATAGTAGCGGTTTTGTACCTACCCGTTTGGCAGGCAGGCTTGTTTATGGATTGCAAAAATAACAAATGTAACAGGAATGCGCTAATGTTTTTAAAGCTTTACGTTTCAGAAATTTTCCATCCTTCACAAATTTGAAAATTTAAGTGATTCTTAATGAAGTAATTCGGCATTCCTTTCTATTTTTGCGCCTTAATTTTAAAAAATTTATTCCAAAGAAATGAAAAACCAAGACCTTTTGGCAATTGCCCAAGAATTCGGAAGCCCCGTGTATGTTTATGATGCCGCTAAAATTGAAAAGCAGTATAAACGGTTGACCGGCGCTTTTGATAAGGTGGATAGTTTGAGAATAAATTACGCCGTAAAAGCCCTTTCAAATATTTCAGTATTAAAATTGCTAATTAATATGGGCAGTGGTCTGGACACGGTTTCTATACAGGAAGTGATGCTGGGCTTGGAAGCCGGGGCTAAACCAGAGGACATAATCTACACGCCCAACGGAATTTCGCTGGAAGAGATTGAAAAAGCCGCAAAATTAGGGGTGCAAATAAATATTGACAACCTTTCCATTTTGGAGCAATTCGGAACCAAGCATCCCAAAATCCCTGTTTGTATCCGAATAAACCCGCACGTTATGGCAGGCGGAAACGCAAATATTTCCGTGGGGCATATTGACAGCAAGTTTGGAATTTCAATCCATCAAATGCCCTTGTTGAAAAGGATAGTTGAGAATACAGGGATGAATATCAACGGAATCCATATGCACACGGGCAGCGATATTTTGGACATTGATGTTTTTCTCTATGCTTCGGAAATTCTCTTTAATGCGGCTGAAAATTTTGAAAATCTTGAATTTATCGACTTCGGAAGCGGTTTCAAAGTACCTTACAAAGAAGGCGATATTGAAACAAACGTAGAGGAATTGGGAAAAAAACTGAGTAAGCGCTTTAATGATTTCTGTAAAAAATACGGTAAAAACTTGACCTTGGCCTTTGAGCCAGGGAAATTTTTGGTGAGTGAGGCCGGACAATTTTTGGTAAAGGTAAATGTGATAAAACAAACCACTTCTACCGTTTTTGCGCAGGTGGATAGCGGGTTCAACCATTTAATCCGCCCGATGCTTTACGGCTCGCAACACGAAATTTCAAATATTTCAAGGCCCCATGGAAGGGATCGATTTTACACCGTAACAGGGTACATTTGTGAAACCGATACGTTTGCGAACAACCGCCGCATTCCGGAATTGCACGAGGGAGATATACTTTCCTTTCATAACGCTGGGGCATATTGCTTCACCATGGCGAGTAACTACAACTCCCGTTATCGGCCTGCGGAAGTACTTTGGTATAAGGGAAAGGCACATTTAATCAGAAAAAGAGAAACTTTTGAGGATATTTTGAAAAACCAGATAATGGCAGCGCTGTAGTTTTTTTGAAAATTTCTGAAAGCAATGTTTCAATTTCAATAAAAAGTATAGCTTTGTTTAAATATGATTAACAAATATTCAACAAAGTTACACTTCTGAAAAATATGCCTCCCAGTGCCACCTCCCGTCCAGTCCATAGACAAAATGATTTTGATACAATTATAATTGGAAGTGGCGTAGGCGGCCTTGCTGCAGCTATCTTTTTATCAAAGGCGGGTCAGAAAGTATTGGTTCTGGAGCAGCACGATGTGCCCGGAGGATGGTGCCATAGTTTTTATTTAAATGGCCATCGCTTTACTCCGGGTGTTCATTACGTGGGGCTATTGGATAAAGGACAATCTACTTCGCAACTCTATGAGGCACTTGGTATTGCGGAGAACCTCGTTTTTTTCAGAATGAATCCAGCTGGCTACGAGCATGCTTATATTGGGGATGAGCGTTTTGATTTCCCGGGAAATTTTGACCAACTGATTGCCGCGCTTGTGGAAAGATTTCCGAAGGAAGAGAAAAACATAATAAAATATCTAAACCTGGTAAAAAACGTGAGCGCCGAGTTGCAACTACTTCCAAATGTAGAAGGGTTTTGGCAACATCTCACCATCCCATTCCGAACCAAGAATATGGGGAAATATGCTCTTTTCAGCCTCAAAAGGGTGATCGATTGGCATATTAAGGATCCGCTTCTTAAAAAAATTCTCAATATACAATTTGGTGATCACGGGCTTGCTCCCGCCAGGGCGAGTTTTCCGTTGCACTGCGCAGTGATGGACCATTACTTTAATGGGGGCTTTTATCCCTGCGGCGGCGGAGCGGCAATTGTAAAGGCAATGACCAGAACCTTAAAAAAACACGGTGGTGAAGTGCGAACACAACAATCCGTAAAAAAGATTCTGCTGCAAGTTTGCAAAAGAAAAACGGCCGTGGGTGTTGAGCTGAAAGGCGGGGAGAAGCTATTTGCCCAGCGCATCATTTCAAACGCCGATCCGAATATTACCTATCAGCAACTTGTAGGAGAAAAAAACTTAAGTAGAAAACTGACGAAAAAGTTAAGCAAGACGACTTATTCATGCACTTCACTTATGCTTTTTCTAACGGTAACTATGGATCTCAGGGCTGCGGGGATGGATTCCGGAAATATTTGGCTTATGCCCAATGAAGATATGGATACCGTCTATGAACGCATGATGATGCCCGATATAACTACCGAGGCTGCTTTTGAGGGAATGTTCATCAGTTGCACAACCTTGAAAGACCCTTCCAGTTTCGATGGAAAACACCACAGCATAGAGGCCATAACCTATTTGGATTATAAAGTTTTTGAGGAATTCAAAAACGAGGGGGAGCCACGATCCGAAAAGTACCTTCAATTTAAGGAACTGCTTACGGAAAAAATGATCAATACTTTGGAAAAAGTGTTGCCTACCATTCGAGAGCATATTGTTCACAAAGAACTGGGAACGCCCATAACAAATGAATATTATATAAATTCCACTAAAGGAAATGTGTATGGAACGGAGAAGAAACTTACACAAATTGGGCCTTTTGCCTACAAATCAAAAAGTGAAATAAAAAATCTGTACCTATGTGGCGCCAGCATTGTTAGCCACGGAGTTGCGGGGGCTGGATACTCAGGATTGCAGACTGCGGGTGAAATTTTAGGAAAAAAACAGCGGGAATTATTAAATACAGATAGCGATCAATCCATATTAATACTGGAAGCGGAAAATAATTCGAATTATCCACTTTGGCTTCAAGAGAAGATTTCAGCCAAAAAAAGACGAATAGCCAGTAAGTAAACGGTAATATAAGTAACGATTTGAGGATTTTTTATACATTATATTAAATTTCAACAAAAAGTTTAAAATTTTAAGTTTTTGAAATAAACATTGTTAAAAATTAATATTTCTCATTTATAAGATTATCTTTGCCACTTATTATAAATTTTTTAATTAAATACAATGAACAAAGGAACAGTAAAATTCTTCAACGACACCAAAGGTTTTGGTTTTATCACTGAAGAAGGAACCAACAAAGAACATTTTGTACACATTTCAGGCCTTATCGACGAAGTTCGCGAAGGTGACGAAGTAGAATTTGATCTTCAAGAAGGCAAAAAAGGATTGAACGCGGTAAACGTAAAAGTGCTTTAATACACACAATTTTTTTAAGACAAAGCCTCCCATTTTGGGAGGCTTTTTTTATTGCCATATATCTCTCGATTTTTTTTAAATTGCGTGATGACAAATGATTGATTTATACGATTAAATAATAAATCAATTTAACTAAATAATCCAACCTTCTATTATGAAAAAATCAGCATTACTCTTAATGATGCTGTGTCTATTGGCATTTCAGGTCTCCGCACAGCAAAAAAATTCCGAAAGAAAGAACCAAGAAGCCAGATTGGCTTCTGAGCCAGCGACCATTTCGTTGGCAAAACTAGTATTACAGAAAACCGGTGAGCTCGCGATTACCAACGAGCACACAAGCCGAACCAGTGGTATTAGACACGTATATGTTAGGCAGACCATAGACGGTCTGGAAATATATGGAACTGAATCCAGTGTGCATTTTGACAATACAGGTAAAGTGCTGGTGGAGCATAACAACTTCTTGGCAGATCCAAGAGCTACCATTAAAAGTAGTTCCCAGGCAATTTCGGCCAGACAGGCAATTACTTCCGTTGCGGGGCAAATGGGTTACCGTGTCCAAAACCTTGAACAGATTAAGAATATTGGTGGCAAAAGCAAAGCGGCAATATTCAACAAGGCTGGAATTTCTTCTGAAGAAATACCCGTTAGACTAATGTATTATTATCGGGAGGAAATTGGTACTCAATTGGTTTGGGAACTTTCCATAGCCGAAAAAACTTCCGCCGATTGGTGGAATTTCCGCGTAGATGCCGTCACTGGAGCCATTATCGATAAGGATAATTGGACTGTATCATGTAATATTTTGGGAGATCACGCAGACCATGTACACGCAACAGATGCGCCCGCACCATTTATCGGGCCTATGCGTGAACCCGCTCAAGCCAATAAAGGTTTGTCGGCTATGGTAGCCCCACCTACGGCCCGTTATAGAGTATATGCTATGCCTGTGGAAAGCCCAAATTATGGAACCCGAACCTTAGTAACAAACCCTGAACACTTAACTGCATCCCCCTACGGATGGCACGATACTAACGGTGATGATACTCCCGAGTATACCAACACACGTGGTAACAACGTAGATGCCTATGATGATGATAATGCAAATAACAGTCCTGACGGGAAATATGCTTTTAGTCCCGGAGGCAACCTGGTTTTCGATTTTCCGTTAAATACTACCTATAGTAGTGGCGATCAGTCAGAAAATGCTGCCATTACCAACTTATTTTATTGGTCAAACATTATTCACGATGTTACCTATATGTATGGTTTTGATGAAGCAAGTGGAAATTTCCAGCACAATAACTACGGAAACGGTGGAGCAGGCAATGACCCAGTAAATGCAGAAGCCCAAGATGGGTCTGGATCTTGCAACGCTAATTTTTCTACTCCAACCGATGGAAGCCGTCCCAGAATGCAAATGTATGTTTGTAATACTCGAGATGGTGATTTGGACAATGCTGTAATCGTTCACGAATATGGACACGGAATTTCAAATAGACTTACCGGCGGGCCAGCGGCATCATCTTGTCTTCAAAACCAAGAACAGATGGGCGAGGGCTGGAGCGATTATTATAGCTTGATGCTAACCATGGAACCCGGCGATGCAGGTCCCGATTACCGAGGTGTTGGAACTTGGTTAATAGGAGAGGGTCCCGGAGGACCTGGTATTCGAGTATATCCATATAGCACCGATTTTGCTATAAACCCCCATACCTATGACGATATTAAAACGGCCGTTGCACCGCACGGTGTAGGTGAAGTGTGGGCAACGATGCTTTGGGAAATGACTTGGGAAATTATGGCTACCGTACCCTACAGTCCCGATTTTTATAATGGAAACGGAGGAAACAATATTTCTTTGGCGCTTGTTACCGAAGGATTAAAACTTCAACCATGTAGCCCTGGATTTGTCGATGGTCGTGATGCTATTTTGGCAGCAGATCAGGCACTGTTCGGAGGAGCTTACCAGTGTGCTATTTGGGAAGCGTTTGCGAGAAGAGGTCTTGGGTTTAGCGCAAGCCAAGGTTCTTCCAGCAGCAAAAGCGATGGAACCGAAGCTTTCGATCTTCCGCCTACGTTTTCAAATCTAGACGTGGTCGATGAAATTTGCCTTGCAGGTGGTATAGTTACAGGACTTTCGGGCGGTATGCCCGTAGGTGGCATTTATAGTGGACCGGGTGTAACTGACGATGGAAATGGTACCACCTTTACTTTTGATCCAAGTGTAGGCGGCCCAGGTTTGGTAACCGTAACTTACGCAGTCAATGATTTCTGTACCGGAGCGCCAATAACGCTTACGGATGATATAAATGTTACCAACAACGCTCCGGAAATTATCTGTATGGGATCCGGCCCAATCCCAATGTCCGGCTCTCAGTCAGTGAGTCCTAATGTGCCGATACCCGACGGGAATACCTCAGGCGTAACTACCACCATGACAATTTCGGAAAATGTAACAATTACCGATCTGGACGTGAACGTAAATATTAGTCACACTTGGGTGGGAGATGTTATTGTTAAAATCAAATCGCCAGCAGGTACTATTGCTACTATCATTGACCGACCAGGAAGAACTTCTTCAGGCTATGGATGTTCGGGTGACGATATCGTAGCTACCCTCAATGATGAAGCAGCCACCTCGGTGGAGAATGAATGCCAGTCTGGCACACCAACCATACATGGAAGTTTTATTCCCAATAATCCACTTTCCGTTTTTGACGGCGAAAGTACTATGGGTGTCTGGGAAATGACCGTCTCCGATGTGGAAAGTGCATTTAGTGGAACCTTGAATAGCTGGGGAATAGAATATGATTATGAAATAACAGCGCCAGTACTGGATGTCAACTTGGATTCCAACGGAAATGCTACTATTAATGCGCAGGATTTATTATACAGTATTTCGGTTGATTGCGGTAATTATACCGTGCTCGGAGGAAGCCCCCTTGGAGCAACAATAGATTTTAGCTGTGCCGATGTAGGACTCAATACAATCCCGGTGCAGGCAACCAACGATACTGGTGCGGTTTCAACCTGTTCAGCAATTGTAAATGTAATAGGTAACGGGGGCGGCGGTCCATTGACCTGCCCTGGAAATATCACCCAGAACAACGATCCCGGAATTTGTGGGGCTGTGGTAACCTACACCGTGGACTCTCCTGCAGGCTGTGGAAGTGGAACCTTAACCCAAACTGCCGGTATAGCAAGTGGTGACACGTTCCCGATTGGTACTACAACCAATACTTTTGAATATGATGATGGTGTGAATCCAATTCAAACCTGCTCATTTGATGTTACTGTAACCGATTCAGAAAACCCAATTACGGTTTGCCAAAATATTACCGTGCAGTTGGATGCCTCGGGCAACGCAACCATCGTTGCGGCCGATGTTGACGGCGGAAGTAATGATAATTGCGGAATTGCAAGTAGCAGTATTGACGTTTCATCCTTTGATTGTTCAAATCTTGGAACCAATAATGTAACTTTGACAATAACCGACGTGAACGGAAATTCATCCACTTGTATTGCAGTGGTAACCGTGCAAGATCTATTGTCGCCAGATATTACGTGTCCTTCAAACCAAACTGTAGTTGTACCTTCTGGTGAAATGTTCACGCTACCAGATTACTTCGGAATAGGAGAGGCAAGTGCGACAGATAATTGTACCGATCCAGTGACCATCACATCGCAAGATCCCGCTGCCGGCACGCAATTGGGCGATGGGGTTCACACCATATCTCTTACCGCCGAGGACGGAAGCGGTAACATTTCCGTGTGCACCTTTGAATTAACGGTTGACGTTGAACTTTCTGTTAACGAAATAGGTTTACAGCAGATTACTTTATTCCCGAATCCGGCTAAGGATCAAGTTGTTTTGGATAATCCACAAGCCCTTTCGTTGGAAAACTTGAGTATTTATGATATTCGCGGCAGACTTATTTTGAAAGTCAATTTGAATACTATGGGTATGAGAAAAACGATAGATGTTTCCAAAATGGCTGCAGCTACCTATTTTATTAAAATAGAAACTAAAAATGGTCAGATAGTAAGAAGACTCATAAAAGAGTAAGCTTGAGATTTTAGTTCAAAAAAACCCTTCCGAAATTTGTCGGAAGGGTTTTTTATTTAAGACAATTTTCTAAAGGTATTATAAATTTGTCACCTCTTTTTTTGCACTTTCAAATTCTGAAATTATATCCTTTACAATCACAGCGGCGGGCTTAATATCGTGAATAAGGCCAGCAATCTGTCCGATTTCCAATTCACCTTCCTCCAGATCGCCTTCAAACATCCCGCGTTTGGCGCGGGCGCGACCTAAATGTTTTATAAGGTCTTCTTTCGTGGGGTTTGTAGTATAAAGTTGCATGACACTTTCAAAAAATTTATTTTTTAACATCCGCACGGGAGCTAGCTCTTTTAAGGTAAGATGAGTGTCACCTTCTTTGGCATCTACAACCAGTTGCTTAAAAGCTTGATGGGACGATGCCTCTTCCGAAGCTACAAAACGGCTTCCTACCTGCACCCCTTCGGCTCCCAAAACCATAGCCGCAAGCATACCGCGACCTGTTGCTATTCCGCCAGCCGCAATCAATGGGATTTCCAGTTGTTCCTTGACCATTGGAATTAGAGTGAAAGTAGTTGTTTCCTCTCGACCGTTGTGGCCGCCAGCCTCAAAACCTTCGGCAACCACGGCATCCACGCCTGCTTCTTGTGCTTTGAGTGCGAATTTCACACTGCTTACTACGTGAACAACCGTAATTCCGTTTTCTTTGAGTTTAGAAGTATATGTTTTTGGATTTCCAGCTGAGGTGAACACAATTTTCACATCTTCTTCAATAATGATGTCAATTATCTTTTCAATATCAGGATATAGCATTGGTACGTTTACCCCGAACGGTTTATCGGTGGCTTTTTTGCATTTCAGAATATGTTCCCGAAGTACTTCGGGATACATGGAACCTGCGCCCAAAAGCCCCAGACCTCCTGCATTTGCCACAGCACTTGCAAGACGCCAACCGCTGTTCCAGATCATTCCGGCTTGAATTAGAGGATACTCGATATTAAAAAGTTCTGTAATCCGGTTTTGCACTACTCCTTAATAATTTTATAGCTCGTTGTTTTATTATTTGAAGTAATGGAAGCAATATACATTCCTGAAGAGAGTGCCGAAACATCAATTCTATTTCTTAGAGTGGTAATATTGCTTTGAAGTATCTTTTCACCCAAAATATTAAAAAGTGCAAACTCGGCACTATCAGAATTTTTCGGAAACGAGATGTTTATTTCCGTACTCACCGGGTTGGGATATAACGCAAAATATGAATCTTGCATTTGCTCCTCCACACTTAATAAAAGCAGGGCATTAAGCGCATCACCGAAATTTGGGATTCCATAGCCCAATTTAGGTGTGGGATTAGTATATCTGCTCGCGGATTCACGGATAGCCTGAGTCACTACATCGTTCTTTAAATGTGGTACTGCACTCCACAACGCTGCTACAGCCCCAGCAGTTATAGGCGAACTAAATGACGTTCCGCTAGAGGTGGTAACATTACCGAATTGATCAATCACGGCTGCACCGCTACCCTGAGCAACAACATCTGGTTTTATACGACCATCTACGGTTGGGCCATACGAACTAAAATCGGATGGACTCCCAGAGCTAGTAACGGAGCCGACGGTGAAGCTGCCCGGAGCATCTCCAGGGGTTGCAACATATCCAAAATCGCCCGGGTATCCATCATTTCCGGCTGAGGTTACATTTATCATACCTTTGTCAAAAGCGGCATTTGCACCTCTGGCAGCGATAGTTGTTTGGCCGTCAAGGTCTTCATACGTATGGTCGAAGGCTGGATTGTCAAAATCCTGATAGCCCAAGGAAGTGTTGGTTACATATACACCGAGACTATCTGCACGTTCCAATGCCTCTACCCAATATGCTTCTTCCGCAGGAGATTCGTCGCTGTCTTCCGTAATGTATAAATAATAGGAAGCGTCTGGCGCGGTCCCTACAAACTGTCCGTTTAAAAATCCTGCCGCATCGCTGAAAGTAACGGCACCGTGGCTTCCATTTCCGTTTGAATTTTCAACTCGAGCGGCGAAGTCATAATAGCCCAACAATCTACCTTCATTTCTAAGTGTTGTATATGCAGGATTTGTTAAAACGCCCGGATAGCCATTATCCATAAAAGCAACAATTATATCCTGCCCAGTGTAATCATTTTCGTGAAGATAATCTACATTCAACATTTGGGTTTGGTTTGTCGCACTCCCGTAATTATAAACAGGTCTCGCTTGATTTTCAATTTCAAATTTGTCTGGAGTAAACTGCCTGCCTGCAGCCGGGTTATTAAGATTTTTATCTGCGAATTCTATATCCTCAACGAAAGGAAGGTTTAGAAGATTGTTAATATTATTTTCAGCACCTCGAACATATACAGCGTTGAGCCATTTTGATTTGGCAAGCACCGTAATACCTTGTGCGGCTTCAATCTGTGCTTTTTGGATCTCGTTTAATGGAACGTCGCGATCGTCAATCGGTGTTCCTTGTGTGTTTTTGCGATCAAGCGCAGCTTGACTCAATATAGTTATGGGGTTTGCCAGCGCTGCGGCAACCACAGCGGGATCCTTTGCTTCAAGAAATACCAGGGCATCCTCGGTTTGGGCTAAGCCAAATGTTGAAATAAGTACAACAAATAATAGGGATAATTTTTTCATCATAATGATTTTTTAAGAGATTACACCGCTTCCCAATAATTCGGGACCGTCATACCAAGCTACAAATTGCCCTTCGGTAATGGCGGATTGTGGGTTGTCAAATATAACATAAAGTCCAGAAACTGTTCGGTACAGTGTTGCTTTTTCTAAAGGCTGGCGATAGCGGATGCGAGCCATGACTTCCAAAGTTTCATCTTCCGATATTTCTAAATCTTCACGTATCCAATGGATTTCTTCCTTCTTCACATAAAGTCCACGACGGTACAAACCCGGGTGGTCTTTGCCCTGTCCCGTGTAAATTACATTTTTTTCCACGTCTGTGGCGATCACAAATAGCGGTTCCTTGGTGCCTCCCACGGCCAATCCTTTGCGTTGCCCGTTTGTAAAATAATGCGCGCCGGGGTGAACGCCCACCTGTTTGCCGTCCGTTATGGCGTAGGTATGTTTTGTTGAGAGGTATTGCAATTCTTCTTCTTTTGAATTGAAATCCGGAATCGTTTCCCCGTAATTTGCAAAATCTGAAGGAATTTCCACAATGGCTCCATCTTTCGGGGCCAGTTGCTGTTGAAGAAATTCGGGCAGCCTTACCTTCCCAATAAAGCACAATCCTTGCGAATCGCGTTTTTCGGCGGTTATTAAATTTTGTTCCGAAGCAATCTTTCGAACCTCCGGTTTCAACAATTCCCCAATTGGAAAGAGGATTTTGGAAAGTTGCTCCTGCGAAAGTTGGCATAGAAAATACGATTGGTCTTTGTTTGGATCTTTTCCGGCGAGCAATTGATATATTTTTTTTCCATTTTTTTCAATGGTGCCTTTACGGCAATAATGCCCCGTTGCCACAAAATCTGCTCCCAGCCCGAGGGCGATTTTCATAAAAACGTCAAACTTTATTTCGCGATTGCACAGTACATCTGGGTTTGGGGTGCGGCCCATTTGATATTCGCGGAACATATAGTCAACGATGCGTTCTTTGTATTCCTCGCTTAAATCGACCGTTTGAAAGGGAATGCCCAGTTTTTCTGCCACGAGCATTGCGTCGTTGCTGTCCTCAAGCCACGGGCATTCATCGGAAATAGTTACGGAGTCGTCGTGCCAATTCTTCATAAATAGCCCAATAACGTCGTAGCCCTGCTCTTTTAAAAGATAGGCTGCAACGCTGGAGTCAACGCCTCCGCTAAGACCGACAACTACTCGTTTTTTCATGATTATTTAAATGTGTGCAAAGATACGGCTTGAAAGCACCAAATTCCAAACTCCTAATTATAACGAAATCATAAAACGGCAAAACTCAAATAAATCTGAAGGTGCTGCTTTGGAATTTGGGATTAAAAAAAATTATTTATCAGCTTTTGGATAGGTTTCCTCCAAAATCACTTTCCCATCCTTGTAGTATTTCCAGAGTCCGTGCTTTTTTCCTTCTTTATAAAAACCTTCAATTATTACATTGCCATAAGCATCATAATATGTGGCGGTGCCCTGAAGTTGGTCGTTTGTGTATAGTAACTTTTTCAATAGAATTCCGTCAGGAGAATAATAATTGTCCTCACCTTCCTTTATCCCGTTTTTATATGTGGTTTCTTGGGTAATTTTTCCGTTGGGATAATAAGTAATTACTTTACCGTCCAATTTTCCGTCATTATACTGCTCGCGCGTCATAACATTGTTGGACTTTTCGTGGTAATAGACCCATTCGCCAATGCGGTCCTTGCCCTGCATTTTTCCTTCACTTACTAGTTTTCCCTTTACGGTGAAATATTTTACCTCGACGATATCGTCTTTCCCCGTGAAGTTTTTAATGACCATCGGCTGGCTTTTGCAATCTTCACAATAAAACTTGAATTCGCCCACTTCCTTTCCGTGTTCAAAAGTTCCCTCATAGCGAAGCTGATCGGTGCCTTCAAAGGTTTTTTTCCAAAGGCCGTGGCGTTTTCCCTGTGCGTCCATTTGGTTTATTTCGCTTTGTGAAAAGGAAACTTGGGAGCAGAGTACAATTCCGAAGAAGAAAGTTAAAGCAATTTTTTTCATTGTTCATTTACTTAAAAAGCAAACGCTTAAATCTAAAATCTATTTTCAAACATTTTAAATCTAAAGAAAAATCTAACGTTTTCCGGCTTTTTTCTGTTGCTCGGCCTGTTCCATCATCTCGGCCATTTTGCGCTGAAACTTGTTTTGTTTCTTTGGCGTGGCCTTTTTCACCTGAATTTTTGCGTGTACTTTGTCTTCATCAATAATGAAGTTTTTGATTACGAGCATAATGCCAATGGTAATCAAGTTTGAAACGAAGTAATACAGCGAAAGCCCACTCGCATAGTTGTTGAAGAATACCAACATAAACAATGGAGAAAGGTACATAAGGAATTTCATGTTCGGCATTCCCGGCTGCTGCTGTTGCTGCATGTTTGCGCCCATGGTCATCATCATATAAACAAAGATGGCGATAGAGGCCAAAATAGGGAAGAGACTCACGTGGTCTCCATAAAATGGAATGTGGAACGGCAATTCTGCAATGGTATCATAGCTGGAAAGGTCATCTGCCCAAAGGAAACTTTTCTGCCGCAAATCAAAAGCCGAGGGGAAAAACGTAAACAGCGCATAAAACACCGGAATTTGCAACAAAGCTGGCAAACAACCCTTCAGCGGGCTGGCGCCGGCGGAGTTTTGCAGCTTCATGGTTTCCTGTTGGATTTTTAAGCTGTTACCTTTATACTTTTCCTTTATCTCGTCGAGTTCGGGTTTCAGCACTTTCATCTTCGCCTGTGCCAAATACTGTTTGTACTGCACTGGCGAAAGCATAAGTTTTATAAGAATCGTCAAAACGATGATGGCTATTCCCGCGGGCAGAAAATCGGTTAAAAAGCCGAATAACGGAATGATAATGTATTTGTTTATCACCCCAAAAATACCCCAGCCCAGCGGCATGGCTTCGTCCAGATTGCGGCCGTATTTTTTGAAAATTTGATAATCGGATGGGCCGTAGTACATATTCATATTATACGACAACGCCCCATTTTTTGGTTCCAAAAGCATCTTTGCTCCGTATTGTTTGGTGAAGGTAGTATCTACCTCTTCGTCTTTCACCAAATCAACGGAAGTCAATTTCACTTCCTTGAAAGGAGTATCGGTAAGTAGCATGGAGCTGAAGAAATGCTGACGGAAATTCATCCAGGTTACGTCCTTCTCCAGTTCATCATCTTCGCCCGAAGGGGAAAGTTTTGAGTGTTTTTCGTCATCGTATTCATAGGTTAAACGCGAATAACGATTTTCGTATGAAATACTCTTGGCGTGACGATAGCCCTTTAACTGCCAGTCCAGATACATCGGCTGCGAAGTATTGATAATGCCGTCCAAGCCCTGGCTGTTGATGCTGAAATCCATCATATATTCACCCGGATGCAGGGTATAACGGTATTCAATAAACCCGTTTTCTGAGGTTTTGAGCTTCATGGAGAGCACTTGGTCTTCGCCATTTTTGCTCAAGGTAGGTTCAAAATAAAGGTCTTGTGAGTTTAGCGTTCGATTTTCTGACGTAAACTGAAGATTTAAGGAAGCGGTTCCATCCTTTATCAAATACACTGGAACGGAGTCATATTTGGTGAAATTTTTCAAAAGCGCTTCCGTAATGTATCCGCCTTTATTGCTTATTTCCAAATAAAGCACATCGTTCTCCAAAACCGTTGTGGCATCGGTTGCCGAAGGAAGCGTTTCAGAATACGCAAAAGAACCGAGCTTGTTCTTTAACTGTTCAAAAGCGAGGGAATCACCCTGTTTCACAGCACTCATTGTATCTGAAGTTGCCTGCGCAAGTGTAACTTCATCTGTGGGTTTGGCAGCTTCTGCCTCTTGTTTTGCAGCGGCTTCGGTCTTGGCTTTTTCCGCCTGGATTTCTTCCTCGGTAGGTTTGTTGAGGTACAACATCCAGATTAGGATACCGCCGATTAATAAAAAACCAATAAGTGAGTTAAAGTCGAATTTCTTTTGTTCCATCTTTTATTTCTTCTTTTGAAATTAATCAAAAGCATATTATCATTAATTTTATCTGGCAGGGCAATAATCCCGCCTTTTCTTTTATTGCGCCAAATTGTCTTATTTCTTTTTTAGGGAATGTTCGTGCACGGCCTTTACGAAAGCCACAAACAGTGGATGCGGATTGGCAACCGTACTCTTGTATTCGGGATGATACTGCACGCCCACAAACCATGGATGCTCGGGAATTTCCACAATCTCCACCAAACCGGTGTTTGGGTTTATTCCGGTTGCCACAAGGCCCGCAGCTTCAAACTGGTCCCGGTATTTGTTGTTATATTCATACCTATGCCGGTGGCGCTCTTCAATTGTTTTCGTTTTGTAAACCTTGCTTACGATACTTCCTTTTTTCAAGTCGCACTTCCAAGAGCCCAAACGCATGGTGCCGCCCATATCGGTAATGTTTTTTTGGTCTTCCATGATGCTTATTACCGGATTTTTTGTCTGCGAATCCATTTCGGTGCTGTTGGCATCTTTCAACTTTAAAACGTTTCGAGCAAATTCAATAACGGCCATTTGCATTCCCAAACAGATTCCCAAAAATGGCAGGTTGTTTTCGCGGGCGTATTTTACGGCGGCAACTTTTCCTTCAATACCGCGCTCGCCAAATCCGGGAGCCACTAAAATGCCATCGAGTTTTGAAAGTTTCTTCCCGATGGTTTTGGCGTTTATGTGTTCAGAGTGTATGTATTCTACTTTTACCTTCACCTCGTTTTCCGCGCCAGCATGGATGAAGGATTCAAGAATTGACTTGTAGCTATCCTGCAATTCCACATATTTTCCAATCAAGCCTATATGAACCTCTCCTTTTGGGTTTTTGTGCCTTTGCAGAAATTTATTCCACTGCTTTAAATCTGGTTTTTTGGAATTCTTTAAATTTAATTTCTGAAGTGTTACCGTGTCAAGTCCTTCCTCCAGCATCATATTCGGCACGTCGTAAATGGTGGAAGCGTCGATGGATTGGATAACTGCTTCCTCTTTCACATTACAGAAAAGCGCGAGTTTTCTTCTTAAATCATTGGAGAGTTCGTGCTCCGTTCTACAAACCAAAATATCTGCGCGGATTCCGCTTTCCATCAGGGTTTTTACGGAGTGTTGGGTGGGTTTGGTTTTCAGTTCGCCCGCTGCCGAAAGGTAGGGCACGAGCGTTAAGTGGATGACCAAAGCGTTGTCGTCGCCCATTTCCCACTTCATTTGGCGCACGGCCTCTATGTAGGGCAATGATTCAATATCGCCCACGGTGCCGCCGATTTCGGTAATGATTATATCGTAATCGCCCGTATTTCCGAGCAATTGTACGCGTTCCTTGATTTCGTTGGTAATGTGCGGAATAACCTGCACGGTTTTTCCCAAGAATTCACCCCGGCGTTCCTTTTCAATTACACTTTGGTAAATTCTGCCGGTGGTAACGTTGTTTGCCTGTGAAGTATTTACGTTTAGAAAACGCTCGTAGTGGCCCAGATCAAGATCGGTTTCAGCGCCGTCATCGGTTACGTAGCACTCGCCGTGTTCGTATGGATTCAGCGTTCCGGGATCTACATTTATATAGGGATCCAATTTTTGGATGGTAACGCGGTAGCCTCTGGCCTGCAAGAGTTTAGCCAACGATGCCGCTATAATTCCTTTTCCTAAAGATGATGAAACCCCGCCCGTAACGAAGATGTATTTTGTAGTGCTCATGAGTGCCTGTGCTGAAATAACTATACGGGATGCAAAGGTACATTTTTTATTGTGGAAAGGAAGTGGAAAATTCCAAAAATCAAATTCCAAATTCCAAGAGGGAAATCCATAAAACTTTGACAAAGTTTCAAACTTTGTCAAAGTTGACCGGTTGCAGAGCGGAGCCGAAGCACTGCCAACCGTTACTTTTTAATAAGCTTCTGCACCAATCCTTCCAGCCCGTTCAATTTCAGTTCATACATTTCGGCCATCATCCGGCCCAATTTTCCCTCGGGAAAGCCTTTTTGTTTGAACCACACAAAGTAATATTCAGGAATGTTCGCCAAATAATAGCCTTCGTATTTTCCGAAAGGCATTTTATAATTTGCCAATTCCACTAAATGGTTTGGGTCTGGGTTATTTCCAAGATTCATAATCGGCGAGTTGTTTGGCGATGTATTGCTGCCAGAAAGCTTCTTTTTCCTCGTTCCGGGAATGGTCTGTTTCGGCGTCAAATCTGGTTTGCATGGCGCGTCTTTTCTGTTCTACCTGTTTGTAGATACCCTCTATTTCAGATTTTATTCTTTTTGTGAACTTTTTTCCGTGAAGATTTTTCCGAAGCATGCGGGCGTGTAGTTCCGAAATATCAAAATGGGCCTGTTCATGCCTTAAAATATGGGCGTTCACCCTTTCTGGAATGTACCACGAACCTTCGGGATTAAAAAAACTTTCAACGGAATATTCCACGTTTACTGCTCCGTTTTTGATGGAATAGGAATATTGAAAACTGATACCTGTATTGGTGCTTGCCACAAAACTGGCGCTCGGCACGGGTTTTCCGCGGAAATCTTTCCACGTGAGTTTCTGGTTTTCATTCCACAGCATCTTTTCCGGATTATTTTGCGGGAAAAGAACCAAGGAAAATATAAAAATGAAAAGTAGTTTCATATTTAAAGAACATCAAAAACAATACCTGTTTAAAGTTTTTTTTGAAAGGGGTTTGGAGAAGCCTACCAATTAAAGGTAATCACCTTTTCAATATCGGGATGGAGGCTATAGAGCACGGGGCAGGTCCTGCCGGTATTTTCCAATATTTTTCGCGCTTTTTCATCTATGCCCGATGGAAAATTTAGGACCACTTCAATTTTTGAAATACGGCGTGGATCCGCAGCCATCGTTTTGGTTACCAGCGCAGTGGTGCCGTCCATATTTACCTGCATATCGCGGGCCTTTATGCCCATAACCGTAATCATGCAGTTGGCAAGTCCCGTGGCCACAGTATCGGTGGGAGAAAAGGCTTCGCCCTTTCCGTTGTTGTCCGTGGGAGCATCGGTTATAAATGTACTGCCCGATTTTAAATGTTTATTTTCGGTACGGAGGTTTCCGAGATAGGTTACTTTGGCGGTGCTCATTCTACTACTTCAAATTTAAGGTCGTCGTTATATTTTAAAATATAGGCTGCTTCGTTGCAGTAGCCTTCCGTTTTCGATTTTTCATATCGAAATTTGTTCTCAATATATACCGTTTCGCTTTCGGGCATAATGGCATCGTAAATATCTTTTTCGGCAGCCAATCGCAGCAAGACATCATAGGTTACGTCAAAGCCCCGGATTGCGTAGCGGTTCGGAAGCACACCGTACTTGTTTTTGTAACTTATCAAGAACGGATTGCGGTCTTCTTCATCAATGTTTTTGTTCACCGAAGGGAAAGTGAAGTTCAGTTTTGCCAGGCGCATACTGGAAACCTCGTGCCATTCATAAGCGTCGTTTTTTTGCAAAGTGAATAGGCGAATTTTGTAATTATTCGGCATGGCGGAAAGCACGTTTACGGCACTGCTTACCAACACCGGATTTTGGGATTCAAGGATTACCCAGTTTTCCATTCCCTGTGAGGCTACCGCAGTTATATCGCTGGCCTGAATATATCCGCCGCCACGGGGCGATACGGTTTTGGCTGATGGAATTGCGGTTTGAATCATCTCCCTTTGAGTGGCTCTTTTGGAGTCGGAAATAATGATGACATTCTTTCCGGCACTATGCTCTTTTATGTAACGGATTATCGTTTTCTGTAGCACGGCATCGGTGGGAAGGGTTTGGAAAAGATTGTCGTTCATAGCCATTTCCCTGTTGCTCAAGGGTGAAAAGACCGGGATTTTATCACCTTTCAGCATATCCGAAGCTTTCTCCACATTTTTTTGAAGCAACGGGCCAATCACTGCGTCCACGTTTTTGAACTCGTTTCTTGAAATGATGGAGGCCACCTTGCTATCGCTCTTTTCGGTGTCATAGACATTCAGGGTCACGGAAATGCCGTGGTCCTTTGCGAATTCCGCAGCCATCAAAGCGCCGCTGTAAAAGTCCAAAGCTACGCGAAGGGTAGGGTCGCGTTTCAGTAAATCTTGGTCGTTGCCCGTGGTGTCACTGGCACTTCGCATTAATCGAAAAGGGAGCATCAATGCTACCGTTTTCATTTTTTTGTTGTCAATTCTTTTTTCCAGATCGATTACCGAAATATCCTCTTTTGAAATGCCGTCTTCATCCTTCGGCAATTTTAGGATCATTCCTTCTTTCAGCCCATCTTTTGCATATGGATTAAGCGCAATGATTTCTTCTTCCGAAAGACCGAATTTTGCTTTTAACCTGTAAAAACCTTCCTTGGGTTTCACTTCGTAATACTGAAAATTTTCTTCGTCTATTTCAGCATTTTCTATTACAGTTTTGTCTGGAACGATCAAGGTTGTTCCCACTTTAAGGCCTTCGCCCAAATCGGGGTTCAAATCTTCCAGTTCCGCAATTGAAATGCCGAATTTTCGGGCAATCCCAAATTTTGTTTCCTTTGCTTTTACGGTATATTTCTGGGTGCCGGGCAGGGCATTTCCAACGGTTGTATTTTCATCTTTTTTGGAGGCCGCAGGAATCAACAATCGCTCGCCTTTTCGCAGACCGCGGGAGTACAATTCCTTATTTAGCTTCTTGATATCGTCAACGCTTACGTTGTAAAGCTGCGCAATTCCGAAGAGGGTTTCCTTCTTTTTAACCCTGTGATCGCGGTAGTTGTTTTTATTAGTTCCAGAGCTGATTGCCTCGTTGGAGGGGATAATCAATACGCTATTTACCTTCAACTCATTTCTGGAGTCTGGGTTAAGATTGTAAATGGTTTCTTCTGAAATATTATACTTTTTCGCAATGCTGTAAACGGTTTCGCCTTTTTGTACCGAGTGGCTTTTGTACTGTTGTTGCGCAGCCGAGCCACAGCTAACCATAAATAGGAAGGTCACCGAAACGTATATTAAACACTTCAACATAGAGATAATCAATTTTTTAGATTTGCCAAACATAGTCTCGATTTCATATTGTTATTCCCACTCAATGGTCGCGGGCGGTTTTGAGCTGATGTCATAGACTACTCTATTAACGCCTTTCACGCGGTTTATTATATGGTTGCTCACTTCCTGTAAAAATTCATAGGGAAGATTTACCCAATCTGCGGTCATTCCATCTGTGGATTCAACGGCGCGTAAAGCAACTACTTTTTCGTAAGTACGCTCGTCGCCCATTACGCCAACGCTATTCACAGGAAGTAAAATTGCGCCCGCCTGCCACACTTTATCGTAAAGTTCCCACTTTTTCAAGCCGTTGATAAAGATTGCGTCAACCTCTTGTAATATACGAACTTTTTCGGCCGTAATATCGCCCAAAATCCGAATTGCCAAACCTGGTCCCGGGAAAGGGTGCCTGCCCAACAATTCGAGGTCTATGCCCATTTCCTTTCCAACGCGTCTCACTTCATCCTTAAAAAGCATGCGCAAAGGTTCTACTACTTTCAGCTTCATAAAATCTGGCAAACCACCTACGTTGTGATGGCTTTTTATGGTAACCGAAGGGCCATTTACCGAAACGCTTTCAATAACATCGGGATAAATTGTTCCTTGCGCCAACCAATCCACACCAGTCAACTGATGTGCCTCGTCATCAAAAACTTCGATAAAGGCGTTGCCTATGGCTTTTCGTTTTCGTTCTGGGTCGCTCTCGTTTTTCAATGCTTCCAAAAAACGTTCCGAAGCATCCACACCTTTTACGTTCAACCCCATATCCTTATATTGGTGCAGCACGTTTTCAAATTCGTTTTTACGGAGCAAACCGTTATTTACGAAAATACAGAATAGGTTTTTGCCGATGGCTTTGTTCAAAAGAATTGCCGCAACCGTAGAATCTACGCCGCCACTTAAACCAAGTACTACCTTTCCGTCGCCAATCTGCTCTTTTAAAGTTTCAACAGTTGTTTCCACAAATGCTGCGGGCGTCCAAGTTTGTGGCACTTCGGCAATATTTACAAGGAAATTTTCAAGCAATTGCTTGCCGTGGGTGGTGTGATATACTTCCGGATGAAATTGTATGGCATACGTTTCCTCGCCTTCAATTCTATAGGCAGCGTTCAAAACATCAACCGTGCTCGCCAAACGCACTCCGTTTTCGGGAAGTTGTGCAATGGTGTCGCTATGGCTCATCCAGACGTTTGTATTTTCGGGAATATCCTTAAAAAATGCCTCGCCCGATTTTATCATGGATAGTTTCGCCCTTCCGTACTCGCGTATGTTTGATGGTTCTACACTTCCGCCGTTGAAATGTGCCAAATACTGTGCGCCATAACAGACCGCCAAAAGGGGTTTGTGGCCGCGAATCTTTGAAAGGTCTGGGTGGGGCGCATCTTCCGCGCGAACGGAAAACGGACTGCCCGAAAGGATTACGGCCTTAAACGGGTCAAGGCTTTCCGGAATATGATGGTAAGGGTGAATTTCGCAGTAAATGTTCAGTTCCCGCACGCGTCTGGCGATAAGTTGGGTGTACTGCGAACCAAAATCTAAAATGAGGACGTTGTTTTGCATAGGCAAAAATACTTTAAATATATAAGTTGGTTAAAGGGTTGTGAAGAATTTTTTTAAGGGTTTTCAACAGGGTTTTTTTACTTCGAAGGCACGATTATTCTATTTGCTTTTTAAGCCGTTCAGGGTCTTGTCTGGTATCGAAGAAGGTAATAATTTCAATTTCTTCAGTTTGGAAATTTATTCGGTAATAAAATGTATTTTGTTTTGTTACCACACACTTGTAAATCCCACCAAGTTCGTTTGATTTTGGGTAACTTTCGGACTGCAATTCAATTTGTGAAATCTTTTTGGTAAGTTTTGCCAAAAAATCATTTTTGACTTTATAACCCCATTTAGCCAACAAATATTTGGATAGCTCCTCCAATTGTGTTGCGGCCAGTTCGGAAAGAAAAACTTCCATTATGAAATCTTTGTGAGGACCTCTTTAAAAGATTTTCTTTTGCCTTGGTTTAACTGCTCAATACCTTTCTTAATCTCAGCTTGCTCATGGGCACTCAACTCATTCCAAAAATCAGCCTTTTCATTTTTTATAAACTCGGTCACTTTTTCGATGAATGTATCGCTTTCGATATTCAGTATCAATTTCACCAATTCTATTTTTGAAGTTTTAATATCCATCACACGAACTTTTTTCAAAGTTAAGGAATTCTATTTTTGTATTTTTATTTGATTTGGAGGTTATAACTCCAAAACAGTAAAGCTGAAATCCAACGGCTCCAAATTTTCTTTCAACAAATCCAGCAATTCCTCGCCATATTCCAAATGGAATTCCGAAAAATTAAGCTGACGTTCCTGCAAACTTTGGTTTGGGAATAGTTGATTTTGAATATCTTTTAACCGTTCAAGTTCTTCGGAAAGGTTTCTTTTTTGTGCTTTCAATAAGCGCTTTTCGAGATTGTCCAAGCCGTTCAGCTGTTTCTTTTCCTGGGCGCCCACGGCTCCCAAAAACGATGCGTCGGTCTGTTTTGCCAATTCGTATAAATCCTTGAATTGCTGTTTTAGGAATTCTTTCTGCTTTGAAAAGTCGATATCTATTTTTGAAATTTGCTTGGTGTGCTTCGTGATCAATTCGTGCTGGGACAAGAATAAATCTTCAATAGAAACATTTAATTTTTTCAGTTTTTTCGAAAGTATTTTCGGAACCAAAAGCACCGAATTGCGAAGCAACAGAATAGGGAAGGGCACTTCCACTTTATTGAAATAATCCTTCAGCTGAAACCAATATGCCAGCTCGCCACCACCGCCAATGTAACATAGGTTGGGCAATATTACTTCTTGATACAACGGACGAAGCAAAGCATTGGGCGAAAAGCGTTCGGGGTTTTCATGCAGTTCCTTTAAAATTTCTTCTTTTGAAAAAGAAAGTTCAGTTTCATTTACATAAAACTTTCCTTCCTTTTCAATAATGCGTTCCCGAAGGTTTTCCTTCAAATAAAAAAGATTTATTTCCCGCGGATGCACTTGTTCGAAAAAGCCCAAAGCGGTCAATTTTTCAGTGGTTTCCGAAACTTTTTTAAAGCTGAGGTTTTCCGTAAGTTCCTTTTCGGCATAGGGAATAAAACATTTTTTTAGCTCTGCGTCATTGCCGTCCACAATCACAAGCCCGTGATGATAGAACAGCGTGTTGGCCAGAAAACGCGTGGCATCGGCGAGGTTGTCGTGTTTTGTGTAGGCATCCTTAAAATAGGAAATCAGTTGTTTGGCATTTTCGCTTTCGCCGAGTTCCTTTTTCAGTAGCTGCTTCACTTCCTTTAATCCTTCCGTAGAAAGTTCGCCCACCGCACCCGAGGCTTTTCTATCCCACTTTACTTTTTTTCCGAAGAGGTTAAAATAATTTATTTCCTCAAAATCGTGGTCTTCCGTCGCCATCCAATATACGGGTACAAAATGGTTGGTAGGGTAGGTTTTGTTTAACTTTTCAGCAAGGTTGATGGTTGAAAATATCTTATAAAGAAAATAAAGCGGCCCCGTAAAAAGATTGAGTTGGCGCCCCGTTGTGATTGTAAAGGTAGTATGCTCTTTCAGCAAGTCGATATTGCTGAGCGTGGATTGCGAAATGGAATTATCGCCGTATTGGTACATAATCCGCTTGGCCAGCAAATGCCGTTTGTCGTCTGTGAAATTTTTCTGTTTCTCCGTAAGTTGATGCTTGAAATTTTCCAAGTTTGGAAAACGATTGAAGAAGGGTTTTAAGTTTTCATCTTCAGCGAGATAATCGCATATCAATTTTGAAAAATACCCTGTGTTTTTATACGGAATGGAATGGGTTGGCATAGGTTCTTTGGAAAAAGTGTAACAAAAATAACCGTTTTAAGTGGGTCGCGGGTTTAAAGATACGTTAATATGATTTTGAAATTCCAAATTTGAAGCACCAAATACCAAAAGTGGCAATTGGAATTTGGCTATATTTGGCCCTTATTTAATATGCACAAAATGACTCGAACTTTCGCTTTCTTTCTGTATTTCCTGCCTTGTCTGGTTTTCGCCCAATTGAAATCCCCTTCGGAGTTTTTGGGGTATGAAATAGGCACCCAATTTTCCCGCCACGCTGATGTTGTTGCCTATTTTGAGCACGTAGCGGCAAATAGCGAAATGGTGAAATATGCAGACTACGGCAAGACCAACGAACGCAGACGGCTTACCTATGCCGTGATTTCTTCCGCAGAAAATCTTGCGAACCTTGAAAAGATACGTACGGATAATTTAAAAAATATAGGCATACTTTCTGGGAGTGCAACTCCCGAAAAAGCCATCGTTTGGCTTAGTTACAACGTACACGGCAACGAGGCCAGCAGCAGCGAGGCGGCTATGAACACGGTTTATAAACTTATTACCGAACATACCGATTGGTTGAAGAATATGGTCATTATAATGGACCCGAATGTAAATCCCGATGGGCGCGATCGGTACGTAAATTGGTATAACCAAGTGAAAGCTTCGCCTTACAATCCATCCCGCGATGCCGTAGAGCATCACGAGCCTTGGCCCGGCGGACGGCCCAACCATTATTTGTTCGATCTTAACCGCGACTGGATGTGGGCGAGCCAAATTGAAACCCAACAGCGCCTAAAAATTTACAATCAGTGGATGCCGCAGATACACGTAGATTTTCACGAGCAATTTATCAACAACCCCTATTATTTTGCACCCGGAGCGGAACCTTATCACGATATCATTACGCCGTTTCAGCGCGAATTTCAGACGCGGATAGGAAAAAACAATGCCAAATATTTTGACGAAAACGGTTGGCTTTTCTTTACCCGCGAGAGTTTCGATTTGCTTTATCCCAGCTATGGCGATACCTACCCGCTTTTTATGGGCGCTATTGGGATGACTTACGAGCAGGCGGGCCACGGTATGGCAGGTTTGGGAATTATAAATGACGAAGAAATTGAACTAACCCTTGTAGATCGCGTGGCGCACCATACAACTACAGGACTTTCTACTATTGAAGTGGCTTCGCAACAAGCGGCTTCCCTCAATTCCGAATTCAAGAAATTCTTTCAAAACGATAATTTGAAGTATAAAAGTTTTGTGTTAAAAGGCAATCCCGACAATCTCCAAGCGCTTGCCGAGCTTTTGGACAAGCACGAAATAAAGTACGGTTATGCCACTGGCGGAAAAGTTAGCGGCTTTAATTATTCCGATAACAAAAAGGGAACGCTGGATGCCAACGGCGCGCTGGTGGTAAGTACCAACCAGCCGAAAGGAAAAATGGTTCAGGTGCTTTTTGAGCCTAATGCCGCACTCTCCACCCCACTTACCTATGATATTACCGCGTGGAGCCTGCCGTATGCCTATGGTTTGGAGGCAGTCGCGAGTCCAACGTTGGTTGCCGCCAATGCTGCCAACCCCAATAAAACCGTTGTGAATATGGCTTCCCCTTCGGCGGCGGGCTATATTACGAAATGGAACAGTATGGAGGATGCCGAGTTTCTTTCGGCCTTGTTGAAAGTAGGGATAAAAGTGCGTTTTTCTGAAAATGAATTGGGCTTTGGCGGCAAAAGTTTCGGTCGCGGTAGTTTGATTATTACGCGAAGCGACAATAAGACCAAGGCAGATTTTGACACAACGCTTATTGAAATTGCAAATGAAATGGGACGGCAGTTATACGCTTCGCCCACAAGTTTTGCGGATAACCTGACCGACTTTGGGTCGCAGTACGTGCATTTGATTAAAAACAAAAAAATAGCTGTTCTTCAGGGAGAAGGTACTTCTTCATTGAGTTACGGTGCGCTTTGGCACTTTTTCGAGACCCAGTTGAAGTACCCAATCACTTCCATAAATACGGACGATATAGGAAGTATTGAATGGAGCGATTATGATGTGTTGGTGCTGCCCGACGGCAATTACAAATCTATTTTGAAGGATGATATTTTTGAGAATTTGGAAGCTTGGATTGGAAAGGGCGGGAGAATAGTCGCCATTGGTAATGCCGTTGGTGTTTTTGAAGGGAAGGATGGCTTTGATTTAAAAAAGAACATTTCCGAAGCTGAAAAGAAAAAGGATTCCCTTTCCGAGGGTAATCTTGTTCCATACGCCCACCGCGAACTGGAAAGTACCAAGGATATGATTACCGGAAGCATTTATAAGGTGCAATTGGACAATACCCATCCGTTGGCATTTGGGTATGGAGATACCTATTATACTTTGAAACTGGGTAACGATTCCTTCGAATTTTTAAAGGATGGCTATAACGTGGGGTATATTACCGAACCTGAAAGCGTTTCGGGTTTTTCGGGGGAAGCGGCAAAGGCTGCCTTAAAAAATTCCATCGTGTTTGCGGAGATGAAAAAGGGCAGGGGCAGCGTGGTTTATATGGTTGACGATGTTTCCTTTCGCTCCTTTTGGCAGAACGGGAAATTGTTTTTGGCGAATGCAATCTTTTTTGGGAATACCGGAAGCTACTAATATTTTCGAGTTAGCTTTTTTAACCACAGAGTTCACAAAGGTTTTCACAGAGTTCACAAAGATAACTCTGTGTACTTTGTGCCTTCTTTGAGTTCTTTGTGGTTTTTTCTAATGGTGACTATTTAAAGAAAGTTTTGTCAATTTTATTTTAGGAAGCTTACCGAGATTGCCTCCGTTTCAATTTTTGAGAGCAACTCCAGTTTTCCTGTTTTGAAGAGCTCGTCAACATTTTGTAGATCTACAGCTTCCCAGGGTTCGAGTTTGTAATTTTCGTAATCCACGAAGCGGATGCCTTTGACCATTCTTGGGTTGTAGGCTTTCCTAAAACGAATGCCGCCTTTGCCGGTATAGAATTTATAGGCGAGGTAATCTACCGTAAAACCTTCCTTTGCTATCCAGTACATATATTCATCTTCGTGGTCTGTGCCGCCGCCTTCTTTTGCGAAGGTTACTTTTACTTCATAATACCGCTTGCCGTCTATTTCGGCTTCTCCCACGAGTTCCTTATTGACAGCGGGGTCGTTTAGGCCGAAGGGCAGCTGCACAAAATAATGGACGGAGTTTACGGAATTGGCATATTTGGTAGCCGTGGAATCGGGCAAGATCAGTTTGGTGCTATTGGCATAACGCTCGAAGCCTAAATTGGTGAGGATGTCGCGTGTTTCTCCCAGGGAATCGGTACTGGTTCTTGTGAGTTGATAATTACCATTTTCCCTTTGACTGCTATATTTTACATCGCGAAAAGTAAACTGGATGGTTGCGGCTTCATATTTTGCACCCCCGGCATTTTCGATGGTTTTATCAATTATTTGCTGGGCTGTGAGTTGTTTTTCCTCTTGTTTGCAGGAGTAAGAAATTATCAGAATACCGATTAATAAAAGAAATTTCATAAAATTTATTTCTCTAAAGATACGAATCTATATAGAAATCCCAGAGGCATAGATAGACATTAAACTATCGTCCTAAAAGTCAAATTTATGCGTGGATCGTGTATTTTCTTTGTTGGCGGCAAGCGGTGCAGCCAGTGGGTTTGTGTGGTACCTTTCATAAGCAGCAGGCTGCCGTGCTCCAGGTTTAGGGAAACGGTTTCCTTGGTCTGTTTGTGCTTTAGGGCAAATTTGCGCTCCGCCCCAAGACTTACAGAGGCTATGGCGCCGTTCTTTTTTAGGTCTTTTTCGGCATCGCTGTGCCAGCCCATGCCCTCTGCGCCGGAATGGTAGAGGTTCAGCAGGCAACTGTTAAAGGTTTCGCCGCTTATGGTCTCTATTTCTTTTTTGAGTTGGAGCAGTTCGGGCGTCCACAGCTTTGCTTTTTTGGTGACTTTTGAATAGGTGTACTCAAATTCACGTTGGCCGTACCAGGCTACTTTGCGTTTGGTAACTATCCTTTTTCCGAAGATGATGGTTTCGTCGTTTTGCCACGCGATTGTATTCAGAAGTATATCGAAATATCGGTCAGCTTCTTCTTCAGGGAAAATTTTTCCGAAGTAGTTTGCTATGCCGTCTTTGGGTAGGAGGTTTTTGGGATTCACGGTTTGGGATTCAAGATTCAAGATTTACGATTGTCGATTTACGATTTACGATTGACGATTAACACCTAACGCTTAACACTTAACACCTAACCCTTGACCCTTAACGCCTAACGAATAACCGACAACAATTAACGAATAACAATTAACTTTACAGTATCTTAGTTATTAATTTTTAACAAACAACCAAAGTTATGAGTGTGATTTTTCTTTTGATAGGCATTCTTGTGGTCGTGGGGCTGCTGCTGGTTATTGTGTATAACCGGTTTGTGAAAAACAGGAATATGGTGAAAGATGCTTGGAGCAATATAGATGTTGCCCTAAAACGCCGTTACGATTTAATCCCAAACCTTGTGGAAACCGTGAAGGGCTATGCCGCCCACGAAAAGACAACCTTGGAGCGTGTAATCCAGGCGCGTAATGCTGCAATAGCGGTACCTTCTGACGATATAAATGCGCAGATAAAGGCCGAAAACCAATTGCAACAAACCCTGCGCAGTATTTTTGCATTGGGGGAAGCTTATCCAGATTTAAAGGCCAATACCAATTTTCTGGACCTTCAACAGAAACTGAACGAAATAGAGGAAAACTTGGAGCGCAGCCGCAGATACTATAACGGCACCGTGCGCGAGAACAATACCTATGGCGAGAGTTTGCCAGGGGTGCTGTTTGCGGGAATGTTCGGGTATCAGCATTTTGACTATTTTGAAGTTGATGAAACGAGCCGGGAGAACGTTAGGGTTAGCTTTGATTGAGTTTATGGGCTTATGAGTTTAAAAGTTTAAAAGTTTATGAGTTTATGAGTTTATATGTTTTATAAATGGAATAATCTGATATAATTGAACATTGTCATAGTCATATCGCATTTAATAAGTAATCGATTGTTCTTGCTGTTTTTCGGGATGCTTTTTTTTCTGAAAGTTTCGGCACAAGATTTTATCGTGAACAAGTGCGTGGTTGATATTCACATCAGTGAAGAGGGTTATTTTGATGTGGTTGAAAACTATGATCTTACTTTCACGGCCCATAAACACGGTATTTACAGAAATATCATTACCAATTATGATTTGTTTACCGAAGATGGCACGCGTGAAAAGCGCAAGATAAAGATTAGAAAGATTGACGTGCCGGACCATAATTTTGAAGCCGATTTTGATTTTGTCCAAAAACTCAGCGATAAGCTTCAGATAAAAATTGGCGATAAGGACAAAACCATAATCGGCCCACAGCATTACGAAATAAAGTATAGGGTTTACAACGCGTTTTTATTTGAAGAGTTACGGATTTGGTTTTACTGGAATATCAAATCAGAGGAATGGAATACGGTTTTTGAGGAAATAGATTTCAACATTCAGGTGCCGGAAAATGCGGATGTAGGGTTGGATGATATTTTTATCTATGCAGGTTTTAAAGGGGGTACCCTTGTGAGTCCCGATTTTGATATTGCTTATGAGGATGGTGTTTTTAGGGTAGAGAGTCTTCCACGATTTAAATCCTATTCAGGTCAGAATGTCACGGTTTTGCTTAATCTTCCCCCAGATTCCATAAAGGAAATAAAACCCTGGTGGCCCTTTTGGACAGATTATGGATGGACGCTGATACTTGGCTCCATGCTGGTTGTTTTCTATTTTGTTTGGAAAAAATATGGCAAAGATGATAGGGTTGTGGCCACGACCAGTTATTTTCCGCCCAGCGGGATGGACCCCGCAATGGCAGGTTTCCTGATTGACGATACCGAAGATACCCAGGACCTAATCGCCTTAATTCCATATTGGGGTTCGCGCGGCATTATCACGATGGAGCAAATACCAAAAAAAGGCTGGTTTGGGAAGGACGACACCAAATTGACCAAGCTTAAACCCTTGCCCGACGGCGCGCCCGATTATGAACGGAAAATTTTCGACGGGCTTTTTGGCCGTTCAGCAAGTTCCTCAAAACAGGAAGTGTTGGTAAGTAGTCTAAAGGATTCATTTTACACTAAAATGGCGAGTGCCAAAGCGCTTCTCAAGGCCAGGGCCCAAATCTATTATGACCAAGAGGCCAAGAAAATGCAGACGCGAACTATTGTGGGAACGCTTTTAATAGCAGCCATTTTGTTTTTCCTCTTTATATCCAACTGGGGTCTTATTGCCGCGCTGGCCGTAATTCCGGTAACTATATTTCTGCTGTTTATGAGCGTGTATATGGTAAAGAAAAATGCCAAGGGCAATGCAGCACTTTCAGAGTTGAAGGGGTTCAAAAACTTTATAAAGATTGCGGAGGAAAACAAGTTGAAAATGCTGTTGCGCGACAGTCCGTCCTATTTTGAAACTACCATGGGGTATGCCCTTGCATTCGGACTTTTTGAATCTTGGGCCAAGAAGTTTGAGGCACTGAACCTGCAGCCGCCCAGTTGGTACACATCCTCCACCGGGGCGTTTACGATGCACAATTTTTCACGGTCTTTTTCAGATTCCATATCAACTGCCCAATCTACTATGGTCAGTTCTCCTTCCAGCAGTAGTTCGGGCGGGGGTGGCTCCTCC
>NZ_JSVU01000012.1 GCF_000952855.1 Aequorivita vladivostokensis | reverse complement strand
TATTTTTCGGGTATCGCTCATTAGTTCTACAACTTGTTTTACGCCTCGTTTGCGGTTGTGCGAGTATTTATCGAGCCATTTGTATACTGCCGTAGTGGAAACTTCATATTCCCTGCTGACCTCCAGGACGGTAGAAACGTTCTTCTCAATCTCTCTTACTTTTTTGCGCTTAAAGCTCTCGCTAAAATAACGATTTACACGCTGGGACGATTTATTGCTAAAATCTTCTACTTTCGCCATAATAATAAGTTGGTTTAAACTCCGTAAAACGGTCAACTTATTTCAGTACCCGACAGTTTTTTTAGAATTTTGGAATTTTTTCCCGATAATTATCGGGATTGAATTTGGAATTTGTTCTATTCCTTCATTCGTTCCTGATATTGGCCTTTTTCAGTATCAATTCTAATCTTATCACCTTCGTTTATGAAAAGAGGAACATTTATTTCAGCACCAGTTTCAACAATTGCAGGTTTGGTAGCATTTGTGGCTGTATTACCTTTAACGCCAGGTTCGGTGGAAGTAACCTCCAAAACTACATGAGCTGGCATTTCAACTGAAAGCGGCGCACTATCTTCAGTATTTATTAAAACTGTAACAATTTCTCCTTCCTTCATCAATTCAGGTGTATCGAGTATATCCTTCATCAAGCGAATCTGCGAATAATCGTCAGTATTCATAAAATGATACATATCACCTTCATTGTATAGATATTGAAATTTATGGGTTTCAACGCGAACGTCCTCTATTTTATGCCCTGCGGAAAAAGTATTGTCAATTACTTTTCCAGTGGTAACGCTTTTTAGTTTTGTACGAACAAAAGCTGGGCCTTTCCCCGGTTTTACGTGAAGGAATTCAATAATTTTATAAATATCATTGTTATAACGGATGCAAAGTCCTTTTCTAATATCTGATGATGTTGCCATTGGGAGGGTTTAGTGTTTGTTGTTTGTAGTTTAATTTGAATTAAAATAGCCTTTCATGATTCCGCGTTTGGAATTTTTGATGAACTGAAGTATTTCATCCCGTTCGGGAGTGGCCTCCATTTCGGCCTCAATGATTTCTGCTGCTTGAGAGGTATTATAGTTTTTTTGATACAGAATTCTGTAAATGTTTTGAATTTCCGTTATTTTCTGCGAGTTGAAGCCTCTTCTTCGCAACCCGATAGAGTTAATACCTACATAACTGAGCGGTTCCCGAGCCGCCTTAACGTATGGCGGTACATCCTTGCGCACCAAAGAGCCCCCGGTTACAAAAGCGTGGTTGCCAATCATACAAAACTGGTGTACGGCCGTCATTCCTGCCAAAACCACGTGGTCTCCCACAGTAACGTGTCCTGCAAGAGTACTGTTATTTGAAAAAATACAGTTGTCGCCAACAATACAGTCGTGGGCAATATGGCAATAGGCCATAATCCAACAGTTCTTTCCAACTACTGTTTTTCCCCTATCGATGGTACCACGGTTTATGGTAACATATTCGCGAATTGTGGTTCCGT
This sequence comes from Aequorivita vladivostokensis, assembly GCF_000952855.1. Lineage (GTDB taxonomy): Bacteria > Bacteroidota > Bacteroidia > Flavobacteriales > Flavobacteriaceae > Aequorivita > Aequorivita vladivostokensis. The sequence goes on along the minus strand of NZ_JSVU01000012.1, from coordinate 61,793 downwards.
CGCCAATTTCCACGGTGGTATTTTCATCCTTAAATTTTAGATCCTGCGGAATTCCCGAGATTACCGCTCCTGGAAAAATATTGCAATTTTTACCAATGCGCGCACCTTCCATAATGGTTACATTGCTGCCAATCCAAGTTCCTTCACCTATAACTACGTTGTTGTGAATAGTAGTAAAAGGCTCAATCACAACGTTTTTTGCTATTTTTGCGCCCGGATGGACGTATGCAAGAGGTTGGTTCATTTCTGTTTTTTATTAATATTTATAGGTGAAGCCTGGGGAAACAATTCTTATTCAAATTGACATTGTTTCTATACGCTATTCAATCTATAAATTTTTTGTTTTTACCATTTGGGCCATCAATTCGGCCTCTGTTACTAATTTGCCATTGGCATACGCATTTCCTTGCATATGGACAATTCCACGCCGAATGGGAGAGATCAATTCCAATACAAAAATCAGCGTATCGCCAGGATTCACCTGTTGTTTAAATTTCACATTGTTTATTTTCATAAAGAAAGTGAGGTAATTTTCGGGATCGGGCACGGTGCTCAAGGCCAATATGCCGCCCGTTTGGGCCATTGCTTCCACAATCAATACCCCGGGCATTACAGGAGCACCCGGAAAGTGACCGACGAAGAACGGCTCGTTCATGGTTACGTTTTTAAGACCCACCACACTGGTCTCGGTCATTTCCATAATTTTATCGACCAATAAGAACGGTGGCCTATGCGGAAGCATTGCCATTATTTCGTTCACGTCCTTTACAGGGGGCTGGTTGATATCAAATTTTGGAACAGTATTGCGAGCTTCGAGCTTTATAATTTTCGCGAGCTTTTTGGCAAATTGGGTATTTACATAATGGCCGGGCTTGTTTGCGATTACCTTTCCGCGGATGCGCGTACCTACCAAAGCCAAATCGCCAATCACATCCAATAATTTGTGCCTTGCGGCTTCGTTAGGATAATGTAAAGTAAGGTTGTCCAAGATTCCGTTAGGTTTTACGGAAATATTATCCTTCCCGAAGGCGGTGCGCAGTTTGTCCATAGTGCTAGGAGAAAGCGGTTTATCTACATAGACAATTGCATTATTGAGATCGCCTCCTTTAATAAGACCATGTTCTAACAGCATTTCAATCTCGTGAAGAAAACTGAAGGTTCGGGCATTGGCAATCTCATTCTTAAATTCTGAAATATTATTGAGTGAAGCGTTTTGGGTTCCCAAGACTTTTGTACCGAAGTCCACCATGGTTGTCACTTGGTATTGGTCGGCGGGCATTACGATAATCTCACTTCCGGTTTCTTCATCCAAGAAAGAAATCACTTCTTTTACCACATATTCTTCTCTCGGGGCGTCCTGCTCCACTACTCCCGCTTTTTCAATTGCTTCTACAAAAAATTTGGAAGATCCGTCCATAATTGGAGGCTCCGAAGCATTGATCTCAATAATACAATTATCTACCTCCAGCCCTACCAAGGCCGCGAGCACGTGTTCCGAAGTTTGCACTTTAACGCCGTTCTTTTCCAGGTTTGTGCCCCGCTGCGTATTCACTACAAAATTGGCATCCGCTTCAATTACAGGTTGTCCTTCCAAATCAATCCGCACGAATTTGTATCCGTGGTTTTCGGGGGCAGGCTTAAAGGTTAGCGTCACTTCTTTGCCTGTATGCAAACCTACTCCGGTAAGGGAAATTTCCTTACCAATGGTGCGCTGTTTTACAACACTTTCACTCATTATCGACTTTTTTTTCAACTATATTGAACCTTTCCATTATTTTGGGCAGGTTTTTAAAATATACATAACTTTTATTAAAATCGCCGTAACCAAATGCCGGAGAGCCCTGAAGGGTTTCATTGTCCTTCACATTTCTTCCTATACCACTCTGCGCCTGAATTTTCACGTTATCGCCGATAGTTATATGGCCCGCAATACCCACTTGACCGCCGATGATACAGTTTTTTCCTATTTTGGTGGAACCCGCCACGCCGGTTTGGGCGGCAATCACAGTGTTTTCGCCAATGGTTACATTGTGGGCAATCTGAATTTGATTATCGAGTTTTACACCCTTCTTTATCAACGTAGAACCGAGCGTCGCCCTATCTATGGTGGTACCGGGGCCCACATCTACGTTATCTTCTAAAATTACGTTGCCCGTTTGGGGAACTTTATTGTATTCACCTCTTTCGTTCGGAGTAAAGCCGAAACCATCGGCCCCAATGACTACCCCACTGTTAATTACGCAGGATTCACCTACTACCGTTTCGGAATAGAGTTTGGCGCCCGTAAAAAGAACAGTGTTATTGCCAACTTTCACATTATCCCCGATATACACGTTGGGATAAATTTTCACATTGTCACCAATCTTTACATTTTCACCTATATAAGAAAAAGCGCCGAGATAAAGATTCTCGCCGTATTTGGCAGTTTCTGAAATATACACCGGACTTTCTATACCGGTCTTGTTCATTTTCACCTGGTTGTAGTATTCCAACAATTGCGAAAAGGCCTTATAGGCATTCTCAACACGGATAAGCGTAGTTGATAAGTCCTGCGAGGCCACAAAATCATCATTGACGATGGTAATTGAAGCCTGGGTAGAATATATGTAATGTGTGTATTTCGGGTTGGCCAGAAAGGTCAAGCTGCCTTTGCTGCCCTCTTCTATTTTTGCGAGTTTTGAAACTTCTATACCTTCATCGCCATCAACGGTTCCGTTAAGAATTCCTGCTATTTGGGCAGCTGTAAATTTCATTGGGCGTAAAGGTTTATTTTGACCGAAGTAGCTAAAAGCAACCGCAAAGTAATAAATTTTAAATGAATTGGTTTTCGGTCATTGGTTTTCATTGCTGCAAAAATAGAAAAAAAGGATTTAGCCCCGATAGCTATCTTTATTGTTTTTTGGATAGCACATATAGTATTTCACGACCGATTTTGAGAGTGCCTCCAAATTCAACTGGTCGCTTGCCTTGGCCACGTCTATAATCTTACCGTTTTTCTTCAACAGGTTTATGGTGTCCTTTTCCATGCTGTAGGCCTGATTTTCGAGCTTGCCGGTAAATACAAAAAAGGCTGCTTCTTCTTCTGAAATATTATATTTTTCCACAAGCTTGTTTCTTTTCTCCTTTATTTTTTGGGAAGAAAATGGCTGCGATTTCACTTTTACCTTTAATAAATCGCGGTTCAGGAGCATTTTTGAAAGATTTTTTAAAACGAAATCGTCGTTGCTTACCCAAGCCTTCATTGCCGAGATAATATCGAAATCGTCCAATTTTGAAAAGGTATCGAGCACTTTTTCCGAAAAATCCTTTAGGTTGATGTTGTTATTCAGAAAGAATTTTAGGCTATTGCTGGCCGGAAGCGCAACCCCTTGTGCGGAGAGTTGTTTGGCACGTTTCAGCACCCGGACCAGGAGCTGTTCGGCTACAATCCCAGTTTTATGTAGATAGACCTGCCAATACATCAAACGGCGGGCAACGAGAAAATTTTCAACTGAATAGATACCCTTCTCCTCTACCACCAACCTATCGTTCTTTACGTGCAGCATGGCTATCAAACGCTGCGCATTTACGGTGCCTTCGGGAACGCCCGTGTAAAAGCTATCGCGTTTTAAATAATCCAGCCGGTCCATATCCAATTGACCCGAAACCAACTGGTGAAGAAATTTTCTGGGGTGCTCGTCCTTGAAAATTTGAATGGCCAGCGTTAATTGCTTGTTAAACTTTCGGTTCAACGCCTCCATAAAAAGCAGGGAAATTTGCTCGTGGCTTATGTTTTCAACAATGCTGTTTTCCATGGCATGCGAAAACGGACCGTGGCCGATATCGTGCAAAAGAATGGCGATATACAGCGCCTCTTCTTCCTTTTCAGAAATCGCAACCCCTTTTGATTTAAGCACTTGCACGGCTTTCTGCATCAAAAACATAGCACCAAGTGCGTGATGGAAACGCGTGTGGTGCGCGCCCGGATAAACGATATACGAAAAACCCATTTGGGAAATTCTACGGAGCCTTTGGAAGTATTTGTACTCCATCAAATTAAAAACCAGCGTGCTCGGCACGGTAATAAAACCATAGATGGGATCGTTTATAATTTTATGCTTTGGAAGGGTTTTCAAACTTTAACTTTAAATTAATAGCTGCAAAAAATTTTTGAAATAATTCAGGTTTATTTTTGAAGAATATTCTTCAAGCAGCGAGAATTACATACAAATATAAATTAACGATGCGCTTGGGCTAAAGCCTCGGAGCACAAAGACAAATATACATATATGAGCGACATAAAAGTACTATGGGTAGATGATGAGATTGATTTGCTTAAACCACACATTCTTTTTCTTGAAAACAAAAATTATAAAGTAACAACGGCGCAGAGCGGTACCGAAGCCTTGGAAGAGATTAAAAAGGAAAATTTCGATATTGTTTTTCTGGATGAGAATATGCCCGGGCTAACGGGGCTGGAAACCCTTGCCGAAATCAAGGAGCAGCAAGCCTCCATACCGGTAGTGATGATCACCAAAAGTGAAGAGGAATACATAATGGAGGAAGCCATCGGCTCCAAAATTGCCGATTATCTTATAAAACCGGTAAATCCAAACCAGATTCTATTGAGTTTAAAGAAAAACCTGGACCACAGCAGGTTGGTTTCAGAAAAGACCACTTCAAGTTACCAGCAGGAATTCCGGAAAATCGCGATGGATCTTTCCATGGTAAACAGTTTTGAGGAGTGGAAAGATCTCTACCAAAAATTGGTCTATTGGGAATTGGAGCTGGAAGACATTGAAGATTCCGGGATGTTTGAAATTTTGGAATCGCAAAAAACAGAGGCCAATAGCCAGTTCTGCAAGTTTATAGATAAGAATTATCCAAAATGGTTTGCAGACCCAAGCGAGGCACCCATCATGTCGCACACGCTTTTTAAGGAAAGGGTACAGCCGCAATTGCAGCAAGGAACGCCTACGCTATTGGTGGTGATTGACAATTTGAGATTTGACCAATGGAAAGCCTTTGAACCAACCGTAGCCAATCTTTACAAAAAAACGAGCGAGGAGCTTTTCTGTAGTATTCTACCTACAGCCACGCAGTATGCTCGTAATGCAATTTTTTCAGGCCTAATGCCGAGCGATATGGAAAAATTTCATCCAGATCTTTGGTTGAACGATACCGAGGATGGGGGCAAAAACATGAAAGAAGAAGAATTTTTGGCAGCACAACTTAAGCGTTTAAGATTGGATTTAAACTGGAGCTACCACAAAATTTCGAGTTTGAAGCAAGGAAAGAAATTGGTTGAAAATTTCAAAAGCCACAAAGAGGAAGATCTAACGGTTGTGGTTTACAATTTTGTGGATATGCTCTCCCACTCAAAAACAGAAATGGAGGTAATAAAGGAATTGGCCTCCAATGACAAATCATACCGTTCCCTAACGCAAAGCTGGTTTAAGAATTCACCCTTATTGGAAATTATCCAGCAGGCTGCGCGATTGGGTTTCAAGCTTATAATAACCACCGACCACGGCACTATAAATGTGAAAAACCCGTCAAAAGTTATCGGCGATAAAAATACAAGTCTCAACCTTCGGTACAAAACCGGAAAGAGCCTCACTTATGAGGACAAGGAAGTTTTAGCCGCAAAAGAGCCTAAGACTATTAGTTTGCCGACAATAAATATGAGCAGCTCCTTTATTTTTGCAAAAGGCGACTATTTCTTTGCATATCCCAATAATTACAACCACTATGTAAGTTATTATCGAAATACCTACCAGCACGGCGGGGTTTCATTGGAGGAAATGCTGATACCGTTTTCGGTATTTACTCCCAAGTAATTCTTTTTTAATTATTTATGTAGGAATATTACTGGATTAATAGATATTTTCGGTTTTGATTGATAAATTATCTATATTCGTCCCGTTTTTGTTATGGAATTTACATATACCCAAAAAGAAATTGGAAAAGTAGCTGAAGCATTATTAAAGAATTCAGAGTCGAACGTATTCCTTTTTTATGGTTCAATGGGAGTTGGAAAAACTACCTTAATCAAGGAATTGGCTCTTCAACTTGGCGTTAAGGAACCCTCGAGCAGTCCTTCCTTTTCAATTATAAATGAATACGACACGCCGGACGGCACTGTTTACCATTTTGATTTTTATCGAATTAACGATATTTCCGAGGCCTTTGATATAGGGTTCGAAGATTATTTATACAACGGGGATTATATTTTTATAGAATGGCCCGAGAAAATTGAACAGCTATTGCCTTTGGACGCCAATAAAATTACCTTGGAAATAAACAATAACGGAAGTAGAACCTTAAAATTTATGCCACTGAAATAAATTGCAGCGAGAAATATAGTATTTATAGATTACTTTTTAGTTGTTTGCCCCAAATCGCAAAAATTACAGAGATGGAGATTTATTTTTAAAAAAATTTATAAATATATAGCAAAAATAATTAGATTTTTTTTCTTTTTTCATAGTAGGTTTGAAGTGTTATTAACCTCACAAAAACTTAATATTATGAAAACTCTAAAAGTTCTTTTTATCGCAGCAATCTTATCAATTGGAACATTCGCTTCTTGCACCCCAGAAAGCATCCAGGATGAACAAACACCCCAACAAATCGAAAAAAGCAAAATCATCATACCTAGCAACGGGTAGTATAATAGCGCTGATTATAGCTGCATCACCATATATTTTTTATAGTTATGAAAGTTTTCCACAAACAAAAACGTGGGAAACTTTTCTATTTACATACCAAGCTAATTGGTACCAAGAAGTAAAAGTATCTGCTTGGACAATGATGGGAAAGTTTGTTCCACTCCTACTTTTAATTATCTGGTTTATTACATGCAAGCATTGGTGGTACCACGTTATATTTATACCAATCGGAATGTTTGCGTTTCAACTGTTTAGTGTTATTAACGATGATGTGGGGATAACAGATGAAGTTGAAATATGGTGGCTCTTTCCTATAATGCTAGTTATAGTTCCATTTGTTTATCTTATAAAAGCTCAGCTTTCAAATAAATTATTAGGAAAAGATTTGCGAAGTTTTGAAGAGGAACTGGGCTCCAAAAAATCATTATGGCAGCAAATAAAAGATCTTTTCTGATTTACTGACAGCTGTATCAATATCAAATTTTATTAGTACCTTGGTACTCTCTATTTTCTTAATAAGTAGTGGAGAAAAACATCTTATTGCGGTAAGGTTATTTTCCACAAACGAAGAAATAAAAAACTAAAAACTAACTCAAAAACGAAGCGAACCTTAACCCAATACGATATTGCCGGTGAAATAATAAAGTATTTACAGCTATATAACAATTGTTAAAATTTAACACTTAATTGAATCTTTTTATGAATTTCAAAGGATTTAATTGCATTATAACCTGTAAAGATACAATTAACATAATTAGTACATTTAAATTTTTTCATAGTAAGTTTGACCCATATTAACCTCACAAAAACATATTATTATGAAAAATTTAAAAGTTATTATTGTAGCCGCAATTTTTGCCGCAGGATTATTTGCTTCTTGTACCCCAGAAGGAATCCAGGATGAACAAACCCCACAACAAATCGACGTCAGGACGGTGGACGTTCCGCCAGCCGGATAGAAAAAGTCTAATACAGGGAGGCATTATAGTTTTTATATTGGCCTGTACCCCTTTTTTATACTATGCTTACGAAAGTTTCCCAGCTGATACTGCAGTTTGGGAAACTTCTTTTTTTACTTTTAAAACAGAATATCGCTCCCTATATCATTATGCTTGGTTTCTCGCGGGAAAAGTAATTCCGGTAATTCTTTTGCTAATCTGGTTTTTTACTTGCAAACATTGGTGGCATTGGATTATTCTAGTACCCTTATCGATGTATGTTTTTCAGCTCTTCAATATTCTCAAGCAGAATTTAAATGCAGATGAAGTTGAAATAATTTATGTAATCCCCATTATGATGGTATTAGTTCCCTTCGTTTATTTGATTCGTGCGAAACTTTTTAGTCAAATGCGGGAAAATGACCTCAAATCTTTTGAAGAGGAACTTCTACATAAACGTTCATTTTGGCAGCAGATAAAAGATCTGTTTCAATAATCTCTGGCATCGTGATTGTAAAAATTATTCCGTAAATTGAAGCTGCCAAGCTTGTATTATGACAAAACCAAAATCACCATTTACCAGAGCACAACTGCTTCCACAGGAAGAAACACTTGAAGTAGATAGACAAAAGGGAGAGCTTTATATAGGTATTCCCAAGGAAGCCTATTTTCAGGAAAAACGAATATGCCTTACCCCAGATGCGGTAAATGCTATTGTAAACAATGGCCACCGCGTACTTATTGAAAATGGAGCTGGCAATGAAGCTGGTTTTTCAGATAAAGATTACTCAGAGGCTGGTGCAGAATTGACCGGTGATAAAAAAAAGGTGTTTGGCTGCCCTATGGTTCTAAAAGTAGAACCTCCTACCCTGGAAGAGTTGGAACTTATAAATCCCAAGACAGTCCTGATTTCTGCCCTTCAATTGAAGACCAGAAAAAAATCATACTTCGAAGCCCTGGCCAAAAAGAAAATCACCGCCCTAGCTTTTGAATTTATAAAAGACGAGGACCACAGCTACCCTGCCGTGAAAGCCCTGAGTGAAATTGCGGGCACGGCCTCAGTCCTTATTGCGGCAGAACTAATGGTGAATGCAAAAAAAGGCAATGGGCTGCTATTCGGAAGTATAAGCGGTGTACCTCCTATTGAGGTAGTCGTAATTGGTGCCGGAACCGTTGGAGAATTTGCCGTGCGCTCAGCACTTGGTTTGGGAGCAAGCGTGAAGGTTTTTGATAGTTCTATTACAAAACTCAGAACCATACAGACCAATGTGGGCAGAATTTTATACACCTCTACCGTACAACCAAAAAATTTAATGAAAGCCCTCCTTCGCTGTGACGTAGCAATCGGCGCCGTGCGCGGCCATAATCGCGCCCCTATCATTGTGACGGAAGAAATGGTCCGCAATATGAAAAAAGGAGCTGTAATCATAGACGTTTGTGTAGATATGGGCGGCTGTTTTGAAACTACCGAAATGACCAGCCACGACCAGCCGACATTTATAAAACACGAAGTAATACACTATGGGGTGCCGAACATTCCGGCGCGCTATCCAAAAACAGCTTCCATTTCAATCAGCAATATTTTTACGCCCTATATTTTGGAAATTGCAGAAAGTGGCGGACTTGAAAATGCCATCCGCTTTGACAATGGATTAAAAAATGGTTTGTACTTTTACCGCGGAATATTGACCAACAAAGCCTGTGCGGATTGGTTCAATATGTCCTATAGCGATATCAACCTTCTTATTTTTTAATAGTCAAGAATTTGGAACGGTCGGATTCAAAATCCCAAAAAAACATTCAATGAAATTAGCATACCGATTGGCGTATTTTTCCGGTGGATTTATTATTGGAATCGCGCTCTTATTTTTTATTCTAAGTGGAAAGAAAACATCCTGCGCGTATGGCCCGGAAGCGAGAACACTGAAAAATATACGTTTGAAGGAGCGCGCGTTTTCAGAAAGCACGCTGCAGATACTTCGTGAGCATAAATTGGATACTTCGGCAGTATCGATGCTCTTGGAAGATGGCGATGTTCTTTTTTCTGAAAGCAATACCGACCTGGATTCCTGCAGACTTTATGTAATTGAAGGGGAAATTTTAGAAAAAAACCTAAAAATTACCGTTGAGAATTGCGAAAAGCTGGTAACGGTACTGGACGCGGCCGTTATCCAAAACTGATGAGTGATTTCGTTTAAGCAATATCCTATTGGAGGCTTTTACAATTTCCTACGTGCCTTTTCTTTTTTCAAAAGGGTAAGTTCCCTACTTGTCTGCCCCGCTACCGAGGTATTTTCCTCTGCACGTCGTATCAAATAGGGCATCACATCTTTTACGGGACCAAAGGGAATGTATTTTGCCACATTATATCCTTCCGCTCCTAGATTAAATGTAATATGATCGCTCATCCCATAAAGTTGACCGAACCAAACACGATCGTCACTCTTTGCGATTCCCTTTTCTTTCATTACATCCATACACAAATAGGTACTGGTTTCATTGTGGGTACCCACAAAAATTTCAATGTCTTCAATGTTATCGAGAATGTACTTCATAATCTCATTGAAGTTGTCATCGGTTGCCTTTTTGCTCTCACAGATAGGCGATTTGTAACCATTCTCAATAGCACGCTCATTTTCCTTTTCCAAATAAGCCCCGCGAACAATTTTAAAGCCCAATTTGTAGCCCTTAGTCCTAGCACGCTGATGCAGTTTTTTTAAGTAGTCCAATCTATCCCAACGGTAGCATTGCAATGTATTAAATACAATGGGGCGATCGATATTATATTTTTCCATCATTTTTTCACAGAGATCGTCAGCGGCATCCTGCATCCACGATTCCTCAGCATCTATCAGCAGTCTTATTCCACAGTCGTGGGCCGCTTTTGAAACAGTGTCGTATCTCGCCTGCAAATTTTCCCAATATACTTGTTCACTCTCGGTAAGTGGTTTTTTCTCGGTAATTTTCTGCCAGATCTTAAACCTGCCGAGCCCCGTGGGCTTAAATACAGAGAATGGCATTGCTTCCTTATTTTCCGCAAATTCGGTGAGCTCTATAACCTTTTGTGCCGTGGCATCAAACTGCAAGTCTTCTTCCTTGCCTTCCACGGAAAAATCCAATACCGAAGAAACGCCCACATCATAAAGTTTATCTACCGTACCCATACAATCCCGTTCATTCACGCCCCCGCAAAAATGATCAAACACCGTAGAACGGATCAATCCTTCCACTGGAAGGTTTACATTCAGTGCAAATTTTGTGACGGCGGAACCAATACGTACCAAGGGTTCCATGGAAATCATCTTAAAAAGAAAATATGCGCGTTCCAATTCAGAATCGCTCTTTAACTGAAAAGCGGTTTCAGTATTATCAAAAAGGGAATTTGATGCCATAAATATTATAATAAAGTGTGCAAATATAGTTAGATTTGAACTGTGGATATATGAGAAAAATCAATTAATTAATGGGAAATATTTTAAACGAAAAAGGCAAAGTTTACCGCAGTACACGGGGCTGGGAAATACTATCAACATATATGGAAGCCGAAAAACCTTCCCACCTATTCGTAATAACCGATGAAAATACCGAAGAACATTGTTTATCTCTGTTTTCGGAAAAAATTGCAATTAATATTTCCGTAGAGAACATTACTATTCCAGCGGGTGAAAAACATAAAAATTTAACCACCTCCCTCGGGGTTTGGGAAACACTTTCTGAAAAAGGAGCAGACAAAAACAGTTTGATTGTCAATCTGGGCGGGGGCGTGGTAACCGATCTGGGAGGATTTGTAGCATCTACCTTTAAACGCGGACTGCCTTTTATCAATATACCCACTTCCCTACTCGCGATGGTGGATGCCTCGGTGGGCGGTAAAAATGGCGTGGATTTGGGCCATTTGAAAAATCAAATAGGCGTAATCAATCTTCCGGAATGTGTAGTTGTGGATATCGATTTTCTGAAAACACTTCCGCAGGAGCAGCTTATTTCAGGCTTGGCCGAAATGTTAAAACACGGGCTTATTCACAGTACCGAATACTGGGAAAGGGTGAAAAAAGTAAATTTTTCGGAAAAAAACGAATTTGAAAATTTGATATGGGATTCCATTGCAATAAAAGAAGAGATTGTAAAACAAGATCCGTATGAGCGCAACCTTCGGAAAACATTAAATTATGGGCATACGTTGGGGCACGCCATAGAATCGTATTTTTTGGAAAGTGAAGAAAAAACTACCCTGCTCCACGGGGAAGCCGTGGCAATCGGGATTATCCTCGCGACCCACATTTCGGCCGAACTTTTGGATTTCCCCAAAGAAAGATTAAAGGATATTACTGCAACGGTTTTGAAGTACTTCTCAAAAAAAAATTTTAACAAAAATGATATCGAAGCGGTGATTAAGTTACTGGCTTTTGACAAGAAAAATAGAAACGGCAAAGTGCTATTTGTACTTTTAAAAGACATAGGCCAATACAAAACAGACTGCGAAGTGCCCAATAGCCTTATTTACAAGGCTTTTGAATATTATAAAAATTTCTGAAAATTTCATTCAAAATATTTTTATCTCTTCATTTTTTGAATAGTTTTATAACCACAAACCAAAAGATTGAATTTTTAATGAAGCGCATAATTGTAGATTACCGAAAGCTGACTCCAGAAATACTTTCCCTTTTAGTGGAAAAATATCCCGATGGATATGATGATGACCATGTTATAACTTTTAAAAATGCCAAAAACGAAACCGTGGAAGCCGTAGAGGTAAGAACGGACGATACCATATATCTTGTGAAGGTAAGCTCGCGACTGGAAACAACGATGGCCAATTTTGACGAAGATGATTATGATGATGCAGACTTTAACGAGCCGATCAGTGAGATTCCAGACAGAAAAAAAATGGACGAGGAAGAATAGATTTTTTTCCCAAAAAAAAAGAGGCCAGATGGCCTCTTTTTTTAATCAATTATTTCAACAGGTTTTATGCGTGTTGAAGTTCGTGTTTTCCTTCTTTGATTTCCTCAATCAATTTTGAGTTGAAGGCTGGTAGATCATCTGGGTTTCGGCTTGTTACAAAACCTTCGTCCACAACTACTTCTTGATCGACCCAATTGGCTCCAGCATTGATCAAATCATCTTTAATGGAGCTGAAGGAAGTCATTTTTCTTCCTTTCACTACTCCTGCAGAAATTAGAACCTGAGGTCCGTGGCAAATTGCCGCTACAGGTTTTTTCTGCTCAAAGAAGTGCTTTACAAATTTAAGTGCATTTTCATTTCTACGCAGTTTATCGGGATTTATAACCCCGCCAGGAACAACCAATGCATTATAATCTGATGCGTTGGCATTTTCAATGGTTTTGTCCACAGTGTATTCATTACTCCAGTTCCCGTCTGCCCAAGCTTTTATCTTGCCTTCATCTTCGCTAATAATCTCCACGGTAAAACCTTCTTTTTCCATCGCCTCTTTGGGTGATTTCAATTCAGATTCCTCAAATCCGTTTGTTGCTAAAATTGCGATTCTCTTATTCATATCTTTTTCTTTTTTTTGGTTAAACAATTAATTTTGATGTGAATATAGCATGCGCAATTTGGCTTATCAATTTTTCGATATTAATCTTTTACTAATCTTTGTTAATAAGTACTAAGGGTTTCCGTTATTCTCTAAGGCTTCCGCTTTTTTTTTATCTTCTTCTACCTTGCGCTTGTATTCCCTGAGTTCGAGCATTTCCTGTTCGTAGGATAGCGTTGCATTACTTGTAGGCTCAATTTTTATATTGCGGTGCAGTGCCCAATTCACGGTAAATTCTGCCCCGAAGAATAAAATGAGACAAGTATAGTAAACCCAGAGAAGAATGAGCACTAAACTACCGGCGCCTCCATATACCGAAGCAGGATCGGATGTAGCAAAATAAAACCCGATTAAGTATTTTCCTGCCAAAAATAAGAGGGATGTCATAAAGGCTCCAATAAGATTGGTTCTCCACTTTACTTTCACATCGGGCAGGAGTGTGAAAATTGTTGCGAATAGCGCCGTTATAATTATCTGTGAAAATAAAAAATTCAATAGCTGCACTACCTGTTTGGAAAGGTCGGTATAATAATTTCCGATAAGATCGCTCAGCGCATTTATGGCCGTAGTTATTATAAGTGAGATTAGAAGCAGGAGCCCAATGGCCAAAACCATTCCAAATGAGACTGCTCTTCTTTTAAGTGTATCGAGAAAAGTATTTTTCTTTGCGCGCACGCTCCATATATCATTCAAAGCTTTTTGGAGCTGAAAGAAAACACCCGTAGCTCCAAAAATTAGTACACCTATTCCAAAAATTATAAATAGAACTGAATTTTCAGATAACGCCGAATTTATAATCATGGCTTGAATAAGTTCGGCACTCCCCTGACCTATTAGGCCGCTAATTTCCCCAGTGATCCTGCCTTCCACCGCTTCCCTTCCAAAAAATACTCCGGCAAAATGAACGGTGATTATTAACAAGGAGGGTAATGAAAACAAAGCGTAATAAGCGATTACCGCACTTTTGGCCCACGGATCATTTTTGTCCCAACTTAAATAGGTGTCCTTTAATAATTTGAATATGGTCATTTAAAGATAGCGTTCGTTAATAATATTGCAATGATGCATTTCGTGGCCACAAATTATAAAACCTGCGGCACGTACCGACATTTTACTATTATTGACCATTCCAATAGATTTCAACTGATTGTCGTCAAAGCTCTTAAAGAGGCTTACTGTGGCATTCCGCACCACCAAATATTCATTCAATAAATCATCGATAGTTCGAGTATTGGCGTGAGTGTTGGCGGCGAATTGATTCTCATCAAAACCTCTCAAATCTGCACTTTGATCTCTTGAAAAGTAGAGCGCCCTATAGCCGAAAACCCGCTCGGTATCAATGATATGCTGTAAAATATCCTTTGGAGTCCATTTGTTCTCTGCATAGCGGTATTCCAATTTTTGCTTTGGAATGTTTTGGAAAAATGATTGGGTACGGGATTTTGATAATTCCAAAGCACTTAATAAGGGAATATCCTCCACCAAGTCAATATATTGCCTGTAATAAGAATTGTGCTCGCTGGAATTAATTTGCCTAGGCCTCATAGTTTTATTTTAAAGATAAAAAAAACCTTTGCTGAAGAACAAAGGTTTTAGAAAAATTATAACCGGAAAGTTATATCTCGTTAAATATGGAGTGCAGCAAGCGCTTTTTATCATTGATGCTCTCTTCCATAGAAATCATGGTTTCCGTACGGCTAACCCCTTCAATATCATCAATTTGATAGATTATATCTTTGGCGTGCGCAGTATCTCTGGCCCTAATTTTACAGAATATATTAAATTTTCCGGTAGTAACGTGGGCTACCGTAACAAAGGGGATTTCACTTATGCGCTCCAATACAAATTGGGTTTGAGAGGTCTTAAAAATAAAAACCCCCACATACGCAATAAAGGAATATCCTAACTTTTTATAATCTACTTGCAGCGAAGAACCGGTAATAATACCAGCTTCCTCCATTTTTTTCACTCTTACGTGGACAGTACCTGCGGAAATTTCCAACTTCTTGGCAATATCAGTAAAAGGAATACGTGTATTGTCTATTAATAGATCAAGAATTTTGTGATCGATATCGTCTAATTTAAACTTTGGCATAAAATCTATTTTTTTTTGCAAAACTATGAAGTTTTAAGCTATAATAGAATTTATTTTTTGAAAATAAATTACCGATTCGTCATTTTTATCAATTATTTCTGAAATATTGGCACCCACTGTTAAATTATCTTGTGGAATTGTTAAAATCTCAGCCCCTTCGGCATCTTTCTCCACAATGCCGAATTTATTTTCCAAAGAGCCGATTTCATCAATAAATGGCTCAAAAACAACTATTTCATTTTTTAAAACTTCACGATATTGTATTGCGATGGACACGCGTTTTGAGGTTCCTGTCAATTTTACATTTCTCAGAATAAAATCGTTGTAATTTTTGAGATTTTCGGGAATTTTAAAATATTCCTTATAATTTAATGGAAGAGCTGGATCCCCAATTATATCGAACACAGCCAAAAGCGAATAAAAAATATATTCCCGCGTTTTTTCCCTGTGATAATCCCCCTTAAATTGACCCGCCTCGAACAAGATGGTCGGCGTGCCTGCATTCTGAAAGGTATCGCCAACACAGGCTTTGTTAAAACTGTCGTCATACCGACCAATATGGCCTGGAATATATTTTTTAAGCGTTCGCTCCATTTTTACGATCAATTCCATCGCTATCTTTCGGGAAGATGTGATGGTTCTACTCCTATCGGCCGCTGGCGATAAAAAGGAGACCGTGGCAGGGCAGCCATTTGCAAAACCATAGATGGAACGCTGATCGTGCATATTGAGACACAATAATGGTTTAATCTCGTCAAAAATTTTGCGGAGACATTGACTTTCCTTCTGTGAGAGTTCTTGTGCATCTCTATTGAGATCAATACCATTTGCATTTTCCCTGGTGTAAAGCTTTGCGCCATCAGGATTGAGAATTGGAAATATGTAGAAAGAATACTCCTCGAGGAATTTATCAATCACGTCGCGAAAGTGATCACTTTGGTTTATAAAACGAATAAAATCAAAAATTGCCTTGGTGGTCGTCGTTTCATTTCCGTGCATTTGGGACCATCCAAGAACAACCTTTTCTCCCAAACCAATTTTTATTAAAGGTATATCCCGGTTTTGTTCCGATAGTCCCGGAACCGAGATTTCATATTTCCTTTTATAAATATCCAAAAGTGGATAAATATGATCCATGGCAATATAACGACCCCTTAATTGTGTTTCAAAATGACTGTGGTACCAATCCTCAATTTTCATAAGAATATATATAGTTTACAAAGTTAAACAAAGGGTTGTTCACAATTGTAACCAAGTATTTGAGATGTTTCTGATTACATTGGTAAACAAATTTAAGGTTTAATGTCTATGAAACAATGCATAAACGTACTGACGTAATATTTGTTACTTTAAATTATTATCTATCAGTGAGTTAATATATTTCAACTAAAGTAAATATTCCACCAATTTTATGTTTTATGACGAATAATTATGTGGGTTAATAGAAATGATTTACATTTGTAAACCTTATTAAACATCAAGAGAAGTTACAATGGTAAACACTTCGGACTTTACGAAACGCTTGGAAAAAATACTGGAATATTACGCTCTTTCCGCGGCTGCATTTGCTGAGGAAATAGATTTTAACCGCTCCACTATTTCGCATTTATTGTCAGGTAGGAATAAACCGAGTTTGGAATTTGTGATGAAGCTGTATCAAAAATTTCCGGAGGTGGATATGGATTGGCTTCTTTTCGGAAAAGGAACTTTCCCCTCTACTTCGGAAAATATAATCGAGCCCAAAAACGAAAACCAAAAGAAATCCGTTTCCGAAGAAAAGTCACCAGATCTGTTTTCGCAGGAAAACGTTGGCACAAAAAGTATGGAGCCCTCAAATCAAAATATCAAGGAAATTGAAAGGATTGTAATCTTTTACAAAGACGGCAGCTTTAATGTGTACCAAAATTGAGCGGTTTCGGTAATTTTTTCGGAAATTCGCGTAAAATTCTACTATGCGCTTTTTATTAGCTTTCTTCACATTTTTATTCTTGACCGGCTGCTATGAAACCGAACGGAATTGTGCCGATTTCAAAACAGGAACCTTCGAGTTTGAAGCGCTTTCCGGCACCGAAGTCTTCAAGACTACCATAGTGCGTAATGATTCCATAGAAGTGGATTATTTCCAAGGAAAGACAGATTCCTCCTCCATTAGGTGGATCAACGATTGCGAATATGTGCTGAAAAAAATAAACCCAAAGAATCAGGCGGAGAAAAAAGCGATCCTCATAAAAATTTTGACCACCGACGGCGACAACTATACCTTTGAGTTCAGTGAAGTGGGCAAAACCAAGAAAAGCAAGGCTACCGCCAAAAGAGTGCAACCCTAATCGCGTTTGCTTTTCAGCATACTATTTTGCTCTTCCATTAATTTTTCAATATTCGAGAGGAGCTGAATGTCCTTTGGCGTCTCTACGGTCTTGTCCTGCGGATCCTCGGCCTTTCTCTTAAAGCGGTTGATGAATTTAATTACCACAAAAATGGTGAAGGCGATGATAAAGAAGTCAATCAACACCTCCAAGAGTTCGCCATAGCCGATCGCAACTTCCTCAGAAGTATCGCTTGCCGCACGTAGCACATATTTTTTATTGGCCAGATGTACCCCATCGGTAAGCAATGAGAGCGGCGGCATCACCACTTTTTTTACAATGGTGCTTATTACGTTGTTGAAAGCTGCACCAATAACGATACCTACCGCCATATCGATCATATTGCCCTTAATGGCGAAGTTTTTAAATTCTTGTAAAAATGAGGCCATGCTGATTTTTTAATGTGAATTAGAATTCAATAATAGCAAAGTTTTTAGAAATAATTAAAGGAAATTATACGCGGCCGGCAATTCGGTCTTTGGCAAGTTGCAGGACGGTGTGGAATTGGTCCTCCAGATTCATTTCGGAATTATCAATATCAATGGCGTCGGCAGCTTTTACCAAAGGAGAATCATCGCGCGTAGTGTCAATATGGTCCCGCGCCTGGATATTTTTCAGCACCTCGCTAAATTTAATCTGTTCTCCCCGCTCCAACAGCTCTTTATACCTTCTCTGGGCGCGCTCCTCGGCAGATGCGTTCATAAAAATCTTGAGTTCCGCTTTCGGAAAGACAACGGTTCCAATATCACGACCATCCATTACCACACCTTTTTCCAGGCCCATCTGTTTCTGTTGCGCAACCAGTTTTGCACGAACTTCGTGAATGGTGGCCACAGGACTCACAAATTCGGAAACTTCAAGATTGCGTATTTTATCCTCCACATCCTTTCCGTTCAAAAAAATATGGGCCTTGTTCCACGAGGGTTCCTTATAAAATTTCAGGTGAATTTCTGGAAGTGAGGCTATTAACTTTGAAGTATCAAAATGTGCTTTGGAAATAATACCTTGCTGCATTGCGTAAAGCGTAACCGCACGGTACATGGCGCCACTGTCCACATACACATAGCCCAGATAGTCTGCCAATTGCTTTGCTACCGTACTTTTTCCGGTAGAGGAATATCCGTCAATAGCTATTGTAATTCTACCCATTACTGAAGATCTATATTTAGGCCGAAAAAGCTGGAAGAAGCCGCAGTGCTGTATTTTGAATAGGAATAGCTCAATCTAAGTTTGTTCAGTTTAATGCCAAAACCGGCACTAAGACCTGCGAAAGCACGCTTTTCGGCAATTCGTAATTCTTCGCCCCTTCTAAAATTATAGCCCAGGCGAATGTTGAAGCCGCTTTCGGGAAATAGTTCTATTCCAGCAATCATATGCCGAAAGGCGTTGTCTATAAAGTTTATGTTCTCTTCGGTTGTGTTTCCTTCCAAATCGGTCTCCTCTCTTGAGGGATTTGAAAAGGCCACGTTCCATTGCTGCATGTTTTCCAAAGTGAAATGCCACCGAATGGGCACATTCTGAAGGGTCTGCGAAATTCCGAAGATAAGTTCAAACGGCAGGGGCTCATATTCTTCGTGATATGGCGTGAACTGTGTTCCCAAGTTTCTGGCCACTCCCGTTATATGAAGGTCCCAATCTTCGTAAACATACATTACCCCAATATCCAGAGCTCCTCCGAACGAGGAATAATTCTCCAGTTTTGATGAAATTAGCTTTAGGTTTACACCTACGTGGAAATTCGTAAAAGCAATATTGCGGGCATGGCCCAAGGAAAGGGCTACTTCCCCACCACTGAAACTATTTGTAGGGTTGCCCAATTCATCATAACCATCAAACTTCCCGTAATTAACGTAAGTTACCCCTGCGTGCAACACCTGGGTCCTGCGATCCCAAAGATAGGCGTAGGTGGCCGTTCCGTAGTTTACGTCGCCAATGTAGTTGGTGTAGTTAAGCGATAGCTGGTTGTCCATTTCTGGGTTAATGCTCGCCGGATTGAAAAGCGGCTGTGTGGGGTCATAATCATAATTGGTAACTACTTTTCCGCCAAGGGCAGCCATTCTTGGACTATTGGTAAGATTTAAAAACTGATATGTGGCCCTACCTCCTATCTGTGCCGTCAAAAGCTGAGATATTAATAGGGAGACAACTAAGAAAACCTTTTGGGCCATAGACGTGAGTTACCGTAACTAACAACTAAACGAATGCAAGTATAATTTATTTTTGCAAAGGTGGGAAACATCAAGGATTAATTTTTTATTGAGTTTCGCAATCTTCATTACGGTTTTATTGCTAATAATTTAAGAGGTTAGGAAATCATAAAAAAATTGATGACTAATGCATCAATGGGTCGGCCAAAGATACATTAATCATCATTTAAATTTCCTATTACAATTTCTTTGCGTTTTTGACCTTTTCCTTGGTAAGCGCTAGCTCCAGAACATCGCTCATATCCTTTACGTAATGAAAGGTGAGCCCTTTTAGATATTCGGGTTTTATCTCGTCTATGTCGCGCTTATTGTCCTCACAAAGCAGGATTTCCTTAATTCGAGCACGCTTTGCCGCTAAGATTTTTTCCTTGATTCCGCCAACCGGCAGCACTTTTCCACGCAAGGTAATTTCACCTGTCATCGCAATGGATTTTTTCACTTTGCGTTGGGTAAAGAGCGATACAAGCGAGGTCAGCATAGTGATACCGGCACTTGGACCATCCTTTGGCGTGGCACCTTCCGGCACGTGGATATGCACGTTATATTTGTCGAATATATCCGGGTCAATGCCTAATTTTTCGGCATTGCTCTTTATATATTCCAAGGCAATTGTGGCAGATTCCTTCATTACCTTGCCCAGGTTTCCTGTCATATTCAGAGTTCCTTTTCCTTTGGAAAGCGCTGATTCAATAAAGAGGATATCACCGCCAACTTTTGTCCAGGCAAGACCCGTTACCACGCCTGCTACATCATTATTTTCATATTTGTCGCGCTCCATTTTTGGGGCGCCCAAAACTTCAATTATGATGTCATTAGTTACTTTTATTTCGTATTCCTCTTCCATCGCAATTTTCATGGCCGCATAGCGCACCATTTTTGCGATTTGTTTCTCCAAACCGCGTACTCCACTTTCGCGGGTATAGCCTTCCACAATTTTTTCAAGTTGGGGCTTGGCTATCTTCAACGCATCGCTGTCCATTCCGTGCTCCTTCAATTGCTTGGGAAGCAAATGGCGCTTTGCGATTTCCACCTTTTCCTCAACGGTATAGCCCGTAACGTTTATAATTTCCATACGGTCGCGCAATGCGGGCTGAATAGTGCTCAAACTGTTTGAGGTTGCTATAAACATTACTTTGGAAAGGTCATAGCCCAGTTCCAAAAAGTTGTCGTAAAAGGAATTGTTTTGCTCCGGGTCCAAAACCTCAAGCATTGCCGAAGAAGGATCGCCCTGATTGCTTGCTGAAATTTTATCAATTTCATCCAAAACAAAAACCGGATTGCTCGTCTCGGCCTTTTTTATGCTCTGCACAATACGACCCGGCATGGCGCCTATATAGGTTTTTCGGTGCCCGCGAATCTCAGCTTCATCACGCAATCCGCCCAAGCTCATACGTACATATTTTCTGCCCAGGGCTTCCGCGATGGATTTTCCCAAGGAAGTCTTACCCACGCCCGGAGGCCCATAAAGACAGAGAATGGGCGATTTCATATCATTTCGAAGTTTTAGAACGGCCAAATATTCTATGATGCGTTTCTTAACATCGTCAAGTCCGTAATGGTCGCGGTCCAGAATTTTTCGGGCGCGCTTTAAATCGAATTTATCCTTGCTATACTTATTCCACGGAAGGTCCAAAAGCAGGTCCAGATAATTTCGCTGAATGCTGAATTCAGATACCTGCGGATTCATCCGTTGCAGTTTTGACAATTCCTTGTGGAAGTGCTTGTCAACCTCCTTGCTCCATTTTTTGGTCTTGGCGCGTTCGCGCATTTCGTCTATTTCCTCCTCCATGGAAGAGCCACCCAATTCCTCTTGGATGGTCTTCATCTGCTGCTGAAGAAAATATTCGCGCTGTTGCTGGTTGATATCGCTTTGCACCTTGGACTGGATATCATTGCGAAGCGAAAGCTTCTGGATTTCCATATTCATATAACGAAGTGTTTCCAGCGCACGGTCTTTTAGATTGTTAATTTCCAATAACGTCTGCTTTTCCTCAACTTCAATATTCAAATTTGACGAAACAAAGTTTATCAGAAAGCTGGAGCTTTCAATATTCTTTATGGCAAAGGCTGCTTCCGATGGAATATTGGGGCTTTCCTTTATAATCCGAAGCGCCATCTCCTTTATAGAGTCGATAATCGCCCTGAACTCCTCGCTTTCTTTTTCGGGACGTGCCTCGGCAACTTCCCTTATAGTGGCCGTCATATATGGGCTCGTAGTGATTACCTCGGCAACTTCAAAGCGTTTTTTTCCTTGGATTATAACCGTGGTATTGCCATCAGGCATTTTCAGGACGCGGAGTATCTGGGCCACGGTACCGATGGTGTTGATATCCTCGATTCCGGGTTCCTCCTCGTTTTCATCTATCTGGGAAACAACCCCGATTACCTTATTGCCTTTATTGGTTTCATTGATAAGCTTGATGGATTTGTCGCGCCCAGCCGTAATGGGAATAACCACTCCCGGAAAAAGGACGGTATTTCGCAGCGGTAGAATGGGCAATATTTCCGGAAGCTCCTCTTTGTGCATCGCATCCTCATCCTCGGCGGACATTAGCGGAATAAACTCTGCATCTTCCTTTAAATCTTGAAATGACAACTTGTCTAATGATGTTAATTTTGAATTCGCCATATATCTTTTTAAGACATTGTGTCACAAATGTAGTGAGCACAAGCCGTTTTAATTATAATTTATATTTTTCTTCGCAAAAGAACCTTGATTTTCAATCGTTTTGAAGGTTCACTTCTTAATAATTCAAGAGTTGTGCCAGTTCCAATTTTATGGAGCGCAAGCTATTTATTGTGAAATTTTAAAGGGTCAATAAAGCTAAATTCCATTAGAAAAGCCGTTTTCGGAGTTTCCAAAAACGGCTTTTAAAAAGTAAATTAAATTTTTTAAGGAAGAACTGCCAAAAATTCCCCTCCGGTTATTTGATAAACTGTTGGGTCCTGCCCCGTGGCATCCACAGCGCTAAAGTTGAAGAGGCCTTCAATAATTCCGTTGGCAAGATCATAGTTGGTAATAACAATGGTTCCCGGGCTGGAAACGTAGGTTATCGAGGTGCCTATTTCGGGAGTGTAAGTTCCCACTATTTCATCTCCTACAATAACTTCAGTGCTCATTTCAAAAGAACCTTCGGTAATCGTGGCAGGAAATGTAAGTTTCATTCTTTGGTCGCCCAAGGTAGTTGTGATGGTTATGGTAGGGTATTGATTAAAGCCATCGGTAGTTATGGTAATGTCGTCGGGAGTGTAAGTGGTTCCGTCCACGTTTGCGGTGAACATATTATTTGCACCGGGCACACCTTCAAAATATACGGTAAAATTTCCTTCAGTAACCTCGACCACGTCCGGCACTTGATTTAAAGGGTCGGTTGCGGTGAAGGCAAAGGTTGCCTTTAAAATACCCAACTCCAAATCAAATTCTGAAATGGTCATGGTTCCGGGGTTTGAGGTGAGATTATCGGCACCATTGCCTGCGTTGTAAACTCCAATTAATTTGGTACCATCTGAAATTTGGACCATGTCAAAAGTGCCCACGCCCAGCGAACGTGGCACATCAATTCGCATTTGCGCTCCGGTATTGGAATTGGCTTTAATGCTTATCATATGTACGTCAGCAACTATCGGCTCGGTAACGAAAATGGAATCGGCCACAAAATCAACGCCGTCAATCTTGGCGAAAAATTCATTGTTGGGATCGCTTCCTGTGCCACCGCCGCCGGTATCATCGATAATATAAGGAATAGCGTTGAACGACCCACTGGTTATCGCAATTTCCTCCAAAACGGGATTTCCATCACCATCAAGGATGGGGTTGCCGTCGCCATCAATCTTAATACGCAGCCCTACAAAACTGAAAGTTCCAGTAACTGTTTCAGCACTGGTATCCAGGGCGGTAATATTCATTAAGCCATATCCTCCCAATGCATCTGCAGAAATATAAGGAAGCGGATTGTTCGATCCATCGAAATATGAACCAGAATTGTTAATCGTTCCTCCCAATGATAGATCAAAAGAGCCCACCGCAGCATCCACAACGGCAAGAGTTATATTTTCACCTCCAGGTTTGGAACCCGTGATTACCAATTGATTATCTGTAGTAAGTGTGGCGGAAACCGAGTTTGCTATAAACTCCTCTCCCTCAACCTGTGCCCTAAATTGTCCCTCCGCTGCATCATTCTGTTCGTCTTGGATAAATTCACCTGTAAGGGGCTCGTTATCACAGGATAAAAATTGAAATGCCAGAAATGCCAAGAGCATTCCTTTTAAAAAATACATTTTCTTCATAAAATAAGTAGTTTGTAGGTAATAATCGCAAACTTAAACAAAAATTGTTTAACGGTTTTTATTTCGTGGCACTCTTGCCAATAAAAATACTCCGGTCATAAAAAATAGCACCAGGAACAATATGGAATTTCGCATACTTCCCGTAATTTGGTCTATAAATCCATAAATCAACATTCCTATTACGATCCCAATCTTTTCGGCAACATCATAAAAACTGAAATAGGAAGTAGTGTCCTTGGTGTCGGGTAAAAATTTTGAATACGTTGAACGTGAAAGGGACTGGATTCCGCCCATTACAAGGCCTACCACCCCAGCCGTTATATAAAATTGAATAGGTTCCACTATAAAAAACGCAACGATACAAATACCCACCCAAACAATATTAATTGCAATGAGCACGGGAATATTTCCGAACTTTTCTGAGGCGCGGGAGGTTAGAATCGCACCCCCGACCGCCACAAGCTGAATAATGAGGATACTCACGATAAGACCCATTGTCTTGGCGTCATCGCCGCCCCAATTAATTTCCTGTTCTCCAAAATAAGTAGCCACAAGCATCACCGTCTGCACCGCCATGCTGTAAACAAAAAACGCCGCCAAATACCTTTTTAACTGTAAATTTTCAGAAAGCGAATTGTAAACACCTTTCAATTCGCGGAAACCGTTCAACAGTATTTTTGTACTTACTTTTTTTCCGGACTTGTTTCCCTTCGGAAGAAAATAGAAGGAATATTGGCTAAAGAGAATCCACCATATTCCAACGGTAACGAACGACCAGCGCATGGCTTTCACACTTGCGGCGCCTCCTTCCCCAAAACCGAAGGCTTCGGGCTTCATCACCATGGCCAAATTGAAAAGGAGCAAAACCACACTACCTATATATCCCAAGGAATAGCCCCGCGCGCTCACCCTATCCTGCTGCTCCGGGAAGGCCACATCGGGCAAATAGGAGTTGTAAAAAACCAGGCTTCCCCAAAAGCCGATCAACCCAAAGAAGTAAAACAGAAGACTAATGTGAATATTTTCAATACTGAAAAAATAAAGCCCCATACACGACAGGGCGCCGAGGTAACAGAAGAATTTCATAAAATTCTTTTTGTTTCCCACATAATCGGCAATTCCCGAAAGCAAAGGTGAAATAATAGCAACCAATAAAAATGCGGCCGCGGTGGTATAGCTAATCAACGGAGTGCTCCTGATTGCTCCCCCAAAAACCTGAACGGAAGTTACTCCCGCCGTTTTAAATAATGCCTGATAAAAGATAGGAAAGATAGCCGAAGCAATCACGAGGCTGTAAACCGAATTTGCCCAATCATAAAAAGCCCAAGCATTTAGCAGTTTTTTACTTCCTTTGGGTAAATTGGGCATGGTGTATCGGCAGTTTTTTTAAGGCCACTAATCTAATAAAAAATCCCGCTTGCCGCGGGATTTTTCAAATTTTATCTCTTACTACTTACCTTTTAAAGGAGGTAACGCCAAACTTTCTGGCCTCTGCCCTTACCTCTGGCGCCCAAGCTTGGATATTTTGAATTCTGGTGCTACTTGAAGGGTGTGTGCTTAAAAATTCTGGCGGCGCACCCTGCTCCTGCGCTTGCATACGCTGCCAAAGTTCTGCGGCAACGGCTGGCTCATAGCCCGCTATCGCCATTAAAATTAAACCTATGTGGTCGGCCTCCGTTTCATGGCTTCTGCTAAAAGGAAGCATCACACCTACACTGGTGCCTACGCCATAAGCGGTATTAAATATATTTTGATATTCGGGATCATTTGAAAGAGCTATATTTCCGGCTACGGCCCCAAGTTGCTGCAGTTGAGAAGCACTCATCCGTTGCTGCCCGTGATTGGCGAGGGCATGTGCCACCTCGTGACCCATAACGGCAGCCAGTCCGGCCTCATTTTTCGTAATCGGAAGAATCCCGGTATAAACCACTATTTTTCCGCCGGGCATACACCAAGCATTAACATCCTTACTTGCCACAAGGTTATATTCCCATCGATAATCGGTTAAATATCCGGCGTATCCATTGGCGGTCAAATAACGTTCAGCTGCGGCGGCAATCTTTTGTCCTACACTTTTTACCATCCGGGCATCGGCAGTGTTATTGATTACCTTGTGCTCAGATAAAAATTCTTCATATTGTTGGAATGCCATCGGTAGAATTTGCGAATTCGGTACGAGCGCCAAGGTTTGTTTTCCCGTGAAAGGGTTTGTGCTACAGGCAACCACAACTGCTCCCAGGATTAAAATAGATAGTGATTTTAAATATTTCATAAATGATGGTTTTGTTTGAATGTTAAAATTAGAAATATAAAATTTAGGACCGTATTAAAATTATTGTAAAATTAATTTCAGCAATCATTGCTTGTAAGCTAAACTTTAGTGTTTCTTTAATAGTGAAATGTTCCCGAAGCCCTTAAATTTATTCACTTTTAAAAGTTGGAACGACTTTTGAAACATCTACTACTATAAATCTTAAAAACAACAATTATGAAAAACATACTTCTATTTCTCGCTCTTTCATCAACCATTTTATTTACTTCCTGCGAAGGCGATCCAGGGCCTCCCGGTCTTGATGGTGGTTTGGTATATGCCAACGTTTTCGAAGTAAGCCCTGCTTTCAGTTACAGCGACTATCCGGAAAACCTTTACTTTACATCGGTTTATAATTATCCCTTTGAAGTGTTTGAAAGCGATGTAGTCCTTGTATATCGTTTGTCGGGCCTAGATGATACCGTATCTCCTCCTGCCGATATTTGGACACAACTTCCCCAAAATAAGTTCTATCAAGATGGAACCGGTGATTTTATTCAGTATAATTACAATAGCACCTTTATAAGTGTGCAATTCACTATTGAAGGAAATTTCGATTTGACCAATATTGATCCGAAGGATTTGAATGGACAAACCTTCAGAGTAGCTGTAGTTCCTGCCGAATTTGCGAAAACCAATCCGTCCATGCGCGATATTTTGGAAGTAATGCAGGCCGATGGATCCCAGATTGAAAAGATAGAACTTTAGTGACAGCATTTTTGTGAAATGTAAGTTAACCACATTTCCACAGACAAAGTTGTATATCTAAAATTTTAAAAAAATCAATTGAAACCTATGAAATCTTTCAGTCTATTACTAGTGGGGCTCTTATTTTTTAGCTGCAATTCGCCAGCCCAAAAGAGCAACACTACCGAAAACAAAACTTTTGAAGTAACCAAGACCGATGCCGAATGGACGGCGCAGCTATCCCCGGAGGCGTATCAGGTCTTGCGCCATGAGGCTACAGAACCCGCTTTCTCAAGTCCGTTGAACGACAATCACCAAAAAGGAACTTATGTGTGCGCTGGTTGCGGCACGCCACTTTACGAAAGTGAACATAAGTTTGACAGTGGTACCGGCTGGCCAAGTTTTGATCGGGTGATTGAAGGAAATGTCGCATTTTCCACCGATAATAAACTTGGTTACACAAGAACGGAGGAGCACTGCGCTACCTGCGGCGGGCATTTGGGACACATGTTTAACGACGGTCCAAAGGAAACCACAGGAAAAAGACACTGTATTAACGGCGTGGCCTTAAAGTTTATACCAGACAATGGAGAATCCAAATAAATATCCCATTACAAAATCGGAAGCCGAATGGCGCGAGGAACTGGGCGAAAAGCGCTACCACATTCTTCGTGAGAAGGGTACCGAATTTCCCCGCACGGGGGAGTATAACCTGCATTTTGAAAACGGCACCTACGTTTGTGGCGCTTGCCATACCCCGCTTTTTACAAGCGAGAACAAGTTTGAAAGCAGCTGTGGCTGGCCTTCCTTTGACGATTCAATTGAAGGCGCAGTAGAATATGTGAAAGACACTTCGCACGGCATGCTTCGTACTGAAATTCTTTGTTCTAATTGCGGTAGCCATTTAGGGCATATCTTTAATGATGGCCCTACAGAAACGGGACAGCGGTATTGTGTGAATTCACTTTCACTTAATTTTCAAAAGAAATAAAGTTGAAAACCCAAAAAATAAAATTCCAAAGGAGCAATCTTTTGGAATTTTTTGTTTTTTGAATATTCATATTCGTAATTTATTTGGGATTTGAAATTTGTTATTTGGATTTTTTCCCTTTGGATTTCGTAAATTCGTTGCTTCAAAAGAAATACACTTAAAATTACATAATGAGTAAATACGACGTAATAGTTTTAGGAAGCGGTCCGGGCGGATATGTTACCGCCATTAGGGCTTCACAATTAGGTTTAAAGACCGCCATTATTGAAAAAGAAAGCCTTGGCGGCGTTTGTCTGAACTGGGGATGTATTCCTACCAAAGCACTTTTAAAGAGTGCCCAAGTCTTTGATTATCTGAAACACGCTGACAGTTACGGGCTAACCGTAAAGGAATTTGACAAGGACTTCGGAAAGGTTATCGAGCGAAGCCGCGGCGTAGCTGAGGGAATGAGCAAGGGCGTTCAGTTTTTGATGAAGAAGAACAAAATTGAAGTCATTAATGGTTTTGGAAAATTAAAACCCGGAAAAAAGGTAGATGTTGACGGAAAGGAATATTCCGCAGACCATATAATCATTGCAACTGGGGCGCGTTCCCGCGAACTGCCAAACCTAAAACAGGACGGCAAAAAAGTAATTGGCTACCGAGAGGCAATGACGCTAAAGAAACAGCCAAAAAGCATGATAGTTGTGGGCAGTGGCGCCATAGGCGTTGAGTTTGCCCATTTCTACAACTCTATGGGAACGGAAGTCACAATCGTTGAATTTTTGCCAAACCTAGTGCCTTTGGAAGATGAGGACGTTTCAAAACAATTTGAGCGTTCCTTCAAAAAAGCAGGAATTAAAGTGATGACCAATTCTTCCGTAGAAAAATTGGATACCTCTGGAAAACTGGTAAAAGCTACAGTAAAGACTTCAAAAGGCGAAGAAACGCTGGAAGCCGAAATTGTACTATCTGCAGTGGGAATCGCCTCAAACCTTGAAAATATAGGATTGGAGGAAGTTGGCATCGTTACCGATAAAGGAAAAATTATGGTAAATGATTGGTACCAAACCAATATTCCCGGCTACTATGCCATTGGCGATGTGGTTCCGGGTCCTGCCCTAGCCCACGTTGCTTCCGCAGAAGGAATAACCTGTGTGGAAAAAATTGCCGGTTTAAACGTAGAACCGATTGATTATGGAAACGTTCCGGGCTGTACTTATGCGAGTCCTGAAATAGCAAGTGTTGGAATGACCGAAAAGCAGGCCAAGGAAGCTGGATATGAACTGAAAGTTGGAAAATTCCCCTTCAGTGCGAGCGGAAAGGCAAGTGCTTCGGGTGAAAAGGACGGTTTTGTAAAAGTGATTTTTGATGCCAAATACGGCGAATGGCTGGGTTGCCATATGATTGGTGCCGGCGTAACCGATATGATTGCGGAAGCCGTGTTGGGAAGAAAACTTGAAACCACTGGCCACGAAGTATTAAAAGCGATCCACCCGCACCCTACTATGAGCGAGGCTGTGATGGAAGCGGTCGCCGATGCTTATGGGGAAGTGATTCACTTATAGACGTTAGACGTTAGACGTTAGACGTTAGACGTTAGACGTTAGACGTTAGACGTTAGACGTTAGACGTTAGACGTTAGAAAAATAAAAAAACCGCAATGTTGCGGTTTTTTTATTTGCCATATTTTAGGGAAATTTTTCGCTCATCGCTAATTCCTCTTCGCTTTATTTTAAAAAACTTTGCAAAGCCAACTCATAACTCTGCAAGCCAAAGCCAACAATTACCCCTTTCGCATTTGGCGAAATGTAGCTTTTGTGTCTAAAATCCTCTCTTGAAAAAGTGTTTGAAATATGTACTTCCACCACAGGCGTAGTTATTGCTTTAACAGCATCTGCGATGCCTACGGAAGTATGTGTATAAGCAGCGGCATTTAGAATTATCCCATCATAGTCATACCCTACTTCTTGGAGTTTATCTATCAGTTCCCCTTCAATATTTGATTGAAAATAGGAAAGTTCCTGGTTTGCGTATTTCGTTTTTAATTTTTCAAAAAAATCATTGAAGGTCTCGTTGCCGTAAATATCGTTCTCGCGCTTACCGAGCAGGTTCAGGTTTGGGCCGTTTATTATGATGATTTTCATTTTATAAATATAGAAAATATAAATTGCAGCAAAAGAAGGCGGTCAAAATTTACTTAAAAACAAAATAACCTACAGAAAGGCTAAAAACTCCATTTTTCAAATCGGAATCATCATATATACGTGTCAGGCCGCAAGTATATCGAGCTTGAAAGAAGAGATTTATGGGCAGCTTATATTGCGCTCCAAAATCTAGGCCGATATTTAGCGCTTCAACGTTTTCCAAATTTCTGTCCATCCCAGCAGTATCATCCCCAGCTTTCATTTTTACACGTTTCTTCACATTAAAACCAAATTGTGGTCCCCCCTGTAAACTTAATCCTCGGACAACTTTGTAATCTGCCAGTATCGGAAGGTTTATATAATCCATATAATATCTAAGGGTTTCATAGGAATAACGCTGGGTGGAATACAAAAGCTCGGGCTATACGGAAAACTTTTCAGTAATTCTAACCCGGCCGACCGCACCAATATGGTAATTGAAAATATTTACATAGTTTCTAGAATTGTCAGTGTTCAAAACAACAAAGTTAACACCTGTCTTTCCGCCTAAATTGAGGCTTTGTGCGTTACTTTGCGCAAAAAAAACAATAGCAAGTATAAAAAGAATATTTTTTATCATAGTAAACAGGATTTTCAATCAGTATTAAATATAATACTAATTCCCATTTGTTTTAAACGGCATTCTGTAAATAAAAAGCAGATACCTAGTCCCAACCATTTTATGAATATATAATTACAATCTAAAAAGAGAATCCCACAGAAAACTGTAATACCCCATTTCGTTGTTTATATCCATCAATATCCAAAGGGCCAAAATCAACGTCGTCGTCATCAGTAATATCTGTAAGACCAATCACATAACGTCCACTGAAAAATACCCCGTTGTTCAATCGATAAGATGTACCCAATCCAAAGCCAATATCTAACGTATTATAAAAATCCTTTACATCTTCCTCACCAGATATCTCTCCTCTAAAGCCGGACTCCTCGTATTCATTTTTAGCAGAAACTAAAATTCCAAATTGTGGGCCCGCCTCCACACTCAAACCTTCAATAATATAATATTTCGCCATAATGGGAATATTTATATAATCCAATTTTAATTTTTCCTTCCCGATCACCAAACTATCTCCAAAACTGTTATCATATTCAGATTTTGCACCTTGTCCGGAATATAAAAGTTCAGGTTGAATGGAAAATTTTTCGGAGATGGGAATTTCAACCAAACCACCTATGTGGAAGCTTGTACGCCCATCATAATTATCTGTAAAGTCCCCGCCTACCGAGGCGAAATTCACACCAGCTTTTGCACCTATCCGCAATTCCTGGGATTGGGCATTGCTAATAGTCATTACGGCAATTGCCACAAAAAGTAAGAGTTTTTTCATAATTAAAGATTTTAAAGGTTATCTCATTAAAGATAACTAAAACTTAAAAAAAACAAACAAAACTGAACATAAATAAAAAAAGCAGGAACCTTGCCCTGCTTTTTTGAAATATGAAAATTTGAAATTTAGAATGAATATCCCGCGGAAACTTGGAAAACGTTACTTTGATTTTTACCGGAATTGTAGGTCGTACCTAAAACTCTATATTCTTCATTTACATTCAACAATCCTTTGTTATAACGTAGGCTGAAGAAAACACCCATGTTCAATCGATATGAAGCTCCAATGCCAAATTGGGCATCAAAACTTCTATAATAATCTTTAGCATCACCATTTACCAAGTCGCCATTATTATCGTAATAGGTTCCTTCAGCATTAACCAAAACACCAAATACAGGTCCGGCCTCAGCACTTAAGCCTTCAATAACATAGAACTTTACCATTACAGGTACCCGAACAAAATCCAATTTTGTATCTTCTCCTAAAGTGCCGAAACTCCAATCCAAACCCTCTGAAGAGTACAATAATTCAGGCTGTATGGAAAATTTTCCCATCAAAGGAATTTCAACCAGACCACCAATGTGAAAACTTGTGCGTGAGCCAAGACTTCCTAAGCCACCATAGTAGCTATCACCTCCCAAAGAAGCGACGTTTAATCCAGCTTTCGCACCCATTCTGAATTCCTGCGATTGTACAGACGTTAATGTGAATAACATGACTGCAATAAAAAGTAAAAGTTTTTTCATAATGAATAAATTTTAAATTAATTAAAACGACAATATTGTCTCATTAAAAATACTAAAAGTTTTTAATACCCTGATGTTTCATATGTAACATTATGTAGAATAAATGTAACCAAAATTTCATCTCACAAAACTCTATGATTCTCATTATCAGCAATCCTAACATATTCTATGATATATTTTGTAAAAAAGCTCTTTGTACAACTATCGATAACAATTAAATCAAAAAACCGTCCCAAATTGGGACGGTTTTAGTTTTCAGAATTTTTTCACTTCAAAAATTAGAATGAATATCCAACAGATGCCTGCAGCACATTATTATGGATTTTATAGTCATCCTTATCGGCACCATCATTTACATTACCCAGTCCAAAATTATAACGAGCTCCGAAAAACAAACCCATAGGGAGTCTATAGGAAGCTCCGGCACCAAGTGAAACATCTATGGAGGAAAGGTCGTTTTCATTTAAATCGCCTTCGCCGCTATCTCCAAATGGACCTAAATCTCCGTCATATTCATATTTATCATTTACCAAAAATGCCACCTGTGGCCCGGCTTCCAGGGCAAGTCCTTCAACCAAATAAACCTTGGCCATAACTGGAACTTGAATATAATCTAATTTGGTAGTAACAGTATAATCATAAGGTACCCCTGCAAAGGAGCCCGAATCTTCATATTCTGCACCTTGTGCCGAATATAATATCTCTGGTTGGATGGCAAATCTTTCGCTTAAGGGGATTTCTACCAAACCACCAAGGTGGAAGGCCGTTCTGTGATCTGCGTTTTCCACATCACCCCCTAAGGTTGCCAAATTTACACCTCCCTTTGCACCTATACGTACTTCTTGGGCATTGGCAGAGGTAATACCAAACACTGCGATTGCAGCAATAATTACTAGCTTTTTCATATCTGTGATTTTTTTAGTTAACGGTTCAAATGAAACAATTATTCAGTGAATCGCCATGGTTTTTACCTTCTTTTAACGAAAAAAGCCTCGGTTTTAGGGGCTTTTTAGCAATTGGTCTTAAAAATTTTATAAGAAAACTGTCAAATTTCTATGATCTTCCGACCTTTTTGCATTGTTTATAAAAATGAATATCCTAAAGCAAGGGAGAACACACTATTTCTGTTTTTGCCATCAATATCTTTTGACACATCGGTTAAGCCAAAGTTATATCGTGCATCTAAACGCACTCCAAATGGAAAATCGTAACCCGCTCCCACTATTCCGGAAACATCTGTGGTTTCAGCTTCGGCAATATCTTCAAAAACACCAATTGAAATTTTGTCATCTACCACAAATCCAAACTGTGGTCCAGCTTGAATATTAAGCCCTTGAACCAAATAATATTTCAATACTACAGGAATATTCACATAGCTTAGATCAAATTCTCCTGCATCAAACTCCGCTCCCTGCTGTGAGTATAGTAAATCGGCTTGAATACCCACCTTATCCGTAAATTTCACACCGCCAAAAATACCCGCTTGAAAGCCCGTTTTGTTTGAAAGTCCGGAGGCATCCGAAATATTAGCAAAGTTGGCGCCCGCTTTAATTCCAAGATCTATTTCCTGCGAAAATGCGGTGGTTCCAATAAATAATGTAATGACTGCTACAATTAATTTTTTCATGATATTATTTTTTTTGAGGTTTCAATTAAAACGCAAAGATACCCTTAATGTTATGCCTAAAAATACATTTAGTTTTTTGTTAACTATTGTTTTTAGTAGTAATATAGCGGAATGAAGTGGCTTCAAGTTTTAAAGGATTATCAAAATTATCTCCGATTGGAACGTGGACTCTCCGAAAATTCCATCCTCAATTATTCATTGGACATAAAGAAACTTGCCCAATGGCTGAACACCAATAAAATCGAGATTTCGCCCGTAGATATTTCTGAGGAAATCTTGCAGGAGTTCATTTATGAGGTTGCAAAAAAAGTAAATCCCCGTACCCAAAGTCGATTGATTTCGGGGCTTAAAGGATTTTTTAATTACCTAATTTTTGAGGATTATCGAAAAACCAACCCACTAGAACTTATTGAAGCTCCAAAGTTAGGCCGAAAATTACCCGACACTTTGGCCGTGGAAGAAATAGATGCCATTATAAGTGCTATAGATTTGAGTTCGAAACAAGGCGAGCGCAACCGTGCCATTATTGAGACGCTTTACGGCTGCGGTCTGCGCGTTTCAGAACTTACCAGTCTTAAAATTTCAGATCTTTATTTTGAGGAAGGTTTCATTAAGGTTACCGGAAAAGGCGACAAGCAGCGTCTGGTACCAATTGGACCAACCACTGAAAAGTATATTAACATTTATAAGAAGGAGGTGCGCATTCACCAAAATATTCATCCCGCGGCTATGGATACGGTTTTCTTGAATCAACACGGAAGACCATTAACACGTGCAATGATCTTTACCATTGTAAAACGTTTAGCAGAAAAAGCAGGGATTCATAAGACCATTAGTCCGCACACCTTTCGCCATTCCTTTGCCACCCATTTGCTTGAAAACGGGGCCGATCTCCGCGCCATCCAGCAGATGCTAGGTCACGAGAGCATCACTACTACCGAAATTTATACACATATTGACCGTAGGCATTTAACCGAAATTATCAATCGGTTCCACCCGAGGAAATGAGCGTCTTAAAATTTTAATCTTGAAGAGCATAATTAAAGGCATACCTTTTTAAACTGTACCCAAAGACATATCCTAAAAATCACGCTCAAAAATATTTGTTTAAACCCTGCCAAGGTTAAATAAAAGCTAAACCAGCCATTTTTCTTTACAAAACACACATCCTTTTGTATTTTCAAAAGAGATTTTAAAAAACCAAAGAAACTATGAAAACATTAAAATTCACTAATGGAGATACAATGCACGCCATCGGTCTCGGAACCTGGAAATCTACGGGAGCCGACGTAAAGAAAGCTGTAAAGGATGCGCTTCACGCTGGATATAGACATATAGATACTGCGGCTGCCTATGGCAATGAAGAAGTGATAGGTGAAGCCCTATCGGAAATATTCGCAGAAGGAAAAATCTTTAGGGAAGATGTGTTTATAACGTCAAAATTATGGAACGATTCCCACGCCGAAGGTCAAGTTATCCCTGCCTTACAGGATTCCCTCAAAAAATTGCAATTGGACTATTTAGATCTTTATTTGATCCACTGGCCCGTAGCCTTTAGAAACGGTGTAGATTTCCCAAAAAAACCCGAAGACTATCTGACTCCCGAAGAAGCGCCCATAATCGAAACGTGGAAACAGATGGAAAAAGCAAAAAAGGACGGGCTGGCAAAGCATATTGGCGTGTCCAATTTCAGTGATGTAAAATTGAAGGAACTCATTGTGAAGGCCTCCGTAAAACCTGAAATGAACCAAGTGGAACTTCATCCTTTATTGCAACAGGATGATCTTCTGGCTTATTGTAAGTCGGAAAATGTATTGGTTACGGCCTATTCTCCCTTGGGATCCGGGGATCGGTCTGACAGTATGAAAGGAGAGAATGAACCCAACCTTTTGGAAATAGATACTATAAAAGATATTGCCAAAAAGCACAATGCCTCCGCAGGGCAAATCTTGATAAGTTGGCACAACCATCGGGGTAACGCCGCCATTCCGAAATCAACAAGCAAAGAACACATAAAAGAGAATTTTAAAGCTGCCTCAATAGAACTGGACGAGACCGATATGAAGGCCATTGCAAAGTTGGATGAACACTATCGTTTCATTACAGGTAAGTTCTTTGAAGAACCGAGCAAAGGATATAAGGATATTTATGATGAAAATTCACCAATTGTGGAAGGCGTAAAAAAAGGCATCCAAAAGGTGAAAAATCTTTTTTAGAGAATTTACTTGCTATAGATTAGAATATCAGATTAAAAAAAGCTCCAAAAGGAGCTTTTTTTAATTATAACAGTGAAGTTCCCCTTTCGGGGGTTAGTGAGCCTCTTATTTGGCAATATTCACGGCTCTTGTTTCCCGTATAACCGTAACTTTTACCTGCCCTGGATATGTCATATCTGTCTGAATTTTTTGTGAAATTTCAAAAGAGAGTTGCGCAGCTTTCTCATCGCTCACCTTCTCACTTTCTACCATTACTCGAAGCTCACGCCCCGCTTGGATGGCATACGCCTTATTCACACCGCCAAATCCGAACGCTATATCTTCCAGATCTTTCAATCGCTGGATGTAACTATCCAGTACTTGACGTCTCGCACCAGGTCTTGCGCCGCTGATAGCATCGCATACCTGTACGATTGGGGACAGCAGTCCCGTCATTTCAATTTCGTCGTGGTGGGCGCCTATTGCGTTGCAAACTTCAGGTTTTTCACCATATTTCTCTGCCCACTGCATTCCCAAAAGTGCGTGTGGCATCTCGGTCTCGGTTTCGGGAACTTTTCCTATATCGTGAAGCAGTCCAGCTCTTTTGGCCAGTTTTGCATTCAATCCTAATTCCGCAGCCATTACTCCGCAAAGCCTTGCAACCTCGCGCGAGTGGTGCAAAAGATTTTGGCCGTAGGACGAACGGTACTTCATACGCCCCACCGCTTTTATAAGTTCAGGATGCAAGCCGTGAATACCTAAATCGATAACGGTTCTTTTTCCCACTTCAATAATTTCCTCTTCAATTTGTTTGGTAGTTTTTTGAACAACCTCTTCAATACGTGCTGGGTGAATACGTCCATCGGTAACCAATTTGTGAAGGGACAAGCGCGCAATCTCTCTTCTTACGGAATCAAAACACGATAGAATAATAGCCTCCGGTGTATCGTCCACTATAATTTCAACACCTGTAGCAGCTTCAATGGCGCGGATGTTTCTACCCTCGCGGCCAATGATTCTACCCTTTACATCATCGCTTTCAAGATTGAAAACCGATACGCAGTTTTCTACGGCCTCTTCGGTCCCTATCCGCTGAATGGTGTTAATTATAATTTTTTTGGCTTCTTGCTGGGCAGTCATCTTGGCTTCTTCCATAGAGGACTGCACATAAGCCATCGCCTGCGTTTTGGCTTCATCCTTAAGACTTTCCATTAATTGGGTTTTGGCATCTTCAGCAGAAAGACTGCTGATTACCTCCAATTGCTCTACTTGACTTCGGTGAAGTTTATCTACTTCTGCCTGCTTTTTATCCAGAACTGAAATGCGCTCGTCATATTCAGCTTTTTTCTCTTCCAGTTCTGCATTTAATTTTTTGGATTTCGCAAGCTCACTGGAAACCTGTGATTCTTTATCGCGTGCCCTTTTTTCGGCTTCTGAAATCTTTTTGTCACGGTTGAGTATTACTTTCTCATGCTCCGATTTCAATTCCAGGAACTTTTCTTTTGCCTGGAGAATTTTATCTTTCTTTATCGTTTCGGCTTCAGATTTGGCCTCTTTCAGTATCGCCGAAGCGCTTTTTTTTGCTCTCGTTATAAGTTGGGATGCATTGTTGCGCTCCAATAGTTTTGCAATAAAAAAGCCAATCGCAATACCAACGATGGCACTAATTACAATAGGTATGATGTCCATTTTTCGTTGATTTATATGTATAAAAAAAGCCTACATCAATATTATTATTTTGAATAAACTCCTTAAAATGAATGTTTAGGGCTAACAAGCTGGTCAAGTATCCGCTCAAAGACGGCTCGCTTTTACAACTTCAACTCACCCTTTTTAAAGAATTCGTGTTGAGTTTACCAAAAATTAGTATTAATGTAGGCAGTAACCTTATTTAATTTAAAGAACGTTATAATACCTGCTCCTGCAGCAAACGGTCCAAAGCCTTTAGCCTTGTCTCTGTTTCCTGCGTATCACTGGAATTATCAATTTGCTTTTGCTCCACCTGAGCGGCAAACTGGAGGGCGCACATGGCCAAAACATCCTGTTTATCGCGTACGGCATAACTTTGCTCAAACTTCTTAATCATTTCTTCTATCTTTTTCGCCGCCGACCGCAATCCCTCTTCTTGGGAGGGGTTGATCGTTAAGGGATACACCCTGTCTGCAATTGATAGTTTTATTTTTAATGGTTCGGCCATTGTTATATTTTATTCGGAAAGTTGGTTTACGCAATGGTCAATTTCCCGAATGAGAGCGTTTATCTTGAGTTTAGTTTCTCGTTTATGCTGGTCGCTGCCAAGCATTGAATTTGCCATTTTTAATGAGTTACATTTTTCGGTCCAAGCTTCAATTTCATTTTCAAATTGCTGCTGTTTTGATTGTAAAACCTTAAGTTCTTCCTCTAATGCTGCGTTGGCCTGTTTTAATTTTTCGTGCCTTTTGAGCAGCTTGTCAATTCTATTTTCAAGAGAATCAACTATTTCAGAAAGATTACTCATTAAAATCTGTGTTCAATACTTCTTTCACAAAGTTAGCATACCATCGTTAATAAGCAAACAGTTTTCCATTATTTTTTGTATTATTGAAGAATAGTACAATAATCCAACTCTCCCCTCTTTTATAATAGTGTATTCTTATTTTTACCCTATGAAGAAAATTTTAGCAATGCTCCTGTTTTTTGGCGGGTGTGCGTTTGGACAGAACGACATTCCCACAGATTATTTTTCCAATCCGCTGGATATAAATTTGGTGCTTTCAGGCAATTTTGGTGAAATGCGGGCCAACCATTTCCACAGCGGGCTGGACCTAAAAACGGAACAGCGGGAAGGCCTGCCCGTCTATGCCCCCGCCGATGGCTATGTGAGCCGTATAAATGTTCAGCACTACGGCTACGGAAAAGCGCTCTATATTCTACATCCCAATGGCTACACTACCGTCTATGGACATTTGCGAAGCTTTGCCGGAGATATTGAGAAATATGTAAAAGATACCCAATATACCAAAGAAACTTTTGAAGTTGAGCTTTTTCCCGACAACACCCTACTTCCCGTTAAAAAAGGTGATTTGATTGCCTATACCGGCAATACAGGCGGTAGCGGTGGGCCACATTTGCATTTTGAAATACGCGATTCCGCACAACGCCCTATGAACCCGTTACTATTTGGAATAGAGATTCCCGATTCTAAGGAACCCATAGTAAGCGCGATATTCGCCTATCCCGTTGGCGAAGATGCACACGTAAACCAGAGCCAGAACCGCACAAAATTGCGGCTCATAAAACAACGCGACGGTAATTATAAAACCGAAGACATAAAGGCTTTTGGCAAGATGGGCTTCGGCATTACTACTTATGACCAGCAGGATGGTGCCTCCAATAAGAATGGCGCCTATAGAATTGAAACACGGTTTAATGGAACCAAGAAGTTTGAAGTGCTTTTCAATAAGTTTTCATTTTCTGAAACACGCTACCTGAACCGATATACCGATTACAATTATTATGAAACCAACAAAAGTATGGTCCAAAAGCTGTTCCGTGAAACCAACAACCCCTTGAGCATCATTACCGAGGAAGATGAAAACGGTTACATTACTGTCAAGGACAGCCTGCAGTCCATTTATACGGTAGAAGTGAACGATTTTAAAGGCAACAGAATGTATATTACCGTTCCCATTGAAGGCGCAAAGTTAGAAATCTTGGAACAAAAAAAGGTTGAAAAAACGGACGATTATATTTATGCAGACCACGCCACCTCAATTACCAAGGGCAAATGGAGCATTTATATTCCTGCCAACAGTTTATATGAGGACACCTATTTAGATATAAAGGATGAAGGCGACGTTTTGAAATTTCACGAAGATTTAATTCCCATACATAGCAATATTTCAATAACGGCAGATATTTCAACATACAATGAAGCCGATCGGGATAAACTCTATATTGGAAGATTGAACTATCGCGGACTCCCCTATTACAACTCCACCACCCGCAACGGAGACAAGCTTACTGCCAAGACGCCCACCTTTGGAAGTTACACTATAGCTTCAGACACGACTCCTCCTACCATAAAGCCCGTTAATTTTTCAGAAGGAAAATGGATAAGCAACCAGAATTTTCTAAAAGTGAAAATTACCGATGATCTTAGTGGTATAAGTTCGTACCGCGCCACCATCAACGAAAAATTCATTTTGATGGAATATGATTACAAAAAAGACGTTCTAACTTATAATTTCAATGATAATGTAAATCTGGAAACAGAGAATAATTTGAAAGTTATTGTTATAGATAATGTGGGAAATAGTGCTACATTTGAAGCAAAATTTTTCAGAAAACAACCCTAACCCTTGCTTTTGAAAACAATTAAACTACCGCTTACACTCCTATTCATTTTTTTCGCAACTGTTGTATTTGCCCAAAAGGCAACGATACGAGGAGTTATTTTGGACGAAAATAACATGCCGCTGTCTGGCGTAAATGTAACTTATGAAGATAACGGAACCATCTCAGACTTTAATGGTTACTATTTGTTGGAAATTCCTTCAGACCAAGAAGTTGTCGTAACATTTTCGCACGTAGGGCATAAAAATGCAACCCTTCGATTCAATTTAAGTCCGAATGAGGATTATGAATTGAACCCCGTACTGAAAATTGACGTGGAGCAAATTCCCGAAGTAGTCATCTCGGGCCGCGAAAACAAAAGAGTTAAAGGGGTAACGACCATTTCGCCAGAAGTAATCCGGAAAATGGTTGGTGCCAATGCCGGGGTTGAAAACCTATTAAAGTCCTTGCCCGGAGTAAGCGGCAATGACGAATTGAGCACCCAGTACGCCGTGCGGGGCGGAAATTATGACGAAAACCTGGTATATGTAAACGAGATAGAAGTGTACCGTCCGTTTTTAATACGGAGCGGGCAGCAGGAAGGACTTAGCTTCGTGAATAGCGAACTAACAAGCAATGTCGATTTTTCTGCGGGAGGTTTTCAGGCCAAATATGGCGATAAGCTTTCTTCGGTTCTGGATATTACCTATCGCCGACCCGTTGATTTTGGAGCGTCGGTAG
The DNA here is from genome assembly GCF_000952855.1 of Aequorivita vladivostokensis. GTDB lineage: Bacteria > Bacteroidota > Bacteroidia > Flavobacteriales > Flavobacteriaceae > Aequorivita > Aequorivita vladivostokensis. Next base: position 20,567 of record NZ_JSVU01000012.1, on the reverse strand, counting down.
ACCTAAGTCTTCTTGGCGCCAGCGGCTCTGTGGAGGGTATCTCAAAAAACGGCCGGCTCTCGGGGATCTTGGGCATTCGCTATCGTGACAACAGCCTTTTTGTGGATGCAAAACAGACTGAGACCAATTATCGTCCCAAGTTTGCGGATGCACAGACCTACCTCACGTATAAATTCACCAATAAATTTGAATTGAGCTTTTTGGGCAATGTTTCCATAAACGAATACAATTACAGGCCTTTAACACGACAGACAAATTTTGGAACCATTACAGACCCCATTGCTCTCCTCGTATTTTATGAAGGTCGGGAGGAAGACCGGTACAATACCTATTTTGGCGCCTTAAAATCTACTTGGGTGGTTTCAGACAATTATACCGCAAAATTCATCGGTTCGCTTTACCAGACCACAGAGCAGGAATATTATGATATTCTTGCCGAATATCGTTTAGGCGAAGTGAATACAGAAATAGGCAGCGAAGATTTGGGCGAGGTAGAATTTACGCGTGGTATTGGCGGGCAATTGACACACGCGCGCAATGATCTGGATGCCCTGATTCTTAATGTAGAGCACAAGGGAAATCTTTCCCTTGAGGAAAACAATATCGAGTACGGCATAAAATACACCCGCGAGGACATACGCGATCGCGTACAGGAATATGAAATTATTGACTCGGCAGGGTTTTCCATCCGTCCGCCCATATTTCCGCCGAACAACCAACCTTACGAACCCGACATCTCGCCGATTGTACCCTATACAAACGTGCGTGCCCAAAATGACACCCAGATTGACCGTATTTCAGGATATGCGCAATGGAGCAGAAAGACCAACCTTGGCAACAGCGAACTATGGCTGAACGCAGGGGTGCGGGCACACAACTGGACGGTGAGCGGCAAAAACATAACAAGTACCACACAAACCGTTTTCAGTCCACGGGCGCAGGTGGCCCTAAAACCCGATTGGGAAATGGACATGCTCTTCCGTCTTTCGGGAGGAGCGTACCATCAGCCTCCGTTTTACAGGGAGTTGCGTGATTCTTCGGGTACCGTTCGCCCCGGTGTGAAAGCGCAGAAATCCATTCATATAGTCTTTGGAAATGATTACAGTTTTAAAATGTGGGACAGGGCGTTTAGGCTCAATTCAGAAATTTACTACAAGCACATGACCGATGTAAACCCCTATACGTTAGAAAACGTCCGCATTCGGTACCGTGCAACCAATAATGCCGTGGCTTATGCCTATGGGCTTGATTTGCGTCTGGCGGGCGAATTTGTTCCCGGCACGGAAAGCTGGTTGAGTTTTGGATATTTGAAAACTGAGGAAAACATCGACGATCGTGGCTATATTTTCCGCCCAACGGACCAACGGCTGAAATTTGGAATGCTCTTCCAGGATTATGTAAAAGTGATCCCTTCCCTAAAAATGTATCTCAATTTAACATACAATACTGGGCTTCCAGGTGGTTCGCCGAGCTATGCCGATCCTTACAAATATCAGGTGCGATTGCCAGACTACAAACGCGCCGATCTGGGCGTAAGTTATGTAATCGTGGACGACACCAAGTTACGGGACAGCGGCTGGTTAAAACCATTTAAGGAATTTACGGTAGGTGCCGAAATCTTCAACATTTTTGACGTACAAAACTCAATTACCAATACGTTTGTAAGAGATGTTTACACCAAGGTTCAATATGCAATCCCAAATTATCTTACGCCGCGTGTTTTCAACGTTCGGCTAACTGCGAAGTTTTAATTGATTCAAGATTTAAAATTCAAGATTCAAGATTGTGTAGGTTATCATTATTTAATGACGTAACCACGGATCGTGAATTAGCGAGTTTTCATTGCCTATTATTCAGAGTCATCAACTGGCAGAATAACTAACCAATCCCATTATCAATAAACTCCTTTAAAACATCCACCACATAATCTACTTCCTCCTTTTTATTGAAACTGGAAAAGGAAAAACGGATAGAAGGTTTGCTCAAATCCTCGTCGGAAAGAATTTCGTTCAAAACGTGAGATCCCCCCTCACTTCCGCTTTGGCAGGCGCTTCCCTTGGAGCAGGCTATTCCCTTTAAATCCAACTGAAACAAAAGCAACATCGCTTTTTCCGCAGAAATGGGCAAACAAACATTCAACAACGTATAGGTGCTGCGTTCGTTATCATCGCAGCCCCCGTTGAATTTTACGCCGGGAATGTTCGCAATAAGCTGTTCCTTAAAATATTCCTTTAGTTCGGTTATGTATTTGCGTTCCTTTTCGAGTTTGTGGTACGATAGTTTCAGGGCCTCCGCCATGCCCGCAATAGCATAAACAGCTTCGGTACCGGCACGCAGTCCGCGCTCCTGCTCGCCTCCGTGAATCAACGAACGCAATCCGGAGTTCTTTCTTATAAAAGCAAAGCCCGCGCCTTTCGGACCGTGAAATTTATGTGCAGCGGCAGTAGCGAAATCAATCGGGATTTCCTTAAAATCAAGTTCGAAATGCCCAACGGACTGCACGGTATCGCTATGGAAGAGTGCATTATGTTCCTTGCACATTAGCGCTACTTTTTTTAAGTCCAGCAGATTGCCTATTTCATTATTGACGTGCATTAAGCTAACTAAGGTTTTTTGCGAGGTATCCTTCAAAAGCTTTTCCAGGTGATCATAATCTACGTGGCCACATTCGTCCAGTTTTACAAAATCCAGCTGAATGTCATGCTCTTTTTGGAGCCACTCCAATGTATGTAAAACTGCGTGATGTTCTATTCGGCTGGATATAATACGTTTTACGCCCAGATCGCGAACGGCACTGCTAAGTATTAAATTATCCGCTTCGGTACCTCCGGAAGTAAAGATTATTTCACTTGCAGCCACATTAAAAAATTTGGCTATTTCCTTACGGGCATTCTCAAGTAATGATTTTGATGACCTTCCATAAGAATGTGTGGATGAAGGGTTTCCGTATTCTGTTTTTAAAACTTCGGTAATGCAGGTTATAACGTCGTCCCGCAGTTGTGTGGTTGCGGCACTATCAAAATATACTTTTTTCATTGGATAATATTTTTATAAAAATCGGCTGTAACCGAATTCTATCTCGAGCCTGGACTCTATTTTTATATCGGTTCGCAAAAATACATATTAAATGAGTTTTGCCGCCATTTCAGTTAAAAAGAAATGCGTTACTTTGTAACCAATGACGATTTTAAAATTTCAAATGAAAAAAATTCTAATTTTTCTTATTGGTTGCTCTTTATTTCAAAGTTGTGATGATGGCGATATCATTATAACCACCTTCAACTTTGAGGACGCTGAACTAAAATCCTGTGGACAATTGGGAAATTTTGTTTTTTACAAAATCAATCCAGATGCACAGGAAAGTTTATCCTTAAAGTTGGGAATTTCAGACAGTCTCTATAATGAAGAGGGTACAAAACCATATACTTTGGACGGTACCAATAATTTTGTGAACTACCGAACCTATAATGGCGAATTGGACGCGAGTTACTTTTGCAGCAGTGTTCCCCCTACGGCGCCCATTGTGACCGTAGATTACTTGGCAGCCTCGGGTACTGCTGAATTTACTACAACTTACATTTATGACGACAACGACGGGGTTCCTGCCGAAGATGAATTGGACGGCGATACAGATGGCGACGGAATTCCCAATATGTATGATGAGGATGATGACGGCGATAACGTGCCTACCGCATTGGAACTGGACATCCTAAATCTGGATGGCGATAACAATCCACTTACCAACGCGCTGGACACTGACAACGACGGAACGCCGGATTATCTGGACGTTGATGATGATGGGGACGAGGTATTCACCCGCTACGAAGACGCAAATATGGATTTGAACCCGCGAAACGATGTATCAGACCCCAACGTAGGAGCGAACTATTTAAACAATGATGTGGCCGACACCTACCTTGTGAATGAATATTATTTGCACGAATATACCATTACAAAAGATGTGAAAATAGTATTGAAAGACCTGGTTTTAATTAGTGGTGAAGAAGAGATTATCCAAGAATCACTTACAATGGGCACTATACTTAATGTGGAGGAAATAGAAAAAAGCATTAAACCGTCGTTTCCTTCTGAAACAAAATCCAACAAGGAATAAATTTCAGAATAACATAATTTCTACCCCCTAAAATTTATTGAAACTGGGAAACTAAGCAGTATATATTCTATTTGGCATTCTGAAAAATATAAACCTCAGTAGCTCCGCGACCATATTTTTGATAGTCGGCATCATAGAATTTTACATTATCATAGCGATTGAATAGAAATTCGAGTTCCGTTCGGAGCACGCCCTCGCCTACGCCATGAATGAAAACAACTTTTTGGATACGTTTTGATATAGCAAAATCCAATTGTCTTTTGGCGGCGTCCAACTGTATGGTAAGCATTTCATAATTATTTAGTCCACGCGTTTTTGGCACGAGTTGATTGATGTGCAAATCTACTTCCATAGGCGGTAAATTGCGCTCCTTCGGTTTAATACGTTTGGTTTTTCCAGGTTTTTTATGGCTCTTTTCTGCAATTACTTCGGAAATATCCATACTTGTTAAAGCTTTTTTGGAAAGAGATCCATCCAAAACGATTAATTCCTTTTCCAGAAAATCCAATTCAAACCCATCTGTAGTCAATATAGTCACCTCTGCACCTTTTATAGCCGTAACCACTCCGGAGATTGCGTCATCCAAAACCGCTACTTTATCACCAATTATCATTTTACAAGCATTTAATTGTTATAGGATTTTTCACTCAGAAAATGCGAGAACTTACCCGCTTAATGGTCTCAAAACGAAAAATTTATGTATTTTATGGCAATGTGCGCCATATATTGAATATAATTTTTAAATTTAAACCGTCAAAAAAAGCTTTGTCACCCCCATAGCAAAGCTTTTAAAACCGTAAAAATATGAAAAACCTACTACTCTTTTCAACTTTACTTCTATCAACTACTGGCGTTTTTGCGCAGCTAACTGTCAAACCTACTTCGGGAGGTGCAGATTCATATATCTATGTTAACGACGAAGTGGTTTTTGTAACCCAAGAGATTAACCTTACTAGGAATATTAGTGGCCCTGCCAATACTGAGGCAAGTATCTATCTCCGAAATAATGGCCAGTTAATACAGGGCGGAACCACATCTACCAATAGTGGAGATGGACAACTTTCCGTTCAACAAAATACGCCGGAAACAAATGCGTGGGCGTACTACTACTGGTGTTCGCCTGTTACTCATCCAGCGGTTGCGGCTGGGAATCGAAATTTTGGAGTTCAACATTTATACGAACCCTTGCCAGCTTTTGGCGTAACGGCAGCCCAACCAGCGCTAACCACCACAGGGCGTGATGGAACAATAATCCCTAGAATGACAATTTCTACTAGATGGTTGTATACTCACATGAACCCGGGAACCGAAGCAGAAGGAAACTACCAAAGAATGAACAGCAACAACGCTGCGCCAGCAGGATATGGCTTTACGATGAAAGGTGTGGGACTCGTAACCCCAGGTCACGATCAGACTTATGAATTTAGAGGAAGACCAAATACTGGTACGATTATGATTCCCGTAGCAGATCAATTAATGACCCTCTCTGGAAATCCGTATCCCTCGGCACTGGACTTAAATCAATTGTTTTATGATAGCGGAAATGAAGAATTAGGAGCTCTATGGTTTTACGATGAAGATAGAAACGTTAACAGTCACTATTATTCGCAAAAACCTTATGGTTATGGGGTATGGACTCCAGAAACTTTAGATAATGATGGAAATCTTTCTGACAACTGGCCACAAGGACAATATGTAGCAGCTCCATTCTATTATTATAATGCAGGCGGAGGGCATGGAGGAACTCAACAAGGAACGGGGAATACACTTAATAGAAAAAGGTATGCTCCTATCGGACAAGGGTTTATGTTTGTCGGAAACAGTAATGCTGGAGATGGTTGGATTAATATAAGAAACAATCAACGATTATTTTATAAAGAAGGTAATCCAGGCTCCGTTTTTCAAAGACCAATAGAAGAGAATGCCGTTTCAGAACATTCGCTAAATGATGGGTCAACATTTTCCACTTCTGACGGAACTGTGCAGCCTGATTATCGTACGCCCATAATGCGTATTTGGTCTATCTTTGATGAAGCTGTAACCCGAGATATGGTGCTTGCTTTCTATGACCAGGCTACTGATGGCTATGACCGCGGTCTTGATGGCCTTAGCGCGCAGGACTTGAAAACCGACGCATATTTCCCCATAGGCGAGGACAGCGATCGTAAACCATATGTAATCAATGGAATTAAATTTGACCGTAACAAGCAGGTGCCAATTGCCTTTAAGATAAAAAACCAGTCCAAATTGGACATTAAGGTTGTAGAGGAAGTAAAAAGACCATATACCAATGCTTACATTTATGACCGGGTTGAAAATACCTATCAGCAAATCAATCGTGGTATGAGTGCCACTTTTAACCTCCCAACTGGTACCTACGACAATCGATTTTTTATCGTTTTCCGGAATCCTAATGTAAAGGGCGACATTTCCCAAACAGTGCTGAATGGAAGACAAATGGTGTTAGATAATGTTTCTTTCTTCCAAAACAACCCACAAAAACAATTGGAAATAAACAATCCTGAAGGGTATGTTATTAAATCTGCTTTAGTTTATGATATGAACGGTAAACTGGTAATCCAGGAGAAAAACTTAGGTGACCAAACTAAATATAGCTTTTACACCGGTAATTTGAGCGACGGCGTTTATTTGGTAAAACTTATGACGGCAGATGATATTGCCATAGACTATAAAGCAATCGTTCACAATAAATAAAATATAACCTTTATGTTCCTAAAGGGCGTTGAAGATTATATGATTCCTTGTATAAACAAGAAAATCTTCGGCGTAGAATGTTTGGGCTGTGGTATGCAACGTGCCACGGCCCTTCTTTTTTCGGGGCACTTTGAGGCAGCCTTTAGAATCTATCCTGCCATTTACACTATCTTCCTATTGTTGGCAGTTGTTCTTGTAAACTTCTTTGTAAAGTTTAAATTTGACTATCAAATAAAGATTGGTCTCATTTTACTGAACGCCATAGTCATGGTGGTGAGTTATTTTATTAAAATGGAGCAATTTATTTAATCGCTGTGTCATTCAGTTTTAAAATTTTTGGGTACATTTAATGCACAACCAAAAAATAAAAAAATTATGGAACAACAAAAACTACCCAACGCAACGCTCATTCTCGTTTTCGGAATAATCTCAATAGTAACTTGTTGCTGCTATGGCCTGGGGCTTATTTTCGGAATTGTGGCCATCGTTATGGCAAATAACGCCACCAAGATTTATATGGCAAATCCCGAACTTTATTCAGGCTATCAAAATGTAAAAACGGGAAAAATCCTTTCTATAATAGGGATCGTTCTCAGCGCTATCTATTTAATCTACGTAATCTATCTTTTCTCTACCTTGGGAATGGACGGCATAATGAATATGAATGAAGAGCTTATGAAGGAATACGGAATGTAAAATCATTGTTTTGCTCTAAAATGAAAAAGCGGCCAAATTCGGCCGCTTTTTTAATTCGATAGTTTTTAAAAACAATTATTCAAATGTTTTTAATGTTTCAATAATAATGGAAAGACAATCTCTCAATTGTTCTTCATTCATCACTAAAGGAGGTGCAAAACGAATAATATTTCCGTGGGTAGGCTTGGCCAGCAGCCCATTGTCGCGAAGCTTTAAACAAATGTTCCATGCGGTATCGCTATCTTCCGAATCGTTTATTACAATTGCGTTTAAAAGTCCCTTGCCGCGAACCAGCTTACAAATGTTGCTGTTTTCAATATACTTGTTCAGTTCGCTCCTGAAAATTTTGCCCAGTCTTTCGGAATTTTCTGCGAGCTTTTCATCTTTAACCACACTCAACGCCGCAATGGCAACCGCAGCGGCCACAGGGTTTCCGCCAAACGTGGAACCGTGGTTTCCGGGCTTTATAACGCCCATAATATCATCATTTGCCAAAACCGCAGAAACCGGATAGGCGCCGCCACTTAACGCTTTTCCTAGGATCAACAGATCAGGCTTTACATTTTCATGGTCGCAGGCCAAAAGCTTTCCGGTACGGGCGATTCCCGTTTGCACTTCGTCCGCAATAAAAAGTACGTTGTGTTTTTCACATAAGGCTTTTGCTTTGCGCAAATAGCCTTCCGAAGGCACATAAACTCCCGCTTCGCCTTGGATAGGCTCCACCAAGAAACCGGCAATGTTCTTATTGCTTTCCAGATGTTTTTCCAATTGCTCCAGATTGTCGTATTCAATTTTTATAAACCCTTTGGTGTAAGGACCAAAATGCTTTCGGGCCACGGGATCGTTGCTAAAGGAAATAATAGTAGTGGTTCTTCCGTGGAAGTTATTCTCACAAACGACTATTTCGGCTTCATTTTCATCGATGCCCTTCTTTTCATACGCCCACTTTCTACAAATTTTTAAAGCGGTTTCCACGGCTTCAGCGCCCGTATTCATGGGTAACAATTTGTCGAAATTGAAAAACTCGCAGGCAAATTTTTCATATTTCCCAAGCATATCGTTATAAAACGCTCGCGAAGTAAGGGTCAATGTTTTTGCCTGTTCGGTCATTGCCCCAATTATTTTCGGGTGGCAATGGCCTTGGTTTACCGCGGAATAGGCCGAAAGAAAGTCGTAATATTTCTTGCCTTCCACATCCCAAACATATACACCCTCTCCCCTGTTCAAAACCACGGGAAGCGGATGGTAATTGTGGGCTCCATACTTGTTTTCTAAATCGATAGCTTTTTGGGAAGCTGTGTGCTCTAAAACTGACATAAGATTGTAATAATTTTGAAGTAAAAAAGTTGCGATTCCTGCTTTTCGGAGCGGAATCCTCCGTGGGCTGCAAATTACTAAATATATCCCACATTTTTTGAAGGCTTAACAGGATTTAAACCTAACAATTGTGCTATTTTTGCGCCTATGGCGAGAAAAAATAAGCGAATAATACTAGAAGACCTTGAAGTGATCGATGCAGGCGCAAAGGGCAAAGCCGTTGCCAAAGCCCCGGACGGAAGGGTAGTTTTTATAGATAATGCCGTGCCTGGCGATGTGGTTACCGTACAAACCTTTAAAAAGAAAAAGGCTTTTTATGAAGGTTCTGCCATTTCGTTTTCAAAATATTCCGAGAAAAGAGTCGAGCCCGTTTGTCCGCATTTTGGAACTTGTGGCGGCTGCAAGTGGCAGGACATGGGCTATGAGCATCAGCTCTTCTTTAAACAAAAGGAAATCGAGCAAAACCTGAAACGCATAGGCAAGGTTGAATTACCCGATATTCAGCCTATTCTGGGTTCCGAAAAACAATACTTTTATCGCAATAAGATGGAATTCTCCTTCAGCGATAACAAATGGCTAACGCTGGAGCAGATAAAGAGCGACAAAATAATAGAGAATCGGAATGCCCTTGGGTTCCACATTCCCGGTATGTGGGACAAGATTTTGGATCTAGAAATTTGTTACCTACAAGCCGACCCGAGCAATGCCATTCGTGATTTTGTAAAAGCGAAAGCGGAGGAATTGAATTTAACTTTTTTCAACACGAGAAAGCAGGAAGGTTTTTTAAGGACCTTAATGATCCGCACTTCTTCCACCGGAGAAATTATGGTGTTGCTTCAGTTTTTTCACGAAGATGAAGAAAATAGAAATATGCTGTTAAATGCCATTGTCGAGGCATTTCCGCAGATTACTTCACTTTTATACGTAATCAATTCCAAAGGAAACGATACGCTCTACGATCAGGAAATTGAACTTTTCCACGGAAGGGATCATATTTTTGAGGAAATGGAAGGTTTGAAGTTTAAGATAAATGCCAAATCCTTTTACCAAACCAACAGTGAGCAAGCCTACGAACTTTACAAAATAACCCGTGATTTTGCGGGACTTACAGGCAACGAATTGATTTATGATCTTTACACGGGAACGGGAACCATTGCCCAATTTGTAGCTAAAAAAGCGAAAAAGGTAATTGGCGTTGAAGCCGTGCCGGACGCGATTTCCGCAGCAAAGGAAAACGCGAAATTGAACAATATTGAAAACGTGGAATTCTATGTAGGAGATATGAAAAAAGTCTTCAATCAAGAATTTATATCGGCACACGGCAGACCAGATGTTGTTATCACAGATCCTCCGCGGGACGGCATGCACGGAGATGTTGTAGCCCAACTTTTGAATCTTGGTGCTGATAAAATTGTGTACGTAAGTTGCAACAGCGCAACCCAAGCCCGCGATTTGGCACTTTTAGATGCGAAATATAAAGTGACCAAGGTGCAGCCCGTAGATATGTTTCCGCAGACGCACCACGTGGAAAATGTTGTACTTTTGGAAAAACGCTGATTTCTTCCAAAAAAACGAAAATCAAAAAATGATTAGAAAAATAAGTATAGCAATACTGATAGTCTTCGCCTTTAAGGGTTGTACCAAAGATGATATTTGCCCGCCCGATACCGCAACCACGGCAAATTTGGTAATTGCATTTAACGATATTTCAAATCCCACCAATACCAAAAACGTTACGGTATTGAGCGTTTTGACAGATAATATTGATTCCACGGCGGTAGTTTCGTTTGAAAACACCAATGAAATTGCCATTCCGCTTAATTCGGCTTCCGATACTACCAAATATCTTTTCAAGCGAAGTATTATCTCAAGTACAGATACCATCAACAACATCGATAAATTGACCTTTGTTTACCAGAGAAAGGAAGATTACGTAAACCGTGCCTGTGGCTTTAAGGTTGAATATTTTAATTTGGAAGCAAGCCTTGAAAACGAAGGAGCAGAAAACTGGATTCAGGAAATTATAGTAAAAAGAGATACCGTAAATGATGAAAATAGCGCCCATATTACTGTGCTGCATTAGTCTTTTGTGCGGCACGCAAAAATTTGTGGCGCAGGAAAATACCAAGACCGATACCGTTCCAAAAATTGAGAAATTTGGATTGCGGGTTGGTGTTGATTTGGCCAAGCCTTTACGAACGTTGATTGAAGACGGCTATTCCGGATTTGAAGTGATGGGCGATTTCCGGGTTGCCAAAAAGTTTTACGCCGCCGTGGAATTGGGCAATGAAAAAAAGAACTGGAATGAACCTTATATTTCCGCAAAGACCAGCGGCAGCTATGCCAAAATTGGTTTTGATTACAATGCCTATGATAACTGGCTCGGTATGGAAAACGCCATCACGCTGGGTTTACGTTATGGTTTTTCAACCTTTAAACAGGAATTGCTCAGTTATAGAATTTACACAGACAATCCCGCCTTTCCAACAGAAACCATTTTTGCACCCCAGGAATACAGCGGCCTGAACGCCCATTGGGCCGAATTTATCTTGGGAATAAAAACTGAAATCCTGAACAATCTTTATTTGTCAATAAACGTGCAGCTAAAAAGGAAGATTTCAGAAACCGAACCCGAGAACTTCGCAAACCTTTACATTCCCGGTTTCAACAGAACCTATGATTATAGTGAGTTTGGTGTTGGGTATGGGTATTCCATTTCTTATTTGATTCCTATATTTAAGAAAACAGCCCCACAGCTCTCAAAGGTGGAGTAATTTCTTCCAACTGAAAACCGCAATTGAAAACTGCAACTGAAAACTGCGACTGAAAACCGCGACTGAATACTGTTCTACTGCTTACTCGCTTTTCTACTCCCCTCATACATTTCGTACCGCACCAGTTTAGACTCCAGCTTTCCGTTGAAGAGTTTTATCTTCTTTGAAGGACGAAGACCTACAAATTTCAAGGCTTCCATATTTGAAGTAATCATCCACGCCTGCGTTCCCGGATAACCGCGCTTCAAGGTATTTCCGATGGCGCTGTAAAATTCTTCCACGTCCTTCACCGAGATTCGCTCGTCATACGGAGGATTAAAAACGATATACAAGGGTTTTTCATTTTGCTTTTCACTTTCAAAGAAATCCTGTTGTTTCACTTCAATAAAATCCTGCAAATTGGCACTTTTAATGTTTTCCTTAGCCTTATGTATTGCTGCCGGGTCGGTATCAAAACCATAGATTTTATGCGGAAAGTCGCGAACTTTTTTCAGGGCCGCCTCTTCAATCTTTTCATAAAGGTCAACATCAAAGTCAGGCCAGGTTTCAAAACCAAATTCCTCACGGTTCAGGTTCGGCGGGATATTGCAGGCTATCATTGCTGCCTCCGTTAGAAGGGTTCCTCCGCCGCACATCGGATCCAGAAAATCACATTGCCCCTGCCAGCCCGCAAGCATTAGCATTCCTGCCGCAAGTACTTCATTTATGGGGGCAAGGGTGCTTTCCACCTTATAACCCCGTTTGTGCAACGATTCCCCAGAACTATCCAAGGAAACTGTACAAATGTTTCTGTCAATATGGATATTTATCCGAAGCGTAGGATGGTCCAAATCTACATCGGGCCGCTCCCCTTCCCTATCGCGAAACCTGTCCACAATTGCATCTTTCGTTTTAAGAGCAATGTACTGTGAATGCGTGAACACATCAGAAAAGACGGTAGCATTAACGGCCAGCGTACCTTTTACGTCCATATAATTTTCCCAGGGCATTTCATAAATTTTCTTATAAAGATCTTCTTCAGTAAAAATATTGAAAGCGGTAATGGGCTTAAGTATTTTGATAGCCGTCCGGCAGCAGAGATTGGCCTTGTACATAAATCCCGTATCGCCTTCAAAGGAAACATTTCGGGTACCTATTTCAATAGCCGAGGCGCCCAATTGTCGAAGTTCTTGCGCAAGCAGTTCTTCCATCCCAAAAAGGGTTTTCGCTACCATTTTAAAATTCTTTGTCATAAGTGATGCCCGCAAAGGCAGGTAATTTTTGATTAATTGTCTATTTTGATGAAATTAAAAAACTTCAGTTTAATAAGGCCACAAAAATACAGTATTTTAGCAGGGCGAAACGAGAACTATGCAAAAAGAAAAAGACAATTGGTACGCTTCGTGGTTCAACACCCCTTATTACCACATTCTTTACAAGGATCGAAACCACCGGGAAGCGGCACTTTTTATGAATCAGCTTACCGCATTTTTAAATCTGAAACCGAAGGATTCCATATTGGATTTGGCCTGTGGCCGCGGACGCCACTCCAAATATCTTTACAAACAGGGCTTTGACGTTACTGGCGTAGATCTTTCCGAGGAAAGTATTCAATATGCAAAACAATACGAAAAGCCAGGGCTTCATTTTGAGGTCCACGATATGTGTTTGCCCTATCCAAAACAGTTTGACGCAGTCTTCAATCTTTTTACCAGTTTTGGCTATTTCGAAAATGAAGAAGACAACCTGCGCACCATAAAGGCAATCAAAGCTGAACTAAAACCTGAGGGCCACGGTGTGATAGATTTTCTAAATGTTGAGCTCGCAATCAAAAACATGATTCCCTCAGAAAGGAAAAAGATAGGCAATATCGTTTTTCGCCTTGAAAAATATGTGGAAGATGGATACATCATCAAAAACATCCGTTTTAAGGAGGAAGGTGAGGACTACTTTTTCACGGAAAGGGTAAAAGCCCTTACTTTGGAAGATTTCAACGCATATTTTGAAGCAGCAGAAGTTGAACTAAAACATACGTTCGGCGATTATCAGTTAAACCGATTTGATAAAAATAATTCCGAACGCCTTATATTAATTTTCAAGTGATGAATTATTTATTGCTCTTTTTGGCAGTGGCAATAGGCTATTTTGTGGCGTTGTTCTTAAAGAAAAAAGAATTGCGCAATATGGAAGTCTTTTTGGCATTCAGCGGCGCTTTCCTGCTCTCCATTACCGTTTTTGAACTACTTCCCCACGTTTTTGAAACCCCTTCAAAAAGTATTGGCGTTTATATAATGTTGGGTATTTTGCTTCAAATATTTTTGGAATTCTTTTCAAAGGGAGCAGAACACGGGCACGTACATTTGCATGCCCAGCACAAGCATTTTCCGTGGATTCTCTTTTTAAGTTTGGGTATCCATGCGTTTTTGGAAGGTTTTCCCATTTCAGAAGAAAACAATCTGTTGTTGGCCATTATCATCCATAAAATACCCGTGGCCATTATTCTCTCTTTCTTTTTTATAACGGCAGGTTATAAGAGGACTACTACCCTGCTCTTTCTGTTTTTCTTTGCGCTACTCACACCCTTGGGAAGTTATCTCGCCTCCAATTATGAAGGAATCCATAGGTACGAAACCCAACTCACAGCAGTGGTAATCGGTATTTTTCTGCACGTTTCCACGACTATTCTTTTTGAAAGTTCCAAAAATCATAAGTTTCAATTGTCTAAAATGACCGCAGTAATTATTGGAATTGTAGTTGCTTATCTTTTATGATTTGCATTGAATGCATATTAAGGGATCTCTCACTTTAAAAATGAATTCCCAATTATCAGACAGATCTAAGGTTTAGGAAAGATGGCCAATATTCCAGATATGTTATGGCAGTTTATACATCCACTTCTGAAAAATTCTCTTTACAGATCACCCTTACTGCGCTATGGATTCAAGAAATTATTGGAGCTTAAGCCAAAAATATACACTATAAATTGATTGGGTATTTTAGAGAACCACTTTTGCGAGATAAGTGACAGAAAGGATATTAAAGATGCCGATAATATTTAGAAGATATTCGTCATCTATACACACCAGCTTGTATAAGAATCCATTCTTTTTCATTTTGTCCCAAAAAAAAGACCAAATCACAAGATTTAGTAAGGCGTCTTTAGAGGTAAAAACGGCAGTGGGAGAGAATTCAATCTATCCCAAAAAAAAAGACCCGATCGCAAGATCGGGTCTTTAAAGGAAGGCGGCGACCTACTCTCCCACAGGATTGCAGTACCATCGGCGCAAACGGGCTTAACTTCTCTGTTCGGAATGGTAAGAGGTGAGCCCCGTCGCTATAACCACCTTAATTTTTCAATTCCCGCGAAGGCGGGAATCTCTGTTGAGTATCCGTAGCCTAAGCTGGGAAAAGATCCCCGCACCCGCGGGGATTAATATCGTGACATAAGGGAAACAAAGTATAGGGGAAAAGCGGACTTCCCTAAAAAAAGAGTTGCGCTCCCGCCCTTGCGGGCGGGAAGGCGGCGTACATAAGCTTACGGGCTATTAGTACCGCTCGGCTACGGACATTGCTGCCCCTGCACCTACGGCCTATCAACGTGGTAGTCTCCCACGGCCCTTTAAAGAAATCTCATCTTGTGGTGGGTTTCGCGCTTATATGCTTTCAGCGCTTATCCCTTCCCGACGTAGCTACCCAGCGGTGCCCCTGGCGGGACAACTGGTGCACCAGCGGTCGGTCCAATCCGGTCCTCTCGTACTAGGATCAGATCCACTCAAATTTCTTGCGCCCACTGTAGATAGAGACCGAACTGTCTCACGACGTTCTGAACCCAGCTCGCGTGCCACTTTAATGGGCGAACAGCCCAACCCTTGGGACCTTCTCCAGCCCCAGGATGTGACGAGCCGACATCGAGGTGCCAAACCCCCCCGTCGATGTGAGCTCTTGGGGGAGATCAGCCTGTTATCCCCGGCGTACCTTTTATCCTTTGAGCGATGGCCCTTCCATGCGGAACCACCGGATCACTATGCTCTACTTTCGTACCTGATCGACTTGTAGGTCTCTCAGTCAAGCTCCCTTATGCCATTGCACTCTACACACGATTGCCAACCGTATTGAGGGAACCTTTAGAAGCCTCCGTTACTCTTTTGGAGGCGACCACCCCAGTCAAACTACCCACCAAGCACTGTCCCCTTTTGTGAAGGGTTAGACTCTAGACAAGCAAAGGGTGGTATTTCAACAATGACTCCACCACGCCTGGCGACGCGGCTTCAAAGTCTCCCACCTATCCTACACATTACTTGTCCAAAACCAATACTAAGCTATAGTAAAGGTGCACGGGGTCTTTTCGTCCCACAGCGGGTAATCGGCATCTTCACCGATACTACAATTTCACCGAGCTCATGGCTGAGACAGTGTCCAGATCGTTACACCATTCGTGCAGGTCGGAACTTACCCGACAAGGAATTTCGCTACCTTAGGACCGTTATAGTTACGGCCGCCGTTTACTGGGGCTTCAATTCAATGCTTCTCCGCCGAGGCGGATGACATCTCCTCTTAACCTTCCAGCACCGGGCAGGTGTCAGGCCCTATACTTCATCTTTCGATTTTGCAGAGCCCTGTGTTTTTGATAAACAGTCGCCTGGACTCTTTCACTGCGGCCCCCCCGGAGGGGGGCGACGCTTCTCCCGAAGTTACGCGTCCATTTTGCCTAGTTCCTTAGCCATGAATCTCTCGAGCTCCTTAGAATTCTCATCCCAACCACCTGTGTCGGTTTAGGGTACGGGCTGCCTCGCTCGCTTTTCTTGGAAG
The DNA here is from genome assembly GCF_000952855.1 of Aequorivita vladivostokensis. Classification (GTDB taxonomy): domain Bacteria; phylum Bacteroidota; class Bacteroidia; order Flavobacteriales; family Flavobacteriaceae; genus Aequorivita; species Aequorivita vladivostokensis. The sequence goes on along the minus strand of NZ_JSVU01000012.1, from coordinate 4,163 downwards.
TCGCTACTCTGGATTATCACCTTGGCCGGAGCCTCAGTGTACTATCGCCGTGTTGCCACTGGCTTCAACGCACTATTCCGTCAGTGCGCACCAAATTTACGCCTCCGTCGCTTTTGGCGCGGGCAGGTACGGGAATATTAACCCGTTGTCCATCCACTACCCCTTTCGGGTTCGCGTTAGGTCCCGACTAACCCCCAGCTGATTAGCATAGCTGGGGAAACCTTAGTCTTTCGGAGTGCGGGTTTCTCGCCCGCATTATCGTTACTTATGCCTACATTTTCTTTTCTGTACGCTCCAGCATACCTCGCGGTACACCTTCGACGCAAACAGAATGCTCCCCTACCACTTGAATAAATTCAAGTCCATAGCTTCGGTAGATAGTTTATGCCCGATTATTATCCATGCCGGACCGCTCGACTAGTGAGCTGTTACGCACTCTTTAAATGAATGGCTGCTTCCAAGCCAACATCCTAGCTGTCTGTGCAGTCCAACCTCGTTTTTTCAACTTAACTATCATTTGGGGACCTTAGCTGATGGTCTGGGTTCTTTCCCTCTCGGACATGGACCTTAGCACCCATGCCCTCACTGCTGACCAACATTTTATAGCATTCGGAGTTTGTCAGGAATTGGTAGGCGGTGAAGCCCCCGCATCCAATCAGTAGCTCTACCTCTATAAAACTATATGTCAACGCTGCACCTAAATGCATTTCGGGGAGTACGAGCTATTTCCGAGTTTGATTGGCCTTTCACCCCTACCCTCAGGTCATCCCAAGACTTTTCAACGTCAACGGGTTCGGCCCTCCATTTGGTGTTACCCAAACTTCAGCCTGCCCAAGGGTAGATCACACGGTTTCGCGTCTACTACTACCAACTATGGCGCCCTATTCAGACTCGCTTTCGCTGCGGCTCCGGTCCTAAGGACCTTAACCTCGCTGGCAACAGTAACTCGTAGGCTCATTATGCAAAAGGCACGCCGTCACCAGTAAACTGGCTCCGACCGCTTGTAGGCGTATGGTTTCAGGTTCTATTTCACTCCGTTGTTCACGGTTCTTTTCACCTTTCCCTCACGGTACTGGTTCACTATCGGTCTCTCAGGAGTATTTAGCCTTGGCGGATGGTCCCGCCGGATTCATACAGGGTTTCACGTGCCCCGCACTACTCAGGATACCACTATCGGTAACTGTCTTTACTAATACCGGGCTATCACCGTCTATGGCCACGCTTTCCAACGTGTTCTTATTCATAAAGCACCAAATATCGTGGTCCTACAACCCCGCACAGTCCGTGAACTGTACGGTTTGGGCTAATCCGATTTCGCTCGCCGCTACTATCGGAATCACTATTGTTTTCTCTTCCTCCGGGTACTTAGATGTTTCAGTTCCCCGGGTTTGCCCCGCTTGCGCGGTAGTACATCTTCAATGTACTGGGTTGCCCCATTCGGATACCTGCGGATCAACTTGTATGTGCCAATCCCCGCAGCTTTTCGCAGCTTATCACGTCCTTCTTCGCCTCTGAGAGCCTAGGCATTCCCCATACGCCCTTATTTTGCTTATTGTACTTTTTGCTCTTTTAATGAGTTGTTCAAAATTTAAGTAAACAGTGTCCAGTGCCAGTAGGCAGCAAAACTGCGAACTGTATACTGAGACTGCAAACTTCTTTAATTATTACTTTTCTCGTATTCTTTGTTTCCAATATGTCAATGAACTGTCCGGATCCCCGCACCCCCCAGGCCCGGATAACGGGCAGCTAATGGAGGACGACGGTTGTTGTCCCTGGTGGAGAATATCGGAGTCGAACCGATGACCTCCTGCGTGCAAGGCAGGCGCTCTAGCCAGCTGAGCTAATCCCCCATTTGTTTCAGTTGCCAGTTATCAGTTAACAGTTATCAGTTAATTGATGACTTATACGTCAACTTGGGATACCCAACTTCTAAAATTTCCTTTCAATATGTGTTTATGAACTTATATTCCCGAAGAAATATTTTTTTCAAACTTTGATTTCGCCCCGATAGCTATCGGGATCTGCATCGATTTCGATCGTAGTCCCAGGCAGACTCGAACTGCCGACCTCTACATTATCAGTGTAGCGCTCTAACCAGCTGAGCTATGGGACTCTGTAATTGGCCCCAATGTTCAGTGTTCAGCATTCAGTTTTGATGTACTGAGACTTAACCTGTTGACCATAGTATTATAAAATTGACAGCTAAACCAAGCAAGACCCCTTCTTTTTTCATACTAAGAGCCTTCTCTTGTTGAATTTCGGTCGTCTTTCTCTAGAAAGGAGGTGTTCCAGCCGCACCTTCCGGTACGGCTACCTTGTTACGACTTAGCCCCAGTTACCAGCTTCACCCTAGGCCGCTCCTCGCGGTGACGGACTTCAGGTGCTTCCAGCTTCCATGGCTTGACGGGCGGTGTGTACAAGGCCCGGGAACGTATTCACCGGATCATGGCTGATATCCGATTACTAGCGATTCCAGCTTCACGGGGTCGAGTTGCAGACCCCGATCCGAACTGAGACAGGTTTTGTGGATTCGCTCCGCCTTGCGGCGTGGCTGCCCATTGTACCTGCCATTGTAGCACGTGTGTGGCCCAGGACGTAAGGGCCGTGATGATTTGACGTCATCCCCACCTTCCTCACGGTTTGCACCGGCAGTCTCGTTAGAGTTCCCATCTTTACATGCTGGCAACTAACGACAGGGGTTGCGCTCGTTATAGGACTTAACCTGACACCTCACGGCACGAGCTGACGACAACCATGCAGCACCTTGCAGTCTGTCCGAAGAAGGGGGTGTTTCCACCCCTGTCAGACTACATTTAAGCCCTGGTAAGGTTCCTCGCGTATCATCGAATTAAACCACATGCTCCACCGCTTGTGCGGGCCCCCGTCAATTCCTTTGAGTTTCATTCTTGCGAACGTACTCCCCAGGTGGGATACTTATCACTTTCGCTTGGCCACCCAGCCTACCAATGCAGGCCGGACAGCTAGTATCCATCGTTTACGGCGTGGACTACCAGGGTATCTAATCCTGTTCGCTCCCCACGCTTTCGTCCATCAGCGTCAATATAGTGTTAGTGACCTGCCTTCGCAATCGGTATTCTATGTAATATCTAAGCATTTCACCGCTACACTACATATTCTAGCCACTTCACACTAATTCAAGGCGACCAGTATCAATGGCAATTTCACGGTTGAGCCGCGAGATTTCACCACTGACTTAGACGCCCGCCTACGGACCCTTTAAACCCAATGATTCCGGATAACGCTCGGACCCTCCGTATTACCGCGGCTGCTGGCACGGAGTTAGCCGGTCCTTATTCGTACGGTACCGTCAAGCCCCCACACGTGGGGGTGTTTCTTCCCGTAAAAAAGCAGTTTACAACCCATAGGGCAGTCTTCCTGCACGCGGCATGGCTGGATCAGGCTCCCGCCCATTGTCCAATATTCCTCACTGCTGCCTCCCGTAGGAGTCTGGTCCGTGTCTCAGTACCAGTGTGGGGGATCCCCCTCTCAGGGCCCCTACCCATCGTAGCCTTGGTATGCCGTTACCATACCAACTAGCTAATGGGACGCATGCCCATCTATTGCCGATAAATCTTTACCATATCTCAAATGCTCTCAATATGGACTATGGGGCATTAATCCAAGTTTCCCTGGGCTATTCCCCTGCAATAGGTAGGTTGCATACGCGTTACGCACCCGTGCGCCGGTCTCAAGGGTGCAAGCACCCTCTACCCCTCGACTTGCATGTGTTAGGCCTGCCGCTAGCGTTCATCCTGAGCCAGGATCAAACTCTTCATCGTATAATCTTCAATAATATTGCGACCATACACCAAAAGAGCCCGACTCTCAAAAAAATTCAGGAATTCTCACTTAGTTTAGTTTTCTCTGTCGGTCGACCACCTCTCCAGGTGGCGACCTACGCTGTCAATTTCAATATCTCAATGAACTTTTTGTCTCTCTTTTGCTCGCCGACAGATCGTGTTCTGTAGTCACTCATTGTCTAAGCGGGTGCAAATGTACAACTCTTTTTTAATCCCGCAATACTTTTTTAAAAAAATATTTCAAAAATTTTTAAGAGCGTCGCTTTTGCCTTTCCGGACTTCTCTATCTGTCCTGCTAAGCGGGTGCAAATATAGACCGCTTTTTCGTTCCCGCAAATTAAA
>NZ_JSVU01000011.1 GCF_000952855.1 Aequorivita vladivostokensis | reverse complement strand
CGCAGTGTCACTGTTCGAGCAACTATTGCCATCAGTGTAACTATAAGTAACCGTAATTGATCCGCTAAGACCGGCTGGATTGAATGTAGCCGTACCATCTCCATTATTGGTAACTCCTGTTCCGCTCCAAGTTCCGTTGGAATTTGTCGGTGTTCCAGTTAGGGTAATAGGGCTTACGTTGTCGCACAACGGGCCGTAGTTTCCGGCATCCACTGTCGGAGCCGTGTTTACAAGTATGTTCGCGGTGTCGCTGTTCGAGCAGCTATTGCCATCAGTGTAAGTATAAGTAACTGTAATTGTTCCGCTAAGACCGGCCGGATTGAATGTAGCCGTACCATCTCCATTATTGGTAACTCCTGTTCCGCTCCAAGTTCCATTGGAATTTGTCGGTGTTCCAATTAGGGTAATCGGGCTTACGTTGTCGCACAATGGCCCGTAATTTCCGGCATCAGCTGTTGGTGATTTATAAACTATTATATTGGCCGTATCACTGTTCGAGCAGCCATTACTATTTGTATAACTATATGTAACGGTGTTCGATCCAAACAATCCAGATGGATTGAAAGTTGCTGTTCCGTTACCGTTGTCGGTTACACCTGGCCCACTCCATGTTCCACCAGAATTTGTTGGAGTTCCCGTCAATGTAATCGGACTGACGCTATCGCAAAGTGGTCCGTAGTTTCCAGCATCAACATTTATTTGATTAGGCTGAGTGATAATAATTGTTTCTAAGGTAGTACAAATACCGTCACTAACAGTTACATTATAAGTTCCAGCAGTTAAGCCAGATTGATCTTGAGCTGTTGGATTTAAACCACTTCCACCATTGCTTGCGGTCCAGGCATAAGTATATGACCCAGATCCACCTGTAACAGATAAATCTATAGACCCATTATTTCCATCAAAACAAGTTACGTTAACCTTAGTAAAGCTTGAGTCTAAATCTGAAATTGTCAGTGTAAGTTTTCGGGATGGTGAGGTACAGCCAAGGGTGGGGTTATAATAAAATGCATAATACACTCCCGGAGGCGTTACCGTAGGATTGTTCGGTAAGTGATCTGCCGTTACACTCAAATCTGGATTGGTAGTCCACTTCAAAACCGCTCCTGGAGGCGTGGTTGATGTTACAAAACTATTAAGTGCTACCGGTGTGGGCTCACAATATACTTTCGAGGTGGGTTCAACAGTAGGGGAATTTGCATATCCTTCTACAGATAATCTCAAACCATCCACCAATACTACTGATCTTCCCGGATTACCTGTTTTGTAGAATACTTCAACAGAAGTGGCGTTAGGCCCAGCTTTAAAGGTTATACATCTATTTTCCCAGTATGGGTTAATTTCTGTCCATCCGCCTGGGTTTTGGTCTCCGTTATTACCACTCGTAGCAAATGATAATCTCGTTGGGAAATCACTCGCCTGGTGTTGTACTAAATCATTATGGGTATAAGTTAATGGATCGGAAACTTGAACCGCCCCATTTCTTACACCAAATTGTAAGTTAGGCGCGTATTCAATTACCGCACCACCTTGATTGTTGCTGTTAACTGTATTATATCTTGGTATAACAGCTATTTCAAAACATACAGTATAGACCGTATTCGGAATTACCGACAAAGTTTGGCGTATAGCCTCATTTTGAAATGAAAATATAGCAAAACCTCCACCATCAAAAGTAGAGGGTTCAATAATACCGGGATATACCGAATTGGAATTTGTAGTAGAGTATGAAATATACTGGCCTTCAGACCAATCTACCGTACCGTCATCATTCCAGCACGTGTATTTTACATCGGCTTGATATTGACCATTCGTACCACCTACAGCGGTACGGAATGTTCCTCCTGCCACATCGGCCTTTTCAAAGGAGCCACAAGTGATCAAATTACACGCGCCAACAAAATCACCCTTTTGGGCATTATTGAAAGCCTGAGCTTTAGATCTAGAACGGAACGTTGCATTATGCGCTGCAGCTTTTTTATCAAGATCAGCATTGTATTGATCCAGATATGCCTGCGAATATGGCAAGATTACCTTTCCCTCATCCGAAGAGCCAATTGCCTGTGAATAGCCCTGGCTACTCAAGCAACCTATTAAAATGAGACCTATTAAAAACCTCCTATCAGAAGCAAATAATTTAGTAATTATTTTAAACATAAGTTAGAATTTTATTTATACCGATATCTTTTGATAATGCCATAATCGGGAATTCACCCCAATTAACAGGTCAAATATACAGTGGAAAAACAGTTAAGGAATTACCAACAAACAAGTATTAGTTGAACTGTAAAAAATAGACGGTAAATGACCCAATTTGAATAAAAAGGCAAGATTTTTTGTAGGAATTTTACATACGTGTTAGTACGTATATGCAATAAATATAAGCCTTTAGAAAAGTATTTTAGTAAGAATAAATTCAAATAAGCAACTTCCTCCTCAATTTTTAAAAACTTCGTTCATACCGTGGCTTTGGTTTTGGCAGAATTTAAAAATTATCATTTTAAGTGAGTATTTATTGTAGGAAGAAAACAGGCTGAAAATCAGTGATACTTACAGAAATAATAATAATCCATTCTGGTTTCAAACTAAATTAACAAACTTTATCTTTGCATCCTATTTAGAAGAAAAACAATGTCCTTAACAAAAGAAATAAAACGCCGAAGAACTTTCGGAATCATTAGTCACCCAGATGCCGGAAAAACCACCTTGACAGAAAAACTGCTTCTTTTTGGAGGTGCCATTCAGGAAGCCGGGGCCGTAAAAAGCAACAAAATTAAAAAAGGTGCCACCAGTGACTTTATGGAAATAGAGCGCCAGCGTGGGATTTCCGTGGCAACTTCTGTCTTGGCCTTCGAATATGAAGGGATAAAAATCAACATCCTCGATACGCCCGGCCACAAGGATTTCGCGGAAGACACTTTTAGGACTTTAACTGCCGTAGATAGCGTAATTGTTGTTATTGATGTGGCAAAAGGTGTGGAAGAACAGACTGAGAAATTAGTTGAAGTCTGCCGCATGCGAAACATTCCAATGATCGTTTTCATCAATAAAATGGATCGCGAGGGAAAAGATGCTTTCGAGCTTTTGGATGAAATCGAGCAAAAGCTGAACCTTCGCGTAACGCCCCTAAGTTTCCCAATTGGGATGGGTTATGATTTTAAGGGAATTTACAATATTTGGGAAAAAAACGTAAATCTTTTCAGCGGTGACAGCAGAAAAAATATTGAGGAAACCATTGAAATTGAAGACGTAAGTAGCCCTGAACTGGAGAAATTGGTTGGCGACAAAGCAGCCAAAACCCTTCGGGAAGAGCTTGAATTGGTCTATGAGGTTTACCCGGATTTTAATCGCGATGAGTATTTAAATGGAGAACTGCAGCCGGTTTTTTTCGGTTCCGCATTGAATAATTTTGGAGTCCGCGAGTTGTTGGACTGTTTCGTTGAGATAGCTCCTACCCCACGCCCAAAGGAAAGTGACACACGTTTGGTAAAGCCCGATGAAAAAGAATTTTCAGGTTTCGTTTTTAAGATTCACGCAAATATGGATCCCAAGCACCGCGACCGTTTGGCATTTGTTAAGATCGTTTCGGGTACTTTTGAAAGAAATTCACCATACCTGCACGTACGCCACGGCAAGAAGCTAAAATTTTCCAGCCCCAATGCGTTCTTTGCCGAAAAGAAACAAATAGTGGATATTTCGTATCCAGGTGATATTGTGGGACTGCACGATACAGGAAATTTCAAAATTGGAGATACCTTGACCGAGGGCGAAGAGATGCGATACAAAGGCATTCCTAGCTTTTCTCCGGAACACTTTAAATACATTAATAATGCCGACCCGATGAAAAGCAAACAGCTTGAAAAGGGCATTGACCAATTGATGGATGAAGGCGTTGCACAGCTTTTCACTTTGGAATTAAACAATAGAAAAGTAATCGGTACCGTAGGCGCACTACAGTTTGAAGTAATCCAGTACCGATTGGAGCACGAGTACGGAGCTAAATGTAGTTACGAAAATCTAAACGTGCACAAAGCCTGTTGGGTAGAAGCAAAAGATCCAAAAAGTGAGGAATTTGCAGATTTTAAAAGGGTTAAGGCGAAATTTTTGGCGAAGGACAAACGCGGCCAATTAGTGTTCTTTGCAGATTCTGCATTTACACTTCAAATGACCCAATCAAAATATCCAAATGTGAAATTGCATTTTGTGAGCGAGTTTGAAAAAGCCGGAAGCTCGAAGACGAGAGATGGAAAATAATTATAGACATTATTAAAAACCTAGGCGTGCCATTAATCGTGCGTCTAGGTTTGGAATTTGGTTTTTGCATTTTGGAATTTGAAGCATAAAAAAAGCCCTGAATGATTCGGGGCTTTTTTTATGCTTCGCCGGTAGGGCCGAAGTTTAAAGGAATAGGCGGTTGCTCATAGTCCTTTATTTCGCCGTGAGCGTTTTCAAATCTTTTCACATTGTCACCCAATGCCTTCAGAAATCTTTTTGCGTGTTGTGGCGTCAAGATAATTCTGGACTTCACTTTGCTCTTTGGAATTCCGGGCATAATAGTTACAAAATCCACCACAAATTCAGAAACCGAATGGTTGATTATGGCCAAGTTGCTGTAAATACCCTGAGCCACGGTTTCGTCCAATTCTATGTTTATCTGCCCTTGTTTGGGTTGTTCTTTTTTTTGATCTGCCATTATTAGATTTTAGACGTTAGATATTAGATTTTAGATTTCCTATGACAGAAAATATTGGTCTTCGGCTCCGCTCAGACCACGGTCATTGAGCGGAGTCGAAATGACCTCTTTAATTATAATTTACTTCCTGCTTTACGCGGTTCATTTCCTCAAGCTCTTCCTTGGAACCTACAATTATAGTATCATATCTACGCATACCGGTACCGGCTGGTATTTTATGGCCTACAATTACATTCTCTTTCAAGCCTTCCAAAGTATCGACCTTACCAGCAACCGCTGCTTCGTTCAATACTTTGGTAGTTTCCTGGAAGGAAGCCGCAGAGATGAATGACTTGGTCTGTAACGACGCTCTCGTAATACCCTGAAGTACTGGAGTGGCCGTTGCAGGAACCGCATCGCGCGCTTCTGCAAGTACTTTATCGTTTCTTCTCAATAAAGAGTTCTCATCGCGAAGCGTACGTGGAGAAAGGATTTGACCTTCCTTTAAGTTTTCAGAATCCCCGGCGTTTGTAACTACCTTCATTCCGAAAATCTTATCGTTCTCTTCAATGAAATCATCTTTATGAGCCAATTGGTCTTCAAGGAAAGTAGTATCTCCCGGATCTTGAATCTGTACTTTACGCATCATCTGGCGAACCACAACTTCAAAGTGCTTATCGTTGATCTTCACCCCTTGCAGACGGTACACCTCCTGAACTTCGTTCACAAGATATTGTTGTACTGCAGATGGGCCTTTTATGCGAAGGATATCCTCCGGCGTAATGGAACCATCGGAAAGTGGCATACCTGCACGTACGTAATCGTTTTCCTGAACAAGAATTTGGTTTGAAAGTTTCACCAAATACTTTTTAACTTCGCCCAATTTGGACTCAACGATAATCTCACGGTTACCACGTTTTATTTTTCCGAAGGAAACTACACCGTCAATCTCACTAACAACTGCAGGGTTTGAAGGGTTACGCGCTTCAAAAAGCTCAGTAACACGCGGAAGACCTCCTGTAATATCACCCGCTTTCGCAGATTTACGTGGTATCTTCACAAGAATTTTACCGATCTTAATTTTGTCGCCATCGTCCACCATCAAGTGAGCTCCAACTGGCAAGTTATAGCTACGGATAACTTCGTCTTTCTTCCCTAAAATTTGAAGGGTTGGAATACGCTTTTTATCTCTCGATTCAGAAATTACTTTTTCTTGGAAACCAGTTTGCTCATCAATCTCTACCTGATAGGTTAAACCTTGAACAATGTTTTCGTATTTAATTTTTCCTGCAAATTCTGAAATAATTACACCGTTATAAGGATCCCAAGAACAAACCACATCACCAGCATTCAGGCTATCGCCATCCTTTACGTAAAGGGTGGAACCGTATGGAATGTTATTGGTACTTAATGTAATACCGGTTTTCTTGTCAACTAGTTTAATTTCAGAAGTACGTGAAATTACAATATCAACTGTTTTGCCTTGGCTATCTTCACCTTTAACGGTTTTAAGATCTTCGATCTCTGCTTTACCGTCAAATCTGACAACCAATTTGTTCTCTTCGGAAATGTTCCCCGCAATACCTCCCACGTGGAACGTACGGAGTGTAAGCTGGGTTCCTGGTTCCCCAATGGATTGTGCAGCCACAACACCCACAGCTTCCCCACGCTGAACCATTTTATTGGTAGCAAGGTTACGGCCGTAACATTGTGAACAGATTCCTTGCTTAGCTTCACAGGTTAGTGCAGAACGTACTTCTACGCTATCCAACGGAGATTTGCCAATAGCATCGGCTATTTCTTCCGTAATATGATCACCAGATGCAACAAGCAATTCCTTAGTCAATGGGTTAACAATATCGTTAAGTGCTGTACGTCCTACAATTCTATCGCGAAGGGATTCCACAATCTCTTCGTTCTTCTTCAAGGCAGAAACCTCAATTCCACGAAGGGTGTAGCAATCTTCAATATTGATAATAACATCCTGTGAAACATCCACCAAACGACGTGTTAGGTAACCCGCATCGGCAGTTTTAAGAGCCGTATCCGCAAGTCCTTTACGCGCCCCGTGGGTAGAGATAAAGTATTCAAGAATTGAAAGTCCTTCCTTAAAGTTGGAAAGAATCGGGTTCTCGATAATTTCACCTCCACCGGAGTTTGATTTTTTTGGTTTCGCCATCAACCCACGCATACCTGTTAACTGGCGGATCTGTTCCTTAGAACCCCTCGCCCCAGAGTCAAGCATCATATACACAGAGTTGAATCCTTGCTGATCCTCGCGAATACGCTTCATAGAAAGCTCGGTAAGTTCAGCATTCGTTGCGGTCCAGATATCAATTACCTGGTTGTAACGTTCGTTGTTTGTAATAAGCCCCATGTTGTAGCTATTGATAATACCGTCAACTTGTTCGTTGGCGTTATCAATCATGCTTTGCTTTTCGGCAGGGATAATAATGTCACCCAAGCTGAAAGACAATCCACCCTCAAAAGCGAATTTATATCCAAGACCTTTAATTTCGTCAAGGAACGCTGATGTTACTGGAACAGAAGTCACTTTCAAAATTTTACCGATAATATCACGAAGCGACTTTTTGGTCAATACTTCGTTTATGAAACCAGCTTCTTCAGGAACTTTCTCGTTAAAGATTACCCTTCCCAAAGTGGTGGTAATAATTTGGTTCACCAACTCACCGTTTTCATTGAAATCCTTGGTTCTGATTTTTATTTCGGCATTAAGATCTACCTTGCCTTCATTATAGGCAATAATAGCTTCTTCCGCTGAATAGAAAGTTAGGCCTTCTCCTTTCACAACTACATCGCCCATGGTTTTCTTTAGTTTGGTCATATAGTATAGACCCAAAACCATATCCTGTGAAGGAACCGCAACCGGACTACCGTTTGCCGGGTTCAAAATGTTATGTGAAGCAAGCATCAAAAGCTGGCATTCCAAAATAGCCTCTGGCCCAAGTGGAAGGTGAACAGCCATCTGGTCACCATCGAAATCCGCGTTAAATGCAGTACAAACCAATGGGTGAAGCTGAATCGCTTTTCCTTCAATCAATTTAGGCTGGAACGCTTGAATACCCAATCTGTGCAAAGTTGGGGCCCGGTTAAGCATAACTGGGTGACCTTTCAATACATTTTCAAGAATATCCCAAACTACGGGCTCCTTTTTATCTATAATTTTCTTTGCAGATTTTACTGTTTTTACAATTCCTCTTTCAATCAATTTACGGATTACGAAAGGTTTGTAAAGTTCGGCAGCCATATCTTTTGGAAGACCGCACTCGAACAATTTCAATTCCGGCCCCACGACGATTACCGAACGAGCCGAATAATCCACACGCTTCCCAAGCAGGTTTTGACGGAAACGCCCTTGTTTACCTTTTAAGGAATCTGAAAGGGATTTCAATGGACGGTTGCTGTCGGTTTTTACTGCGGAAGATTTACGCGTGTTGTCAAACAATGAATCTACCGATTCCTGAAGCATACGCTTTTCGTTACGAAGGATTACTTCAGGAGCTTTTATCTCCATCAATCGCTTCAAACGGTTGTTACGGATGATTACACGGCGGTACAGATCGTTCAAATCTGAAGTTGCGAAACGACCACCATCAAGCGGCACCAACGGACGCAATTCCGGCGGAATTACTGGGATTACCTTCATAATCATCCACTCGGCCTTGTTCTCGCGGTTTTTGTTCGCATCGCGAAGTGCCTCCACAACTTGAAGACGCTTTAACGCTTCGGTTTTACGCTGCTTTGAAGTTTCGTTGTTTGCTTTATGGCGAAGGTTGTATGAAAGTGTGTCCAAATCGATTCGCTGTAAAAGATCGATCAAGCACTCTGCTCCCATTTTCGCAATAAATTTATTTGGATCTGTTTCTTCCAAATATTGGTTTTCCTGCGGAAGTGAATCAAGTATGGCTAGATATTCTTCCTCGGTAAGGAAATCCATTTTCTTCACATTCTCACCACCTTCATATTTTGCAATACCTGGCTGAATTACTACATAACGTTCGTAGTAAATGATCATATCCAATTTCTTGGAAGGTAATCCAAGAAGGTAACCAATTTTGTTAGGAAGGCTTCGGAAATACCAAATGTGTGCCACGGGAACTACCAAATTGATATGCCCCACGCGGTCACGGCGTACTTTCTTCTCGGTTACTTCCACCCCGCAACGGTCGCAAACGATACCTTTGTAGCGGATTCTTTTATATTTACCACAGGCACATTCGTAATCCTTTACCGGACCAAAGATGCGCTCACAGAAAAGACCGTCACGCTCAGGCTTGTGCGTACGGTAGTTGATTGTTTCGGGCTTTAATACTTCGCCGCGTGATTCCGCCAAAATGGATTCAGGGGAAGCCAAACCAATAGAAATCTTGTCGAATTTCTGTACTGTGTTTTCTTTATTTCTGTTCATCATGTTGAAAAAAAATTAATTTTTGTTTGTAGGCGCGCGATTAATCGCGCGCCTACGGTATCGGAATGACCCCGTGGGCTATTCCTCTAATCTAATGTCAAGACCCAATCCTTTCAATTCGTGCATAAGTACGTTGAAAGATTCCGGTAATCCTGGTTCTGGCATGGTTTCCCCTTTTACGATTGCCTCGTAGGTTTTCGCCCTTCCAATAACATCATCAGATTTAACAGTCAATATTTCTCTAAGCGTGCTGGATGCACCGTATGCTTCCAAGGCCCAAACTTCCATCTCCCCAAAACGCTGACCACCAAATTGTGCTTTACCACCAAGAGGTTGTTGCGTAATAAGCGAGTACGGTCCGATGGAACGTGCGTGCATCTTATCGTCTACCATGTGGCCCAGTTTCAGCATATAGATAACCCCTACAGTTGCAGGTTGGTCAAAACGCTTCCCGGTGCCACCATCAAATAGATAGGTGTGTCCAAATCTTGGAATTCCAGCCTCATCGGTCAATTCATTTATTTGGTCAATAGTTGCACCGTCAAAAATTGGGGTTGCATATTTGCGACCTAACTTTTGTCCGGCCCATCCAAGAACGGTTTCATAAATCTGCCCAATGTTCATACGCGATGGTACCCCAAGTGGGTTCAACACGATATCTACAGGAGTTCCGTCTTCAAGGAAAGGCATATCTTCCTCACGTACAATACGTGCTACAATACCTTTGTTTCCGTGACGTCCCGCCATCTTGTCCCCTACTTTCAGTTTACGCTTTTTAGCGATGTAAACTTTGGCAAGTTTCAAAATTCCGGATGGAAGCTCATCTCCTACAGAGATTGTAAACTTCTCACGACGCAAGTTACCTTGAAGGTCGTTTTCCTTAATTTTATAGTTGTGCATTAAATCTGCCACCAATACGTTGGTTTCATCATCAGTCGTCCAAGTACCTCCCGTTAAGTGGGTATAATCATCAACCGCGTGAAGCATTTTTAATGTGAACTTTTTACCTTTAGGGAAAACTACTTCGCCAAGATCGTTATTTACACCTTGTGCAGTTTTTCCGCCTACAATTGCGAAAAGTTTTTCAACCAAAACATCTTGCAGTGCTACGAATTTTGCTTCGTATTTTGCTTCAAGTTCGGCGATGTCCTCTTTATCTTTTGCACGCTTGCGCTTATCTTTTACGGCACGGGCAAACAATTTCTTGTCTATTACCACCCCGTTCAACGATGGCGAAGCTTTTAGAGAAGCATCCTTAACGTCGCCAGCTTTGTCGCCAAAAATGGCACGAAGCAGTTTTTCTTCTGGCGTTGGGTCGCTTTCTCCTTTAGGCGTAATTTTCCCGATAAGGATATCGCCAGGTTTTACCTCGGCTCCAATTCGGATCATACCGAATTCATCCAAATCTTTTGTAGCTTCTTCCGAAACGTTTGGAATATCGTTTGTCAATTCCTCGTTACCCAATTTGGTATCGCGAACTTCCAAAGAGTATTCATCGATATGTATAGAAGTGAAAATATCTTCGCGAACTACTTTTTCAGAAATAACGATCGCATCCTCAAAATTGTACCCTTTCCAAGGCATGAAGGCTACCTTCATGTTTCGGCCTAAGGCCAATTCTCCTTTTTCAGTAGCATATCCTTGACAAAGCACCTGTCCCTTTTTCACTCTATCGCCTTTGCGAACAATAGGCTTCAAGTTAATGGAAGTACTCTGGTTTGTCTTTCTGAATTTTACCAGTTGATATGTTTTTTCATCAGAATCAAAACTTACCATACGTTCGTTCTCGGTACGGTCGTATTTGATTGTGATTTCATTTGCGTCAACATACTCTACTACACCGTCTCCTTCAGCATTTATCAATACACGACTATCGGAAGCAACTTGTCTTTCAAGACCAGTTCCCACGATTGGTGAATCTGCAATCAACAAAGGTACCGCCTGGCGCATCATGTTTGAGCCCATCAATGCACGGTTCGCATCATCGTGCTCCAAGAAAGGAATCAACGATGCTGAAATAGATGCAATCTGGTTTGGCGCAACGTCAGCGTAATTTACAACCGTTGGTTCCACAAGAGGGAAGTCACCTTCCATACGTGCAATTACCTTGTCGGTTTCAATTTCACCTTTGTCAGACAATGGAATGTTTGCCTGTGCAATGTGTTTTTCTTCTTCTTCCTCGGCAGAAAGATAAACAGGCTCATGTTTCAAGTCGATTTTACCATCCGTAACTTTACGGTAAGGTGTTTCGATGAAACCAAGGTTATTAACTTTCGCATAAACTGCAAGTGAAGAGATAAGACCAATGTTTGGTCCTTCAGGTGTTTCAATCGGGCAAAGACGTCCGTAATGCGTATAGTGAACGTCACGAACCTCAAAACCTGCTCTTTCACGGGAAAGACCACCTGGCCCAAGTGCGGAAAGACGACGCTTATGCGTAATCTCTGCCAACGGGTTGGTCTGGTCCATAAACTGAGAAAGCTGGTTGGTACCAAAGAATGAGTTGATTACTGACGAAAGTGTTTTCGCATTAATCAAATCGATAGGTGTAAACACCTCGTTGTCACGAACGTTCATACGCTCGCGGATGGTACGTGCCATACGGGCAAGACCAACGCCAAACTGTTGCGACAATTGCTCACCCACAGTACGTACACGACGGTTGCTAAGGTGGTCAATATCATCAATCTCAGCTTTAGAGTTGATAAGCTCGATAAGATATTTAACTATGGTTATGATATCTTCCTTGGTAAGCACTTGCTTGTCCATTGGGATATCAAGACCCAATTTTTTGTTCATTCTGTAACGCCCTACCTCACCAAGATTATATCTCTGGTCGCTGAAGAATAACTTGTGGATAATACCGCGAGCCGTTTCCTCATCGGGTGGTTCGGCATTACGAAGTTGTCTGTATATGTGTTCTACCGCTTCCTTTTCTGAGTTGGTAGGGTCTTTTTGCAGTGTATTGTGGATAATGGCGTAATCTGCCTGAAGGTTATCCTCTTTGTGCAACAAGATTGTTTTTGTTCCTGAATCGATAATTTCGTCAATATGCTCTTTTTCAAGAACAGTATCACGGTCTAAAATGATCTCATTACGCTCGATGGAAACCACCTCGCCTGTATCTTCATCCACGAAATCCTCGTGCCAAGTTTTCAGCACACGTGCCGCCAATTTGCGGCCAATATATTTTTTAAGCCCCGTTTTGGAAGCTTTAACCTCTTCCGCAAGGTCGAATATTTCAAGAATATCCTTATCTCTTTCAAAGCCAATGGCACGGAAAAGTGTAGTTACCGGTAACTTTTTCTTACGGTCAATGTACGCGTACATTACGCTGTTGATATCTGTGGCAAACTCAATCCATGAACCTTTGAAAGGAATTACGCGGGCAGAGTAAAGCTTCGTTCCATTTGCGTGGAAGGATTGGCCAAAGAACACCCCTGGAGAACGGTGAAGCTGTGAAACAACAACACGCTCGGCCCCGTTGATACAGAAAGTTCCGCTGGGGGTCATATATGGGATGGTACCGAGATAGACATCTTGTACGATGGTTTCAAAATCTTCGTGCTCGGCGTCTGTACAGTACAGTTTCAATCGCGCTTTTAGAGGGACGCTATAGGTAAGTCCACGCTCAATACACTCCTGTATGGAATATCTTGGTGGATCTACGAAATAGTCTAAAAACTCTAAAACGAATTGGTTGCGGGTATCGGTAATCGGGAAATTTTCCAAAAAGGTTTTATACAATCCTTCTTGGCCTCTTTCTTCTGATTTGGTTTCCAACTGGAAAAAATCCTGAAAGGATTTAATCTGAATGTCCAAAAAGTCGGGATATTCCGGCTTATTTTTTACAGAGGAAAAATTCAATCTTTCAGTTTGCGTTGCTGACATCTATGGACGGAATTTTAATTAAAATGAAAATGAAATAATCGTATAAAAAGGCATTAACCATTATATACGCAAAATGGTTTAGGTCTTTCCGCCGAAACGGAAGACCTAAACCTTAAGGTTTGGAACGTAAGGAGCTTACTTAAGCTCAACCTCAGCTCCAGCTTCTTCTAGTTGAGCTTTCAAAGCCTCAGCTTCGTCTTTAGAAACGCCTTCTTTTATCGGAGAAGGAGCGCTATCTACCATTTCTTTTGCTTCTTTAAGACCAGCACCAGTTAATTCCTTAACTAGTTTTACAACCGCAAGTTTAGATGCGCCAGCAGCCTTCAACATTACTGTGAATTCTGATTGCTCTTCAGCGGCTTCGCCACCTGCAGCAGCACCACCAGCAGCAACAGCAACAGCTGCAGCAGCAGGCTCAATGCCATACTCGTCTTTTAATATTGTAGCTAACTCATTAACTTCTTTTACTGTTAGGTTAACCAATTTTTCTGCGAAATCTTTCAAATCTGCCATTTCTATCGTTTTTAAAAATAATTGTGTTTATATAAATTAATTAGTGCAATAACATTCCTCTATATCTCCCTTTAAAGGAAGACAAAAGGGGTTTTTTATCCTTCTCTTTCGGATAAGGTCTTAACAATTCCCGCAAGCTTTCCACCACTTGATTTAAGTGCTGAAACAACATTTTTAGCAGGCGATTGCAACAACCCGATAATTTCTCCAATAAGTTCGTCTTTCGACTTAAGTTCAACCAGACTATCCAATTGATTGTCGCCAACATAAATTGACTCTTGGATATAGGCTCCCTTCAAAAGAGGCTTATCAGATTTCTTTCTGAATTCCTTAATTACTTTGGCAGGCGCGTTTCCTGTTTCAGAAATCATCAAAGATGTATTTCCTTTCAGGATATTTGTAAGCTCACCGAAATCCTTATCTGAACTCTCCATCGCTTTTTTAAGCAATGTGTTCTTAACAACTGCCAACTGAACCCCTGCTTTGAAACAAGCGCGGCGAAGGTTAGTAGTATTCCCTGCATCAAGGCCTGAAATGTCTGCCAGATAGATATTGGCATTATCAGACAACTGTGCAGTCAACGTTTCAATTACTTGTGATTTTTCTTCTCTTGTCATAATTTCCAGTTTTTACTGCTCAGTAAACCTTTTTGTATCCACTTCAACTCCTGGGCTCATTGTGCTTGACATGAAGATACTCTTAATGTAAACACCTTTTGCGGCCTGAGGTTTAAGTTTAACGAGGGTTGTTAATAATTCTCTTGCGTTTCCTGCAATCTTTTCGGCATCAAAAGATGCTTTCCCGATTGCTGCGTGTACGATACCAGTCTTGTCAACTTTGAAGTCGATTTTACCAGCTTTTACATCAGAAACTGCTTTAGCAACGTCCATTGTTACTGTACCTGTTTTTGGGTTTGGCATAAGGCCACGAGGACCTAGTACACGTCCTAAAGGACCTAATTTACCCATTACGCTTGGCATAGTTACAATTACGTCAACATCTGTCCATCCTCCTTTAATTTTATCGAGGTACTCATCAAGACCTACGTAATCTGCTCCGGCTTCTTTGGCTTCGGCTTCCTTATCGGGAGTTACCAATGCCAATACTTTTACGTCCTTACCAGTTCCGTGCGGAAGGGTAACAACGCCACGGACCATTTGGTTCGCTTTACGTGGATCCACGTTAAGACGTACTGCAAGGTCAACGGAAGCATCAAACTTTACGCTGGTAATTTCTTTTATTAAAGCAGAAGCCTCAGCTACAGAATAGGCCTTGTTAGGCTCTATTTTTGATGCGGCTTCCTTTTGCTTTTTAGTTAATCGTGCCATTTTATAGATTCTTTTTTCAGATTAAAAAGGTGCGTCACCTTTTACTTTTATTCCCATGGAACGTGCAGTACCGGCTACCATTTTCATAGCAGACTCTACGGTAAATGCGTTAAGATCGGGCATTTTATCTTCCGCGATCGTTTTAATTTGGTCCCAAGAGATTGTGGCTACTTTTTTTGCGTGTGGTTCACCGGAGCCCTTTTTCGCTTTTGCAGCTTCAAGTATTTGTACTGCAGCGGGTGGTGTTTTAATTACAAAGTCAAAAGACTTGTCTTTATACACTGTGATCGCTACTGGCAATACTTTCCCCTGCTTATCCTGGGTTCTAGCGTTGAATTGCTTACAGAACTCCATGATGTTAACACCGGCAGCACCAAGAGCAGGTCCAACTGGGGGTGATGGATTGGCAGCACCTCCGCGAACTTGCAACTTAACTACTTTACTGATTTCTTTTGCCATTTCTAATTTTTAAATGTGGTTATTCAAAAGTGGAAGCCTCCGAAAAACCTATTAAGCGTAACAATTAAACTTTTATACTTTTTCTACTTGCATATAGCTCAACTCTAAAGGTGTTTTCCTTCCGAAAATCTTCACCATTACTTCAAGCTTGCGTTTTTCTTCATTTATTTTTTCCACCGTACCGTTAAATCCATTAAATGGACCATCTATCACTTTTACGGTTTCACCAATGGTGTAAGGGATATTAACACTATCGTCTTTTACCGAAAGCTCATCTACCTTACCAAGCATTCTATTAACCTCAGATTGTCTAAGTGGCACAGGATCTCCTCCTTTGGTCTCTCCCAAAAAGCCGATTACCCCGTTTATAGATTTTATAATGTGCGGAATTTCTCCACCCAGATTTGCTTGTATCATTATATAACCGGGAAAATAAACGCGTTCTTTGTTTACTTTCTTTCCGTTACGGATCTGTATTACTTTTTCAGTGGGCACTAGCACTTGGTCAATATAATCCTCAAGTTCCAATCGCTTTATCTCATTTTCGATATACGATTTGATCTTGTTCTCCTGTCCACTTACTGAACGGACCACATACCACTTTTTTGTACTTGTTGTTTCGGTCATTGCTTACGACTTGATCCAATCAAAATATAAACCTACCACCTTACTGAAAACGGTATCTACACCCCAAACCGCCAAAGCCAGCAAAACAGAGAAAACCGCCACGATAACAGTTAGTTTCTGTGCTTCCGCCCAAGTAGGCCAGGTTACGTGATTCTTAAGTTCTTTGTACGATTCTGTAATATAATTTACCATTTTGTCGCAGTTTTTAGGTTTCGGAATGTAATTGAAATTTACTCTTTTGCGCTTGTTTTGCTATTTGCCCTTAGCGCTGCTTTCTTCTTGTTTTGCGCAAGCTTTACACCGGTACGCAATTCATCATTTCAATTTAGCACGGGTTGAGAGGCTCGAACTCCCGACACCTGGTTTTGGAGACCAGTGCTCTACCAACTGAGCTAAACCCGTAGATAAATTATTTTTATTTATCTTCTTTCGTGCTCTACCATCCCGATAGGTATCGGGAGAGCTAAACCCGTCTATAAGGATTAGCATCATTAAAGGTGGTTATGCTAAACCCGTTATAAAAGCCAAGGTATCCCAAAGTTAATTTGGGACACCTAGAGCTTTTGATTATAATATAATTAGTCTAAAATTTCAGTTACCTGACCTGCACCTACAGTACGTCCACCTTCACGGATAGCGAAACGAAGACCTACGTTCATTGCAATAGGCTGAAGCAACTCAACGTGGATAGTCAAGTTATCACCTGGCATTACCATTTCAACTCCTTCTGGAAGGGAAATTGTTCCAGTTACGTCAGTTGTACGAACGTAGAACTGTGGACGGTAGTTGTTGTGGAATGGGGTATGACGACCACCTTCTTCTTTCTTAAGGATATAAACCTCAGCTTTGAATTTAGCGTGTGGAGTTACAGAACCTTTTTTACAAATAACCATACCACGGCTAATATCGTTCTTCTCAATACCTCTTAAAAGGATACCTACGTTATCACCAGCTTCTCCTCTATCAAGAATTTTACGGAACATTTCAACCCCAGTAATTGTAGAAGTCAATTTTTCAGCACCCATACCAATGATATCAACAACATCACCTGTGTTTGCAACACCTGTTTCAATACGGCCTGTAGCAACAGTACCACGTCCAGTAATAGAGAACACATCTTCAATAGGCATTAGGAAAGGCTTATCAACATCACGTGTAGGAAGCTCAATCCAACTATCCACAGCCTCCATTAATTGAAGTACAGTATCAACCCATTTTTGCTCACCGTTAAGTGCACCAAGAGCAGAACCGGCAATTACGGGTCCGTTATCACCATCATACTCGTAAAAGTTAAGAAGGTCACGGATTTCCATTTCTACTAGCTCAAGCAATTCCTCATCATCAACCATATCCACCTTATTCATGAATACAACGATACGCGGAATACCTACCTGGCGACCAAGAAGGATGTGCTCACGTGTTTGTGGCATTGGTCCATCTGTAGCAGCTACAACTAGAATAGCACCGTCCATTTGGGCAGCACCAGTAACCATGTTCTTCACATAATCCGCGTGACCAGGACAGTCAACGTGCGCATAGTGACGGTTAGCTGTTTGATACTCTACGTGTGAAGAGTTAATTGTTATACCTCTTTCTTTCTCCTCTGGAGCGTTATCAATTTGGTCGAATGATCTGGCTTCCGAAAAACCAGCATCAGCCATCACTTTGGTAATAGCTGCGGTTAACGTTGTTTTACCGTGATCTACGTGTCCAATTGTACCAACATTTAAGTGTGGTTTTGACCGATCGAATGTTTCTTTTGCCATTTTGTATTAATTTTAATCTTAGTTATATATTAGTGATCTATTGTATTCTAAATTTTGAGCCAATGATGGGAATTGAACCCATGACCTCTTCCTTACCAAGGAAACGCTCTACCCCTGAGCTACACCGGCGTTTTTGGTTTCAGGTTTCAGGTTTTGAGTTTCAGGTTACTCCAACCTGTAACTTGCAACTTTACAACTTGTAACTCATTTTGAGCGGGAGACCGGGTTCGAACCGGCGACATTCAGCTTGGAAGGCTGACGCTCTACCAACTGAGCTACTCCCGCAATTTATTGAAATTCCAAAAAAAGAAATTCCAAATTCCAAAATTTTAAAGAACAGTTCCAATTCTGAAGCCAAATCCTTTTGGAGTTTGGTGCTTGAAAATTGGAATTTTCAAACTGTGGGGAGAGCAGGATTCGAACCTGCGAAGACGTAGTCAGCAGATTTACAGTCTGCCCTCGTTGGCCGCTTGAGTATCTCCCCAAGTCCTTTTAAAACCCAAGTTTTAAAAGGTGTGTTTTCAATATTTCAGAGCCGATAGAGGGACTCGAACCCACGACCTGCTGATTACAAATCAGCTGCTCTAGCCAGCTGAGCTACATCGGCTTTTTGACCTCTTTTTAAGGCTATTTTTCAGCCATAAAAAAGTCCGCTATTTCTAACGGACTGCAAATGTAGAGAAATTATTTTTTCTACAAAACTTTTTCTAAAAAATTCTATTACAAATATGCTTTTTGTTTTTGTTTTCTTTTTTTAAGCTGCCTTTCAAGAGCCTTTACCACATCGTCAATAGCCTCTTCAAAGCTTTTCGCCTCTTTCTTTACCATCATATCATCGCCAGGAATGCTCAACAATACTTCCACGATTTTATTTTCCTTCTCGCTGGTTTTTTGCACTTTTAAAAATACGTCCGCAAAAATAATTCTATCGTAAAACTGCTCTAGTTTGGACAATCTGCCTTCAACAAATGCCAGAAGTTCATCTTTGGCCGCAAAGTTGGGTGTTTGAATGTTTACCTTCATACTATATTATTTTTTAAGTTAATGTAATATGTAATTTTACCCCATATACTCTATTTTGAATTTGTCTAGTTACGCGGATGGGCATTTTTATAAACCTCCTTCAACTTGGCTATGCTATTTTGAGTGTACACCTGGGTCGAGGCCAAACTGGAATGCCCCAGCAACTCTTTTACTGAATTAATGTCAGCGCCTTCGTTCAAAAGGTGCGTCGCGAAAGAATGACGCAAAATGTGCGGGCTTTTCTTCACCTTTTCCGAAGTTTTACTAAAGTATGAATTTATAATCCTGTACACAAGTGTTTCGTAAATTTTAACCCCCTTTTGCGTGAGAAACAATGCCTCTGAGTCTTTGATGTTTTCGAGTTGAGCCCGAATGGACAGATAATGATTCAAGGATTGTAGAACTGTGGGCAATAGTGGAATTATGCGCTCTTTATTCCTTTTGCCCAACACCTTCAGGCTTTTCTGCGAAAAAGAAACATCCCCCACTCTAATATGTATCAACTCTGCCCTGCGTATTCCCGTGGAATAAAAAAGCTCCACTACCAATCGGTCCCGCACACCCTCAAAATCTTCCTTTTCTCTGAAAAGCTCCATCACATTTCCAATTTCGTTTTCTGAAAAAGGGACTTGTATTTTTTTTGATGTTTTCAAAGCTTTGTGCTTTGCCAAGGGGTTGATTTCGATCTGGCTCGTTTTCAGAAGAAATTTGTAGTATGTTTTAAGTGAAGAAATTTTTCTATTTACGGTTCGGTTTGAAATGCCCGAATCTACAAGTGAAACAATCCAGCTTCGAACAATGCTATAATTCACGGTTACAATTTCCGAGTACTGATATTCTTCTGAGGCAAACTTTTGAAAATCCTCCAAATCCTTCAAATAGGCAGTCACCGTGTGCGGCGAGTACTTTTTTTCAAGCTGAAGATAGTCCGTGAAGGTTTGAAAAGACATTGGTTGTAGATTTTAAGCGCTTTGTCACAATAACCAGCGAAATCGCCAAAAGTGAAAATTGTATTACAAAATAACTCAATAACTCACTAACACAACAATTTTTATGCATAAAAAAATCCGCTGGAAAAATTTCCAACGGATTTATATGTTTAAGATTCAGATAGATTACTAAATATCTTCCTGATCTCTTAGGTTTTGGATATACTGAGCTTTTTGAAGCTGTGCTCTTTTCTTAACCGATGGCTTTGTAAAAGCTTGTCTTGCACGCAATTGGCGCATTGTTCCTGTACGGTCAAATTTACGCTTGAAACGTTTCAGCGCTCTGTCGATATTTTCTCCGTCTTTAACTGGTATAATTAACATAGTGTCATCACCTCCTCTCTTTAGGGCGGCAAAAATAGAAAATAGTTATGAGTTATGAGTTATGACTTGTGACTTTTTTTAAAAAAAGTTATTCTTTATACAAAGATGCACGTTTGCTCAAATCCTGTATAAGCTTCTCCTCCTCTTTACTCTCCAACAAAACGTTGTAACTTTTCCAAAAAGATTCATTGTAAGGCTTACTTGAAAAAATATCTGCGGACCAATCGTTTTGTCGCAGTTCCTGTTTTACGAGTTCCGGATCTTGGATGATGTCGCTGAATAAAATTTCCTGAATGGTGTAGTAATACTGTTCGTCCTTGTCAAATCCCGGTTCGGCCTCGGTCTTTATCCTATCGGAAGAACGGTCGCCCGTGTTTACTAGTTTTGGGGTTTCGTAGTAGATATAATTCGGATACATTTTTCCGTCGTAATCCTTATAGGTCATTACCAGTTTGTGGATGGTCTGCGTATCAAAAAGACTCTTGCTGCGTTTTTTCTGTACGTCAGATGCGGCAACAAGTTCATACTCCACTTTTTTGATGGCGTAATTGTCGTAATAAATATAGATCCATCCCTTGGGCTCAAAACCTTCGTTGTAGATGTTCGGCGTGTTCAGCCCAACAAAATCAGTACCTTTTTCAATTTTAATTTTATAGATTTTTCGTCCGTTGTCAACTAAAATAGTATCGAGTTCAAACTGATGCTTTTCCAACATATTTTTCCCCAACAAAGCACCGGTAACATTTGAATTGCGGACCAAATTGAGCTTGCCCTTAAAAAGATTCTCCAAGCCATTCACGCGGCTGTCGTTCCATTTTATGGCTTCAATTAAAGAGGAAGTTTTAATCGAATTTCTATTCAAATTTGAGGCCTTTGAATTCATGCTTTTTAAATAAGCGGAATAGGTAAACAGGCTATCAACATCCCTTAAATCATAACTTTTACGAGTTTCGTCCACGTTTATTTTTAGGTTGTCCTTTGCTCCGGCAGCATAACTGGAATCGTATAAGGTGATGGCGCTTTCAATAAGCCATTTGTATTCCTTTTTGTTGCGCTCTTTGTGGCGCAGAAATCCCTTTTGAAGGTAGGCTTGCTCGGGAAGATTTTTCGGAAGTTTTTCAATGGCTCTCTCAACAATACCATTTCCGGTTGTGGGGCGCGGATCTGCTACGATTACCACTTCATCCAGCGAGGCGACGTCTTCTTCCAAAAAAATATCGGAGCCATTTTCAAATTCACTAATTACAACCCTAAAGCTTTTGTACCCGATGGAAGAAATAACCAACGTATCCTGCAAATGTTGCTGTGGCACTTTCAAAACGAAATTTCCATCGGCATTGGTTATGGAGCCGATAGTTGTGTTTTCAATATAAACACTGGCGCTTTCAATGGGCTGAAATGTTAAGAAATCCGCAACCTTACCTTTTAGCTCAGTTTGGGCGAAGGTTGTTGCTGTGATGAAAAAAATAAATAAGGTGAAAAGACTTTTTAAAGTGAAATGCTTCATTTCCTGAAATTAGAATTATGAATAAATTATGTCGCCGGCTTATATTCCTTGCCCTCAATAACCATCTTCGCAATTATCTCACGTAAAATCTCGGAAGTTCCACCACCAATGGGCCCAAGCCTACTATCACGCAGTAAACGCGCCAATGGGTAATCTTCCATATAGCCATAGCCGCCCAAAAATTGCAGGCATTCGGTCATTACCTCATCGGCAACTTTGGTGGAAATGAGTTTGCTCATTGTGGCTTCCTTTACCACATATTCCCCTTCATTCAACCGTTTCGCCGTAACGTAGTTAAAGTTCTTGCATACCTCAATTTCACTGGCAAGTTGTGCAACGCGGTGCCGCAACGCCTGAAATTTTGAAATACTTTTTCCAAAAGCAAAACGGTCCTTCATATATTGAATGGTATATTCCAAGGCAAACTCGCTACGGGCATGGGCGTTAATACCCATAATCAAACGCTCCAAGGCGAAATGTTGCATGATGTACGGAAAACCTTTGTTCTCCTCGCCCATCAAATTTTCCGCGGGAATTTCCACATTGTCAAAGGCAATCTCTCCAGTATCGCTAGCGCGCCAGCCCAATTTATCGAGTTTGGTTGCGGAAACGCCTTTTGCATCGCGGTCCACCACGAAAATGCTTATTCCTTTGTTGCCCAATTCGGGAGCTGTTTTTGCCGCTACAATCAGATAGTCGCTATAAATTCCGTTGGTGATAAATGTTTTGGAACCGTTCAGAATGTAACTATCGCTTTTTTTTACGGCAGTACTCCGCATCCCGGAAACATCACTACCTCCGAAAGGTTCGGTAATGCAAAGACAGCCTATTTTTTCACCAGTTATACTCGGTGCAAGATATTTTTCCTTTTGCTCGTGGTTGGCCTCTTTTTTAAGGTGCGTCATCGCCAAATAGGCGTGCGCCCACATTGCCGCCGCAAAACCGCCGCTATTCACCTTTTGAAGTTCTTCCAAAAAGATTACGGTATAAAAAAGGTCGAGATCCAGGCCACCATATTCCTCGGGCTGATAGATTCCGAAATAGCCCATCTCGCCAAATTTCTCCCAAATGAAACGTTCTATATGGCCGGTTTTCTCCCACTTTTCTATATGAGGGACAACTTCCTTTTGAAGAAAATCCTGAAAACTCTTTCTAAAAAATTCGTGTTCTTCTGTAAAATACATTTTATCCATGCGATGCAAAACTATTATTTATGAGCCTTTCGGCGATTTAGAAAATTTACTCAACGGACAAATATAACTGAATTAGCTGTAACTTTCTTTCCGTCATTCCTTCAATTTTGGCCAGTTCCTCAGTGGTAGTTACTTTTTCACGCAGACGCCTGAACTCCCAGATTTTTTTTGCCATTTCAAAAGAGATTCCCGGTACGGTGGAGATGTCGGAAGCAGAGGCCGTGTTCACATTTATCTTCGTTATCTGTTTTGGAGTTTTTACTGTAAAAAAATTAAGTGCGCGCTGTACCACCGAAGGTTCCAATCCGTAAACGCTATATAATTGCACATCATGTGAAAATCCACCCAATTTTTCGCGATACAAAATAATTCGTTTGCTCAATGCCTCGCCAATACCACTAACCTGCTGTAACTGCTCTTCCGTAGCGATATTGAGATCTATTTTTTGTGAAAAAGTTTTCTCGTTAAAGCCTTTTTCGCTTTTATAATCTTTGAAATCACTTCTCGGCTTCGGATTGTTGACCCAATCGGGAAATTTAAAATACGGACTCAATGCATTCAACAACGAATCTGAAACTCCCGTAACCTTTTTAAAATCTGCCGCGGAATTGATCCATTTGCCCCCCTTTCTATATTGCAGCAAACGGTCTATTTCTTCATTGGTCATTCCCAAAGTATAACCTTTGTAATCTGTAATGAAATTTGGGTTGAAGGGATATTTTTTTGGCTTTTTATTTTCGATTTCAACTGTACGAAGCGAATCAATTTCTTTTTGCATTGAGACAATTTCGGATGAAGAAATATCCAAAGTATCTTCTTCCGAAAAATCAACGAACCAATAAACACATAATAATGAAACAATGAGCAACAACAAAAGCAAAATCCCACTCCGTTGCTGCTTGCTGAACGTGAAGTGGGATTTTAGTTCCATACTGTTTCGTTTTTACATATGTTTCTGCATATCTTCCAAACCATCATCAATGGCTTCATGCTTGGTACGGATAGCCTTCATATAGCGATTCAATTCTTTTCGTACAACCGGCGTTAATAACACAACACCAATTATGTTAGGCACTACCATCGCGAAAATCATGGCGTCGGAGAAGTTGATAACCGACCCGAGGCTAATAACCGACCCAACCCATATAAAGATACAAAATAACAGTTTATAAATAAGCTCGGTAACTTTTCCTCTTCCGAAGAGATATACCCAGCCCTGCATTCCGTAGTAGGACCAAGAGATCATTGTAGAAAAGGCAAATAAAATAACAGCTACGGTCAGTACTACAGAGAAGTGCGGAATTACACTATCAAATGCGGTGGCGGTAAGTTCTACCCCTTCGTTGATTTCTACTCCATATTGAATAATGTTATTGTCAAAATTGGTAATTACAATAACCAGGGCGGTCATAGTACAGATAACAACCGTATCGATAAACGGTTCCAAAAGTGCAACAATTCCTTCGGAAGCAGGATATTTGGTTCGTACTGCAGAGTGGGCAATAGCCGCGGAACCTACACCCGCTTCATTTGAAAATGCACCACGACGAATTCCCTGTATCATTACCCCTACCAATCCACCGGCAATACCGAGACCACTAAAGGCTCCTTCAAAAATCAACGCAAACGCATCACCTATATGATGGTAATTGGCAACCAAGATTACAATGGCTCCCAAAACATAAATACCCGCCATAAATGGAACTATCTTTTCTGTTACCTTGGCAATTCTTTTAATACCTCCAATGATTACAACTGCTACTATTATAGCCATTGCAATTCCAAACCAAATGGCAGCACTCGTTCCCTGCAGTTCAAAAAGCTGCACAAACTGCGCTGCGGCCTGATTGGCCTGAAACATATTTCCACCGCCAAAAGAACCCCCGATTACGAATATTGCAAAAAGAATAGCAAGTACTTTTCCAAGTCCACCCAGACCTTTTTGACCCAGACCTTTTTTAAGATAATACATAGGCCCGCCGTAAACGGTCCCGTCCGGCCCCACGTCGCGGAATTTTACACCCAGGGTACATTCGGCAAATTTGGACGCCATACCCAGTAAACCTGCCACGATCATCCAGAAGGTTGCTCCCGGTCCGCCAATGGAAAGTGCCACTGCTACTCCGGCAATATTTCCCAGACCTACCGTTGCGGAAAGTGCTGCGGTTAAAGCCTGAAAGTGGGAAACTTCGCCATCTGCGCTGTCATCGCGGATAGTCTCTATCAAATTTTCCTGCTCGTTTGACGTTACGTCGCCGTAAAGTGTATCGGCGCCGTGTTTTTCAATGTCTTCATATTTTCCGCGAACTACCCGAATTGCAGTACCGAAACCTGTGAAGTTTATTAATTTGAAATAGATTGTGAAATAGAACGCCCCTCCGATTAAAACGATAAGAACCCAAGGAATCTGGAAGGATTCCGAAAACGGGATTTCATAAAAAATTAAATCAACAAACCAGCCCGTGTATTTTTGGAAAATTGCATCAACTCGGTCAGAAGCTGAGTTATTCTGCGCAAAGGTGATGATTGGTATTAAAAGTGTGATTAGCGAAAGAAGATATTTCTTCATAGTGGAATTTTAAGATTTAACGTTTTAAAAAATAAAACGAAGCAAGATGCTTAAAAAAATCTACAATTTCAAAAAATTAAAAGGAAATTTGTTAACGTTTCCTTAAACACCGTATTCTCTCTTCAAGCTTTCTATTTGTTCGGGGCGCCCGATCAATATAAGTTTAGAATTTTTTTTAAGTATTAGGGAGGGTTCGGGATTTACAATATATTCTCCCGAAGGTGATCGGTAGCCAATTATGGAACAGCCGGTCTTCTTTCTGACATCCAAATCATGAATAGCCTGTTCCCTACCGTCGGGGCACATATTTTCAAACGGTATTTGCTCTACGTTGATGCTATCCTGCTGGCCCGAAACGGTCAAATTATCCAAAAACTCCACGAGATCTGGCACTACCACTAGGGAAGCCATATGGTCGCCGCCAATTTTATCGGGCATTATTACATTATCTGCCCCGCCAAGTTTCAGTTTTTTATAACTGGTCTCTTCACTGGCGCGGCTTATAATTTTAAGATTTTTGTTCATCTGCCGGGCCGATAGTACGATAAAAAGATTGTCGGCATCGTTTGGGGTGGCGCAGATAAGCGTTGCGGCTCTTTGAATCCCAGCCTTTAAAAGTACATCGTCTTCAATGGCATTGCCAAGGATAAAAAGATTCTTCTCATCCGAAAAACGGTCTATAACATCTTCGTCCTTTTCAATAATAACAAAAGGACGGTTATAAGCCAATAATTTCTGGGCTGCCTGCTTGCCGTTTCTGCCATATCCGCAAACAATAATATGATTATGCATGGATTCCAATTTTTTCTGCACTTTTTTCTGTCTTAAAACACCTATGTTCTTACTTAAAATATATTCGGTAATTACTGAAATGGCGTACCCAACGATAAAGATACTGGAAATGATAAGAAGCGACACAAATATTTTTTCTGCAGGGCTCAAAGGCATGACTTCGCCATAACCAACAGTTGTTATGGTTATTACAGTCATATAAAAAGCATCAATCCAACTATAGTCTGAGAAAAACCTAAATGCTATCACTCCTGTGGCAAAGACAACGAGGAGCAAGAAAACAGCAATGGCTATTTTGGAATTATAAAGTTGCTTCATAAATCAAAGACCGAAGTTCGTTTTGTGTTCACAAGATCCTTCAGTTTTAAAAGGAAAGCCAAAGTAAGATAGATGGCAAAGCCCACTCCGAAAGTGGCGAAGGAAACATAAATAAAAAATAGCCGAACGCTCTTGGCGCGCATTCCCAACCTATCGGCCAATCTGGAAGACACATAAAAGCCTCGTTTTTCAAGATAATGGCGCAATGAATATACTGCTTGCAACATAGCTGCAAATTACACTTTTTTCCGCTTTAAATTGAAAGTCAAGGTAAGGAAAAAGTCAATTTTCCATTATCCCTCTTACTTCGGGCTGGGCGACCGTGCCAATTATAGAACTGCCAATGGCGCACTGCAAACATCGGTTCTTGTCGCAATATTCCGTTTTAAGGTGAAGCAATGCCTGACTGTGGCCTGCGCTTTTTGATATCTTTTTTAAAGAATTGAACTTTTTGACGATGGCATTCTCTTCCGAAGAAATTTTGGCGGCCAGTTCCAATATTTCGTCAGAAATGTCCCGGCCCTGTTGAACCGCATAGCAAAACTTAATAGGTATAATGGTATTGATTACCAAAAGATCCATCAAGCTCTTGGAAACGCGTTTTTTGCGTTGCAAGGAACCAATCCCAAAATTGTAATGCGTGTCCCAATACTCGCTTCCCGCTACGTTGAACAATTCATAAAACGCTTCTAAATTTTTTCCGGAAATTACTTTTGAAAAAAGGCTGGGCTGCTCAAAATAGAGCATCGCGAACTGTGCCAGGCGCACCGTGGGAAAGTTCGGTGGACGCAGCCTGAAAAACTTCGGGACAATTACATTTGCATTGTCCAGTTGGAATTTGTGCTTTAAATATCCATAACGGGTTTTCAGCGTTTTGAAATACCAATCCTCCGTATCGCCTTCCAGTAACCCAGCCTGCCCCATTAAAAGGGCCTCCAAATCTTGCCGTTCCTGGCTACATTTTTTTACTACCGAAAAATCAATCGATTTGGCAACGCTGAAAAAGGAATCGCCATTTACCTTCAAGCCAAAATTTTTACAAAGCATTCTAAAAAGTAAACTTTCCCAGTGGTTTTGAGTTTCTTTCAGCTCCTTCAGAAGTATCTTTTCTTTTCTTTGAAGCCGTTCCAGATACAGTCTTTCCAACCAATTTTCCGCAGTAAACTCGTCTATTGAAGCAAAATCATTTTCGCAGTTGATCCATTTTTTTTCCTTTGAAAACAGCTTTTGGTAGTGCTCTTGGGTGGTTTTCGGAACGTGTTTTTTCAAAATAAAAGTGGGAATCGCGGAGCCGTCCTTTCTGTAAATTTCGGCATCGTGTTCCCATACTACGTGGAGGATCACGTTGTCATACGCCGCGTCGGTTTCGTGGGCATGGGCATACCAATCGGAAGACTTTAAGTGAATTTCCACATTGCCGGCCCATAGTTGGCCATCCAACTCAATCTGGGCATTAAAAAAATCAGGGCCAGAGTTCTGGTTATGACTCCCGGGGTTTTTTATGTGTAAAATTTCACCATTTGAAGTGCAAATACCGCCCACGTCAAACTTCTGAAATTTCCACACGTAGTGCAGAAAATCCTCTTTCATTTGAAACTATTTTAGTGGGGAGTGTTAAACTGTGAGATAAATATAGCGAAAAATATTATGCCTCCGCCTCTTCCTTTTGTAATTTTTCCTGTGTATCTGCCTGTTTTTGAACTTTTTCTGAAATGGTATCCACAAAAAGAATACGGTTCCATTTGTAAAGCCTGCGCGATAGCAACACATACCTAAAAATGCCGACGGCCAAAAAAATCACACAAACCGCAAGGGCCACATAGCCCAACCATTTTATGCTCTCAAAATCCTTTAATTGCAAGATTCCAATTCCGCCCAAAAGTAAGTATAACGAAGAACGAATGTAGGACAGCAGCGTACGCTCGTTGGCCAGTTTGGTACGCTCCAGTGCCAATATTTCATTGGTATTTGCGGGTACCGGCTTGGTGCGAAGAAATCGAAATAATTTTTTGGCTTCGTTTTTCATAGTAGCATAAAAATACGAATTATTTATTGGAGATCGTAACCACAAATTCACGAATAATTATATATCATTCGTGAATTCGCGGTGGAAAATTACAAGGCTCTTATTATATCGTGCTTCGTAATTATATTGTATTTCCCATCGCCCAAATCGACCAAAACGGCATTGTTCTCTTTGTGGATCAGTTTTGAAATTTCTTCAATTGAGGTGCTCTTTTTTACAATTGGGAAAGGTTTGTGCATTACTTCTTTTATCGGAAGATCTGCCACGTTTTTGTTTTCCAGATATTTCCGAAGCAAATCGGTCTCGTCCACGGCGCCCACAAAGCCAGTAGTGTCCTCCACGGGAATTTGGCTGATGTGGTATTTTTTCATCCTTTCGATAGCGTGGCCAACCAGTTCTTCCGTTTTTACTGTAATTAAAGGTTTATCTGCGTGTTCTTGAATCAAATCCGAAGCGTTTTTAACTTCATCCTCCACAAATCCGCGCTCGCGCATCCACTCATCGTTGTACATTTTGCCAACGTACCGGCTTCCGTGGTCGTGGAAAAGAACGACTACCACATCGTCTTTTGTGAATTTATCCTTAAGTTGAAGTAAGCCTTTTATCGCCGCTCCGGCTGAATTCCCTAAAAAGAAACCTTCCATCTTGGCGAGTTTTTGGGTATAAATAGCGGCGTCTTTATCGGTTACTTTTACAAAACCGTCAATAACACTGAAATCCACATTCTTCGGAAGAATATCTTCGCCAATTCCTTCGGTGATGTAGGGATAGATTTCGTTTTCGTCAAAAATTCCCGTTTCGTGGTATTTTTTGAAAACACTTCCGTAGGTATCAATTCCCCAGATTTTTACATTTGGGTTCTGTTTCTTTAAATATTTCCCTACGCCGCTGATGGTACCGCCAGTGCCCACGCCCACTACAAAATGGGTTACTTTTCCGTCGGTCTGCTTCCAGATTTCCGGGCCCGTGCTTTCGTAATGTGCCTTGGTGTTGCTGAGATTGTCGTATTGGTTTACGTACCAACTGTTGGGCGTCTCCTCCGCCAATCGTTTTGATGTGGAATAATAGCTTCGTGGATCCTCTGGGGCTACGTTTGTTGGGCAAACAATTACTTTGCTGCCCACGGCCTTCAAAATATCAATCTTTTCCTTGCTTTGCTTATCACTGATTACGCAGACCATTTTGTAGCCTTTTACGATTGCGGCAAGTGCGAGGCCCATCCCTGTATTTCCGGAGGTTCCCTCGATAATTGTTCCGCCGGGCTTCAATCTTCCGTCGGCTTCGGCGTCTTCTATCATCTTTACGGCCATTCTATCCTTTACCGAATTTCCCGGGTTGAAAGTTTCATATTTGGCGAGCACCAAAGCGGGGATATCCCCAATTATTTTGTTGATTTTCACCATGGGCGTATTGCCGATGGTTCCCAATATATTTTCTGCGTATTCCATAACAAATTTTAGAAGTGCAAAGGTATAAAAAAGTCCTCCCCCAGCCCCTCCAAAGGAAGGGAGATTTTTATGAGCTTGATAAATTATCGATTAAAAAAAAGACCCCAAAGATTTTTAGACCTTTGGGGTCTAAGTTCGTTACTCAAACCGTATGGCCTTCACAGGAGAAATTTTTGAAATAATAAAAGAAGGTATCAAAAGCATTAATAGGCAGAGCAAAAATGTGCCTGCGTTCAATATTAAAATATAGTCCCAATGCAAATAAACTGGGGCTTCGTTTACGTAATAAGTATCTGGGTTTAGTTTGAAAATTTTACCGTATTTCTGTATTAAAAGTAAACCAATCCCTATAATATTTCCCCAAAAAAGACCGACGCCAATTAAGTACATGGCGTTATACAAAAACACTTTCCGCACGCTCCAGTCGCTGCTGCCCAAGGCTTTTAGAATCCCAATCATTTGGGTGCGTTCCAAAATCAAAACCAACAAAGCGGTAATCATATTGATGCCCGCCACCAAAATCATTATTCCAATAATCATTATAATGTTGAAGTCAAAAAGGTCCAGCCACTCAAAGATAGAGGCATATTTTTGGCGGATGGTCTGTGTGTCGAGCGTGCTTCCGGTTTCGTTATAAACTTCGTTGCCAATTGGGACTATTTCATCAAAATCATCCACAAAAACCTCAAAGGCGCCGATTTGGTCGGCTTCCCATTTGTTCAGTCGCTGAATGTGGCGAATGTCCGTTATTATAAATTGTTCGTCAAACTGTTGAAAGCCGCTGTTGTAAATTCCCACAATATCAAAACCACGGCTGCGAGGAGTTTTGGAAACTTCATCGTTCAGAAAAAAAGTAGTTACTTTATCGCCCAGTTTCAGATGTAGCCTATTCGCTAAATATTCCGAAATCAGGATGTCCTCATTTAAATCGCCTTTAAAATCGGGCAGTTTTCCCTCAACCAAATAATCCTTGAAATATTCCCAATCATAATCGTCGCCAACGCCTTTTACCACCACGCCCTCAAAATCGGTCTCGGTGCGGATTACGCCGCCTTTTGAAGCGGTAACTTGCACGTGTTTTATTCCTTCAATGTTTTTGAAAGTTGGATAAAAATCCTGGTTTTTTGAAATTGGGTTTTGGGAATCGTTGGAAAAGTTGGTGTCGAAATTAGTGATAATAATATCGCCATTGAAGGCCGAAACCTTTTCGCGAATCTTTTTTTGAAGTCCTACGCCCGTGGCAATGGAAACGAGCATCATAATAATGCCGAGCGCAATTGCGGTGATTGCAATTTTTATTATCGGTGCCGAAATACTACTTTTATAGTCCTTGGAAGCAATGATGCGCCGAGCGATGAAAAATTCGAAATTCACTACGATTTTATGGGCTTAACTTTTTTCAAAAATACAGTTTTATTGGTTGTTTTAACTATTATTTCGTGCGGAAGTTCGGTTGAGAAGAAAGAACAAAGTGAAGAGAAAAAAGAGAGTCAGGAAACAGGACTCAAGACTCAAGACGCACAAATCATCGTTGGCGCGGAGCAATTTCAACTTTACTCTGAATTGTTAAAGAGTAAAAATGTGGGCGTAGTTGCGAATCAGACTTCTTTTTTAGAAAATGAGAACCAACATCTTGTTGATTTTTTGATTTCGAAAAAAGTTTCGGTAAAAAAAGTTTTTGCGCCAGAGCACGGTTTTCGAGGCACTGCCGATGCCGGCGAGCACGTGAAGGATGGAATCGACTCTAAAACTGGGGTTCCCCTAATTTCACTTTACGGAAGCAATAAAAAACCATCGCAGGAACAATTAAAAGGAATTGACCTTGTGATTTTTGATATACAGGATGTGGGCGCGCGATTTTACACTTATATTTCTACACTACATTGTGTGATGGAAGCCTGCGCGGAAGCTGGAATTCCCGTTATTGTTTTAGACAGGCCAAACCCCAACGGGCATTATATTGACGGTCCAATTATGGAACCTGAAAACGAAAGTTTTGTAGGAATGCATCCAATTCCAGTAGTTCATGGAATGACTATTGGCGAATATGCACAGATGATAAATGGCGAAGGTTGGTTAAAAGATAAAATAAAATGCGACTTGACTGTGGTTGAAATGCAAAATTACACGCATGAAACTCCATATTCATTACCCATAAAACCATCGCCCAACTTGCCGAACGCCCAATCCATAAACCTCTACCCCAGCCTATGCTTTTTTGAAGGTACATTTATAAACGCCGGCCGCGGCACGGATATGCAATTTCAGGTTTTTGGCGCACCAAGTTTGCCTGCATCAACATATACTTTTGAATACACGCCCCAAGCAAATGAAGGAGCAAAAAACCCAAAATTTAAAGGGCAGCTTTGCCACGGAAAAGATCTTAGAAACGAACCGCGCTTGAGCAAAATCAATTTGGAATGGTTGATCGATGCTTACAACGCCAACGGGAACCTGCCTGCCGGCAAGGCAGGAAAGAAAGATTTTTTCAATTCGTTTTTTGTAAAACTCGCCGGAACTGACAAATTGCAAAAACAAATTGAGCAAGGTTTATCTGCGGAAGAAATTCGGGGTTCTTGGAAGGATGGGCTTGCTAATTTTCAGAAGATTCGAGCGAAATATTTACTTTATCCTTAAAAAGTTTTCAGTCGCAGTTTTCAGTCGCAAATTCCCCGCAACTGAAAACTGCGACTGCGACTGCCTACTTAATTCTTCGTTTCATTTCCTCCACAATATTATAAGCCGCTGGGCAAATGGCGACATTTTTCATCGTTAGGTTTGAAATCTGTTGAAACTTTTTTCTGTCTGTATGTGGAAATTCGCGACAAGCTTTCGGGCGTACGTCGTAAATGCTACAGTAATTATCGGCTCCCAAAAAAGTACAGGGAACGCTTTGCAGCACGTAATCTTTATCTTCGTCAATCCGCAAATAGGCTTCGATGAACTGCTGCGGTTTCATTCGGAAATGTTTTGAAATACGCTCGATGTCCTTATCCGTAAAAAGTGGGCCGGTGGTTTTACAACAGTTAGCACACGTTAAACAATCTGTTCTTTTAAATTCTGCTTCGTGCAATTCCTGCATTAAACTGTCCAGATGTTTGGGCGGCTTTTTCTTCAGCTTGGCGAAAAACTTTTTGTTTTCTGCTTCGGCTTCCCTTGCTTTTTGGGGAAGTTGTTTTAGGATGTTTTCCATCTTTGATTTTTCCCTGTGCTCTCTGTGGCTCTGTGGTAAAAAATAACCACGGAGGCACAGAGGACACAGAGTTTATTTATTTGGCTTCGTAAACCAATTCGCCGTTAATGAATGTTGCCACTACTTTCGTTTTGGGCAATTCGGCTTCTTCTATCTTCATAATGTCCTTATCGAGAATGGTGAAATCAGCAAATTTACCGACTTCAATACTTCCTTTTTCGTTTTCCTCAAAATTTGCAAAAGCTGCCCAAATAGTCATACCTTTTAGGGCTTCTTCACGGGTTAAAGCATCCTTCATTTGAAAACCGTTTTCGGGGTAATTTTTTAAATCCTTTCGGGCAACGGCAGCGTAAAAGGTGTACATCGGGTTTATGTGCTCCACCGGAAAATCGGTTCCCAAGGCAACCATTCCTGCTTTATCGAGTAATTTTTTATAGGCATAGGCGCCCTTCATCCGTTCCGCTCCCACTCTATCCTCGGCCCAATACATATCGCTGGTAGCGTGGGTGGGCTGTACCGACGGAAGAATGTTATTGTTGTCGTTAAAATAATCGAAATCGGACGCCGAAATTATCTGCGCATGCTCCACGCGCCAACGTCTATCGGTCTGCCCTTCCAAGGCTTTTTTATACGCCCGAAGCACGGCAATATTCGCAGAATCGCCAATCGCGTGAGTGTTCATCTGAAATTCGGAAGCGGCAATTTTTTCAGCAAGATAATCCAGACTATCTGCCGTAGTAATCATCGCCCCAAAATGGTGGGGCATATCGCTGTACGGCTCGCGCATCGCGGCACCGCGGGAACCCAGCGCGCCATCGGCATACACTTTAAAGGAACGAACGTTCAATCTGTCGGTTTTATAGATGCCTTTGTTCAAATAATAGTCGCGATTTTTTGGATCGTTGCTTACCATCGCATACATCCGGAGCTTGAATTTTCCCTGCTTTTGAAGCGTATCGATCAATTCGATAATATTTCTTCCCAAGCCAGCGTCATCTACCGTTGTCAAACCATATTGCAGGCAGATTTTTTCGGCTTCCAAAAGGGCTTCGGCTGAAACTTCACTGGTAATTTCGGGAAAAGTTTTTCTCACCAAGGCCATTGGGGCATCGATGATTACGCCCGTGGGTTCGCCATTTTCCAAAACAACTTCGCCTCCGGTCACTTTCGTCTTGGCAGTAATTCCGGCAAGCTCCAATGCTTTTGAATTTACCAAATACGCGTGGCCATCAACCCGTTGTAACGCCACCGGAGTTTCGGGAAAGAGGGAATCTAGCTCTTTTTTAGTGGGGAAATTTTTATCCTCCCAATCGTTTTGGTCCCACCCGCGGCCAATGATATAGGGCATATTCTTTTCTTCCTGAAATGCCACCACTCGCCCCAAAATTTCTTCAAAACTGGTAGTGCCGATCAAATCCACATTTTGCAGGCTGAGGCCGAGGCCGTACAAATGGGCGTGGGCATCAATCAGCCCGGGAACCACGGTATTGCCTTTGGCGTCGTAGGTTTTCTTAATATTGTATTTCAGTTCGAGTTCGGGTTTTAGGCCTATTTCGAGGATTTTTCCATCTTTTACCACAAGTGCATTTGCCGTGCTGAAATCTTTATCGACCGTATAAATTGTTGCATTTTTAATCAATAAGTCTGCCGGAAGTTTATCTGGGGCACAGGATGCAATAGCTGTCGTAGTCAGTAATAAGAGTAATAATTTTTTCATGGTTGATTTTATTGAGGTGTAAAAATAGAAAACATCCGCCAAAGACGGATGTTTTAATATATTTTTCGCTTTGATAGATTGCGGGAAGAATGATGGACCGTCAGAATATCGATACGTTTTTTGGAAACTATCCTGTAAATAATTCTATAATTTCCTTTTACTGAATCCTTGGAAATATAATCAAGAATGTCCTTTAAATCATCCTTGGATTGTTTTGTCTAATTTATTTGAACCATTTTTCCAGTTCGATATCCAATTGCGCGTCCGAAATTACTTCGTCATTATTAGACTGTGAAATTCCTTTTTCAATTTTCTCAATAAGAATAAGTCTTTCCACTAAATCATCAATGGAAAATTCGTCAGGTAATTTAGATAAATGTGATTGTACTATCTTTTTGGTCAACATATTGCAAATATTTAAAACGAAGATACAACTGAAAAACTTACCGGTCAAACTTATAGGTAACCTCGCCAATCCTTGAATTCCCTGAATCGAATATTGCAGCCATTTTTAATAATTAATCAATTTCCGCAATTACTTTTTCAAATTCAGCTGGGGATAAAATTTTTGCAGTTTCGAACGGGTTATGTAGTATCAAATCCTTATCTCCCGTTACTAAATAATCCGCTTTGGAAAAGTTTATCAAATCCAGTAAAAAATTATCCTTTGGGTCGCGATTTATGAAATGGATAGGCCTTATTTGAACGTTTGTTCCAATTGCTTCAAGAAATTCAATTAATTCAGACACCTTCTCTTCGGGAAAATATTTTTGAAGTGCTGGCCTTTTGGTTACTCGTTCTATTTCTTCAATTAATTGTGCAGTATAAACAATCCGGATGTTGCCATTTACAATGAGACTCTTTATATTTCCAAGTCTTTTTCCTATTAAAAAACTTATCCAAACATTGGTGTCGAAAATAACCTTAACGTTTTTGTTCGTCATAGATATCTTGTCTAACTTTTTCCACCTCGGCATCTATAGTTTCAAGTGAAAGCTCATCGGTTTTAAAGGTTTCAAGCAATTTTGACAATTTTGAATCTATAATCTCCCTTTCCAATTCCTTTGAAAGTTTAATTCTTTCCTTTTTTGGCAAACTTTTTATCAAAGCAAGAATTTGCTCGAAGGTTATTTCTATTTGAAGTGCGGCTTTCATTTTCTGCTTTTTTTCAAAGTTACTGAAAATTTTGACAACTAATTACCAGTCAAACTTATAAGTAACTCCCGCCAATCCTTGGATTCCCTGCACGGGATAGTTAAGCCACTTTTCGTAATTATCGCCAAAAAGGTTGCTGCCCTTTACAAATGCTGAAAGCCTATCCGTGAATCTATACCCAAAGTGAAGATTGGCATCAACGTAGCCATCCAAAGTTACCTCTTGATTTATGGAATTCCCGAAAGGATCATTATTATAAACCAAATCCTTACGCTCGCCCACGTAAAACAAGGAAGCGCCACCGTATAATTTTTCGGTTATGTTGAAATCTGAAAACACCGAAGCCTTTAAATCGGTTAGATTCCACGCTTCACTTTGTAAATCTGTGCTGTAACTATTATAGGTTCCGTTAATTCCCAATGTGAATGTATTCGAAACCTCCACTTTTAGCTCCGCGAAAAAAGCAAGCGTATTCACGTCGTCATAAACTACATTGAAAGAGTTTCCAAATTCATAACCTTCAAAATTCGCGTTGTAAATCTTTAAAGGATTCATTTGAAAAAGCGCGCGATTTTCATCTTTTCCATAAGAAGCCCGAACATTATAAGCCACGGAATTAGAGATTTTCCCTTTAATTCCGCCGAAACCTTCGTAGAGTTTTTTAGTTGGAGCAATATTTAAGGTAGGCGAAACAAATGGGTTTTCTTCCTTAAAATTATAGTAGGAATTTTGCTGAAGCCCGCCTTCTGCCCCTCCGTAAACAATCACGGTTTCGTCCAATAAACGATACGAGGCATTCAATCTTGGGTATAACGAAAAGTCCGTGTCGCTGTTTTCGGAATCCAAACTCACATATGCTGCAACACCCAGCGAAACCGAAAGATCATCATTTACAAAAGTGATGGACGGTGCCAAGCCCGCGTTTAAATAACTGTATTTAATGACTGAAGTGTTTGTGTAATTTCTGTCGAAACTTCCACTTAAATAATCGATATCGCCGTCAATATTAAAAGTCAAATTTTCCAACGGAAATGAAAACTCAGGCTTCAAAGTAGCATTAAATTCCGAAGAAGAAAACGCATCGCCCAAATAGCGGATATTCAATGCCGCCTTTTCAAAAAACGAATCGTCCAACGCAATACTTCCGCCTGCGTAACCGCTGAAATACATTTGCAACGGATCAATATCAGCAATCACATTATCGGGATACGTTACGTAATCTTCGGGCAAACCGTACCAGTTGTATATTTGATGCTCCACGCCAGCATCGAGCCTATAGGTTGCATCTTTTTGTCTGCTTGTATAATTCGCATCAAGGCTGGTATCGTAATATTTATTGTCCAATTTCACATCCTTTATATCGCCCTGCGAAGAATTGTGCCGAAAGAAAAATCCAGCGTTATCGGTTCGGCTGATTTCAAAATTGCTGTAAAACTCACCCAAAATGGAAGTGTAATTTCCAAAGCCCAGCGTTGCGTAATTATCGTATAATTTTATGGGTTTTGCCTTTTCAACTGTAGTAGCCTTGCCTTTCGCAGGTGTAAAAGTGGAAGCCACCGGAACCGAGAAAATGCTGTATTTCACCTCCTTTTTTGTGGTTGAAATGGAATCGTTCAATTCAGGGGTTTCCTTTACTTTAAAGGCATCCGAAATTGTGGGTGTATATGGCTTTACAATATTTACAACCTCAGGATCGAGTTCTTTTTCCTGCGAAAACATCGAAAGATTGAACAATAATATTGTTGCGATTGAAAATAATACTATGCGTTTCTTTGACATATTTATAGTAATATCGTTTTAAAATAATTGCTTAGTTTCCGCCGGTTTCAACGGAAGAATTGGTTTTTGCCTCCGCATTTTTAATTACTGCGAGTTCTGTTTTTGCTTCTTCAACTACCTCTGGGAAATCTGTGAAATTTTTGGTCACACTTTCCAAAATATAGGTCGCTTGGTACGCATCCTTCAAAGCGTAAAAATTCTTCGCCATCAGCACCAAACCTTTAGCGCCGTAGAGTTTATAGCCCGAATAATCCTTCGCCAATTTCTGCACGGAAGCATTTGAGCCTTCAAAATTTCCTTCCTTATTTTTGAAATAAGCATCGAAATAAAGTGCTTCGGCAGCTAGCTGTCCGGTAGCGATTTTTTGGGCTTCTGCGTAAGCGGTTTTTGCTTTTGCTTCATTGTTGGTTTTCATCGCCGAACGAGCAATAATCACTTGCGCATCACTTTTTATGGAGTTGTCAATTTTTGAATTCTGAAGTACTTTTTCGGCATAATTTACTGCTTCGGAATATTGTTTCAATTCATACGAAGCCTTCATACTGTTGGTCTGCGCGAAAATGATGTTCTGCGGAAAATCGGCTTCGGTTTCCAAACGGGTTAAATATGTTAAAGCGTTTTGGTAATCCTTTTTACCCAAATACAATTCTGAAACCCGCGCCAAAGCCTGTTCGGTAAATTCGCTTCGCTCGCGGTTCACAACATATTCAAAATGCGGAATGGCTTGATCGCTTCTTCCGTCAGCGAAATAAATCTGTCCCAAATAGAAATGCGCATTTCGGGCGTGCAGACCATTGGGAAATTGCTGCAAATAATCCTCAAAACGGCTCTGCGCCTGACTCTGTTTGTTTTCCAAATATGGCTGTTCTGCCGCTGCATAAGCCGCGTCGTCAAGTTCGGTGTCGCCCACTTGTACGTAATCCAAGGTTTTTACCCAGCGGGCGTATTCGTCAACATTGCCCTGATCTATATAAATGAGTTTTGCCGAAGAAACCGCTTGCAACGCTTCGGGCGTGCTTGGGAAATCCTTTGTTACCCGTTTAAATATAGTCAGCGCTTCGTTGCTTTTTCCGGCATTTTCATAAATCAACGCCTTTTTCAACAGTGCTTTTGAAACAAAACCGCTGTTCGGAATATCGCGGACCAATTGGTCGTAAGCCGAAATCGCTTCGTTGGTCCTGTTTTGCGCCACGTAGGTATTTCCCAATTCATACAAGGCATCGTCGCGGTAAACGGATTTATGATATTTTTTTATGAAGGCAATCAGTTCCTCGATTTTCTTTTCGCTTCGGTCCACAAAACCATAGCTGATGGCTTTTTGAAACTGCGCATAATCGTTATCGCCGCCCAAATCGATTGCGGCGTTGTAATTTTCCATTGCGGGCCAATATTGGCTTGTCACGAAATAGCTATCGCCCAATCGCAGTAATGCATCCTTTTTTCGGACGGTTTCAGCGGAAGAAGAACTGACGTAACTTTTGAAGTTTGAAATGGCTTCAGTATAATTTTTAAGTTTGAACTGGTTGTACGCCAAATTGTATTTCAAATTTTTATATTCCGAAGTGTTCTGTGCGCCCGGCATTTGCGCAAACTTTTTATAGCCCGCCAACGATTTTTCAAAATTTGAGAGCTGGTAATCGCTCTCAGCTTTCCAATAGGTCGCGCGCGCATTAAAATCCTGGTTTTTGGGATATTTCAGGCTTTTGTCAAAAAACGAAA
Organism: Aequorivita vladivostokensis; assembly: GCF_000952855.1. Lineage (GTDB taxonomy): Bacteria > Bacteroidota > Bacteroidia > Flavobacteriales > Flavobacteriaceae > Aequorivita > Aequorivita vladivostokensis. The sequence continues at coordinate 53,056 of NZ_JSVU01000011.1, read as the reverse complement.
TCGCTTCATAGTAATCGGCTTCATTGTACAATTCAATTCCACGGTAAAAAGCAACTTTTTGATAGGCCGCTTCATCAGCAAAGTTTTTGTTGTTTTCCAGCAAATCCAACGCCTCTTTGTAATTTTTTGAAGTGATGTAACTGTCGATCAACAATCGTTTCAACTCATCATTATTGACGTTGTTTGGGTATTTTTCAATAAAGGAAAGCAAAACCTGCGGCGTGCTTTTGTAGCTGTTCCCAATTTCGTAGCTCAGTTTTGCGTAATTCAAATAAGCATCTTCCTGAATTTCGGCACTGAAATCCATTTCCGAAGCATTTTTAAAAGCGTTCAGCGCTTCCTGCTTTTTGTCGAGTTCCAGATAACTTTCCGCCAAATGGTAATAGGCGTTTTGGGCCACGGCGTTTCTTCCGTCCACAATTTTGTTGAACTCGCCAATGGCACTTTCGTAATCGCCCTGTTTGTAATAGGCATAGCCCAATTGGTAGTAATCGGTATTGTTCCATTTGCCGCGAAAACCCTTGTATTCCTTTAAATAAGGTATGGCTTCGGCATATTGGCCAAGGTTAAAATAGCTCTCACCAATAATTTTTGAAAGTTGGCTTTTTTCCTGCGGGCTGGATTTATCAAATTGCTCCTTCCCCATTTCGATGGCCTTTTCGAAATTGCCGAGTTTGAAATTCATATCGGCTTGGTAATAACTAAGGTCTTCGGAATAGCGCTCCTCGCCTTTTACTTCCTCAAAATTTTTGTTGGCTTCCTCATAATCGTCGCCTTCGTAAGCGATAAAACCCAGATAATACTTCGCCTGCGAGCCATATTTCTGCGAAGTGGAAACCTTGTTGAAATAGTTTTTCGCCTCGTCATATCGCTTCGCCTTAAAATAGACGTATCCGTTATTGAAATTGAAACTTTCCTGCTCACTTCGACTTAAATTTGAAGTATCAACCTTATCGTACCACTTTTGGGCATGTGAATATTTTCCGTTTTCGAAATAATAGTTTGCGACATCTATAAATGCAGAATTTCGCTTCAAACTCGTGGGATATTTCTCCACAAATTCCTCCATCAACTGGTCGGCGTTTTGCTGGTTCAATCTCACCGCCGCATTGGCAATATAATAGGCACAATCGCTCTGCACGGTTTCGTCTTCGCTGCTGTTTTTTATTTTGTCAAAAAGACTTTGCGCGGCTAAAAACTGCCCGTTGTTATATAATTCCAGCGCTTGGTTGAAATCGGCAAGGTCATTTGTAAAGACCGCTGTTTGCTGTGAAAAGGACGAAAATGAAAGGAATAGGATAAGTGAAAAAACAAGAAAATTCTTTATCATTATTTACAGTTTTTGTGGCGTAAAGATATTTAACTTTAAATGTAGCTTTCGGCGATACTGTAAATTTTTAAGGTTTAATTAACGAATGGTTTTTTGGTGGATTTTCTTAGGAATATAACGCTACAAATGGCAATAAATTACATTTCAGATTTTTATGCAAATATTCTTTATTTTTAAGAATTAGAATTTCATTTCAAAGATTTGAATGTCAATTGAAAAGTGGCGAAATTTAGGGGAAAATATAGAATTGAATCCATCCGCGCCCAATGGTGGGACTACGGCTGGAACGGCGCCTATTTTATAACCATTTGCACCAAAAACAGGAATCATTATTTTGGGGAAATAACGAATGGGAAAATGGTTTTTTCATCGTTGGGGGTTATTGTTGATATTTTGTGGCATGAAATTCCAAATCATTCAAAATTCGTTTCGTTGGGCGAATTTGTGGTTATGCCCAATCATATTCACGGGATTTTATTGATTGATAAACCGGATAACCCGGTTAATACGGGGCAACCAATATCCCCGGGGAAAACACGGTTCCAAAATATCGGAAAAAACACCATTTCGTCCATCGTGGGTTCGTATAAATCGGCGGTTACGCGCCACGCCAACCGATTGGAAATAGAAAATGGTTGGCAGGCGGGGTTTCACGACCATATTATTCGCAACCACGCGGAATATAACCGAATTGAAAATTATATTATCAAAAATCCGCAGAATTGGCGGGGCGATAAATTCAATAATTAACGCATGGATTAATTGATTGATTGATAGAGACAAGGCATGCCTTGTCTCTATCTATTGTTATTGTTTGCGTTTGCGTTTGCGATGGTAAAAATCAAAAATGTTTGATTCAAAAAATAACCCCTATTTTTATAAAAATTATTCGTCATGAAAAAATTGTTACCCAAAATCGTAATTGCAATTGTTCTGCTGTTTTGTTTTTCAGCCACCGCCCAGCGCAACCCATTCAAAAACCTTTCGGAGAAAGATGGAAAGATTGGAATTGGCACCACAAATCCCGACGAACTGTTGACCGTAAAAGGAAAAATCCACACTCAGGAAGTTTTGGTAGATCTCGACGGTGCCGTTGCTCCGGATTATGTTTTTGAAAACTATTTCAACGGTATTTCAGAAATGATGCCGGAATACAGTTTGATTTCTTTGGAAGAATTGGAAGCATTTTTAAAAGAAAACAATCATCTGCCAAATGTGCCTTCTGCCGAAACGATGCGGACGGAGGGAATTTCACTAAAAGAAATGAACTTGATTTTGCTTCAAAAAATTGAGGAATTGACGCTTTACACCCTTCAGCAGCAAAAGGAGATTGATGCATTGAAAGAAAAAAATTCAGAAAAGTAAATATGTTGGCAGTAATCAGTTGCAGTTTGAAGTAATTCAAATTACTTTTGAAATCGAAATCGTAAATCTATAATTCCAATGGCCGATACCGTACTATTTTTAAAAGATGCTTCCATTTATCAAGGCGACAACCTAGTTCTTTCGGATGTTTCCGTTTCAGTGGAAAAAGGCGAATTTGTCTATTTAATCGGAAAAACGGGAACGGGAAAAAGTAGTTTTATGAAAACGCTTTACGGCGATCTTCCACTGCAGGAAGGCGAAGGCACTATTGTTGGATATGATTTGGCTACCTTAAAAGAAAAGGATATTCCTTTTTTACGCAGGAAATTGGGCGTGGTTTTTCAGGATTTTAAACTTTTGAACGATCGCACGGTGCGCGACAATCTAAATTTTGTTTTGACGGCCACCGGTTGGAAGGACAAAGCTGCGATGGAAAGCAAGATAAACGAGGTATTGGACAAGGTAGATATGAAAACCAAAGCCTTTAAATACCCTTACCAACTTTCGGGCGGGGAGCAGCAACGTGTTGCCATTGCACGTGCTCTTTTGAACGATCCTGAACTTATTCTCGCAGATGAGCCTACGGGAAACCTAGACCCACAAACGAGCGTGGAAGTAATGGAAGTTTTACGTGAGATAAATAAAAACGGCAACACCATCTTAATGGCAACACACGATTATGCCCTGTTGCTGAAGTATCCTTCCAAAACCTTAAAATGTGATGAAAACCAGATTTTTGAAGTAGTTCAGAAAACGGTTTGAAAATAAGTAGTTCAGTTTTCAGTCGCAGTTTTCAGTCGCAGTCGCAGTTTACAGAAACTCTGGTTCCAAAAGTCATTGTCCAAAACCTTCCAATTAACTTTCAATCATTCAAAATGCTCGGGTCGCGCAGCTGCAATTCGCATTCCTTTTTGAGCGTTGGGTCAATTTTAAGATGAATTTTCCCTTTCGCGTTCGGTCTTAGGTCGGTATTTTCAGAAATTACAATTCGCTTTTTTGAGGTAAGATTTAAAGTTGCTTCTTCAGTAAATTTCTGATTTTGCATAACTACTTCAGAAATAGAAGTCAGTTTAAAATCCCAGCGACTGAACCGCTGGTTTTCAATTTTCACGGGTTCCTTTTCAGCAAACATATCGAAAACCATTTTTACCGCCCGGCCTGTATTCAGCATTCCCGCACCGTACATTCCCGCATAGGGTTTGTTGGGCTCCACGTCGTCTATATTGGTAGAAGTGAATTTTAGGATGGTTTCAACCTCTTCCGCGGGAAGACAGGGATAAAGTGAAAACATGAGGCCGATAGTGCCGGATACCAAAGGTGCAACTATAGAGGTTTGATTAAATTCTGTCATCTCTAACTTGCCTTCCATTTTAAACTTTGAATATCGAAATATACCTGTGCCTGGCCCCACTATATCGATTGTTTTATTTAAATTGCTGATGCTTATAGGATAAAGTTTGGGAATTTGAGTCGTATCATTATCCTTAAATCCCCCAGTCTGGCCTACATAATAGCGAATATCCCTTATATAATATATTTTCTTCTCCTCTAAATACAGAATATTTTCAGTAAAATGCTCATATCTATGCGATGCGGAAGAAACTGCTATAACCTTGTCATATCCGGCAGGATAATAAACCCGTTTTCCGTGGGATGTAGAAAAAGGCTCATTGTGCCCAACGGCTACTACTACTGTTCCATTCTCCAGCATCTCATAAATAGCCTGTTGGGCAGTCTCATAATAACGGGTTAAGCCCCAGCTACAATTTATTACCTGAACACCCAACTGCGAAAGTTCAACCAATTGCTCTAATGTACTGAAGTGATTATAACTGGTACCGTAAATACTGCAATCGTAACATACCCCTGGTACGCCATAAGCATTATCTCCCTGGCCTGCGGCAATTTCCGCAACTCCCATTCCATGACCGTTTGATAAGCTCGATTTTCTGATAGACTTACTTTTTCCGGCAAATTCCTTGTCTTCCAAATCCAGTGACCCGTCAGATATTCCAATAATAACATCTCGCGAGCCAGTGGTGTAATACCACGCTTTAGGCACCTCCAAAAAATCTAAATAATCCAAATTTACCTGAGCGCCCAAATTTTCTCCAATCGTGCTGGTGAGCCCATAGTCATTGGGCTCAAATATCTTTTTATCCTCTTCGGCAATCAATTCACCAAATTCAAAAAGATGGGAAGCGTTCTGCAATAAATCGGTCATCAAAGCTGGATTATCTGCAACGACAAAAAAAGTTTTTTTCAAATTTTGTTTTTTAGCGTTTTTCCAGGTCTTTTTGAAAATTTTAATGTTATAATTTTTTAAAGCGGCTTTCAATAATTTATCATTTCCAGAGTAATATAAAAAATCTCCAGTTTTCTCAAAAGTGGGTACAAAGGCAGTATCGCGTGCACGCAGGTAAAACCAGGAGTCATTCTGGCAATAACCCGAAAATGAGAATAAAATACTTAGCATGATTATATAAAGGGAGCGCACTATTTGATAACTTTTTTCACAAGATACATCTTTTTGAAATTATTGAACAAGGAAGATTTTTACCTTAATGGAATTACAAATTTCCTTCTTCCCAAAAGATTGCTGTATTTTAGCAGCATGTACCAAACACTTAAAAAAGTAGCACTGTCCATAGTCCCAAAAAGAATACTTTTTGAACACGAGATTTTTTTCCGCTCTATTTTTGCATATCACTTACGGGGAAAAAATCATGAGTGTACTGTGTGTTCAAGGGGTATAAAAAAGTTCATAAAAATTCCCGATGGCGATCTGCTCTGCCCTTTTTGTGGAAGCCGCCCTCGCACACGAAGGCTCTATCATCTCTTAAATTCTGACAATTTACTCCAAGGCAAAGTGCTTCATTTTTCCCCTTCGCGAAGCATTTACAGATTGCTGAATAAAAATCAAAATATAGATTATTTCAGCACCGATTATGAAGATGAATTTATTGCTGAGTACCATTATGACATTACCCAAATTCCCTTGGAAGAAGATTTTTTCGATTTGATAATCTGTTACCATATTTTAGAACACATTGAAGACGATAAAAAAGCAATGGCCGAATTGCACCGCGTTTTAAAAAACAATGGAACTTGCCTTATCCAAACTCCTTTTAAGACGGGCCACATTTATGAAGATTTTTCAAAAAAGACCCCAAAAGAGCGTTTGGAAGCTTTTGGGCAGGAAGACCATGTGCGCACGTATTCAGTAGCTGGCTTGCAGCAGAGATTGTGCGAAAGCGGATTTCAAAAGGTTGAAGTCAGAACTTTTCAAGAAAACGAACGTTACGGATTTATGGCAGAAACCGTGTTAATTGCAAACAAATGATTTCAATCCTTATTCCCACTTATAATTACAATGTGTTTCCGCTAGTGGCATCCTTGCATAAACAGGCCGAAAAATTAGCCCTAACTTATGAAATAAATGTGTACGACGATTGTTCCCCAAATCCCGTAACTGCCAATGAGGCTATTAATGACTTAACAAATGCCTCCTATTCTATTTTAAAGAAAAACATAGGCAGAAGTGCCATCCGAAATCTCTTGGCTAAAAATGCCAGGTTTGACAATCTGCTTTTTCTGGATGCAGACACAAAAGTTATTAGGAATGATTTTTTGGAAAAGTACATAGCTTCCATAACAATTGATACTGAAATTATTTATGGCGGAATCATCTACCAAACAGACCCACCTCCGAAAGAAGAAATATTGCGGTGGCAATATGGCAAAAAGCGGGAGGCCCTTTCCGTTTCCGAAAGACAGAAACAGCCTCATCTACGCTTTTTAACATTAAACTTTTTGATAAAAAAAGCGGTATTTTCAAGATTGAGTTTTAACGAAGAAATACCAAATTTACGCCATGAGGACACACTTTTTGCCTTAGAAGCCAAGGCAAAAAATGTAGGGGTTATTCACATAGACAATCCAGTAGTCCACCTAGGTTTGGAGAATAGTAAAATATTTCTTCGCAAATCATTAGAATCTGTAGAAAGCCTACATAATTTTGTTAATCAAGGCTTAATAAAACCTGAAGAAACAGCATTGTCAAAAAAGGCCGAAAGCCTGAGAAAATACCATTTAAAACCAGCCGCGGCCAAATTTTATAAGATTTTCCGTCGGACGATGGAAAAAAACCTCTTGTCATCCCGCCCTTCCTTGGTTATCTTCGATCTCTATAGATTGGCATATTATCTCAGTTTATAAAACTTATAAAGAATGAAGTTTTCAATTGTAATAGCAGTCTTCAACAAAGAAAAATACATTGCCGAAACTTTAAAAAGCGTTTTGTCGCAGACCTTTACGGATTTTGAAGTAGTAATTCTGAATGATGGTTCTACGGACAATAGCGAGGCTGAAATCTTAAAATTCAAAGATCCACGAATACGTTATTTTTCAAAGGAAAATAGCGGTGCATCGGCTGCAAGGAATTTTACGATACGGCAAGCCACATCGGAATATATCGCGCTGATGGATGCTGACGACTACTGGTATCCCTTTTATTTGGAAGAGCAAAACCGATTGCTTTCAGAATTTCCTTCCGAATCGGTTTTTGCCACTGCCACCGAAATTAAGCGAAACGGCAAAGTCTTTAAAAACAGTTATTCCCTCCAAACCATTGGAACAGATGCCGTGGTGGTCGATTATTTTGAGGCCAGCCAACTGGATTCGGTTTTGTTGAGTATTTCCACCGTACTTAAAAAAAATGTTTTTGAAAAGGTAGGCTGGTATGACACGACAATTAAAAGCGGAGAGGATACGGATCTTTATGTTCGGATTGGCTTAAAATACAAGATAGTTTTCAGCCCCAAAGTATGCGCAACCTATATAGTTAGGCAAAACAGTTTATTTCAACGGGTGAAAAACTTAGATGAAAAAGCCAATTTTGAAGCTTACGAACCTTTCGAAAAAAACAATCCCGCGCTCAAGAAATTTCTGGATCTAAACCGATATTCACTATGTATCCTGGCCAAAATGGAGGGCAATAAAGCAGCTTTTCAAAAATATTATCAAAAAATAAACCCCGAAAACCTGAGCAAAAAGCAACAGTTTCTACTACGGCAAAATAAGACCATTTTAAAATATATGCTAAAAACAAAAAATGGACTGGAAAAGCTCGGCCTGCGGTTAGGCACCTTTAAATAGCTTAAAATCATCGTACTCGCGGATGTAATCGCTCTCCAGAAACCTGCCCGAGGAAAGCACCAAACAGACCGATCCGGAAGAAAAATTTTCAAGTTCACGCCAAATTCCCGTGGGTATCAGCAAACCTTGGTTGGGCTTATTCAAAATAACCGACTTTTTATTTTCGCCATCGTCCAAAAGTACCTCAAAACTACCACTGAGGGCTATTAAAAACTCCAATTGCTCCTTGTGCGCATGCCCGCCCCGATAGGCGCCGCTGGGCACATCGTATAAATAATACACGCGTTTTACCTCATAGGGCAAGAACCCCTCTTCCACAACTGACAAATTGCCGCGTGGATCCGTGATTTTCGGGATTTCAAATACATGTATGTCTTCAATTTTATTGTAAGGCATGGTTTAAAATTTGGTTCCATTTTTCAGAAATGGTCTGCATTGAAAATTTTTCAACGGAAGCTTTTGTGTTTGCTTTTAAGTTTTGATAGCCCGTTTCATCAAAACATACGCTTTGCAACGCTTCCGCAAATAAAGGTAAACTTCTTTCGGCAATCAGCAAACCATTTTTTTGGTGCTGTACGATTTCCGAAGGGCCCGAAACTATGTCCAATGAAACTACGGGCGTTCCCAAGGAGAGCGATTCCACAAGCACCATCGGGAAGCCTTCGTATTTGCTGGTGAGCGTCACGCAACGGGCATTTTTAATAATTTCAAAAGGATTATTGGTGAAGGGAAGAAATAGTATTTGCCGCGCCCCCTCCTTGGAAGCAGCCCGTTTTTGAAGCATTTCCCTATCCATGCCGTCACCCAAAATGACGAGATGCACATCTTTTTCCCAAACTTTGGATCGCGAAAAAGCTTCCATCAAAAACGAAAAATCCTTTATGGAATCGTCCAGCCTGCCGTAGGAAAGTATGTACTTTTTGTTTTGAAGTATTTGGGGAAACTCGCCATTTTGTTCAGCCCAAGCAGGATCAAAAGCGTTGTGGATGGTCACTGAATTAAAAATGCCTTCTTTCCTTAAAATTTCAGCTTCAATATATTCGGAAACCGCCACGTTCAACAGGTTTTTTTGACAGACTTTTGAAAATGCCGATGGATTTTCCGTGAGATACTCCGTCTTTTTGGAACTGTGCACTACATAAATTTTATTCAGCTCGCGATATATAAATTTGGAATAGAACAGCTCGCGCTCAAAATTGTTTTTTGGACGATGGTCGATAACTACATCAAAATTTTCCTTTTTTAAATAATTTCGAAATTTTCGAAAGCGCAGCAATCGCCTCACCATCGAATCATTTTCGGTTTTCAATTTTCCCAAATTCAGCATTTTACCGCTAAAAGGGTAATCCACATCATCATTCAAAATTACCAAATGCACCTCGTGACCCTGCGCCTCCAACATCTGCGAAAGCATAGCGCACGACCGCTCCAGGCCCCCTTTTGCAAGCGAAATGGAAACCAGGCATACTTTGAATTTCTTTTGGGAAGTCATCGGTTTTTATTGTGTATTTTTGAACGATCTTGGCAAAGATAACTTTATAAGAATACTATTATTTGCTGGATGTGTAAAATTTAACCACAACATTCACAAAGATTTTTCACAAAGTTACGGAGCATCCTTTGTGAACTTTTTGCCTTTGCTTGGTGTACTTTGTGGCAAAAAAGGAAATATGAAAATACTTTTGGTGGGCGAATACAGCAGGTTGCACAATTCCTTAAAAGAAGGATTGCAAGCACTTGGCCACGAGGTTACGCTGGTTTCTACGGGCGATGAATTTAAAAACTACCCGTCGGATATGCTGTTAAAACGGAAATACGATTCGGGAATTTCAAAAAAGGTGAAAGTGGGCCTTTTTAAAATTTTCGGTAAGGATATTTCTTCCATTTCCCTAAAAAGGCAGTTTTTTCAACAGAAAGAAAAATTTAAGAATTTTGACGTTGTGCAGTTGATAAACGAAAGCCCGCTGGGAATCCAACCGAAACACGAAAAGGAAATCATTTCATTTTTAAGCCATAACAACGCAAAACTCTTCCTGCTTTCCTGCGGCACGGATTATACGAGCGTGAAATACGCTTTTGAAAAAAAGTTCCGGTACTCCATTTTCACTCCGTTTTTTGAGGGGAAAATTTCAGAAAAAGAATATTTCCCGGCATTGAAATATTTAATGCCCGAATACAAAGAACTGCACGATTTTGTTTTTGAAAAAGTGGATGGTGTAATTGCTTCCGATTTGGATTATCACATTCCGCTCCTCGGAAATAAGAAATATTTGGGACTGATCGCAAACCCAATAAATACTGAAAAATTAAATTTTAATCCGTTTGCTTCCGAAGAAAAGGTGATTATTTTTCACGGTATAAATCGGGCGAATTATTTCAAAAAGGGAAATGATTATTTTGAAACTGCGCTAAAAAAACTTCAGCAGCAATATTCTTCAAAAATGGAAGTGATTACCGTGGAAAATGTGCCCTATTCCGAATATATTGAAAAGTACAATTCGGCACATATTCTTTTGGATCAAGTGTTTGCTTATGACCAAGGTTACAACGCCTTGGAAGCAATGGCAAAAGGAAAGGTAGTTTTTACCGGCGCCGAGAAAGAGTTTTTGGAACACTATAATTTAAAGGAAGATGAAGTGTGCATCAACGCCCTTCCCGATGTAGATTATTTAGTCCAAAAAATGGAAGACCTAATTTTGAATCCCGAAAAATTACAAACCATTTCAAAAAATGCACGGGCGTTTATTGAGCGGGAACACCATTATATTTCAATTGCCAAGAAATATTCGGAAGTTTGGAACTCTAATTAAAATGGCAAATCGATTGCTTCCGGCTTTATAAAATCCTTCGAATACGGATTTTCCAAAAAACTGAGCGGCGGCTTTTGAAATTGCAGGATATCCTCCCGCTCAATGCCGTAAACACTCCAATAGTTGGCGAGCAACTGGGCAAAAATATCCTCGTCCCAAAACCCGAAAATAGGTTTGCTTCCCTTTTTTTCAATAGGAATCGCTTCTATGGTAATTGCATTATCCTTCCTTTCAATTTTGTATTCCGGGTTATACTGTAGGATATAATCGGAGTAATGAAACCGGGCGTACAATTCCTCAAACTGGATAGGGTGCAAAACGGGGCCTTTCATTTTTTCGAGTAACTCTTTTTGCTTTTCGGCAATTATACCATTGTCCTGCAAGCAAGCAATAAAGCCAAAACCGTTCACCCCAAACGAAAACAGCAGGTTGATAGCATCATCGCGATAGCTGAAAATATCGGCCGAATATTTCAGGGGAAACACCACTATGCTCCACGGCTTTTTTCCAACGAAAGAAATCGGCTCAACAATAGATTGGAGCATCAAATGGAAATTCCCGAACCGCTGTTTCAACTGTGTGGAAAGGGCAAACTCCTCCCCTTGCCGCAGCAATCGGTCGCGTTCGTACCGCATTTCATAATAAAGCAGGCCGTACAGCATTCTGCCAGTCCATTGAAAGATGAGCAGTTCGTCCAGCGCGGCCATTCCCTCGTAGCCTTCTTTGTAGGCGGCCTGAATTTTTTCATCCAGTGCGTCAAAGGCATTTTTCACCTCTGGGGAACAGGGCAATTCCAAATCGGCATATACGTAGGTTTTCTGCTTGTCCATCATTTCGATGCGCTCGTCGCCAAACTTAAATTTGTCCATCAACCATTGTGGAAACACTGGCATTTTTTCGGTAGTGAGCGCTCCGGAAAGAAAGCAGAAATGTTCGTCAAAAATTAAATCGTCAAAGGGATTGTATAGGGAAAGTGGCATAGATATTCAGAAATGGGACGCTACGGATTTTTTGCAAAGATAGCCATAAACTTTCTTTAGGTATTTCAAAATTATAATTAGAAAGTATTCTATATAGAAAATGATACAGACCAAGATTAAACTTTACGTATTTCAACCTTATATCTTGGGTAATTACAGAAAACTACTCTCTCGGTTTAATATTTTAGTATTATGAGATATCTTATTTTTTTCCTATATCGCTTATTCCTAAATTTACATCAAAAATAACTTATGCCACTACAAAATATAATTTCGGAAAAGGCCAAGATTGGAAAAAATGTCCAAATTGGTTCTTTCTGTATAATAGATGACGATGTTGAGATTGGGGACAATACAATAATCAAGAATTATGTTGAATTGCGCAAAGCCACGATAATTGGAGAGAATTGTTACATAGATTCCAGAGTTTCCTCCTCGGGCAATTGTGTGATAGGAAATAATGTTACCATACGCTATGATAGCATTATAGCTCGCGGAATTAAAATTGGCGACAATTCCTATATATGTCCCAAGGTTATGACCAACAACCTAAATACAGACCACCAACAAATTGGAGGCGCACAAATCGGAAAAAATGTTTTTATCGGTACGGGCTGCGTCATCCAACACGGGATAACCATTGGCGATAACACTATTCTCGGTTCCATGTCATTTATAAACAAAGATATTCCCAGTGACGAGACTTGGTTCGGTAATCCTGCAAAATTTCAGAAAAGCAATTCCAAAAAGACTAAATAACCCTTTTATTTTTCTTGAGCATCTCTTTTTCACTTTCCCAATCACGAGCAAAATTATTTTTAATCAACTTGGCGGGTATGCCTCCAATTAAAATATTTTCGCCCAAAGATCGATAGTCTTTATTGCAAAGTGAATGTGAGGTTATAACGCAATTGTCGGGCGTTTTAGTCCCCGCCATTATTGACACTGTATTTGAAATTGCATTATAAGCTCCCAATTCTATGGGAGCAGACATTGGGTAAACCTCCCCTGTGATTGTATTTTTCATCGGATGGGAGTTTGTGTCAATCACTTGTGAATTATAACCTATTCCGCACCAATCTCCTATAATTATTTTTTTAGAACAAATAAGCTTGACATTCGATCCAAGACACCCCATGAATCCAAATTCACAATAGGCATCCCTAGCTATAAGAATTGTACAGTCCAGCCCGATATGGGCATTACTTTTAAACCGAAGCGTGCCCATTAAGGCGAGCTCTGCGGTTCCCTTGGAAGTAGTTGGAAACTCAAATTTTTGACCAAACCCTATCATCGCCCTTTTTACTGAACCATCGATAATTACTTTACCGCTTAAATTTGAAAATTTAATCTTTCCATAGAAAAAAACAGGCAGCTTCAGGGCTGTTTTTACGGGAAACATCCTGAAATTGAAATAAATGGTTTTTATCCAATTCACCGAGAAGTAAAACCTAAAACTCTCGCGGGTATTTCGATATGTTCTTTTTAACGAGCCGACCATTATTTTCTTCTAAAAATCTTTCGGAATAATTCCTTTATGTCCATTTTTCTATCCAATTGGATGTATGAAAATACAAAAGAAAAACCAGCCATAATTATTAACAAACCGTATTTAAGATAGGAATATTCTATATAGGTCAACAAAAATGAAATTCCACATATTAAAACACAAATGCCGAAGATGCCGTAAAAGCTTTTATTAAAATAGAAATCATATCGTGTTTTTGTAATCATCCGCAAGCCTATGAAATGAATGATATAATATAGTAAAAAACTAATCCCCAAGCCTTTCAAGCCGCCAAAATAATAGCCAGAAAGATTCATTATTAAGAGTAAAGCATTGAACCCAATGGCCGTTTTCATAAAAAGCCTTGAGTCACCTTTCGCTATTAAAATATATCCCATGGAAAAGGAAACGGCTTTGAATACCATTCCCAAAATACCCCAACGAACCATATCTATTATCGGCACAAATTCATTGGAATATAAAAGCACAATAATGAATGGCGCGGCCGCCAAAAAGATTACTATAATTGGCAGAATGAGAAGAATGGCGATAAAAGCTTGTTCAAGAACGGTTTGGCGTATGGCTTCGATCCTATCGGAAATTGCAGATAATCTCGGAAAATAATCCGTTTCCATAGCCGTAAAGACCAGCCCCACATATGCATTCAGAATAACAAACCCGGCGTTGTATAGACCCACTTCCGACAGTCCCCCCGTTTGGCTAATAAAGATTTGAATAATATACGCTACCAAAAGACCGATCATACTGCTAATGCTCAGCGTAAGACCCAATTGCACCATTGTTTTTCCTTCAACAAAAGCTTCCCTGTTGGTAAGTTTAACGGTAGCAACCTTTTCACTACGGGCGAAATAATAGGTAAAAATAAAAACGATAAAAGAAGAAATTATTATTGCAGGTACAATGGCGTCAATTCGGTAAAAATAATACAGGGGAAGCGTAATGAGCAGTGCCAAAAGATTTCCATACAGATTCGCCTTTGCAAGTTTTTTTAATTTTCGAAGGCCCTGCAATATTGCCAACTGACCATTGGAAAGCTGTTTAAACAACAGTGCCAAAGAAATCCAGACAAAGGATAAGGTATATTCCTTTGAGTCAAAGGCAATCTCACTCCACCACGGAGCGCCCGCAAGCATAATTACACTGCCCAAAATAGCGGTAAACCACACTAATCTCTTCACAATTTGTATGGTGCGTGCGGTACCTTCAGGTTGTGCGTTTGCATGACTGAAGGAAATATCCTTTACGGCACTTCTGTCCAACCCCAAATTGGTCATTCCGTTGATGAGGCCTATGGTCGTGTTCAAAAGCGTGGCGATACCAAAACCCGCAGGGCCTATCCACAAGGCGATAAATTTTGAGCGAACTATGGAAATCAAGATATTGAATACCTGGACCCCTCCAAAAAGCGAAGTGGCCTTAATTACCTGTCTGTAAGAGTTTTTAGAATCAAGCATGCAACAAAATTGGTTTCAAAGCTATCTAAACTTTACCTGATTTTTTCCTTTAAAATTTACTTTCTTTGTTTTTTAAAATATCTGAACACTAAAAATGAAACAACAAAAAAATAAAGCACATACCTGATAAAATGTGCGATTACAATTCCCTCAACCCCATACGGAGCAACAAGCAATTGGGCCAGCACATAAAAAAGCGCCAATGAAAAAAGTTCCGAAAATATAAAACTGCGCACCAATTTTTTAGCCAAAAACTGGTTCAAAAGTACTAGGGAAGCCAGCCTAATAAAATCGCCCACCAATTGCCATTTAAAAAGTGGCGCCATTTCGGTCAATCCTGGATATAACAATTCAATTATAAGGTGTCTAAATAGATAAACCAGAATCATACCTGCGGCAAATAGCGGCAAAATGGTTTTATAAATATTGAAAACTTCTTTCTTAAAATTATTTGCGGAATAGATTCCCGCAAATTTGGGAAGCACATATAATGTAAAAAGGGAACCTGAAAAAACCATATAATTTTTCGAAATAAAAGTCATATTGGTCCATACCCCAGCATCCCGTCCTGACATTCGTTCTTCCAGCATGCTTCTTATATCTATTTCCACAAGAGGTAGTAAAATGGAACTCACAAAGGACATAACCGTAAAAGCAAAAAGGCTTTTTGCCATAGGGGATTTCAATTTTATATCCTTGAAAATTATGTAGTCACGCAGTACTCTGAAAAAAAAGAAAAGCAGGACCAATACCTGAATTATCGGCGTAATACTAATAGCTATCAGCACCCCGTCCAAATTGTACTGGAAAAGAAACAACAGAGTTAATGACACCGTAAGCAGGTAACTGACCAAATCGATTTTTGCAAACTTTTTGTATTCGGACAGTCCGTTTATAACTCCATTAAAAACGCGTTGCACCGCGATGAAGGGAATAATTACAGCGGTTAATTTAATTATATACGAAAATTCATTTGAGGCAAAAAGATAATCGCTGATGCGGTCTGAAAACACAAGCAGCGTGATACAGCTACCTAAAACACCAAATATGGTAAAAACTAACGTAGTGCTAAATAGCTTTTGAAGCTGGGCCTTGTCTGACCTGTATTCTGCAACATATTTTACCAGGCCGCTGAAAGTACCGAGCGAAGAGATTGACATCAATAACTGCGACAAACTTCTTAACTGACCTATTTTATAGAGTCCCACCGCTCCAACGTAATCATAGAGCAGACGCTGCACAACGGCAGAAATCAAGAGCCTGATACTTACCACCACAGCATTTAGCGATGTCATCTTCAAAAGTAAATTACCGCGTATAAAGGATGGTATCTTCACCTAATATGTATTTAATACTGAAATAATGGTATCCACCTCAGCTTCGGAAAGCAGGGGACTTATAGGAATACTGATAATGGTGTTATGGATTTTTTCGGTAACGGGAAATTTCAAATTCTTATATTCCGAAAGCGCCTCTTGTTTGTGCGGCGCAATAGGGTAATGAATCAAATGCCCAATGCCGTTTCTATCCAAATAATCTATAAATTCATTTCTATTATCCACACGGACCACAAAGAGGTGGAAAACATGGTCCTCATTTCCGTCGTAGGTCGGAAGGATGATTTTATCGTTTTTTATTTCTGAAATATACTTTTTTGCAATTGTTCGTCGCAGGGAATTGTCGGAATCCAAAGTGGGCAATTTCACATTTAAAAAAGCCGTCTGCAGTTCGTCCAGTCTTGAGTTGAAACCCAAAAGCTCGTTTACATATTTTGTGGACGTACCGTAATTGCGAAGTTTTGCGATTGCATCGGCCAGTTCAGCATCGTTGGTGGTAACCGCTCCGCCATCGCCCAGCGCACCCAAATTTTTAGTGGGATAAAAACTGAATCCCGCGGCATCGCCAAGATTTCCGGCGCGTTTCCCATCATTCGTTTTTGCGCCATGTGCTTGGGCCGCATCCTCTATTACGAGCAAATTGTATTCTTTTGAAATTTCCAAAATCTCCTCCATCGGCGCCAATTGCCCATACAGATGGACCGGCATAATAGCCTTCGTGTTTTGGGAAATTGGATTTCGCAACGACTGAATGTTGAAATTATAAGTTTCAAAATCTGCATCTACCAAAACGGGTTTTAGGCCGGCCTGTTTTATTGCCAAAATGGTAGCGATATAGGTGTTTGAAGCCACCAAAACCTCATCGTTTTCTTTCAGTTTTCCGAGTATTTTATAGCCTTCCAATATCAGTCGAAGGGCATCAAGGCCATTGCCTACGCCAATGCAATAGGTTGTGCCGCAATACTTTGCGAAATTTGCCTCAAACAATTTTACTTGATTTCCCAAAACATAATATCCCGAATCCAAAAATTGCCTAAAGCCTTCTTGAAATTGTTTTTCAAAACGTTTATTTATGGCGTGTAAGTCTAAAAATGGAATCATATAAAAACGGTTGCTAGTTTTTTATAGTTCGCGGTCTTTACTTCATAAAAAGACTGGACGATACTTCTGGCGCCAAAACATTCCTTCCAATAAAGTAAGCCTTCATTTATATTTTTTCCATGGTTTTCGTTGGAAGTCCCAAAATCGAAATATCTTTTATTTCTGAAACGCTCGGTTATTAAATACTCAAATAAAAAATCCAATGTTCCCAATTGTTGTTTGTCCTCATTGGCAGAAATATATTGCACGTGCGCCACGGCTTCGGTTTCAAAAATAGTTGCGCCACCTACAATTTCATTGTCTTTATACACGTTGAACTGTACTATATTTATTGGAAACTTACTAGCCAGATCTGTTATCTCGCCCAAGGAATGCACTGGCAAGGCTTGGTGTCGGAGCGCTAAATTTGGGGTTAATATTTTTTCCCAAAAACCTTTAAAGTCATTTTCCTCCACAATTCTCAATCCTTGTTTCTGGGCCTTTTTTACGCCTTCCAGTCGGTTTGTTGCAATTCTCAGTGGGTTTTTATTATCTATAACGCTTAGAACGTCGGCCCGCACCCGTTCTGCCGCAGCTATAAAAAGCAGGTAGTCCAATTCGTCTGCCGGAAGCCGGTTGTAGATTTTCGGCAACATTTTTATTTGCAGTGTTTCAATACCCTTTTCATTTAAAAATTGAAGTACACTGCTAAATATAGCGGCCACCTCCTTTAATTTGACTTTTTTATGAAGTATCAAACCGCCGTAGGTAAGACCTTGGTGGGAATACAAAGTGTTATCTGCAATATTTGCTGGCAGTAACGCCACAGGCTTTCCCTTTTTCAATACCAACAGCGAATGATCCGTAAATCTATCAGCGTGGTATTCCATAAAATCCCTTTGGAACAAAAAAGTGGCATTTTTGGAAGTCTCCATAAATTGCTGCCACAAAAATTTATCTTTCGCGGTGTATCTTTTTACTGAAAATGTACTGTTTTCCAATGGATTTTCTTTTTAAAAAAAGGCTTTCGATATAAGAATGTAAAGCTAAAATTTATTTTTAGTTTTACAGTCCCACAAATAATTAATTAAAACCATCAAATTGTTCAAATATTCTACACGAGGCTTAAAATTTTCAGCGTTTGATGGCTTACAGCTGTTGGTCTATTTCGGTGTGTTTCTATATTTGATATTGCAACCCGCCATTTATTCCCCAGATACGTACACTTATTTTAAGGTACATTTTTACAGATTTCCTGGTTATGGACTTTTCTTGAGAAGTTTTGACCTACTCTTCGGCGATTTTTTTGAAACTACGGTAGTCGCTTTTCAATTAATATTTGGTTTTTTGGCGATTTCAAAACTTCTGAGTTCAGGAAAACACCTACTAAAATTAAAGGCCTGGGTATATATTCTTCTCTTTATAGTGTTGATTTTTCCCTATTTCCCACCACTTTGGGTAGGAAACAATTTGACTTCAGAAGGAATTTCCTATCCCCTTTACTTGTTTCTGGTGGCTTTCAGTATTGATTTCCTATTCAGAAATCAAACTGCCAAATTTATCCACCTTTCAATAGCCTTTATACTCTTGTGCCTTACCCGAGGCCAATTCATTATTGTGGCCCCGGTCATTTTGGTTTTGTATGTTTTAAAGGAACGGAGAAACATCTTTGGAAGAACGAAATTATTTTATGTTTTGCTTCTTTTAATATTGCCTTTTTTAGTACAAACATTAGACAAAACATATCACAAAGTGGTACATGGCTTTTTCGTAACCACACCCTTTAGTTATGCAAACGCACTTACATTACCGCTTTACGTATCTAATAAGGAAGATGCTGCGTTGCTGAAAATTGAAGATAATAGAACGATTTATCTGAATACCTTTAAACGCATTGATAGCTTGGGTCTTCTGAGTTCAAATGTTTCTGGAAATGCGTCGGATAAGTATATGGTTTTTCATAATAACTTTCCTGTAATTTGCAACCGGAATTTCCACATTCCGGGGATGGCATATTTTGAAAATAAAACTGAAAAACCTGGCGAAAACGTTATTATGATAGAAGAAACAGCGAAAGAAATGCTGCCTATTTTGATAAAAAATAATTTTAAGGAATATATTTCTATCTATTGGGAAGGTGTCTTTCACGGTTTTGGAGGGATTATGATCGCGGGTTTGACACTATTACTTTTTTTATATAGTGTATTCATCGCTCTTCGGAAATGGTCAGTCTATAATGGATTGTTGCTTTTCGCACTTACTTTGATCATCTCCAACGCAATGATAGTGGCTTTTGCCTCCCACTCCATAATGCGCTATTTATTTTATAATTACTTTTTTGCCGTTTTGGTTGGCATTATTCTATTCAGAAAAATAATTTCAAAAACATGAATATAGAACTATCCGTCGTAATGCCCTGTCTTAATGAAGCCGAAACATTGGCTATCTGTATTGAAAAAGCCCAAGGTTTTTTTGAACGAGAAAAAATCTCCGGCGAGGTAATAATCGCCGATAATGGAAGTACCGACGGATCGCAACAAATCGCCAAGAGCCTAAATGCCACCGTGGTAAACGTACCGCAAAAGGGCTACGGTAGCGCGCTGAGAGGCGGAATTGAAGCGGCAAACGGAAAGTATGTAATTATGGGCGATGCCGATGACAGTTACGATTTCAGTAATTTGATGCCCTATTTATTAAAACTTCGGGAAGGGTATGACTTGGTAATGGGCAACCGCTTCAAGGGTGGAATAAAACCAGGCGCCATGCCTTTTCTGCACAAATATTTGGGCAACCCGGTTCTTTCGTTTATTGGAAGATTGTTCTATAAAAGTAATATCGGCGATTTTCATTGCGGTTTGCGGGGGTTTAGCAAGAAGGCCTTCTATACGATGGAACTGAAAACCACGGGAATGGAATTTGCCAGTGAGATGATCGTTAAAGCCAGTCTTAAAAATCTTCAAATTACCGAAGTACCCACCATCCTCTCCCCAGACGGACGCACGCGACCTCCGCATTTGAATACTTGGCGCGACGGCTGGCGGCACTTGCGATTTTTGGTGCTTTACAGTCCGAATTGGCTATTTTTAATCCCTGGCCTGATTTTAATGGTTTTCGGATTGATTACTTCCGCTGTTTTAATCAGCGGTCCTATTTCCATCGGCAGTGTAAATTTTGATGTCCATACGCTTCTCTTCACATCTGTCCTTGCTTTGATAGGGTTCCAGTTTATATTGTTTTATGGTCTAACCAAGGTTTATACTGTAGAAAATGATTTGCTTCCCAAATCTAAGAAATACGACCGTTTATTTAAATTTATAAATCTTGAAAAAGGATTGATTATTGGATTTATATTGGTTATTGTAGGAATTGCTTTAAGCTTTTCTGCATATACAGATTGGCAAGCAATAAGTTTTGGCAATATTGAAAATAATTCTGTTTTCAGGAGGGTTATTCCCGCTGTTACCTTAATGCTTTTAGGGGTTCAGATTATACTTTTCAGTCTGTTCTTTAGTATTTTAGGGCTTAAGAAATAAGAATGGATAGAAAGATTATTTATTTAAGTGAAAAGTATTTTAAATACCTATTGGGTATTATATTTATTGGCACTACGCTATATATCGCCACAAAAGGTGCTATACTTCATAACGATTCTGATGGATATTTAAACATGTCAATAATCAGACTGCCGGTTTACTCACTATTTGTACAGCTATTTTATTTTAAAGAATTTGAAATTCTTTTAATAGTTTCCCAAATGTCATTTATATGCGCATCAATATACATCTTGGTTATGAACCTAAAAGAGAACCTAGGTATTCAAGCATTCTGGTGCCTTCTTCTGAGTATTGTATTATTATATCCAAGCATTTTTGGAATCAAAATAGGCAATAGTGTACTTTCCGAAGCCATAGCTTATCCACTTTATCTTTTGCTATTCCATTTTTTGAGTTTAGCAATTTTCACCGAGAACCAAAAATATATTGGCAAGTCATTGTTAATTCTTTTCGCACTATTATTGACCCGAGGGCAATTTCTCTATTTTGTTCCAATAGTTATTCTACTACTGATTTGGATATGTGTTAGAAAAAGGGACTATAAGAAAGGTATTCCTCTCTTACTCTTCTCTTGCATCTTACCATTTGCAGTGTCGATAACCGACCATATTTATCACAAAGTAGCCAACGGCTATTTTGAGGCTACGCCGTGGACCGGACTCCATCTCCTTACTCCCGCAATGTATGTTGCGAATGTCACTGATGTTGAAATATATAAAACCGAAAAAGAGAGATATTTCTTTGAAAAGATTCAAAAAAAACTGTGGGAACGTAATCTTAGCATTTATCAAAGGGAGGCTGATGGCATAGATGCCACTGAATTTTATAGGGCAAATTATACGCGTATAGCCAACTGGACAATATATGATTATGGCAAGGAACTACTAGCTCCTTCCCTTACTCCTGAAGAAAAATTTATTGAATTGGAAAAAATCACTACCAAGTTGGCAGGACCGCTCATCATTAAAAATTTTGGAGCTTGGTCAAAGCTCAGCTTTAAGAATTTTGTAAAAGGCTTTAAAAGTAACCTTCTGGTATTGTTTTATTTTATAATCTTAGGATATAGCGGGACGGCTTTATTAAAACGAAAAGTCACTAATACTTCTAAAGTTCTATTTTTGGGCGCTCTCTTAACAATTTCAAACACGGCAACGGTCGCTGTTGGAATGCATACCATAGAGCGGTTCACCTTTTATAATGATTGGTTTTTCTTTTTAGCTATTTTTTTAATGCTATTCAATCTTAAAAAATTAGAAGGCAATAAACCGAGAATAGAGCCTCAGTTAACATAGTAAAAATGATTAAAAAATAGGAGGATCAGTTTTTTAATAAAATCACAATAACTATTCGGCAATATTGAGGTGATTATTAAATTGGACGGGATATGAACTATAAAAGCATTCTGATGAACGGTTTAGGGCCTCCTTCAAGATTAAGCCCATAACTGGAATGCTTCTCTAAATGATTCAAATAGGAAGCATCTTCACTTAAAAAACTGAATAAGATCCTGAATACATTTATGGGAGATTTAAACTTTTCTTCCTACGATGGAGGCGAATTCTCGGGCCAATGAATGGACAGTATGCTACTGAACATCGAATATATCTTATCACTATCCTCGGTATTTTCCTTCTTTGCTGAAAGCTTTCCATACCTACATACCCGCCGTGATCGGCCATAATCAATTTGAGCGCGTTCGGATCTCTTTAAGAATGGCACCAATTAAATCGGTAAGTGAATTATCGATTTTTTAAAGCTCTCCAAATATTGGGTTCGCTTTTTCACGACAAGGTTTTTCCTACCGAGCAACGGTCAATATATGTGGAATTAAAATTTCTATTAAAGGAATTTGGATTGCTTCTCCCCCGGCTGTTCATCAACACGGGCTCTTGAAAAAAGCAAAATGCCAGCAGCTGCGTTTGCCTTCCGGCGACAACAAATTAACTAAAAATCGCCGAGTTTATTGAGTTGCTCAGCGATTTTCTTTTTTCTACAATTTATTTCTTTTACGGTCCACTTCCTTCAAATATATTTTTCGAAGTCGTAAGTGGTTTGGCGTAACCTCAACATATTCGTCCTTTTGGATGTATTCCAAGGCTTCTTCCAACGAAAACTTTATGGCCGGAATAATACGTGCCTTATCGTCAGCGCCCGAAGAACGTACGTTTGAAAGTTTTTTGGTCTTTGTGATATTCACTGCCATATCATCTTGACGTGTATTTTCGCCAATAACCTGACCTTCATAAATATCCTCATTTGGATTTACGAAGAAACGCCCGCGATCCTGCAATTTATCAATGGAATATGGAATGGCTTGGCCGGTTTCCATAGAAACCAAACTTCCGTTCTGTCTTTCCGGAATGCCACCTTTAAGCGGTTGGTATTCCAAGAAACGATGTGTCATAATGGCCTCTCCGGCAGTTGCGGTAAGCAGTTGGTTACGCAGCCCAATAATTCCGCGGGATGGAATTATGAATTTACACACCATACGCTCACCCTTTCCTTCCATACTTATCATTTCTCCTTTACGGATGGTAACCATATTAATCGCGGTTCCGCTTACATCTTCTGGCAAATCAATTGTCATTTCTTCAACTGGTTCACATTTTACGCCGTCAATTTCTTTGATGATAACCTGTGGTTGTCCAATTTGAAGCTCATAACCTTCACGGCGCATGGTTTCAATTAAAACCGAAAGGTGCAAAACCCCGCGGCCGAAGACCATAAATTTATCGGCACTGTCCGTTGGTTGCATGCGCAATGCAAGGTTTTTTTCAAGTTCCTTTTCCAGGCGCTCCTTAATATGGCGCGAAGTAACAAATTTCCCGTCTTTTCCAAAGAAAGGTGAATCGTTAATTGTGAAAAGCATACTCATGGTAGGCTCATCAATTGCGATGGTTTTAAGAGCTTCAGGGTTTTCAATATCGGCCACGGTGTCGCCAATCTCAAAACCTTCCAAGCCAACCAACGCACAAATATCTCCTGCTTGTACTTCAGCAACTTTTTTACGGCCCAAACCTTCAAAAGTGTGAAGTTCCTTTATTTTCGATTTCACTTTAGTGCCATCACGCTTCACCAAAGTAATCTGCATTCCTTCCTTTAAGGTCCCTCTTTGTAAACGACCAATGGCGATTCGACCCGTAAAGGAAGAAAAGTCCAAGGAGGTAATCAACATCTGTACGGTACCTTCTTCAATTTTTGGTTCGGGAATATGCTCCAAAACCATATCGAGCAAAGGCTCAATATTCTCAGTTTGGTTTTTCCAATCGTCGCTCATCCAGTTGTGCTTAGCAGAGCCGTAAACGGTGGGAAAATCGAGCTGCCATTCTTCGGCGCCCAACTCAAACATTAGATCAAATACAGATTCGTGTACATCGTCCGGCGTACAGTTTTCCTTGTCCACCTTATTGATAACAACGCAAGGTTTCAATCCAAGATTGATTGCTTTTTGAAGTACGAAACGGGTTTGTGGCATCGGTCCCTCAAAAGCATCGACCAAAAGCAAAACTCCGTCTGCCATGTTCAGTACGCGCTCTACTTCGCCACCAAAATCGGCGTGACCAGGCGTATCGATGATGTTTATTTTTGTGTCTTTATAGATAACCGAAACGTTTTTTGAAGTAATTGTAATACCGCGCTCGCGTTCCAAGTCGTTATTATCCAGGATAAGTTCCCCGGTATTCTCATTTTCACGGAAAATACTACAGTGGTGCATAATTTTATCAACCAGCGTGGTCTTTCCGTGGTCAACGTGGGCAATAATAGCGATGTTTTTGACTTTCATAAACTTGCTCCTTTTTTTTGGAGGGTGCAAAAGTAGTGTTTCTAAGTGGATTAGAAGCAAATTATGGGTGTATTATTTTATCAATAATATGAAGTGAAAAAATCTTAAGTAAGTGAAAATGCTGAAATATCACCTCAGAATAGTAAAATACCTATCTTTACACTATTAAAACTACAGCATGAAACTTGATTTAATTCCAAAGATAAAACACACTACTTCCAACAATTTTTTCCTACTCGCAGGGCCTTGCGCCATTGAAGGCGAGGAAATGGCGATGCAAATTGCTGAAAAGATTGTGAAAATTACCGACGACCTAAAGATTCCATACATCTTCAAAGGAAGTTTCAAAAAAGCAAACCGAAGCCGAATAGATAGTTTCACTGGCATTGGCGATGAAAAGGCATTGAAAATCCTCCGAAAAGTTTCCGAAACTTTTGATGTTCCCACTGTTACCGATATTCACGAGGTAAGCGATGCCACAATGGCCGCGGAATATGTAGATGTGCTGCAAATCCCGGCATTCTTGGTGCGCCAAACCGATTTGGTAGTAGCGGCCGCTGAAACGGGAAAGGTGGTAAACCTGAAAAAAGGCCAATTTATGAGCCCCGAAAGCATGAAGCATGCCGTGACCAAGGTAACCGATTGCAACAACGAACAAGTGCTGATTACCGATCGTGGAACTATGTTCGGTTATCAAGATATGATTGTAGATTTTCGGGGAATTCCAACAATGAAACAGTACGCCCCCGTGGTTTTGGACGTAACCCACAGTTTGCAACAGCCCAACCAAAGCGCTGGCGTTACGGGCGGCCGTCCTGAAATGATTTCAACAATTGCGAGAGCCGGAATTGCGACAGGTACGGATGGAATTTTTATTGAAACACACTTCGACCCAGCAAATGCAAAGAGCGATGGCGCCAATATGCTGAACTTAAACCTGCTGGAAAAACTGTTGGCAGACCTTGTGGCAATTCGTAAAACAATCAACCAACTATAGTCTGCCCTATACTTTGAAAAAAAAAAGCGCCCTGCCATCTCTGGATGGCAGGGCGCTTTGGCTAATAACAAAACTCTATAAAATAAGCATCGTTAATTTTTAAAAAAGGACTGTGACCATTGGGGGCACAGTCCTTAACCTCATACTTATAAAACTCCCCAATTAAATAAGTATCCAAATATCGCACATAATCTCTTGTAAATCAATAGGGATTTCCCCCTTTTTTTACAGGATTTTTCCTGTTTTCACAATTTGACATTAAACTTAAAAAAGGAAAAGCTGCTTCTAAAAAGAAACAGCTTATAACCTCTTGTCAAAAATTAACTCCCCAATTAATTTGATAGTGTAAAGATGCGAAGAAGGACAATGCCAGTCAAGAGGAAAAACCCTGAATTTATAGGGGGATTTCCCCCTTTTTTCCTGTGTGTAATTTCCTACTTTTTTGAAACCCAGAAATTTTGGAACTAAATATTTTCTTTGGAAATAATTTGGCGGATAAAACTTTTTACATTTACTTTGTTTTTCAAAGTACTTTATTATGAGTAAAAAGGATTATCTAAAAGACATCAGCGAAATCAAAAACTTGATGGACCGCTCGTCGCGTTTTATTTCACTGAGCGGCCTTTCCGGAATTTTTGCAGGTATCTACGCCATCATAGGAGCAGCGATTGCTTATGCATATCTCTTTCCAGAGCCCGGGGAGTTTTTGAAGCTACACAGTTGGAATTTTAAATTGTTGCTCGCTCTCTTAGCCTCCGTGCTCGTGCTGAGCGTGGTAACGGCTTACCTACTCACCACCCGCAGGGCAAAAAACAACAACGAGAAAATTTGGGACGCCACCACCAAACGTTTATTGGTCAACTTTTTAATTCCGTTAGTAACCGGAGGAATTTACATAATCATAAAATTAAACAGCCAGCATTATGGCCTCACGGCTTCGCTGATGCTCATTTTTTATGGATTGGCACTTGTGAACGCTTCAAAATACACAATCGGCAACGTAAAATATTTGGGCTATGCGCAAATAATCATAGGGCTTATCTGTGCAGCGCTACCCGGTTATGGTTTTTGGTTTTGGCTCTTGGGCTTCGGCTTTTTCCATATAATTTACGGAAGCCTGATGTATCTTAATGAAAGAAAGGGCTGAGTGTGGGCATCATAGACAACATAAACAAACTTTTTGACCATCGTATCCGGCTGGGCATTATGAGCATCCTCGTGGTAAACGAGGATGCGGATTTCAACCGGCTTAAGGAATTATTGGATGTTACCGATGGCAATCTGGCAAGCCACATCAAGGCGTTGGAACAGGCTGAATATATTTTGGTGGAAAAAAGTTTCATAGGAAGGAAACCAAATACCAGTTACAGCGCCACAAAGCTGGGTCGCACAGAATTCAAAAAACATATCGAAGCCCTGGAAAAATTGATTCAAAAACCAAGAACATAACATTATATTTTTTTATTTCTTCACTTTGAAAATCAAAGTACTTTATAATAATCGATAACAACTAAAAAATTAAACTATGTCTCCGAAAAGAAACCATTTCAAATTAACAAAAAAAACAAGGCTCTTCCTGATTCTGCTGTTCGCAACGGTATTATTGCTTATTCCACTGATAGCTGAACAATTAACCGACGAAGTTAATTGGGACCTTTCGGACTTTGCCGTCATGGGAATTTTATTGTACGGTGTAGGTATTTCTTGTGAATTAGTCCTGAGAAAGATAAAAAAAACCAGCCATCGCCTTCTTCTTTGCGTCTTTCTGCTCGCAGTGTTTCTCTTAATTTGGGCCGAACTTGCCGTGGGCATCTTTGGATCTCCCTTCTCGGGATCTTAAAAAAACATTTATTAATAACAACTTTTAATATACTATGGAACAGAAAAAAAGTAGATTCAGCAATTGGATGCGCAACTCAATCACAGCAAGGATGCTCGTTGTCGGGTTTTTATTATTGGTTTTATTGATCCCTTTGGAATTTGTAAAATCACTAATCAACGAAAGAGCGTACAGACAAGAGGAAGTGGTTCGGGAAATAAATGAAAAGTGGGGAAATGAAGTCCTGCTCTCCGGCCCTATCGTAAAAATTCCGTATAAGGTTATTTCCGAAGAAAAAATCTTTAATGAAAAGAGCAATTCCTATTATACCAAAACAAAGGAAAGTATTGAAACCGCTTACTTCTTTCCTGACAAACTCAACATTATATCGCAGGTTGACACAAAACCCCTAAACCGAAGTACTTACGAATCGGTGGTCTATTCTGCGGCAATTGACGTAACAGGAAATTTTCCCATAATTGACTTTTCAGACACCGATGTTGCCGACGAAAACATCCTTTGGGAAAAGGCAACCGTTCTTCTAAAAACCTCAAACTTGAAAGGAATAAAAACCACGCCGGTCGTACATTTAGCTTCGGAAGCCCTTTCCATGACGCCACAGTATTCCACGGAATATCTGAACACCATCCAAAGCAATTACATTGCCAATGCCAAGGAAATATTTGCGGCACCGCTTCCGTTTTCCTTCGACTTAAAAATAAACGGCAGCGAAAGCCTGAAGTTTCTGCCCATAGGTAAAGAAACCGATGCCACAATGCAGTCGAACTGGCACTCTCCCAGTTTTGATGGCAACTTCCTGCCCGAGGACACCAATAAGGAAATCAGTAAAGATGGTTTTACCGCTAGTTGGCGAATTTTGCAAATAAACCGACAGTTCGAGCAATCGTTTTTTGGGCACCTGCCAGACCTTTCCACTTCGGCATTTGGCACCAAGCTAATCATTCCCGTGGACGAATACCAAAAAAGCGAACGGACCGCCAAATACGGGTTTATGGTCATTGGGCTAACGCTATTGGTGTTTCTCTTGATACAGTTGGTGAGCAAAATCTATATCCATCCGTTTCAATATGTAATGATCGGCTTGGCCTTGGTTATGTTTTATACATTGCTCATCTCCATTTCCGAACACAGCAATTTTTTCAACGCGTACGCGATTGCGGCAATTTCGGTACTCGCGCTGATAACGGTCTATTCCCGCGCCATTTTGAAAGGTTTCAAGTTTCCGTTGCTTATCTGCGCTTCGTTGGCTTCGCTTTACGGTTTTATTTATGTAATCATCCAGTTGGAAAATTACGCGTTATTGGTTGGCAGCATCGGGCTGTTCCTGATTTTGGCGATTATTATGTTCGCATCGCGACGGATTGATTGGAACAATGAGAGCTAGTTATAAACTTAATAAACCTCACAGGTTTTTGAAACCTGTGAGGTTTTAACCGTAAGTTATGGAACATTTAAAATGGTGCTATTTCAGTGCATTCCTAATCCTTCTTTTAATGGAATTTACCATTGCCTATTTCCACTTCAATCCTTTTATAAGAGGATTTTTGGGCGATGTGCTGGTCATCTTACTATTGTATTCGTTTCTGAAAATTTTCATTAAAAACAATGTGTTCCCTATTGCAATTTCGGTTTTGGGTTTTGCTTTTTTGGTTGAATTGCTTCAGCTTCTAAAGCTTTCCGAAATCCTGAAAATCAAATCAAAAATACTATTGACCGTTCTCGGTTCGGTGTTTGATGTTTGGGATCTTGTGGCATACGTCATCGGATTTCTGCTTATTTTATTGATTGAAAGAATTTTTCATAAAAATACTACTCCGTATTTTTTTAAATTTTGATATTTATTCTATTTTGCGGCAGATAAAGTCTCAGTTCCAAAATATGCTTTCCAAAAACCTCGCATTCCTATTTTTAATATTTTCATTCTTGTTATCCCATTCGCAATCTGGGCGGATTGATGAATTTGGCAAGCCCACACAAGAGGAATTAGCACTGGAAATTTATGAAGCAGAACCAGAGGCCGCTGGAGTTGTTTTATATGAAACGGGTAATTATTATGCTGTTTCTATCGTTAAAAGAACCGCCTTTAGAATGGTTTTGGAAATACACCGAAAAATTAAAGTTTTTGACGTTAAGAAATTCGGAAATTCTACCATAGAAATCCCGTATTACGTAGGAAACAAATTCTACCCAGAAGAAGTAATAGACTATAAGGCCATAACCCATAATGGAATCTTACAGGATGCCGTCCCTAAGGAATCTTTTTACAAAATCGAGAAATCGAAAGGAAGAGAGGCCTTGAAGTTTACATTCCCAAACGTGCAGAACGGAAGTATTTTAGAATATAAATACACCTTCGTTACCCCCTATCTTTTTGACATAAAGGGCTGGGAGTTTCAGAATAACCTACCCACAATGTATAGCTTCTTCCAAACGGTATTGCCCGTGAATATGAAATTCAATCGGGTCCTGTATGGTCCCAAAAAACTGGACCAACACAGCAACTACATTAAGAAGGATGACTTCTTGATACCTTCAAACAATGCGCATCTAGATTCTGAAGTGAATATTTATGTTATGAAGAATATTCCATCCTTTGAAGAGGAAAAGTTTATGTTATCGCGAAGCAATTATGTGTCCAGAATAGCGTATGAACCCATATCATATAAACCCTTTCACGGGGAAGAAAAAGTGTACTCCCGTTCTTGGAAGGATGTAGACCACCGCTTTGAGAGCCGCAGCGATTTTGGGGACCAATTGAACAAAAACAGTTATTTCAGAAGAAAATTACCGAAAGAAATCCTCAATATAGAGGACGATATGGAGCGTGCAAAGGCGGTGTACGGATTCATTCAAAACAATTATACCTGGAATGGAAGTTATTTCAACTATGGAAATGAAATAAAAGACTCATTTAAGGAAAAATTGGGTAGTGTGTCAGACATTAATCTTTCGCTGGTAAATGCCTTAGAGGCGGCAAACCTACACTCAAAGTCGGTTATTCTTTCTACCCGCGATAATGGTTTGCCCACAGAGCTCTATCCGGTGCTGTCCCATTTTAATTACGTATTGGCGGTTTTAATGATAAACAACGAAAGAATATTACTGGATGCCACAGACAAACAAGCTCCTTTCGGCATCATTCCATTCAGAGCGCTTAATGTGCAAGGCCGGGTTATGAATTTTAAAAACGGAAGTTACTGGATGCCCATTGAGCCTTTTGAACAAAATATACATTACGCAAATGCACAAATAACAGCCGCCGCCGATGGAGTTTTTTCCGGGAAAGTCAGTCAGGCAAGTTATGGCTATATCGGGTTGGGAAAGAGAAATAGCATTGAGGAGGAAACCCTGAAGGAATACATAAAAACACAAGAGAAGGACGATGCAGGCATTGAGATTGAGGCATACCAAATAGAAGACCTCAAGGCTATTGAGAAACCCCTCAAAGAAAATTACAGCGTGACCATTGAACCAGAAATTGTTGGCGACAAGGTGATTCTACATCCGTTTTTTAACAAAACATATATCTCCGAAAACCCCTTTAAAATGAAAGAGCGTAGCTACCCGATGGATTTTGGCTACCCTTTCACAAACACCTATTTAGTATCCATAGACCTAGGCAATACCTACCAAGTGGAGCAGCTGCCATCCAGCCGAAGTATAAAATTGCCCAATGATGACGGAGAATGCTCCGTAACCTATGTGGCAGACGGCGGCAAGATAAACATCCGCTTCAATATGAAATTGAATGCCTACCGTTTCCCCTCAGATGCATACCAATCGCTTAAAGAATTTTTCGGCACTATGATAACCATGCTGAAGGAAGAATCAATCGTTTTAAAGAAAGTATAGAATGTCCATTCAATCAATCCTCCTCTCCTGTTTTTTACTATTTATTACATTTTGTCAGGCTCAGCAACAACCGCCTCACGATTTTGGCAAGCCTTTGCCAAAAGAATATTCCATGACGAGCTATCCCCTCGACCCGGAGGCAAATGGGGTAATTTTATATGAAAGAGGAAACTATACGGTAGATGCGGCTGACGGTTATATTCGGCTAATCAAGGAGGTTCATAGAAAAATTAAAGTTTTCAACGCAAAAAAATTTCAGCTCGATTATGTAGAAATACCCTATTATCGTGAAAATAATGTACAGGAAAATATAAAAAACCTAAAAGCCCTCACCCACAACGGCCAATCGCAAGTATATGTAAGCGACCAGGCTATTTTTGATACAAATGAAAGTCAATACTGGTCCTCAAAAAAGTTCACCTTTCCAAATGTACAGGACGGCAGTATCCTGGAATATTCATACCGCATAGAAACTCCTTGGATGCACCACTTGGGCGGTTGGAATTTTATGAATGCCCTACCAACGCTTTATTCTGAGCTGCACACGGAAATACCCGGCAATTACACCTACAACAGAACACTTTACGGCGATAGAAAACTGGATGTGGACCACGCCGAAATTCTGGTTGATTGTTTCCATTTGCCCGGCTTTAAAGTACCGGGCGACTGTGAGTCGGCTACCTATGTTATGAAAAATGTTCCCGCCTTTGTGGAAGAAAAATATATGCTCGCAAAAAGCAATTATATACCCGCAATTAAATTTGAACTGCGCAACATTGTCAATTTGGATGAATCCAAGGTTTCCTTTTCCAAATCTTGGGACGACGTGGACCGAAAATTTAAATATGACAGGGATTTGGGACGCCAATTAAAATACAGTTCCTTTTTTAAGGAACAGCTTCCCTCTTCCATTATTTCAATTTCTGATGATTTGGAACGTGCAAAAGCAGTTTATTATTTTATCCAGGAAAAGATGGCCTGGAATAACCAAAACAGAATATTGAGCGATATTCGCATAAAGGATGCCTTTGAAAAAGGAAATGGCAACAGCTCCGAGATAAATCTTGCACTCATAAATGCCTTGGAGGCCGCAGGTATTGACGCCAAGATAATGCTGATAGCAACCCGCGACCAGGCAATGCCAACGAAACAATATCCCGTGCTTACAGATTTTAACTACGCTGTGGTATTCTGCACTATTGCCGATAACAAGTATATTCTTGATGCTACGGATAAACATACTCCCTTTGGTATCTTGCCCCAGCGCGATTTGAACATAGAAGGACGGGTAATGGATTTCAAAAACGGAAGCTATTGGGAACCAATTGTTCCAATGGCCAAAAATATGCACTATGTGAACCTGCAATTGGCCCCGGATGAAAAAGGCGTGTTCTCTGGTAAGGTGAACGAAGTTTCAACAGGCTACATAGCGGTTCCCAAACGAAAGGAAAACAACAACAGAAATAAAGAAGAGATTATAAAAAGGAAACAAAGCAGCAATGAAGCTTTAAATATTACCAACTTACAAATTGAAAACGAAAAGGATTTAGAACAGCCCTATAAGGAGATTTACGAAATCGCAATACACGAACAGCCCGTGGGGGATAGGCTTTTTGTCTATCCATTTTTGATGGAAACTTACTTTTCTGAGAATCCATTTTTAAAGGAAACCCGAAATTATCCGATAGATTTTGGTTTTCCGGTAATTAACAATTATTTGGTTTCCATAGATGGTAAGGACAAATATGAAGTAACAAAAGTACCCGAAAATAAATTTTTGAAACTTCCGAATAATGATGGGGAGCTCTCGGTGGTTTATGACGTTGTGGAAAACAAAATAAATATTAGGCTAAGCGTAAAATTGAACACAACCAGATTTCCCACGGAAGCCTATCCGGCATTGCGCCAATTCTTTGAAACCTTGCTAAAAATCCAATCGGAAGAGCCAATCGAACTGCGGAAAATATAATTGCTTAAACCGCTCGGTTTTTTTCCTGAATCCGACGGATAACGGCCGTGGCGGTTCGGCGAGGCACTAATCGAGGCAATTTGGAAAGTAGCTTGTTGATGTTACCCGGAATAGCTACTATTTTGCCCTTCTTCATTGCCTCATAGCCATATGCGGCTACCTGTTTAGGGCAAGCAATATTGAATTTTATTTTGTTATCTGAGGCGCTACAGCCATTCGAAACCACCTCCTGAAAGCAAGTCTTGGTCTGGCCGGGACAAAGGCAGGTTACCGTAACGCCAGTTCCCTTAAGCTCATTGGCGATGGCCTCGCTAAAAGAAAGAATATAGGCTTTTGAAGCATAATACAGAGACATTAACGGCCCCGGCTGAAATGCAGCCAAAGATGACATATTCAGGATTTTTCCCTTTCCCCTGGCAACCATCTTCTTTAAAATCAACTTTGTTAGATGGGTTGTCGTGATTACATGTAAGTGTAGCATCGCCGCTTGACGCTCCCAGTCAGTTTCATGAAAGCTTCCATAAATACCAAATCCCGCATTGTTTACCAGGACATCTATAGCTCGGTCTTCAATAGACTGGACTATCGATTCGGCAACTTTCGGTTTGCTCAGATCTTTGTGCAGAAGTTGCACCTGGGTTGCGTACCGCGCCTCGATTTTCTCTTTCGCCTGTTGCAATTTTTCAGAATTGACATCTATCAGAATCAACTCATAACCATCTCTGGCCAAAAGTAAGGCCAGTTCAAAACCAAGTCCTGATGCGGCCCCCGTTACAATGGCCAATGGTATTTTATTATAGTTTTGATTCAACTGCCCGACTGTTAACGAAAAGTTAATTTGTCAATCGGCAATTTCCACATAATCCTTTAAATATGCAAATCTGGGAGTCAATTTTCCATCGGAAGTGGTAATTTGGGCACGTTCCAAAATTCCTTCTCTATCCCCGTTAAAGAAAGCAGGCATTACGTTTTCAAAGAACATTTCACCAAAACCTTCGCTGGCATCCTTTGGCAACTCGCACGGCAAATTATCGACCGCCATTACGGTTATGGCCCCGGCAGCATCATATTCCGTTTCACTTTCGGTCTGTGGATCATACCCATAAAAAGGATCGGCAATCGTAGAAGCCTTAATTGTGCAGGCCACGGGGCCATCAATATCACAGGAGATGTCCGCCACCAAATTTATTTTGAAATCGGGATTTTTGGCGTCCTCGCGCGTAAAAAGGTACGGTGCGCCATTTCCAAAGAAATGACCCGTTATAAACATATCGCTCGCCTTGGCATATTTCATAAAATCACTTTCATATTCGGAAGGATCGCTATAAAATTCCTGCTTATCAAACGCACCGTCATCCTTGCGTTTGTTGTATTCCGAAACATCTATCAAACAGTACACCGGCTCGTTAAATTCTTTGGAAAGATATTCCGCATCTGTTACTTCGCGTATTTTAAGATGATCCAAAATTTCCTTTGCGCCCCTTGCTACCTTCCCGGTACCCGAAAGGATTATCCGTATTTTCGGAAGTGTAATTTTGTCCAATTCTGCTTTTACTGCTTCCAAGTCGGGTAAGTTTTCCACCTTTGGCAGGACAAAAAGTTTGTCCCTCAGGCCGAGCGCCCTAAACCCATTGTAAGCACCCACCAATCCCGCATAATAACCAAAACCAATCAGACGATGGTTATCGGCAGTCACGATAGTCTCGTGGTCAAACATTTCAATATTTTTTTGCAGCATTGCCTTCAGCAGTTTGCGATTGTAAGGCTGTTTTTTGATGGTGTGGCTGAAATAAAAGTATTTCTTGTTCGGAATTAGGGCATCTATCGGAACTTCCTTTACGCCCAACATAACATCAGCCTCGGAAATATCTTTCCGCACTTCAACTCCCGCTTTTTGGTAGGCCTCATCCGGAAAGATGCGCACTTCAGAAGCCTCGACGATAATCCTGGCGTCGGGAAATTTCTTTATGACATCTTGGCATTTTTCCGGTGAAAAAACTACCCGACGGTCTGGCGGGTTTTTGCGCTCTTTGATGATGGCGAAAGTTATAGGCATTTTTGGTATGTTTATTGAATAAATTAAAGCGGTCGCAAAGATAAGGTTTTTCATGTATCTTTGCCCTCTTTTAGTTGATGAGACTTTATGACAATTGACGCCATACTGCCAACTGTTACTGTACACTTAACACTAAAAAAAGGGGCCGACTGGTTTTGACAGCGGGTCTAATTGTATTGTAAGCATGCCGAGCGCTGGGATACAGCTCGTAAATCTCATATTTCACACTTTTTAAACGGCGAGAATAACTACGCCCTAGCTGCATAACCCGAATTACAGTACGGTATGCCTCGGCCCACAAGGTGGGCAAGCAGGAAGTCGCTCGAAGGCCTTGGTTTACGGCGTTCGATATAGCGGCTTCGTAAAAGTAAACCTAGCGGTGCTAGTGCTTTGATGGCATCGTGAATGCCGATACCTATCGGCGCAAGTAAAGATAAGGAGTGCGTTGGTAGTTTTCGACCGGCAATCTCTCGAAAACCTAAATGAAAACTAAGCATGTAGAAAGCAGTATAATTGCGCGTTTGGACGAGGGTTCGAATCCCTCCGGCTCCACCAAACCGAATAAGCCACACCGAAAATGTGTGGCTTTTTATTTGCAGGCTTTATCGTGGGGAACGATTAGCTAGGAATACATGCTATATTATTTCTTTTCTTCGGGCGCGGACTGCTCCTTCTCTTTCTTTTTGTTTTGTGGCTCTGCTAAATCTTCCATCATTTTAAAGAATTTCCCTGTATTGGCTACGTAACTTTCGCTTAAGGAATTATAATTCTGCAGAACTTCTGGCGTGAACATTTTTAAATTGGCCAAACAACCATCATTATTAATGGTTTCCTTAAACCAAGCTAAAGTAAGCCCGGTTAGTTGCACATAATTACTTCTGCTCTCCTGAAGTCGGGCGGGAGGGTCTGCAATAAAATGTGCCACAATATCTACCATCCCGAAAGTTCCGAAGGCAATGGCCAAAATAGGCCTATCCATCACGGCAAAAACCACAGCCGAAACTATCAGCGCCAATCCTAGGCAAAAGGAAATAATGTACATCCACTTTGTTATGCCTTGAGATGTTTTACTTTCTTTAAGCGTATCCTGCAGACTTACTTTTAGCTTACTTATTACAATAAAGGTTTCTTTTAACGAATTTACCATTTCATCCATTTGCTGCAACTGTATTTGCATTTGTTTGTCGGATAATGGACCGTTCAGCCTATTAAGTTCCATGGCTTGTTCTGTTACCACATCGTTTATCTGTTTTATTTTTAAAAAACTATCTTCCGAAATATTATATCGTTTAAAATATTGCAAGTCGGGCGCCTGCATTGGGTTCATTGTTACAGCGTGAAGTTCATTTATTAAAGCGTCATTTTCCATAATTAAAAATTTTCGGTTATAACCATATATCGTAAAAACCCAAAATTGTGAGCAAAAAAAAATCGTAGCGCCACGGCTACGATTTTGATTGCTTGAATTTACCAGTAACAGTAAAATCGATATAGATAATTCTTCTGAAATATCGAAATCTACACTTTAATTCCCGGACCGGGCATTTTCCCTGGCCCATTTTTGATATTTTTCAAATTGGCGATCGTCCAGAATATCCCTAAAAATTCTATCCTGAAGTTCAGTTCTCTCATAATTGTTCATTTCCTTTTGTCGGTTACTTCTTTTCCAAGCGGTTTCGGCACTTTTCCACTCGCTTTCAAAGCGCGATATTTGACCGTCATCCAAATCGAGGTCTGAATACATTCTTTGCATCCGCGCCTGTTCTTCAGCAGCTCTTTCTGAAGCCATGGCAGCGGCAGCCTCATTTTGTCTTGCTGATTGGCGGGAACCCGTAGTGGAGTTAGTGGTGGCGCTAATTTCGCTGTTGGACCTGCCTCTATTATTCGTGGTTGTCTGCTTTTCGTCGGTAGTGGTAGATTGTGTTCCTCCACAAGCAGTTAATAGAGTGAGAGAACTGGCCACTAGTAATACACTTATATTTTTCATAATTTCTTGTTTTCTCACTAAATTACAACTCTGTGTTTTATGCTCTTACAATTTTAAGAAAAGATTGTAATTCTTTAAAGATAAATAGGAAGTTCAAAATCTCTAAATTTAATAGCAAAACCGAATGTTTGCTGCGGTCAAGTAAAGTTGGCGAAATTCCAAAACAGGCATTTCTTTTACCAAGGCAGAGCGCAGCTCGCTAACAAAAATCATTATGAGGGAAAACAACAGAACAATTGTATCTTTTAAAAAATTTCTTCCA
The DNA here is from genome assembly GCF_000952855.1 of Aequorivita vladivostokensis. GTDB lineage: Bacteria > Bacteroidota > Bacteroidia > Flavobacteriales > Flavobacteriaceae > Aequorivita > Aequorivita vladivostokensis. The sequence goes on along the minus strand of NZ_JSVU01000011.1, from coordinate 15,714 downwards.
TAACACTGCCGCAATTCAGCATTTCCTTTCCAAAATACGGGTTGCGGATTTCTTCGTCCTCGCTCAGCCAATAGGCACCCACGTCATTGTTGGCCATGGGGCAAAACTCCACGAACACCTTTTGGTCAATACCGAAGGTTCTAACCGCATTTATAAAATGTGCTGAAAGAGGTACAAAATGCTCTCTTTGCTTTTTAATACCGTCAGTTTCGGAAATTGGGGTGGCCGCCTCCTTTAGCTCCTTCTCCAATCGCATCCAATGGTTATGGGCCTCCTTTTCCTTCAAGAGTTTCATATCAACTTCGGAAATATTCTTCAGTAATTTTTCCGCGCTATTCTTGGCAGCTTCGGCATTGTCCTTAACCAAGGCATCTTTAAGTTCGATATACTTGTCGAAAACACCTTTTAATTGTGATTTGAATTTTGAAGAAACTTCCAATCTAGTGTTATGGGAGGCTTTAGCAGAATGTTCGTTGCTAATAGTACTTCCCATGCCAGTATGTCCTTCATGACCGGTTGTTGTTTTGCCACCTTGAGTATTCATCATACTTTTTTTGTCTTGCAACTGGGCTGCGGCATCAACTGTAAATGTTCCGTTTGTAACTACTTCCTCGCCATTTTTTAGGCCGTCAACAATGGTGTAAACGTCGCCATTTTTAGTACCCAAGGTTACTTCCCGCATTTCGAAAATAGGCTCGTTTGGATTTGTTTTCACATACACCAAAGACCTTTCTCCCGTCCACAGCACGGCCGTAGCGGGAACGGTTATTGGCGATTGTGTCGCATTTTCCTTGGATGTTTCTACCTTTGCGGTTACGAACATGCCCGGCTTCAAAATATCTTCCTTATTATTCAAGGTTGCCCTTACTGAAACGGTTCTGGATTTGGTATTCAATATAGGGTCAATAAATGATACCGTGGCTTCAAATTCCTTATTGGGGTAGGCATTGGTGGTTACGGTTATCTTTTGGCCCTCTTTTAATTGCGAAATTTGATTTTCATAAGCATCAAACATGGCCCAAACGGTACTGAGATTGCTCACTTTCAATATAGGTTGCCCCTGTTTTACATAATCCCCCTCCTCTGCCATCTTTTGGGAAACCGTACCGGAAACCGTGGCGTAAATAGGAAAATTTTCACGCACCTTCCCAGAACTTTCTATTTGATTGATTTGGCTTTCTGAAAGTTTCCAAAGTTTTAATTTATTGCGGACCGCTTGGTACAGTGCGGGTTGCGACTCCTTCATGGACGCCGCAGTAAGCAGTTCCTGTTGTGCGGCAACAAGACTGGGTGCATAAATGGTAGCCAATAATTGGCCTTTTCGTACTTCCTCGCCGGTAAAGTTGACGTTCAATTTTTCAATTCGACCTTCAAAATAACTTGCCTGTACCGCGTTTGCCTCTTCATTGGGCATTATTTTTCCCGAAAGCGTCATTGCGTTTCCATCCGCAGCCGAAGCATTGCCAACTATCGTGGTTTGAATGTTTGCCAGCGCCATGGCGTTTTCCGTCATTTTTATTTCGTTCATTGCGAGTCCATCGGCGCCTGTTTCCGCAGGAATCAAATCCATTCCGCAGATGGGGCAGTCGCCGGGTTCGGGCTGCATAATCTGTGGATGCATGGAGCAGGTCCACATTTGGCTCTGTTCTCTGTCACTGTCGGACATATCGGAAACATCTTTGGTGCTTAATGATCCTTCAGCAGGTCCGCCGAAAAAGACGTAGCCCAAAACTAAGCCAATGGCTAAAATGGCAATGTAGATGATGTATTTTTTCATAAAGTTATAATTAAATAGATCTCGACCACTCGACTGTACTCGTTACAGACAAGCTGGGCCGGACTAAAGGTGTTATTATTTTTCAGCTTCCAAACGCTGGATATATCTTTTCATTTCGGCAATTTCCTTTTCCTGTGCTTTAATGATTTCATCGGCCAGTTTGCGAACCTCGGGATCCTTTATATCGGCTCTTTTACTCGTCAAAATTGCAATGGAATGGTGTGGAATCATTGCCCGCATGTACAAAACATCGCCTATAATGGGGCGCTGTGCCCGTACCAGTCCAAGTGCGCTGACGAAAAGTATCAAGCTACCTAAAAGAATGGCAATATTCTTTTTTTTGTTTTGGTACATTTTCCGCATAAAAAACCACATAATTACCGCCATACAGGCTATTCCTAAACAGCTCATATAGAATCTTGTCAGGCTGAAATACACGTGGTCAATTTCATACGTGTTCAAATACATTGTGATGTACATTGCCACAAAGGATGCGGCAAGCATCAAAATGAATTTTGTGTAATTGTTGTTTTTTGAGTGTTGGTTTGAATTTTTCATAATAATTCTATTTAAATTAATACATCTTGGTTTGCTATTCTATCAAATAATTTATCACGGCAGCTTGTGCATAATATTGTTTTACTGCTTCAATCTGGCTCATCTGAAATTTTAATTGCAGTTCCTGTATGTCCAGCACATCGTTAAAATCTATGGTTCCGGTCTCATAATTTTTGATGAGAATTTCCTCAGCATCTTCGGCCTGTTTCAGGTTTTTTGCCTGTGTCTCATACATTATACGCGCCTGCTTGCTTAGGGAAATGGCCTTTGCCAATTCCGCTTTTAAAACATTTAAGCGTTCCTCTTTTTGCGATTGGATTTCTAGCTTGCGCAGTTCGTTCTGCCTGGTCTGCGATTTATATTTATTGTTGAAAATAGGAATCGACAAAGAGACCATCGGCATCACCATATCCTTAAAATCACTCGTTATCATAGGGCTATTTTCTTGGTTGATATATTCCACACCAAATCCCACCATTGGCCCGCTTTCTTTTTGGTTCAACAATTCTGAGCGCTCCACGGATTCGTAAAGCTTATCATATTTTAGCAACTCCGGGTTTACCGACAAGCGCTCGTAACTATAAAAATTGTCGTTTTCGGGTATTTCCAAGGAAGAAATCGCCGCAATCTCCCTGTCGTGTTCCCTATTCATCACACTGTTCAAAGCAGCTTGTATTCCCTTGTTCTGCTGCGTTAAAACGTTTATAGATTGCTGCAGTTCGTTCTGCCGAATCTGTAAACGCAAAACGTCCACGGCAGAAGCCTTTCCCACTTCCACCGAAGTGAGCGCCAAACGTTCGTAGGTCCTTAGGAGCGCAATGTTTTTTTCGAGCACTTCCTGTTTGGCCCTGATTTCATAAAGCTGATAGTAAAACTGCGCAACCGATAGCGCCAGTTTTCGCTTGGCAATGGTTACCTCCACATATTGGGCATCGGCCATGGAAGAGGCGTAATTTTCCCGTGCCGAAATAGTTCCAAACCACGGCAACATTTGCATTGCAGAGGCCCTGAACCGCTCCATCGGCATCTCCATTTCAGGAGCGATGGCCATAACCCCGAAGTTAAATTCGGTGTTTGGCAGGCTGTTTACTTCCTGCACTTTTTCAGAAGCTATTTTATACTGAAAATCGACCTTTTGGATTTCGGGACTGTTGGCCATGGCTTCGTCTATAAATGTCTGTAAATCCTGTGCGTAGCCGTTGAGAGCCAAGAGCCAAAAGCCAAGAAACAGGATGGCTTTTTGTTTGATAATTATTTTTAATTGTTTCATTTTCGTTTAATCTTGGTTCTTATTTTTTGATTCTCTGCTGTTGCAATTCCTTGCGCCAACTAAACAATACGGGTACCACAAACAAGGTGATTAACGCAATGAGCATCCCCCCAAAACTGGGGATGGCCATGGGAATCATAATGTCGCTCCCCCGACCGGTGGAGGTTAAAATTGGCAAAAGCGCCAATATGGTCGTGGCGGTGGTCATTAAACACGGTCTGATTCGTTTTTCCCCGGCTTCTACTATAGATGCCCTTATCTCTTTTCTGCTTTCCGGTTGGTTTCTTTCAAAAGTCTGGGTCAGGTAAGTTGCCATTACCACACCGTCATCTGTCGCAATCCCGAATAGGGCGATAAAGCCTACCCACACGGCAACGCTCAGATTAATTGTGTGCATTTGAAACAGATCCCGCAGATTTTCGCCAAAGAAATTGAAGTTCAAAAACCATCCTTGCCCGTAGAACCAAATCATTAGGAAGCCACCCGCAAATGCTACCGCAATGCCCGTAAAAACCATAAGAGAGGTAGCCACGGAGCGGAACTGGAAGTACAGAATCAAAAAGATAATGGCCAAGGCCAAGGGTACCACCACCGATAACGTTTTCTCTGCGCGCAACTGGTTTTCATAGGTTCCCGTAAATTGATAACTGATGCCTTTTGGCAGTATCAATTCGCCCGAGTCAATCTTGTCCTGAATCAACGCTTGGGCATTCTCAACCACATTTACCTCGGCAAAGCCCTCCAGCTTGTCGAAAAGCACGTAGCCCACCAAAAAAGTGTCTTCACTTTTTATTACCTGTGGCCCTTGCTCGTATTTGATAGTGGCCAGTTCACTTAACGGTACAGGACTGCCTTTTTCCACGGGTACATAAATACCCTCCAAATCTGATGGGTCGCCACGCAGTTCACGCGGATAGCGAACCCTAACGCCATAGCGCTCCCTGCCTTCCACGGTTTGGGTCAAGACCATTCCGCCTACGGCTACCTTCAGGACATCCTGAACGCTTTCGATAGTAACTCCGTATCGGGCCAGTTTTGTTCTATCCATATCTACCAACAAATAGGGTTTGCCCACGATGCGGTCTGCAAAAACGGCTTCCTGTTTCACGCCTTCGGCCTGTTTAAGGATGGTTTCCAACTCGATGCCGAAAGCTTCTATTTGTCTTAAATCCTGGCCTTTCACTTTGATGCCCATCGGCGCGCGCATTCCTGTTTGGAGCATTACCAAACGGGTTTCAATAGGTTGTAATTTAGGGGCAGAAGTAACTCCCGGTAGTTTTGTGACCCTTACTATTTCGTTCCAAATATCATCGGGGGAATGAATTTCTGGCCGCCAGTTTCTGAAAAATTCACCATCCTCATCTGCTATAAGTTTATCACTAGATTCATCAACGGTAATTAAAACATTCTTGCCACTTTTTCGAGCGTTCTCCACGGCACTATTATGTTCAGCAGAACTGACGTCCATATTTGGGTTGGCGACCAAGCTGTTATCTTTCCGAATAAAAAGGCCGTCATCGTTCACTTTAAACCGTTGGCGCTCCCCGGTTTGGTTCAACATATATTCGGGCTTGTATTGAATGATGTTCTCGTACATGGACAAGGGCGCTGGGTCCAGAGCCGATTCGGTTCTACCTGCTTTTCCCACCACGGTTTCTATTTCGGGAATGCTGGCAACGGCCATATCCAGTTGTTGCAATACCCTTTTGTTCTCTTCCACGCCCGCGTGCGGCATAGAAGTCGGCATCAATAGGAAGGAGCCTTCATTTAGCGACGGCATGAATTCCTTTCCCGTATTCTTCATAATTAAAAATCCGGCAATTACGATAGCCGTTGGAACAGAGAGGAACAGCAGCTTATTATCCAAACACCATCTTAAAATAGGAGTATAATATTTGATGAACAAAGTGAAGATGCCCAACAATCCAAAACAGATAATACTTACAAAAATAAGATTCCAAAAAATGCTTTTATCCACCCCTAACGGCCGCCAGTATTCGGCCAAAAGGAATACTATTGCAATTACGGAAATACTGATATTGATGAGATTTGCCTGTTTGTCATCAACTTTTTTCTGAAGTTTCAGAAGGCCTGTAACGCCATAGGCAATCAAAATTAAGGCTAACCAATATCCGAAGATTACGGCTGTAATTCCTACTATAATCAACACCGCATTTATGGCGTAGCTGAAATTCTTTTTGATGCTTTTTCTTCTGAATAGAAAAGCTGCGAAAGGCGGAATTAAAAATAAGGCTACAATTATGGAAGCCGTTAATGCAAAGGTTTTTGTAAAAGCCAATGGCCTAAACAATTTCCCTTCTGCACCTATCATTGTAAATACGGGAATGAAACTGATAATTGTAGTCATCACAGCCGTCACGATAGCGCCCGAGACCTCGGCAGTTGCGTTATATACTATTGTATTGATGGATTTTGTTGCAGGCGGTTTTAAGCCAGGAGTGCTTCTTTCTAAATCTTGGCTGACTCCAGCCAACTTTTCTTTTTCCTCTTCCAAATGCCGGATGATGTTTTCGGAAAGTATAACGCCCACATCCACCATTGTTCCAATAGCAATGGCTATACCCGAAAGTGCTACAATGTTAGCATCCACATTGAAGAATTTCATGGCAATAAACACCATTAGGACCGCCACCGGCAGCAATCCTGAAATCAATGCGGATGCCCGAAGATTGAACACCATTATGATAATGACCAAAATAGTAATCAATATCTCCAGTGTCAGGGCTTCGTTGAGCGTGCCCAAGGTTTCCTGTATAAGCTCGGTACGGTCGTAAAAAGGAACTATGGTTACCTGCGAGGTCCTGCCATCACTCAAAACTTTGGTGGGCAGACCTGCACTTAATTCGTTAATTTTATCCTTCACATTATTAATGACCTCCAATGGATTGGCACCATATCGGGCAACCACCACCGCGCCCACAACCTCAGCGCCTTCCTTGTCCAAGATGCCACGCCTTGCTGCGGGTCCAAGTGTTACCTTGGCGATATCGCTAATCTTAATGGAGGTATAATTTTCTGAAGTAACCACCGCGTTTTCAATATCCGAAACCGATTTTACGTAGCCCAATCCGCGGACCAAATATTCTGCCTGATTGATTTCCAAGGTTTGTGCGCCGATGTCCCTATTGCTTTCCTTTACCGCTTTCACAACTTGGCTTAAGCTGATGTTATACTGGCGCATCAGCTCGGGGTTTACGTCTATTTGATATTCCTTTACATAACCGCCAATGGATGCGACTTCTGAGACTCCGCTGGCAGAGGCCAAGGCATATTTCACATAATAATCCTGAATGCTGCGAAGCTCCTGCAAATCCCAACCGCCCGTTACATTGCCATCCTTATCGCGACCTTCGAGGGTGTACCAAAAAATTTGTCCCAATCCAGTAGCGTCAGGCCCTAAAGCAGGGCTTACCCCTTCGGGCAAAAGTCCACTCGGCAGGGAATTGAGTTTTTCAAGAATACGGCTGCGGCTCCAATAAAATTCAACATCCTCTTCAAAAATGATATAGATACTTGAGAAGCCAAACATGGAAGAACTCCGAATGGTTTTAACGCCAGGAATACCCAACAAAGTGGTAGTCAGTGGATAGGTAATTTGGTCCTCAATATCTTGGGGCGAACGCCCATCCCACTTTGTGAAAACAATCTGCTGGTTTTCCCCTATATCCGGGATGGCATCCACTGCCACAGGGTCTGATGGCAAAAAGCCGGTATTCCAATTGAAAGGGGCGTAAACCGTTCCGAAGCCCACAAAAGCGACGAGTATTAAAACCGCAACGAGTTTATTTTCTATGAGAAATTTGATGCTCTTATTTAGCATAAATCTTGATAATTAAACAGTTAATTAAAATAATTGGTTTTGTTGCGAGGAAACATCAACCTACGGGTAGGAACGCAACAAAACGAGCCCTAAACGGAAGAGCCGCAGGGCAAAATCCCGAAAGCATCGGGATACTGTTTAAAAATCAAATTAAGAATGTCTGGTGCAGCACTTGCAAATCCCGTTCAATAAAGGGAGGCGGATAGGCTACAAAAGGAACCGCTGTAGATTGGGTTGCCTCAAACAGACTGATATAAGAATAGGTAAAGGATGCAACAAAAATTTGTTGCCCCAGAGAAAGCTTGTCCACGGAAAGTTTTAGGTCTTCCTGGCCTTGTTTCAAAAATTGCTGGTCCTTACAACAAGTCTTTTCGCTGAGGGTGGGACTTTCACAAGTGGAACCTTCTGAAATATCTTCCATCCCACAAGTATCAACTTTCTGAAAAAAGGAATAGTCAACCAAGGTTTCACCACAAAAATGGACATCGACTGCGAAGGACATCGTAGTAAAAAGAACTACGCCCGCCATAAAAACAGCTAATGACTTGTGGATTATCGCTTTCATTGTTTGCGAAGTTAGAAAAAAATAGCGGCTAACACACATGTTAGAACTGATTATAATAAATATTTAACAATGACAAACCAATCGGTAACTTTATCAACAGTACTATTCAGATTTCAAATCATAACATTTTATGATACAAGTTATTAAAAGATGGAAATAAGTTAAAATATTGGTGCATATTTTTTAACTTTAACATCCCCAATTGCCCTTTGTAAATTAATTAGCACTAACCTACGCTATCAATAAGAGAATTTATGCGAAAGGGCACTGCTATATCCTACATTTTAGACGCACATCTTTTTAAATATATAATTGTTGTTATTATGGGAATGGCATTTCTGCTGGCCATCCTGTCTATAATTTTCTATTCAACAGTTCTCATAAAGGGAAAATCTACCGAAAGCAGTCAAACCACCCATATTACCGAAAATCATATTCAAAGTTAGTCCTACTTAAAGTACTACGGCTCATAGTAAAAAACAATCCTTAAAAATAAGTACCTTTAAATCCAAAAGAACCTTATGAGCAGAGGATTTGTAAAGGAAGGAGACCAGGAGGAAACTCCCATTATACCGCCGCGGGCAGCATTGCCCAACGGAGTTACTAATTATGTAACGCCCAGGGGTATGCAACTGTTATTAAACGAACGAACCCAGTTAGAGCAAGAGCGCGCCACCCTACCCACCACGCACGAGCAGCAGCGCCGTATAGAATTGGCAGTGCTAAACGGCAAATTGGATCTGCTAAACGAGCGCATTGCTTCCGCAAGGATTCTAGATTCGGCAACTCAGCCAAAGGAGGAAGTGCGATTCGGCGCCACGGTTACCTACAAAATCGCTACATCCCCCACTCCCCAAACCTTTCAGATTGTGGGTGTGGACGAAGCCGATATTGCCAAACGAAAAATAGGTTTCGTCGCCCCGATTGCTGTAGCCCTCACAGGCCATAAAGTGGGCGAAGTGGTTAAATTCAAATTGGGCGGGGAAATAAAAAAGATAGAAATTTTGAAAATCAGCTATTAATAACAACCGATAAAATCCTATCCATAAAAATTAATCCATTATTTGAAGTCACCTTCATAGAATTCCTTTTCTTTAGAAACCGAAAATAGTTCCATAAAATTCACGAGTAAGAACTGAACGATACTATAAGTTTCACCCTTCAATTTGGTTTTACCATCTCAACAGCTATTAGTATATTGCAGGCTATTCTAAAATTCAATTTGATGAAATTACTACGCTTACTTTTTATCTTTTTATCGTTGCCGCTGTTCGCCCAGCAGGGCGGCATGTGGATTCCTTCGCTTTTGGAAGGAATAAACGAATCTGAAATGAAAAACCTCGGCATGAAAATGACCGCCAAGGATATTTACGACGTTAACAATGCCAGCCTAAAAGATGCCGTTCCGCATTTTAACGGCGGCTGCACTTCCGAAGTTATAAGCAACCAAGGACTTCTGCTTACCAATCACCACTGCGGGTATTCGCAGATCCAGAGCCATTCCTCTTTGGAAAATGATTATCTGGAAAATGGATTTTGGGCAATGAGCCTGAAGGATGAACTTCCCAATCCCGGCGTAACGGCCAGCTTTATGGTTCGTATTGAAGACGTAACCGAACAAGTGCTTGAAGGTATTAACGAAGCAATGAGCGAGGCAGATAAGCAAAAAAAGATAGAAGAGAATATCGCTCTCGTGGTCCAGACTTCGCCCAAGGAAGCCTGGCAGGAAAACCGTGTACGTACTTTTTATGAGGGCAACCAGTATATGCTTTTTGTAGTTGAAACTTTTAAGGATGTGCGTTTGGTGGGTGCTCCACCCTCTTCCATTGGAAAGTTTGGCAGCGATACCGATAACTGGATATGGCCAAGGCATACCGGCGATTTTTCGCTTTTCAGAATCTACGCCGATAAAAATAACCGACCCGCAGAATATTCCGAAGACAATGTACCTTACACGCCAAAACACTTCCTGCCCATCTCGCTCGATGGTGTAGCCGAAAACGATTTCACGCTGGTTTTTGGCTATCCCGGCACTACGGACGAGTATTTGCCTTCCGTTGCAATTGAACAGGTTATTAATACGGTAAATCCCGCGCGTATTGCTATTCGCGATGCTGCCTTGGCCATTCAGGATAAGTATATGCGTGCCGATCCGCAGATTAAAATTCAATATGCCTCAAAGTTTGCCCGCATTGCCAATTACTGGAAAAAGTGGAAAGGCGAAACTCTTGGCTTGACAAAATCAAACGCCGTAGGGATTAAAAAGCAACAGGAAAGAGCGCTGACCGAACAGATAAACAAAAAAGGAAAACAACAGGAGTACGGACAACTTTTGCCAAAATTTGAGCAGTATTATACCGAAATAGAGCCTTACGCCTTAGCGAGGGAGTATTTTCTTGAAACCGTAGTGCGCAATGTGGAACTGCTGCGCTTGGCATTCCAAACGTATCAATTGAAACAAGTGTACGAAAATCGTGGCGCCCAATCTTTTATGGACAGAAAGAACAATCTTATAGAAAGTGCCGAAAGCCATTATAAAGATTATAACAAACAAGTGGACAAAGAGGTCTTTGAAGCTTTGATCGCGCTTTATACTGAAAATGTTCCTCCGCAGTTTTTGCCCGCTTCCTTTCTGAATATAAACGCCACACAACTTGCAAATGCTGTCTATAGCAATTCCGCCTTCGTTGATTATGATTCCCTAAAAATTTTGTTGGAAGGCGATGCCGAAACGATCATTGAAAAGTTAAACAACGACCCTGGATTCAAGGTTGCACAGGAAATGGCCGATACTTATTTTGATAAAGTTGCTCCAAAATACGAAGTGCTGGAACTAAACATTTCCGGACATCAACGCGATTATATGAAAGCACTGCTGGAATTGAGCCCCAAGGAAGCGCGTATTTTTCCCAATGCAAACAGAACCCTACGGGTAACCTACGGAAAAGTAGCTGGCTACTCCCCCGCGGATGCTATTTATTATGAGCCAGTAACCCACCTTGAAGGCGTTATGCAGAAATACATTCCGGGCGATTATGAATTTGATGTACCCCAAAAATTGATTGACCTTTACAAAGCAAAGGATTATGGCCCCTATGGCGAAAACGGCAAAATGCCAGTTAACTTCATAGGCACCAATCACACCACTGGCGGCAATAGCGGAAGCCCTGCCATTGATGCCCACGGAAATTTAATCGGCTTAAACTTTGACCGCGTTTGGGAAGGAACTATGAGTGATTACTACTACGACCCTGCGCTGTCCCGTAATATAATGGTCGATATTCGGTATGTGCTTTTTATAATGGATAAATATGCTGGCGCAACCAACTTGATTGATGAACTGAAGTTAGTGCATCCCAAGAAGGATAAGAAAAGCTCTAAAAAGAAAAAGTAACAAAAAGCTTGTAGTGTTAAATACAAATGCACGAATAATTACATAGAATTATTCGTGCATTCTTTTTTTAATTTATCACTTTAATCCTCTTGCCTTCAGCATTGGCCCGATTTTCGGATCGCTGCCGCGCCAATCTTTATACATTTCCTCAAGATTCATGGTATTTCCTTTCGACAAGACCATATCGCGGAAACGCTGGCCATTTTCACGGGTCAGGCCTCCGTGGGTCTCAAACCAATTGAAGGCGTCGTGATGGAGCATCTCCGTCCACGAATAGGAATAATAGCCCGCAGCATAGCCTCCCGCAAAAATATGTGAGAAATAGGTGGAGCGATATCTGGGCGGCACCGCGTGTACCACATCGAGTTTGGTGTTGTGCAAGGCCTCTTTTTCAAAAGCGTTTACATCGTCTATTTTTTTATCGGAAGAAATGGTATGCCACTGCATATCCAGATTTGATGCAGCCAAGTTTTCGGTCAAGCTATAGCCTTGATTAAAAGTTCCCGAATTTTTGATCTTATCGATCAAAGCTTGTGGAATGGGCTCTCCCGTTTTATAATGAAGTGCGTAGTTCTTAAGAATTTCGGGATAAAGCGCCCAGTTTTCATTGAACTGGGAAGGAAACTCCACAAAATCGCGCGCCACCGAAGTACCCGAAAGCGAGGGATACTGCTGGTCTGCAAAAAACCCATGCAGCGCATGCCCGAACTCGTGGAACATGGTTTCAACTTCATCATAGGTCAACAAGGCAGGTTCCCCATTTGCAGGTTTTGGGTAGTTACAAACATTGTAGATTACCGGTTTTTTGTTGTATAGCTTAGATTGGGTTACAAAATTGTCCATCCAAGCCCCGCCACTCTTGCTTGGGCGCGAAAAATAATCTGTATAAAAAAGTCCCAATGGTTCGCCGTCTTCTTCAAAAAGCTCATAAACCTTTACATCTTCATGATATGTGGGTATATCGGTTCTGGGTTTATAGGTAATTCCGTACAACTTTTGGGCCGCATAAAAAACACCTTTTTCCAAAACGTTGTTAAGCTCAAAATAGGGCTTTATCTGGTCCTCGTCCAAATCGTATTTCTTTTTGCGGACCATTTCGGCATAATAGTTCCAATCCCAAGGTTCTAAGGTGAAATCCTCTCCTTTGGAATTTATCATCTCTTGAATTTCATCAGCTTCCATCTGCGCTTTAGCCGTTGCGGCGGGAATAAGCTTGCCGAAAAATGCATTTACATTTTCAGGGGTCTTGGCCATCGTTTTTTGAAGGCTCCATTCGGCATAATTGTTAAATCCGAGTAGTTTTGCCTTTTGGGCACGCACTTCCACCAATTGTTTTATTAAGTCGCGTGTATCGTTTGCGCCATGGTCTGCCCTGTGCCAAGCCGCTTTAAACAATTTTTCACGGCTTGCTCTATTTTGCATAGATTGCAACAACGGTTGTTGGGTGGTATTTTGCAGTGGAATTTTCCATCCTGGGCCGTCTTTATTTTCCTTTGATTTCAGAAAATCTTCATCCACCCCTGCCAAATCCTCCTTATTGGTAAACGTAACCGCCCCGGCATTGTTGGCATCCAATAGGGTTTTTCCAAATTTGGTGGTCAGCGTGGCTATGGTTTCATTGTACTGCTTCAGTTTTTCCTTGTCTTCTGAAGAAAGATTGGCGCCAGCAATTTCAAAGTCCTCGTAATATTCTTCCAAAAGCTTCAAAGATTCCGGATCGAGGTTTAGCGATTCTTTTTTATCGTGAAGTGTTTTAAACCGCTTGAAAAGTTTATCGTTCAAATAAATCATATCCTTTTGGGCAGCAAACTTTGGAGCCATCTCCTCCTCTACCGTCTGCAAGGTTTCATTTGTATTTGCACCTGCAAGGGCATAAAATACTTGCGATGTTCGGTTCAATAATTCTCCACTCTTTTCCAAAGCGAGAACCGTATTTTCAAAAGTGGGTTCTTCCTCTGAATTGGCAATGGCCTCAACGGCCTTCTTTTGCTGTTCTATTCCTTCGAGCATTGCCGGCTTAAAGTGCTCATCCTTTATTTTTGAAAAATCCGGTGCCCCGTATGGCAGGGTACTTTCGGAAAGTAACGGGTTCTCGGTCTGGTCCATTTGGTCTTCAGTTTGTTTCGTGTTTTCTTTTTCTTTTGAATTGTTGCAGGCCATGACCATTAGGGCCAGGGCCAACAAAGGGATTACTTTTTTCATTTTGTTGATTTTAATAAGAAAGGTAACGCTTTACAGTGCTTGCATTTTCACCAATAATCTGTACCATATAGACACCTGCCGCAAGGGACGAAACGTCCACGGCCTTTTCGCCCTGCATGGTGCGAAGGTCCGTCTGGTTCACCAGTTTGCCGTTTATGTCGTAGACCATCATTTTCTCGAGCGAGATGTTGGTCCTGTTCACAAGGTTCACCACGTTGCTGGCCGGGTTCGGATATAGCGCCACGCCGGACTCCAGGCTGTTCTGGTTCAGGCCAAGCACGGACTCAACCGTAAGCTCGAAATCACAGGTCGAGGAGTTGCCGTACTCATCGGTGGCCGTCAGGGTAACGGTATATACCCCATCGGAAAGAGCGGTGCCCGGTGCGGGATCCTGTGCCGTTACCGTCACGGGATCGGTACAGTTGTCGGCTGCGGTTGCCTCCCCGTTGGCGAAGTAATCCGGAACTATATAGAACAGGTTGCCGGCGCCCGGATCGACCGTCTGGTCTGCCGGACAGGTAATGACGGGGCCAAGTCTGTCCACGACGCTCACCTCTGCAATACAGGAGGCTATGTTGCCGCTGGTATCGCTAACGAACACGGTGATCATAAACGTGCCGCCTATGTCCGCGCAACTTACCGTGGGCACGTCCACCGCGATGGTAGCGATGCCGCAGGCCTCATCGATATTGGAAACGAGACTGTAGGGATCCACGTCGGTAGTGCCGTCGGGCCCGAGCTCGATCTCCACCACGCTGCTGGTGGGAACCATGGTATAGCTGAGCTCGAAATTGTCCACCCCGGCGCCCCAGGCCCAGCCGCCCTCGTCGTCATATGTAAAGCGAACCTGGAAGTCGGCGCTCATATAGGCCGTCATATCGATGGCCCCGGTATTGATCGGGTTGGTGTCCACATCGACAAAGAGGATCTGCTGCCATGCCGCTCCGTCATAGACCTCAACGGTAAGGGTACCGTCACCGGCAAACTCCTGCATTGCATAGTCGAAGGAAAGCGAGGCGGTCGTGGCGCCGCTTATGTCATAGACCGGTGAAAGAAGCGTAACATTGTTCACCTGGCCGCTACCCGCCGCGTCATCGTTGAAGATGGCCGCGTTGGTCGGGAAATCGTCCCCGATGGGCATATCGCCCGAGCCGAAGGCCCAATCGTCCGAGCCCGCGTTTATCTGGGTGCTCCATCCCGAGGGTACCGAGGCGCCCTCGAAATCCTCCGTCTGGGTCTCGGCGACAACGGGAGGCCCGCAGGTAATGACCGGGGCCACGTTGTCTATCACGTTCACAACGGCCATACAGGTCGAGCTGTTGCCGCTGTTGTCGGTAACGGTGACCTCGATGATGTTCTCGCCCAGATCGGCGCAGGTAAAGTCCAGGCCGGAGCCTCCACCAGTGGTGTAATGGATATTGCCGTTGAACACGCGCGGCTCAAATCCACCCGTAAATGGGTAGCTCATACCGCGGCCTTCGTAGAACTCCAAATTCGCATCGGAGGCAAAAAGGTTGCCCGTAGTGGTTCCATTGGTATAGTTCATACCACCGTTTATCGTGGTTACGTAAAACGCAACCCTTTCGCCCGGGGCCACTGCCACGCCCAAATCAAGGTTCAGCGGAGTGGGCAGGCCATCACCGGCAGAGGTCACGTTGGCGGTCGCCAATAAGGTCCAGGCGCTTGGATCGGTATTCGACCCCACCCAGGTACCGGTCTTGAAATAGACCTCTATATCATCGGTAATGCCCGTATCAAGGTTTACGTCAAAGGAATCTATGGTAAGGTCATTGACCGCGACCACATCAAACATGGCGCCGTCAAGGCCGTTCCCGCCGGCAAAGGTGGTGGTAAGCGTTTCCATAGAGCCGCCGCCCGTTCCGGCAGCGGAAATAGTATATCCGCAAGCTTCGTTAACACCGGTCACAAGATCGTTGGGGCTGATTGAGGCCATACCGTTCGCGTCAAGGAAAACGTCAAGGCCACCGCCCGCGGCCGCTTCGTAGGTCAACAGGAAGTTGTCCACGCCAGCGCCCCAGCCCCATCCGCCAAGGTCGTCAAAGGTATAGCGTACCTGGAAGGATGCGTTAACATAAGCGGAAACATC
>NZ_JSVU01000010.1 GCF_000952855.1 Aequorivita vladivostokensis | reverse complement strand
AGGGGCGATTAAGGAACAGTATGTGTGTGAACGTCTATGAGAATCCCCATGCGGAGCGGATCAATGGCACTATAAAGAACAACTATCTGAAAGGATATAACCCCATAGGTTTTGAAGGATTAGTAAGAAGTTTAAATAAAGCAGTATATATGTACAACCATGAAAAACCCCATAGTTCAATCAACCATAAAACTCCCGTACAATTTGAAAAGGAAATAAAAATGAAAAAAGAATTAGTAACTTTAAATTAAATAACCAACTTCAAAAAAGGTCAACCTTATTTAGTACTCTACAAACCAGAAACAAGAAACCAGAAACCAGAAACCAGAAACAAGAAACAAGAAACAAGAAAAAAGAAACAGCAAACCCCAAACCCCAAACAACAAACAAAAAACCCCCAACCCCAATGCCCAAAACCAGCATCCACTTTGATATCTCAGAAAGAAAGATACTGCTTCGTATCCTGGATATAGTATGTGTGCTGTTATTGCTTTACTTGGTGGGGATAGTTTTTAATTTTGATTATTTCAAGATCAATTCGCAGCACTGGGTCTGGTCTATAGTTCTGGCCGCCTATCTTACTGTGTTTGCCACAATTTTTGAGCTTTATAATCTTCAAAAGGCCAGTAAGTTTGACGTGGTGGTGAAGAATGTTATTATTACTTCTTCGGTTACGGTGCTTTTTTACCTGCTCACGCCTTTTTATACGCCTATGCTGCCCTCCAACCGATTGCAGATAGTGTATTTCTTTTTGGCTATAAACGTGGCCATGTTGGCTTGGCGGTATGCCTATATCATTCTTATATCGGCACCCCGCTTTTACAAAAGGGTGCTCTTGATTGCCCATGCACAGGATGTGGATGCTATCGTAATGTCGCTACAGCGCTCCGATCCCAACTATCGGGTAATAGGATATTTCAATACTGGTCCCACCGATGCTTCCGTAGCTAACAATCTTGAGATTGACTCCATAACTATTGCGGATATTGGTATGTTGACCGAGGAAATGACAATTTCCGAGATTGTAGTAGGTACTCCTCTTTCTGAGGGGATGACAGTGGAATTGAACAACCAATTGATAAAACTGCTCGAAAATGGCATCCCCATTCGCGAATATACGCAGGTTTACGAGGAACTTACCCACCGCATTCCGGTGCAACATGTGGAAAAGGATTTTTACCGTTATTTTCCTTTTAGCCGAAGTAATCAAAACAAACTTTATCTTTTCTTCAATAGAATTTTGGATCTCGTGATCTCGGTTATCGGGCTGACGTTTGGAATATTATTGCTTCCCGTTTTGTTGATAGGAAATATATTTGCAAATCGCGGCCCCTTTTTTTACAGCCAAACAAGGGTAGGCAAGAATGGAAAACACTTTAAGATTTACAAATTGCGCAGTATGGTAAAGAACGCCGAAAGCAACGGGGCCCAGTTCGCCCAGGCGAAGGATACCCGTGTGACAAAATTCGGTCGCTTCTTGCGGAAATCGCGTTTTGATGAAATCCCCCAGTTTATCAATGTGATCAAAGGCGAAATGAGCGTTATTGGCCCCCGCCCCGAACGTCCGGAATTCGTTAAGGGCCTGATAGAAAAGATACCATTTTACGAAGTAAGACACCTTGTAAAGCCCGGCGTAACGGGTTGGGCACAGGTAAATGCCAAATACGGTTCCACCCAAGAGGATTCCCTTGAAAAACTACAGTACGACCTATACTACATAAAGCACCGCAGTCTTTTTCTGGACGTAACCATCATTATCAAAACCCTGAGCACTATAGTTTTTTTCAGGGGGCAGTGATTCAGGTTTCAAGTTTCAAGTTTCCTTAAATTTTGAACCTTGAATCTTAAATCTATTCCCCCTTTGGGGGGCAGGGGGGACTGTTCAAGTTTCAAGTTTCAGGTTTCAGGTTTTCTTAAATTTTGAACCTTGAATCTTAAATCTATACCCCCTTTGGGGGGCAGGGGGACTGTTCAGGTTTCTGGTTTCAAGTTTCAAGTTACAAGTTTCAGGTTTCCTTAAATTTTGAACCTTGAATCTTAAATCTATTCCCCCTTTGGGGGGCAGGGGGACTGTTCAGGTTTCTGGTTTCAAGTTTCAAGTTTCAAGTTTCAGGTTTTCTTAAATTTTGAATTTTGAACCTTGAATCTTAAATCTATTCCCCCTTTGGGGGTCAGGGGGACTGTTCAGGTTTCAGGTTTCAGGTTTTCTTAAATTTTGAATCTTGAATCTTGAATCTTAAATCCATTCCCCCTTTGGGGGACAGGGGGACCGTTCAGGTTTCAAGTTTCAGGTCTTGTGATTTGGGATTTGGGATTTGGGATTTGGGATTTGGGATTTGGGATTTGGGATTTGGGATTTGGGATTTGTGATTTGGGATTTGGGATTTGGAATTTGTGATTTGGAATTTGGAATTTGGGATTTGGAATTTGTGATTTGGGATTTGGGATTTGGAATTTGGACACATAGAATTCAAGATTCCATTTCACACTTCATTCTTCCCTCTCTCAAGTATAAAGCGTATATATAGCGTATTTATAGTATGTTTATAGTATGTTTATAGCGTGTATAAAGCGTATTTTACATATAATAAACTCATTGCATTCTCAATAAAGAATTAACTGTTACTTGCCAAATCTATTTAATTAAAACCGCCGTGTTGTCTTTTTTTTAAAAGTTTCTAATAAAAACAATCAAACTCCTTCCCATTAATGGCCTTGCCGAACGATTTGAAGAAGAGGCTGGAGAGGAAAGGTTATTCCTTTTTTCCAATAAAAGCCATCAAATAGAGATACCGTACCGCCAATGCCACCAACAGCGGCAACAAGCCAATGGCAAATACCTGTACGCCGGTAATCCAATGGATAACCAACAGCGCAAGGAGCAGGAGTAGCAATAGTACGTATCTTCTCAATTTGGGAGAGACTTGCCTTTTCGAAATTGCAAAAATCACAAAAATGGAAATAGGGAAGGCCCAAAGCAGATTGTAGTTGTTTGCCGTTGCGGTATGATCGGTCGCGAACCATAGCAGTAAAAGAAAGATACCGATAAGTCCTGTAAAAAAGAAAATTGCGGCGTCCAGATACCGGCTACGCGACTTTTTTCTATAATCGCGATAGGTTACAAACACCATCGACAAACCGATTATCCCTAAAACAAACATCGGACTCCAAAAAAAGGTATTGGCCTGGGGTTGGGGGCTGTTTTCAAAAAGGACTTTAGTTGTTTTAACGAGCGGCTCGGTTTCTCCCTCGCGATGGATAACCGCATTCGCCGCGCCCTTAAATACGTAGTCCGGCAAAAATTGATACTCGATGGGCTTTGCCTTTCTATCGATAACTGCGCCCAGGGCTATGTCTATTCCCAGACTGCCCCAGGTATTGGCATCAAGATTTTGCTGGATGAGTTCCCGGAAGGTATATTCCTCCGTAATATGGTCCTCCTTAAACTCCAGTTTATTGCCCAATATCTCCTGCACCACGTCCCGAATCTTGGTGGCGCAATTGTCATAAAAGAAATCGTATTTATATTTTTTGTTCTCGGGCAAGGCATTGGTCCAAAGAAAATCTGAAACGGCCTGCTTTTCGGTCTGGTGCAGATTTAATACCTGTTCCTTCACCCAGCGGTTCTGGACCACATAACTTTCAAAAAAGGGTTGGTAGTAGGTTAAGCCTAACTGATAGAGCAGTTTTCCCCGCGCGAACTTGGTATAGAAATTTGGTGTGTTGAAGTCGTAAACCCCGTAATTAAAAACCACATCCACTCCGCTAAGGCTATCCTTGATCCTAAAGGCACTGTGCCCAAACTTGTCGTATAGTTCTGCCCCAGGGCCAATGGTCAATATGCTTATTTCTGCTGCCGGGGATAAGGAACCAAACTGCGCCTTTACCGAAACAGTCGCTAATAGAAAAAGGAAGAGGAAGTATTTTTTTGTCACGATTTTTTTGGTTTCTGATTTCTGGTTTCTTGTTTCTTGTTTCTTGTTTCTGGTTTCTGGTTTCAGGTTCAAATTTAAAATTCAAGATTCAAGGTTTTTGGTTTGGGGGTATGAGTTTTTGTATTTTGATTCTTTGATTCGTTGATTGGGGATGTAATTTCGTATTTCCACTTTCATCTTTCCACTTTCTTATATCAACTTTCATATTTGGAATTTGGAACCCGCCTACCAGAGGCCCGACAGGCAGATTTGGAATTTGGAATTTGTGATTTGGAATTTACCATTCTCACCCCGCACCCAGCACCCAGCACCCAGCACCCTCATCACCTAAATATCTCCCAATCCAATTTCAACGAAAACACATTGGAATACAGCGCTGCGCTTTGGTCGCCAATATCGGTCAGGGCGTAATCCACTTGTATGCCTTTATATCGAAAACCTACGCCAATGTTGGGTTGGAAACCTACCGAGTCGCTTCCGTCCAATTGTTTTATATTCTGGAAATTGCCCACGCCGCCACGCACGAAAACCATATCGATATAGGCAAATTCAAGCCCTAGGGATGGGGTAATGCTCGCAAAGGACGTGGAGATAACGTCATTGGTCTCAGCAAAACGGAAGTTCAGGTCCACTTCGGCCAAGAGTGAAAAATCATAGCGGTACACAAATTTTCTGGCAACGCCCAATTGCAGTTTCGGAATGGTAATCTCTGTAGTCTCGGGCAGTTCCTGGTTTTGGCCTTCTACTGCGCCTTGTATTTCAGCAAATTTTTCCTCGTCTATACTCCAGGCATTGAAAGTGGTGGTAATGTCGCGCGCCATAATTCCAAACATCCACTTATCGGTTCTAAATTGAACGGCGGCATCCAGCCCAAAGCCCCAAGAAGAGGCGAAATCGCCAATAATGCGACGGATAACCTTTGCGTTTACGCCATAATTCAGGCCGTCCAGCGGAAGCCTGCGCGCATAGGAAAAGGTAACCCCATAATCTGCGGTGGAAAAAAGGCTGATGCGGTTGTAGTCAATATTCCCTTGGTCGTCTATCAACTGTGTGGTATTCAGAATATCATCCACACCAAACCGGATCACGGATAGCCCTACGGCACTCTTGTCGTCCAGAGGCATCGCAAAAGCGGCATAGTCGTAATTGGCAATATTGGCAAAATAGGAGGCATGCATCAATGAAATCTGCTTGTCTTCAAGATTCACCAAGCCCGCCGGATTCCAATAGCCGGAATTTACATCGCCCGATGACGCCACCACGGCATTCGCCATTCCGAAGGCGGCGGCATCCACCCCTATATTCATAAACTCGTTGGAATATTTTCGTACGGTCTGCGCGCCCAGCGTAGCCGAAACAAGGAATAAAAGGAGCAGTAATTTCTCTTTCAAGTTTTAAAAAATTTTGGACAAATATGGCACTATTTTACAGAATACTAAACTTTAAATTTATGTACATATTGTGTTTGGATGCCCTTGGACGAAAATACTTTGTTATTTTTACACATAATCTTAATAGATATTATAAAATCCACTCCTATTAGGCTCCTCCCCTTTGAAGGGAGGCTGGAAGGGGACGTTTAGTCTAAATCATAAAAACCAAATTGCTCAATAAAGAATATGAATATATCAAAACAAATTCCAAACATCATTACCTCCCTAAACATCCTTTGTGGATGTGTAGCCATTCTCTTCGCCATTTCGGGCGATCTTATAACGGCTTCCTTTTTTGTTTTCCTCGGAATTTTCTTCGACTTCTTTGACGGGCTGGCCGCGCGCTTGCTGAAAGCCCAAAGCGAAGTGGGACTCCAACTTGATTCCCTGGCAGATGTTATCACAAGTGGCGTAGCACCGGGAGTAGTCATGTACCAACTGTTGAATTTATCCTATTTCGGGCATTTACAGACTGTTACCGAAACCTTTTCGATGGATGGGTGGAATGTGGGTTTTAAAAATTATCTGCCCCTTATTGGCCTGTTGATCGTGGTGGCCTCGGCTTACAGATTGGCAAAATTCAACGTAGATACCCGGCAAACCACTGGTTTTATTGGTCTGCCAACCCCCGCCAATGCCCTTCTGATTTTAAGCCTGCCATTGATCTTGCAATTTCAATATTCCGAATTGGCCGAAACCATCATCCTAAACCCGTGGTTTTTGATAGGCATGACCTTGCTGAGCTGCATTCTTCTAAATGCCGAAATCCCCCTTTTCGCCTTAAAATTCAAAACTTGGGATTTTAAGACCAATGCCATCCGCTATATATTTTTAATCCTTTGTATGGTGCTTTTGGTACTGCTGAAGTTCTTGGCGATACCATTTATAATTCTACTTTATATATTGCTTTCGTTTTTTTGGAAAAACACTGCGTTATAAAGTCTTCAGTAATGTACAAATGTTTTTCTAATTAAAGGGATAAAAGCATTTCTCAGAATTACTACAATCCAAAACAAAATTATTCGTGAATTCGTGGTAAAAAATTAAAACTCCAATTTCTTCTTCCGAAGCTCAAAATTCTGCCCAAGATATACTTTCCGCACCATTTCGTCTGCGGCAAGTTCTTCCGGTACTCCGTGTTTTAGGATGCTTCCCTCAAACATCAAGTAGGTTCTGTCGGTAATGGCCAGCGTTTCCTGTACGTTGTGGTCTGTTATAAGAATCCCGATATTTTTGTTTTTTAGCTGGGCTACGATACGCTGGATGTCCTCCACCGCAACGGGGTCAACTCCCGCGAAGGGTTCATCGAGAAGAATAAAATGCGGGTCGGTGGCAAGGGCACGTGCAATTTCGGTTCTACGTCTTTCCCCACCGCTCAAAAGATCGCCACGGTTTTTGCGGATTTGGCCCAAACCAAATTCCTCAATAAGCGATTCCATTTTGGCCCGCTGCTCCTTTTTGGAAAGTTTCGTAAGCTGCAGCACACTCAGAATATTGTCCTCAACGCTAAGTTTCCTAAAAACCGAAGCCTCCTGTGCCAAATAACCAATACCGTTCTGTGCACGTTTGTACATAGGATACTTGGTTATTTCGGTGCCTTCCAAATAAATATTCCCGCCATTGGGTTTTATCAAGCCTACAATCATATAAAAGGAAGTGGTTTTGCCCGCCCCATTGGGACCGAGCAGTCCGACGATTTCCCCCTGGTTTACTTCCACGGTAATTCCCTTTACGACCTTACGGCCTTTATAGGATTTCATTAAATTTTCAGCTTTTAGCTTCATTCTAATATTTCTTTTAAACTTGGCATATTATATAATTTTACCACAGAGGCACAAAGGCCAAAGAGCTTAAAGTACGCCATTTATAATTCTTTTTAGACCGTCAATAACCTTTATTTCGTTAAAGTTGATCAAGAGTCCGAGTTTTAAATCTTTCAATTTTAAATAGGTCAATATTTGGGCAGTATGTATTGGAGCCAATGCATCAACTGATTTTATTTCAATAATAACCTTGATTCTCCACAATCATATCAATACGATAGCCGGCATTAATTTTAACGTCTTTATAGATTACGGGCAGTGGAACTTGTTGCTTTACTTCCAAACCCATTAATTTTAATTCGTGACCTAAGCAAATTTCGTAAGTGCTTTCTAACAAACCAGGCCCTAATTGTTTATGAACCTCAATACTCGCACCTATTATTTTTGAAGAAATTTCGTTTTCGGTCATTATTTAATTTCTTTCTTTGTGCCCTCTGTGCCTTTGTGGTTAAAATATTTTGAGCTTATAAGGTAAAGCTAGCAATTATTATTTTGCTTCCAAAGCTTCCCAATATTCAAAAGCTCTGCGCAGATGGGGAATTACAATTGTTCCCCCAATTAAAAGTGAAATGCTCATTCCTTCCACCACTTCTTCCTTGGTAAGACCCAGTTTGTGGCATTCCTCCAAATGATAGCGCACGCAATCATCGCAACGAAGCACCAACGAATTTCCCAAGCCCAGCAATTCCTTTGTTTTCTTCGGAAGCACTCCTTCCATATAGGCGTTGGTATCCAGATTAAAGATGCGCTTGATAATCTTGTTGTTATCCTCCAGCATCTTCTCGTTCATCTTTGCGCGATAGGCATTGAATTCTTCTACAATATTTTCTTTCATAATTTTTATTTTTTCAAAAGCCAAAAGCCTAAATATTACCCTCTTTTTTCCTTCTTCTTTCCTCTCTTTTCTGATTCCTTATCACAATCCTCGAAATATAAATACTCACCTCATAAAGAATAAGTATCGGGATGGCAACGATAATCTGGCTCACGATGTCGGGCGGCGTAATTACTGCCGAAAGTATCAAAACGATAATCAAGGCAAATTTTCGATATTTCCGAAGGATTTCAGGGGTTACCAAACCAATTTTTGTAAGGATATACATAATAATCGGCAATTCAAAAACAATACCGCAGGCCAATACAGAGGTGCGTACCAGGGAAATGTAACTGTCCAAATCGAAGTCGTTAAATACTTCCTCGCTCACCTGATAGTTCCCCAAAAAGTTGATGGATAGGGGAGTGATAAGGTAGTACCCAAACAATACGCCCAAAAAGAATAGCAGCGAGGCAATGACTATAAAACCACGGCTGCTCTTGCGTTCCTTTTCTTTTAGGCCCGGACTTATAAACCTCCAAAATTCATAAAGTATATAAGGGAAGGCCACGATAATACCCCCATAAATAGAGGTCCACATATGCGCCGAAAACTGTCCCGCCATTGTCCTACTTTGAATACGGAAAGGCATTTCCTGAAAACAGAACGTGTCCATGCCCAATGAGCGCGATATGTTGCAGAACATTCTATAGGTAGGGAAGTCGGGATGTTTGGGTCCGAAAATAAGCGTATTAAAAATAAAATCCTTAAAAACAAAGGCCAAGAGGCCCAGTACGACTACGGCAATGGTAGAGCGGATAAGGTGCCAGCGCAGTTCTTCCAAGTGGTCCAAAAAGGACATTTCTTTTTCTGGGGAACCTATTTTCTTCATTAGATTATTCCCTCTTTTGTCAGGTTATGGATATGCACCACCCCGCTGTATTTCCCTTTCTCCTCGGCAAGAATTTGGGTAATTCCGTATTTGTCCATCATTTCCATGGCCTCTACGGCCATGGCGTTGTTGGCTATTTTCTTCGGGTTGTGCGTCATAATATCCTTTGCGGTGAGTCCGGCAAAGCTATCGGTTTTTGTCAACATACGTCGCAGGTCGCCATCGGTTATTATGCCCACTATTTCATCATTTTCCACTACAGCGGTTACGCCGAGCATTTTTTCGGAAATTTCAACAATCACTTTTTTAACGTCGGTATCAGGGCTTACCTGTGGTTTTTCATTTAGGGATGTAAGATTGCTTACCCGCAAGTACAGTTTTTTCCCCAGGGAGCCCCCGGGATGGAACTTTGCAAAATCCTTGCTCGAAAACCCACGAAGGTCCAAAAGGCACATGGCCAAGGCGTCGCCTATCACTAACTGTGCGGTAGTACTCGTAGTGGGCGCCAGATTATTGGGACAGGCTTCCTTTTCTACATAGGCATTCAGCACATAGTCTGCCTGCTGCGCCAAAAAGGATTCATCGTTACCCGTAATGGCAATAAGTTTATTGTCAATAGCCTTTATCAAAGGCACGAGCACTTTTATCTCAGGGGTATTTCCGCTTTTTGAAATGCAGATTACCGTATCGTTCTGCTGAATGGTCCCAAGATCGCCGTGGATGGCATCGGCGGCGTGCATAAAAATTGCGGGCGTGCCAGTGGAGTTTAAAGTGGCCACAATTTTGGTGGCTATATTGGCGCTTTTGCCTATTCCGGTAACTATTACCCGCCCCTTGGAATGGTATATATAGTCAACTGCGCCGGCAAATTCCTCGTTCACCAAATGCGCCAGATTTGCAATTGCCTTACTCTCAGTTTCTATGGTATTTTTCGCTACGGAAATGATTCTATCTTGCCTGTTCAAAATTTTAATGCTTTTGAATGTTTGTAACTGTTTCAGAAATTAGTATATTTAGAATAGAATTTAACACAATTCAGAAATCTTAATATAGAAACCTTTCTGTTAAGATGCAGTCAACTCAATACGGTTGCAAAATTACAATTGTTAATCTGTAAAACAATGTATTGTTGGCTAAAACTGAAGTATCCCTAAAAACCAAGCAGCGTGGCAGAAATTGATATTTATGCAGCCCTAAAAAAATATTTTGGATTTACCCGCTTTAAAGGCCTACAGGAAGAAGTGGTAAAAAGCATACTCGGCGGCCACAATACCTTTGTGGTTATGCCTACTGGTGGTGGAAAATCGCTCTGTTATCAGCTTCCCGCACTTATGCAGGATGGAACGGCGATAGTAGTCTCGCCCCTGATTGCCCTCATGAAAAACCAGGTAGATGCCCTGCGCTCCCTTTCTTCGGAGGAAGGCATTGCGCATGTGCTCAACTCTTCCCTAAACAAGACCGAAGTTAAAAAAGTAAAGAGCGATATCGCCAGCGGCGTTACAAAACTGCTCTATGTAGCTCCTGAATCCCTCACGAAGGAAGAGTATGTAGATTTTCTGCAAACCCAGAAAATTTCCTTTATGGCTATAGACGAGGCTCACTGTATCAGTGAGTGGGGCCACGACTTTAGGCCGGAATACCGAAATTTAAAAAGCATAATCCAACGCATTGGCAGCGATATTCCCATAATCGGGCTTACTGCTACCGCCACCCCCAAGGTGCAGGAGGATATTCTAAAAAACCTCAATATGCAGGATGCCCATACGTTTAAGGCATCCTTTAACCGTCCCAATCTTTATTATGAAATAAGGCCAAAGACAAAAAATGTGGATTCCGACATCATTCGCTTCGTAAAACAGAACGAGGGCAAAAGCGGTATTATTTACTGCCTAAGCCGAAAAAGGGTAGAGGAATTGGCGCAGGCCCTGCAGGTTAACGGTATAAAGGCCGTGCCCTATCACGCAGGCCTTGATGGCAAGACCCGCGTAAAGCACCAGGATATGTTCCTGATGGAGGACGTAGATGTGGTGGTAGCCACCATCGCGTTTGGGATGGGGATCGATAAGCCCGATGTGCGTTTCGTGATCCACAACGATATGCCGAAGAGTATTGAAAGCTATTACCAGGAAACCGGACGCGCCGGTCGCGATGGGGGGGAAGGCCATTGTCTTGCCTTTTACAGCTATAAGGATATAGAAAAACTTGAAAAGTTTATGAGCGGCAAGCCCGTAGCCGAACAGGAAATTGGCCACGCCCTGCTACAGGAAGTAGTTGCCTTTGCCGAAACTTCCATTTCACGAAGAAAGTTTATCCTCCATTATTTTGGGGAAGAATTTGATAATGAAACAGGTGAGGGCGGCATGATGGACGATAATATGCGCCACCCCAAGAAAAAGCACGAGGCCAAAGATGATGCGAAGCAGCTTTTGGAAGTGGTGAAAAAAACCAATGAGCAATACAAAAGCAAGGAAATTGTAAATGTTCTGATAGGCAAGGTGAATGCCCTTATAAAATCGCATAGAACCGATGCCCAGGAATATTTCGGCTCGGGGGCAAATCGCGATGCGGCCTATTGGATGGCCCTGCTGCGACAGCTTTTGGTGGCTGGCTATTTAAAAAAGGATATAGAGACCTATGGCGTTATCCACTTGACCGAGGAGGGGAAGAAGTTTATTAAATCGCCCACCTCGTTTATGATGACGGAAGACCATTCCTATAAGGACGCAAACGACGATATAATTGTGGGTGCGAAAAAAGGAGGCGACGTGGCCGATGAAAATCTTTTCAAGCTCTTAAAGGCCGAACTCAAAAAGGTAGCCCACGATCTGGACCTGCCGCCCTTCGTAATTTTCCAGGAACCCTCTTTGGAAGATATGGCGCTGAAGTATCCAGTAACCATGGAAGAACTTTCCAATGTTCACGGGGTAGGAGAAGGAAAGGCCAAAAAATACGGCAAACCGTTTTTAAAGCTTATCCAAAATTATGTGGAGGAGCACGATATTATCCGTCCGGAGGATTTTGTGGTGAAATCCACAGGAAGCAACAGCTCCTTAAAATTGTATATCATCCAGAATGTGGACCGAAAGCTTGCCCTACCAGACATTGCGAACGCCAA
Source organism: Aequorivita vladivostokensis (assembly GCF_000952855.1). GTDB lineage: Bacteria > Bacteroidota > Bacteroidia > Flavobacteriales > Flavobacteriaceae > Aequorivita > Aequorivita vladivostokensis. Next base: position 86,785 of record NZ_JSVU01000010.1, on the reverse strand, counting down.
AGGCCTAGAAATGCCAGAGTTTATTAAGGAAATGGAAGCCATAGTGTACAGCGGCACCAAGTTGAATATTGATTATTGGATCGATGAGGTTCTGGACGAAGACCAACAAGAAGAAATCCACGAATATTTTCTAGAGGCTAAAACGGATAAAATTGAAGAAGCCCTTGAAGAATTTGACGGCGACTATGACGAAGAGGAACTGCGGCTGTACCGTATTAAGTTTATTAGTGAGGTTGGGAATTGACCGCACGTAGAGACGCACGGCCGTGCGTCTCTAAGATTTCTGTTCCTTGTTGAAATAGACCAAATAATAATACATCTGCTTCTCCTCGTCCCATCCTTTTTCCACAAATTTTTCCGCACTCTCAGGGTTGATAAAGTCCAATTTGATCTGAATGTTCGTATCCAGATTTATGACGTTTTTTATTTTTTTGCGGGCAGCGGTAACGGCCGTATTGGCAATAGGGAAGGTTGTTAGATCCTCGATGCTGTACTTGGGGGCCTTTTCGCTTTTGTAATGACGGAATTCCGGCATCAAATCGGGATTGTCTATCACCTCGTTCATAAAGGCCGTTTCCTCAAATTGGTCATTTTTCGCAAAATGGTTCACGGCGCGGTTCATAAACATAACCTCCTGTTTTTTATCTTCGGCAGGAAGGACCACGTCCTTTGCAAAATCCTGACAGAATTTTAAATACTTCTTTGTGTAAAAATTATCATCGGCAAAGGCTTCCACGCCCAAAAAGCTTTCCAGCCAATAACGCGCGTCATAACGGTTGCTATCCACCGAAAGGATTTTGTAGCCCTCCTCTTTTTTTGAATTGAAAATAATGCAGCCCTTGTCCAATTTATTGAGGCTCACCCCATGCTGCAGCATGGCTTCCAATTGATTTCCTTCCTCTGCAAATTGAAGAAAATCCTGTTTCAATTCACTTTTAAATATGCCGATGGCCTCCATCTTTACATTGTCCAATTGCACATTTTCAAGATAGGCCACATACACCTCGCCGCTTTTAATATGCGGATGTTCGGACTGGTTGTATAAATAGGTAGCTATTTTTCGGCTCTCTTCGTGAATGTTATCGGGATTGTCAAAAATCTTGGAGGCACTGTTATAAAGCTCGTGAAATTCCAAATCTGCCTCGTGGGAAAACTTAAAATAGTTTTCCTCCTTCTCACGAAATGGTTTTAGGAAAAATTCTTTCAGCAATGGCGTTATCTCATCGTCCATTTTATACGGACTTTTCGAAAGAAAAATAGCTTCATTCCTACTTTTATTACCCACTCGGTGGATGGAAAGGGAGGCAATGTGGGTATTGAAAAGGTTGATCATTGGGGTTAGGAGTTAAGGGTTAGGCGTTAAGCGTTAAGCGTTGGGTAATTTCCTCTACTTTTTCGAAACTGAAAACTGAGACTGCGACTGATCACTGAACCTAATTCCAGTTTTCGTCAAAATCAAGATTGTCGTAATCTTCCGGATCTAGGTCAAATTCCTCATCGAAATCTTCTTCGCCTTCAATGGGTTCTGAAGTAAATTCCTTTTCGGGTGCTTCTTCGGGGATTTGTCCGTGGGAGTACATCAAGTTCGGGTAAATCTGTCCAGCTTCGGCCTCGGCAATATCGGCAAGTTCCACCATAAATGTCCACATATTCAGAAAGTCGTAAACATATAAAAGCCGCGTGTTTTCCTTATCTACCACGGTCTCTAAACTGGTTTCACCCATAACACGGATGCTTCCGGGTTCGTCGCTCACGTCAAAAAGCGGTATTTCCTCGTCTTCTTCCCAGAATTCATTGGTGGTGTAAAACGAAGCCATTTCCTGCCCATCAAACCCAAAGGCCTGGGTGATGGCGTTGTGAAAATCTTCCAAAGTATTTGAAGCTTCTATTTCGATGTCGCGGAAAACGTCTTCGTGGGTGTCGAGGATAATTCTGAAACGGTAAATCATTTTCTTAATTTCTTAGGGTTGCAAAGGTATAAAAAAAGTGTTCAGTATTCAGTGGCAGTTGGTAGTGATTATTCTGAATTTCTCTTGAAAACCGGCGCAATGTAAGACTGTATTATGAGTCTTTCAAATTTTCAATTATCTCGCTAATTTGTTTTTTATTTTCAGGTAAATAGTTGTAGGCTAAATCCCAAATTATTTCATAGTCAATGCCAAAATATTCGTGGGAGATTTTATTGCGGAGGGAATACATTTCTTGCCAAGGCACGTCAGGATATTTTTCCTTTAGGGAAATCGCAATATTTTTTGAAGCCTCCCCGGTTACTTCGAAGTTCCGTATTACGGCATCCACTGTTTTATAATCTTTTTTAAACCCTTCAAGAGAATGTCCTTCAATATATTCGGCTATTCTGTTCATCGCCAAAAGAATATCTTCAAGATATAAAACGTAATTGCGTCTTTCCTTTTTCAATTTAAATATAGATTACTTGGTTCAGTATTTTCTCCCGCAATTGCAATTTTAATGCGTTTTTGGTAACTATATCAATCTTGCGTTTAAAGATATTTTCAAGGAAGGGTTCTAGGGAAAAATATTTCCAGCCTATGGGTTTTTCAAGTTCCACCAATAAATCTATATCGCTTTGGGTATGGTTTTCATTTCTTGAAAACGACCCAAACAGCCCAATTTCCTTTACTGCAAATTCTTTTTGAAGTGTAGGTTTGAGTTCTTTTAGCCTTGAGATGATTTCTTCCTTTTGCATATTCATATAAATTTTAGCGGCAAAACTTTCCGTCTGTATCAAAGATACTCAAATATTGAGCTTAATCTTAAAAGATTTTATTTCGAAAACCGATGTAGCACAAAGGTCATTCCGGCCAAAAGGAAAAAAGCCGTTACTTGGTGCAAAACGCCCAGAACTACAGGTACTTGGAGGATTAGGGTAAACACGCCCAAAATAAATTGCACCAAAACCAATATCATAAGCAAATTGACTCCGTTTTTTTGCGGGACGGTAAGCTGTAATTTTCGGGCTTTGAACCAAATATAGAAAATAACTGCCACCACCACATAGGCCATATAGCGGTGCACAAACTGAACGCCGCTCTTTCCTTCCACAAAGTTTCGCCATAACGGAACCTGTTCGGTGTAAACGGTTTCGTGGATCAACTTGCCTTCGTTCATCAAAGGCCAATGGTTGTGGATCCAGCCCGCGTCGAGCCCGGCCACAAAGGCGCCCCAGATAATTTGGATCAACAATACCGCCATTCCCACCCGAATGATATTCCGGAAATGTCCGTTGATTTCCTTTTTCACGGGATACCATAGATCCAATGCAACCCATAGGGTGTAAGCAAATGTTATAAACGCGGTAGTGAGGTGCATGGCAAGCCGATAATGGCTCACGCTGGGCCGGTCCACCAGGCCGCTTTTCACCATATACCATCCCAGAAATCCTTGGAATCCACCCAAGAAAAGCAGAATCAAGGCTTTTTTTATTGTAGGCTTGGTAAGCTGTTTTTTAATGAGAAAATAGAGGAAGGGGATGATAAACACAATTCCCAGCAACCTGCCCAAGACCCGGTGGATATATTCCCAGAAATAAATATCCTTAAAATCCTCCAGATCGAAGTGATTGTGCAGCTTCTGATACTCGGGGAATTGCTTATAATGCTCAAACTCGGCTATCCATTCGGCTTCGTTTAATGGCGGAATGGTGCCGGAAATCAACTTATAACTGGAAATTGAAAGGCCCGAATGGGTCAGGCGCGTAATTCCTCCTACTACTACCATTACAAAAATCAGGAAACATCCCGTTAACAGCCAGTAGATTACTTTTTTATTGTCTTTCTTTGCCACTAATTCTCGAATTATTTTTTAATACTGATATTCTTTTTACTACAAAGTTCGTGGTGATTAATTTTGACCACGAATACTCGAATTGTTTTTTATATCAATTTGCACGCGATAAATCGCGAACCTACACCTGAAAACTGCAACTGCGACTGTCTACTAATTAATCGCCTTTAATCCAATTTCAGTTCCTTTTTTCAACATAAATTCCCGTGCCGCTCCGTATTCATTCGGAATTTCCCCTTCAAGAATTGCTTCCTTTATCGCGTCTTTTATGATGCCAATCTCCCGAGAAGGTTTTAGATTAAAAGTCTCCATAATTTCCTCACCGGTAACGGGCGGTTGAAAATTCCTGACGTGGTCACGTTCTTCAACTTCCACGATTTTATCGCGTACCAACTGAAAATTAGCGTGGTATTTTTTAAACTTTTTTGGATTTTTTGTGGTAATATCGGCTTCGCAGAGCGTCATTAAATCCTCCACATGATCGCCAGCGTCAAAAATCAAACGACGCACGGCACTGTCCGTTACTTCTTCGTCGGCAAGCCCGATGGGGCGGGAGCTCATCAAAACCATTTTTTGGACGAACTTCATCTTATCGTTCAAGGGCATTTTCAAGCGTTTGAAAAGCTTATAGACCATCTTTGCACCCACAAATTCGTGCGTATGAAACGTCCACCCCAATTTTTTATCAAAACGTTTCGTTGGCGCCTTGCCAATGTCGTGCAGTAATGCGGCCCAACGCAACCAAAGATCGTCCGTAGCTTTTGAAATATTGTCCACCACCTCCAGCGTATGCCAAAAATTGTCTTTATGCGTCTGTCCTTCCTTTTCGTCTATGCCCTGTAAGGCCACCAATTCCGGCAAAATAAAGGGTAGCAAGCCGGTTTTGTGCAAAAGGGCAAATCCTTTGGAAGGCACATCGGCAAGTAGAATTTTGTGCAGTTCATCCACGATCCTTTCCTTGGAAATTATTTTTATGCGCTCGGCATTTCGGGTAATGGCTTCCAACGAATCCTTTTCAATAATAAAATCCAATTGGGTTGCAAACCGAATGGCGCGGAGCATTCGCAGCGGATCGTCGCTATAGGTAATGTCTGGGTCGAGCGGGGTGCGGATTATTTTATTTTGAAGATCTTCAACACCGTTAAAGGGATCCAGCAGTTCGCCGAAATTATCATCGGAAAGACTGAGAGCGAGTGCATTTATTGTAAAATCCCTTCGGTTTTGGTCGTCTTCCAAAGTACCGTTTTCCACAGCTGGATTTCTGCTTTCTTCGGAATACGATTCCTTACGTGCGCCAACAAATTCTAGTTCAATACCTCCGCTTTTTAGCATTGCCGTGCCATAGGTTTTAAAAACGGAAACTTTCGGTTTTCCGGGAAGCAATTTTGAAACTTCCTGTGCCAATTCAATACCACTTCCTACGGCAACTATGTCAATATCCTTGGCTTCCCCGCGTTTTAAAAGGAAATCGCGTACGAAACCGCCAATAACATAACTTTCCAAGTTTAAGTTTTTGGAAGCTTTTGAAATGGTTCTAAAAATTGGGTTTTTTAAAGCGGATATGTAGGATGGGTTTACCACGGATAAATTTTAAAAATTGATAGAGGAGATTTTTACCACGAATGCACAAATGTTTTTATATGTTTAATGCGGTGAATTTTTACCACGAATAGACAAATTGTTTTTTAGTTCGCACGCGATAAATCGCGCGCCTACGATGGTTTAAAATCATTACTTATACTATATTTTTATTCGTGGATTCGTGGTGGATTTTTTACCACGAATGCACGAATGTTTTTATAGAACTATTCTTTTGTATTCTAAGCCTTCCCCTTTGAAATTAGCTAAAATGGCTAACTTGTTTTTTGAAACTTTCAAATAATTAATACATTGACCAAGATGCATATCTGTAAGTACTTCAACAGTTTTTACCTCTAAAATTATTTTATTAAAAACTACGAAATCAGCATAGAATTTATGTTTAAGTACAATGTCCTTATACGCCACTGAGAATTCTTTTTCTCTCTCGAAAGGGATATTTCGTTGGGTAAATTCATATTCCAAAGCGTCTTTATACACAATTTCCGATAAACCATTTCCCAAGCAATTAAATACCTCATATAAACAACCAACAATGTCGTAACTTTCCTGTCTATAGATGATATTGTCCATGCCTAAGTAAACAAATCAAATACATAATTATTCGTGTATTCGTGGTAACCTTTTTATTGCCGAATTACCTTCACCGAACCATCATTTTTCAACTTAATAATAGCCGAAGGTTTTCCTGATTTTTTTTCGTGCTGCAAATTTACAACATAGTCCACGCCTTCCAAAATTAAAGGGTCTATTTCAGCGTAACTTTGTGGGGTTTTTTCCCCGGAAATATTTGCCGAAGTTGAAACCAAGGGTCTGCGAAAACGCTGTATTAATTTTTTACAGAATTCATCCTTTGCCACGCGAATGGCCAGCGAATTGTCCGCTGCAATAATATTTTCCGCAACACGAATAGGATTATCGTAAATGATAGTGGTCGGCTTTTTGGCGTATTTCAAAATATCGTATGCTACTTCCGGTACGTTTTCCACATACTCATTGAGCATTTTAAAATCGTGCACCAAACAAATCAGCGATTTCTCATCACTTCTTTGCTTCAGCTTAAAAACTTTGTCCACGGCATCGGGGTTGGTGGCATCGCAGCCTATTCCCCAAACGGTATCGGTGGGGTAAAGGATTAAGCCGCCTTTCTTTAAAACGGCGATGCAATTTTCAATTTCAGTCTTCATTTAAAAAAGTGATTTTTTGTTTCTGTTTTAACGATTGGGTTTGGTTGTTGCTTTTCAGAATAATGGGCAGCAGATACCATTTTTTCGGTTTGATTAAAATGGCGATCGTTAAATACATTCTAATGAGTAAATATTTTCCAAAGCCGTAATTTTTCCGAAGTACATATAAATACGAAATATAACTTTCCCTGTTCATCGCTTTTGAAGTACCCGTGCTCACGCCCTGATGGTGAAGGATTTTCGCTTCGGGCACCAACCAACTTTCGTACCCCTGTTTTTTCAGGCGGTGGCAAAGGTCCATTTCTTCCCAATACAGAAAAATATTAGTGTCGAAACCACCAACTTCTGAAAATGCTTTGCTGTCAAAAAACAGAAACGCGCCGTTAACCCAATTAACTTGCAGAGGTTCGTTATATTCTTTTTTACGCTTTGGATATAATTCTGGATTGTTTTTTTCGAGAAAACTTCTTCCGAAAAGCAATCTTCGCAGGCCTTTATTATGGTCAAAGGAAGGGACAAAATTGTTGTTTTCGTCAAAATTCTGCGCAGTTGAAACGCCCACCATTGGATTTGCTTTCATAAATCTGAGCAAAATGCCCAAACAGTCGTTCAGCAACATAGCATCGTTGTTCAGAAAAAGCAGATAATCTGCATTCGCGAATTGCGCCCCGAACATATTCCCGCCGCCAAAGCCTGTATTTATAATGCTCCGGTGCAAGGAAATGTTGTCTTGCTTCGGAAAATTATCTCTTAAAATTTTATATTCCGAAGCCGTTGAATTGTTATCCACCACAATTATTTGATAGCTGATACCTTCCGAAGTCTTTTCAATCACAGTGTTTATGCACTCCAAAGTGTACTTTGAAGAGTTGTAATTGACAATGATAACGGCTACATCCATCAAATAAATTTTAATCGGGGAACTTTTCCGACTGCTTTTGGCAAAGATACAATTACTGTCCGTGGGAGTTTGTCAAAAGTTTTAATAAAGTTGGTTAGAGCAAGCTTTTATAGACTTCAATATACTTTTCGGCCGTGGTTTTCCAATTGAAACTTTGGGCGCGCGCCGTATACCAATTTTCGTAGAATGCCCTGTTGCCGTGAAATTTTTCCATTCCTGCTCTCAGCGTTTGTGCCATATATTGGGGATCGTAATGGTCCCAAAAGAAACTGTGCTCGCCGCCAATTTCAGGGAGCGAAGTGTTGTTTGAAAGAAAAACGGGTTTCCCAAATCGCATGGCTTCAATGGGCGGAATTCCGAAACCTTCCCGTAACGAAGGAAAAACAAAGGCTTCGCAATTTTGAAGGTAGTATTGTTTTTCCAAATCAGCTATTTTCCCAGTTTGAAATACCCTGTTTTCAAAACCGTACTGTTTCACTTTTTCAGTAAGCTTTTCGGCGTAACTCGAACTGTTACTTCCCGACAGGACCAAATTATATTCGGGCAGGAAGCGCAACATTTCCACAAGGCTCATAAAATTTTTGCGATCGCTGAAATCGCCAATCGAGAAGAGATAGGGTTTTGGCGGCAAAAGCGAAGGTTTGTAGTCCGTCGGAATTGAAATATCTGTAATTGTATTGCCGTTGTAAATTACGTATTCCGGAATGTTGGGGACTTCAAAATGAGCGTGCGTATCCTGTTTCGCAAATTCAGAAATATAGGCAATGGCACTGCTGCGCTTCAGTTTTTCGGCGAATTGCTTTTTCAACTTTTCTTGCAATTCCGCGCAGCCTTCTGTTACAAAATGCACGTCGTGAACAGTCAATAAATACGGAATGTTGAAGAAGGGTTCAATCTTTATATTTTGATTTAAACAATGCCAAAGATTGTATTTTTTCTTTATTCGGAAAGGCTTGTGGCGCGTTAACGAATTGTACTTTCGATATTTAAACGTATCGCCAAATTCCTCTTTGAGTTCTGAAATATTTTTCGCATTCAGAACTATTTCAAAATCGTCTTGCGGCAAGGCTGCCAACGCTTTTATGAAATGGTAGTTAAACTGCCCAAAGCCCGAATAACGGTTTTTTAAATTATGCGATTCTAAAAAAACTTGTTTCAACGTAGCGATTTAAGATTAGTCAATTTTTCGGTATAAAAGCCAAAGGTTCACGTACCGTTTAAACACTGAAAAGGCGCTTACGTAGGCGAGAATGAAACCTTCTTTTCCGTCTAAAATACCCAATCTAAAAATAAACTGGTTCCAAAATCGATAAAAAGGGCGAAACAGAAAATGGTAATTATTTGGTTTCTTCCCTTTTTTATAGAGCATTTGGGCCTGCAGCGCACTGTATTGGTGCATTTTTGCGGTGTAATCGTCAAAAGATTTATAGGTGTGGTGCGGCAGGCTGTTCTTTAAATTTTCGGTTCTGCCGTCGGCTTCCAATGTTTCGTGGACCAGGTTTGCGTTGTATTGGCAATGGTTTTTATTGAAAAATCGGATGATGTAATCATTCTGCAAACCACTGTATTTGATGCGTTTCCCCATAAAATAGAAATCGCGTTTTACAAAATAGGCAATGGCTTTTGGATTTTTGAACTTTTCAACGATTTCATTTGCAAGCTCGGGCGTTACTTCTTCATCTAAATCGAAAAAGGTTACCCAATCGTTCGTTGCTTTTGAAATAGCGAAATTTTTCTGTGCCGAAAAGTTGTCGAAGGTTCGTTGGTAAACCGTCACTTTTTCGTGTTTGGAAGCCAAAGCCGCCGTATCATCGCTGCTAAAGGAATCCACAATCACAATTTCATCCGCAAACCAAAGGCTCTTTAAATAGCCTTCAATATTGTGGGCCTCGTTGAGCGTGATGGCAAGGGCGGTGATTTTTACAGGGTTTTCCAAAAACGGCTTGTAGTTTGCGTAAAAGTAATAATTTTACAGGTATAAAATTGAAAACCGTTATGGCGAAACTACCTATTTTAATGTACCACCACGTTACTGCTGAAAAGGGTGAAGGTTTGACCATTTCCGTAGAAAAACTTGAAAAGCAGTTTAAACATTTGGCTGAAAACGGCTATAAAACCTACCATTTTCGGGAGTTAGACAAGTTGAAGACGCTGCCAAAAGGCAAAAACATCGTCATTACTTTTGACGATGGCTATGTGAGCCAAATGGAACTGGCGCTTCCGTTGCTGAAGAAATACAAACTGAAAGCCACCTTTTTCGTGCCTTTAGATTTTTTGGGAAGAACCGACACTTGGAATACTTCTTCCCTAAAAATAATGACGGCGGAACAATTGAAAAAGCTCGACCCAAAAATTGTGGAGCTCGGTTTCCATTCCTTTTACCATAAAAAATACACCGAGCTTTCCAATGCCGAAATTGAAGCCGATACCCGCCGTTGCCTGGAATTCGTCTCAGAAAATGAATTGAATTTTTCGCCTGTTTTGGCCTATCCGTACGGCAAATTTCCAAAGGAAAAAAAGCGGAATGAAATCTTTAAGAAAATACTTTCACAAAACGGCATTGAATACGGGCTGCGCATCGGCAATAGAATAAATACGTTTCCCTTTAAAAACCCCTATGAAATCCAACGCATTGATGTAAAGGGGGAATTCTCCATGTTGAAGTTTCGACAGAAAATTCGGTTTGGGAAGTTTTTTTAAGCCTCTAATCCCTAGCCCCCTAACCCGCCGCGGCGGGCTAGGAAGCCTTTCTCTGCAACAGCATCAACTTCACATACCGTTCAAAAACACCATACGCATTTACGGCGGCTACGGTCATTCCCGGAACGCCGTCGCGGAAACCGCCTTTTAAAATGAAGGAACGGAAAAACCGATAACTGGGCTTGAAAAAGAGGTGGAACCAAGTGACTTTTTTGCCTTTATCAAACAGTTGCTGCGCTTGAAACCAAGCATACGATTCTTTTTTCGAAATATAATTGTCGAGGCCTTTATAGGTAAAATGCAACATTTTATTTTTCAGTTTCCCAATGCTGCCCTGGCAAGTAAGTTTTTCATGAACCGCTCCGGAATATTCCGCCCCATTGCGCTTTACGAGCCGAAGCACGTCATCGCTGTGATGATAGAGAAAACGGTTCATATAAAAATGCGGGAAATTTATCTTGTACCCGCCGTGTTTGGGGTTTTGGAGGGTTGCTTTTATTTCGGCTTCCAAAGAATGGGTAACGCGTTCATCGGCGTCCAAAAATAGCACCCAATCGCCAGTGGCTTCTTTTAAAGCGAAATTTTTCTGGTTTGAAAAATTATCGAATTTTCGTTGCAGGAATTTGGTGGCGTATTTCTTTGCTATTTCAGGGGTTTTGTCTGTACTGAAGGAATCGATTACAATAATTTCATCGGCGAAAGCTACTGAAAATAAGGCATCTTCAATGTATGCTTCTTCGTTGAAAGTGGGGATGATAACTGAAAGGGTTGGCATAGCTAGCTTTTTATTCTCCTGAAAAGGTCTCTGGCTCCATGATGGACCATTAAAATATGAACTTTTTTTGAACTGACTGTCCTGTAAATAATTCTGTAATTTCCTTCTACTAATTCCCTGATATTTGGATCCTTCATTTCTTCCACAAGCTTACCAATATTTGGATGCGTTTTAATAATTTCTGTAGCTCGTTTTATTTTCTCTACCTGCTGCCGTGCGTATAACCTTGAATCAGTCGAAATATATTCATAAATTTCCTTTAAATCAATGCTAGCATCACGAAGCCATTTTATTTGAACCATTGCTGCATTTCGTTTTCTAATTCTTCTTCACTAATTGTGTCGTTTCGATTAGATTTTTCAATTCGTTTTTCAAGCTTGTCTATAAATATGAAGCGTTCAATCAACTCCTCAATAGTAAATTCATCGGGAAAATTATCGATATGTTTTTGCAGAAAACTTTTAGTAATCATCATTCTGTATTTTTATCTAAATTACAACTTTTCAATTTCTGAGGCAACTTAGTAAATAACTTTATCTTTGGAGCTTAAAGCAATTTTCAATTTATGGGAAACACTTGCAGAATTTGTGGCAATTCCGAAGAAAACGAAACTTTTACAGCCAAAGAAATGATGTACGGCTTGCGCGAAACTTTTGAATATTTTCAATGTTCCAGTTGTGGTTGCTTGCAGATTGCGGAATTTCCAGCGGATATGGGCAAGTATTATCCCGGCGATTATTACAGTTTTGACACTTATGACGGCAAGAAATTTACTGGAACAAAAGGCGCGATTAAAAAGAAACAATACGAAGCTGCGGTTCTTGGCGGACCTGTTTACCAAAATACCTTGGGGAAAATTTTAGGGAAAAAGGAATACGCCATCTTTATAGGATTAAACGTAAATAAGGAAACCCGCATTCTTGATGTTGGTTGTGGCAATGGTAGAAATTTCCTGTACCCCTTGGCCGAAGTGGGTTTTAAGAATGTAATGGGCTGCGACCCCTATTTAAAGGAAACAATTAAATATGAAAACGGGCTCACCATAAAGAAAAGCAGTGTTTACGACATGGATGGTAGTTACGATATTATCACCTATCACCACGCCTTTGAACATTTGCCCGACCCTTTGGAAAACCTTCAGAAAGTGCACGAACTTCTTGCCGTGGATGGGGTTTGCATCATTCGTATCCCGACGGTTTCTTCGTATGCCTGGGAGCATTACGGAGTTAACTGGGTACAATTGGACGCGCCACGGCACTTTTTTCTGCATTCAAAAAAAAGTATGCAACTGCTGGCCGACAAGACCAATTTTGAATTGTATAAAATTGAATACGATTCCACGCACTTCCAGTTTACCGGCAGTGAAAAATATATAAAGGATATTCCGCTTTCCGCACCAAAAGATAAAGGCTTATCAAAATCATTGCAAAGAAAAGTTGAAAATTTTAAATACGATGAAAAGGCCAAACAACTCAATAAAGAGGGGAGAGGCGACCAAGCTGCTTTTTATTTACGCAGGAAATAGCTTTATCTTTGCCAGACTATGACTGCAATTGATACTTCCGTAATTATCAGTACCTACAATTCCCGCGAATGGCTGGAAAAGGTACTCTATGGTTATAACAATCAGACGTACAGACAGTTCGAGGTTGTAATTGCGGATGATGGCTCTAATGACGAAACACGGCAGCTGCTAAAAAGAATGGAGGCCGAAGTCTTTTATCCCATCATCCACGTGTGGCACGAAGATAAAGGTTTTCAGAAATCGCAGATTCTCAATAAGGCAATTTTGCAGTGCAGCACAGAATACATTATCATGAGCGATGGCGACTGCATTCCGAGAAAGGATTTTGTGGAGCAGCACGTTAAATTTCGGGAAGAGGGTTATTTCCTCTCTGGCGGCTATTTTATGTTGCCCTTGGATATTTCAAAAAGCATAACGAAGGAGGATATTTATTCTGAAAAATGCTTTGATGTTTCTTGGTTGAAAAAGCACGGACTGCAATCTTCCTTTAAGAACAACAAGCTGTATTCTGGGCCCTTCAAGGCGTACCTCCTCAATAGGTTTACACCCACCAATGCCAGTTGGAACGGCCATAACGCTTCGGGGTGGAAAAAGGATATCATTGCAGTAAACGGGTTTGACGAACGCATGCAGTACGGCGGGCAGGACCGCGAACTGGGCGAACGGTTGATTAATTACGGCCTGAAAAGTAAACAGATTCGGTACAATGCGGTAGTGCTCCATTTGGACCATCCACGTGGCTACAAGAACCAGGATTCCATCAATAAAAATCTTGCCATCCGCAAGCAAACGCGCGATAAAAGGAAGAAATGGACGCCTTTTGGAATTGTAAAGGATGACAATATTGGTCCCTTTGTTTCGGTAATCGTCAGCACCTACAACCAGCCGGAATGGCTTAAAAAAGCGTTGTGGGGCTTTGAACAACAGCTGGAAAAGAATTTTGAAATTATAATCGCCGATGATGGTTCTACTGAAGAAACAAAAAAATTAATCGATTCCTTTATAGTAAACTCTTCTCTGAAAATCACCCACGTTTGGCAGGAAGACCACGGTTTTCAAAAGACTAAAATCTTGAACAAAGCCATAAAAGTTGCTAAAGGTGATTATTTAATTTTTACCGATGGCGACTGTATTCCGAGGAACGATTTGGTCTCAACCCATTTGGGCCTGAGCCGTCCGGGCTGTTTTCTGTCGGCTGGATATTTCAAGCTTTCGATGAAAATTTCGAAGCAGATTACCAAGGACGATATTGTAACACAGCGCTGTTTTAACGCGAAATGGCTTTTAAAGCACGGCCTAAAAAAGACTTTTAAACTGAACAAACTAACATCCTATGGTCTAAAGGAAGATATTTTAAACACCTTTACGCCCACCAGTGCTACCTGGGACGGCAACAACGCCTCTGGCTGGAAAAAGGATATTTTGGCGGTAAACGGATTTGATGAGCGCATGCAGTACGGCGGCGAGGACCGTGAAATGGGGGAGCGGCTTATGAATTACGGCATCAAGCCCTTACAGATTCGCTATAGCACGGTTACATTGCATTTGGACCACGAGCGCGGGTATGTGCGAAAGGAAATGTTTATAAAAAATAAGGCCATCCGAAGGGTGACGAAAAAGGAAAAGCGGGTTTGGACGGATTACGGCATCGTTTCAAAGGAAACGACGGTTGAAAATTAAAACTGTTTAATTCTTTTTGTAAACTCCAATTTTCCAATAACGAAGTTCTTCATCGGTTTTAACCGTTGTAAAATCAAGTTCCTTTAGCCTTTTATCTTCTTTAAAATATTCCCAGCAACCGTGGCCTTCGCGATAAATGGAGGTTATAATAATTCCCCCGTCAGTTAGTTTTGACAACATCCGGTCAAGTACATTTTGCTTTTCGGTTTCGTGAATGTAGTAAAATGCTTCATTGAAAACGATTACATCAAAATCCTGTTGCGGTTGAAATTTTACGGCATCGGCAGCGAGAAATTCGGCTTTAGGCAAATTCTTTTCACTTGCAATTTTTATGGATTCCTTTGAAAAATCCAATCCTAAAAAATAGGAGTAATCTTCGGGACTCATTCGTTCCGTAAGCAAACCATCGCCACAACCAATATCTAAAATACTCGGGCTTTTAGGTGAAAAACGGTTTATATATTCAATGATTTTTTGGTAGCGCAATGCTTCCTTTTCGCTACGCAGGCTTTGCCACCGTCCTTTTTTATATTGTCGGTTCCATCGTTGCTTTCTTCGCCAGTTATGAAATTTGTCCAGTAAATTCAAGTGCCGTGGTTGTTAAGATGATGCGCCAAAAACGGCTTTAATTTTTCAAAAATCATTTCGGGGGTCAATTGTTTGTAAAGTGAATGTGGGTCTTGCTCAATTCGCCTTCGTTCCTCTAAAGTAAAACTGCTGAAAAGATCGGGCTTTTCTTCCAATAAATGAATTGAATCGTGATGGTCGCCATCCTCAAAACTGCACCAATGCTCTTTGTTTACATAAGGCGAATAGATAGTGAAGGTAGGTTTTTTGAGCGCCTTGGTAATATGAACACTGCCGCCTTCGTTGGAAACCAACAGGTCGCATTGGTTCATCAGTTTGATGAACCCACGGATGGAGTCTTCGTAAATATCGAGGTTTATTTGGTCTTTATTTTGGCACATTTCGTAAACCTTCAGCGCTTCGTCTTTTTGATGGGGAGCATAGTTAAAGAGAATGGTGCCATTGTAATTTGAAGTGATAAAGTCAATTATTTCAACCATATATTCGTAAGGCATCGATTTTTGGGGCGTACTGCCCAAAATGCCCAACATAATAATCGGTTTTTGAAGGGAATCAATCCTGTCGTAATTTTTTTCAGCTTCCGTAAGAAATATTTTTGGAGCGTACTCAGGTTCTTTTAAGTCGAAAACCGAAGCAATCATATTAATTCTATCTTCAATTGCCTTGCCGCAGTTTTTGGAGCGATGTTCCAAAAAACTGATTGGGTGGGTGTAGAATGGAAGTTTCAATTCTTTGTGCGCCCGTTTTAGTCCAATTCTGTATTCCGCGCCAGAAAATAAGCAAATCATTCTACTTTGGAACTTGGAATACGGGTCGAAAATAATATCGTATTTCTCCTTTCTAATCTTCGCAATAGTCTGTAAAAGTTTCGGAAATTTTTTGAGTTCCTTTTCCTTTACTGAAATAATCTTGGCAATATTAGGGTTGTTCTCCAAAACCCCCGTGGTATAATCATAGACAAAATAAGTCACTTCACTTTGCGGGAAGACTTTTTTTATATTGTTGGCAATGACGGAACTAATTAGTACATCGCCAATTCTTTTGTTTTGTATAACGAGAATTTTCTTCATATAGATTACCTTCGCAAAATACCTTTTTTGGTTTTATCTTCTTTCAAAATGCAGGAAAATTTTGTTATTCACCCAGATTATTCCCAAATGGCCGCAAAGCTAAGCGATGTGCTCCATAATTTTTTCAAAACAGGTGAATACGTGACCAAGGGCGAACGCAATATTATTAAAACCGTGCAGCTCGAAGGCCGTTCCCTAAATATAAAAAAGTTTAAAACTCCCAACGCCTTTCAGTCGCTCGTGTATCAATATCTGCGGAAAAGCAAGGCCCGGCGCTCTTTTGAATACGCTACAAAATTAATTGGCTTTGGAATAAAAACGCCCTTTCCCGTGGCGTATTTGGAATTTTTTTCGGGCGGATTAAAGGAGAGTTTCTACGTAAGCGAACAGATTAACTACGATTTTGATTTTCGGGAATTGATACATAATCCCCGATTTAAAAAGCGTAACGAAATTTTAAGGCAGTTTACCCAATTCACTTTTAAGTTGCACGAAAACGACGTAAATTTTTTAGACCATTCCCCGGGAAATACCTTGATAATGGACAACGGCAACGACAATTACGATTTCTATTTAATTGATTTGAACCGAATGCGTTTTGAGGAAATGACTTTTGAAAAGCGCATGCGTAACTTCCGCAGGTTGTGGCTTTCAAAAACAATGGTGAAAATAATGGCGGCCGAATACGCGAAACTTTACGGTAAAAGTTACGAAGAAACGCACGCCCTAATGCTGAAACACAGCAGGGCATTTCAGAAAAAAATAAACAGCAAAAAGCTGCGAAGACGAAAGCGATAACAATTTTTCGCAACTCTGTAAAAACTGGTTTTTTTACATTTTCTACATTTCAATTGTCCGTAAAAGATACTTCCCTCATCCAAAAAGCCAGTTGGCTCATTCCTTATTTTATAGTGCGATTGCGTATGGTAGTTTTACTTCAAGTTTAACACAAAAACCATATTATGAAGACACTTTTCACATTTTTAGCAGTAGCGTTGTTGGGGCTCCAACTGAACGCACAGACCGTTACCATCAGCGGTACGGTAACCGATGACACACAGCTTCCGTTGCCGGGAGCGAACGTAATAATTAAGGGAACAAGCACCGGCACCCAGACGGATTTTGATGGCCGCTATACTATTGAGGCCCAGATTGGGCAGATTCTGACTTATTCGTATGTGGGTTTCGACACCAAGGAAGTAAAGATTAAAAAGGCTGGGGAAATTAACGTATCCCTTAGTGCCGCTGCGGTTTTGGAAGAAGTTGTGGTTACTGGATACGGCGCGACCCGAGAGAAAAAATCCTTGGGGTATTCCGTTACTTCAAAAAATAATAGGTCAGTTGATAAAATGCTTCAAGGCAAAGCCAAGGGTGTTCAGATAAATGGCAATGTTGGGCAGGCTCCATCTGTGGTTATGCGCGGAACTACTTCCAATTCAAACCTTGTTTCCGAAAACGAATCTTACGGCCGAATCGAGGAAAACATCTTTAAGAGCGTTACCACCGCACCGCTTTCCACATTTTCAATAGACGTTGATAAAGCGGGCTACAGCAACATTCGCCGGATGCTCAACAATGGGCAGAAAGTGCCGGAAGACGCTGTAAAGATTGAGGAAATGGTAAACTATTTTGCCTATGACTATCCACAACCCAAAGGCGATGACCCTTTTTCGATTACCGCAGATGTGGTTAATTCCCCTTGGAATGCCGATGCCAAGTTGGTCCGAATCGGTTTAAAAGGAAAAGATATTTCTTGGGAAAAGGTGCCGCCATCAAACTTGGTGTTCCTATTGGATGTTTCCGGCTCGATGGATTCGCCAAACAAATTGACTTTGCTAAAATCGGCACTGAATGTTTTGGTGGACAAATTGCGCGAAAAGGACAAAGTGGCCATCGTGGTCTATGCCGGCGCAGCGGGCTTGGTGCTGCCACCAACTTCGGGAGCGGAGAAGGCTATCATTCGCCAAGCTATTGACAATCTGAGTGCAGGCGGTTCTACGGCTGGCGGGGCTGGCATTGAATTGGCTTATAAAATTGCAACAGAAAATTTCAGCAAAGGAGGTAACAATCGCGTAATTCTTGCAACAGATGGCGATTTTAATGTTGGCAATTCCAGCGACCGTTCCATGGAAAATTTAATTGAAGAAAAGCGCAAAAGCGGCGTATTCCTAACCTGTTTAGGTTTCGGAATGGGGAATTACAAAGACAGCAAACTGGAAACCCTAGCTGACAAAGGCAATGGAAATCACGCTTATATCGATACGATGCAAGAAGCGCAGAAAGTGCTGGGTACAGAGTTTTTCGGCACGCTTTACACAATTGCAAAAGATGTGAAAATTCAGGTGGAATTCAACCCTGCAAAAGTACAGGCTTACCGTTTAATTGGCTACGAAAACCGTTTGCTGAACGATGAGGATTTTAAAGACGATACCAAAGATGCAGGCGAATTGGGAAGCGGCCACACTGTGACAGCTTTATATGAAATAATCCCAGTTGGAATAAAAAGTAAGTATTTGAAAGATATCGATAATTTGAAATACACAAAACAGATTACAGGAAATTATACAGATGAAATGCTAACGGTGAAATTCCGCTACAAAGAACCTGATGGCGATGTAAGCAAGCTGATTGTAAAAACTGTGAAAGATGAAAACAGCGCTATAGAAAGTGCTTCGGAAGATTTAAAATTTTCAGCTGCGGTGGCGCTCTTCGGGATGCAGCTTCGAAATTCGGAGTTTATTAACACCAAAAAGAAGGCAGACGTAATCGCTTTGGCTGAAGCGGGCAAAGGAACTGATAAAGACGGCTACCGTGCCGAGTTTATCCGCTTGGTAAAAAGCAGTAAATAATTCTAAACTACAAATTTGTGAGGTGGTTTGGTTTTTTTGGGGAAAGGGCGCGCGAGCGCTCTTTCTTTTTTAATAATTCACATAAACCCAGCCAATAAAAGCCTCGGGATATTTGGGGTCGTTCAAAACCAAAACGTAATAATACGTACCCACGGGAACGACGCTTCCGGTAAACAGTAATCCTTCCGTGGCCACCCCATCCCAAAAACCATCGGCGTTGTGGGCGGTGTGGATTAAATTGCCTTCGCGGGAGTAAATATTCAACTCAAAGTTTTCGTATATGTTCAATAGATTGCTTATCTCAAAAACATCATTAATGCCATCGCCATTGGGCGAAAAGCCTTGGGGGATAAAAGGCGCGCAATTTTCAGTAGTCAATAAAAAGGCAGCTGTGGCAAAACAGATTTCGTTTTCCAGCCGTACATAAATTGTCTGTGGATCCGAGCCGTTTTGGTATTCCGTTGGGTTACTGATGGGATTGCTGTTTTCCGAAGCATTTTCAAGCGATGTGAAATACTGAACCACATCATCGGGTCCCGTCCTAATCAATTCATCCTGTTGGGTCAAGTCGAAAATCGCCGTGTCAAAACCCGTGTCGCACTCCAATAAATCCGGCAAACTGGGGATTGGCGGGATGCTTTCAAAAGAAATGGTTTGCGTAAAACTGTTATTATCTTCCCTAAGTTCTTCAACTGCACCATTGCCGTTGCCGTCATCGTCCACCACAGCGGTGATTGAAAATGTGTTTGGTAAATTATCGGGAAGCAGCAATTCCACTTCGCCATTTTCACTGCCGTCAATGGGGATTTCCTGCTGTGTTTGGGAAAGTGCGAGCAACACACCTTCCGCATAAAACGCCACCGAAGTATTGGCCGGCAAAGGCCCCGTGGCCTCCAAATTATAAACGGTAAACGGAAGCAATAATGCCCTATCGCGGCAAGCGGACACTTCCGGAATGGCAATAGTAGCGTCGGGCAGCGGGCAGGGGAGTACTTCCACCGTAAAACTATCAATCAAAAAACAGTCTGGATTGGAAACCCGGATGTAAATGGTCTGCGGATTTTCGGTGTTCTGAAAATTTTCTGGGTTGGCGATTGGGTTTACATTATTCTGTGCATCCGCTTCCGAAAGGTGAAAACTCAATTCATAAATAGGGTCTATTTGTGAAGTGGCTTCGGTTAAATCGAAATACTCCTCACCAAAAACATCGCAGGTTTCCAGATTGCGCAGTCCCGTGATTACAGGGTTTAACAATAAATGAATAGGCGCTTCGTCTTCGTTATTGTCTTCGTTGGTTTCATTGACAATTCCAGTGCCGTTGCCGGTATCGTCCACTACCGCTTTCAGAATAAAATCAGCTTCAATACTGTTGGGAACCGTGAACGTAATGCTTCCGTTTTCCTGTCCGTCAATGGGAATTACGGCCACGGTTGCACTTTGGGCCACCAGCGTTTCATCTGCATAAAAAGCGATGGGCGTTCCTGCCGGAAGCACGTCGGTGCTGTTGAGGTTGTAAACCGTGTAATCCAGCGTTAGTTCGCGATTGCCGCATTCGGTACCGCCGATAATATTGTCTATGGAAATGGTGGCATCGGGCAATTCCGTGTTTAAAACGGTAATAATATTGTTAACCATCACAAAATCCTGGCCGCTGGTAAGTTGGATGTTGGCCGAAGTATCGCCCGGGTTTATAAAATTTGAAATAGGATACACGTCAATATCCATATTGTAAAGCACATCGCTACCGGTAAAACTGTTGGTACCGTTAAAGGCGTTGTCGGGAGGATTCAGGGGTAGATTGCTGAGGATATTGCCGTTAAAGCGAAGGGTTTCATTAACCGAAATCCCACTATCGCCTTCCCAAGCCAAAAAACCAACTTTTGCGCCTTGGGTGTCGAGTACCATGAGGTTGTCCAATGTAATATCCAAAGTCTGATTCTGGCTGGAAACACTCTCCAGGCCGTCAAAAACATTTACTTGGTTGTTGGGTAGGGAAGCGTCTTCATAAATCACCGTAACCGCCCAGCCCCCAAAGTTGGTACCAGAACCTGGCGGACTGCAATATGCGGGAATCACTAGGGTAAGGTCCAAATCGGAAAGCGTATAGTTGCCGTTGCCCGTGGTTTGAACCTGCTGGGTAACATCGGCAAAGGCCGCAAAGTAGATATAATCTTGGCCTCCACTGTTAAAAGTTAGGTTAAAGGTACGTTCCGCGGCAATGGGCACTTGGTTAAAAGTAACGTCGAAATGGCCCGGCCCCGAACCGGCCCAATATAGATAGGCTGCCACCACTTCCTGGTTTGGCTGTAGTTGAAAATCGGCGCTGCTGCTTGTGAGGATGAAGCACTGTCCGCCTTGGCCGTTTTCCTCAACGTTTAATGTGTTCCCAAAGGCCGTGTAATCGTAACGCCCATTGAATTGCTGATAAAGCGAAATTTCCTGTGAAAAAACTTCAGTGAAAAAGAATAAGCAGATTATGGTAAAAATATATTTCAAAAAAGAGTTTCTGTGGATTGTCTGCTAAATATAGCAAAAAGGAGGTAATAAACCCCATAAACTTTTACACCACTACACTCACGAACCTATCGGCCCACCAACTTTTTACAAGTCTCTCTTCTTCAAAATAGCATAGGACCAGTAGATAAAAAGGGCTGTCCACACCAATACAATGAGTACATTCAACCAACTTACGCCATAATCTTTGTTGAAATTTTCGCCCAATTGGTTTGCGGCAGATTGAATCGCGCCCAAACGGCTTAGCGGTTCCTTGATGAGGTTTGCCATGGCATTCAGCGGAAAGAATAGCGAAATGTTATCGGCTATTTCGGTGTCTTTAAAAAATTGCCATTTCATCAAGCCATACAGCAGCCATTCAATAACCTGCCATACAATTAAGAACCCGAGCGCAAAGGCAGAACGTTTCACCAAAACACCTAGAAAAAGACAGAAGGAGAAAAAGGCTACTAGCTTTATAAAATAGGCCGCAATGTATTCCATATCGCTAAAAATGATGCCTATTTCATTGTAATCCGAAAAAGCCAGCCCAAGGATAAGGGATACCAAAAAAATAAAAACGGTGGAAATTACGGCGAAAAGCAATACCGTTAAAAACTTTGAAAGCACAAACTCTTTCTTGCTCAACCCATCAATTAAATTCTGTTTTAGGGTACGGTAACTGTACTCGTTGCTCATCATGGACACAATCACGATAGCTAAAAACAATTTGAGAATTGCCGCCACATACGTATTGAAATGCCAGATATACGGAAAATTGAAAATTCCTTGGTCCGCCACCCGAAAGTGGAAGTCACCAAAATTGAATTCGATGGAAGCAATCAAGGCGATGAAAGTGATAAGCACAAAATAAATAATGGAAATAACCTTTGCCGAACGGTTATAGCGCAGTTTTTGGAGTTCTATATTTAATAATCGTAGCATTGGGAGGTTAGTTTTGTTTGGTAAGTTCAAGGAATTGTTCTTCAAGGCTTTCCTTACGTTTCACAAGATGGCTCAGCGTGATGCCTTTTTCAAAAAGCAGTTTGTTCACTTCCGAGGCGTCCATTGGATTGTTGAGGTAAGCGATGATAAAATCGCCCTCGCGTTTTACGGTTCCAAAGGCCGTATTTCCTTCCAAAGCTTTTTGCAGCGCTTCCATATCATTGCTCTGCATGGTTAAAAAACCGTGGCTGGCGTTCATCCCGTCCACACTGCCGGAATAGAGACTTACCCCTTTCCGAAGAATTACCACGTGCGTACAAACTTTTTCAACCTCGTCCAATAAATGTGAAGCCAACAAAATAGTTGTTCCCTGGGAAGCAATTACTTTTATAATTTCCCGAATTTGGTGGATACCCTGTGGGTCCAAGCCGTTTGTGGGTTCGTCGAGAATCAGTATTTCGGGGTCGTTTAGCAGTGCCGAAGCGATTGCCAAACGTTGTTTCATTCCCAGGGAAAAAGTACTGAACTTGCTGTCCATTCTATCCAAAAGTCCTACGAGCTTTAGTTTTTCAGAAATCTTTTCTTCCGAAACTTCCTTTATTTTACACACCAATTGCAGGTTTTGCACGGCGGTCATATACGGGTAAAAGTTGGGGCGCTCAATGATGGCGCCCACTTTTTTTAAGGCATTGTGCGTATCGATGTTGCCATCAAACCATTTAAAGTTGCCACTGGTTTTGTTTACCACATTCAGCACGATGCCTAGGGTAGTGCTTTTGCCGCTACCGTTGGGGCCGAGGATGCCGTACACGTTGCCTTTTTCAATGGAAAAGGAAAGATTATCCACGGCAGTTAGCGCGCCAAATTTTTTGGTGAGGTTGTTTATGGTGAGAATGTTTTCCACGGAATTGTTTTAGGTCCCGATAGCTAACGGGAGGTTGTTTGTATGACGAATGGGTTGGGGAATTGTTACAAATGTGTTGAAATAGGGATGAGGTATGAGGAATTAGGGATGGAATGCCTTCTTTGGGTATTCCTTAAGTTGTTTTTTTGCTCGGTTCTTTGTTGCCAGTAGTTATTCTTTCACGTTTAGGAAATCAATTCCATAAATTAATTCTACTTCGTCTTTGTTTTTTTCTTCGGTAAGCATATGAAAATGATTTAAATATCGGGTTCTGTAAATTGATATTAACTTACCCTTTTTGTATAACTCAAATTCATAGGCTCCTACTGATAAAATATTTTTCTTCCTCTCCGGATAAAATTGTCTGATGTATTTTAAAGTCCCGTTTTCTATTTCTATTCCGCCACGACTTATAACTTTATCATTCAGTTCTCTTTGTTCGAAACCATAATAATAGTTCCCATCAATATCGAAAGTATAAGTTCGATAAATAATTGTGTCAGATTTTTTCTTAATCCACTCAATGTTATAGCCGAATTTAAAATGGTCAATTTCTGCTTTTGTTTCTATTTTGTTCAATTTCCAATTCGAAGAGAAATCGGAGTCAAATTTTCGGATATGTTTTATTATTCGCAACGTGTCTCTTTTCTCAAGCAGCTTTTCAAATTCAATTCCGCTTTTGGTATGAGGAATATCAATTTGAGAGTAAGAACTCAAAAATATTGTTGAAAATATTATTGCGAGGATGTTCTTCATAATTACTGGCAACTTGTTTATATCCCCAACACTATTGGGCTTATACCGCTAATATAGTTGGCTATACCCAAGTTTTAATATTTTTATATGGTGTATTTCCCAAATATACAAATTTACCCTTTCCAAAATCCTTCTATATACTTCTCAAATCCCAAATCCCTCATACCTAATCCCTCTTTCAAAAACTTCCAACTTCCTATTTCCAATTTCATAAATCGTATTTCCGTACCTTTGCATTTCAATTTAAAAAACGAAAAAATGCAAGACGGAATCTACGCAAAAATAACGACGGAAAAAGGAGAAATCCTTATAAAACTTACGCACGACAAAACCCCGGGAACGGTGGGAAACTTTGTGGCTTTGGCTGAAGGAAACTTGGAAAATTCAGCAAAACCACAGGGAACGCCTTATTACGACGGTTTGAAATTTCACCGTGTAATCCCAGATTTTATGATTCAGGGCGGCGATCCAAAGGGTACAGGTTCCGGTGGGCCGGGTTACGCTTTTGAGGATGAGTTCCATCAAGACCTTCGCCACGATACTCCGGGCGTGCTTTCCATGGCAAACGCCGGGCCAGCGAGCAATGGCAGCCAGTTTTTTATAACGCACGTTGCTACGCCGTGGTTGGACAACAAGCACACCGTTTTTGGAAATGTAGTGGAAGGGCAGGATGTTGTGGATAGCATTGCGCAGGGCGATACGATGCAAAAAGTAGAAATCATCCGCGTAGGCGAGGAAGCCAAAAACTGGAACGCCGTGGAAGCTTTCAGAAAATTTACGGGCGAAAGGGAACAGCGAATTGCCGCAAAAAAAGCAAAAGAGGAAGCGGAGCTTAAAAAAGTTTCAGAAGGTTTTGACAGGACTGATAGCGGTCTGCTTTACAAAATAATCCAAAAAGGAAACGGTAAAAAAGCTGAAAAGGGAAAAACAGTTTCCGTGCATTACAAAGGCGCTTTAACTGATGGAACCGAGTTTGATTCATCATACAAAAGAAAACAACCCATCGACTTTCAACTGGGCGTTGGGCAAGTAATAGCTGGGTGGGATGAAGGCATCCAATTATTGCAAGTAGGCGATAAGGCCCGTTTTGTAATTCCTTCGCATCTTGCCTATGGCGAGCGCGGCGCTGGCGGGGTTATTCCTCCAAGTGCTACTCTGATTTTTGATGTGGAATTGATGGACGTGAAGTAGTGATTCGGGATTCGGGATTTGTGAATTCGAACCCCGGATCCCCAATTAACGAATCCCGAATTTATTCCTTCCACTTAATATTGCACCCAATGCTCGGTTTTTGGTCCCTCCGTTGCGGGTTGTTGTTTAGGATATTATCCAGTGCTTCCCGGAGGTCTCTACCGTTTACGGGAATACCATTCCCGGGACGGCTGTTGTCCAATTGGCCTCTGTAAACCAGTTTCAGTTCATCATCAAAAAGATAGAAATCGGGCGTGCAGGCAGCATCGTAAGCCTTTGCTACCTCTTGGGTTTCATCATATAAATACTGAAAGGGATAATTGTGCCTGCGCGCAGTTCGCCACATTTCGGCAGGGGAATCCTCGGGATATTTGATAACATCGTTGCTGTTTATGCCTACAAATCCAAAACCGGTTACCCGGTAATCGTTGCAAATACGCACCAGTTCGTCATTTACATGTTTCACAAACGGGCAGTGGTTGCAGATAAACATCACTACCGTGCCCTTTTCGCCGCGCACGTCCTTTAAGGAAACGGCATTGTTGGTTACTGCGTCAATCAATGTAAAATCGGGGGCTTGGGTTCCCAATGGAAGCATTTTGGATTCTGTTCTGGCCATTTTTTCTTTTCTGTAGTGGTGTGAAAATATTTTTAAAGTTACGATTTTGTGAATTCTCTCGCAAAGGCGCAAAGGCGCAAAGTTTTTTTTATTTTGAATAATAATATGGGCGCGCGATAAATCGCGAGCCTACGGACTTACTGCGTACTGATTTTCCTAAAGAAACTATAAAACTTTGCGGTTGCAAATTATCTCCTTTAACTTTAAAATCTAAACCAACAATTATGAAAAACTCATATTCATCACTATCCGTGGCCATTGAAGATTTGCAAAAGCACGGTTTTACAGAAGATTTTAATCTAGTGGGCGAAGGCATAGAATCCAAAAACCTTAAAAAGCAATGGAAAGCCGGCGAATTGGACGTGGTAAAATTCTATCGTTTTGAAGGAATGACCAATCCCGGCGACAACACCATTCTTTACTTAATAGAAACAAACGATGGCATTAAAGGCTTATTGGTTGATGCCTATGGCGCTGACCAAGGTGAAGTTTCACCAGAAATGATTCAGAAGTTAAAGTTGCATCATGACGAATAATTTGTCTTGGTCTGATTTTGAAAAGGTTGAAATGCGCGTGGGAACCGTGATTGAAGCCCATGATTTTCCCGAGGCCCGAAACCCTTCCTACCAACTTTTAATAGATTTTGGAAGTGAAATAGGCCAGCGGAAAACTTCTGCCCAGCTTACTTCACTTTACAAAAAAGAGGAATTGATTGGAAAGCAGGTGGTTGCAGTTGTAAATTTTCCGAAGAAACAGATAGCCAACTTTATGAGCGAATGCCTCGTTTTGGGCGCTGTGGAGGGTAAAGATGTAACGCTCTTGCAGCCCGGAAAAGAAGTACGGAATGGTCTAAGAATTCTATGATTAATTGTTTTTTGTGATACCTTCGCCAAAACAAAGCTGTCAATTATGAAGAAACTCCTTTTATTTTTAGCCCTTCAATTATTTTTAAATTCCTGTAAAAACAATTCCGAAGAAAAATCCAAAACTGAAATTACTTCCGGTAAGTTTGAGCAAATTGAACAATTGCAGTGGCTTTTGGGAACTTGGGTAAACCAGAACGGGAAGGAATATTCCCAAGAAACCTGGTCGCAGGAAAACGACAGTACCTTTACCGCCTATAGTTTTGTGGAGATGAATAAAAAGGAAATAGTTTTTGCAGAAACCATGGCGCTTGAGAAAAAAGGCGGGGACGTGATATTGACTGTAGCCTCAGCATCGGAAAATGGTGCGAAGCCGGTGAGTTTTAAAATGGTTTCCCAAGAAAACGGACAGGTTATTTTTGAAAATAAGAACCACGATTTCCCAGAAAGAATAGTTTATACAAATCCTGCGAAAGATTCACTACATGCGTGGATTGAAGGCACTGTGAACGGTCAGCCGAAAAAGATGGACTTTCATTTTTCGAGACAGTAAAAATTTCAAAAAGAGGAATTCAATATTTCGTCGGAACTCAGGAATCTTTTTCTGAATAGTCCTTAATTTGCTCCACGGGCATCATGGTTACATCATAAATTTTCCAATGGAACTCATATAGTTTTTCCAACCCTTCCTCAATGGCTTTGGAAACGTTGGTTCCGGGTTTTACAATAAGCTGCACATCGCCAAAATATACTTGCCCTTCCTCGCGGAAACGCACTTTGGCATCTTTAACCCAATCCCACGATTTTATGGAGTTTTCTACCTTATCTACCAATTCATCGGGTTTGTCGTCTTTAATATGCAACGGTTTTCGGTCCATCAAATCTCCTACGGCATCCTTTAAATTGGTATAACCATCCTTTAAAACGGAGAAGGAAATGAACAGGGCTGCGCTGGCATCTGCCCACCACCAACCCATACCAAGGCCAAGAATACCGGCCATTGCCGCAAAGCCGGTCATATAATCGGCTTTCTGTGCATTGGCATCCGTAAATAGAATTTTGTTGTGGAGTTTCTTTGCCAAAGGCAACTTTTTGTATCCCAAATACATTGCGGGAAGGGAGCTATAGACTAGTACTGCTATCATAATCCAACCCATCCAAATCTGCTTGCCGAATAACATCATGCTGCCAATGGTGGGATGTTCAGCTTTAATCAGGGTAATTGTCGAATCTACCAAAAGAAAAAGACCCATTCCAAAAAGGGCGACGCTCCCCGTCAAAAAAGCGATACTAAATACACGATGAAACCCATATTGATATTTTTTTGTGGGTTTTCTATTGTATATGCGGGAAGCAATCAAAAACGAGATAGCCGGAATCATACTCAGTGCATCCTCCAGCCACGCGGTTTTCATGGCTTGCGAAGAGCCCATTACCAAATACATAAGTATAACTACCGTTGCCAAATAAACTAGAGTAATCCACTCCAGTTTTTTGGCTTTATTTAGCTTCTCCTTTAAATTGTCGGGAAGTTCAAAAGATTCTACTCTCATTGCTTTTTATGTTTGTGGATGAAATTTTCAAGATGAAATAACAGCCGATTTTCACCACGGGGAATAAAAAAAACGTGGATGGAATCGTAGGGTTTGGTCATTCCCACCTTGCTTTTCCAATTGGATTTTTTTTTGAAACCGCCCAAAACGACATCCAGTTGATACTTTTCGAGTTTTTTTACGAGTTCCGTTTCATTGTCTGTTATGAATTGGGTCTGCATATTTTCCTGCTCGGCAAAATTCTGTATGAGATTCTTTTCAAAGGAAGTTTGGATGGAATCTGTTTTTGAAACCACGCCAACGCGCAAGAAAGATTTTTTTGCCTTTTCGTATGAATTTTTTGGGTCTTTAGGGAAATTGCAGGCGCTAAAGAAAAAGACACACAGCAGTAAAATCCCGAAACGTAGAAATTTCAGCATCGTATTTTCTTATAAATTTATAAAGAACCTTAAAAAGGCATTTATAAATTTATGCTAAAATGCAGGAACCAACCGCAAATTATACTTCCGCATCCAAAGTATCCGTCACCACATAATACCTTGGATCCTCGATGGAATCTTCAATAATGGTATCAAATTCAGGATTCCACTTTAATAGTAAAGCCTTGCAATCTGGACTGAGATGCGTCAACTTGATTTGCTTTCCGCTATCGAGATATTTATTGGCAATGTTGCGGACAGCTTCCACTCCCGAGTGGTCCGAGATTTTGGATTCTATAAAGTCAACTTCAATGGAATCGGGGTCGCCGGATACATCAAATTTACTATTGAAAGCTGTAGTGGATCCAAAGAATAAAGGACCCCAGATTTCGTACACCTTTGTGCCGTCCTCTTTAATACGCTTTCGGGCGCGAATTCTTGTGGCGCTTTTCCAAGCAAAAACCAGCGCGCTCATAATTACGCCTACAAATACGGCTATTGCCAAATCCTGCCAAACGGTTACTGCAGAAACGGTAATCAAAACGATGGCATCGGAAAGGGGAATTTTATGCAAAATACGAAAACTGCTCCACGCAAAAGTGCCAATTACCACCATAAACATGACGCCCACCAAAGCAGCGATTGGGATTTGCTCAATTAATGGAGCTCCAAAAAGCACGAAACACAACAGTGCAATGGCCGCCGTTGCTCCAGAAAGCCTTCCGCGACCGCCAGAGCTCACGTTGATAATGGATTGCCCAATCATGGCACAACCGCCCATCCCACCGAAAAGTCCGTTTAGTATGTTCGCCCCGCCTTGGGCCACACACTCGCGATTGCCGCTGCCCCGGGTTTCGGTCATTTCATCAATTAAATTCAGCGTCATCAACGATTCAATCAAACCAACCGCTGCCAATAAAAATGCTGTGGAAAGTATCAAGTCCCAATGGCCGGTAAGGGTATCGATAAACGTAAAAATCTGGGTCTGGAAAACGGGCAGGGAACCTTTTAAACCGCTTCCGCCGCCGTCGCGAATAAAGGAGCCAACGGTGCTCACGTCAAGATTTCCGAAGATGGTTATACACGCCACGATAATAATGGCGATTAAGGCGGCCGGAAGTTTTTTGGTAAGTTTCGGCAAGCCGAACATAATGCCCATCGTTAGCCCGACCAATGCCAGCATCACCCACAAATCCGGTCCTGTAAGCCATTGTGGCACGGTGCCACGGCTTTCCTTAAATAGCCCTAATTGCGAAAGAAAAATTACAATTGCCAATCCGTTTACAAACCCCATCATTACAGGATGTGGAATGAGCCGAACAAATTTTCCCAATCTAAAAACCCCGGCCATAATTTGAATGGCGCCCACAAAAAGAAGCGTGATAAAAAGCCACTGCAAGCCTAAGTATTCCACGGGTTCAGCCAAGGATAGGCCTACTTCGTTTCCTTTTTGGATTAAATGGACCATCACTACCGCCATTGCGCCCGTGGCTCCGGAAATCATTCCCGGACGACCCCCGAAGAGGGCGGTTACTATTCCCATAATAAAGGCGCCGTAAAGCCCTACTAAGGGGTCAATGCCCGCAACAAAGGCAAAGGCAACAGCCTCGGGCACCAAAGCCAAGGCTACGGTAAGGCCAGAAAGTATATCGTTTTTTGGGTTTTGTGTGAAGGATAAAAGGTATTTTGCAAGCATTTGGTTTTTTTTAAAGGCGGCAAATATACGGTTTTCAAAATAGACGAGCCTTTCTATTGTTCAGTGGAAGAAAGTAGTTACGCTCCGTCTGTTTTTTTTGTCTTCACATTAAAACTGGGCGCTTTATAATCCTTCGGTCTATAGCTTGAGGGAATGGTGGTCTCATTGCCATCGCGTGCGGCACGATAATGCGGAGACATAATCTCAATACCACGCTCGTTAAAAACATCCTGAATATTTTGATGGAGTACCGAATAAATAAGACCCTGTCTATTTGCTTCGCGTACGTGGGCGTGAATTTCATAGGCTACATAAAAATCATCCAGACTGGTCTGAAAAACAAAAGGGGAGGGTTCCTTTAAAACAAGCTCGGTCCGTAGGGCAGCATCTATTAAAGCGGTATGTACATCCTGCCACGGAACGTCGTAACCAATGGTAACCGTGCTATGTATTATTAGCCCTTTTTCCTGTGCGTCACTGCTGTAGTTTATGGTATGGCTGTTCATAACAGTGGAATTTGGAATGGAGATAATTTCGTTGAAAGGAGTTCTAATACGAGTTACCAGAACTGATTTCTCAATCACGTCGCCCGATACATCGCCAATTTTCACCCTGTCGCCAATTGTAAAAAGACGCATATAGGTCAAAATCAAGCCAGCGATAATGTTGGACAATGAACCTGCCGAGCCGAAGGTAAACAGAAAACCCAAAAACACGGAAACCCCTTGAAATACGGGAGAATCACTTCCGGGTAAATAGGGGAATAAAACAACGAACATAAAGGCAATCAGCAGAATTCGTACTATTTGATAGGTAGGTTCCGCCCAATCGGGATAAAAACCGTTGATTTGAAGATTGCCGCGGGCTATTTCGTCCTTTAAGAAACGTATTCCCCGTTGAATATATCTGAAAACCAAGACAATTACAATTATCGTAATAAGATTGGGCAGGTAATTCCAAAACGACGTCAATATGCCTTTTACCGGATTGAGAATGTAACCGATAAGGGTGCCGGCAAAATGCTCGGTCCAAGGAAATATGCCAAATAGAATGGGAAGCGCAATGTATATAGCCGTAATTATGACAATCCATTTCAGAATTCGGTTCAGTATTAAGAGAGCGTTTATCTGTCTTTTGGCATCAAACAGGGTGTAATTTTTTATTTGCACTCCTTTGATTCTTTTGTCTTCCTGCAGTTCAATTTTTATTGCCGTCCAAGCAAAAAACTTTGAAATATACTTGACCAGAGCGGCAATAATCAGCAATACCAAAATTGCCAGCCCTATTTTTTTAGCAAGGTTGAAAAAGTTGGTTTCATCCTTATATTTTAAAACGGCCGCACTTATTTTATCCTTGTATTCTTTGGCCAGGGCCTCTTTTGTGGTGTCGTTCCACAAGGCATCGTTCTCAATAAGCGTCATTATGGTTTGATCGCCAAAAACGATATCCAACTCGTTTTCAGACTTTTGGATTTCAAGGGACGTTTCATCAAAATTGAGATTATCGGTAAGCTTGTCTATACGCCTGTTTATAGCTTCTGCCCGGTCCTTGGGTGAAAAACTGCCCAATTTTGAGTAAAGCACGAATAGGGTATCGTTGAAAAATCCAAAAACCGGAAAGCCTTTGGTAACCTTTTTTAAAGAGTCAATTTTTATCTTTTTGTCTTCAAGCCGTCTTATTTCCTTTTCATTCAGGGCAATAAGCTGTGCCTGCAACTCTTCTTTTTTAAGGTTGTCCGTGGTTTTTAGGGCACTCAGTTCGGCCTCAAGCTCACTTTTTTTGATGGAATCGGCTACTCGCTGGCGTTCTATCTCAGCCAAGCGTTTGTTATAGTTTTCCAATAGCACGATATTCAGAGAATCCGCTTTTACCGAGGTAGTGTCTTCTTGGGAAAAACCAAAAGATGCGGAGAAAGCAATTGCCAGAATAGCCAGACCAATTTTTAAGCGTTCCATAGGCTGAAATTTTGGGCTAAAAGTAATTAAAAACTAATTGATTATTGCCTGCTTTTAATTTCCCGAAAAATTTTCCACGAACCAAACTTCAAAATGGCGGTTGCGCACAACAAACCGGAAAGCATCGCGCCCGCCACACCAACTAAGGTAATATCCTGGCCTGCTAAGAAAAGGCCTTTTATTTTAGTTTTCGGTCTTAAAAATGGAAGCGCAAATCGTTCTGGCGAATGTGCCAAACCGTAAATTTCGCCACTTTTATAATTGGTGAAATTTTCGGTGGAAAGCGGGGTTGAAACTTCGGAAGCCACAATGGTTCCTTCAATCTGTGGAAAAAACTTGTAGAGCACCTTAAGCATTTCGGTTTCAAAATTCTTTTTTAGTTGAAGGTATTCCTCGCCGCGTTTCATCCAGTTTGAATCTTTATAATCTTCAAACCAATCCATATTTCCCACGGAAATTGCTTGGATTGTCGCCGTCCCCGGATTTTGGGTTTCCCAATTGGGGTCTTTTGCGGAAGGAAAGGAGATGTATGCAAAATTTTCCGGCGCATTTTCCAAAGTAGCTTTGTCAAAAATTGCGTCAATGCCGTCGTGTTTGTAATACCAAAGATTGTGTTTCGGAAGGTTGAGGGCCTCGCTTGATTTGTTCAGCCCAAGATATAAACAGATGTGGGCGCTGGCAGGTTGCACATTTTTTAGATTGAAATTGCAAACATTTCTGTCAGTTTCAGAAAGCAAATGATTGAAGGTGTTGTTTACGCCCACATTGCTTATCACGCTTTGGCAGGGAATAAATTTTTCGCCAAGCTCGATTCCTTTTACCTTATGGTTTTCGGTAACGATTTTGGTGACATCGGCGTTTATAAAAATTTTGCCGCCGTGCGCTGTAAAGACTTCCAAAGTTTTTTCACAAATTTGGTCGGCGCCGCCGATAGGGTAGTAGCCGCCTTCCAAAAAATGTCCAATCACCATCGCATGTGCCGCAAAACTGCTATTTTTTGGCGACAGTCCGTAATTGCCACATTGGGCGCAGAGTACGGCAATCAACCGCTCGTTTTTGGTGAGTTCGTTCAAAACCTCCCAAGTGGTTTTTTGGGAAAATCTGGCATATCGTTTTCTGAAAATCCAACCGACCGATTTACTGAACCACGGCTCAAAAATTTTTTCGAAGAAGAAGGCACCGCCGCGCTTGTTTGTTTTTTCAATCAGGGAAAGATAGCTGTCAATTGCCATTTCCTCTTTGGGAAAATAGGCGAGAAATTGTTTTCTGAAATTTTCCTTTCCGGCTTTAAAAAGATATTCCGTGCCATCAATATTTGCCACATCGTACACTTCGCCCATCGTTTCCCACTGCAAATTTCCATCCGTCAAAAAGTCGAAAAAACCGCGTAATGAAGACCCTTCTGCCATATTGCCCACGTAATGCACGCCAACATCCCACTGAAAGCCATCCTTGCGTTTAAAGCTGTGTGTGAAACCGCCGGGGACGTAGTGGCGTTCAAAAATTGCCACTTTTTTTCCGGCCTTTGCAAGCCAGGTTGCAACGGTGAGCCCGCCCATTCCGCTTCCAATCACAATATGGTCCAGCCCCGAAAAATCCAGATTTGGTTTGTAGGGTTGGTACAGCTTGTTTACCATAAAAGTAGCTGGGAAAAAGTTTTATTCCTGAAAAATAAGCAAAGTATTTGAGCTTCTGAAATAAAAAACCGGCAGCGGTTTTTGACCGTGCCGGTTCTATTTTTAAAAGTTTGAAACTTATATATCGTCAAATTCAATATCGGTAAAGTTGCTGGTGTCCGGTTGCCCGTTTTCTGAAGCCTTTTCAGCATTGGCCGCAACGTCATCGGTTTCTTTTTTATAATCTTTTTGGTGACGCTCGCTTATAACCTCTTCACCTTTTTCGTCGATTACGTAATTTATCATTTCCTCAAGGTTGTCCTTAAACTCGCTGAAATCCTCTTTGTAAAGATAAATTTTGTGCTTTTTGTAATGGTAGGAACCATCATCATTTGTAAATTTTTTGCTTTCGGTAATGGTAAGGTAGAAATCGCCTGCCTTTGTGGACCTTACGTCAAAAAAATAGGTGCGTCTTCCCGCGCGCATTACTTTTGAAAAAATCTCTTCTTGCTCCATCGTATAGTGGTCACTCATAATTTCTGTTTTTTGCTAACGTTTTGCCAAAAATCCAAAAAAAATCCAAACCAGCCAAAGTAAAATTTACATTTCTTTTTCCAAAAGTTGTTTTGCGTAAAGTTCCTTGTAGTAGCCTTCGCTGTTCACCAATTTATTGTGCGTGCCCTGCTGTATGATTTTTCCGTCTTCCAGCACAATTATTTTATCGGCATTTTTTACCGAAGATATACGGTGGCTCACGATAATCGTGGTTTTGTTTTCTGAAATTTTATGGAGGTTTTGGAGTATTTCTTCTTCAGTTTCCGTATCAACCGCTGACAGGCAATCGTCAAAAAGAAGTATCTGTGGGTCTTTAATAATGGCGCGGGCAATGGAAACGCGTTGTTTTTGGCCGCCGCTCAAGGTAATGCCGCGCTCGCCCAACACGGTGTCGTACCCTTTGGCAAAGCCGATGATGTTTTTATGCACGGCGGCGTTCTTGGCAGCTTCAATCACCTCTTCTTCCGAAGCGTCCTCTTTCCCAAAGCGAATGTTGTTGCGAAGCGTATCGCTGAAAAGAAAAGCATCTTGGGGCACGTAGCCAATGCTATTGCGCAAATCCTCCAAATTTAACTGACGGATGGGCGTATTGTCTATTTTCAGCATCCCTTCCTCCACATCGTAAAGCCTTCCTATCAATTCCAAAATCGTCGATTTTCCCGAACCTGTGTTTCCAACAATCGCCGAAGTTTCACCGGGTTTTACCGTAAAGGAGACATCCTTTAGCGCCGTAATCCCTGTGTCTGGATAGGTAAATGATAAATGGTCGAATTCAATATTTCCCCCAATCGGAGTATTTTCTGCCACCAAATTTTCGATGGAAGGTTCAGTCTCCAAAAATTCGTTGATTCGTTTTTGTGAAGCCTCTGCCTGTTGCACCATGGAAGTAACCCAGCCAACCACGGCAACGGGCCAGGTGAGCATATTCACATATATCAAAAATTCAACAATGGTTCCAAATTCGGCAATCTGGCCGTTTATATAACGAGTTCCGCCTATATAAATTACGAGTATATTGCTAATGCCGATAAGTAAAATCATCAGAGGAAAAAACAGAGCCTGCACCTTTGCGAGGTCTATGTTCTTCACTTTGCTGCCCTCGGCGAGTTCTTCAAAATTGGCGTTGGTACGTGGCTCTATTCCGTAGGCCTTTATTACCGCAATCCCGCTAAAACTTTCCTGTGTGAAGGTGGTGAGTTTTGAAAGATACTGCTGTACAATGGTTGTGCGTTGATTGATAAGCACACTCAACCTATAAATTGCAAGTGAAAGAATAGGCAATGGCGCTATTGCATATAAAGTTAAGATGGGAGCCTTGTAAAACATATAGCTGATTACAACCACGAAAAGCGTTAAGGTAGTAATGCTATACATTAGCGCTGGGCCCACGTACATTCGTACTTTGGAAACGTCCTCGCTTATGCGGTTCATCAAATCGCCCGTGCGGTTTTGTTTGTAAAAGCCGAGGGAAAGTTTTTCGTAATGTTTAAAAATTTCATTCTTAAGGTCATATTCCACGTAGCGGGAAACCACAATAAAGGTCTGCCGCATCATAAATGTGAAAAATGCCGAGAGCAGGGCCGCGCCAAGAAGTAGAAGTATATTTATGAGCAGTTCGTGCTTTACAACGGCAATGTCGGTAATTTCACCATTCATATACTGCTTTACCGCCGTTACGGAATCGCCCACTTTCATAGGGACGACCAATTTAAAAACGGTAGCGATGATAGTTATAAAAACGCCCAAGAGCAGGCGTCCTTTATATTTCAGAAAATATTTATTTAGATATTTTAATTCTTTCATGTACTCTTTTGAGTTATTGGGTTACTGGGCTGTTAATGTGTTCAAGTTTAAATAACCCAATAACTTAGTAACGTATTAACTATTCAAAAATTCTTAATTTAACGACCATTGCTTTGTGGAATTGACAACAATAAGTTACTTTTGCACCGCCATTTTATAGGATGGTTAAAATAATTTAAAAGCTATGGTAACTGAAGTAATTAAAACAAGCGAACTTCATAAAGTTGACCCCGTTTTCGGGCAAATGTCCTTTGACAATCACGAGCAAATCGTTTTTTGCAACGACAAAGATACTGGTTTAAAAGCAATAATTGGTATCCACAATACGGTTTTGGGACCTGCCTTGGGCGGCACCAGAATGTGGAACTATACCAGCGAGTGGGAAGCACTGAACGATGTTTTGCGCCTGTCGCGCGGAATGACCTATAAGAGTGCAATCACTGGCCTAAACTTGGGCGGCGGAAAGGCTGTCTTGATAGGCGATGCGAAAACACAGAAAACCCCGGAATTGATGCTGAAGTTCGGCGAGTTTGTTCACTCCCTTGGCGGAAAATATATTACTGCCGAAG
The DNA here is from genome assembly GCF_000952855.1 of Aequorivita vladivostokensis. Taxonomy (GTDB): domain Bacteria; phylum Bacteroidota; class Bacteroidia; order Flavobacteriales; family Flavobacteriaceae; genus Aequorivita; species Aequorivita vladivostokensis. The sequence goes on along the minus strand of NZ_JSVU01000010.1, from coordinate 50,170 downwards.
ATGTGGGAATGGCAACTTCAGATATGGACTTGGTGCGCACGGTTACGCCATACGTTACCGGAATTTCAGAATCCAAAGGAGGCGCCGGCAATCCTTCCCCGATAACCGCGTATGGTGTTTTTATGGGAATGAAGGCTGCCGCAAAGTATAAATTTGGAAGCGATATCCTGGAAGATAAGGTTATTTATGTGCAGGGAATCGGAAACGTGGGGGAAGCCCTGGTGGAAAACCTGAGCAATGAAGGTGCGAAAGTATATGTTTCAGACATTAACCAAGAACGCTTGGAGGAGGTACGCGATAAATACAGCGTGAATATCTACGGAGGCGACAACATTTATGCGGAAGAAATGGACATCTATGCGCCTTGTGCCTTGGGTGCTACCATTAATGATTTCACCATTAATCAGTTGAACACAAAAATTATAGCAGGTGCCGCAAACAACCAACTTGCCGAAGAGCAAAAGCACGGAAAGATGCTTCGCGAAAAGGGAATAGTTTACGCTCCTGACTTTTTGATTAACGCGGGTGGAATAATAAACGTTTACGCAGAACTTGAAAATTATGACCGAAAGGAAATAATGCGCAAGACGGAAAATATATACAACACCACGCTTGAAATCTTGAAAAAAGCCGATGCCGATAATATTACAACGCATCAAGCGGCATTCAATGTGGCACAGGCCAGAATTGATGCAAGAAAAAACGAAAAATAGGTTTCCATTTTTTTAAAACACTATCTTTGCAGCGCACAGGAATTTTCTTGTGCGTTGTTTCTTTAAACCAGTTCTTTCAAAAAATATGCTTACAAGAAGACATATCCGAGTAAAAGTTTTGCAATCCGTTTACGCCTACAGCCAGCGTGCAAACCCGAATATAGATTCGCAGGAAAAATTTTTGATGCACAGTATAGATCAAATGCAGGATTTATACTTGTTGATGTTGCAGATGCTATTGGCTCTTCGCGAACAAGCGGAAAGTTTTCTTGCCAGATCGCAAAAAAAGCATCTTGCCACTGCTATTGAAAAGAACCCCAGCCGTACTTTTGTTGACAATAAGTTATTGCAGCTTATAGCTTCAAATTCTACCTTCAATGATGTTATAGCGAAAAAGAAGCTAGACTATTGGGCGATGGATAGTGAGTATGTAAGCATTATCTTAAACGAGCTTCGGCAGTTGGAGTGGTATGAAACTTACCTTTCAAAAAAGGAAACCACTTATAAGGAGGATCAGGATTTTATTATAAAGGTGTTTAAGGAGGTGATCGCTCCCAATGACAAACTTTATGAATATTTGGAAGACAAGCGTTTGACGTGGATTGATGATTTCCCATTGGTGAATACCGCCATAGTTAAAATGCTCAATAATCTTTCGGAAAAAAATGCTTCCGAACTCTTGGTGCCGGATCTTTATAAGAATAGCGAAGATCGCGATTACGCCCTGCAACTTTTCAGAAAAGTAATCCTCAATGAGGACAAATTGAACGCCCAGATTGAAGGCAAGACCCCAAACTGGGACCAAGATAGAATTGCCGATATAGATTTAATAATCCTAAAAATGGGCATTGCGGAATTTTTATTCTTTCCGTCCATTCCCGTTAGGGCCACAATTAATGAATATTTGGAAGTTTCCAAAGAATATTCCACTCCTAAAAGCAGCATATTCGTCAACGGTATTTTGGACAAAATAGTTAAGGAATTTGAGGAAAATGGCAAACTTAATAAAATTGGCCGCGGGCTTCAATAAAAGCAAAAAAATACATACTTTTGGCGTGCTAAAAACATAAAAATCTTAATTATCATGAAAAAATCAGTTTTAATAGTAGCAATACTATCTGTTTTTGCCTTTTCTTCTTGTAAAGACAATGCCGCAGACAAAGTAAACGAGGAAAACATAGCCACTGCAGAGGCACGCGATGCCGAATCTGGTAAGTTTCCTGTAATTTCCTTCGAAGAAAGCCAGTTCGACTTTGGAACTATAGACCAAGGTACCAACGTAGAGCACGTATTTAAATTTAAGAACACGGGCGAAGCACCCTTGATGATTGTAAACGCAAAAAGTAGCTGTGGTTGTACCGTACCACAATATCCAAAAGAACCAGTTGCTCCTGGAGAAACAGGTGAATTGTTGGTGAAATTCAACGGTAGCGGACAAAACCAAGTAAGCAAGACCGTAACGCTTACCACAAATACTAAAGCAGGTACCGAAACCTTGACAATCAAAGCGTTCGTAAACCCTAAAAATGGCGCTGCACAAGCACCCGTAAAAACCCCAACTTCCTAATCTTAACTTTTAGGAATAAAAAATTGCTATGGAACAAATTCAAAGTTTTTTACCTATAATATTATTGTTTTTGGTGATGTATCTCTTTTTGATACGTCCCCAAATGAAAAAGGCCAAACAGGAAAAACAGTTTGCCGCCCAATTGAAGAAAGGCGATAAAGTGATAACCACTGGCGGAATACACGGTAAAGTGCTAGAGCTTTATGAAGATGGTACCTGCCTTATTGAATGCGGCGCCGGAAAAATAAAGTTTGAAAGAGCTGCCATTTCTATGGAAAGAACGGCAAAACTTAACGCCCCCGTAAAAGAGAAGAAATAGCAATAAAAATTATAAATTGAAAGCACCAAAATCCAAGTATCGATTTGGAATTTGGTGCTTTTTTATTTTTGCAATTTACCAATTACTCTTCCTCTTTCTTGAATTTTGAAAGATCCTGCGCCGTAATTTGGGCAATATTCACAATTACCTCCACGGCTTTTTGCATACTTTCCACAGGTACATATTCATACCTGCCGTGAAAGTTGTGGCCGCCCGCAAAAATGTTCGGGCATGGAAGCCCCATAAAACTTAGCTGCGAACCGTCCGTTCCACCGCGAATGGGTTTGATGATAGGTTCAATACCCGCTTGCTCCATGGCTTGTTTTGCAATTTTCACAATGTGCATAACCGGCTCAATCTTTTCGCGCATATTGAAATATTGGTCTTTTATTTCAACAGTTACCACTTCCATTTCGTGCTGCTCGTTCAGGTCGTCAGCAATTTTTTGCATCATATCCTTTCGGGCCTCAAAATGCTTACGGTCGTGGTCGCGAATTATGTATTGAATTTTAGTTTCATCAACCGTTCCTTTAATGCCATGCAGGTGAAAAAAGCCTTCCCGCCCTTCGGTATGCTCAGGGGTTTCCAGCCTTGGGAGCGAATTGATATAGTCCGTAGCGATGTACATACTGTTTATCATTTTTCCCTTGGCATAACCGGGATGCACAATTTTTCCCTTTACGGTAACCGTTGCCCCGGCTGCGTTGAAGTTTTCATATTCCAGTTCGCCCACTTGGCTGCCGTCCATGGTGTAGGCCCAATCTGCGCCGAATTTTTTCACATCAAATTTATGCGCACCACGGCCTATTTCCTCATCGGGCGTGAAGCCTACTCGGATTTTGCCGTGCTTAATCTCGGGATGGTTTATAAGATATTCCATTGCGGAAACTATTTCGGTAATTCCAGCTTTATCGTCAGCGCCCAAAAGCGTAGTGCCATCTGTTGTAATGAGGGTCTGGCCTTTGTAAAGCAATAAATCTTCAAAATAATCTGGAGAAAGAACGATATCCTGTTCTTTGTTCAGCAGAATATCCTTTCCATTGTAGTTTTCAACTATTTGCGGTTTTACATTAGCGCCAGTAAAATCTGGCGAAGTATCAAAGTGTGAAACGAAACCAATAACAGGAACAGGATGTGAAACATTGGCGGGCAAAGTAGCCATTATATAGGCGTTTTCGTCAATGGTTACGTCTTCCATTCCAATCTGCTTGAGTTCTTCGGCAAGTTTATTGGCGAGGTCCCATTGTTTTTTGGTGCTGGGCGTGGTATCGCTGTTTGGATCGCTTTCGGTATCTATGGTTACGTAGCTTTTGAAGCGGTCAATAAGGTGTTGTTTTTCAATCATAGCTTTTCTTTTACAATGCAAAATAAAGCATATTCAAAATAACAAATACATAGATTAGTGTATTTTTGTACCACATTTTTCAACCATGTACAAAACCATCATCCGTCCCATTTTTTTCATCTTTGATCCTGAAAAAATTCACCATTTCACTTTTTCACTGATTCGGTTTTTCCATAAAATTGGCTTCGGAAGTATTTTTAAAAGTATTTATAAAATTGAAGACCCAAAACTGGAGCGCGAACTTTTTGGATTGAAATTTCCAAACCCAGTGGGGCTTGCCGCGGGTTTTGACAAAGATGCGAAGCTTTACAAAGAACTTTCAAATTTCGGTTTCGGTTTTATTGAAATAGGAACCGTCACCCCAAAACCCCAACCGGGCAATGAAAAGCCGCGTTTGTTTCGTTTGAAAGAAGATTCCGCAATTATTAACCGAATGGGTTTTAACAATGGCGGGGTGGAAGAAGCGGTTGAAAGATTGAAGGCAAATTGTCATCCTGAGCCCTTCGACTCCGCTCAGGAAAGGCTGCATCGAAGGGTTTTAATAGGCGGAAATATTGGGAAGAATAAATTTACGCCCAATGAAGAAGCCGTAAACGACTACATTATCTGTTTTGAGGCGCTTTTTGATTATGTGGATTATTTTGTGGTAAACGTAAGTTCACCCAATACGCCAAACCTGCGCGCTTTGCAAGAAAAGAAGCCGTTGACCGATTTGTTGCAAACGCTTCAGGATAGAAATAATTCAAAAGAAAAACGCAAACCAATTCTTTTAAAAATAGCGCCAGATTTGACCGATGAACAGCTTTTGGACATCATTGAAATTGTTGAAACCACGAAAATTGATGGTGTTATTGCAACCAACACCACAATTTCCCGCGAAGGAATTACTTCCGAAAACAAAAAGGAAATGGGCGGTTTAAGTGGAAAGCCTTTAAATAAAAGAGCTACGGATGTAATTCGTTTTCTTTCGGAAAAAGGCAACCGTGCATTCCCCATTATTGGCGTGGGTGGGATTCATTCCGCCGAAGATGCTTTGGAAAAACTAAATGCCGGCGCAAGCTTGGTGCAGCTTTATACGGGTTTTATTTACGAAGGTCCTGGGTTGGTTAAGCAAATAAACAAAGCGATACTGAAAAGGACGTAGGACGGTCCCCTCCCGACCTTCCGCCGCGGCGGAGAGGAGATTGATCCAGTTTTTTTCAAACCGTCCTGTTTCAAACCGTCATTTATGCTCGAAACATTAATTTCTTTTTCAATCGCCACTTTAGCGCTCGCCATCTCACCGGGACCGGACAATATTTATGTGCTTACGCAATCCTTGGCCAATGGTACCAAAAGCGGCATTGCAACCACCGCAGGATTGATAAGTGGCTGCATAGTCCACACTACTCTTTTGGCATTCGGCATTTCTGCGATTATAATGACTTCCGATGAAATTTTTTACGGAATAAAAATTTTGGGAGCTTGTTATTTGCTCTACTTGGCGTACAAAGTCTATAAAAGTGACGAGCATATTTCAATAGCTGAAAACGCTCCGAAAAAAACGTATGCACAACTTTTTAAAACAGGAGTAATCATGAATCTGGTAAACCCAAAAGTGATGATTTTCTTTTTGGCGTTTTTCCCTGGTTTTCTTTGGAATGAAGATGGAAACACCGTGCTGCAATTTTACATTTTGGGAATAACTTTTATGATGGTTTCTTTTATAACTTTCAGTAGCATAGCCCTCGCGGCGGGCAAGATTTCATCTTTAATCTCCGAATGGAAAAGTATGGGAATTGTTTTAAAGTGGCTTCAGATAGTTGTTTTTGTGGGCATTGCCATTTTTATCTTGCTGCCCTAATTCCATAATTCTTTTTTAAAATTGAAAGATTCCTGCCTTCGCAAGAATTCATATCTTTGGGGCAATGCAGCAAGTAAAAATAATAGAATGTCCGCGCGATGCCATGCAAGGCATCAAAACCTGGATTCCCACGGAACAGAAAGTGAAGTATATACAATCGCTCTTGCGCTGTGGTTTTGACACCATAGATTTTGGGAGTTTTGTTTCGCCAAAGGCGATTCCGCAGATGCAGGACACTGCCGAAGTACTTTCAAAATTGGACCTATCCACCACAAAAAGTAAACTACTTGCCATAATCGCCAATCTGCGGGGTGCAGAAGATGCCGTAAAGCACCCTGAAATTGATTATTTGGGATACCCTTTTTCTATTTCGGAAAACTTCCAAATGCGCAATACGCACAAAACAATTGCCGAATCCTTGGTAATACTTCAGGAAATTTTAAACCTTGCTTATAAAAATAATAAGGAGGTAGTTGCCTATTTAAGTATGGGCTTCGGAAATCCGTATGGCGATCCCTGGAATGTGGATATTGTAGGGGAGTGGACGGAGAAGCTTTCCACAATGGGGGTGAGGATACTTTCCCTTAGCGATACCGTGGGATCATCTACACCTGATATTATTTCATATTTATTTGCTAACTTGATCCCCAAATATCCCCACATAGAATTTGGCGCGCACTTGCACACCACTCCTCAAGCCTGGCACGAAAAAATTGATGCAGCCTATAAGTCTGGTTGCAGAAGATTTGATGGCGCCATTCAAGGCTTTGGCGGTTGCCCAATGGCGAAAGATGAATTAACGGGAAATATGCCAACCGAAAAGATGCTCAGCTATTTTACTGCTGAAAAGGTTTCGAGCAACATCAACCCCATGTCTTTTGAGAGCGCGCACAATGAAGCAACTAAAATTTTTACAAAATATCATTAAATGAGAAAGTTTTTACTTTTAGCTGTAGTGGGCTATTTTTTTTCGAGCTGCGAAATTTTTCAACAAGTATATCCTGAAGACCCCATAAAAGGGGCGGGTGCCATTACCCTCAAAATTATTCAGATAAATGATGTGTATGAAATTGCGCCATTAAATGGGGGTGAATATGGTGGATTGGCCCGAGTGGCCCATATTCGCGATTCTATAAAGGATAGATTTCCAAATACGTATTTATTTTTGGCCGGCGACTTTTTAAACCCCTCCCTAATAGGCACGCTAAAGGTGGATGGTGAACGCGTAAACGGAAAGCAAATGATAGATGTGCTGAATGCGATGGACATCGATCTGGTTACTTTCGGCAACCATGAGTTTGATCTCAGCGAGCAGGATTTGCAAAAGCGATTGAATGAATCCAACTTTACCTGGACAACGGCAAATGTGCGCCATGTTACGGAGAAAGGGCTAGTGCCTTTTGCCACTAAGTGGGAATATTCTACCGTACCCACCTCAGATTTTTCCACCTTTAACGCAATTGATGCCGATGGCAATAAAATGAAATTTGGAGTATTTGGCGTAACCCTTCCCTCCAATCCAAAAGATTATGTTTCCTATGGCGATATTTATGAGAATGCGGAACGGGCCTATGATTTGGCGATTAAAAAAGCTGATTTTGTAGTAGGGCTTACCCATGTTTCGTTAGAGGAAGATATTGAAATAGCCCGAAGATTAAGATCGTTACCCTTAATAATGGGAGGGCATGAGCATTATAATATGCTTGAGAAAGAAGGTAGAACTATAATAGCAAAAGCAGACGCCAACGCAAAAAGTGTTTATGTGCATACCCTAATCTACAATCTCCGAACCAAATATCTCCACATCAATTCTGAATTGATGATGGTTACAGATAAGATAGCATCGTCGGCCAAAGTAGAACGGGTGGTTAGCAAATGGACAGATCTTGTAAACACACGGTTAAAGGAAGTAGTGGAGAATCCCCAGGAGGTAATATATAGAGCTACCTCGCCCTTAGACGGTACCGATAAAGCCAATAGAAGCAAGCAGACCAATGTAGGGGAATTAATTACCCGGGCAATGGCCTATTCCTACGGGAATAAGGTTGATGGCGCTTTGGTGAACGGCGGTTCCATAAGAATAGACGACAGATTGGTAGGCGATATAACCAGTATCGATATATTTAGAGTACTTCCTTTTGGCGGAAGCGTACTAAAAGTAGATTTAAAGGGAAATTTATTAAAGGAAGTTTTGGAATACGGCAAAATGCAAAGCGGTGAAGGGGCCTATCTTCAACGATATAACTTTTCGCAGGATGCCGATGGCACGTGGTTGGTTGGCGGTAAATCCATTAGTGACAACAAAACCTATACGGTTGCCTTTAGTGATTTTCTGTTGAAAGGTTTGGATATTCCCTTTTTAACGCCCCAGAACAAAGGGATTGTAAAAATCTATGAACCCGAGGATAATGAAACTGCGGCAGATATTCGCAAAGCAATCATTTTCTATTTAAATTCGCAGAAAAAATAAATGTTGAAAAGAGTAATAAAAATCGTATTAATAGTAGCCCTTATTGCTTTAGTGGCCATTCAATTTATTCGTCCCGACAAGAATACGGGCGGTTATGAAAGTGTCGCACTTTTTGAGCGGGAAACTACGCCTAGCGCCGAAGTGGCATTAATTTTAAAGGAAACTTGTTATGATTGCCACAGCGACCAGACGCAATATCCCTGGTATTCCGAAATTGCACCATTTTCCTTGTGGTTGGATGAACATATTGAGCATGGAAAGGAACATTTCAATGTTTCTGCCTGGAGTACATATTCCATCAAAAAAAAGGAGCACAAGTTAGAAGAACTTGTTGAAATGGTCGAGGATGGTGAAATGCCTTTAGAGTCTTACGCTATAATCCATGGAGGTCTATCTGACGAAGAAAAGAAACTACTACTGCAATGGGCAGGCGTGGCTCGGCTTAAATACAAACACCAACTGGAGGTTTCTACGAATAAATAATTATTCCGAAGTTTATTTAAATTTGTTCTAAATAAACTTGTGAGGTTTATTTTTGACTATTATTTTTGCGGCTGAAAAACCAATCTATTTTAATTCAGTCTAAATAATATTTTAAATGAAAAATTTAATTCTCACCACATCAATTCTATCAGTGGCCCTGTTTGCTTCCTGCTCTTCAGACGATGATCAGCCTATAGTTCAGAACACGGTTGAGGCGCCGGCAACCTATAACTTTATGCGAGGAACGGAATCAACGGTTAGTTTTGATGGCCAAACCACCAGGATTTTAATGGCGCAGGAGACGGCAAATGCATTTACAGATTTTGAAAACACTACGGAAGCCTCATTGCTGGCAATGTACAATCACCAAGCGGGAAACGCTGATTTTAGCGAAGCAGATTTGAATGCATCTGATAAAAATCTTAGAAGCAAGACCGCGGCGTCTTATGATTATTTCTTTATGAATACTTCTGAAAGCGCTGCCATTAAAGCCACCTTCGAAGCATATATATCCTCCCAAATCAACGAGGTGTTTCCAAATAAAATGATAGCCGCAACTCCTGGCGTAGCAGGACAAATTGCTGATGGCACCAGAACGCGCTACGTAAATGCCAAAGGATTGGAATACAATCAGGCCTTCGCAAAAAGCCTTTTGGGCGCTGTTATGGCAGACCAAATGCTGAACAATTATCTAAGTGTCGCGGTGCTTGATGAGGGTAATAATCGCGAAGACAATAATAACGACATTACCGAAGAAAACAAACCTTACACCACTATGGAGCACAAGTGGGATGAGGCATACGGTTACCTTTATGGAACTTCTGCAAATCCTGAAAACCCGAATTTAACCATTGGCGAGGACGACAAATTCTTGAATGAATACGTGGGCCGTGTAAATGATGACCCGGATTTTTCCACTATTGCCGCTGAAATATTTGATGCTTTTAAATTGGGCCGCGCCGCAATTGTTGCAAAAAATTATGAAGTTCGTGATGAGCAAGTTGCAATCATCCGCGAAAAGATTTCTGAAGTAATTGCCGTTCGTGGTATTTATTACCTACAGGCCGGTAAAAATAAAATTGTTGACGGCGATCGTCAGGGCGCTTTCCACGCCTTATCGGAAGCTTATGGTTTTGTTTACAGTTTACGTTTTACAAGAATGTCTGATAATAACACACCATTATTTACAAAAAATGAGGTTGATACCCTATTGAATATGTTGATGGATTCTTCCGACAATGGATTTTGGGATATTACTCCAGAAACCTTGGACACAGTGTCTGAAGCTATGGCGGCAAAGTTCGACTTTACCGTAGCCCAAGCAGGAAGTTTATAATTTAGTTACATTAGTTTCCAATCGGTCGGTATTTCTGGCCGATTGTTGTTTTAATAAAAATCGATTAAGATGAAGTTTTTAAAATTTGGAATTTTTTTGGCTCTTGTGGCTGCCACTATTACTGCTTGTTCAAGCGATAGCGATGGCCCGGAAGAAACCGATGATGCTTTTGACCGTGGCGCAATGCTCGCCAACTGGGCAGATAATATCATCATTCCCGCATATACCAGTTTCAATTCCAAAGTAGGGGAAATGGAAGCCGCAACAAGTGCATTCACCGCAACTCCAACCGTGGAAAACCTGCAAGCGCTGCGTACAGTTTGGAAAGAAGCTTATGTGTCTTTCCAGAATGTTTTAATGTTTGAAATAGGAAAGGCTGAGGAAGTACGTTTCCGAAATCGTTTGAACGTTTATCCTACAAACGTTTCTCAAATAGAAGACTTCATCGCAACGGGAAATTATGATTTTGCATTGCCTTCCACCATCGATAAACAAGGCTTTCCTGCGTTGGATTATATGCTGAATGGCCTTGCTGAAACCGATGCTGAAATAGTGGTTTTTTATACTTCAAATCCTAATGCCGAAGGCTATAAAAATTATTTAACCACACTTTCCCAAACTATAAAAACTTTGAGTAACGAGGTGCTTACAAGCTGGACGGCCGGTTATCGCGATGCGTTTGTGGCAAACACAAGCTCATCAGCTTCCGGTGCTGTTGATAAACTTACAAATGATTACATCTTCTATTTTGAAAAAGCGCTTCGGGCTGGAAAAGTAGGTATTCCTGCTGGTGTTTTTTCAAACGGAACTTTGCCACAAAACGTAGAGGCATTTTATAAAAAAGATATTTCAAAAGAACTTTTATTGGAAGCCATCAATGCCAGTGTAAATTTCTTTAATGGGAAAAGTTTTAACGGAAATTCCAACGGAGCAAGCTTCAAAACATATTTGGATTATCTGAACACTATCAAAAACGGTGAAAATCTAAGTGCTTTGATAAACAATCAATTCACGGTCGCAAAAAATAAGGCAAACGAGCTAAATGCAAATTTTGTGGAACAAATAGAAACTGACAATTCAAAAATGCTCGCTACATACGATGAATTGCAGCGCATCGTAGTTTTGTTAAAAGTAGATATGATCCAAGCGCTGGACGTGACCATAGATTACGTTGACGCTGACGGCGACTAATGTTTACAGCAATCCAAAAATATTTTCAAAAGAACACACAGGCCGCGCCACTCGCGGTCTTTCGTGTTCTTTTTGGTTTTATGATGTTTTTGGGAATAGTGCGATTTTGGGCGAATGGATGGATTGAAAAATTATACATACAACCGAAATTTTTCTTTAGCTATTACGGTTTTGAATGGGTAAAACCAATAGGAAATTACACCTATATAATTTTTGCAATTTGTGGAATTGCCGCCCTCTTTGTGGCTTTGGGCTATAAATATCGTGTAGCTATTATCGTCTTCTTTTTAAGCTTCACCTATATTGAGTTGATGGATAAAACCACGTATCTCAACCATTATTATTTTATTAGCTGCGTTGCGTTTTTGATGATTTTTCTTCCTGCAAACGTTTATTTTTCAGTGGATGCTTATAAAAACCCGAGGAAGGCTTTTCAAATGGTTCCAAAATGGACTATAGATAGCATCAAACTAATATTGGGCATTGTCTATTTTTATGCAGGTTTGGCAAAACTGAACAGCGATTGGCTCTTTAATGCTATGCCTTTAAAAATTTGGCTTCCCTCAAAATACGATCTTCCTTTTCTGGGAGATTTAATGCAGCAACCCTGGGTACATTACACTTTTAGTTGGAGCGGCGCCCTGTATGATTTGGCTATTCCTTTTTTATTGCTTTACAGGCGTACGCGTTGGTTTGCTTTTGCATTGGTCGTAACTTTTCACGTAATGACGCGGGTTTTGTTCCCTATTGGGATGTTTCCGTATATAATGATCGTGAGCACACTTATCTTTTTTGACACGGGCTTTCACAGAAAAGTAATCCGTTTTATTTCAAAATTATTGCGAATTTATTATTCCAAAATGGTCGCTCTTTCGCAAACAAGGAAATACCGTTTCAAAAGAAATATTGCCTTGCCGATTCTTGCCGTGTTTTTTATGATTCAGCTATTGTTTCCGTGGCGCTATTTGGCGTACCCCAACGAGCTTTTTTGGACAGAGGAAGGCTACCGTTTTTCGTGGCGTGTTATGTTGATGGAGAAAGCGGGCTATGCACAATTCAAAATAAAAAATACCGAAACGGGTGAGCAATTTCTAGTGGACAATACAGACTTTTTGACGCCTTTCCAAGAAAAACAGATGAGCACCCAACCCGATTTTATATTGGAATACGCACATTTTTTGGGTGAACATTTTGAGGCGCAAGGCCACGAAAATGTAGCTGTTTACGCTGAAAGCTATGTAGCACTCAACGGAAGATTGAGTCAGCCTTACGTTGACCCAAATGTAGATTTGATGAAACAACGGGAATCCTTCCGAAGAAAGAATTGGATTCTGCCATTTAACGATACCATTAAAGGACTTTAAAATACTACAATGTTGAAAAACGCCCTATTTCTAATCTTTCTTTTTGTAAACCTTTCCGTGTTTGCACAATTTTCCGTTTCGGGAAAAGTGGTTTCAAGTGAAACCAAAACGCCGATAGCTTACGCCGAAGTTTATATTTTGGATCTCGGAAAATCTAAGGTAAGCGACGAAGCGGGAAATTTTGAATTTTCTGATATTCCCGCGGGAACCTATGAATTTGCGGTTTTCAATCTGGAATATGAAGTATTGAAAAAGCAGTTCACAATTTCAGAAAATACAACGATAAACTTCGAATTGGAAATGCTCGGCGAACAGCTTTCCGAAGTACTGATCACAAAACGTAAAGAGGAAATTTTCGCTTTGCGGAATTTAAAACAGGTGGAAGGCACAGCCATTTACGCCGGAAAAAAAAGCGAAGTGGTAGTGATGGACAACCTGACTACAAATACTGCCACCAACAATGCAAGACAGATTTATGCACAGGTTGTAGGCTTGAATATTTATGAAAACAACGATGGCGGTTTACAGTTGAACATTGGCGGTCGCGGCTTGAACCCAAACAGAACCGCGAACTTTAACACACGGCAAAATGGTTATGATATTTCAGCAGATGTTTTGGGTTATCCCGAAAGTTACTACACCCCGCCCGCCGATGCCATTAGCGAGATTGAAGTGGTTCGTGGCGCGGCTTCGCTTCAGTACGGAACGCAGTTTGGCGGATTGATAAATTTTAAGTTGCACCAACCCAATCCGAAGAAAAAAATAGAATGGATTTCCCGACAATCCTTAGGTTCGTATGAACTTTTCAATAGTTTCAACAGCCTAAGCGGCACCGTGGGGAAGTTTGGCTATTACGCGTATTACAACTTTAAAACGGGCGATGATTTCAGGCCCAATTCTGAATTTGATTCGCACAACGCCTACGCCCATTTGGAGTATAATTTTTCAGAAAAAACAACTCTCGCTTTTGAAATGAGTTACTTAAACTATTTGGCGCAACAGCCGGGTGGACTTACCGATAGGCAATTTGAGGAAGATCCAACTTTCAGCAACCGGACACGAAACTGGTTTAAGGTAGATTGGAAACTCTATTCGCTGCGTTTGGACCACAGTTTTTCTGAAAAGACTGATTTCAGCCTAAACCTTTTTGCCCTCGACGCGTATAGAAAATCTGTTGGTTTCCGGGAAAACAGGGTTTCGCAGCAGGATGATTTGGATGCGCCGCGTGAATTGATTTCAGGAAATTTCAACAATTGGGGCGCGGAGGCTAGACTTTTAACGCACTATAATCTATTTGGAAAAGAGAATGTGGTGCTTTTTGGCGGAAAGTATTACCAATCAAACAATAGCGAACGCCAAGGGCCGGGAACCAACGATAGTGACGCCAATTTTGAATTCGCATCTTCTGAATATCCCAACTACCCGCGCCAAAGTGATTTTGAGTTTCCGAATTTAAATTTTGCTGCTTTTGGAGAAAATATTTTCAACATTTCGTCCAAGTTTTCGGTTACGCCCGGTTTTCGGTTTGAATATATAAAAACGCAGAGCGAAGGGGAATACAAAAAAATAAATTTTGACATTGCAGGCAATCCTATCTTGAACGAGAACATTGCCGATAACCGCGAATTTGACCGAGCTTTTGTGTTATTGGGAGTAGGGTTGAGTTATAAACCCTTAAAGTCGTTGGAAATTTATGGGAACGTCAGCCAAAACTACCGTTCGGTTACTTTTAATGATATTAGAATAACCAATCCGTCATTAGTAGTTGATCCAAACATTACCGATGAGCAAGGTTACACTTTTGATTTGGGCGCACGCGGACGGTTTGGTAAATATCTTTCGTATGACATCGGTGGTTTTTTCTTAAGCTATCAGGATAGGTTAGGGGTTATCGTGCGCGAGGTGAGCGATATTCAAGAGGAACGCTTCCGCGGAAATATTGGAGATGCGGTTACCTATGGTTTGGAAAGTTTTGTGGATTGGAACATTATGGAAACTTTTTCGGCGAATAGATATTTGAGGATGAATTATTTCGTGAACCTGGCATTAACCGATAGCGAATACACTTCATCCGAAGAGAATAATGTGGAAGGCAAAAAAGTGGAATTTATTCCTGCTATAAACTTAAAAACCGGACTTGGCTTCGGTTATAAAAACTTTTTGGGAAGTCTGCAATACACTTATTTGAGCAAGCAATTTACCGATGCCACCAACAGTGAGCGCGATTTTGAAAGTCAGAGTGGCATCGTGGGCGAAATTCCGGCTTATGATATTTTGGATCTATCCTTGGCATATACTTTTGGCCGTTTTAAGTTGGAAAGTGGAATCAACAATGTTTTAAACAACAGTTATTTTACGCGCCGCGCTACTGGGTATCCCGGGCCGGGAATTCTTCCCAGCCAGCCGCGTACTTGGTATGCTACGCTTCAGATAAAGTTATAATTGAAAATGGCTGCGAGATTTTTGAACATATCTCTATATTTTTAATAGCTGCAGGATAATTCACAATTCTTAATTCAAAATTCTGAATTAAAAGATGTACATTTGCACGCAATTAATCCATAACCACTTTCGCTCTTTCGGAAGTTAAATTAATTGCAATGACCGCACACGACAACAAAATTCTTGGGGAAGGCCTTACTTACGACGACGTACTTTTAGTGCCTGCCTATTCCGAAGTTTTACCCCGCGAAGTTTCCATCGCCACAAAATTTTCACGAAATATTACTTTGAACGTTCCCATTGTGTCCGCCGCTATGGATACGGTTACGGAAAGCGCCATGGCCATTGCTATTGCTCGGGAAGGAGGTATTGGGGTGCTTCACAAAAACATGACCATTGAACAGCAGGCTGCCGAAGTACGGAAAGTGAAACGAGCTGAAAGCGGCATGATAATAGATCCGGTTACGCTGAAAAAAGGCAGCACCGTGGGCGATGCGCAAAAAACGATGCGTGAGTACAGCATCGGGGGTATTCCAATTACTGATGATGCGGGGAAACTTATAGGAATTGTCACCAACCGCGACCTCCGTTTTGAAAAAGACCTAAAACGTCCTTTGAGCGAGGTAATGACTTCCGAAAACTTGGTTACCGTGGCGCAGGGCACTTCTTTAAAGGAAGCGGAGATTATTCTTCAACAGAACAAAATTGAAAAACTACCTGTAGTGAGCGATGACGGAAAATTGTTGGGGCTTATTACATTTAGGGATATTACAAAACTTACCCAAAAACCTATTGCCAACAAAGATAAGTATGGAAGACTACGCGTGGCTGCGGCCCTTGGCGTAACACCCGATGCAGTGCAAAGAGCGGAGGCTTTGGTACACGCTCAGATTGACGCCGTAATTATCGATACTGCTCACGGACACACTAAGGGCGTGGTTGAGGTTTTGAGACAGGTAAAACAAAAATTCCCAGATCTCGATGTAATAGTGGGAAACATCGCTACCCCAGAAGCAGCTAAATATTTAGTTGATGCTGGTGCCGATGCCGTGAAAGTAGGTATTGGACCGGGTTCAATTTGTACAACTCGTGTGGTTGCTGGAGTAGGGTTTCCACAGTTTTCTGCGGTGCTGGAAGTTGCGGCGGCTTTAAAGGGAAGCGGAGTTCCCGTGATAGCCGATGGAGGTATTCGATACACGGGCGATATTCCCAAGGCGATTGCCGCGGGAGCCGATTGTGTAATGCTCGGTTCATTATTGGCCGGAACGAAGGAATCTCCAGGTGAGACTATAATTTATGAAGGAAGAAAATTCAAATCCTACCGCGGAATGGGTTCCGTGGAAGCAATGAAACAGGGTTCCAAAGATCGTTATTTTCAGGATGTGGAAGACGATATCAAAAAATTGGTTCCCGAAGGCATTGTGGGCCGTGTGCCGTACAAAGGTGAGTTGGTGGAAAGTATGACGCAGTTCATTGGTGGCTTGCGGGCCGGAATGGGATATTGCGGGGCCAAGGATATTGAGACCTTAAAGGAAAACGGGAAGTTTGTGAAAATTACCTTTTCCGGAATTGCCGAAAGTCATCCGCACGACGTAACTATTACAAAGGAAGCGCCTAATTACAGTAGATAGTTGGATAATCAGATATTTTTATAAAGCACCGATTTATGGTGCTTTATTGTTTTAAGGTAGATACCAACGCTTCAAAATAATTGATTATTTTTTCAAGGTCGGAGGTATTTTTCTTCCTCAATTCTGCTTTGTATAAAATTTGCTGGTTTTCGCAACTAATTTTGGAAGCGGGAACTCTTCAAATATACTTTTTTGATTAAATAGAAGCATAAAAAAACGTGAGATTTAAAACCTCACGTTTGTCTATAAGTCAATAAAAATTTCTATTCACCTTCCGCTTCGGCAGTTATTGTGATGCCAAGTTCTGAGAGGATGGGAAGGGTAAGATCATAATTGGGATCTAGGTAAACTAATTCCGGAGTAGTTTCCATCACCTGGGTATAGCCTTGTGCCTTTACAACTTTATCCAGGGCTTCGCCTATTTTTTTATAGAGCGGACTCAGGTATTCCTGTTGCTTTATTTCCATTAGTTTGGCACCGTTCTGCTGAAATTTTTGGATGTCGGCGTCCAAGGCTATGAGCTCCGTCTGTTTGGTCTTTTTTTCCTCTGGGGTAAGGGAGGCCTCATTTTTCTTATAAGCCTCTGCAAGTTTTTTGTACTCGTCCACTTTTTTGTTCAAGTCTAAATCCAGTTGTGCTCCGTAGGTTTCCATTTGGGTCTTAACGGTTTCCATTTCTGGCATTTTTGACAGGATGTAATCAATATCAACAGCGCCCACTTTGCTTTGGGCGAAAGCGGAAATGCTTAAAAGGAATACGGCAATCTTCAGAAATTTCATTTTGCTTTATTTTTAAATAATTTAGGAGAGCAATATTACTATAAATATTGCAAATATACAGGCAGTTGGCCTATCGTTTGTAAAAAATATAGTCGGTAACCAAGGGTGGCACCCCTTCCTGTTTTAAAAGATTTACAATCTGACCACGATGATAAGTGCTGTGGTTAATTATGTGGAAGAGAATTTCGGAAACGCTATTCACAAAGGTTTGGCCTTTGGTATTTTGATAGCTAATTTTTTCGTCAAAATCTTCTTTCTCGATAATTTGAAGACTTTGGCTAAAATTTTCAGTCTCAACCTCCTGTAATTGATTTAGGGCTAGCGCTCCCCAGACGGAAAAACTCGGCGAGCTTCCCGATATTCTGTGGTTCCAAATGTGGTGGGCGTTCAGGGTGTGGCAGATTAAAACACCTGCTCGCCCCGTAAAAAGGGATGGATTGTCCTGCACTGCTGAAATGACCGACAGGTTGCTATGGTGCGTATATTGAAAAGTATCTTGAAAAAACGTTTTCATCCCCCGTCAAATAACTGCCCGCGAGTGGGCTTGAGTGTTTGTCTCAAGGTGTCCATTAACTTTTTTTCCACCACCATATAGGCGATATGGTGCATTGGGGTTAATTCTTCCGCTCCCGTAAAGCTGTGCTGCAGGTGCTCGGCCTCGGCATATTCGTTTAAATGTTTGGCGTGGTGCTGGGCAATGTGTTTCGCATTCGGTCCGTGAAAATCCCAAATTAGTTTTATTCTTTCAGGCATTTAAATAGCGTTTGAAGGAACTGTCGTCCCAAATTTTGACTTGTGGCTTGCCGGTTTTTAAACCTTCGGCAAGATACGGGTTTTCAGCAATATTTTTAAAATGTAAAAACACTATAATTATATTAAATTCGTTTGCATTTCTGAGGTATGTTAACGAAGCTTTTTGCTATTTTTGCCACGCTTCAATAAAAATAAATATTCAAAAAATGATGAAAAATTTTCTTTCCCTGTTCATTTTGGTCTTTTTGGGTGCCACCACCGTTTTTTCTCAAAACAAGAAAGAGGTGCTAATGACCATAAACGGCGACCCTGTTTATACCAATGAATTTAAGCGTGTTTATAAAAAGAATTTGGATCTGGTTCAAGATGAATCCCAAAAGGATATAGATGGGTATTTGAATCTATTTGTAGATTATAAGCTGAAAATTGTGGAGGCCCAAGCCCAAAAGCTAGATGAGGAAAGTACTTATAAGCGTGAATTTTCGAAGTATCGTGACCAATTATCCAGAAATTATCTTTTTGAGGACAAGGTTACGGAAGAACTTGCCAAGGAGGCCTACGAACGCGGAAAGTTTGATATTGCCGCCTCGCACATATTAATCCGTACCGATTACGAATCGGTGCCGCAGGATACGCTTGCCGCTTATAACAAGATAAAGTCAATCAGGGAAAGAGCCCTAAAAGGTGAAGATTTCACAACCTTGGCAAAAACGTACTCAGAAGAGCCTGGCGCCAGCGAAAGAGCTGGCGATCTGGGATATTTCTCTGTTTTTACAATGGTCTATCCCTTTGAAACTGCGGCCTACAATACCCCGGTAGGTGAAATATCTGATATAGTAAGAACCAGTTTTGGCTACCATATTATTAAAGTGAAGGATAAACGGGCCAAACTTCCTAAGATTGGCGTTTCGCACATTATGATTTCTGACAAAAAGGGCGCGCGTACTTTTAATCCAGAAGAACGTATTAATGAAATTTACACCATGTTAAAGCAAGGCGAGTCTTTTGAAAGCCTGGCAAAACAATTTTCTGATGATAAAAATTCCGCGGTTAAAGGTGGAAAATTGAATCCCTTTACCAAAGGAGACCTGCGGGCCACAGAATTTGAGGATGCGGCCTATGAACTTAAAAATGTGGGCGATATCAGTAAGCCCGTAAAAACGGATTTTGGTTGGCATATTATTCGTCTGGATGAAAAATTGCCTATGGAAAGCTTTGAGGAGCAAAAACCAATGCTTGAAAAAAAGGTCTCGGAAGGCGATCGTTCCAAATTGGTGACTACTGCCACCAACAATAAGATTAAAGAGAAATATGGCTTTAAGAAAGAAGCGAGCTTTCTGCCTTATTTTGATACTTATGTTAGTGATGAGGTGCTTAAGAGAAAATGGGTTATGGAGCCAATCCCGGCATCTGAGGAAAAGACGCTTTTCACCATTGGAAACAAAAAAGTAGGCTATACCGATTTTGCCAAATATATCGAGAATCGCCAAAAATCAACAAGACCTTACAAACAAAAGGAAGCTTTGTTGGTGGAACTTTACAACGAGTTTGAGACAGAGCAGCTAAAAGATTATTTCAAGGAAAAACTTGAAGAGGATAACGAAGATTATGCCGCCGTACTCAACGAATACCGCGATGGGCTATTGATTTTTGACGTAATGAACAAAAATATCTGGGACAAGGCGAAAACCGATACCTTAGGCCTTGAGGCATATTATAATAAAACCAAGGAAAACTATCAATGGAAACAGCGCGTTGATGCGGATATTTATTCGGCAACTTCTGAAAAAATCGCCGAACAAATCCAAGCTATGTTGGCAGCTGGCAAAACTGCCGAGGACATAAAAGCCACGCTCAATACCGAAGATAAAGTAGATGTTTTGATTACTCCCGGAATTTTCGAAATAGATCAGCACGAATTGCCAAAAAATCTTGCAATTAAACAAGGAGTTTCAACTATTTACCCCAACAATGATTCTTTTGTGGTAGTAAACATCAAGGAAATATTAGCACCCGGCCCCAAGTCGTTGGACGAGGTAAGAGGGAAGGTTTTAAGCAATTACCAAAATGATATTGAGGCTTCATGGATGGAAAGTTTACGAACTAAATACAAGGTTGACATTAACAATAAAGCTTTAAAACGAGTTAAAAGAGACTTGAAGTGATACGTCACATTTTTCATATAATTTTATTTTGCACCCTTTTGGTTTCCTGTGAATACTTTAAGCCAAAGATGGAGGAGAACGTAGTGGCGCGTGTAAATGACAATTTTTTATATGAAAAGGACATCCAGAAACTTATAAGTGAAGATACTACCCCCGAGGATAGTATTCTAATTGTCAACAACTATATAAACCGTTGGGCCACCCAGCAGTTGCTTATAGACCAAGCAAGAATAAATCTGAGTGCAGACCAATTGGAACAGTACGAAAAACTGGTGCAGGAATACCAAAACGATTTATTAACGGAAGCCTATAAAAATGTAATTGTAAGCAAGCAACTGGATAGCACCATTACCGAACAGGAGTATCGCGACTATTACGAGACCAATAAAGAAAATTTCAGATTAAAAGATTTGTTGGTCAAATTGCGCTACGTGCAGTTGCCGGTCAATTATGAAGGTTTGGCGTCCGTACGCGAGAAGCTGGGAAGATATAACGAAAAGGATAGAAAGTCACTTAACAGCCAGGACTATCAATTTATTTCCTCAAACTTCAATGATTCGGTTTGGGTGAGAAAAGAAATTTTGCTAAATACCTTGCCCGCAATTAGGGACAACAGTGAGCAAGTGTTAAAAAAATCCAATTTTACACAATTGCAAGATTCATTAGGAGTATATTTGGTGAAAATTGAAGATGTGCTCAATCCCAATGATACCGCGCCTCTTTCCTATGTTAAGCCTACTTTGAAACAAATAATTCTGAATAAAAGAAAGCTGGAACTCATAAAAAAACTTGAAACAGATATTACAAGAGATGCTATTGAAACAAATAATTTTGAAATCTATAAAAATGAATAAACTTTTATTGGTATTGTTACTTACTTCTGCAATGCTACAAGCACAAACAGTGGTAGAGCCGGACAGTACCGGGGTTGCGAAAGCTAATGATTCCTTGGTGATGCAGCAAGCTGTAAAGCGCGACACTTTAAAACCTTTTAAAAGGTACAAGGCAGAAGGTGTAAGCGCCGTAGTTGGCGAATACGTAATTCTTGATAGCGATATCGATAAGGCCTACGTGGAAATGCAATCGCAGGGCATGTCTATTGAAGACATAACCCGTTGCCAATTAATGGGCAAGTTGATGGAGGATAAACTATACGCGCACCAGGCCCAGCAGGACAGCATTTTAGTTCCCGATGCCGAAATAAACGGAATGATTGATCAGCAATTGCAATATATGATCAGTGAATTGGGCAGTGAGGAAAAAGTTGCGGCATACTACAGAAAAGATAACATTGCCGATCTAAAAAAGGAACTTTTTGAAGCCAATAAGAGCATAAAATTGGCAAGCTTAATGCAGCAAAAAGTAATTGAAAAAGTAGAGGTTACCCCAGAAGAGGTACGTACTTTTTTCTTTTCCATTCCCGAAGAAGAACGCCCCGTTTTTGGAGCGGAGATTGAAATTGCGCAAATTGTTATTGACCCCGAAGTAACCAAACAGGCCATAGACGAGGTCATAGCCAGACTAAACGCAATTCGTGCAGATATTATTGACAACGGCTCCAGTTTTGCAACTAAAGCGGTGCTTTATTCCAAAGATCCGGGTTCTGCTTCAAAAGGAGGCCTTTATCAGGGCGTAAGACGCGATTCGCCTTGGGCAAAGGAATTTAAGGATCAGGCTTTTTCACTTTTGGAAGGCGAGATCAGTGAGCCTTTTGAAACGGAATTTGGCTGGCATATTCTTTATGTTGAAAAGATCCGCGGGCAGGAGGTAGATGTTAGGCATATTCTAATGTTTCCCGAAGTATCACAAAAATCGATCGATGAAGCACAGAAAAAGATAGAGGACATCAAAACCGAAATAGAGAATGGCGAAATTACCTTTGCCGAAGGTGCCAGAAAGTACTCAGACGATAAGGAAACCAGAAATAATGGTGGCCAATTGGTTAACCCCATAACATTTGACACTAAGTTTGATCTTACCAAAATGGATCCTACCCTCAGCGCCCAAGTGTATAATTTAAAAGAAGGGCAGGTTTCTGAAATTTTCACAGACCGTGACCGTACCGGAAAAAGCAGTTTGAAGATCCTTACCGTTACTAAAAAATACCCCGAGCACAAAGCCGATTATGCCAATGATTATGAGCGCATCAAACAATTGGCCTTACGCGAAAAGCAGATTAAGGTAATCAACAAATGGCAGAACGAGAAAATAAAAGATACGTATATTAGCATCAATCAAGATTACCAGGATTGTGACTTTGCTGGAGATTGGTTAAAAAAATAATATAGAAAACAATATGTCAGACGTAGCAGCGGTATCGCAACTGGTTTCCAAATACAACGCCCTTAAAAAAGAAATAAAAAAAGTAATAGTAGGTCAAGATGAAGTAGTTGAGCAGGTTTTGCTTGCCATCTTTTCCGGCGGGCACGCTTTGCTTATAGGTGTTCCCGGGCTTGCGAAAACCTTATTGGTAAACACTGTTGCGGAAGCGCTCGGTCTCAAGTTCAAAAGAATTCAGTTTACGCCAGATTTGATGCCGAGCGATATTTTGGGTTCTGAAATTTTAGATCAAAACCGTGAATTCAAATTCATAAAAGGGCCCATTTTCGCCAACATCATCCTTGCAGACGAGATTAACCGAACGCCTCCCAAAACCCAAGCGGCCCTACTGGAAGCTATGCAGGAGCGTGCAGTAACCGTTGCTGGCCACCACTATAAATTGGATCTTCCCTATTTTGTACTCGCTACCCAAAACCCGATAGAGCAGGAGGGAACCTACCCCTTGCCCGAGGCGCAGTTGGATCGGTTTATGTTTGCCATAAACCTGGAATACCCTTCTTTTTCTGAAGAGGTCGAGGTAGTAAAGCAAACCACTGCCGGAGAAATAGAAAAGGTGAATGCCCTTTTCACTGCGCAGGAAATCATAGACTTTCAGCAATTGATCCGAAGAATTCCGGTAGCGGACAATGTTGTGGAATACGCAGTAACACTCGTTGGAAAAACCCGTCCCAATAGCTCCACCGCGACTGATACCGTAAAAAACTATATTGATTGGGGCGCAGGGCCACGCGCCTCGCAAAACCTCATTTTGGCAGCCAAGACAAATGCAGCCTTGCACGGAAAATTTTCTCCGGATATTGAGGACGTGCAGAAAGCCGCAATCGGAATCCTTCGCCATAGGCTTATAAAAAACTACAAGGCCGAAGCCGAAGGGTTAAGTATTGAGGAAATAATCAAGAGCCTATATTAAGCGGAATATTTCCCATCTTTTGAAATTATAAAACATTCTTTTATAATATTCTGAATTTCTTAATTTTTCACAGTTAACTTTATCATATCGGCAATTATATTCAACAATATTTGGTATTTACTGAATTATGTTCATTAAATAGGCATTTTCATTAAATATTTTTTAAATATTCTAAATTTTTGTATTTTCGCAAACAACTAAAAATACAATTATGGCTTTTGATATTGATATGATTAAAAAGGTTTATGCCCAGATGGCGGAACGTGTGGATAAAGCACGTGAAATCACGGGAAAACCACTTACACTTTCCGAAAAGATTTTATATTCCCACCTTTGGGATGGCAATCCAGATAAGGCTTTCCAGCGAGGAAAGGATTATGTGGATTTTGCCCCAGATAGAATAGCGTGCCAGGATGCAACCGCCCAAATGGCGCTTTTGCAATTTATGCAGGCTGGTAAAAAAACAGTTGCAGTACCAACTACCGTTCACTGTGATCATTTAATTCAGGCCAAACAGGGTGCCGCGCCCGATTTAAAGCGCGCAAATGAAACCAGTAACGAGGTTTTCGACTTTTTGGAATCGGTTTCAAACAAATACGGAATCGGCTTTTGGAGACCAGGAGCAGGAATTATCCACCAAGTGGTTTTAGAAAATTACGCCTTCCCCGGAGGAATGATGATAGGTACCGATAGTCACACCGTAAACGCAGGTGGCTTGGGAATGGTGGCTATAGGCGTGGGCGGTGCTGACGCCGTAGATGTAATGGCAGGAATGCCTTGGGAGCTAAAATTTCCGAAGTTAATAGGCGTAAAACTTACGGGGGAACTGAATGGCTGGACAGCTTCAAAAGATGTTATTTTGAAAGTGGCCGGAATCCTTACCGTAAAAGGTGGAACGGGTGCCATTGTTGAATATTTCGGTCCGGGTGCAAAAAATCTTTCCTGTACCGGAAAAGGGACCATCTGTAATATGGGTGCCGAAATAGGCGCGACTACTTCAACTTTTGGTTATGACGACGCCATGGAGCGCTTCCTTAGAGCAACAGATCGTGCAGAAATTGCAGACGAAGCCAATAAAATCCGTGAATATTTAACCGGTGATGATGAAGTTTACGCAAATCCCGAGAAATATTTTGATCAAGTTATAGAAATTGACTTAACGGCATTGCGTCCACACTTGAACGGTCCTTTTACGCCAGACTTAGCGACGCCAGTGGGCCAATTGGGTGAAAAAGCAAAGAAAAATGAATGGCCCTTAAAAGTGGATTGGGGCTTGATAGGTAGCTGTACCAATTCTTCCTATGAAGATTTAACGCGGGCGGCGTCTATTGCGCAACAGGCCATCGATAAAAAATTAAAACCAAAGAGCGATTTCGGAATAAATCCCGGTTCAGAGCAAATCCGTTTTACCGCAGAGCGCGACGGACTTTTGGACGTTTTTGAGAATCTGGGAGCCACCATTTTTACAAACGCCTGCGGACCGTGCATTGGCCAGTGGGACCGAAGCGATAGAAAAGGCGATGAAAAGAACACCATCGTGCATTCATTCAACCGAAACTTTTCGAAACGCGCTGACGGAAACCCCAACACACACGCGTTTGTTGGCTCGCCGGAAATGGTTGCCGCAATCGCTATTTCGGGCCGTTTGGATTTTGACCCGATGAACGATACGCTTTTAAATGAAGACGGACAGGAGGTGAAACTTGACGAACCCCGTGGATTGGAATTGCCGCCAAAAGGCTTTGAAGTGGAGGATAACGGATATTTGGCACCCAAGGAAGATGGAAGCTCGGTTGAGGTGAAAGTAGCGAAAGACAGTGAGCGCCTTCAATTATTGGAGCCTTTCCTTCCTATTAAGGATTCGGAATTGCAAGGTGTAAAATTATTGATTAAAGCTTTCGGAAAATGTACCACCGACCATATTTCAATGGCTGGTCCGTGGTTGCGCTACCGGGGGCATTTGGACAATATTGCCAACAATACATTAATTGGCGCCGTAAACGCTTTCAATAAACAAACCAATTTTGTAAAAAACCAATTTACCGGCGAGTACGGCGGGGTGCCAGATGTGCAACGCGAGTACAAAGCAAAAGGCGTAAAAACAATAGTTGTGGGTGACCATAATTATGGCGAAGGTTCTTCGCGCGAGCACGCGGCCATGCAGCCACGTCACTTGGGTGTTGCGGCGGTTTTGGTAAAATCATTTGCGCGAATACACGAAACCAACTTAAAAAAGCAGGGAATGTTGGCACTTACCTTTGCCAACGAAGCTGATTATGATTTGATTCAAGAAGATGATACCTTCAACTTTGTGGATATTTCAGAATTTGCGCCAAACAAACCGCTTACAGTTGAAATAGTCCATAAAGATGGCAGCAAGGATACAATTAAAGTAAACCATACCTATAACGATGCACAGATTAAGTGGTATCGCGAAGGATCTGCTCTGAATTTGATAAAAAAGCAGAACGCTTAAAAAGGGTTTAAATACTACTAAACCTAACAGGATTTTAAAACCCTGTTAGGTTTTTTTATAATATTAATGTTGATGAAATTTATAAAGAAACATTGGGGCAATATCTTGTTTTTTGCATTTTTGGCGTTGCTGATTATCCCGCAAACGCGAATGCCAATTCAGGTTTTTGTGCAGCGGCTTATTTCCTTTTCGCCTTCGGAAAAAAAGGTGTCGGACCGCGAGACATTACAGGATTATCAATGGAATTTACTGGAAATGGAAGGTGGGGAGATTAATTTTTCACAATCGGAAGGGAAGGTTACCATTGTAAATTTTTGGGCTACTTGGTGCCCGCCCTGCGTTGCCGAAATGCCCTCGTTTCAGAAATTATATGATAGCTACGGGGATAAAGTAGATTTCTATTTCGTCACTTCGGAAGAATCTGAAAAAGTGAATAGATTTCTTCAGAAAAACAGCTACTCATTGCCCGTTTTTCTTCAAAAATATGAAGCGCCAAAACAATTGAGGTCACAGGCCCTGCCGACTACTTATTTAATTTCAAAAACCGGGGAGATTATCATTGATGAAGAAGGCGCAGCAGACTGGAACAGTAAAAAAATGAGGGCTCTATTGGACAACCTGCTTACCGAATAGTCCCTAAAAACTAGCCCGGAAAATGGTTTTTTAGAATTGAGTCCATTTCCTTTTTTCCCTCGGCAATTGCAGTAATCGTATTCCATAATTTTGGGGTTAGCAAGGATTTTAGTGGCTGCTCAACTTTAGGAATTTTTGGAAAATTTTTCAAGAGCTGCTTATCCCAGGTTTGGTGGTGGTTCAAAAGATCGTTGGGATACACCGTCTTTCGGCGGGTTCCTTCATCTATGCCCTTAAAAGGTTCAGACACATTTAAGTAGCCGTAATCGTCCGTCAGCTCTTCCCCAGGCTGAATATCGCGGATTGCAATTTCAAAATCATAGGCGGTAGATAAACAATTGCTCTTAAAACTGTGGTTTACGTAGCGGCCATAGTCCCAGCACAGCACAAAGTTGCCTTTGCCGTTTCTGTAACAATAAGTTTCAAGAATCTGTTGGTAAAGCGGATTCATTTTCTTTAGCTTGGCTGGCGTAAATTCCCGATCCAGATCGTCCAAGGCCCAGGTTATTGTGCCGGCGGGTATAAATTCGGTAGCAACCACGCCGTAACCTATTTGATCGCTGATAAATTTAAGCTCAGTTTTAGGATGTATCATAACAACTGCGGTTTTTAGGATTAAATGTAATGTAAAAACGCATTCTATTTACATTTCGCAACCTATTGTATATGAAATTTTATTGCTGTTAATTTGCCGATTTTTTCAGAAAAAATCAAATTAGGGTATTTCCTCTTGGGAAGGATATTTTTCGCTGAATTTTTCCATCAGAACAAAAACTGTCAACAGCATTGTTAAGGCATAAATACTGTCCTCAATGGGAACGGTACCAATACGGATGCCCAAATTTTCGGCATCGTTGTACCAAACCACTTGTTCATGGATCCAACTGCCGGTGAGAAACCCATTCACTATAAAAAATGGCACCAAAAGAATGAGGAATACGGGGAAGAAAACTTGTAGCGTTTCACGTTTATAGTTATAAACCAAGGCCAGTAACACAATGGCATAACCGAAATTGACCGCGGTGTACCAACGGTCGTAAAAATAGAGCAGGGAGACAATCAAAATGGTCTGCAATGAAAAATAGACTATTCCGGTTACTTTTTTTGAAAGGGAAAATTTTGGCAGTAAATTTTTAAAGGCGTAGATAGTGAAAAGACAAGCATAGGGAATGCAGATAAAGAAGAGCCATTCTTCAATTGGCAAGTTTCCCAAATGTATTCCTGAGAGGTATTTTTCGTTGAAGCCCCAAAACCCCTGCTGTGTAAAGATGATGTCCCACGGAATAAAAAAAGCCATTATGATAAAGGTGGCGGGAAAAAAATATTTCCAAAGTTTATAAAACTTCAATTTTGGGTGAAAACTAAAGAGAAACGGGACACTCAGCGAGGCGATGTCCAATAAAAGATAGAGATGCCACATGCTTTATTTTTTAAAATATTTCAGTGGCGGAAATAGCATCCCGAAACATTCGCCTTTATCCTTTCCCAAATGTTTGTGGTGTATTTTGTGCGCACGCCTGATACCACGGGCGTACCAGTTATTGGCGTTTCGGAACATTTTAAAACGCTGGTGTATAAAAATATCGTGCACAAAAAAGTAGGTAACCCCATAGGCAAAAATGCCCAAACCGATAGGCAACCCTGCCCAAAAGCCATAATAGCTCCATCCTATAAAACAACTGATGCTGACCAGGGCGTAAAACAAAAAGAAATAATCGTTCCGCTCCCACCAGCTGCCGTGGTCTTTGTGGTGATGGTCTTTGTGCAATTTCCATAAAAAGCCGTGCATAATATATTTATGGGTAAACCACGCCATAAATTCCATAATGCAGAAGGTGGAAATGAAAATTAATATCCAAAGAACTGTTGTCATTGTTGTTTTTTACTTTGTTAATTCGTGATTCGGGATTTGTTATTTGGGGTGTTGAGTTCTCTCAAAACGGAGCACTTATCACTTCACCAAATTTAATTGATATTTTACATAGCTGCGCGTTAAAAGCCCAATTTTTTCAACGTTTGGAACGCGTATCCGCGCGTTTTTTATTTCGATGGCGGGGGTTTGTTGAAGTTTTTTCAGCAATCTCTTATAATATCGATATGCCACAAAAACCCCGAGTTTGGAATCGTGCGGCAATTGGAGAATGCCTTGGTACCCTCTATTAAAGTTTTCTTTTATCTCTTCAATAATTATCATTTTTGATTCCTCATCCAAAGAGTCGAGATTGGTATTTGGAAAATAGGTTCGGCTCAGGTTTTCGTAATCTTCTTTCAGGTCGCGCAGAAAATTTACCTTTTGAAAGGCAGAGCCCAGATTCATGGCTGATTCCTTCAGCTGGTTATATTTCTCAATATCACCTTTCACAAAAACTTTTAAACACATTAAGCCCACAACGTCTGCAGAGCCGTAAATATAGTCATTGAATTCTTCCGTAGTGGAATACACGCTTTTAGTGAGGTCCAAACGCATACTCGCCATAAAAGTATCTATTAGCTCTTTTTGAATATTGTATTTATAGATCGTTTCCTGAAATGAATTTAATATAGGATTTAAACTGATTTTATCCAAGAGCGCTTCTTCCAAAGCATTTTCAAAGCGGTTGAAAAGGATTTCTTTATTGTATTCGTGAAACGAATCTACAATTTCATCGGCGAAACGCACAAAACCATAAATGTTGTAGATGTCCTGGCGTATGGCGGACCCAAGCATTCGTGTAGCCAATGAAAAGGAGGTACTGTAAGTTTTGGTTACCTCTTTGCTACATTTTTTGGATACGATGTCAAAAAGTTCTTTCACTGTATGTTTTCTTTATCGATTAAACCGGCTACCAATTTCCCCGAAATCAGAGCCGGAGGAACGCCGGGGCCAGGCACGGTAAGTTGTCCTGTAAAAAAGAGGTTTTTTACTTTTTTGCTTTTCAGTTTCGGCCTTAAAAAAGCGGTCTGCATTAAGGTATTTGCGAGGCCGTATGCGTTTCCTTTGTAACTATTATAATCTGAAATGAAATCGTTGATGCAAAAGGATTCTTTAAATATAACGTATTTTTTGACCTCCTGTGCTGTAATTTGTTCAAACCGCGCCATTATTTTTTCGAAATATTCCTCACGTATTTCAGGGATGTCATCCAGACCCGGAGCCAACGGAATTAAGAATATTCCCCCCTCTTTTCCCTCTGGAGCCACACTATTATCCGTCTTGGATGGGAAACTCGCGTAAAAAAGCGGTTCGTCGGGCCATTTGGGAGAATCATATATTTCTTCAGAATGTTTTTTGAAATCTACATCAAAGAATAATGTATGATGATCTACATGCTTTATTTTGGTATCGAACCCAACGTAAAAAAGCAGGGCGGAAGGGGCGAAGGTTTTTTTGCTCCAATAGTTTTCGGAATACTTACGGAACCTTTTTTCCAGGAGTGTTTCGGTGTGGTGATAATCGGCACCGCTCAAAACTACATCTGCTTCAATCATTTCACCGTTGGAAATAAGCCCACTGGTTTTTCCGTTCTCAACAATTATTTTTTCAACGTTTTCATTTGTCTTTATAGTTACGCCCAATTCTTCCGCAAGTCTTTTAATTCCGTCAATTACGGAGTACATGCCATTTTTTGGGTGAAATGTGCCCAAGCCAAAGTCAGCATAATTCATAAAGCTGTAAAACGAAGGTGTATCCGAAGGTTTTGCTCCCAGAAAGAGAACCGGAAACTCTAAAATGGATATAAGCTTGGGGTTTGAAAATTCGCGGCGCACATCTTTGCTTATCGTGCTAAAAAACTGGCCTATCTTTTTCATGGTTGCAGCGGTGACCAATTCCATTGGCGAAACGCCCGGCCTATAAACCAAGTCTTTTATGGCGATATTGTAATTGTCCAAGGCTTGAGCCATAAATTTTTTGAGCTTTATCGAACTTCCTGCTTCCTCATTTTCGAAAGCCGTACATATTTTTTCAAGCGTATCCTCTATAGTTATATATTCATTGTTCGCAAAATATACTCGATATGCTGGATTTAACTTTTCCAAGGCGTAAAAATCAGAGGGACGCTTTCCAAAATCTTTAAAGAAACGTTCAAAAACATCGGGCATCCAGTACCAAGTGGGGCCCATGTCGAAAGTGAAGCCGTCCTTTTTTAACTGGCGGGCCCTTCCGCCAATAGTTCCATTCTTTTCATAAATGGTTACTTTATTTCCTGCCTGTGCCAAATAACAAGATGCAGCGAGCGAAGAAAAACCGGAACCAATAACTGCGATGTCTTTCATATTGTTTAACAAATCTACATTTTATTTAAACAAAAATGAAATTTGCACGATTTATTTTCATACTTGAATTCAAATTTTGGGAAAGAATTAAGGAAATAGAATGACTTAGATCTAAAACTAGATGATCGGAGAGTCTTTTTTTTATGATTGTTGGAATTTTTCGATATGGTCCGTGAAAAGGGTTATATCTCTGAAAAATTTAAGATTTTTAGTGTTCTTGCTGCTTTTTTCTGCCTTGTTTCCCAATACCCAGAGTTCGCATGATCCTTTGGAGCCTACTTCGGTTTGAAAATCGGAAAGATATTTTTTAAGATTATCATTCTCTGGTTGGATTGTAAAATAGGTGACAAAAATTACCCGCTGCTTACTGTTCAAAATATGCGTCAAGCTTTCCAAGGGAATATTCGCTCCCAAAAAAATGGTGTTGTACCCTGCTGAAATCAATTCGTAATTGGCATATAGCAGCCCAATCTCGTGTATTTCCTGATATGGTAGATAGAGGGTGAATAGAGGGCCTGGTTTAGTGCTAATTTTTTTTTCTTTATCTGAAAAACTAATTATGGTATGTTTAATTTTTTCGGATATGAAGTGCTCGTGGGATGGATCAATAGTTCCCGAATGCCACAATATTCCCATTTCATTTAGTAATGGTACAAATATCTTAACGAAAACTTCCCTAAAGGATTTTGTTTCCAATAGTTTTTTCAAGGTGGCGTCAAAAAGTTGGCCATCAAATTCAAACATGGCCGATTTAAAGACATTCAGCATGTATTCAGAATCGAGGCCATTAATGTTCTCTTTAATCAATGCCTGAATTTGCGCAGAATCTAAACTCGCAATTTTTGAGATTTTATACCCAGCATTGTATAGATAGGCGACGTTCAATAATTTTTTAAGGTTCTGTAGGTCATACTTTCTGATGTTTGTATCGGTACGGTCCGGTTCAAGCAGGTTGTACCGTTTTTCCCAAATCCTAATTGTATGGGCTTTAACGTTTGAGAGGTTTTCAAGATCCTTTATGCCAAAATGTGTTTTGACCACTGAAGAGATATTTATTATTACAAGGTGAAAGTACTAAAAAGATGTGAGATTGTTTAAAAAAAAGTGAAACTCTCTAAACACAATTATAAAATTTGTTTTTGGAAAATATAAAACTATATAAGATCAACCCGTTCTTTAAATATAGAGGAATTTTATAAAATCGTTTCAACCCAGCATTTATAGCATTTGAAAGAAGAACTCATTCCCCCGGTAAACACAAAATTTACTTTCTAAAGGCGTATCTACTACAATTCTACTCTGATTAAGCAAACGTTAATAATATGGTGAAAAACAACGATGCATTGTAATTTTAGGTTAGAGATTGGAAAACACAATATTAATTTAATACTACGACTATGAAAACTTATAAAATCTTCTACATGTTAATTCCGTTTTTATCTTTAGTCGCCTGTAATTGGGGGCATCAAGTAAAAGATGATGGCAATAAAGTAGAAAACAATGATTCTATTAATGCAATGGTTGAAGCGCCGTCTGAGGTCAAAACAGGTGTCGGACTAATAAAGGAGCCTGTGGAGCTAGGAATGGAAATAAATAAAGAAATGGCAGCCAAGGGGGAAGAAATCTTTAATAAACAGTGCACTATTTGTAATGAAATACATAATAGTAATAGAGGGCCGGCGCTCGGCGGAGTTTTGGAAAAACGTTCTCCACAATGGGTAATGAATATGATATTGAATCCCGATGGGATGATAGAGAACGATCCACAGGTTAAGGCATTAAAAGCTGTTTACGAAACGAGAATGGTTGATTTAAAGCTTACGCAAGAAGAAGCGCGGCAAGTGGTAGAATATTTAAGGACCTACTAGACATTTTACAGCAGTAGAAAAATACTATTTGAGGGAAATTTTAATTCTACAAGTCCAGAATTATACTTTTAGAACCGTTTAAAGTTATTCTTTAAAAAATGTACCCGGGATGGGACTTGAACCCACACGCCCAAAGGACACATGGCCCTCAACCATGCCTGTCTACCAATTCCAGCACCCGGGTGGATACTTAGTTCATTAAAGTATAAAAGAACTAAAACAAAAAAAGTTAAACCAAAGGCTTAACTTTTTGTGACCTGGCTGGGGCTCGAACCCAGGACCACCTCCTTAAAAGGGAGGTGCTCTACCAACTGAGCTACCAGGTCTTCCTTAATGCGGGTGCAAATATACTATCATTAAATTAAATTTTCAAAACGAAAATGAATTAAATTTGAGGAAAATTCAAAACCTTTGAAATACAGGGCCTCACAAATGATATTTTTTCTCTAAAATTTTAGTTTGAATAAAAAATTCATAAAGTATTGATGCTAATTATGCCAAAATATGTGAATTTCGTAATTTGAAAATCTATGAAAATAATTTTGATGGGATATATGGGAAGCGGAAAGTCATCCGTTGGAAAAAAATTAGCTTCAGCACTCCAGCTTCCATTTAAAGATATGGATTCCGAAATTGAAAAAGCAGAAGGATCATCTGTCTCAGAAATATTCGCGAAAAAAGGAGAAATCTATTTCCGAAGGGTGGAAAATCAAATTTTAAAAAACTTACTTCAACAGGCTGACAGTTTTGTTTTAGCAACTGGTGGGGGCACCCCCTGTTACGGAGATGCGATGGAGGTGATATTAAAGACTAGCAAGGTTATTTCAATATATCTAAAAGCGCCAATTCCCACACTGGTTAGACGGCTGTATGATGAAAAGGATGGAAGGCCTCTTCTGGCGCATCTAAATTCAGAGGAGGTATTGGAAGATTTTATAAGAAAACATCTTTTTGAGAGGGCATTTTATTACAACCAAGCCCATATGACAGTGGAAGCCGGTGAGGAGAATACCGATAAGATTGTGGAAAATATTATAGCTGGATTATTCTAGTACGGCCCTGTCATTATTCTTCTCAAAAATCACGGAGACATTTTCATTTAAGGAAGTGGAAAGAGAAATTCCCTTAAAATCTGCCTTTACAGGATATTTTTTATGATTGCGATCCACGAGAACAGCAGTTTTAAATTGTTTTAGCGGAACTTCTAGAAAATGCTTTACTCCATATATCAAAGTGGTTCCCGAGTGTAGTACGTCATCTACCAAAAGGAGCGATTTATTTTTGTATTCTTCTTGCTTCAGTGAAGTTTCGATTGGTCGAGTTGGATTTTTTTTATCAATTACTACTTCGCAGAGCATCACCTTTATGGGGGAAATTTTTTCAACCTCTATCTTTAACTTTTTTGCTAGAAGGAACCCATTCGTTTGTATGCCCGCAATTACTACTTCCGTTTCATCAACGTTGGTTTCGTAGATTTGATAGGCAATTCTTTTTATTTTATGCGCAATCTGTTTTTTATCGAGAATAACGGTGTTTATTTCTTGCATCTGCTCTATTTTAAATATGGTTGTTACGCGTCTGTTTCATCTTCGGTGATTTCAGTAAAATCATCCAGATCCCTGCGATCTTTCTTAGTTGGGCGGCCAACGCCTTTTTTGCGATAATAAGTTTTTGCGTATTGCAGCATTTCATTAGTTTCAAATGCTTCTTTGGGTGTGGTATCTTTTCTGTACAAATCCACCAACTTCGCGCCAACCCTGCTTTCGGGGAGATCCAGCACCTCAAGCTGGTAGTTGATTTGATTTTTCCGAAGGTTAATGGCATCTCCGGGATAAACGTCTCTGGAAGGTTTCACAATATTCCCGTTCACACGTACAGCGCCTTTTTTGCACGCTTGGGTAGCCATGTTTCTGGTTTTTAAATATCGAACCGCCCATAAATATTTATCAATCCTCATAATTATAATGCCCAAAACAACGTTAATGTAAGGTGCAAAAATAACGGAAAATTGTATCTTGCGCCCACAAAAAATTAATGATGATAAAAATAAAATACGCCTTTGCGCTTTTAATTGTAATCCTTGCTGTTACGGTTTCCTGTAAAAAAGATGATGATGATGGACCAATAGGACCCCCTCCAAGAGATCGGGGTGAAGAGGCAATTCGCGCCCAAGACTCTATAGAGAAGTTTCTGCAGACGCATTATTATAATTATTGGGAATTTCAATCAGATCCGGATAATTTCAAATTAAGATTTGGTAAGATCGAGACTGAAAATGATACCGTCGTTCCGTTGATTGACCAGGTTGTTTCCAAAGAAGTAAGGGACGTGGTGGATAATAGTGTTGTTTATAAACTATACTACCTAGAGGTTCGTAAAGGCGGTGGCGAAACGCCCCATTTTTCAGATTATACCACCAATACTTATGACGGGAGGCTTATGAATTTGGATTTATTTGATAGTTCAGTTATCCCAGTGCGTTTTAGTTTGGTAGAATCGCCCGGTTCACAAGGCATAATCAGAGGATTGCAACAGGCAATGATTGAATTTAAGGGCGCTTCCAATATTATTTCCAATCCCGATGGAACTCTTACCTTCGAGAACTATGGCATTGGGGCGGTTTTTATACCATCTGGCTTGGCATATTTTAATTTTGGCGCTCCCGGTGGTTTGGACCCTTATGAACAGGTTATTTTTTCGTTTGAATTATTTGAATCTGAAGTTGCGGACCACGATAATGACGGCATACCTTCGTATATGGAAGATATAAATAATCTTGACTACCAATATTTGATGGATGATGATACGGACGGTGACGGTATTCCAAATTATTTAGACGATGATGATGATGGAGATGGCAGATTGACCAAATTTGAAATAGAAATTATTAACGGCGTTCTTACCTTTCCCGACACTAACGGAAACGGAACTCCGGATTATTTGGATCCAACTATTTAGAAATAATACTTTTTAAGTAACATATAAAAAGCCCCGCTTTATTTAAGCGGGGCTTTTTCATTTAAACGCAATATTTAGGCTACGTCTTATTTGCGTGCAATCACCTTCTTTACTGCGTTTACGATAGCGGTGGCGTTTAGACCGTATTTATCCATCAATTGTTCCGGGGTGCCCGATTCGCCGAAGGTGTCATTTGTGGCAATGAATTCTTGCGGGGCAGGATGCTGGGTGGAAAGTAAACGTGCAACACTTTCTCCCAATCCGCCAAGAAAATTGTGCTCTTCAGCTGTAACTACACAACCAGTTCTTTTAACGCTTTTTAAAATCGCTTCATCATCCAAAGGTTTTATGGTGTGAATGTTTATAACATCGGCTGAAATTCCGTTTTCGTTTAAAGTTTCCGCGGCTTGCAAAGCTTCCCAAACTAAATGACCTGTAGCAATAATGGTTACGTCATACCCTTCCTGTAATTGAACTGCTTTTCCTATTTGAAAATTTTGGTCGGCAGGAGTGAAATTTGCAACTTTTGGTCTTCCGAACCGTAAATATACAGGGCCTTCGGAGTCCGCAATTGCAATGGTTGCAGCTTTGGTTTGGTTGTAATCGCAGGTATTGATAACCGTCAT
The DNA here is from genome assembly GCF_000952855.1 of Aequorivita vladivostokensis. Classification (GTDB taxonomy): domain Bacteria; phylum Bacteroidota; class Bacteroidia; order Flavobacteriales; family Flavobacteriaceae; genus Aequorivita; species Aequorivita vladivostokensis. Next base: position 13,704 of record NZ_JSVU01000010.1, on the reverse strand, counting down.
TCCCGGAAGCATCTTCATCAACCCGATATCTTCCAGAATTTGGTGCGTTGCTCCATCCTCACCTAAGGTCAATCCCGCGTGCGAGGCACAAATTTTTACATTTTTTCCGCTGTAAGCAACACTTTGACGAATCTGGTCGTAAACTCTTCCCGTAGAAAAATTCGCAAAAGTTCCGGTGAAGGGAATCTTCCCGCCAATGGTCATTCCCGCAGCAATGCCTATCATATTTGCTTCGGCTATACCCACTTGAAAGAAGCGCTCCGGATGGTTATCCTTAAACTCGTCCATTTTAAGCGAACCCGTAAGGTCTGCACAAAGTGCAACCACATCTTTGTTTTTCTTTCCAAGTTCCGTGAGTCCGTCCCCAAAACCTGAACGCGTATCTTTTTTACCTGTATCTGTATATTTTTTCATCTGAACTATTTTCAATTTTAATAATCTCCCAAGGTTACAGGATTCTGTGAAAGCGCTGTTTCCAACTGCTGATCGTTTGGCGCTTTTCCGTGCCAATCGTGGGTGTGCATCATAAAATCAACGCCATTGCCCATTACTGTATGCAACAAAACACAAACGGGTTTACCGTTACCTGTTTTTTCTTTCGCTTTTTTCATACCTGTAACAATGGCTTTTAGGTCATTTCCTTTTTCAATATCCATCACATCCCAGCCGAAAGCTTCAAACTTGGCTTTCAGATTTCCGAGCGGAAGTACATTCTTTGTAGCACCATCAATCTGCTGCCCGTTTAAATCTACGGTTACAATCAAATTGTCCACATTATTTCCGGCGGCATACATTATGGCTTCCCAGTTTTGGCCTTCCTGCAATTCGCCATCGCCGCAAAGAGTGTAAACTATGTGTTTGTCTTTGTTTAGCTTTTTGGTAAGTGCCGCTCCAATAGATACCGAAATGCCCTGTCCCAAAGACCCCGAAGCTACACGTACGCCAGGCAAACCTTCGTGCGTAGTGGGATGTCCCTGCAATCTTGAATTTAAAAGACGGAAGGTGTTCAATTCTTCCACGGGGAAATATCCTGCGCGTGCCAAAACACTGTAAAAAACAGGTGAAATATGTCCGTTTGAAAGGAAAAATAAATCTTCCCCAATACCGTCCATGGTGAAGTTTTCATTTCGTTCCATCAGTTCATTGTATAGTGCAACGAAAAATTCGGTACAGCCAAGAGACCCCCCGGGATGTCCCGAATTTACTTTGTGTACCTGTCGTAAAATATCCCGTCGGACCTGAACCACCAAATCCTCAAGTGCTTTGTAATCTGCCATAATGTGTTTTAATTTTCAGTTTCAAAAGTAAGGTATTCAAAGAGGGGTTCAAAGTTGAAATGTAGGCTTTTATTAACGATTTGAGGGTTTTGTTAACATTGTTGCTGGGTGTTTGGATGTGCGATGATGGATGTTTGAAGCCTGATGCTCGATGACCGAAGCGTGGAGGCGTCAGTAATAAATATTATAACTTTTTAAAATTTGAAGATATTCTTCAGTCACTGAATGTCCCGTAAAATTCATAAATATAAAATCGTAAATCTAAAATCGTAAATCCTATCTTTGCCCCCTCAATAAAAATTGCTGCATGCACTTTAAATTAGAAGCCACAGATTTACAAAGCCAAGCCCGCGCCTCGACAATAACTACAGACCACGGAGTAATCGAAACCCCAATCTTTATGCCTGTGGGCACTGTGGGTACCGTAAAGGGCGTGCATCAGCGGGAGTTGAAGGAAGACATCAACCCAGACATTATTCTTGGGAATACTTATCATTTATACTTGCGGCCACAAACTCCGGTTCTCGAAAAAGCTGGCGGGCTGCATAAATTTATGAATTGGGACCGAAATATATTGACAGATAGTGGCGGCTACCAAGTGTATTCGCTTTCGGCAAATAGAAAAATTAAAGAGGAAGGTGTAAAGTTCAAAAGCCACATTGACGGCAGTTACCACGTTTTCACTCCTGAAAACGTGATGGAGATACAACGCACCATTGGCGCCGATATCATTATGGCTTTTGACGAATGTACCCCGTATCCCTGCGAATACAATTACGCTAAGCGATCGATGCACATGACGCATCGTTGGTTGGATCGCTGCATAAAACATTTGGAGAAAACTCCTTTGAAGTATGATTACGGCCAAACTTTTTTCCCGATTGTTCAAGGTAGTACGTATAAAGATTTAAGAAGACAATCTGCGGAATATATCGCTTCGGTAGGAGCGGAGGGCAATGCCATCGGCGGCCTTTCGGTGGGCGAACCCGCTGATAAAATGTACGAAATGACTGCGGTAGTGACTGAAATTCTTCCAAAGGAAAAACCGCGTTACTTAATGGGCGTGGGTACGCCAGTGAATATTTTGGAAAACATCGCTTTGGGAATTGACATGTTCGACTGCGTAATGCCAACCAGAAACGGTAGAAATGGAATGCTTTTCACTTCCGAAGGGATTATCAACATTAAAAACAAAAAGTGGGAGGCAGATCTTTCGGTAATAGACCCAATGGGCATTACTTGGGTAGATACAGATTATAGCAAAGCATATCTCCGTCATTTATTTACCGTGAACGAAATGTTGGGAAGACAAATTGCAACAATCCACAATCTTGGGTTTTATTTATGGTTGGTTCGTGAGGCGAGAAGACATATATTAGCGGGTGATTTTGCCGAATGGAAAACCGGCATGGTAAAGAAACTGGATCAAAGACTATAACATGCTCAGCATACTGGATAGGTACATATTAAAGAAATACTTAGGGACTTTTTCGCTCCTTTTGCTTCTTTTTATACCTATCGGTATCACCGTCCATCTCGCGGAGAAAATTGATAAGATTCTGGAAAACGAGGTGCCGTTGATGGAGGTCCTCATTTATCTGTACAATTTCACCATTTACTTTGCTAACCTGCTTTTTCCGCTATTTTTGTTTCTTTCGGTAATTTGGTTTACTTCAAAATTGGCAAACAATACCGAAGTAATTGCCTTTTTAAGTAGTGGGGTTTCCTATTATCGTTTTCTTCGACCGTACATAATTGGCGCTACCATAGTTTGCATTGCAGCACTTGTTTTTAGTATGTATTTGGCACCGAAGGCCAGCAAGGGTTTCAATGAATTTTCCTATAATTATTTGAAAAAAGGAAAACAGGACAGGGACCAAAGCAATGTTTACACACAGATAAATGATAACGATTATATTTACGTTAGCTATTTCAACGTAACCGATAAAATAGGCAGCAACTTTACTTTGGAACATTTTGAGGGTAATAAAATGACCTATAAAATTTCCGCAGCGCAAATAAAATATAACGAAAAGGATAGCACCTATTCCCTATTTCATTACAACAAAAGAAAGATAGGAGAGTTCGATGACGTTTTGGAAAGCAAGCCGAAGCTCGATACCGTTTTTTCTTTTGATCTTGAAGACTTAACTCCCGTAACCTACATTGCCGAAACATTGAATTTTACCGAGCTAAACGATTTCATCAAAAAGGAAAAGGCTCGCGGATCTTCATACATTAACCGTTATGAGGTGGTCCGGTACAAACGGTGGAGTTTGCCGGTTTCTGCATATATTCTAACCATAATCGCCGTGGCCGTTTCCTCTGTAAAAAGGCGGGGCGGAATGGGGCTGAACCTAGCCATTGGTATTGGTATCGGGATGGTTTTTGTTTTCTTCGACAAAATTTTCGGCACCATGGCAGAGCAAAGTGATTTTTCGCCCTTCGTAGCCACTTGGTTTCCAAATTTTATTTTCGGAATATTGGCCATCTATCTTTTAAGAAATGCGAAACGATAAGCTCCTCAATTACCTGCACCTTCATTTTATAGTTTTTATTTGGGGGTTTACCGCCGTTTTGGGCGCGTTGATTTCCCTTGAGGCCATTCCGCTGGTTTGGTACCGGATGTTATTGGCTGCAGGTTTCGTCTTTCTTTTTTTGATCTTCAAAAAGGAAAATTTAAGGTTCTCACTTAGAACGCTGGGCAAGTTTTGCTTTGCGGGAATTCTTATTGCCCTGCATTGGCTCACTTTTTTTGGGGCGATCAAAGCTTCAAATGTTTCGGTGACGCTCGCGGTGCTTTCCACGGGAGCATTTTTTGCATCGCTTTTGGAACCTTTGCTTTACGGAAGAAAAATTATTTTATACGAAGTATTGTTCGGACTAATAGTGGTAGTGGGACTTTACATAATTTTCGACGTAGAAGCTTCCTATACCTTGGGCATTATTTTGGCGCTTATTTCAGCATTTTTAAGTGCGCTCTTTTCAGTAATCAATGGAAAATTTGTCTTGCAGCATAAGGCATCGGCAATTTCCTTTTATGAATTGCTCTTTGGGGTTATCGGCATCAGTATTTATCTCGCTTTCGGGGGAAAATTCAACACAGAATTTTTTACTGTTTCGGTCCACGACTGGATTTATCTCATAATTTTGGCTTCGGCCTGTACCGCTTATGCCTTTATTGCTTCCATTCAGGTTATGAAATGGATAAGCCCCTACACGGTAATGCTTACCATAAATATGGAACCCGTGTATGGTATTATTTTGGCACTCATCGTTTTGGGCGATTCTGAAAACATGAGTCCGCAATTTTACTACGGCGCTCTTATAATACTACTTACCGTTATTGCGAATGGAATTATAAAAATAACCCAAGAAAGAAAACGAAGAAGATTGCATAACACCTAAAACAAAATTTTATCTTTGTACACCAACCTTTATAAATAGAAGGAAAAAATTATGGAATATCTTGATTTTGAACTCCCTATAAAAGAATTACAGGAGCAATACACTAAAGCTTGTCTAATTGGCGAGGAAAGTGATGTGGACGTGTCCAATACCTGCAAGCAGATTGAAAAGAAACTGAAAGAAACCAAAAAGGAAATTTACAAAAACCTTACGCCTTGGCAGCGCGTACAGCTTTCCCGCCATCCGGACCGGCCTTACACCATGGACTATATAAATGCCATTTGTGGCGATTCTTTTTTGGAACTGCACGGCGACCGAAACTTTAAGGACGATAAGGCAATGGTAGGCGGCCTTGGAAAAATCGGCGATCAGAGTTATATGTTCGTGGGCCAGCAAAAAGGCTACAATACAAAAACTCGCCAGTTCAGAAATTTTGGAATGGCAAACCCTGAAGGTTACAGAAAAGCTTTGCGATTAATGAAATCTGCTGAAAAATTTAATGTACCTGTGGTATGTTTTGTAGATACACCTGGGGCTTTCCCTGGTTTGGAAGCAGAGGAAAGGGGACAAGGGGAGGCCATTGCCCGTAATATTTTGGAAATGACACGCTTAAAAGTGCCTATTATTGTTGTGATCATTGGGGAGGGAGCAAGTGGAGGCGCTTTGGGAATAGGTGTTGGAGACAAAGTGTTGATGCTTGAAAACACTTGGTACTCCGTAATCTCCCCCGAAAGCTGTTCATCTATACTATGGAGAAGCTGGGAATTTAAGGAACAGGCCGCCGAAGCTCTAAAACTTACGGCGACAGATATGAAAAAACTTAAACTTATCGATGAAATTGTAAAGGAACCTTTGGGTGGTGCCCATAGTGATCGGGAAAAAACTTTTACAACTGTTGCAGGTGCTATCGAGAAGTATTATGCTGACCTAAAAATGTTATCCCCAACCGATTTAGTTAAGAATCGCATGGAAAAATATTTGGAAATGGGCGAGTTCAAAGGTTAAAACGAACAATAGCTTAACTTACCGTAAATCCGAGGTGGAAGCCTCGGATTTTTTTACGGGTTATCAACAATTTTTTGCAGTTTTCAACAGTTCAATTGTTGAAGAATGGTTAATATAGTAAGACAAAAAACAATACATTTCTCTTAACATTTTCTTTACATTCGCTTCATGGAAAAAATCAAACCTCAAACCAGTTTTTCAACCCGCTCTTCGCAGGTCATATCGCTTGAAAAGGGCAAAATACCGCCACAAGCTATTGATTTAGAAGAAGTTGTGCTCGGAGCTTTGATGATTGACAAAAAAGGGGTCGATGAAGTAATAGATATCCTACACCCCGAAGTTTTCTATAAACAAGCACACCAACACATCTTTGAAGCTATTCACGATCTGTTTGAAGATAGCCAACCTGTGGACTTATTAACCGTTTCAACACAACTTAAGAAGCAGGGCAAAATCGAACTCGTTGGCGGAGAGTTTTATTTGATACAATTGACGCAAAAAGTGTCCTCTTCGGCACATATTGAATTCCACGCGCGTATCATTCTTCAAAAATATATTCAGCGAAGTTTGATAAAAATTTCAAACGAAATAATTGAGGATTCCTATAATGAAAGCACCGACGTTTTCGACCTTCTGGATAACGCTGAAGCGAAATTGTACGAAGTAACACAAGGGAACATAAAGCGTTCTTCAGAAACTGCACAGAATCTTGTAATCCAAGCAAAGAAACGGATTGAGGAAATTGCAAATAAAGAGGGGCTTTCCGGAGTGCCATCAGGATTTACGAAAGTGGACAAGCTTACTTCCGGCTGGCAACCGAGTGATTTGATAATCATCGCTGCCCGTCCGGGTATGGGTAAAACAGCCTTGACGCTTTCCATGGCGCGGAATATAGCGGTGGAACACAACATTCCCGTAGCTTTTTTCTCTTTGGAAATGTCTTCGGTGCAACTTATTACCCGTTTGATTTCTTCCGAAACACAATTGAGTTCCGAGAAACTACGTACCGGAAATCTTGAAAAGCACGAGTGGGAACAACTCAACGTGAAAGTAAAAGGGCTTGAAAAAGCGCCACTTTTTATAGATGATACACCTTCGCTTTCCATTTTTGACTTACGCGCCAAAGCGAGAAGGCTTTCATCCCAGCACGGCATCAAACTTATCATTGTAGATTATCTACAATTGATGACCGCTGGCGGAAGCCAAAAAGGGGGGAACCGCGAGCAGGAAATCTCCACTATTTCCCGAAACTTAAAAGCGTTGGCGAAAGAATTGAACATCCCAGTAATCGCACTTTCACAGCTTTCCCGGGCCGTTGAAACCCGTGGCGGCAGCAAGCGTCCGTTGCTTTCCGACCTTCGGGAATCTGGAGCGATTGAGCAGGATGCAGATATCGTTTCCTTCATTTATCGTCCCGAATATTATAAAATTGATGAATGGGACGATGAGGAGCACACGCCAACAGCTGGACAGGCGGAGTTTATTGTTGCAAAGCACCGTAACGGTGGTTTGGATGAAATCCGTTTGAAGTTTATTGGCCATCTCGGTAAGTTTGAAAGCCTCGATACCTTTGATACACCGATGGAAATCCATTCCAGAATGAACGATGCCGCAAATGACGATACTTTTAAAACCAAGAATCTGCCCTCTCCAAACGAAGCTTTTGGAAGTTCGATGAACGATGATTTTTCCATTGACGAGGATAATGATGTGCCGTTTTAAGTAAAATGTCACCTTGGGCGCAGTTGAAAGGCCCTTATTTCGAATTATATTTATTCATATCTAAAACATGGCTTAAAAATTGTCGTTATATTCGCACGATGCAACGTTTTATTTTAGTCATATTCTTAATACTCTTTTCCCTAAAAGCTTCAGCTTCCTACATCCTTATTCCAATGGATGCAGAAAGCCAAAAGGAACATTTAAAAGCCTACGGAATTACGTATTGGGTTTTGGAAAAGCAGCAAAAAGTGAAATGGTTGCTGAATTATCGCGGCGGTTCTTTTTTGATGCCAGATTCTCCCGAAATTCAAAAGGAATGTCAGATTCGTGGAGTTTCTTTTGAAGTGATTTCCGACAGCAAAACCGAACAAATTCTTACTGATATAAGCAGCCCGTCCAAAAATATGGACGCCATTGTTTTGGAGAAAGCGCCCAAAATCGCGGTATATTCCCCAAAAGGAAATCTTCCGTGGGACGATGCCGTGACGATGGTTTTAACCTATGCCGAAATTCCCTATACCGTAATTTACGACGAAGAGGTTATGGGCGACCAACTCATTCTTTACGACTGGCTGCATTTGCACCACGAAGATTTTACGGGCCAGTATGGCAAATTTTACCGAGCCTATCGTTCTGCGCCATGGTATATTGAAGAAAAGGCTAAAGCCGAAGCGTTAGCTGCAAAAATGGGTTACAATAAAGTTTCAGAAGCAAAGCTGGATGTGGCAAAAAAAATACGCGATTATGTTATTGGCGGCGGTTTTATGTTTGCGATGTGTAGCGCTACGGATAGTTTTGACATTGCCCTTTCTGCTGAAGGCGTAGATATTTGCGAACCGATGTTTGACGGCGACCCGAGCGAACCGGGCTATCAAAGCAAAATAGATTACAATAAAACTTTTGCTTTTAAAGATTTTATTCTGGAACGCAGTCCAATGGTCTATGAATTTTCCAGTATTGACATGACCGAAAAGCGCAGGATTGCCAAGGAAAGTGATTATTTTACATTAATGGATTATTCCGCAAAATGGGACCCAATCCCAACGATGCTTAACCAAAATCATACTGCTTTGGTAAAAGGGTTTATGGGGCAAACAACTTCTTTTGACCCTGATGAAATTAAAAGTAATGTTTTAATTATGGGAGAGAACAAAACAAACGGCGAGGCTCGCTATATTCACGGAATAAAAGGAAAAGGTTTCTTTACCTTTTACGGCGGCCACGACCCCGAGGATTACCAGCACAGGGTAGGGGATGCCAAGACTGAACTGGCGCTCCATCCCAATTCTCCGGGCTATCGGCTTATTTTGAACAACGTTTTGTTTCCTGCTGCCAAGAAGAAGAAACAGAAAACCTAAATCTTACAAAGTCCTTATACCTCACACCTCAAACCTATTCCCTGGAAATGCTTTCGTAATAATCCCGCGACGGTAAGACGGTAATTTCCACCCTTCTATTTTGCTGTTTGTTTTCTTCGGAATCATTTGGAACACACGGTTTGCTTTCGCCGTACGGTTTTATCTCGAATTCATATAACGAATCTTCCCCAAAAATTTCAATCAGTCTATTTTTTACTGAAATACATCTATTTTCAGAAAGCAACATATTTGAATTCTCATCGCCATCACTATCGGTGTGGCCTTCCACCAATATGGTTGCCTTATCTACTTTCCGAATAGATTCCGCCAAAGAATCGAGTCCTTGTTTGGCAGTTTCTTTCAAGTCATAATTAGCAACATCAAATAACACATCTGCATTAATCGTAAGTTTTATCACACTATTTATGGCTCCAATAGCATCCAAATCTGCGCCGGCACTTTTGCTTTTGCAAAGGTCTTTTAAATCGGTTATCCGGAGAAAATAGAAAACGGTTTCAGTATCAATACCTTCCTTAATTAAATCAATAGAAGATTTTCCGCCGGCAATTTTTCCCGCATAAATCCAATCCATTCCATTTTCGGAAATCTCAACTTTGGCAGGCTCTTTAGATGGGCCAACTTCAAAAAGATAAAGATCGTCGCCCGGCAGGTTCATAAAACCATTGTCTGTAAATTCTACAGTCAAACTACCGCCGCAACCCAGGGAAACAAAATTTGGAGTTTGGTAATTTTTGTAATTCGGTTCGTGAAGGCATTGTATGCTATCCCTGTATTTTTGAATGGGTGGAGGAGTACCAACTTTATATTCAATCAATTTATCTGCAAAGGAAATTTTTCCTAAAGGAAGATAGATAGATTCATACCTGTCAATTCTGTATAGTTTTCCGGTGCCTTTTTGGGCAAAAATAAAACCTCCCGAAACGAAAAGCATTATAGAGAGAAAAAGTACGGTTCGAGGCATTCGTCTATTTTTAACGAAGATAGTCAAACTTCTTTAGTTGAAGTTTTTGCATAAAAAAACCGCCTCATTTCTGAAGCGGTCTTTAGGCGAAATAATATAGTTAATGTCTTATTTTACTTGTTTTACGATTGCGGCAAAAGCCTCTGGGTGGTTCATCGCCAAATCGGCCAAAACCTTACGGTTAAGCTCGATTCCGCTATTTTTTAAACTTCCCATAAATTGTGAATAAGACATTCCATGCTGTCTTGCGCCCGCGTTGATACGGGTGATCCAAAGGGATCTGAAATTTCTCTTTTTTGCACGACGGTCACGATATGAATAAAGCATCGCTTTGTCCACAGCGTTTTTGGCAACCGTCCATACGTTTTTACGTCTTCCAAAGTAACCTTTGGCTTGTTTAAGAACCTTTTTTCTGCGGGCTCTCTTCGCAACTGAATTTACTGATCTTGGCATAATTTTAATTTTTTTGTAGCAGGCGATCCATCATTGTGAATACTTTTATTGCACTACTCCAGGGTTTAAATAATTGTTTTAACCGGTTAAGCTGTATTACTTCATTCGAAGCATTTGCTTAACATTGCTTTCGTCGGCCTTGTCCACCAACCCGTCATGGGTCAATGCAAGTTTGCGTTTTTTGCTCTTCTTTGTTAAGATGTGGCTTTTAAACGCATGCTTTCTTTTAATCTTACCTGTACCAGTAAGCTTAAAACGCTTCTTGGCACTGGATTTTGTTTTTTGTTTCGGCATGTTTCCTACTTTTTATTTATTACTTCGCTTTATTGTGAACTTCAATTTCTTTTGAAAGATGAAGTATTATTTCTTTTTCGGGGCAATGAACATAATCATTCGCTTGCCTTCCAGTTTTGGCATTTGCTCTACTTTTCCGTATTCCTCAAGATCCCGGGCAAGACGCAAAAGCAAAATTTCGCCTTGGTCTTTGTAGATGATGGAACGTCCTTTAAAGAAAACATACGCTTTTAATTTTGAACCTTCCTGCAAAAATTTTTCGCCGTGTTTCTTTTTGAACTCGTAATCGTGATCATCGGTATTTGGCCCAAACCTGATTTCCTTAATGGTAACCTTGGTCGCTTTGGCCTTTAGCGCCTTTTCACGTTTTTTCTGCTCGTAAACAAACTTTTTATAGTCTATTACTTTGCAAACTGGCGGGTTTGCGTTTGGTGAAATTTCCACGAGATCGAGCTCTTGCTCTTCAGCAATTTCACGCGCTTTTTTTAAAGGATAAACTCCTATTTCAACATTATCACCTACAAGGCGTACTTCTTCCGCACGAATCTTTCCGTTGATTCTGTGTTGATCTTCTTTAATTACCCTTGCAGGGCCTCTACTTCTTTTTCTTCGTATTGCTATGGCTTACTAATTTTAGTTAAACATTAAATTCTTTCGATTCTTCTTTTATTGCTTGTTGAATCAATTCTGAAAAGGCTTTTGGTGTCATTGTGCCTAGATCGCCTTCGCCGTGTTTACGTACAGAAACCGTTCCATCTTTTTCTTCCTGTTCGCCAACAATCAACATATACGGGATTTTGTTCATTTCAGCCTCCCTGATTTTCTTGCCAATTGTCTCGTTCCTATTGTCAACAAGGGCGCGAATTTCGTCATTTTCAAGCAAATTTAAAACTTTTTGTGAGTATTTTTCATATTTTTCACTTAATGATAATATACTCACTTGTTCGGGCATCAACCAAAGCGGAAAATTCCCACCCGTATGTTCCAGTAAAATAGCTACAAAACGTTCCATGCTTCCAAAGGGCGCACGGTGAATCATAACCGGACGGTGGGTATCGTTATCGCTACCTTTGTACTCTAATTCGAAACGTTCCGGAAGATTATAATCTACCTGGATTGTTCCCAATTGCCAGTTTCGTCCAAGTGCATCTTTTACCATAAAATCCAATTTCGGACCATAGAAAGCAGCTTCGCCGTATTCAATTTTATAATCCAACCCTTTTGCTTCGGCGGCATTGATGATTGCTTTTTCGGCTTTTTCCCAATTTTCGAGGCTTCCAATATATTTTTCCGGTTTCTCCGGATCGCGCAATGAAACTTGTGTGTAAAAATTTTCAAAACCTAACGAACCAAAAACGTACAGAACCAAATCAATTACTTTTTTAAACTCATCATCCAATTGGTCCGGAGTACAGAAAATATGTGCGTCATCCTGTGTAAACCCGCGAACACGGGTCAACCCGTGAAGTTCGCCACTTTGTTCGTATCGATAAACGGTACCGAATTCTGCAAAACGCTTTGGCAAATCTTTGTAAGACCACGGCTTGCTATTATAAATTTCGCAGTGGTGTGGGCAGTTCATCGGTTTCAATAAAAACTCTTCGCCCTCACTTGGCGTATGTATTGGCTGAAAACTGTCAGCTCCATATTTAGCATAATGGCCAGAGGTAACATAAAGTTCTTTTTGGCCAATATGGGGCGTAACCACCATTTCGTAGCCGGCCTTTTTCTGGGCCTTCTTTAAGAAGTTCTCGAGTCGCTCGCGAAGTGCCGCTCCTTTTGGCAACCACAATGGAAGTCCTTGCCCCACCTTTTGCGAAAATGTGAAAAGCTCAAGTTCTTTGCCAAGTTTTCTGTGGTCGCGTTGCTTTGCCTGTTCAAGCAATTCAAGAAATTCAGTTAAATCTTTTTGCTTCGGAAAACTGATGCCATAGATGCGTGTAAGCTGTTTGTTCTTTTCATCACCACGCCAATAGGCACCGGCAATGCTCATCAGCTTCACGGCCTTTACGATTCCGGTATTCGGAATATGTCCGCCTCGGCATAAATCAGTAAATGTATCGTGGTCGCAGAAAGTAATTGTTCCGTCTTCCAGATTTTCGATCAATTCTACTTTATATTCGTTGCCTAGTTTTTTATAATAATCCAACGCATCAGCTTTAGAAGATTCGCGGATTGAGAATTCATGTTTTCCGCGAGCTATTTCCAGCATTCTGTCTTCAATCTCTTTTAAGTCCTTTTCAGAAATGGTTTTGTCGCCAAAATCTACATCGTAGTAAAAACCGTTTTCAATGGCTGGGCCAATGGTCAATTTAATTCCCGGGTACAATTGTTCCAGAGCCTGCGCCAGTATATGTGCGGAAGAATGCCAAAAAGCTTTTTTGCCCTCCTCATTATTCCAGGTATAAAGCACCAGGCTTCCGTCTTCAGTTAAAGGGGTGGTGGTCTCAACAGTTGCATCATTAAAGGACGCCGAGATCACGTTTCGCGCAAATCCCTCGCTAATACTTTTGGCCACGTCCATAGGCGTAACCCCTGCATCAAAATGCTTTACACTTCCGTCTGGTAAGGTAATGGCTATCATATACTCAAAAATTTTAGGGTGCAAAGATACTATTAGTTTCGGCGGTGTGCAATAACCACTTTATGGATTGTGATTATTTTTTGGGCGTTCCCCATAACCGTTTTTGCGGTTATGGGGCAGGCTTTCACTACTCGCTTCCCAAGGCGCTAAAACGGCGCCTTGGGAGAGCTCAAACATGCCGTTCAATCCTTAACGCAATAACAAGCCTAAAAATAGTATATATATTAAGGTATAAAAAGCCGTAAATTTATTTTTTTCCTTAAGTAATAGCGTTTCAAACCCTTAGTGATTTACCGGAAAAATATTTCAAAATAATGTATGATTTAATTTGCGGGAACGAAAAAGCGGTCTATATTTGCACCCGCTTAGCAGGACAGATAGAGAAGTCCGGAAAGGCAAAAGCGACGCTCTTAAAAATTTTTGAAATATTTTTTTAAAAAAGTATTGCGGGATTAAAAAAGAGTTGTACATTTGCACCCGCTTAGACAATGAGTGACTACAGAACACGATCTGTCGGCGAGCAAAAGAGAGACAAAAAGTTCATTGAGATATTGAAATTGACAGCGTAGGTCGCCACCTGGAGAGGTGGTCGACCGACAGAGAAAACTAAACTAAGTGAGA
>NZ_JSVU01000009.1 GCF_000952855.1 Aequorivita vladivostokensis | reverse complement strand
TTCTTCAACGGCCTGCGCGTCTGCACGGCGTCTTGCGCGGTGCAGTTGGGCTTCTAGACTGGCTTTAATATCGTAGCACAAAATTTAATTTTTAAAGGTATAAAACGGTCTCGTGTAACCGTCAATTACCGGTTAAATTAGCGTTTACTTTCGGTTTAGCACACACATTAGCTGTAGCGTTTTTTTTAATCCCATAATTTTGGTCTATCAATTTTCATTGCTCTTAAATACGACAAAAATTGCCCTGCATGAACTGATTCGTGATATCCAATCCGCAATAAATATTTTCCGAGTATTTTCTTTTCTCCGTTCCCTGGATGAATGATTTCGGTTTCGTTTAATTCCGTATCCGAAAATTGCCGTATACTTTCTATAAATGTTTTTCTATAAGGTTCGGCGAATTCAAGTTCATCGGTAACGCTAATGAATGGTCGGTTTTTCCAAGGTGTTTTATAATTCGTCATATCTCTTTGGTTAATAATAAGATTCCATCCATAATCAGCCTCCAAAACGTGTCTTATCATTTCTGACGCACTCATTGCTTTTTCGTCAGGTTTCCAATTATAATATTTCTCAGGTAGTCCATTCCAAAGTTTTATACTTCTTTCCCTTATTTCCGTAAAATTTAAAATTATAAGTTCAGATTGGCTCATTTTCTTTATTTTCGAGAATGTCGTTTTACATTACAGCCAACGTTTATACTCGTGTTGTGCTTAGTGTATTCTTTTTAATTGTCACAAGGAATTATAATTCATTCTCCATCCCTAACTTCATTTCCTTCAAACTCGTCAAAGCCAATAAAAGTTTGATTGTCACCTATAAATCGCTTTTTATATTCTTTTGAGATTTCCACATAATATCTTTTTGATTCACTTATCTGAAAGGTAAATTCTCCGATTTCGTTTGTATTACCACTTATTATTTCTTGAGTCGACCACATTGCATACCAAGGTTTTCCAATCCGCGTGATGACAATTTTTGCATAATTTATGGGTTCCTTTGTTTCCTCAATAACTGCCTTACAGGTAATATATAATTTAGAATCGAATAATAAGTTGAAATGATGGACATAAAACCACAAAAAGAAAATTAAAATTAGTGAGCCTAATATTGCATAAGTAAAGTTTTTTAGATTTAATTTTCATAATTAAAGACCTTGTGAAAAGTTCCGATTGAAATCTGATCAGTAACCATTAAGCACAACATGCAAATAAAAACTACATCCCGCTTATTCCCTTTTATATATCATTGTTCACCTCCAAATATACCAAAAAACAATTCTCTTTTTGAATCTTGGCAAATCTTGCATCGCTAAATTAAATCATTGCAAAACCCGCCCCATTTAAGTACCTTCATCTTTTCAAAACCATTCCCATGAACAAACTTTTCCTTTCGGTGCTTTGCCTGGCTACAACAATAGCTTTTTCGCAACAGCCAGCTACTCCCGCAAATAGTGTTGCAAGCGGCATTACACAAAAAACAGAATTGGCACAGGTTTCGGCTGTTAAAAACCTGCCCTTTAAAAGCATTGGCCCTACTATAATGAGCGGCCGGGTGGTAGATTTTGCCGTAAACCCAACCAATCCCATCGAGTTTTATGTAGGCTACGCCAGCGGCGGACTTTGGCATACAAACAATAACGGTACTTCCTTTACACCCGTAATGGACAGCAGCCCTACACAGAACGTGGGCTGCGTGGCGGTAGATTGGCAAAACGGCACCATTTGGGTTGGCACGGGCGAGGTGAACGCCTCTCGCTCTTCGTATGCCGGCATCGGGTTGCTGAAAAGCGAAGACAAAGGCAAAACCTGGCAAAATATGGGCCTTACCGACAGCCACCACATCAGCAGTATTCTTATAAATCCTTCAAATCCCAACGAAGTGATTGTGGGCGTGGTGGGTCATTTGTATTCTACTAACGACGAGCGCGGCGTTTTCAAAACCACCGACGGCGGCAAAACCTGGAGCAAAACGCTTTATATAAATGACGAAACGGGTATTATTGAAATTTCGGCTAACCCAAAAAATTTCAACACTATGTACGCCACGGCGTGGGACAAAGACCGGAAGGCGTGGAATTTTGACGGCAGCGGCCCGGGCAGCGAGGTTTATAAAAGCACCGATGCCGGAAGTACTTGGACGAAAGTTTCTACCGAAAACAGCGGCTTGCCCATTGGGAAAGGAATGGGCCGAATGGGCACTGCCGTGGTTGATGACAATACGGTTTATTTGATTGTGGACAACCAATTTCACCGAAAGGAGGAGCCAAAAAAAGAAGAAACGGATATTCTCACCAAGGACGATTTCAAAACCATGGATGTGGCTGCCTTTTTAAATTTGGACGATAAAAAGCTGAACCAATTCCTGAAAATGAACGGTTTTCAGGAAAAATACCGCGCTGAAAATGTAAAGCAGATGGTTCGCGTAGGCACCGTAAAACCAAAGGATTTGGCGAAATATTTGGAAGATGCCAACAGCGCCTTGTTCGATACGCCCGTAATTGGCGCCGAGGTTTACAAAAGCACCGATGGCGGAAAAACGTGGAAGAAAACCCACGACGGCTTTTTGGATGATCTGTATTATTCCTACGGATATTACTTCGGAAAAATTCATGTTGATCCAAATGATTCCAATAAAATCTATGTGTATGGCGTACCCATCCTGAAGTCTTCCGACGGCGGAAAGACCTTTAAAAGCATAGATGCAGATAATGTGCACGTGGACCATCACGCGCTGTGGATAAATCCAAAAATGCCGGGCCATTTAATTGATGGCAACGATGGCGGCGTAAACATAAGTTATGACGACGGCAAAACGTGGATAAAGAACAACGCGCCAGTGGTGGGCCAATTCTATTCGGTAAATGTGGACCACCAAAAAAATTACAACGTTTATGGTGGCCTGCAGGACAACGGCGTTTGGGTGGGGCCGCATGATTATGAGGCAAATCCCGGATGGCTGCAAAACGGAAAATATCCCTATGAATTTCTTTTGGGTGGCGACGGCATGCAAGTGCAGATTGACAGCCGAAATAGCGATATAGTCTATACTGGGTTTCAATTCGGGAATTATTTCAGGCTTGACCGCGCCAAGGATACCACGGTGTACATCCAACCGAAACACGAATTGGGCGAGAGCCCGTACCGCTTCAACTGGCAAACACCCATTTTGTTGAGTCCGCACAACCAGGACATTCTCTATTTGGGCGGAAATAAGTTGATGCGAAGTATGAACCAAGGCAATGACTGGACGGCAATTTCAGAAGATTTAACGCAGGGCGGAAAACCCGGCAATGTGGCCTACGGAACCTTGACGAGCATCAGCGAATCTCCTTTTCAGTTTGGATTGCTTTACGCTGGTAGCGACGACGGGCTGTTGCATGTTTCAAAGGATGCTGGCGGCAGTTGGACGAAGGTTTCGGATAGCTTCCCAAAAGATTTATGGGTGAGCCGCGTGATTGCTTCTTCACATAAAACGGAAAGGGTTTATGTTTCACTGAACGGCTACCGTTGGGACGATTTTAAACCCTATGTATATGTGAGCGATAACTATGGCGCTACTTGGAAGAACATTGGCAGTAATTTGCCAACTTCGCCGGTAAACGTAATAAAGGAAGATCCGGTAAATGAAGACTTGCTGTATCTGGGAACCGATAACGGCGCCTACGTTTCCTTTGACCGCGGCGAGAGCTGGGAGGTTTTCTCAAAGGAATTGCCCAATGTTGCGGTACACGATTTGGTAATCCAGCCCGAGGCGAAACATTTGGTTTTGGGCACGCACGGGCGGTCGCTTTATATTGCCGATATTTCATTGCTTCAAAAATTGAATCCAAAAACGATGGATGAAGTGGTAGTCGCGGAAATGGAACCTATAAACTTTTCACCCCGCTGGGGAAGCAAATTCAGCACTTGGGGCGAGGTGTATGAACCAAAAGCGAGAATCCAATTTTACAGTCCGCAAGCTGGAAGGGCAAATATTTCCATTAAAAATGAAGAAGGGAAAGAGCTGCGGAATATTTCAATGGAGGCAAATAAAGGCGTGAACGTTTTGGAGTATGATCTTGCCATTTCTGACCCGCCTGCCGAACGGGCAGGAAAAGGAAAAAGAGTTTTGGAAAACGGCGACACCAAATTGAAACATGCGGAGAACGGAAAGTTCTATCCTCCGAAAGGAAAGTATAAACTAACTGTTACTATTGAGGGCAAAGCCGCGGATATGCCTTTTGAGATAAAATAAAAAAAGAGGCAGCTGCCTCTTTTTTTTAAATCGAGTGGTTAAAGATTACATTCCGGAATTTGGATTCATCTTTTTCCATTCTTGGTATTTATCATATTGGGCGGGTTTTAGAATATCGTATAGAATTCCGTCCCGTTGCTTTAATAAATCCTTTTGATCAATAGTCAAACGTCTATTTTGGTTCTGCATTCTATCTATATAATCAGCATAACCACGTTGATATTTTAGAATTTGGTCTTCGCTCATATTTACGTAATCGTACATAGAGGCCATATCCACTTTTTTCAAACTAATCCAGTAAATATCAATTTCATTGTCATTTAACGTCCTGGATGTAGAAGCATCCATATTTTGGTTTTGCTCCATTTTGTTCTTTTGGTCCATCCTATTCGAATTATCGGTATCTGTCATAGCACGGCCTGTGGAACTAGTTCTGGTATCTGTAGAGGTATTTCTTGTGTTGATTGCAACATCTTGATCTGAATTTCTATCCCAAGAATTGTCGTCGCGATCGGCAACCTCTCTAATGGTTCCTTTGGTATCTGGTGTATTTTCTACTGTTGTAGATGCCGTTTGCGTATTTCCGCAGGAAAAGAGTGCTACGGAAAAGGTAGCAATTAATAGTGTTCTTAATGATTTCATAGTTTTCTTTTTTATTTTAATTTTCAACATATATTATCTTATGCAATAGAAATTACAATCAAATATCTCCATAAGTAGTTAACAATTAATTAATTAACCTCAAATTAAAAAAATTATAACAGTTTTTTACGATATAGGAATTGAAACCGGTTGCTTTGCTACACTAAAATACAGGTTATATCAAGTCTAAATAAGCAAGTTGAAGCCATATTTTTTTGGCAATGGTAGCAGGGTGGTGTATTTTTGTATTCCGAATTCTTGAAATAAAACCATAATGGCAATACTATCCTCTTCAATTGCACGAAAAGTTGCTATGGCGCTTTCCGGCTTATTTCTCGTGCTGTTTTTGGCACAACACTTTACCATCAATGTTACTTCGGTTATAGATCCGGATACTTTCAATAGCTGGTCGCACTTTATGGGGCACAATATTCTGGTGCAGTTCGTTCTCCAGCCTATTTTGATCTTTGGGGTGGTTTTCCACTTTATTATGGGAATCGTGCTCGAAATAAGAAACAACAACGCAAGACAGATCAGCTACAAATCCTTTAAAGGAAACAAAAACTCTACTTGGGCATCGCGAAACATGATAATTAGCGGCGCTGTTATCTTGGCATTTTTGGGACTGCACTTTTACGATTTTTGGTTTCCTGAGATAGTTCACAAATACGTAGAGAGCAATCCGCTGGATGGCACGCGTTATTATCCCGATTTGCTTCATAAATTTGAAAGTCCGGTGCGCACAGGCTTGTACTGTTTGGCTTTTGTGCTATTGGCGGTCCATCTTTGGCACGGCTTTTCATCGTCTTTCCAAAGTATGGGCTGGAACAACAAATACTCAAAAGGTTTAAGAGGGTTTACCCAAGTTTATGCAATAGCTATTCCCTTAGGATTTATTTTCATTGCTCTTTACCTTCACTTTATACAATAACCACGAAACGCAACGCTATGTCAGTATTAGATTCAAAAATCCCAAAAGGACCCTTAGCCGATAAGTGGACAAAACATAAAAACGATATAAACCTCGTTAACCCTGCCAACAAACGGAATATAGACATTATTGTGGTAGGTACCGGGCTTGCCGGTGGAAGTGCCGCCGCAACCCTTGCCGAATTGGGCTATAACGTAAAAACCTTTTGCTATCAAGATTCTCCCCGTCGTGCGCATTCCATTGCAGCGCAAGGAGGTATCAACGCCGCCAAGAACTATCAGGGCGATGGCGATTCAAATTACAGATTATTTTATGACACCATAAAAGGAGGCGATTACCGTTCGCGCGAGGCAAACGTGTACCGTCTGGCTGAGGTTTCAGCAAATATTATTGACCAATGTGTGGCTCAGGGTGTTCCCTTTGCCCGTGAATACGGAGGCTTTTTGGACAACCGTTCCTTCGGGGGCGTATTGGTATCGCGTACATTTTATGCGAAAGGGCAAACAGGGCAACAATTGCTCTTGGGCGCATATTCGGCAATGAACCGCCAGATAAACCGGGGAAAAATAACGCCCTACAACCGTCACGAAATGCTCGATTTGGTAATAATCGACGGGAAAGCACGGGGAATCATAGCCCGCGATCTGGTTTCGGGAGAAATTGAAAGACATTCCGCACACGCGGTGGTTATTGCTTCTGGTGGCTATGGAAACGTTTTCTACCTTTCTACAAATGCTATGGGAAGCAACGTTACCGCTTCGTGGAAAATCCATAAAAGAGGCGCTTATTTTGCGAATCCTTGCTATACACAGATTCACCCCACTTGTATTCCCGTTTCGGGAGACCACCAAAGCAAGCTGACTTTGATGTCTGAATCCCTTCGGAACGACGGAAGAATTTGGGTGCCAAAGAAAAAGGAAGATGCCGAGGCTATCCGCCACGGCAAGAAAAAACCGAACGACCTTTCTGCAGAAGAGCGTGATTATTATTTGGAAAGAAGATATCCTTCCTTCGGAAATCTTGTGCCGCGTGATGTGGCGTCGCGCGCCGCAAAAGAGCGTTGCGATGCTGGTTTTGGCGTAAACAAAACCGGGCAGGCGGTATTTTTGGACTTTGCCTCTGCCATTGAACGCTACGGAAAAGAGCAGGCAGCAATCCACGGAAACCACAACCCTAGCAAAGAAGAAATTACAAAACTTGGAAAACAGGTAATCGAAAATAAGTACGGCAATCTCTTCCAGATGTATGAAAAGATTGTTGATGAAAACCCGTATGAAACCCCAATGATGATCTACCCTGCGGTGCATTACACTATGGGCGGCATTTGGGTAGATTACAATTTGCAATCCACCATTCCGGGTTGCTATGTTACAGGCGAGGCCAACTTTAGTGACCACGGCGCAAACCGTTTGGGCGCTTCGGCGTTGATGCAAGGTTTGGCGGATGGATACTTTGTATTGCCTTACACCATTGGCGATTATTTGGCGCAGGACATTAAAACGGGAAAAATACCGACAGATACAAAGGAATTTGACGAAGCCGAAAAAAACGTCCGTGATTTGTTGGAAAAATTGATAAACAATAAAGGAACCCACTCTGTAGATCATTTCCATAAAAAATTGGGTCACATTATGTGGAACAAATGCGGTATGGCGCGGAATGCCGAAGGACTGAAAGAAGCAATGACTGAAATTAGAGCCCTTCGCGAAGAATTTTGGCGAGATGTAAAAGTTCCCGGCGGTATGAACGAATTGAACAGCGAACTTGAAAAAGCAACCCGTGTAGCAGATTTCCTTGAATTGGGCGAATTGTTTGCAAAAGATGCTTTAAATAGAAATGAATCTGCCGGCGGCCACTTCCGTGAGGAATACCAAACCGAGGAGGGAGAAGCCCTGCGCGATGACGAAAACTTTATGTACGTCGCGGCTTGGGAATACACCGGAGACCCCGGAAACGAAGTGCTTCACAAGGAAGAACTGGAGTATGAGAATATTGAGGTGAAGTCGCGGAGCTATAAGTAGGTTATTGAGTTATTATGTTATTGAGTTATTATGGGAGGTTTTCAATCCTTTGAAGAATTGGCTTGCTGGAAAGAAGCGAGAGTTTTTCGGAATTTTGTGAAGGATTCAGTTATTCCAGATTTCCCATCTTTTGAAAGGTTTGGTTTGACTTCGCAAATAAGAAGGTCATCCCGCTCAGTCGGAAATAATATTGCAGAAGGTTTTGGCAGGTTTCATTTTCAAGAGAATATTCAATTTTGCAGAATGGCCAGAGGATCTTTGAATGAAATGCTTGATCACGGAATAATTGCTTTAGATGAAGATTATATTTCTGAAGGGAAACTAAAAGAGCTTACAATTATTCACGATAAAACCTTATTGATTTTAAATGGTTACATAAAGTACCTTCAAAACCGTAAACACTAAATAGCTTAATAACCCATAACCTAATAACTCAATAACTTTTTTTAAACAGAAAATATTCAAACCCAACAATGGGTTACATAATATAGAAAATTATGAAACTTACACTAAAAATCTGGAGACAGAAAAATAATAAAGCAAAGGGTGAATTGAAAACCTATCCCATCGACGGTATTGAGGGAGATATGTCATTTCTTGAAATGCTCGACGTTCTCAACGAAGGTTTAATTAACAAAGGCGAGGAGCCTGTGGTTTTTGACCACGACTGTCGCGAAGGTATCTGCGGAAGTTGTTCTCTGCAAATAAACGGCGAACCCCACGGCCCAGATCGATTGGTTACAACCTGCCAATTGCATATGCGTATGTTCAACGATGGCGATACTATCGTGATTGAACCTTTCCGAGCCAAGGCATTTCCGGTTATAAAGGATTTGGTGGTAGATAGAAGCGCCTTTGATAGAATTCAACAAGCGGGAGGGTATATCTCTGTGAATACCTCTGGAAATACCATAGATGCCAATACCATTCCCGTGAACAAGCACGATGCCGATGAGTCCTTCAATGCGGCAACCTGTATTGGTTGTGGCGCTTGTGTGGCAGCTTGTAAAAATGCCAGCGCAATGCTTTTCACTTCCGCAAAGGTGAGCCAGTTTGCTTTGCTTCCTCAGGGAAGAATTGAAGCCACTGAACGCGTATTGAATATGGTTGCACAAATGGATAAGGAAGGTTTTGGAAACTGTAGCAACACCGGAGCCTGCGAAATTGAGTGCCCAAAAGGGATTTCCTTAGAAAACATCGCGCGTATGAACCGCGAATATTTAAGCGCGAGCCTAAAGGGTTAGAAAATTAGAAACTTAAAATATACCTTTAACAATCCAAGTCATCCAAGGCTTGGATTTTTTATTGCCCTGCTGATGTATGTTCCCCACCAAAAACCAGATCTTCCTCATCAACCAAATTGCTTAGTATAATCTTCAAAAACTTATCGGTATCATAGGGTTTAACAATGATATCGTTCATTCCCGATGTCTCAATTCTGGTTCTCATTTCCTCCACTTCAATAGCGGTAAGGGCCACGATAGGTGTAATTTGATCAAACTTTCTTATTTCTTGGGTAGTTTCTATACCGTCCTTGCCCGGCATGTTGATATCCATCAGCACAAGGTCAAATATTTCGGTTTGTAGTTTGGCAATAGCGGTATCGCCGTTTTCAGCGATAACTGCTATCATACCATTGTTTTCTAAAATTTTCTTGGTAACAATTTGGTTTATACGGTTGTCATCAACTACAAGTATTCTTTTTCCGGTAAGTATGTTGTTGTCCCCTAGAACTTTGTCTTGAAGAAGATGCTTCATAATTTCAAATTTCAACGTAAAACTAAAGGTAGATCCCTTTCCTGGTTCACTTTTGAGTTTTATGGATGAATTAGATGCTTCCAGCAATTTTTTCACAATGGTTAACCCCAGCCCCGTACCCTGTATTTTAAAATTTTCTGAATCTACTTGCTGAAATTCTTCAAAAATAGCCTTCTGTTTGCCTTTTGGAATGCCTATTCCGTTGTCTTCAATACTAAATTGGATATCGACCCCATTTTCAGAAATCGATTTTTCCTGGGCCGTTATATAAATATTGCCATTGGTGGTAAATTTGATGGCATTGCCCACCAAATTCATTAAAATTTGCGATAGCCGGACGCGATCTCCAATTATAGTATTGGGAATATTATCTGAAATATTCACGTGGAGCGTATTCTTATTTTGTACAAGCGCATATTGAAAGGAGGAAACAATGGACTGGGTTAACTCCCTTAAATCAAAAGGAACTCGCATTTCCTCCAGGGTATTTGATTCCAGTTTGCTTATTTGGAGCACGTCGTTTATTAGCGCTAAGAGATAGTCTGCCGAAAATTTGAGATTTTTTAAATCTGCCCGGTGACTTTTGAGTGATTCGTCTTCCAATAAAACGGAGCTTAACCCAATAACTCCATAAAGAGGGGTGCGTAATTCGTGGCTTACCGTTGAAAAGAATTTGCTTTTGGCCAGTGCTAATTTTTCAGATTTCTGTTTGGCTTTTAGATATTGCTGATTTTTTTCCTTGAGGGTGAGGGTAAGTTTTTTTCTGCCGCGGTGTGAGATATATAGGATTACCAGAAATATTCCCATCAAAATAGCGGCGCCTATAAAAAAAGCGAGTAATATATTACTCAATAATGCCTTTTCCGAAAGCAGTTTTTTTTCCAGTTCTGCCTGGCGGGCCTGTTTTTTATATTCGTTTACGCTAAATTGTGCGGCGGCGTTCTGGATGGCTATCAACTTTTCTTTTTCGAACTGGATTTGGGTGAGGCTATCAAATTTTTTGCGAACCAGAAAGGCCTCTTTAAAATCGCCAACTTCAAATAGTGCGATACTGTATTCCTTATACGCTTCAATTAAATTATCGTCTATATATTTCCCTTCTTCTGCAAAGGAGATTGCTTCCCTGAAATTTTCGATAGCCTCCATCGGTTGGTTCGAGGCTAGTTTCAGCTTGCCTGCCAAAAGGTTCATTTCGGTAGTGAAGCCTTTAAATTTGAGTGCATCTATCCCTTCCTCAGCTTTGTTGAAATACAATTGTGCTTTTTTCTTTTCGCCTTTATTAAGGTAGGATTCTGAGAGATTGTAATAAACCATCGAAGCCTCTAAGGTGTCTTTTCTTTTTAAGGACAGGGGAAGTGCTTTTTTTAAAAATGGTAGGGCAGAGTCATATTTTTTCTCGGTGAGGTATAACGCCCCTATAAGATTGTATCCCCGGGCTATGTTAAATTCGTTCTTGGTTTTTTCGGCATATTCCAGATAGGCGTCTGCATACTCGTGGGCATTCTTAAAATCCTTCAGGTAAATAAAAGCCGCCCCCATCATATATCGGGAATAATAGGCTGCTTCCGTATCGCCAATTTGTTCGGCAAAACGGATATTATCAATAGAAGTCAATATCACGGAATCATATTTCCCTTCAAAAAATCGTTTATCCGTTCTGTCCTGCATTAAGTCCAGGGAGTCCTTTATAGCTTCAAAGGAAATATTTTTTAGCGAAGAAATAGTATCTGGGCTATTTTGTGCAATCCCTGCAAAGGAAGTTAAAAGTAGAATGAGGCGTAAATACTTCAAAATTTAAAAAGACAAAAAGGGATTTTAAGAGCACTAAAATAGCATATTATAATGAAATTCAAGCACTAAAAACGCCTATTGCGGTCTTAAAAAAAATTCTCCTCGACCCATGGCGGAAGAAAGTGATGTTCCGGATAGCAATGAAGATTAAAGTTTTCGTATTCTTCCAATAAAAAATTATCTTTAGATATTAAATCCAAAAAATATGAAATCCCTTATTTTAATGCTTGCCGTAATATCAAGTTTTATGTCAGTCGCACAATCAATTAAACCCAATGATCCCTTGGCACATACCTATTCCATAGTAGCTCGAGATGCTAAAACGGGCCAAATGGCAGTTGCCGTTCAGAGCCACTGGTTCAGTGTAGGGACCGCCGTTCCGTGGGGCGAGGCGGGCGTGGGGGTTGTGGCAACCCAAAGTTTTGTAAACAAATCATTTGGCATCCGTGGTCTCGATCTGTTGAAACAAGGAAAAACGCCGCAGCAAGCGCTGGATATATTATTGGCTGAAGATGATGGTCGCGAATTCAGGCAGGTGGCAATCCTTGACAAAGCGGGTAGGGTGGCAACGCATACGGGCAAAAGCTGTATTGATTATGCGGGGCACGCAAATGGCGAAAACTTTTCGGTACAGGCTAATATGATGCTGAATGACGAAGTAGTACCCGCCATGGAAAAAGCGTGGAATGAATTTGATGGGTTGCCATTGGCCGAAAGAATGATCGCAGTGTTGCGAGCTGCAGAAAATACCGGAGGCGATATCCGCGGAAAGCAATCGGCGGCGTTAGTGGTATTTGCGGCTGAGGCCACTACGGAGCCATGGAACGATAAATTAATAGATCTTCGGGTGGATGATTCGGATAATCCCATAAAGGAAATAGATAGACTTCTGAAGGTTTATAGGGCCTATGACTATATGAACCAAGGCGATTTATATGTGGAAAAAAATGATATGAAACGGGCTATGGAAGCGTATAACGCTGCTATGAGAATGTTTCCAAAAAATCTGGAGATGCAATATTGGACGGCTGTGACCTTGGCCAATGATAAGCAGATTGAAAAGGCATCGGAAATGCTACAGGGAATCTATGCGCAAGATAAAAACTGGCGGGAACTTACGCGGCGTTTGCCCAAGGTGGGTTTACTGAATGTTTCGGAAGAAAATCTAATGCTCCTGCTTGGCGAGGAGTAAAAAGTCATTATTAATTTAAACCTTTAAAAAACAAAAACCTCCACAGCTGTGGAGGTTTTTCATTTTTATAAAAACAAGGTACTATTAAGCCTCAGCGTTTGGAACGATTGAAACGTAGCTCTTGTTATCTTTCTTTTTGGTAAATTTCACAACACCATCCACTTGTGCGTGAAGGGTATGGTCTTTACCACCGTATACGTTTTCACCTGGGTGATGCGTATAACCTCTTTGTCTTACAATGATATTTCCAGCAATGGCGGCCTGCCCTCCGAAAATCTTAACGCCAAGACGTTTCGATTCTGATTCGCGACCGTTTTTGGAACTACCAACTCCTTTTTTGTGAGCCATTTTGTTTCGGTTTTAAATATTATACTTTAGCAGGATTATTTTTCAATCCCACCGTCTAATTTGTCTTGTAATTCTTTAAGTTCATCCCACTTACCGTCAGCTGCCAATTTTGCTTGTTTTGGCCAAGTGTCGGTAACTAAGTGTGCTAAATTTGAACTCGCTTCAGAAAGAATAGTTGCGATAGCTTCTGGTTTTGCTTTTGCAACTTTTGCAAAAGTGTCCAGTCCAGCGGCAACCATAGCCTCTGCGGCTTTTGGTCCAACACCTTCAATCTTTTTAAGATCGTCTGCTTTAGCTGCTTTTTTAGGAGCTGCTTTTTTAGCGGGTGCTTTAGTTTCGGCTTTTGCTTTAGGGGCAGCAGCCTTAGCTTTAGTTTCTTTTTTTGGTTCAGCTTTTTTAGCTTCTTCCTTTTTGGCAGGTGTAGCTCCTGAAGCTACAATGCTCTCGATTACGATTTCAGAAAGATACTGACGGTGACCGTTTTTCTTACGGAAACCTTTTCTTCTTTTCTTTTTAAATACTATAACCTTGTCACCCTTAAGGTGCTTTACGACTTTTGCTCCTATTTGAGCGCCGTTTATAGCCGGGGCGCCAATGGTAATATTGTCTCCGTCACCAATAAGAAGTACATTGTCAAAAGACACTTTTTTTCCTTCTTCTACTGGCAAACGATTAACAAAAACCTTTTGGTCTTTCGCAACTTTTACTTGCTGCCCTGCTATCTCTACAATTGCGTACATAGCGAATCGTTTATAAATTAGTTAAACAAAATGCTTCTACCGTCCAGTAAAAGCGGGTGCAAATATAATTTTTAAAAAGGAAACAACAAAGTATTTTTATTTAATCTTTTAAAAACCAATCCTCTCGGATATTCTATTGGTTTTGGTTTTTTAAATTACCTTGAAAAGATATCAAAACTGGTATTTTATTTAAAGTGTATTTCGGTTTCCATCCTGCGTATTCCAGGAATTTTTGAGAAGTTGCATAAAAGCAAGCGTTAAAACCAAAGTGGTAGAAAAGCCCATTATCAAGATTGATAAAACGAGCATCAGCGTACCCATATCATATTCTAGGTTCCACACTTCCATAATATTGGCCGCAAATTCGGTGTCTATTTGATACATATAGATTGCCATAAAAATAGTAAATATTATAGAGGCTATTCCACCACAAAGCAAACCTACTTCAAATCCTTTTTCATATTGAAATTTATTTTTTCGGGAAGCATATTTCTTCAATGCCATATAAATTCCAATGCCAAAAATAATTCCGTTTACAGCGCTCAATACCGGATATTGGTGAAGGCCAATTAATTTTAAGAGAAGAAAATATGCAATAAGAACAATTGCAACCCAAACACCGTAACTGGAATATACTTTGAACATAATCAATGGTTTTACAGTCAAAAGTTACAAAAACTTGACGAACCTTTTGCAAAGGGTTTGTTAACTTTTTGGAAGCTCAGTTTAAATTGGGTTATTTCCAAGTAATGGTTTCCATCAATTTACGGATGTCTTCGCGAAGATAAACCACTGCGGGATAAACAGAATCGAAGTTTGGTTTCGCATCAAAATACAGCGCCCCATTCAAGAAGTGATTGATGCTGTCCGTGGCATAAAATTCGGCTTGGGTAGCGGCGTTGCCATTTATCATATAAAACATTCCGTACACTTTTTTATCTGGATTCACATAGGGTTGCTCGGGGATGCTATTTGCCTTTATAGTGTGATCATAAGCTAGTTTTTGAGCGTCCTGTAACAAGGAATCGAGATTGTTGTCGCGTACGTTTTGATAGGTTATATACAAGGTGGCCTTCATATTTGGGTAGCTTATATTTACACCGCAGTTTTTTTTCCCAATAACGTTGGTAATGCTATTCACTGAAAAGGAATAAGGACAGTCCGTGTTAATTGTGCGATAAGAAGGAGTGGGATAGTCCAATCGCAGCATAGCCGAGGGTTTCACCAAAACATCGTCCTCGCAGGAAGCAAGGATAAAGAGGCTTGAGAGTATATAAAAAACGAGCTTATTGATTTTCAATGGTAAGTTTTATTTGTTTGATGCGCTTGCCTTCAAACGCTTCAATTGTAAACGCATAATTGTGGAAGGATATTACTTCGTTCTTTTTTGGAAAGCCTTTTGAAATTTCCAAAAGGAAACCCGCAAGCGTTTCCGCCTCGCCCTTTTCATCTTCAAATGTTTCGGGATCCTTTGGTTTTATTACCTTGTAAAAATCTTTCAACGGAGTTTTTCCTTCAAAAACGAACGTATTGTCATCAAGCTTTGAAAAAATCAAGTCTTCATCGTCAAACTCATCGCTAATTTCGCCTACGATTTCCTCGATAATATCTTCCAATGAAATCAGTCCGCTCGTGCCGCCATACTCGTCTACAACAATAGCGAGGTGCATTTTCATCTCCTTAAATTCGTTGAGCAGATCGTCCAATTTTTTGTTTTCAGGTACAAAGTATGCTTCGCGTTTCAGGGTTTTCCAATCCAAAATTTTTCGATCGGTATAGGGAATTAAATCCTTCACATACAGAATTCCTGTAATGTTGTCCATGCTATCCTTATAGACGGGAATACGTGAGTAACCGTGCTGGATAATTTCCGGAAGAATTTCTTTGAAAGGCTGTTCCTCGTTCAGCGCGAAAATATCCATCCGGTTTTTCATTACCTGCTTGGTGTCTGTATTTCCGAAGGTTACAATGCCCTGTAGGATTTTCTGCTCCTCAAAAGTGGTGTCTTGGTTTGAAAGCTCGAGCGCTTGCGATAAATGATCTACGCTGATGTTTGATTTCTGTTTTCCGTAGCGGTCGTGAAGATAAATAGTGGCCGAACGCATCGGTAAACTAATAGGCGATAGTAAAGTGTCCAAAACGTTCAACGGTTGCGCCATGAAAACCGCGAACGAAATGCGGTTGCGGTTGGCGTATATCTTCGGAAGAATCTCGCCGAATAGCAAAATAAAGAAGGTTACAACGCCCACTTCTACTATGAAGCGCACGTCAATCCCATAAAAATTTGATTCTATTCCTGAAAACAAATCATCGCTTAAGGAATCGAAGAGGAGTACGATAGCAATATTTATGAAGTTGTTGGCAACCAATATGGTGGCCAGCAACTTTTTTGGCCTTGCAAGCAATCGCTGTACGATTCCCAGTTTTTTTGCGATCCCTTTTTCTTCGTTGGTTTCAAAATCAGAAGGTGTCAAGGAAAAGAAAGCTACTTCGGCACCCGAAATAAGGGCCGAACAAGCCAAAAGGGCAATCAGCATTACGCCACTTGTAATTTGGGTAATATCCAAAACGTCAAAAAAGAAAAGTAAACCAGGGGGTTCCGTGTCCAAGTTGATGGTTTTAGTTAAACGTTAAAAAGGAAGATCATCCTCTTCTTCCGAAACTGGATTGTTGTTTTGTGGTCCCGAAGAAGGCTGCGGTCTTTGCGTATTTTGTCCTGCGTTGTTATTGGCAGCACTGCTGCTTTCGCCTTTTGGACTCAAAAATGTGAAATCTGTACAGTGTATTTCTGTGCTGTACCTATCCATTCCTTTATCGTCCTGCCATTTACGGGTTTTTAGACGACCCTCAATATAGACCATGTCGCCTTTTTTCAAATATTTCTCGCAGATTTCCGCAGCTTTGTTGCGTACCACAATATTGTGCCATTCCGTATTGGTTACACGTTCGTTTGTGGTTTTGTTTGTATAGGTTTCATTGGTTGCCAGCGGAAAACGGCCCAAACTGTTTCCGCCTTCAAAATAATGCATTTTCACATCATCGCCGGTATGCCCAATCAACATTACTTTGTTCAATGTTCCACTCATAATTGTAATTTTTCTATTTGTGCAAAGGTAGATTTTGCGTTTTAAATATAAGGAAATTTAAGATTTTAAATCGCGGAAATTATAGATTCACTTCATTTTCAATGCTAACCAAACAGTTTTTGCCAAAAGGAAGGTTTTTTGGGAATTGCCGTTTCATCCGTTTTGACGGAAACTTCAGGTGCGGTTTCAATATCTTCCTCTGAAATCTCGGTAGGTTTCTCCATATTGGATTTAGTTTCCGCTTCCTTCATAATCTTGCTTTCCCAATTTATGTATTCCTCTGAGAAAATAATGTCCTCAAAAAGATATTTTACATCATCGGAATATGCTTTGCGGTCTTCCCTGAAATGGGCAATATCCTCTTCATCTGGCAAAAACCCGCTGCTTTTGTGATGATAAGCTTTGAAGGCAGGAATGCTTTGATTTTTAAATAACGAATGGATGTAGTCAAAAGTTCTTTCCTGCTCCCCCAAACGCTGCAATATGCCCACTATGGCCTTTGATATTTTTGGCTGCCACTCATTTATTGAGGGGCCGAAGAGATTTTGGGCCTTGGTTAATTTTAGGACGGCTTCTTCCAGCTTGTCCTTTTCATTAAAAGTCAGGGCCATTGCCTTGGCGGACATATAGTTTAGTTCCGCGAGATAAATTATCAAAACAAATTTATCGGGGTAGCTGGAGAATATTTTATCCCGATCCACGGCTGCGTCAATTTTTTGTTTGGCAAATTCTTCAATCTGTTTGTCCACCAATGTGTTGAATTTCGGCAAAAGTTGTTCCCGATATGCGGGGGTTTTTATTTCAGAAAAGAACGAATAAAAGGTAGTGATGTTGGCAAAGGAACGTTCAAAATATTTTGGTCGGTCCGGGGTCAGCTTTTGCTGTTCATCAAAAATCGCCTCGCATTTTTCTAAAAATTGCTGCTCGTTGCTTTTCTCCGGAAGAATGCTTAGCTGTTCCCAATTGGAAAGGCAGTAGCCGCATTTGTAATGCCCTGGCTCGGTCTCAGAGTACGATGAGGTTGCTCCGCAGGCGGGGCATTGAATTCTATTTAATAGTTCCATAGCTTTTTCAGAAAAGTTAAAGATACATTATAATGTAGATTTTTGCGGTTTAAATCGAGTCAGTAGTTTTCAAAAAACTCCGAAACAAAATTTGCAATCAACACGGGCACGGCATAGCTTTCTATTTCTGAAATGGCGACGGAGCTTTCGGTTTCGTCAAGAGTCTCAATAATCCAAAAACGTGTGTTGAGATGCTGGTGCGAAAGTTTGTGCACCACGGCTTCTTCATTATAAAGTGAAATGTTCCGAATGTTTATTTTGTCGGAAAAATCTTGGAACTGTGGAAGTTTTTGCAATTCTGAAACCTCAATTTCTTTTGAAGTTTCAATCAGCGGAAACTCATACAGTTTATGCCAAATTCCTTTCCCGTTGCGCTGTTGCAAAACGGTCCGCTCGTTTTCCGAAAGTATTACCAGGTAGTTGAAAAACCGTTGCTTTACAGGCTTCGATTTAATCTTTACGGGAAGTTGCGCCACCTTTTTCTGCTGAAAGGCTACACAGCTGTCATTGAAAATGCAGTTTTCGCAATCGGGATTTTGCGGCACGCAGTAACGCGCGCCAAACTCCATAATGGCCTGATTGAAGGTGCCCGGCTGTTCTTTGACTATCAGCTCTTGCGCGAGTTGTTTAAATTCCTTTTGTCCGGCGGTGGAATTTATGGGAGTGGAAATTCCAAAAAACCGGGAAAGCACGCGATACACATTGCCATCGACCACGGCCTCGGGCTGGTTAAAGGAAATACTTGCAATGGCGCTGGCGGTATAATCGCCCACGCCTTTCAGCTTCAGCAAATCCTTGTAATTGTTAGGAAAAATACCTTCCATTTCATTGGCAACCCTTTTTGCTGTTGCGTGCAGGTTTCTTGCACGGGAGTAATAACCCAAGCCTTGCCATAGTTTTAAAACTTCATCTTCGGGAGCGCTGGCCAGATCTTCAACTTTTGGATAGGCTTCAATAAATTTTAAATAGTAGGGCAGACCTTGCAAAACACGCGTTTGCTGCAGCATAATTTCTGAAAGCCAAATGTGGTATGGGTTATTTGTATTGCGCCAGGGTAGATTGCGTTTGTTCTGTAAATACCACACAATGAGTTTTTTGGAGAAATATGGAGCTATTTTGGGCATTGGGTAAAATTAATCTATATCCCTTTAAATTTTAAAGGATTAAGGTTTGAATTATTGATTTTAAAATATGTATATTTGCGGTCTCTAAAAAAAATCTAGTAAAAGAATAATAATTAAAATTAATAAGTAATGACGAAAGCAGATATCGTAGCGAAGATTTCAGAAAAGCTAGGAATGGAAAAGAATGAAGTACAAGCTACAGTTGAAACCTTTATGGAAGAAGTCAAGAATTCTTTGGAGGGTGGAGACAACGTGTATTTAAGAGGTTTTGGAAGTTTTATCATCAAAACAAGAGCTGAAAAAACTGGAAGAAATATTTCAAAAAACACAACAATCAAAATACCAGCTCACAATATTCCGGCCTTTAAACCAGCAAAAGTTTTTGTTGAGGGTGTAAAGACCAACGTGGACGTAAAATAATTCTAACCCGTTCCACTTTGGTGGAGCATTAAAAAAGACTTTAGTATGCCAAGTGGTAAAAAAAGAAAAAGACATAAGGTAGCGACCCACAAGCGTAAAAAGCGTCGTCGCGCTAACCGCCACAAAAAGAAAAAGTAGTTTCTAAACTACTTTTTCTGTTTTAAAAGTGTTTTGGAAATTTTGCCTTTTTGGCGCTATTTCCGAATAAATCAAACGAAAAATCGTTCTTTGAAAATGAGATTGCAGCAACCGGCTTTTGGTTTGGGTGCAGTTTCGCCGGATTTTATATAAATCTGTGAAAAATATTGTTTAATTAGTCCCGAAGTGAATTCGGGGCAACAAAATTAATGTAACGTGAACTACGAATTATTTATTAGGTCCGGTTCACAAGAAGTTGATTTTGCCCTTTTAAAGGATGGAAAGCTTATAGAGCTCCACAAAGAGGAAGAGGACAACAATTTTACGGTTGGCGACATATTTCTTGCCAAAATACGTAAAACGGTCCCTGGCTTAAACGCCGCCTTTGTAAACGTGGGCTATGAGAAAGATGGTTTTTTACACTATCACGATCTCGGGCCAAAAGTACTTTCGCAATTGAAATTTGTGAAAAGCGTGAGCTCCGGTAAGTTAAAGGATTATACCTTAAATAATTTTCCATTCGAAAAAGAGATTGATAAGCACGGCAACCTAAACGATGCCTTAAAGAGCAATCAATCCATATTGGTTCAAATTGTAAAAGAACCCATTTCCACCAAAGGGCCACGTATAAGTTCCGAGCTTTCCATAGCCGGAAGATATATTGTACTGGTCCCGTTTTCAGATCGCGTCTCCGTTTCACAAAAAATAGAGAGCAATGAAGAAAAAGACAGGTTAAAACGCTTGATAACAAGCATAAAACCAAAAGGATTTGGCGTAATTATCAGAACCGTTGCCGAGGGCAAAAAAGTAGCAGAACTGGACAAAGATTTACAGAACCTTATGGATCGCTGGACGGCGATGTGTAAGAAGCTACAAGGGGCGCACCACCCTTCAAAAGTGCTGAGCGAGCTAAACAGGGGAGCATCCATCATCCGCGATATGTTTAACGATTCATTCTCCGCAATACATATTGACGATGAAACCCTTTACTTGCAAATAAAAGATTATGTGCAGGAAATTGCACCGAAAAAAGAAAATATCGTAAAGTTTTATGACAGCAATGTTCCGATGTTTGAGAAATTCGGAATAGAAAGACAGATCAAAACTTCCTTCGGAAAAACAGTATCAGGCAGCAAAGGTGCTTATCTGGTAATAGAACATACCGAAGCCATGCACGTAATAGACGTGAACAGCGGTAATCGAAGCAACAAGCAGAAAACGCAGGAAGGCACAGCGCTGGAGGTGAATTTGATTGCAGCCACCGAGGTGGCAAGACAGCTAAGGTTGCGCGATATGGGAGGAATTATTGTAGTAGATTTTATTGATTTGGCAAATGCCAATCACCGCAAACAACTCTACAACCACCTTCGCGAAGAAATGAAGGACGATAGGGCAAAGCATAAAATTCTCCCGCCGAGCAAATTTGGGTTGATACAGATAACCCGCCAACGCGTTAGGCCTGAGATGAACATCAAAACGCGCGAGGAAGATCCCAGCAACGTTATTGATGGAGAAATTGAAGCGCCCATCATTGTTGTAAATAGAATAAACGAAGAGGTAAAACGTCTCTTTAAAAAAGACTATAAAAAGATAACTTTAAACACGCATCCTTTTATAGCGGCCTTTTTAACCAAAGGTTTCCCAAGTGTGCGCACCAAATGGTTTTTGGAGCACAAGAAATGGGTAAAAATCCAGCCTCGGGATGCATATACGTATCTTGAATATCACTTTCACGATAAAGATGGTGAATTGATAAAATAACCAAAACCCCTTTTGAAGACTTACTTCGGAAGGGGTTTTTTTGTGCCCAGTCTTTTTACTGAGATAGTTTCGCAACTTTTGTCCCAATTATAAAATTTTCTTTGTGCTCTTTGTGAAAAACTTTGCGTCCTTTGTGGTTAATTTTACCACATAGCGCACCAAGAAAACACAAAGCACACATAGGAGTAACGAACTATTTTTTAAAGAATTGAACACCCACAAAACATACACCGTTGATGAAGCTACCAAGCGAATGGAGCGCTACTGCGCATACCAAGAGCGTTGCCATAAGGAAGTGCATCAAAAACTGTATGAAATGCGGATGATCCCTGAAGCGGTAGATCAAATAATTGATCATTTACTGCGGCACAATTTTTTAAATGAAACCCGCTTTGCACAGGCCTTTGCACGTGGAAAGTTCAGAACGAAGCAATGGGGAAGAAGCAGAATTGTAAACGAATTGAAGCGGCGCGAAATCTCAAAATACAATATTCAGATCGCCCTAAAGGAGATACCCGATTCCGAATACTACAAAACCTTTGAAGCCCTTGCGGAAAAGCGTTTGCGGCAATTGGCTTTGGAAAAGGACCTTCAAAAAAGGCGGAAAAAACTGGCGGATTATCTTTTTTATCGCGGGTGGGAGCCGGAGTTGGTTTATGGGAAGGTTGGAGAGATTTCTAAATAAGAATTTTGCTTGGGCACGAGTTGAAAATTTGCCCCAGCGGCAATAAAAATTGTAAATAGCAAAAATTTAAATATTGAACGAAGCCCCCAAATTTACGGCGAATTGGTTGTGAAGCTTTTCAGCAGGGGTTAAGGTATCTGTGTTAAATTTTGCAAAGGGGGCGCTAAACTCCGTAAAAACCCCAAAACCGCTGGTGAAGAAATACCGCGCGCCCAAATGCCCACCAAAGTTTTTTAAACTCACGTAAAGTCCGGGATACACATCAAAATTCGGGTCCACATTTATAACATTGCCCAGGTTTGCATTGAAGCGACCCCGGAAATCGAAACGGTCTTTAAATTCCGCAAAGGGTTTTTCATTGCCGTCCAAATCGCTTACTTTATCAATCCCTAAAAGATAAGCGGATGCAATGCCCAGGGAAATGTTCTCACCCACGCCAAAATCCAAACTGCCCATAATTCCGGTACCGTTGTTTTGAAAATTGGCGCCCAACTGAAATTTCACATCGCCCGTACCTGAATAGGCCTGCGCAAAGGTGAGTTGGACGATAAGAAGTGCGAAAATGGTTGAAAATAACTTCATCATCAAAAAATTTAAAGGAAAGGTAGTGATTTCTTCAGTAATTATAACGCTTTATGAGTGCGAACGATGGCTTGTTCGTTTTTCCAATCAATCCATTTTTGGCCTTTCAGCTTTCGCATCAATTGGTCAAAATAGCGCATAAAGGCAATGTTGTAAACCGCTTTTGCCAAGTTTTTGGGGTTTCGTGGTATGGCGCGCAGGCTCATGGAAAACCCTGGAGTTATGTAGCGCATATAGTGCCAGTAGCCTTCGGGCATATAGAGAACGTTGCCGTGCTCCAAGTTGGCAATATAGCCTTTGGCTTTTTTCAGCGCAGGCCATTTTTCATAATCGGGGTCGTGGAAATCTATGTCTTCCCTGGTAATTAGTGAATGCGGGATTTTATAGAGGTAATCGTTTTGCTTTTGGTCAAAAAGAATCACTTCCTTTTTACCTTGGAAATGGAAATGGAAGATGTTTGCCAGATCGATATCGTAATGCATAAATGTATAGGAATCCTTTCCTCCAAAGAAAAGCATGGGCAGGCCTTTCATCAATTTCAATCCAAAATCGGGATATTTGAAATCCTTTTGAAGTTGAGGCACTTCCTTTAAAATATTCCACAGAAAGATGCGGTATTTGGTGGGTTCTTTTTTAAGTAATTCCACATACTCCCGCATTTTCATCCTTGCGTGCGGTTCGTTGAAACCATCCTTGTGGCTCACTGGGCGGTTGTCGTAGAGTGGTACCATTTTATCGCCCGCAACATCGGCCATATAATCCAAATTCCATTTGGTATATGCAGGCCAGTCCTCAATAAACCGTTCAATAACAACAGGTTTTTGGGGCTTAAAATAGTTTTGTAGAAAGTCTTCCTTGGTAATGGTTTTTACCCTGTCTATTTGTTGTAGCTGCATAATTATTTTCGACCTTCAAATTTACAAATCCTGTATAGATTTTAAGCCTGATGTTAATATAACTTTAAGTAAAATTAATCTAGGTGACTTTATTTCGAATGTCCATATTTGTCAATTTTAGACATAAATCGTACATTTGGATATATTTAAAAACAGGAAATCATGAATGTAAGCTTAACAGAAAAACAACGAAAATATATTGATGACAAGGTAGCGTCCGGCGATTATATGAATGCCAGCGAAGTGGTACGGGAAGCGTTGCGCCTTCATGAAATAAACCATCAAAAGCTTGAAAACCTGCGTAAAGAAATACAAAAAGGTATTGATAGTGGGATTAGCCCGTATTCTATGAAAGATATTTTAGAGGAAAAGAAACGGAAATACAATATAAATGGCTGATTCACGCAAAGATTTGTATTCCCTTACCTACGATGCAAAAATTGATATTGATGAAATATTCGATTATGGTGAAGGTCGGTTTGGACTAGATCAAGCGCTTGAATATTTTCTTGGGTTAGAATCACTTTTTGAGCAATTGACTACTTTCCCATTTGAAGGAATTTTGAGAGATGATATTGGCCATAATATACGAAGTATCCCTTTCGGCTCACATCTCGTATTTTATTCAGTTACTAAAAATGCCATTCTAATTATCAGGGTTTTGCACCAAAGTCAAAACGTAAAGGATTATTTTGAATAAAGACCCTTTACGAAAACAAAAATCCCAAACTCCAGATTGCCGCATAATGCTCGCAATGGAATTTGGGATTTAATTTTTTGGAACTGGCTTCAGCCTAATCTGCCAAAACCATCACACGATTGTTGTTACATTCAACAGTGCCGCCAGAAATTTGCAGTACCCATTTTCCGTCCTCTTGAGTGAATTTCTTTTGAAAACCTTCTGCAATGGTTGGATTTCCTTTAAATTTCACTTTCCCTGCCTGCAAAACGGAAACAATAGGAGCGTGGTTGTTCAGCATTTGGAATTCGCCATCCACGCCAGGAACGGTTACGCTTTCTACTTCACCGGCAACTAAGGATGCTTCGGGGGTTACTATTTCTAAGTACATATTTTTTAGTATTGAGATGTGAGATATGAGACGTGAGAAAATATCTAATATCCCATGTCTCAAGTCTAATATCTAATTAAGCTTCCGCAAGCATTTTCTCACCAGCGGCGATGGCTTCCTCAATGGTTCCTTTCAGGTTGAAGGCTGCTTCTGGAAGATGATCCAGTTCGCCATCCATAATCATATTGAAACCTTTAATGGTTTCCTTAATATCTACCAAGACTCCAGGAATACCTGTAAACTGCTCCGCCACGTGGAACGGCTGTGAAAGGAAACGCTGTACACGACGCGCGCGGCCTACTGCCAGTTTATCGTCTTCGGAAAGTTCTTCCATCCCGAGAATCGCGATGATATCCTGTAATTCCTTATAACGCTGTAAAAGCTCCTTTACTCTTTGTGCGCAAGCGTAGTGCTCTTTTCCGAGGATTGATTCGGTAAGAATTCGAGAGGTAGAATCCAATGGATCCACCGCAGGATAAATACCAAGCTCGGCAATTTTACGTGAAAGTACGGTTGTAGCATCCAAGTGGGCAAACGTTGTTGCCGGCGCTGGATCCGTAAGGTCATCTGCAGGTACGTAAACCGCCTGTACAGATGTAATAGAACCTCTTTTAGTTGAAGTAATACGTTCCTGCATCGCCCCCATCTCTGTTGCCAAAGTTGGCTGGTAACCCACCGCAGAAGGCATACGCCCAAGAAGTGCAGAAACCTCAGAACCCGCTTGCGTAAAACGGAAAATATTATCTACGAAGAAAAGAACGTCTTTCCCTTGACCTTCGCCAGCTCCATCACGGAAGTACTCAGCAATAGTCAAACCTGAAAGCGCAACACGTGCACGTGCTCCGGGTGGCTCGTTCATCTGTCCGAATACGAAAGTAGCTTTAGATTCTTTCATTGCAGTTTTATCTACTTTTGAAAGATCCCATCCACCATTTTCCATAGAGTGCATAAAATCGTCGCCGTATTTAATAATACCGGATTCAAGCATTTCGCGAAGCAAGTCATTACCCTCACGAGTACGTTCTCCTACACCTGCGAATACAGAAAGACCTCCGTGGCCTTTCGCAATATTGTTAATCAACTCTTGAATAAGTACCGTTTTACCTACACCAGCACCACCGAAAAGACCAATTTTACCTCCTTTTGCGTAAGGCTCAATAAGGTCGATTACTTTAATACCTGTGAAAAGAACTTCGGTAGAAGTTGAAAGATCTTCAAATTTTGGAGCCTCACGGTGAATTGGAAGACCAGCATCGCCAGCTTTTGGCAAGTTTCCAATACCGTCAATTGCATCGCCAATTACGTTGAATAGACGACCGTAAACAGCATCCCCAATTGGCATTTGGATAGGTGCTCCAGTTGCAACAGCGTCTACACCACGGCTTAAACCGTCAGTAGAATCCATTGATATGGTACGAACCATGCTTTCACCAATGTGAGATTGAACTTCAAGAACCAAAAGGTTTCCGTTGTTATTTACTTCCAACGAGTCGTATATTTTTGGAAGTTCCGATCCGCTATCAAACGCAACGTCAACTACCGGGCCAATAATCTGTGCAACTTTTCCTGTACTTTGTGACATGAGTAACTGTTTATTTTTTAGTTATCTAAGGGCAAAAAAACCACCCCTGTTTTGAACGGTGCAAAGATAGTTTTTTCTGAATGAAATTTGCAATGGAAATGTTTAAAAAATTTGGGGACTATGCTGGAAAGACCCAACAGGTTTCAAAAACCTGTCAGGTCTTGTAAAATCCAAGCTTTACGCACTATTCTTTAGTTTCCTTCGTGAAATCATCTTTGACAAAGTTTTAAACTTTGTCAAAGTTAATCGAGCTTCTCACATAATCCACGAACCTCTTTTTTGAAAAGTGAAATTATTTTTTTCTGAAGTGAATCATCTTTGGAAATGCTGCGTCCATCAATTTCAACAACGGGGGTAAGCTCGCCCATCGTTCCCGTTGCGAAAACGCCGTCGGCATTGTAGAATTGGGATAGGGTAATATCTGCTTCGGAAATTTCAATATCGTGCTTTTTACACATTTCTATAACTGAATTCCGTGTTATTCCGGGAAGACAGGCGTGTGCAAAAGGCGTAACAACCTTTTCATTTTTCACCATAAAAAGGTTGCTGCCGTTAAGTTCCGCTATAAAGCCGCGGTCGTCCAGCATCAATCCGGCGTCTTTTCCGGCAACGTTTGCCTGTATTTTTGCGATAATATTATTGAGCAAATTATTATGATGTATTTTACTGTCCAAAAACTGAGGCGAGTTTCGGCGTTGGCTGGTGCTTATTACTTTTATGCCGTGATCGTTATCATAAACCAACGGTTTCCATTCTGCCAAAACGATTAAACAGGAACCGCTTTGGTTGAGCCGCGGGTCCATGCCACTGGTTATTTTTTCGCCCCGGGTCAACGTCAGGCGGATGTGCGTATCGTCATTCATGCCGTTGGCGTCGAGGGTTTGTTTTATTGCTTTTTTGATGAATTTCTTGGAAGGAATATCCACAAACGCCAGTGTTTTTGCGGATTCTTGCAAACGGGTCAAGTGTTTGTCTAAGCAGACTACGCCTTCGGGATATACGCGTAAGCCTTCCCAAACGGCATCGCCGCCTTGAACGGAGCTGTCGAAAACCGAAACTTTTGCTTCACTGCGGGGATAGAGTTTGTCTTTTATAAATACTTGGATGTTGTCGTTTTTGGGATTGGATTTTTGAAGCATTTTTTTTGAAGTTGAGAGTTAAGTGTTAAGGGTTATGCGTTGAAGGTGGTTTATGTTTTAAATTAAAATATTGCTTTTTAAAATTTCGTAATAAGGCAAAGCCTCTTCCAGCAACGGTTCCAAATGATTTGGCAAAGGTTGTGAGCTGCTTTTTTGCACAGCGAAACCTTCGGAATTGTGCACATTTTTATACCAATGTTTCGCCCAAACGCCGTCTTCGGGAATGCCGCCTTTTTTCCATCGAAGCATTTTTTCCGAAAAAGGTATTTCCAATAAATTGCAGAGTTTTTTCAGATAGTTTCTTGGATTTTTCAAGAGTTCATCGCTGTCAATCACAATGGGTGTTTTTCCGTTTTTCTTCAGAAATAAAAATAGTTCCGAAGCTTTTTTGATGCCGATGTCATTTAGGGTAGGCGTATGGATTACTTTTGAAAAAGAGGCAATCAGTTTTTTTGGATGTCTAATTAGAATCACATTTTCCCAATTCAAAATAAAATTTGGCGAATCGGTCAAATAATGGTGCGCCATTCCTTTTACGAAAACATTTTTCTGCTTTCGAAGTGAATTGATGTTTTCAATTACTTTTTCTTCGTTCAGTTCCATCGTTTGAAGGATTTCCTTTTGGGAGGGATGCTCGATTTCCAAGGAAGCATTTTGAAGGTAATAGCCGTAAAAAGGTTCGTCCAAAACCGTCATATCCTCACGTTGTGCGAAAGAGTACATTAGCGCCGTTGAAAGATTTCGGGGACCGGAGATGAGGTTGATGACTTTCATAGCTTAAAAATAAACTACTGAAAAGAATTTTGTAACAATTTGGTGAAAAGATTTACATATAAGCTATAGAATGGCAACGAACAATTTGGCACCAACCGAAAGTTTATAATCAAGCCATTCCAATAAATATTTTAGGAAATGAAGAAAATTATTTTAATAAACGCACTTATCTGGGCCGCGTTCTTGCTTAGTACGGCTATATTATTTAAAGGCCACGACAATGTGGAATATTCGTTTTTCGGGATTTTAATTGCTTATTCGGTTATACACACCCTTCTCGCAAATTTCGCAAAGGGAAAGAAGGAAAAATGTTGAAATTTAAAACGCCTAATGGGTAAAGAGGAATCCAATTTGGAAAAGTTAAACACCTAGAATAATAACCTTCCAGTGGCTTTGGGAAGATTTAACCAGAAATTTCCAAGTCTTTTAGGCTAATGATTCTTAAAGTATATTTCCATATAATTTGCGGTGGAAAGATACTCAAGCCGAAGATTATCAAGATATCTTAAAATACTTTTATGGGAAGGATCGGTTTCTTTCAAATTGTCGTTGAAGGCATCATCTGTAACTGTTAAAGCAATATACCACGAGCCGGATCGAGAGGTGTATATAGCTTCAAAAACAGGTTCGTTGCCTTTACTCTCGTTCGCCAGATCTACGGCAATGGGAACCAAATTTACGGTTTTGGTGTTCCGTTCCACTTCGTAGAAAGTAAGATAATGTTTTTTGTTATTTATGGTTATGGGTACGTTTCCACCTCCTATGTCATAATCAATATCAAACTTTGCGTTGATATAAGTATAAAATTCATTGGTGTCTTTCGGGTCTTCAAACACGTAAACATGCTGTTTCGGAAGCTGTTTTTTGAATTTTTTTCCTTTATAAATTTTTGCACCATCAATGTTAGGGGCTATTTGTAGCGGGATGCAGGAAAAGGTGAACAATGCCAGAAATGCTAAAACAATACTTTTCGGAAAAGAGAAGGATGGCCTTTGAAATTTCATCAACTTAAAAAGTGAAATTTGCAACCATTACTATTCCACGGTAACACTTTTCGCCAAATTACGCGGTTGGTCCACATTACGGCCAAGCATTACGGCAATGTGGTATGAAAGCAATTGCAGCGGAATGGTGGTAACCAATGGCGACAGAGCTTCGGGGGTGTGCGGCACTTCCATTACATAATCAGCCATTTCCCTTACGGCGGTATCGCCTTCGGAAACTACAGCTATAATCTTACCTTTGCGCGCCTTGATTTCCTGAATGTTGCTAACTACCTTATCATAGTGGTCGCTCTTGATGGCAATCACTACCACTGGCATATGTTCATCAATCAGCGCAATTGGCCCGTGCTTCATTTCTGCTGCGGGGTAGCCTTCTGCGTGTATGTATGAAATTTCCTTTAGTTTCAGCGCCCCTTCCAAAGCTACCGGGAAGTTGTAACCTCTTCCCAAGTAAAGAAAATTGCGTGCATCCTTAAAGACGGCTGAAATTTCCTTGATTTTATCTTCAGTTTTCAGGGCTTCATCTACGTGGTTTGGAATAAGCTCCAATTCGCGCAAATAAAGCATAAAATCGGTTTGGCTTATTGTGCCCTTGGCTTTGGCCAAACGAAGCGCAATCATTGCCAAAACGGTAATCTGCGTAGTAAACGCCTTAGTTGACGCAACCCCAATCTCTGGTCCGGCGTGCGTATAGGTACCGCTATGTGTTTCCCTGGAAATGGTAGAGCCGACTACATTACAAATTCCATAAACAAATGCGCCCTTTGACTTTGCAAGTTTTATTGCGGCAAGGGTATCTGCGGTTTCCCCACTTTGTGAAATGGCGATGACAACATCGTTTTCTGAAATTATTGGGTTTCTGTACCGGAATTCGGAAGCGTATTCTACCTCTACGGGTATGCGCACCAAATCCTCAAAAATATATTCAGCCACTAATCCCGCATGCCAAGACGTTCCACAAGCCACGATGACAATACGATCCGCATTGATGAACTTTTCTATGTAATCCTCAAGTCCGCCAAGCCTAACGATGCCCTTTTCCGCCAGCAATCGGCCGCGATAGGTGTCCTTAATCACCGCGGGTTGTTCGTGGATTTCTTTTAGCATAAAATGGTCGTAGCCGCCTTTTTCAATCTGTTCAAGGTTCAGCTGGAGTTCTTGTACGTAAGGCGCAACCAATTTATCGCCCTTAATTTTTCTCACTTTTACATCGCGGCCCAGACGTATTATTGCCATTTCTTCATCCTCAAGATAGATGGCGTTATTTGTGAATTCAATAAAAGGCGAAGCATCGCTTGCCACAAAAAATTCGTCTTCGCCAATACCGATTGCCAAAGGACTTCCTAATTTGGCAACTACAATTTCATCTGGTTTTTTTCTATCGAAAAGCGCGATGGCATAAGCGCCTACCACTTGGTTTAACGCAATTTGGACAGCCTTTCCCAGTTTTACTTTTTCGTTTATCTGAATATCCTCAATAAGATTTACCAATACTTCGGTATCGGTATCTGAGGTGAAAGTGTATCCTCTTTTTTTCAATTCCTTTTTAAGGGAATCGTAATTCTCAATAATACCATTGTGGATAATTACCAGATCGCCGCTGTTGGAATAGTGAGGGTGGCTATTCACATCGTTGGGAACTCCATGGGTTGCCCAACGGGTGTGGCCAATGCCGAGATTTCCTTTTAAGGTAATTTCGCGTCCTGCCTTTGCCTCAAGATCTGCAACCTTACCTTTTGTTTTGCAAAGTTGAATATCAGTACCATCGAAAAGGGCAATTCCCGCACTGTCATATCCTCGATATTCTAAACGTTTCAGACCGTTGAGGATAATGGGATATGCTTCTCTTTTGCCGATATAGCCTACAATTCCACACATAACTAGGTTTTAATTTGGTTCAGTATAATAAATTTGGAGCTTGAGTCTTTTGTCTTGATTAGAGGTAGCATTACCGTACAAAATGGTGCCCTCGGGTGAAACTACCATACTTGATGGAACTTCTTTAATATTGGGCTCCATAGGATTTTGGAGTTTTTGCGTTGTTCTGGTCAATACATTTTGCGAAACTACAATTCCTAAAGGTACGTTTGTACTATCCTTGTTTATCAAATTACT
This sequence comes from Aequorivita vladivostokensis, assembly GCF_000952855.1. Taxonomy (GTDB): domain Bacteria; phylum Bacteroidota; class Bacteroidia; order Flavobacteriales; family Flavobacteriaceae; genus Aequorivita; species Aequorivita vladivostokensis. The sequence goes on along the minus strand of NZ_JSVU01000009.1, from coordinate 98,313 downwards.
CACGTGGGCGGTTATTTTCAGCTTGTAGTATTCACCATTGCCATCGCTTCCTCTCTGCAACTTCCCGAAATGGTTTGCCAAGGCATTTACAGGTTCAAGACCATTTGTCGGGTCCAGATTGTAATCTGCCAAAACATTACTGTTCTTCAGGTCATAAATCAATATTCTTTCTGGTTCGGTAGCTCCGCCTATCATTAAATCCTGATTCACATAAAAAATGAGGTTTGCTTCATTGATAAGCCATTTTTTATCGCGAAGTGTTTGGAGTTCGTCCGCAACGCCATTATTGTCATTGTCCTTTCCAAAAAGCTCCACCACCGATATAATTCCATCGCCCCCTCTAAGGTAAAGGTTTTCTTCACCGGTTTGTATATTCGGATTCTCGAGTGCTGTCTGTATCGGACCGGGCAGTTGGTTGGTAAAGGTGTTGACGCTGATACCCCCATTAAAGTTTAACTTATACACTTTATCCTCACGTTGTCCAGCGTCGGTTTCGCTATCATAACTGTAAAAGATGGATACATAAGCTTTTTTTGCATCAAAGATGAATAAACTGCCATCGTCCGTGGAGGAATTTACCTTAAAGTAAAGCCCTCTTAAGAAGTTTTTAAAGTTATTGCTATTGCGCAATTCTGGACTTCCTTCCTTTTCGATAATATTCGTTCTAAAGAAGGTGGTATCAAGCTTTATCCGTAGGCCTGGTGCAATTTGTTCTTCCCTGTCCTCCCCATCATAAATAACATAGCCATTTCTGGTAGGAATGAAATTCTCTACGCTCCCCAATTGCTCACCCAAAAAGTCTTCAAAGGTTTCGCCTTGATTGGTATAATAATTTTGAAATTCCTCAAATCCTGTGTTTGGATCATATTCCCTTAAAAAGTATTTTGATTCAAATACGGAAACATTAATGGGCGAACTGCCATAGATGGAATCCAGTTCATAAGTGGTAACGCTATCTACGGTAGTGCCGGTACTGAAATAGGGCAGATACACAAACACGCTATCCACTTTCGGGTTTTCTCCAAATTTTGGATCGTTTGAAGAAAGGGTAAGCTGCGACAAAAGATTTACCGTAGATTTACCATAAACGGGATCATTATAAACCCCAAATTGATATGCCGGCAGCCTGTTGCTTTGTACGGGACCGAGTTTTCGGCTATACGAAATTACGGTTTGCGATTCATCGAGGATACCATTGGGGGTTTCCTCTCCCAATACTTCAGAGCCTATTGTTGAAATATCCTCTTGGCAAGAAGAGAATGCAATTATTAAAAAGAAAATAGCACCTGCAACGGGCAACAAATTTTTTATTTTCATAGAGATAACATATTTGATAATGCAGTATATTTTGACTGCAATCTGCAAAGTAATGAAGCCTCGAGATTATGCATCCTTTTTTTGAATGATATTTGGTGGAGGGCTTTTAATCACTTTATATTAATTATTTTAGGAGTGAAATGTTCCGCGAATATTTCAACAGATTTTTGAAGAATTTATTTTAGAACTTTCGCGCTGTAAAAATCTAAATATGCTTGGGAAAAATTTTCCATATTATGATATTTTAACACGGGTTTATCCAAAGTGTTAATGAAATCCTCGAGCTCCTTAGGTATTTCGGCCGAACCGATAATTACGGCATCAGAATTCTTGACGGCTATTTTCATCAGGTTTACATAATTGGGTTCCTCAAGTTCCGTGATTGCTCCATCATCTATAGCGTCAAACCTTACTTTATCTATAGTGTTTTTAGCTAACGTTCCTTCAAAACCTTGATTGTACACCGAGGTAACAATTTTACTGTTTTCGAACAAAGGTTCGTTTCCGTAGTAATTCCGCAGGTACAAGGGCAAAAAAGAAGCCAGCCAACCGTGCACGTGAATAATATCTGGCGCCCAGTTCAATTTTTTCACGGTTTCAATGACTCCCTTGGCAAAGAAAATGGCGCGTTCATCATTGTCTTTATAAAAATTGCCGTCTTCATCGGCATAAGTAGCTTTTCTTTTAAAATAATCTTCATTATCAATAAAATAAACCTGGATGCGCTCCTTGGGGATAGAGGCCACCTTTATTATAAGGGGCATATCGAGATCATTTATTACCAGGTTCATTCCAGAAAGGCGTATTACTTCGTGCAGTTGGTGCCTTCTTTCGTTAATATTGCCATAGCGTGGCATGAAGATTCTAATTTGGCCGCCATTGTTGTTGATCATTCGCGGAGCTTCAAACGACATTGAAGAAATCTCGGTCTCGGGAAGATAGGGTATAACTTCGGAAGACACATACAAGACTCTTTTATCTTTCATCTATTGGGTTTTTTAGGAATTAGTGCAATGGGCCCCAATGTCTCGAGGCGCTTAAAAACACGCAAAATTACGAAAATTTATGTAGATTGTCTTTAATATATTAATTTTGCCCGCTCTTAACGCAAATTTATGGTGATACATACCCAGAAAGAAACCTTGGTGCAAACCTTGTCTTCCGTATCAAAAAACGACAAAATAGGTTTTGTTCCAACAATGGGAGCGCTGCACGAGGGGCATATATCTTTGGTTGAGAGGGCTTTAAGTGAAAATACGGTGGTTGTGGTGAGTATTTTCGTAAATCCCACCCAATTCAACAATACGGTAGATCTTGAAAAATACCCCCGAACACCCGAAGAGGATATTTCTCTTTTAAATAAGTTAAAAGGAGAAGTAATTGTGTATTTACCAGAGGTTTCAGATCTGTATGATGGTACGGTTGCGGCAAAAAAATACAATTTTGGAAATCTTGAGAACGAAATGGAGGGCAAGCACCGGAAAGGACATTTTGACGGAGTGGGGACCATTGTCAGTAAGCTCTTAAAGATCGTGAAACCTGACACGGCATATTTCGGTGAAAAGGATTTCCAGCAATTGCAGATTGTTAAAAAATTGGTCGCACTTGAAAAACTTCCCGTAGAAATTGTGGGTTGTCCCATTTTACGTGAAGCGAATGGACTTGCAATGAGTTCGCGAAACAAGCGACTAAACGCAAAGCAATTTGAGGAAGCATCAACAATTTATAAAACATTAAAGGAAGTTCGGGAAAAATTCAGTTCTACATCCCTTGTAGGGTTGAACGCATTGGTTACGGAACGGTTTTTGCAAAACCCGAATTTGAAATTGGAATATTTTGAAATAGCCAACGAAAAAACGCTCAAAACCGCAATCCGAAAAAACAAAGACTCAAAATACAGGGCTTTTATCGCGGCATTTGCGGGCGATGTTCGGCTAATAGACAATATGCCTTTAAATTAATACCTTTGCACCATGCAAATACACGTAGTAAAATCTAAAATCCATAGGGTAAAAGTTACCGGCGCCGATCTAAATTACATCGGTAGCATCACTATTGACGAAGATTTAATGGATGCCGCCAACATTATTGAAGGCGAAAAAGTCCAAATAGTAAACAACAACAACGGCGAACGCCTTGAAACCTATGCCATTCCCGGCCCACGCAAAAGTGGCGAAATAACCCTAAACGGTGCCGCCGCCAGACGCGTTGCTCCTGGCGATGTGCTTATACTTATCACATACGCTTTGATGGAAGTGGAAGAGGCAAAAGCCTTTAAACCTGCCTTGGTTTTCCCAAACGAGGAAACAAACCTACTCCGCTAAATTGAGCCGCTCCCTTTCAAAATTTTTGCAGATTGCAATTCCGTTGGGATTGGGAGTTTTCCTGATTTGGTATATCTATCAATCCTTCACGCCGCAGCAGTTGGAGGAAACGAAAAAATATTTTGCCGATGCCGATTATGGCTTTGTATTGCTCTCAGTGGCATTGAGCGTATTGAGCCACCTCTCTAGATCGTATCGCTGGAGTTTTATGCTGGAGCCTTTAGGCTATAAAACCAAATTGGCCAATAATTTTATGGCAATCTCGGTGGCTTATTTGATGAATATTTTTATTCCGAAAAGCGGCGAGGTATCTCGAGGTATTATCTTGGATAAATATGAAGGAGTTCCTTTTCAAAAGGGCTTCGGCACTATAATTTCTGAAAGGGTGGTCGATCTAATTTTCCTTCTCTTTTTCACGGTTTTGGCACTGGCAATAAAGTTTGATGTTTTATATGAATACGTTGTTCAAAGCATTCCACCATCCCTTTTATATGTAATTATTTTTGGAATTGTTTTCGTTGGAATAAGTATTCCACTTTACATAAAATTTTCAAAATCAAACATCAACAAGAAGCTGAAAAATTTTGTGATCGGTTTAAAGGAAGGGATTTTCAGCATTTTGAAAATGCGACGGAAAGCCGCTTTTCTCGTGCACACCGTGATAATTTGGGGCCTTTATTTACTTTCGTTTTATACCGCGTTGCACGCCCTGCCCGATACTACCCATATCTCTTTTGGCACGATAATAATTACATTCGTAGTGGGAAGTTTCACCTTTGCTTTTACAAATAGTGGCTTCGGAACTTATCCCGCTGCCGTCGCTGGAATTTTAACCGTGTTCGGCGTTGCCAAAACTGTGGGTGTTGCTTTTGGGTGGATAGTTTGGATTTCAAACATTTCTTCCATTGTTTTCTTTGGCGTGCTTTCTTTGCTATTACTGCCGCTTTACAACAGAAAACGTTTAAAGTTGTAATTTTTCTGATTTATTTTTCTTTGGAAAAAACCACAAATTCAAAATTTGTTATCTTTCCGCAGCTAAAAAAATCTACCAATGAAGAAACACCTACTTTTCGCTATCTGCGTATTCATTAATTTCGCTTCCTTTTCCCAAACCATTTACGAAGAGTTCAATTCTACCAGACTCGGCGAGTCGCGAAGGTTGAAGATTCAGCTTCCAAGAAATTATGACGCCAATATTGAGAAGAAATATCCGATTGTCTTGGTGCTGGATGCCGATTATCTTTTTGAGCCCGTGGCTGGAAATGTAGATTATTTCAGCTATTGGGAAGATATGCCCGAATCTATTGTGGTGGGCGTAATGCAGGGCAATTCGCGCTATGAAGACTGCTCATATGACGACAATACCTTTATGCCCAGCGATAAGGGCGCACAGTTTTTTGAATTTATCGGTCTGGAACTGATTCCATACATTGACAAAAAATATCGCACCGCAAAATTCATTATAGGTGTGGGCCATGATTTTACCGCGAACTTTTTGAACTACTATTTGTTCAAGGATCCACCGCTGCTAAATGGTTACATTAACCTAAGTCCGGATATGGCTCCAATGATGGAAGAGCGACTGGTGGAGCGGATTCCCCAAATACCAGGCAAACTTTTTTATTATTTGGCTACGGGCACCGATGACATTAAAGGGCTGATGGAGGCTTCCGAAGATCTTAATAGTCAACTGAGCGGGCTAAAGAGTAAGTCTTTTAATTATTATTACGACAATTTTGAGGGCGCGACGCATTACTCCCTTGGCGGACGTGGCATTCCGAATGCGCTGGAAAAGATATTTTCGGTCTATAGACCCATCAGCAAAAAGGAATTTTCTGAGGTATTGTTGAAAATGGATACGCCTATTAGCCAGTATTTGCTGGATAAATATAAGGTGATCGAGGACCTTTTCGGGATAACAAATAATATCCGTGTGAATGATTTTATAGCCACGGCGACCGCTTCAGAAAAACGAAAACAATGGGAATCCTTGCGTGAAATAGCAACTCTTGCCAAAAAACAGTACCCAGACACGGTGCTGGGCGATTATTATTTGGGGCGTTACTACGAAGAAACGGGCGAACCAAAAAAAGCGATGAAAATCTTTCAAGGCGCCTACGATAAAGAAGAGGTGGATTTTATAACCATTGATAAGTTACTGGACCGTGCAGATAAGATTAAAACCGACTTTGGCTATTAAGCCTAAAGTTCCATAATCAGGTTTTTGTGCAAATATGCCCAGTTGGTCAGGGCGTTTGAGGTGGTGTTCTCAATTTCCAATTTCATGATGATGTTACTTCTGTGCTTTTCCACGGTTCGGATTGATATGAAAAGTTTTTCGGCAATTTCACTACTACTGGTTTGTTCTGCTACCAATTTTAAAATGGTTTTTTCTGAAGGGGTTAATAGTTTGATGCGTTTCATTTCTTCGGAAACCGTCGCCAATGATGAAGCTGCGAACGAACTGCTAAAGCATATTTCACCGTTCATTACACTTTCAATACAATTTTCAATTTCGAGAAACGAGTCTTCCTTTAAAAGATAACCATTGATTTGAAGGGCCTTTGCCTGAATGAGATAATCATTTTCTTTGTGGAAGGATAATATTATAAATTTAGTATCCACCTTTTTTTGCTTGGCCATTTTTATGACCTCAAAACCAGTGAGGAGAGGCATATCAATATCTAATAATGCAAGGGTGGGATTGTGCGTTAAAATAAGCTCCAATGCCTGCATGCCATTGGCGGCCTGTCCCAAAACATTATAATTGTGTGCCTTCAGCTCATCGTGCAATCCTTTAAGGATCATAGGATGGTCATCCGCAATAACAATGGAAATGTCTTTTTTATCAAACATTATATAGGGATGGTTAGTGTTATGGTGGTGCCTTTATTGGGTTGGCTCTTTATATCAATCTTTGAGTGCAAAATTTTTGCACGCTCCAAGAGGGTTTTCATTCCAAGGCTAGTGCCGGATTTTATTTTCTCGGACATTTCAAAACCTTTTCCGTTATCGGCAATCGTGGTTTCAATGGTGCTTTCTTTCTTTTCTATTATTACGGAAGCGGCTTTGGCATCGGCATGTTTCACCATATTGTTCAACACTTCCTGAATAATTCTATACAAATGTAAGGATGCTTCCCTGCTTAACAAAGCATCTATGTCATCAATTTCATGGGTAAAGAAAATATCGGTATTGGAATCTACCTCATCCACCATATTTCGGATAGCGGCAGTAGGACCCAGGCGTTCCAAGATCGCGGGATGCAGACCCCTTGAAATGGCACGCAGTTCTTGCAAGGTATTGTTTGCCAACGATTCCATTTCCAGATTACCATTGGTTTTTGTTTTTTTGGTAAGAAGCATCAATTTCTGCCCCACGCTGTCGTGAAGTTCGCGGGCTACGCGCGTGCGCTCCGCTTCCTGGGCTTTTATCAAATTGTGGGTATAGGCTTCATTTCTTTTCTTTTCCGCCTTGGTTTTATAATAATAAAAAATGAATATGCTAACGGAAGCAATCGATAAAAGTGAGACCCAAAAGAACCAAGTTTTCCAAAACGGAACGGTTATCACAAACGAATATCGATAAGGTTGGTCCTGCCATACCCCATCCCCATTATCCGCAATAAATTCAAAAGTGTATTCGCCCGGAGGCAGGTAAGAAAAGACCACATTGGGGTCTTTGGTGGGTTGCGACCATGCGTCACCATCACGAAGGCCCTTCATTCTGTATTGATATTTTACGTTTTCAGGATTGGTGAACGTTATGGCTTCCATAGAAAAACTCAAATAGTTTTTTTGATAGGGAAGTACGGTTCCTGTTTCAGTTTTGTAAAGACTATCATCCAAAGGTTCCGAAAACAAAAGGATTTCAGAGATTCCCAACTTCGGAGGCTGTGTGTTAGGAAGGTACTCCTTTTCGTTAAAAGCTAAAATTCCGCTTAATGAGGTTACAAAAATGGATTTGTCATTCCGGATTATGAGCGAATTGAAGTCAATATCATTTTCCAGAAAATGGGCCACGGTACTGAATTTTTTGGCAATGATGGTATCTTTCTCGAGTAAAAGCTTAAGATTAACCTTCAGAAGCATATCTCGCCCTGCCAACCAAAGATTGTTGCCATCAACCTTCAACGCCCGAAACTGGGTAAGCGATGGAAATCGTTTCATATCAAAGGTCTTTACCTTAAATTCATTGTTCACAAGTTTTATGTGGTAGAGTTTCTTCTCGCTGCCCGCCAGCACTTCGTTTTTGTTTATGGCATCCAGGCTTCTGAAATCATTATGTGATTTTGGATGTAGCCCGGGAATGGTGTCTATTTTTGAGTCATCCATTTGAAAGAGGCCACTTATTTTGCACAAAATGAACCGGTCCGCAATGGGCTGTATTGCTATGGATCTATGTGAATTTATAAAGTAGGTAGAATCCGGGGCCACCACTTTTATTTTATCGGTGCCAAATAGAAATGTTTTATCCTCTTGCCTAAACAATAAATTATAGTATCCTTCATCAATAAGTTTGGGACTGACGCCTGTTTTGGAAAATTCAAAAACTGCCGTATTGGTAGTATAAAGCAGGTTTTCTTCAGGAGTGACAAACAGATTCTTTATAGGAACGGCCTCCCCCATAGGACGAATATGTTCGCTGTTTTCCAAAATCTTCGCCCCTTCATTTGTGGCTATTATCAAGTTGCCGTCCCATTCCGCTACATCATTTACCGAAAGGAGCCCTTGGGTTTCATCATAAATTTTAAAGGCATTATCCCGAAATCGGATAATTCCTTCCCCATAGCTGGTCATCCAGTAATTGCCCTCTGTATCCTTTATCATCCTATAGAGATAAGGAGTCGGCAGGCCTTGGGCCTCATTAATGATTTTTAAATCGCCCGTTTGTTTATTGAAAATTCCAAAACCGTTTCCTTCCAAAGTTAAATACAGTTCGCCTTCACTATTTGCCAAAATCCCATACACCCGGTTTTTATCAAAATCTTCCTCCTTAAATCTGTATTTGGTTAGTTCCCCGTTATAAATTTTATATAATTCGCCATAAGCGCCTACCCAAATGTTTTTTTCTGCATCCACCAAAACCGAATAACAAATGTTATTCACACCGTCACTCTCGTTGTAAATGTTCTCAAGCTTTAAAGGATTTAAGGTAAGTTTAAAGATTCCACGTCTTGAAGAAGCTATAAAGAGTGTATTGCTATTGTACCAAGCCGCTTGTTGGAGCCCTGAAATAGGATTTTCTGGACTGTCCTTAATTAAATAGTCTAGTTTTCCGTTTTTGTAAGTGGCTACTCCTTTTACAAAAATGAGATAGACTGTTCCATCCCTTCCTTCCAGAATATGGGTGATACTACCCAACAGATCAAAATCTATTCCTGCCGGGTTTGTGATGTTGCCGTTTTCAATAATACTAACTCCGTTATCCAGTGTTCCGGCCCAAATACGCTCTCTGGAATCCTCAAAAAGACTGAAAACAATATTGGACGCGAGCCCATCTTCCGTAGTATAATTCTTGAATGTCCTTCCATTGAAGCAACTTATTCCCCCCGTGGTGCTAACCCAAATTCTGTTCTGGCTATCTTGTATTATGGCGAAAGTTTCATTGTTGACCAGCCCTTCCTCCGTTTTATATTTTTTAAATTGATAGCGTTGGGCAGTAACCGAAAAAGAACAAACGCACAAAAAAAATAATGTGGCAAAGAAGCATTTCATTTAGCGAAGGTTTGTAGCGTAAATATATTTATTTTAGCGAAACTATTATGGCCAAAACAAAGACAACATTTTTCTGCCAAAACTGCGGCGCGCAATATGCCAAATGGCAGGGGCAGTGCAATTCCTGCAAGGAATGGAACACTATTGCCGAGGAAGTAATCCAAAAAGCCGAAAAGGTGAGTTGGAAAGCTTCCGAAGGTACTTCCAAAAGAGTTGCAAAACCACAGCGTATTTCTGAAATCTCAACCCAAGCGGAAGCTCGGTTGAATACAAAAAACAACGAACTGAACCGCGTGTTAGGCGGCGGATTGGTTCCCGGCTCATTAACGCTTTTGGGCGGCGAACCCGGAATTGGGAAGAGTACTTTGATGCTTCAAATTGCGCTTCAGTTGCCCTATAAAACGCTGTATGTTTCCGGGGAAGAAAGTGCCCAGCAAATTAAAATGCGGGCAGAACGAATCCAGCCTATTTCTGAAAACTGTTTCATTTTAACCGAAACAAAAACACAAAATATTTTCAGAAATATTGAAGAAATTGAACCGGATATTGTGGTGATCGATTCCATCCAAACCCTGCATACAGATTATATTGAAAGCACTGCCGGAAGCATTTCGCAAATTCGTGAAACTACCGCCGAGCTTATAAAATTTGCAAAGGAAACCGCAACGCCAGTAATTTTAATCGGCCACATCACCAAGGATGGAAACATCGCCGGCCCAAAAATTTTGGAACATATGGTTGATACGGTTTTGCAGTTTGAAGGCGACCGAAACCATATTTACAGAATCCTCCGTGCCAATAAAAACCGTTTTGGAAGTACCAACGAATTGGGAATTTACGAAATGCAGGGCAGCGGTTTAAGAGAAGTTTCAAACCCTTCGGAAATTTTGATTTCAAAAAATGACGAAGATTTAAGCGGTACGGCAATCTCCGCGACTTTGGAAGGCATGCGCCCGTTGATGATAGAAATTCAAGCCCTGGTGAGCAGCGCCGTTTACGGTACGCCACAGCGAAGCGCCACAGGTTACAACGCCAAACGGTTGAATATGATTCTCGCCGTTTTGGAAAAACGGGCAGGTTTCAAACTTGGCGCAAAAGATGTTTTTTTGAACGTAACCGGAGGAATAACCGTTGACGATCCCGCAATAGATTTGGCGATAGTTGCCGCGGTACTCTCCTCAAATATTGACATTGCTATCGACAAGCGCCTGTGCTTTGCCGCTGAGGTAGGTCTCGCAGGCGAAGTGCGCCCCGTTACCCGTGTGGAGCAACGCATTTTGGAAGCCGAAAAACTTGGGTTTACTTCCATCGTTATTTCAAAATATTGCAAAATCCCGAAGCAAAATTTTCACATAAATATCATTAAAGTAGCAAAAGTGCACGACGTGGTGCACCATCTTTTTGGGTAACTTTTTAATCCGAAGAGAGAAAGTCCCCTCCCAGCCTCCCCTATGGGGAGGGGTTAACGCAAGAGTTCCCCCTTTGGGGGTTTGGGGGACTTTAAGTATTTTAGTTTCGCTATGAATTTGAGAATTTATTTTATCATATTCCTTTTCGGGACGGTATTCATTGGCTGCAAGCAAGTGCGCAAAGCTGCCGATGTAATCGTGCAACCCACGGCCCGCGAGGTCTACGAACGCAACTTTTCAAAAAATGATTCGCTATTGCTTCGGTGGAAAAATGCTTTTGAAACCGCAAAACGCGACAGTATTCAAATCACCTTGCCCTATTCCGAAAGCGGCGTTTTTTCCGAAGAAAATTTCAACGTTTACAGCTATAACATTCAGTTGAAAGAAGGTGAACGGATTGTAGTTGAGGTTGAGAAACAGCCCGATTCCGCTTTGGTCTTTGTAGATCTTTTTAAGGCGAAAACCGATTCCCTGAAATCTTTCAAACTTTTGAAATCTTCCGAAGACAAAAAAGCATTTCTCTCACAGGAAATTGAAACTTCGGGTTTTTATAAAGTTATTGTCCAGCCACAAATGAAACTGCAATTCCCTTTCGTGCTAAAAATTTATACGGAACCTATCTATGCGTTTCCAGTGAGCGGCGCAAATAATAAAAGCATTCAAAGTTTTTGGGCAGATCCGCGCGATACCGGTAGTCGTTCCCATGAAGGAGTAGATATTTTTGCAGACCGAGGAACACCTGTAATTGCTGTAAGTGACGGAATAATTTCTTCCACTGGTGAACGAGGTTTGGGAGGAAAACAAGTTTGGTTGAAAGACGGCCTTTTTGGAAAAACTATATATTATGCACATCTGGATAGCATCGCCGTTGTCGAAGGAAAAAAGGTGAAAATGGGGGATACCCTTGGCTTTGTAGGTAATACGGGCAATGCAAAAACCACCGAACCGCATCTTCATTTCGGGATTTATAAAACTAAAGGTGCAATAAATCCGCTTTCCTTTATTAAAAAAACAGAGATTCAAACCAGCGAGATGCCCTCAGCAATAACAAAAGCCATTACATTAAAAAATAGAGCTGACGTTCGAAAAGGACCTGCTTCGGTTTTTAAACAATTCGGAAGCCTGAAAAAGAACGACACCATAATTGTTTTGGGGAAAAACCAAAAATGGTTTCACATTCAAACTGCAGATAGCCTAAAAGGCTATGTAAACGAAACCGTGATAACACCGCTTCCTCCAAATTAACTTTTTTTTAGCCTTAAGAAAACCGCATAATGGTATCTTTAGAATTCAATTCTCAAAAAAACCATTATGTCCATCTTTTCGAAAATAAAACAGACCCTCCATTTAATGAAAGAAATTGATCTTGACGCGTTGGGGAAACTTTCGCAAAAAGTAGATCTTTCAGAAATTATGAAAACCGTCGGTGAACTCGATGATCGTCAATTGGCGGGATTGATGAAAATGTTGAAACATAAAGGCGGAAAAAAAGGGCAGCACAAATTGCCGCCCATCGATGGCGATTTTTATGATATGGCGCTAAAACTCACACCTAAACAGCGCGAACTTCAAATAAAAGTGCGCAATTTTATGGAGGATGAAATAAAGCCGATTGCCAATGAATATTGGAACAAAGCCGAATTTCCTTTTCAGATTATTCCGAAAATGGCTGAATTGAACATTTGCGGACTTACCTATGATGGCTACGGAACGCCTTATGAAACCTACGTTATGGAAGGAATTATTGCAATGGAATTGGCGCGGGTGGATGTTTCCATTTCTACCTTTTTTGGCGTGCACAGTGGTTTGGCTATGGGTTCCATCTACATCTGCGGCAGCGAGGAGCAAAAACAGGAATGGCTCCCGAAAATGGCAAAAATGGAACTTATTGGCGCTTTTGGACTTACGGAACCCGAAGTTGGTTCCGCAGTTGCAGGCGGTCTGGGGACTACTTGCAGAAAAGAAGGCGATGAATGGGTTTTAAACGGACAAAAAAAATGGATTGGCAATGCAACATTCGCAGACGTTACAATAATTTGGGCGCGTGACGAAGCTTCCGACCAAGTAAAAGGGTTTTTGGTTCGAAAAGGAAATCCGGGTTTTAAGGCCGAAAAGATTGAAAACAAAATGGCGCTCCGCACGGTGCAAAACGCTTTGATTACAATGACGGATTGCCGAATTCCCGAGAGCGACCGACTTCAAAAATGCGATTCTTTTAAAGATACGGCCAAAGTATTGCGAATGACGCGGGCCGGAGTAGCTTGGCAGGCCGTGGGCTGCGCAAGAGGTGCTTATGAAGCCGCGCTGAAATACACAAAAAAACGTGAACAGTTCGGAAAACCGATTGCCTCCTATCAATTGGTGCAAAATCATTTAGTGGAAATGGTTTCCAATCTCACGGCAATGCAGACCCTGTGTTTCCGTCTTTCAGAATTGCAGGATGAAGGATTACTTACCGATGAACATGCATCCTTGGCTAAAGTATTCTGCAGTATGCGAACCCGTGATGTGGTAAGCCAGGCCCGTGAAGTTATGGGCGGCAACGGAATACTTTTGGAATATGACGTTGCCCGTTTTGTAGCCGATGCCGAAGCTATTTACAGTTACGAGGGAACCAAGGAAATCAATTCGTTGATTGTGGGTCGAGCAATTACTGGTTATAGTGCGTTTGTGTAAAAAAGCCCCTCCCGACCTCCCCGAAGGGGAGGAGTAGTGCAAGAGTTCCCCCTTAGGGGGGCAGGGGGACTAAGGTGCCGGATTAGGAATTTGGTTGTGAACGGCATCAATCTCCTTTAAAATTTCTTTGGAAAGCGAAACGTTGATGCTTCCAATATTTTCTGAAAGTTGCTCGATGGAAGTGGCGCCAATAATTGGCGCGGTCACAAATTTCATCTGAAGAATAAAAGCCAACGCCATCTGTGCAAAACTCAAATTATGTTTTTTGGCGATTTCATAATATTTTTCAGTGGCCTCCAATGCGGGTTTGCTGCTGTAACGGGTATATTGTTTAAACTGATTTATACGCGAATTTTCATCAGCGGTTCCGTTTAAATATTTTCCGCTGAGCGTTCCAAAGCCTAAGGGCGAATAGGGTAGATAACCAATATTTTCCCGCTGAAGTATTTCACTCAAACCTATTTCATCTTTCCGATTCACCAAATTATAAGGATTTTGAACTGAAACAATTTTCAACTTTCCTTTTCGAGATTCTTCCAGGCAACGCATTACACCGAATGGCGTTTCGTTTGAAAGTCCGATGTGGCGGATTTTTCCCGTTTTTACAAAACTTTCCAAATCATTTAAAACTTCAGCAAAATTATCGCTCCAACTTTCATCATCCTTATGGTTATAATCACGCTGCCCAAAATAATTGGTGTTGCGCTCCGGCCAATGCAACTGGTACAAATCGATATAATCTGTTTGCAAACGTTTCAGACTTTTATTAATGGCATCCTCCAAAGATTTTTTGCTGAAATCCAACGGTTGGCGAATGTGGTCCATCGAACGGCTCGGGCCTGCAATTTTGGTGGCCAAAACCAGCTCTTCCCTATTTTTCCGTTTCGCAAACCAATTGCCGATGTAAGTTTCCGTTCTTCCCTGTGTTTTTGGATTTGCGGGCACGGGATACATTTCGGCACAGTCAATAAAATTGATGCCTTTTTCAATGGCGAAATCCAACTGTTCGTGGGCTTCGGCTTCGGTATTTTGCTGGCCCCAAGTCATGGTGCCAAGGCAGAGTTTGCTAATTTTTAAATCTGTATTTGGGAGGGTTGTGTATTTCATAGCATTTCTCGCGCAGGCGGGAATCTTTTTATTTGGTAAAAAGGTTAATCTTTTAGTTCTGGTTCACGGGATTCCCGCCTTCGCGGGAATTCGAGTTCCACCAAATGCGGGCAATGGTCGCTGTGCATTGCATCGGGCAGGATTACGGCTCGTTTTAGGTTATCCAATAACGGTTTCGAGACCAAATTGTAATCTATTCGCCAACCCTTGTTGTTGTTTCTGGCGTTGGCACGGTAGCTCCACCAGGTGTAATTATGCGGTTCTTTGTTGAAATGACGAAAACTATCAATAAATCCACTTTTCATAAATCCGTCCAGCCATTTCCGTTCAACGGGTAAAAAACCGGAAACATTTTTATTTCTGACGGGATCGTGAATATCAATCGCTTCGTGGCAAATGTTGTAATCGCCACAGATTACCAAGTTTGGAATTTCCTTTTTCAGCTTGTCAATATATTTCTGAAAATCGGCCATATAGGTAAGTTTGTGCTCCAAACGGTCAATATTTGTGCCGCTTGGCAAATACAGGCTCATCACCGAAACATCGTCAAAATCTACGCGGATGTTTCTTCCTTCGGCGTCCATATATTCAATGCCGGTGCCGTATTCTATATGGTTCGGTTTTATTTTTGAAAGGATCGCCACTCCACTGTAACCCTTTTTTATGGCACTGTACCAATAATGATAGGGGTAACCTGCTTTTTCAATTTCCTCGATTTCCACTTGGTCGAAATTGGCTTTTGTTTCCTGAAGGCAGATAACATCCGGGTTTGCGGCTTTCAACCAATCGATAAAGCCTTTGCGCATCGCGGCGCGGATTCCGTTTACGTTGTATGAAATGATTTTCAAATCTTAAAGAATTAATTCTCTGTGCTCTTTGTGCCTTTGTGGTTGGAATATTTTTACCACAGAGGCACAGAGTACACCGAGATAATATGAGTAGCTAAAGTAAATAAGATTGTATTTTTACGCTAACCATTTCCAAAAAGGTTATCAAAAAATATCCGACAAAATAAAAACCCAAGTGTTTAGTTTTATAGTTGATGAAGTTATACCCGTTAGTCTTTTTCTTTTTTCTTATAGCCGCTGGCTATGCGCAGGACATTACTTCAAATTATAAAGAGAAGAAGGTTGCGGTGAAAGATACCGTGGTTTTGGACAGCTTGGGCATTAATCCGAAACGGTTCGCAATACTTGACAAAGATGGAAATTCGCCAAGCCCTTTCAGTTATAGAATAGACTTCAAAAAAGGAATCATAATTTTTACCGAAGAATTGCAGCAACAGCAGGATTCGCTTACCATTCAATATTTGCAGTATCCGGAATTTTTAACGCGGGAATATTTCGCCATCGACCCAAAAATTATTGTTGAAAACACGGGGCAAATCGATAAGTTGTATTCGCTCGACGAAAGCACCAATAAAAGCACATTTACCCCTTTTGATGGGTTGAATACTTCGGGGAGTATTTCGCGCGGCATTACCATTGGGAACAATCAAAACGCAGTGGTGAACAGCGAACTTGACCTTCAGATTACAGGAAAGTTGAGCGAGAAAGTTTCCATTCGGGCATCGATTCAGGATGCCAATATTCCTACGCAGGAAGGCGGCTACTCCCAAAGTCTGAATGAATTTGACCAGATATTCATCGAACTTTTTGGCGATAATTGGAACATCCGCGCAGGCGATATCGATCTGCAGAACAGCAATAGCTATTTCGGCAGATTTACCAAAAAAGTACAGGGCATATCTCTTGGCGGAACGTTCAATAATGAAGATGGTTCAAAAATCTCGGCCTATGCTTCCGGGGCCTTGGTGCGCGGTGTTTTTGCGAAAAGTGAATTTATTGGGCAAGAGGGAAACCAAGGGCCGTACAAATTGGTCGGTCCCAATGGCGAACTCTACATTTTGGTGGTTTCTGGTAGTGAAAGGGTTTATGTGAACGGTCTCCTTTTGAAACGCGGCGAAAACGAGGATTACGTAATAGATTACAACGCGGGCGAGATAAAATTCAACCCAACCTATCCCATAACCAGCAATATGCGCATTTCTGTGGAATATCAATATACTGATAGAAGTTATACGCGTTTTATTGGCTACGGCGGGGGGAATTATACCAGTGAAAACCTTGATTTGGGCGTATATGTTTATTCTGAAAACGACGCAAAAAACCAACCTTTGCAACAAAATCTCACCGAAGAACAGGTGGCTATTTTACAGGCCGCGGGCGATGATAAGGATTTGATGACAGCCCCGTCGGCCGTGCCCGATACGTATTCCGAAAACAAAATTCTCTATAAAAAGGAAATCATCAATGGAGAGGAAGTTTTCGTGTTTTCAAGCAATCCCGAAGATGAACTTTTCAGCGTGCGGTTTTCATTAGTAGGACCCAATAACGGCGATTATGTGATTAGTGAGACTAACGCCATCAGCCGAATTTTTGAATATGTAGCGCCTGAAAACGGTATTCCGCAGGGCAATTATGCGCCGGTTATTCGGCTGAACGCTCCCGTAAAATTGCAGGTGGGCGGTGTGAACGGAAGCTTTCACCCTTCGGAAAAGACGCGTATCGATTTTGAGGTTGCGGGCAGCCAAAACGACCTCAACCTTTTTAGTGATATTGACGACAACAATAATGATGGTTTCGCGGGAAGGTTGGCATTTAAACAGCGTTTGTTGACCACGGCCGATACTTTAAAAATTGACGGTTTCGGCTCGTTGGATTTTGTTCAAAAAGACTTTAGGACCATCGAAAGATTATATAATATTGAATTCAACCGCGATTGGAACCTTATCAACCCGATGGGCAATCAAAGTTTTGTAATATCGGGCGTGGAGGTCTCACACCCGAAAATCGGCGGCGGGCGCTATGA
The DNA here is from genome assembly GCF_000952855.1 of Aequorivita vladivostokensis. Classification (GTDB taxonomy): domain Bacteria; phylum Bacteroidota; class Bacteroidia; order Flavobacteriales; family Flavobacteriaceae; genus Aequorivita; species Aequorivita vladivostokensis. Next base: position 80,892 of record NZ_JSVU01000009.1, on the reverse strand, counting down.
ATTCCAAAATTTGAATTATTCTGAAAATTTCAACGGTACGCGGCACGTGATTTCTTCAGCAATAAAACTTAAAAACTTGCGATTGCAGACCTACGGCAGTTTTCTGAACAGCAAAGCCGATTCCATTTCCTCCAAATTTATCAGACTGAACAACACGACTACCTATTCTTTTGAAAAGGCATGGGTGGGCGGCAAAGTGGCTATGGAAGACAACCAGATTAAGGATGTTTCCCGCGATAGCATTTCGCCCATCAGCCAGAAATTCGCGGCATTCGAGGCTTTTTCTGGCATTGGCGACAGTACGAAGGTTTTTGTTGAGGCGGGCTATCAGTTTCGGGTGAATGACAGCGTTCGGAACAATATGCTGCAAAAGGTAAATTCATCGAACACCTATTATTTAAAATCGCGACTAATAAATACTGAAAACACGCAGCTTTCGGCCTTTGCAAATTACAGAACGCTGAAATACGAACCCAATTCGGGAACGGGTATTGACCCAAACGATACGCTGCCCGTAACCATCGACAAGCGGGAGACCGAACGTTCGCTCAACTCGCGCATTATTTACAACCAAGCACTGTTTGACGGCGGAATTCGTTTAAATACCGCATTGGAGTCCAACAACGGAGTGATTCCGCAGCAGGAATTTACCTATGTAAAAACCGAGCCGGGGCAGGGCGTTTACACTTGGATTGATTACAACAACAACGGCATTCAGGAATTGGAGGAATTTGAAGTGGCGCAGTTTCAGGACCAAGCCGAATATATTCGGGTGTTGCTTCCCAATCAGGTTTTTATAAAAATCCGGCAGAATAAGTTCAGTCAAATCCTTACGCTGAATCCGCAAAACTGGTCGAATAAAGAAGGGTTCAAAAAGGTACTTTCACATTTTTACAATCAGACTTCCTATGTTTTGGACCGAAAAGTGAAGCGGAAAAACGACGGTTTCAACATCAATCCGTTTGAAGATGGCGGCGATGACCAACTGGGATTGACGCTTAATTTTCGAAATGCGCTATTTTTTAACCGCGGAAAACAGCATTTCACTACGAGTTATACTTTTATATCTACTTCGGCAGATAATCTGCTCGCTGTGGGTTTACAACGAAATAATCTGAAAAGTCACCAACTCAACTTCAACCATAAATTTTGGGAAAGCTGGCTGTTGAATTTAAAGGGCGCAACGGGCAGCAATGAAAGCCTTTCGGAAAATTTTGCGAATAGAAATTACCGTCTCGATTCCTATGAATTCAATCCAAAAATTTCCTATTTATTGAGCCAACAAACGCGATTTGATGTTTTTTATGAATTTGCAAACCAAGACAACCAATTGGGCGAGATGGAAAAGTTGAACCAGCAAACATTAGGTTTTTCTTTCGCATATACCAATGCCGAAAAAATTTCGATAAATGGGGAATTCAATTATATCGCCAATAAGTTTGAGGGCAGTCCATTTTCGCCAGTGGCCTACCAAATGTTGGAAGGCTTGCAACCCGGCACCAATTTTACATGGCGTTTGCTTTTTCAAAAACGGATCACGAAATATTTGGATGCCAATCTTTCCTATTTTGGCAGAAAAAGCGAAACTACCAAAACGATCCATACGGGCAGTATTCAGTTGCGGGCGTATTTTTAATTTTTGTATCTTCATAAATCATTTAAAAGCGATTTTATGTTAAAAACGATTCTTGTATTCTTTTCGACAATAATTCTTTCCTGTGGTTCCACGAAAAAGCAAACCCAGAATACTTCAACAGAGGAAACAACTTCCACGGAAGAAACTGTTGATCCACAAAAATTAATAGAGGAGGGTTATATGTTGGGGACAATTGTATATTCCGACAAGGAAGGCGACTGCCCGTACACGATACAGATGCCGGGCGATAAAATGGAATTTTACTATTTGGATCCCATCAATTTGGAGGAAAAATTTAAAGTGGACGGACAGAAAGTATGGATAAAATTTAACGGCTTACGAAGAATGAACCGATGTGATAAAGCAACCCCCGCAGAAATAGTTGACATAAAAAAAGGAGGATAACCAAATATCCTCCTCCTTCAAAATATAGAATTAACCACTTAAAAAAATTATTCGGAAAGCCAGTTTTTATACGAAATGGTTTCCTTCATTTTTTCTGAAATCTCTGCAATAGAGATTCGTTCCTGTTCCATAGTGTCGCGATAACGAATCGTTACGGTATTGTCTTCAATAGTTTGATGGTCCACGGTAATGCAGAATGGCGTTCCAGCTGCGTCTTGGCGACGGTAGCGTCTTCCCACGGCATCTTTTTCGTCATAGATTACGTTGTAATCCCACTGAAGTTCGTCAATTATTTCTTGGGCAATTTCGGGCAGACCGTCTTTTTTCACCAAAGGTAAAACCGCAGCTTTTACGGGTGCCAAAATAGCCGGAAGTTTCAAAACGGTTCTCACGCTTCCATCCTCCAAAGTTTCATCCTGTAGCGAATTGCTCAAAACGGCAAGGAACATTCTGTCAAGGCCTATTGAGGTTTCAACCACGTAGGGTACGTAGCTTTCATTGAGTTCCGGATCGAAGAATTGGAGTTTTTTTCCAGAGAATTTTTCGTGTGCCTTTAAATCGAAATCGGTGCGGGAATGGATTCCCTCCAATTCTTTGAAACCGAAAGGAAAGTTGAATTCAATATCTGCCGCGGCATTCGCGTAATGCGCCAATTTTTCGTGATCGTGGAAACGATAGTTTTCTTCACCCATACCTAACGAAAGGTGCCACTTTAATCGGGTTTCTTTCCAGTATTCATACCATTTCAGCTCTTCGCCCGGGCGTACAAAAAATTGCATTTCCATCTGTTCAAACTCGCGCATACGGAAGATAAACTGTCGCGCAACAATTTCGTTGCGGAAGGCTTTCCCCGTTTGTGCGATTCCGAAAGGAATTTTCATCCTTCCGCTTTTTTGCACGTTCAGAAAGTTCACGAAAATACCTTGGGCGGTTTCCGGGCGGAGGTAAAGATCCATGGCGTTTTCGGCGGAAGCGCCCAGTTTGGTGCCAAACATTAAATTGAACTGTCGCACCTCTGTCCAGTTTTTTGAACCGGTTTCGGGATCGGCAATTCCAAGTTCTTCGATCAAAGCCTTTACATCTGCCAAGTCTTCCTTTTCAAGCGAACGGGCCATGCGTTCCAAAACGGTGCGCTGTTCTTCAAGATATCTTACAACACGTGGATTTGTAGCTACAAATTGCGCTTCGTCAAAGCTATCGCCAAAACGGCCTTTGGCTTTTTCAATTTCCTTTTGGGCTTTTTGGTTCAGCTTTTCGGCGTAATCTTCAATAAGCACATCGGCTCGGTAGCGTTTTTTGGAATCCTTGTTGTCAATCAACGGGTCGTTGAAAGCATCAACGTGGCCGGAAGCCTTCCAGGTTGTGGGGTGCATCAGGATTGCGGAATCAATTCCCACAATATTCTGGTGCATATAGACCATGCTTCGCCACCAGTATTCGCGAATGTTTTTCTTGAGTTCTACACCATTTTGGGCATAATCATATACCGCGCTGAGGCCGTCGTAGATTTCGCTGGATGCAAAAATATAGCCATATTCCTTTGCGTGGGAGACTACTTTCTTAAATTGATCGTCGTTGTTTGCCATAGCGCAAAAATAGGAAATGCCCCTTAACTCCCGAAGATGGGAACGTGTTTTTTTACAAAGAAAAAACCATTGCCCATAAAGCAATGGTTTTAAAGTCTATTTCTGAAATCAACTTCCTTATTCAAGGAAATTAACGAGCCTTTATTTAAGCTCCATGGTAGTGGTTCCAACTAAATTTGGACCGTCAAAAAGATTGATGGTGTAGCGTCCTTCTATAAGATCGGATTCCTTGGAATTTACCAAAATGCATACGTCCAGTTCATCATTTTCATAAAATACGTTCGTGGAGCTGCTATAGTTGATGTTTTTTTCTTCAAATTGCTTTACAGCATCATCGCCCATCATTTTATTGCGGGGGTTTATAACCTGAACATATAAAGTTCTATCACCTTTTTGTGCGATTGCGTTGGGCGCCAAAGTAAAGCAGGCTCTAATCTTATCGGCTCGGCTGGCGCGTTTGGTATCAACCACTTTTCCGCTGTTTCTAATGATTACCGCTTCTCCGCGAAGGTCGGTTGCTTTTACGATAGATCCTTTTTTAATGGTTTCGTTCATGGCCATATTTTCTTGGCTTACCGAATCTACCACCATTCGTGTGTTTTGAAGCTCGGTCGAGGTGCTGTCGCGTTCCATAGCCAGTCGTTGGTTTGCGGCAATCAAACTATCGGCACGTTTAAAAAGCATGGCACGTTCCTGCTTAAGTCTTCCCACTTCAGCTTTGTATCTCGCAATAAGGGCCACATTGGCTTGGGCATCTTTCACTGAATCTAATAGAATGGTAATTCGCTCTCGGGCAGCCAATAGGTCTTTATCTTTCAATTCATTATCCTTGATAACTTCATCATAATTGGCAATCAGTCCTTCAAGTTCCTGCTCAATGTCTGCCTTTTGCATCTCTAGATTTGATACCGTATTTTTACTATCGTTAAAGAGGGTAACAGTATAGACGGCCAGCGCAATAAGCAAGACTGAAAGAACCCCAATCAGAATCTTGAATTTGCCACTATTGTTTTCGTTTTCAGTACTCATAATTAATAAGTTAAGTTTAGGTGGTAAAAGTAGGTAGGTATTTCTTTAACAAACGTTTACAAAATGGTAAAAATTCTTAAAATATGTTAAATCTACTGTTTCCGAAGGTTTGCGCAGGCTGTAAGCAACAATTGCTGAAACAGGAAGATGTATTATGTACTGAATGTGTCCATTCGCTGCCCATCGCTTCATTTCACAAAACAGGAAACTCCGGCCTAAAAGATAAATTCTACGGAAGATTTCTGGTGCAAAATGCCACGGCCTTGGCGTATTTTCAGAAAAGGGGTTTGACACAGCAATTGCTGCACAACCTAAAATACAGGGGCAGAAAGGAAATAAGTTATTTCTTCGGAAAATGGTTAGGAGCAGAATTATCTGAAATTGATTGCTATAAAGAAATAGATCTGGTGATTCCGGTCCCGCTCCACAAACAGAAATTGAAAAAGCGTGGGTTTAACCAAGTGGAAGGTTTTGGAAATGAAATAGCAAAAGCCTTGGATGTTCCCTACCGCGACGATGTTTTGATAAAAATTTCAAAATCGGGCTCACAGGTTTTCAAAACCCGAATACTGCGTTTTGAGGCCGAAGAGGTTTTTTCAATCCAAAATCTGGAAGCAATAAATAACAAGCACGTTTTATTGGTTGACGATATAATAACCACGGGCGCCACACTGGAAAAATGCGCGCTCCAACTGCTGAAAGGTGAAAATGTAAGTATAAGCATCGCCACAATTGCAGTAGCCTAAAGTTATTTGTAAATTGTTGCTACATATTGTTTAATTTTGAACCCGCGCCGCAGCGCCACAAAATTTTAAAGAATACTAAGTGAAACACCGCCTGCTTTACATTCCCATAGCTTTTTTGATGATTTTGTCATTCGTTGACTGTGCAAAAAAAGGATCTCCATCGGGCGGGCCGCGGGATACCATTCCCCCAGTAATTGTAAGGAGCAGTCCAGAGAATTACACCACTAATTTTACGGGCGACGAAATAGAAATCAGGTTTGATGAATACATAAAACTGAAGGATGTAAACAAAGAGCTCATCATTTCGCCACCGATGAAGTATGCGCCCATCATCACGCCGCTGAGCACCTCAAAAACCCTAAAGATTAAGATACTTGATACGCTAAAGCCGAACACTACCTATTCCTTCAACTTTGGAAACAGTATTGTGGACAATAATGAGGAGAACAAGTTTGATTACTACAAATACATTTTTTCCACGGGGAGTTATATTGACAGTCTAAAACTTTCGGGACGGGTGAGGGATGCAGAGTTTATTGCCCCGGAAATTCCAACCACTGTAATGCTTTATGAAGTAAATGAAACTTTTACCGACTCCATTATTTATTCTGAAAAACCAACTTACATAACCGTTACCAAAGACAGTACGGGAGTTTTTGAACTCACCAATTTAAAGGAAGGAAAATACCTGCTTTTGGCATTGAAGGAAAAGAACAACGATTATATCTTTCAGCCGCAAAACGACAAAATAGGTTTTGAGAGAGAACTGATTACTCTCCCCACAGATTCAACTTATACGCTCACACTTTTTAAGGAAACACCCGAATATAAGTTTGGAAGGGCAAGCCAAGTAGGTAAAAACCATATCGTTTTCGGGTATGAGGGTCGTGCGGACACTTTAAATATTGAAATGCTTTCTGAAATGCAAGAAGAGTATACTTCCGCAGTTTTTAAAGATGAAAAAAAGGACACATTGCATTATTGGTTTAAGCCTGCCATTGAAACAGATTCACTGATTTTTAAAGTGACTAACGGAAGTTTTATTGATACCGCTACCGTGCGAATGCGCGAGCTATTTAAAGATTCATTGACTATTTCTGCATTGAAAACCGGAACCTTAAAATTGAAGGATACTTTTAAACTGCGCGCCAATACGCCGCTTGTAACCTTTGATGCCGAACAATTTCAAGTAATGGCGAAAGATTCTTCTTTTGTTGAAACGACTGTTAAACTAAATAAAAAGTACAACTGGGCCGAAGTATCTTTTCCAAAAACCGAAGACCAAAGCTATCTGATAAAACTCTTTCCAGGAGCGCTGACAGATTTTTTTGAGAAGACGAATGACACCCTCACTTTTAACGTAAACACCCGATTGGAAAGCGATTACGGCACCTTGAACCTTAGCTTGCAAAATGTGGAACGGTTTCCCGTAATTGTGCAGTTATTGGATGCCAAATACAATTTGGTAACCTCAGAATATCTTTCGGAAAATAGGGAGGTGTTTTTCGAAGCGCTTTCGCCGAATAAATATTTCCTCAGAATTATTTACGATACCAATGAAAACGGGAGGTGGGACCCCGGCAGCTTCCTAAACCGCAGGGAGCCCGAGCGAATTATCTATTACCCTACGCAACTCGAAATACGTGCCAATTGGAGCTTGAATGAAACTTTTAGGTTAAAGTAAATTTATCGCGATCATTCAAAAACTGTAAATGCTTCCGGTTGCTCTCAATGTGCTCCTTGGATAAAGTTACGGTTTCAATAAACTCATCAAAAGCGGAAGGGGAAACCTGTTTTCCCAAAACATCATAAACCGCCGAATGGCCCACATATTCGTGATCATTGCCGTCAAAACCCACGCGGTTTACGCCCACGCAGTAGCTCATATTTTCAATGGCGCGTGCGCGAAGCAGCGTATCCCAAGCAACGGTACGCACTTTTGGCCAGTTGGCTACATAAATTAAAACGTCATAATCCTCAGTATTTCTGGACCACACGGGAAAACGCAGGTCGTAACAAATAAGCGGGCAGATTTTCCAGCCTTTGAAATTTACGATTAAACGCTCGTTACCTGCGGTGTATGTTTCATTTTCCTTCGCCAAGGTGAAGGTGTGCTTTTTGTCGTATTTTTCATAAGTGCCATCGGGCAAAACGAAAAAGAGGCGATTATAGAATTTGTCATTTTCTGAAATAATCACGCTGCCGGTAATGGCGCAGTTGTGTTTCCGGGCTTCGGAAATCATCCAGTTTAAACTCTCGCCGTCATTGGGTTCGGCAAGTTTTTTGGCATTCATCGAAAATCCGGTAGTGAACATTTCGGGCAGGACTATCAAATCCGTTTCCCCTTCAAAGGTTTGGAATTTTTTTGAAAACAATTCCCTGTTGGCCGATGCGTTTTCCCAAATTAGTTCACTTTGAACAAGCGTTATTTTTAAATCGGTTTTCATTTTTTTCTTTTAAAAGTACGGTTTCCTTTTAATACCAACATACAAAATAATCCTATAATTCGCGAAGGATTTTTGCAGCTTCCGCAAGCGTTTCATCGGTTTTGGCAAAGCAAACCCGAATCTGTTTAAAATCTTTTCTGCCTTCGTTGAAAACAGAAGTGGGAATGGTCGCAATCTTGTGTTTTTTCGTAAGTCTTTCCGCGAAAGCGATATCGTTTTCAGTTGAAATTTCCGAAAAATCGAGCATTTGGAAATACGTGCCTTTTGAAGGAACAATTTTGAAATTGGAACCTTCCATTAAATGCAGAAAAAAATCGCGCTTTTGCTGATAGAAATTCGAAAGTTTCAAATAATGATTTTCGTCTTTTAAGTAAGTTGCCAATGCTTTTTGGATGGGGTGGTTTACGCAGAAAACTACGAATTGATGCACTTTTTGAAATTCCTTCATCAAGTTTTCAGGAGCGGCGCAATAGCCCATTTTCCAGCCCGTATTGTGGAATGTTTTTCCGAAGGAAGCCGTTACAAAACTTCGCTCCGCCAAAGCTTCAAATTTCGATGCACTTTGATGCACATTGCCATCGAAAATGATGTGTTCGTAAACTTCATCGCTTAAAACCAACAAATCATTTTTTTCTGCCAAATCTTGTAATTCGAGCATATCTTCTTTTGAAAACAGCATCCCACTTGGATTGTGTGGCGAGTTGATGATAATCATTTTCGTTTTGGAAGAAATCATATCCGCAACTTGCTGCCAATCCACACTATAAAAAGGAGGTTTAAGTTGAATTGGGACAATCTTTCCGCCGAACAATTCCACTGTTGGCGCGTAACAATCATAAGCTGGGGTGAAAATAATCACTTCATCCCCCTTGCTAATTGTAGCCGCGATTATTGTGAAAATAGCCTGTGTGGCTCCCGCAGTAATCGTGATTTCGGTTTCGGGATTATAAAAACGGTCGTGGAGAGTTTCGATTTTCTTTGAAATTTCCATCCGCAGCCCAAAATCTCCGGGCATTGGGGCATATTGGTTATAACCGTCGCTCATCGCTTGGTCCACCAGGGCATTTAAAGCGGGGTCGCTGGGGAAATTTGGAAATCCCTGCGAGAGGTTTAAGGCGTTGTGGTCTGCCGCCATTTTGCTCATTTTGGCGAAGATGGAGGTTTCAATATTGGGTAATTTTGAGTTAATCATTTTGTCCAGTATTTATATACACCAAAATATCGTTGATGCATTTGTTGAGGTTGTTCTTTATTTCGCTGGTCCAAAACCGAAACACGGTATAGCCCATTTCTTCGAGTTGTTTGTTCACTTCGCGGTCGCGCTGCATATTTCGTTCTATTTTTGGAATCCAAAAACCGCGGTTGCTTTTTAAAGTCTCCTTTCTTTCGGGCCAATTGTAACCGTGCCAAAACTCGCCGTCAATAAAAATGGCAAGTTTGTATTTTTGGATGGAAACATCGGGTTTTCCTGGCAGTATTTTGCTATCCACGCGATACCGGATACCTTTTTTCCAAAGCGCTTTTCTAAAGAGCAGTTCCGGCTTGGTATTCTTCCCACGAATTTTGCCCATCATTTTTGAGCGCTTTTTTGTGGTGTAGAAGCCGGATTCTTCATTGAATCTTGGGACTTTTATTTTTTCTTCTTCATAAATCATTCACTTAAAGTATGAATAATCTTGGCTTTTTAAAAGTTAAATATTTTTCAATAAAAAAACCCTCACACAGTTGCAAGGGTTTCAATCTAAGGTCTAAAATCTAACGTCTAATATCTATAATACTCAGGCTTAAACGGCCCTTCAACAGTAACGCCAATGTATTCGGCTTGTTCTTCAGTAAGCTCGGTAAGTTCAACCCCGATTTTCTCAAGGTGAAGTTTCGCAACCTTTTCATCCAAATGCTTTGGAAGCATATAAACTTCGTTTTCATAGTTTTCGCCATTTTTCCAAAGCTCGATTTGCGCCAAAGTTTGGTTGGTAAAACTGTTGCTCATCACAAAACTTGGGTGACCCGTAGCACAACCAAGGTTTACCAAACGGCCCTCGGCCAGAAGGATAATGTCCTTTCCGTTGATGGTGTATTTATCCACCTGTGGCTTAATTTCAACATGGGTGTTGCCGTGGTTTTTCTTCAACCAAGCTACAGCAATCTCATTGTCAAAATGCCCAATGTTACAAACGATGGTTTTGTCTTTCATCGCTTCAAAATGCTCTCCGCGAACAATGTCTTTGTTTCCAGTTGTCGTAATTACAATATCAGCATTGCCAACAACGGTTTCCAATTTTTTTACTTCAAATCCGTCCATTGCAGCTTGTAGCGCACAAATGGGGTCAATTTCGGTAACGGTAACGATACTTCCCGCACCTTTAAACGAAGCGGCAGTTCCTTTGCCCACATCGCCATAACCGCAAACAACCACACGTTTTCCTGCCATCATAATGTCAGTAGCACGGCGGATGGCATCAACGGCACTTTCGCGGCAACCGTATTTGTTGTCGAATTTACTTTTGGTAACGCTATCGTTAATGTTTATAGCCGGCATTGGCAAGGTTCTTTTTTTCACGCGCTCGTAAAGACGGTGAACACCGGTGGTAGTTTCTTCAGAAATACCTTTTACGCCAGCGGCAAGCTCTGGATATTTGTCCAAGACCATATTGGTTAAATCGCCACCATCGTCAAGAATCATATTCAACGGCTTGCGGTCCTCGCCAAAGAAAAGCGTTTGCTCAATGCACCAGTCAAATTCCTCCTCGGTCATCCCTTTCCAAGCATAGACCGGAATTCCAGCGGCAGCAATTGCAGCGGCAGCGTGATCTTGTGTAGAGAAAATGTTGCAGGAGCTCCAAGTAACTTCGGCCCCCAATGCAACTAAAGTTTCAATAAGCACCGCGGTTTGAATGGTCATGTGAAGACATCCCGCAATGCGCGCACCTTTCAAAGGCTGCTCGTCTCCGTATTCTTCACGCAAACTCATAAGCCCCGGCATTTCCGCTTCGGCAAGCTCAATTTCTTTTCTTCCCCAGTCTGCCAGGGAAATATCTTTTACTTTAAACGCCGTGTAAGGCACAGTTTTCGTTGACATATTTGTTATATTTATACCCTTAAAAGCGGGCATTTGTTAAAAATAATTTCTGTTTTTCAGTCCGCAAAAGTACACAATATCCTTTAAAAGTTTATGCCACTTTACAAAACTATAACAGTAAATCCCCACACTAAAGTCTTCATTTGGAAGATTGAAGAGTCTTTTGAAGCACTTTCCGAAGGAATCCAATTGACCCAAAATTGTGCAAACCGAGTAAACAATATGAAAAGCGACCTGCACCGTCGCGGGTTTATGAGCATTCGGCATTTGATGGCTCTGGAAGGATATACGGACCAGGATTTGTATTATGACGAAAACGGAAAGCCCCATTTAACGGGCGATAAGCATATTTCCATTACCCATTCCTTCAATTTTGCGGCGATAATCATTAGCGATATTGAAGTGGGAATAGACATTGAAAAGCAGCGCAACAAAATCCTAAAAATAGCGCATAAATTCACTCCAATCGAAGAATACCGAACCATCGCCAATGAAGACGCCCTAATGCGAAAACTGACAATCGTTTGGTGTGCGAAGGAATCACTTTATAAAAGTTTTGCCGAAAAAGGCGTGAGCTTTTTGGAACATATTTATGTGGAAGACTTTAGACTCGATGACACCAAAACCACTGCTACGGTGACTTACGAGGACAAGGAACAAACATACGATGTAGATTTTCTGGAGTTTGAGGAATTCACTTGTGCCTATGCCCTTATTTCTGAAAAATAGCAGATGGAAGACATTTTTTATAAAAATCTTCTGAAATCGATAGCCGAAAAGGAAAGGCAGCTCGCCATTTTGATTGACCCAGATAAATTCAATAGTTCTGAAACCGATTCTTTTCTGAAAAAAATACCGAAGCAAACCACCCATCTTTTTGTGGGTGGAAGCACCGTTGCAAATGGCGAAACCGAAGCAACCGTAAAAGCGTTGAAAGTCGCAACAAAATTGCCAATCTTTCTATTTCCCGGCGACTGGTCGCATATTACGCACTTTGCCGATGCGCTTTTGTTTTTAACGTTGCTTTCTGGGCGGAACGCGGAGTATTTGGTGGGACAACAGATAAAGTCCATTTCAAAATTGAAAAATAGTTCATTGGAAATTATTTCCACAGGTTACATTTTGATTGATGGCGGCAATGGTTCGGCAGTTTCAAAAGTGACGAATACTGAACCCCTTCCGCAGGAAAATATTGAAAACATTGTGCATACGGCATTGGCAGGCCAATTTATAGGGGCAAAAATTATTTATTTGGAAGCGGGTAGCGGCGCAAAATTTCCCGTAAAACCCGAAATTATTTCCGAAGTAAAAAAAGCTATCAACATCCCTTTAATAGTTGGCGGCGGAATAAAAACCGAAGCACAAAACAATACCGCTTACGAAGCTGGAGCGGATATGGTTGTGATGGGAACGGCGTTTGAAAAAAGTCATTTCGACTCCGCTCAATGACCGGTCTCGGTGGCTGAGCGGAGCCGAAGCCACGAGATTGTGATGGGAACGGCATTTGAATAAATTCCAAATCTTAAAAAACCAAATTCCAAAAACTGCAAACTGTGACTGCGACTGAAAACTTTTTAAAATCGTAGTTTTGAAAAAAAATGAAAAAATGAAAATCTCAGTAGAACTCACACTAACTCCGTTACAGGACGATTACGAACCCGCAATAATCAATTTTATAAAAAGCCTTCGAAACTCTGGTCTTACAGTATTGGAAAATCCGCTAAGCACACAGGTTTACGGCGATTATGATGCGGTGATGAATTTGCTGCAAAAGGAAATGAAAGTCGCATTGGAAGCCGTGGAAAGAGGTTTGCTTTACATCAAAATAGTAAAATCAGACCGCAGCGACTATGAGCCCCATTTTTGATTGGCTATTTCAGCAATACGAAGCGGTGCCAAGGCATATCGTAATCCTTGAAATCATTGCGGTAATACTGGCCTTGGCCAGTGCTTGGTTTTCCAAAATGGACAATATTCTTATTTATCCAACCGGAATTTTGAGCACCGCCATTTTTGTCTATATATTAGCCTATTACGGACTTTTGGGCGATTTGATAATAAATGCGTACTACTTTTCAATGAGTATTTACGGTTGGTACATCTGGACCCGAAAAGTTGATGCCGAACATTATACGCCAATAACCATTACAACTCCAAAAGAAAAGAAAATCAGCCTTTTGATTTTTGTGGCTACTTTGCTTTTTATTTATATTATTTATGAAATTTTCGAGAAATGGACCAGTTGGACTGCTTATGTGGACACGCTAACTACCGCGCTCTTTTTTGTGGCAATGTGGCTATTGGCTCGTAAAAAATTAGAAAATTGGCTTTTTTTACTGGTGGGAAATGTAATTTCGATACCCCTATATTTTTATAAGGGATTGATTTTTACGTCCTTCCAATTTATGCTTTTTGTCGTTATTTCAATATACGGATACCGCGCGTGGAAAAGAAACCTAAACATACCCGAAACCAGTCTGCTGAATTGATTAAAGTAGTTTTATACGGTCCCGAATCTACTGGCAAAACTACCTTGGCAAAACAATTGGCGGCGCATTACAAAACGCTTTGGGTGCCGGAATATATGCGGGAATACCTTCAAAAAAAGTGGGATTCCGAAAAGAAATTGGTTGAAAAGGAAGATTTAATTCCCATTGCAAAAGGGCAATTGCAACTTGAAAAAGAAGCTTCGCAAAAGGCTGAAAATCTGCTGATTTGCGATACGAATTTGCTCGAACTAAAGGTCTATTCGGAATATTATTACGACGGATTTTGTCCTTCGGAAATAAAAACCGAAGCAACCAAAGCCAATTACAGCATCTATCTTTTGACCTATGTTGACACGCCTTGGGAGCCGGATATTTTGCGCGACCGTCCAAACAACCGCGAGGAAATGTTTCGTATTTTCGAGGCCGAATTGAAAAAACAAGGTTTCCCGTATAAAATTTTAAAGGGAAACGAGGAGCAGAGGTTTAAAAAAGCAGTTCAAATAATTGACGCTTTATTGGATAGATAGAAAATCTCCGTGTCCTTTGTGCCTCTGTGGTTTTATCACCACAAACCTGCCCGCAGCATGCGGGGACACAGAGAACACAAAGAAAAAATTAGGATTCAAAAATGTTTACAGAAAAAAACATACAACAAATAAAGAATCATGGGCTTTCCGAAGCTAAGGTAACGCGACAACTCGAAATTTTTATGGAAGGAATCCCCTTCGCAAATGTAGTTGAACCAGCTTCAGCGGATAATGGCATTGCGGTATTTTCAGAAACGGAACAAAACCATTTTGTAGCGCTTTTTGAAGCTGAAAAAGACAAACTTGATTTGCTGAAATTTGTGCCAGCTTCGGGCGCTGCTACGCGAATGTTTAAGTTTTTGCATCAGTTTTTGGAGATTTATGATTTTGAAAATGAAGACATCGATGCGTTTCTTCAAAAGGGAGAAAACAAGAACTTAAAAATCTTTTTTGATTCAATCGAACAATTTGCTTTTTCTCCTTTGGTGAAAGATAAATTGGAAGCGAAATTCCCCGATTTTAAAAATTTCGAAAAAGGAAAACGCTACTATTTCTTTGTAAAGGAAATGCTGGAAGAAAACGGGCTGAATTTCAGCAACACGCCCAAAGGTCTCGTTCCTTTTCACAAATACGGTGAAAATTATGTTACCGCTTTTGGCGAGCAATTGTATGAAGCAGCATTTTATGCAAGCGCGAACGGTATAGCCAATTTACATTTTACGGTTTCCGCGGAACACGAGGAAAAGTTTAAAAAACGATACCATGAAATTCAGGAAACCATTGAAAATAAAACAGGCGTAAAGTTCAATATTTCATATTCCTTTCAGAAAAAGGAAACCGATACAGTTGCCGCAACCCTTGAAAACAAACCTTTTTTAGATGAAAATGGCGATTTGGTTTTTCGTCCGTCCGGGCACGGCGCGCTTTTGGAAAATTTGAATGAAGTGGATGCCGACATCGTTTTCATAAAAAATATTGACAACGTGGTTTCGCAAAATTATGTGGAAACCATCGCTTTTCAGAAAAAAGTGCTCGCCGGAAAATTGCTTTCATTGCAGCAAAAAATCTTCGGTTTTGTGGAAAAACTTCACGCTGCAAATCCTTCTGACCTGTCCGCCGGGGCGGAAGAAGTTTTGAAAAACGCTTCGGACTTTATTTCCCGAGAACTTTTCATAAAAAACACTCCTATATATAAAGAGGAAATTTTAAAAGCCCTCGAACGGCCCATCCGCGTTTGCGGTGTGGTTGAAAATACGGGTGCTCCCGGCGGCGGCCCATTTCTTATAAAAGACAAGAACGGACACCTTTCCTATCAAATCGTGGAAATGAGCCAGATTGATACCAATAATCCGCAACAAAGGGAATTGGTTGAAAAGGCCACACATTTCAATCCGGTGGATTTGGTCTGCGGCCTGCGAAATTATAAAGGCGAAAAGTATGATTTGCTTCAGTTTTCTGACCCCGATGCGGGTTTTATTTCGAATAAATCTTATAATGGCAAACCCATAAAAGCACTGGAGTTGCCCGGACTTTGGAACGGCGCGATGGCAAACTGGAACACGGTTTTCGTGGAAATACCGCTCATCACCTTCAATCCCGTAAAAACGGTAAACGACCTTTTGAACCCTGTACACCAACCGCAATGAACACGGAGCAATTAATTTCTGAACTTTCCTTTAAAGCCATCCGCAGCAGTGGGCCGGGCGGGCAGCACGTGAACAAAACGGCTTCAAAAGTTGAGGTGTCCTTTAATTTGGAAACTTCCGAAGCACTTTCGGAAACTGAAAAGGAACGAATCCACAACAAACTTTCCACAAAAATTTCTTCCGAAGGGATAATTACCCTGCAATGTGGCAAAACCCGAAGCCAGTACCGCAACAAAGCAATCGTTATTGAAAGGCTTGTTGAATTGCTTCAAAAAAACCTTAAAGTCGCAAAACCGCGAAAAAAAACAAAACCTTCAAAAGGCGCGATTGAAAGACGTTTGAAATCCAAAAAAGAGAACGCTTTAAAAAAATCCAATCGCAAACCACCAAAAATTGAATAGTGCTTATACAAAAACTGTGTAATTTTTATACAACTGTTCTTTCCGTTACACACTTTTCTTAAAATTCAAAACAATAGAATATTCCTTAAACAGCTGTTTTGTAGTTATTTGCTGGTTTTTTCTGTTCCATATTTTCTATGGCACTACTTTTTCTATATACAAGGCAACAAACAAACTTAGAAACGAATAAATAATTTTTTAAAAACAAAAAACAATGAAAAAGTTAATTTTAAGCACAGCAATCGTATTGGGAGGTTTAACCGCAGCAACCGCGCAAGATAAAGAGCCAACTGCTATGAACGAGCAAAAACAAACTGCCGTTGAAGCGCAAGTGGAAAGCAGAATTGAAGCTGCCCAAGATGTCGATGCTGTTGTTGAAACCGAAGCTACAGTTGCAACAGATGCCGAAACTGCTGAAATCGCAGCAGCTGATGTTGCCCAAGACTATAAAGAAGTAAAGGCTTCTGAAGTGCCACAAACCGTTCAAGATGCCGTAGCTAAGGATTTTAGCGGTGCCACTATTTCTAAGGCTTATGTGAATGCACAGGGAGACTATAAAATCGAACTTGCCACTGCCGATGCCAAAAAAGCAA
Source organism: Aequorivita vladivostokensis (assembly GCF_000952855.1). Lineage (GTDB taxonomy): Bacteria > Bacteroidota > Bacteroidia > Flavobacteriales > Flavobacteriaceae > Aequorivita > Aequorivita vladivostokensis. The sequence continues at coordinate 64,308 of NZ_JSVU01000009.1, read as the reverse complement.
CGGTGTATGCAAACGCAAAAGGCGAGTGGATTAAAAATGAATTAAAGAAGCAGTAAGCTGCAGGTATTTTAGATTCAATACTTCTGGGAAAGGCGTCCATAAATTGGGCGCCTTTTTTTATGATAAATTTAAAGTTTGCCCAGCCATATACTCACTATTTTTACGGTCTCACAAAATATAATGGCGCAGCAAATACATATAGTTGAAGACGATGTAGCTTTTGGAAAGATGCTCACCTCTTTTTTGGAACGAAAAGGTTTTAATGTCTCTGTTTCGCTTTCAGGCGAAAATGCCCGAAAAATCATTTCTGAAAACAAGTTCGATTTGCTGATAACCGATTTAAAGCTGCCGGACGATTCGGGTCTTGACTTGCTTGAATTTTCCCAAAAAAATTCCCCAAACACCAAAGTGATTTTAATGACGGGCTATGCCGAAGTGGATACCGCGGTAAAAGCCATAAAAAAAGGGGCTTTGGACTATATTTCGAAACCGTTCCGGCCCGAGGAATTGCTGATGATTATTGAAGCGGATTCTCAAAATACGGAATCTTCGGAAGAGCCCGTTTCAGAAACTGTTGAGCCGAAACAACCTGCTTCCCAACCAACTTCTGAAAAGCCCAAATTTGTCATCGGCATCAGCGAAGCATCCAAAAAATTCAACGAATATTTAAAGCTGGTCGGGCCAACGGATATGTGCGTTCTTATTCAAGGTGAAAGCGGAACTGGAAAGGAAGTTGCCGCAAAGGCAATCCACAATTATAGTTCCCGAAAAGATAAAAATTTTGTGGCCGTGGACTGCGGTGCCATTCCGAAAGAGATTGCTGCCAGCGAATTTTTCGGCCACGTAAAGGGAAGTTTTACCGGCGCGGTAAATGACAAAAAAGGACATTTTGAAGCGGCAGACGGCGGCACATTATTTTTGGATGAAGTCGGTAATCTTTCATACGAAAATCAAATTCAATTACTTCGCGCTTTGCAGGAACGCCGCATAAAACCCGTGGGCAGCAATACCGAAATTGAAGTGGATGTGCGCATCCTTTCCGCAACCAACGAAGATTTGCTGAAAGCCGTTTCCGAGGGGAAATTTAGGGAAGATTTGTACCATCGTTTGAATGAATTTTCAATCCACATTCCATCGCTGCACGAACGGAAAGAGGATCTTTTTCTGTTTATTGAATACTTTTTAAATGAAGCAAATAAATCTTTGGGAAAGGAAGTAATCGGACTTTCGAAAGAAGTGAAAGAAGCCTTTAAAAACTACGCTTGGCCGGGCAATTTGCGTGAATTGAAAAACGTAATCAAGCGTTCCGTTTTGTTGACCAATTCCCGATTGATTCCGTTGGAAGTGATTCCGCGGGAAGTTTTGTTTGCTGAAAATACGAAAAAGGAAACCGTAGATTTTTCAAAGGAAAGCAATGAAAAACAACTTATTTTGAACGCTTTAAAGGAAGCCGATTTCAATAAAACCAAAGCCGCAAAACTGCTGAACATTACCCGCAAAACGCTTTATAACAAACTGGAGCATTATCAAATAGATTTGTAAAATCAGCTATTAGAAAGCGCATTTTGTAAATCCCGAATGTTCAAAATAAGCTTTTCAAAATCCATCTTCATTTCCACAGGTTCAACTGTTTCGGCAGTGTAATCCTCCATTTTTTCGAGAATGGGAATTACTTCCTTTGCCCTTATTTGGCGGAACATCGTGAGCATTCTGTGGGCAATTTCAGAAATAGTTTTTGTGTCATTTTCAACAATTGAATTTTTGATTTGCTGCAGATCTTTTTCGGTTTGAGCGTTGAAAACTTTTAGCACTTCTTCCAAGGCTTCGGGCGTATTTAAAAAGGATTTTAAAAGGGAAAGGTCGAATTTTTCATTGTCTGCGGAATTTGATTTGAAAATTTCATCCACAATATTTTCTTCCGAAAAATTCCTGCGGTTTGGGAAAATGCGCTCCAAAACTGCAACGAGTTCCTGTTTTGAAAAGGGTTTCGGCAGCATTTCAGAAAACCCTTTTTTGAGGTAGAAATCGCGGCTGTGCTCCCTACTTCCTGTCATTGCTATTACGGGCTGATTTTTATAGGAATTTATTTCGCCATTTTTCAGTTTTTCCAAAACTGTAAAACCGTCGGTTTTTGGCATTTGGATGTCGGTTAAAATGAAGTCGGGACGTGATTCAGCTCGGGAACCAAAATTTGAGGTTTTTAGTTGTTCGTAACTTTCAAATGCTTCCGAAGCAATGCCCAACTGCTCAAAAATTTCCTGTAAAAGTGCGCGAATCGACTGGTCATCGTCAATAATTACGGCTTTCAGACCTTCAAAAGAAATGTTTTCCTTCGGAATGGTTTTCGTCAAAATCCTATCTGAATTTTTCAGCGGAAGGGTTAAAATAAAGTTGCTTCCTTCCCCCAAAACACTTTCCACCTTTAGGCTTCCTCCCAAAAGCTCGGTGAGTTTTTTTGAAATGGCAAGCCCCAAACCGCTGCCGCCAAATTTGTGGGCAATCTCGGTTTCGGCCTGCGTAAATTCATTGAAAATAAGCTGCTGTTTTTCTTCGGAAATGCCAATTCCAGTATCGATTACGGAGATTTTTATTTTGGAAATTTTTGGAACACTGAGCGCAGTCGAAGTGTCAAGTTCTTCAACCTTAATTTCAACGCTTCCGTTTTCGGTAAATTTAAAAGCATTGCCGACGAGATTATTTATGATCTGCCGAATCCGCAGCGGGTCGCTTTCAAAAATTTTGCTTTTAATTTCCTGCGAAATGGAAAACTTCAAATCGACAGCTTTCTGCGGAAACTGCTGTTTTACGGCATTTCCGGCTTCAACGATAATATTTTCCAAAGAAAAGGGAACGCTTTCAATGGGCAATTTTCCCGCTTCCAATTTGGAGAAATCCAGCAAATCATCCACCAAATGTGAAATGAAATGCGAGCTGGAAGTGATTTGCCCTAAATAGTATTTCTGCTTTTCGGAAAGGTTTGAATTTTCAAACAATTCGGAATAGCCGCTGATGGTATTTAAAGGCGTTTTTAAATCATGGCTTACGGTGGAAATGAGCTGTTCGCGGCTTTTCAAAAGCGATTCCGCATAATTTTTGGATTCTTCCAAATTCTTTTTAAACCGTTCCGCCCTAAAAAAATCTGAAAGAATAAAATACGAAAACAGCAAAACCACGATACCGCCCAAAATTCCGGCAAACTTCAGGATTTTCTTGGTGCGTTCCATGGATTTTGCCCGCTGCTGCTTTTCCAGATTGTTGTTTTTTGTAATTTCACGGTCAAAACTGGCGATAATCTCGCGCAAACGTTCCGAAATATTGAGATCGTTGCGAATCAATTCGTTCTCTTTTTGTATCAACGATTCGCGAATTCGAGAATTTTCCTTTTTCGCCTCGGCAACAATATACCGTGCGGCGACAAGCATGGAATCTACGGTTTTCGACTTGACAGTGGATGTGTCGCGTGCGGCATCACTGTTGAGATAATCGGCATATTTCTGCCAAATCCTGCGTTCGCGCGGTTTCAATTTTGACGGATTTCTGATTAACGACTCCACCGAATTCAAGCCTACGGAAGCTTCCAGTTTACGCACCTCGCGCATAATATCGTCCAGCGAAGTATCTTTTTGGTTCGTCAAACGAAGAATTCGCAACTGTTCAATGTTTCGGTTCTTTTCCTTGAGCAACGTTTTTACACTGTCCAATTGTTTTAGCTGAAAATCGTTGGTGGTAAGCGATTTTATCTCGTCTATTTTTCTGAAAAGCGAATCGGTTTTCGCCATATATTTTTCAAAATCTTCATCGCTTTCGGTTAAAAGCGCGAGCCTCGAAAATCCGTCGGTCTCGTAAACCAAATTGATGAGTGTTCCGGTTTCAATAAACTTTTTTTCACCTGTGGTTTCGCTTGATTCAGCAGTGAAATTTTTGAATTCAGAATATAAAAAAAAGCCTACCAACACAGCCAAAGCCCCCAAAACAAGGTAGCTGAGGATGATTTTAAAGGTGAATTTGTTTTTTGAAGTGGCCATCGTTCAAATGTAAATAGTAATGAAACGGGGAAGTATTAAGAATATAGTAAAAAAAATCGAAATCGAAACCGAAATCGAAAACGATGCGGAAGTATTTGGAGAAATTGAAAAAAGAAATGTACTTTTGCCGAACATCTCAAAGGGGTGCTTTTGGAAGTACGAAATTGAAGATACGAGTTACGAAACTATTTCGTTGCTCGTCGCTCAAAATTCCAACTTCAAAAGGCTGAGATTATACCCAAAGAACCTGGGCGGGTAATGCCGCCAAGGGATACAAATAGGAACCCCCTGTAATATTGCACGACGCAATGTTTTCAGGGTTTTTTTATATAAACCATTTAACAAACCAAGAATAACGCCCCTTTTATTCGTATAAAATTATTTTTTACGAATGAAAAAGTTATTGATTACCACAGTTTTTACTTCTCTTTTTATTACCGTTTCCGCGCAGGAAAAAACACAGGATTCCACAAAAATTGAAGCCTTGGACGAAGTTTTGGTACAGGCCGTCCGCGTAGATGCCGATTCGCCAATTACCCACTCAAACCTCGATAAAGAGGAGCTCGAAAAACGAAACCTCGGGCAGGATATTCCGTATATGCTCAACTATCTTCCGTCGGTGGTTACCACGAGCGATGCCGGCGCTGGCGTTGGCTATACCTACATTCGTGTTCGTGGGAGCGATGCTTCGCGCGTAAATGTTACGCTGAATGGAATTCCGTATAACGATTCCGAAAGCCAAGGCACGTTTTGGGTCAATCTACCCGATTTTACTTCCTCGGTGCAAAGCCTGCAGTTGCAACGCGGCGTGGGAACTTCCACCAACGGTTCGGGCGCTTTTGGCGCGAGCTTGAATTTGTTGAGCGATGCCGTTTCGGAGGAAGCCTATGGCGAAATTGCCAACTCCTTCGGAAGTTATAATACACACAAGCACAATATAAAGTTCAGTACTGGCTTGCTTTCCGAGCATTTTGAATTAGCGGGAAGGTTGTCAACCATTCAATCCGACGGATATATTGACCGGGCCAGTTCCGACTTGAAATCATACTTTCTGCAAGGTGCTTTTGTAAATAGAAATACTTTGATAAAAGCCTTGGTTTTCGGCGGCAGGGAAGAAACTTACCAATCGTGGAACGGTTTGGAAGACCCCGAAAAGCTTGAAAACGACCGCACCTTTAATTCTGCCGGAATGTACACCGATGAAGATGGAAATATTCAGTTTTATGACAACGAAGTAGATAATTATGCCCAAGACCATTATCAATTGCTTTGGAACCAGCGTTTCAGCAATAATTGGAGCACCAATGTTTCTTTAAATTATACAAAAGGTGAAGGGTATTTTGAACAATACAAAGAGAATGAAGATTTTGAAACCTACGGTTTTGAACCCATAGAAATTGGCGGTGATACCATAAATACAACCGATTTAATCCGCCGCCGCTGGCTCGATAACGATTTTTACGCGGCGAATGCGAACGTGAATTACAAAAACAACAAAATTGATTTTACGGGCGGGGCGTTTTACAGCTATTACACCGGCGACCATTTTGGCGAAGTAATTTGGGCGCGCTACGCCAGCGATTCTGAAATACGGGACCGTTATTACGAAGGGAATGGCGAAAAAAGTGAATTCACCGTTTTTTCAAAAGCAACGTATCGAATCAATGAAAAGTGGAGCGTGTTCGGCGATTTGCAGGGACGGTTTTTGAACTATAATATTTCGGGGATTACTTCAGATTTGGAAGCTTTGACCGTAGATGAAGACTATTCCTTTTTCAACCCAAAAGCGGGATTGACCTATAAATTAAATCCTTCAAACCAGTTCTATTTCTCCTATGGAAAGGCGCACCGCGAGCCTTCACGAAATGATTACGAACAGGGAATTGTTACGCCCGAAAAGTTGGACGATTTTGAACTTGGATGGCGATTCGCCACCGAAAAGGCAAAGGTCAACACCAATATTTATTATATGAATTACAAAGACCAATTGGTACTCTCCGGCGAACTGAACGATGTGGGCGCGCCCTTACGAACCAGCAGCGGAAAAAGCTACCGTTTGGGACTGGAAGTGGATGCTGAAATACAGCTTCTTAAAAATTTGAGAACCCTGCCAAATATCGCGTTGAGCACCAATAAAAATGTGGATTTCGTCACATCCCGCGATGGGGATTTGGTAAATCTTGGCAATACAAATATTTCCTTTTCGCCTTCGGTAGTCGCAGGAAATATGCTGGAATATTCGCCAATCCAGAACTTGCAATTGGGCTTTCTTTCAAAATTTGTGGGCGAACAATATATGGGCAATATTGACAGCGAAGCTTCAAAATTGGACAGTTATTTCGTGAATGACTTTAACATTGTTTACACTTTGGACTCGCTTCCGTGGGTAAAGGAAGTAGTTTTTTCAGCCTTGGTGAACAATATTTTTAACGTGGAATATATTTCCAACGGCTACTTTTATACTTATGATGATGATTTCAGCAATCCCGGAACCGTTACTACCGTTGAAGGCGCGGGATATTATCCGCAGGCGACGATTAACTTTTTAGTGGGAGCTACAGTGAAGTTTTAACTGCTGTTTTTTCGGCTCCGTCTGTCTGCCGAGGCGCGCGGGACAGATGGAGTGGAAGGAATGAGGGTAGCAAAAATTAAGTCTAATGGATATTTAGGTATTAGTTGCTCACGTTAATGGTATTGCCGTTTCGCACCGCCCGATAGGATTGCATTGGGTATTGGGTGTCGGGCTCGGTGGTGTGCCTTCCAAAATTTACGATATTATACTTATTGTCGTCATCCGGGCAAGGACAGGTCGCAATTGGGCCATCCACCTCCATTCGCGAACAATTGCTCGGCACGTGGTTTGGGTCGGTGAGGTCATACGCAAAATATTGAGTTTCACTCACACAATAAACCACAATTCCCTTAATTCCCTGGGAAGTAATAACATAATTTCCGGGAAATCGAAGACCGTTGTACTCAGGCAAATTTAAGTTTAAGTTCAGATTTACAACAGGATCGGTTAAATAGGGATTTCGTTCTTTTTGGTCATCATTTTTTGAACAGGATACCAGTGTGAAAATTATTGAAAGGAAAATAATTATATTCTTCATGGAAACTACTAAATTTTAAGGCCGAAATTACAACAAATTATACTACAACTAAATTTTTAGTATATTTGTTAAACATAATCCCGTCGCCGTATGGGATTTTTCTATTCCCGCGCTGGCGGGAATCTTATTATATGGAATTTAAGAATTAAAAAAAGGGTTTGTAATACGCAAACGATGAAGTTATGAGTAAAGTATCTTATTACACCGCCGAGGGATTGAAAAAGTTAAGGGATGAAGTAGATTATCTACGCGATGTGGAGCGCCCAAAAGCCTCTAATGCCATTGCCGAGGCTCGCGATAAAGGCGACCTCAGCGAAAACGCGGAATATGACGCAGCCAAGGAGGCCCAAGGAATGCTGGAAATGCGTATTGCAAAGCTGGAAGAAGTACTTGCAAACGCCCGTTTGATAGATGAATCGCAACTGGATTTGAGCAAGGTTTTGGTACATTCCAAAGTGAAAATAAAAAACCAAAACAATGGCATGGAAATGAGCTATAAGCTCGTGGCCCAAAGTGAAGCTGACCTAAAAACGGGAAAAATTTCTGTAGATTCCCCCATCGGAAAGGGATTGCTGGGCAAGCAAAAAGGCGAGATAGCCGAAATACAGGTCCCCAATGGCGTGCTTAAATTCGAAATACTGGAAATTTCAAGAGATTAACTATGGCATCAATTTTCACTCAGATTATTGAAGGTGAAATTCCTTCTTATAAAGTGACAGAAGACGACAATTTCATTGCGTTCTTGGACATAAATCCAAACGCAAAAGGCCATACGCTTTGTGTGCCGAAAGAGGAAATCGACAAGATTTTTGACATGGGCGAGCATATGTACCTTCAATTGATGCAGTTTTCACGAAAAGTTGCACGCGCGCTTGAAAAAACGGTTCCCTGCAAACGTGTGGGAATGGCCGTCGTGGGCTTGGAAGTGCCGCACGTGCACGTCCATCTTATTCCTTTGAATGAAATGGACGATATGCGATTTACCAAAAAGGTAAAAATGACTTCGGAAGAATTTGAAATGTTGGCCGAAGCCATTGCCGAAAAACTTAAATCGTAGGAATTAGTAGATACACTACCGCTGCAATCAAAACAATTGCTGCGATTACTAAAATATAAAATAGCGGTTTTACCTTTAAATATTGTTTATTGGTTTCCGCTATTTTTTTGTTGTAATCAAAAACGCGCTCAATGTCTTCCGTCCAGTTTACGGGGTAAATATCGTTTTTGCAGGTATGGCAGTATAAATTGCTTTCTATTTCGGAAGCTGGTTTTTTAAAAAAAGAGTTTTCTTTTTCTACTTGGGTAAATGTAAATTCCAGGCCATCGGTCCCAAAACAAGTGGGGCAATTGTTTTTTAAGCGCCCCGTGTGTAAAATATGTGTTTTGGTCTCCATAATTAACTTTCTGTCTTTAAGGCTATTTCCATTGTTGTGCCTTGGTTTGGTGCGCTTTTAAGTACACGTATTTTACCATTATGATATTCCTCGATAATTCTTTTTGCGAGGGAAAGTCCAAGGCCCCAGCCGCGTTTTTTGGTGGTATAGCCAGGTGTAAAAATTCTTCTGAACACACTTTTTGTAAGGCCTTTTCCCGTATCGGCTATATGCACTAGCGCATACTTTGAGTTTTGTTCTATTGAAATGGTAATCTTTCCTTTTCCTTTCATCGCGTCAATTCCGTTTTTCACCAAATTTTCAATGGTCCAGCTGAAAAGTTGGGGATTCATCTGAACGTACACAGGCTTTTCAGGAATATCGAGTTGAAAATCGATGAGTTTCGAAGTCCGTTTCTGCAAATAATGAAAAGTGGCTTTGGTTTCAGCAACCAGATCACAGCGTTCCAATTTTGGTACCGAACCTATTTTTGAAAACCGGTCTGTAATTTTTTCCAAGCGCGAGATGTCCTTTTCCATTTCGGCAATATATTCGGAATTTACATTTTCACTTTTCAAAATTTCTGTCCAGCCCACCAAGGAGGAAAGGGGCGTGCCAATTTGGTGTGCCGTTTCCTTTGCCATCCCGGCCCAGAGCCTGTTCTGTTCGGCAGATTTTGAGGTTTTGTAAAAAAGATAAACGGCTAATATGAAAAGAAAGATAATTAGGATTAAGGCTGCGGGATAGTATTTTAATTTGTTTATCAATGGTGAATTGCCAAAATAAATCACAGAAAGAACTTGATCATTATACTTTACCTCCAACGGTTTATACTCTGACGTAAAACGATCAATGAGTTTTTGTCTAGCGACTTCGTTCTTTAAAATTTCCGGGTCAATATTTCTTCCGTCATAGAAATCCTCTTTTAAAGTGTGAAGAATCATTGGAGTCGTACTGTTGCTTTGGATTATAGCAAGGGCGGTTTCACTAACCGTATTCCCTTCTCCAGCAAGACTCTGAGCCAATTCGCCTTGGGCAGCCGCCCAAATCTCCATTTTGGCCCGCTCGTTTGCTTTTAATTGGGTAAAGAACGCATAAGTATTCCACAAAATAAGGCTGATAACGATAAGCGAAGCCAAAATAAAACCCCAGCGGGAGAGTGATTTATTGCGAAACATACATAAATATTAATTGCAGCGATGCTTTCCAAAAGCAGGTTTAAATATAAAGCAAATATGTTGATATTATTGTATAATCAAGTTTTTACAAGCTATAATCTTTGGGTACATTTGCAGCAATGATCTCTATTGAACCACACGAATTATCCACCGGAAAACTGCACGGCTATCTTTTGGGCGCGGTGGCGCCTAGACCTATTTGCTTTGCAAGTACTGTTGATAAAGAAGGAAACGTAAACCTTTCGCCTTTTAGCTTTTTTAATGTTTTTAGCGCACGGCCGCCAATCCTGGTGTTTTCGCCAGCGCGCCGCGGCCGCGACAACACCACGAAACATACCTATGAAAATGTTTTGGAAGTGCCCGAAGTGGTTATAAACATTGTGAGCTTTGAAATGGTGCAGCAAGTGTCGCTTTCTTCCACGGAATATGCCAAGGGCGTAAATGAATTCACAAAGGCAGGCTTTACTGAAATTCCTTCAGAACTGGTAAAACCACCCCGCGTTGCCGAAGCGCCCGTACAGCTGGAATGTAAAGTGAACGACGTAATTAAACTTGGCACCGAAGGCGGCGCAGGAAATTTAGTAATTTGCGAAGTTGTAAAAATTCATATAAAAGAGGAAATTTTAAGTGAAGATGGCAGCATCGATCCTTTTAAGATTGACACCGTTTCACGGCTCGGTGGCAATTGGTACAGCCGTGCAAAAGAGGGTCTTTTTGAAGTTCCCAAACCATTGACAACTTTGGGAATGGGCGTGGATAGTCTTCCCGAAGAAATCCGCCGTAGCAAAGTTTTGACGGGCAATGATTTGGGAATGCTGGGCAACGTAGAAAATTTCCCAAATTCCGAAGAAATTAATACCTTTATAAATGAATCCGACGAATTGAAATGGTTGCGGGATGAGGGTAATGTTTTAGAAATTCATAAAAAAGCCCAAGACTTTCTTTGCGAAGGAAAAATTGAGGAAGCTTGGAAAGTGCTTTTAAGCAGAAAATAAAAGAAAAACAATAAATATTTAAGTAAAAAAAATGGAACTACAAGGAAAAATAAAAATGATAGATGAAACCAAAACCTACGGCAATAACGGGTTTCGGAAACGTGAGATGGTAATTACTACCGAAGAGCAATATCCACAACATATAATGATTGAGTTTGTGCAGGACAAAACAGATTTACTGAACAGTTATAAAGTAGGGCAAGACGTAAAGGTGAGCATCAACGTCCGCGGCCGCGAATGGGTGAATCCGCAGGGCGAGACCAAATATTTCAACAGCATTCAAGGCTGGCGTATTGAAAATGTATCTCAAACCACGGGTAGTGGCGATATGCCTCCAATGCCTCCGGCGGAAGCTTTTGAACCTGCAAACGATTTTAACGAAGAAGAACACGACGATCTTCCCTTTTAAACAAGGGCAGGAATTTTACCCATAACTAAAATTGGCCTCGAAGGAATTAAATTTCCTTCGGGGTTTTTTTATGCGAAAATTTTCAGCAATTTTGAGATATGCACTTTGTAACCGACAAACTTTGGTTCCCAAATCCCAAAGAAGCGACTGAAGATGGCTTGCTCGCCATTGGCGGCGATCTTTCTGTGGAGCGCCTTCTGTTTGCTTACCATTCCGGTATATTTCCTTGGTTTGAAGATGATCAGCCCATTCTTTGGTGGAGCCCGGATCCGCGAATGGTTTTGTTTCCAGAAAATTTTAAGGTTTCAAAAAGTCTTCGGAAAACTTTAAACAGTGAAAAATTCAAAATTACTTTTAATCAAAATTTTGAGGAAGTTATAAAAAACTGTGCAACAGTTCTACGAAAGGGACAGGCCGGAACGTGGATTACCGCAGAAATGCAAAATACCTACATTGCCTTGCACAAAGCCGGACACGCTATCTCCGTCGAGGTTTGGAAAAACGATAAACTGGTTGGCGGACTTTACGGGGTTGATCTTTCACAGAAAAAAGTATTTTGTGGCGAGAGTATGTTCAGCTTGGTGAGCGATGCTTCCAAAGTAGCTTTTTTTTACCTTTCAGAATATGTAAAATTGAAAAACTATAAATTTATAGATTGTCAGATTTATAATGCACATTTGGAGAGTTTAGGCGCGGAGGAAATAGAGAGAGATACATTTTTGGCGATTTTGAACCAAGAAACGGCTCCCGAAAGTTCGGCCGATTAAAAGTTAAATTTTTTCATTTTTAGTCCAAACTGCAATAATATTTAATTTTTATAGTTTCTTTGAACAACAAACCTCACAAACACGTGCAATCCCAAATTAACTGCATACGTTTGTAAAAACCTGATATCCCCAATGATTACAAAGCGTTTTTTGCTTACTTTGATTTTATTTGCCGGAATTTCCTCTCTTTCCATCGCGCAATCGGCCACACACAAAACAGACGTAAACAAAGATATTGATGTGGTTCGCGTTTATGAACAGGTGGTTAAAGAAGGCTATGGTACGCCCTTTATTTATAAGAAATTGGCTACCGCCTATTACTACAAGAGCGAATATGATAAGGCAGTCACTTGGTTCCAAAAATTATTCTCTGAGGAAAAAAATACCGACCCAGAGCTTGCTACACAATATAATCAAGCTCTAAAAGCTGTTGCGGCTACCAGTTCTAAAAATTCGCTGAAAGATATTTTCTGAAAAAAATCATACTTCGTGAAAGCGGAAGCAACTCTCGATATGGTCGTTCACCATTCCGGTGGCCTGCATATGGGCGTAAACCACGGTGCTGCCCACAAACTTAAATCCCCGTTTTTTTAGGTCCTTGCTCAAGGCATCACTTTCGGGGCTCGTTGCTGGCGCATCTTTGTGGGTCTTCCAGATATTCTTAATGGGTTTGTGGTTTACGAAACCCCAGATATATTGGTTAAAACTTCCAAATTCCTTTTGGATTTCCATAAAAGCTCGCGCGTTTGTAACTGCGGAATGTACTTTCAGTTTATTGCGAATAATCCCTTCGTCCTGCAGCAGTGCGTCAATTTTGGATTGGTCGTATTTGGCTATTTTTTTATAGTCGAAATTGTCAAAGGCTTTTCTAAAATTTTCACGTTTCCGAAGAATGGTAATCCAACTCAGTCCTGCCTGAAAGGTTTCCAAAAGCAGAAATTCAAACATTTTTTTGTCATCCTTCACGGGCACGCCCCATTCCTCATCGTGGTATGTTACGTAGAGCGGATCGGTGCCGCACCATCCGCAGCGCACTTTTTCTGAATTCATATTTCATATTTTACAAATATTCCTACCCCAGTCCGCCCCGGTGGAAGCCAACTCCTGCACCCCTTTAAGGGTTGGGGGTTAAACTGTCAACTGCAACTGCCAACTGAAAACTTTTTTCATTGTTGCCCGGGAAAATTAAAGGTAATCGTACCCAACTGTTTCGCCTTGGAGGCATCCGTACTGAAACGCGCCTGCTCGGAATATTCCAGCGCAGCATCAATCAAACACTCGTTGGATGTTGTGGAAGCGGTTTTGTTATATGAATTTTTCACAACCTTTCCCAGATTGTTCACCTCCACGTTTATCACCACTTTTCCCGAGCCATAACAGGTATAGACGGGATTTGGCAGGTCAATATCCTTGCGGTTTACCAACTGGTAGCTAATGGTGGTGTTGCGATTACCGCTTTTTACAACTGCCTCGCCCTCTTTTCCGGTTTCGCTATTGGAGAATTTTTTCTTTTTTTCTTTTTCTGGCTTTGTTGTTACTGTAGCTCCGTTCCCGTTGTCGCTTTTTGAATTTTCCAAAGCCTCGTTCATTTCTTGAAGTTTACCTTCGGTGGTTTCGGTTATTTCTTCGTCTTCATTTTCAACCGAGGAAATAAATTTTTCGGCTTCGTTATAAGCGCGATTGGTTTCAATCTTTACTTTTTCAGGGGTGAGTTCGGCAATGGCGAGATCTTCGGGAAGCAATTCCTCGGGAGCCATCACTACATCATAGGTTTCTTCAGTGTTTTCCTCCTGTTCTTTTGAAAGTTTCACGCTGAATAGGAATAGCACCAAACTGCCCGTAAGCAGGGAAGTGATAAGGAACGCTCTGTATGAATAATTGAAATTCATTATTGCAAGTACCGAAATTTTGTGCAAAATTCCACAAAACTGCTGAAAATTAAGATGGTATTAAAGATATTTTAACTTGGAAGCGAGGCCTCGAAAGCTTCAATACCGACGGCTTTTTCCACAGAAAATTCACCTATTCGGGTTCTGCGCAGGGCAGAAAGATGTGCGCCGTTATTTAATGCCTTGCCAAAATCATTTGCCAAGGAGCGGATATACGTGCCTTTGCTGCAAACCACTCTGAAATCTACTTTTGGAAGCGCAATCTTTGTTATTTCAAATTCTGAAATAGTAATGGTTCGAAAAGGAATTTCAACTTCTTCGCCACTTCGGGCAAATTCATACAAACGTTTTCCTTCTTTTTTCAAGGCCGAAAAAACGGGCGGTTGCTGTTGAATTTCACCAATGAATTGTTTTGTGGCTTCGTGTATTTTTTCTGAAGTTATTTCTGAAATATCAAAAGTTTGATCAATCTCCGTTTCCAAATCGTAACTCGGCGTAGTGCAGCCAAGTGTAAAAGTACCCGTGTATTCCTTCTCCTGCGCTTGGAACGCGTCTATTTTTTTTGTGAATTTTCCAGTACAAATAATTAAAAGCCCCGTGGCCAAAGGATCGAGCGTGCCAGCGTGGCCCACTTTTATTTTTTTTATTCCGAAGGATTTCCGAATTAACCAACGCACTTTGTTTACCGCTTGGAAAGATGTCCATTCCAAGGGTTTATCTATCAAAATTACTTGGCCTTCTTTGTAATCCTCTGCAGTCATTACACGTAAAAACTTGAAATGATGGCAATAAGGCCAATGAGTACACAATAGATTGAAAAGTAGCGCAGCTTGCTTTTTTTAACGAGTGAAATCATCCAAGTGCAGGCTATAAGTCCGCAGATAAATGCGGCCAAAAAACCTACGCCCATAACGCCCAAATTTGTGTTGTGGGTTGATATTTCACCACTCAAAAGATCCTTTGCTATTTTCCCAAAGATTAAGGGAACGACCATTAAGAATGAAAACCGGGCGGCTTTGGTTTTGTCATTGCCCAAAAGTACGGAGGTAGAAATTGTGGCGCCACTTCGGGAAATTCCGGGTAACATAGCCACGGCTTGCGCTACTCCTATAATAATGGAATCCTTAATGGTTACTGGCTTTCCAGTGTTTTTGGAACGATCTGCCAACCACAAAAGGACAGCGGTAATTATGAGCATAGCTCCTACGAAAGCAATGCTTCCGCCGAAAAATGATTCCAACTCCTCTTCAAAAAGCAAACCGATTATAACGGCCGGCAGCATGGAAAGAACGATTTTAAAAGCAAATTGCGTCTCTTCATTCCATTGAAATTTCAGAATGCCCCCAAAAATCTGAATAATATCTTTTCTAAAAACCACGAGCGTACTGACCGCCGTAGCAAAGTGGAGAATTACCGTAAAAAGCAAACTTTCCTCGGGCACCGAAGTATCTCCCAAAATTGCTTTTCCTATTTCGAGATGGCCGCTGGAGGAAACGGGTAAAAATTCCGTAAAACCTTGTATAATACCAAGAATAATGGCGTCTATATAATCCACTAATTTTCTTCTTTGCTATCGGGTTTCAACAAAATGGTATATACTTCAATCGCAAAGCCCAAAAGCACCATTGCGGGAGCCAAGCGTATTCTTCTCCAATTGTAAATTTCAGGATTGAAAACGTTCGGGTCGTCGCTGCCGCCACCCGTCATTAGTATAAAACCCAAGGCGATAAACGCCACGCCAATGAGCATGAATTTGTAGTTTTTTCGCTCAAAAACAAATTCGGGCTTATAGTCTTCTTTTCGTTTTTTCTCTCCCATTGTTTAAAAAGTTTCAGGTTTCAAGTTCAAAGTTACAGGTTTCACTGATTTGTAAAGAAACTATCAATAATACAAATCATCCGTTCGCAGGTTCAAAAAGCGTTGCGTAGCTATAAATGTACTTATCCAGGTTATCAAAACGCCCATTAAAAATATAAATATAAACAAAACCGCCAAGAGCAGCGGATCGCCCAATAATTGCAACTGTGGAAAACTTTCATTGAGGTAGTAAAGCACTACGCCCATCCCGATCATTGCCACAATGGCCCCCACAATTCCTAATCGAACACTTTTCCAGACAAAGGGTTTGCGGATAAATTTCTTGGTCGCGCCCACCATCTGCATGGTTTTTATGGTAAACCGTTTTGCGTAAATACTCAATCGAATGCTACTGTTTATAAGCAATACCGCGATAAACGTAAAAATTCCACTGATGACCAAAACCCAAAAACTAATGCGTTTCACGTTTTCAGTAAGCTGCGCAATCAAAGGCTTGTCGTAAATAACATCGTCCACAAAATCCTTGCTTTTCAGCTCGTTTGTTATTTCCTCCATTTTTGCGGGCGTAACGTAGTCTGCCAAAATGTAAACGTCAATGCTATTTTGAAGTGGATTTTCGCCCAGATATTCAATGAAATTTTCGCCCAAAGTTTCTTGGTGCTCCTTTGCGGCATCTTCCTTTGAAACGAAAGTGGCAGACTTTGTATATTCAGCCAGCGCCAAACTTTGCTTCAATTGGGTGATTTCAACTTCCTTCGCCGTGTCTTTCAAAAAAACGGTGATCGCAATTTGTTCCTTAAAATAATCGGCAACTTTTTTTGAATTCAAAACCAACAAGCCCAACAATCCCAGTAGAAAAAGCACCAGCGAAATACTGATGACCACTGAAAAATAGGAAGAAATCAATCTGCGTTTTTGATATTTTTCAAAAGAAGAACTCATAGGGTTTGCTGAATTTTGCCGTAAAAATACAAGTAATTTTGCATCTTGTGTTAAACAACGCCGAAAGTTTCCAATTTGTTATAATAAGATTATTTTTGGGGTGCCCTAAATTTCGGTATTATCATAAAAAATTTGCTAAAATCCCTAAAAATTTCCCGACCGGGACTTTGGTTTCCAACAATTTGGATTTATTTGGTTCCATTCCAACTAGCTTCAAACTTTTGGGAAAAACCACTTTTTTGGGTTGGACTCTTCTTTGTTACTTTTCCTTTGAATTTCTTGGTTTACGGATTGAATGATTTTACTGATGGCAAAGCAGATTCCTTAAACCCGCGAAAGGGAAACTATCTTTTTGGCGCCAAATTGAGCAAAGAAGAACTAACCAACGTACCGTGGCACATCTGCTGTGTAATGGTGCCCTTTTTGGCATATTTCGCTTACGTTGGCGGCGTCGAACTTTTCATTCTTTTATTGTTTATGATTGTTATTAATATCATTTACAACTACAAACCGTTTCGACTAAAAGAACGCCCGCCGTTTGAGATTTTAATACAAGTTGGATATGTTTTCACGGCACTTTTCAGTATTCAGCTGAACAATTTGGAAATGCTTCCATGGCAAACAATGCTTTACCTCACACTCTTTGCTTTTCAAGCCCATATTGCTGGGGAAATTATGGATATTGAACCCGATAAGTTGGTCGGAAAGAAAACCACTGCAGTTTTAATAGGAAGAAAAAATGCGAAGTTTTTAATGCTTTTTCTACTATTATTTGAAGCGTATATCCTGAAATTCTGGTTTGATGACTGGGTGCTGTCGGGCTTTTTGGCGGTTTTTTCGCTTTGGCTTATTTTGGATATTTTCGTTTTCTTCAAAGACAGACCCTATTCGGTAACGCAAATGAAAATCTTTGGAATTGCCATCAACGTTTCCGCAATTCTTTCGATGATTTGGGTGCTTTATTCCGGAAATCTGCTGCATCCAAATTTTTAAAATATAGGGTTTTACTTCTTCCAATAAACCTTAAATTTGCGGCTCTTTCCACCAATGGAAATAACTTTCAAAAGAAATACAAGAAGATGGGCAAATATCACTTCAACGAGATAGAAGCAAAGTGGCAAAAACATTGGGCCGAAAATCAAACTTTTAAGGCCGAGAACAAAAGCGACAAACCGAAATATTATGTTTTGGATATGTTTCCCTATCCGTCCGGCGCGGGCTTGCACGTTGGGCATCCGCTGGGGTACATTGCCAGTGATATTTATGCGCGCTACAAACGCCACCAAGGATATAATGTGCTGCATCCGCAAGGCTATGATTCTTTCGGACTTCCGGCAGAGCAATATGCCATCCAAACGGGGCAACATCCTGCAAAAACTACTGAAGAAAATATTGCCCGTTACCGCGAACAGCTTGACAAAATAGGGTTTTCCTTCGATTGGAGCCGCGAGGTGCGTACCTCAAATCCTGAATATTACAAATGGACACAGTGGATTTTCATACAGCTTTTTGAAAGTTGGTATGATAAAGATGCAGACAAAGCCCGTTCCATTGAAGAACTGCGTGCCATTTTTTCTTCGGAAGGAAATGTACACGTAAATGCAGTCTGCGATGAGGGAATTGCGCATTTCACCGCTTCGGAATGGCTGGATTTTTCTGAAACGAAAAAGCAGGAAATTCTTCTAAAATATAGATTGACATATTTAGCCGAAACCGAAGTAAACTGGTGCCCGCATCTGGGAACCGTTTTGGCGAATGATGAAATAGTAAACGGCGTTTCTGAACGCGGTGGCTATCCGGTTGTGCGAAAAAAGATGAAACAGTGGAGTATGCGCATCACAGCCTACGCCCAGCGTTTACTTGACGGACTTGATAAAATAGACTGGCCGCAACCTTTGAAGGATTCGCAAACCAATTGGATTGGTAGAAGCAAAGGAGCGAGCGTAAAGTTTAGAGTTATGAGTTATGAGTTAGGAGTTGGCGAAACCTCATCCCACATACCTCATCCCTCATCCCTCGAAATTGAAGTTTTCACAACCCGCCCCGATACCATCTTCGGAGTAAGTTTTATGGTTTTGGCGCCGGAGCACGATTTGGTTTCAAAAATCACCACTGCCGAACAGAAAGATGCAGTTGAAAAGTATGTGGAAGCCACCGCAAAACGCAGCGAGCGCGAACGAATGGCCGATGTAAAGCACATTACAGGTGTTTTCACGGGCGCGTATGCCGAGCATCCATTTACAAAGGAACCCATCCCAATTTGGATTGGCGATTACGTTTTGGCGGGCTACGGCACAGGCGCGGTAATGAGCGTTCCCTGTGGCGACCAGCGCGATTACGATTTTGCGAAACATTTCAATCTGCCAATTCCGAATATTTTTAAGGATGCGGATATTTCTGAGGAAGCCTATTCCGATAAGGAAAATACAATTATCACAAATAGTGATTTTCTAAATGATTTAAACTATTCCGAAGCCACGGAAAAAATAATCGCGGCTTTGGAAGAAAAAGGTGTTGGAAAAGGAAAGATAAATTACCGTTTGCGCGATGCTGTTTTTAGTCGTCAGCGCTATTGGGGCGAGCCGTTCCCGATTTATTACAAAGATGGAATGCCGCAAATTATCCCTACGGAATGTTTGCCGTTGCGCCTCCCCGAGGTTGAAAAATACCTACCAACCGAAGAAGGCGAACCGCCGTTGGGCCGTGCCGATGTTTGGGCGTGGAATACCGAAACCAAGGAAGTGGTCAGCAACGATTTGATTGACCATAAAACCGTTTTTCCTTTGGAATTGAATACGATGCCAGGTTGGGCGGGAAGCAGTTGGTACTTTTTCCGATATATGGAAGCCGAAAAACGCGATGAGGTTTTCGCCTCAAAGGAAGCATTAAACTATTGGAAAAACGTGGATCTGTATATTGGAGGAAGCGAGCACGCCACGGGCCATTTGTTGTACAGCCGTTTTTGGGTAAAATTTATGCACGACCGCGGCTTGGTGCCCGTGGACGAACCTTTTAAAAAGCTGATAAACCAAGGGATGATTTTGGGGGAGAGTGCGTTTGTGAATAGAGTAAGTTTCAATGTTTCTGCTTGGGGAGAAAATGCTAACGAGATTATATTTGATATTTTAAAAAAGACTGATAAAATACCAACATTATTTATCAGTTCATCTAAAGTGCATAACCAAAATTTTATAAAAGATTTTCTTCTAAATAATAATTATCTCAATAAAATTGAAATTGGGAATATAACTTTTGATATAAATCAAATTCATTCTGATGTTTCATTTGTTAATATTCATAATGAATTAAATTTTGAAACCTTTAAAAATTGGCGAGAAGAATATAAAAACGCAGAATTTATAACCGAAGAAGACGGCACTTTCAAAGTTTCGAGAGAAGTAGAAAAAATGTCCAAAAGCAAATATAACGTGGTAAACCCCGATGATATTTGCAACCAATATGGCGCAGATACTTTAAGAATGTACGAGATGTTCCTTGGTCCGCTGGAACAGGCAAAACCGTGGAACACCGCCGGGATTACGGGCGTACATGGTTTCCTAAAAAAACTTTGGAAATTGTACCATTCCGGGCCGGATGAAAGCTTTTACGTAACGGACACCCCTCCTTCGGAGGGGCAGGGGGAGGCCTTGAAAACACTTCACAAAACCATTAAAAAAGTACAGGAAGATATTGAGAACTTTAGTTTTAATACTTCGGTTTCCTCTTTTATGATTGCGGTGAACGAGCTTTCGGCAGAAAAATGCAATTCACGTGAGGTTTTGGAGCCGTTGGCAATATTAATTTCGCCTTACGCGCCACACATTGCAGAAGAGCTTTGGGAGAAATTGGGCCATTCGGAAAGTATTTCCACAGCACCTTTTCCAAAATTTGAGGAGAAATATTTGGTAGAAAGCAGCAAGGAATATCCAATCTCCTTTAACGGAAAAATGCGTTTTACGTTGGAACTGCCACTCGATTTAAGCAAGGAGGAAATAGAATCTGCCGTAATGGCACATGAAAAAACAGCCCAGTATTTAGAGGGGCGCACGCCGAAAAAGGTAATTATCGTGCCCGGAAAAATCGTAAATATCGTGGGTTAAAAATTTGCACACTATTTGCTATATTGTAAAAAAAATCTCTGTGGCCTCTGTGTCTCTGTGGTTATTAAAATTTTTACCACAAAGACAAAGAACACAGAGAAAAACTATAAACAACAAACTTTAAACAATAAAACCTATGTTTGGATACTATATAATTGCAGGATTAATCTTTTTGGTGAGTTGGTACGTAAGCCACAAATTGAAAAGCAAGTTTAAGGAATACAGCAAAATCCACCTTCAAAATGGAATGAGCGGAAAGGAAATTGCCGAAAAAATGCTCGCCGACAACGGCATTACCGATGTGCAAGTTATTTCGGTCCCCGGTCAATTGACCGACCATTACGATCCATCAAAGAAAACGGTGAATTTGAGCGAGCCAGTTTATATGCAGCGAAATGCTGCGGCGGCAGCGGTTGCGGCCCACGAGTGCGGCCACGCCGTGCAACACGCTACTGCTTACAGTTGGCTGAAATTGCGCTCCACCATCGTTCCCGCGGTAAGCGTTTCGAGCAAACTTTCCAACTTTGTAATCATGGCTGGCCTTATTTTGTTTGCCACAGGTTCGGCAATTGGCAGCTGGGTTTTCGGGATCGGTATTTTACTTTTTGCGGTAACCACGGCTTTTGCCTTCATCACCCTGCCGGTGGAATTTGACGCCAGTAAGCGTGCGCTAGTCTGGTTGGAAACCAATAATATGGTTACGCCACAGGAACACGAAGGCGCAAAGGATGCGTTGAAATGGGCAGCTAGAACCTATGTGGTGGCGGCAATTGGTTCCTTGGCAACACTACTATATTTTATTTCTATCTTCTTGGGAAGTCGCGATTAGAAGAAAAATTTAATGCAAAAACAAACCCGCCTATTTTTATGGGCGGGTTTGGTGTTTAAAGAAGATGCTTTTAATGAAGGTTGTCTGGATTGTATCCCAAATAATCCACTTCTTTCTCGTGAAAGATAATTCCGTTTTCTTCCAGTTCCTTTAGTATTGGTTCGTAAACTTCTTTCGCGATTGGAAGCTGTACGCCGGGCGTGGTTATTTCCTCATTTAAAATTTTCAGGGCGGCAATTGCTACCGGAAGCCCCACGGTTTTTGCCATTGCCGTATGGGTCTGGTCTTCGCCAATAAGAGTCATGTGGCTGTCTATTTGATATTTTTTTCCATTCAGTTGGTATCCAAATTTGTGGTACATCACGATCATATCCTTATCGTGCGGTGCCAGTGTCCATTTGTCCTCCAATATTTTTTGAAGCCCCATGGCGGGTGTAGCATCTTTAATTCCCAACTTTTTTTCCTTGGTGAAAAGATCAAGCTCTTCCAGTTTTTCCCACATTAAATCGTCCTGGTCTATTTTCAGGGCGTGGCGAAGTTTCAATTCCACCGTATCTGAAGGCGAATAGGGAAGAAATAGGTTTACAAAGTCGCGATAGCTCATGTTTTCCGAATCGGGAATGGTGTAGCTGTCGTCGGTCATTCCCAATTGAACAAACATATTCCACGCGCGGCTGAAACCAACACGGCGAATGGTTCCGCGGTAAAGCGTTAAAATATTATCCAGCCCATAAATTGATTGGTATTGTAAGGAATTTCGGTTGGCATACACTTCAAATTTGCCATACCCTTCAATATTGATAAATTCTGTTCTTCGGAAAAGTCTGTGATATGGAATATACTTGTATTTTCCTTCCTGAATAAATTCCGCAGCGCCGCCCTGTCCTGCCAAAACTACGTTTCGCGGATTCCAAGTGAATTTGTAATTCCAAAGGTTGTCGTCGCTTTCCGGCGCAATCAACCCGCCACAAAACGATTCAAACAACAGCATTTTTCCGCCTTTGGCGCGTATTCTGTCTATTACCTGCATCGCACTCATATGGTCCACTCCGGGGTCGAGACCGATTTCATTCATAAAAACCAGTCCTTTTGATTCGGCTTTGTGGTTCAGCGCTTGCATTTCTTTGCTCACGTAAGAGGCCGTAACCATATGTTTTCCAAATTCAATACAGTCGCGGGCGACTTCAATATGGTAGCGTGCGGGAAGCATGGAGATTACCAAATCGCTGTTTTCTACCGCTTCCTTTCTTTGCACATCGTTAAAAACGTCGAGCATAATCCCGCGGGCGTTTGGGTGGTTTGAGGTGAACTTCTGCGCAGATTGAATGGATATGTCCCCAATGGTTATAAAAAGGTCTTCTTTTTCGCTTTTGTCCAGCAAATAACGGATTAAACTTGTGGCAGATCTTCCTGCGCCGATAATTAATATGTTTCTCATTGGGGGAGTTTTTTGTTAACTTTGGAGATAGATTTTGTAAAGGACGAAATTACTAATTCCAAATTTTAAAAATGACGGTTTTCGATAAAAATATGGTGGTCACGGCTTCATTTCTTGCCGCCGCTACAATAGCAATGGGAGCTTTCGGCGCCCACGGATTAAAGAATATGGTTGACGCTGCCGCACTCACTACCTTTGAAACCGGAATACGGTACCAAATGTACCATTGCCTCGCTATTTTGGCCGTGGGCTTGGCGCCTTCCATTCCGGAAAAAATAAAAAAAACCGTATTTTGGTTTTTTATCCTTGGCATACTGCTTTTTTCGGGTTCTATCTATCTGCTTGCGCTGAATGCTATTTTGCCTTTTAATGCAGCTAAAATAGGATTTGTAACCCCAATCGGCGGGCTTATGTTTATTCTCGGGTGGTTTTTGTTTGCTTATAGAATGCTTACGTTAAAGAAGCAATAAATCTGTTTCATATTTTCTTCAATCTCTTTTAGATTTGCTACTTTTGTACTCTACAAAATTTAAAAAAGGTATGGTCGATAAAAACCAAGCTACAAAAACGATTTCAGTTGAAAAATACGGAATCAAGAATGCAAAAGTTAAATATCAACTTTCTTCTGAAGAACTTCACAACGAAACATTGCAAAAAGGTCAAGGAAAAGAAGCTGCGAGCGGCGCCTTGGCTGTAAATACTGGAGAATTTACAGGAAGATCCCCCAAGGACAGATTTATTGTTAAGGACGATGTTACACGCGAAAAGGTGTGGTGGGGAAATATCAACATTCCATTTCCTCCCGATATGTTTGATAGACTTTATGATAAGGTTGTTGATTATCTTTCCGAAAAGGAAATTTACGTGCGCGACAGTTATGCCTGCGCCGACGAGGAATACAAATTGAACATACGTGTTATCAATGAAACGCCGTGGTCCAATATGTTTGCCCACAACATGTTCCTTCGCCCTACGGCAGAGGAATTGGCGTCTTTTGACCCAGAATGGCTTATTGTAAATGCCCCGGGATTTACAGCCGATCCTGAAGTTGACGGAACGCGCCAGCATAACTTCGCTATCCTGAACTTTACCCGAAAAATTGCCTTAATTGGCGGTACCGGTTATACTGGCGAAATTAAAAAAGGTATATTTTCTGCGCTTAATTTCATACTTCCGGTTGATAAAAATACGATGCCAATGCACTGCTCGGCAAACGTTGGCGACGATGGCGAGACCGCTATTTTCTTCGGTCTTTCCGGAACGGGAAAGACAACGCTATCCGCAGATCCAGACCGTAAATTGATTGGCGATGACGAACACGGCTGGACTGAGGATAATAAAATCTTCAACTTTGAAGGCGGTTGCTACGCAAAGGTTATAAACTTGACCGAAGAACAGGAACCAGACATTTACAATGCAATAAAACCTGGAGCATTGTTGGAAAATGTAGTGATGGACGAAAATGGCGAAGTTGACTTTGCCGATACTTCCATCACGCAAAATACAAGGGTAAGTTATCCTATCTATCACATAAAGAACATCCAAGTGCCTTCCATTGGCTACAATCCGAAGAATATTTTCTTTTTGACGGCAGATGCCTTTGGCGTTTTGCCTCCCATTTCAAAACTTACTCCGGGGCAGGCTGCTTACCATTTCATAAGTGGTTATACGGCTAAAGTTGCGGGTACGGAAGAAGGAATCAACGAGCCGACCCCAAACTTTTCCGCGTGTTTTGGAGCGCCGTTTATGCCGCTTCACCCTACGGAATATGCTGAAATGTTGAGCAAAAAGATGAAAGATTCCGGCGTGAATGTTTGGTTGATCAATACCGGTTGGACCGGAGGGCCATACGGCGTAGGTAGCAGAATGAAACTGAAATACACAAGAGCAATGATTGCTGCTGCGTTGGAAGGAAAGTTGAAGGATGTGGAATTTGAAAAGCACCCTATTTTCAATTTGATGATGCCTAAATCTTGCCCCAACGTTCCTTCGGAAATATTAAACCCAAAGGAAACGTGGAAAAACAAAAAGGCCTACGACATTCAAGCCAAGGAATTGGCGAATTCGTTTAAAGAGAATTTCACCAAGTTTGAGTCCTATGCCAATGAAGAAATCCTTTCAGGGGCTCCCGCTTCGGCTTAAAATCAAAATAGCTTAAAACAAAAAGGCTTGCCAGTGCGGCAAGCCTTTTTTTATTGCAATTAAATCGAGCTTATTTTTTGTTGTTAACCTCTTTAATGTACTTTTCCAAAGCCATCGTCATAGACGGTGTCTCGGGGGTTGGGGCTTGTATATCTACACGCAGGCCTACCTCGGTGGCGGCTTTTACGGTAGTATTTCCAAAAACCGCGATGCGCGTTTCGTTCTGTTTGAAATCTGGAAAGTTTTCCAAAAGCGACTGTATTCCACTGGGGCTGAAAAACACCAAAATATCATAATACACATCGCGCAGATCTGAAAGATCGCTGATTACGGTTTTGTAAAAAGTAGCTTCTTTCCAATCCACCTTCAGTTCGTTGAGTACTTCGGGAACTTCAGGCTTCAATTTATCAGAAGAGGGAAGTAGGAATTTCTCGTTTTTATATTTTTTTATAAGTGGCGCAAGTTCAGAAAAAGTCCTTTTCCCCACATAAATCTTGCGCTTTCTGTAAACCACATATTTTTGAAGGTAGTAGGCTACAGCCTCGCTCAAGCAGAAATACTTCATAGTGTCCGGCACCTTAAAACGCAGCTCTTCTGCGATTCTGAAATAATGGTCCACAGAGTTTCGGCTTGTAAGAATTATAGCAGTATATTTATTGAGATCAACCTTTTGGGCCCGGACATCTTTACCAGATACGCCTTCTACGTGTATGAAAGGCCGAAAATCTATTTTTACCTTTTGTTTTTCGATCAAATCGAAATAAGGAGAGTTTTCAATTTTAGGCTCGGGCTGGGAAACCAAAATAGTTTTCACTTTCATAGATAGTCCTGATTTTTTTAGAATAATATACCTTATACAAAGCTTTTATAAAGAATAATATAAGGGGAAATTTCAAGTGCGCAAAGATACAAAATAAAATAGAAGAAATTGCCTAATATCAATTTTCCGTTTTTCTTGTAGCTGTAAAGCAGCGCAATAGCGTTTAGGGCCAACAAACATCCGCCAAAAATGAGCAAGCCTGTTGCGGTGGG
Organism: Aequorivita vladivostokensis; assembly: GCF_000952855.1. Classification (GTDB taxonomy): domain Bacteria; phylum Bacteroidota; class Bacteroidia; order Flavobacteriales; family Flavobacteriaceae; genus Aequorivita; species Aequorivita vladivostokensis. The sequence goes on along the minus strand of NZ_JSVU01000009.1, from coordinate 38,261 downwards.
CGGATATACGTACAGGAAAAAAAGATTGCCCGCAAAGAACAAAATTCCCAAAAAGTTGCGATAACTCAATTTTTGGTACAGATAATTGTTGATAAGGGCATCCATCGAAAAAATATTTGCGACAATTTTTTCCAAAGAAAATTTTATCAGTACAAAAACACTGTAGGCCGTACAAATTTGAAGAAACAACCATTCATTGCTTTCTATTTCCGAAGGGTTAAAAACCTTAAAAAGCAAAAAGACAAAAATGGAAACGCATAGTATCTGTGCCGCGAACAGCATGATGTTAAAAGGATGGTTCAATTCGTCATTTTTGCCGTGAACAAAAAAGTACTGATTGGTAATGGGCAACATGGAAAATTCGTGGAAGCGTTTGGGGTAAAAATATTTGGCCAGGGCATAGAGAATGAAGCATGCCGCCAACAAATAGGTTGCAAAGTCAGTAGGCGCAATAAGTCTTTCGCTGAAATCCACCTTCAATTTTTCCGGTAAAGGTACTGTAAAATAATTTTCCTTTTTTAGGACTCAATTAGAATTTACTTCACATTTATTTCTTCAAAAAACGGTACATTTGCGCTAAAATTGCAGTATGTCCAAGGCGGTAGTGGTGGTGCCAACCTACAATGAAATTGAAAATATAGAGCGGCTGCTGCGTACGGTTTTTTCATTACAGCGTGAATTTCACGTTTTGGTGGTGGACGACAATTCGCCGGACGGCACGGCGACTGTGGTTGAGGAAAATTTCAAAACCTATCCCGAAAAACTTTTTTTGCTGAAAAGAGCCGAAAAAACCGGTCTGGGAACGGCCTATATAGCAGGATTTAAGTGGGCATTGCAGCACGGCTACGACTACATTTTTGAAATGGACGCCGATTTTTCACACAACCCCAACGACCTGATAAGGCTTTTCAACGCCTGCCACAAAGAAGGGAACGATGTAGCCATAGGCTCGCGTTACGTGAAGGGCGTAAATGTGGTAAACTGGCCTATGAGCCGCGTGCTGATGTCGTGGTTGGCTTCAAAATATGTGCAGTTTGTAATGGGAATCGATATTTACGATACCACCGCCGGATTTATTTGTTACCGAAGACGCGTGCTGGAGAAAATAAACTTGGACAACATTCGTTTTGTGGGCTACGCATTTCAGATTGAAATGAAATTTAAGGCCTACTTGAGCAAATTCAAGATAAAGGAAGTGCCGGTAATTTTTACCGACCGTACCAAAGGCGAGTCAAAAATGAGTTCGGGCATTATTTCCGAAGCTATTTTTGGAGTAATTGCAATGAAATTTAAAAGTGTATTTAATAAGAAAAGATTTAATAAAACATCTTTTCACTAATTTTTTATAAAGCGGGGAACATTGATTAAAATGTTCTGAATTGTCTTTAAAAGAAGCATATAAAAACCAAATGAAAGCAGTTTTAATTAAAAACGCAAATATTGTAAACGAAGGTAAAATCATAAAGGGCGATGTGCTGGTGCAGGATGGTCGTATTGCCGAAATTTCCGAAACCATTAGTGCAAAATCTGCCGATACCAAGGTGATTGATGCCGATGGAAGCTATCTGCTGCCGGGAATGATTGACGACCAAGTTCATTTTCGCGAGCCGGGACTGACCCACAAAGCCACTATTGAAACCGAATCGAAAGCTGCCGTGGCGGGGGGGATTACTTCTTTTATCGAGATGCCGAACACCGTGCCGCAGGCCACGACCATTGAATTGCTGGAAGAAAAATTTGATATTGCCGCCAAAACTTCGTGGGCCAATTATTCCTTTATGTTTGGCGGGACCAATGATAATTTGGATGAAATTTTAAAAGTAGATCCCCAAAAAGTAGCGGGATTAAAACTGTTTTTGGGCTCTTCCACAGGAAATATGTTGGTGGACAATCCAAAAATTTTGGAAGAAATTTTCAGCAAAACCAAATTGCTCATTTCCGCACACTGCGAGGATGAAACAACTATAAAAAACAATCTTGAAAAATATAAATCGGAATATGGCGAGGACATTCCAATAGAACTCCACCCAAAAATTCGGAGCGAGGAGGCATGTTATATTTCATCGTCAAATGCTATAAAACTGGCCCAAAAAACAGGGGCACGACTCCACGTTTTTCATCTTTCCACGGAAAAGGAAACGCATCTTTTCAGCAATAAAAAACCGCTGGCGGAAAAGAAAATTACTGCCGAAGTGTGTATTCACCATTTGTGGTTCACCGAAGAAGATTACAAAACAAAGGGCACCAAAATAAAATGGAACCCCGCGGTAAAAACCGAAAAAGACAGGGACGGGTTGCTAAAAGCGTTGCTGGACGACCGAATAGACGTGATAGCTACCGACCACGCGCCGCATACCCTGGAAGAGAAGAACAATAAATATCTAAATGCCCCCTCGGGTGGACCGTTGGTGCAGCATGCACTGGTAGCTCTTTTGGAAATGCACCACAAGGGAAAAATTTCTTTGGAAAAAATAGTTGAAAAATTTGCACACAACCCTGCAATCCTCTTTCAGATAAAGGAACGTGGATATATCCGCAAAGGGTACAAGGCAGACTTGGTTTTGGTCGACCTCAATTCTCCCTGGACCGTTAAAAAGGAAAACCTGCTTTACAAATGCGGTTGGTCGCCATTTGAGGGAACCATCTTCAAATCGCGGGTTACGCATACCTTGGTGAACGGAGTAGTGGTTTATGAAAATTCAAAATTTCCGAATAAAAGCAATCCCGAACGCCTTACCTTTAACAGATAATGAAACATTGGGTTCCCATCTTTGTATTGATTCTAAGCATTTTAGGCTGCCAAAATGTAGAGCGGCCGGAGAAGCCAAAAAATCTTATTTCCAAAGAAAAGATGGTAGATGTGCTTACCGAGGCCTATCTGGCAAACGCCGCCCGCAGCGTAAACAATCAGGCTATTATTGACAAGGGAATCCAGGTAGATTCGTTGATTTTCAAAAAATTTGAAGTGGACAGCGTCCAATTCGCAAAAAGCAATGATTATTATGCTGCAGATATAAATATGTATCTGGATATTTTTCAAAAAGTCGAGGCCAGACTGGTTGCAATGGAGAAAAAATTGGATAGCATACGCGATCTGGACAGAAAGCGTAACGATAGTGTAGAATCACAGCAGAATAAAGAAAGGACAATTGCTGAACCTAAAAGGGATAGTTTAATCTAAGGTGTTTTGTTTTCTTTCGCAATGCGTTTAAGGGTTTGTTCCGTAGGTGTAAATTGAAAACCAATTGCATTTTTTATTTTTTGGGAATCGTATCTGGATTTCGTAAACATAGAGCGTACCGTGGCCCTTACAAGTCTTCTTTTTGTGCCGAAAAGTTTATTGGAGAGCCAATCCATACCGCTTAAAAAATACATCAGTTGCTTTGGCAGTTTTTTGGTTGGGGGCTTCTTTCCGAATAAGGGCGCCAATTTGGAAAGCAATTCCTTATAGCTCAAATTTTCTCCCACTAAAACAAATTGTTCGTTTTTTATATTAGAACGCATCAACTGCACCATAGCTTTTGCTACATCCACCACGTCCACAATGCCCATAGCTCCCGAGGGATAAAAAGGAATACCGCTTTTGCCCAGTGAAATAATTACTCCACTGCCGCCTCCATCCGGGGATGTGCCGAGAATGATACCCGGATTTACGATTACGGCATCCAGTCCTTCCTGGGTGCCGCGCCAAACCTCCATTTCGGCGCCGTACTTAGTAATGGCGTAAACATTATTTTTTTCGTCTGCATTCCACGGCGTTTCTTCGGAAATTAATTCGCTCTTCAAATTGCTGCCCAAAGTGGCAACAGAACTCACATAACAGATTTTTTTTATGGAATTCGCCAAGCAGAGGTTCACCACATTCGCCGTGCCTTCCACATTGGCCTTTTTGAGTATTTTGTATTTTGAAGGGTCAAAATTTATAAATGCCGCACAGTGGTAAACTTCCGTAATTCCCTTAAAAGCTTCCGTAAGGGCGGGAATATCGGTAATATTTGCTTCTACCCATTCTATCTTGTTATAGAGTGGATCCACTTCCGCAGTGTAAAGCGCAAAAACTTTCTTTACGGCAGCTACGTCGCTATCCTTTCTGTGAATAGCGCGCACATTCCCGTTTTCCTTCAACAGAAAATACAATAGGTGCGAACCTACCATGCCTGTGCCGCCGGTTACTAATATCATACAGCGAAAATAATCTTTTTGAAATCGATTCCGATAGCTATCGTAACGAAATCGAGACTGAAAACGGGTAGAGACCCGATAAATAATTTTGAATACTCGATAAACACCTAAAGAAGCCTCAATCCTAAACCTTGAATTTTGAATTTTGAATTCCTCAATCTGAAATGAGAACCCTATCTTTGCAGAAATTTTATAAAAATGAAGCTGAAAAATTTCGTTGAAGAACTACAATGGCGCGGCATGATACACGATGTGATGCCCGATACCGAAGCACACCTTATGGAAACCATGCGGTCGGCCTATGTGGGGTTTGACCCTACGGCAGATTCGCTTCACATCGGCAATTTGGTGCCTATAATGCTTTTGTCGTTCTATCAGCGCTCCGGCCACAAGCCGGTGGCATTGGTTGGCGGGGCCACGGGAATGATCGGCGATCCGTCCATGAAAAATAGTGAAAGAAATCTACTGGACGAAGCCACCCTGCGCCATAATCAGGAATGTGTAAAAAACCAACTTTCCCAATTTTTGGATTTTTCCTCCGGTGCCGAAAACCAGGCCGTGCTGGTAAATAATTATGATTGGATCAAGGAATTTTCGTTTCTGGATTTTATTCGAAATGTAGGGAAGCACATAACCGTAAATTATATGATGGCCAAGGATTCGGTAAAAACAAGGTTGAGCGGCGAGAGTGCCGACGGGCTCTCATTCACGGAATTTACGTACCAATTGATTCAAGGCTACGACTTTGTCCACTTAAACAGAAACCTAAACTGCACCCTTCAAATGGGCGGTAGCGATCAATGGGGAAATATTACCACCGGCACGGAACTTCTACGAAGAATGGACGGCACAAAAGGCTATGCCTTAACGTGCCCGCTGATTACAAAAAGTGACGGCAGCAAGTTTGGGAAAAGTGAGGGCGGAAACGTATGGCTGGATGCGAGTAAAACTTCACCCTATAAATTTTACCAATACTGGCTGAACTCAACTGACGAGGATGCCGAAAAATACATCAAGATTTTTACGTTTTTGGATAAAGAAACCATCGACGATTTAATTATTGCGCATAGAGAGGCGCCGCACATGCGCCTGCTTCAAAAACGCTTGGCGCAGGAAGTAACCACCACGGTACACAGTGCCGAAGAATTTGAGAAAGCCGTAAAAGCATCCGAGATATTATTTGGAAATTCTACTTCCGAAGATTTAAAAACGCTGGACGAAAAAACCTTTCTCGATGTTTTTGAAGGCGTGCCGCAGGCCGAAATTTCAAAAGAGGAACTTAAAAGTGGAATTGATATTATTGACGCTTTATCTGAAAAGACTGGATTTTTAAAATCAAACAGTGAGGCCCGTCGTGCTTTGAAGGAAAATTCAATTTCGGTAAATAAGGAAAAAGTACAAGAGAACTTCACGGTTTCTGAAAGTGATTTGATTAACGGACAGTTCGTATTGTTGCAGCGCGGAAAGAAGAATTACTTTATTATAAAGGCCGTTTAGTTGAAAATCTTTTGAATAAAAAAAATCCCCGGCAAAGCTTGCACGGGGATTTCTCAATTAACTAACCAACCAAATTATGAAAAATCATCAGTTTTTCACAATGGTTTGGTCGTGGGATTACACAAATACTTACGCTGAATTTCAGCCAACTGTGTTAAATATTTGTTTAAAAAACCATGAGATTGCACCCTCTGATGTCGCTGCTGTCAAACCGCCCCAAAACCTCAAAGGAGCCATCGGGAAATGTTTTTCCCAAATCCTGCGTCGCAACGAAGGTGCAGGAATAAAGGTTGGCCAAATCGATAACGTTTATGCCCCCCGTCCTGCCCATGGTATAGGCGAGCGCGTCTTCCGTATCGCGGGTCATGATTTTCATCCAAGGCGGGCAATTAAAGATTCCATCCCCATTGGAATAGGCTTGCGAAAGGAGTTCGGTCATTCCATATTCGCTGTGTATTTTGGCTACACCAAAACCTTCTTTTAAAATTCCGTGCAGTTCCTCCTTTATCATCTCCCTTCTTCGGCCTTTCATGCCGCCGGTTTCCATCACAATGGTGTTTTTCAGCTGAAATTTTCTTTTTTCAATTAAATCGAGCAGGGCATAAGACACTCCTATAAGTAAGGTTTTTTGCCCGCTTTTTTCCAAAACGTCCAGCTTTTCAATGAGCGCGTCCATTTCATATAAATAAAAGCCACTGTGGGGGTTGTTGCTTTTTTCAATCAGCTTTTCAACCATATAAATAAGTGACGACCCTTCGCGCTCCAAATAGGAAGGGAGCAATGCGAGGATTGCAAAATTTTCGGTTTTGCCGTAGTTGCTTTCAAAAGCTTTCAAAAAACTGGTTTCGTATAATCCTATGTCGGAAACGTAGTGCCTGCTGTTTATACTGCCGGTTGTGCCACTACTGGTAAAGACCGTTTCCTCTAAACTATTTTCGGCAAGTATCTTATGGCTTTTAAAAAATTGAATGGGTAAAAAGGGTATGTCCGCAATTGTTTTTACCTCGGAAATTTTCGTATTCAACAGGTCGCAGAAATTGCGATAAACGCGAACATTTCCATACTGGAAACGGAACACTTCAATAGCAAGTCGCTGCAATTCCGCTTCGGATTTGATGTTAAAAATTTCCTTTTCGAGCATAATTACCAATCAAAAAAATCTTTTCAAAAGTAGGTAAATAAAAAAGCTCCTGCCGAAACAGGAGCTCTAAAAATATTTAAAAGGCAGGATTACTTAACAACCAATTTTTTGGTAGTTGAAGTCTTTCCTTGCTCAATTTTCACGATATAAACACCGCTGTTCAATTTTGAAATGTCCAATCTGTCGCCCATAAGCGTAGTATTTACAACTTGCTTACCAAGTACATCAAAGATAGCAACGCTCTTGGCACCGGCTACTTTAGAAGTAATGTTTACGAAACCTTTGCTTGTTGGGTTGGGGTATATGGAGAATTGATCGGCTGTGCGATCGTTTACCCCAATGGTACCATCAATAACTATATTGTCAAACCAAAAGGACTCGGCACTAGCATTGGTTCTTCCTTCAATAACAAGCTGTACAAGGCTACTTGGAAGATTTTCCGTAGCGGTTTGCCATTGCAATTGGTACTCCCCACTTCCAGAATCAAAAGGTACAAAATCATCAAGATCAGACCCCGTTGAATTGAATAGATCAATCTCCGTACTGTTGGTAATGTCTCTTACATAAATACGCAATCTGTCAGATCCCGATTCGTTAGAAGTACCATCGCCTTCGTAGTTTCCGTTTGCAGGAGTACTATTAATAGACAAAAGAAAATCCAAAGAAATAGTTGGGTTCGGAACCGCGGTTAAATTTACTTGATCAAATTCAACAATCATATTGCCGTCAATGTCGTTCATTTGGTAACCCTTATCGCCGTCAGTAAAAACTACTGTTGGAGAAGGCGTGAAATCGGTAACGCCCACAAAATCACCATCTGTAAGACCTACATCCGGGGTATCGTAAGGCACGTATGAAGCATTAAAGCCCATTTCGCCACCTGTAGTGGTAAAATTCACCAAGGGCTCTCCACTGTTGTTTATTAAATCGTGCGCTACGTTCGGGTCACCGGTATCGGTATACTTTCCGGGGAACGCCTCTGGCTCCTCAAAACTGGTTCCCGCAATTTGCGCAAAAGAAACGGCGCCCACAAAAAGAGCCGCCAATAAAGTAATTTTTTTCATTTCAGTTATTTTAATAATTATTGTACAAAGATAAATAAATGTTTTAGGTTTAAAGAATTGATTTTAAATCAAATTCTTAATTTAACGAAATGATAACCTCGCATTAAAATTTCCTAAAGAGATATATTATCAAAACGTTATGCAATGGTTAACAATAAGCGTGCTAAACTATAGCCACGGTAAATAATAGTATCTTTGAAAACGTTAAAAAATATGTGAGCGTCCTTAAATAGTAAGACAGCGCAAAGATGGGCAATCAGAAATTTTTACTTTTTTAAACATAAAAACCAGATGAAAAAAAAGGACATTACAATTTTATTGGTCGATGATGAGCCGGATATCCTTGAGATAATACGTTACAACCTAAATTCTGAAGGCTATAAAGTTGAAACCGCCGAAAACGGACTGGAAGCAATAGAACAAGCCAAAAATGTAAAGCCCCAATTAATCATCATGGATGTGATGATGCCTAAAATGGACGGCATAGAGGCTTGCGAAAAAATCAGGAAGATCCCCGAACTTTCCGAAACCGTAATTACCTTTTTAACGGCTCGCGGCGAGGACTACTCCCAAATGGCCGGTTTTGAAGCTGGCGCTGACGACTATATTACAAAACCCATCAAGCCAAAGGTGTTGGTGAGCAAAGTGAAAGCTTTGTTGCGCAGGTTTAAGGAAGAAGCGGGAGATGAAAAAATAAAGCTTGGCGACCTAACGATAAACCGCGAGGAATATAAAATTATGCTGGGCAAAAAGGAAATGGTCCTACCGAGAAAGGAATTTGAACTCTTGGCATTGCTTGCTTCAAAACCGGGAAAGGTCTTTAAACGCGAGGATATTTTGGATTCCATTTGGGGAAATGAAGTAATAGTTGGCGGCCGCACCATCGACGTACATATTAGAAAGCTGCGCGAAAAAATAGGCGACGATCGATTTAAGACCGTAAAGGGAGTGGGTTATAAATTTGTAGTTTAAATCACGATGAAATTTTCAAAGAAATACAGTTTCGCAGCGTCCACCGCCTTGCTCATTGCCGCATCCACGACCGTGGCCGTGGGCATTTTTATGTATTCGGTTGCTGATATTGTTATTCTTTGGCTATTCATATTCTTTCTCTTTCTTTTCGCGATTTGTTTTTTACTGATTCAATATCGAATTGAAAAATTCATCTATTCCCGCATAAAAAAAATATACGAAGACGTGCGGATACTGGACGAAAAGATAATCCCAAAACCGTCCGTAACTACAAATATGGAGGAATTGACCCGAGAGGTGGAACGCTTTGCGCAGAACAAGAAACTGGAGATAGAAACCCTAAACATCCGCGAAAACTACCGAAAGGAATTTATGGGAAATATTTCGCACGAGCTCAAAACGCCGTTGTTCACTGTACAGAGCTATATCCTCACGCTACTGGACGGCGCCATGAAAGATAAAAAAGTGCGGAAAGAATACCTGCGCCGGGCCAATAAAGGTGTGGAACGCCTAATTTATATCGTGAAGGAATTGGATATGATTGCTAAATTGGAGGTGGGCGGCTTAATCCTGAACAAGGAAAATTTCAACATTTTGCTATTGATCCAAAATATTTTCGACTTGCTTGAAATGAAAGCGGCAAAGAAGAATATTTCGCTCGTCTTTGATAAGGAATATGTAGGCGAGATACTGGTGAATGCCGATAAGGAACGGATAGAGCAGGTGCTTACAAACCTTATCGTGAATTCCCTAAAATACGGCAAGCAGGACGGAACCACCGAAGTGGGTGTTGAAAGTCTTGCGAAGAATAAGGTCCTGATACGCGTAACAGATAATGGCGAGGGCATTTCAAAAGAGAATCTGCCGCGAATTTTTGAGCGTTTTTACCGTGTGGACAAAAGCGGCTCGCGTAAAGAGGGCGGCAGCGGTTTGGGGCTTTCTATTGTGAAACACATCGTAGAGGCCCACAACGAAAAAATATATGTAGAAAGCCAGCTGGGCATTGGCTCCGAGTTTTCATTCACGCTCGAAAAGGGAAAATAATTCCGAAAAATCCACGGGTTCCTGCGCTAAGCTTTTTAGCCCTTTGTAAACCGCGACTTTGTTTAACTTTTTCGGTTTAAACTTTTCTTGTTTGCAGTATGGGACGATTCCTAAATTTTTGAGTCGTTTTGCCAAATATTCCTGTTCGTATTGGCCGGGGGTGGGAACGAAGAATACGTTTTTTTCTAATAGGGTTAAATCCATTATTGAAGTGTAGCCCGAACGGCAAATCACCATTTCACTTTTATTGATAACCTCTTCCAATTCGGCGCGCTGCAGAAAATTCACCGTTTTTATGTTTTTAGAATTGTCCCAGTGCTGTTCCTTTTCAACCAGACCACGAACCAATAAAATTTTCTTATTACTTTTTTTAAAGGCATATTTCAGTTTTTCCTCAAAAAGCGTACGTTGAGGTTCAGGGCCTGAAAGCAGGAGCAGGATATCTATGGTTTTGGGAAGCTCCTTTTTTTCCATTCGGCCCAGAATACCTATATATTTAATAGGAAACGGCGTTTTTTTTAAGTGGCCCAGTTTTCCGCTGAGGTTCATAACCACATCATCCACATCGGGCACCCAGCACACGTCAAATTTTTTAATAATTTTTTGATGCATCGCGCTGCTGAAAAAGCTAGTGCTGCCCGTTAAAACATTAAGTTGGTGCGTAATGTAAACCGAAGGAACGGCTTTATTCCTTACCCCCAAACGGTTATCGCTGATTATGCCGTGAATTTTTCCGGTAGCAACCATTTGGCGAATGATTTTCTTTTCAGAATTCATCGTTTTTCTTAGCTGAGGCAGTTTTAAAAGAAGCTTCCATTTAAAATGGCTTCCCTTTTTTGGATACGTAATATTGTATGAAGGCAATTCTACGGTTTCCAGTTCGGGAAATTCCTTTTGGAGCAATAGCAGCGCCGCTCCATCGGAAGCTATCAGTACCTTGAAATTATAGTCCAAAAGGGCGCGGATTATAGGGATGCAACGGGTGGCATGGCCCAAGCCCCAATTGAGCGGCGCAACCAGTATGGTCTTCTTTTTTGGCATAAAAACAAAGGTAGCAATAATTGCAGCGGTGTTATATTTCCTTAATTTTACCGAAAATTTTAAACTTTGGGAAGTAAAAACAAACTGAGACGCTTTAAGGAGAACGAAACTTTTGCAAATGTAGTGCAACCCTCGCGCGAGGAAGTGCTGGACGATTCGCTGAAATTAAAGGGAAACTGGCGAAAGGAATTCTTCAAAAACGAAAACCCCTTGGTTTTGGAATTGGGCTGCGGCAAGGGCGAATACTCCGTAAATCTTGCCAAGGCACATCCCGAAGTAAACTTTTTGGGAATAGACATAAAGGGTGCGCGCTTTTGGCGTGGAGCAAAAATCGCATTGGAAGAAAACCTGAAGAACGTAGGTTTTTTAAGAACCCAGATTGAACTCGTGGACAACATTTTTGAGGAAAACGAAGTAGATGAAATCTGGATAACCTTCCCCGACCCACAGATAAAATACAAACGCACCAAGCATAGGTTGACGAACGAAGATTTTCTTCAGAAATACAGAAAAATATTGAAGCCCGATGGCGTTGTTCATCTAAAAACCGACAGCGAGTTTATGCATGGCTACACGCTGGGGCTATTGCACGGCTTGGATGAAGAAATAGAATATGCCCATCACGACGTATATGGAAGCCAAGGCGCTCCAGATGCCGTAACGAATATCCAAACCTTTTATGAACGGCAATATTTGGAAATGGGAAAAAAGATAACTTACATTCGGTTTAAGTTCCGTTAGTTGAAAATTCAGTATATTCACAAAAAACAACGGCCCTAAATGGCAATAATTTACAATTTACTTGTTGGTTTTTTTGGGTCATTTATTGGAGTGCTGCCCCCGGGTTTAATCAATATGTATGCTGCCAAGATAAGTATGAGGGAAGGCCGAAAGCGGGGCCTTTTGTTTTCCATTGGGGTGTGTATTATCGTGATGCTCCAAACCTACATCGCACTGCTCTTTGCGCGTTATATTGGGAAGCACCCCGAAATAGTAAGCATGCTACAAAAAGTGGCCTTGGGCATTTTTATAAGCCTTACCATATATTTTATCTTCATTGCTAAGGACACACGGCGCGAAATTCGCGATCACGGCGAAAATTCAAAAAAAAATAGATTCTTTTTAGGAATGTTTATCGCCATGCTCAATCTGCTCCCGTTGCCGTATTGGATGTACCTGAGCATAACCTTTGCTGCCTTTGGCGCATTTTCATTTACCGAGCCCGAGCTTTTTTTCGCGGTAGTGGCATCGGGCATTGGCACCTACTCGAGCCTCGCATTGTACGTCCAATTTTTTAGGCCAAAGGAACATGCACCAAAGTTGAAGTTGAATATGAATTATGTAATTGGAATAATAACTGCCCTAATTTCGATAATTACTTTCATTAAAATTTTAAGGGAAATATAAAATGGCGAATGAAGGTTTTTTTGAGAAAGTCTATCAAGTGGCAAAATTAATCCCTTACGGAAGAGTAACATCCTACGGTGCAATCGCAAACTATCTGGGGGCAGCCGGCAGCGCCAGAATGGTAGGTTGGGCCCTGAACGGAAGCAATAAAAAGGAGGTTCCCGCCCACAGGGTGGTAAACCGAAACGGCTTATTAACCGGCAAGCACCATTTTCAGGGAACAAACCTGATGCAGCAGCTTTTGGAAAGCGAGGGCATTGAGGTTGTTGATAATAAAATCCAAAATTTTGAGACTCTTTTTTGGGACCCGATGAAGGAACTTTGATTAGAATTTTCAAATTTAAAACTCCAAATTCCAACCACGCCTAATAATTTGAGAGAAGAAGGGATTAAATAGTCAGAATTTTTACGTTTTGAATATTTCCTAATTTTTGAAAAATTTACAAATAATAGGAAATCATTTTCCATAAAACTTACTGCGTTCCGCTACTGAATACTGCCAACTTATTTTAGTATATTTGCACTTTAGAATGAATCTAAATATTGTAATAAAAAATGAGCATTTCAAAACAAGATATCCTGAAAGCCCTTGAAACGATTACAGTTTCTGGGGAAGGAAAAAATATGGTAGAGAGTGGTGCCGTGCAAAATGTGGTAACCTTTGCAGATGAAATTATCGTGGACTTGAAACTTTCCACACCGGCACTTCACATTAAAAAACGTGCGGAGGCAGATATTATTAAAACCATTCACGAAAAAGTGGATGCCAATGCCAAAGTACAGGTAAATATAAAGGTCGAGGCACCTGCAAAACCGCAAAATCCCAACTTAATAAAAGGAAAACCCATTCCGGGTATCAAAAATATAATTGCCGTAGCATCCGGAAAGGGTGGCGTGGGCAAATCTACGGTTGCGGCAAATTTGGCGGTAACGCTTTCAAAAATGGGCTTCAAGGTCGGTATTTTGGACGCAGATATTTACGGACCTTCCATCCCGATTATGTTTGATGTGGCAATGGAAAAGCCACTTTCGGTAAATGTGGGCGGCAAGAGCAAGATGAAACCCGTAGAAAACTATGGAATAAAAATTCTCTCCATAGGCTTTTTTACCCAACCCGACCAAGCCGTTATATGGCGTGGCCCGATGGCCGCAAAGGCATTGAACCAACTTATTTTTGACGCCGCTTGGGGCGAGCTCGATTTTATGCTGATAGACCTTCCGCCGGGAACGGGAGACATTCACTTGAGCATTATGCAATCGTTGCCAATTACGGGTGCGGTCGTGGTTAGTACGCCACAAAACGTGGCCTTGGCCGATGCTCGAAAGGGAGTGGCGATGTTCCGCCAAGAAAATATTGATGTTCCCGTTTTGGGTATCATTGAAAATATGTCTTACTTCACACCTGGTGAACTTCCCGAAAATAAATACTATATCTTTGGGAAAGAGGGCGCCAAACATTTGGCCGCAGATTTGGAAGTGCCATTTTTAGGTGAAGTGCCTTTAGTGCAAAGCATTCGCGAAGCAGGCGATGCGGGTAGACCGGCAGCATTGCAGACCGCAACCCCCATTGAGGAAGCCTTTGAGGAAATCACGAGGAATGTGGTGGAGGAAACCGTGCGCAGAAACGAGAACCTTCCACCAACCGAAGCAATTAAAATTACAACAATGGCAGGTTGCAGCGCCGTAAAAAAATAATATGACAACGCAGGAACTTACAACTAAGGTAGAGCAGGCATTGGATGAGATCCGTCCGTTTTTGCAGAATGACGGTGGCGATATTTCCCTTGTTTCAATTGAGGATGATAAAATAGTAAATGTTCAGTTGCAAGGTGCTTGCGTGGGCTGTTCGGTGAACCAAATGACCCTTAAGAGCGGCGTGGAGATGACCATTAAGAAATACGCCCCACAAATTGAAAGAGTTGTTAGCATTTCACAATAGTGACAACGGTCATTTTATAACCCCAATTTCAAAACTATTTTTGAACTCAATAAAGAAATAGTCTTTCATGATTAAAACAGATATTCTTATAATCGGTGCGGGACCTACGGGTCTTTTCGCCGTTTTTGAAGCAGGATTACTAAAGTTGAAATGCCATTTAATCGATGCGCTCCCGCAAGCAGGCGGGCAGTGTGCCGAAATATATCCCAAAAAACCCATTTACGATATTCCCGGTTTTCCAGAAGTTTTGGCAGGTGATTTGGTGCGAAACCTGATGAAGCAGATTGAACCATTTCAGCCTGGTTTTACCCTCGGTGAACGTGCAGATACAATTGAAAAAATGGAAGATGGCACTTTCATAGTTACTACAGATAAAGGTACAAAACATCATGCCCCAATTGTTGCGATTGCAGGTGGATTGGGAAGTTTTGAGCCACGAAAACCTCCAATTACCAATCTTTCAGACTTTGAAGATAAAGGAGTGGAATACATCATCCGCGATCCTGAATTATATCGAAATAAAAATGTAGTTATTTCCGGAGGGGGTGATTCGGCCTTGGATTGGAGCATTTTTTTAACAGATGTTGCTAAAAGCGTCACGCTTGTGCATCGCAGGAATGAATTCCGCGGCGCTTTGGACAGTGTGGAAAAAGTACAGGAATTAAAGAACCTCGGAAAGATTGAATTGATAACCCCTGCCGAAGTAATTGGCTTGGTGGGAAAAGATCGTTTGGAAGAAGTAGTTATTAAACAGGGAGCTGAGGTTTTCAATCGTGAATGCGACCATTTTATTCCGCTTTTCGGATTGTCACCAAAACTCGGTCCCATAGCCGATTGGGGCTTTGAAATTGAAAAAAATGCGATTAAAGTCAACAATGCTTTAGACTATCAAACAAACATCCCCGGAATCTACGCCATCGGCGACGTAAATACGTACCCGGGAAAGCTGAAACTTATTCTTTGCGGTTTCCACGAGGCAACCTTAATGTGCCAAAGCGCCTACCAGCGAATTTTTCCAGATAAGCGTTATGTAATGAAATATACCACGGTTGGAGGTGTGGAAGGTTTTGACGGTAGTAAAAAGGAAGCGCCAAAAGCCGTAATTAAATCTATTGATTAAAACACTCCAGACCTAACAGGTTTCAGAAACCTGTTAGGTCTACTAAACTCATCGACTCATCGACTTTTTTATGAAAGACATCAAAATAACAATCATTGACCGTGAAGGAGTAAAACACAATGTTGATGCTCCAACGGATATGAATATGAATTTGATGGAGATTGTCCGTTCCTACGAATTGGCTCCCGAAGGAACCATTGGTATATGTGGAGGTATGGCAATGTGTGCGTCGTGCCAATGTTATGTGTTGAGCGATCACGAGCTCCCCGAAATGAGCTATGATGAGGATTTGATGCTTTCCGAAGCTTTTAACGTAAGAGATAACAGCCGTTTGGGTTGCCAGATTTTTATAAGGGAAGAACTCGACGGATTAGAGGTAGAATTAGCGCCCGAAGTTTAGCGGAGTATTTTCAAGGCATTGTTAAATAGCATTTCTACAAACTTTTTATAGGCAACCTCGGAAGGGTGCAAACCATCTGAAGCGACCAGTGCTGGATTTTCCAACCCTTGCTGCGTTATAGGGGTTATATTTGTAAACCGCACGTTTTTTTGTCTCGCAATCTTTTCCGCGAAAGCATTATATTTTTTCAGTTCCGAAGTAATTTTTTCGGCCTTGCCAGATTTTTGTCCGAATGGCGTAAAGGCATAATCTGGAATGGATAGTACAATTACATTTTCCTTTTTTCCTTTGGCGAAAGCTATGGCCATATCGAGCAATTTTGGAAATTCTTCTTCGTAGAGCGAAAATGGCTTCCCTTGGTATTGGTTGTTTACACCTATGAGCAACGTGACCAAATCATAATCTTTTGTAGGCTTTTCACGGGCTATTGCGGCAAGCAGATCCGCAGTGGTCCAACCTGTCTTGGCAATTATCTTTACTGAAGTTTTTTCTTTTAAACTTCTATTTAAACTATCCGTGAGTTGCTTTGGATAATTACAGTCATCGCAAACGCTTTCGCCAATGGTGTAACTATCGCCAAGGGCAAGATATTTATAAGGCGTTTCTTCGGAAATATTTTGTGTTTTGGAAACCCCGCATGAAATGGAAAGAAGCGCGAGTAGAAATATGGTCATTTTTAGATGTGTCATAACAATGCTGTGTAATTTAAAATACGATAAAAAGAGCTACTCAGTTTTATATTCAATTAATTTTTGGGGACCTTCCAAAAGCATTTTTACCACTTTTAAAATGCCATCTTCCGTAGTGGCAATCTGCCATTTTATGAGTGATATTTCACCGTTTTCAATTTCCAAGCCGGTTATGCTCCGCGGATGGACGCAACTGCCATCATTAAAAAAGGCAATATCTCCCGGCTCTGGAAAACGTGGTCTGTGCGTATGGCCAATTATGGTAAAAATATTTTTGTTCTCCACAATCCAGCGCTTGGTCCGTCTTTCAACTTTTATGAGCTCCTTGTAATTTTTTGCGGGACTCGTGGGATCGCCAATGCCGAAAATTTGAAGTTGTCGCCACAGCGCCCGAACCATAAACCGGTTGAATTTCCAGCCCACATAATTCATCCAATCGGCTTGGTGGCCGTGCATCATAAAAATTTCCTGTCCCGTTTTTTCGTGCTCCAAAATAAGGCCTTCGGTAAATTTAATACCGGGGAAAAGTGGTGCGTCTTTTCCTGTGATTTTATCAAAATAAGTATAGAGCGTTTTTTCAACAAATTTTTGGTTCATATAGACCATGTCGTGGTTTCCCACCAACCTGTAAAGTCTGTTTTCCGCGTAGAAGAGTTTCATCAATTCATACACATTCTGATGTGCTTCAAAAATATCCTTGAAAAATAGGTTTTCCCACAACTCATCGCCATCACCAATTTCGCAATAGGTAAAACCGTTTTTATAGTAATCCTGTAAAGCGTGGAAATAGATGTTTCGGTTGTTGGCAAAATCATCCGCAAAGCTGTTGTCGCCACGGTGACAGTCGCTGAAAATTATAAATTTTGAAGCGTCATTGAAAGAAACCCGGCGGGCGGTGTTATAGGCGCGGTACATGCGGGATTTTGATGACATTCCTTAAATCTTTCTTTAAATATACAATTAGTAATTAGTTTACGGAAAGTGAAGAAACAAAAAAGCTTTCCAAGATTTGGAAAGCTTTTTCTAAGAAGATTGGGTTTTTATTTCGAAATCAATTTTTTTCCGTGAATCGGGCAATACGTCCATTTTCCGGAATATAATTTTTCATCTTCTGGACATTTTTTCTCCATCAATAGACTGCTTAATGGTAGGTCTATAACTTTTTCAAAATCGCCAAGCTTTATGGTAAGTTCATCTGACTTTAAAGGATTTATAGGCAATACCTCATTCCCCCGAATGCTTTTCAGAAGTACAAAGTGAATATTATTGCCCATCTGTCCTAACATATTTCCGAGCATGGGTTGCATTATCATAAGGAAATTTAAAAAATCTGCTGATATTTCCTCTTCGGAAACAACCATCAAATTTTCGCCCTTGTATTGAATATTTAAGTTTTTTAAGATGGTATCTTTGGTATAATAAGTTATGCCTCCAAAGTGTCCAATTTCTCCTTGGATGATTCCGAAAAGTTCAAAATCCTGAAACATTTTATTCAGTTCCTCGTAATCGGCCTCACTTGATGTAGGGTCTTGTGCATACGATGCTTCCCAAAATTCACGAGGCAACCACCAAACAAACTCCATCATTTTCGGATTATCACTGCTGAACTGGGTCTCATTCAACATACCGTCAATGCTCACATCCTTTATGTCTTTTTCTTGTGAAAAACCTGGGATGCCGCAAAGAACAAAAAGGGCTATTAGGATATTCTTCATTTATTGAAATGCATTTAAACCAGTAATATCAAGCCCAGTAATTAATAAATGGATATCGTGCGTTCCCTCATAGGTAATCACGCTTTCCAGGTTCATCGAGTGGCGCATAATGCTGTACTCGCCAGTAATGCCCATTCCACCCAATATCTGTCTTGCTTCTCTGGCTATGTTAATTGCCATCTCAACATTATTTCTCTTTGCCATTGAAATTTGTGCGGAAGTTGCCTTGCCATCATTTCGCAAAACGCCCAAACGCCAAGCTAAAAGTTGGGCCTTGGTAATCTCGGTAATCATTTCGGCCAGTTTTTTCTGCTGAAGTTGGAACTGGCCAATTGGCTTGCCAAATTGCATTCGCTCTTTGGAATAACGAAGCGCCGTATCATAACAATCCATTGCTGCACCAATGGCGCCCCAAGCGATTCCGTATCGTGCGGAATCAAGGCACCCAAGTGGCGCCCCCAAGCCTGATTTATTCGGAAGTAAATTTTCCTTCGGCACTTTTACGTTGTCAAAAATAAGTTCACCCGTTGCCGATGCACGGAGTGACCATTTGTTGTGTGTTTCAGGAGTTGAAAAACCTTCCATCCCACGTTCCACAATTAAACCGTGTATTCTTCCTTCCTCGTTTTTCGCCCACACTACGGCAACCTGTGCAAAAGGAGCATTGCTGATCCACATTTTGGCGCCATTTAAAAGATAGTGGTCGCCCTTGTCCTTAAAGTTGGTGGTCATCCCGCCCGGATTGCTTCCATGGTCCGGCTCGGTAAGGCCGAAACAGCCCATCCACTCGCCCGAGGCCAGTTTTGGCAAGTATTTTTTGCGTTGTTCCTCGGTGCCGTATTTGTAAATAGGATACATTACCAGCGAAGACTGCACGGAAGCCGTACTGCGAACGCCGCTATCGCCACGTTCAATTTCCTGCATAATCAATCCGTAGCTAATTTGGTCGAGCCCCGCCCCCCCATATTCCTCGGGAATATACGGGCCAAAAGCACCAATTTCAGCAAGGCCGCTGATTATTTGTTCCGGAAATTCAGCTTTTTGGGCGTATTCCTCTATAATGGGCGATACGTCGCGCTTTACCCAATCACGGGCGGCTTGGCGTACCAATTTGTGTTCGTCTGAAAGTAATTCGTCAAGATTGTAATAATCGGGAGCTTCGAATAAATCTGGTTTCATCTATAAGTATTTAAAAGGAATACAAATGTAGAAATCACAACCATAAAGACCTACATTTTCAGGTAAAATTCCGCCACTAGTTTTTTATACGCTTCGGTATAATTATGGCGTGAAATTTCAATAGTAAGATTTTCTATTTTCGGCGAGGTATTTTCAAAGGAAAACTCAAGCATACTCCGTTTTTCCTCAGATAACTCGTTGCCACGAACCCTACAGATTCTATTCGGAAACAAATTTACTTCTGAAGCCATTTTTATAAAATTTTCTTCTTCCATCCGCGGAATGATAACCGCAAAAATCCCTTCATCGGAAAGTAATTGGGAAGCACTTTCAATCAATTCATCAAAAGGAAGCGCATCGTTAAACCGAGCCAATTCTCTTGATGTATTATTTATGGGCTCTCCTCCCTCGGGGGAGATCCGCCGTGGCGGAGAGGGGGACTGAAAAAACGGCGGATTGGAAATAATAAGGTCGTATTTGTCCTCAATTTCTTCAACAAACTCTTCCAAAGAAGCGTGGTAACAAAAAAGCCGATCGCCCCAAGGAGAGTTTTCAAAATTGTCCACGCACTGTTCATAGGCGTTTGGGTCAATTTCAAGGGCATCAATCAGTTCAGCGTTGGAGCGTTGCGCTAATTGCAAAGCGATAATTCCTGTGCCAGCGCCAATATCCAAAATTGAGAACGGATTGTTTTTTATGGAAACCCAAGCCCCCAGCAAAACTCCATCCGTGCCAATTTTCATGGCGCAACGGTCTTGCTCAATGGTGAATTGTTTGAATTTAAAAGGCTTGTTCATTTTTGGTATGAGGTATGAGGTGTGTGGCGGGTTGAGTTTTTATTGATTTTATAGAATTCCAATCTCCTCAAACCTCATACCTCATTTCTTTACAAGTACATTTCAATCAACCCCTCGGGCACATCCAAAAGAATGGTTTTCTTTTCGCGATCCACTTTTTTAATGAAATGGTCAATCATCGGTATCAAGATTTCCTTTCCGTTGCGATCAATTTCAAAAAGTGCTTGTGATGTGGTATCGTTAACGCCCGTAATTTCACCAATTTTTCCAAAAGTTGCGTCTTCGGCAGTAAAACCGACGATTTCGTGATAGTAGAATTTATTGCCCGTAAGTTTTGGAAGAAATTCCAAAGGCAGATAAAGATGTGCGCCAATCAAGGCATCTGCTTCGGCTTCGGCTTTTACCTCCTCAAAACGCACGCGCAAGAGTTCGCTTTTGTGAAGTGAACTTTCTTCAATAAAAAATGGAATCAGGTTTTTGCGTTGTTCCACAAAAACCGATTCCATTTCAGTAAAAAGTTCGGGTTCGTCCGTATCAAGTTTTATGAGCAGTTCCCCCTTAAAGCTGTATTTTCTAACGATTTTGCCCAAGTAGAAGCAATTCTCCTTTTGCATCGTTATAAATATTATGCTTCTGAATCTTTTTTCTCTTCTGCCTTAGCTTCTTCAGCAGTTTCGGCATCCACTTCTTTTTCTACGTTAGCCTCTGGCTCACCTTCTTCGGTTACGGCAGCGCCTTCATAGTTAGGATCTGCAGCTTCCTCCTCAGCAGGAGCGGCAGCGGCAGCGGCCTCAGCAGCACGCTTATCGCTTACGGCTTTTTCAGCAGCAAGTTTTTCAGCTTTTTCTTTTTCTTTAGCTTCAGAAAGTGTTGCTTTTTTGTGATCGATAGATCCTTTTTTGCTTTCCAACCACTCGTTGAATTTTGCCTCGGCTTGCTCCTCGGTCAAAGCGCCTTTACGAACGCCTCCAGCAAGGTGGTTTTTCATCAAAGCTCCCTTGTAAGAAAGAATAGCGCGGGCAGTATCTGTAGGTTGTGCTCCATTTTGAAGCCATTTTACAGCGCTGTCCACATCAAGGTCAATCTGTGCAGGGTTGGTTGTAGGATTGTAATATCCTATCTTTTCTAGGAATTTACCATCTCTTTTGCTACGGCTGTCTGCCGCGATGATCCAGAAATAAGGTTTCCCTTTCTTTCCGTGTCTTTGTAGTCTGATTTTTACAGGCATATTTAAATTAATTTTTGGGGTTCCCGACCCCGGTTATAATTAAGGACGGCAAAGATAGTATATTTTCTTTTTGAAATTCAACCAATTAAAGTTTTTATTTTACATTTGTCAAAACCCTAAATATCCCTTGCCAAATGAAAAAATTCCTATTTGTTCTTTTTGCCATCATGTCGCTAATTTCCTGTGAAGATACCCAAACCAATGAAGTGGCCTTACAAGCAAAGATAGATGACAGGCTCTATACGTCAACCGATGCCCGCGCCGCAATCAATGCGGATGGCACCGTAACCATACAGGGATTTAATGATGAGGAATCTATAACGCTAAGACTTTCTAGGTTGGACGAAGGAAACTTTGCCATTGGCGAAGGCACCGCTAACCAAGCAATTTTCGAGGATATGGGTGGAAATGTTTACACCACCAATCCGAATGGGGAGGGTGTAGTAACCATTTCAGAACTCAACGAAACCAATAAAACACTAACGGGCACATTTAATTTTAACGCATTTTTGCCAGGTATAGATACCATATATGTTTCACGGGGCACGTTGTATAACGTTTCATATGCGGGAGGAGAAATTGTAGATCCCACCAATGCAGGTCTTTTTAGTGCAAAGGTAGATGGCAATCCGTTTATACCGGTGACGGTTTCTTCCCGAAATACGGGGAATACCATTATAACTTCTGGGAGTACCGTAAATTCAACAATAGTAATTTCTGTTACTGCAAATGTGGAACCGGGAGAATATACCTTGCCACGCGGTGGTTTCGGCGCTAAGTTCCAAGGACTTTCCGGACCCGAGGATACAACAGACGGTCTCCTCACGATTATTGAGCATAATACTGCTGAAAAAACCATAAAAGGCACATTTTCCTTTATAACGAATCGAACGGAAGTTACAGAAGGTCAGTTTGACGTTACCTACAATTAACATTTCGTGGTCTTCTCCACGTTGAAAGGTTAAACCTTGTTAATTTACACTAAACTTAGGTTAATAATTCGTCGAAACCCCTTTATTCATGGTATATTAGGATATATCCGAATGAAGTTGAACAGTTGTCTTTAGAGGAGTAATTATGATGAAGAAAAACAACTGTATAATTTAAAACGAAAGAGATTATGAAGTTTACTGAAAAAATGTCGAACAAATTAAATGAATTGTTAGAGAAGAATTATGACGCCGAAAAGGGTTATAAGAAAGCTGCGGAAAAAGTGGATAACACTAAACTGAAGCAATTCTTCAACGAACAGGCCCAAAAAAGATATGACTTCGGTCACGAAATTAAGACTGAAATCAAAAACTACGGTGAAACGCCAGACAAAGGCGGAAGTACCACCGGAGCTCTGCACCGAACTTGGATGGATATTGAGACCGCGTTTTCTTCAAATAACGAAGAAACCATTTTAGAAGAAGTGCAAAAAGGTGAAAAAGCCGCTGTTGAAGAGTACAATGAAGTGATTAAAGATACTACATTGCCTCCAACCACACAGCAAATCCTGACCAAGCAGCGTGATACCATTCAAAACGCTTGGCAAAGTGCCAAAAATTTTGAAGCCGTAGTATCCTAATAATTTGAAAAAGAAGACCAAAAGACCGTTTTCGGAATTTCCGAAAGCGGTTTTTTTATTGTGAACAACTCGTGATAATTTAACTTCCCAAAAGCTGTTGGTTTTTCTATTTTTACTTCCTCGCTGAAGAGTTAAGAGTTAAGAGTTAAGTGTTCACGGCTCTTAACCCAAAATACTGAAATCAACAATCGTTAATGGTTAGTCGTAAATCGTAAATCGTCTATCGTAAATCGTAAATCTAAAATCGTCAATCCCAATGTATTTAATCTTCGATACAGAAACCACAGGCCTTCCCAAACGCTACAACGCGCCCGTAAGCGATAGCGACAATTGGCCACGCTGTATCCAGATTGCCTGGCAGTTGCACGATGCTATGGGGAATTTGATAGAGCATCAGGATTATTTGGTAAAACCAGATGGTTTCAACATTCCTTTTGATGCCGAAAAAATCCACGGAATTTCTACCGAATTGGCCACGGCCGAAGGAATTTCCTTGGAAGAAGTCGCTGAAAAATTTCAGGACGCACTTTCAAAAACCAAGTTCATCGTCGGCCAAAATGTAGATTTTGACGTAAACATTATGGGCGCGGAATTTTTCCGATTGGGAATTGAAAACCCACTGCCCAAATTACCCGTTTTGGACACCTGTACCGAAACCACCGCCCAGCTCTGCCAAATTCCCGGCGGGCGCGGCGGGAAGTTTAAATTGCCCACTCTTACTGAGCTTCACGAGTTTTTGTTTAACGAGCCTTTCGCCGAAGCGCACAACGCCACCGCCGACGTTGAAGCAACCACTCGCTGCTTTTTGGAATTGGTGCGCCGTCAGATTTTTACGAAGGAAGAACTCGATGTGCAGCCGGATTACTTCGAAAATTTCTCCGAAGCAAATCCGCAGACCGTAGAATTGATTGGGCTGGAGCATATAAATCTGAAAAAGGCTTCGGACAGCATCCGAAAGCAAATGCAGGCTGATTCTGACACACAGGAAATCTCTTCCGAAGAAATAAAGGAGAACATCGCCACGCTGGAGGATGCACCTTTTGTTCATCTTCATAACCACTCGCAGTTTTCCATTCTGCAATCCACTTCCAGCACGATGGATTTGGTAAACGCCGCCGTTGAAAACAACATGCCTGCCGTCGCCCTCACCGATTCAGGCAATATGATGGGCGCATTCCACTTTGTGCAGGCTGTTGCCAATTACAACAAATCGCTCGCCGATTTGCCGAAAAATGAAGAGGATGAAAATCCCCCGCAACCCATAAAAGCAATTGTTGGCTGTGAATTTTTTGTCTGCGAGGACCATTTAAACAAAAATCATAAAGACAACGGCTACCAAATCGTGATGCTTGCCAAAAATAAAAACGGCTACCACAATTTGGCAAAAATGGCTTCCATCGCTTACACCGAGGGTTTTTATTACGTGCCGCGAATCGATAAAAATATAGTTGAAAAATACAAAGAGGACATTATCGTTCTCACGGGAAGCCTCTACGGCGAAGTGCCCGGAAAGATTTTGAACATTGGCGAAAACCAGGCCGAGGAAGCTTTGTTGTGGTGGAAGGAACAGTTCGGGGAAGATTTATATGTTGAGATTATGCGCCACAATCAGGAAGATGAAAGGCGTGTAAACGACGTGCTTATTGAAATGGCGCGGCGTAACAATGTAAAAATCGTAGCCTGCAACAACACCTATTATATAAAGAAGGAAGACGCCAACGCCCACGACATTTTGCTGTGCGTAAAGGACGGCGAAAAGCAGGCAACGCCCATTGGCCGTGGCCGTGGCTATCGCTACGGTTTGCCAAACCAGGAATATTATTTCAAATCGCAGGATGAAATGAAGGCCTTGTTCAAGGACCTTCCCGAAGCCATTTTGAATATTGAGGAAGTGGTTTCAAAAATCCAGCCCTTCTCTTTGCACCGCGATGTTTTGCTGCCCAATTTCGGCATACCGCAGGAATTTTTGAACCCCGAGGATATCGATGGCGGCAAGCGTGGTGAAAATGCCTATCTGCGCCATTTAACCTACGAAGGCGCCAAGAAACGCTACCCGGAATTATTGGAGGTTTCCTACGAAGCCTTGACCGATTTTGAAATTCCCGAAAATGCATCGCAGCGCGTAAAGGAGATTAAGCAACGTCTCGATTTTGAGCTGGAAGTAATTGCGAACACTGGTTATCCCGGTTACTTTTTGATTGTGCAGGATTTTATTGCGGAAGCCCGAAAAATGGGCGTTTCCGTTGGGCCGGGCCGTGGTTCGGCGGCGGGAAGCGCCGTGGCGTACTGTTTGGGAATTACCAATATTTGCCCGATTAAGTACGATTTGCTTTTTGAGCGTTTCCTAAATCCGGACCGTGTGAGCATGCCCGATATCGACATCGATTTTGACGATGAGGGCCGAAGCAAGGTTATGGATTACGTAATCAACAAATACGGTAGCAACCAAGTGGCGCAGATCATCACTTATGGTACCATGGCAGCAAAATCCTCCATTCGCGATACCGCAAGGGTTTTGGATTTGCCGTTGAATGAAGCCGATCGTATTTCAAAATTGATTCCGAATATGACCAAACTGAACAAAATTTTCGGTTTGAGCGATGCGGAATTGCGAAGCCGTTTCCGAAGTGATGAGCTGCCGAAGGTAAATGAACTTTTAAACCTTTCCGAAGGAAGCGATTTGGAAGCCCAAACCATAAACCAGGCAAAAATTCTTGAAGGTTCTGTCCGCAATACGGGTATCCACGCCTGTGGTGTAATCATTACGCCCAGTGATATTACCGATTTTGTGCCCGTTGCCACGGCAAAGGATTCCGATCTGTACGTAACGCAATTCGATAACTCGGTGGTGGAAAGTGCGGGCCTTTTGAAAATGGATTTCCTCGGTCTGAAAACCTTGACGCTTATTAAGGACACGGTAAAACTTGTAAAACACAAACACAACGTTGATCTGGATCCGGATAACTTTCCGCTCGATGATGAGAAAACCTACGAGCTTTTCCAACGAGGGGATACCGTTGGGATTTTTCAGTATGAATCTGCCGGAATGCAGAAATATATGAAGGAACTGAAGCCAACGGTCTTTGCGGATCTGATTGCAATGAACGCGCTGTACCGTCCGGGCCCGATGGAATACATTCCAAGTTTTGTTCGCAGGAAACACGGTGAGGAGGAAATTGAATACGACCTTCCCGCGATGGAGGAATATTTGAAGGAAACCTACGGAATCACGGTCTATCAGGAGCAGGTGATGCTTTTGTCACAAAAATTGGCAGGTTTTACCAAAGGCGAAGCTGATGTTCTGCGAAAGGCGATGGGGAAAAAACAAAAAGCGGTACTCGACAAAATGAAGCCGCAGTTTGTAGCCCAAGCCGCCGAAAAAGGCCACGACCCCGAAAAACTTGAAAAAATCTGGAAGGATTGGGAAGCCTTTGCTAGTTACGCTTTTAATAAATCGCACTCTACCTGCTATGCTTGGATTGCCTATCAAACGGCCTATCTAAAAGCGCATTATCCCGCGGAATATATGGCAGCGGTGCTTTCAAATAATATGAGCGACATAAAACAGGTAACCTTTTTTATGGACGAATGCAAGCGGATGGGATTGACCGTTTTGGGTCCCGATGTCAACGAATCCTTCCACAAATTTACGGTAAACGACCAAGGCGCCATCCGTTTTGGGATGGGCGCCGTAAAAGGCGTGGGCAGCAGTGCCGTGGCAACGATTGTTGAAAACAGAAAGGACGGAAAATACAAATCGGTTTTTGATTTAGCAAAGCGGATTGACCTGCGATCCGCAAATAAAAAAGCTTTTGAAAATTTAGCACTTGCAGGCGGTTTCGACAGTTTTGATACCCACCGCGCGCAATATCTCCATGACGATGGCGACGGAGTGATGTTTATTGAAAAAGTACTTCGCTATGCGGCAAAATATCAGGAAACGCAGAATTCTTCACAGGTAAGCCTTTTTGGCGATGCCAGCGAAGTGCAAATTCCCGAACCTGGAGTACCGCCCTGCGAGGAATGGGGCACCATGAAAAAACTGAAGCAGGAAAAGGAAGTGGTGGGCGTTTATATTTCGGGCCATCCGCTGGACGATTTCAGAATAGAGATGGAAAGCTTTACCAATTGCAAGGTTTCGCATTTTAACCATTTGGAGGATTACCTCAATAAAGAACTGTGTTTCGGCGGCGTGGTGAGCGATGTGCAGCACAGGGAATCGAAGGCTGGAAAGGGCTGGGCCATTTTCACCGTGGAGGATTATGAGGACAGTTACGATTTCAAAATTTTTGGGGAAGAGTATCTAAAGTGGCGCCATTTCTTGGTTCCGAATAGCTTTATTTATGGGCGCGTTTTTGTAAAAGAAGGTTGGACGAACCGTGATACTGGTAAAAAGGGCGAACCGCGACTTCAATACAACAGCATCCAATTGCTTCACGATGTAATGGAAACCCACGGCAAAAAATTAACCATAACCATGCCTTTAAATGACTTAAGGGAAGGAAAGATTGATTCGCTCAAAAACCTTGTAAAAACCCACAAAGGTGAAAAGCAGCTGTTTTTTGTGGTTTATGAGAATGAGGAAAAGATACATCTCACTATGCCCAGTAGAAAACATAAAATAAACATATCAAAGGAATTGCTGGATGAACTGGACAGAGAGCAGTTGCATTATAAGTTGAATTAATAATAGAATTAACCAATACAATCATTTCCTAAACATATATTAACGCTAGGGCAAAACGAATAAAATTTAACTATTTTTGACAATCATTAAAAACAAAGATTATGGCATTAGAAATAACAGACGCAACATTTGAAGAAACGGTTTTAAAAAGTGACAAGCCGGTACTGGTTGACTTTTGGGCAGCCTGGTGCGGACCTTGCCGAATGGTAGGGCCCATCATTGAAGAAATAAGCAAAGAATACGAAGGCAAGGCCGTAGTAGGAAAAGTAGATGTGGATGCAAACCAAGAGTTTGCCGCAAAATATGGAGTGCGAAACATTCCGACTGTTTTGGTGTTCCAAAATGGCGAAGTAGTGGGCCGTCAAGTAGGCGTTGCTCCAAAGAATGTTTATGCGGAAGCGATTGATTCACTTTTGTAAAATATTTCAAAAAAGAAAAATTAAACAATAAAAGGCTTGGCGCATTGCTGGGCCTTTTGTTATTTTAGTGAAATAGTAAATCGCAGATTTATCTTATTGAACTAACCCCGCTACATAGCGGGGTCTTTTCGAACAAATTTTGAACTTGAATTAAAAAGATACCCGCCTTCGCGGGCATGACTATGGAAAAAACAAATAAAGTACAGGATAAAATAGATGGTAAATTATTGGAGGAACGCAAAGTATTCCTTTGGGGAATGGTGGATGACAAAAGTGCGCGACACGTTGTGGACAGACTAATGTACCTCGATGCTTTGAACCACGACGAAATTAAATTATATATAAACAGTCCCGGAGGATATGTAACTTCGGGTTTTTCCATTTACGATACCATGCGTGAAATTAAAAGTCCGGTTTCAACCATCTGTACCGGCCTGGCAGCTTCCATGGGAAGTATTTTGCTTTCCGCTGGCGAAAAAGGAAAACGGTTTATCCAGCCGCACGCCCGTGTTATGATCCACCAGCCCAGTGGCGGTGCGAGGGGCGTAGCGAGCGATATAGAAATTACGGCGCAGGAAATTTTAAAAACCAAGGAAATTAGCGCACGTATTTTGGCCGAAAATTGCGGACAATCTTTCGAAAAAGTGATGAAGGATTTCAATCGCGATCATTGGATGAATGCCGAAGAATCTGTAGATTATGGAATTGTTGATGGTATTTTAAAATAGGGAGTATGAAAAAAATATTTTTGGCATTTGGAATTGCAACAACCATCTTTATTGGTTGCAAAAACGTTGAAAACAAGGAGAATGTTTCCGATGAAACAATGGAAACGACGGACAACAATGTTGTAGATTCACACAATTCCGAAAACTCGCTGGATTGGGCGGGCGTGTATGAAGGAACAACGCCCTGCGCCGATTGTGAGGGAATTAAAACTGTATTGGAGTTGAGAGACGACAAAACCTACACCCTTTCCCAAACTTATTTAGGGAAGATGGAAGGCGAAAATGAATTTGTGCAGACTGGCAATTTTGTTTGGGACGAAAGTGGCTCCAAAGTACTTTTAAAATCCGAAAGCGACACCCTTCAGTATAAGGTAGGCGAAAACCAACTGTGGATGCTCGACAGTTCCGGCAACATGGTAGAAGGCGACTTAGCGGAATTTTATATTTTGAAAAAAACGCTTCAATAATAGGTTGGCCGTTGAATATAGAGAAAGAAATAAATGAGATAACAGGTTTTAAAAATCTGGAGCTGCTTGCAAAACAAGTGGTGGAGGGCTTTATTTCTGGACTTCATAAAAGCCCATTCCACGGGTTTTCAGCGGAATTTGCGGAGCATAAAATCTATAACAACGGCGAAAGCACAAAACATATAGACTGGAAACTTTTCGCCAAAACCGATAAACTTTATACCAAACGTTACGAAGAGGAAACGAACCTTCGGTGCCACTTGATCGTGGATAATAGTAGCTCGATGCATTACCCGAAACTGAAGCAGTTCAATATAAATTCTTTGAACAAAATTGGGTTTTCGGTCTTGGCTTCCGCCGCAATTATGAATTTGATGAAGCGGCAGCGCGACGCTGTTGGGCTTAGTGTTTACAGTGGCGAATATGAATTTTACGCTTCGGAAAAAGGCAGTGAGCGCCACCACCAAATGCTACTTCAAAAGTTGAATGAGGCCTTGCTTTCTTCCGAAGAAAAATCGCAGACCAGAACCTATGAGCACCTCCATTTAATTGCTGAAAAGCTAAAACGCCGATCCTTGGTCTTTCTGTTTACAGATATGTTCCAAAGCGATACAGAGGCGGAAAAACTTTTTGAAGCGCTTCAGCATTTAAAATACAACAAGCACGAGGTAATCCTTTTTCACACTTTCGATAAAAAACGCGAAGTAAATTTCGATTTCAGCAACCGCCCCAAGAGATTTGTGGATGTTGAAACAGGTGAACATATAAATCTGTATGCCGATAATATTAAGGAGCAATATGAAGAAGCTGTGCAGGAATACTTCCACGAGCTACAATTGCGATGTGCCCAATATAGAATAAAGTATGTTTTAACCGATATAAATGAAAGTTTCAACAAGATTTTGACTACATATCTAGTGGAACGTCAGAAGTTTGGATAAAATTTATTATTTTTTAAAAAAATAGTTTGCGAAAATGAAATGGAGTGGTATATTTGCCACCGCTTAATACAGCAAGGGAGCAATCCCAAAAAGTATGGTAACAATTTTTCACTTTGCCCAACTGTTGTTGGGATCTTTCGCAAGAAAGGTTGAAAACTTGGTCTGGTAGTTCAGTTGGTTAGAATACCTGCCTGTCACGCAGGGGGTCGCGAGTTCGAGTCTCGTCCAGACCGCAACAAGATGTTGTGTTGAAGTATTAAATTTAGTTTAATACTTTGTGGTTTAAGTAATTAGACCGATGAGAAGCTTATCCATATGGATGGGCTTTTTTTGTTTTTGGGTATATTTAATCCATCTTAATATTTATCCGACTCTTTATGAAAAATCTATACTTTATCGTTCTTACACTCATGACCTTTTGTTTTTCACAGGC
This sequence comes from Aequorivita vladivostokensis, assembly GCF_000952855.1. Lineage (GTDB taxonomy): Bacteria > Bacteroidota > Bacteroidia > Flavobacteriales > Flavobacteriaceae > Aequorivita > Aequorivita vladivostokensis. The sequence continues at coordinate 7,601 of NZ_JSVU01000009.1, read as the reverse complement.
TCAAATTGTAAGTATACCAGATGCAAATTTTAAAAATACGTTGGTTAATTCTAATTGCGTAGATATTAACGGTGATGGAAATGGTGATATTGATGCTGACAGCAATAATGATGGAGAGATTCAACAAGCCGAAGCTGAGGCTGTAATCGGGTTGAATGTTTCTTATAAAGCAATACATTCCCTGGAGGGAATTCAGAGTTTTTCAAATCTTGAATATTTAAACTGTGAAGTCAACCAACTTACTGATCTAGATTTATCACAAAACACCAATCTTACGATTTTAGATTGTTATTTTAATAATATTACGAGTCTTTTAATACCCCAAAGTCCCAATCTTATTGAATTGGATTGTGGAAGTAATGAATTAAGCAGCCTCGACATATCCCATAATATTAATTTAGAAATTTTATGGTTTTCTTACAATCAAATTACGAGTATAGATTTAACCCAAAATCCTAATCTAAAAGTTTTATCCTGTGTCTCCAATCAATTAACAAGTTTAGATGTTTCTGAAAATCCTCTTTTGGAGTTTTTATATTGTGAATCAAACCAATTGACAAATTTGGAATTATTAAATCCAAATCTAGAAATATTATCTGCCTTAAATAATCAATTAACAAGTTTAGATATATCTCAAAGTCCAAACCTTACTGAACTTAGATTAATTTATAACAACCTTACTAGTTTAGATGTTTCGCAAAATCATAATTTAGGACTTTTGGATTGTAGAGATAATCAAATAATAAACTTAGATGTAAGCAACCTTTCAAATTTAACTGCATTATTCTGTTCAGAAAATTTATTGACAAACTTGAATATTAGAAATGGTAATAATCAAATTATGACGGAAATGATTGCAATTAACAATCCCAATTTATTTTGTGTGAATGTGGACGATGTACAATATGCAAATGCACAAATTTGTGACATTAGTCCTCCATTTTATAATGGATGGTGTATAGATTCTTGGGCAAATTACAGTGAAAATTGTATACTCGGCACGAATAATTATACATACGATTCGATTTCTTTTTACCCAAATCCAGTTGAAAATGGAATATTACATTTGGAATACAATTCCGAATTAAAAGTTGAAACACTTCAGATATACAACACATTGGGTGAATTAGTAATTACCAAACATAACAATTATCAGACAATAGATATTTCTATGTTAAAGAGTGGTATTTACTTTTTAAAATTCAAGACAAAAGAAAAATTGGTAATAAAAAAGATTATAAAGAATTAATTCTTTGCATTTACAATAACCGATGAGAAGCTTTTCCGAATGGAGAGGCTTTTTTGTTTTTGGGTTTTTATAAAATCAAAAAAATCTGAATAAATAGGCCCTAGTAGGAGCATAATCGTAACCCTGAACAATACATCCTAAGTAGCCTGCCTGAGCGGAGCTGAAGAGCCTTAACTAACAACTTGGTTTTTATGGTTAAACGAGTCCCACTGCGCTCACCCTCACCTGCTACTATTACGCCTCACACCTCTCCCTTTCCAAATAAAATTAATTAATTAAATGGAATATTTCCATATTATAGGAAATATTCCATAATTTTGTATTGATGAACAAATCAATCCTACATCTCGATCTCGACACCTTTTTCGTTTCCGTAGAGCGCTTGCTTAATAGCGAGTTGCTTAAAAAACCTGTTTTGGTAGGTGGCACGGGCAATCGTGGGGTAGTGGCAGCTTGTAGTTACGAAACCAGAAGATATGGTATCCGCTCTGGCATTTCAATGAAAATGGCAAGGCAATTATGCCCACAGGCAATAGTCATAAGGGGGAATGCGGGAACTTATATGAAATATTCAAGTCTTATTACTGACATCATCCGCGATTCCGTTCCCCTTTTTGAAAAAACCAGTGTAGATGAGTTTTATGTGGACCTTACGGGTATGGACAGGTTTTTTGGCAATTATAAATTTGCAACCGAACTTCGCAAAAGGATTATAAATGAATCAGGTCTACCCATATCTTTTGGGCTTTCCCAAAATAAGATTGTCAGTAAGGTTGCAACCGGAGAGGCAAAACCCAATAACCAATTGAAAATTGACCAGGGTTTTGAAAAATCCTTTTTGGCACCCCTTCCCATCCGCAAAATCCCAATGATTGGAAAGGCAACAGCCCAAACTTTAATACATCTTGGCATAGATAAGGTTAAATTAATACAGGATATGCCAGTGGAAATGCTTACATCCGTAATGGGTAAAAACGGACAGACCATCTGGAACCGTGCAAATGGAATCGACAATACTCCCGTTATTCCCTATTCCGAGCGCAAATCAATTTCCAATGAGCGCACATTCCATTTAGATACCATAGATGTCCAAAAATTGCGAGACACCCTTACTGCTATGGCAGACACCCTCTGTTATCAACTTAGGTTGGGCAAAAAAATGACGGGCTGTGTTTCCGTCAAAATTAGGTATTCAGATTTTCAGACTTATAACAAGCAAGTCCGTATTCCATATACAAGCGCAGACCATATCCTTGTTCCCGCCGTAATGGAGCTTTTCAATAAGCTGTATGATCGCAGAGTATTGGTACGCTTGATTGGGGTAAAATTTTCCCATTTGGTCGGTGGGCATTATCAAATAAACCTCTTTGATGACAATGAGAAAACCCTCAACCTTTACAAATCGCTGGACCATATCCGCAATCGTTTTGGTGCAGCTAGTGTCTTAAAGGCCTCAACGCTTGATGTCCGCACTGTTATTTCCGGGCGTAATCCATTTGATGGGGAACCCCCGGTTTTACTCGCACATAGAAATCAATAATGTATATCAATTGCCATTCATATTATTCTCTCCGCTATGGGGTACTTTCCGTACCGCAATTATTGGAATTGGCACTTAAAAATAACCTCACAGCTTTTGCACTTACCGATATTAATAATACCTCGGCCTGTCTTGAATTTATTAGGGAAGCTACCAAAAAAAATATAAAACCAATTGTGGGCGCAGATATTCGCAATGGCAGCAATAGATGTTATGTATGTTTGGCAAAGAACAATAAGGGCTATCTGGAAATTAATCAATTCCTTACCCAACACCTACACCCACAAAAGGACTTTCCAGAAATACCACCCCAATTTTCAAATGTCATAACAATTTTTCCCTTTGAAAAGGTACTTGAATTTGAAATGGAATCTTTTGCAGAAGATTGGCACATCGGTATTTCCGTAGCAGACCTCAACAAATTAAAGTTCTCCCATTTAAAGTCCCATACTTCAAAATTGGTGCTCTTGCAACCAGTAACCTTTTCCAGTCAGTCACACCTAAATATACACCGCCTCCTTCGTTGCATAGACCTCAATATAGTACTCAGTAAATTGCCCGAATTGGAACAGGGAAGCCAAAAGGATAGAATGTATTCGCAAAGCGAAATAAGAGAGCGTTTTGAAGGTTTTGAGCATATAATTTCAAACACCCAATCCCTATTGGATGATTGTAAAATTTCTTTTGCGTTTGATGATGTGCGGATTAACCAAAACCAAGCTACTTACTTTTCCAATAAGGAAGAGGATTATAAATATTTGGAAAAGTTGGTTTATGAAAGAATAAGCAAAAGATATAGAATCGTTGACCAAATTATTAAAACCCGCATTGAAAAAGAACTACAGGCAATTCGGCAAATGGATTTTGTCTCCTACTTTCTTATAAATTATGATATTATCCAGTATGCAATTAAAAATGAATACCCATATATTGGTAGGGGTAGTGGAGCAAATAGCGTGGTGGCTTATATTCTGGGCATTACCAATGTAGACCCTATTGAACTTGACTTATATTTTGAACGTTTTATAAACCTCTATCGCTCCTCTCCACCTGATTTTGATATTGACTTCTCTTGGAAGGATAGGGATGATGTTACGCATTACATTTTTAAAAGATTTCCCAACACCGCATTAATGGGTACTTATGTAACTTTTAAATATCGTGCAGTGGTCCGTGAGCTTGCCAAGGTTTTCGGCCTTCCAAAATCCGAGATAGATGATTTTTTAAAAGGGAATGTGCAAAACAAAAAAAACGACCATTATTTCAAATTGGTAATGAAGTATGGTAAACTTATTCACGGGTTTCCCAATTACCTAAGTGTGCATTCTGGAGGTATTGTAATACTTAAAAATCCAATACAATCATATTGCGCCACCTTTATGCCTCCTAAAGGTTTTCAAACCCTCCAAATCGATATGCACATTGCCGAATCCGTGGGCATCTTTAAGTTTGATATCCTTGCCCAACGCGGACTTTCAAAAATCAAGGACGCCATTGAGCTCATTAAGGAAAACCAACCCCAAGCCCATCTAAAGGATATTGATGATACCGAACCCTTTAAAAACGATCCTGCTATAAACGATTTATTAAAAGTAGGGGATTGCATGGGTGTTTTCTATGTGGAATCCCCTGCAATGAGAACATTGATGACCCGATTACAGACGCAGGATTATCTTGGGCTAGTGGCTGCAAGTTCCATAATTCGTCCCGGCGTTACCAATGGCGGTATGAAAAACGCTTACATAGAGCGTCATCGTTTCTCCGAAAAACGAAAGGATTCTCACCCCGTACTTATGGAAATAATGCCTGAAACCTATGGGGTTATGGTATATCAGGAAGATGTTTTAAAGGTAGCCCATCATTTTGCGGGTCTTACCCTTTCAGAGGCTGATGTGCTCAGAAGAGGTATGAGCGGTAAAGGCCGTTCCAAGGAACAGTTTGATGCCCTCGAAAAAAAATTCCATTCCAATTGTACCAAAAAAGGGTACACCCCTAAGGTAATTGCTGAGGTATGGGAACAGATTAAGGCATTCGCAGGCTATGCTTTTGCCAAAGGGCATTCCGCATCCTATGCGGTGGAAAGCTACCAAAGCCTCTATCTCAAAAAATACTTCCCCCTGGAGTTTATGACAGCGGTTTTAAATAATGGCGGTGGCTTTTATAACCTGGACACCTATATCAATGAAATTTTTAGATGTGGGGGAACGGTTGTAAATCCCTGCATAAACAATAGCGACCACGCTAATTGCATAAAAGGCAAAACCGTGTACTTAGGTTTTGGAATGATAAAGGATTTAGAGCACCGCAGCATACAGAAAATTTTAAATGAAAGACAACTCTATGGAAAGTTTAAAAATTTTAATGACTTTTTAGATCGTTGCAAACTAGGTTTGGAACAGATTTTACTGCTTATTCGCCTCAATGTCTTTAGAACTTTTGAACCCAATAAACACAACTTAATGTGGTATGCCCATATAAACGGAAATAAACAAAAAACCCCCAATCCCCATCCGCAACTTTTTAAACCCAAAAGAACCAATTATACATTGCCGGCATTAAATGGGAATAACCTTATTGATGCTTATGATAATCTGGAACTATTGGGCTTTACCCTCCAAGATGATTTCCAGCTTATTAAACCCGGAAATTATCCTAAATACGTGGCAGCCGATTTAAAATCATTTGTAAACAAGGAATTTACCATAATTGGAAAACTGGTTACTTCAAAAAGTACACAAACCTCAAAAGGCGATTTTATGGCGTTCTCAACGTTTCTGGATAAAAACGGGGAATGTTTTGATTCGGTACAATTTCCAAAGATTAAGGAACAATATCCTATTTCTGGAATAGGTATTTACTGGATTAAAGGCACCGTTGCTGAAGATTTGGGTTATTATTCCATTATAACATCACAATTAATAAAAATTCCACCTATCCCAGATCCCAGGTTTTCAGATAGTAACAAAAATCAAAAAGTAATTTAGCCTTTGTAATAAATCAATATCTCAACCTCCCAACCTCTATATCAAAGCCAACAGTCTAATTTCACTTCGCTTTGCTCTTTGAAATTCATTCGGTCACCGAGATGATATGCGGTGCTTTGGCTTATTGTATACTGGTTTATTTAACTTTTGTACGGTTTAAACATACTATAAAGTTACTATATATATACTTTATATATACTACAAATATACTTTATAGTGTTCTTATTTAGTAATTTTGATTATCTTAGTGATTGACACTCAGGTATTATGGCAAAGCAAACAGGTACTATTAAGTTAAAGGGAACTATTGGGGATATCAATTATTACAAATCCAAAAATGGAGGACATTTGGCGCGTGCAGCTGGGGGTGGGTTTCAGAAAGGAGGCATGCACAAGGAAAGTATGGTACGAACTATGGAAAATGCTACGGAGTTTGGCCGTTGTAGTACTACAAAGCGGGTTTTTAAAAATGCACTTGCTCCTTTTTTATGTGTTCGCAAGGATGGAGAACTTCATGGACGGATGGTTCAATTGTTTACCAAGTTGAAGGATTTGGACGCTGTGAATAAGCGAGGTGAAAGGAGGGTGGGGCGTGGATTGGACACATCTAAGGGTAAGCAGTTACTAAGGGATTTTGCTTTTACCCCTTCTTGTATTATTACAGAAGTATTGGCTTGTTCCTTAAACTATGATTTTGATACCCAAACACTTAGTGTTACAAATTTTGATATAAAGAATGTTGGTTTTCCTGCTGGAGCGACACATATGGCACTTACTGTTGGGCGTCTGCACTTTGATTTTGATACTTTGGAGTTCAGTTTAAAAAATAGCACACCGCTTTATATGGATAAGCACTACAGTGCAACTTCCTTTGATATGAATACTGGCCTACCTGAGGTGGGTGGACTTGCTTTGGCGGTTTTGGGGTTGAAGTTTTACCAGGAGGTGGAGAATACTTATTATTTATTTAAGAGTGCGAATGCTTTTGGGGTGGAGGTTTTGGGGGTTGGGGGTTGATTGTTTGTGGTTGCAGGTTGCAGGTTGTAGGTTGCAGGTTTTAGGTTTTAGGTTTGAGGTTTGAGGTTTGAGGTTTGAGGGTTGTAGGGTGTAGGTTGCAGGTTGCAGGTTGCAGGTTGCAGGTTTGTGATTTGTGGTTTGTGGTTGCAAGTTGTAGGTTTCAGGTTTCAGGTTTCAGGTTTCAGGTTGCAGGTGGTAGGGTGTAGGTTGTAGGGTGTAGGTTTCAGGTTTTAGGTTTGAGGCTTGAGGTTTGAGGTTTGAGGGTTGTAGGGTGTAGGTTGCAGGTTGATGGTTGCAGGTTGCAGGTTTGTGATTTGTGGTTTGTGGTTGCAAGTTGTAGGTTTCAGGTTTCAGGTTTCAGGTTTCAGGTTGCAGGTGGTAGGGTGTAGGTTGTAGGGTGTAGGTTTCAGGTTTCAGGTTTTAGGTTTGAGGCTTGAGGTTTGAGGTTTGAGGGTTGTAGGGTGTAGGTTGCAGGTTGATGGTTGCAGGTTGCAGGTTTGTGGTTTGTAGAGTGTAGAGTACTAAATAAGGTTGACCTTTTTTGAAGTTGGTTATTTAATTTAAAGTTACTAATTCTTTTTTCATTTTTATTTCCTTTTCAAATTGTACGGGAGTTTTATGGTTGATTGAACTATGGGGTTTTTCATGGTTGTACATATATACTGCTTTATTTAAACTTCTTACTAATCCTTCAAAACCTATGGGGTTATATCCTTTCAGATAGTTGTTCTTTATAGTGCCATTGATCCGCTCCGCATGGGGATTCTCATAGACGTTCACACACATACTGTTCCTTAATCGCCCCTCTGTA
>NZ_JSVU01000008.1 GCF_000952855.1 Aequorivita vladivostokensis | reverse complement strand
AGGATCCTTTACCTCATCAAGAAAGTCTTCGGCTTCCTTGATTAAACCTTTCATGGCCTTACAGGTTTCCCCTTTTGGATCTATATCCAATTCGTCACAGATTTCCTCCAGTCGGGCCTTGTGTTCCTTAGTTTCCTCCAAATGGTCCTCAAAAGCCTTTTTCAACTTCGAGTTGTGGGCATTCTTCACCATTTTAGGCAAAGCTTTTGTCAATTGATCTTCAGCGCTATATAAATCCTTTAGCTGATGTTCAAAAAGTTCTTCTAAATTTTTCATGCTTATATTTTTTTTGGTTTAGCATAAATTTAGTTTGAATGTTGACAATACAAAACAACCTTAAAATAATTTTAACAGCGTGAGGGGAAATGAGTTAAATTTTTCCGCTAATGAAATAATCGTTGGAGCCATAATAAATTTGAAAAAGCCTATGTGGTATGTTATATCGATTAAACCGTAGTCCGTTAAAACACTGCACCCACCATAGATATGGCCTGTAAAATAGTACCCTTTCCTATTAAAATGCCGAGAAGAAAATGGTGAACCAAAAGAGGCTGCCTGAAAAGTAAAAAACCTATTGATTTGGCAGGTCGAGCGCAGGTAAGACCAAATAGAAAGTCACAAACTGTACGTTCTTGACTACTCGAACAGAAATCAATAATTACTTTTTAGACAGCCTCTTTATGGCTAATTCGATTTATACTTTAAAATAAACTGTGCTTTACAAAGCTTTTTTAAACAATACGAGCACTTATATTTTAAGTGTTCCATTAAAATTTACTTTATCATATTACCTCCTTTTTTATATAATTTAAACGGACTAACTATGTCAAAATTACCTACTTAGGTATGTAATTTATATCCTTATAGCCATTTTTTTTAATGCAAAACCCATAGTAAATAACGGATTAAGAAAAACCCGGTCGCTTTTTAACGCACAGCTCTCAAAGCTCAGTTTCTTCTTTTGGGCTATACTAGAGGATATCAATTTTAAATGAATTAATTTTTAACATAATAAAACCTATCCACAATATCTAATCTTCTTAACTTAGTGATCTTCAATTTTCAACACAACACATTTTTTATGAAAAATAAACCGAAAAATAAACAGGGGAATAGCAAAAAAGTGGACCAATTGACCAAGGTCGTTAAGGATTACCAAGAAAAACCACTTACTACGAATCAAGGGTTGTTAGTCAATGACACCAACAATAGTCTTAAGGCGGGCGAACGAGGTTCCACTTTATTGGAAGATTTTTTACTGCGGGAGAAAATTACCAATTTTGATCACGAACGTATTCCGGAACGTATTGTCCACGCCCGCGGGAGTGGGGCGCACGGATTTTTTGAACTTTATGAACCTATTCCCCAATATAGCAAGGCGGGAATTTTTAACGATACCAAGAGAAAGACTCCGGTATTTGTGCGCTTTTCCACGGTGGCGGGCAATAAAGGTTCAACCGATTTGGCGAGGGATGTCCGCGGGTTTGCTGTTAAATTTTATACCGAGGAGGGCACTTGGGATTTGGTGGGAAACAATATGCCCATTTTTTTTATACAGGATGCCATGAAATTTCCCGATCTCGTCCATTCGGTAAAACCGGAACCCAATAGGGAAATCCCACAAGCGGCTTCGGCCCATGATACTTTTTACGATTTTGTTTCCCTAACGCCCGAGACCCTCCACAATCAAATTTGGCTTATGAGTGATAGGGCCATTCCACGTAGTTATAGAATGATGGAAGGGTTTGGGATCCATACATTCCGCCTTATAAACGACAAGGGGGAGGCCCATTTTGTGAAATTCCATTGGAAACCGCTTTTGGGAGTGCATTCGGTTACCTGGGACGAAGCAGTAAAAATAAGTGGTGCCGATTCCGATTTCCATAGAAGGGACCTTTGGGATGCCATTGAAGCAGGCCAATATCCGGAATGGGAACTGGGGGTGCAGATAGTTCCAGAAAAGGATGAGCACAAATTTGAGTTTGATCTTTTGGACCCAACCAAACTGATACCTGAAGAAATGGTAGCAGTGCAAATAATAGGGAAAATGACCCTAAATAAAAACCCAGAAAACTTTTTTGCGGAAACAGAACAGGTGGCCTTTTTACCTGGCCATATTGTCCCCGGAATCGATTTTACTAACGATCCGTTATTGCAGGGCCGATTATTTTCCTACCGCGATACCCAGTTGTCGCGCCTTGGAAGTCCTAATTTTCACCAAATCCCAATCAATAGGCCCATAGTTGAAACCCACAATAACCAGCGCGATGCCCATATGCAAATGGCTATTCCAAAGGGCCAAACCGCATATTTCCCCAATACTTTGGGGGGTGGTTGCCCCCATCTTACAAAAATTGCCGATGGCGCTTTTGAACATTATGAGGAAAAAATCGATGCCAAAAAAATAAGATCGAGAAGCAAAAGTTTTACCGATTATTATTCCCAGCCCGCTCTTTTTTATAGGAGTCTTTCCAAAAGTGAACAAAACCATGTGGCCGATGCATACAGTTTCGAATTGGGAAAATGCACGCATCCACATATACAGGAACGCATGCTTTACCTAATTGCCCAAATTGATGGTCCGCTGTCCAAAAAAGTAGCGGACAAATTGGGATTAAAGGTGCCAAAAACTGTAAATAAACCTATAAATCAAGCCATTGGAGCCGATGTTACTGATGGCCGCTTTGAACCGGCGCCAAAAAAGAATTATCTGGACCAATCTCCGGCCTTGAGCCAGGCCAATACGAAGTTTGATACGGTAGCCAGTAGGCAAATTGCGGTGCTGGCAGCCAATGGATTTTCCATGAAAAATTTTAAGGCCATAAAAAGCGTATTCGGGCAAGATGGAGCACAGTTAAAGATCGTAGCTCCGCATGGGGGCAATATTAAGTGTGATGAAAACATGGAGCATCCAGTAGATGCTGCTATCATGACTACTGAAAGTGTACTGTTTGATGCTATCTATATCCCCGGGGGCGAAAAGAGCATTAAGGCGCTCCTAAAAGAGGGGAAATATATTAAATTTATTAACGAGGGTTTAAAACATTGTAAGGCCATTGCAGCTGATGGGGAAGCAGAGCGATTATTAAAAGAAACTTTTGTGATGGACCATAAAAATGATACAGCAATATTTATCAATGGCAAGCCTGCAGAATTTAAAAAAGCAGTTGCCCACCATAGAAATTGGGCACGGGAGGATAAAGTGAAGGACATTCCCGTTTAAATGGAAAATGGGATGGGTTTCCAGTGCAAATTCCCCGGAATTTGGAAACCCATACCTTGATTCTTTAAGTTTAAGATGTAATTTGTTGCGGTAAGTATGCAATTGGACTTTATTTCGCAAAACAAAAGGTCGATTTACGGCGGAGTAGCCACCTTTCTTTTTATGGGGCTGGGAGCATTCTTGCTGGGAAATCTCTCTGGTTATGAGGCAAAAGTACTTATTGATACTTCCCTCTCGGGCATTAGTATGCTCTGCAATACCATCGTCTTGGGGTCGGCAACAATCTTGGCGCTGTTATTGACCCTGTTGGGAATAAGCAGTGGCGTAGAATCCAAGATAAAAAAGGTCCATTATTATCAAGTACTCAATATTGCCAAGTTTGACACACTACTTTTTATCGGAGCCTTACTGCTGTTTCAATTCTTTAATATCCCCATTACCGAATCGGAAAATCTTCCCACTTCGTGGTTTGCCTATATCTATTGGGCAACGCTGTTTTTTTCGTCTCTGTTAAGTGGGTTTATGGTCACGGTAATTTTGATGTTGTTTACTACCTTCCGGAATATTATAAACATTTTGGGTTTTAAAAAGAAGGATTATCTAGTAGATAATGATAAGTAGTTAAAAAAGGTGTAGCAAACCCCTGGGCGCAGGCTTAATCCACACTTACACCTCTACACCTTCCTTTTTTAAAAATAAGTTTGCATTATTAGAAATAAGAACCGCGCGTATGGCCTACGCCGCCAAAGGTTTTGAATTTAGCAATCACGAATAATTGAGCAGTTCTTGCTGTTTTAAAAACATGGGCTACCCTTTGGCAGCTGGCCACTACAATGGGGAGTCAAACTTATTCAATGTAGATCCTCCAAGGTCTTTACGCGATCCAAAACTTGTTTTATATGGCTAAGCTGGTCCCTTATCGCCCCGGATATATCTGAGTGGAGGGAGGGGTAGTCCTCTAGAAAATCCTCATACTCATCTACGCTAGCTTTCTCGCCCCGAATACATTCCTCTAGCACAGATTCATCGTTATCCATGGACAAGGCTGCCTTAATATCAATCCACGCCCGGTGCATCGAGCCTGTAAAGCTCCCATCGGTATCTGGATCAAAGTCGGGATTATAGGTGCGTAGTGCCCGTGAAAGGCGGGCGGCAAATTCTTGGCGCTGGGTAGCTTCATCCATCATAAAATCGCGCAAATGGAAACTGTCAACATTCTCCGCGGCTTTTTTAAAACCCTGATAGGCATCGTTGTTTTTTTCGATAAGGGCATTTACTTTTTTTGAAATTTTTTCAACGGTATCCATAATTATTTTGTTATAAAGTTGGCTTATGGGTAAAGATAATTACAGAAAAGAAAAGATTTTATTACTAAAAAGTTAAATATTAACACATATAGAATGACAGTTGCTATTTTTTAGGGAAAACTGGGATGCGCGAATCATAGCGTGGAAGAAGCTTGGTCTCAGCAACATTCCGGTCTCTTTATTTACTATACTACCATTCCGACTTCCGAACAATTTTGAGGGTCTTTCTAACCATCCTTAAAAATACTAATTAGGAAAAATCCATCCCCAAGGAAAGGTCTATTTTATTTGGGCGGTTAATATCTTTAGGCTTAATAAGCGAATAGGGGTTAATGGTTTGCTCTACAAGCCTGTCAGGCAAGGCTTCCAGAAAATATTTTGAATTCGGATGGGTGGAGGGCTGGGTATTTACGGTGTTGATTGAATTGGTATCCCTGCTAATATACAGTTCATTTTTCGCCCGCGTGAGGGCTACGTAGAGTACCCGTCTATCTTCCTCTGTTCGCTCTTCATCATCCAGGTTCCAGGCACTGGGGTAAACCTTGGGGGAAACATTGAGCACATAACAAGTATCGGCTTCCAGCCCCTTGGCCGAATGTACCGTTGAGATTATTACATGGTCCTTTATTTCGCTATCATCAAGTTTGGACCCCTCCAGTACCGGATTGCCATTTAACTGCTTGGCATTTTCCAAAATTCCTTCAGAAATTAGTTGCCCAATGGAAGCATAGTTGTCGCCCAGCATTTCAAGTACGGGAAAATCTGACTTCCGTTTTTCCTCCCAGTCCTTTCTATATTTAAAGGCCAGCGATAGCTCCATTTTTGCATAGGTTTCCTGTAAGGCGCGTTTTACATTTCCCGAATTCACAAAAATTGTATTATAAATATCGGCTATTTTCTCGCCCTCAGGCCCTCCAATCACCTCGCCCACATGTTGGGCACAATCAATTGGATCCTTAAACTCCAGTATTTTATTGAGATACTTTCCGGCTTTAATTTCCCCTATGCCATCCCAAAAAGTCAGAAAACGCATCCATCCTATTTCGTCGAAGAGATTGTTGACTACCCGCAAGGCCGAAACAACATCCTTAATATGGGCAGCCTCCATAAATTTTCTCCCGCCATAGGTAACATATGGTATCTTTTTTTGGATAAATACCGCCTGTAGTGGTTTGGTATAAAATGTGGACTTGGAAAGTATAAGATGGTCGGCAAATTGCTTGTTGTTTTCAGTAAAATTTTCAAGGATGTTCTCCGCAATATAATTGGCTTCCTCCCACTGGCTCGATACATTTACTAATTTGGGCTTGATGCCCGGTCCCCGTGAGGCCATCAATTTTTTTCGATAATCCAATGGCGATTCCTCCATAAGCCAATTGGAGAGATCCAGAATTTCTTGGGTGGATCGGTAATTAGTGTCGAGAATATAGGTTTCGGAATCCGGTACGCGTTCAGAAAAAAGATGTACATTTTTATAATCCGCCCCCCTAAAGGAATAAATGGACTGTGCATCGTCTCCCACACAATAAAATTTGGCGATATCCAGAAAAGGTTCCAACAAATACCATTGTAGCGGATTGGTATCCTGAAATTCATCTATCAATAAGTGTTCTAGTTGATGGTTCAAGATCTCCTTGGCTTCATCATCATTCCTTATTCTGTTGGCTACCACCAATAATAGATCATCGTAGTCCAAATATCGGCCTTCCTCTTTTTTTTGTTGATATGCTTTAAGCAAAACCTCCACCTTGGGCCTTATGATATCTATTTCATCATTGGTCTCCGCATCACTTTTTCCTTTATAAATCCTTTCCCGAATGGAGTTTGTCAAATTTTTGCGCGTATTTCTTCCATAAGAGTAGATGTCCAGCAGCTGCTGGGGTTTTATTCGGACTCCTTTATACTCTATAATTCGGTCCCCACATACCATTTTCATAACGCTCAATTGATCGTCCGGATCAATTACCGTATAGTTTGAGGCGCCAAAAAGATTTGGGTATCGCACTATCAGTTGGTTACACCAAGAATGGAAGGTTGATCCATTCAAGCTCTGCGCCTGATTATCGGTTAGGGACGCTTTTACGCGCTCCACAATTTCATTTGCCGAACGTTTGGTAAAGGTGAGAATTTGTATTTTTTCGGGCTGTATGCCATTTTCGATAAGATAGGCCGCCCTCCCTACTATGCATCGCGTTTTTCCTGTTCCCGCGCCAGCCAATAGCAGTAGATGCTTTCCCTTAAATTGGACTGCCCGTTGTTGTTGTTCATTCAGTATATGATTCTTCAATGTAGCTTTTTGGGTAAAGATAGTAATTAGGAATATTTCCAACAAACGGAATAATTCCTACTTTTGTACTATGATTTTTACTTATCTCCAATCCATGCCTCACGGCAGAAATCAGGAAGTCTTATATAGAATTACGGTGCTATCTACCCATAATGACGCGCAGGCCGGCGTTTATACCATACGCCCGGAAAAAACAATACCGAAAAGAGTATATGAAAGTGCCCATCTTGACCGACAGGAATTGCTGAGCGCCCCACCATTCTGCGATATCGCCGATGATTTAATCGATCTTTATGCCAATAAGAAAATGGTATTTTGGGATCGGAAACAGTTTGCGCTCCTTAGGCATCAATTTAAGATCATTGGGTTTAATTTTAAGGGGGTCCCCATTTTTGTATATCCGGGCAAAACACCCAGGGATGTTCTAGCGGCTTTTGCCGACACACTGGGAACGAATGTTGGGACAGAGCATAGTATAGGCTTTGCGCTAAAGGTGCTGGACTATATGAAAACAGTAAAAGGGGATAAGAAAGAGCGCTATGCCCAACCCAACACAAATGCTGACTTGCAGCTTGATTGGAAAAAGTATAAGCCGCTTCCCGGTGTATATTTTTTTCTCAATAATATTGAGGAGGTACTATATGTGGGAAAGGCGAAGAATATACGAAAGAGGCTGCAAGGCCACTTTTCACGCCGACCCGATAAGGGGAAGCTGGATTATTCCCAGGTAAAGAATATTTTGGTAGAATATGCCGGGAATGATTTTATTGCCCAACTCATGGAATCGGAAGCTATCAAGAGACTGCAACCCACTTATAATACCCAACAAATAAATAATTCGCCTCCTTATATCATCAATAAAACATATACTGCCAACGGAATCGCAAGGTTAAAGATTACCCGAAAGGAAATAAAGGACAGTCTTCCTGAGAAATATTTTAATAGGGACTCCGTTAAACAGGCACTTTTGCTTTTTCGCGACACTTATGGTCTATGTAGAAAGTATTGTGGAATAGAAAGCGTTAAGGGCCCGTGTAGTGATTATGGAAAAAATAAATGTAAGGGCATTTGTGCTGGGGTGGAATCAAGGGAGGCTTATAATGAGCGCTTCGGGCGGGCCATAAAAGAGTTTGAGGCCAGAAAGGAGAGGAAAATCTTTAAAATGAAAGGGCGTAGCAGTTCTGAAGATGCCTTTGTCTATACGGTAAACGATGTATATGAAGGTTACGGGTTTATCGATAAATCTGCCGTCTGCTACAGTATAAATGACTTATTGGGCTTTCTCACCCCGCAAAAAAACAATTACGATACTTCTAGGATCATACACACACTTCAAAACAAAATATCCAAGGAAAATATTTTAATTCTTCCAAAGGAATAAAGCATACAAGGTGCTCGACCAGCCGCTCCAACCTCTAATCATTCTCTGGTAATTACCTCGTATTGGATAGGTTTAAAGCTGCCACCGTTGCTATCTTCGGCCGAGCACGCTGTTAAGCCCACTATTAAATCCATCATAGCTTCAAAAACCACATAATCTTCCGCCTTACTTAAGGGGGGGCGTACCGATAATTTCCCTTTTTCATCAAACTGTACGTTCATAAAAATATTAAAGGCCGTGGGAATATCGTCTGGTAAAATATGGTAAGGCTCCAGATTGGTATAAAGATTTTCAAAACAGCTGGGATGGTAGTCGGGGTTTTCATACATTATCTGGAAGGTTTCCGGACTGCAAGGCGCCAATAAAAAATCATTTCTTCCATTAGTGTCTTCTAAAATTCGCATCATTTTCTGGCTGCGATTGCTCCATAAATAATTGCCCTGGGTTATAAGAATGGATTCCTCGAAATCCAAGGTCTTTCCCGACGATAGCTTTTCCCGGGAATCGCGATAGTTAAATAGAACCATATCACTTACCTGTTGTCCTTTGGGGTCAATTACTTTTAATCTGTCACCTTTTTTTAGGGTAAATGCCACTCCACTCTGGGGCTCGATCTGCTTTGTCATATATTATTCTGATTTTTGATCTGCTTGGTTGTTTTTGTAAATTTTCTTATTGTAATATCCTAACACCAAATTGATAAAAACTATTATAAGTGTGCTAGCGGCGAGCTCTGCATACATACCCAATGCCGCCAAACAGCCTAGGGCCGCACTACACCAAATGGCTGCGGCTGTTGCCAGTCCCGATATCTCCTTTTTTCGCTTTACGATTACCCCTGCTCCCAAAAAGCCGACGCCAACTACAATTTGCCCGGTAATTCGAGTAAGGTCAACATTCTCCATATCGATATATTGGAATGATATCCCCATAAAATAGCGGCCCCTACGGCCACTAGGGCATTGGTTTTTAGGCCGGCATTCTTATTTTTCATTTGTCTTTCTATGCCCACACAAATCCCCGCTACCATGGCAATTACCGTATTTAAGATGAATTAGAAAGTAGATACTGCTTCCATAGAATAGGCTGGGTTTACTTATGGTGAAAGGGACACTTCCATGATCCTCCTACATTGCGCCCGCTGTACTGCCTAGCTTCACTTCGCTCACCAAAATCCTCCAATACCGGATTGATATTTCCCTGTAATGCGGTATCCCGCTCTCGTATTTTGTCACGTACCTTCTGATATACGCCCATCTCCCTCAATTGTTCAAATTGGGAATGGAGATTGAAGACCAAAGTGGGGTAGGGAGCACGTCTGGCCTTACGAGAGGCTTTAGGGTGTAAGCCTACCACATAAAATGCCCTTCCCCCAATACTAAAACTAAAATTTGGATTCTCAGGATCATCACTAACTGTGGGGTCCCAAGGCTCGGTGTCCCGCTCGTGCAGATACTGCAACTGCCTCCATAAGAGGTTTTCAAACTCCAGTTCACTTACCACTTCTGTCTCGGGAAAAACTGCCAGAAACGATTCAAAGTCCTTGTTCCCAAAATCGTAATGGGCGATGTATTCCTTTAGATCTTCCCAAAGGGCCTGGGCCGTATTTTTGCTTCCCAAGGTACCATAACTTTGCAACTGGAACTTCTCCATTTGGAATACAGTATTGGCCATAATACAGGGATGGTTCTCTTCGAGAATAAAATTTCGGAAATCGTAGGTAAGTTTGTTATCAAGATGTCTTTGTAACATAGGGTCCATATCTTTTTTCTTGAAAATTAAATACAACGGGCTTTACTTTCCACTTTTTTAATATTTCATTAGCTGCAATTTAAGTTCAATTTAACATCGATCCTCTCACTAATATTGAAAGTGTTAATCGGAATTCGGATTGGACTAAACATAGGGTGAATTCAGTTCTTGTTTTTTTTCTAAATAAACAGGAACTATGGCTGTGGGGTCCGATATGCAAATCTTGGTTTTACTATTACTTTGGAAGTACCTATTCAGCAACATCCGTCAGCAACCATTCCTTTAGATTTTTATCCATATGGTTACTATGCAGAACGGTAATATCACCCGTGGTCTCGAATACCACGGCCTGTATTTCCGAATAATGGCTAACATTGGCTTCCCTCAATTTGGCGCGTAAATCTCCTTCAGTTACGCGGGCTCTCCTTAGATTGTCGTGAAGAATTTCCCCATTTCGCATCAAGAGCAAGGGGGTGTTGTCTATGGCCTGCCGAAAAGGTTTATATCGCCTAAAAAAGGCAGCGGCCAATTGAAAGGAATAAACGGCAAGCAGGCCCACCGCTCCTTCCGCCAGCGAAACGGTGCTGGAGAGTACTGTAGTGGCAATCAGCGATCCCACCGCTACGGTCATTGCAAAGTCAAAACTGGACATCTTACTAAAACTCCGTTTTCCGAAAATGCGGGTAAAAGCGATTACCGCTATATAGATACCCAGGCAGCTTATTACTATCCGGATGGCACTGGACAGGGTGAGGTCTAATAAATGTTCCATACTTTGATTTTGATTTAAGACACCGGAACACATCCTTCAGAAATTAAAGTTTTTTAATTAGACAGCTTTAATATATGGACGAAAGTGTTATAGAGGTGCAGGTTTTATTTTTTTGATTGATAATAATCCCACTATAAAATTAAAAATTAACCTTTTGCCCCGTATGGATTTATAATTGTTTTAACGCTATTTTCTTAGAACTACTATTTTTTCGGTGAGAAAATCAAAGAGGGTTATGTTAAGAGGAAATATTGAAGTATCTGTCAAAACTGCACTTAAACAAATCTTTGAGAGGAAACAAAAATTATCCCTTTAGGAACTTTCCTATTTTTTTCAAAAATGAATGACTTTCTTTCTCCTTCCCCGAATCCTTTTTCTGGCCAAAAGTGTATTCCCTTAAAAAATCGCTATGCGACTTGGAAGAGTCGTATTTGCGCCTTTCGGAATGAATTTTATCCAACTTCTCCTTTTGGGTGTTTATTATCTCCAAAAAGAGGGGGAGCAAGCGCTCGTTAAGTGTATTGATAGGTTCCTTTAAAAAAAATCCTTCGGCCCCACTTTCTATCAATTTTTCACTATCGGCTTCGTATTTCAAATTGCCGGTTATTACTACCACGGGAATTTTATCATTATAGTTCCTCGCTATCCGGATTACATCGAAAGCATTCATGCCATTAAGGTTATAATCGGTCAATACAATATCCGGAATATAAGTTTTAAGGGCGTTTATCAGGCTTATTTCACTATCCACAAATCTAATCTCGGGATGGGCGCATATTTTTTTTAACTGGCGTTGCAATAGGAAAGAATCTGATACAAGATCTTCCACAATCAGGAAATTTAAGACATCGGGTAGTTTCATGGCGGTTGAGGTTGATTGGATCCGATAAAGTTACGGGGATAGGAAAATTAAGAATGATTAAAATCAAATAAAATTTATCTTTTTTAGGTTCCAAGGTTTCATATGTGAATATAGAGAATTAAATTTAGGAAATTTTTTCCAAGTTTTAACCTTATCCGAATGAAGCGAATCCAAAAAGTGGGTCTTACCAATTTTATCCTCCTTATTTCTTCCCTTATATTGGTAATAATACTCATCGGTTTTTCATACATCAAAAACTCGGCTTCGGTAAATGACATGGCCCATACCTGGGAGGTAAAGAATAACATCCGCCGGGTTTCGGCCTCCATTTCCAAAATGGAGAGTTTCGGGCTGGCCTATGAATCTACCCGCAAGTTGAAATATAAACATGCCTTTCGGCAGGCACAGGAGCAATACGATTCGCTTTTGCTTTCCCTTAAAAATCTGGTTGCCGATAATGAGGCGCAAGTAGCACGCGTGGAGGATATATCCCGCCATATGAACCAGAATATTGCACAGTTTGAAAGAAGGATGGCCATCGAGAATTATCGGGAGGTGCGCAAACAGGATATGGAATTGCATTTTATCGGAGATATTGAACAAAAGTTGGAAGAACTTCTTAGTGTGGAAAACGCCCTTTTGGAAGACCGCAATCAAAAGTTTGCCATTTGGAAGGTCATTATTTTGGGCGCCTTGGGAATTGCCACTGTTATTGTATTCCTGAGCCTGTTCAACCTTATAAAAAGGATAAAGCCGCTAATTGAAGAACTTTTGGCTACCCAATCAAAACTAGAGCAGGCCAATCGAGATATGGAGAAAACATTAAAGGAGCTCAAAACTCTCAATAGGGAAAAGGAAAATGAAATAAAAGCCAAGGAAGCGGCAATAGACGAGGCAGAAAAACTCAATGAATCCCTCATTGCCAAGAACCAGCAACTGGACCATTTTGCGTATGTAGCGTCCCACGATCTACAGGAACCCTTGCGGACGGTTTCCAATTATTTGGAAATATTTCAGGAAGACTTTCCCGAGCGTTTGGAAGGAGAAGCCACCCTGTACTTCCAATTTATCAATAAGGCAGTAGAGCGAATGCGGAATTTAATTAGTGGCCTTCTGTCCTTTTCCCGGTTGGGAACCAGTGGTCAAATGGAGCATATTGACCTAAATGTCACCCTACAGAAGATCAGGGAAGATTTGGATTCAATAATAGAGCAACGCAACATCATCCTGGAATACGGAAACTTGCCCAGCGTAAAAGGCTATCGTATCGAGATTAAGCAATTGTTCCAAAACCTCATTTCGAATGCTATTAAATTTACTGCTCCCAATACTGATCCCCATATCATTATCACCTTTGAGGAAACGACCAATTATTATAACTTTCATATTGCCGATAATGGTATCGGCATTCCAGAAAAGGATTTCTCCAAAATTTTTGACATGTTCAGTAGGCTTCACAGTGCGAAGGATTATGAGGGCCAAGGTATTGGCCTGGCATTCTGCAAGAAAATAGTAGAACTCCATTTGGGGAATATTTGGGTAAGTTCTAAATTTGGGGAAGGTTCCACTGTCCACTTTACGCTTAAAAAATAATTATGGGAAAACTAAAAAATGTACTACTTATTGACGACTCGGAAAGTGATAATTTTTATCACGCCCGAAAAATAAAAAAAATGGGAATTACAGATAATATCCATATCTGCTATAGTGGGGAAGAGGCTTTGGATTATCTTAAAAGTGAACTGGAAGGCATACATCCCCAACCCACCCTTATTTTTTTGGATATTAATATGCCGGGAATGAATGGGTGGGAGTTTCTGGAGGAATATGAACAATTGGAAGTCTCGCAAAAAGGGGAGGTGGTGCTCACCATGCTAAGCAATTCCATAGACGAAAGAGATCGAGAGCGGGCACAGCAGTATAAAAGTGTGCATGGATTTTACAGCAAGCCTTTAAATGAAGAATATTTAGCCAATATTCTGCAAACGTATTTTTCCCAGTATTTGTAAACAGGGAAGGGGCAATTATAGTTTTCCGCCTCCCATTTACCAGTGGGAAGGATTTTTTTTAAAATCTTATTATAATACGGGGATGGTGGAACTATTTTCCTTCCCCCCGATTTTGGAAATAAGCACATGATAAAATTTGTAATAGCTTGGATTGGCGCGGTTGGAATGATGACGCTATTCAGCAATATAATCTATAGGATAAGCCATCGAGAGGTTCGGGAGCCAATATTGTTGGCATGGTTGCTCAAAAATTACCGTGCTCCTAATAAGCCTGTTTTCGTGCCCAGGGCTAAGGGATGGTTATTGCATTTTGCTATTGGGTTGGTTTTTATGTCCCTGTTTATGGGTTTATGGATGTTTTTGGGAAAAGATGCATCCATGAGGTGGGGTGGAATAATCGGGGCCATTTTCGGGCTACTTGGAATTTTTGGATGGGCGCTCCTGTTTTATCTGCATCCGCAAAAGCCAAAGATCGATTTTAAACTATTTTATCTGCAGCTTTTCCTCGCCCATATTATATTCGGCTTAACGGCAGCGGGCCTGCTCGAGTTAATTTCTTTTTTTGAAAAGTAAGTCGATATTTCAAGAATGCGGCGGACAAAATTAACTGCCTCTAGAGCAACGCCAAATCGTTCGTTTCAGCTATGTATCTGTAAAACGCAATTACTTTTTCCTGCCAGTAGGTTTTACCCGATTTTCCCTAAAAAAGTATTTTTAGGTTATGGAAAGATGAAAACATACCGATCCATATCACGGGGCAACCATTAAGAAAAGAACGTTTGAAAATAAGACTTCCAAACGTTCATAAATATTGATGATAGGGTCGGACTACTCCTTAAAATTGACCATCCAATTTATGCCGTATCTGTCGGTACATCTCCCGTAATAGGCTCCCCAAGATGTTTTTTGGAAGTTGGTGTGTATCTGACCGCCCCTGGACAATTCGGTAAACGCAAACTTTGCACTCCCCTCTGAATCCATATCCACGCCTAAATGCATATTGTTTCCGTCAGTCAAGGGCGTATCTGGTGCCGCGTCGTACCCTAGGATCGTAAAATTCTTGCCTTTTAATTCTGCGTGTTGCCACTTCGTTCTATAATTTTCGGGAATATCGATTTTTTTATTCTCATAGGTCTCAATATTGCCAATATCTCCTCCAAAAATTTCCTTGTAATGGTTGAGAGCTTCCTGACATTGGCCACGGAAGGATAAATATGCTTCAATTCTCATAGCTTTGTAATTTGGTTAATAGTTAAAGGGCAGTTTAACGCCTAAATAGTCTTGACAATAGACCCAACACTAAAAGTACTAGGAAAATGTAGAAAATAATACGCGCAATATCAGTGGCTCCTTCGGCTATGCCTCCAAACCCAAATATGGCTGCTATAATAGCTATTACAAGAAAAATAATAATCCATCTAATCATAATTTGTAGTTTTGTTGTTAGTATCTAACTAAGATACCGTGCAGAATATTTCTACAAAACTTTTTAATTCTAGTTTAACGGGAGTTGTTAATTATTTTAAAAATTCACTTCCGCTATAATCGTCCCCCTGAATACAAAATTATACCATAAAATATCTACTGTTTGCTATAAGAAATACATCCTTGCCGCGTCAAGGGGTATAAGGGATAATTATAATAGATTTTCTTGTCCTAAAGAGATATTGCGGCAAGCGCATTTGCAATCAGGGAGTTTGACCCAATGATGGAAGAAATATAAGTATCTTATTATGAAAAAACACAAGTGAGTTCTTTTAAGATTATTAGTTTCATTTGTATAAATATATCAGGATTTATTCTTTAACCTGTATGGTTATTTTAGGATGGCTCAGTTTTGCCCTTGTTGTATTCCACAAATCTTCCACCACAGATACTCTATAGCAAAGTCATTAAATTGGAAGATAACGGCATATTTTCCTACAAAATTAAAAGTATTACATATTTACTTGGGAACAGCTTGGGAAAAATGGCAATAATCCATTCCGCCATATTTCCGTCTAAATCTTTCTTTATTAAGGATTTGCCTCTTTTATAAGAATTTAAAAATTCTATAAATAAAACTACACTTCTTCTTTCCTTTCACTCTTTCCCTCTCTCCATCACCCATAAAAAATCCCCGCTCATAAAAAAATGGGGAAATATCTTATCTGGTATCCCCTTATATAAAGGGCTTTTGGAAATTTCGCAAAATAAATCGCGCCCATCTTGTTGCGTCCTTGTGAACAATCACCTGTCTTCAAAGCCATCTTTGCAGTTCACTTTAAATTATTTTATTATGGCTAAACAAACTGGAATTATCAAGTTAAAAGGCACTATTGATGATATTGCCTTCTACAAAACCACAGACGGTCACCTTGCCCGAGCTAAGGGAGGAGTTGACCGCGACAAGATCCTTCACAGTGCTGCATTTGCACGCACCCGTGAGAACAACTCCGAATTCGGTCGGGCAGGCCAGGGCGGTAAATTAATTCGCACCGCCCTCCGATCCCTGATGCAAAAGGCTAAGGACCGCCGTGTGGTAAGTAGGCTCACCACCCTCTTACTGGCTATCATTAAAACTGATGCCGTAAACTCCCGTGGCAATCGTACCCTTTCGGAAGGCAACCTGGCAATGCTTGAGGACTTCGACTTTAACATTAATGGAAAACTGGGCACCACCTTCTTCGGCCAGTTCATCCCAAGTTTTGATCGGGTTACGGGTGATGCCACCATTGCCATCGAGGCCTTTACCGCCACTGAGCAAATTGGCGCTCCATCGGGTACTAGCCACTTTAAATTGGCAATGGGCGTCGCTGAGTTGGATTTCCCAAACAAAACCTTTTCCTTCAGCGAGATGCATATGGGTATCCTGCCATACGACAACTCGGCTGTAGCAGCGGCAAACCTTACCGCTTCGGTAAACCCCAATTCAACCCTGCCGGTAGTAATCGTTATGGGTATCGAATTTTACCAAGAGGTAAATGGCGAGTACTATTCCCTAAAGAATGGTGCCTTCAACGCCCTGAATGTGGTAAATGTTGACGATGTGTAAATGGAACTTGTCCTAACAAGGGTTTATAAGCGTGGGGGTACCAATGGTACCCTCACCTTAAACGGACACTTCGTCTGCTTTACCATTGAGCTTCCTTGGAAAGAGAACAAACAAAATAGTTCCTGCATCCCGGAAGGCAACTACGAACTGAGGTCCCGAACCTCCACCAAATTCCACAACCACCTGGAAATCTTGGACGTGCCAAATAGAAGTTATATCCTAATCCATCCCGCAAACAATGCCATCACCCAACTGCGTGGCTGTATTGCCCCGGTCAACCTGTTAACGGGTATTGGTACGGGTATCAACTCTAAACTGGCCCTACAGAAACTCCTCTCCCTATACCATCAGGCTAGGGATAAAAATGAAAAAGTAATCCTTAACATTAATTCAAATCGGTATGAATATCTTAAACAGATACAAAAGTCCCACTCCTAAGTTCTTTCGAACCCTGCGCAATGTGGGCCTCGGCTTGGCAACGGCCGGCGGCACCCTGCTCGCGGCGCCTGTAGCCCTTCCGGCCTGGCTGCTTTCCGCCGCTACCTACGTAGTGGTCGCTGGCACAGTGGCCACGGCTGTAAGTCAGGCAACGGTTCAGGGTGAGGATCCTGAGCCCCCACATGCGCCTAATGGTGGTCTCTAAGGAGATTCCCTTTATAGCCGGCACCATTGGAGGCTTTTTGGCTTCTACGCTCCCCAATATAGGTTCCCAACAACTTATCACAACCTGTATCTTGGCGATTATAGGCGCAATAATTAGTTTCTTTACAACCCTCCTCTTACGTAAAATTGTAGCTGTGTCAACCACATATTTCTCCACAATTAGAAGATGGTTTAAGAAATTATAACCTCCTAAATATCAAAACCGTTAGGAATCTTATATCCTAACGGTTTTTTTTTTAGTATGTCCTTGCACTTTATAGCCTTAGTTGCCCTAGCTTTTTGGGCTGTGGTTAAATCCCAGATCGGGATTACCGAAGAAAAGCTTCCTAAAGCCTGAACAGAGTCTTTCGATAAACTATAAACTACGCTGAAGTGGACGGGCTTTTTTTGTTTATGGACGTTTTGTAATGTGGCTGCACCAAAATATTTGTTTAAAGGAATGGATGCTTTATATAAATAGATAATTAAAAAAACTATAAGAAGTAAGAACTTCCCCACAATAATTGTTTTTTTATAAAATCTGGCTTTGGTGAACTTGACTGAATCGAGAATAATTTTATTTTTGACATATTAAAAACCAGTCGATTAATGAAGCGAATACTTCCCTTAATCTTTATCCTTTTTCTCCTTTCCTGTTCAAAAAAGGACGACTACAAGAACAGTTCGCGGGCCACGGGATGGAAAAT
The DNA here is from genome assembly GCF_000952855.1 of Aequorivita vladivostokensis. GTDB lineage: Bacteria > Bacteroidota > Bacteroidia > Flavobacteriales > Flavobacteriaceae > Aequorivita > Aequorivita vladivostokensis. The sequence continues at coordinate 159,030 of NZ_JSVU01000008.1, read as the reverse complement.
GATTGGCCGGATGGGCGGTTTTGCCAAAAATTATAATAAAAAGACCAAAGAACAGGAAACGGGTCCGGGCCTGGTTTTTATTGAAGGTGGAACATTCACCATGGGCCGCGTGCAGGATGACCCTATGGGCGACTGGAACAATATTCCCAACCAGCAGCATGTAATGTCGTTTTATATGGACGAGACAGAGGTTACCAACCTGATGTACTTGGAGTATTTGGACTGGTTAAAACGTGTATTTCCACCCGATGATGAAAATTATGGAAATATCTATGCCAGTGCACTTCCCGATACCTTGGCCTGGCGCAATCCTCTGGGTTTTAATGAAGCTATGGTGAAGAATTACCTGCGCCATCCCGCGTTTTCAGAATATCCGGTGGTGGGCGTAAGTTGGTTGCAGGCAGTAAATTTTTGCAAATGGCGAACCGATAGGGTGAATGAAAAATTATTGGAAGATGCCGATTTTACAGCACTTAATGCTAGATACAATATCAAAGCAAACGAAATATTTTCAACAGAAACCTATATCAAAGCACCTACTTTAGCATATGGAGGTAATGATTCCATCTTAAATGGTGGTAAACGTTCCAGTCGTCTTGTAGAACTTAAAAAAGATAGTACAATTCTGGGTGCTAAACATACCGACTTATATATGCAGCGCCGTGATGGGATCTTCCTTCCAGAGTACCGCCTACCCACTGAAGCTGAATGGGAATATGCTGCCTTGGGGCTCGACGGAATTAGAGAATATAATATTCATAAAGGACGAAAAAAGTATCCTTGGAACGGACAATACACCCGCTCCGGAAAACGTAAGTCGCGCGGCGACCAATTGGCAAACTTTAAACAATCGTATGGAGATTACGGTGGAATAGCCGGTTGGAGCGATGACAATGCCGATATTACCGCCCAAGTAAAAAGCTATCCCCCAAACGACTACGGTCTATATGATATGGCTGGAAATGTGGCAGAATGGGTAGCCGATGTATACAGACCAATTGTGGAAGACGATTATAACGACTTCAATTATTATCGAGGAAATGTTTATACCAAAGACTCCCGAAATTCTGATGGTACTTTTAACGTTGTGACTATAGATTCTATAATTTATGACACCCTGCCCACCGGCAAACTCATTCCAAGGCAACTTCCGGGAGAACTGATTCAAGTTCCTGTAGATGAATGGGAAACCTACCTTCGTATAAATTTTTCAACAAGTGACAACAGAAATTTTAAGGACGGCGATCAAAGATCAAAACTGTATAATGCCAAAAACCAATCTTCCACCGATTATCCGATGTACAACGCGCCGATCCATAAAGTCTTTGTCGATAGCACGGGCAAAATTCATCGTGAATATGATAAAAGTTCCAATAGAACCACATTGATAAATGATGAGGTTCGCGTTTATAAAGGCGGTTCGTGGCGCGATAGGGATTATTGGCTGGACCCGGCCCAAAGACGGTTTTTGCCACAATATATGGCTACAGACTATATTGGTTTTAGGTGCGCTATGTCCAGGGTGGGTTCTAAGACCAATAAGAAAAAACGACCGCGCCGATAATTTTTTTCAAAAAAGGGTAGGGTATTTTTTAAGATATTTGTTCAATATATGAATACCACAAAAGAAGCAATCAATTTTTTTTTGCTATATTTATAACAGCCACTAAAACAATTGTTTATGAAACGCAGAAACTTTATAAAGAAATCAGGCCAGGCCTTGCTTGCCGTTTCAACCATCTCAATTACCGGCGCCATTATTTCTTCTTGTTCCTCAGACGATTCTGAAGATTTTTTTGATGACGGCTATTACGACAATGGTTATTACGATGACGGTTATTACGATGACGGTTATTATGACGATGGTTACTACGATGATGGATACTACGATGATGGTTATTATGACGATGGTTACTACGATGATGGCTACTACGACGATGGCTACTACGACGATGGCTACTACGACGATGGCTACTACGGCGATGCCCAAGTTATTCGGGATATTTTAATTGGCTCAAACTGGAAAGTTGCGAGTTATATAGATAGTGGCGTTGATGAAACCGGAGATTATAACGGTTATACGGTTGACTTTAAAGTAAATGACCAAGTTACTGCCACAAATGGAAGCAATACCAATAATGGAAGCTGGTTGGTGAATGGTTCCGGGAATGAATTAACCCTAAACTTTACGGGAGTTCCTTTTAACGAATTTAATGACGATTGGGATATTGTAAGTGTCCTGCCTGCCAGAATAGAACTGCGCGATGTGAGCGGAGGTGGCGGTGGAACCGATATTCTTATATTTGAGAAAATATAGTCTGTTTGTTGTCTTTTGTATTTGATTGGACATTTCTCTAAAAACTTTTCAGAAATGTCCAATTTTATTTAATCCCTTCTTTTATTTTGAAAAAAATTCTATTCCTCCACGATACATTTTTGGAAACTCCCCGCGGTGCTGAGCTGACCATTAAAGAATTAATGGCGCTTGGCGAAACTAAAAACCATTCCGTTTCCGTAGATTTTCTGAGGAATTTTGAGGAAACAAAAAGTAAAATTTCCAAAGCAGATTTAATAGTTTTAAACAGTACTTCCCGATGTCATTTTGAGTTGGACTTGGTGGAGTATCTCCTTTCGCAAAACGTTCCGTATATTAAAGTGGAATATGATTATAACTTCTGTGTGCGCCGTAATATATTGTGCACAGTAGATTATAAAGTACGCAATTGTTGCAACCCCGATAAATTTCATCTTTTCAGGAAATTGTTTTCCGGCGCGGCCCTAAATGTTTTTCAATCGCCGAAACATTACCAATCACATTTCGAATTTTATGGAGAAGCCGTAGCAAAACATTTAATCATGCCGCCCACAGTAGATGTTGCCAATTTGAAACCTTCCGAAGAAAAAGACGAAGAAACAATTCCTTTTTTTGGGGATCTCAACTTTTTAAAGGGCGGGCACGACTATGTAACCTATGCCGAAGATCATCCTGAATTAAAATTTAAGGTTTTCGGAAAAAACCGATTGCGTCGTGAAATGCCAACGAACATAACTTTTCATGAACCCGTTTCAAACGCGGAAGTACTTGAAATTCTTGGAAAGACAAAACAATTTATATGTAAGCCAGTTTGGCCAGAACCCTCGGGAAGGCTTGCTGCAGAAGCATTTCTCTCGGGCTGCGAAATGCTCTCAAATGATAGAGTAGGAACGTTTTCTTTTGACTTTTACCCTGATAATTTCGAAAAGGCCAAAGCCGAAATGCTGCAGGCCCCGGAAAATTTTTGGAATGCAGTTTCTGTCATATTAACCAATTCAGGAAAGACCAAAGCGCCCAAATTGAAGAAGGTTTTAGTCTATAAAAGCTATGGCGGCCTAGGCGATATTTTCTTCGCTATTCCCGCTATCTATAAATTGGCGGCAGTTTCTGAAGAGCTTCATTGTGCTGTGGCGCCAAGACTTGTGGATTTTTTCCGTAAACATTTAAAAGGGGTCAAGGTAGTGGGCGAACCCGAAGCGCGCAATCAGGAATCCAATTACAGCAACATCTACGAACTGGGCAATTATCCAGCTTTTCGAGGCTATGATTTGCCGCACGCCCTGAAATATCCAACCCATAAAAAAGTAAAGCAGCACGCGATTCAGCATTATATAGACACGGTTTCAAAACTGCATATTGATATAGACAATCATTTGGAAAGCTACCCCTATTTTGAAAATAATAAAAAGGCTTCAAATTCTTATTTCGTCGTACATCACGGAGCTGGTTTTTTACTTAAAATTTGGCCAACTGAAAAATATGCAGCCTTAATTGAAAGACTGCGCGTAATCTTCCCAAATTTAGACTGCAAAGTTATTATGGGGCCGGACGACCCTGACCTTGCCAAATATTTCTCCAAACCAATGCCGCACGTTGAGTTCATTACTGGTGGAATGGAAGATGTGGGCGAGGCGATGGCAGGCGCATTGTTCCATATTGGTAATGACGCCGGAATAACCCATGTGGCTGGAGCGTTTAATGTGCCCACTGTGGGAATCTATGGCCCCACCGGTCCGGGAAGTTGGGGCAGCTTTGCGGAGCACAACGAGCTTATCTGGGGAAAAAAAGGCGTTTGCAACCTTAAATGTAATTATGACGTAATCTTGAACTGTGCCCACAGAATCTGCTTAACATCTGTAACGTTAGAGAGGGTTCTGGAGGCACTTTACAAGGTCTTGCAGCGTGCTTATTATCCCCAAAATAATTCGCAACTTCGGTTAAATCCACAAGTATCTATAGAATTTGGCAAAAAAGATTGTTTGGTGAAGTTGGGCGAAAACGAATTATTGTTGGAATACCACAATGATACAATGAAAGACGAGGTTGAAAAATTGCTTTCAAGTAAAATTTCAAAAGAACCAAACGCAGGAGATTTGAAAATGGTTACCGACGTTTTAGTGCAACAAAATATTATTTTCAAAATTCCCACATTCGCTTAAAATTGTTTTTTATCAAAGAGGCTTTTACTATCTTCACGAGCCAAATTAAAAAAAATGATTTCAGAAACCATAAAGAACCGTCGTGCGGTTTTTCCTGCCCAGTATAACGACCAGCCCATTTCCAAAGAAGAAGTTTTAACCATCCTTGAAAGCGCAAATTGGGCGCCAACCCACAAGCGCACCGAACCGTGGCGTTTTAAAATTTTTCATGGCGTGTCACAAATTGCCTTGGGGAAATTCATATCCGAAACCTACAAACAAACTACAGAAAACTTCTCAGAGTTTACGTACAATAAATTCATGGACAATCCTGTAAAAGCGGGATGCGTAATAGCAATCTGTATGCAGCGAGATCCAAAGGAGAGTATTCCGGAGTGGGAAGAAATTGCCGCCACAGCAATGGCCGTGCAGAACATGTGGCTAACAGCGCACGATATGGGCATCGGTGCCTATTGGGCATCTCCGGGGGTTTTAAAATATATGGATAAATTTATTCAGATGGAGGAGGGCGAGCAGTGCTTGGGCTTTTTCTATTTGGGAAAATATGACGACGAGCTTCCCGAAGGCACCCGCAAGACTTCCATTGAGGCAAAAACTGTCTGGGTGTAAATATTCAAGATTTAAGATTCAAGATTCCTAAAAAAACTCACAGGTTTTTATAAAAGCTGTGGGTTTTTTTATATCCCATCATAACTTTAACAACTAAAGAATTAGTTTAAACTAAAAAATTAGTTATATTTGAAATGTTAAGCACAAGAGATATGAAACAATTAACAAAAGCAGAAGAAGACATTATGCAAATCCTGTGGGATTTGGAAGAGGCAAACGTAGCCGCAATTATAGAGCAACTGCCTGAGCCAAAACCTGCATATAACACGGTTTCCACCATTGTCCGTATTCTGGAAAGCAAGGATTTTGTGGATTACAGAAAGGAAGGTCGCGGGCACGTATATTTTCCGAAAGTGAAGAAAACCGAATATAGCAATCAATCCCTGCACAAATTAATGGAGGGTTATTTCCAAGGTTCCTTTAAAAGTATGGTTTCTTTTTTTATGAAGAAAAACGATATCAGCATTCAGGAAATGGAAGCTATTATGAAAGAGATTAATTCCGAAAAGACTGAAAAATGATACATACATTATTTCAAATTCTCGTTTTTCAAATATTGTTTTTGGCGATATACGACCTCTTTCTGAAAAAGGAAACTTTTTTCAATTTAAACAGGGCCTATCTGCTTTTCGCACCCGTATTGGGCTGCGTGTTGCCCTTTATAAGCCTTGGCTTTATTCAGCAAAATATTCCGCAGCAATACGTGTTTCAGTTGCCAGCGGTCGTCATCGGCAATAATGAGGAAACAATAGTAACCACATCCTCCTCTTGGCCTCCTACCTTACTGCAGATATGGATTGTCGGAATTCTCTTCAGCACCATATTCTTACTTTGGAAATTATATAAAATCGCAAAACTGAAATCCTCCGGCGCCGTGGAAAAGGTTCACGGCATTCAATTGATAATTCTGCCACGGTCTGAGGCTGCCTTCTCTTTCTTCAACACTATTTTTCTGGGTGAAAATATTTCCGAAGCCAGCAGAGCCAGTATCATTGCTCACGAAAAGGTCCACATCAAACAAAAACATTCGCTGGATTTGCTGTTTTTTGAAGTGCTCCGCATCCTATTTTGGTTCAACCCGATGGTGTATCTTTTTCAGAGGCGGATAGCCACACTGCACGAATATATCGCAGATGCAGAGGTTGCCAAGACAAACGATAAAAAGCAATACTATCAAAACCTACTTTCAGAAGTATTCCAGACCGAAAATATTTCATTCATCAATACATTTTTCAATCAATCATTAATCAAAAAACGAATCATTATGTTACAAAAATCAAAATCCACAAAAACCGCGCGCTTAAAGTATTTTTTGCTGGTTCCGGCAATCTGTGGAATGTTAATCTATTCATCCTGTTCGGACGAAACAAAAAAGGGAGGCTTTGAAAAATCCAATCAAACAGCACCCATAGTTGTCATTGATACCCTCCAAACCGCTGAAAGAATCACGGATGTCCCATTTTCCGCAATAGAAAGGGTTCCTGTATTTCCGGGCTGTCCGAAGGCCGATAACGAGACTATGAAACTTTGCATGTCGCAAAAAATTGCCGAATTTGTAAATTCAAACTTCAACATCGGTTTGGGGAAAGAACTGAACTTAAAGGGCAGACAGCGCATCGCCGTCCAATTTAAAATTGACAAAACAGGAAGAATAACAGATGTGCGTGCCCGCGCGCCAAAACCGGAACTGGAGGCCGAAGCCGTTCGCGTAGTAAAATTGCTCCCACAAATGCAGCCGGGCGAGCAGAAAGGCGAAAAAGTGGGCGTGCTGTATTCCCTGCCCATTGTTTTCGAGGTGGTGGAATAGCATCCTTTCCCAAACCTGACGGGTCTCAAAGACCTGTCAGGTTTTTTAAAACCACCTAACCCAAAGATTTCAAATATTTATAGGAAAAAAACTGGTAAATAGATTCGTCTATTTTAATAAACAACAACTTAGCTTTTCAAGGAATTAAGTTTCAGTAAATTTGTACCTTTCCCAGTAGAACATTTTTCTGAAATGAAGTACCTCTTTCTTTTTGTCCCATTCCTGCTGCTGGCGTCGTCTTGCCAGTTTTTTGAGACCGAAAAAGTTTCTTCGGAAGAAATTTATAACGAAGAAATCAAGACCATCGATTGGAAGGATGTAGATAGGTATCCTTCCTTTTCCAACTGCGAGAACACTTTGGAAAAACCCGAGCAGAAGGACTGTTTTATCAATACCATCAATACACATTTATACCGCTCTATCAGTAAGGATGATATGGTCGCGGTACGGGAAATCTACGATACGATAAAGGTAAATTTTGAAGTGGGCAGCAATGGCCAGCTTTCCATACTGGAAATAAAAATGGACACTTTGCTAGAAAGGGAATTTCCCGATTTGGAAAAATGGCTCATCCAAAGTATCGATTCCCTGCAGCCAGTGGCGCCGGCCTATAAACGCGGTATTCCGGTGAAAACACAATTCACCTTACCCGTTATTATCAAAACAAATTGATTACAGGTTGAATTTATAACCGAGTGTGAAATCTACAGGAAACTCATCATTGCTTTCCACATTTAACCCCACAATATCGTTGTAGTTAAAAGTGATGTAACCGTTGCCCACTTTATAATCTGCCCCCAAGCCAAATGTTAATGGAGCGTTGAAATCGCTGCCGGAAGTCTTTTCAGTATATGTTATATTAGGAAAAACATGGGGTGCCAAAATATAGGTTTGTTCCCTTTTTGAAAAAGTAAGTGCAGCAAATTTGGTATTTATAAAAGCATCAAACTTGGATTTTTTCACAAATTTGAAACGGTAGTTCAGCGATAATTGCGAAGCGGAATATTTGTACTCACTGCTTTCAAAAGTCTGTTTAAAACGAAACACAAGTGCGTGTCTTTTTAGTTTCACAACATCTATCAATTCAAAATCTATTCCCGCGACGGCTTGCAATTCATTGGTTGGATTTTCTGTATAAACACTGTTGCTAACCCCTGCAAAAGCTCCTATGCGAAACTGTAGATCTATGGATTTTTCTTTTTCATTGAAGTTGGGATCCTTCTTTTTGTTGTATTCCACAAAAAATGCGCGAAGACTCGGTAGGGTTAGGTTTACTTTTTCAGTGGAGATCGCGGCATCACTCGTTTGCTGCCGTAGGGTTTCCTTGTATTCCTCTTGGTAATCGCCGTTTTGTCTTGTGTTCTTAAGTTCTTCAATATCGCTGCCTTTTTTTGAAAAATAGCGGTACTCTCCATCAATTGTATTCCAAAGCAAGGTTAGGGCGCCTTCCACTTCAGTTTTCAGAGTGTAGGTTTCACCGTTGACGGTATATTGCTGCTGGGCCTGCAGCGTGCCTGCGGAAAAGGTTAAAAACAAAACGAAAATAGGAAGGAACGATTTCATAAGGGCAAGTTTTAAAGTATGGCTAAGGTAAAAAATTTAATCAATTTATCACTGTTTTTCAAAGCTTCGCCCTTTCCAGGAATAGTTTCCGCCAAAGCTACCGAAAACTACCACCAAAACAATCGTCGCATACAGAAACGGCAGCCACAAAAATTTCCACAGTACAATTTTCTCTGAAAAGAATACTGCCGCTTGCCGAATTACAAGATAATCTGCGATTATTTTTGCGGAAAGAAGCAATATGTAAACGAAAAGGTTTTGAGAATTGAAAACCATTAAAAACGGAATTGCGAGCCATGAAACATTCACCAAAAACACCAAAATGCCCAAAAACGTGGAAGCTGTATTTTTTTGCTTCGAAGTTTTTGAAGCCCAACGGATACGCTGGTTTATAACTTTTCCCCAAGTCTCTTGCGGTTTTGTGGAAACAATTGCTTCCTTCGATTTCAAACAGTGAACTTGCTTCGGAAATGCTTTTTTCATCTTTTCCAACAGAAAAATATCATCGCCGCTGGCAATATGTTCATTTCCCGAGAATCCGTCCACTTCTGAAAAAGCCTCCTTTTTATAGGCCAAATTTGCGCCATTACTGAGCAACGGATTGTTCAGTCCAAAACTACCGATGGTCACGGCCTGCAGACTCAAACCGTCGAGTTGCTGAAAGCTTTCAATAAAACTTCCGTTTGATTTGTAGATTACCGGGCCGCAGACCATCACGGGATTGTTTTTTTGAATAAAAGCATCCAAGGTTTTTAGCCAGTTTTTAGGAAGCTCGCAGTCGGCATCGGTAGTTACAATCCATTCGAAGTTTGAATTTTTGATGGCTTTGGAAATGGCATCTTTCTTTGGCGCGTGTGAAATCCGCTTATTTTGAATAAGTTTTATTGAAAATCTGCTTCTCTGAATTGCCTCGGAAACAATTGCTTCGGAAGTATCTTCGGAAGCGTCGTTTACACAAATGATTTCAAGCAATTCAGAGTCATACTTTAATTTTTCAATGGATTCCAAAAGCGCCTGAAGGTTCTCGGCCTCGTTCCTAAAAGGGATAATAAGACTGAAACGGGTTTTGGACTTTTCCGTTTCCGAAGAAAAAGAAGCTATTTTTTTAAAACCATAAACTATGGCCGCCATCGAAATAAAATAAGCGACAAACACTATCAGAACCGCCCAAATCATCGGGTTGCGGGTTGGTAAGTGAGCACAAAAAAACTGCCCAGTAACGAAGGCAATACAAAATTGAAAATCCACATAGCGAGCACGGTTGATAGTACAACCAACTCCGCAACTCCGGCAAACGAGAACAGCCAAACCGCCACGCCCCCGCGGATTACAACGTCAAAAATAAAAAGCGTGGGCAAGATGGAAACCAAAAAATACATTGCAAAAATCAGCGGGATAGCCTCCCAAAAGGCAATGTTTACGCCAAAAAATAGCAGCAAGCCGTAAAACATCCCGCTGAAAATGGCATAGCGAAATGTTGAGAATAAAAGGGTTTTAAATTGTATCTGCAACGGAATCTTTTTGAAAAATTGAATCACTTTGGCAATCGAAAACCCCTTTAATAAAAGTTCTTTTTCCTTGAAATAATAACCGACCGCAAAAAGCAAAATAATGCCAATTCCAAAGTAACAGAGCGTCGCGACCGAATAGCTTATATTAAAATTTCGCAATAGATATAACAGTCCAAAAAAGCCAAAAAAACTTGTGACAAACATTTGTGCCGCACTTGAAAAGAAGTTTAGCAACAGTATTTTTTTTCGTTTTTTACTTTCAAAAAAGAGTGCTTTTGCACCGTATTCACCAATTCGGTTAGGCGTTGCCAATGAAACGGTAAGCGACGCCAAGCTCTGTTTTAGCGCAGTTTTGAAATTCATTTTTTCAAAAGTTGAAACCAAGGTTTGCCATTTCAGAATTTCAAAAAACCAATTGGCAGTCGCTAATAAAGCAAAGAACAACAATGAATATGCGGCAATGCTTCCTTTGGAAAGAACAGTGGCCGTAAAGTCACTAAAGCCCAATGTAGAATTGTTTTTCAGTTTAAAAAATATATACCCAAACGTTAGGGCAATCACCAAAACTTTGGCGGCGGCAAGCAGATATTGTTTAGCTTTGTGGGGTACGGCAATCATAGTGCTAAAATACTAATTCCCACGAAAGCGGGAATATTCTGTTGATGAAAGACAAAATTGAAAAAATAATATTGGGAATAGACCCGGGAACCACCATTATGGGGTTCGGCTTAATAAAAGTGGTAGGCAAACAAATGCAGTTTATGCAACTGAACGAGCTGCAACTAAAAAAATATGACGACCATTACCTAAAACTGAAGCTGATTTTTGAGCGTACCATTGAGTTGATTGACTCGCACAATCCTGATGAAATTGCTATTGAGGCACCGTTTTTTGGAAAAAACGTGCAATCGATGCTCAAGCTGGGAAGGGCGCAGGGAGTGGCAATGGCTGCGGGACTTTCACGGCAGATTCCCATTACCGAATATTCTCCCAAAAAAATAAAAATGGCCATTACGGGCAACGGAAACGCCAGTAAGGAGCAGGTGGCAAAAATGCTTCAAAGTCTTTTGAGTTTAAAGGAATTACCAAAGAATTTGGACAGTACCGATGGTCTCGCGGCGGCCGTTTGCCACTTTTACAATTCCGGGAAGGTTGAAATTGGAAAAAGTTACACAGGTTGGGCAGCTTTTGTGAAACAGAACGAGGACCGTATAAAATAGTTGAGACTTTTAATTTCGGGAAATCCAATCTTCCACAATATGCTGGATTTCCTTTGTGTCCTGTAAGTGGATAATCTCTAAATCCACTTGTCGCTTTAAGTTGCTGCCAATTGGAAATACAAAGCCGTAATATTGGGGTTCGATCTTTTTTCTGCTCAGCAAAAAATCGTCCCTTCTTTTGGTTTCAAAAATATATTCCAGCGGGATTTCGTCGTAGATTACCGCATCCACTTTTTTATCGAGAAGCATTTGGTAGGCTTCGGAAACGGTATGCACGGCTACCGGAGTTCCGCCCATATCAATGGTTCTATCCATTATTTTTTTATAATCCGGCACCGCCACCCTCTTGTTTTCAAGCTGTTGCATACTGGTTATAGTCTTATCTTCGCGGGTAGTAAGAGATAATGTTGTGGCAATTCCGGCCACAAAGGAAGTTGCCAAAATCAGCGAAATAATCATCCAAGACCCCATAACCACGCGTCCGGCGGTGGTTCGCGGGGCATAATCGCCGTAACCCACCGTGGTCATAGTTACAATAGCCAGCCAGATTCCTGAACCTATGCCCTGATGCACGCGCTCTCCGTAAACATCCTTGGCTTTCCGGCCTTCCACTAACCAAAATAGAAAACCTACAATGGTAAGAATAAGTAGCAGGCCCAAGACGGCAAAAAGGAATGTTTTTGAAAAAATGGGACTCACTTTTTCCCAAACGGTAAGTTCCTGAACGGGTGCAAGAATGGCCATTTCGGTGTTATAATAGGGTTGAGAAAAGGAAATTTCAGCCGCCCGTTCGGCATTAATGGTTATCGGGCCCAGCAAAATATCGATTTTATCCGCTTGGGCCGCTTCTATTCCGTCCTCAACGGAAGGAAATTCTTGTAGGGTGTATTTCAGATTTAAGTTGAAAGCTATTTCTTCCCAAATATCAAAAACGATCCCCTCTTCTTTTCCGTCGTGTAATACGAAAGGAGCCGAGCCAGCGTAGCCCACACGGATTTTTTCGTTTTTCTCCTGCCCAAAGGCTAATAGGTGGATAAATATGAAAAGAATACTTAGAAATTTTGGCATAGCAGTTTTTCTAAAATGTATAAAGAGTTGTTTTTAATGTAGGATTCCCGTTTCGGTAAAAATAATAACTAATTTTGAAGCTCTGTGCGGTTTCGGCTTTAAAACAGTGCATTTCTTGATGGCAATGATGAATTCAGAAAACAAAAATAAAGGTTTCGGCCTGTACCTCCACATCCCTTTTTGCAAGCAGGCGTGTCATTACTGCGATTTCCATTTTTCCACTTCGCTGAAGAAAAAGAAGGAATTGGTAAATGCGTTATGCACGGAATTGCTGCTGCGGAAAAATGAGCTCGACGGAATTGTAGAAACCATTTATTTTGGGGGCGGTACCCCGAGTTTGCTTTCTTCCGAAGAATTGCAACAAATTTTTGAAACTATTTATTTAAATTTTAAGGTTTCAGAAAATCCAGAAATCACCCTCGAAGCCAATCCCGATGACCTTTCAAAACAACAAATTCTCAAATTCACAAATTCACAGATTAACCGTTTGAGCATCGGCATCCAATCTTTTTTCGAAGAAGATTTAAAACTAATGAACCGGGCCCACAAAGCTTCCGAAGCTTTGGAGTCTATAAAAGAGGCGAAGCAATATTTTGAAAACATCAGCATCGACTTAATTTACGGCATTCCGGGAATGGGCAACGAGCGGTGGAAAAGGAATCTTGAAATTGCCTTAAGTCTGGACGTGCCGCATCTTTCGTGTTATGCCTTGACAGTGGAGCCAAAAACCGCTTTAAAAAAATTCATCGAAAAGGGAATCGTGCCGCCTGTGGATGAAGAAGCCGCAAAACAGCACTACGAAATATTACTTTCGGAAACCGAAAAAGCTGGGTTGGAGAACTATGAGTTTTCAAATTTTGGCAAACCTGGTTTCCATTCCCGAAACAACACTGCCTATTGGGAAGGGAAACCCTATCTGGGCATCGGGCCCTCGGCACACAGTTACGATGGAAAATTCCGCAGTTGGAATATTGCCAACAATACAAAATACATAAAAAGCATTGAGGCAGGCGAGCTTCCATCTGAAAAAGAATTGCTGTCAAAACAAGACAAGTACAACGAATATATCATGACGGGATTGCGTACCAAAAAGGGCGTTTCCTTGGGAAAGGTTGAAAGCGAATTTGGAAAAAAATATTCAGAATATTTATTAAAACAAGCTGAGAATCTATTAAAAAATAACCTTTTGATCCTTGAAAACGAAACACTAAAAATTTCAAAAAAAGGAAAATTTTTGAGTGATGGGATTGCGGCAGACTTGTTTTTCGTTTGAGACTTAACAGGTCTTAAGACCTGTTAGGTCTGGGAATGTCGTATCTTTATTTTTTCAAAATTTGCAAATGAAAACTACAATTGAACATAAAGGAATATCAATTAACATCGATCTTTCCAAACCGCTGGATATTTCAATTCCACTTCAGGCTTCGGAAGAAAATCCGTTGGCGTGGTACCAAAACCAACCGATAATTGAGCCCGTAAAAATGGGCGATTGGACGGGAAAGGTTTCGGAAGGCGCTTCGGTAAATTTCAACAATATGTTTTTCAATCCGCACGCGCACGGCACACATACCGAGTGTTTTGGGCATATTTCCAAGGATTTCCATTCGGTAAATGAGGCGTTGAAAACCTTCTTTTTTTTGGCCGAAGTGATTTCGGTAAAACCCGAAGCTCCCTTTCCTTCGGAGAGAGCGGGGGGAGAGGACAAAATTATTTCCGAAGAAAGTATTGCCAAAGCCTTAAATGGAAAAACACCCGAAGCCATCGTAATCAGGACACTCCCGAATACTTCAGACAAAAAATCAAAACATTGGTCAGATACCAATTGGCCTTTTCTTCACGAAAAAGCTGCATTGTTTTTACGGGAAATCGGCGTAAAACATCTGCTAATTGATTTGCCTTCGGTTGACAAAGAACGCGACGAAGGTAAACTTTTGGCGCACAAGGCTTTTTGGAATTTTCCACAAAACCCACGTGAGGATTGTACAATTACAGAATTGATCTATGTTCCCGATTCTATTGAGGACGGCAGCTATTTGTTGAATTTACAGATTGCATCCTTCCATAACGATGCTTCACCCAGCAAGCCAGTTTTATATAAAATCATTTAGGATGAAAACAACTTTAAAAATAGAGGAATCGGCCCAATTTATCCTGGGGATTTTCCTCTTTTCACAATTGGATTATGCGTGGTGGTGGTTTCCGGCATTGTTGCTCACACCCGATATTGGCATGGTGGGATATTTGGTTAACACTAGGGTTGGCGCTTTTACCTATAATCTTTTTCACCATAAAGCTATTGCAATTGCCCTTGGCTTGTCAGGATTTTATCTCAACAATTCCATGTTAATTTTAATAGGTGTAATTTTGTTCTCACACGCTTCCTTCGACAGAATTTTTGGATACGGTTTAAAATATCCAGACAGTTTTAAGAATACTCATTTGGGAAGCATTGGAAAATAATATCATGGAATATCTCTTTATTGGCTTGGCCGTTGGTGCTGTTGTGGCTTATTTTCTTTTTGCGCGTTTCAGTGGTGACCGAAAACGTGAGAAGGTAAACACCCAGTCGGTTATTTTGATGGAAAAAATACGCAGTGTGTGCAAATTCATTACCGTGGAAGGCGATTTTTCTGAAATTTTCTATTACGAAAATGTGAAGGATAAATGGCTGAATTTACTTTTGGGAAAAAAGAAAGCCTTGGTTTTGATTGAAGCCAAAGCACACATTGGCTTTGACCTAACAAAAGTGAAGATGGATGCCGATACAAAAAACCGAACCATCATTTTAACCAATTTTCCCCAGCCCGAACTGCTCACGATAGAAACAGATTTTAAATATTACGATAAAAAGGAAGGGTGGGCAAACCCTTTTACAGCGAGCGATTTGACGGAAATAAATCAGGAAGCCAAAAAGCACATTGTTGATAAAATACCTGAAAGCGGTTTGTTCAATGAAGCTTCAAAACAAGCCTTGGAAACCATTCAGCTTATGGAAAAACTGGTAGAGACCATCAATTGGAAACTGGATTATTCGGCATTGTATTCGGCAGAAGAAAAACCAAAAATAAACCAATGAACATAGAACAGTTTCGTGAATATTGCATCTCTAAAAAAGGCGTGGAAGAAACCTTTCCCTTTGGGGAAGATATGTTGGTTTTTAAGGTGATGGGGAAAATGTTCGCACTCACCGGTTTGGAAACGCATCCCGCCACGGCCAACCTAAAGTGCGACCCCGAGCGTGCCATCGCGCTCCGAGAGGAATACTACGGCTTGATCCGCCCGGGCTACCACATGAGCAAAGTACATTGGAACACGGTGGAACTCGAAAGAAACATTCCCAATGAATTGCTTTTGGAAATGATTGACCACTCCTATGATTTGGTTCTAAAAAGTCTTACCAAAAAACTACAAGCAGAACTGAAAAAATCCTAAAGAGCCAAAAACCTCACAGGTCTCAAAGACCTGTGAGGTTTATCGTAATGGCAAAACTTAAAACTATGCGCAACCCCTCCGATTTTTATAAATTACAGATTGAAATCCATTCCGAAGCATTACGAAAGATAAAACGGAAACTCGCCTTTTCCAGCACGCTCAGGTTGGTGGTGTTTTTGCTTGCCTGTTTTGGGGTATATTTTTTCTTCGGAAATGTAAAAGTGGTGGTTGCCATCATTGCAGCGACCATCGGGGCATTTGTTTATTTGGTTTCAAAACACAGCGCTCTGCAATACCAGCGAGATTTAGAAAACGCTCTAATAGCACAAAATGAAACCGAGCTGGAAGTGCTGGACCGGGCGTTTCACCATTTGCCTTCCGGCGAAAAATATAAAGATCCGCTTCATTACTACAGTCAGGATATTGATCTTTTTGGGCGTGGTTCTTTTTTTCAATACTTAAATAGAACTGCTTTGGAAAGCGGCTCCGATTTTTTGGCGAAAATTTTCACTGAAAACAAAATTGATGCAATTCCAAAAAAGCAACAGGCAATAACCGAATTGGCTGAAATGCCCAAATGGCGCCAACAATTTTCTGCAATTGCTTCTTTGGTGAAAATAGAAGTTTCTGCCACCGAAGTAACCGATTGGCTTAAAAACTATAAAGCTTTTGTCCCAAAGTGGATAAAGACTGTGTCGCTTGTGTTTTCGGTTATTTCAGTAACATTGATTGTGTTGAACTTTCTCGATTTGGTTTCGGGTTACGCTGTGGCCGGCTGGTTCTTTTTGGGATTGGCAATTTCGGGCAGCTATTTAAAAAAGGTAAACGACCTTTCCTCGCATACTTCAAAAATTCAAAGCACTTTTGAACAATTTTATAAATTAATCAAAGAAATAGAACGCGAGGAATTTTCTTCAGAATTACTTTCGGAAAAACGAAATCTGGTGGTTAATTCAGAAAAGAAAGCCTCATCTGTCCTGAAGAAATTTGCAAAACACTTAGATGCATTAGATCAACGTAGCAATATGCTTATTGGGGTTATTGCCAATGGTTTTATGCTTCGCGATCTGCGTCAAAGTTACAATATTGAACAATGGATTTTGGAGCACAATGCGAGTGTCTCGGTGTGGTTTGATGCAATTACTTTTTTTGATGCCTATAACAGTTTGGGCAATTTCGCCTTTAACCATCCCGACTATGTGTTTCCAAAAATCAGTGATGATGTTCCCGTTTTAAAAGTGAAGGGAGCCGGACATCCATTGTTGAAGGAAAGCACGATGGTGCGGAATGATTTTCAGATTAATTCAGAAGAATTCTTTATCGTTACCGGGGCGAATATGGCGGGCAAAAGCACTTTTCTTCGAACCGTTTCCCTTCAAATTGTAATGGGAAATATAGGTTTGCCGGTTTGTGCCGAAAAAGCCCAGTATAACCCAATAAAGCTCATTACAAGTATGCGGACTACGGATAGTTTGACAGACGATGAGTCGTATTTCTTCAGTGAGTTGAAACGTTTGAAATTTATTGTGGACGAAATAAAGTCTGACCGCTATTTCATCATTCTTGATGAGATTTTGAAAGGAACAAACAGCACTGACAAAGCCATCGGCTCGCGCAAATTTGTTGAAAAGCTCGTAGCCAGCAATTCCACGGGCATCATCGCCACCCACGATTTAAGTCTTTGCGTGGCTGCTGAAGAACTGTCCGAAGTAAAAAATTATTTTTTTGACGCGCGAATTGAAAACGACGAACTTATTTTTGACTACACCTTCAAACCCGGAATCTGCCAAAATATGAATGCTTCATTTCTTCTGAAAAAAATGCAAATTGTAGATTGATTTTTTATAATTATCGGAAAAACAGTCAATTATAATTATTTTTTCTTTACTTTTAAAAAAGCTTTATTCTTTATGGATTCTTCACTTTAGCTTTTTTACTTTCCTCACTTTGCCCCAAAATTTAAAATAGTAATCAATTTTAATATTTATACTAATTTAATTTCATGGGATTATGAAAACAACCACCAACCTTAAGTTTATTGCAATAACATCAATAATGTTGTTATTGAATTTTAGTGTTTTTGCTCAAAGTGAAGCAAATCGACCAAAGTATCTTTCCGTTACAACCATGCATTGGAATATGGATAAAGAAGATTTCAATATGGACGATTGGAAAGCTGTAGAGAAGGAATATTTGCAAAAAGTAGTTGCGAAGAATGAACACATTACCTCGGCATCCTATTACACCCATCTTTTTTCCCCAGACAATACCGAAGTGCTTTATGTACAGACTTACCCATCGTGGGAAGCAATGGAAAAAGCAGCGCAACGTTCTGAGGAGCTCGCACAGCAAGCTTGGCCTGACGAAAAAGCACGAGGAAATTTTTTCAAAAATCGAGATAGTTATTTTTCCGTAAACCATTCTGACGAAATTTACGCTCCTCTGGATGGCGTTAAATTGCTTCCACAGAATAATTCGAAAGATTTGGTACTATATGTTCGCCGAACCTACTTTACATTCCCGGAAGATGGTTCCCAAAAGGAATTCAATGAAATGCGTGCCGAAAATATGTCGAAGGTTCTTTCTAAAAACGATTATATAAAAGGCTATTATCCAAATGTTCACGCTTGGGGAAGCGACAAAACTGAGTTTGTGGAAGCTTTTTTTGTAGATTCAATGTGCGACATGGAAAAAATGTTTGATAAAAATAGTGAATTAATTGGCCAAGCGTGGCCGGGAGATACAGGAAAACAAAGAGGTAAAAAATGGAACAAATATTTTACTGGAGTCCACGGTGATTCGGCCTATACTTTAGTGGCTGAACTTTCAAAATAGAAATTCAGAATTGAAATATTTAGAAAAGGATGTTTTAAAAAGCATCCTTTTTTTATTTTGAAGAAGTACGTATTTTCACGGTTTTTCAAATGAAAGGTATTTCCGAATGGATTCAGTAACGCAGATTGTTTTGGGTGCTGCCGTGGGCGAAGCGGTTCTAGGTAAAAAGATTGGCAACAAAGCAATGGTTTTGGGCGCGATTGCTGGAACGATACCGGATTTGGATGTGCTTTCAAGCCATTTTACCGATACCGTTACCGCTTTGGAAATCCACCGTGGGTTTACCCATTCCATTGTTTTTGCAGTAGTTTTCGGATTGCTTTTTGGGTGGCTGCTTTCCCTTTGGGACAAACGGGCGAGTTTAAAAGAATGGTCGTGGTTCTGGTTTCTGTGTTTCGTCACGCATCCGTTGTTGGACGCTCACACTACTTGGGGCACACAGCTCTTTTGGCCGTTGGATCTTCGCTTGGCCTACAAAAATATTTTTGTAATCGATCCGCTTTATACGCTGCCGTTTTTGGTGTTTCTGATATTGGCGATGCTTCAAAAAAGGGGAAGCATTAAAAGGAGAAGATTCAATAACCTCGGTTTGATCATCAGCAGTGCCTATATGTTGCTTACAATAATTCTGAAGGGAATAACCTATTCCAAATTTGAAGCTGCATTGAAAAAGCAAAACATTCCCTATTCCGCATTGGAAACAAAACCCAGCCCGCTGAACACAATTTTGTGGACCGCAAATGTGGAAACCGACGATGCTTTTTTGATAGGCGATTATTCTTTTTTTGATACCAAACCCATTCGGTTTTATCCGCATCCGAAGAACCACGAAGCCCTTGGCGATTTAATGGAATACGACAAAGTGCAACGCCTTATAAAAATTACGCAGGGTTGGTACACGATTTCTGAAAAGGAAGAGGGAATTTATTTAAACGATCTGCGTTTCGGGATGATGAGCGTTGATCCGCAAGCGGAAAAGTATGCCTTTAGTTTTCGAATCGAAAAAACAGGAAATGACGTTATCGTTACCGAAGAGGAAAAAGATACCCGTGATGCCAAAAAATTATTGGCTGATCTTTGGACGCGGATCAAAGGAAATTGACCCATGAAAAAGAAAGCCGATCTTCCGCAGAAAATTTGCCCTATTTGTAGGCGCCCATTCACCTGGCGGAAAAAATGGGAGCGGGATTGGGAAAACGTGGTATATTGCAGTAAAAAATGCCAGAAAAACAAACACAATCTACGGCCTTAGTTTGGTTCACCAAAGACCTTCGCCTGCGTGACAATCATTCGCTGCTGCAGGCTTTAGCTGAAAATGAAAGAACGGTTGCGGCTTATTGTTTTGATCCGCGGCATTTCGCCGAAACCAAGTACGGTTTTAAAAAAACTGAAAAATTCCGAGCTAAATTTTTGATTGAAACCGTTATAAATTTTCGGAAAAATCTTCAAAACTACAATATCACGTTGTTGGTTTTTCACGAAAAACCGGAAGTTATTTTTCCGAAAATTGTAAAAAAATATAAAATTGATACTATTTATTGTCAGCGGGAATGGACTAGCGAGGAAGTTTCGGTTTCACAAAAAATAAAGGCAGCTTTGCCCGATTGCAATTTCATAGAAACCTATGACCAATTTCTCTTTCATCCTGCGGAAATTCCCATTTCAAATTTTTCGGAAATCCCTGAAGTTTTTACCGATTTCAGAAAAAGAGTGGAAGCCAAAGCCGAAGTCAGAAAATATGCGGAGTATCCTAAAGTTCAGCCAGAAAGCAATCTTGTGGAACACAGCACGGAAATTCCGGGTTTAATCGATTTGGGATTGGCGGAATTTGAGGTTGATGCACGCTCGGCATTTCCCTTCCAAGGTGGCGAGGAAGCGGCAGAAGAACGTTTGCAGAACTATTTTTGGGAAACGCAGAACCTAAAAAACTATAAGGAAACCAGAAATGGAATGTTGGGCACTGAGTACAGCTCCAAATTCTCCGCTTGGCTTGCCAATGGCAGTATTTCCCCGAGGTTTATTTATGCAGAAGTGAAAAAGTTCGAGCGTGAAGTTGTCGCAAACCAAAGCACATATTGGCTGATCTTTGAACTGCTGTGGCGCGATTATTTTAAATATATTTCCCTGAAGCTCGGTTCCAAAATTTTTCAGTTAAATGGAATTTCAAAAAAGAATTTGGATTGGAAAAACGAACCCGAAGTTTTTAAAAAATGGACTGAAGGCGAAACGGAGGAACCTTTCGTAAACGCAAATATGAATGAAATTGCTGCCACAGGTTTTATGAGCAACCGCGGCCGCCAAAACGTGAACAGTTTTTGGGCCAAGGAATTGTTGCAGGACTGGCGCATCGGCGCGGCCTATTTTGAAAGTATGCTCATAGATTATGATGTGCACAGCAATTGGGGCAACTGGATGTATAACAGCGGCGTGGGCAACGATCCCCGCGACCGGAAGTTCAACATTCAAAAACAGGCGGAGCGGTATGACCCGGACGGGGAATATCAAAAAAAATGGCTAAAGGATTTTTAATATAAAAATGCAATGAAAAAACTACGGCTTATCCTCGGCGATCAATTAAACCACAAACATTCCTGGTATTCAAAAACTGAAAAGGACACCCTATATTTTATGGCTGAAATGCGGCAGGAAACCGATAATGCACATCATCATATCCAAAAGGTAATCGGCTTTTTTGCTGCAATGCGGAATTTCTACGAACACCTCAAAAGCAACGGTCACCAAATAATTTATTATGAAATTGATTCCGAGGGAAATAAGCAGCATTTGGTTGAAAACCTGCGGGATTTAATTGAAAAGCACTGCATTGAAAAATTTGAATACCAATTTCCCGACGAGTACCGATTGGACGAACAATTGAAGGATTTCTGTAAAAATATTGAAATTGAAACCGAAGCTTTCGACACTGAACATTTCTACACCACACGAACCGAAATGGCCGAGTTTTACGAGGGAAAGAAGGAATTGACGATGGAATATTTTTATCGAAATATGCGGAAAAAACACGAAATATTGATGCAGAATGCTTCACAACCCGAGGGCGGCAAGTGGAATTTTGACAAAAGCAACCGAAAAAAATGGACCGGGAAACCTGAAATTCCGCACGAAAAAGGATTCCGAAAAGATGTTTCAAAAATTTTGGAACAGATTGAAAAACAGGACATAAAAACTATTGGTACCGTTGATGCAACGGCCTTTAATTGGCCCACCTCCCGGCCGGATAGCTTAAAGGTGCTCAACTATTTCTGCGAAAACCTTTTGATACATTTCGGCGATTACCAAGATGCGCTGCATACGGACGAGCCGTATCTGTTCCACTCGCGGCTTTCCTTTTCAATGAATACCAAGATGCTTTCGCCCCAAGAAGTGATCGATAAGGTTTTGGAAACCTATTACGATAGAAAATCTGAAATTGATATTTCGCAAGTGGAGGGTTTTGTGCGACAGATTTTAGGCTGGCGTGAGTATATGCGCGGTATTTATTGGTTGAAAATGCCCGGCTATCGCCGCTCCAATAAATTGGACAACCAAAACAAATTGCCGGATTTTTATTGGACGGCCAAAACAAAAATGAACTGCCTGCACCACGCCATATCCCAGAGTTTGGAGCACGCCTATGCCCATCATATCCAGCGATTGATGGTAACGGGCAATTTTGCACTGCTCGCCCAAGTGCATCCCGATGAGGTAGATGCGTGGTATCTGGGAATCTATATCGATGCCATTGAATGGGTCGAAATGCCCAACACACGCGGGATGAGCCAATATGCCGATGGCGGAATCGTGGCAACCAAGCCCTACATTTCCAGTGGAAGTTATATCAACAAAATGGGCAATTACTGTAAGAGCTGTAAATATGACGTAAATAAAAAAACGGGCGAAGAAAGCTGTCCGTTCAACGCGCTGTACTGGAATTTTTTAAGTGAGAAACGGGAACACTTTAAAAATAACCAACGAATGAATATGATGATGGGCTTATTGGAGAAAATGAAACCGGAAACGCTGGAAGCACATTTAAACAGAGCGAAAAAAATAATTGCGAACCCTGATGCTTTCTAAAGTTAACAACTCAAATCTGCAATAATTTTCCATTCCCCGTTAATTTTTCTGAAAATAATAAGAAAAACTCCGTTCGCATTTCCCGCATCGCGAACCAAGTGAAATTGTCCCATAACGTAATACGAATTGTCTTCAATTTTGGTAATCGCGTCGATAGTGAAGGTTAAGGTCCCGGTATATTCTTTTGAAGGATATCCTTTTTTATAGTTGTCCAATGTTTTTTGCCATCCGTTTGTAACTCCTTTGCTGCCGTAGAATTTCAGCGAATCGCTTTTCCAATAGCCTTGCATAAAGCCTTCAAGGTCGTTTTGGTTCCAAGCGTTTTCCTGTGATTTCAAAACGGAAAGAATAGCCTTTTTATCAGCGGTTTCAGTTTGGGAAAAAGCTTGAAGCGTTAAGATTAAAAATAGTAAAGGAAGAAGTTTTTTCATAATCGGAAAGTTTCACTAAAGATAAATTTATTTTTAAAGTGAATTGTTTAAAATAGCTCGCAATCAAATCATTTTTAAAAATTTCAGCTAACTTTACTTCAACACAAACCCGCGTTAAACCAAAACTGAATCTCTTGAGCACTTCCAAAATAGAAATTTCCGGCACGTATCTTATAAAAACGTTTCTCATTGTGGGCGGTATTTTAACGATACTGTACATCGGCTCGGGACTGCTGATGCCTTTGCTGGTAGCGGCCATAATCGCTATTTTATTGGACAAGCCCACCGAACAACTAAAGCAATGGGGCCTCCCCAATTGGCTGGCAATCTCCCTTTCCGTTTTGTTGATGGTCATAATTTTCAGCCTTCTTACGTGGCTTATAAGTTCACAGATAAATACAATGGCCAACGATTGGCCTACCATTAAGGAAAAGGCAACAGAAAAACTCAATACTCTTTCTGAATGGGCAAACCAAACTCTAAATTGGGACTATAAAGATTACTTTGAGAACAACAAAAGGTTGGTGCAAAAGGCCGAGAGTTTTGGCAGTGCCTTCCTTTCGTCGGTAATGAATTTATTGTCGCAGTCGCTTATCATTTTTGTGTATATCATTCTCTTGTTGATGCAGCGGAATATGTTTATCAAATTCTTTAAAAAGCTGGTTTCAAATGCCTCGGCGATGGGTGTGGTTTTAAGCGATTCAAAAAAAATCATCAATAATTATCTCTTGGGAAAAGGGAAGATTATGGTTTTTCTTTTCGGGATTTATTACCTCGGATTTACCTTGGGATCGGTGCCTTACGCGCTATTTTTGGCGGTGTTTGCAACGCTTTTTTCCATTATTCCCTATGTGGGAAACATTATCGGGGGCGGCATTGCCGTTATCCTTTCCTATCTGTATGCCGGCACTACGCCCGCACTTATTGTGATTGGCGTAATTTCCGCAGCGCAATTGGTAGAGAACTATATTTTAACGCCGTGGATTATTGGCGATGAAATTGAATTAAACCCTTTCGTTACGGTGTTCGGCGTTATTCTATTCTCCGTGCTTTGGGGCATGGTGGGCGCCATTATTGCCCTTCCGCTCATAGGGGTTTTAAAGGTCATTTTCCAGCATACCAAAGGAATGGAGCCGTATGCCTTTTTGATAAAAAAGAAAGACTCGTAAAACCTTTGCGTTCTCCGCGCCTCTGCGGTGATAATTTACCGTAAAGTCGCAGAGTTCGCAAAGGGCTAGTTGAAATTAAAAAGAAGGAACCATAAAATCCTCCCCAAAAACGGTATGTAATCTGTAAAGAAGTTCCTCCGCATCCTCTTTGCTAAAAACCATCGGCGGTTTTATTTTTAGAACGTTGTGGTCCGGGCCGTCAATGCTCATTAAAATACCGAGCTGTTTCATTCTGTTTGCCAAATAGGAAGCGTGTTCGGGCAACGGATTTTTATTGGAATCGTTCAGTTCAAACCCCAAAAACAATCCTTCGCCGCGTACGTCGCCAATGATTGGGAATTGCTTTTGAAGCTTTTTCAATTCAGCAATTAAGAAACCTCCAACTTCCAAAGCATTTTGCTGCAGGTTTTCTTCTTCAATAACCTCCAAAACCATGCGGCCGATGGCACAGGAAACGGGATTGCCGCCAAAAGTGTTGAAATACTCCATTCCGGTATTGAATTTTTCCGCCACTTCTTTAGTGCAAGCAACTACAGCCAACGGATGCCCGTTCCCTGCGGGTTTGCCCATCGTTACAATATCTGGCTGTACGTCGTAAAGTTGAAAGGCCCAAAAAGTTTTTCCCATTCTGCCAAAACCTGTTTGTACTTCATCGGCAATGCAGATGCCGCCGGCCTCGCGAATGTGTTTATAAATTTCCTTGAAATAGTTTTTCGGGGGAACAATCTGTCCGCCACAACTAATCATAGTTTCTCCAATAAACCCTGCGATTTCTTTTCCTTCTGCTTTTAGATTTTGAATGATTTCCGCGGCGTGATTGGTATAATCAATCCCGCAATTTTCTCCCGAATATTTTCCTCGGAAAGAATCGGGAAGCGGGAGAATGTGTGTGTTTTCGGGTTTTGGAAAACCGCCCTTGCCTTCAAATTTATAGGAACTTACGTCCATCACTGCATTCGTATTTCCGTGATAGCCCACTTCAATCGCCAAAATATCCTTGTTGCCCGTTACGGTTTTTGCCATTCGCAGGGCGAGTTCGTTTGCCTCGCTGCCAGAATTTACAATGTGGATTACGGACAAATGCGGCGGCAGTTTTTTCAGCAATGCTTCGGCATAGGCGATAATTTCTTCGTGCAGATAGCGCGTATTCGTATTCAAAACCGCCATTTGCCGTTGTCCGGCAGCAACCACTTTTGGGTGCTGGTGGCCTACGTGGTTTACATTGTTTACGGTGTCGAGATATTTTCGGCCTTCAATATCAATTAAATAAACTCCTTCGCCGCGCACGATGTGCAACGGTTTTTCATAGGAAAGACTCAAGCCTTTTCCGAGGTGTTCTTTTCTGAAATTGATTATGTTTTCATCAGAAATTTTATCTTCGAAAGTTTCCAATTCCTCTTCAAAAATAAAATTTGGGTTCGGGCAGATGCTTTTCCAAACGTCAACTTTTGAGGGCAGAGCCACGCCATTGAAGTTTTCATTGTTTCCCAATAAATCCAGGATAAGCTGAAAGTGAAGGTGCGGCGCCCAATTGCCGTTTTCATTTGGGGCGCCTATATAAGCGATGAGGTCCCCCTGCTTAACCGTTTGACCGATCGTTAGAATTTCAAGGGAAGAAAGCGTTAAGTGGCCATAGAGTGAAAAGAATTTTTCCCCTTCAAAAACGTGTTCCAAAATGAGCATCGGGCCGTAATCCTTATCGTAATTGTTATGGTGGATTATTTTTACAACACCCTCGAAGGGAGCGTGAACGGGAGTTTCGGCGGGCACCCAAAAATCAGTTCCCAAATGGACGGTACGGTATTGTGAGCCGTTGTTGCCCTCGCTTTTAAATGCTGCGGTGGTGTAAAAGGGACGTGTTTCCAAGTATCCATTGAGCAAAATGGTTTGTGGGTGGTGCTTTTGAAATTGCTTTAATTTGAATTTGGAAAGCTCGGGGTCGTTGTATTCCGAAAGATTGCCGAGAAGCGTGCTGCCCACGCTCATATCGAGATTTACAACCTTTTGCGAAGCAATTGTCGGGAACATTGTTTTTAAAGAAATTTGATTGTTCTTTGCCCAAGTTTCAAACTTTTTTTCCAAGGGATGCGCCGGATATCCACAGGTATTTCGAAAGGAATAATAGGCAAAGTTTTCATTCACTTGAAACCACTTTTCCAATAAATCCCACGCAGGTTTTTCGCTTATTACGAAATATTCCTCATCAGGAAATTCCTCTTTTTTAAGGGAGGCGCTCGTAACGGTGGTAACGAGGCGCATTCCGACCAAAGTATATAAACATTGCAGTTCGTTTTCCGATAGTTTGTAGTGTTTGTTATACCCGTTTACAACTTCCAAAGCTGCTGTAAGCGGGTCCGGAAGGTTCATGGCGGCATAGGCCAGAACTATGGCGAGGTCGTTGACGGTCTGGGTAAAAACTGCGTCGCCAAAGTCAATTATTCCGGTTACTTTCGGGTTTCGCAGATCGTCGGAGACCAAAATGTTGTAATCGTTTACATCGGCGTGGACGATACTTTTGGGAAGGGTTTTATAATTGTTTTTAATTTCTTCAAAACGATTTTGAAAGTATTGGACAATCTCTTTTTCTTTCCCCGAAAACCGATTTATATATTTTAAAGTCCAAGCTGAGTTTGCCAAATCCCAGTCCAGCTTTCTGTGGGCGGCGGGATGTTTAAAATCCTGCAAAGCGTTTGTCAAACTTCCGGAGGCTTTGCCCAAACTGTTTCGCAAAGATTCGGTTTTGGGGTTGACGATTGCCCATAGCCTACCGGGAAGCCAGCTCAATATTCTTGCGGTCCTGTTTTTTTCAAGGGTAGTCAGTGGGTTTCCTGCTTTATTTGGGACAACTTCGGAAAGGGAAACATCCAGTTTTTTATCCGAAAGATGTTTCAGGATTTGTACTTGAAAATCTTGTTGCTCGCCATCTTCTTCGGAAGAAATTTTTAGAATAAATTTTTCCCCGGAAGTTGTTTTCAGTAAAAAGTTTTCATCAATATAGCCATCCAGTTTTGAAGCTTCGGCTGAAATGTTATAATGTTCTTTGGCGATTTTCGAGGCTTGCTCGGGAGTGGTTTTGGACATAATATACCGGAAAAATATAATTTCAAAATTACTGAATGTTGGGCTAAAGCCCTTCCCAAAATTCCATATTAATTGTTCCCCCAGATGAATCTGGGGGCAATTAGGGGTAAATCTGGAGTAATTACGGAAATGGTATATTGAAAATGGGTTTAAACCTGTACCCCCTCCGTCATTTCATTTTGCTTTATGGCAAAATGAAATGCCACCTCCCCCTATCAGGGGAGGAGCCATTAAATTAATTATAATAGCGCAGTTTTGAGCCTAAAGAAAAGTTCCCCCTTCGGGAGTTAGGGGGCTTTACAGCACGCTTTTCTGTTTTTTATAGAAGGCATCGGCCTGCATTTGCATCAGCTCTCTTGCCTTTTTTCGTTTGTAATCGTAAAGTTCCTGCTCCTCGGCTATGTCTGCGTACACTCTATTGTTTATATCGCGGTCTGTTGTTACGAGTATATCGCGTTGTGTTTTCTGTTGGACAACCCAGGACTTTAATGCGCTTTCCTGTTCTTCCAACTTTAAATCATAAGCGCCTTTCGGGGAAAGGAGTTTTGCCAAAATGGGAGATGTTTCTATTGCGAGGAAGAGCAAAAAGATAAATAGCGAAGGCAACAGCGGAAGTTTGTTCAATGCATTTACGCGTGCCATCAAACCATCGAAACCGTCGATTATAGGTTGGGTGTCTGCGACCTTAGTTTGGTATTCGGTGGCGAGGGTTGCTATTTGTGCCTCCGCAGCGGCTATTTTTTCGGCATTTGTTTTCTTTAATTCTGCCAAAGCTGCAAGTTCGGTGTCGTGTTTTTCGCGTTTTTCTTTGTAAACTGGGCCTTTGCCCAATTTTTGCGTGCCCGCAGTGCCTTCAGCTTCTGAAATGTAGGTGTTATAAAGGGCGTTTACTTCGGTTTCCTTATCGGTTATTTCCTTTTTTAGACCTGCAATTTCCGCTTCCAAAGCATTCACGGAAGGTGTATATTGAAGTGCCAATTGGTCTTTGTTGGCAAGGGTCATCTCATTCTTCTCGGTGAGCAAAACTTGGTTGATTTCCTTTTCAAAAATCTTCATTTCCAAGGGTTTTGAGATCACGATGGCGATGATTATTGCCAAGGCAATTCGCGGGGAGGCCTGAATTAATTCATCAAAGAAGTTGTTTCGCTTTTTGATGGTGGAAACGATGAACCTATCTAAATTGAAAATTAACAATCCCCAAATTATTCCGAAGAAAATAGCGGAAAAGTAATTGTCGAAAACTGTGTAAAGCGCATAGGCGGCGGCAATGGTGGCCATAACGGCGGTAAAGAATACGGTGGCGCCAATGCCGGCATATTTGGTGCGTTCGCCGGGCGAACATTCGTCAAGGATGGCGGTATCTGCGCCGGAGCAGAAGATGAAAAAGCGTTGTAGCATAAATTTTTTTGGATTGATGAGACTATATAACGCAATTTGGTTCAGATTGTTACATTTTCAATATTCAATGTTCAATTATGAATGTTCGATGTTCAATATTTAGGAGACGTATTTTTTGGGTGGGGATTTTGATTTGTAATTCTTTTATCGTTTTAGGGTGAAGTGGCCGCGATAGGTGCTGCCGTTCTTGAAGATAGCCTTGAACCAGTAATCTGAGGAGGGCATTTGCTTGCCGTTATAGGTGCCGTTCCAACCGCTAGTGTTTTTGTTGAGAATGTATAGCAGTTTGCTGAAACGGTCATAGATTTCGATTCTTTGTAATTGGGGAGTGTCGGGGTTTTGTCCGGCAATTTGCCAGGTGTCGTGGTAGCCGTCGTTGTTTGGAGTGAAGAAGTTTGGGAAACCCAATACATATACCGTAATGGTGGTGGTGCCGCAACCGTTTTTGTCCTTTACCATTAGTACATGTTCGCCGGGAGTGAGGTTTTCAAAGACCGGGCTTTGCTGAAAGGGGCCGTGGTCTATGGAATAAATGTAATTTCCCACACCTTGTACGAGAACATTGAGGATAGGATTTTCATTGCTGCCCGTAAGCTCGTAGCTAACTTGGGCCCTTTCGGAAGGGAGGACGGTAAAAGTGCGGGTGCTGGTGCAGGAATATGCATCGCCGTTTATGGTTTTGCGGCGGGTGACCGTTAGGGTATAGCTGCCAGGCTCATTTACTTCAATGGAGCGGGTGGTTTCGCCTGTGGACCAAAGAAAGGTGGAATCTGTGATGGCACCTATTAAACCGGAGTCTATTGTAATGGTATCTGGGTAGGTGTTAAGGCAATAGGTGTAGGTTTCCTCGCCTTCAAACTCTGGGGTATTGATTACGCTGAGGTTGATTTTGGCAGTGCCGAGACAACCAAGGTCGCCACTGATGCGGGCGTGGATGGTTTGGATATTTGCCTGGGTATTGGTGAAGGGAATTGGCAGCAGATTGGTTTGTGAAATGGCTTCTTCGTATGAAAGATGGTAGGTTATTTCGGTATTATTTCCGAAGAGGACTTGCAATTCGGCGGTGGTTGCGGACAGATTGAAACTGGCGAAACCGGGGGTGCCTAGCGCGGAGCAATTCACCAAAAAGAAATCTGAAACGGTGTTTGTTGTGGTTTTTAGGGTAACTTCTGCCACGCCGATACAGCCGTAATCGGAAACTACACGGGCATAGACTATTTCATTTGGCTGGGTGTTAGTGTATCTTTCGGGGTTTCGTATTGGAGCAATGTTATTTTGGGCTTCATTAAAACTGCGGTGGAAGGAATATACGCGGAGTAACGGGTCTCCATTGATGATGTTTTCTTCCGCATCAAAAAGGTTGAAGGTCGCTAGGCCGTTGGCGTTTGGTTCGCACTGGTATAGGTCGGTATTTTGGACGGTTACGGGGCCTGTGTACTCAATCAACACTTGGTCTGTGGCGATGCAGTTGTTGCCGTAGTCTATTTCAACTTTATAGGTGCCGGGCGTGGTGACGGTAAGCTGGGCAGAGGTTTCACCGGGGATTATGATATCGTTTTTATACCATTTGTAGCCGAGCGGAGTGGTGCCCTGGGGCGTGGCATCGAGGAGGTAGGTTTCGTTTTCGCAAAGGGGATTGTTTGTTACGAAGCTGCGGTCTGGCCCGAGGTTGGCGGCGATGTTGAAACTGCCGCCTTCCAGAAATACTGCTGAGTCGTAGCGATAATTGGCCTCGTCTGCGATTACAAGTTTTATGTGATAGGCTTGATTAACGGTTACGGGGGTTTCTGCAACGAGAATCTTTGTTTGTCCGTTGAAATTTATCGGCACGTTTGGGCCGTTCCAGCCTTCAAAATAGGTTTCGTTTATGGGCGGGCAGGCGCCGGGGATGCCGGAATGGACAGTGGTGACGAGTACGGGGGTGTTTGTGCCGGGAACGAGGGCAATGTTTGTGTAATTTCCGCCGAGGGGCTTGATTAAAAAGGCGAAGGCATCGCTATAAATGCAGGTGTTGGGGTCGCCTTCCTGATATTCCTCAGAAGCGAAGAGGTAGCGGAACTGGATATTGTCGGCATTAGAAACAAAATCGAACTCTATTATCGTTGCGTTGGTGGTGTTTGTGATGTTTAGGGCGGCTTCCAGGTCTGGGTCGCCGTTCCAGCCGGGGGCATCGTCGTCGCTGAGGGTTGTGTTGGGGCCGGGAACGTTGTTTAGCTTGCCGGTGCTCATTACAATACCTTTTTGGAAGGGGAAATTGCTGCCGTTTGCGCTAAAATAGCCAAAACTTTTGTCGCCATCGGGGAAGTTGCCGCTTGTGGTGGAGGTAATCTGTACATTGCTGATACAGCCGCTGTCTATAAGGACGTCCTCAACGAGTTGTTGGGGGGTGTAGGTGGTGGCATCTACCTGAATGTTTTGTGCGGGGACGAGCTGGATGCAGCACAAAACGAACCACAGAAAAAAAATATACTTATTCAAAGGGTGCTCCTTACTTTTTTATAGCGGGTGCAAAGTTATGGTTTCTGAAGGCTGGTTTCAAGTTTCTTGCATAAAAGTTTACTCATTTTTGATGGGGGCGGATGGGCTGGTTTTTTGGCTCTTGATGAGTTTTTTGATTTCAATGAGCTCTTGGTAGCTTAGGTGGCTTATGGTTTGCTTGAGGGAAGCTTCTTCGGGGTCGCGGATGAGTTTTTTTAGGGGGTGGGTGTCCGGTAAAGTGTCTTTCTTTTCCGGAGTATAGGTAAATAGGTCGCTTGGTTCGCAGACCAGGGTTTTACATAGTATCTCTATGTGGTCTAAACGGATGGCTCGGGGCTTATTGTACATTAATGATTTGGCAGTACCGGGACTGATGCCGTTTTTTACGAGAAAGCTGTAGCCTTTGGTAATGCCGCGCGTTTTAAAAACTTGGTGGAGGTTAAGGGTTATCATATTCTTTGTTTTTTATGGAAGACTTATTAGGAGTTGTTTTGCTAATATATTGCATAAAATGTGAAAAATGATAAAGGAAGTGCGAAGAAATTCTTATAAAGTGCGAAAAAGATTGATTGAAAGAAAAAATATATTCCTGTTAGTATTATTTGTTGTGTATTAAATGATAAAATTTATTTATAAAATGCGAAATTTTATGTGGTAAGTGCGAAAAATGATTGCGGAAGGGGGAATGGAGGTGGGTTTAGGATTGGGAAGGTTTGTATCTAACTTGCAAGCTTGTACCGGCGGAGGAAGGTGGAATGCTTGCTTGAGGTTTTGGGTTGTAGGTTAATGCTGCCAGTTGCTCTTATTTTTTTAGGATTTTAATGACGGTGGTATCGTCAAGAATTAAA
Source organism: Aequorivita vladivostokensis (assembly GCF_000952855.1). Lineage (GTDB taxonomy): Bacteria > Bacteroidota > Bacteroidia > Flavobacteriales > Flavobacteriaceae > Aequorivita > Aequorivita vladivostokensis. Next base: position 127,030 of record NZ_JSVU01000008.1, on the reverse strand, counting down.
ATGTACATGCCTTTGAGCAGGGGCTTTAGGTTTAACTCTTCACCATCTGCAACTAGGCCTTGTTTTAAAATGGATCCGAACGTATTGTATATTCTGTAATTGACGGGCATTTTTAATCCAGTGATTTTTACATAATCTGGGGTGGGATTGGGGTAGGTTATGATATTTTCTATATTAAATTCTTCCGTGGAAAGGGGAGGTAGGCCGAAACTGCTTATTTTAAAATCTTCGGCTATATAGAGCACATCTTCATAGATTTCCAATCCTCTTGTGGGATTGTATAAACCGGAAACTACGGTCTGCCTCACTGGATTTGAATCTCTTATATCAATTTTTGAGATTCTATCTTCGTATATGCGCTGGCCCGCTTCTGCTATATATAATTCGTTTCTTCTATGTTCCAAACCTACGGGTAAGGAGAGATTTGTAATAACATCAATGGGTGCTGGATTGGGGCTTGTTAAATTTATTTTTGATATTTTATTTTGAATATAGGTGGCTATATATAATTCATCCCCTATCAATTCCAAGGCTATGGGCGTTTCAAAATTGGTAATTACTTCAACAATGGGTGGGTTTGGGATGTTGGGATTTATTTTGACAATTCTATCCAGGCCAAACTGTGCTATGTACAATTCATTGCCGTAGAACGCTATGTCATGGGCGGTTACGAAATTTTCGAGTATTACCGTTGGTGTGGGATTGGGATCGGTAAGTTCTATCTTGGATATGCTGTTTTGCCCATTTAGTTGGCTAAAATATAATTCTGTACCTTTTATTGCCAAGCCGGCTACCACGGGTATGCCATTTATAACTACTTCGGGCTGTGGATTGGGTATTGATAGGTCCACTTTTATTATTCTGCCGGCATTGGTTTCTGCAATGTAGAGTATGTTATCATGCAGTAGTATATCTGTGGGTTGATGGAGACCGGTCAAAAAATCTGTTGCCTGGGCGTAGCTGTTCAGGTTGATAAGTAGCAGAACGGCAAAGAGATAGAGGTGTTTCATTTTATGGGAAGATTGTAATATTGTGCTTCGATTTGATAGTCGTGGAGTGTGATTTACTAGCTTTTTTTAGCCCCGCCTTTTGAGGTAGAGGCGGCTTTTGAACTTCCGCTTGATTTGCTTGGGGAGTTGTTTGCTCTTCCTTTTCCTGATGGATTGCCTGTGGTGCTTGGGGCATTTTTAAGGCCGCTCGATTTTGCCATGGTTTCTTAGGTTTTGGTTACTGTTTCTTTTTGATTGTTTTGTGAAGGGGATGGGGATGGCCTCTTTTGAAGTCATTACACCATCAGTTAATAATATTTAGGGATTCAATTACATTATAATTTCTATATTCTCCTAAATTGGGATCATAGAATTCATATATGGAATATTCTATTTCAACTTTTTTCTTCTTATAACTATTAAATTCATTTTGTATGTCCTTATTACTGTTGATAAAGTTTAGCCAGTAAAATTTGGATGTTTTGCCGTCATCTGAGGTCACGGAAAAGGCAATGAAGTCGTTTTTATCTATTGCTTTAATGACTCCTTGAATCTTTTGATAGGAATCATCGTCCTCGTCGTATTTGTCTATATTGGAGGCGATACGCTGTATTTGCTCTGGACAGGAGGTGATCATTTCCAGAGCTATTAATCTTCCGAGCCTTTCTCCCTCTACATCTATATTGTCCATATTTATGCCGTGATCGCGCAGCAATTCCTCCTTATATATATTTGCTTCTTGAATCATACAGAGGCCTATCCTAATACTACTGAGCTCCTCGGTATTGGGTATTTCAGCTAAACATTGACAGGAATTTTCTACAATTTTGGACATATAGTCCTCTTGCGAATGGGCGAGGTGTGCATTAAAGAGGATGATTGAGAATAGTATAAGGATTTTTTTCATGGTTTATTTTAATTGCTATTTATAATGTTTTTTGGGGTCTTTGTCCTGGGGGTGAGAGGTTTTTATGTCTGGGTTTTTGGGTTTTGGTGTTTGTTGTTATTGTTTTTTGTAGAATGGATTGGGGGGTTTTTATAGGACACGTTGTTGGCAGTAGGCTTTTTTTATTCGGTTATACGTTTCATTACTAATCTATCGTTAGTCAATTCCAAAATTTTATAGGATTGAACAATTTCACTTCCTCCTGAAATTTGACTTTCCATATTCGTTTGCAAAATTCCAGTTTCCCTGTCAAAATACCATTCGCCTTTTCTGGGAATTCGCCTCAAGTCATTTCCACATCTTAATGATTTTATTTTGTGACGAGATATAACTTTTCCGTCAGCTTTAAATTCCATTATTAATCCGACGTAATCTTTTTCAGTCCTGTGTGATTTTGCGTAGGTTAATTTTGCGCTTCTAAATTCCGTAATGTTTTTCCAAGTTCCGTTTAGGTGATTGATGTTAAATTCTGTGGATGCTTGATTCTGTCCAAAACTTATTCCATAAATCAGAGTCAAAATAAATGTCAAATTAAGAATTCTTATTTTCATTTCAGATTTCGTTTTTTAGCTTACTGCCAACATGTATATATACGCAATAATTACGTATATACCTATTATAAATAATATAGGATAATCATCAAATATAAAGGAAACAATTTATTCGCTATGATTAAAATCTTATGTACGGTTTTCCTCATTTTTATCACTTTTTTTATTTTTTTTGAGCGGTTTAAAAAACCACCTCCTCCAAAAATGAGAAATGGAGGAGGGGTTCTTTTTTGGGGTACGACCCAGGTTATTTTACGGGTTTTGAGAACTTTAACCTAACAAGGGCCTTATAATAGGGCTCGCCGGCCAAACCTAGGGAGCGTACATAGGCTTTTATGTTTTTTATTAGTGCCAGTACGTTTGGGGTGCCGTAATAGAGGCTGTTGTTGCGGGCGGCCCGGGCGGTGATAAGACCATCGCCGCTTACGTGTACGCGCTCGTTGAGGGTTTCTAGCGCTTCGGTATAGCTGCGTAGGGTTGGTAGCTTTATTTCGTCTTCATTTGGGGCGTACTCGCTGAACTGCTCCAGTTGGGCTATAAGGGTATTGAAGTTTGCCACCTTATTGTCAAAACTCTGGCGGCTGGTGGAGATGTGATTTTCCTCTTCTTCATTGGGGGGTGGAGTGGTCTTCTTTTTGCTGTCGCCCCGGATGAGTTTTACCTGGGCGGCAATGTTTTGCTTTTCGTTTTCTGGCACGTCCAGCGAGTGGAAGTACTGGTTGATCTTGGTGGCTTTTTTGTCCATGAGGGCTATGGCGTTTTTTCTGTCTGCCACATCTGCGCGATACTCTGCGAGGCTGGCATCTAGCTGGTCTATCTGGCCCGTGAGGGTGGTCCTGAGGGGTTCCAGATTGGTAAGCAGGATTTGTGTGTTTGTGGGATTGTAGAGCGATCCCATCTCTTCCAGAATGGTGTAGGCGGCCTTATAGTTTGCAACATTCTTGTTGTGGCCTACTTCAGATTTTGAACTCATGATAAATTTGGTTTAAGGGATTAATATGTCAAATTTATAATGGTGTTTTGAGAGTTTTTTACGGTTTCCCGTAAAGAGGGGAATTTTTTTTTGGTAGGTGGTAGGTGGTAGGTGGTGGTCTGTAGTCGGTAGTCGGTAGTCGGTAGTTGGTAGTCGGTAGTTGGTAGTTGGTAGTTGGTTGTCGGATTTTTTTTGGGGTGGGTTAAATTGAAAAACCCATTGCCTTTTATATGGGTGCAATGGGTTTTTTTATAAAAGGGGAGAACAGGATTTTTATATGGGCTTTGTTACCTCAAACTTAAGACCGCTATCGGTATCGGTAAAATAGGTTTTGCCTCCGGTCTGCGTTATTTTTAGTTCCATTTTTGAGCGGGTGGTGCTTATGGTCTGGGTGCTTGGGTTGTAGCTCCAGGTGGCGTTTTTATGGGTGGTGGTCTTGTATGTATAGTTTGCACCGCTTTGTTGCTTTTCCTTTATCTCAAAACTGTTGTCGGCGTAAAGATTGATTACTGCATCGGCCATGGCACTGGCCATTTTTGGGTTGCTGTTGGTGTTTTCAACGTTGCTAACAAGCCAAGTGCCCATAAGATCCTGCTGGGTTAGGGTTTGGCCTTGGGCCACTGTTGCAAAGAGGACTGTTGTTAAAATGATGAATGCTTTTTTCATAAGAGCTTATTTTAAAAATTGGAACCTTTTCGGTCTTAAAAATAGAAGAATAAACACTTTTCACAGATGGTAATTAGCCAACGGATGAGGATGATTTCTTGTGTATTCTTTTGTGAAGATAATGATTTTTAAACTTTTATATCTGAAAGTAAAAAGTAAAGTTGAAAAGGACAGGTTAGCGGGGAGGGCTATTAAAGCAAAAGCTCCTTTTTATGGGAGCTTTTGCAGTTTGGCCACGAGAAATGAAAAAAATTACTGTTTTGTTATTTTTATGGTGGTTCGTTTACCTTCTGAAGTTGTTACGGTGGCAAGGTAGAGGCCTGCTGCCCCGTTTATTTCCACGTCCAATAATTGTGCGTTTTTATAATGGGTAGTCGAAACTGCCTGCCCCAATAAGTTTGTGATATGAACGGTACTTTCTGCAAAGCTTTCGCCCAGATTGATGGTGAATTTTCCGGTTGTGGGATTGGGATAGGCGGTTAGGGAAACTCCGAAATTGTTTTGGGAAATTCCGAGGACTGCGGGGGTTGTCTTAAAAATCCAATAATCATCCAAGCCTCTGCTGTTTTCAGTTTTGTCGCCTGATATATTGCTGTCTGAGGAGCAGAACATTACAAAGTTACCGTCTGTGGTTGGGAGAATGTAAGAGCCGCTTTCGTCTGCGGAGCCACCAATGGAGTTTTGCGATACAATGCTGCCGTCTGTATTGAGCCGAAGCAACCAAAAATCATAGCCGCCGTTTGAATTTTCGGTTTTATCGCCACTTATATTGCTATTGCTCCAGCAGGCAAGCATAAAAGCGCCGTCTGCAAGTTGCTGAATATCTCTGGGATAGTCTATTCCGCTACCGCCTATGGTGTTTTGCCAGTCTAAATTTCCGCTGCCGTCGAGCTTTAGTATCCAGCCGTCATAGTCGCCTTGGGAGTTCTCGCTTTTATCTCCGGAAATATTCGATTTTGAATATCCGGCCACCAAAAAGCCGCCGTTATTCAATTGTATCATATCCCGTAGCACATCGCTGTCATTGCCTCCATAAGTACGGTTCCATTCTACCAGGCCGTTTTCATCCAGTTTTACTATCCAATAGTCATTACCGCCCCTGGTGTTTTCGGTTTTATCGCCAGAGATGGGAGAGTTTGAGAAACCTCCTATTATATAACCTCCATCAGAAGTTTGAAATGCTGCCTGGGGACGGTCTACCAAACTACCGCCGATGCTTTTTTGCCACACGATATTTCCACTGGCGTCGAGCTTTAATGCCCAAAAATCACGCTGTCCATTAGAGGGAACGGTCTTGTCGCCGTTTACGTCACTATCAGAATAGCCGCCCACAAAATAGCCGCCATCTGCGGTTTCCACTATATAGGTGTCAAATTCCGGCTGGTTGCCGCCGTAGGTTTTTTGCCAGGTGATGTTGCCGGAAGCATCCAGTTTTAGGATCCAATAATCCAAGCCGCCACGGGAGTTTTCGGTTTTGTCTCCTGAGATGTTCGAGTCTGAACCAGCGCCTACAATATAGCCGCCATCAGTTGTTTGTTGAAGTGAAATAAGAAAGTCGTCGCCGCTGCCCCCGATGGTGTTTTGCCATTGAATGTTGCCGGAGCCGTCAATTTTTACGATCCAAATATCGATGGCGCCGTTACTATTCTCAGTTTTTTCCCCGGAAATATTACTTGTGGAATAGCCGCCCAGGATGTAGCCGCCATCATTTGTAGTTTGAAATACTGTTGAAAAATCGGTGTCGCTACCGCCTATGGTTTTTTGCCAGATGATAGATGGGTCTTGGGCTTGTGCAGTGAATAGTGCCACTGCCAATGCGAAAATGGTAATTGTGGTTTTCATAATTTGATTAATTAAGGATTATGTAGGTGTATCGGGAAAGTGGTGAAATGTCATCGAAAAATGTTTTGGGGGTAATGGGTGATGGGTGAAGGGTGCTGGGTGAAGGGTGCTGGGTGCTGGGTGCTGGGTGCTGCACTACGGCTGCGCTCCGTGGGGCAGGTTTTGGAGGTTCACTTTGACTGCACTCAGTGTGGCAGGTGAATGGTGGGTTAGATTATCGTAACCGCTGATAGGTAAAAGGATAGTGAAACGTTATTGAGTAACAATTACTTAATTTTGCGTATTTTTTTCTCCCACTTCCAGGCGGATTTTAGGGCATCTTCCATGGTTTTTTCGGCTTTCCAGCCTAATTCCTTATTTGCTTTTTGGGTATCGGCATACACGGCGATTACATCGCCGGGGCGGCGATCCACAATTTTATAGTTCAGGTTTTCACCGGTAGTTTTTTCAAAGGAATTCACCACTTCCAAAACAGAACTTCCTCTGCCCGTTCCTAAATTGAAAACTTCATAATTTGACTGATTCTTCTTTGAAAGCAATCGCTGCAATGCGATAACGTGTGCCTTTGCCAAATCTACCACGTGTATGTAATCACGGATGCAACTGCCGTCTTCGGTAGGGTAATCATCGCCAAATACGGAAAGTTGCTCCCGAACTCCCGCAGCCGTTTGCGTAATGAACGGAACGAGGTTTTGGGGCACTCCCGCGGGAAGCTCGCCTATCTCTGCCGTTTCATGGGCTCCAATAGGGTTGAAATATCGCAGCGCAATTGATTTTAAGGCTGAAATGGAACACGTATCCTTCAATATTTCCTCACTTATTTGTTTGGTATTTCCATAAGGCGAAGTCGCTGATTTTACGGGTGCGTCTTCTGTAATGGGAAGCGAGTCGGGCTCGCCATAAACCGTACAGGACGAACTGAAGATGAAGTTTTCAATACCGTGGGCATTGCATTCCTGTAGCAGGTAAATTAAGGTGTTGAGGTTGTTTTCATAATAGAGCAACGGATTTTGCACACTTTCGCCCACTGCCTTACTGGCCGCGAAATGTATTATTCCCTCAATATCCTGGTTCCGTTTAAAAAAATCCGCAACATCGGCTTTTAGGCGCAAGTCGAGCCTTTCAAAGGCCGGAGGGGTTTTGGTTATGTTGGTAATGCCCTCTAAAACATCCAAGGAAGCGTTGGAAAGGTTATCAATTATTATAACCTGATAACCTGAATTCTGAAGTTCTACAACGGTGTGGGACCCTATATAGCCCAAGCCGCCTGTTACGAGTATTTTTTTCATTATCATGCCCGCGCAGGCGGGTATCTCTTTAATTATTATTTCTGAATAAAATCAATCACGGTTTTGGTAATATAATCTATCTGCTCGTCATCAAGCTCGGTGTGCATGGGCAGTGAAATTACCTCTTTCACCAACTGATTGGTAACCGCAAAATCTTCTTCCTTATAGCGCTCGTCTTTATACGCTTTTTGAAGGTGCAAGGGAATGGGATAATATACGCCACAAGGAATTCCCTTTTCGTTTAAGTGGTTTACCAAAGCATCCCGATCTGCATTTAAAATTTTTAAGGTGTATTGGTGAAAAACGTGGCAGTCGCAAACATCGCAAATGGTTTGGGTGTTGTCGCAAAAGCCCGTGGGCGTGACTATATTTGCTATTCCGGCGAAAGCTTCACTATACTTTCTGGCTGCATTTCGGCGCGCCGCATTGTATTCGTCCAAATGGTGCAATTTTGCCCGAAGCACCGCGGCTTGAATGGAATCCAGCCTGCTGTTTACCCCCACCACATCGTGATGGTAGCGAACGTACATTCCGTGGTTTACAATCCCGCGAATGATGTGTGCCAGATCATCGTCATTGGTAAATATGGCGCCGCCGTCTCCGTAGCAGCCTAAATTTTTCGAGGGAAAAAAGGAGGTTGAGGCTACGTGGCCAATGGTGCCCGTCTTTTGTTTTGTGCCGTCCGGCCAGGTATAATCAGCGCCAATTCCCTGGGCATTGTCCTCAATTACATACAGATCGTGTTCTTCGGCAATGGCCATAATTTCGTCCATATTTGCTGCAAGGCCAAAAAGATGCACGGGGACTATGGCTCTGGTTTTTGGGGTAATCGCTTTTTTTATGGCTTCTACATCTATATTGAAATTGATAGGATCCACATCTACCAACACTGGCGTTAACTGCAAAAGCGCAATAACCTCCACGGTGGCGGCAAAAGTGAAATCGGCCGTTATAACCTCGTCGCCCGGTTTTAGGCCAAGCCCCATCATTGCAATCTGCAGCGCATCGGTGCCGTTTGCACAGGGAATTACGTGTTTTACCCCCAAATATTCCTCAAGTTCCTTTTGAAATTCGTGGACCTCGGGGCCGTTCACAAAAGCGGTGGTTTCAATTACGTTCATAATGGAACTGTCCACGCGCTCCTTTATCTTTTCATATTGCCCTTTCAGGTCGACCATTTGTATTTTCTTCATAACATGCCCGCGCAGGCGGGTATCTTTTAAATTGAACTTTTAATTTCTCGAATGCGGTAAAATTACGAAAATGATATTTGATATGTAGGGATTCGTTAATTTGGAATTTGGTTTCGATAGTTATCGGGATTGAAATTACATATTTAGGATTTGATACTTGAAATTTGGTATTTTTACCACCTATGCACACAATCTATAATTTATCGATTCATTTGGCCTCCTTCGGTTTGCGGATTGTGGCGCTGTTCAACAAGAAAATGAAACTTTTTGTGAACGGCAGAAAGGACGTTTTTGAAATTCTTGAGCAAAAAATCTCTTCAGAAGATAAAACCATTTGGTTCCACTGTGCCTCGTTGGGGGAATTTGAACAAGGCGTTCCCATTATGGAAGCCATTAAAAAACAAAGGCCGGACCATAAAATAGTGGTCAGTTTTTTTTCGCCATCAGGTTTTGAGGTGAAAAAGAATACGCCTTTGGCAGACGTGGTGGTTTATTTGCCAATGGATATACGGGCCAACGCAAAAAAGTTTTTGGCGGCAGTTCATCCCACAATGGCGCTTTTCGTAAAATATGAATTTTGGCCAAACTATCTTTTCGAACTTCAAAAGAAGAACGTGCCCACCTATTTGGTTTCCGGCGTTTTTAGGAAGGATCAGATCTTTTTTAAGAGCTACGGCGGGTTTATGCGAAAGGCGCTACAAAGTTTCGATCACTTTTTTCTCCAAGATGAAAATTCTGAAGAACTTCTGAAAAACATCGGCTTCAGCAATGTAACTGTGAGCGGGGATACACGTTTTGACCGGGTCTCGCATCAAATTGAAATGGACAACACCCTGAAATTTGCCGAGGATTTTAAAGGAAATTCACTCTGTATTGTCTGTGGAAGTACGTGGCCGGAAGATGAAGTCGTACTCTTGAATTATATCAATGCTGCACCCGAAAATGTAAAATTCATCATTGCTCCCCATAAAATTGAAGCCGATAAAATTTCAGAATTCACTAAAAAAATCGTCAAAAAAACAGTGCTCCATTCCAATAAAGATGAAGTGAATATTTCAGATTATGACGTTTTAATCATCGACTGCATCGGGTTGCTGAGCAAACTTTACAGTTATGCGGATGTTGCCTATGTGGGCGGGGCAATGGGCAGCACCGGGCTCCACAATATTTTGGAACCCGCCACATTTGGCGTTCCCATCGTGATTGGAAAAAATTATGGTGAATTTCCCGAGGCCATCCGTCTGCGGGACTTGGCAGGTTTGTTCTCCATTAAGAATGCTTCGGAATGCTCGGAAACTTTAAATAAACTAGTGGAAAACAAAGATTTCAGAACCAAAACAGGAATGATTTCGGGACATTTTGTGAACAAAAACACAGGGGCCACGGCGAAAATAATGCGGCATATCGCTCAATAAAAAATCATTTTTAAACATTTTATTGGGAAAATTGCATCAATTTTTGAATCGAAATATCCGAATTAATACACTTTTCACAATTTTTAGTATTTAATTATACATTTGAGAAATTTAAAAAGCTAGCTTTGTTTTAACAATTAAAAACAATCTAATTATGAAAAGACTATTTATTGCCCTTGCCATCATTCCATTAGCCTTCGGTTCTTGCCGCGAGCAAAAGACTGAAACCAGGGAAGTAATTCGAGAGGTAGAAGTAGAAGTGGAACCTGAAACACGGGAAAATGAGGGCATACTAGAAAGGGCCGCAAAGGAAGTGGACAAAGAAGTAAACGAGGAAATCGATAAGAAAATTGAGGACATTGGAAACGATGATTAATTCCAAATTACAACCTTAAAACCTTAAATTATGAAAAAATCCATTTTAATTCTAGCACTTATGTTCACATTCGGTACTAGTTTTATTTCGTGTCGTGAAAACAAGAAAGCTGATGATATTGAAGATGTTGCAGACGATGTGAATGACGCTGCTGACGACGTGGAAGATGAAGTGAAGGATATGACAGATGACGACTCTACCGATCCTGTGGAAAATACAATACAGGAAGGAGTCAACGAAATTAAGGAAAACACCGGTACTGGTGGAACCGATGATATTTAAATCAAATTAAACTAAACACCCTAATTAATTTTAAAATCAACAATTATGAAAAAAGTAGCATTATTTACCTTGAGCGCGGCCTTTATAGCTGCAAGTTTTATTTCTTGCCGAGAAAATAAGGAAGAAGTAACAGAAGAAGAAGCCATCATCCAGGAAATGCAGGCTGATGGAGCCGACGTGAAGATTAAAGAAGACGGCGGCGACACCAAAATAAAAATGGAAACAGATGAAAAGGAGGTGAAGATTAAAAAGGACGAGGATGGCGATACCAAAATAAAAATTGACGAGAACAATTAAGTTCCCCCCGCATTTAAAACTAAAAAACCGACTTATATCAGTCGGTTTTTTTTTGGCTCATCCCCTTCATTTGGGCCTTTAGTTCTTCCATAGATTGTTGTAGCTGTCTTAACAAATTACTTTCCGAAGGTTCATCGAGACCAAAACTCAATTTGCTATTTACCAACCAGAGCTCCTGAATATCCCTAACTTTTACATCTATGGGCAAATATTCATCATTTAGGCTAATGAGCCGGATGCTCTGGGGGTTATTCGGTATTTTTTGAAGTTTTTTTACCAGGACGGAATCCCTAAGAACAACGATGTAAATCTTGCTATCGGCAGCTTCGTGTATGCTGGGCACGGCACGGCCCAAAACCCATTCATTCGGTTTTATGCTGGGTAACATACTGTCTCCCTCAACCTGAAACCCGCGATAGGATGCATTTCTATATTCAGGCAATGGAATATTGAACGCCGGCAAGGTTTGATACCAGCCTGTATCGTGAATATTGTTCGGGTAACCCGCCGCCGCCTTTTGATTTACCAACAGAATACTATCATTCCCCGTATTATCCACGGTTATAACCTTGGGGCTCACATCGCCGCGGCTCGTATCAATATATTTTTCAAAACTTTTGCCGTAGAGCCAAAGCGGATTTATATTGAATTGGGCCATTAGCTCCATAATGATTTTTCCCGTTATTTTGGTCTTTCCCCTTTCTATATCGGCCGTAGTGGCTCCTATATCCAGTAGTTCGGCAAACGATTGCTGCGTATGCCGTAGCTCTTCCCTAAGTTTTTTAAAACGTTGAGCTTCTATGGTTAGTTGTGATTTCATACACAAATATAGAAATTATTGGAAAATATCCTATAAAAAATTTGGATTATATCCAATAGTTTTGGAATATTTCCCTATTTTTGGACATCCTCCAAATAATGCTATGGATTTTGAAAGAATAAATGAAAAGCTCAGCATCTTAGCAGATGCTGCCAAATATGATGTTTCCTGTTCCTCCAGCGGAAGCAAAAGAGAAAACAAGAATAAAGGCCTCGGCAATAGCAGCGGGATGGGTATCTGCCACAGTTATACTGAAGATGGAAGATGTGTTTCCCTTTTAAAAATATTGCTGACCAATCATTGCATTTTTGATTGTGCCTACTGCGTTACCCGCAAAAGCAACGATATAAAACGCGCTGCCTTTAAAGTACAGGAAGTAGTGGATCTCACCATTAATTTCTATAGACGAAATTATATAGAAGGCCTCTTTTTGAGCAGCGGCATCTTTAAAAATGCGGATTATACTATGGAACGCTTGATTGCAGTGGCAAAAAAACTTCGGGAGGAAGAAAATTTCAACGGCTATATCCATCTAAAATCAATTCCAGGGGCGAGCGATGAACTAATGCGGGAGGCCGGACTATACGCAGATCGGCTTTCGGTAAATATTGAAATTCCCACCGACAAAGGTCTAAAACTTTTGGCTCCGGAAAAAAATCGGAAAGATTTTATTAAACCGATGGAAAAGGTTAAAAATGAAATCATTCAATATAAGAATGAAAAAAAGCTTTTGAAAAAAGTTCCTATCTATGCGCCTGCAGGGCAGAGTACACAAATGATCGTGGGCGCCAGTGGCGAGAGCGATGCCGAAATTATGTACACATCGGCCTATTTTTACAAGTCGTTTAACCTTAAACGGGTCTATTATTCGGGTTATGTTCCTATCAGCTACGATACACGGCTGCCATCCATTGGCTCGGCCGTACCGCTACTGCGGGAAAATCGCCTTTATCAAACCGATTGGTTATTACGCTTTTATGGTTTTGACGTGCGCGAACTGCTGAATAAGGATTTTCCAAATCTAGAAGCAGACATAGATCCGAAATTAAGTTGGGCGTTGCGCAATCTAGACCAATTTCCAATAGATATAAATAGGGCAGATATGCGCATGCTGCTACGCGTTCCGGGCTTCGGAACCAAATCGGTACATAAAATTATGCAGGCGCGCAGGTATCGTAAATTAAATTGGGAAAATTTAAAATCCATCGGCGCTTCATTAAATAGGGCCAAATACTTTATAACCTGCAATTCCCGGATTTTTGAAGGAAAGGATAGAACACCGGCGCAGTTGAAGGGACTAATTTTGAATGAGTCAAACAGTAAATTCAGAAAAGAATTAAGCACTCAGTTAAATTTATTTGATGTTCCAAATAATCTTTCGGCTTGAAAACCACCCTAATCTATGACGGCAGTTTCGAGGGGTTTCTTTCCTCGGTTTTCCATGTATATGAATACAATCTGGACGATGTTTCAATTATCAAGAAAGAGAACGCGCTTGTAAGTTTATTTGGAACAGAGAAAGTGATTGACTCAGATTCACACAGGGCCAAACGCGTTTGGAACGGGCTGTCAAAGAAAATTTCAACTTCTGGAAAACGAAAACTCTACAAAGCTTTCCTCAGTGAAATTTTAGGTATTGAAGACTCCATGCTCCATTACATAAGATACGCCCTTTCTTCTTCGGAGAATGTTGAAAGGGATTTCAGTAACCGTCATATACTCGAAATTGAAAAAACCGTCAAAAAAGTGAATCGTGAAAAACATAGAATGGATGCCTTTGTGCGCTTCCGACTCACCACAGATGGAATATATTTTGCCACCATAGCTCCAGATTTTAATGTGCTTCCTCTAAATGCAACTCATTTTAAAAAAAGATACGCGGACCAAAACTGGTTGATTTATGATCTGAAAAGAAAGTATGGCATTTATTACGACCTAAAAAATGTGAAGACAGTGCAGTTGGAAATTTCCGAGGCAATAAATACCCAGAAGGAGGCACCAAACTTCTTTACCTTGGAAGAAATACAATTTCAGAAACTTTGGGGCAATTACTTTAAGAATAGCAATATAGCTTCCAGAAAAAACATGCGGTTGCATATAAAACACATTCCAAAAAGGTATTGGAAATATTTAACCGAAAAAAACTTTTGAATTAAATTTTTAATTACTTTTGCGCACTATTAATCACTAATCTATTTCAACAATGAAAAAAGTATTTTTATCACTTGCCGCTCTTGCACTAGTATTCTCAGTTTACTCTTGCAGAGAGACTACCGTAAAAGTTGACGACACTGCAGAAACTACAACTAACGATGTAGAAGAAGCTATGGAGAACACAGGAGATGCTATCGAAGAAGCTGCTGAGGACACTGGCGATGCTATCGAGAACGCTGCTGAGGAAACCGAAGATGCTGTAGAAGACGCTACTGACGGTCAATAAGCAACAAATTTTGCTAAATAAACAAGAAGCCCTTTCAATTTTGAGAGGGCTTTTTTTATTGCTCGAGATTTGAAAGTATTTTAAAGGAAAAAGACGTAAACTACTGGGGTATCCAAAATAAAAAATCCCCAATGTCTATTAACAAAGGGGATTCCGTACTCGAGGCGGGTCCCGATAGCTATCGGGATGAACCCGCACCATATTTTTCGATAAGTGACGCCACCATCTCAGGATACTTTTTCAAGTTCTCAATATATCTTCGGCTTTTCATGGATTTGATATGCTTTTCTATTTTCCGTACCTGCTTATAGCCCAAACCATTTATTGCTAAATATAAAATCCAGTCCGATGCCTTTCTTGTATAGGAATCGAAATAGGTTTTGTCCAAATGCCTTTGAAAACGTTCCGTGAAATCTAAACAGCTGCCAGTATAATAGCCATCGACCGATTTTGAATATAGGTTGAAAACCATTTTTCAGCCATACAAATTTCAAAATTTATAGGTGAACTTATAGTTGGATTTTCGCTTTTTGGTTCCTTTTCCATATTTTGAAAAAGGCGTTTTAAAAAAGAAACCCCTGAAAATACAGGGGTTTCGCGGTGTACTCGAGGCGGGACTTGAACCCGCACGACCAAATGGTCACAGGATTTTAAGTCCGGCGTGTCTACCAATTCCACCACTCGAGCATTTCGGCTGCGCTCCTTGCAGGTTTAATTTCAGCCTGCAAAAGCCTCGGATAGATTGTTTATTACAATCTGGACTTAACAAAAAATGCCGAATTGCATCGGCATTCAAGGTTGAGCGAAAAACGGGATTCGAACCCGCGACCTCCACCTTGGCAAGGTGGCGCTCTACCAACTGAGCTATTTTCGCAGAAATATTATTCTGTGGCGCTTACCATCCCGATAGCTATCGGGAGAGCTATTTTCGCAGAATATTTAATGAACGTCGCTTCCTAAGCAAAGCGGGAGCAAATTTAAAAATTTTACTTCAAAAGCAAAGTGTTTTTTGATAAATTATTGCTGAATTTTACTTTTTCATTTTAACCGAAGCATTGCGCTGCAGCATTCTGCGGATTTCATTCAGCTTCATCAACGCTTCTACCGGCGTAAGTGTGTCAATATCAATATCTAAGATTTCCTCACGAAGTTCTTCCAGCAATGGATCGTCCAGTTTAAAAAAGCTCAACTGCATCTCTTCTTTGGAAACAGTCTTCATTTCCTCGGTCAATTCTTCGGAAGCGTGGCTCTTTTCAAGCCTTTTTAGGATTTTATTGGCCCGTTGGAGCACCGCTTGCGGCATTCCCGCCATCTTTGCCACGTGAATTCCGAAACTGTGGTGGCTTCCGCCGGGCACCAGTTTCCGAAGAAAAAGCACGTTATCCTTCAACTCCTTTACCGAAACATTGTAGTTTTTGATGCGCGCGAAAGTCTCGGTCATTTCATTCAACTCGTGATAGTGGGTTGCAAAAAGTGTTTTTCCACGCGAAGGATGCTCGTGAAGGTATTCACTTATCGCCCACGCAATGGAAATTCCATCATAAGTACTGGTGCCGCGGCCAATTTCATCCAAAAGAATCAAACTCCGCTCTGAAAGATTGTTCAGAATACTGGCCGTTTCGTTCATTTCGACCATAAAGGTAGATTCGCCCATCGAAATATTGTCGCTCGCTCCTACTCTTGTAAAAATCTTATCCACACATCCCATTCGTACCGCCGAGGCCGGAACAAAACTGCCCATTTGTGCCAAAAGCACAATCAAAGCCGTTTGCCGAAGAATGGCCGATTTACCGCTCATATTGGGCCCAGTAATCATAATGATCTGCTGGTTTTCCCTGTCGAGAAAAACGTCGTTCGCAATATAGGGCGCATCGGGCGGAAGCTGTTTTTCAATAACCGGATGGCGGCCTTCCTTTATGTCCAAATCGAAAGTGTCATCCAGCAATGGCCGTGTGTAATTGGCCTCTTTGGCTTGGGTTGCAAACGAACACAGGCAATCCAACTGCGCAATCAAGGCCGCATTTTGCTGCACCGAACCGATAAACTGAAGCATCCAATCTACCAGTTTTGCAAAAATCTCCTGCTCCAAGGCGAGGATTTTTTCCTCCGCGCCCAGGATTTTGGTTTCGTACTCCTTTAATTCTTCCGTTATATATCTTTCAGCGCTTACGAGTGTCTGCTTGCGGATCCATTCCGGCGGAACCTTTTCTTTATGGGTGTTTCGCACTTCAATATAATAGCCAAAAACGTTGTTAGAAGCTATTTTCAGCGATGAAATACCCGTGCGCTTGGTTTCGCGTTCCAGCATTTCGTCCAAATATTCCTTTCCATTTGCTGAAATATTCCGGAGCTCGTCAAGTGTTTCCGAAAAACCTTCGGCGATGCTATTTCCCTTTAGAATATTTACGGGCGCTTCCTCGAAAAGAGTTTCCCTTATTTTGTTCCGAAGCAATTCGCAGTCGTGCAGTTGTTCGCCGATAATTTTTAGCGATTCGTTTTTGGAATTCAGTGCCAACGCTTTTATGGGAACGACCGCTTCCAAGGAATTTTTAAGCTGAATAACCTCGCGCGGGTTCACTTTTCCGGTTGCCACTTTTGAAATCAATCGCTCCAAATCACCGATGCGCTTGGTGTATTGTTGGATCTTTTGCAAGGTAACCAGGTTGTCCAATAGAAAGCTTACTACTTCGTGTCTGCGGTTTATTTTTTCAGCATTTTTAAGCGGAAGCGCCATCCACCGCTTTAAAAGCCTTCCGCCCATGGGCGAAATGGTTTTGTCTATCACATCCAAAAGCGTAACCGCGTTTTGCTGGTTGGAATGGTACAGCTCCAAATTTCGAATGGTAAAACGATCCATCCAGACGTATTCGTCTTCGGCAATTCTGGACAATTTTGAGATATGTTGCAGTTTGGTGTGCCGCGTTTCGCTTAAATAATGAAGTGCCGCACCGGCAGCAATTATGCCTTCTTCCAAATGATCCACGCCAAAACCTTTCAAGTTTTTTACATCAAAGTGTTTCGTGAGCGTTTCAAAGGAATAATCGGTCTGAAAAATCCAATCCTCCAAATGGAAAACGTGATAATTATCGCCGAAAGTTTCAGAAAAGAGCTTTCGTTTCTGTTTTGAAAAAAGCACTTCGGAAGGGTTGAAATTCTGCAGTAATTTATCCACATATTCCGCAGAACCTTCCGAAACCAAGAATTCGCCCGTGGAAACATCCAAAAAGGAAACCCCCAAAGCCTTTGCCCCAAAATGCACGGCGGCCAAAAAGTTGTTTGATTTTGATTGTAAAATATCATCGTTAAAAGCAACGCCGGGAGTAACCAATTCCGTAACGCCGCGTTTTACGATGGTTTTGGTCATTTTTGGATCTTCCAGTTGGTCGCAGATTGCCACGCGGCAGCCTGCCATTACCAGCTTGGGCAAATATGTATTTAGCGAGTGGTGCGGAAATCCCGCGAGCTCAGTCCGATCGCCACCGTTGTTACGATGGGTGAGCGTAATGTTTAGAATTCCCGCTGCGCGCACGGCATCTTCCCCAAAAGTTTCGTAAAAATCGCCCACGCGAAACAGCAGCAAAGCATCGGGATACTTGGCCTTGATCGTGTTGTACTGCTTCATCAACGGGGTTTCCTTCTTGGGCATTTTTTATTGTTTATTACTATTGTTTATTATTTATTGTTATTGTTTATCGAAGCTATAAATGTAACGAAATTGCTTTTTTCTTTGAAATGAAGGGGTTGTGAATTATTGGGTTTTATCAACAATTTCCATCCAACTTTGCGCCTTTGCGACTTTGCGTGTAAAATTCTCTCGCAAAGCCGCAAAGCCGCAAAGAGCTTTTTCCAATTAACTTTTAACAGCTAACTTTGCCCCCTATGAAAAATCGCAAACTAAAAAACAGCGAGCTGGACCGCATCAACCCTGAAGAATACAAAGCTTCGGAAAAAACGCCGCTGATCATTATTCTCGATAATATCCGAAGTTTGAACAACATCGGCTCCGTTTTCCGTACGGCCGATGCCTTTTTGGTGAAGAAAATCTACCTCTGCGGCATTACCGCAAAACCGCCACATAAAGACATCCAAAAGACCGCTCTCGGCGCGACCGAAAGCGTGGATTGGGAATATGCCGAAAATATTATGGAAGTGGTTGCCAAACTGCAAAGCGAAGGCGTTTTTGTAGCATCCATCGAGCAAGCGGAACTCGCCGTAAACCTCAACGATTTTTCCGTTCAAAAAGAATTGACTTACGCGGTGATTTTCGGGAACGAAGTAAAAGGCGTACAGCAAAAAGTTGTTTCCGCCAGCGATGCTGTTATTGAGATTCCGCAGTTTGGAACGAAGCACTCCTTGAATATTTCGGTGAGCGTGGGTGTTGTGGTTTGGGATCTCTTTGTGAAGCTCGACGCAGTCGGTAGTGGTTAGACGGTAGTCGGTGGAGAAATGTTCTAAGCAAACCTGTTCAGCAATAAATCTACGTGGATTAAAACGATGCTAAAAACGCCGATGACGATGGCGAATTTCAAAATATTATGCAGGGCCATATAGTGTATCTTGTTTTTTGAATACCACAAAACCGCTAGAAACACGGCCAAACCGGCAATGCTTGCGTAAAAATAATAATCCATATAGCCTATTTCTTCCTTGAATTTTGTGATGAGCAAGATGATTGGCACCAAGGTCAATATGCTTAAAACCGTCAACATTCTTTTTGAGGTTTTTTCGCCATAGACCACTGGAATGGTATTGTAACCGTGCACCAAATCGCCTTTTAGGTTTTCGAGGTCTTTTACCAGTTCGCGCATTGAGATTAGCAGAAACAGGAAAGTGGCGTGCACAAAAATCACAATGTCGAAATTTGCGTAGTGCACAAAAATTGCGAAAAAAGGAATTACTGCAAGTATGGCCGCCGTAATGTTTCCTATAAATGGATATTTCTTCAATTTATGTGAATAGAACCACAGGAAAAAAATATAGATCGAGAAAAACAGCACGGCCCGAAAAGAAACATAGCTCGCAAAAATGACCGACAAAAAGTTGAGCACAAAATAGGCAGAAAGCTTGGTGCGTTGGCTTACCAATTTATCGAGCATCGTTTTTCGCGGGCGGTTAATTAAATCTTTTTCACTGTCATAAAAACTATTTATGATGTAACCTCCAGCGATTGCAGAAGATGAGGCCAATACTAACATTAATAAATTCACATCAAACAAAACCTGCCGTACGGGCAAGTCTGGCGCCAAGATGTAAATACTGGTAAGGTATTGGGCAATTACAATAATGAGAATATTATAGCCGCGAACCACAGAAAACAGGCTGAAAAACTTTAAAAGAAAGAGTTTTTGTTTTCGGTTCAGCATAAAATTTTAAAGTTGAAGAAATCTGAAAGAAATTTCAGAGAAAGTCATTCCTAAAAACTATAAACCACTTCCAGTTTATAATCTTTTAGGGCTTTTCGGGCTTTGTCAA
Source organism: Aequorivita vladivostokensis (assembly GCF_000952855.1). GTDB lineage: Bacteria > Bacteroidota > Bacteroidia > Flavobacteriales > Flavobacteriaceae > Aequorivita > Aequorivita vladivostokensis. Next base: position 107,479 of record NZ_JSVU01000008.1, on the reverse strand, counting down.
TATCTTCTGTAAAGCCCAGCATATACCCGCCACCGCCGCTACCGCAAAGTTTCAGATAATACGCATTGCTGTCTATTCCCTTCTTCCAGAGTTTGTGGAACTGCGCGGGAATCATCGGTTTAAAATTATCTAAAACTACCTTTGAAAGCTGCTTGATGTTCCCAAAAAGCGATTTTACGTCGCCTTGCAGGAAATCCTCTACGCAGGCATCGGTATGTTTTACAAACTGATCCTTCAGCATATTTCTAAAACCTTCCTGCTTCATATTCTCCATAAAAATCTGGACCATCGGTGCGGTTTCGCCCGTGCTGCCACTGTCCAATAAAAATACGGCGCCTTTACCGTTTTCGGTTTGCGAAGGAATGCCCGCTGGTTCAATATTGTCTTTGGAATTGATTAAAATGGGAAGGCTCAAATAACTGTTCAACGGATCCAATCCTGAAGATTTTCCGTGGAAGAAAGATTCCATTTCAGCAAAAATTGCTTTTAAAGCAAGTAATTTTTCACGGGTTAGGTTTTCGAGAACGGTAATCTTCTCATTGGCATATTTATCATAAATAGCCGCTACCAAAGCGCCGCTACTCCCCACGCCATACCCCTGCGGGATGCTGCTGTCAAAATAAAGACCGCTATCCACATCGGCCTTTAATGCTTCCAGGTCAAAGGAGACCAAATTGGGCTGCTCTGCCTGAAGCGTTTCCAAATACTCTGCAAATCGTTTAAGACTGGCGTTTGATTTGTGTGTGGAAATGGTATGGTGCTCGTCTATTTTCAGGGCACCGTTATAAAAATTATACGGGATTGACAGGCCTTTGGAATCTTTGATAATTCCATATTCGCCGAAAAGTAAAATTTTTGAGTAAAAGAGGGGGCCGCGCATAGGTTGTGTTATTGTAGCTATAAAAATACGGTTTTTTATTTTTTAAACTGAAATCTGCTGCAAAGATAACCATTTCAACAATTATATTTTCAGAAAGAAGTGTGAATAAACTGCTCGCAAAATTTTCAATAAACTGTATTTGAGCTTCGTATTGTGTTTTGATGACAATTAAGGGGATTGTTCGATGTAGAGATGTTAAGTTAAAAACACCAACTCATGAAAGCTGTCATCTCTCTTTTCTCCTTCGTTTTATTGTCTATTTTTTTCACGGCTTGCTTCCAGGGAAATAAGGAACAGCCGAATGTGGGTGATGGGGATAATTTTGAAAATTATTCCTATGAGGAAAATGAGGCGGTAAATTATGAACCTATAGATAACCAAATGGCTAAAAACGATGCAATGAAATATTTTAACACCATAGATTCCCGAAATGGAATAGTGATGTCCCGCATTCCCCTTCCTTCGTCTTGGCAGAAACAAAATGGCGGTGATTATCTTTACACCGGTCCGAATGGAATAAAAATTCACGGAGAGCGCGGCGGCAGTTTTATCTTTTCCAAAGATCCGCAGATGAACCAAATGTATCAACAGAGCGGAATGCAAGTGCAGCTTCCAAAATCCATTGAGCAAGTTATCAACGAAGGCTTTATGGAATACGCCGACAAAATAAACCGAAAACTTGTGCGGAAATACCCGATGCCGCAAATTGCCGCGTGGGACAAACAATTTGACGACCAACTCTACAAAAGTATGCCATCACAAAAAACTTTCACAGTTATGGGGCTGGAATGGCGCGATCCTGATGGCACTTCATTTTTAACTATTCTGCATCATTTTGTTTCGTATGACCAGTATGGGGGTTATTGGGGCATAACCTATTCGGTTTTGGAAGCTTCCGAAGGTGCTTTTGATCAAGCTAAAACACAATACATCAACGGGCTTTTAAACCAGCAGATAAATCCACAATGGTTACAGGCCGTTAACCAAAAAGACATGCAAATTGCGCAACAGAGCAATGCCGCCCACCAACAGCGGATGGCCAACATAAAATCCTTTGGCGATCAGAACACTGCGCGTTTCAATGACAGAATGGCCGCGATGGATCAAAATATGGCAAGCTGGCGCGCCAATCAAGCCGCAAGCGATCGCAATCAAGAACAGTTTGTAGATTATATTTATGGAAACACTAACGTAAGCGATCCAAATACCGGGCAAACCTACAAAGTAGAGGCAGGAGCCAACCAATACTGGATGAACAATCAAGGCGAATACATTAAGAGCGACAATTCACTATATAATCCCAATCTGGATCAGAACATCAACAACCAGACCTGGACGGAATACGAAGAACAAAATTGAATTTCACCGAAAAATTCGACTGCACCACAATTCTACAGAAAATAAATTGTATCTTTCTTTATCTATCCCCGGACTCGTTCTGTTTTTTTGAAGTATTATTCCATTATGGCATTTAAAATCCGGAGATTCTCTTTTGTTACTCAATTGTTATTTCTTTTTACGTTTTCAGTGGTATTTTCACAAGAAAAGAATGTTGGCGTAAAGGAAATACAAACCCTTATTGAACAGGATTCCTTAGCACAGGCACGGGGCCATATAGCCAAAAACATCAATTTCTATAAAACGGCAAAGAACTACGATAGCCTGTATGCTTATATTCAGTTTGAAGGAAGTTTTAAGTTGAATAACGGCAATAAGAATCTTGCCGTGAAAAAAGCTGAAAATCTTACGAAAGAGATAAAAAAATACGCCAACCCACACTTTGTAGTAGAGGCAATAACCGAATTGGGGTGGATATACGACGATGCTGGAAAGCATCAGGAAGCATATAATCTCCTTAAATCGGCAATCCCATTCGCCCAAAAAAACCCAGAACCCAACAATATTGACCTTGCAGGTCTAGAGTACCGTCAGGGATATTATGCATCAAAATTGGGTGATTTTCCCTTGGCAAAATCCCATTACCTCAAAGCGCTGAAAATGTTGATAAAAAGCGGGCAACCAGACTATGTTTTCTATAACCAAGTTTATAATGCCTTGGGAGGGATGATGTGGCAGGAAGCAAAACTGGATAGCACCAAATATTACTTTCAGGAAGCCATCAAGGTTTTAGAAAAAACTGACGAGACCGATATAATGAACCGATACTATCGGCCTGCATTGATCAAGATGAACCTCGCCGTTCTGTGGAATGCCTTGGGAAAGAACCAAGAGGCCATTGCCATTTCAGAAGAATCGATCGCGGGATTTCAGGAATATATAAACCGCGCTACCGACGAAGCCCGCACCTACAAAGCCAAAAGTCACCAATGCGTAGTAATAGATAATATGGCTACGTTTTACAATACGCTGGGAGAACATTCTCGTGCGCAGGAACTCATTGAATATTCCTTTCAACAAAAAAAGAAGCTTTTTGAGCCCAACGATATCAATATTATTATTTCAAACATTATTCTTGCAGAGGCAAAAACAGCCAGCCGTGATTTTGAAGGTGCCGCCAAAAATGCCGACACCGCATTGCAGCTACTAAAAAGCAGCGCCAGCGCAGATCTCTATTGGGAGGCTGCGGCCCTTTCCACCCGCGCAACCATCTATGAGCACATGGACGATATTGAGAACGCCGCGATTTATTATGAAAAGGCCAGAATAGTGTACCAAAAAACGATGGGCACTACTTATACCAAGGATTTTTTGGATAATATTTTGGAATATTCCCTTTTCGCAGCTAAAAACGGTAAAAGGGAAAAAGCGCTGGCTTTGGCCAATGAAACCTATAATTTTACCCATAACGGAGACTTTAAAAACACCTTGCAGGAATTTTACCACACCATAAATCTTGCACAGGTGCATTTCCTTTTAAAGAATTATCCGGAGGCCGAAAAATACAGTAATGAAGCCCTACGTTTTAATATTCTAGGCGAAAGCCGGAAGATAAGCACCACAGATTCCATCCTCAGTCAATATAGGAAACCACAAGCTTTATTGATAAACGCGAGTTCGAAATACTATATGGCGGAAAGTAAGAATCCATTTTTCTTAAAAGAACTTTTGCAACAAATAGAAGAAGGAATTTCTATTCTGGACCAACGTAAAAAAATAATTACCAATCATGAGGACCTCACCCTACTAATAACCGAAAACGAAGAGCTATTAAGTTTTGCCGAAAAACTCCGGCTGGAACTTTTCGAAATCACCAAAGATCCATTGTATTTAGATAAGCTCATTGCTCTTCACGAATCCAGTATCTACAGCCGTATTCGCTCACGGCTCAATCTGCGGGACAATGTTCAGTTTCAACACATCCCCGCCCAGGTATTGGAACGGGAAAAAACCTTGAAAGATAAAATGAAATCCTCCTTAAACGATTCTGAAAACAGTAGTCTCTCCTCATTTTTTGAGGCATCCGAAAACTGGGAGGACTTCTTGGATTCGCTGAAGCAACATTTTCCCAAGTATTATAAAATGCGCTATGCCACTTTGGAAGAATCAGTGAATGATCTTCAACAGAAAATCCCTGGCAACACCACTGTGGTACGCTATATTTTTATTGACGACCAATTGTATGCCTTTGTAGTTTCCGCTTCCTTAAAAAAGATGCTGCGATTAAATTATAGTTCGGTTAAAAACCACATCCCAAAGTTAAAGAATGATGAATTTTCGGTCGAAAAAACGAGACCGCTACTTTATGAATTATACAGGGCCCTTTGGTTTCCCTTGGAAAAGTACATACTTACACCCAAGGTTGTCATTGTGCCGGACAGAGAACTTTTCAATTTAAGTTTTGAGACGCTCACGCCCAAGCCCATAAAGAATTTTCAGGAAATGGCAACCAATAGTTTATTGGCCAATTATGATATTTCTTATAATTTCAGCCTATTGCTTTATAAAGACAAAGGGAAAGTCGCAGATTATTCCTCTGAATTTATCGCCTTTGCACCCGGTTTCAACACAAAGATGAAAGAGGAATACAAACTGGCTATTAAAGATTCCGTAAAGCTGGACAAAACCTATTTAACATTGCTGCCACAACCGTTTAGCGAGGATTTGGTAAAACAGTATTCTAAAATTTTTGATGGCGATTATTTTATAAATGAAAAGGCTAGCAAAGAATTATTCATAAACCGCGCGAAGGAGCATAAAATAATTCATATTGGCACCCATGCCGAGAGCAATAACCTAAGCCCGGAGCTCAGCCGACTTATTTTTGCGAAAAAGACCACCGGCAAAGAGAATTATGATGAAAACTCACTTTATTCCTATGAAATTTACAATATAGATCTATCTTCCAATCTCGCCATTCTCACCGCCTGCGAGACTGGAAAACCAACCTATCAAGCCGGCGAAGGGATGATATCTTTGGCCCACGCCTTTAATTATGCGGGAAGTGAAAGCATTTTGACAAGTCTTTGGGAGATTGATGAAGAATCCAGCGCAAAAATCGTTACGTTGTTTTATGATAATCTTTCGCAAGGAATGCCAAAGGATGAGGCTTTGCGTGAAGCCAAGTTAAGTTATATTAAAACCGCCGAAGGCCGCACCGCCTCTCCACAATATTGGGCAGGCCTTGTTCTAATAGGCGATACCGCCTCTATAGATTTAAGCAAAGATGTAGCTTGGTGGTGGTATTTATTGGCGGGCGCTACTTTAATGGTTTTGTTGTTTTTAATCTATTTCACCCGAAACTCTACTTTTGAACGATCGACAAAAACTTAAAAATCCTTCCTTTTTGTTAAAGAAAAAGCCTATTTCTATCGTCGAATAAAACCTTTATCTTGAATTTCAGATCCGCACAGCGCCAAAGCCAATCTCATCTTCAATAAACTCCCCATTTTTGCAATACTGCGAAAGTTCATTTGCTATGAATTTTAAAACACTTTCTTTTTCACTTTCGGGATAGAGCACGTGTACATTAGCACCCGCATCAAGTGTAAAGCAAAGCTTGCTGTCGGTTTTTTCACGGAACTTCCAGATGTGGTTGATAATTTCCAAGGTATTCGGTTTCATGAGGATGAAATAGGGCAGGGAGGTCATCATCATAGCGTGCAGGGACAGGGCTTCGCTTTCAACAATTTTAATGAATTGAGGAAGGTCGCCATTTTTAAAAACGGGAATCAACTTTGAAAGATTATCTTTTGCCTGCCGAAATCGCTCCGCAGCAAAAGGGTGGTCCACCATCAAATCGTGGCCAAGTGTGCTGCTCACTTGCTTTTCACCTTTGTCAACCAATAAAATGGTGTCTTGATAGTTTCTGAAATTTTCGTGAATATCAAAAGGGTATTTTGTGCCAAAAAGATTACTGCTGCCGTCAATTTCTGGATGCTCTCCCCAGACTATCAGCGGACCTTCCACACTGCGGCAGGCGCTGCCCGAGCCAAGCCGCGCTAAAAAGGAAGCTTTTTCCTTGAAATAATCATCGGTAATTGACGGTTGCATGCGCTGTTCCATTTCCATTAAACAAAGTGATAGGGCACTCATTCCGCTGGCGGAAGAAGCTATGCCGCTACTATGCGGAAAACTGTTGGAGGTTTCAATTTTAAATTTGAAATCCTTTAAAAATGGCAAATACACTTCCACTCTTTCAAAGAATTTATTGATTTTCGGTTCAAAGCCTTCTTCCCTTTTTCCATCGAGAAAGACTTCAAATTCAAATCCTTCAGATTGCTTATTTTCAAATGAGACCGAAGTTTTGGTGTTGCAGTGCTTCAATGTAAAACTTACCGAAGCGTTCATGGGCATTTGCTCGCCATATTTCCCCCAATATTTTACTAAGGCAATATTACTTGGAGCCTGCCAGCTAACTATTCCGGAAGTAAGAGAATGTTGGTAATTGCAAACAATAAATTTGTGCTGCGGCATATACATCAGGGATAGGAAGCAAATGTAATGCAAAATAAATTGTAATGGAAATGATGACAATGTAAACCCAGATTCGATATATAGGTAGCACTCAACCTACCCGCATTGCATAAAGTTGGCTTTTGCTTAATAATATTTTTCATAAACCAGTTAAAAACAGCCATAATGAAAACAAAAAAAATACTCGCCAATAAATTTTTAAACAATCATACCTTAAAAACGTGTATTGTTTTTTTTATACTAATTAGCACTACACCCTTGATCGCCCAAAACTGGATGCAATTGGGAGGTGATATCCTGGGACAAGAGCCTGACGAAAAATGCGGGGCGAGCGTAAGCACAAGCCAGGACGGTCTTACAGTGGCAGTTGGCTCACCCTTTAGTGTTGATTCCAATAGCTATTGGGCAGGAAGCGTTCGAGTCTTTAGATACAATGGAACAGATTGGACCCTAAAGGGGTATCCACTTACCGGGACCACCACGGATCGGGGTTTCGGTATTGAAATTTGCCTAAGCGCCGACGGCAATAGAATTGCCATTTGCGCCTCTGGTGGAGCACAAGGGGAAGATGCCGAGGTAAAGATCTATGAATATAATGGTAGTGATTGGGAACAATTGGGCAACACCTTGCTTTGGAATTCCATTACCCTCTATGAAGGTTCTGTAAAACTAAGCCCAAGTGGAGACGCGTTGGCCCTGGGCGATATTGGGAATTCCACAAACGGCAACGATTCCGGCCAGGTTAGAATTTACACCCTAACTGGCAATTCCTGGCAGCAGCGCGGCAGCGCAATAAACGGCTTGGAAGACGATATAGCAGGCGACGTTTTGGACCTAAGCGATGATGCCAATACCATTGCCACGAATTTTGGCAAAGCTATTCAAGTTTATACTTGGAACGGGTCAGACTGGGCGCCAAAGGGCAATCTATTCAACACTTATGATTACGACGACGTTACCCTCGGAATGAATGGCAACATGGTAGTGGTTTCGGGTGCCGGTATCAATGGCAATGGGGGCGCACAGGTATTTATGTGGAACGGCTCATCTTGGATTATGCAGGGAGCTTTAATAGAAGGCCCATTGGGTTCGGGCATAGGCTTTTCCGCTGCCCTAAGCAATAACAACCAAGTGGTGGCTTTGGGAGGGCCAGGTGCAAATAGCGGTTTGGGCGAGGCACGTATATATATGTACAACGGTACAGATTGGTCGCAAGTGGGCAATACCATTGTGGGAGAATCCTCATTGGAATATTGTGGTTATTCCGTTAGTTTAAATGGCGCTGGAAACATAATTACTGTAGGTTCGCCTACCTATTTGTACGGAAATTATGGGTTGCCCGAACGCGCTCGTATCTTTAGGAACGACGAGGTTCTGGGCAATGAGGTTCCGGAGGATTTAATCTTTGAATCCTACCCTAACCCAACCCGGGGCAGTTTCATCATAAAATTGGGAAAAACATATCCCGAAGTTAATATAACGGTATATAACATACTTAGGGAGATAATTTCAGAAAAACAATATTACTTTACTAATTCAATAACTCAAGAAATCACTGGCGCCGCCGGTGTTTATATAGTGAGGGTAAGCACTGGCATTGAGGGATCAAAAATTCTAAGGATTATCAAACAATGATCCCATAAGCTTGTGGGGCCGTGAAAACGGTCGGAATGCCCCCTGGAATATGGGGGCATTTATTCGAAAATATTCTTCATACGGGCTAAGCGTAGTAATGTATCACTTTCAGTATGCTAAATTGATACCCTATCCAGGTTTAACCCAGCTTTAACGCTATTTCTTTGGAATTGGCCCCAAGCCTTTGTTTCTTTGCCCAAACCCGATAAACAAAAGTTATGAAGTTAGTTTCAGTGAAACGACAAACAAAAACAGAAAAACGATTTACAGAAAAGATGGGAATGTTCACCACCAGTGTGATCTACATCAAAAAAACCTTTTTGAAAGTGCCATTTAAAACCCTTCACAAATACCGCGAAACCTATTATGGCGAGGTGAAGGACTGCGAAGATTGCAGGATTAGCGCATAGATATTTAAAATTTAAAGTATAGTATTAAGGATTGAACCAATCTTTATACAAGTAGAAACACCGGATGATTAATTTCATTCGGTGTTTTCGTTTTTAATTTTGTGTGCATTATTTAGAAAAATAGCCGGTCCAATCATTTTCGTTAAAGTATGCGCTCGGTCATAGGTTTCGATTTTTGCTATGCTTAATTTTGAAGAAATTTAAAAAAAGGAAAATTTAAAAATATAACTATGAAAACAGCATCACTTATTAAAGATCTGCAATACAATGATACCAAACCGACCATCCAAGTTTTAATTGACACCGAGGCCTGCAAGGAAATTAGAATTACATTTAGGGAGGGCCAGATTATGAAGGAGCACAAAACATCGTTCCCCATAGTAGTCGAAATTTTTGAAGGCGCAATCGATTTTGGCGTAAACGGAACTATTTGCCATTTGAAAAAGGGAGATTTGGTTGCGCTTGAAGGCGGTGTGCCCCACGATTTAAGAGCATTGGAGACCAGTACGGTACGGTTGAGCCTCAATAAGGCAGATTCCACAAAACGGGTGGAAGACGTTGCGAAAAATTCCTAAATGTTGTTTAAAATCAATTAAATTATGAGTATTGGGTGTTTTGCGAAAATTTAATACCCCTCATTGCTTAATTATTTTTTTAACGATGGTGAAATTATCCCGTTTTATTTTTAAAAAATACGTTCCAGAAGATAATTTAGAGATGTCCACAGTATCGTCATTATATATAATTTTCAAGGCTTTTCCTGTAACATCACAAAGTGTAAGCTTGTCAATGCTTAGTCCATTTGGCATGTTCAAATGGACAGTATTAATTGCAGGATTGGGATAAATCTTGATATTTTCTTTTGAGAATTCTGTCGTGGATAATGCATCATCAACTACTAAATTAATTAAATGCCGTGAATTGGGAGCGCCCAGTGCCGCCACGGGAGTGGGTTGGGTAATCCCGCAATTTTCGGATGCCCAATAATTGGTTTTAGTGTCTTCCTCGGTAACGCCTAAATATAAAGCGGCTCCGTCGGTGCCCGGTTGCACTATACTCACTACCACTGATGTTAGAGCAGAAACCACTATTGGAACATCAAAATTTGCGCGAATTATCTGATTAATATTTTCTGGATCCACACTCACAGTGCCAGACGCTAAAGGTTGTGGAGGATTGGTAATATCATAACCATCGGGAAAATCCATGTATTCGTATGCATATATCTCAAGTTCTTGAAGTTCATCTATGGATTGAACACCAAATTCTACACCCACCAAGGCTACGGGTGTATTTACGCCTTCCTCATCCAGAATGTAATTCCGGAACCAATGATTTTCTCCACCGGCACAGGATAAGCCTCCTGTGGGCAATAATATTTGATTAGTGCTCTGGGAGAGGATTAGCTCGTTTTCTGAACCTTCGCGTTGAGCTGTTATGGGTGAAATGATAGAAATGCTATATATAACAAATAAAAAAGTAATTTTTTTCATAGGGTTTAATCTTTAGAAGTGTAAAATGAAAATGTGAATTTCTAAAATTCCTTATTACCGGCGTGTCTTCTTTGGTTCATGATTAGTACAGCATCGATTTTTTAAATTAGGGACAAAAAGGTTGTGTTCCATTATAACATATCGCATCGGGCTGAATATAAATGCAACCTCCTGTGGGAGTAGGACAAGCACAAGGCAGAGGTGGATCTTCGAAGCTTAGACATCCATTTTCTAAAATTATGAGCGTACTTTCTCTGGATTTCTCGTTTAACCACTGCTCAAAATTTGTAATATCCTGATGATTTGGACTTAACCTACTTATTTCTGTTATGTTGTGTTCTTCTTGGAAGCTTTGAAGAGCTAATATACCCAGTACTATTATTGAAAACATACTAAAAATGATTTTTATCATGTTTTTATATTTTTAATTACTATTCTTTTATATAAAAATACAAAAAATTCATATTAATTCATTTTTTTAACCTGAATTTATTAAGTTTCCAACTAAATTTTCTGGCAGTATTTAGGGTTAAGAACGTTTTAAAAAGTTACTTTCAGAGTACAATATTCGTTTAATTTCATTTCATTTCAATTCCTTCCAATAATTTAAATAGTGCGGCCTACTACGGTACGATTGAGCCTCAATAAGGCAGATTCCACAAAACGGGTGGAGGATGTCGCGAAAAATTCCTAAATATTGTTTAAATCAATTTTGTATACCTTCGGCAACTGCTGGCCTGATCGGCCCACAAATGGTTGCACAAACCGATTACGCAGCAAAACACAAAATAAATATGGAAAACGCGACCCATATTGTTTGGGCCACTGGAGGAGACTTGGTTCCCAAGGAGGAGCGGAAGCTGTTCTACAATAGGGGAACGGACAATTTGATCAATTGAGATGAAACAGTTTTTTAAATAAAAAAGTTCTGAATAATTAATTTTATCCAGAACTTTTTATTTTTCGAATCAACGAATTCACACCTCCGCTTTTTCAGTTTCCACAGAACCATCAATTTTTTTAACCAATCCCTGTAAAACATTTCCGGGACCTACTTCTATAAATTTCGTCGCGCCATCCTTTATCATATTTTGAACACTCTGCGTCCACTTTACGGGAGCGGTGAGTTGAAAGATGAGGTTTTCTTTTATTTCTGAAGGATCAGTCACGGCAAAAGTTGAAACATTCTGATAAATTGGGCAAGCTGGTGCGGTGAATTGGGTGGCTTCAATGGCAGCCGCCAGTTCTTCCCGAGCAGGTTCCATCAACGGGCTGTGGAAAGCGCCGCCAACGGGCAGTATCAATGCTCTGCGTGCGCCAGCTTCCTTTAAACTTTCACAGGCTTTTCCCACGGCATCCACATCGCCCGAAATTACTAATTGACCCGGGCAATTATAATTTGCGGCAACCACAATGCCCGGCGTGTTGGCGCATATTTCCTCAACTAAATGATCGTCCAGTCCCAGAACTGCTGCCATGGTTGATGGTGTTTGCTCACAAGCCTTTTGCATTGCCAAGGCGCGTTTGTAAACCAATTGCAGGCCATCGCTAAAAGCAAGCGTTCTGTTGGCCACCAAGGCCGAAATTTCACCCAAGGAATGTCCGGCAACCATATCTGGCTGGAACTTGCTGCCCATCACTTCCGCCAAAATAGTGGAGTGTAGGAATATAGCTGGCTGCGTTACTTTGGTTTCCTTCAGTTCGTCGGCGGTACCCTCAAACATTATTTTGGTAATATCAAAACCCAAAATCTCGTTGGCTTGTTGAAACAGCTCTTTCGCCTTTGGGGAATTTTCGTAAAGATCTTTGCCCATTCCCGTAAATTGGGCACCCTGTCCGGGAAATATATATGCTTTCATTGTCGATTGGTTTAGAAATACAAAAATAGGATTAATTCTATGAATATTTTTTTATTGCTGAATTGACCTGCGGCAAATAACCACTTCCAAAAAGGTTGAGGTGTACCAACAAATAGTATAATTGCCAAAGGGGAAGCCGTTCCTTCCAGCCTTCGCCTAAAACAAAAAGAGCATTGTAATTGGAGAAAATTTCATCTGAAAACCCACCAAACAATTTCATCATGGCAATATCCATTTCGCGCGGCGCAAAGGCTACGGCAGGATCTATCAAAACCGGTTTTCCAGTTTTGGAAACCATATAGTTGCCGTTCCAAAGATCGCCGTGGACTAAAGCCGGGGGCTCCTTCGGGATTGCTTCGGAAATATTCTTAAAAAATCCCTCTAAATTTTTAAAGCGAAAACCGTTGTCCGCCGCCATTTTGAACTGTGGTTCCAAACGTTGTGAAATATAAAACTCCGAAGCCGAACCGCAAAAACTATTTCTCTGCGGAAGACTGCCAATATAGTTGTCGTGGTTCAATCCAAAATTTTCGGCAGTTGTTTTGTGCAATGTCACAAGAGCCTCGGCAAATTTTTCCGAAAAGTTTTTCGATGGTTTTCCCGAGGGATTGTATTCCAATATTAAATAGGCCGTGTTTTGATAGGTTCCTGTGGCAATCACCATTGGAATTTTAAAACTACTGTTCTCTTTCAGCAATTGCAATCCCTTTGCCTCCGCTTCAAACATAGCGGGGAATTTTGAGGTACTGTTAATCTTGACCACAAAATTTCCTTCGGAACAATTTAGCAGAAATACTTCGTTGATGTCACCGCCCGAAAGGGGTTTGCTATCGTGACAATTGAAGTTATTTTGGGAAGCAATATGTTTTAAGATGGTTTTCAAAAGAGTTTTTTTTGGAAGCAAAACCCCAAAGCTTTCAAAAACCTTTGGGGTTGGAGTTCATTATTTTCGTACCCAAGTTTCATACGTAAAGGAATAGTTATGCCTTTCGTCCTTGGGATGTTCTTCTTTGGAAATAAGCTCCCATTTCTCCTCTGAAAACTCGGGAAAAAAAGTATCGGCATCGGCAAACGTGCCGTGTACGCGGGTAAGCTCAATTTTATGGGCAAAGGGAAGTCCCAATTTATAAATTTCGCCACCGCCAATGATATAGGGCTGCGCATCTTCCTTTGAAATTTTCAGGGCCTCCTCCATATCATGGACTACCACGGCACCTTCTTTTTTATAGTCCTTGTTTCGGGTGATGACCAGATGGGTCCTGTTGGGAAGCGGTTTCGGAAACGACTCAAAAGTCTTCCGCCCCATAATGATATAATGGCCGGTGGTCAGTTTTTTGAAGCGTTTAAAATCATCCGGCAAATGCCAAAGCAGGTCGTTGTCCTTTCCCAATTCGTTGTTCTCGCCAGCGGCGGCAATCATGGTAATCATTGTACGTCGGGCGGTAGCGGGTTGTTCAGTTCGTTTTTTTTTGAAGTGTCCGGTGGGGTTGTGGGCAATTGCAGCTCGGCATCCACTTTTTTCTGCAGTTCGGCCATGCGTTCGGCTTGGCGGGCCTTCAGTTTCTCGAGTTGGCGGTCTTCCCATTCCTTGTCCATGAATTTGTTCATCACAAAAACGTTGAAAAGATGTATGAGAAATATAAAAGTCCAAATTAAAATGGCCCAAATAAACCAATCCTTTATAAAGAAATCATTGCCATAGCCCAGCAAAGGATTGATGATTATTAACAGCACCGAACCCACCAAAAACAGTATAAAATGGCGCATCAGGTTTTTTTTCTGTTTGATGCGGCGGCGGGCGTACTCATACTGCTCGCGCTGTTCGGCATCAATTCTTTCGGATTTTTTAGTTTTTGAAAACATAGTTGGTTACTTTCGTTGTAAATGCAACAATCGCTGCTAAAATCAGTCTTGTAAAAATACCGAAAATTCACCGTTTTGCCATTACTTATGGAAGATTTAAGAAAACACTTTCCCGCCCTAACATCCTGTATCTATTTAAACACCGCTTCCAATGGCGTGATTCCCAAGCCTGTTATTGAATGGCGCCGCCAGCACGACCTCGATTTGATGCACCATGCCAGTGTTTTTCGCGATAAGCATAAAATTCATATTGAACAGATTAGAAAAACGGTGGCCGGGTTTTTTGATGCTTCGGCCGAGGAAACGGCTTTGGTCCCCAATTTTTCCTTTGGTATAAATACAGTCTTGGAAGGACTTCCCAAAGGCCAGAAAATTCTACTTTTAAAGAATGATTATCCCTCGGTAAATTGGCCCGTGGAGACCCGCGATTTTGATGTTTGCTATGCCAAAATTGATGAGAAATTAGAACGGAATATAGAGGAGGCCCTGGCAAGGCACCGGCCCGATATTTTTATGTTCAGCATCGTGCAGTGGCTCAATGGCATAAAAATAGATTTTGAATTTTTGAAACAGTTAAAAAGCTATCATCCCAACCTACTTTTGATTGCTGATGGCACGCAATATTTGGGTACGGAGAATTTCAGTTTTGCCGAAAGCGCGATTGATGTTTTGGGGGCGAGCGCCTACAAATGGCTAACGGCGGGCTATGGCAACGGTCTTTTTATGGTGAAGGAAGCGGCGCGTGAAAGGATTTTTCCAAAGACCATCGGGTTCAATTCTGCTGAACGGTTTGAAAGTTTGGCAACGGAAACTGCTTTTATGAAGCATTTTGAACCGGGCCATCAGGACACCTTAAATTATGGCAGTTTGGAGCAGGCGCTGTTGTTTCAGAAAAACTTGGGAAGGGAAGATTTATACCAAAAAATAGCTTCCCTTTCAGCAAAGGCGAAGGAACGTTTCGCCGAAATGGATTTATTGGGAAACGATACGCTGCTCCGCGAAAAGCATTCGTCCATTTATAATTTGAAAGGGGATCAAGCGCTTTTTCAGAAATTGCAGCATAATAATGTTATCAGTTCGCTTCGGGGTAGCGGGATTCGCGTAAGTTTTCACTATTACAACACCGAAGATGAATTGGAAAAACTTGTTGAAATTTTAGGTCGATGAAATGAAAAAATTAGGATGTTATAACTTACGTCATCCCGCACCCAGCACCCAGCAGCCATCAAACCTTCCGAAAGGCATAATTTTTATAATACCCCTTTTCGTCCGTAAAGGAGGTTTCAATTTCGAGTCCCGATTGTTCCGCGAGCCACTGCACTATCTTATCGTCGTATTTCTGTGAAATTTCGGTGTGGATGGTTTCCCATTGTTCAAAATTTACCGTTAACCCCAACTTTTCGATGCTTGCCTGCATTGCTTCGGTTGCCACCAAAAAACTTTTGGCAGTGCCTGTCTCTGGATTGTACGCTTCCCAATGTTCGAATTTATCCACATCAAAATTTCCGCCCAATTCACGATTTATGCGGGTGAGAATATTTTTGTTGAAAGCTGCGGTAATTCCGGCTTCATCGTTATAGGCATCGAGGATGGTCTGCGGATTTTTCTTTTGGTCGAAACCCATGAAAAGCAAGTCATCGGGCAACATGGCGTCTTTCAATTTTGTAAGAAATTCGATTGCCTTTGGGTGTTTTAGGTTGCCGATATTGCTTCCCAAAACCATAATTACCTTTTTGCGTTTGTTGAAACCTTTCAGCCTTTCGAGGACTTCAAAATATTCGCCCACTTCGGCATCCACCGTTAGGGCGGGCATTTCGGTAGCGAGATTTTCCGAAAGCTTTTCCACCGCATTTTCACTGATGTCGATGGGTTTGTAAACGAAATTGAAGTTGTGGCCTGCCATATATTTTAGCAACACCTTTGTTTTTTTGCCGTCGCCGGCGCCAAGTTCAATTAAATCCAAACCATTTTCGCGATCGCGAAAGAGCTCTCCGATGGTCTCCGTATGGGAGGAAAGTATCTGAAATTCACAGCCCGTGAGATAATATTCCGGCATGGCCATGATATCCTGAAAAAGTTTGTCGCCTTTTTTATCATAAAAATATTTGGACGATAGATATTTGGGAAATGCACTCAGACCTTCAAAAACTTCTTTTTTAAAAGGAGTGTCCAATAGTGTTGCGGTAGTTGCCATAGGTGGGTAGTCGTTTTTATTGTGCCAACCTTAATCCCGTGAATTGCCACCGCAGATTGGTCTGGAAAAAATTTCTATAAGTTGGTCGCGTATGTTTATTGGGAGTTGCAACGGAACCACCACGCAACACTTTTTGGTTTACCATAAATTTCCCGTTGTATTCGCCGATGGCGCCGGGGGCTTTTTTATAGCCGGGATAGGGTAGGTAGGCGCTTTCAGTCCATTCCCAACGGCTGCCCCATTCAAAGTTTTGTTGGGCAGCTTCCCATTCAAATTCTGTGGGCAGGCGGCATTCTTTCCATTGGGCAAAGGCGAATGCCTCAAAATAGGAAATGTGCGAAAGCGGTGCGTCAGCATCTATTTTTTGAAGGCCCTGTAAAGTATATTGGTGCCATTCCCCGTCAATATTGTGCCAGTACATTGGGGCTTCAATCTGGTTTTGTTTTACCCAGTCCAGACCCTCAGCGTGCCATAGGTTAAAATCTTTGTAGCCTCCGGCATTTATAAATTCCAGATATTCGGCATTGGTAACAAGCTTCTTTGAAATTTTATAATCGTGCAGATATACTTTGTGCCTTCCCAATTCATTGTCATAGCAGAATTCGTCAAGATTTTTATGACCTATTTCATAAATGCCTTCGTCCATTTCAATCCATTCCCGCTGAAATTTCTGGTGTGGATTTTCCGAAAATGAATCGTTGTATTTCGGTAATAACGGGTTATTTCCCAGAATGTATTTTATATCTGTAATAAGAAGTTCCTGATGCTGTTTTTCGTGATGGATTCCTATTAAAAGGATTTCCTCAATCCCTGCGGAAATTTCCCCTGAAAGAAAATCCTTCATTTCATTGGTAACATAATGTCTGTAATCGTAAACCTTTGCCACGCCGGGCCGCGAGAGGTTGCCGCGGTCATTTCTGATTACGCGTTTGCCCACATTTTCATAATAACTGTTGAAAACAAAGGCGAAATCTTCATGAAAGAGCTTGTAATTTGGTTTGTGCGGTTTCAGAATAAACTCTTCGAAAAACCAGGAGGTATGGCCCAAATGCCATTTGGGAGGAGAAACGTCAACAATGGGCTGTACCACGTAATCCTCAATTTCCAGCGGTTTGCAAATATCTTCTGTATGTTGGCGGGTTTCGAGAAAGAACGAAACCAGTGTATCTGTAGCAATCATAAAAAAAGTGTCGCAATTTTTTTTGACGACACTTTAAATATAAATATTAAAATTGTTGAAGACTATTCAACCTACGTTAAACAGTTGTTAAACTAGCTTTTTCAATTCTTTGTTTTCCTCTTTTTATCTTCCCTTTTAGGAGGTTCAACTTTAAAAATTATAGGAAGTGAATACAGCACGCCCACTGCTTCTCCTCTTTGTTTTCCCGGCTGCATTTGGGGAAGGTTGCTCACAACGCGAACGGCTTCATTTTCAATCTCGGGATGTTCCGCACGGGCGCGAACGTCAACCACCTTGCCTTCTTTATTTATTTTGAATTGAACCGAAGTTCTATATAGCTTGGGAGGTAAATTTAAGGCTTCAACTTTCTTCATATTGAAATGAAGGTTCACAAATTCGGAAATTTTGGTAGACATGCACTGTTTCAATTCCTGATTTCCGTTGCCTTCACATCCTGGATATACAGGAACATTTTCAATCACGGCATAAGGTACATCGGCCTTAGTCATTTCAGATTTTGAAACTTCGGTTACCGTTTCTTCCTGCGCGGATAAAAAAGAAGAAATGAACATTAAAACTAGAGAAAAAACTATTTTTTTCAGCATCTTATTTCCCGGTTTTAAAGGTAAAAGGAACCGTAAATTTTATGGGCCGCGGTTTGCCTCCCATCATTCCGGGTTTTGCCATTTTCGGGATTGCCATAATATTTCGTTTGGCTTCTTCCTGCAATTCTTTGGTGCCTCCGGTAACATTTTTTACCTCAACCAATCCTTGTTCATTGATAATGAACTCTACAATTACTCTTCCCTGCTCATTTTTCTTGTAGGCTTCCGGCGGATATTTAAAATTTTGGGCAATGTGGGTAGCCAGTTTATTGTTGAAACAATTGTCGCGCTCAGCCGCACTTCCCTTTTCACATCCGGGCCAGATAGGGGCAATCTCCTTAAGGGTTACCTTATTTTTTTGAACGTCGCCCCATTCTTGTTGGGCGAAAACTGAAGTTGAGAAAAGTATGCAGAAGGCAATAAATAGGTTTTTCATTTTGAGGAATTAAGTTTAGTTTAAATGGCAACAGCGCCTTTTATGTGCGGATGCGGATTGTAGTCCACAAGCGTAAAGTCATCAAAAGTGAAGCCAAATATATCTTTTACTTCTGGATTGAGCAACATTTTTGGCAACGGGCGTGGCTGGCGCGATAGCTGGAGTTCCACCTGTTCAAAATGGTTGCTGTAAATATGGGCATCGCCAAAGGTGTGGACAAAATCACCGGCTTGGTAGCCGCAAACCTGCGCCATCATCATCGTCAATAGGGCATAGGAAGCAATATTAAAAGGCACGCCCAGAAAGATATCGGCACTGCGCTGGTAGAGTTGGCAAGATAATTTTCCGTCGGCAACATAAAATTGGAAAAAGGCATGGCAGGGTGGAAGCGCCGCTTTGCCATTGGCCACGTTTTCGGCAAATGGTTTTGAGGTATCGGGCAATACGCTGGGATTCCAGGCGCTAACCAGCATTCGGCGGCTGTCCGGATTGGTTTTTAGGGTTTTTATTATTTCTGAAATCTGATCGATTTCCTCGCTGTTCCAGTTTCGCCATTGGTGACCGTAAACGGGGCCAAGGTCGCCATTTTCATCGGCCCATTCGTTCCAGATGCGTACCCCATTTTCCTGCAAATATTTCACATTTGTATCGCCATTTAAAAACCACAAGAGTTCATAAATAATTGATTTCAGGTGTAGTTTTTTAGTGGTGACCATGGGGAAGCCTTCACTTAAATCAAACCGCATTTGGTAGCCAAAAACGCTCTTGGTGCCGGTGCCGGTGCGGTCTTGCTTTACGCTGCCGTTTTCCATTACGTGCTTTAGAAGGTCGTGGTATTGTTTCATTTCAAAAAAAATAAATTATCGGTCTAAAATACTAATAGGGAAGGGGATGCTCAAATTATTTGCGAAATGCTTTTAAATAAGTTATCAACGATTTTAAAATTATGTTAAAATTTTATTTAATTTTATTTCGAAATCCTTGACCAATGGAAAAACAGTACGAGTTATCAACGGGTATATTGGAGTGCTATCCTTTGTACGCGGTCTTTCACTTTAATTCAGATTTCTATGACCTGGAGGAGGCTGAGGAACTTACCAAAATTATAGATTCCCATTATCGGGGTAGAAAATGTGTGGTAATCTCCAACCGGGAAATGGCCAAAACGGTTAATCCTATAGTTTATGAAAAGGCAAGTTCCAAATCGGTGGTGGGGATTGCGATAGTTTCCAACAATGAGGACGTAAAGTTTGAGGCTATGGAAGAACAAGGCCTTTTTAAGGGAGCCTTTAGTTACTTTAAAAGTATTGACGAAGCTGCCGATTGGGCAGAGACCGTGATAGGAGCCTATTAGCCAATTATCATTCCTGCGATGGTTGCGGAAATTAACGAAGCGATCGTCCCGCCAATCAAGGCTTTCATTCCAAATTTTGAAAGGGTTTTTCGCTGTCCGGGCGCTAGGGAGCCAATTCCTCCAATTTGAATACCGATAGAAGCGAAATTTGCAAATCCACAAAGCATGTAGGTTGCCATAATGATGCTCTTTTCATAATTAAGATGAAGCTCATTGGTAACGTTTTTCAGTTCTGCCAGCTGGATGTAGCCCACAAATTCACTGGCCGCTAGTTTAATTCCCAATAATTGGCCCATCATTAACATATCTTCCTTGGCAACACCTATAAGCCACATAAGCGGAGCGAAAATAGTTCCGAGAATTGCCTCAAGTGAAAGGCTTTGATAGGCGGAGTTTGCAGCCACCCATTCATTAACTGAAGTTACTTCGCCCACCCAGCCCAATATTCCGTTGAGCATGGCGATGAACGCCACAAAAACCAGCAACATGGCGCCTACGTTTACCGCAAGCCGCAGGCCTTCAGTAGTTCCATTTGCGATTGCGTCCAAAAAGTTGGATCCAATTTTTTCTGAGGAAACTTTCACATCGGTATTGATGGGTTCGGTCTGGGGGTACAAAATTTTTGAAATGACGATAGCGCCCGGGGCTGCCATTACCGAGGCGGCCAAAAGGTGCTTGGCAAAGGTCAACCGAAGTTCGGGGTCGTCGCCGCCCAAAAAGCCGATATAGGCAGCGAGTACCGCACCCGCAACAGTAGCCATGCCGCCTATCATCACAAGCAGCATTTCGCTCTTGTTCATTTTTTCCAAATAGGCCTTAATGAGAAGTGGCGCTTCCGTTTGGCCCAAAAAGATATTTCCCGCCACGCTAAGGCTTTCTGCACCGGAAATATTCAAAAGTTTCGTGAGCAGCCAGCCCATTCCTTTTACGACTACTTGAATGATTCCGAAGTAAAAAAGTACCGAGGTAAGGGCGGAGAAAAAGATAATGGTGGGTAAAACCTGAAAGGCAAAGATGAAACCGAAGGAGTTTATATCCAGCATTCCGCCAAAGAGAAATTCGCTTCCCGCCTTGGTATAGTCCAGCACGTTTACGAACAATTGTCCCACACCTTCAAAGCCACTTTTTATAAAATCTACTTTTAAAACCCCAATGGCGATCAACAATTGGAAGGCTAGGCCAATACCTACGGTTTTCCAATTAATGGCCCTGCGATTTGAACTGAAGAGGAAGGCGATAATCAAAAGCGAAACCATACCCAAGACCCCGCGCCATAGGCTTTGAAAGGAAAATCCTTGACTGGGAATTATTTCTGAAGTTTTTGCAACCGTCTCCAGAGCAGAAACGTTTTGAAGGCCGGGCGTTTTTAACTGATACTTATAATTGTTTTCCGAAAGGGTGAGGCTGCTGTCGGTAACCTGTTCTACCCGAAATCTTCTAATGCTGTCCGCGGGCTTATTGAAAAAAAGAACCAGCAAATTATTCTGGAACATATAATCGCCCTTGGAAACAAGACTGTCGCTAGCCACTTGATATTCAAACAAGCCGTTATCGAGTTTCAGGAAATCTTTTTCGGGATTGATGTTTAGAAGAGAGAGGCCGTTCTCGTCCTTTACTTCTGAAAATTGCCACGTTTTTTCAATGCTTTGCGCGAAGGTGTTTCCGAAGAAAAATAGCACAATGGCTACGAGTGTGAATTTTTGCATATTCTTTTTAAACTCCGACCCTTTGACACTTTGACTGCGCTCGGTGCAGGCTCGCCCAGGGGACTATATTTTAAATTTTAAAAATCGATAAATGAATCTATTCTCTTTTTGAAATCTCATCGCGGATACTTGCCGCCTTCTCGTAATTTTCGCTTTTTACGGCGTCCTCCAACATTTTGTTCAGTTCACTCAGGCTAAATTTTGTGTAATCTTGGCCCGTAGGCTTGACTGATTCCTTGTCTTCCCCTAAAATCAAATTTTCAATAACAGCTTCTTCTTTTTTTGAAAGCGATTTTTTGGAGGCAGATGTTTTCAGATAAATCCCTGCCTTGTCCAAAATATTTTTATAGGTAAAAATAGGTGCCTTAAACCGAAGTGCCAAGGCAATGGCATCGCTAGTACGGGCGTCGATAATTTCTTCAATCTTGTCGCGTTCGCAAATGATGCTGGAGTAAAAAACGCCGTCCACTAATTTGTGGATAATTATCTGCTTGATGACAATTTCAAAACGATCAGCGAAATTCTTAAAAAGGTCGTGTGTAAGGGGTCGTGGAGGGGTTATGTCTTTTTCCAGGGCGATGGCAATGGACTGAGCTTCAAAAGCGCCGATGACGATAGGGAGTTTCCGTTCGCCATCCACCTCATTCAAAATAAGGGCATAGGCGCCATTTTGCGTTTGGCTGTAGGATATTCCTTTTATGGTCAGTTTTACTAAACTCATTATCGAGGTTTCAAATTCCCGCCCTGCGACGGACTTAGGGTGACAGGTTTCAAGTTTTTTGGCAACGAGATTGTCATTAAAGTATAAAAATAAGAAAAAGCTGTTTAAATAGAGGGTGTTTCCTAGATTTAAACAGCCTTTTTCGGGGCACAAATTAATAAAAAATTATGCGTTCTGCGCTTTAAATTCCTTTAATTTTTCGGTGAGTTTCGGTACTATTTCAAAAGCATCGCCCACTATGCCGTAGTCTGCGGCCTTAAAGAAAGGAGCCTCAGGATCGTTGTTGATAACTACTTTAACTTTTGAAGCGTTGATACCTGCCAAATGCTGGATGGCACCGGAAATACCAATGGCGATGTATAGATTTGACGCTACGGGTTTACCCGTTTGCCCAACGTGCTCGCTATGCGGTCTCCAGCCCATGTCGCTCACAGGTTTGGAGCAAGCGGTGGCCGCGCCCAATGTTTTGGCAAGGTCTTCAATCATTCCCCAGTTTTCTGGACCCTTGAGGCCACGGCCGCCGGAAACCACTATTTCGGCATCGGCGATGGTTACTTTGTCGGTTGCTTTATCTACGGAAACAATTTCCATATCAAAATCGTGGGCGTCGAGATTTGGTGAAAAAGCTTCTGTTGCAGCCGAAGTTTCGTCTTCTTTTAACCCGTATGAGTTTTTCCCCAGTCCAATAATTTTAATATCTGTTTTAATTTCGGTGGTGGCAAATGCTTTATTTGTGAAAACACTGTGCTTTACCTTAAACGGGGAAGTGCTTTCCGGCAGGGCCACTACATTGGGCACATAGCCTGCATTGAGGTTTACCGCCAACAAGGGGGCGAGGAATTTGTCGTTGGCACTGGTAGAGAGTACGATTACCTTGGCATCCTCTTTTTTGGCAGCCTGTGCAATGGCATCAGCATAGGCTTCGGCGTTGAATTTTTTTAATTTATCGTTGGAAACCTCCAGTACTTTTGAGGCGCCGTATTTGCCCAATTCGGAAGTATCATTTGCATTTACGGTAATAGCAGTAACGGAAGTTCCCATTTGGTCTGCGATACCCTTTGCATAAGAAACTGCTTCCAGGGCGATTTTCTTTATTTTTCCTTCTTCTGATTCGGTATAAACTATAATAGACATTAGATGTTAGATTTTAGACGTTAGACGTTAGCCTTTAAAATTCCAAATCGCAAAATCCAAATTCCAAAAATCAAAGTGGAATTGTTTCAAACTATTTTGTTTTTTGAGATTTGCGAAAAATAAGGCGTATTAAATTACTTTTGCTTCATTGTGGAGCAGGTTTACCAATTCATCTACGGTATCGACCAATTTTACGGCGCCTTTGGGAGCGGGTTTTTGGAATGATACTGTATTTGTTTCGGCATTTGCATCAACGGGTTCCTTTGCGTTCAGCGGTTTGGTGCGGGCCTGCATGATGCCGCGCATGTTCGGGATGCGAAGATCGCTTTCCTCAACCAAACCTTTCTGGCCGCCAATTACCAATGGCAGTGATGTTTTAAGGGTTTCCTTCCCCCCGTCAATTTCGCGGATTGCGGTGGCTTTGTCGCCTTCCACTTCAAGGCCGATACAGGTATTTACGAAGTTTGCGCCAATAAGTTTAGCGAGCATTCCCGGAACCATCCCGCCGTTGTAATCGATGGACTCCCGTCCCCCGATTATTAAATCGTAACTGCCTTCTTTTGCAACGTTCGCCAATTGTTTTGCGACCGAAAAACCATCGGTTGCTGCAGTGTTTACACGTATGGCTTCATCAGCGCCAATGGCCAAGGCCTTGCGAAGTGTAGGCTCGGTTTCGGCACCGCCCACGTTTACCACATGTACGGTAGCGCCTTGTTTTTCCTTAAACCACATAGCGCGTGTAAGGCCAAACTCGTCGTTTGGGTTGATTACGAATTGCACCCCGTTTGTATCAAACTTGGTATCGCCATCGGTAAAATTAATTTTGGAGGTGGTGTCCGGTACGTGACTTATACAGACTAATATTTTCATCTTTTAAATATATTTGATAAGTAGGAAGATGTAATGCCCCAATCTACATCTTCGCTCAATTTAGTATTGATACTGGGGGCATTTTATATTTGAAATTTTTTGGGTTGTAATTTCACAATAAAAAAACTGAAAATGTTTTAAATTGCTCGTGTGCGAAGTTACGGATAATTTTGACTTTTTTTGTTATGCGCGCATAATAAATTTTGGTTAAAAGTGAAGAATTACTACCTAAACAGATAGTAATTATAGTATTTTTGCTGTCCTTATTCCGATAGCTATCGGAGTTATGTTATTTACATTTCAATTTATACCAATGAAAACACTACAATTCAGAGAGGCAATAGCCGAGGCGATGAGCGAGGAAATGCGTCGCGACGAATCTATATATTTAATGGGGGAGGAAGTGGCCGAATACAATGGCGCATACAAAGCCAGTAAGGGAATGCTGGATGAATTTGGCCCAAAGCGGGTTATTGATACGCCAATTTCCGAAATGGGATTTTCAGGTATAGCCGTAGGATCTGCGATGAACGGTAACAGGCCGATCGTGGAGTTTATGACATTTAACTTTTCGTTGGTGGCGATTGACCAAATAATAAATAACGCTGCCAAAATGCGCCAGATGAGCGGCGGACAGTTTAATATCCCGATCGTTTTCCGTGGGCCAACGGCTTCTGCAGGTCAACTTGCCGCTACGCATAGCCAGGCGTTTGAAAGCTGGTATGCCAATTGTCCGGGTCTAAAAGTAGTGGTGCCAAGTAATCCTGCCGATGCAAAAGGATTGCTGAAAAGTGCCATCCGCGATGACGACCCCGTAATTTTTATGGAAAGCGAGCAAATGTATGGCGATAAGGATGAAGTGCCCGAAGGTGAATATTTAATCCCGATTGGGGTTGCGGATATAAAGCGAAAAGGGAGCGATGTAACCATTGTTTCATTCGGAAAAATTATAAAAGAAGCCTATAAGGCGGCAGAAGCGCTGGCCGAGGATGGTATCGAGTGTGAAATAATCGACTTGCGTACCGTACGTCCGTTGGATTACGAAGCAATTTTTGAATCGGTAAAGAAGACCAACCGCTTAGTGATTTTGGAAGAGGCGTGGCCTTTCGGCAACGTTTCCACCGAGATAACCTATCAGGTGCAAAAACACGTTTTTGATTATCTGGACGCTCCGATTGTAAAGATAAATACTGCCGATACTCCCGCGCCCTACTCCCCTGTTTTACTGGAGGAATGGTTGCCGAATAGCGAGGATGTAATAAAAGCCGTAAAAAAAGTACTCTATAAAGAATAGTATTCAGTAGTCAGTCCCAGTATTCAGTCTACAACTTCGCGTCTTTGCGCCTTTGCGTGAAAATAAAGTTGCTCGCCAAGCCGCAAAGCCGCAAAGCGCTGAAAACCATGTAAACAGAGAAAAATATAATAACAGGAAAAATTCCGATTAAATAGAAGTATTTGAACTCCATGAAGCTATTTCCTTTTTTGCTATTTTTCTTGATTACTTCTTCAATTTTTTCCCAAACCAAGGTAAGCGGTGTTATTAAAGACCCAACGGGCTATCCTGTGGCCTTTGCCAATGTTATTTTTAAGGATTCGCAGGAAGGTACTATTTCTGACGAAAATGGACGCTTTTATTTGGAAAGCAACAAGACCTACAAGTCGGTAATATTTTCATTCATTGGCTACACCACTGAAGAAATAGAACTTAGCTCACGAAGTACCTATAATATGGAGGTGGTAATGGAGGAGAGCGCGGATGCCCTGGATGAGGTGGTGGTTTACACCGGGAAAACTTCAAAAAAGAACAATCCTGCCCTCGACATACTTCGGAAAATTTGGGAAAACCGAAGGGAGAATGGGGTAAAAAAATTCAAGCAGTATCAGTATGATAAATATGAAAAGCTGGAGTTTGATCTAAATACCATAGACAGTGCCCTGATTAAAAGCAGGATTTTTAAAGGGATGGAATTCATTTTTGACCAGACCGATACTTCAAAGGTTACAGGAAATACATACTTGCCTATTTTTATCAATGAGGCCGCTTCCAAAGTGTATGGCGACAATTTGCTTTCCGAAGAGAAGGAAGTGCTACAGGGAAATAAAAACTCAGGTTTTGAGAATAACCAAACGCTTATTGCTTTTGTAAAGGATCTTTACAGCGAATATGACGTTTACGACAACTACCTCAAATTTTTTGACAAAGCCTTTACCAGTCCGCTATCGCGTACGGGCATAGATGTATATAATTATGTATTGCGCGACAGTGCATACCGTGATAACAAATGGTGCTATAATATAGTTTATTATCCCCGCCGAAAAAACGAACTTACATTTAAAGGCGATTTTTGGGTAAATGATACCACCTGGGCCATTAAGGAGATAAATCTGCAAGCATCCAAGAGTGCCAACCTAAACTGGGTGCGGGATGTATATATTGAACAGGAGTTTGACGTGTTGAACGATTCCATCTTTCTAATTACGCGAGATTATTTTATGAGTGATTTCAGTTTTAGGAAAAAGGAGGAGGCCAAGGGGATTTATGGGAAACGTACCACGCTATATGACAATTATGTTTTCAACATTCCAAAAGACAAGAAGTTTTACGCCGAGCAGGTAGATCCATATAATTATGAGGTGTACAATCGTCCGGATGAGTTTTGGGACGAGAACCGCATGGAAAAGCTGAGCAAGGATGAGAAGGGAGTTTATAAAATGCTGGATACCTTAAAGACAGTCAGGCGCTTTAAGGCGCTTTACAATGTGGGCGCTACCCTGGCCAGCGGTTATTACGAAATAGACAATTTTGACGTGGGGCCGGTATTTTCAATTTTTGGTTTCAATGAGGCCGAGGGCCTGCGTATCCGTTTAGGGGGAAGGACCTATTTCGGGCAGAACGACCCTTGGCGACTGGAAGGTTTTGGGGCCTATGGATTTAAGGACAATCGCTTTAAATACGGGATTTCAGGAAAGTGGCTGTTAGACAGAAAATCGAGACTTACGGTATTTGGTGGCAACCGTCGGGATGTAGAACAAACGGGTGCCAGTCTTACCAATAGTAACGATGTTTTGGGCCGAAGTCTCGCCTCCTCGTCGTTGCTATCAGTGGGGTCTAATGACAGGCTATCGCGGATAAACCTGAGCACGATAGGTTTTGATATTGAACCGTGGAAGAATTTCATCTTACGTCTTACGGGTTCGTATCGCACCCTGAAATCTGCCACGGACACTTTCAGCATAGATTATAAAGTTATGGAAGACGGTGTTTTTACAGGGGAAGTGAAAAGTGAGCTAAAGCAGGCCGAAATACAGTTGGGGTTTCTATACGCTCCGGGCAGGAAAACTTCTGGGTACGGGGTGGAACGCACGATCATCAATGATGGGGATTTTCCTTCTTTCTATGCAGGATATAGTTATGGTCTGAAAGACGTAATGGGCGGCGATTTTGAATATAAAAAGTTACAGGCCCTTTACACCCAACCTTGGAATATTGGAGGGGTGGGACGCTTGCTCTCTACGGTAGAGGTGGGTACTACCATTGGAGCCGTACCATTGAGTTTGTTGAATCCAATTCCGGGCAACCAAACGTATTTTAGTTTGTATAATACCTTTACACAATTGGATTATTATGAATTTGTGAGCGATACCTATGCATCGCTGCACCTACAGCACAATTTTGGGGGAAGGATATTTTCAAGAATACCATTGCTACGGAAGTTGGACCTGCGGGAGGTAGTGGGATTTAGGGCGGTGTATGGAACCATTTCGCAGGAGAATATAGATTTAAACGCTTCAAATATAGTTTACCGGGCGCCCGAAGAAATTTATTGGGAATGGAGTGTGGGCGTGGGCAACATCTTCCGGGTCTTTAGATTGGACTTCAATTTCCGGGGTAACTATCTTGATAGTCCAAACGCCCGAGATTTTGGGGTTACTGGGGTGTTTGGGTTTAGTTTCTAATTTCTTTTGATCATTTCCCTTTCTAATTAGATGATACAGTTTTCTCGATATTTTAATGGTATCGAACTAAAGGAATTTACCTTTTTTCATAGATTTTGATACGCTATAGACACGCTATACATACGCTATAAAGATACTTTATATACACTATATATACGCTAAATATTTTATCATAATGTAAAATAGGCCTTTTTTCATATTATCTTAGATAAATTAAACTGAGGTATATGGCACGACAAACAGGTATTATTCGATTGAAAGGCACGATAGGGGATGTAAATTTTTATTCGACCTCCACGGGAGGAGATTTAGCCCGTAGTGCCGGGGGTGGATTTAATAGCATGGACAATAAAAATAAGCCCACTATGGTCCGTGTCCGAGAAAACGCAAATGAATTTGGCCATTGCAGTAAGGTTAAAAGGGTTTTTAAACTTTCGTTGGCGCCTTTTTTATGTATTCGAAAGGATGGGTCGCTGCACGGTCGTATGATGACTTTATTTACGAAGATAAAATCCTTGGACTGCAACAATACTAGAGGCAACAGAAAGGTCGACATGGGATTGGAAACCTCTTTTGGGATCCACCTTCTGCGCAGTTTTATGTTTACGCCCGCCTGCAATGTTATGGATGTCCTGGGCGCGTCCATTGATTATGATTTTCTGAGTAGAAGGTGTAGTATGACAAATTTTGATGTGAGAAATATAAGCTTTCCTGCCGGTGCTACGCATTTGGCACTTACCCTGGGGCTACTGCACTTTGATTTTGATACCTTAACCTACAAATTAAGAAGCAGTACTCCCGTTTATATTGACAAGATGCATAGTGCAACTTCTTTAGAGCTGAGTGTTGAGGATCCTGAGGTCGTTGGAATGCAGATAGCCGTATTGGGCCTGAAATTTTATCAGGAAGTGGACAGCACCTATTATCTTTTTAAGAGCGCGAATGCGGTGGGGGTTGAGGTTTTGGGGTTTTAGGGAAGTGAGGTGCTTGTATTGGGTTTTAGTTATCCCTTGCTTTAAATTCGAGGGCTGGACATTACTCATCTGAGCGGTCCTAGGTCTATTCCAATAAAAAAAGTCCCACCGAAGCGGGACTAAAGGTTTTTTACCTACGGCATATAGCCTTATGGCAAAAATAGAGAGGGGGGAACTGGAATATTTCAGTAGTCATGGACTGCACCCACAGACAGGAAAAACCCTGAAACCCATTACCCGGTATATGATTGAAAAGTATATATGCAATTAGGGATAATTCGTTTGACATCATAGATCGGTCAAAAAGATCTGTATAAAAAAAGACCGTCTTGGGACGGTCTTTTTTAGGTTAAGTGAATAATGATTGTGGGGATTTATTGTTTAATTATTTGTTTTGTAACGGCACCTTTTTCTGTGTCAATCTTAATCAAGTAAACTGCGTTTTGCAGATTGCTAAGGTCAACCTGGTAGTGGGTAGAAGTGGAAAGATCTATTTTCCGAAGGCTTCTTCCACTCAGGTCGAATATTTCAAGAATGTTCACCTTGGCATCGGGAGACACAATATTGAGAATATTGGTAGTAGGGTTTGGATATACCGATACATTATCAAGGCCAGCGGTTTCTTCCCCCAAAATATCGTTACTCTTAAACTGAAGCGTAAAGCGTTGATCAAAAGTGCCCTTCTCTGTTCTAAAAGTATAGTCTTGTTCTGAAAGGTTTGTTCGAATATTCAGGGCGTTATCTATTAAGAAAACCGTCGCGTTTTCCAGGCTCGCTCCCTCGAAATCCTTTATCGATATAGAGTATTCTAAGTATTCGTCCAAAAGGGAAGAGAAGCCCATAAGAACTTTTGCCCCGTCCTCAAAGGTTTCACGACTCTGTATGCCTAATTCTTCAGACCCATCTTCCAAGTGTGTATAGAGGGAGAGCACCGTGGCCAATCTTCTACTGTCATAGCCCAGATCCAGGCCGTTAGTGGCGTAAGGAGAGAAGGCTATCAGGGTGTTGTTGCCCATATTGTACTCTGTATTTTGCACACTTATCCAAATACGGTCCAGCCCGTCCTGGGTTGGTCTTGGGGCTGTGTTGTTATTTCCAATAACGCGCATGCTATTATTAAAGGTGGCCACGCCAGCGGCAGTTGCTTTGATCCCGAAACCCTGGCCAGTGGAGATGTAGCCGCTGGGAGGGGTCTGCGTGGGGTCTGAAGGCGCGTAGGTACCGCCCGAGAGGTTATACATAGAAATGTCCTCCATACTAAAATTCATTGAGTAGGCGCCGGGTAGGGATGAGCTTGGGGGAGTATTTGGATTCCAAAAGTAGACTTCGTTTACCATTGAATTGGCATTTATAAAATCCACGGCTCTAATAGCAGATGGATAGGGATTTGCCAAAACGTTTGGACTGCTATTTCTGCTACCATTGTATTTGACTGTAAAATTGATGTCGCCAGAATTTAGAGTGCCCTGCTCGAAGGTCATGTCATACGTTCTGTTGCCATCGTTACCGTTCAATTGTGGACGGGAGATATATCCGGTTCCGGGAACAATTGCCCCAGAGTAATTGGCCCAGTCATCACGATTATCGTCGGCAAAGTTTTCCGCTCCGGGAAATTGGTTTTGCACATCTGGATTGGGGACGAAATTTTCCGTTATATGGTTTAGGAACTGGTAGGAATTTGCAAAGGCGTTCTGTCGAGTTTCCAGGGTCATTGGACTTCCCATCACCAAAAACACGCGGGGAAGCATAAATGGGGTGGTGTAATTTACATTGATTACACCATTGTTGTTAACCACGGCGTTACTGGCCGTTTGAACTACGTTGCCCTGATGTTCAACAATTAGGTTACCATTTACGGTAATATTTTTGGTAACGTTGATATAGTCGTCTGCGGCCACGGTGAGCGTTTTATTGGCATCCACTTCACAGGTGCAGGCTTCTATGCTGCCTTTTGTAGCAGTATTGTAATTCTGACTTATACGGGCATTGGAACCGGGGCCCGGAATGCCATTATTCCAAGCGCCACTAATGTAGCGGGTGGTTGGGGCTACTACAGTAACGGTTGCTGTACAGGTGGATGTATTCCCATAATCGTCTTCTACGGTGAATTCAACGAGGTTGGGTCCTAGGTCGTTGCAAGTAAATATATTCTTACTAATTGTTTTTTTAACAATACCCTTATTATCGGTTGACCCGTTGTCTAACATATTAGCGGTAATTGTTACAGAGCCAGAGCTTGTTAATGTAGCGGTAATATTTTTACATAAAGCAATGGGATCTGTATTGTCATAGTTTGGATCTTTTAATAGAAAAAATCCTCGCGTATAATCACTTACCAATAGATTTCCACTCTCGAAATAAGGATAAATATTCCAAGCTCCGTGAAAATTAGCACTGTTGGCCGCCGGATATGTATCAAAGGAATTAATTTCAGTCATATTGCCATTTGCGATATCCGAAATTTTTATAATTCTAATACCAGCTTCATAATTAGCAAGATAAAATCGGTTTTTTCGGACGTAGCCGTTGTGATCGATTGCCGAAGTTGGACCATAGTAGGTAGATTTTAAGGTGGGGGCGTCTAGATCAGTAAAATCAAATATTAAAGTTCTGGTATTAAAACCCTCACTCATTTCATCGTGTTCATCCCCTAAAATAAAATATCGTTTATCCTCCGTAAACCATCCTTGGTGAGTATAACTAAAGTCGGCATAAGAAAGAGAAGAGATTTTAACAGGATTGTTTTTGTTGGTAATATCCAATATAACCACTTTTGTTTCGTTGCTTCCAATAAGAATTTCCCTTCCTTGGTAATCAGGATCGGGGCCGTTATATGTTATTACTTGGGCATCATGCGTATAGCCATCTCCTGAATATCCTCCCGCATTGGTAGGGTTTGAGGGATTCTGGATGTTAATAAAATGTGGTCCGCCACTAAAGATACTAGCCCCCACAATATAAGCATAGCCGGTGTTTTCATTTATGACAATATTGTGAGATTTTCCGAAGTCTCCATAATGTGCATCTACCGTAAAAGTGCGACTTGCGTTAGCGCCTAATCCTCTTAAACGGGTAAGATCAAAAACTTGCATACCGTGACCCGAAGCCTCGCTTACTATGAAGGCATGGTTGTTATAAGTTTTAATATCTCGCCACGCGCTGCTTGAATTGTTGTGAGATTTCAATTTCCCTAAGTTTTTTGGATTGGTTGGATTCGAGATGTCAATGAAGACAGTGCCATTATTCACCCCCATCAACGCATATTCCTTACCGGTTTGAGGATCTGTCCATCCCCAAGAATCATTTCCACTAGTGGCATTCATCGATGAAAGTGATATGAATGATTGGAGGTTTAGCCCATCACAGGGATAATTTGTTCCACCAATGTTAACAAATCCATTATTACAAGGAGTTTGAGCTATAATTAAAGCAGCGTTCATCAGAACAGTAAGAAATAGGATTTTTTTCATAATGAGATTATTAGTTGGATGGATTTAAGTTGGAGTTTATTCCAAAAAGGTAAATTCAACGGTACAGGGTTTATCGACTCCTACATACCCCATTCCGGGACCGGCTTGGGGATCGTCAAACTCCTCGCCTACGACCATATCAAATTCCAAAGTGAAGGGATAGGATACCCCGGCAGTTAGATTAAGATAAAGAGTAAGTTGGGTGTCATGCGGGAATTGTTCGTAGAAAGTGCCGTTATTCGTGGCGGCGTTATACATGGAATAGGAGTGGGAGTAGGTCAAATAATTGGTTCCATTAAAGTTAAACCGAAACAGACCTTCCTGCGTTGCCATCATAATTTTGTTTGAATCCACGGGAAGTTTAATTTTGCCTGCGCCCAGTTGTTGATTCACTTTGATCTTATAAGTGCCGCTGTAAATGGGGGTAAAACTATTATTTCCAGGAGCAAAATTATTTATATACACCCAATTTGAACTTGGTCCGTTATATTCTAGGCTTCCGAGTGCTATTCTTTGTTGTAATGGTGTTTGTTCATAAATTTTATAATCCTCTCGCATGTATTGAGGTATCCATCTTGTTCCCTCCCACACGTATATACCAGGCGAAACATCATTAATAGTGTTGGTGTTAAAAATAGCAGTCCCAGCTACCAAGTTTCCTCCATTTGGATTTACCACTGGAGCGGCCGTGCTCGTACTTGTTAAAGCAGCTTTAGGAAATACCAGACCCATGGATTTGTTGTTCTGTAAATCTAACATTCCTTTGGGTGACACGGTGCCAATACCTATTTGTGCACTGCCCCAGGACCAAGCAAGGAAAAATATTAAGTTTATTCCTATTTTTTTGATGCGTTTCATAAATAAATTTTTATTATTATTCCTTTAAGTATGTAAACTCTATGATACAGGGAATATCCTGACCCACATAACCCCTGCCATCACCATTTCCTCCACCGCTATTGCCATTGTTTACGTATCCTACCGTAAGATCGGTATCAGGGTCGGGAAATTGATCAAATTCCAATGAAAATGTATATACGGTACCCGCAACTAAATTCACATAAATGGTTTTATAGACTTGAGCAGAGATATTATTAAATTGAGTGCCTGCAGTTCCAATATGCTGATTGAATGTGGAATAGGATTTCGCGCGAATAATATAGGGTGAAGATGTGGAACCAGAAAACGTGAATCGAAAATTTCCTTCAAATAAGCCCACATTTACATCATCATTATCGATCATTGCGCCACCGCCATAATTTAATTTTAAATCAATTTTATATAGGCCCGTGTATTTAGCAAAAAAAGTTTTAGGATTAGTAATGGAAAATCCTGGAACTATCTGAAAGGATCCGCTGGATTTACTTCGCAAAACACCAGTTTGCTTAAAACCCTGCACTTGTCGTTTATAATAATGTCGTACCCATACACTACCATCCCATGAGTAAATGCCCGGCTCCACATCAAAAGATCCATTGTTGGTTGTATTTGTATTATATACCGTGGTTCCTACTTCCAAAGGATCTGTAGTTGGGTTTACCACGGGAGCTACTATATTAGTTGCGGTAAGCGCCACGCTAGGATACACAACCCCGTATTGGGTGCTTTCAATATCCAATGCGCCTTTGGGAGTGGTGGTGCCAATACCAATTTGCGCATTTGCAGAGCCGAGAGTCAGTAAAAGCAAAAAGAAGCTTTTATAAAATAAAAAGTAATATCTATCCATACTTTAAATCAATTAGTTTCCTATATAAGTAAATTCGACTGAACAGGGCACGTGGTCGGGAATGCCAATATATCCCAGACCATTACCAGAGTTTCCACTATTATCAAAACCCGGTGCGGGTGCCATATCGAAGGTTAAATTGAACGGATAAGGAGTGTTTGCATTCAGATTAATATATTCTATAATAAAAGTTTGTTGCCAAATGGCATAATATCGAGTTCCCATGAGGGTGCAATTTGTTTTTGCAGGGATTGTGATGGGGGGGGTGCCACTAATGGTAAAAACAAAATCGCCCATTTGTGCGGCTATGTCCATTTGCGGAGATGCATCGGCCACATACCCGCCACCAAAATTAACACTTACTTCCATTTTATATGGTCCACTGTATTTAGGGGTAAAAGTTTGGCTCATGCCTGGCACATTCTGGACTCCTCCATTTGATGCCGGTTGAAAAAAATTAGTTTGTTTATAAATTTGAGTTTGCTTTTTTGTGAATTTATTCTGCCACTCCGTACCTGTCCACACGTAGATGCCGGGAAATACAGCATTAGTGCCAGTAGTTGTGGCAGTATTGTAGATGACGGTGCCAGGAACAATACTGCCACCTTGTGGATTCAGAACTGGAGCGGCAACCGTTTTAGAAGTGAGGGCAATTCGTGGAAGAACAAGCCCTTGGTTATTTCCGTGTACGTCAAGAATGCCGTGGGGTGTGGTAGTATTTATCCCCACTTGAGCGTAGGAAAGGCTATGAGCCAAGAAAAGAGCGGTCGCAAAAGCCGACCACAGCGTAGGTGTTTTTATTTTCATGATTTGGGGTTGTTGAAAATATTGGTACAATAATATGACATAATTTCGATAAAGTGCAAATTTTTCAGGATAAAAGTTAAAAAATTTAAGAAATAACTTATTAATTATCAGTTGTTTCCTACTTATTTGTTTTTTTGGTAGGAATATTTTGAAGGAATTTTGTAAGAGATACAAGAACAGGATTAGTTATTGCTGTTCCAACCTGTATCTTTGACCATATGGATGCGCAATTAACTTTTGGGAATCCCTCCGTGGTCGAAATAGACTGCTCCCTTTTTGAGATTAGGGGATGTGAGCTATATGTAAAACGTGAAGATTTAATCCACCCGTATGTTTCGGGCAACAAATTCCGAAAACTGAAATACAACCTAGAAGTGGCCCGTGAGCAGGATCACAACACCCTATTAACCTTTGGGGGAGCTTTTTCAAACCATATTGCGGCAGTTGCGGCCGCGGGAAAGGAATTGCATTTTAAAACCATTGGGATTATCCGCGGGGAGGAACTGTCAGGTAAAATAGTCGATAACCCTACACTTTCCTTTGCCAGAGATTATGGAATGGAGCTGTGTTTTGTTTCCCGGGAGGATTATAGACAGAAGGAAGAGGAACAATTCATAAATAACTTACGACACCAATTTGGAAATTTTTACCTACTTCCCGAAGGTGGCACCAATGCTTTAGCCGTAAAAGGATGCGAGGAAATTTTAAGCGAAACGGATATTTCCTTTGACTATATCTGTGTTCCTGTGGGCACGGGGGGTACGATGGCCGGATTGGTGAAAGCTTCAAGTGAAAGCCAACAAGTTTTGGGGTTTTCGGCCTTAAAAGGAAGTTTTCAGACAGCTGAAATTGAAAAATACACTTCCAAAAGAAATTATAGTATTACGGATGCCTATTGTTTTGGCGGCTATGGAAAAATAGATATCGAATTGGTGCGTTTTATTAATGAGTTCAAAGAAAAAACGAATATCCCGCTGGACCCTATCTATACGGGAAAGATGATGTTCGGAATCATGGATCTGCTAAAAAAGGGGCATTTCAGGGAAAATAGCCGTATTTTTGCGATCCATACCGGAGGCTTGCAGGGCATTCGGGGAATGAACCAGAAATTGAAAAAGAAAAACCTTCCTATAATTGAATAACATGATTGGCAGAATTACGATCCTTCTTCTTGCAAGTATTCTTTGTTTTAGCAGTTGCAAATCAAAAAAAACTGCGACCAAATACCGTAAAAAACATAAAACCGAACGCGTGGTCAGGGTAAACCAGACTGTTGAGGAGAAAGACACAAAGGCCGAGGAACCCAAAGTGGTGGTAGTGCCCGTAAACATTCCCTACAGCGAGCGCGTGGCCAATTATATAAATGAGTATGCCGAAATTGCCAAGGAAGAAATGCTACAGTACGGAATTCCAGCAAGTATCACCTTGGCGCAGGGCATTTTGGAAAGCGGTGCCGGAGCGGGCGAACTTACGATGAAAGCCAACAATCACTTCGGGATTAAGTGCCATACGGGATGGGAGGGCGATCGCGTATATCACGACGATGACGAACGGGGCGAGTGTTTCAGAAAATACAACGACCCCAAATATTCCTATAGGGACCATTCCCTCTTTTTAACGCAGCGCAGCCGCTATCAGGATTTATTCAAACTAAGAAAAGATGACTATAAAGGGTGGGCAAAGGGCTTGCGAAAAGCGGGTTATGCCACGGATCCCAAATACCCCGACAAGCTTATAGGCATTATTGAAAGGTATAACCTCACCGCTTATGACGATGCCGTGCTGGGGAAAAGGGTCAGCAGCGTGGACCCGGACGAGTCCAAGATCGGTACATATTCAGTGCAGGCCGGAGATACGCTTTATAGCATTTCGCGACGGTTCAATCTTACGGTGGAAACCTTAAAAAAATACAATGGTTTAAAAAGCAATGATTTGTCCATTGGGCAGGTTTTGTATTTGCATCCGGTGAAGAATCAGTAGTTTTTGGAACTATGAGTTATTGTTTATGGGTTATGAGTTATGAGTTATGAGTTATGGGTTATGAGTTAGGAGTTATGAGTTAGGGGTTATGAGTTAGGAGTTTGGGGTTATTGGAGAAATTAAGAAGAAAGAGAAAAATGAAATATGGCGGAGTGTACTACTGTTCGTCAAGGCTTCAGAATAAAAAAATTATCAAAATACTATTATGAATTACCAAAGAAGTAGCGCCCTTTTTACGGAGGCGCAAAAAGTTATTCCGGGCGGTGTGAATTCGCCCGTTCGCGCATTTACGGCCGTTGGGGGCACTCCCGTTTTTGTTGAGAAGGCAAAAGGAGCATATCTGTACGACGTAGATGGCAACAAGCTGATTGATTATATAAATTCCTGGGGGCCGATGATCTTGGGCCATGCCCACGAACCGGTAGTGAGTGCCGTAATTGACAAGGCCAAAAAAGGAACGTCCTTTGGAATGCCTACGGAAATTGAAACCGAAATAGCCGCGCTTGCCGTCTCCATGGTCCCAAATATAGACAAAATACGATTTGTGAATAGCGGTACCGAGGCCTGTATGAGCGCTGTTCGGCTGGCGAGAGGCTATACCGGCAAGGACAAGATCATCAAGTTTGCGGGATGTTACCACGGCCATAGCGACTCTTTCCTTATTCAAGCGGGGAGCGGGGCGGTTACTTTTGGCGCGCCGAACAGTCCGGGCGTAACCCAGGGCACCGCCAAGGACACGCTACTTGCCACCTATAATGATTTGAACAACGTGGAAGAGGTAATTGCGGCAAACAAAGATGAAATTGCCTGCATCATTTTAGAGCCCGTGGCCGGAAATATGGGTTGTATCCCGCCTGCCAAAGGATTTTTGGAAGGTTTACGAAACCTGTGCGACGCTAACAATATTCTTTTGATTTTTGACGAAGTAATGACCGGGTTCAGGCTTGCCGCTGGGGGGGCGCAGGAACTTTTCGGGGTAAGGGCCGATATCGTTACGTTCGGAAAGGTAATTGGCGGTGGCCTTCCCGTTGGCGCTTTTGCTGCAAGGAAAGAAATTATGGACCATTTGGCGCCCATCGGTCCCGTATATCAAGCGGGAACCCTGAGTGGAAATCCGCTGGCGATGGCAGCAGGGTTGGCAATGCTGAAGGAATTGAACCAGAACAGGCAGGTTTTTGAGTCAATAAACAAAAAAACCGAATATTTGCACAAAGGCTTAAATGCAGCGCTTACTTCGGAAGGCGTGAAATTTACCATTAACCGGGTTGGCTCTATGATTTCGGTACATTTTTCGGAGGAACCGGTAATTGATTTTGCCTCTGCCGCCGCGGCCAATAATGAAAATTTCAAAAAGTTTTTCCACGGAATGTTGAATGAAGGAATTTACATTGCCCCAAGCGCTTTTGAAACCTGGTTTCTTTGTGACGCATTGAGTTATGAGGATTTGGATGCTACCATCACGGCCTGTGGGAAAGTGGCGAAGACTTTGGCATAAAGGCAAAATATAGAGAAGTTAAGATATCTCGATACTATTTTAATCTAAAAGACCCTTTCTAAATTTAGAAAGGGTCTTTATTTAAATATAATTAATCACTAATTATTCCATTTTAAGCCATTGTTCGTATTGCTCTGGCGTAAGAATCTTTTTCATTGTTTCCTTTAGGGAAGAATCAAATTTTTGTTTGTTGGCCTTTACGGTGGCATCTGCAACGTCCTTGCCATCAATGTGTTTTTGATAGTTTACTTCCTTAGTAACGTAAGCTCTAAATACGGCACGGCTTTGATCGCCATTTAGGTTTAGGGCATCCGTAATTTTTGCGGTTTCTGTTTTGGCTATTACTTCGGGTCTGCTATTATCTTGGGATAGTTGCTGAGCGGAAGCTGTTTGCGCTCCCAAAAGCATTGTAACCGCAAAGGCAAATACTGTTATTAGGTTTTTCATCTTTTTAATTTTTGATTTTAAAGTTACTAAAGTAACTAATTTGATATTAACTAAAACAACAATTACGCCAAAAATAGTGTATTTTTTTGGTTAATTATTTCTCGCCGCGTTTTTCCATTCGTTTTTTGTGCTTAAAGCGTGTCTGTTTATTTTCGCGGTCCTTTTCCCATTTAGAGAATTGTTCCTCGGACAGTATTTCCTTCATTGCTTTTTTCATCGCTATGCGTCGGTCGAGCATTGCGTTTTTTGCCTCAAACTTTTGGGCGGGGGTCATTTCCTCTTTGTTTGCGGGACGTTCAGGCTTGTTTTCTTGCATATCCAGCAACAGTTGTCTCACTTGGGTCTGTTGAGTTTCGTTGAGGTTTAAATCGAGAGTCATCTTTTTGGCGTGCAACTCCGCGCGTTGTTCAGGGGTTAAGTTTTCCCTCAGCTGGCTACGATTTTCTTTTCTGTCCGGGTTTTTGTGTTGTGCGGTTATGGCGAAAGTGGTAAGGGCCATAAGGATTATCATTGCTTTTTTCATCTGCATGCGATTTTAATGTTTACAGAAGTAGGACGCCATAACTATAAATAAGTTTAATGTCAGTCTAATATTTCCGACAAAGTCAATTCAAAAAAATCTTTTAAGGCTGCTCTCTTCTCAAGGATACGAGAAGTTTATGTAAAAAAAATGAGCCGTATTGCTACGGCCCATTTCATAAGAAATAAATTAGCTATTTATTATTTTACAACAAAGCGCAATACTTTGTTATAATCTTCAAATTTCAATACATACACGCCAAAGGAAAGATCCTGGATATTGATGCTGTTGTTGTTTGCATCCACACGTTGGTCTTTAACTTTCTGGCCGAGCATATTGTAAATTGCCACTTTATAATCGCGCGTCAAGTTTGATAATGAAATGGTGCTATCAGCAGGGTTGGGGTAGATAGACACACTGGAAATTTCATTGTCATTAACTCCTGCGGTAACACAGGGGGCCGGAGCCGTACCTGTATTATTATCTTGGTAGTTGCAGTCTGTACTATCAGAAAAGGCCGCAGTGAGATCGATAGCTCCGCCATCTGATGCAAATACTACCCCCACAAAGGTGTGCGAGGTGGTTAGGCCCGATGTGGTTATTGACGCTGTGCCGTCACCCGTTAAATCGAGAGTGCCAGTAGCTGGTGGATTTACAAAGCTTACGGTCACATCTGCCGTGAAGAAATCGTCACTACCATCTGTAGGGGTGCCGTTATCATCGCATAGTGAAATATTTGTGGTCTCTATTGCCGAAATATCGCAGGCTGTTGGATCGCAAATGTAATTAGGCAAAACATAGCCACGTGCCGTAAATCGATCTGTAAAGGCATCGATTTCGGCGCAGCTATATCCCATATCTATAGCTGCCTGTCTAACTGCGATAGCAGCGTTTTGTTGGTTGGTGTTGCTATTTGTCATGGCAAGACCTTCCCAAACTGCGGCGTCCATTTTTTCCCTTCCTATAATTTCCCAAATTTCAAGAAGTACTGAGGCCCATATCTGTCCATCGGTATGGATTGAACCAGTAAGGCCTCCAGGGTAAGTGGCGCCATAATTGGTAACCCTTCCGTTCCAATATTGATTGTGTCCGTCCCAACCAAATACCCAGAAATACTGAGGGTCTGTAATATCCCAAAAGCCTGTGCTTCGTTTATAGGAATTGGCCCAATAATCTCCTGTTCCCTCACTTAGGCCATTTACTTGGCTAAGATTGCCGTTGGTAGCAAAATCGTGAAGTCCGTGTCCCAATTCGTGAAGTATAACGTCCATATCTTCGGCATCATCTACACCGCCTTCCCCAAATTGAAGCGTACCGGCAGTATAAAAAGAGTTATCTGCACCATTGGCGCCGTGTGGATCATAGCGAACCACGCCTCCATTGTAGATGGAAACTAACGGAATTCCTAAAACATCGTTGATGTATCGGAAGCTTTTATCGATGTGGTGATAGCAGTTTGCAGCTTCAAAGCCTTGCTCGTTACGGGTAAAGTTAAAAGCGGGAGATGGTTGTAAAAACAGACCGGTGGCGGGTGAGCCCAATTCCGCTATTTCGGTATAGGGGCCTCTTAGCCTGTAATTTGTGCCGTCAAAATCAATATCGAATAAAGTTACCGCGGTTCTGGCCGCATCAAGATCTGGATTGGTTTGATCGCCATTATCGGAATAGGTGCCGCCATAGGTACTGCCCGTTTTGGTAAGTGGATCTGGGTCAAAGACCAGAGCCGTTCCGTTTGCAAGCGTGGAAGTTGGATTTTTTATTGAAATTGGACTGTGGTCGCCATTTTTTTTATGATAAATCGCAATATCCTGGGTGCTCAATATAGTACCTGTTTTGGCATCTATGATAGTTTCCCAGTTGCCTATGCGAAATTCGGACATAATGGTTACCCTATAAACCAATTTGCTGCTGCCCAATTTGTTGTACACATAAAGCTTTACGTCTTGGTTCGAAATATAGCCTTCAATGTTTAGGGCTGTTTTCGCGATATTAAAAGCTTCATTTTCAGATATTGATGGGTTTGTATCTATTGTTTCCACGGCACTGTCAAACGTACTGGCGTGGTAGGTTACTTGATTCTTGTTTGAAACGTGGACTGCTACGGATGAGTCGAATACCTCTACCCCGTTTACGGTGTGTTGATACCGAAATGTCTCACCGGAAGGACCGGCGTGGCTTTTTGTCATGGCAAAACCTTGATTGGTTTTGTTGATGGGCATGTTACTGTCCATCCAGGATTGGGCTACACTTTCCTTGCTTATTTGTGCAAAGAAAACTTGTGTAAACGCCAATAATAGCGAAGTGAATAATAGTCTTTTCATAAAATAATAGGTTTAGAATGAGTGAATAGATTGCCAAATGTAGCGGTAATCTGTTATAATTCAAAGCGTTTTAAAACAAAGAATTAAAAGAATATTCTGAAATTTCCCGAGAAAAATGAAAAAAGGAAACTACATTACCGTAATCTCCTTTTTGAAATTAATTGCAGAACCTATGGGGAAAGGTTGCGTTGACTATTTAAATTGTGGAAACCATTAAGGCGTCTTCTGTCTTTTCCACCTTGGCCACTTTTGAGGCGGTTAGGCCTTTTATTGCTTTGTCCCACTTTTTGTTACTTAAACCACTTTGGGTTTTTAGTATTTCCAATGCGATAGGGGAGTTGGCTTTCAATAAGGTATAAACCGTTTTTTCTTCTTCGGTCATTTCTATCTTTTTCTTCTCGGGGCGCATTTGTGGAAAGAATAGCACTTCTTGAATTGAAGCGTTATTGGTGAGGAACATAATCAAGCGGTCCATCCCAATGCCCATCCCGCTGGTAGGAGGCATACCGTATTCCAAAGCTCTAAGAAAGTCGTAATCTATAAATGCCGTTGCCTCGTCATCGCCTCTATCTGCCAATTTTAATTGAGCCTCGAAGCGCTCGCGCTGGTCGATGGGATCATTAAGTTCGCTATAGGCATTTGCAATTTCCTTGCCGCAGACCATAAGCTCAAAACGTTCGGTGAGTTCTGGGTTATCGCGATGCTCTTTGCACAGTGGGCTCATTTCTTTTGGATAATCGGTGATAAAGGTGGGCTGAATGTAGTTGCCTTCGCACTTTTCGCCAAAAATTTCATCAATCAATTTGCCCTTGCCCATAGTATCATCTACGGGAATTTTCATATCCATTGCAGCCTTGCGAATTTCCTCTTCCGTCTTTCCGGTAATATCGAATCCGGTAAAATGTTTAATCGATTCTGCCATGGTTACCCTTGGGTAGGGTGCCTTAAAGTCGATTTCGTGTTTTCCGAAGGTAGCCTTTGTGGTACCGTTTACTTCCATGGCGCAGAATTCCAATAACTGCTCACAAAAATCCATCATCCAGTTGTAGTCTTTATAGGAAACGTAAATTTCCATGGCGGTAAACTCTGGGTTGTGGGTGCGGTCCATCCCTTCATTGCGGAAGTTTTTTGAGAATTCATAAACGCCATCAAAACCACCTACGATGAGTCTTTTTAGGTACAATTCATTTGCTATTCGCATATATAATGGAATATCCAGGGTATTGTGGTGCGTAATGAACGGACGCGCTGCGGCCCCTCCAGGGATTGGCTGTAAAATAGGAGTTTCTACCTCAAAATAGCCACGCTCGTTAAAGAAGGTGCGCATGGCGTTAAAAAGTTTGGTGCGCTTTACAAAAATTTCCTTGACGTGCGGGTTTACCACCAGATCGGCATAGCGCTGTCGGTATCGCTGCTCCGGATCTGTAAAGGCATCATGCACCTTTCCCTCAGCATCCACACGTGGTTGCGGGAGAGGTTTCAAAGCTTTGCTTAAAAGCGTGAAGTTTTTAACCATTATGGTCTTTTCGCCTACTTGTGTCTTAAAGAGCTCGCCCTCAATGCCGATAAAATCGCCTATATCGAGCAGTTTTTTATAGACATCGTTATAGTAACTTTTATCCTCGCCTGGGCAAATTTCATCGCGATTGAAATATACCTGAATACGGCCATCGGCATCCTGCAGTTCCGCAAAGGAGGCGGAGCCCTGAATTCTGCGGGACATCAATCTGCCTGCTACAACTACCTTTTTTCCTTCCTCAAAATTGGCCTTTATCTTTATTGAAGTGTCGCTTACAGGGTATAACTCAGCGGGATAAGGGTTTATGCCCCGATCGCGCAGTTGTTGTAGTTTTTCTCTTCGGATTATTTCCAGTTCAGACAGTTGCATAGAATGGTTTCTAAAAATAAGGCTGCAAAGATAGGGAATTGAAGTACGAAATACTAAAGAGGGTTTTCAAAATAAATTCCAAATTCC
This sequence comes from Aequorivita vladivostokensis, assembly GCF_000952855.1. GTDB lineage: Bacteria > Bacteroidota > Bacteroidia > Flavobacteriales > Flavobacteriaceae > Aequorivita > Aequorivita vladivostokensis. The sequence continues at coordinate 63,593 of NZ_JSVU01000008.1, read as the reverse complement.
AAAATCCAAAATCCAAACCTGCCTGTCGTGCCTCTGGTAGGGAGGTTCCAAATTCCAAACCTGCCTGTCGTGCCTTTGGCAGGCATGTTCCAAATTCCAGATTCCAAATTCCAAAATAACTAAGTCTGAAAATAAGGAATATAAATTGTAGCTTTGTTTTTATGAGTTTATGGCGCGTGCTGCTTGCAATCCTTTTTCCGCCCCTTGCTGTTATTGGTAAAGGTTGTGGTTCTGTACTTATAGTTTTTATACTTACCGTTTGTGGTTGGATTCCGGGCGTTATTGCCGCTTTAATTATTTTGAACAATCCTAACAGATAGCCATATGAAACTAAAATTACTCGCACTTTTTACCCTCGGCTTATTATTTTGGAGTTGCCAGTTTACAGAAACAATGGTGATGAATGCAGATGGCAGCGGTACCATGGCCGTAGAGGTAAACCTAAACGAGATGATGGCCTTTGGAGGATCGGCCATGGGCGATTCCCTGAATGTAAAGTTGGATACCATTATCTATATGAAGCAATTTTTGGAAGAGAAAAAGGACAGCATTTCCCAACTATCAAAAGATGAACGGGAAAAACTGAGAAAAATGGAGAATTTCAATTTTCATATCAAGATGAATTCTGAAACTGCGGAAATGGTTTATGAGGTTTCCACAAAATTTACACATATACGCGAGGCAAACGATATTTTGAACGGGCTGGAGCAGGCCGGCAATTTAATGCCCAGTCCAGATTCCAGTAGCCAAACAAAAGAAGATGGGAATTCGCCCGAAGTGATAGGGGTAAACTATTCTTTCGCCGATGGCGTATTTAATAGGGACGCATATATTAAGGATAAAACCCTCCATAAGAAGCAGGTGGACAGCTTAAAGCAGACCGAAGCTTTTATGGGTGGCTCCTATTATACGTTAAAATATACTTTTCCGAAGAAAATAAAACGGACTTCCAATCCCGATGCCACCTTTTCCGGCGATGGAAAAACCGTAATAGTGCAGAAGTCATTTGTCGATTATTTTAAGGATCCCGATCTGTTGGATCTAGAGGTGGAGCTGGAGCAGTAGGATGCGGGGTTACGGCTGTGGCGTGCTAGATGCTGGGGGCTGGATGCTGCACTTCGACTGCACGGAGTATGACAGGTGATGGGTGCTTGGGTTTAGACCGCGAATAAATTTTGTATGAAAGTTGGGAATAGATATTTTAAAGCAAAGCGCCAAAAAATAAATCCATTCCTTTATTATATATTGAACCTTAAAATCAAACCATTATGAAAGCATTTTATTTTTTACTTCCACTTTTAATGATAAACGCATGCAAAACGCAGACGGGTACAGCAACCACAACAGAAAACACCATGGAACAAATAAGCGAAAAGGCCACGGGCTGTCCCGAGGCGGGGAACTGTAACGTGCAAGTTCACGAAAACATGAATCTTGTTGTCAAGGAAGATGGCACGGGAGCGACCTATCCAGAGATGGTTGCCGGCTCGAATACCGTAGTTGTTTACACCTATTTAAAAAAAGGACCGGAAAATACGGTAGATGGGGATTATTCTGAAACCATCCACTTTGAGATACCAAAAGCCATGAAAAATATTAACAAGGTGAATGCTTCCTTAAGCGATGTGAAATTGCTTTATGGCAAACATTGCTATTGCAAAGGAGAAGCCGGTTACTATCCAATTACGAATGGGGAACTGTCGGTTTCCATCAATAATCAGACCCTTGCATTTAATCTAAATTTTGAAGTGGGAAAAACTTCGCAGGTAATTTCCAACATATCGGAGACGGTTAAGTTTTGAAGTAGTCGGTAGTTGGTAGTCGGTAGTTGGTACCGGTTAGTTTATCATTTTTTGGATTGTTTGTTTCATTCGGGAAACATTTGATCGACTTGCACTTAGTGCAAAGAATCAGGTAAACCCAAAAAAAAAGAGAAAAGAACAGAATGTAAATTCTGTCTTTTCTCTTTTTGGTTTAAAACTACCTTGTGAAGCTTAGTTTTTCACAATTTTTTTGGTTGTTATCTTATTGCCATTTTTCACAACAAGGAAATACATTCCACTTTCAATATAGCTATACTCCAACTGCTTGCTGAAAGTACTTGTAGCGGAAACATCGTCAAAAGTATACTGGTTGATCGCTCTACCTCTTAAGTCGTAAAGAGAAATCTCAATCTTATCATTTGAAGCAGGCTTAAATGTAAGGTTGAAAGTACCATTGGATGGATTTGGATATACCGAGAAATTATCAAAAGTGAAATCTTCTACACCCACAGTACCATCTACTGTTATAGCGGCATTGTTAATGTCATAAAAAATATTGTTTGAAGATTTTACCATCAACCTACCTGCAGTAGTATTCACATTAGGTACGCTAATCGTAGCACTTCCTGTGTTTGGCAGATTTAATGCCACACTCAATGGATAAGTTTGTCCGCCATCCGTTGAGAACCAAATGTCCACATTGGGGCTGTTAACCGGAGCGACATCCGTACCTGCAACATCCCAAGTCACCGTTTCGGTATTGCCGATAGTCCAGGTAGTGTTCGTACTCTGTGAAGTAACCACAAATGGACCCGAACCGGCATCAGTAGTAACAACCATGTTGTCACTGTCTGAAGATCCTCCACCCGCTACGTTATCGCGAACGGTCAATCTAAAGTTCATGGTTCTGCCAACAGCCGGTACAACCTCCCAAATGTTTTGGGTTGAGCCGGTGAGGACTGTAGCTATCTTTGGCATAAATCTATCTGGTGAATCTGTGGGATCAAGAGATCTAAAGGCAGGCCCTACAGTGGAAGTATTGTTTGGAGGCATTGGGGCTGGATTGCTATCCAATTGTTCCCAGCAATAACTCAGTGCATCTCCATCAGGATCGGTAGCAGTTCCTTCCAATATAAAAGGAGTTGATTTTGGTATAGTATAATTGGGTCCCGCATCTGCAACAGGAGGTAAATTGTTCGTAGGCGTTTGTACGGAGCATTGTCCCGTGCCGAATCTTACAAAATTCCACATTTCCTGAATGCTGTATCCGTGGAAATAATCGTCACTTGCATTTTGAACGTTGGGAGGACAAATACCAGCATACCCCATAATTGTTGAAGCACTACCTGGCTCATAAGAAGCATTCGATCTTTGGCAGTTGTTGTTTTGGGTGTGGTTACCACCAAATTGATGCCCCATCTCGTGGGACACATAATCTACATAAAAAGGGTCGTTCATAGGTTGGGGCAAGCCAGTTACACCTCTTGCTTTACCACTGCCACAAGGGGAACGCAATTGAGCAATACCCCCAGGACCAGTTGAAAATAAGTGGCCAATATCGTAATTTGCGAAACCAATTATTCCATCAATTTTGGCTTGAATTTGATTGATTGCACTAGAATCGTTATTCAAACCATCCGTAGCAGGATTTAAAAATATAATATCCTCATTGTCTGGGATAATGACCATAGTTATGGCCACGTCTCTTTCATAAATTCCATTTACCCTTGTCATAGCAACATTCTGGGCTGCCAATACAGCTGCTTTCTTAACGGCATCGCTAGCAGAAGGATCTACACCTTGATCGTTTAGATGAAAGATGGAATATTCGCCAGTAGCGGCCAAAGCCAGTCTATAGGTTCTTAACATTCCATCATCAGCATTTCTGTTGAAATCCAAGTCTTCTTCAGTATTAGGTCGGGGCCCTACTTGATCTTCCACCATACACACGAAAGGTTCGAGTGCTGGAGGCAGGTCTGTTCTGGAGTAGCTGATGTATTGCTGCTTGTCCTTAGTATAAGGATCTATATAAACAGTTGGGCGTGTGGCAGATGAAATCATTACATGGACTCCATACGGAGAAGTGCTGAATCTTGCTACGGCCGTAGGATCGTCGATTCCCTGTCCCGCAAAGGAACGGATATCTGGATGTCTTTGTTGCAATTCAGGTGCAAAATTGGATGCGTCCACAATTCTAAAGGACTGCAGTTCCCCATTGCCTACTGGTAAGTCAATAACAGTAGTTGAGTTTTTTAGGTTTGCCCGTGCTGGTGCAGTTGCCAGAGCAGCTTGCAAAGCCGAGGTGTTTAAGCTGAAAAGTTTATATTCAGCTGGAGTCGAGCTTCTCGCTTCCTTTGCTTTGGTGGCAACGGAATTTTCTGAGACCGGCGTCCAGAAATTAGAAGAATTTTGTGCGTTCATTCCAAACCACAAAAGTGAAATGGATAAAACCACAATGGATTTAAAAGTACTTTTTTTCATTTTTAGGAAATTTTTATGAATGTTTAGAATGGTAAATATAAAGGTCTTTGTGGAATTTTAAATGATTTCTATATGAAATATTATGTTAACATCGAGGTACATGTAACGATATAATTGGTAAAACAACGATAATATATTTTTTATTAACCTAAAATTAACATTATAATCAAAATTTAAAATTAATTTTAGAATATATTAACTTAAATTTTTACAATTATGAGAATAATCTATCTTATTATTATCTTGGTTTGTGCAGGGAGTCTTAACGCACAAATGGATCCTGTAGTTGGTGACGGATCAATTAAATTTTATACCCAGGGGACGGCGAAGGGCTACTTCATAAGTAAAGCTAGTACTCAGGGATATAATGGAACAATCCTAAGATTTGAACATTATAATCCGTTTGGAGGTGGGAGCACACTCATGAATTTTGTAGGTAATTCTTTGGTAATCGGAAATCCAGTTATAACAAATGAGAAGTTTTATGTCAATGTTAACAGCAATTTTGCTGGAACGGTTAAAATCAATCCAGAATTTGCTTCTGGAAATCTCTTCCAGATAGGATTGAATGGCAGCATTTATAATTTGAATTCAACTAACGGCGGAATAACCTCAACAATAGGGAATAACCGTTCCCAATTCTATGCAAGTTCATCTACAACCTATTTAGGTTTGCGTGATAACAACAATGGTGAGATATTTAAGGTGAGTAATGATCCTACTTTAGGTTCATTTATTCACATGCCTAAGACCAACTCCCGAATTGTTATTGGAGGATTTGGCGATTATAGATTTAGTGAAGGGAAATTGATCGTTAAACAAGGGAATGCGATTATCGAAGGGAACATTATTGCTGATGGAAATATAACAACTGAAGTCGATTTATTTGTTCAGGGAAATTCCTATGTTAACGGAAAAGTTGGAATAGGAACTTCCAATCCAGATGAAAAATTAACCGTAAAGGGGAAAATTCATGCAGAAGAAGTTAAGGTGGATTTAAATGTACCACCCGATTATGTATTTGAAAAATTTTATACTGGAGAATCAACTTTAAAGAGTGACTACCAGATGCCCACCCTTCAAGAGATTGAAGATTTTACTAAATTGAATTTTCACCTGCCTAATGTGCCTTCTGCAGAAGAAATTCAAAAGGATGGCTTGAAGTTAAGTAAGATGACGGCTATACTTTTACAAAAGATAGAGGAATTGACATTGTATACTATTGAGCAAGAGAAACGGATTAAGATTTTGGAGACGAAGCTAGAATCCAATAAATAACTCTTTTTTCTTTAATCTAAAAATATAATGTTATGAGAACTCTTAATTATAGAATTTTATTGGCATTGATCGCTATTGCGCTTCAATTCTCACCAATATATGGTCAACGTGAAAATGATACATGGGTGTTTGGTCAAAATAAATGGATTTTTGATCAGAACAATAGCTTTTCTTTTTCTACTCTTAATAATTTTATAAGTAAATATAGCACTGCTTCAATAAGTGATAGAAGCTCTGGTCAGTTACTTTTCTTTACAAATGGAATTAAAATTTTTGATAAAAATGGTAATATGATGAGCAATGGAAACTATCTTGCTGGTATTCCGCCTGGAACAAACACAATGCTTGATATGTTCTATGAAGTTGAGGGCTATTGTGGAGGTGGTACAGGAACGAATCAGGGTACATTAATATTGCCAAAGGTGGGTTCTGCAACTAATTACTTAGTTTTCACAAATATTGCAACTAGTTTTAATGAGTGTGAAGCTGGAGCTGGTTATAGTGAATATTTCAGTTTTGGAATTCAATATGCGGAAGTAAATATGTCAAGCGCCTTAGGAAATGTTATTTCAAAAAATAACGTTGTTTTATCAAATACCACTGGAGCAATGACTTCAACACTAGGTCACGATGAAACTTATTATTGGTTGGTAACTAACTATCAAAATAGTTTTTATGCTTATAAAGTTGACTCTAACGGTATTAATATGAATAATCCAACAATAAGCAGTTTTTCCGATGCAAGTTACGCAAATCTCAAAATATCACCGGATGGCACATACATTTTAGGATCAGATCGTCATGGAATAGGAGCAGATAGGATCCTTTATGATTTTAATAATTCAACAGGTCAAGTTTCCAATCCATTGGATTTTACTTCCAATAATATTTATTACAGTAACCCTTTGGGAAGTAAAAGTAGTGCTGAGTTTTCTGAAGATAGTAATATAATCTATTTTTCCATATCCGATTTTACTATTGGGGGTCATATAATAAGAAAAGGCGGTATTGCTATGTATAATATTTCTACACAAGAATTAGCTGGTCTTACATTTCAAAACAATTTTTCATTTCCTTTAATTGATGATCACCATAGAATTAACTTGCAGCGTGCAAAAAATGGGAAAATTTATGTTATATATAATGATATTGGTACTCTTGAATATTCTATAAGCATCGAAAATGATTATTGGGGGGTTATAAATTCTCCAAATGTTTGGAACGCTAATTCAGATCCAATTTCAATAATAAACGCTCCATCTTCTACAAATAATGGATATATGTTTCCTCAACTAATCCCCAATTTACCTTTTTGCGTTAGCGATCTTACTATAACTGAAGATGTCTTATCAGGAGAAAATGATGAACATTCGGCATTAAACACCATTACTGCTACGAATATTATATATAGTGGGGCAATAGCAGAATACGATGCTGGAGTTACGGTCTTTTTAAAACCAGGCTTTAATGCAAAATCAGGCTCCGATTTTAAAGCATTTATTCAAGGCTGTACCGTCCCTCCAATTATAAGTGAAGATGGCTTAACCAAAAGCAATGAGAATTTTGACTCGCAAATAGAAAAGGTTCTAATTTTACATCCAAACCCAACTTCTGATTTATTAAATATGAAAAGCGAAGAAAATATGTATAGCTGGGAAATTTCTAATCCATACGGTATTATTCAACGTTCTGGATCTTTTAAAATGATAGGTGCAAAAAATGTAGAAATTGATTTGAGTAAACTTATAACCGGTGTGTATTATGTAAAAGTTGTTTTTAATGATGGAGAGATAATTACAAAAACGCTAATCAAAGAATAGGTATATTTGCAGTTAATTTAAAAAAATCTTTGAACAAGTATATTGAAGTTAATTATTTAGGATTAAAAGATTATCAAGAAATTTGGGATCTTCAAGAATCACTATTTCGAAATATTCTACAAATAAAAAGCAAAAACAAAAAAGATAATTTGGAGCTTGTCACTCCAAATTATCTTTTATTTGTCGAACATCTTCACGTTTATACCTTAGGAAAAAGCGGACATATTGAAAATTTGCTTATTTCTGAAGAAAAATTAAAGGCATTAAATGCCACCTTTTACAAAATCAACCGCGGTGGTGATATCACCTATCACGGGCCCGGCCAGATTGTGGGATATCCCATACTCGATCTGGAAAATTTCTTTACCGATATCCACAAATACATGCGGTTGCTGGAGGAAATGATCATCCTCACTTTGGCAGAATACAACGTAAGAGCGGAGCGCAGCAAGGGAGAAACCGGGGTTTGGCTGGACGTGGGCACCCCCTTTGCCAGAAAAATCTGTGCCATGGGCGTGCGGGCAAGCCGGTGGGTAACCATGCACGGATTTGCTTTAAACGTAAATACCGATCTGGGCTATTTTGACCATATGATTCCGTGTGGTATAAAGGGCAAGGCGGTTACTTCCTTAAATGTGGAATTGGGTAAGGCAATGGTTGATATGGAGGAAGTAAAGATGAAATTGTTAAAAAATTTCCTATTCCTCTTTGAGGCCGAAATAAAGGAAAAAACCGAAGCCTGAACTTCGGTTTTTAAAATTTAATTTGGGTGGGGTTTATTTTGAAAATTTGGTTAGCACACTGCTAGATGCCACCTTCCCTCGCTGATAATCTTCCTGTTTCACCATGCCCACGCCTTCGGCAATCCATTGTTTTGAATTGCTGGTTTGGGTCATTCCCATCTTGGTAGTCATATCATAAGTAATTACGAAACAATTAAAAGTTCCTGCTGGAGTGGTTACGTCTTCCTTGGCAATGACCTTTCGGTTTGTAATGGTTAGGTCCATGTTCATATTAATGCCGCCCATGCTAATTTTCATATTCATTTCAGCATCGGGCAGCTCTTGGCCAACGGAAAGGTTGTTTGGAATTTCCAGATCGATTCCGCTTATGTCATATTCCATATTCTGGAACTGTTCCATTATCATCGGGCTGACCATAGAGTTATAGTCAATTGAAATCTTGGTGCCATCGCAGGTAACGTCATACTCGGTTTCAGCAATCAATTTTCCCTTTTCGTCCTTAACCGATGATTTCATGGTAGCCACTTCCCCATTGGCGGTTTGGGTCTTGTTCAGCACTATATAGTCAACAACTGCCGCTGTTTTTCCTTTTTTGTCGTAAGATGTTATTTCGGCCTTGGTTCCTTCCTGGAACGGATAAAATTTACTGCATCCACTTTGTGCGTTTATATGAAGAGTGGCTATTAGCAATAAAATTGGTACGATGAGTTTTTTAATCATGGTTTATTGTTTTGAATATTAATTTTGTATCTCAATGCGTGTTATTTCAGCGTAAATAATTTTCCGAAAAGACATTCACTTTTTTAAAAAGTTTCTTTTGAAATTTTATTCCTCCACAATGGCTTCCCCATTTTGCTGATTTTCAGAAGGGGTGTTTTTATCGACGGGGTCCCCGCCAATCACATTGCGGCCAGCAGTTTTCTTTTTTCTTTTTTTGTTTTTCTTTTTTTTCTTTTTGGGAGAATCCACAATCGTATCCAGCACGCGATCTGTGCTCTTGGTGGTTTCCCGTTCCACGCGTCTTTCTACGGTTCGCTCTGCCGCATTGACGGCTCTGTCTCCCAACTTGTCCAAAAATTGGGCGTTGCAGATTCCGGTTGCGCAAATTAACAGGATGGTTAAAGCTATTTTCATGATTTACTTTTTAAAGGTTACTTCTTTTATTACTTTATTATTGAGCATAATTTTTAAGGTATATATGCCTTTTGCCAGATTTTTTATGTTTAAAAAAATCTGTTTTCCCGGAACAATTTCCAGATCGCCTGAATATTGTCTGTATTTTTTCATAATCGGGGAAAAGGAGTGATAAAAGTAGAACAGCGCCTAATAAAGCACTGTGAATTTTGTAACCAATCTTATAACAAATGTAACAGACATTGTATTTAATGACTCTTTTTGGTCAGTCTCGGCTTGAGAAATATTCCGAGGGCGAACTGCCAAATTCCTGTTTAAAGCATTTGGTAAAATAGGAAGGATCGTTAAAGCCCACGGTATAGCCCACTTCGGCAATGGTGATCTTTTTTTCCTTTAAAAGTTTTAGTGCCAGTTTAAGACGCTGCGATTTCAAAAATTCCGAAGCCGATTGTCCCGTCAATGCTTTTAGTTTTCTGTGAAGTTGCATGCGGCTCACTCCCATTTCCTTGCCAAAATTTTCAACAGTAAAACCTGCGTCGGTTATATTTTTGTCCAAAACCTTTTGCAACATATCCAAAAATTTCTCATCTGCTGAAGAAACTGCAATATCCTTTGGCATCAAAACCACTTCCTGTGCAAAGCGTTGCTGGAGCCTTCTCCGGTTGTCGATAAGGTTTTCCACCGTTGCCTTGAGCAACTGACTATTAAAAGGCTTGGTAATATAGGCGTCGGCGCCAATGCCCATCGCCTCGAGTTTTGAGGTAACGTGGGTTTTTGCAGTGAGCAGAATAACGGGAATGTGGGAAGTAAGTTGATGCTCCTTAATGTGTTTTGTAAAGGTAAAACCATCCTCGCCGGGCATCATCACATCGCTGATTATTATATCTGGAATAACTTCAATGGCAATTTCAAAGGCTTCTTTGCCATTACTGGCGGTGCGTACGGCAAAGGTTGTCTCAAAAATACTGCTTACATAATCGCGAATGTCCTTACTGTCGTCAATTATCAAAATAGTTGGGGCATCCTCGGGTAGCGCGATTTCCTTTTCAACTGTCTCAACATTTGGAAAGTTTGTGAAATTTTCGTCTTCATCACACTCCAAAAGAATCTGATAGTCCTCAAAGTCATCTTTATTTATGGGGATCGTTACCGTAAATGCGGTAAAGCCCGTCTCTTCACTTTTTACCGCTATGGTTCCTTGGTGCACTTCGGTTAATTCCTTGGTGAGGGAAAGCCCTATTCCGGTTCCGGGATTTTTAGGACTGGTTTGATAAAAGCGCTTAAAAATCTTTTGCTGCAGGTCCTTTGGAATATATCTTCCCGAATTTACAACCGAAATCTCATATTTGCCGTCCAGTCTACTTCCCTTTAAAGTTATTGAACCATTTTCAGGGGTGTACTTTATTGCATTGCCCATTAAATTATAAAGTATTTTTTCCAAAATGTCCTGATCAAACCAATCTTCTTTTTCATCATTCGGCACCGCTATGGAAAGATCTATATGCTTTTCACTGCAGCTAAAGGTAAAAGCTTCGGCGTGCGCTATCAAGAAATCGGGCAAGTTGGTACACTGAATATTTAATTTTAAATTTCCGCTTTCCAATTTTGCCAATGCCAAGAGCTGATCTACCAAGTCCTTTAGCCGTTGTGAATTTCTAAGTGCTGCCCTTAAATTTTTTCTTTCCGACGGCGACAGTCGGTCTGAAGCCAGTTGATCTTCAATTGGACCATTTATCAAGGTAAGCGGCGTTCGGAATTCGTGTGAAATATTTGCGAAGAAGGTATTCTTTGCGGTATCAAGTTCCTGCAGTTTTTTGGTGGTTTTCCGTCGGTTTTTAAACTGAAAAAACAGGAAAATGGCCGCAATGCCTATAAGGGCCAGAACGCCCCAAAGCATATTGCGCTGGTTTCTTTTTTGTTGTTCGGCAAGTTCATTTTTGGTGGTCAGTAGGGCAATTTCCCGATCCCTGCTTTCGGTTTGGTAAATTCCCTCTATCTCCTTGATTTTTTCAGCAATCTCGACCAATTGGATAGAATCATTTATCTTTTTTGCGACTTGGGAATTTGTAAACGCAGCTTTATAATTTCCTTGCAGCGCATAAGCTTCTGCCAAAAGAGAGTGGGCTTTTTGGGTTATCATTCCATTCTTTATGCTAGTGTTGAAGGCAAGTGCATTTTCCAAAAATTCAATGGCCGCAGCGGGGTTTTCTCTTTGAATGTTAAGCTTTCCAAGTTGCAGTGCAGATTGGGCTGCCTCTAGCGAGTATTCATTTTTTTGTTGAAAATTAAAGGCGGTCAGCAAGTGGGCTTCTGCTTGGTTGAGGTTTCCTTTGTCCAGATTTATTAGTCCCAGATAATTGTTTATTTCTGCAACAGTTCTTTCGTCCTTTATTTTTTCATAAAAAAGAAGTGTTTTTGAAAGAATATTGTCCGCTTTTTCCAACTGCCCTTTATGATAATAAACCTGTCCCAAAAAAACATTGGTAGTGTGAAAATAAAAATCACCCGCTCCGGGAATTTTTTCGAATTCTCTATTGGCTTTTAAGTAATATGTTTCGGCGGCGTTATAGTCTTTAAGCTGGAGGTAGATATTGCCCAAACTTTGGTAGGCGGCGGCAATTATGTCTTCGCGGATGGGTTGTTTTTTGTGAAGGGAATCTACAGCCAGCAAATGCGCGATGGCAGTTTCCATTTTATTCTGACGGGAATAGGCGATTGCCAAAGCGTTTCGGGTGTCGGCCAAAATAAAATTCCCGGGATCGTCAATTTTTTGCACATATCTAAGCGCCTGGTTTCCGGCATTGATGGAGTTTTCAATTTCCCCGATTAAATAATAGGTTCTGCAAAGTCCATTGTATCCTTGGGCCATACCGCGGAAATAATCAATTTTCTTTGCGGCGTCAATCTGCTTTTTGAAATAAAACAGGGCAGAATCGGGTTTTTGTATTCTTCGGAAATAGTGCGCATAGAGGTAGTCGGCTTCCGTGAGACTAACCAGATAGTTGTTTTGGGAGCTAAATTTTCGAAATTGTTTAATATAAATTAATGCACTATCCGGGTTTGCGTTGATGGATTGTGAAACCTTTTTTTTATAATCGGCAAGAATCAAGGAATCGCGCTGCGAAGGTTTTTTTTCGCGCAATTCGTTTTGGCCAAAAGCAATGTTAGCCAATAGCAAAAAAAAGAGGCAGAGGAGCGCTCTCATAAAGTTCAAAAAGGTTGGTTTGCGATTTAAATTTACGCAAATTCCGTGAACCAAATCAAGAATTTGGTGACTAATAAATTTGTTATCGATTAATTGATGCCGTAATACACCACATTTTTGGCGTCGCCTTTCACCACAAGATTTTTTGGACTTGCCGCTCCCATTGAAGCCGCAGAGGTGCCATAAACGGGAAACCCATTCAGAAGCTCGCCATTTTTATCAAAAATATAGACCTTTTTTTCTTGGGTTTCGGTTATGGCAATGTAGCTATTTCTATTTATGTTGAAAATTTCCGGTTTGGTGTAAAGCCCCAATGGCAATTCAGCCAGTTTTCCATTAATTCGCAAAAGGTTGTCGTCCAAGGTAACCTTCGTATTGCCCAAAATGGCGAACCAATAATTGCTGCCCACATTCAGTTTTTGGGAAGAAACCTTTCCATCCTGCGAAATGCGCTCTTTTGTATTTTCCTTTGTGATTACCACAAAAGTATTGTCTTCCTCGGCAACGGGAATTTCAGAAAAATTAAAACTTTTTGAAACCGAAACCCTCGGTTTGCCCACGCGGCTCAAAATATTCAGTTTGCCGTTTTCCTCGGCAACTACTATATAATCTTTATTGCCCATCCTGATGTGCACGGGCGACTGCACAATGTTGCTCTTCGCTCTGTTGAAACCGAAACCTTTTACGGCCTTTCCGTTTTTGTCATACATTAACACCTCTTTCCCCTGGACGATCACGAAACGATAATTCCTATTGTTGTCGTAATCAAAAACCGAAAGGGGCTGGGTTACCTTATCCCTAAATTTTATGGGAAATCCTTTGGCGTCCTTCCCATTTCTGTCCAAAATATAGAATGCATCCGAAGTGGAGAAGGCAATCTGTTTGTTGCCGCCGCCCGCAATTTCCAACGTTTCAATTTTCCCCAAAATGGGGGCGCCCAATTTTTTTGTCCAAAGAATTTTTCCGCTTCCCGAAATAAAATAGAGGGTATTGGCAATATCCTGAACGGCCACATTGCTGCTGCCATTGTTGCTTTCTATCAATTGTGGGGCGTTTAAAAGAGGGCTGTCCAGGCTTATATTGAATTTTTCCGAAACCTTGCCCGACACGCTTTTTGCGGTGGTGCCCGCCTCTTTGCAGCTGAGGGTTAGGTGCGCAAAATTTCTGTCGAAGCTGAATTGCAGCGCCGCCAGCGGAAATTCCCCAAAAGAAATATTTTTGATGTCCGCACCGCTATTCGAATTGAAAAACCCTGAAATGGCTTCTGAAAACGCTCCCTGCATTTTATAGATTAAAAGCGAGGATGCCGTGCTCAAATCTTTGGCGGTGTTTTCAAAATAGGAAGTGTTTTTCAGCGTATTATTATTTTGGAAGGAACTGATCAGTTCTTCGGCAGTGCTTTCGTTTTCGGTAAAAACGAAGAAGTTTTCAAGCTGGAAGACGTAGTTTGCCGTTTCGGAATTTATGAGGGGCGAAAAGGTTTGCTTAAATAATTGCGGCTCGCCAAAGCTGCTGATCTCAATTTCCCGGAAGATATTTTGGGAAGTGAGATAGCGCGCCAAAGCATCATTGGTCAGCGAAGCATCGATGCTTTTTATAAAAATTGCGTTCCCATTTTTAAGCTGGATATTTCCCACTTCGCTTACCGAACCGAAAATCCCGGTGGTTTTTACGGTTTCTTTTTCACCTCTAAAATTTCGTAATTTCTTTTGAAATGTTTCGGCGTCGTTAAAAGTAAAGCTCACAGCGCCCAGCGCGTCCGTTGGCACGAGGGCGGCCACATCGTTCTGCTGCGGCACTTGGCCCTCAAAAACATTCAGCAATTGCGGGATGGTGTCCGTGGCGAGCGTTATGCCAATGGCGGTAAAGGATTCGGGCGCTATCGCCACGTCAAGCGCGCTCCATGACGTGAAATTTATTTTTGTGGAATCGTTAAGCGCAATTGTATTGCCGCGCAGTAAAGCAGTAAAACCGTTTGACGAAGGTAGGTTGAACACTTTTTTGAAAGTTTCGTCCCGTTCGGTTCTTCCTTTTAGGATATCCTGCAAAATCTGTTGCGAAGAGGAAAGCACGAAAACGCTATCAATGATTGCGGAATAGGCAATTTCCGTACCTGCGGCAGGCAGGCCCCGATCAACCGTTATTCTTTGGAATGATTGCTTGTCAAATTGCAAGGTTTCAATGGTCTTATTTTTTAACGAATCCGGCTGGAAAAGGTTTTTTGTCTGCTTGGAGATAAAGGTATAAGCCGAAGTGGAATCGTTCACTTTATTAATGCACAGCAAGCTCTGCGAGGCGGGATGCAGGTTTTTCAGTAGGGCTTTCTTTTCGGCAAAAAAGGAATAGGGGGCGGTCTTTTCAAATTTTGAAAGCAGGGAATTGGCCTCGATATCGGCCTGCAGATTTTCAAAGTTTGAAATCTTAAAAACCACCGAAGCTCCTTCGGGAACAAAATCCATCAAAGTGCCCGTTTTTGGAGGTGTTTTATCGCAACTTCCAAAAACCCCCAAAAGCATTGGCACAAAAAGTAAAAGTGCTAAAAGTTTCCCCAGAATTTTTCCCATGACACAAAAGTAGCAAGGAAAAGCGATGGTTCTATGCTTAGTTGAAATAGTTTATTGACGGGTTTTCAACAGTTGTCTTTTGCATTTGGTTCTTCAGTGTAAAAAATGGAGACTGAAAATTCTTGGATTCCATAGAACTGAAAAATTACAGGGAATGATTTTTTCAGTATATTTATAAAAACAAAGCAGCTAATTATGAATTTGACGGAGGAGAGAAAATGGATACAAAAGGAACTGGAGTCAGTAACTGATCCTGCCTTTTTGGAGATTATCAAAAACATGTTGGAATATAGAAAACAGCTTACGAGCTTGGAGCGAGTGAGCGTGGCCCAATATAATAAGGAAATTGAGGAAGCGGTTGCAGATATTGAAAAAGGTGATTTTTATACCCAGGAACAGGCCAAAAAAATCGCGCAAGAATGGTAAATGTTGTTTGGCGCAAAAAGACATTGGGCCAGTTAAAGCAGATTTTTGAATATATCCGAGAGCATTCTTTGGAATCTGCCAAAAAAATAATAAATGACATTCTCGATACCGCTGAAAATTTACCTAACAATCCCAAAAAATTTCCCGCTGACAAATATAAACTCAATAATGATGGTTCTTTTCGCGCTTTTGAACTACACAATTATCGCGTTGCTTATCAGATTGCTTCCAACGAAATCCGAATTTTAAGAGTTCGGCACGTTCGGATGGAGCCTTTGGAATTTTAATACTTAATCTAAAATCAAATTCTGATTACATCAATTATTTATAGAAATCAATCGCTATTTGTTCGGGAAGCAATCTGAAACTTTTTCTGTGAAAGGTTGTGGTCCCGTGATTGCGTATGGCTTCACGGTGTTCCAGGGTGGGATAGCCTTTGTTCTGCTTCCAATTGTACTGCGGAAACTTCTGGTGAAGCTCCGCCATATATTCGTCCCGATAGGTTTTTGCCAAAATGGAGGCAGCGGCAATATGCAGAAATTTTCCATCGCCTTTTACCACACATTCAAAGGGAGTTTTTTGAAACGGCTTAAAGCGGTTGCCGTCAACGGCAATAAACTGGGGCGGACAGGAGAGCCCTTTAATGGCGCGGTGCATTCCCAAAATGGAAGCGTTCAAAATGTTGATTTTATCAATCTCGTCCATCATTACATGGACCACTTTAAAGCAGATGGCCTCGCGCTCAATAATAGCTCTCAGTTCCAACCGTTTTTTTTCGGGAAGCTGCTTGCTGTCATTTAGGAATGGATGCCGAAACCCATCGGGAAGAATTACCGCGGCGGCCGTAACGGGTCCGGCCAGACAACCGCGACCGGCTTCATCGGTGCCGCATTCTATTAGGTTTTGATTGATTTTGAGCTTTAACACGGTGCAAAGTTACTAAGTTATTGAGTTACTGAAAAGGATGTTTAAAAAGTGTTCAATAATTCAATAACACATTCAGAAAAAAAGCACCAAATGTTTAAAATCCAAAGGAAAAGCAAATCCCAAATCCCAAATCCTAAATCCCAAATCCTGAATCCCAAATCCCAAATCCCAAATCCCAAATCCCAAATCCCAAATCCCAAATCCCAAATCCCAAATCCCAAATCCCAAATCCCAAATCCCAAATCCCAAATCCCAAATCCCAAATCCCAAAACTAAACTTTGAAAATTTGGAATTTGCGGCTTGTAGTTTGGAATTTATTTGAAATTTGGAATTTGAAATTTGGAATTTACCCAATAGTTGGAACATATTTTTCGTTATTTTGCCCAATAGAAACACAGTAGATGAAAAAATTGTTTTTGCTCTTCTTTTTGGTTTGTACCTCGGCAACCGTGTTTTCGCAAACCCCTTTCGCAACAAAGGAAAAGCCGCCCATTGATTATTACAAAATCATTTCAACCGCGCGCGACACTACCTTTGTGGATACCACTCTTTCCATCAAGAAAAAATATAGATTCAATTACCTGCGACGCGACAATTTTGAATTGCTCCAATTTTCAAACGTAGGGCAGACGTACAATTCGCTTGCCTATTCTTTTGATAGGTTGCACTTAAAGCCGCTCTTTGTGGCGCAGTCGCATCATTTCAATTATAAGGAAATTGAAGATGTAAATTATTTTAATGTGCCCACGCCATTAACGGAACTCTACTTTAAAACTGCCTACGAGCAGGGGCAGCAGCTGGATGCTTTTTTTACGGTGAATACCTCGCCGCAGTTTAATTTTTCCATTGGCTATAAAGGCGTTCGCTCGCTCGGAAAGTATCAGCATATTTTAACGAGTACGGGCAATTTTCTCTTTACCGCAAATTACCACACCAAGAACAAGCGCTACGTTGCCCGCGCCCACGTTGCCGCCCAGGATATTTTGAACCAGGAAAATGGTGGGTTGACCGATAATTCCCTGCAACTTTTTATAAATGATGACCCCGAATTTAGTGACCGTGGCAGGTTGGACGTAAAATTTGAAAATGCCGAAAACAAACTGGAGGGGCTCCGTTTTTACGGCGATCATTATTACGAATTGTTTGCCCAGCGCGACAGTACGGGCTATTCAGTTTTAACGCTTGGGAATGTGTTGAGCTATGAGGATAAGTTTTTCCGATACAACCAAACCACGTCATTTGCAGAATTTGGGCCTTCGTATGAAGCAACTGATTTATTTACCAAAACGAAACTTGAAGATTTCAACGTAAAGGCGTATGCCGATTTTAACAACTCGCTTCTCGGAAAAATTACGGCTTGGGCGGGCTATAATGATTTTAACTACGGCTACAATTCGGTATTGATTTTAGACGAACAGCGCATCCCGAATAGAATAAAGGGGAATATTATTGAAGCGGGTGCTGCGTATGAAAAGGAATACCGAGGCTTTAAACTCCGCGGAAAAGGGGCAATAAACGTGGCCGGCGATTATGATGGAAATTATCTGCAAGGAGCCGCCTCTTTTGATTTGAATGAAGATTATTATGCGGAAGCTTCCATAACCGTACATTCGGTGGCGCCCAATTTCAACTTTTTGCTGTACCAAAGTGATTACCAAAATTACAATTGGAAGACCGAGCTGAATAATGTAAAAACCCAGGAACTGAAATTTCAAATAAACACCAAAAAATTTGGAAATGCGTATGTAAGCTATACTGGAATTGACGATTATGCCTACTTTGGAATAAAGGAAAACGACAGCACACCTTCGCCATTGCAGGCTTCGGAACGAGTAGATTATTTAAAAGTAAAGGTTGAAAAAGAATTTAAATTTGGGCATTTCGGATTGGAAAATACCGTGATGTACCAGCAGGTGTTGAGTGGCGAAACGGTTTTTAACGTGCCGCAAATTATTACTAGAAACACACTTTATTTTGAGGACCACTGGTTTAAACGCGCCCTGTTTTTACAGACGGGGGTGGGCTTTAAATATTTCACCAAATACAATATGAACGCTTACGACCCTGTACTCGCGGAATTTTATGTGCAGAACGAGCAGGAATTGGGCGGTTTTCCGTTAGTAGATATTTTCTTCAACGCTAAGATACGGCAGACGCGTATTTACTTTATTTATGAAAACTTTACCGCACTCTTCGGCGGAAAGAACGAATATTTTGCCGCACCGGGTTATCCGTATCGCGATGCGGTTTTGCGGTTTGGATTGGTTTGGAATTTCTTCTTATAAGCAGAGCGAAATTATCTCTTAGATACAATATTCTACAAATAATTAACCCTTCCAACGTTCAAAACACTGGAAGGGTTATTTTTTATAATGTCTAACACCTATCAATCCCTCAAAAGCCCTCGAGAAATAACAATCTTCTGTATTTCTGAGGTTCCTTCATAAATTTGGGTAATTTTTGCATCACGCATCAAGCGTTCCACGTGATATTCCTTAACATAGCCATTTCCGCCGTGAACCTGTACCGCTTCCACGGTTACGTCCATGGCTACTTGGCTGGCGTACAGTTTCGCCATCGCGCCGCTCATATCGTAGTTGTTGCCGTTATCCTTGTCCCAAGCCGCTTTCATTACCAAGTGGCGGGCTGCTTCAATGCTGGTATGCATATCTGCAAGCTTGAAGGCGATGGCCTGGTGGTTGCATATTTCGGTGCCAAAAGCTTTGCGCACCTTGGAATATTCACGGGCAAGATCGTAAGCTCCCGCGGCAATCCCCAAAGCTTGGGCGGCGATGCCTATTCTTCCGCCGGAAAGTGTCTTCATCGCAAACTTGAAACCGAAGCCGTCTTCACCAATTCTGTTTTCCTTCGGAACTTTTACGTCATTAAAAATCAAGGAATGTGTATCGCTCCCGCGGATACCAAGCTTGTCTTCCTTTGGGCCAATTTCAAAACCTTCCCAGCCTTTTTCAACTATAAATGCATTGATGCCCTTGTGTTTTTTCTCCTTATCGGTCTGCGCGATTACCAAATAATAATCTGCGGTTCCACCATTGGTAATCCAGTTTTTGGTACCGTTCAGAATGTAGTGGTCGCCTTTGTCAATGGCAGTTGTTTTTTGCGAAGTGGCATCGCTGCCCGCTTCAGGCTCACTTAAACAGAAGGCGCCAAGTTTTTCACCAGTTGCCAGCTTGGTAAGGTATTTTTGCTTTTGGTCCTCGCTGCCATAGGCTTGCAGGCCATAACATACCAATGAATTGTTCACCGAAACGATAACGGAGCAGGAAGCGTCAATTTTACTAAGCTCTTCCATTACCAGCACATAACTAACGGTATCCATCCCACCGCCCCCATATTTGGGGTCAACCATCATTCCCAGGAATCCGAGCTCGCCCATTTTCTTGACTTGTTCAGTGGGGAATTTTTGGTGGTTATCACGTTCTATAACGCCCGGAAGCAACTCTGTTCGGGCAAAATCGCGAGCGGCATCGCGAATCATTAACTGTTCTTCGGATAGACTGAAATCCATAGGCTTTATTTTTGAAAAAGGTTCATTTTAAAGAATTGCAAATGTACTTTAAAAATAAAGCAAATCCCAAAACCCAAATAATAAAGAAGCACCAAATTCCAAATTCCAAATTCCAAAAAACAAAAAGCACCAAATTCCAAATTCCAAATTCCAAAAAACAAAAGGCACCAAACCCCAAATTCCAAATTCCAAATTCCAAAAAAAAATGTTTTGGAATTTGGTGCTTGTAATTTGGGATTTCAAGCTTTTCAAATGTATCTTTCATATCTGTAAATTAAAATTATTTGAAAAAACAGAAATATCATATTGTTGGCGTAATGAGCGGCACTTCGCTGGATGGGATTGATTTGGCGGAAATTGTTTTTACGTATTCCGAAGCACAATGGAAGTTTGAAATCATCACTGCTGAAACCGTACCGTATTCTTCATTTTGGAAGGACGAGCTGCGCGATGCCATTAATTATTCCGAAGAAAAGCTGGAGCGCCTCGATTTTAAATATACCGAAAGGCTTTCCGAGGAAATTTCAAAATTCATTAGAAAAAACAATGTGCAGGAAATTGACGCGGTCTGCAGCCACGGTCATACCATTTTGCACCAGCCCGAAAGGGGATTTACGTATCAGATAGGCAATCTGCCACGCATTTCAAAAATGCTCGGCCAAACCGTGGTCTGCGATTTTAGGGTGCAGGATGTGGAGTTAGGCGGACAGGGCGCGCCGCTGGTGCCCATAGGAGATAAGTTGCTTTTTTCGGAATACGATTATTGTTTGAATCTGGGCGGTTTTGCAAATTGTTCTTTTGAAAAAAACGGCGAACAGATTGCGTATGATATCTGCCCAGTGAATATTGTTTTAAATCATTATGCCGAAAAACTCGGGCAGGATTTTGACGAAGCTGGAAAACTGGCCGCTTCGGGAAAAGTGAATGAAGAATTGCTTCAAAAATTGAACACGCTTTCTTTTTATGCTGAAAAACCGCCGAAATCCTTGGGTTTGGAATGGGTAAAAGAACACATTTTTCCACTTCTGGATACTTACAATAATTCTTCAGAAGACGTGTTGCGGACGTTTACGGAACATATTGCCGTGCAACTTGCCCATCAATTTTCAGATACTTCGACTTCGCTCAGTACAAGTGCTTCCGTTTTAATCACTGGAGGCGGGGCGTACAATTCTTTTTTGATTGAAAGATTGAAAAAGCTCGCTTCGGTTGAGGTTGTTATTCCTTCCTCTGACATCGTAGAATACAAAGAGGCCCTGATTTTTGGACTTTTGGGCGTACTGAAACTTCGAGGTGAGGTGAATTGTTTGGCCAGCGTTACGGGAGCTTCAAAAAATCATTCCTCGGGGAAAATATTCTATCCATAAATTTCACTTAAAATAAATCTAAACCCTCACAAGTTTTTTATATTTGTCCTCACACTACGGAGCTTAGCGAAGCAGTGCCTTAACTCTCCACATTTAATGAAGGAATTACTCAAAAAGTACGAAGAAAAAGATCCCGAAATAGTTTTTCATTGGAATGATCCCGAAACCGAGGCCGAAGGCTGGACGGTCATAAACTCCTTGCGCGGCGGTGCTGCGGGGGGCGGAACGCGTATGCGAAAAGGGCTTGATGCCAATGAAGTGCTCTCGCTTGCCAAAACAATGGAAGTGAAGTTTACCGTGGCCGGGCCCGCAATTGGTGGAGCCAAAAGCGGTATCAACTTTGATCCTTCCGATCCTCGAAAAAAAGGTGTTTTGGAACGCTGGTTTAAGGCAGTTTCGCCTTTGCTGAAAGCCTATTACGGCACCGGCGGCGATCTGAATGTTGATGAAATACACGAAGTAATCCCGATGACGGAGCAGAGTGCTGTTTGGCACCCGCAGGAAGGCGTTTTTAACGGACATTTTTCCCCAACGGAAGCAGATAAAATCAACAGAATTGGGCAGTTGCGCCAAGGTGTTATAAAAGTTTTGGAGAACGTGAATTTTTCACCAGATGTTTCCAGAAAATATACCGTGGCCGATATGATTACAGGCTATGGCGTGGCAGAAGCCGTGCGCCATTATTACGATATTTACGGCGGCAATGTAAAAGGTAAACGCGCCATCGTGCAAGGTTTCGGAAATGTGGGGGCAGCCGCGGCATACTATCTTTCGCAAATGGGCGCCAAGGTTGTGGGCATAATTGATCGCGACGGCGGAATAATCGATAAGGACGGTTTTTCTTTTGAAGAGATCAAACAACTTTTTCTTAAAAAGGATGGCAATACCTTGGTTGCCGATAAGATGATTCCTTTTGATGAAATAAATGAAAAAATCTGGAAACTGGAAACGGAAATTTTTGCGCCCTGCGCCGCATCGCGCTTGATTACTAAAGAACAGATTTCGCAAATGATAGAAACCGGCCTTGAGGTAATAAGTTGTGGAGCCAATGTTCCCTTTGCCGATAAGGAAATTTTCTTTGGACCCATTATGGAATTTACCGATGAGCGCGTAAGTTTGATACCAGATTTTATAAGTAATTGCGGGATGGCCCGTGTTTTTGCATATTTTATGGAGCGTAAAGTTCAGATGACGGATGAGGCTATTTTTAACGATACCTCAATCACGATTAAAAACGCAATTCAAAATATATTTGATAACAACAGTACAAAAACTAACATTAGCAAAACCGCTTTTGAAATAGCTTTAAAGCAACTATTATAATTTTCAACAATCAGCATTTATTATGGAATCAATAATCATTTTAATCTTTGTAATAGGATATCTTTCCATCACTTTGGAACACCCTTTAAAACTGGACAAAACGGTCCCGGCACTTATAATGGCATCGCTTATTTGGGCAGTTTTGGCAATTGGTTTTACCAGCGGATGGTTTGATGTAATAAATACAGAAGAGCAGGCGTTCAATTTTCTTTCTGGCGGCGAACACGCCATGGAAGGTTTTGAAGGTACCTTGCTTCACCATTTGGGGAAAACCGCCGAAATCCTTATTTTCCTAATTGGAGCGATGACCATTGTGGAGATTATTGACCTTCATCGCGGTTTTGAAGTATTAAAGAGTGCCGTGAAAACCAAAAGCAAGCGAAAGCTTCTATGGATTATCGGGATATTGGCGTTCTTCCTTTCGGCAATTATTGATAACCTTACCGCAACCATCGTATTGATTACACTATTAAGAAAATTGATTCACCGAAGAGAGGACCGTTTATGGTATGCGGCTATGGTAGTTATTGCGGCAAATGCCGGTGGCGCTTGGTCTCCAATTGGCGATGTTACAACAACCATGTTATGGATTGCGAAAAAAGTATCTGCGGCAGGCCTTATTGAATATGTGGTGATACCGTCCATCGTTTGTTTTGCGTTGCCTTTCGTTATTGCCAGCTATATGCCCGCCTTCCGCGGAATGATAGATGTAGATGCCCGTGAGGACAAAGCAGAGGAGGCTCTTTTAAGTAGTAGAACGATGCTCTTTTTGGGGTTGGGAATGATTGTTTCCGTACCGGTATTCAAGACCTTGACGCATCTTCCGCCCTATATGGGGATGATGCTCGCATTGGGTGTGGTATGGCTTGTTTCGGAATATATCCATCCCGAAGAAGATTTCAGCAAGGAAAGAAGACACCTGTATTCCGCACACAAAGCGCTATCACGTATTGAAATTTCGAGTATCCTTTTCTTCCTCGGTATTTTGATGGCAGTTGCAGGATTGGAAAGTCTTGTATATGGCGTTGTAAATGGGGAAGAGGTAGGAACCTTGCGCTATCTGGCCGAAGTATTGCAGAATGCCATACCAAATCAGGACGTGGTGGTTATTTTGCTGGGTATTTTATCCGCAATAATAGACAATGTGCCGCTGGTAGCCGCATCTATGGGAATGTACGACCTGCCGATGGACTCCGTTTTATGGCATTTTATAGCCTACTCGGCCGGAACGGGTGGAAGTATGCTTATCATAGGTTCCGCAGCCGGTGTGGCCGCAATGGGTATGGAGCGTATAGACTTTATCTGGTATCTTAAAAAGATTACCTGGCTCGCATTCATAGGGTTTATAGCTGGTGCGGGGGTATTCCTTTTAATAGAAAGAGTGCTATTTCACAATGCCTAACAATTTCTGAAATCTTATACCGTTATTCACTAAAACAAAACCTTTTTTATGTTAAACTTCTTTATTCAAGAGGGTGCAGAGGTAGCACAGGATCTTGAACCAATTTCTGAAGAAAAAACGCTATCCATAATGGACCTCCTTTTAAATGGAGGAGTGGCAGGACAAATAATAATAATGGTACTTTTTGTACTGTTGTTTGTTGCTGTGTATATTTATTTTGAACGTTTATTTGCCATTAAAGCTGCTTCCAAAATGGACAGCAACTTTATGAACCAAATACGAGACCATGTTGCTAAAGGAAATATCCAAGCTGCAAAAGTGTTATGCGCGCAGAATAATACACCGGTTTCACATTTGACCGAAAAAGGAATTTCCCGAATAGGAAGTCCTTTGGAAGACATAAACACTGCCATTGAAAATGCAGGGCGTTTGGAAGTGTACAGACTCGAAAAAAACGTAAGTGTTTTAGCAACTATAGCGGGAGCAGCCCCTATGATTGGTTTCTTAGGAACCGTAATCGGGATGGTCTTGGCTTTCCATCAACTAGCCACCAGTAGCGGCCAGGCCGAAATGGGAAGTCTTGCCGAAGGTATTTACACGGCAATGACTACGACGGTTGCAGGTTTGATTGTGGGTATTATTGCCTATATGGGCTACAACCATTTGGTTGTAAAGACAGATAAAGTGGTACACCAAATGGAAGCCACGGCTGTTGATTTCCTTGACATTTTAAATGAACCTGCTTAATGAACTTAAGAGGAAGAAATAAAGTAAGCGCCGAGTTCAGCATGAGTTCCATGACAGACATTGTGTTTCTGTTATTGGTGTTTTTCCTGCTCACTTCGCCAGCGATAACGCCCGATGCTTTGGATTTGATACTTCCGAAAGCAAAGGGGAAAACGTCAAATGTGCAAAAAGCTTCCGTGAGTATTACAAAAGACGGGGCTTATTACGTAGATAAGGAGCGAGTAAGCGAATACAGCATAGAGAGCGAATTGAAAAAAACGCTCGCGGGGCAGGAAGAGCCTACCATCATTCTACGCGCCGAAGAGGGAGTGCCCATTGAAGATGCCGTTTTTGTGATGGATATTGCAAACCGCAACAATTTTAAAGTGGTGCTCGCCGTTAGGCCTAATTAAGGTTTGCAATATCAGTAGGCTCGCGATTTAGCGCGTGCCCAGATTTTGAAAATGGTTTTTTTGAAAAAGTATTTTGATTTTATAAACTTCACAAATTTTAACCTGAAACCCGAAACCTGAAACTTGAAACTCAAAACCCCAAAACCCAAAATTTTGAATCTTAAATTTTAAATCTTGAATTTATTAGATACAGAACATAAACGAAAAAGTATGACCATCACGGTAATCGTGCATGTAATCATTCTTATTCTTTTGTTTTATGTGGGGATGAAATATATGGATCCGCCTTTGGAGCAGGGCATAGCGGTAAATTTTGGCACTACCGATACTGGTAGTGGAAATATACAACCCACTGAAAAAATTCAGTCCGCACCACAAAAAACCACAGCTCAACCGGTTTCACAGCCCAAGTCTGAGATTAAGGAAGAAGTTGTTACACAAGACAATGAAGATGCGCCAGTAATTAAAAAGGAAAAACCCAAAAAAGAGCAAACTGAAACCCCGGTAAAGGAACAGCCTAAAAAAGAAGTAAAAAAACCCGATCCAAAACCAGATAAATCAACAACTGATGCCCTTTCAAGCATTTTGAACGGCCCAAAAAGTGACGGAACCGCAAAAGGAGGCGAGGGCGACGATAAAAACCCGGGTGACAAGGGAAGCCCCGAGGGCGATCCCAACGCAAGTGCGTATTACGGCACCGGCAAAGGTTTGGATGGCGATGGTAATTATTTACTCGGTGGAAGAAAAGCGCTGAATAAGGAAAAGTTTGTACAGGATTGCAACGAGGCTGGAACGGTTGTGGTTAGCATAGAAGTGGACCGCAGTGGAAGAGTGATTAGCGCAACCCCCGGTGTGCGCGGAACAACCAACAACTCCCGTTGTTTATTGGAGCCTGCAAAAAGAGCCGCTTTAGCCACAAAGTTTAATTCTGATGATAAAGCCCCCGCCAAACAAATAGGTAAAATTATTTATAGGTTCAGCCTCTCGCAGTAGTAGATTGCTCTTAAAAAAATCTCGTTTTTTATTTATCTTTAACCCTTAAGCAAGAATGCTTTTCTAGTGCCCTGCCTATTATTATAGCCAAGGATTACAAAAAAGAAAAGTCAAAAATAATATTAACAATTTCCGCCATTAACTATTCAGAAACCATCGCGTGGCTTTTTGCACAGCTGCCCATGTACCAAAGGGTGGGGCAGTCTGCCTATAAAGCAGATTTGGCCGCAACCCTCAATCTTGCCAAGTATTTAAAGAATCCCGAAAAGAGTTTTAAAAGTATTCACGTAGCCGGCACCAATGGCAAAGGTAGTACTAGCCATATGCTGGCTTCTGTTTTTCAAGAAGCGGGCTATAAAACCGGGTTATATACATCTCCGCACTTAAAGGATTTTAGGGAGCGGATAAAGATTAATGGGCAAATGATTTCAGAACAATACGTTTCAAACTTTGTTCAAAACCACAGGCCTTTTTTTGAGAGCAATCAACTCTCTTTTTTTGAAATGACCGTAGGTTTGGCGTTTGAATATTTCAGAAGTGAAAATGTGGATATCGCCATTGTTGAAGTAGGCATGGGCGGTAGACTGGACAGCACCAATATCATAGCTCCCGAAGTTTCGGTAATTACCAATATAGGTTTGGATCACACCCAGTTTTTGGGAGATACCTTGGAAAAAGTTGCAGTAGAAAAAGCTGGAATAATTAAGGATCGGGTGCCCGTTATTATTGGAGAAACCTCGCCGGAAACGAAGCGGGTCTTTGAGGAAATTGCTTTAGAAAGAAACGCTCCAATTGTTTTTGCCGAAATGAATGATGCTTCTACCTATTCTTCAGATTTGAAAGGTTCCTATCAGCAGAAAAACATAAGGACCGTAATTTCCATCCTGCGAATGCTTCAAAAAAAAGGCTGGAATATTTCAGAAGAAAATATTCAAAAAGGCTTAATGAATACCGTTAAAAATACGGGATTGATGGGACGATGGCAGATTTTAGGACAGGCGCCAAAGGTGATTTGCGATACGGCCCACAATAGGGAAGGTCTGCAAATAGTCTTGGATCAGCTTGCGAGCGAAGATTTTCAGAACCTTCACATTATACTGGGGGTTGTAAATGATAAGGATTTGGCTTCCATATTGCCCCTTTTTCCGAAAGATGCTATCTATTATTTCTGCAGACCGAATATCCCCCGCGGTTTGGATGCTTCCCTTTTACTATCTCGGGCAAGGGGTTTTGGGTTGATTGGCCAGGAATATATTTCTGTATCAAAAGCTTACGAAGCTGCTTTAAAAGCCGCACTGCCTCAGGACTTAGTGTTTGTAGGCGGAAGTACTTTTGTGGTGGCCGAAGTTTTGTGATATTTTTTAAATAAATGTTTGCGGGAATTAAAAACTAACTTATATTTGCATCCTCTAAACAATGAGGGCGATTAGCTCAGCTGGTTCAGAGCACCTCGTTTACACCGAGGGGGTCGGGGGTTCGAACCCCTCATCGCCCACCAGTTTTTAAAAGGCCGAAGTTTTTTGCTTCGGCTTTTTTTATTGTATTATCTAAGGTTTCCTATTAGGGGGAATAAGTTTAACTTTGGCTGCATCATTAACAAAAAGAAGAACTTTTGAATCCATTCTTTAAGAATATAATAGTAAACGTAGTAAAAAACCGTCAAAAGCACCGGAAACCGTCCCAGGTTACGGAGCCTTTCGACAAACGCGTAAAAAATCTGGAAGTGGAGGTGATCCACGAGATTTGGGATTTCTTCTATCTTCTTTTAGGGGTTGTTTCGGCAGCCTTTGGACTTAGGGGTTTTTTAATGCCAAACAGCTTTATTGATGGCGGGGTAACGGGTATTTCGTTAATGGTAAACGAGCTTGCAGGTATTTCATTTCCGCTGTTATTGATATGTTTCAATCTTCCGTTTTTGGCCCTGGCATATTTTTCCGTAGGGAGAAGATTTGCAATAAAAAGTGTGTTGGGCATTCTGCTTTTGGCCATTGCCGTTGCGTTGATTCCCTATCCGGTAATGACTGACGATAAAATTTTGGTGGCTTCCTTCGGTGGACTTTTTCTAGGATTGGGTATAGGGTTGGCTATACGGGGCGGCGCCATTATAGATGGCACTGAGATTTTGGCGATATACATAAGCCGAAAGACAAGTCTAACTGTGGGGAATGTAATTATGATATTCAACGTCGTAATTTTCATGACTGCGGCCTATTTCCTTTCCACTGAAATTGCGTTGTACGCGATCCTTACCTATTTCGCGGCCTCAAAAACGGTGGATTTTGTAATTGACGGTATTGAAGAGTTTATGGGAATTACTATTATTTCTGAAAAGAATGAAGAAATACGGTTGGCCATTATTGAGAAAATGGGCCGAGGCTGTACTATTTTTAAGGCCGAAAATGGTTTTGCAAAAGAAGGAGAAAGCCGAAAGCCGGTTGATGTGGTTTATACCGTTATTACGCGCTTGGAAATGAGCAAACTAAAGACCGAAGTGGAAAAAATTGACGCCCAAGCGTTTATGATTATGACCTCGGTGAAGGATGCGCGAGGAGGCATGATCAAAAAGAAACCTATTAAAAAATTCGATAAATAAGTTTCACTTTGGGGTTTCTAATTTGTATTTTGGTGCCTTGAAATTTGGGTCATTAACTCAGTTGGTTCAGAGTGTTACCTTGACAGGGTAGAAGTCACTGGTTCGAATCCAGTATGACCCACAAAACAATATTTGTAGTTAAGTATTCTCCCAGCGCTTTGGGTTTGAATGAAATCGTGTCTTTGCGTGGCACCATACCGGTTTCGCGGATAGTTGCGCGCTCCCTGGACAAGTTTCCAAATTTTTATTCTGAAATCATCTTTCTCTTGGGTTTTCGGCGACCTAAATTTACGTAGTCGTACTTATAGGATTCCAGTATTTTTCTGATTAATATTATAGAATCACTTTTATATTATATAAGATGGCAGGAGAAGCACAGGACCGTATTTAGCCCATACCTAAGTTTTACTTTACGGTACATTTTGAATCACTGGATAATAGAGCTGCATTTCAAGAAGTTTCAGGTTTGGAAATTGGAGAAGCCGGAATAGAAATAGGAGCGATGATAGCAATCAATTCTCTGTCCCAAAAATGTCAAATAGAACTAAAATTGGAAATGTAACTCTACAGAAGGTAATCTTTATAAACGATGACAGTTTCAAAAAATGGTATGACACCATAAAAAAGAATACCGTAAAAAAGGAAACTGTAACCATCCAACTTTTGGACGAAACTGAAAATCCTTTTATGACTTATACTTTACATAAAGCTTGGCCTTCCCAAATCGTCGGAATAGATTTAGTTAATACAGCAGAAGTTGCCGTGAAATCTATAGAGCTCAGCCATGAAGGGTTTTCGATTAGTAACGGATAGCTATGAATAAGTATCCTCCCGTATTTTTTTCCTTTGAACTCAGTTTTCGTGATAATACCGAAAAGGACAGGATTGTTTTTAAGGAATTATCTGGGGTTTTAATGGAATTGGAGGATATTTCAGATAACAGCATACAACAGCACGTGCCTACTTCTGCTAAATTCTCAAATTTGATTTTAAAGTGCGGGTTGGCGCCTAAGGATTCTGAGATTGTAACTTGGTGTTTAGGAACCTTAAATGGTAATTCAGCAGATTCCGTGGAAACCAAAGATATAGTTGTTAACTTATTGGATGAAGCCGGGAACGCCCATAAGTCCTGGAGTTTTATAAAGGCTTGGCCGGTAAAATGGACAATTTCAGATTTAGAAAATAATCTTGTTATAGATAATCTGGAGTTTGCCTATAGCTTTCTTGAATAGGCTTAAATAACGTCCAAAATTCTTTCCAAAGCCATTCCGCGGGAACCTTTTATAAGGATAGTTGCATTCTTCGGATTTTCCTTTGCGAGTGTCTTCTTTAACTCGTCAAAGGTTTCAAATTGTTTAATGTGCGACGCAGGATTCGATGTTTTAAAGAAATTGATTCCTATTAAATAAACGCTTCCAAAGGGGTTTTCTGCCAAGAAATCAACGATATTTTGGTGTTCTTTTTCGGCATCTTTTCCCAGTTCAAACATGTCTCCCAAAAAGAGAATCTTGTTCGCCCCCGCCGTTTGTTTGAAATTTTCCAGAGCGGCCAGCATGCTGGTTGGATTGGCGTTATAGGCATCCATTAAAATGTTGTTGGAGCCTTTGGCAATTACTTGAGAACGATTGTTTGATGGAATATAGCTTTCAATGCCCGCTTTAATTTTTTCAGAAGATACCTGAAAATAGGCGCCTATCGCAATAGCTGCGGAAAGATTTACAAAATTATACGCTCCCACGAGATTACTTTGAATTTTTGTATCACCGAAGGCTACCAAAAGGTGATGGGAACTGTCCAATAATTGAATGTTGAAGTCACTCTGGGCAGTTCCAAAGGTTATTCTATCAATCCCTGTGGAGTTTTCCATTTGCTTAGGGTCACTGGCATTGACAAAAACTTTCTTATTGTTTTGTTTTAGAAATTGATAGAGCTCTGTCTTGCCCTGAATCACGCCCTCCAAACTTCCAAAACCTTCCAAGTGGGCCTTTCCGAAATTTGTAATATATCCGTAATCTGGTTTGGCAATTTCGCTCAATAATTTTATTTCGCCCAAATGGTTTGCGCCCATCTCAACAATGCCAAGTTCAGTTTGCTTATCCATTTTTAGCAGCGTTAAGGGTACACCTATATGATTGTTCAAATTTCCTTGGGTGGCCACAGTATTGAATTTTTGGGAAAGCACTGCATTTATTAATTCCTTGGAAGTGGTTTTCCCATTACTGCCCGTAAGCGATATGATTGGAAGATTTAAATATTTTCTGTGAAAACTGGCCAACTGCTGAAGTGCCAAAAGTACGTTTTCAACTAAAATTGTTTCCCCGTTCGTTTTGTGAAAAGCGGCCTCATCGATTACCACTTTGAAGGCGCCCTTGTCTAAAGCTTCCTGCGCAAAAAGATTTCCATTGAAATTTTCACCCTTTAGAGCAAAATAAAGGGAGTTCTTATAAATTTTCCGGGTGTCGGTACTTATGCCGCTACTCTGTAAAAAATAATGGTGGAGGGATGGTATATTCATAAAATAAATATACTAAAAAACCCTCCGAAGCTGTATGCCAAGGAGGGTTGTTTTTATTTTTTTCTAAATTTCTAATTACGTGGACGTTTTCCTTTTTTGGATTTTGAACCTACACGGCTCATAGCACATCTAAACCCAATATAGTCTGTTGCCATATCCTGAGGGAAATAACGTCTTTGCGCCGGATCCAGCCAGTAATCGCGATCTCTCCACGATCCTCCTTTATATACACGAACTTCATTGTCAACCAAAGTAGTTCTGTTTGAAGATTTGTCATACTGACGATCTAAGGCGCCTGTACTATCTGCATACACTTTTTGTATAGGTGAATTGTACATACGGTTAGTGCCTTCGGTCTCGCTGTCCTCATCGGCAAAAGATTGATAGTAACGTGATGATCGCTTGTCGCCATCGCGGTAGTCGCGGTTATCGCTTTGAGAGAAATTTGTTCTCAAATAGGTTTCGTTTTCATCAACTGGTACCTGAAGGATTTCTCCCGGCAAGTTGCGCGCTACGATTTTTCCATTGCTCAGCGTGTCGTAAATGATGGAATCCATGGTAACCACTCTTACCTTTCCGTCTTCACCAATTGAGTTCTTAGTGTAAACGTTTCCACGGTAATAGTTAAAATCATTAAATTCATCATCAACTATAGGGCGGTAAACGTCTGCTACCCATTCCGCAACATTACCTGCCATATCGTATAGTCCGAAATCGTTTGGTTCATATGATTTCACCTGGGCGGTAATATCGGCTCCATCATCACTCCATCCAGCTATCCCACCATAATCGCCATCACCTTGCTTGAAGTTTGCCAATTGGTCGCCACGCGATCTTCTCTTCCCGGAACGAGTATATTGTCCATCCCATGGGTATTTTTTCTTTCCTCTATAAACATTGTAGTTACGAATGCCAACCAGGCCAAGTGCTGCATATTCCCATTCCGTTTCAGTAGGAAGGCGGTAGGCAGGCAGTAAAAGACCATCCTCGCGACCTATGTACAGATTGGTGCTGTCTTTGCTTCTTTTCGCGATGGATTCAGATTTTTTTCCGCCACGGGTAATGGAATCATTGCCGCCGTAAGTGAGGGTAGGGGCATTCAAATAGGTTTCGGTACTGAAGGTTTCTCCTGGCTCCACGTCATAACGGGCATTCCGTGCGGTAATACCGTTTGTTTCCAAAACCATTTCGTTAACGCGGTCCGTTCTCCAGTTACTGAACTCAACGGCTTGCACCCAACTCACGCCTACCACAGGGTATTCTGCGTATGCGGGATGACGAAGGTAGTTGTTTGTCATAACCTCATTAAAACCTAGGCGGTTTCTCCAAACGAGCGTATCTGGAACTGCACCTTCATAAATTTTGCGATAATTTTCATCAGATGGAGGGAAAACTTTCTTTAACCAATCTAAGTATTCAAGATACATTAGGTTGGTGACTTCGGTTTCGTCCATATAGAATGACTGAACGTGCTGTTGGTTTGGGGAATTGTTCCAGTCGTGCATGGGGTCGTCCTGAACTCTTCCCATGGTAAAGGTTCCTCCTTCAACAAACACTAGGCCGGGGCCTGTTTCCTGTTCTTTAGACTCTGGGTTATACTGAAATCCGCCCTCTTTGGCGTTCATTTTCCAGCCAGTGGCGCGCGAGCTGTTTTTGTAGTCTCGAGATTTGTTGCAGCCCACAAAAAGGGTGGCCGCTATTACAGTAACAAATAGCTTTAATGCTAGGTTTTTTCTTAACATCATAGATTCAAATATGATAAAATTGGGTTCGCAATATAGTAATTAACGACAAAAACACAATAATATTTTGTTATTATTGCGCTGTGGGGTTTTAAAAGGTTTTTACTACCAATCCCGTATGCAAACGTATTAGTTTTAAAATTATTATCCTAATACTATGTTAGTGAAAAAGTTTATAAAAGTTGGCTTATACTAAGTGTATATTTGAAGCGTTATTGGTACTAATGAGAAAAGCGATACTTCTTTTTATTTTAATTGCGATGCCTTTGATTGGAAAGGCGCAGTCCAAAAGTATAACCATAGATTGGGGAGGCCAGAATCCTGCAATTAGCAGCACTGATGGCGCAAATAAAACCGCGATATCTGCCAAGCAGAAAGCGCTGGAAGCTTTGAAGCTGCAGGCGAACAAGGAAAGGGTTAGTTACCAAACCCATTGGGAGGATGCTGGTTTTGCCGATAAAGGTTCCGTAAGGATTACTGATGTGCAGTACGGCACCGTTTCTTCGGAAGAATTAAGCAAGATAAATACCGATCTTGTTCCGGGCGAACTGGAATACTCCATTGGCAGTAACCGCTCGCGGGAAAAACTTTATACCGTCCTTAAAATTTCACCTATAGTGAAAACTTCCGGAGGCTACCGCAAGGTGTTGTCTTTTAATGTGGCCTATCGCTATGGTCCGCTATGCGCAGATTATACTCCGCCAATTACAAATTCTGTTCTGGCCACAGGACAGTGGTTTAAATTTAAGGTTGAAAAAACAGGCGTCCATAAAATAGATAAGGCATTTCTGAACAGTTTGGGGATGAATACCGATGCAATAAACCCCAGAAACCTTAAAGTGTATGGATTTGGTGGAAAATCGTTACCATTGTTAAATTCGGAAACTAAATTTTTCGACCTTCCGGAAAATGCCATCCAGGTAGTGGGAGAGGAAGACGGTTCTTTTGACGGAGGAGATTATGTTCTCTTTTACGGCACCAACACGGAAGGCTATGTGGAGGAAAACGATTCCAATTTAAACCCGTATAGCAACGACTCATATTATTATATCACCGCCGATGGAGCCCCGGGCAAACGCGTTCGGGCTATGGTAGAACCCACAGGGGCTACGGAATTTACAATAAATGAGTTTGATGATTATCAATTTCATGAAAAAGATGAAGAGAATCCCACTAAACTGGGAAGAATGTGGTTCGGCAATCGGTTTGATATTGAAAGTGAACAAAGTTTCACCTTTGAATTTCCGAATATCGTAGCGGGAAAGCCCATGAAACTTACCATAACCTCCGCGGCGGCTTCTGAAAGCAACACTTCTATGGCGGTTACCGTAAACAGTACGAGTCTGGATCCTATAAATTTTCGTTTGTTGGGGGAGGGAGGTCTGCTGGATATAGATACCTATTATAAGGAAATTCCCGCAAATAGTGAGACCGTTCAGATTGATTTAAAATATAACAACGCCGGCAATCCTTCAAGCATTGCTTATCTGGACTATATAGCTATATGGGCGGTTAGAAAGCTGAGCGGAGTAGATAGCCAGTTCAACTTTAGATATAAGGCTGCCACAACCCTAGCTGGTATTGGCGAATATCAAATTAGTAACGCTTCGCAGATTTCACAAGTATGGGATGTTACGGATATGCAATTCATTACCTCCAAACAAAACGAGGGGAACGCTTCCACTTTTAGTTTTAAACAGACCTTGGGGGAGGTTCGCGAATATGTCGCCATTAATCCGAATAATTATTTCGCACCGGTAAAGATAGCGCAGTCTGCAGTGCAGAATCAAAATTTAAAAGGTACCATTTTTAAGGATGCCTCAGGAAATTTCCAAGATGTAGATTATCTTATTATCACCGCCCCATTCCTTATCCAGCCTGCCTTAAGATTGGCCACTTATCACAAAAATCTTCAGGGGTTGAATGTGAAGGTAGTTACAACAGATAAAATTTATGAAGAATTCAGCTCTGGCCGGCAGGAGATCAGCGCCATACGAAACTTTGTGCGCTATGTGTACAATAACGCCTCGGAAGAATCAAAGAGGGTGAAATATGTGGGCATAATGGGTGATGCCTCCATA
Source organism: Aequorivita vladivostokensis (assembly GCF_000952855.1). Lineage (GTDB taxonomy): Bacteria > Bacteroidota > Bacteroidia > Flavobacteriales > Flavobacteriaceae > Aequorivita > Aequorivita vladivostokensis. The sequence continues at coordinate 28,567 of NZ_JSVU01000008.1, read as the reverse complement.
GACTATAAAAATAGACTAGCCAATAACAATAATATTGTTCCCACTTTCCAAACCGTAAAAGGAATCAGTATAGCGCAATCCTTTATGTCTGATGATTTCTATGGAAGTATGGGAGAATGCGAAGGCACTATAGGTTCAGAGGGGGGCGATATTGATTTCCTGGATATAGCAATGGGAAGAATAGTTGTGGACAATGTTTCTCTGGCCAATGCCATGGTGGATAAGATAATAAGATACACGTCTGAGACTTCTTACGGCAATTGGAGAAACAATTTTGTGCTAATTTCAGACGATGCCGATAAACGGAGTGATATTGATCTGCAGTTTAATCTGGATGCATTGGGCGATCAGATTTCGGTAGAAAAGCCTTTTATAAACGTAAAGAAAATTCACAGCGATTCATACCAGCAACAGGCCTCTGCGGGAGGAAATAGATATCCCGAAGTAAACGAGGCAATAAAGAATGCCTTTGATGCTGGAGCCATTATTATAGATTATTTTGGGCACGGTGGGGAAGACGGTCTGTCGGCGGAATACATTTACACAAAACAGATGGCCGAAAATTTCAACAACAGCAACAATTTGCCTTGTATGATAACGGTTACTTGTGAATTCACAAAATTTGACAATCCTTTGCGAATCACGGCTGGAGAGCTTACCTATCAAAACAAAAATGGAGGTGCTATCTCGTTGGTCACTACCACCCGGGCAATTTATGTTGACACAGGAGTTGATTTCAATGTGCTTTTGGCAGATGAGCTTTTTGGCTATGGAGTTGATGTGCCCAATACCCCTGCTGAGGGCCTCAGACGTGCCAAAGCAGAGATTGGCAGCGATTTAAGACGTGTAGTTTTTTATATTGGCGATCCAGCAATGCAACTTGCATTTCCTAAGAAAAGTATCCGGTTAACCAAATTGAACGGGGTGCCCATAGGCCAAGCCACCGATACCCTTAAAGCTTTGAGCAAAGTAAAATTTGAGGGAGAGGTGGTTAATGAATCTGGGGCTTTGATGACTAATTACAACGGCATTCTTGAGGCAAAGATTTTTGATAAAAATGTAGAACGGCAAACCTTGGGGAACGATGGTACCCAACGGAATCGAACTGGCCCAGTGGTAATCATGGATTTCATCACATTGGGAGAAGGAATTTTCAATGGCCAGGCCACGGTGGCAAATGGTCTTTTTGACTTTGAGTTTGTGGTTCCGCGTGATATTCAGATTCCAGTGGGAAAAGGTAGAGTAAGCCTATATGCCAAAAGAAACAATGTTTTAGAAGATCAAGCAGGGGTCAACCTAGATTTGGACGTGGGCGGACTCAACGAAAACGCGCCTGAAGATAACGAAGGCCCCTTGATAAAATTATATATGAATGACGAAAGCTTCGTGTCAGGAGGTATCACGGACGATTCACCTATGTTGCTTGCAAAACTGGAGGATCCAAATGGAATAAATACAGCAAGTGGTATTGGCCACGACATAGTTGCGATTTTGGATGGTGATGAGGCCAACCCATTTGTGTTGAATGAATTTTATCAGGCTGATGTTGATGACTATTCCAAAGGAAAGACCACCTATAAATTCCGCGATTTGGAGGACGGACTCCACACCCTAACGCTAAAGGCCTGGGATGTTTATAACAATTCATCAACCGCCGAAATACAGTTTATAGTTGCGGGCAATGACAAACTTGAAATTACGCGGGTGCTAAATTATCCCAATCCGTTTGTAAACTATACCCAGTTTTGGTTCAACCATAACCGTCCGGACGAGACTTTGGATGTGCAGGTGCAAGTGTTTACGGTAACCGGAAAAGTAGTCTGGACCAAAAATGCAACCTTGCCACCTTCCGGTAGCTTTTTATGCCGTGACATAACTTGGGACGGCCGCGATGATTTTGGAGACCGTATAGGAAAAGGTGTTTACGTTTATAAGATAACCGTAAGATCTGCGTTAACCAATCAGCGGGTTGAAAAATTCGAGAAACTAGTAATCCTTTAAAAATTAAAATTATATTTGTCCAAAATTATTTAATATGAAGAAATTATTTATTCCAATTTTATTAAGTTTAGTTGCCTTTAAGGGTATGGCGCAAGATCCGGGTAACGAAAATACAGGAATCGAGAATCGCGTAATCACAACAGGTGTTCCTTTTATTTTGATAGCTGCAGATCCACGTGCAGCAGGTATGGGTGATATAGGGGTTACTACCTCTGCCGATGCTTTTTCACAACAATGGAATCCAGCAAAATACGCCTTCTCTTTATCAAAACAAGGAGTTGGGGTAACATACACTCCTTACTTAAGCAAATTGGTGAACGATATATTCTTAGGAAATTTAACTTATTATAATAGATTGAACGAACGTAGTGCTGTAGCAGCTAGTTTCCGTTATTTCAGTAATGGAGAGATTGAGTTACGCCAAACAGCAGATGAAGAGCCTTTGCTGGTTAAACCAAACGAATTGCTGTTTGACGTTTCATACTCCCTTAGACTTAGCGAGCGTTTTGCAATGGCCGTTGCCGGTAGATATATTCGTTCAGATCTGAAACTTCAAACTGCCTTGGCAGATGCTTCTGCCGCAAATTCATTTGCTGTTGATATTGCTGGATATTACCAAAGTGAAGAAATACCTTATAACGATTTTGACGGTCGCTGGAGAATGGGTTTCAATATTTCAAACATAGGTCCGAAGCTAAAATATGATGAAGTAGGTTCAGAAAGTAACCTGCCAACAAACCTTGCTTTGGGTGGTGGTTTTGATTTTATTCTTGACGAATACAATAAAGTTGGTGTGTCTGCACAAGTTAATAAGCTTTTGGTTCCAACACCTAGCGATTCAAACAACGATGGTTTCATTAATAATGAAGATGATTATTATAACGAAAGCTTTTTCGGAGGAATGTTTTCATCATTTGGCGATGCTCCTGATGGATTTAGCGAAGAGTTAAAGGAATTTACGTGGGCCTTGGGGGCCGAGTACTGGTATCAGGATGTGTTCGCCTTTAGAGGTGGTTATTTCAACGAAAGTGATGACAAAGGTTCTAGAAAATTCGCCTCGTTAGGAGCCGGTTTCCGCTATACCGCAATCAACATTGACATTTCATATTTGTTCTCTACCTCAAAACTGGCAAACAGTCCATTGGACGGAACCCTTCGTTTTGGTTTAACGTTTAACTTTGGCGATACTTACGACGAATATTAATATAGTTAAAAGTTGAGGAGTCTATGGGTTGAGGAGTCAAAGAAGTAAATTATAATATATTAAACATCTAAACTTATCGACTTCTAAACTCATCGACTAAATAAATGAAAAAACAGAAAATTGAAATCAATTTAGAAGTTTTTGAAACCATTTCAGAACTTCCGAAGAACATTCAAGAATTGATGGCTAAGGCGCAGCAAGCACGTGAAAATGCTTATGCGCCTTATTCGCGTTTTAGGGTAGGAGCAGCCCTTCGGCTTGCTTCGGGCCAAATGGTAACAGGCAGTAATCAAGAGAACGCTGCGTTTCCTTCTGGACTCTGTGCCGAAAGGGTCGCGGTATTCAGTGCCGGCGCCACCTTTCCAAACGAAACCATAACCGATCTAGCCATTACCGTGCGCGCCGAAAGCCACGAGGTAACTGAAGCCATCGCTCCCTGTGGAGCTTGCAGACAGTCTTTGGCAGAGTACGAACAAAAACAGAAATCGCCTATCAATATCTACTTCATGGGCGAAACCGGAGATATCATCAAGGTAGCTTCCGTGATGGATTTATTGCCGTTGGGTTTTGATGCTAAATACCTCTAAAGAAAAAAAAGCACCAAATCTCAAGCACCAAATTCCAAACAAAACAAATTCCAAAACCAAAAAAAGCTCAACAATAAAAATTCAAACTTTGAATTTATTATTTTCTGAAATATTAGTTGTCATTAAATAATCTATTAACAACCGAGTTTGTCATTTGTTTTTTTTGAATTTTGAGATTTATTTGTTCCCGATAGCTATCGGGATGGTGCTTTGAATTTGGAATTTAATGAGAATTTGGAATTTATTTGGTATTTGGAATTTGGAATTTGTGATTTAACCTATTTAAGTGCTACTTTTGTTATCCGTTTAATAAATTTTCCCATTCGGGAAAACCATATAGTTGATAGATGAAGAAAATCACCAAAAAAACGTATCTGGATTGGTACGAGAACATGCTCTTTTGGCGCAAGTTTGAAGATAAACTCGCGCAAGTATATATCAATCAAAAAGTGAGGGGTTTTCTCCACCTTTACAACGGTCAGGAAGCTGTTTTGGCAGGCGCACTGCACGCTATGGACCTTTCCAAGGACCGAATGATAACCGCTTACCGAAACCACGTACAGCCTATCGGGATGGGCACCGACCCCAAAAAAGTAATGGCCGAGTTGTACGGAAAAGGTACTGGAACATCGCAGGGGCTAGGAGGATCTATGCACATTTTTGATAAGGAAAATCGCTTTTATGGTGGCCACGGCATTGTGGGCGGACAAATTCCTTTGGGAGCCGGTCTTGCCTTTGCAGATAAATATTTTGACAGGGATTCGGTAACGCTCACTTATATGGGAGATGGCGCGACCCGCCAAGGCTCACTTCACGAGACTTTCAACCTTGCCATGCTCTGGAAGCTTCCGGTGGTTTTTTGTGTGGAAAACAACGGGTACGCCATGGGTACTTCCGTAGCACGGACCGCAAACCATACCGATATCTGGAAACTCGGCCTTGGTTACGAAATGCCCTGCAAACCTGTAGATGGAATGAAGCCGGAAGTGGTAGCCAAGGAAATGGACGAGGCAATCAAACGCGCGCGTCGCGGTGATGGCCCAACGTTTTTGGAATTGCGCACCTATCGCTATAGAGGACATTCCATGAGTGATGCGCAGCATTATCGCACCAAAGAAGAAGTTGCCAAAAAGCAGGAAGAAGATCCGATTACCTATGTGCTTCATCAGATTTATGACAATAAATGGGCAACGGAGGCAGAGATAAAAAAGATTGACCAAAGAGTAAAAGATTTGGTGGAAGAGTGCGAAAAATTTGCGGAAGATTCACCATATCCGGAGAAGAACGTAATGTTTGATGCTGTTTACGAGCAGGAGGATTATCCTTTTTTATCAGATAAATTATAAGAAAAGTTAAGCATTGATCAGCAGATATTATTTGAGAATCGATGGTTTAAACTCCTTTTAAACCAACAGTCTAAAAATCTAATATCTCAAATCTAAAATCTACTAAAAAAATGGCAGAAGTAATAAACATGCCGCGTTTGAGCGACACCATGGAAGAAGGAACGGTAGCAACCTGGCTTAAAAAAGTAGGCGACACCGTAAAGGAAGGCGATATACTAGCTGAAATTGAAACCGATAAAGCCACGATGGAGTTCGAGTCTTTTTATGAAGGCACACTGCTCCACATAGGTATCAAGGAAGGCGAAACCGCCCCGGTAGATGCACTATTGGCGATTATTGGTGAAAAGGATGAAGACATTTCAGATTTGATTGATGGAAAAACTTCCGATACGAAATCGAAAGATGAAGACTCCAAAAAGGAAGAAAAGTCTTCTGAGAAAAAGGAGGATAAAGAGAAAGATGGGAAAGATGATTCTTCCGAAAAGGATTCAAAAGAAAAGAATTCTGAGGAAAAAAATGACAGCGAAGAAGGAGATTCCCGTCTTCACGGGAATGTTCCTGAAGGCGTTGAGGTTATAACCATGCCGAGGTTGAGTGATACTATGACGGAAGGCACCGTTGCCACTTGGCTTAAAAAGGAAGGCGATAAGGTGGAAGAAGGCGATATTTTAGCTGAAATAGAAACCGATAAGGCCACAATGGAATTTGAATCTTTCTATTCAGGCACACTTTTAAAGATTGGTATTGCCGAAGGCGAATCGGCCTCGGTTGATGCCTTGCTCGCTATCATCGGCCCAAAGGGTACAGATGTTTCAGGCATTGCTGAAAACTTTAAAAAGGGGCAAAAATCTTCCGAGTCAGAAGAAAAGGCATCTGAAGATAAATCTTCCAAAGAAGATAAAAAGGAAGAAAAGAAAACTTCAGAAAAAGAAGAAACTAAAAAAGAATCCTCTACCGAAAAGAAATCGGAATCTTCACAAACCTCAAACGAAGGCCGTATTTTCGTGTCGCCTTTGGCCAAAAGACTGGCCGAGGAAAAGGGCATCAATTTGCGCCAAGTGCGCGGAAGCGGCGAAAATGGCCGTATCGTAAAAAGCGATATTGAAAACTATCAACCAGCAGCTGGCGGCGGACAAGCGTATGTTCCCGTAGGCACTGAAAGTTTTGAGGAAGTGAAAAACAGCCAAATGCGTAAGACTATTGCAAAGCGTTTGGCAGAATCAAAATTTACCGCTCCCGAATACTATCTCACCGTGGAGCTGGATATGGACCACGCCATCGCAGCGCGCGAGGCGATAAACGCAGATCCGGATGTAAAAATTTCCTTTAATGACATGATTATAAAAGCCTGTGCGATGGCTCTCAGAAGGCATCCGCAGGTAAATAGTCAGTGGACGCCAGAGGTTACCAAAATTGCAAAACACATCCACATAGGTGTAGCCGTGGCGGTTGACGAAGGGTTGCTGGTTCCTGTTCTGAAATTTGCGGACCAAATGACGTTTTCACAAATTGGCGCACAGGTAAGGGAACTTGCCGGAAAGGCGCGAAACAAGAAAATTACGCCACAGGAAATGGAAGGTAGCACCTTTACTGTTTCTAATCTTGGCATGTTCGGAATAACTGAATTTACTTCCATTATAAACCAACCAAACTCGGCTATTTTATCAGTTGGCACAATTGTTCAAAAACCGGTTGTGAAAAACGGACACATTGCGGTAGGCAATACTATGACGGTGACTTTGGCGTGCGACCACCGCACAGTTGACGGAGCTACGGGTGCGAAATTCCTACAAACGTTGCGACAGTATATCGAAAATCCGGTGACGATGTTCGTATAAATTATTCCTTCGGTAGGCGCGCGAGTAATCACGCGCCTACTTATATACAAAACCATGAAAAACATAATAATCACAGGTACTTCCCGCGGAATTGGGTTTGAGATGGTAAGGCTTTTTTCCGAAGCTGGCTACAATGTTTTGGCGCTTTCGCGAAATTCAAAGCCCATTTCAGATTTAAAGTTGAAGAATGTTACCGCTTTGGAATTCGACATTGCTGATGAATCTGAAATCGTAAAACTTTCGGCATACCTTCAAACCGGAATGAAATCTGTAGATGTTTTGATAAACAACGCCGGGTTTTTGGTGAACAAACCGTTTGCCGAAATCACTTCCGAAGAATTTAAAAGATGTTACGACGTGAACGTTTTTGGCGTGGCTTCCTTGATAAAAACGGTACTTCCTTTTATGAAGAAAGAAGGCCATGTGGTAAGTATCAGCAGTATGGGCGGGGTGCAGGGCAGTGTGAAATTTCCCGGCTTGAGTGCTTATAGCAGTAGTAAAGGTGCAATCATTACACTAACCGAGCTGCTTGCCGAAGAATACAAAGAAACGGGTCCGTCTTTCAACGTTCTAGCTTTGGGCTCTGTGCAAACCGAAATGCTGGAAGAGGCTTTCCCAGGTTTTAAAGCGCCACTTTCGGCAACTGAAATGGCGCAATATATAATGGATTTTTCCCTTACTGGAAACAAGTTTTACAATGGAAAAATATTGCAGGTTTCCAGCACTACGCCTTAATTTTTAATGTGTTCTTCCGCGCTTTTGCGTTGTTGGATTTTTTAGGTTTTTTCTTCAATTTATTTAACCAAATAATGATTCCTGTAACTGGGAGACTTGTTGCAATTAAGCAGGAAATAAAGTAAATAGTCTTCGAAAACCAACCAAAGATCGTCCCCATATGGATTGCTTTAATGGAACTTGCAATCTGCACGTTCAATGGTTTTTCTGAAAAAATTTCTTTTGAAATAATAGTGCCATCGCGATCAATTTTCAGTTCATCAACGGCGGTTTCCAGAAAATCTTCATCGTGGTATTTGCGGATGCTAAAAATATCTTTTTCATCAGCTGGAATTTGAAAAATTGTAGTTCCTTCAAAAGGCAATTCACTTTCCGTGATTTTTATGACTTCGGCAAAATCTACAGTTTCTGAAGAGGGATTTGCTTTGGAATCAATTTTTGGCCCGCCTCCGCGACCTCCAAAAACTTCCGTTCCCAAAACTGCGCTTCCCGCATCTTTGTACCATTCAAAAGACCAAAATAAGCCTGTGAGCGACATAATCATTAAAAATATAGCTGTGTAAAATCCCAGGGTTACGTGCAAATCGTGGTTTACGCGTTTCCATTTTGCGCGCCAAGCTATTTTGAAGCCGGGTTTTAGATGTTTCCATTTCAATTTTTTCAGTTTCTTCTTCGGAAACCAAAGCACAATGCCTGTGATGGAAAGTATCAAAAAAATGATAGTGGCAATACCAACAATCGGTCTTCCGATAGACATATCCAAAAGCAGCCAACGGTGCAATTTAAACATGGTCATAAAAAATCCATCAAGCACATTGGGCTCCGATTTCGTATAAGTTCCATTATATTGATCAACAAAAAAAGTCGTTCCGCGCCTGTCCTCTTTGTTTGTTTTTACCGAAAACTCGTAGGGTTTTGTGGTTTCGGGACTTATGCTAACGCGCATTACTTCGCCTTCGGCTGCGAGGTTTCTTGCCAATGTTTCTATTGGAAAAATTTCGTCTTTTGGGGAAACGGTTATCTCTTCAGAAAAAAGACTTTTTATCTCTTCTTCAAAAGTTAGCACCGTTCCTGTTAAACAAATAATCAGCAGAATGATGCCGCTGCCAATTCCCAGCCAAAGATGGACGTCGTTTATAAACTTTCGGACAGTATATTTTTTTGATTTCATAAAAAGGAAATTTTTAAAACAATATAAAAGGCACAACCTAAGTCATGCCTTTATAAACTAACACTCAAACAACTAAAAATTATAGCGCAGGACTCCTGCAAAGTTTCGTGGATCGGTTTGATTGATATAACTGGTTCTATAAGCGTTGTAACCTATTTTATCGAAAACATTGTTCAGCAAAAATTGAAGACTCCAGTTTTTATTGAATTTGTATTCCGCCTGAAAATTTACCAAGGTGTAGGCTTCTACATCAAAGGGTTTTTGGTTTGGCACAATTCCTTGATGGGTAACAGGTCCCGACGACCAATCGTTAATAGGGCGTTCTCCGGTAAAATACGCACCAGCGCCAACCGAAAGCCCTTCCAAAATTCTATTTCTGAAAGAATAATTGGCATAGGCATTAAAGGTATGTTTTGGAGTATTTAGCGGTGCAGAACCATACACGTAGGAAGTGTGTTCCTTGTATTGCGCATCAATATATGCGTACCCGCCAATCAGCTCCAGATTTTCAAGTGGCCGTCCGGTAAGTTCTACTTCAATACCTTGGCGTTGATCGTTTCCGCCTTTTGCGTAGTATAGAATGTTTGTCCAAGTTTCGTCATAAACAGGAAGGTTTATGTTTTTGTTGTTGATTTTATATAGCGTCAAGTTAAATCGCAGTCGGTCGTTGAGCCAAGTTGTTTTGAAACCCGTTTCCAATTGGTCGTAGCGCTCGTTGCCCAACTCTTCTCCATTTTGACCCAAACGTGAAGCTGTTCGTGGATAGGAACTATTGGTGTATGAAACAAAAACGTTTACATTTTTTATTGGCGAAACGATAATTCCTCCCAGCGGATTAAAAGCATCGCTACGTGTGTTTTCAACTTCTGAAAGCGTTTCGGTTGAACTGTAACGAGCGCCTAAAAATGTTTTCAGCCAAGTATTCCAAGAAATCACATCCTGGGCAACAAAACCTAATGAATTTGTTTTTCCGCCGCTCACATTTGCTTCTCCCAAGGTAACATTCGGCATTCTGTGTTCTATGTTTTGAAAAACATTAATAGTATCTACAACTCCGGCAGATTGGCTGGTAGTGCTAAACCGTGAGGCACGGTAGTCAAACCCAACTTGGAAAGTGTGTTTTATAGAACCTGTGTAAACATCATCCCCAATCAAGTCAAATTGGAGTACACTGTTGTTGTCATCGCGGGTAGAGGTGGAGTAGCTGCGTTGGCGAATATTGTAAATAGGCATTTCATTTTCCTCAATAGTTTTTCCCAAACCGGCACCTTTATCATTCAAGCTTAGTGACGAACTATAGAAAGCTCCTTTTAAAGTAAGTTTCTCGCTTAATTCACGATCCATCCTGATGGCATAGGTAGTATTTTCGGTGATAGAACGATCGTTTTCAAAACCTAAAAACTGTGAATGTGGAAGATCATAAATTGCATTCATATCATTTTCAGCCAAGTTTACGGTGCCCAAATCTGGGGTACGGCTGTCGTAATAATGATCCAATTCTAAAGTTACGGTGGTCTTTTCATTTATTTTCCATTCAAAGGAAGGATTGAAGTAAAAACTTTCCTTTTCCACCAAATCCCTAAAACTATCGGCTCTTTCCAAAGCACCATTTAAACGGAAGGCGATGGTTTTTTCTTTGTTAAGTGGCCCATAAACATCGAATGTAGGACGTATTTGCCCAAAACTTCCTCCGCGCAGACTCACGCTTCCTCCGGTAGTATATTTTGGAGTTTTGGTAACGATATTTATGATTCCGCCGGGACTTCCTAAATCGGTTGCTACGCCTTGGGTAATGGAGGCGGTTCCTTTTAGGACTTGGATGTTATCCACACCCTGCATATCGGTCAATATACCAACACCGCGAAAGTCGGAATGGATCCGTACTCCGTTTTTCAGTATTGGAATCCCCCTAAATCCACGGGACGACATACTTTCCCGTTTATTGCCATAGGTTGCGAAAGTGTAAACGCCCGGTACGTTTTTAGTGGCTTCGGCAATGCTCAAAGCACCTTGATCCTCAATCAATTTTTCTGAAAGCACTGAGATACTCTGGATCTGTTCATAAGGTTTTAGCGGCAATCGGGTGATTGATTCTATTTTGTCGGGATGGTCGTTTCGGTTACCGAAAACCTCCACTTGGTCGAGTTCGTTGTCGTGGGCGAGTTGAAAACTTACTCCATTTAAAACAGGCTCGTTAGGATTTATGGTAATGGTAGAAGCTTTGTAGCCCACGGCGCTCGCCGAAAGTTGCCAAAGTCCGTAAGGTATGTTTTTGATGGTAAACTTTCCGTCGGCATCGGCTGCATTTCCTTTTTTCAGTTCGGGAAGATAAACGCTTGCAAAGGGAATTGGATTATTGTCAACATCTGTTACTGTGCCGTTGATTTCTGTTATTTCTTGTGAAAATATAAACTGTGCGCCCAAGAGTAAAAATAGGGTGGTGATGAATTTCATTTTGTATTATTTTTATTTAGATTGGTTTTAAATTGGATGCAAATCTAAATCGGAAGTTTTGAATTTCAAAGTTTATTTAGAACAGTTTTAAATAATGTTTTCTAATATCCTGAAACCAAAATATATGGAAGCATAAATATTTTGAAAAAATCAATTAATAGCCACAATTTTATCACTGAAACGCTCGCGATATTGTACGAGACTGGTTATTTTTGACGTTGATAGAAAAGTTGGCAACTCTTCCACGCCTATGACAGAAATACTCGAAAAATACATTCCCCAAGCTTCCGTAGCTTCTGTTTTTGAACTGATAAAAACCCACAATGTCCATCTCAAAATCGTAAACGAGCGCGTTACCCGGCACGGCGATTACCGAAAAATGCCCAATGGCCAGCACAAAATAACCGTAAATGCGTCGTTGAATAAGTATCGGTTTTTAATCACGCTCGTGCACGAAATAGCGCATTTGGAGGCGTTCACAAAATACGGGAGGCTTATAAAACCCCATGGGCTGGAGTGGAAACGTACCTTTCAGCTTTTGATGTTGCCTTTTTTGCGGCCTGAGGTTTTTCCAAATCAATTGTTGCCTTTATTGGCCCGCCATTTCAAAAACCCCAAAGCCTCCAGCGATACCGATGCAGCATTGGCTTTGGCATTAAAGCAGTTCGACCCAGAGAACGATAAAAACTATATCTTTGAAATTCCCTTTGGAGGACATTTCAGATTGTACAATGGTAAAATTTTTAAGCGCGGCAAACAGCGCGTAAAACGTTTTGAATGTTTGGAAGTGGCCACGGGAAGAATGTATCTTTTCAATCCAAATGCTGAGGTGGAATTTTTAAAATAGTTTAAATGAACAAAGATTATTACGCAGTGATTATGGCAGGCGGAATCGGTTCCCGATTTTGGCCCGTGAGCACCCAAGAATTCCCCAAACAGTTTCACGATATGTTGGGAACGGGAGAAACTTTGCTGCAAAAAACGTTTTCAAGGCTAAATAAAATTATCCCTTCGGAAAATATCTACATTCTTACAAATGAAATGTATCTGGAAATTACGCTGAAACAATTGCCGAAAATTTCAGAAGAACAAGTGATGTTGGAGCCAGCCATGCGCAACACCGCACCGTGCATATTACTATCTGCTTTAAAAATAAAAAAGAAAAATCCGAACGCCCTAATGCTTGTTGCGCCCAGCGACCATTGGATTGAGGATGAAAATGCTTTTGCAAGTGATATTAAAACATGTTTTGATGCAGCAGAAAAAGATAATATTTTACTCACTTTAGGAATTGAGCCAAGCTTTCCAAATACAGGTTACGGTTATATTGAAAGCGACAAAAGCGATGTTTCGGAAATTAAAAAAATAAAGCAATTTCGTGAAAAACCTGATTATGAAACTGCTAAACAATTTCTTTCGGCTGGAAATTTTCTTTGGAACGCGGGCATCTTTATTTGGAGCGCTAAAAGTATTGTCGCGTCCTTCGAAAAATATTTGACTGAAATGAATTCATTGTTTTCAAAAGGAATGGCTGTTTTAAACACTTCCGAAGAAAAAAAATTCATTGAAAAAAATTATGCCGAAGCAGAAAATATTTCCATAGACTACGGAATTCTGGAAAAAGCAGATAACGTGTATGTGAAAAAAGCCACCTTCGATTGGAACGATTTGGGGACCTGGGGCGCACTTTACGATAAATTAGAGAAAGTAGAAGGACACAACGCAGTTGTGAATGCTGAAATATTACTGAAAAACTCAGGGAACAATATGATTTTTACCGAAAAAAAGAAACTTGTTGTTTTGGACGGAATTGAGGATTATATTGTGGTGGACAAAGAAGATGTGCTTTTGCTGTTTCCGAAGAAGAAGGAACAGCAGATTAAAGAACTTTTGAACGAGGTGTCGCATAAATTTGGTAATAAATATGTGTAAATGAGTACAACTGAAAATAATAACGATATAAAAATTACACCCAACGATGACGAGTTTGAGAATGTAAAACTCAATACATGGCAGAGTATAAAAAAATTCCTGACTGAGCTTTTTGATATCCGTTCAGACTCAGACCGCGACGCAACGATTGAGGCCGTTAAAAAAGATATTTCCTTTAAGGGGCACACTGCCTGGATTCTTATATTTTCCATATTCGTTGCCTCCATTGGGTTGAACGTGAGTAGCACCGCTGTGGTTATTGGTGCGATGCTTATTTCGCCATTAATGGGTCCTATTGTGGGCATCGGTCTTTCCGTGGCCATTAATGATGTGGATACGTTAAAGCGCTCCCTCATTAATCTTGGGGTAATGGTTTTTTTGAGTGTGCTTACTGCTTTTCTTTATTTTAAGCTTTCTCCGCTTACGGAGGAAACACCGGAACTTATTGCCAGGACATACCCAACCATTTTGGACGTATTGATAGCCATATTTGGCGGTTTGGGCTTGATAGTCGCAAAAACCAAAAGTGGAACAATAGCGAGTGTGATTTTTGGTGTGGCCATTGCCACCGCGCTTATGCCGCCATTGTGCACCGTGGGTTATGGATTGGCCATTGGCAATGCTTCGTATGCCGGAGGTGCACTTTATCTTTTCTCAATAAATGCGGTGTTTATCGCGCTGGCCACCTTTATCGTTTCCAAAATATTGCAGTTTCCGTTAGTGCGATACGCCAACAGCAAGCGCCGTAAAAGGACCGCACAGATTGCCACCGCTATCGCCATCGCCGTTATGGTGCCTAGCGTATGGCTGTTCATCAAGCTGTTGGAAGAACAGGTTTTTGAAAATAAAACAAAGGACTTCGTAAAAAATATAATCAAATATGAAGGTGCTGAGGTAGTAAAGTTTACGCAGGATTACAAGAAAAAAAATATTGATGTTTATTTGATTGGCCGTCCCGTTCCACAAAACAAAATCAACGATTGGCTCAAGGAACTGTCGGAGACTGAAAGTTTGGAGCAAACGCGTTTGCGCATCTATCAAGGTGCCGACCAAAGTGGTGAAATGGCCGCCAAGCTTTCGGGTGAGATTAAGGCGGGAATACTGGAAGATCTGTATGTGAAAAACGAACAGATTATTCAAGATAAGGATGAGAAGATTCGGTTCTTGGAAAATGAGGTAGCCCTGTTGAAAATTCAAAATGTTCCTTTCCAGCAGCTCAGCGAAGAAATAAAGATCAATTATGACAACGTTGAGACATTCAGTTATTCAAACAAGATAACTACCGATTTCAAAAAAACCGATACACTGCCGGTAATAAACATCCGGTGGAAAAAGAATGTGCCGTCGAGGGAGCGAAGAGCTGATTTGAAAAAAATAGAGGCTTGGCTTAAGTATAAAATGAAATTGGACACCCTTCAGGTCTCGGAATATCCATAATTATTACCCTTCCTTTAGCTGAACTTCTCGAATTTTTTTGAAAAGATCAGAAGAATACACAAAGTTGGTTACATCTTCGTTGTCTGTTTTGAAGATTTCCTGATTGGTGCCCTGCCAAACGAGTTTTCCGTTTTTAAGCAAGACCACCTTTTCACCTATTTCCATCACCGAGTTCATATCGTGGGTTACTACAATTGTGGTAATATCGTATTCGTGGGTTATTTCCTGTATCAAAGTATCTATCAAAGTTGCCGTCTTTGGATCTAGGCCCGAATTGGGTTCGTCGCAAAAAAGGAACTTGGGTTTGTTTACGATGGCCCTGGCAATGGAGACCCTTTTCTGCATTCCTCCGGATATTTCGGCAGGAAATTTTTTGTTCACATTTTCAAGGTTCACACGTTTCAACACTTCATTTACCCTTGCTACCATATCGGCTTTTTTCTGCTTGGTAAACATTCGCAGGGGAAACATTACGTTTTCCTCTATATTCATGGAGTCAAAAAGAGCCCCTCCCTGGAAAAGCATTCCTATTTCTTCGCGTAACTTTCGTTGCTGTTCATCGTCCATTTCCTGTATGGCCTTGTCTTCATAATAGATTTTGCCCTGTTCGGGTTTGAAAAGGCCTATAAGACATTTCAGCAAAACGGTTTTCCCACTACCGCTCTGCCCGATTATGAGGTTTGTTTTTCCCTTGTCAAATTCAGTGGTAATACCTTTTAGGATTTCCTCGGTGCCAAAACTTTTATGTACATCTTCAATTTTTATCATGAGCTCAGGAGAAGTTGGGTTATAATATAGTTGGCGGCAATAATCAACACACTGGTCCAAACGAAGGAATTGGTGCTCGCCTTACCTACTTCCAGCGAGCCACCTTTCATATAGAAACCTTGCCAAGAGGGCACGGTGGCCAGGATAAAGGCAAAAACAAAAGTTTTGAAAAAGGCATAAAAAAGTTGATAGGGTATAAAGTCTTCCTGTACCCCAGCGATAAAATCTGAGGAACTGGTAAACCCGCCATAAACTCCGGCAACCCAACCTCCCAAAATGCCTAGAAACATTGAAAGGACGATAACAAACGGATAAAACATCAAGGCTACAATTTTTGGAAAAACCAAATAATTCAGAGAGTTGATTCCCATTACTTCTAGGGCATCAATCTGTTCAGTTACCCGCATTGAGCCAATGCTGGAAGTAATAAACGAACCAACTTTTCCGGCCATAATGATGGAAATGAAGGTAGGGGCAAATTCCAAAATAACCGATTGCCGTGTGGCAAAGCCTATTAAACTATCAGGTATAATGGGATTGTCCATATTGAGGGCCGTTTGTATCGCTACAACCCCGCCCACAAAGAAGGAGATAAAAGCCACTATGCCCAACGAACTTATTATAAGATCGTTTATTTCCTTCAAAATGAGATGCCGTAAAACCGATGTTTTGGTAAAACTACCAAACACCGTTTTGAGCATTAAAAAATAAGAGCCAATATCCTGTAAATACTTCATAAAAAAGATCGCTATGGCTAAAATACTAAAATTAGAGCACTGTAGATTGAAAAAGCTTTTTTTAGCTTTTATTTATCAAAAAGCGCCATCATTTTATGGTAAATCTCGGTGCTTTCATAAATGCCATTGAAAAGGAAAGCGCCTGGACCTTCGGCAAACACAGGGACCATAGTGCCCGAATGCCCCGTCGTAGAGAAGGTGGGCTTAATTTTGTTGTAATCACTCCCGTCTGATGCAAGAGTGAACCCGCCCGTTTCGTGGTCGGCAGTAACAATCACAAGGGTTTCGCCATTCTGTTTGGCAAAATCCAGGGCCACGCCCAAAGTTTTGTCAAAATCCAAGAGTTCCTCAATTAAGTAATCTGCATCGTTGTCGTGGCCGCCCCAGTCTATCTGGCTTCCTTCAACCATTAGAAAAAAGCCTTTTTCGTTCTTTGACAGTTTTTCCAAGGCAAGTTTGGTGGCGTTCGGAAGAAAGTCGCCGCGGCCCTGGCTCATCTTCGGCATTCCGTCTTCGGCGAGTAAGATGAGTTCATTTTTTTCACTTGGGGTTTTTGGAAGTTGGTTAGTAATCAGTTCATAGTCTTTCGCTTTCATTTCAGCTAATAAGTCTTTTCCATCTTTTCTTTGGTTGAAAAACTTAAGTCCACCACCAGCAAAAAAGTTTACACCAGAATTTGGGGCAAACTCAGTAATTTCATCATACATTCTTCGGCTTTTTACGTGCGCATAAAAACTTGCCGGAGTGGCGTGCTGTATGGAAGAGGTTGCAACAATGCCCGTGGCAAGACGGCGTGTTGACAATTGCTCCACTATGGTGGGTACCGCAAGGGTATCTTGGTTTACACCAATTGCGCCGTTATAGGTTTTCACACCGGTGGAAAAAACGGTGGCCCCGGCAGCTGAATCAGTAATCAAATCGCTGGCAGAAGAGGTTTTGCTCAGTCCGATTGTACTGAAACGTTCAAAATTCGGTTTGCCGTTTTTGTAATAGATAGCTGCGGAAACCTGGCTCAGACCCATACCATCGCCGATCATTAGAATGATATTTTTAGGTTTTTTATTTTCTTGCGAAACCTTGGTAACGGTGTTGTCCTTTACCTGCACAGAAACACAGGAATTTAACGATAGGGCCAATAAAAGTAGGAGGATGGGGAATTTAAATCGCATTTTTAGGGTATAATTTTATGCTGCAAAAATAAAGAATATAAAAGGGATGAAGTGTTAATGGGATGTTGTTATATTTTAAATTCCAATCCCGATAGCTATCGAGATCCGAATACCGAATCAACCAATCCCCAATTTCTTTCGAATGTTTTTCCAACGCAATTTTCGAATAAAGGCGCCTTCTTTTTCTGAAACGATAAATTCCTGATAGGTACTTTTCGCTTTGGAAAACCCTCTCATCGTATCCACGAAAAATGAAAAACTACCTTTTTTGGAAGCCAGTTTCGCCGAAGCGATAAGCGTGAGCCAAAACCCGTAGCGCATTTTATAGAAAGCCTCGCCCTGTTTGTGTTTTGAGGCTTTTGTATAGACTTTGCCCGTAGGCTTTAAATGTTTTACGTGCAGCGAAGGGTCGGTCTTTACTTTCCAACCGTGGTATTGGGCCAGGAGCTCGTCCACCGTATCCCAGCCCATGGATTTTTTTAAACCTCCGATGTCTTCAAAGCATTTTTTGCGGTAAGCTTTCAAAGCTCCCCGAATATGGTTTTTGTCCGTGAGGTTTTCCACTACCCACGGGCCGTTTTTTTCAATGGTGCAAAACCCACCGACCATTCCGTAGCTTGGATCATTTTTGAAATGTTCCACAATCTTTTGCAGGTAATCCTTCGGAAAAATTAGGTCGGCATCGAACTTGCAGATTATATCAAAGGAAGCATCCAATGTTTCAAAACCCTGATAAAATGCCCGGATAACTTTGCTTCCCGGCGCGTGAAGGTTTTCGGAATCAAAGAAGACACCTTCAATAAAGGAATGTTCTTCGGAAAACTGATCGATTATTTTTTGGGTACCGTCGGTAGAGGCATCGTTTACCACGACAACTTTCTTCGGAAGAAAGGTTTGTTCCGCAAAGGATTGAAGCGTTTTTGAGAGATGTGCTTCTTCGTTATGGGCGGGGATGACGATGTAGATATCCATTAAACTCTTTCAGCATACACCAAATAATACCGCGGCGTAATCCTGCGCAGTAGGGGCCGTATGCCAATTTTTTTCACGGGATTCGTAAATTTTTCACTTTTCACGATGCGCCAACCGGCTTTTTCCAAGAGCCAATCAAATTGCCAATCCTCAAACTCGTGGTAGTGGCGGTCCCATTCGTCGGTCTTACTTTTATAGGCAGAGGCAAACCACAGTTTTAAAGGAACCGAGGCGATCAGCTTTTTGGCTTTGATATCCTTCAAAACATTGAAAGGCGAGACCAAGTGTTCAAAAATTTCAAAAGCGGTAACCACGTCAAATTCTTCCGTTTTTACCACAGTTGTCTCTAAATCGAGATCTTCGCCTTTGGTATTGGTAACTTGAAAGCCCTCTTTTGTAAGAATTGCAGAGAAAGGGTTGGGCACGCCCAGATCGAGAATTTTTTCTTCTTTGGAAATAACCTCTTTTAGAAAACGCAAAGTGTGATGGTATCTTTTCTTCGGAAATTTGCCTTCGTACATTTTTTCAATTCTGAATTCTGAATTCGGATTTCAGAATTATTTACACCTTATAAACTATAGCATTAATATTCATGCCCGCGCCAACGCTTGCAAAAATAACCACATCTCCCCTTTTAATCGAGTGGCCCTCTAACTCACCGTTCAAAACCAGGTCGTAAAGCGTGGGTACGGTGGCTACGCTACTGTTGCCCAATTTGTTGATGCTCATCGGCATGATTTTTTCGGGAGCGGCCTTGTCGTATAGCTTGTAAAAACGGTTTACAATGGCCTCGTCCATCTTTTCGTTGGCTTGGTGGATAAATATTTTTTTCACTTCGTCAATGCCAATCCCACTTTGGTCCAAGCAGGTTTTCATGGCATCCGGCACATTGTTGAGCGCAAATTCATAGATTTTTCTGCCGTACATTTTTATATATCGGCGGTTGTCTTTTTTCTCCAAATTGTTGCTTTCGCCAAAAAAGATGAAATGTGCCTCCTCAAAAGCATAGGTCGCGCTGAAATGGTTGAGTATGCCACCAGCCTCCTCGGTCGCTTCTACCACTGCGGCTCCTGCGCCGTCGCTATAGATCATCGAGTCGCGATCGTGCGGATCCACTACCCGGGAAAGCGCTTCGGCGCCTATAACCAGACATTTGCTGGCGATGCCCGATTTTATAAAAGCATTAGCCTGGATCATACTCTCTATCCAGCCCGGACAGCCAAAGAGCATATCATAGCCCACACAGAGCGGATTCTTTATCTGCAACTTATGTTTTACCCTTGTAGCGATGCTGGGCACTGTATCGCTCTGCACCGAGCCGTGCCGCACGTCGCCATAGTTGTGGGCCACAATTATGTAATCCAGATTTTCTTTATCGATTCCCGCGTTTTTGATCGCGTTTTCTGCCGCAAAGGCCGCAATGTCCGAGGTGTTGAGGTTTTTTGGAATATAACGCCGTTCGGCAATGCCCGTAATGGCCTTAAACTTTTCTATGATGGTCTCATTTTCCTGCCCAAACCGGGTGCCGTCCTCATTGTAGAAATGATGGTCGCCGAAATGTTCATTCTTGGCAATTTCACTCGGAATATAACTACCTATGCCTGTTATCTTGACATTCATAAATTGAAAAGTTTCATTAAAAATACGGAAAATTCGGTAATTCGGTATTTAGTCTCGGTTTTCAGTGGCAGTTTTCAGTAAATCCGTTTGATATAAAACTATTTGCTGTAAACTGCCTCTGCCAACTTTTAAGCTTCCATATAGGCTTCAATTGGGTTACAGGTGCAGATCAAGTTTCTGTCTCCGTAGGCCTCATCTACCCTCCTAATGGAAGGCCAAAATTTGTTGTCGGAAATATATTCCAACGGAAACGCTGCTTTCTGTCTGCTATACGGAAAATCCCAATCATCCGTGGTAAGCATTTGTAAAGTGTGCGGTGCGTTTTTCAACACGTTGTTGGGTTCGTCCTTGTCGGCTTCCTCAATTTCTTTTCTGATTGAAATCATCGCCTCGCAAAATTGGTCCAAGGACATCTTGCTCTCGCTTTCGGTAGGCTCAATCATCAGCGTTCCCGCAATCGGGAAAGAAACCGTCGGCGCGTGGAAACCGTAATCCATCAATCGTTTGGCGATATCGGTTACTTCAATTCCTTTTGCCTTAAACGGGCGGCAATCCACAATCATCTCGTGGGCTGCGCGGCCGCGTTCGCCAGCATAAAGCACTTCGTAATGGCCGTTTAATTTTTCCTTTATGTAATTTGCGTTCAAAATAGCGTATTGGGTAGCTTTTTTCAAACCATTCACCCCGAGCATACAGATATAGGCATAACTGATCAAGCAAACCAGCGAACTGCCGTAAGGTGCTGCCGAAATTGCGGTAATGGCCTTTTCGCCACCGGTCTTAATAACGGGGTTTGAAGGCAAAAACGGTACCAACTGCTTGGCCACGCAAATAGGCCCCACGCCAGGACCGCCTCCTCCGTGTGGAATGGCAAAGGTCTTGTGAAGGTTCAAATGGCAAACATCTGCGCCAATCGCGCCGGGGTTTGTCAAACCTACCTGGGCGTTCATATTGGCGCCGTCCATATATACTTGGCCTCCGTTTTCGTGGATAATGCTTGTTATTTCGCGAATTGCCGACTCGTAAACTCCGTGGGTTGAAGGATAGGTAACCATCAAACACGATAGGTTATCCTTGTGTTTTATTGCCTTTTCACGAAGGTCGTCCACATCTATATTTCCTTCTTCCGTAGCTTTGGTAACCACCACCTGCATCCCCGCCATTACGGCACTTGCCGGGTTGGTTCCGTGGGCCGATGAAGGAATCAAACAGATATTTCTATGGCTTTCCCCGCGTGACTCATGATATGCACGAATAACCATCAAACCGGCGTATTCGCCTTGGGCGCCACTGTTTGGTTGCAGGGATGTGCCAGCAAAACCTGTGATTTCGGTTAATTGCTTTTCTAGTTTTTTCAAAATGGTTTGGTACCCTTCTGCTTGTTCCACAGGTACAAATGGATGTATATTGCCCCACATCGGGTCGCTCAACGGTAGCATTTCCGCGGCAGCATTCAGTTTCATCGTGCACGAGCCCAGAGAAATCATGGAGTGGGTAAGGGAAAGATCCTTGCGCTCCAGTTTTTTGATGTAACGCATCAAATCGGTTTCGCTGTGGTATTTATTGAAAACTTCCTGTTGGAGAAATTCCGTCTTACGGGCAACTTCCTGTGGAATTCTGTTGCCGGTTTCCAATTCGGAAATCTTTTGAAAATCTTTTTTAACGGCTTCGGAAAAGATTGAAACTATCTTGTTTAAATCCTTGACAGTGGTGGTTTCATTGATGGAAATGGAAACCGTCTCGTCATTCGGATAATAAAAATTCACCTCTTTTGCCTCTGCCAAAAACTTGATTTTAGTGGCATCGGTCTTGATGGCGATGGTGTCAAAATAAGTTTCGTTAATTTGCTCAAAGCCCAATTTTTCCAAAGCATTTGCAAGGGTGGCTGCGCCATTGTGTACTTTTCTGGCTATATATTTTAAGCCTTCCGGCCCGTGATAGACCGCGTACATTCCGGCCATAACTGCCAATAGTACCTGGGCGGTACAAATGTTTGAAGTAGCCTTGTCGCGCTTAATATGCTGCTCCCTTGTTTGTAGCGCCATGCGTAGGGCACGGTTGCCGTCGGTATCTTTGGTAACGCCGATAATCCTTCCGGGAATGCTGCGTTTGTACTCGTCCTTTGTGGCAAAAAACGCTGCGTGTGGGCCGCCGTAACCCAACGGAATGCCGAAACGCTGTGTGGTTCCCACAACAACGTCAACACCAAAGTGGCCCGGGGATTCTAACATCACCAAGCTTAGTATATCTGCCGCTACCGCAACTTTTATTTGGTTGTCATTCGCTTTTTCGATAAAGCTTTTGTAGTTATAAACCTTGCCGGTCCTACTTGGATATTGAAGAATGGCTCCAAAAAATTCTTCCGAAAAATCAAAATCCTCGTGCTTGCCTACTACCAATTCAATTCCCAAAGGAATGGAACGCGTCTCAAGCACCGAAAGGGTTTGTGGCAAAACCTCTTCCGAAACAAAAAACTTGGAGGCGTCGTTCTTTTTCTTTTCCTTTTCGCGCACGTTGTAAAGCAATGCCATCGCTTCTGCAGCTGCAGTTGATTCATCCAAAAGGGAGGCGTTTGCCAGCTCCATTCCCGTTAAATCGCTCACTACGGTCTGGAAATTCAACAGAGCTTCCAATCTGCCCTGTGCAATCTCGGCCTGATAGGGCGTATAGGCAGTGTACCAGCCCGGGTTTTCTAGAATATTTCTTTGGATTACAGGAGGCGTAATAGACTGGTGATATCCAAGCCCGATATATGTTTTGAAAAGTTTATTTTTCGTGGAAAGTTCTGTGATGTGCTCCAGATATTCCTGTTCGCTCATCGCAGTGTCCAGATCCAGTGCCTTTTTTAGCAGAATATCATCTGGAACAGTTTCGTAAATTAGTTGATCTAGAGAGCTTACACCAATGGTTGAAAGCATTTCGGGAAGGTCGCCTTCCCGCGGGCCAATATGCCTTAAAGCAAAAGAATCTGTGTTCATTAATTTGCGGTTGAAATTTAGCTGGCAAAATTACAATTTTAAACGCGAAATAGATAGCTTTTGCGGGGTTGAAATATTTAATTTTTCAACTAAATAGCGAGGTTATAAACACTTTGGTTATTTTTGATAGTATGAAGCTACTCAGGGGTGTTTTCGCTTTTTATATAAATAGCAGCATTCACGTTGCTTTGGCGGTTGTGTCGTTACTGGCGGTCACGGTTTTGGAATATAATCTACCTATTTCAAAAGAGTTATGGGCCTTTGTGTTTTTGAGCACACTTTCAGGGTACAATTTTGTGAAGTACGCCAAGGTAGCAGGGCTTCATCATAGGAGTTTGACACAGTCCCTAAAAACTATACAGGTCTTTTCGGCATTTTGTTTTGCGCTGCTCGTTATAATAGCCTTTATATTGCCCATAAAGGTTTTGCTTATAACCGCTGCGTTTGGATTGACAACTTTTTTTTACGCAGTTCCTTTTATAAGAAGCAAAAACTTGCGAAATTTTTCAGGCTTGAAAATTTTTGTCGTTGCCTTTGTTTGGGCGGGCGTGACGGTTATTTTACCTTTTGTGGAGGCCGAAATTGACTTAACGGCCGATGTGCTGCTTACTTTCTTCCAGCGTATTCTAATTGTTGTGGCGCTAATATTGCCGTTTGAAATTCGCGATATACCTTATGATGGGCTGAACCTGAAAACCTTGCCGCAGCAATTGGGTGTTAGGAATACTAAATTATTGGGAGAAGTGGTTTTGCTGTTTTGTTTGGTTTTTGAGTTTTTCAAAGATGAATCTGACGTAGCCTACATTACAAGTTTATTGTTTTTTTGTGTAATGCTTGGGTGGTTGCTAGTTATTTCAAAAACGGAGCAAAGCCGCTATTTTTCTTCTTTTTGGGTGGAAGGGCTGCCAATATTTTGGTTGCTTGTTTATGTTTTCTTCAATATGTTTTAAAGCAGTTTCTCTTTATCTAGCTCCTCCTTTATACGCTGCTTTAAAAGCTTTTTTCGCTCTGGACAGAGTGCACTAAGTTTTGCGGAATGTATAGTTTTGGTCAATTTTACATTTTGTTGCGAGTAGCCGCGACACGGCCTACATAGTAGAATGTGTGCCCTTAGCAGTAACTTTGCGAAGGTTCCTGCTTCGTTATACTGCACTTTATCGCAAATGGTTGCGGCTTCGCCACACTTCAAAAAAAACCTCATATTTTTTAATTAAGCCAATTTTTCTCCAAACACTCGGCCATAGCCTTGCGTGCCCGATGGATAATTACCCAAAGGTTAGACGGCGTAATATCGTATTCTTTACAGATGGCCTCGGTGTCATAATCTTCAATGGTTTTCAATTTAAAGATTGCTGCTTGTTTTTTCGGAAGTTTTTCCAAGCATTCCAAAATAGCCAGTCCCAGTTCGCGGTTTTCCATTCGGTCCTCTGCGGTCCGGTCAAAAGGGTCGGCCGCATTTTCCTCCAGCCAATCGCCTTCGGAATCTTCGTTTTTATATGAAATATGCACTTCTGCCTTTCCTTTTTTGGAATTTGTTTTTCGGTAATGGTCTATAATTTTTCGCTTTAAAATTGAAATAAGCCAGGTGCGCTCCGTGGCTTCTCCCTTAAAATTATCTTTCGACTTAAGGCCAGCCAAAAACGTTTCCGAAATCAGATCCTCGGCAACAATAGGGTCGTTTACCCTTACAATAGTGTAGTTGTAGAGATAATCAGCATAATTGTCGACCCATTGGTCTGGATTCAGTAGTTCCAAAAGAATAGTTTTTGCCTATTTCAAAAATAGGGAAGTTTTAATAACATATACGAAAATTGCACCTATTTAGTTTTAAGTAAATTAGGCTGCAAATAATTAAACTTCGAGATCGACGTAAATAATAGGGCAGATGTCTTATTTTTACAAAAATTAACTTTAGAAAATTTCCCAATGAAAAAATTTACTTCAGGAATATGCATGTTCCTATTATTTGGTATTGCTGCTTTTGCTCAAAACGGCAATACAATTTATGCCACAATGGATGCCGCGGATGCAGTGTCGTTTAAGGCGCTCTATCCCGAGGGTATAACTATTTTGGCGAGCAATGAAAAACAAGCAGCCGTGCTGCTTTCAGAGGAGGTTACCCACAGTATTCATGACAATGTAAAAACCCATGGACCGGGCTACATTTTCAGGGCTTCTGAAGCATTGGCGATGCAGGCCCTAAGCCGTGAGCCGCGTAGAAATCCACAGATTGATTACAGTATTACCGAAGATGTTTTCGTAAACGAATGTCTAGACCTTGTGGATGGGCAGAACATTGAGGACGATATACTGGAACTTGAGGCTTACGGTACGCGATACCATACCAGAGCAGAGGCGGAACAAGCCGTATTGGATCAGCAGTCTAAATGGGACGCAATGATTCTGGCTGCGGGAAGAACCGACGTTAGTACTCGTATTTTTTATCATGTAAATACTCCCATGCCATCTGTAATCCTCACTTTTGAAGGCGCCAACTCGCCCGATGAGTTTGTGATTATTGGAGGACATATAGACTCTACGGCCTGGCCGAGCAATAACAACGCCCCCGGCGCAGATGATAACGCCTCGGGCATTGCCTCGCTCAACGAAATGGTACGCGTACTTTTAGAGAAGAATTTTGTACCCAATAGATCTATAGAAGTAATGGCCTTTGCCGCAGAAGAGATTGGGCTGGTGGGATCTGCTGAAATTGCGCAGGAATATGCCAATAACGGTGTAGATGTAGCGGCTTACGTGCAATTCGACATGACTGGCTACAACGGCTCCAGCAGTGATATTTACATTACAACAGACTGGTACAACAGCAATACGCTGAACACCTATTTAACCCAGTTGATGGATCACTATAACAGCAACAACACAAACCCCGCCCACAATTTTACCTACGGTTTCACTGAATGCGGTTATGGTTGTTCAGATCACGCAAGTTGGGCAGATAATGGCTATGATGCGGCTTTCCCTTTTGAAGCGGCTTTTGGCGATGATAATCCAAATATACATAGTTCCGGCGATGTGTATTCCTTCTTTGGCGACCCCGACCACTCGGTAAAATTTGCAAAACTGGGATTGGAATTTTTAATTGAAGCCGCTAAACCGCAAACTTTATCAGTAAATGATTTCTCTGAAAATGCAATCCGGGTCTTTGTGAAAAACAAAACTTTGAACTACCGTTTAAACAACACAGTTTCAAATGTAAACGAAGTTTCCGTTTTCAACGTAGCGGGACAAAGAATAATTTCTGAAAAAGTAAATACCGAAAATGGAAGTCTTCAACTAAGCCAATTTGCACAAGGTTTTTATATCGTGCAGTTTACTTTGGAAAATGGCCACGCCTTTACTAAGAAATTTATTTTGAATTAATTTCAAATTGATTGCAGGAAGAGGTCTCGATCCGACAGCTATCGGATGCGCTTGACCTGACATTGGAAGATCCGACAGGTTTTTAAAACCTGTCGGATCTTTTTTTATAGCAATCCCGCTCGTTTTAAAAGCGCTTCGGGGTCTGGTTTCTGCCCGCGGAACTTTATGTAGAGCTCCATCGGGTCCATGGTGCCGCCCTGCGAAAGTACAAAGCCTTTAAAGCGGTCCGCCACTTTTTTGTTGAAAATACCTTCCTGCTTAAATAAAGCGAAAGCATCCGCATCCAGCACCTCTGCCCATTTGTAGCTGTAGTAACCAGCAGAATAACCACCTTGGAATATATGTGAAAAGGAAGTACTCATACAGTTTTCCTTCACATCGGGATACAATTGGGTGTCATCAAAAGCGGCGACTTCAAAGGCTTTTACGTCCTTGATTCCCGATGGGTCGCTGCCGTGCCAAGCCATATCGAGCATTCCAAAACTCAATTGGCGCAAGGTTGCCATTCCTTCCAAAAAAGTGGCGGAATCCTTTATTTTTTCTACGTATTCCATCGGAATTACTTCCCCGGTTTTATAGTGCGTTGCAAAGAGCTCCAAAGTCTCTTTTTCATAGCACCAGTTCTCCAAAATCTGGCTGGGCAGTTCCACGAAATCCCAATACACACTGGTGCCCGAAAGACTGGGATAGTGGGTGTTCGCCAGCATTCCGTGCAGCGCGTGACCAAATTCGTGGAACAGAGTCGTGACTTCATTAAAAGTCAAAAGCGAAGGCTTGCTGGCCGTAGGCTTTGTAAAATTGCAAACGATTGAAATATGCGGACGGTAGTTTTTAATACCCGCGGAGGCGGGTATCTTACCATTAGAATTTCCAACTTGATTGGGATCTATCTGAACTTCAATTTTTCGTTGCGGTTTATAGGAAGTCATCCACGCACCATTCCTTTTTCCCGCCCGCGGATGGAAGTCTGCGTAAAAGATTGCGACCAGTTCGCCATCGTCGCCCTTTACTTCGTATGTTTTTACATCGGGATGGTATTTATCGATGTTTTGCACCTCTTCAAAATGCAGTCCGTATAACTTTTCAGCAACCCTGAAGACGCCGTTAATTACATTTTTTAATTCGAAATACGGCTTCAGCTTTTCATCATCCAGATTGAACAATTTCTGCTTCAATTTTTCGGAATAATAAGCGCCGTCCCATTTTTCCAAACGGTCGATGCCGTCCAGTTCCTTCGCGAAAGCCGTCAATTCATCAAACTCCTTTTGGGCGGCAGGTTTTGCTTTTTCAAGCAATTCATTTAAAAATGATTTTACCTTTTCGGGCGTTTCGGCCATGCGTTCTTCTAAAACAAAATGGGCGTGACTTTCATAGCCCAACAAATTGGCCCGTTTATGGCGAAGGGATGCAATCTGCAAAACGTTTTGCTGGTTGTCCAATTCGTCATTGTGAAACCCTTTTGCGCCAAAGGCAATCGCCATTTTTTTGCGGAGTTCGCGATTGTCGGCATAGGTCATAAACGGCACATAGCTTGGGTAGTCCAAAGTGAAAACCCAACCTTCTTTTTCTTTTTCATCAGCAGTTTGGGCAGCGGCTTCAATTACGCCTTCGGGCAGGCCAGAAAGGTTTTTTTCATCTGTTATGTGAAGTTCAAACTTGTTGGTTTCTGCCAAAACATTTTCACCGAAAGTCAATTTCAACTTTGAAAGTTCTGCGTCAATTTTGCGCAGTTCGGTTTTCTTTTCTTCGGAAAGGTTGGCGCCATTTCTGGAAAAAGCCTTGTATTTTTTGTCGAGCAGCATGTGCTGTTCTTCCGTAAGATTTAAGGAATCCCTGTGCTTATAAACCGTTTTTATTCTTTCAAACAATTTCTCATCCAGCAACATATCATTGCTGAACTCCGTGAGCATAGGCGAAACTTCCTGCGCTATCTTTTGGATTTCGTCATTGGTTTCGGCGCTGTTTAGGTTGAAGAAAATGCTGGTTGCGCGATCTAATTGTTCGCCAGTATTTTCAAGGGCTTCGACTGTGTTTTTGAAAGTGGGCGCTTCAGAATTTGAAGTTATTTCATCAATTTCTGCTTTGGTTTCTGCAATCAATCTGCTGATTGCGGGCAGGAAATGTTCGTTTTTTATATTGGAAAATGGGGCGGTGTTGAAGGGTTGTAATAGCGGATTATTCATTGTATTTCGGGAAAATGTAGGCGCGCGATTAATCGCGCGCCTACTGTATTATTA
>NZ_JSVU01000007.1 GCF_000952855.1 Aequorivita vladivostokensis | reverse complement strand
GTTATGTTTTCCAGATAGCCCACCAGGCATATCTTAAAAAAGACCACGGGGTCTATGCTCTTTTGCCCACTTTGTCCATAGAACTTATTGGTGAGCGGGTAAAGAAAGTCCAGGTCTAGAACTTCTTTTAGCCGTCGGTAAAAATTTTCTTTTGAAACCCTGTCGCTTAGCTTAAAGCTTGTGAAGAGTTTTTCCTGATAGTTTTTCTTGCCTTGCATAGGCATGAAATTAATAAACTTCTCAATTTTATACAAGCCTTTTGCTATATTTGAAGAGGTGGTTGTGCAACAGGCACACCGGTTATAATGAAAATGACGGTATTTATTCTTCTGATGGCAATACTACTTCAGAGGAAGGATATTCCGATGATGATTCTTCAAACGAAAAAGCGAACTATTACCAACAATATTTCCGCAGTAAATCTAATGCTTATTCCGATCTTCCTGAAGAAGGGGCCATATTTACCGATATTGACGCCTATTCTACCACAGAAAGACTGGATGAGGATGGAAATATTATTATTGAGGAAAATTATAGTGATGAAGGTTACGGTCCTTGGGGAAATAACTCTGAGGATATCACCGTGAATATCTATAATTATGGCGGATATGGATATGGTTTCTATCACAGACCCTATTGGTACGGCGGATATTGGGGCTATGGACATTATGGTTACTACACTCCATATTGGGGCATAAGCTATGGTTGGGGCTATCCTTATTATGGTTATGGTTATGGCTACGGTTATCCATATTATGGATATGGATATTATAACCCATATTATTATAATCCTCATTATTACAATCCACATTACAATAACATCTCCTACAATCGCGGTAGAAGAAACACCGATTACAATAGAACAAGCACTCGCGGTAGAGCAAACAATGTATCTACCCGCAATTCTTATAGCCGTTCCGAGCTATCAAGACGTGTTAACAGAAATAATGTACGTGCCAATAGCGACACCCGCAACACGCGTAATAGCATTCGCACTACACGATCCAATTCTAGTCCTTCCATAAGAAATACGAGATCCAATTCCACCATTCGCAATAATAGCAGCTCGCCGTCCATACGCAGCAATACCAATAGAAGCAGCAATTTCTCTTCCCCAAGTAGAAGCAATAATTCAGGCTCGGTGAGGAGTTCAGGCGGAAGTGTTCGTTCCAGTGGAAGCAGCGTCAGGTCCAGTGGTAGTAGTGGAAGAAGCAGTGGCGGACGCGGTTAATAGTAATTATCGAAATAGTACATCCTAAATAAATAACATGCCCATCGACCATTTCTGGATAGTTAGAAATGTTGCCTTGGGCATTTATTATATCATTTTTTAAAAACCAGAATTAGATGAAAAAAATATTTTTATTAGTAACAGCATTTTTCTCCATGGTAGCTATAAATGCCCAAAATACAACTGATGGTTTGCGGTATAGTTTGGATGAAAATATTGGTACCGCCCGCTATACTGCATTAAGCGGTGCTATGGGGGCATTGGGTGGAGATTTTTCCGCTACGGGCATAAATCCTGCAGGTGGGGCCGTTTATTTAACATCCAGCCTTATGTTTTCTGCTTCGCTATTTGACATAGAGAATGACGCTAACTATTTCGGCACAAACGTAAAAAGTTTTTCCGACAATGTTGCGCTTAACCAATTGGGCGCGGTTTTCGTAATCAATAACTCCAATGAGGAATCCATCTTTAAAAAATTTACAATTGGAGTAAACTATGATATGAGCCGGAACCTTGATAACGAACTCTTTATAGTGGGCACGGGAAACACTTCCATTGGGGAGTTTTTTCTCGCTCAGGCACAGGGCATTCCCTTAAATTTATTGCAATTACAGTCGGGTGAATCCATTTCGGATCTCTATCAATACCTTGGCGAAAGCCAGGGCACCGCAGCCCAAAATGCCTTTTTGGGATATCAAGGCTTCTTATTTGATCCCGTTGATCCAAATAACCCATCCAATTCAAGCTATATTTCCAATATTGGGAATGGAGTGTTCAATCAAGAGTACGCCTATCTTTCTGAGGGATACAACAGCAAATTCACTGTAAATTTGGCCACACAGATAACCAATGATTTATATTTTGGAGTAAATATTAATACCCATACAATTTATTTCCAACAAAGCTCATTCTTACTGGAAAAAAACAACAATAGTGGATCAAGCATAAATAGGGTTGGGTTTGAAAACAATTTAACGGTCAATGGCGCAGGCGTTTCAGCCCAATTGGGCGCCATTGCGAAAGTTGCGAATAACTTCCGTTTCGGCTTAAGTTTATCCACACCTACCTGGTATCAAATTTCTGAGGAAACTACGCAATATCTAGAAAGCAGAAGAGTATTTGAAGGCCAAAACATAAATGAAATCGTGAACCCACGAGTTATAAATGTATACGAAGATTACACCCTTAGAACCCCAGCCAAAGTGAGTGCCAGTGCGGCTTATATTTTCGGACAGCATGGCTTAATCAGTTTCGATTACGCTTACAAAGATTACGCCTCCATCGAATTCAGTCCAACGAACGACATTTTTTTCAGGGATTTGAACAGTACAATCGGCAACACGCTCGAAGGAGTTTCAGAATACAAGGCAGGAGCGGAATATCGTTTAAACCAATTAAGTCTGCGCGGAGGGTTTCATTATGAAGAAAGCCCCTATAAAAATTCCGAAATTTTAGGAGAGCGCATTGGTTTCTCTTTGGGCGCCGGCTACAATTTTGGACGATTCACGGCAGATCTTGCGTACTCCCGTTCAGAACAAGATAGAAACCAACAGCTTTACGCAATAGGCTTAACTGACACTTCCGAAATAAATTCCGTTTACAGCAATTTCGTGCTTTCCCTAGGTTTCAATTTGTAATGTACGGCATGCCGTTCAATTAAAATTAACTATAGCGGCGCAACATACTTTATTATAAAAGCCTTAAAATATAAACTGCTACTTTTCAGTACCAAATTGCTATTGCTTATCTTTGCAGGCTTATTACATATTTTATTAAATGGATTTAGAAAAACAACTTAAGGAGATTGAAGCCATTGGCAACGACCATATAGGAAGTTCCACCGAAACCCCTATGCGTCCCGACGCCTTTGAGCTAAGCGATATTGAAAAAATTGCCAGCATCAAAAAGGATGTGCAAAACATCATGCACACGTTAGGGTTAGATCTTACTGACGATAGCTTGAAGGGAACGCCCACCCGAGTGGCAAAGATGTTTGTCCAGGAAATTTTCGGCGGCCTTCACCCAGATAGACGCCCAAAAGCCTCCACTTTTGACAACAAATACAAATACCAGGAAATGCTGGTAGAAAAAAACATTACCCTCTACTCTACTTGCGAGCACCATTTATTGCCGATTGTTGGAAAAGCACACATTGCCTATATCAGCAACGGTACAGTTGTGGGCCTGTCAAAAATGAACCGAATAGTAGATTATTACGCAAAAAGGCCCCAAGTGCAGGAACGCCTCACGATGCAGATTGTAAAGGAACTACAGCAAGTTTTAAATACAGAAGACGTGGCCTGCGTTATTGACGCAAAGCACCTCTGCGTAAATTCACGTGGTATTCGCGATATTGATAGCAGTACGGTGACCAGCGAATTTGGTGGCGCATTCAAAAATGCCGAAACACGTCGCGAATTTTTGGATTATATAAAATTGGATACTGAATTTTAAGGAGAAATTCCAAATTTCGAGTGCCTCCCAAAGGTTCGAGACCAAATAAAATTCCAAATTCCAAAATAACAAAATTCCAAAATCCTAATTTTGAATCTTGACTCCAGAACATTGAAACAGCAAGACTTATATATTTACAATTCGCTTACCAAAAGCAAGGAAAAATTCACTCCCATTCACGAAGGCGCAGTGGGTATGTACGTTTGCGGCCCAACTGTTTATAGCAATGTGCATTTGGGCAATTGCCGCACTTTTCTCTCTTTCGACCTGGTTTTTAGATATTTGAAACACTTGGGCTACAAAGTGCGCTATGTGCGCAACATTACCGATGCGGGCCATTTGGAGAACGACGGAGAAAGCGGCGACGATCCAATTCTTAAAAAAGCCAGAATCGAGCAGCTGGAACCAATGGAAGTGGTGCAGAAATACACCGTAGATTTTCATACCGTTATGGCCAGGTTCAACGCACTGCCCCCGAGTATTGAACCTACGGCTACGGGCCATATTTACGAGCAAATCCATATAGTTGAAAAGATTATGGAAGAAGGATTTGCCTATGAGAGAAACGGCTCCGTTTATTTTGACGTTTTAAAATTCAACGAAACAAACAATTACGGAAAGCTCAGCGGAAGGCAAATTGAAGATATGATTGCCAACACCCGCGAGCTAGCCGCACAGACCGACAAAAAGAACCCACAAGATTTTGCCCTTTGGAAAAAAGCCGAGCCCCAGCACATTATGCGCTGGTCTTCGCCATGGGGTATGGGTTTTCCGGGGTGGCATTTGGAATGTACCGCAATGAGCACCAAATATTTGGGAAACAATTTTGATATACACGGCGGCGGAATGGACTTGAAATTTCCGCACCACGAATGCGAAATAGCACAAGCGGAAGCCTGCAACCATACTTCGCCAGTAAATTATTGGATGCACGCCAATATGCTTACCCTTAATGGCAAAAAAATGTCCAAATCTACCGGAAACTTTATTCTTCCGATGGATATGTTTACTGGTGAGAACGATATACTGAGCAAGCCATTTTCGCCAACGGTTACCAAATTCTTTATGTACCAGGCGCACTACCGAAGTATTCTCGATTTCAGCAGTGAGGCTTTGGAAGCTTCGGAAAAAGGATTTAATAAATTGATGGATGCGTACCGTAATCTTGAGGAAGTAGCCACTTCAGAAAAAAGCAGCATTGATGTGGAAAGCTGGAGAAAAGCTTGCTACGATGCAATGAACGATGATTTCAACAGTCCAATTCTAATTGCGAGTCTATTTGAGACGGTAAAATTTGTCAATTTGCTGAAGGACGGAAAGGAAACCATTACCGAAAAGGATTTGGTCTTGCTAAAACAAACGCTGCACGATTTCCTGTTTGATGTTTTGGGACTGGAGGACACTGTTTCAGAAAATTCCCAAGATGGCGAAAAACTTACCGCTGCGGTTGAGCTTCTTATACAATTGCGCAATACGGCCCGTGCCAATAAGGATTTTGCAATGAGCGATAAAATTCGTGATGAACTGGCCTCAAAAGGGATTCAGTTGAAGGACGGGAAGGACGGGACTACTTTTTCATTAAATTAATTTGGGTTTGAAAAAAATACTCACATATCCTTTCATTCTTTTGATCAAGGGATATCAAAATTTTATTTCACCCTTAACGCCCGACACTTGCCGCTACTCGCCTACCTGCTCACATTACGCGGTAGAGGCCTTACAGACCCACGGCCTGCTGAAAGGCGGCTGGCTTGCAGCAAAACGTATCGCCAGTTGCAATCCTTGGGGTGGCTCGGGTTACGACCCCGTTCCCCCGAAAAAGAATTAATACTATGGCGCTCCATACTTTTTCGCTTTTGCTATCTTTACACAGCTTTTTAAAAACTCCAATATGCACTATCTAAGCTTTACCTGGAACCCTTCCGAAGGGATTGACCTTGGTTTTTTTATGATCCGTTACTACAGTTTAATGTTTGTAGTGGCATTTACGCTGGGTTGGATCCTCACCAAAAAGATTTATGAGCGCGAGGGGCTTGCACAGGAAAAACTGGACAGTCTGTTTATTTATATGGTAGTGGCCGTGCTGGTGGGCGCGCGTTTGGGACATGTTATTTTTTACCAACCCGAACTTTTTATGGAAGACCCATTGTCGGTTTTTCTGCCCATAAGCACCGTTCCTGAATTTGAATTTACGGGTTTTCAGGGCTTGGCAAGCCACGGGGCTGCAATTGCGATACTTATTGCAATGTATTATTACACAAAAAACGTTATTAAAAAGCCATTCCTTTGGATTATGGACCGAATAGTAATTGCCGTTGCCGCCGGTGGTATTTTCGTTCGGATTGGGAATTTTATGAATTCTGAAATAATCGGGAAACCTAGCGGCGATTTTCCATTGGGCGTCCGTTTTGTGCACGAGGGCATTGATAAGCGGGAAGCCGTTCAAGCAACCGGCATACAAAATCCGTCCAAAGCTTATGACGCTATTGTACACAATCCCCAATTTGCCGAACTGCTCAACAGCGTGCCCTTTCGGCACCCGGCTCAGCTTTATGAGGCGGCAGGTTATGTAATTGTATTTTTGGTATGCTGGTATCTATATTGGAAAACCGAGCGCAGAAAGCAGATTGGCTACATATTTGGGGTGTTCTTGATTTTGCTGTTTATGGTCCGCTTTATTGTGGAATTTGTAAAGGAAAGCCAAGGCGGGTTCGAGTCGGCATTGGGACTGTTTTCAACGGGACAGTGGCTGAGCGTCCCTTTCATCATAGCAGGGATATATATTATGTGGAAGGCTTCAAAAAAGCCTATGATTGAATCATAATATGGCTACAAATTCAATAAATGTTGGTTTTTAAACGTTAGCGTTTGTTGTTTTAATTTTATCACTAGTCCACGAAATATTTTAGTATTTGTGGTGGCAAAAAATTTTCAACAATGAAAAAAATATTTCTTTCAGCAGCTCTTTTGGGTGCTACACTTACCTTTTATAACTGTAAGGATCAATCTTCTTCTGAAGAAAAAAGTCTTACCAAGGAAATTACCTTCACAAAAGAAGGCGAACTCCAACTTATGAAGGCCGGAACCGATTCAATCATCGCATCGCTGGACATCGAAATTGCCGACGACGACTATCAAACCGAAACGGGTCTTATGTACCGCAACTCGCTGGGCAAGGATCAGGGCATGCTTTTCGTTTTTAAGGATGTGCAGCGCCGTTCTTTCTATATGAAGAATACAAAAATACCGCTGGATATTATTTATCTGAACGGCGATAAGGAAGTTGTGAACATCCAAAAGAACGCCAAACCGTTTGACGAAACTTCCCTTCCGTCCGAAGCTGCATCGCAATACGTTTTGGAGGTGAATGCCGGCCTGACCGATGTGTGGAATCTAAAGAACGGCGACCGCATCCGCTTTTCAACTTCAAAATAAATCTGTTCATTTAAAACAATTAACACTTGGAGCCACGCCGCATAATGCCCAAAAGATTGTACTTTTTCGCATAAAAAAAGACCTTTCCAAAAAATGGAAAGGTCTTTTAATATTTCAGAAGAATGAGAACTAGGCTTCCAGCGCTGGCTCAGCTTCCTCTTTCTTATCAATCAGATCCTCAACCTTCTTACGTTTTACGGTATCGTACATAATTGGCGTAGCGATAAATAACGATGAATAAGTACCGACCAAAATACCCACGATAATCGCGAATAACAGCCCACGTATAGATTCTGCACCTAAGAAGAACATACTCAACAATACGATAAGTGTGGTGAACGAGGTGTTCAACGTTCTACTTAAGGTACTGCTCAAGGCTACATCTATAATTCGGTTCATTTTCCATCCCGGATGTTCCCCAAAGTATTCACGAATACGGTCAAAAACGATAACGGTATCATTCAGCGAGTACCCGATTACCGTTAGAATGGCTGCAATAAACGCTTGGTCTATTTCCATACTGAAAGGCATAAATTTATAGGTAAGCGAGAATACACCCAAAACTATAACCACGTCGTGGAAAACTGCCGCAACCGCGCCCAAACTGAATTGCCATCTTCTAAAACGAAGCAAGATATATAGGAAAACTACAACCAACGAACCAAATACGGCCCAGAAGGAGTCTTTCTTAATATCGTCCGCAATGGTAGGACTTACTTTGTAATACTCCATTCTACCAATAGTTTTTCCTTGGCCGTCGCCCACAAAATCCTCGTAGGTCATTGTGGCTGGCATATCTTTTTTGACGGTTTCAAAAAGCATTCTTTCTATTTCCTCATCTACTTCAGTCCCGGTTTCGTCAACCTTGTATTTAGTAGTAATCTTCAACTGGTTATCGCCACCATAGGTTTTTGCCTCGGCACTTCCAAAGGTTGCAATAAGGTTGTCCTGTATTTCCTGCGCATTCACATCCTTGTCAAAACGCACAGTATAGGTACGTCCACCCACAAAGTCAACACCTTGGTTAAGACCATTTATGAAAAGTGATGAAACACTTATCAACAGCATGATGGCAGAAATCACGTAAGCCATTTTTCGCTTCTTTAGGAAAGAAACGTGAACATTTGTGAAAAGGTTCTTCGTAATTAAAGTAGAGCAAGGCAATGGTTTGCCATTTTTGGTATAGCTATCAATAAACAGTCTTGTGATGAAGATTGCCGTAAACAATGCTGTGGCAATACCAATCAATAAGGTGGTGGCGAAACCTTGAATAGGTCCGGTTCCGAATACCAATAGTATCAAACCAGTAAGACCGGTGGTAATGTTTGCATCCAAAATGGAAGACAACGCATTGTTGAAACCATCTTTAATAGCGTCTTTTTGGGCTTTTCCTTTTGCAAGCTCTTCCTTGATCCGCTCAAAGATAAGTACGTTTGCATCCACGGACATACCGATGGTCAATACAATACCGGCAATACCTGGAAGGGTAAGCACGGCCCCAAGCCCCGCCAAAATTCCGAAGATAAATAGGATGTTTACCAATAAAGCAACGTCAGCAAAAAGCCCTGCTTTTCCGTAATAGCCAATCATCCACAACAACACCACGAAAAGAGCTATTACAAAGGACATTACCCCGCTATTAATAGCCTCATGACCTAATGTAGGACCTACTACTTCGCCCTGAATAATCTCAGCAGATGCAGGAAGTTTACCAGCTCGCAATACGTTTGCTAAATCCTGACCCTGGTTTACGGTAAAGTCTCCAGAAATCTGGCTACGTCCACCAGCAATAGGTCCAGAGGTTACACCTGGTGCTGAATACACAATATTATCAAGCACGATGGCTATCTGACTTTGGTTCTCATAGGCATTGCCCGTCATTTGTTCCCAAATCTTGGCACCCTGGCCATTCATTTGCATAGATACTACTACGCGGCTTAGGTTATCATATTCCTGTCTAGCATCTACGACTACACTTCCACCAAGCGGGGGAATGTTATCACGGTTACTTTTTAGTGCATAAAGGGCAGTTACTTCCTCTCCGTTCAATTGCGGATTTGTCTCGGGTAAGCCCCAAACAAATTTTGCATAACGCAATTCATTTGGCAAGAGCGACTTGATCTGTGGATTGCGCAGATATCCATTAATTGCGGCAGTATCCTGCAATTTAAAGGTGGCAATCACGGGACTCCCTTGGGTTCCCAAAGAAACCATTTTGGAAAGTATCGGGTTTGCCTTATTATCATTTACAAGAGAATCATTAACATCCTGTCCTCCCAAAAGTTTACTTACGTCATCTTCTTCTGTATCGGTAGTGTCGGAAATTGCTTTGGTAGTATCAACGGCAGTAGTTAATTCAGCCTCTGTTTTGGCCATTGCAATTTCACCTGCCTTAGCATCTGCTGCTTGAAGGAAACCTGCCATTTCCTCAAATTTATAGACATCCCAGAATTCAAGTTGGGCAGTACTTTGAAGTAATTTCTTAACCCTATCAACATCTTTTGCACCCGGAAGCTCCACTAGGATTCTTGCAGATTTCCCCAAACGCTGGATGTTTGGCTGGGTAACCCCAAATTTATCAATACGCTTTCTCAAAACTTCAAAAGCAGAAGTAATGGACTCGTCAATCTTTTGCTCAATAATTGGTTTTACCTGAGCATTGGTCATTCCTACATCAATTACATCTTCCAGATTTTTATTGAAGAAAATATCGGGAGAAGCAAGCTCATTCTCACCCGGAAGGGCTTCAAAAGCCTTAAAGAAAGACTCAAGATAGGTATCCTGGCTATCTTTTTGTAGTTCGCTCGCGTTTTCCAAAGCTTGGTTGAAAGCCGGATCCTTGGTATTATTCGCAAGTCCTTTCAAAATGTCTTTTACAGACACCTCTAGAATTACGTTGATCCCTCCTTTAAGGTCAAGCCCTTTGTTTAGTTCCTTTTCCTTGGCAGTGTTATAATCTATTCCCAAGAAAACGGGCTGGTTAGCCACAGAATCCAGGTAACGTGCCTCAGCCTCGTCCCGCTCATGGGGCTGCTCGGCCGAAAATTTGCTGTTTGCAAATTCCTTTGCGCTATCTTCTACCTTGTTGGCAACAAACGTAAAAGAAAGCTGATAAATACTCACCAATCCAAACAGGATGGCGAATACGGTAATTAATCCTTTGTTTTGCATGTTTATATTTTTTGGTCAGATTTTTTAAATCGCGCAAATATATGGTTTGCTGATATATCTGACAATTATCGCGGTTATTTAAAAATTATATTTATTGGCTTCGGAAATATGACGTCCAAAACCATTTTTCTAAACTGAAAACCTTTTCAGCTAAAAAAATTATAGTGAAGATTTTAATTACGATAAAGGACCAGCCCTGACCTCTGGAATTTTATGTGAAGTAGTGCCTATTAAAAGCGAAACGCTTCGATAGTTTTTAAAAGCAAGTTGTTCCTCGCTCTCCTTTAAGTGAAAGCCTGTTTCCGAAACAGAAACTGAAATAATGGGCTTTAAATAAGTATCCTTCGCAGTTTTTATTACTACCGGCAAACCTTGCAACCCATTGTGGGCGCTGTAATCCTTATGAAGCTTGATTACATCTAACTTATAAATGCCCGCGTTCTTTCCGAAGGGAATTTCAGAAGAATGCTGTTTTTCATTAAAAGCCGTATCCCCGACCTGGAGCGTACCTTCATTTTGAAAAAGATTTTGAATAGTCGCAACATCTGTGGTGCTGAAGTAGGCCACCTTTATCTTGCCGCCGTGAATTTTGGAAACTACAACATTTTCAACGCCAACAGACTTTAACTGTGAAGTAATACGGGCAATGGCTTGTTGGGCATCGGCAGTGCTAACATTTTCGGCATTGAACTGAACAACGATTTCCTGATTGGGCAGGGCAGTTGGCTCCATCCCTACTCCAAAAAAAGTAAGGGCAAGTAACAATATGGGAATGTACCATCTCCAGTTCACGCGCCAAATATAGAAAAATAACTTTAAAAATGAAGCGGGACGGCAACTATAAGACTTAAGACGGTAAGACTTATGACGTAGGACAACATCTTTAACCGCAGCCGCGATACTCAGTTTACCAATCTTATGTCCTAAGTCCTACTGTCCTTATGTCCCTTAAAACTCCAATTCGAAATAAAGACTGCTCTCCGGGTTTCCTTCGTTCACGTCTTCACCTTTTAAAATTTCGCCGCTGCTGTTAATCAATTTCAGATTGATCTTCCAATAGCCAGTCATCGTCAAGGACAGCTTTCCATCATACATTTTTGTGGCCGAGGTATACGTCAGATCTACATTATTCGGCGAACTATGGTTGCCCATTCCCGGCATTCTTGGATCCACGGTTATCCTATTGTTTTCAACTATTGGAAAGCTCATCATAGATTCCATTTTATACAGCACCGCTTGTAAATCGTTCACTGCAACTTTTGGGTCTTTGGGGTTAATGTACGCCAAAATATACCGCGTATCGTCGCTGCCCATAAACACTTGTGTCTTTTTCAGCCCATCAGCCGGTTGCGATACCGATACGCGCAGGGCCTCTTCCTTTTGCTGGCCGTTTAGGGAGTAATTAAAAACCACTTCCCAATATTCGGTGTCGTTGCTGGCCATCTGAAAAACAATGTGTCCTTTATAAACTGTGCTCTCTTCGGTATTGGTCAACATACTATGTGGTGCGGAATGCTCCATCGTTTCCATATGCATCATCGGCATCCACGTTGGAGCTGCATTGGAAACGTACTTATCGTTTGCCATGTCCTTAATTCTAATGATAATTTCATTGTAACCCACTTCCAGATTTTGTTTTTCCGAATAAATCTGAACGGTATGGTCTGTAGCCGGAATTTCATAAATCATGTTTAAACCTTCCACAGGGTTAACCGCTACCGGCGTGTTTTCATCATCATCCGAACAACTTACGAATGTGGCTGAAAGAAAAAGTACTGTGAATATATATTTTAGTGTTTTCATAATTTTATTTTATTTTATTAATTGATTGAGTAAGAAATTGTTAAGTAAAAATTACGGCCCATCCGCGGAATGTTGTTCCAATCGGTATAGGTTGAATAATTGGTATCAAAAATGTTTTCAATCCCTGCTTTTAGGAAAAGGTCGTTGTCCCTTAAAAAGAAACGTTTTCCGAAGCTTGCCGACAGCGTAACATAAGTCGTACTTTTGGTTTCACCATAGGTAGGATTGTAATTAGTCTGCTCCCCAGCGCCATCAACCGATAGCGATGCGGAGAACTGGTTTTTATAGAAATCAATTGCACTTCGGTATGAGATTGGGCTTATTAGCGGCAAGTTTTCACCTTCATCATCCACGCCTCGGTGGTATGAAACTCTTCCCGTTAATTTAAATGCGTTCGAAATACTATACCTTCCCGAGAGCGAAGCGTTAAAAAGCTGTGCATAATCAAGATTGGTATAAATTTTCACCCCCTCGGCACCAATAGTCATCGTGCTGAGCGAGGAATCAACTTTTCCGATTATATAATTGAAAACGTGGAAGTAATTTGCTCCTGCGGTAATCTCAAAAATTGGTTTTTTATAGGTTACCGAAAGATTCGCATCAGCAGAACCTTCAGTGTTCAAACCCGGGTCGCCAATATAATCGTGATTATCAAAACTGTTGAAAAGATAAAACCCATACCCTTCCGAAACCGAGGGCGCGCGTTCGCCATAGGAAAGGCCGCCGTTAATATGAAAGTCACTCAGCATTTTGTGATATTGGGCCGAAAAACTTTTCAGGAAACGGGTATTGGTCCTGTCCATTTCGGGATAGAAAATTTTTAGACTGTTCAGCCCAAAATCATCTGCAACCGTATTGGAATGGTACGCCAAACGTGTTGAAAGTTTTAAAGAAGCATTTTTCAACGGAATATGGTCTTCGGCATAAAAACCAACATTTTTGGTACGCACGTCGGGCCACGTAAGCATGAACATCAACGGCTCGTTGCTGTTGGTTGGGTACATGGTCATTTCCGCGTAGCTTTTATTGTAAAACCCATCCCACTTAAAAAAGAAGTGATGTTTTTCTTTATTGAAATTTGCCTGCGTATAAAATCCCGCGGTCTCGCTCCAGCCCGGCATATCCATATGTATTGGCACATTGGGTCGCTTGGTGTCGTCCATTACGTGCTTTATGGTATTGAAATACATCTTGGTTTCCCAATTGCTGAAATTTCCAAACAACGTATCCTGATTAAAACTCACCGAAGCAATCACGGCACGCGCCAAGGAAACGTCCATCGTCAGGGCAGGATAGCCCACATCGTTCGCTTCATCATATATTAAGGTAGCGGAAATGGATTTGTCCTCGGCAAGTTTATAGCCCGAATTTATTGAGAAGTTATACTTTTCAAACTGTGAAAATTTCACTTC
The DNA here is from genome assembly GCF_000952855.1 of Aequorivita vladivostokensis. Taxonomy (GTDB): domain Bacteria; phylum Bacteroidota; class Bacteroidia; order Flavobacteriales; family Flavobacteriaceae; genus Aequorivita; species Aequorivita vladivostokensis. The sequence continues at coordinate 119,522 of NZ_JSVU01000007.1, read as the reverse complement.
TTTATTGCCACCGGCCTTGTAATTATCGGCCTTGCGGTAAATTCCATCCAGATTGAAATAGAATTTTTCTTCGGAATAATTGAGCTCGCCTCCAAAAACGCGCATGGAATTGTTTGTTTCAAAAGCGCTTTCCAAAGAACCCGTCCATCCGGTTGATTTAAAATTGCTTTTATCCAATTTCAAATTGATACCGCCGCCTATGGTATTCCCAAATGCCGCGCCCTGCTGGCCTGAACCTATTTCCGCCTCCGAAAGATTAGAGACATCAACATAGGAAGTTATCGGGTCCATTTTATCGGTACACGCGCCAAATATCTGCATGCCATCTATGGTTATTGCCAATCGTTCGGAGGCCATATCGTTCATTGTTGGCTCCCAGGCGTAGGCGCCACGCTTTACCATTTTGATACTGCGGGACGACTCCAAAAACTCGTCCAATGTGGACAAGGGTTTGCGCTGTTTCTGATGGTCCAATTGTCTGCCTGCGGAAATAACCACCACTTCATTGAGTTGAATTAATTTCAGACTGTCCGCCGGGGTTTCCTGGGCATAGACTTGTGTGGTAAAACTGCCGCAAATAAGCGCACACCAAAGCCAGCCCATAAGCATTCCCTTTACGGGGAACACAGGTATAAATGCTTTCATTTTGAATATGTTTTGATAATTAAAAGAAGTATCTAACTGATTTTTTTCAGAGAAAATTTCAGAAAGAATCGTTGCTGAAAATTATCCCAACTGCGGCGGATGTAGAATTTTTGAGATATAAAGGGAAGAATTCAAATTTGGCTTGTAGCCGATATTTTCAACTGAAATTAATTCGCCGACCGAAGCAAAACTATATTCCGCGATATTTTCAGAAATAATAAACTGCGGAATCTCAGTCTTGGATGTTTTATTATTGAACGGATTGTCATCCTCTGCCCCTGCTTCCTTTGCCAATTCTTTGGTGAGATGGCATTTCCCGTTACATTGCATTTCGGGCTTGTCTTTGTTCTCACAAAGCACGTTCACTATGTATTCATAATTTGCTACATATTCCACCACGGGCCACAAAGGTCTTGTGAACATGATTAGCGAAACGAGTATGAGAATTATGTTTTTCACAGAACAAAGATAGCACCCATACGGACTGTCAAAAAATGACTTTTATCACATTCCTTTAAATATATTTAAGACTAAGGTATCAGTAATAGTGAAAAATTTCCGACAAATCATTTTAATATTCAAAATTTGTCAACTTTTTGCTGTTGATAAATTTTTATAATTCTGATTATTAATATATTAACAATCCATTCTTGACAACTTTAAAAATTAAAATTATAATGGGATTGCTATTTTGCTATATTTACATACTTTAAAAATCCGAATTTAATTAACCAAAAATCTTTTCAAAAATATGCAAGTAAAAACCGCCATCCCCACTCCCCAAACCTACACACAGGATGAAGCTTTTGAAGCTTCGGTTGAATATTTCAAAGGTGACGATCTTGCTGCCCGCGTTTGGGTAAACAAGTACGCCCTAAAAGATTCTGAAGGCAATATTTATGAAAAAACGCCAAACGATATGCACCGCCGTATCGCAAAGGAAATTGCGCGTATCGAGCAGCGCTATGCCAACCCAATGACCGAGGAAGAAGTTTTTGAGGCTATCAAAGATTTCAAGTACATCGTGCCCCAAGGCAGCCCTATGGCGGGAATAGGCAATCCATACCAGATTGCTTCATTATCAAATTGTTTCGTAATAGGAAACAACGGCGATTCCGATTCTTATGGAGGCATTATGAAAATTGACCAAGAACAGGTACAATTGATGAAACGTCGCGGCGGTGTGGGCCACGATCTTTCGCACATCCGCCCGAAAGGGTCTCCGGTGAAGAATTCAGCGTTGACCTCAACTGGGATTGTTCCGTTCATGGAGCGCTATTCAAACTCAACCCGCGAAGTGGCACAGGACGGCCGTCGTGGCGCGTTGATGCTTTCGGTGTCCATAAATCACCCCGATTCCGAAGATTTTATTGATGCGAAAATGGAGCAGGGAAAAGTTACCGGTGCCAATGTTTCCGTGCGAATGGACGATGCTTTTATGCAAGCCGTAAAAGATGGAAAAAACTATACACAGAAATATCCAATTTTTAGCGAAAACCCAAAAAACACAAAGGAAATCGAGGCTGGAAAGCTTTGGAAAAAAATAGTGCACAACGCATGGAAATCTGCCGAGCCGGGCATTCTTTTTTGGGATACCATTATTAAGGAGAGCGTACCGGATTGCTATGCCGATTTGGGCTACAAAACCGTATCCACAAATCCATGTGGCGAAATTCCGCTTTGCCCCTACGACTCCTGCCGTTTGCTTGCAATAAACCTATTTTCGTATGTGGAAGAACCTTTCACCAAAAATGCTTCCTTCAATTTTGAGCTTTTCAAAAAACACATCGGTATCGCCCAAAGAATTATGGACGATATCATCGACCTGGAACTTGAAAAAGTAGATGCCATCATCGCAAAAATAGATGCCGATCCGCAGAGCGATGAGGTGAAAGCTGTTGAGAGAAATCTTTGGAAAAACATTCAAACAAAAGCAGAGGAAGGTCGCAGGACCGGGATTGGAATTACCGCCGAAGGCGATATGCTGGCCGCTTTGGGCATAAAGTACGGCAGCAAGGATGGCATCGATTTCTCTGTTGAAATCCATAAAACCGTGGCTTTGGAAGCTTATCGCGCATCGGTTTATACCGCCAAGGAAAGAGGTGCCTTCAAAATATTTGATAGCGAAAGGGAAAAAAACAACCCGTTTATTCTTCGCCTAAAAGATGCGGATGAAAAGCTGTATTACGATATGCTCGAATACGGCCGAAGAAATATAGCATTGTTGACAATCGCCCCAACGGGAACTACCAGTTTGATGACGCAGACCACTTCGGGCATTGAGCCTGTTTTTCTTCCTGTTTATAAAAGAAGAAGAAAAGTAAACCCGAACGATAAAAACGTACGTGTAGATTTTGTGGATGAAGTGGGCGACAGTTGGGAAGAATACGTGGTTTTCCACCACCGTTTTAAACAGTGGATGGAAGCCAACGGCATTGCAACCGATAAAAATTACAGCCAGGAAGAGCTGAACAAAATTGTAAAGAAATCGCCGTATTATAAAGCAACTTCCAACGATGTGGACTGGATGAGCAAAGTGCGGATGCAGGGCGCGGTACAGAAATGGGTGGACCATTCCATTTCGGTAACCATCAATTTGCCGAACGATGCCACCGAAGAATTGGTCGGAAAACTGTATCTCGAAGCGTGGCAGGCAGGCTGCAAAGGCGTTACCGTTTACCGTGATGGGTCGCGTTCCGGGGTTTTGATTTCCAATGAGGAAAAGAAAGAGGAAGACAATGAAACGCTTACAGCTTTCCCAACCAAACGTCCAGAAATTTTGGAGGCAGACGTGGTACGTTTCCAAAACAGCAAAGACAAATGGATTGCCTTTATCGGCTTGATTGATGGAAAACCCTATGAAATTTTTACCGGTTTTGCAGATGACGAGGACGGAATTTTAATTCCGCGTTGGGTAAATGAAGGTGTTATTATAAAGAATAGAAACGAGGACGGAACTTCGCGTTACGATTTTCAATATAAAAACAAAAGAGGCTATAAAACCACTATTGAAGGGCTTTCGCATAAATTCAACCCAGAGTTTTGGAACTATGCAAAATTGATTTCCAGCACGCTCCGCCACGGCATGCCGATAGAAAAAGTGGTGGATTTGATTAACAGTTTACAACTGGACAGTGAAAGTATCAACACTTGGAAAAACGGGGTTGCGCGGGCGTTAAAACGCTACGTGGCCGATGGAACCGAAGCCAAAAAGCAGAAATGTGAAAACTGTAATAGTACTTCGCTTATTTACCAAGAAGGCTGTTTGACTTGTAAGGACTGTGGGTCATCAAAGTGCGGGTAGAAAAAAGACTTAGGACCGCTTCACTATAAGATGCAAGACGTAAGACTAAACCCCAAAGGTTTTGAAAACCTTTGGGGTTTTTATTATGAAAAAACCTCACAGGTCTCGAAGACTTGTGAGGTTTAATTATATTAATCTTATTTTGGAATTAAAGTTCCAGTAAATCATTCGTTTTACGAACCCCTTCGGCACTTTCTTTCATATGTGCTTTTTCGGCATCGTTCAATTCAAGCTCAACGATTTTTTCGATACCGTTTCTGCCCAAAATAACTGGAGCACCGATGCAGATATCCTTCATTCCGTATTCACCATTGAGCATTACGGAACAAGGGAACATTTTCTTTTGGTCGCAGGCAATGGCCTGTACCAAAGCTGAAACTGCTGCGCCCGGAGCGTACCAAGCCGAAGTTCCTAAAAGTTTGGTTAGCGTTGCGCCGCCTACTTTGGTGTCTTCCATTACCTGGTTCATTCTTTCCTCTGAAATAAATTTTGTTACGGGAACGCTGTTTCTTGTTGCCAATCTTGTCAATGGAACCATTCCGGTGTCGCTGTGGCCGCCGATTACCATTCCGTCAACGTCGCTGATGGGTGCGCCCAAAGCTTCGGCCAAACGATATTTGAAACGGGCGCTGTCCAAGGCCCCGCCCATCCCGATGATTTTATTTTTGTCGAGACCCGAGGTTTTATGAACCAAATACGCCATCGTATCCATCGGGTTGCTCACTACGATTATAATAGTTTTAGGAGAATGCTTTACAAGATTTGAAGAAACATCCTTCACAATTCCGGCGTTTATACCTATCAATTCCTCACGTGTCATTCCCGGTTTACGCGGAATACCGCTGGTGATTACGCAAATATCGCTATCAGCAGTTTTTGAATAATCGTTGGTTACTCCCGTGATTTTGGTATCGAAACCGTTTAGGGAAGCGGTCTGCATCAGGTCCATTGCCTTTCCTTCGGCAAATCCTTCCTTGATGTCCAACAAAACTACTTCGCTTGCAAAATTCTTGATGGCAATGTACTCTGCGCAACTTGCGCCCACGGCACCTGCCCCTACAACTGTTACTTTCATATTATATGTTTATGGTTTATGGTTTGTGATTTATTGTTCTTCCGAAGAAAATCGGAGTGAATTTTCAATCTTTCAGAACCTTTCTGAAATGTTCCGCAAAAATACCAATATCTGCTTAAAATAATAGTAATAAAGGGTTAAAAACGAAAAAGCCCATTGCTGAAATTGTCGGCAATGGGCTTTTTTATCTAAGTTGTTATACTAAGCATCAATATTCGCATAAACCGCATTCTTCTCTATAAATTCACGGCGTGGTGGAACCTCGTCGCCCATCAGCATAGAGAATATTCTGTCGGCTTCGGTACCATTATCGATGGTTACCTGACGCAGGGTGCGAAACTCAGGATTCATTGTTGTATCCCAAAGCTGCTCCGCGTTCATCTCTCCAAGACCTTTGTATCGTTGGATGGAAGCACTACCTCCAAACTCCTCGTTCAATCTGTCGCGCTCTTTATCGCTCCAAGCATACGCCTTCTTTGCGCCTTTCTTGAGCAAATATAACGGCGGAGTGGCGATGTAAACGCAGCCAGCTTCCACCAGTTCTCGCATATAACGGAAGAAGAAAGTCAAAATCAAGGTTGCAATGTGGCTACCATCCACATCGGCATCACACATAATTACTACTTTGTGATAGCGCAGTTTCTCGAGGTTCAGGGCTTTGCTATCCTCTTCAGTACCGATGGTTACACCCAGTGCGGTATAAATATTTCGGATTTCCTCGTTTTCAAAAACCTTGTGGTGCATTGCTTTCTCTACGTTCAGAATTTTCCCGCGCAGCGGAAGGATAGCCTGAAAATTACGGTCGCGGCCCTGTTTTGCAGTACCGCCCGCAGAATCTCCCTCCACGAGGAATACTTCACATTTTTCGGGGTCCTGTTCAGAGCAATCTGAAAGTTTCCCGGGCAGGCCACCACCGCTCATCACGGTTTTGCGCTGTACCATTTCGCGGGCTTTTCGTGCCGCGTGACGGGCCTGTGCCGCCAATATTACTTTTTGGACGATGGTTTTTGCATCATTGGGATGCTCTTCCAAATAATTTTCAAGCATTTCAGAAACCGCTTGGCTTACTGCTGCCGTAACTTCACGGTTACCCAGTTTTGTCTTGGTCTGGCCCTCAAATTGAGGTTCCTGCACTTTCACCGAAATAATGGCCGTCAACCCCTCACGGAAATCATCGCCGGCAATTTCAAATTTCAGTTTATCGAGCATTCCGGAAGCATCTGCGTATTTTTTCAAAGTACGCGTCAATCCTGCGCGGAATCCCGAAAGGTGTGTTCCCCCCTCGTGAGTGTTGATGTTGTTTACGTATGAATGTAAATTTTCATTAAAGGAAGTATTATAAACCATAGCCACTTCCACAGGAATGTCGTTCTTTTCGCCTTCCATGGAAATTACTTCGGCAATTATAGGCTCGCGGTTTCCATCCAAAAAACGGATAAATTCCTTCAAGCCTTCCTGACTGTGGAATTTTTCAGTGGCAAATTCGCCGTTTTCGTCCTTTTGCCTTTTATCGGTAAAGTAAATCGTAATTCCCTTATTCAAAAAAGAGAGTTCGCGCATTCTGCTGGCAAGCGTATCATAGCTGTATTCCAACGACTGCTGGAATATCTGCGGATCTGGCTTAAAGGTAACGACGGTACCGCGATAATCGGTCTCCCCAATAGATTTTACAGGATATAGCGCTTTACCGCGCTCATATTCCTGTTGCCATATTTTACCATCGCGATGGACTGTGGCTGTCAAGTGCTCAGAAAGTGCGTTCACCACGGAAACACCTACACCGTGCAGACCTCCGGAAACCTTATAGGAATCTTTATCGAATTTACCCCCAGCTCCAATTTTGGTCATTACCACCTGAAGCGCAGAGACGCCCTCCTTTTTATGCAGATCTACTGGAATTCCACGACCGTTATCCTTTACAGTTATTGAATTATCTTCATTGATCCAAATTTCAATCGTGTCGCAATAGCCGCCCATTGCCTCATCGATGGAGTTATCCACTACCTCGTACACCAAATGGTGCAGCCCTCGCACTCCCACATCGCCAATATACATGGAGGGGCGCATACGCACGTGCTCCATTCCTTCCAACGCTTGAATCTGATCGGCGCCGTAGCCACCTTTTTTCTGTTCTTCGCTCATATAATAATTTGAATGATTTTCAGTTTTTTTCGTAACGAACAAATATAACCAAATCCCCAATAAAATTAAGGGTTTACGCATTTTATAAGCGGTAAGTTATTAACAAATTACTGTGAAAAAAGCCATCATTTAGGCCTGCGCGATGACGATCTGGATTTTGGCGCAATAGTTGCGCACTAAATTTGGCCAAATTAGCGTTTTATGATTGTGTTTTATTGAGTTTTGATGAAACTTTTTATTAAAAATTACGTCTAATTTGAACATTTTATAAAGTCTAAAATATTTCATATGAATAAAATATTTCTATTTGCTTGCCTTCTAATCGCATCGTTTACCTTCCAAACCGGCCAGGCGCAAAGCTTTCCGCAGATGGATGCTTCACCAATGGATTTGGTAATGGCCAGACCGGACAAGAACAGTCCGCCCTTGGCACGTGTTATCTATAGCCGACCCCAAAAAAAGGGACGCGATATTTTTGGCGATTTGGTTCCTTACGGCGAAGTGTGGCGAACTGGCGCCAATGAAGCCACCGAGCTCACCATTTATACTCCTCTTAAATTTGGAAATACGACGCTAAAGCCTGGAACCTATACCCTGTACACCATTCCGGATGAAGATAGCTGGACTATCATCATCAACAGCGACACCAATGTTTGGGGAGCGTATAGCTATAAAAAGGAAAAAGACGTGGCCAGAATGAATGTTGTTGTTAAAGATGCCGCAGCACCCATTGAGTCGCTATCCATGATCTTTAGACCCGAAAGCAACGGAACTACGCTTATGATAGGCTGGGATGACGAATATGTTGAAATTCCCTTTAAAAAAGTCTGACTAATTTTTTAAAGGGAATTTCAAAAAACAAATATTAAGCACCAAATTCCAATGGTTCACTTTTGGAATTTGGATTTTTTTACGGGATATTCAAGTATTTATGGGTTTGTAGCGAAACCTTCCATTTTGGGTTTTGCATCACGTAATCCACAATTAGCGGACTCATCTTTTCACGTTTGCTCCATTCTGGCTGCAAATAAAGAATACAATCTGGGCCTACTTTGGCAGCTTGTTCTTCCGCAAAGCGGAAATCGTCTTTGTTGAAAACGATTACTTTTAATTCGTTTGCAGCTTTATAGACTTCTTGTGTGGGCAGTTTCATTTTTTTGGGGGAAAGGCAAACCCAATCCCAAATACCGGTTAATTCATAGGCTCCCGAGGTTTCAATATGAATTTGCATACCTCTTTCCTTCAGCATTTGTGTCAATGGCCCCATATCCCAAGTAAGTGGTTCGCCGCCGGTTATCACAATAGTTTTGGAATATTTTGCGGCATTTTCAACAATTGCCTCAATTGCCGTAGGAGGGTGTAGATCGGCATTCCAACTTTCCTTAACATCGCACCAATGGCAGCCCACATCGCAACCGCCCACACGAATAAAATATGCGGCGGTTCCTTTATGAAATCCTTCGCCTTGAATGGTGTAAAACTCTTCCATCAAGGGAAGCATCACTCCTCTATCCACTAACTGCTGTACTTCTTTTTTCATTGGTGCAAAGGTAGAAAAAGTGAAGTTGATAAATTCCCGAAATCCTTTAATTAAATTGTAGAAAATGGAATGTTCATTAACCAATAATCTGATTTAAGTATGTATTAATCGAAAAATCAGACAAAAAATACTGTGATTTTTTTTTCATCCCGTTATACACCATATTTTTCACGCCAATTATTAACTCAAAGTACCCCTCAAAAATGATTTTATTTAACAAAGCATTTGGACATATTCTGTCCTGTACACTTCTTTTTGTTTTTTTCTCAACGGCCCAGTCTCAGGTTGCCATTGGCACAACCACCCCTGACGATGGATCTGCATTTGAAATTGAAAGTACTTTAGGCGCCTTTGTTCCGCCACGAATGACTGATGTTCAAATGCGAAACATACCTACCCCATTGGACGGAGCGGTAGTTTACAATACTACCACGCAGAGTTTGTTTGTTTTTTCAAATGGAAGTTGGAAAACCACTACAAATCCTACTTTGGTCCTCAATAGAGCGGGAGGAACAGTTTCAACAATGAATAATACCTATTATAACTTTCCGCTTAATTCAACCCATGTACAAATAAACGACCCAACGACCTTTACCATAAGTGCCAATGGCACTATTGTCATCAACAAAACTGGCACATATGCCATTTCGGCTTCTTTCTCAACCAGCAATATTCCTTCGGGAAGCCACAAATATATTATTGGGGCGTATAGGAACAATTCTTTGGTAGGCTATCTTTCCAGAGGCTTTGTTTCCGTTCCCGGAACAGGTACGGATTATTTTGGAGCCAGTGGCATATTGACGTATTATCTAAATGCTGGAGACATTTTAGAACTTCAGTACGTACTCAATAATGACAACAATCCCTTAAATGCGGCTTTCTTTAATATTGGGATAACCAAAATGAATTGACCCCGCAAATATTAGTATTTATATTGTAAGATATTTCAGAAGCTTCATTACAATTGCTACTTTTGAGCAAAATTTAGTGCGATGGCAGACAAGCAAGCTTTTTTAGAGTATATAAATAACGGTTACACCACAAAAGGCGATTTTATAAACCTTGGTGCGGCCATGCTCAACGGTGAGACCGTAAAGGATGCTTACGTAAAAATTCCATTGAAAACCTTAAATCGGCACGGGCTGATTGCCGGCGCCACGGGTACCGGAAAAACCAAAACGCTTCAGATAATTGCTGAAAATCTTTCGGAAAAGGGAATTCCTGTGCTTTTGATGGACATAAAAGGCGACCTCAGCGGGATTGCACAACCCGGATCCAACAATACGAAAATCGAGGAGCGCCATGCGGCTATTGGTTTTCCGTATGAAGCAAAGAAATTTCCCGTGGAAATCCTCTCGCTGTCAGACCAAGAAGGCGTACGACTGCGCGCCACGGTTAGTGAGTTTGGCCCCGTCCTACTCTCCCGCATCCTCGATTTGAGCGACGTGCAGGCCGGCATTGTTTCGGTAATCTTCAAATATTGCGACGACCACAAAATGCCTTTGCTGGACTTAAAGGATTTCAAAAAAATATTACAATACACTACCGATGAAGGCAAAGATGAGTTTGCCAAGGAATACGGTCGCATTTCCTCTTCTTCCACGGGGGCAATCCTTCGGAAAGTAGTGGAATTGGAACAGCAAGGCGCCGATCTTTTCTTTGGCGAAAAATCTTTCGATACGGACGATCTGCTTCGCATTGATGAAAACGGACGAGGTTACATCAATATCATCCGCCTGACGGATATTCAGGATAGACCGAAGCTCTTTTCAACTTTTATGCTGAGCCTTTTGGCAGAAATTTATGCCACGTTCCCAGAACAGGGCGATAGCGGCAGACCCGAACTGGTTATTTTTATTGACGAGGCACATTTAATTTTCAATCAGGCCAGCGGAGCCTTGCTCGACCAGATAGAGAGCATCGTAAAGCTGATCCGTTCCAAAGGGGTGGGGCTATATTTCTGTACGCAAAACCCCACGGACGTTCCCGATGCCGTTTTGAGCCAACTGGGGCTGAAGATACAGCACGCGCTTCGTGCCTTTACGGCGAAAGATAGAAAAGCAATCAAGTTGACGGCCGAAAATTATCCGCTTTCCGATTACTATAAAACCGATGAGATCCTAACCGCTTTAGGAATTGGCGAGGCTTTGGTGAGCGCGTTAAACGAAAAAGGCATCCCAACCCCTCTGGCCCGAACTATGCTGCGGGCGCCCATGAGCCGGATGGATGTTTTAACAGACCAAGAATTGAAGGATTTACTGAAGGCTTCAAAACTGATCCCAAAATACAACGAAGTGATCGATCGCGAAAGTGCCTATGAAATGTTGACCGAAAAGATTGAAACGGCAAATAAGGAAGAGGCCAGGGAAAAAGCCCAAAAGGAAAAGGAAGCGGCAAGGAAATCTACCTCGAGCCGCAGATCTTCCAGTGGAAGGAGGACCGCAAACCCCTGGATAAAAACGCTCTCTAGCCCCACTGTAATTCGCAGTGTTTTGGGGATTTTGGGCAAAATGATGAAATGATTAAAAAATTCCAAATACCAAATACTAAATTCCAAATACTAAATTCCAAATACCAAATACCAAATTCAAAAATTTCATCCTTTATACATTCCGAACTCAAATTCAAGACGATAAAGAAAAGTCCCATAAACCCCAAAAACTTAATAACCAAATTACTTTTTAACTCAATAACTTAATAATTCAGTAACTAAAAACTTCAATGAAAAAAACACTCTTAATAATTGGAATAGTTTCACTCGCTTTTGTACAATGCGGAAAGGACAGTGATCCTTTTTTAATTAAAAATGGCTCCGTTGGAAATTTGAACAAGGAAATAAAAATGAAGCAGATTGATTCCATTTTTGCGGAAGATTCCATCGTAAAAATCAATTCGTCGCCCAATGCTCTTGAAACACAGGGCGAGGTAGAGATTTATGAAAAAGGCGGTAAACAACTTCTGTTGCTCTCGCCAAACGACGAGAACGATCCCAATTCAACGATAACGAATATCCAGGTTTTCGATTCGCGCTATAAGACCGAGAAAGGGCTCACCACCGCAAGTACCTTTAAGGACGTAAAGGCCAATTACACCATCGACAATATCGAAACCACCATTAATGCGGTCGTCGTTTTTCTTAAGGATTCAGACGTCTATTTGACTATTGACAAAAAGAGCCTGCCCGAAGAACTTCGCTACAATATGGACATTAAAGTTGAAGCCAGCCAAATTCCGGATGAGGCCCCCATCAAATATTTTATGATAGGCTGGGACGCGCCTTCGGAATAGTTTGTATCCTGCAAAGATTTTGTTAAGGTCCATTCCTGAATGAACGTTTTGCTTTAATTTTAATCCAATTAACCATCAAAATTAATGAATTATGATTAAGATTTTAGGTTTCATTTTAACGATTATCGGTGGATTAGGATTGGTAATGGGAATATTGGGAGTGTTCGGCAGTATGGACATAGGAATGAGTCCCTGGGCACTAATAATTTTGGGCATAGTTTTCTTTTTTGCCGGTATTGGATTGTTAAAAAACAGAAAAGATACTGATCAAAACTAAATATTAACTGCAAAAACCCTTTGTAATACAGAGGGTTTTTACTTTAAAACAAATTGTTATGCCAGATCCAAGAATTAAAAACGAAGACCAATACGAAGCCCTTCGCGATAAGGGTTATAGCAAGGAAAAGGCCGCTCGCATTGCCAACACATCAGACGCAGGCGAAAAGGGTGGAAAGTCTGAACCCTACGAAGAGTGGACCAAGGACGAACTTTATGAACAGGCCAAAAAGGTTGGTATTGACGGCCGTTCAAAAATGGATAAAAAAGAATTGATCCACGCCCTAAGAAATAATTGATGGATAACACTTTAAGACCCTTCCATCTAGCCATACCCGTAGATGATTTGGACGTTTGCAGAAAATTTTACGGCGAAATTCTTGAACTCCCCGAAGGGCGAAGTAGCGATCATTGGGTTGATTTCGACTTTTTTGGACATCAGCTTGTTATACATTTAAAAGAAGCCAATTCTCAAGAAAGAGAAATCGAAAATCCGGTGGATGGTAAGGCCGTACCCATTCCCCATTTCGGAATAGTCATGGATATGGGAAGTTTCAAGGAATTTTCTGAAAAACTTATTCGGAAAAACATTACCTTCATCATTGCTCCCTACCTTCGTTTTGAAGGGCAGGTGGGAGAGCAAGCAACGATGTTTTTTAAGGATCCAGCGGGGAACGCACTCGAGTTCAAGGCCTTTGCTGATATGACACAACTATTCGCCAAATGATCAAACAAATTCCTCCCCAAATAATAAGACAGGTTTTCGTTATATTACTCGTCTTATTGATAGGCAGTCTTATTTTTAGGGAGCTTCTGCCTTATTTAACGGGGGTTTTAGGCGCCATTACCATTTACGTGCTAATGCGCAAATGGATGGCCAAGCTTGTAAATAAAAAGAAATGGAACCCTTCACTTGCGGCTGGATTTTTAATGTTTCTCTCCTTCGTCGGAATACTGATTCCCATTGCCGGAATTATTTTAATGTTGACAAACAAAATAGGGGATGCCGTACAAAATTCCGCAGAGGTTATAAGGGCACTTAAGGAACAGTTGGGGAAAATTGAAGATTATGTGGGGTATGATCTAAACTCACAAATAGATCCCTCTGCCATAACCGGCTGGATTTCTGAAAATCTGCAAAGTCTCGCGGGCGGTACTTTTAATGCTTTTATAGCTATCGGGCTAATGTACTTTATGTTGTATTACATGCTTACCAATCGCTCCGATTTGAGGGAATCGTTAAAAGAATATATTCCCATGGACCGCGGCAACCTGAAGGAGATTGGCGTAGAAGTACAGGCTATGGTCCGTTCAAATGCACTGGGCATTCCGTTGGTGGCCGTTGCTCAAGGAATCGTGGCACTTATCGGTTTTTTAATCTTTGGCATAGACGACCCATTTTTTTGGTTTGTCATTGTAACTATTGGGAGTATGATTCCTTTCGTGGGAACGCTCGTGGGCATACTACCGGTTTTTGTGCTCACGCTATCCACCGGGCATAGCTTTCAGGCGTGGGGAATCCTTATTTACGGGTTTGTAGTAGTAGGATCAACCGATAATATAATCCGTTTGTACGTGCTGAAAAAACTGGACAATGTACATCCGCTAGTAACCTTAATTGGGGTTATTGTGGGCGTGCCGCTGTTTGGGTTTATCGGCTTAATTTTTGGACCGCTACTTATCAGTCTTTTTATGGTTATAGTCCGCATTTACAGAAAGGAATATGGAAAAGAAGACACCCCTACTGATGAGGAGCGCCTGTAAGAAATGATAGCACATGTTTGCCAAAATAGAAACAACAGCCTACCCTCCCACTGAGAAACCTATGATGGTTTGGGATGGCGAATGCGGTTTTTGCAAATTCTGGATTACCCATTGGCAATCAAAATCCAATGAAAATATAACGTTTAAAACCTATCAGGAAGTTTCGGGCAGATATGCTGATATTCCCCTTAAGGAATTTAAAAAAGCATCTAGGCTTATTGAAACGGATGGGCGCATTTATAGCGGACCGAATTCTGCCTATAGAAGTTTTCTATATTTTGAAAATCCCGATAAAAAATGGCATAGGTGGTACAGTACTATTAAGTGGTTTCAAAAACTTAGCGACCATGCCTACAATTTTATAGCGAAGCATCGGGGGTTTATGTTTACGGTTACCAAAATTTTCTTCGGAAATAATCCACAGGCCCTTAAACCGTATTGGTTTTTAATCCTTCTATTCGGTTTTTCAATTATTTATTGGTTTACTTAGTTTTTATAACAAAATTTTAAAACTTTACTTTTTCCCAAAAGCTTATCTTTAAAATAAAAAAATTATGTCGTTCAAAGGAATATTATCAAAAATGTACTTCAACCCCGGAAATCGCGATACAGGTACTAAGGAATATATGGAGGAAGAAGTGACCAAAATTGAGGATGATGATGTAGAGGTGGTGCTGGAAAATGAAGAGGCCATCAACAAAAAATTTAGCGGTGCCAATTCCCTTTCAAAATATGCCGAATTGGGAAAAATTATGGTGGGCATGCTAAAGGATGTAAAGAATAGTGTTTACCCGCATGTGCCTTGGTTTACTATTGCTACCATAGTACTTGCCCTGCTCTACGTACTCAATCCTTTTGATATTATTCCAGATTTTATACCGGGAATTGGGTTTATTGACGACGTATCAGTATTGGCTATCGGCGTAGGCTGGATTGAAACAGACCTTCACAAATATTTAGACTGGAAAATTAAGGAAGGCAAAGGCCTATAAAATTATTTTCGCTGTTCTCTTGCCAAAAGCGTATTCTTAAGGAGCATGGCAATGGTCATTGGGCCAACGCCTCCGGGAACGGGTGTGATAAAGGAAGCTTTTTTGCTTACATTTTCAAAATCAACGTCGCCAGTAATTACGTAGCCTTTCGGATGACTTTCATCTTCTACCCTGGTGATTCCCACATCTATAATCACTGCATCATCCTTAACCATTTCGGCCTTCAAGAAATTGGGAACTCCCAATGCTGAAATAATGATATCTGCCTGGGTGGTTATTTGCGCTATGTTTTTTGTATTGCTGTGCGTAAGTGTTACTGTACTGTTTCCGGGCCAGCCCTTACGGCTCATTAAAATGCTCATCGGGCGGCCAACAATGTGACTTCTTCCAATAACAACCGTATGTTTGCCCTTGGTATCCACCTCATACCGCTGTAGCAGTTCAAGAATCCCAAACGGGGTGGCAGGGATGAACGTACTCATATCCAAAGCCATTTTACCGAAATTTTCTGGATGGAAACCGTCCACATCTTTTGAAGGATCTACGGTAAGCAACACTTTTTGGGTATCAATTTGTGGAGGCAACGGCAGCTGCACGATGAAACCGTCTATATTGTCATCCTCGTTTAATTCCTTAATCTTTTTCAGTAATTCCAGCTCGCTTGTGGTGTGCGCCATTTTCACCAAAGTAGATTCAAAACCAACCCGTTCGCAAGCCTTAACCTTACTCCCAACGTAGGTGAGGCTGGCACCATCGTCGCCAACAATAATTGCGGCAAGGTGAGGCACTTTTTCACCATTGGCCTTCATTTTTTCAACTTCAGCGGCTATTTCATTTTTTATGTCGTTGCTTACTTTCTTTCCGTCTAGTATTATCATGTTCTTTAGTTTTCAGTCTCAGTCGCAGTTTTCAGTGGGGAAATTATAATTAAAGACCTTCTTCATCTACTCCGAACTTCCCTGGATTGTTTATCATAAAATTGATTAATTTCCCTATTTCGATATTTTCTTGAGTCAATTCCTTATAAAGATTTTCATTCAGGTATTCACAGGCAAAGGCATAATCGAGCCATACACTTGTTTCCGAATTCTCACCATCAGAATCGGTTAATTTGCTGATATAATGTCGCGGATATTTTCTTTTTCTATAAGCCTCTGCAATATTAGCGGAAACAGAACGTGAACTTCGCCGTATTTGGTCTGTTAATGAATAGGTTTCTTCTTTTGGAAATGATTTTGAAACATTATAGATAGCCATCCCCAAATCGAATGATTTTTGATAAGCTATCAATTTTTTAAAATCCATATCTAATATCTGTACTATAACTAAATCTGAGACTGAGACTGAGACTGAGACTGAGACTGAGACTGAGACTGAGACTGTAATCTAAATCAACGCATCTTCCCCATAGCCTGCATCATCTTGCGTCCGCCGCCGCCTTGCATCATCTTCATCATCTTGCTCATTTGGTCGAACTGTTTTAGCAATTGGTTTACCTGCTGAACGCTGGTGCCGCTTCCTTTAGCGATTCGTTTTTTTCGGCTTCCGTTTATAATTGCCGGCTCGGTTCTTTCTTTTGGAGTCATTGAGTGGATAATGGCTTCAATTCCCTTAAAAGCATCGTCATCGATATCAACATCTTTCAAGGCTTTTCCTGCTCCGGGAATCATTCCCACCAAATCCTTCATGCTTCCCATCTTCTTAACCTGTTGGATCTGGTTAAGGAAATCATCAAAACCGAATTGGTTCTTCGCAATTTTCTTTTGAAGTTTTCTGGCTTCCTCTTCGTCAAACTGCTCCTGCGCACGTTCCACAAGCGAAACAACGTCGCCCATCCCCAAAATACGGTCGGCCATACGAGCAGGGTGGAACACATCAATGGCGTCCATCTTTTCACCGGTACCGATAAACTTGATAGGTTTATCTACAACACTCTTAATGGAGATGGCCGCACCCCCGCGGGTATCACCATCTAATTTGGTAAGCACAACGCCGTCAAAGTTCAATCTTTCGTTAAAAGTCTTTGCCGTGTTTACCGCATCCTGTCCGGTCATCGCATCGACAACGAAAAGGGTTTCCTGCGGGTTGATGGCTTTATGGACGTTTGCAATTTCCGTCATCATCGCCTCGTCTATCGCAAGACGACCGGCAGTATCCACAATTACGACATTAAAGCCATTTTGCTTGGCGTGGGCAATTGCGTTCTGTGCAATCTGGACCGGATTTTTATTTTCGGGTTCGCTGTAAACCTCAACGCCTATTTGGTCTCCCACCACGTGCAATTGGTTAATTGCCGCAGGACGGTATATATCACAGGCCACCAAAAGCGGTTTTTTTGTTTTTTTGGTTTTAAGATAATTGGCAAGTTTTCCAGAGAAAGTAGTTTTACCACTACCCTGCAATCCGGACATTAAAATTACCGTAGGCGAGCCACTTAAATTAATGCCAGCGGTTTCGCCACCCATCAGTTCGGTAAGTTCGTCCTTTACCAATTTCACCATCAATTGACCGGGCTGCAAGGTGGTAAGTACGTTTTGGCCCAGGGCCTTTTCCTTTACGGTATTGGTGAATTCCTTGGCGGTTTTAAAGTTGACGTCGGCATCCAAAAGGGCACGGCGCACTTCCTTTAAGGTTTCGGCTACGTTTACTTCGGTAATGCTGCCGTGACCTTTCAGTACATGCAGCGCTTTGTCCAGTTTATCGCTTAAATTATCGAACATATTCTTGCTTTCTTTTTGAGAGTTGCAAAGGTAAAAAAAAGTTGGCAGTATTCAGTTGCAGTATTCAGTATTCGGTACCCTGCAATTCGTCATATAGTTTTCTGTAGATTTGCTGTTTCCATTTTTTTTAAATGAAATTTTAAAAAATAAACAACAAAAAATATTTATACGGCTTTTGTATATTGCCAACTCGCAGAAAACTTATGATAAAAGAAAAAATACTCTCACCTTTTCAGAAATTCGTCAACCTTCAGAGCTCTACCGGGATATTGCTTTTGGCAACCACTATCATTGCACTGGTCTGGGCCAATTCGGCCTTTTCGGAGAGCTATCAATCTTTTTGGCAATATGAAATCGGTATTGTTACGGACAGCTTTGAACTCGTAAAACCATTGATACTTTGGGTAAATGACGGATTGATGTCTATTTTCTTTTTCTTAATCGGGCTGGAAATAAAACGCGAATTTTTAATCGGAGAATTAAATTCCACCAAAAAGGTAATGTTTCCACTATTTGGAGCTTTGGGCGGCATTGCCCTGCCCGTGATTCTATATTTGGTCCTCAACCAAAATCCGGACACTCTAAAAGGTTGGGGAATACCCATGGCTACTGACATTGCCTTTGCCCTGGCTGTATTGAAAGTACTCGGAAACAGGGTTCCCACCAGTTTAAAAATCTTCCTTACCGCCTTTGCGATTGTGGACGATCTTGGGGCGGTGCTGGTAATTGCCATTTTTTACAGTGGTGACTTAAATTTACTCATGTTGGGCGGCGCCTTGGGCATTTTGGTCTTTATCTATGTTTTGAGCTACAGAGGTCTGTATTCCGAATTTGTAACCATTATTGCCGGATTTATCGTGTGGTTGTTGTTTTTAAAAGCGGGTCTACACCCCACCCTGGCGGGAATCCTAATGGCATTTGCGGTTCCGGTTCGTCAGAAAATAAGCACCGATGAATTTACCGACCAATTGGACAGTATTGTAAAAAACATAAAGGAAAGCACCATTCTGCAAAAACCCGTTCTTTCTGGCGAACAGCTCGAACTGATCGACGATTTGGAGGACTGGTCTGATAAGTATCGATCTCCCTTGCAGCATTTGGAACACAAACTGCACAACTGGGTGGCATATTTGGTGATTCCTATTTTTGCACTTGCCAATGCTGGAGTAGCTATCAATGGTGAAGGTGGGCTGGAAACGGCCTTGGTCGTGAACATTATGATCTGTTTGATTTTGGGGAAAAGCATCGGGATTTCAACCGTTATCTTTGCGGCGCGGAAGTTAAAGCTAATTGATGTGCCTTCAGATATTACAAACAGACAGATAGTCGGAGTTTCATTTTTGGCGGGAATTGGGTTTACCATGGCCATATTTATTGCCGGTCTTGCCTTTAACAGTAGCCCGGAATATATAGATTCCGCTAAAATAGGAATCTTGATAGGCTCGTTTATTTCTGCCATTCTTGGGTATGGAATCCTTCGTTTCAATTCAGTAAAAGGAAAGTTCGGCCCTGCTCCGAAAGCTTAACAAAATCATTATTTAAATTATTTTAGGGAAGCCCTGTCTTCCCCGCGCCCTCCACTGCCACGATGCGATGTGGAGGGAAATTGATCATTTAAAACAGTTTACTGGCCTTTCAAAACAATAATTGGTCATTCACCGCATAATCGAATATCTCCAAACCGTTTCGACTTAATTTCACTTCCTCATACAGCTTTCACAACCAAAATTTAAGCTATAATTCGAATCTATTATGACGAAACCATTACTACTTTTCAGCCTTTGCTTCTCTTTATTTTTCGCCGAAAAAACAAGGGCACAATCCTTTGAGGAAACCACTTTTGAAGATATTACCACCACGCCTTCGGCCTCGCGAAGTGCCAATTTTATTGATGTGAACGGCGATGGATGGGATGATATATTTTTCACCAACGGACCAGCCGCGGGGCAAAACAATATGCTCTATTTAAACAATGGCGATGGCAGTTTTACCACCGTAATTGCAGACGATATTGTTTCGGACAACGACCGCTCAGAC
Source organism: Aequorivita vladivostokensis (assembly GCF_000952855.1). GTDB lineage: Bacteria > Bacteroidota > Bacteroidia > Flavobacteriales > Flavobacteriaceae > Aequorivita > Aequorivita vladivostokensis. Next base: position 99,739 of record NZ_JSVU01000007.1, on the reverse strand, counting down.
GGTGCCAGCTTTGCCGATGTTGACAACGATGGCGATTTAGATGCCGTGGTGGTCACTTACGGCAGAAATGGTACGGGGAAGAAAAATTATTTTTACCGAAATAATGGCAACGGCACTTTTACATACGAACCCGATAACGCCATTGGAATTCCGCTGACCTATTCTGAAATGGCAAATTGGATAGACCTCAACAACGATCAGTATTTGGATTCCTATATTACAAATAGCGTGGTTTCCACCCGAAATCTCTATTTTGAAAATCAGGGCAATGGTTCTTTTGAAGCGGTGTCCGGCCTGTCAATTACCAGTGAAACGCTTGCTTCGCGCTCCATAAATTGGATAGATTACGACGGCGATGGCGACAGCGATTTGTTTATTGCAAATGAAAACGATGCCAACAATTCCCTTTTCAGAAATGATGAACCTGATAATTTCACGCAAATCACCAATCTGGCCATCACCCAAAACGGAAAGAATTCCGCCGGCAGCTCGTGGGCCGATGTGGACAACGACGGCGATTTCGATCTTTTTGTGGCAAATTGGGACGGACAAAGCAACCAACTTTTCCTCAATGAAAATGGAACTTTTGTAGAACAGACAAGTTCTGCCATTGCGCTGGAAATTGGAAGTTCATTTGGTTCCGCCTTTGCCGATGTTGATAACGATGGCGATTTGGATCTATTGGTTTGCAACGCCTATTTTCCGGGCCAAATTACAAATTCACTCTTTATAAATGACGGGAACGGTGTTTTTACCAAAGACACTGGCAGTGCGCTGGCAAACCATCAGGGCAATACGTTTGGCTGCGCTTTCGGCGATTATAACAACGACGGGTGGCTGGACGTTATATTGGCGAATACCTTAAATGAAAACCAGGCCAATTCACTTTTCAAAAACACTGGCAGTGGAAACAATTGGATAAAGATTCGTTGTGTTGGCGATCCGTCCAACGGTTCTGCGGTGGGCGCCAAAGTGCGGGTTCGGGCGAACATTAACGGAAACGAAGTATGGCAAATCCGACAAATTGAAGCCGCCAGTGGCTATTGCAGCCAAAACAGTTTCACCAACCATTTTGGATTGGGCAACGCTACAAATGTGTCTGAAATTAGGGTTGAATGGCCTTCGGGCACGGTGGAAACTTTTACCGATATTGAAGAAAATAACACCTATTTGGTCGTGGAAGGCAATGGCATTCAGTTGGGAGTGACAGCTAACGCAAAGCACGATTATATAATTTACCCCATTCCGGCGAAGGATGTTTTGATGATCAATTTTCCTACAAATGGACTCGCTTCAAAGGTGGAAATTTTCGACTTGAATTCCCGTAAATTAAAGGAAGAAAGCAAGGTTTCAGAGTTGTCTTTTGCGATGGACGTGAGCCAATTGAGCGCGGGGGAATATATTCTGAAAATCATCAATAACGCCGGCATTACTTCAGAAAAAATCATAATTAAATAGCAACCTACTGTTCCTAAATGTTGGTTGGAAAATGAACGTGTTGGATTTTCACAATGAAAATTCAGCGCGTTTTTTTATCTTCACTTTGCCAATATCCAAAGTAGATGAAGCTTTTACGCACAGATTCCAACAACCCAGATTTTGTTGAATTGGTAAAACAGCTGGACGCAGATCTTGCCATTCGCGACGGGGAGGACCATGCGTTTTATGATCAATTCAATAAATTGGACGCTATAAAACACACTGTTGTGGCCTATAATGAAGCCAATCGTGCAGTGGGTTGCGGTGCCATCAAGCAGTTTGAAACAGAAACTATGGAAGTAAAGCGAATGTTTGTTCCCCTTGAAGAACGCGGAAAAGGAATTGCGGGGGAAATTTTAAGAGAACTGGAAATCTGGGCAAAGGAATTGGGCAATGACAAATGTATTTTGGAAACCGGAATAAAACAGCCGGAGGCCATTTCGCTATATAAAAAAAGTGGCTATAGATTTACTGATAATTATGGCCAATATGCCGGGGTGGAGAACAGTGTTTGTTTTGCGAAACTTTTAAAATAGAGGAAATTGAAGATAAAATCCAATGCGGCTACCGGCGAGCTCTCCTCTCCTTTTTATAAAGTGAACAAGGATTTCTGTAAAGCATTTGAAGAATTTATAGCCCATAAAAATGGAGAGGTAAAAGGAACATACAATGCTTGGTCTTATTTAGTTGAGGGAAGAATATCCCATCCAAAACCGTGGCGATTGAGGTATAAAAAAGCCACATACACCTCAACAGGCAACCTCATACTTTCCGCAAAAAAACAAAGCCTGTTAACTTTAGCTGAATGGTCGGCTCCGTGGGCTGCATCAAGCAATTCAATTTTTTCAATTGTCCGAAAGCGCGATATTGGTTTTTTAAAGAAATTTTTCAGTCCGAATTTTAATGGATATCCCTTTTCAAAAAAATATGTTGTTACGGGTGCAAATTCCAATGAAGCACTTATCAAAAATCTTTATATAAAATTGGAGCCACTTTTTCTTTCAGAAGAGTTAAAATCAATAACTTTAAAAAACAATATCCTGTTAATTTCATTAGATACCGATAAACATCATTTCAACATTTTTGAAAATCTGTTTGATTTATAGGAAAAATGAAGAATTCCAAAGACTCCATAAAACTGAAAGACGCCGTTGCCATCGGTATCGGCGGGATGGTGGGCGGAGGAATTTTTGCAGTTTTGGGGCTTGCGGTCTCGCTCTCCAAAGGCGGTACTCCCGTGGCATTTTTAATGGCAGGTATTATTGCCCTTTTTACCGCATACAGCTACTCAAAGCTGTCGCTTGCCTTTCCCGACCGTGGCGGTACGGTTAAATTTGTAAACGAAGGTTTTGGTCGGGGTATTTTTAGCGGGGGAATCAATAACGTGCTCTGGGTGAGCTATATTATTATGCTTTCGCTTTATGCCAGCGCCTTTGGCTCGTATGCGCCCAACCTTGTTTCCATTACCGGTTCAAAAGCGATGGACACACATATTTTCGTATCGGGGGTTGTATTGTTGGCAACGCTGATAAACTACTATAGTCTAAAAGTGGTGGGCGAAATTGAAAGCCTTGCGGTTTTCGTAAAACTCTTTATTTTATTGGCTTTTACGGGGATTGGAATCTACGGCCTCTTTGGCAGCGCCAATATTGACCAACTAAACCCCGCCAATTGGGAAAGTCCGTTGCAACTGCTTACGGGCGGGATGGTGATTTTTGTGGCCTATGAAGGTTTTGAGCTTATTGCCAATGCCGTCCCCGACCTAAAAAACCCAGAAAAAAATGTTGCGCGCGCCTATTTTATATCGGTTGGGTTTGTGGTTTTGCTATATATACTTATTGCCATGGTAACCGTCGGTTCCTTGAGTTTTGATAAGATTGCAACCGCCAAGGATTACGTTTTGGCCGCGGCCTCCAAACCGATGATCGGGCAGATTGGTTTTACCGTAATGACTATTGCCGCACTTATTTCAACCTTTTCTGCAATAAACGCAAGCCTGTATGGCGGGAGCCGGGTAAGCTATGAACTTGCCGAGGATGACGAACTGCCCCACGCCTTTACCGATCAGTTTTGGAACAAGCCCATTGGCCTATTAATTACCGTGGTGCTCACCCTGCTTACCGCCAATTTTTTAAACCTTGAGAGCATATCCACTTCGGGCAGTGCCGGCTTTCTGCTAATATTTGCCGTGGTAAATTATGTAAGTTTTAAAAAGGCCAAAAAGATACATGCGAGCAAAACCATCAGTTTGATGGGCGCCATACTTTCAGCCGTTGCCTTTATAGTCCTGATAATCCAGCAATCTACCTCAAACTTATTGGGTGTGTCCATTTCGTTGGGAATCATCTGTATTTGCTTTGTTATGGAGTGGATTTACAAAAGGAAAATTTCAAATAAGGATTCATAAAATTTCATTTTTATAAAAAATTTCTTTGTGCTTTTATTCTTTAATCGTAATATTGCAATGACCTTATAAAGCAATTATGGGAATCACAAAAACTGAAATATTTACCGAGCAACAAAATGAAATTGCAACTTTTGCCAAAGCTTTTGGGCACCCGGCGCGCGTGGCCATTCTTCAGCATCTTTTCAAAATAAACGCTTGTATCTGTGGCGATTTGGTGGAAGAAATCGGTTTGGCGCAACCTACAATTTCACAACATTTAAAGGAACTAAAAAACCTCGGCCTGATTAAAGGAAGTATTGAAGGCACTAGCATTTGTTATTGCATAGATACAGGAAATTGGACCAAAATGAAGAAAGTAATGATGCAGTTTTTAGATCAGGATATTTCCAAAGAAAGCTGTTGCTAAAAAAGTTTAAACTGAAACACAAACCAAAAATTTCAAAAAAATGAAAAACGAGCAACAATTAAAAGACATCGTAAAAGACCGATACGCCAAAATAGCCGAACAGGGCAAAGCTGAAAATGCTGCTTCCTGCTGCGGTGCAACAACGCCTTCAAATAAGGTTTATAATATAATGATGGATGACTACTCAGAAACGGGCGGTTATGTAGAGGATGCAGATTTAGGGTTGGGCTGTGGGCTTCCTACGCAATTCGCAAAAATCAAAAAAGGCGACACCGTAATCGATTTGGGCTCCGGCGCGGGTAACGATTGCTTCGTGGCAAGACACGAAACGGGGGCCGAAGGCAAAGTTATCGGGATCGATTTTACGCCGATAATGATAGAAAAGGCCCGTGCAAACGCGGAGAAATTGGGCTTTAATAATGTAGAATTCCGCGAAGGAGATATAGATGCGATGCCAGTAAGTAACAACGTTGCGGACGTAATAGTGAGCAATTGTGTTTTAAACTTGGTACCGAACAAACAAAAGGTAATCGGCGAGATTTTCAGGGTTTTAAAACCGGGCGGCCATTTTAGTATTTCCGATATCGTTTTGATCGGAAACCTTCCAGATGCCCTTAAGGAAGACGCCGAAATGTATGCGGGATGCGTGGCGGGAGCAATCCAAAAAACGGAATACTTACAATTTATAGAAGATGCGGGGTTTCAGAATATTCAAATTCAAAAGGAAAAACCGATCGTAATCCCGAATGATATTCTTGAAAAGTATCTTTCCGAGGAAGAAGTGAAAACCTTCAACAATGCAGGAACGGGTATTTTCAGTGTTACAGTCTATGCTGAAAAACCGGGAACAAAGCCTGAAAAACCGAAAAGACAATTGACTGAAATAAATGATGAGCCCTGCTGCTCCCCAGACGGTAATTGTTGCTAGTATGAATCTGATTGAAATTTCAGAAGAAAACTATCCGGAAGTCGCCCGAATTTATGGCGAAGGCCTGCAAACGGGCACTGCAACTTTTGAAACCACCATCCCCAGTTGGGAAAAGTGGGACGCTGGGCATCTTCACTTTGGAAGAATAATCGCCGTTGAAGATAACAACTATTTGGGTTGGGCCGCCCTCTCCCCTGTTTCCAGTCGCTGCGTTTACGGTGGCGTTGCCGAAGTGAGCGTATATGTTGCGGAAACGGCAAGAGGAAAGGGTGCGGGAGCATTTCTTCTGAAGAATTTAATAGAAATTAGTGACGCCAACAATATCTGGACATTGCAATCGGGAATTTTTCGTGACAATGTAGCCAGCCATAAATTGCACATAAAATGCGGCTTTCGTGAAGTAGGTTACAAAGAAAAAGTGGGACAACTCCATGGTGTTTGGAAAGACAACGTGCTTTTGGAACGCCGTAGTAAAGTAGTGGGTATATAAAAATTAAATAATGAAACTATTGAAACCAATCCAAGAATTTATTGATGAACTGGTTACAGCAAATCTTTCCGAAGAAAGAAAAACTGTTCTGCAACCTCTTATTGATTATATAAATTCAAAAAAGAAGGAAGACAAGCCAATCCAGCTTAACTTCATCTGCACACACAACTCCCGCAGAAGCCATTTGGCGCAGATTTGGGCGCAGACCGTGGCGGAATACTTCGGAATTAAAAATATAACGTGCTATTCCGGCGGGACGGAAGCTACCGCCGTTTACCCAATGGTTGTAGAGACCTTGGAAAACACGGGCTTTGAAATTTCGAAAGAAGGAGACAACAAAAACCCCATTTATAGCATAAAATACGCTTTGGAAAAGTCACCGATTATTGCTTTTTCAAAAAAATATGATGACGAGGCTAACCCCGCAGCAGGTTTTGCCGCAATTATGACCTGTTCCCAGGCAGATGAAGGCTGTCCTTTTGTGGCTGGTTCGGAAAAACGGATTTCAATAATGTACGAGGACCCAAAAATTTCGGACGGTACACCTCAACAACAAAAAGTATATACGGCGCGGAGCGAACAGATTGCGATTGAGATGAAATTTGTTTTTTCACAAATTATTTCATAAAAAATGGCTTCAACTAAAAAATTAAGTTTTCTCGACAGTTATCTTACTCTTTGGATTTTCATAGCGATGGCCTTGGGCGTTGGCATAGGTTATTTCGCGCCTAATTTTCCAGAGTTTCTGAATTCCTTTAATAGTGGCAGTACAAACATTCCCATAGCCATTGGTTTGATATTAATGATGTATCCGCCCTTGGCAAAGGTGAATTACGCACTATTGCCAAAGGTTTTCCGGAATACAAAAATCCTTTCCATTTCGCTTGTTCTCAATTGGATTATTGGTCCTGTGTTGATGTTTATTCTGGCAATTATCTTTTTAAGCGATTATCCAGAATATATGGTCGGACTTATTTTGATTGGTCTGGCGCGTTGCATCGCCATGGTTTTGGTTTGGAACGACCTGGCCGAAGGTAGCAGTGAATACGGTGCCGGTTTGGTTGCGCTGAATAGTATTTTCCAGGTTTTTGCCTATAGTTTTTACGCTTGGCTTTTTATTACGGTGCTTCCGCCCTATTTCGGGTTTGAGGGCGCCATTGTTGATATTTCCATAGCAACCATAGCCGAGAGTGTTGCCATTTATCTGGGGATTCCGTTTGTAATGGGAATATTGAGCAGGCTTATTTTAGTGAAATTTAAAGGCGAAGTGTGGTACAATCAGAGATTTATTCCCACAATTTCTCCCATAACCCTGATTGCGCTTTTGTTTACCATCGTAGTCATGTTTTCCCTAAAAGGTGAATTAATTGTGCAAATACCCATGGATGTTTTGATTATCGCCGTGCCCTTGCTTATTTATTTTGCATTGATGTTCCTTATTGGATTTTTCGTTACAAAAGCGATGGGGACAACCTACGACAAAACTGCAGCGGTTGCCTTTACGGCGGCCGGCAACAATTTTGAATTGGCCATTGCAGTGGCCATTGCCGTTTTCGGATTAAATTCCGGGCAAGCTTTTACGGGGGTAATTGGCCCATTGGTAGAAGTTCCAGCTTTAATTTTATTGGTGCGGGTTTCTTTTTGGCTACGGAAGAAATATTTCACAAAAGAAACACTTAAACCACATTCCTGATTTAAGTTTTGAATTTGAGTGAAAAAAATGTTTTATTTTGGCTTAATGAATCCAAAACTAAAAGCCAAAATATTCAGGTTCAGTTTTTTGCTGAATGCCTTTATCTTTTTTATTGGCGGACTGGGCCTAGTGGAGGATGGCAAGACTGGGCTGGCAATGCTTCAATTTGTAACAGCAGTTTTTAACCTATTTATGGTACTGGGCAAACTTTCCCCAAAAAAATACTTAAGACTGAACTACACTATACTCGGCCTCAATATACTTGTGGCTGCAAGTACGGCTTTTGATTATTATGTGATGGGGAAGGGAAAAATTACCTATGTCTGGTTTTTTGCAGCCGCTATGTACGCTATTGCCCTCGGAGTACAAATAGTAAAACAGCGGCGCGCCGTATAAAGGATGTGAGTCCTGGGACGGGCAAACTGGAGGCAAATAGGAAGTATCTATGGGGTATATATGAAGTATAGTCGGCATGGAGTCGGCATAAGTCGGCTTACGGTCGGCTTGCAGTCGGCATGGTGTCGGCTTGAAACACTTGTTTTTGAGAGAAAATGTTTCTAAATTTATATTAGAAACCAACAAGTGGTAATTATGGGAGGATTTAACTACGAAAATAATAAAAAAAATCCCCGGATTTACAAGAACAGCGAAGAATTAACATTGTGTAGCGTATTTGTCAAGGAATTCAAGATTTCGCTACATCCTATTCTTTGCCATTTAAATGACGGCAGCCTGCACCAACGCCTGATGCAATTATTCCTGAAAATCAAGGCGCTTGATAAAGATTCCGTCCCCGGATCCAGAAATGTAGGGCAAGGGTTAAAAACGCTAAAGGGACAGCAGTTACTACGGGAATTCGTATTTACGCCGAAGGCAGGCATACGGCAGCATTTTGGAAATCCGAGGATCGACGCCTTGGATTTTTCATTGGAGTGGGCAAGATTTAATCCTGCCGCTGCCAAATTTCCCAAAGGCGCCACCCACTTTGAGCTATTCTATTGCCTGCTTGTTTACGATGCAGCTACCAATACCTTTGTTACTTATGAGGCTCCTATCCTTAGGAGATCCAAGGAGGATCGGTCTGAAAGATTAGTGCAAACACTTGAGGGGGGACCCACAAAAGAAGAAGGACTACAGTATATACCTGTTTTGGGTTTACGGTTTATGGAGGTCCTGGGGGAAGAGGAATATGCAAATTTTGGCAAGGATGCGGTTGGGATTGAGGTTTTAGGGGTATATATGAGTTGAAGGGGTGATTTTTAAATTACAAATCACAAATTCCAAATCACAAATTCCAAATCCCAAATCCCCAAATTCCAAATTCCAATCCCAAATCCCAAATCCCAAATCCCAAATTCCAAATTCCAAATTCCAAATTCCAAATCACAAATTCCAAATCACAAATAATTTTAAATACTCAATATTTCAATACAGTATAGGAGGTTGCGAGGGGGAGATGTTTTGCGTTTAAGGGAAGGGATATTTGAAGGGATGATGGCTACATTTTTATAAAAGACAGTAAGGGCAAGCGCGACCGGCATACGGTATTGAGCCCTGTGCTCCTGGTACTCTTGCGACAATATTACAAGCAATTTAAACCCGCTTACTGGTTGTTTGAAGGCCAGGATGGGGGGCAGTATTCTTCCAAAAGTATACAGAGTATTTTTAGAAGTGCGGTGAAAGCCACCAATTCAAATCCGTGGAGCACGCCGCACACGCTTCGGCACAGTTTTGCCACACACCTTATGGAGCGCGGGGTGAACATCCGCTACATACAAAGTGCCCTAGGCCACGCCAGCACAAAAACAACTGAGGTTTACACCAGAGTTATAGGCATTAACAACAAAACTTTAAAGAGTCCTTTGGATACTTTGTATGAATCGGTTACATTTGATAAATCACAGAACACATGACATGCGCACATGTGCGGGATAGCAGCAATAGGCATGTCGTATATACACATGTTATCTCTTATTATGAAAAAGCACCTTGGGAATATAATTTTAGTAATAGGATTGATTTGTAGCCAAAACAACTTCAGTCAAGATTCTGCTGAAATCAAAATTCTGGAAACTCGTGATGGAAAAACAATTAAACTATTGCCAAATAATAGAGTTTTATTTGAAGTAATTGAAAAAGTAAACTACCCTGATAGTACGAATATAATTGGAACAACGGAGGATGGAAGGGAAATATGCGGAGTTCGAATTTCAGCTGTGATTCACCAGAGTTATGGTTTTTATGAATATGACGCACAAAATTTAGTTCTAAATCTTACGGATGAAAATCCTATCGAAAGATTAGTCATACGAACTTTAGAAGAAGAAACAAATGAACAAAAAAGCATAATTAAGGTTAGTAAGAATTTCGAAACATTTTATGATTTGTCCGTATATCAAAATAATAAATTAATTTGTTTAGTTCCGCCATTTGAGGAAAATTGGGAATTTACTATTGAAACAATTGATAGTCCATTGGTTTTAAAGTATAATAACCATATTAAAACCATTAAGCTGGATTCTTATAAGAATACGGAACTAATTATATCAATTAATGATTTAAAGGCAGAAAACTATATTAAAAATGAAAAATTAGTTTATCCAATTAACCAACTGACCGAAAAATAACAAGAGATAACAATGGTAACCGTTGCACAACCCCTTAATTTTTTTAGATCTGAACCAATATAAGCGGTTTTAAGCGGCCTTGCTTTTTTGGTCAGGCTTGAGTAGGAACCAGATTTGGTCCTCTTAAAAAATGCCATGCTACATTCTGGAGCACTGTTTTTGGCAAAAAACACAAGAAAAGGCTTTCCGCCCCGCTCTTTGCGCGTTTTTGGACGAACTTGAGGTATTTCTTGAGGTTGTAGGCCATTGCCGAGAGGTGCATGCATTTGTTGGCCTGTTTGATGCCAATGGTATTGACCTTGCGAAGCCCCATAAACTCCTTGAGGGTTCCAAAGACAGGCTCCACGGTGCTTTGCCGTTTGCTTTTTAGATACCGACCAGTGGGGCTTTTTATTCTCGCTATGTTGCGTTCATATTCTTCCCGGTAAGCAGTGATATTGATCCGCTTCTCGTGGCTTTTACCTATACAGCTTTCTTTGATGGGACATCCCTTGCAATCACTTCGTTTTGTAAAATAATTATCCTTTAATGTGCCTTTTTCAAGTTTCTGCTTGCGGAAGGTTACTTTCTTTCCCTGTGGGCACAGCCAGTAGTTACCTTCTTTTATATATTTAAAGTCTTCGGGGCCGCCTTTGTAAGTTCCGTGGGGCGGAATGTAGCTTTTAATGCCCTTGGCTTCCAGATAGGCATAGTTCTCCCCACTGCTGTAGCCGGTGTCTGCCAAGAGGTGCTCCCAAATCATTCCCTCCTTTCTCAATCGCCTGTTAAGTCTTGCCACGGTGTCCTGCAAATACTGGTTGTCTTTCTTATCGGCGTGGTAAGCCTGCACATCGGTAATCACGTGGCCCCCGGTATCTACGCTTATGTTGCACAGGTAGTTGAGCTTTCTTGCTTTCCCGGGCTTGACACTTATTCTGGAATCGGGATCGGTAGGACTATAATGGGTTTTGTTGCTGGTGTAACGGCTGCCTTTGTTCTTGGCTCCCGGGCGCATATCCTGGTCTTCGCTCCATCTTTTGTTACGGCTCTTGATCTCCTGTAATTCTTTTTTACTGGCCGTTATTTCTTGTTGTTCTTTAGGCGCTTTGTTCTCTTTGGCCTTTCTGTCCCTGCTGCTCTGTACGCGCACTTTGGAAAGGTGTTCTTCAAGTTCATCTGCCGGCACTTTGATCTCAAGACTGTCCATCGAGGCATTGGCCTTTACAGGAGCTGAATCGATGGCCTGGGTATGGCCGCTTACCAGACCGGCTTGTATGCACAATTTCAAAACACGGGTAAAGACTTCTTCAAAAATATCTTCCGGGAAAAGTTGCCGTGTGCGGCTGATGGTGCTGTGCCAAGGTAAAGGCTCGTCAATATCATAGTCCAGAAAATAAAGGATGTCCATGCGCATACTGCAGTGATCCATTAGGCCACGGTCTGTGGTTATGTTTTCCAGATAGCCCACCAGGCATATCTTAAAAAAGACCACGGGGTCTATGCTCTTTTGCCCACTTTGTCCATAGAACTTATTGGTGAGCGGGTAAAGAAAGTCCAGGTCTAGAACTTCTTTTAGCCGTCGGTAAAAATTTTCTTTTGAACCCCTGTCGCTTAGCTTAAAGCTTGTGAAGAGTTTTTCCTGATAGTTTTTCTTGCCTTGCATAGGCATGAAATTAATAAACTTCTCAATTTTATACAAGCCTTTTGCTATATTTGAAGAGGTGGTTGTGCAACAGGCACAATGTATATAAAAAATAGCGCAAGTCGTTGTTAACACGTAGTCTTGGGCATTTCAGGAAAGTCGCCAAATTTTTAAATTTGACGATTTTCCAAGTAAAAAATAAATAGTAAAATTTAAAAATTCGGCTTGTGTTTCATCCGAAAAGAAACCGCTTATTTTCAGCGCTACTTTTCATATACGGAGCCGTTGTGAGTAATTAATTTGACTCTAATTTAGCAAAACCAACTGTCTTACGATAAATATCAGGCGATACTCCTACCTTCTTTTTAAAAAAACGACTAAAATAGAATTCATCGTCAAAACCTAAAAAAGCAGCAACTTGTTTCACTGGTTTAGAAGTTAGATAAAGTTCTCGTTTCGCCTCAATAATGATCCTATTTGAAATTAAGGATGAAGTCGTTTGATTGAGATATTTCTTGACGATACTGGCTAAAGTTTTAGTACTTACACATAGTTCATCTGCGTATTCTTGGGGAGAATGGAATTTGCAATAATTACTCTCAATTGCATCGACTAAATTTTGTAAAATTTCTGTTTTTGAATCTGACAATCTGGGAGTTAATTGTTGATCAAATTGTTTCTTATGTCTGACCGCTTCTATTAAAAACACTTTTAAATATGCCACAAGAACTTCATGCTGAGCGATTGAGTCTTTGTCCATCTCTTTCGAAATTTGATCAATCAAATTAAGAAATAGGCTTTGCTCGTTTACAGTAAAATAGGGTAAACCATGGAAATTATTAAAAAGGAATCCCTCGGTCTCTATTTCGTTTTGATGTCTATATGTACAAAAAAAATCGGGATGAAAATTCAATAAATAACCCTGACACTTTTCTTCAGAACGTATCATGAAAGGTTGATACGGAGCCAAACAAATCATTTGATTTCCTTGCAATTTAAAACTTTGAAAATCAACGCTTAGTTCATAGCTAATTCCACATAACAAAACGATAGAATAATAATTTCTTCTTTGTAAATGATCAAACTGGCTTAGGTCGTTGAACTCTTCTAATCTAAACGCAAGTTCCCCGTTTTGTTTGTCTATAATTATTTGGGCCATACTAAATTTATTTTTTAACTTATTCAAATTTTTAAAAAAAAAGGAGTACCAAAAGCACTCCTTTCTTAAATCAAATATTTATTTTGAAGCTAGAATGTTAATTTTTTGAATTGCTGAAGCATCAAAGCCTTCCAAAATTACAGGCGCATTCTCCATCAACGCTGCTGCTACTTTCCCTGTCAAATGAGCATCTCTGCCAGCGTCATCTGCAAACGTATCAAAAATGGCATAGGTTTCTTCATTGATTTTAAAAGCATACCATGATAAAGTTGCAGGCTCAGAACTTACCAATGACTTGCCCGCTTGTAAGAAATCCTCCACTGCAGATGTCTTTCCTTCTTTGGCTTTCATAATCACCAACAATCCGTTATTCTGATTACCCACTTTATGATTACTTGCTTGAACATCAACGGTCTTAATGTCTCTGCTAGAATCAAAACCTTCTAAAAGACCTCCAGCATTGGCCAATAAGGCTTTTGCCACTTCTCCTTTTAAGTGTGCCTGTCTGCCTTCTTCAGCTTCAAATGTGTCATAAATTCCGAAAGTTTGTTCATCTATTTGAAATGCAAACCAAGATTCAGTTTTTGGTTCTGCATTTACCAATGATAAACCACCTAGAAGAAACTCTTTCACTTCTTGCTCCTTACCTTCTTTCGCTTTCATGATTACTAATAATCCGATTTTTTCATTTTTTGTGTTGTCCATAATATTACTTTTTTTAGATTGAGAAAATGTTTGAATTGTTATCCCTAGAATTAGAACTAGGCTACTTAATTTGATTAAACTTTTAAATTTCATTTTGACTTATTTTTGTTACACTGCAAATGTAGAACTAAATAAGGGGCCTTGGAATGGAGATAAGAGACTTAAGCATGGACAATTTTCCAGTGACAATGAAGAATGTAAAAAAGCTCATAACACTGTATATGAAATCATAGCCCCCATTCGGGCGCTACGCTTCATATACTAAACGTTGGTAGTAATTAAAACTGAAATTCATTTGGCGTAAACTCTACACGAAAATTGCAACCATCGTTTATATACCTAATCATACCTAATTGAACACCATCATAAGCAAGTATATATTTGCTACTGTCGTTTATGTGAAAAGCTCTCTGTACTTTTGGGGCATCTTCTAAAGTGAGTTCTTTACCTGTGTATTGTTTAATTACTTGTTTAATGCAATTTTCTTCACATTCTAACTGCTTTTTTGCAATATCTCGGCTTAAATCATAACTACTGCCAACATCGGTAACCGTTGCACAACCCCTTAATTTTTTAAACCTGAACCAATATAAGCCGTTTTAAGCGGCCTTGCTTTTTTGGTCAGGCTTGAGAATGAACCAAATTTGGTGCTTTTAAAAATGCCTTGCTACATTCTGAAGCACTATTTTTGGTAAAAAATATAAAACAAGGCTTTCCGCCCCGCTCTTTGCGCGTTTTTGGATAAACTTGAGGTATTTCTTGAGGTTGTAGGCCATCGCCGAGAGGTGCATGCATTTGTTGGCCTGTTTAATGCCAATGGTATTGACCTTGCGAAGCCCCATAAACTCCTTGAGGGTTCCAAAGACAGGCTCCACGGTGCTTTGCCGTTTGCTTTTTAGATACCGACCAGTGGGGCTTTTCATTCTCGCTATGTTGCGTTCATATTCTTCCCGGTAAGCAGTGATATTGATCCGCTTTTCGTGGCTTTTACCTATACAGCTTTCTTTGATGGGACATCCCTTGCAATCACTTCGTTTTGTAAAATAATTATCCTTTAATGTGCCTTTTTCAAGTTTCTGCTTGCGGAAGGTTACTTTCTTTCCCTAAAAAGACCACGGGGTCTATGCTTTTTTGCCCACTTTGTCCATAGAACTTATTGGTGAGCGGGTAAAGAAAGTCCAGGTCTAGAACTTCTTTTAGCCGTCGGTAAAAATTTTCTTTTGAAACCCTGTCACTTAGCTTAAAGCTTGTGAAGAGTTTTTCCTGATAGTTTTTCTTGCCTTGCATAGGCATGAAATTAATAAACTTCTCAATTTTATACAAGCCTTTTGCTATATTTGAAGAGGTGGTTGTGCAACAGGCACAAGGTGTATAAGCAATAGCTCGTGCAAAGCCAACTCGCAAAAGCCGCTACTGCTCATACACAAACCGTTGGCAAACATTAAAACGAACCTCTGTTCCAAACCAAAGAATTGTAGTCCATAAAAAATGAATATTGAAAAAATCTTAAATGAAATTGGAGAAACTTATTCACCAATATCCATTGAATGCCAAGAGGAATTTATTGCCAATTCAAAAATTAGCACGTTTAAAAAAGGGGAAATTGTGGTTCGTGAAGGACAATTTTCTAAAAAAGGATATCTAATTGTGCAAGGTTGTTCTAGAGCCTATTATCTAAAAGACGGAAAGGACATTTCTGACTGGTTTACTTTTGAAAATCAGATTATGGCTTCAGTAGTGAGTTTTTTCAGCAAAGAGCCGAGCCCTCATTATATTGAGTTCATTGAAGATTCAACAGTAATTGAGTTTTCAAAAGATACTGTTGATATACTTACTGATAAATATCACGATTTTGAACGTTTTATAAGCAAAGTAGTAACCGAAACTATGTTAGGTTTGTGCGAAAGATTGTATACCATTCAGTTCAATAAAGCCGAGGAACGATACAAACACCTTTTAGCCATTTATCCTGACATAACAAACAGAATTCCGCTTACTCATATTGCTTCTTATTTAGGCATTACGCTTGAAACTTTGAGTAGAATAAGAAACCCCAAAAACCGAATTTGATCTATATCAAATGATACCGCTTCCTTTAGTTTGACCTTTGCAATAAATAATTACAAATGGGAGAACAAAATACACAACTAACATCAATTTGGGGAAAATGGTGGGTATCTATTAGAAAATGGTTTTATCCTGCTTGGTTAATCTACGAAACCACCGTTCGCTTTTACGACTATTCAGAAGCTACCTATCTTTTTTTCATCACAGAAAATTATATGGGAGAACTTGGTTCACAAATCTTAGCTGTGCTCTGTAGCATTGCCACTTTTGCAATTTGCAGCTTCTTTTTAACCGTTCCTACCACTTTTATCCTCTATAAATTCTTCAAAATAGAAAATTTATCAGGAACACAATTTGAATCAAAAATCAAAAAATATTTCTAAAATAGATGAAGAAAATACTCATTATAAATGGGCATCCTGACAAGGAAAGCTTTAGTTTTGGACTTTCAGAAGCCTATAAAAAAGGTGCTGAAAAATCAAATGCTGAAATAAAAGAAATTAATATCCGAGAATTAACCTTCAACCCAAACCTAGAATTTGGCTACAGAAAACGAACCGAATTAGAACCCGATTTACTAGATGCACAGGATAAAATAAAATGGGCAGACCATATAGTTTGGGTTTATCCTGTTTGGTGGAGCTCTGTACCAGCAATAATGAAAGGTTTTTTAGACCGGATTTTACTTCCAGGATTTGCATTTAAAAAAAGAGAAAATTCATTGTTTTCTGATAAATGCCTAACAGGTAAATCTGCCAGAATAATTTGCACAATGGATCAACCAGCTTGGTTTTACAAATTGGTTTACAGAAGTCCTAGCCACAATGCGATGAAAAAAGGAACATTACATTATATTGGCATAAAAAAAGTGCGAATTACAGCCATTGGACCTATACGTCTTTCTACAGAAGAATTTAGAGCAAAATGGTTGAATAAAGTTGAAAAATTAGGACAGATGAATAAGTAATAACAGAAACAATTAATACAAGCTTGTGAAGAAATAACGTTTGCCAACACTGTATCCTATGAAAAGCACTAATCCCGTTCTTCAAAAATAATATTTTTATTTTAATTATCTCATAATGATGATTTTGGGGTGTTGGAATGTTGATAATTCCGATAGGATTATCAATATTTCAATACCATATAACTTGCTCCGCATCCTATATGTGATCCATCGTCCAAGCGCGGTCACCGGCATCTGTATGATTATAAGTTATAATAAACCTGGTCACTTGCTAAAAAGATGTGGTCTAAATTTAATCCAGCCACCTACATTGTTTTGTGATATAGGCTTTTAATACTTCTTTGTGAGCTTTGTTATCTGTTTATATTATTATTCAATGCCCTATCGCATAAGGAGTTTCTGTTTTTATGACAGCCAAGGTCCTGTTCAATAATTTACGGGCCACCTTGATTATTATTGATTTGACGTTCTTGCCCAAATGCCTGCGGTAATAGGCCTGCATTATGGGGTCTGTCCTGATGGCCTGCCAGGACGCTTCTATAAAATAACTTCGCATCAATCTATGGGCGCGCATTGTAATGCCCGTGCTCTTTTGGTTGTCGCCACTCTGGTGGATGCCCGGAGCCAGCCCAACATAGCCCGCAAGATGTTTTATGCTGTTAAAGCGTCGCAGATCGCCAAGCTCGCAGATAATGCCGCAGGCCACAATCCCGCCTATTCCCGGAATACTTTTCAATAAATAATAATCCTTCTTGTAATGCTTGCGGCAATAGGCGCGCATCTTTGTGGAGACATCGCGCAGCTCCTGGTCTATGAACCTGAAGCTCCGCATCCTGCTGTCCAGCGTCTCGCGCGCCGATGGATATGCAAAGACTACTTCGTCCACCCAACCGCGGAACTTGTGGCTCCAATGGTCATTGTCAAACTCCTCGGGAATAGCAATGCCAAAATACAGCAACTGCATTTTTATAAGGCTCTTGATACGCCTGTAATCCTTAACCAGATCGTTCCTTCTTCTGAAAAGACTGCGCAATTGCTCCCGCTCCACATGGGGAACGTGAATACTCTCAAGTCTGCCATCCTTAAGCTCTCTACTTATCAATTGGGCATCTATTTTATCGGTCTTGGTAAAACGTTCTTTTCCCTTGCGGTGGATGTCGGCAGGGTTCACTACTAGGGAATGCCAGCCGTATGCCTCAAAACTACGGTGGGCGTAATAGCCGCAACAACCTGCTTCATAAGCTGTAGTAACCTGATGGTCGGGAAAATGTTTGGCTACATACTCGTATAATACTTCAGGCTTTGGGGGCATAGCGAATGACTTGCCACCAAACAGATCGGTGGCGCAATGAACTTTCCAGCTACGCTTGTGAATGTCGATGCCAATGTATAACTTTGGTTGGGCAGTGGGTTCTAATTTCATATCTTATTGTTTTGGTGAACTTTAAAGATACGAGACTCGCTGCTTTTTCATAGATGCTAACCGCAATTACGGCGGATTCGACTACGTCCGAATCCATTCGGAATTGCTAACGTCTGTGCCAAACCGAAAAGTCTGCGTATATTAACCCGTAACTGAAGGTTATGCGAGACCGTTATGGCCAATTAAAGAATATACATTTGAAGAAACTTATACTTTTATTAGCTTTTTTACTATTTACAATAAGCTTTTCCTTCTCACAGGTTTTAGAGTTAAATTTAACCGTAGGAGAATCATATTATCACGATACTGAATCCCAGGTTACTATGACTCAGGAACTCCACGGGGAATCATTTATTTCGGATATATCTTATGGGGGTAAAATGAGTTTCTTGGTAAAAGAAAAAATAGATTCCGTTTATCATTTAGAAGTAAGATTTCTGACAATGTATTTGAAAGTGAATACTAACGGAAATGAAATCTCAGCGAACTCTCAAAAAGTTGATTCTACAGATATTCTTAGTTTGCTTCTAAACGAATTGACGAAATCACCCTTTTATATTTCTATTATGAAATATGGAATCGTTAAAGAAGTCAAAATGGAGAAAATCTTTGATAACCTATTTAGTTTCAATCCTGATATACCTAAGCTTGAAAAAGCAAGAATGATATATATGTTAAAACAATCTTTCGGAGAAAAAGCAATGAAAGGATCAATGGAAATGCTAACAGCAATCTATCCAAAATCACCTGTTAAAGAAGGAGATAGGTGGAAAAATAAAATAAGACTTGAAACTGTATCTGGCGTAACAATGGAAAATGAATTTGTATTAAAGGAACTAAACAAAGACTTTGCTATCATTAATAGCCAATCGAAAACAATCTCAGATGACAATAACTCATTTATAAAAATAAAAGGTGAATTATTAAGATTTAACTCTATCGGAAATATGACTTCGACTTTCAAGATTGACAAAAATACTGGTTGGATTAAAGAATCCGAGATAAAACAAAGTATCTCAGGAATGAACGAAAAAAAATGGCGAGAAGAATCTGAAATTATCTTAAAAATTCCATTTGAATATGTCGGTTCAATAATAGTGGAGAATGAATAACTGGTCACAACACGAGTATCAACACAATAGCGGATTAGTGCTTAATCCAATAGTAATTTTATAAATTTAATGTCAGTTATAAACCGAAGTTTAATACGTAAATCCCGCTACTGCGTTTATACCAAACGTTAGGCAACATTTGAAAAAAATTCTGCAAACATTCAAAAATATGCTTACCCTTGACGTTAGCGATTAAGCAAATATTTTGGGAATTCTGCAAAATTCTGGCTCGGTCTTCAAAATGATTTTGATATCGAAGAAGAAAAAGAACTGAGCGAAATAAAGCAACACGTGGATAAAAACGTTGCCTAACAAGGTATAATAAAATAGAGCAAGCAAGTGCCAAACCCAATGTTTTGGCATATTGGCGAGCCTGCCTGTTGTGCCTCCGGTAGGCAGGGTCGCCAAATCTTTTAATTTACGACTACTTTTTTATTTTATATTTAGGAAGTCGTAGTCCTGCGGTAGGCTTTTAGAAAATTACATCGAAAAAAATGCAAAAGATTTGCGTTTAAAAAATAAAGGAACTGCTTCTTTCCAAATTTCATTAGCAAACTTAAATTATAAATGAAGAAAAAGAAACTCAACTTAAGAGATTTAAGACCAAGTTCAGAAGCAGCACATAGTCACGACGATGGTCACGACCATAGTGGTCAACCCAGTAATTTCAAAGCCTACATTCCAGCAATAATTAGTTTTGTGATGTTGATTATTGGCATTGCATTAGACTATTTTAATGCTGTTTTTTTTAAGGATTGGCTACGCATTATTTGGTACACAATTGCATATTTGCCTGTTGGATTTCCTGTTTTAAGGGAAGGTTGGAAAAACATTAAAAAAGGCGATGTTTTTACGGAGTTTTTCCTAATGTCAATAGCCACAATTGGTGCATTCATCATTGGCGAATATCCCGAGGGGGTTGCAGTCATGTTATTTTATGCAGTGGGAGAATTGTTCCAAAATGCAGCGGTTAACCGATCAAAGACCAATATTAAAGCCTTACTTGATGTAAGACCAAATGAAGCTTCGGTGTATCGGAATGGGGACTATATTTCCGTAAATCCTGAAACGGTTGAAATAGGTGAAAAAGTCCAAGTTCGTGTTGGCGAAAAAATACCTTTGGACGGTATTTTGCTATCGGAAAAAGGGTCATTCAACGCCGCGGCTTTAACTGGCGAAAGCAAACCAGAAACTATTGCAAAAGGCGAAAAAGTCTTTGCCGGAAGTATCAATATGGGTGGAGTAATTGAAATTGAAACAACCAAAGAATTTAAGGATAGTTCAATTGCCCGAATTCTTGATATGGTACAGAATGCAACCGCCCGGAAATCAAAAACTGAATTATTTATTAGAAAGTTGGCACGTATTTATACTCCAATTGTTGTGTTTTTGGCAATAGGAGTTACCTTTTTACCTTACTTTTTTGTAGACGATTACGTTTTTAGGGATTGGTTGTACCGGGCATTGATATTTTTGGTTATATCGTGTCCTTGTGCATTGGTTATCTCTATTCCGTTGGGGTATTTTGGCGGATTAGGAGCTGCTTCCAAGAATGGAATTCTATTTAAAGGAGCTTCTTTTCTCGATGGGATGACCAAAATAAATATGTTGGTAATGGACAAAACCGGCACTATTACCAAAGGTGTTTTCAAAATTAAAGAAGTTAAGGCTATCGGTTGGAATGAAACCGAATTTATGAAATATCTAATGGCGATGGAGGAACAATCAACACACCCAATCGCAAAAGCTATTTTAGAATACAAAGCAGAAGGTTCCGATTACTACGCTACGGAAGTTTCAGAAATTGCCGGTAAAGGCTTGAAAGGAAGTGTAAATAATAAGATTGTTTTGGTTGGAAATAAAGCGTTGATGACAGCCAACAATATTGAAGTTTTATCGGAAACGGAAAATATTGTAGAATCGATTGTTATGGTAGCCATAGATAATAAGTTTGCAGGCTATGTAGTAATTGCAGATGAATTGAAAGACGATGCAAAGGTAACAATAATCAATTTACAAAAAGTAGGAATTGAAAACATTATGATGCTTTCGGGCGATAAGGATTCCATAACCCAAAAGGTCGCTTCCGAATTAAATATCATGCAAGCCAAGGGCGGATTATTGCCCGAGGACAAATTGAATGAAGTTGAAATTCTAAAGAAAAATCCAAAAAACAAAATTGCATTCATTGGCGATGGAATTAACGATGCACCAGTTTTGGCAGCAAGTGATGTTGGAATTGCTATGGGTGGTTTAGGAAGTGATGTGGCGATTGAGACCGCAGATGTAATTATTCAGACCGACCAACCTTCGAAAATTGTGAGAGCAATTAAAATAGGTCGTTCGACACGTAAAATAGTTTGGCAAAACATAGGCTTGGCCTTTGGCGTAAAGGTTATTGTACTGATTTTAGGCGCAGGCGGTTTAGCAACAATGTGGGAAGCAGTTTTTGCCGATGTTGGTGTGGCTTTATTAGCAATCTTAAACGCGGTACGGTTACAGAAAATGAAGTGGGATTGACCTTCTGAATAAAAAAGGTTTTCATAACTTCAATATTCGATAAAAGAAAATCCAACGCTACAAACCATACATAGCCACAATGGCTACAGCCAACCCATCGCCAAAAAAGTAAAGGAATATGTCTCTGCCAAAGCACCCATTTGAAACAACATCGGAAACTACACAGCTCATGCCAGTTCTGTGCACAACACCTTGGTACCACCCTATAATTTCTTAGAAATCGATGCTGGACAAGCTGCTTTAAAGGGCGTACCTTTTATTTAGGCTTGGAAGGTCGGTATTGTCAATCGTTAAAAAGAATGCTTTAGGTTTGTGAGGCGGTATCTTGGATTATGTTTTGGTATCGTACAGTTTTTAGCACCGGTTACCTCTTCCCCCTATTTCTATTGCTGTTCTTTTTAGAATGGGTATTCACTTTAGTGCCGGCATTCCGTCCACGGCTATGGCGCTGTGCCTTTTGTCGTTTCTTTTCTTCCTCTGCTTCTTTTACGTCGGCCATAGTTTCTGTAGGTTGAAAATTTGGTAGGGTTTTGGGCTGAAGGCGCTCGCCTATCAACTTTTCAATATCCTTTAAATAGCCAACCTCATCGAGACTTACCAAAGAAAGCGCTTCCCCACTGGCGCCTGCCCTTCCGGTACGGCCAATGCGGTGAACGTAATCTTCGGAAACGTTTGGCAATTCAAAATTGATAACGTGCGGCAACAACGGAATATCAAGGCCACGGGCTGCAATATCGGTTGCAACCAGAACGCGTACTTTCCCTTCCTTAAATCCGGACAATGCTCTGGTACGCGCACCTTGGCTTTTATTGCCGTGAATGGCGGCAGAAGTAATTTTCGATTTTTCAAGTTTTTCGCTCAAACGGTTTGCGCCGTGTTTGGTGCGTGTAAAAACCAAAACCTGTTGCCAATTGCCTTCAGAAATAAGCTTTATGATCAAATCTGTTTTTTGGGCTTTATCGACCCTATAAACGGTTTGGTCTATTTTTTCAACCGTGGTATTTTCCGGTGTTGCTTCAACTAAAACGGGATGTTGCAAAAACTCATTGGCCAGCTTTTTTATTTCCTTTGAAAAGGTTGCTGAAAACAATAAATTCTGTCTTTTTGAAGGCAAAAGGGCGAGTATCTTTTTAATATCACGTAGAAAGCCCATATCGAGCATTCTGTCGGCTTCGTCCAAAACAAGGATTTCTACTTTTGAAAGGGAGAGCGCATTTTGGTTTTCCAAATCGAGCAATCTGCCCGGGGTCGCCACCAAAATATCCACGCCGTTGCGAAGGGCGCGAATCTGTGGGTTCGCGCCCACGCCGCCAAAAATAACGGTGGAGCGGAGGTCTGTAAATTCGCTGTATTCCCTAAACTCATCCTGCACCTGTGCGGCGAGTTCGCGGGTGGGGGTGAGTATCAAGGCGCGAACGGGGCGTTTTCTCAATGCGGGTTCGCCGTTCAATATTTGGAGCATCGGCAAGGCGAAGCCTGCGGTCTTCCCGCTACCGGTTTGGGCGGAAGCGAGTACGTCCTTGCGTTCCAAGATTAAAGGGATTGCTTTTTGTTGAATTGCCGAAGGCGTTTCATATCCTTTTTTGCTGATTGCTTTCAGCAGGGCATCGGACAGCCCAAGGGATTTAAATGACATTTTTTAGATATTAGATTTTAGACATAAGACTTAAGATTGAATGACCTAAGACTTGAGACCAAAAAAATGAGTATTATATGATTTTGATTATTTGTGACCGCTGCGCTTGGAGATAGTATATCGCGGCGCTTTTAGATTTCGGTCTTTTTAAGAACCATTAAAACTAAGAAGACGGTTTTAATAAGTGGCGAAGGTACGGCTAATTTTCTCCACGGTGACTTTTCTTTTATTTCTCTTATAAAAACCTTTTAAATTTCACGAATTACAGAAACCCAAAACCTTTAAATGTTTTCTCGCCGTACGGGCAGGAACTATATTTGCTGGAAATAAACCTTATATGAAAACCATGAAAAATTCTACACATTCAGTTAAAAAAGCAATCCTAATTTTTTCAGTTTGTCTGGGAGCCATTTTTGCCTCCAAGGCACAAAATTTTGAGTACAAAACCACCGGAACCGATTTTATACTTTACGACCTTGCCATTCCCGAAGGTCAGAACGATATAGCATACGCCGCAGGCTCCAAATTTACTTTTGATACCGAGGGAATTATTATAAAAACCGTTGATGGCGGCGAGACCTAGACCACCATCTATCCCACCAGCGGTACTTCGCCGAGTTTTGAAAAGATTGAGTTTGTAAGTGAAACCAAAGGTTTTGTGGCTGGATACGACCTATTTATGAAAACCGAGGACGCCGGCGCCACTTGGACGCCTATGACCGTGGGTACCGACGTTTATCTTTACAACAACCTTTCCTTTTACGATGAAAACATTGGCTTTGTCTCGGCGCAGTTAAATGACGCTCCCTTTTTTGCAATATACCTCACAACAGACGGAGGCGATACCTGGACCGCCGCGACCGATGTAATGGATGCAGGGGGAATTAACGTGGGATATGCAGACCAGACTACACTGTATTCCGTAGGTGCCGATGAACGCATCGCAAAAGCTACTGACGGGGGCAATACGTGGACACAGATCTATTCAGGAGTTATCCAGAATTATTTTCTGTCGCTCCATTTTAAGGATGCCGATAACGGAGTAATAGCTGGGGAAGATGGCTTGCTCAAAACCACCCACGACGGAGGCAGTACCTGGAGCGATTTTGCCACTGGCTACCACCATTTTTACGCCTTGGCGTATAAAGGGGACCAATTGATGGCTGGGGGAACTGATACCGATATTTATTTTTCTGAAGACAACGGTGCCAATTGGAACCAAATATTTGTGGGCAACGGCCAAAATCAATTGTACGAAATTGCATTTTTTGAAAATGGCTCTGGCCTAATCTGCGGCTCTGGCGGAGTGATGCTAAAGTTTGACGATGTGTTTTTGGGAACCAATGACCATCAATTGATTGACGAATCCCTAATCGGTTTTTACAATGAGCACACCCAGAATTTCGAGATCCGCGCTTCCAAGGGAAAATTGGATACTGTTCAACTTTTCAACCTAAATGGCCAACTTTTGGGAACTTATGAAAATGAAAATGAACTGTGCCAGATAAAGGCCGCGCACCTGGCCAACGGCTTGTACATAGTCCATGTTTTAAGTGAAGGCAGAACAAGCAGTCTAAAAGTTTTGAAAAGATAGGAAATTTTGAAAGATTTGAGAAAGCCGCACTATATCGCGGCTTTCCTTATTTTGGAAAGCCCCTTAAATATTCTGGATTTTTACCATCACCATTTCCACCATCAAATCGCATTTTTGGTTTCCAAATTCATAGATAGAGGCATCGTGGGTATTTTTATATAATTCTTCCTTCAGTAATTTCTTGGCCCGATGCAGGCGCACCTTTACATTGCTGTCGCTTAATTTTAGACAGGTCGCAATTTCCGGATTGGAAAGTCCCTCTACTTGGTGCATAACAAATACAACGCGGTACTTTTCTGGCAACCTGTCCACCGCCTCTTCAATCAAATGGTGGGTCTGGGTTCTAATGGTATGCTTTTCTGGGTTCATCTGGTTTGGATCTGGCAAATGGAAAACGTTGTCTAAGCGTTCCGTTTTTCCGTAATTATTGGTTTGTCTTTTGTTCTTTCGTATTTGCTGCAAGGCTTCATTTATGGCAATCCGAATGAGCCAGGTAGAAAATGAGGCTTCATAGTTGAATTGTTCCAACTTGGTATAGGCCTTAACATAGGCATCCTGCATAATATCCTTAACGTCATCTTCTGAATGGATGTAACTACGAACCACCCTAAACAGCCGCTGGTTATACCGTCGCAATAAAATTTCAAATAGTTCCTTCTCCCCTTGCAAAACCCTTTCAACAATAGTGGAATCGGGCAATTTAGTCAAGGTAAATGATTCGAGATGGTTTGCTTTCATACTATGTTCTTTCCCTTTTGATGCCATAAGCTGCCTAAAGTTACAAATTTTGTAACCGCGACCCGTCCATGGCATCAAACCTATAGAACCAAAAAATTCATTTAATCATGGCAACAGTAACAAAAACTTCGGAAATCAACAATATCCAGAACCTCCTAAAAGCGGTGTTCATCATCGTACCCATAGTTGCGGGCTTGGACAAATTCTTCAACATTTTGGCGCAGTGGGATACCTATCTGGCCCCCGCTACTTTGGAAATGCTTCCCTTTAGCGGCGAAACCTTTATGAAAATAGTTGGTATAATCGAGATTGTGGCAGGTATAATCGTAGCCATCCGCATCCAGATAGGCGCCTATATCGTTTCACTCTGGCTGCTACTTATTGCGCTCAGCCTCATTTTTACATGGCACCACCCCGATGTTGCCGTACGCGACATCGTGATGGCCATTAGCGCCTTTATTCTGGCCTAATTAAGTACGCCCGCGTCAAATGCAGGCTAAGCGCTAATTCTATTTGCTTGTATTGCAAACTTCCCTTCGGAAAAAAATTCCAAAGGGAAGTTTCGTACTAAATGCAAGGTGGCTGTTGGCCTGAAATATTATAAAATATTGATTTTAAGACGCTTTGGCTCGTACGCTATTTTGAATTTTTATTCGGTATTTTCTATTTCCAAAAAAATAGTCGTACATTTAAAATCAACAAACAACCCATCACAACCAAAATGAAACGACTATTACTCTTTGTAGTATTAGCGTGCGTTTCGTGGAGCAGTCTTCCCCAAACTCCTTCCAAAACAAAAGAAGACACGCTTAAAAATTCCGATCGGGAAGCAATTCCAGGGGTTGAAGATACGCTTCAGCAGTACAAAAATTTCAAAAAAACCATTCAGCTTTCCCAAAAAAACAAGGATTTCCAGACTCTTGGCGAGGCCTATATCGGGTTGGCGAAATGGCACGAGGACCATACCGTGCTGGATTCTTCCATCGTTTATTTGAAAAAGGCCATTTCGGTTTACGAAAAACAGAAAATGACCAAACAACTGGCAGACACCTATCTCCTGTTGGTTATGAATTACAGCGGCACGGCCGAATACGACAAGGGTTCCGAAGCCGTTTACAAAGCATTGGCGCTCTACGAAAAAACAGGTGACCAGCGCGGCATTGGGCAATGCTACACAAAAATTTGCGACCTACTTTATTATTCGGACAGCTATGCCGAAGGGGCGGAATACTGCCAAAAAGCAATTGCAATCCAGGAGAAAAACGGGTATGAGGAAGACTTGGCGCTCTCCTATCGCCGGCTTGCCGAAAACCAATTGTTTTTGGGAAATCTGGACGAAAGTTTGGCGAGCATGAATACCGCCATCAACACATATAAAAAGATGGGCGAAACCGGGCCACCGCTATTGGCGTGTTACAACGGCCGCGGAAATATCTATAAATATATGGAGCGTTACGAGGAAGCCATTGCCGATTACAACCGCTGCTACGAGGGCGCGAAAGCCATAGGGCTGGAACGCTATATGATGCCGCCCACCGCAAACATCGGGCACGTATATATTTTGCAGGGAAAATACGCCGAGGCCCTACCCTACAATCTGCGCGCGATTGAAATTATGAAACGCTTAGGCAACACCAAAAATCTTTGGGAAAACTATATGCACGTTTCCAACATTTACAGTGAATTGGGCGACTATAAAAATGCCCTGGAATATCATGAATTATACGAACAAGGCCATACGGAATACCTCAACACCATCATTGCGCGTAAGGACAGCGAGTTGCAAGTAAAATATGAAACGGCCCAAAAGGATATGGAAATCATGGACAAAGAGGCCAAGATTGCACAACAGCGAAAGACCCAAACCCTTTATATTGTCTTGGCCGGAATGCTTGCAATTATACTGTTTGGAATGTTTTTTACACTGAGAAATATTCGCAAGAAGCGAAAAGCGCTGGCCACGTTAAACGCCGAACTGGATGCAAAGAACAAACAAAACGAACTGCTGCTAAAAGAAATTCACCACCGCGTAAAGAACAATCTGGAAATGGTGAAAAGCCTCATTGCCCTACAATCGGCAAAACTGGAGGACGGGGCAAGCAAGGAAGCCATGCTCGCCAGCCAGAACCGTGTGCAAAGTATGGGCATTATCCATCAAAAGCTGTATCAGGGTGAAAATTTGGGCAGTATAGAAATGAAGAATTATTTTATGAATTTAAGCGAAGGTATTTTGGATACATTCAATGCCGAGGAAAAGGTGAAAATAGAATGCGCCATGGACAATCTCAACCTGGATGTGGACACCGCGGTTCCCATTGGACTTATTGTAAATGAACTTTTGACCAACGCCTTAAAATACGCTTTTCCGGAAGGAGAAAAAGGAAAGATCAACATCAGTTTAAAACAGGAAAACGAAAGACTATTTCTAAAAGTCTCAGACAATGGCATTGGGAAGACCAAGGATTCAAAACCTCAGGGCACTGGTTTTGGCACACAGCTAATCCAACTGCTCACACAACAACTTAACGGCACCATAACCGAAGAACACATTAATGGCACCACGGTTTTCTTCAACTTTAAGAACTTTAAAATTGCTTGATGGACAAAGCCGTAAAAATATTGATTGTAGAGGACGAAATGGTAATTGCCGCCAATATTTCACTGCAGTTAAGCGAGTTGGGCTATGAGATAACGGGCATACTTCCGCAGGGCGACGAAGCCATTTCGCATATACAGATTAACAGGCCCGATATTATATTGTTGGATATTCGGCTCAAGGGCGATTTGGACGGTATTGAAACGGCACAAGCAATCCACAAGATACACCCTATCCCCATTATTTATTTAACGGCAAATACCGACGAGGCACATTTTAACCGCGCCAAGGAAACGCATCCGTATGCCTTTATTTCAAAACCCTTTAAAAAACTTGATCTGCAACGCGCCATTGAATTGACCGTTGACAGGATTTCGTTGGAAAAAGATTCAGAAAACGACAATGGGCCAACGGCAGCCACCGGAAACGATACCGACTTTATTCTGAATGACAGAATTTTTGTGCGCCATAACGAAAGGATGCTGAAAATAGACATCAAGAATATTCTCTATATTGAGGCAGACCGCAATTATTGCCGCATATTTTCGGAGGGCAGGGAATATCTCTTGGTGATGACCCTCAAGAATATTGATGAGAAACTTCCACAGAAACACTTCCTCAGAATACACCGCTCCTATATTATCAATCTTTCCCGAATAGACGAAGTGGCTGGCACCCATGTAGTTATAGCCAAAAAAGCCATCCCTATGAGCAGGGCGATGCGCACGGAGCTCCTTAAACGGTTGCAAACTATTTAAATGCAGGCAAGTCTTATTCGGGCAACGCATACATCTTCTATAACATACTGACACCCTACACTTTAAAATTCCAAATTCAGGTTATTATCTTCAAATAGGGTCTTCGCAATAGGCCCAATCCACGTTTTATTCTTGGGGAACAAATATTATCCCTTCGGACAACCTCAACCCCTTTTCATCCTAACTCACTTGTTTTCAGATAGTTTATTCAATTCCTTTGGTATAAACCATAAATAAATAGAATTATGAAAACACTTAGCACCATTATTATTTTCTGTTTCCCATTATTAATTGGTTTTCAGGCCACGGCCCAAATACACAAAAAGGGTGGGGCGGAATATCTGGGACCGGACTGGTACCGGACTATCGAAAACTTTAATAACAGTCCCCTTCCGGTCGTTCCCATAGACTATGTTCCCTATGCACTGCGAAAGGTGGAAAAAGCGGAGCAACTTCCTTCTCTTGATGTGTTCCATACAAACGAAACATCCAGATTTTCTCTGGCAGATGAAAAGAGACGTGATTCAATGCAACTGAAAAACAAGTTGCAGAAACAGAAGCTCGCGATAAAAAATAATAACCAATAGATAAATAATTCTGAGAACACATGAAAAAATTACTCTTTTTAGGACTTGCAATAGTCCTTTCCGTGGCAGCTTGCCAACAACAGGAAAAGCGCTACACCCAACAATCGCCTGAAATAAATTCATTAAAAGAAGTTATTGCATCGTATGAAAACCGCGATTGGGAAGCATTGGCAAGCCACTACGCAGATACGGCCAAGATAATGTACAATGTAGTTGAAGAAGATGGAAAAACACTGGCTCAACTAATGACAATGCACAAAGAAGACGCAACTATCTTTTCAGACTGGAAATATGTAGATGATGAATCTGAATATGAAATGGTAGTGACCGATAAGGGCAAAACCTATGTAAACTTCTGGGGCCTCTGGAAAGGCACACTCGCGGCCACCAACAAGACATATACCATTCCTACACACATTACGGCCCAATTTGTAGATGGCAAAATCGTAAAGGAATTTGGCTATTGGGACCTTTCAAAAATAATGCTGGATATGCAGGCTCTGCAAGAGGCCGATAAAAGTTCTGCCGAAGCAAGTGAAATGGACGGCGCCACTACCCCTGAAGCAGCGGGCGAACAGTAATTACCCAGGCCTAACGGGCATTACAAGTGAGGATGTAGTTAACCCGTTAGGTCTAATTTAAAACCAAAATTATGAAAACAGTAGGTATCATAGGAGGCTCTGGCTTTATAGGAAGTTACACCACCAAGAAATTTCTGGAAGAAGGATACAATGTAAAAGTATCTGTAACCGACATCAAAAAGAGCGAAAAGTACCAACATCTCTTCAGTCTGGAAAATTCCGACAACCTCAACATCAGCGGGCTGAAGGTAGAGGACTTGGAAGTGTTGAAAGATTTTGTGAGCGATTGCGAAATTGTAATCCACGGCGGCACGCCCTTTCAACTGGATGTAAACGATCCGCAAAAAGAGCTCTTTGACCCCACCATCAAGGGCACCGAAAACTTTTTGGAAGCCATTAAGGATGCGCCTTTAATTCAAAAAGTGGTTTTCATAGCCTCGGTGGCAGCCTATAACACCAACTTTCCATTAGCGGCATACGGCAAGACCACCACCGATTCCTTTGATGAAACCGATAAAAAATACATAAGCGTCGAAAGCCATCCGTATGCACAGGCCAAGTTTATGGCCAACCAAACGGTGGAAAACTTTATAAAGAAAAACCCAAATCTTTCCTTTGAAATCACTTCGGTATCGCCGGTTGGGGTTATGGGGAAATCTCTGTCAAATAGGGAAGATTCTACTTCCACTGGAATGCAGTTTCTCTTTAAGAACAAAATTGCCCCCAATCCATTTGTGCAAATGCTTTATGACACCAATCCCGAAATGGCCGTAGTAGATGTTAACGATGTAGCGGAAGCCATTTTTAAAGCCGCAACAATTTCCGGCCTGCACGGCAAAAACTATTTGCTGAGCAGCGAAAGTTACCCAGTGAGCGATATGAGCTTAATGCTGAACCACAAAGAACCGAAAAGCAAAGGAAACATAATTTACAAAAACCAATTGGCAAGGCACGATCTGGGCGTGAAATTCAGACCAGTTCAAGAGACTTTAAACAGTTATTCAAAATAGTAAAAAGAAAGAAGTTATTGAGTTATTGAGTTATTTAAGAAGCCCTCTTAATCATTTATAAACCAACAATATAAAACCAAATATTAACCAAATACATACATAAAAATGAAAACAACAATTCTATCGGCAATGCTACTCATAGCTTTCATTGCCACAGCACAGAAAAAGAACGGAACGGTCTATATAGAGCATCCGGCAATTGACGTAGTTAATGATTTCACCAAAGCATCGGCAGCGGGCGACAGAGCCAAAATGGCGAGCTACCTGACCGACGACTTCAAGGCCTATAACGGTACTTCAGACAACGACAACGACAAGGGGATGGATAAGGAAGCCTTTCTGGACAACCAAATGCTTTACCACGATAATTTGGACTACTATGCCATTGAGACATTTCCCGGATCCTACCCAGATGCCATAGAGTATAAAAAGGACAATCCGGATGGCGATGTGTGGGTACAGACCTGGGATTTAATAAAGGGCGTCCACAAAACCACTGGCGTGAAGATTGATGCCGCTTCGCACCGGCTTTATACCCTTACCAAAAACAGTAAAATAAGCAGGCTCATCACATACAAAAACGACGGGGTAATTGATGAAATACGCTCCAGTTTTTCCGACAGGAAAAACGGCACAATCTACAACCACCACGATTTTATAAATACAGTGAGGAAAATGATGTACGCCATCGAGAACAACGACTGGGACAAGGCATACAGTTTTTATGATAAAGACGCCCGGTTTGTCGATTCCAGTTCACCCGATTTCAAGAGCATTTCGCTGGCAGAGCAGAAAGCCATAGACAAGCAGATACTGGACAAATTTGACGTAGCCAGTATTGATGTGGTGGGCTATCCCGATTATTTACATTACGAAATGGGTGATGCCCACGTAGTGCAGTCCTGGTGGAACATCAACTTTATGCGCAAATCGGACAAAAAAGCAATCACGGTCCCCATCCACTACCAAATGTATTTTAATGAGGATGGTAAGATAACCAGTGAAACCGCCTATTACAACCCGAAATTGTTGGATTAGAGCGAAATCGAGGCGAAATCGAAAGCGAAATCGAAATCGAAATCGAAATCGAAAGATGAAGCTGAAAACGAAGTTGGAAATATTGCGGAAATGACAAGCATTGCAAATTCGTCCTACGTCCTAAAGTCTTAAGTCAAAAGAAACTCCCCGGTTTATAAAGCGAAACAATTCAATTTTAACCCGTTTCCGCCTATCGTGGAAACACAAATTTAAAATCATGAGAAAATTACTTTTTACACTGCTTTTACTGCCTTTTTTGGCACTATCGCAAAACAGCACCGAATACGCCGTATTCGAAAATGACGTGTTAACGCCAAATCCCACACAGATAAGCCAATTTGAAAGAGGGATTACCGCGCACAACAAAAAATACCACGGCGACGGACCCCATGGAGTTCGCGTGTATTGGATTTCCAATGGACCCAGAACCGGTCGCTACGTTTGGGTTATGGGCCCATTCCCATGGAGCTCCATGGACCATGGCCCCGCACAAAAAGAAGGCCACGATGCCGATTGGCGCGACAACGTAAGTCCATACCTCATGCCTGGTAGCGGATTCGAGAGTTCATATTGGAAATTCAATGCAGACATGTCGCGCTTTCCAAAGGACTTCACCATTAAGAACATGGCCGTGGATATGTGGGATATTAAACGCGGTAAATACAAAGAGGCAATGGCCTTGGTTAAAAAAGTCCACGATGTGTACGCCGCAAAATCGCCTAATGAAACCTTTGGTATTTACACCAACGAATTCCCCAGTACCAAGGAAGGAAAGGATCTGGCGGTCATTTCATTTTTTGACAAATCGGCATGGCTGGGCGAAGACCACAGCATCGCCAAAAAATACGATGAAATGAACGGCACCGGAAGTTGGGACCAGTTTTTAAAGGACTGGATGGACGTGACCAATGGCGGCGAGACCGAAATTTGGATGTATGTCCCGGAATTAAGTGGCATTAGTGGCGACGTAAAAGCCGCTGCTAGAAACTAACAAAACTTTGCGCCCTTTGCGCCCCTGCCTACCAGACGGTAACGGCAGGCAGGTTTGCGGTAAAATGTACCCACCGCAGAGGCGCAGAGTACGCTAAGAAATTGTAGAAACAATAGTATGAAAACTTACGAAACCCAATGGAGCAAAGCATAGCTGAAAACATACATTCTGATGCTCTGCGCCAAAGCAGATAAATTGGAAACCGAGGAAGAAATAGCCCTGATAAAAAAGAAACTTCTGAAGAAATGTTCGAAAAAATGTACCGGGAATTTCAGAATGATGACGAAGATGAAAGCCTTGAAAAAATACAGGACGCACTGGAACGGCACCAATACTCTGAACTGGAACTGTGCGAGCTGAAAAACGAAATCCAGCAAATCTTTGCCGCAGACCGCAAGGTTCCGATGGCCGAAAGCAATCTGGGAAGGATTTTGGAGAATATTATTTACTGAAATCGAAATCGAAATCGAAATCGAAACTGAAACTGAAACTGAAGATGATCGTGGTAACCACGTGAAAAGATGAATTTCCTGCAAAATATTCCCCGCCCTTCAGCGCGGCTCCTTGTAGGTATAATCATCGAAGTTGTAAATGAAAATTAAGAAATAATGAAAATTATAATACAAATCCTGTTTTTGTTATTTGTGGGTTTCGCAATAAACGCCCAAGGCGCAGACCCGCATGGGAGTGCCGAATCTGCAATTACAGGAATGGTTTCTACGGGAATAAAAAACCATAAAAACTTAGATAAAATGGGTAGTCAAAAGCAACTAACTACTTCGGAAAAAGTTTATGCCAAAGACGAAGCAGAAATAAAGGCAACAATCGAACAATTTCTGATTGTAGCAGGCAACTACCAGCTCGACAAAATGGAAAAAATGATGGCCGACAATGCAAGTCTCGCAACCAAAAGATTAAGGGACGGCAAATGGACTACTGAAACCATGTTGATGCGCGACTATTTTGAAGCGGGGAAAATTAGAACAAACCGGCCTTATTTTGAACCCGTAAAAGAATACACAATACATGTAAGCGAGGGGCAATTGGCATTCGTAAAAGCCGATGCCGTTTTACATGCCTTTGGAGTGCCGCTTTTGCACAACATCGATTATTTCACATTGCTAAAGGAAAACGGAGCTTGGAAGTTTATCAATATTTCGTTCACCTCAACCCGTATTCCAGAAACTGAAAGAATTTACGACCCAATCGTCTTCGCCAAAAGTTACGCCCAGGCTTGGTGCAGCCAAAACCCCGATTTTGTGGCGTTGTTTTATTCCGAAGATGGCTCGCTTAACATAAACAATAGCACGCCTTCAGTTGGAAGAAATGCCATTGCAAAGTCTGCCAAGGCCTTTATGGAAAATTTCCCTGACGATATGGTCGTGGCTTTTGACAAATTGGTCAAAACTCCAATGGGAACAGAATTCCATTGGACATTGACCGGAACCAACACCGGCCCCAACAGCACCGGGAAAAAAGTAAACATAAGTGGTTTTGAACTTTGGCAGTTGGACGAAAACGGTTTGATAAAAGAATCCAAAGGCAGTTTTGATACTGAAGAATATAGCAGGCAGATTAAATATGGCGTGGGATATTGAAATAGATTTTTTACTCAAAATAAGTTTAAATGAAACCACAAAGAACACTAAGAAGACAAAGCACACAAAGCAATTCTTTGTGTACTCTGTGCAAAACATTGTGCCCTTTGTGGTTCAATATCGATAAACAACCATTAAAAACGATTCATAAAATGAAAACAACAAAACTTACAACAATAGCACTCGCTTTGGTAGCAGCAATTTCGCTATCTAGCTGTAACCAAAAGACCAAGACTGAAACAACAGTAGAAAAATCCGAACCCACGGAAACAGTTGTAGTAGATGAAACCCCGGACTATTTCCTGCTGCGTCCCGAAGTTGAAAAAGCCTATGGCTACTCGCATGCCGTAAAAATTGGCAACGACATAAAAATTTCCGGAGCGGTAAGTATGGACGACCAAGGCAACCCAACCGCTGTGGGCGACATAGAACAACAAATGAAAAACTGCTATGCCGATCTAGAAAAAGTATTGGCGCATTACGGCTGCACTTTTGACGATGTGGTCGTGGAAAATGTATTTACTACCAACATGCCCAAGTTTTTGGAAGTGGCGGCCTTTAGAGCAGAAATCTATAAAAACCATTTCCCCACAGGCTCGTGGCTTGGGGTAAAGGAATTGGCACTCCCGGAATTTATGATAGAGATTGAGATGGAAGTATACAAAAAATAGATTTACGAATACTAAAAAACATAATATGAAAACACTTAGAAATTACCTGTTAATCATTGCTGTCTTTGCAATAACGGCAGCTTCATTTGGCCAACAAAAATTGGATGCTTCAACTTTTGCCTATAATACAGGAAATCCTGCCGATTGGCCCGCAGCGCTGGACGCAGTGGTAGCCGCACCCCAAAACCATAAAATTTTATTGGAAAACGACAAGGTGAGGGTTTTGGAGGTAACACTTTTACCGGGCGAAAAGGAACCGCTGCACCATTATCAATGGCCAAGCACGCTTTATATACTAAGTGCGGGAGATTTTGTGGATTATGACGCCCAAGGCAATGTAATTCTCGATTCGCGAAAATTCCCCGAACAACCAAGGTTTCCGCTAACCATATTCAAAAATGCCGAAGCGCCGCATCAAGCCGAAAACCTGAGTAAAACAGAAACCATCAAGCTTATCCGCGTTGAGATGAAAAATGGAAATACGGCTCAAAATATAGCCGCTGTGGATGGTCTTTACAAAGCTTTTGCGGTTGGCGATATTCCAACCGTCCTCGCCAGCATGGACCCAAAAATAGTTTGGAATGAAGCCGAAAGCAATTCCCTTGCAGATGGCAATCCATACATTGGTCCGGACGCGGTGTTAAATGGCGTTTTCGCAAGGCTTGGCGCGGACCACGAATATTTTAAACTGGAAGACATCAAATTGCACAATATGGACAACGATCAAGTGCTGGCAACGCTTCGTTATGATGCCAAAGTAAAGAAAACCGGAAAGACCTATAACGCCCAAGTTGCACATCTTTGGACACTCAAGGATGGAAAGGTTGTCGCATTTCAGCAGTTTTTGGATACCGAGAAAGTGGCCGAGGCGATGGAAAATTAAATTTTCAACTAAAACGGAGCAAGCCGTAAACTGAAAAGAGTAGGCATTAACAATTTAAATCAAACAAAATTCAAGCAGAAAAGGCAGTTTCCCCATGTCGCCAATAAAAAAGGAGGATTTTAATCCTCCCCCTTAAAACCTAAAATCATGGCAAAAGAAACTATTATCAGAAAAAAAAGATTGGGCAGAATCTTAACCGATAATGCCTTAACCAGGTATATTACCTTTTCGGCACTTTATATCGCCCAGGGAATTCCCGAAGGCATTACCTTTTTTGCAATTCCCGCCTGGTTGGCGATGAACGGCAAGTCGGCCATGGAAATCGCAGCCTATGTGGGGGTTGTTGGGATTCCATGGAGCTTTAAAATTGTGATTGCGCCTTTGATCGATCGTTTCACCCTGTTGGCAATGGGCAGAAAAAGACCGTGGGTCATTTTTGGGCAGCTTGGTTTAATTATAAGTTTTTTATGTATCGGGTTGATTCCAGATCCATTGAACAATCTCTCCGCCTTAATGGTTGCGGGTTTTTTCATCAGTTTTTTCGGCGCATTTCAGGACGTGGCAACCGATGGGATGGCCGTGGATGTAATTCCCGAGAACGAACAGGCCCGGGCCAATGGCCTTATGTGGGGGGCGAAAACCATTGGCATTTCGGCGTCCTTGCTTATCGGTACTTGGCTTATCAATACGTTTGGTTTCCCAACGGCTATCTCTTCCCTTTCCATTGCGGTGGCAACCATTATGCTTTTCCCGATTTACTTTAAGGAACGGCCCGGCGAAAAGACAATGCCCTGGACAGCCGGGGCAGTTTCCCCAGATTCAAAGCAGACACAATTGCGGAGCTGGAAACACATTTTTAAATGCCTTTACAAGGTTCTTCGGTTAAAATCGAGCTTGGTGTTTGGCCTCGGGGTTTTTGCCGTGGGTTTAATGTTCGGACTTATTGACACGCTACTGCCTATTTTCAGCATTCAGGAATTGGGGTGGACAAATTCGTATTTTTCAAATGTATTTTCCATTACAACGGTTATTGGAGGCTTTTTGGGCATGTTCATCGGGGGCTATTTGGTGGACTATTTTGGAAAAATCAAAATGCTTTCATTGTATTTATTTTTCTTGACCCTACTTATAGCCGTATTTGCATCCCTATCCAATCTATGGGGCAATAATTTAATTGTTTACGCCTTTATCCTTTCCTATTACACGCTATATACGTTTTTGTGTATTGCGGTGTTCGCATCGGCCATGCACCTTTGCTGGAAAACCGTTGCCGCGACCCAATTCACACTTTATATGGCGCTTTCAAATATGGGGCGCGCTGCCGGGGCTGCAATGCTCGGGGTCTTGAAAACAAATTTTACTTGGGAAATCGTCTTTCTCATTATAGCCGCTATGCCCGTGATTATGATAATCCTTATTCAACTTATAAACTTTAAGAAACACCGGGTGACCGTGGATAGCTTTGTTATTTTGAAACAAACGGTCGTGGCGCCACCGGTATTAAAAGATTGATTTCAAAAAAGAAAATCCATTGCGGGAATTTTTTCGGGTTTTCAATGCGAATGAAAAAAATAAATTAGCACCACAGAGACACAGAGAACACGAAGAAATCTCTGTGCGCTCTGTGCGCTCTGTGCCTCTGTGGTGAAAAATTCAACTAACAAACAACAAATGATTCAAAAAGAAGAAGGATTAAAAAGAAGAGTTGGTGTATTCGGCTTATCGGCTAATATCGTCAACATCATCATCGGGTCCGGTATTTTTGTGCTGCCTGCTATTGTAGCAAGTTATATGGGAGCATCCAGCATCATTGCTTATCTGTTTTGCGGACTTTTAATGGCAATGGTAATGCTTTGCTTTGCAGAAGCTGGAAGTAAAGTTACAAACACCGGGGGACCCTACACCTACATTGAAACCGCTTTTGGAAATTACGCTGGCTTTGTAGCTGGTTTTTTTGCCGTTGGAAGCAACTTGTTTGCAGATGCCGCAGTTTCAAATGCGTTAGTAAATGTGGTCGCATCAGCATACCCAATATTTGAAACCGGATGGCTCCGTTTTTTGTTTTTATTTATTCTTTTTTATGGTTTGGTTTACGTCAATGTAATTGGGTTAAAACAAGGCATAGGCTTGGTGAAATTCAATACAATTGTAAAGCTAATACCATTGCTTTTACTAATTACTATTGGCTTTAAAGATGTATCGGTAAGCAACCTGTATTTTCAAAATATGCCAAGTCTCAAAACATTGGGTGAAACCTCGCTTATTTTATTTTTTGCTTTTCAGGGTTGTGAAACGGGAATTATTGTTGGCGGGGAAGTTGTCAACCCAAAACGAACAATTCCGAGGGCTATCTTAATAAGTATTACAACTGTTGCGGTTGTATATATCTTGATTCAAACTGTTTCACAAGGCGTTTTAGGCGATGCTTTACCAAATTTTACAGCGGCTCCACTCGCAGAAACCGCTAAAGTAGTTTTTGGCAATTTTGGATATATACTTTTAATTGTTGGCGCTGTTATCTCTATGTTTGGATATATGAGCGGCACTATTCTTAACAGTCCAAGGATTGTTTACGCACTTTCCAGAGATAAGGTAATCCCAATAAAAGCACTTTCCAAAATTCACAAATCGTTTGCTACGCCATACATATCCATTATTATTTATGCAACCATTGGCTTTATGCTGGCTGTTTCTGGCAGTTTTGAGCAATTGGCAGTCATAGCTAGTAGTTCTATGTTAATTCTTTATTTAGGTGTAGCACTATCTGTAATCAAGCTGCGTAATTCTAAAAAAGAATACGGTGGCGGATTTAAAATTCCCGGAGGTTGGGCGGTTCCCATAATAGCAATTGCTATAATTCTATACTTTTTATCAAGTCTTTCAGCAAATGAAATGATTGGTACGGGAGTATTTATAGGGGTGCTGTCTCTTATATTTTTCATTATTAAATTTCTAAAAAAGAAAGTGGTATGATAAAACTGTTCCGAAACCTACCCCGCCGGCAGCCATCTGCAAAAACCAGTTCGCAGACCCGGCTTGCGTAACTTTAGCGAAGGGTGGAGATAAAACGTCAAACAACTTTAAATCAATGATTCAATTTAAAAAAAAGAAAACCAAACTATTATTATTCGTTTTACTCGGAACGCTTCAACTAAGCGCGCAGAACTATCAAAAATATCCTTGGCGGTAATCTGCTCGGGTATTTAGAGCAAATGAAAACAACTAACCTAAAACCAACCATAATGAAAAATCTCAAGCAAATTTGTACTTCAGCTGTCCTACTATTTTTTGCCGGCAATAGTTTTTTAATGGCACAAAATAATACGGGCAATAACGAATTAACTTTTAAATCGCCTACTTATATAGCGTCAGCAATATTTAACTGGCCGCAATTAGATGCTGACAGCAAGGGTTATAATAATTTAGATTTCTTTCTTACCATAGAAAAAGAAGCCCCCAATTTCTATTGGGCACAGCAATTCTCTTTTAAAAATGGTAAAACAGGATATATGGGCCTTCAAAATTCGGCTTCATATAAAGGTGAGAAAACAAAAATTGCCATTTTCTCAATTTGGGAAGCAAAAACTGTCGAAAGTCCAAATGGTTTTGCCAAAGCCTTTGGGCATGAAGGTTTCGGGTATTCTTGCAGGATAAAATACAATTGGCAGGAAGGACGTAAATATCGCGTAAGGGTTTGGGAACTTGGCAAGGCAGAAGCACCAAATAGCGGAACTTGGTGGGGCTCTTGGGTTATGGATATGGAAACTGGAAAAGAGGAATTTATAGGAAAAATCTTGGTTCCGGATACTTGGGAATGGCTTAATGCTACATCCTACAATTTTACTGAATATTGGGGCTCACAAGATGGCAATAGACATCCATGTAGTAGTATTGGGTATACAAAAACCATTTATGATTTTCCAACAATGGCCAACGGAACTGTAAAACCTACCAAAGCTATTTTTGAAAGAAATGACGAATGCGCATCACTTACAACAACGGGACAAATTGGGCCAAATACCTATAAAGTAGAAGCAGGAAGCCAATAAATTCTGCAAAGTTATATAAACAATCAATCATCAAGTTACCCAATATCAACCCAATTGCAGGTTTTGGAAGTTCCAGAAAAGACCAATCAACATAAATAATGTTCAAAATTAATAACTAACAGAATATATTTTGAAGTTGCAAGCAAAACTGCTTTTACTGTATCTTTATAGCCTGAATAAAATCTTCAGAAAAATATGGATATAGCACAAATTTTTAAGAACAATCAAACCTGGGTGAGTGAAAAATTAGGCAACGATCCCGACTATTTCAAGAACCTAGCCAATGGGCAAAACCCTGACATCCTTTATATTGGTTGTAGCGACAGCCGTGTAACAGCAGAAGAGATTATGGGTGTAAAGCCGGGCGATGTTTTTGTGATGCGAAACATCTCTAATATGGTTTCCAATCTTGACCTCAGCGCAATGAGCGTTATTAATTATGCGGTTGATGTTTTAAAAGTGAAGCATATTGTAGTTTGTGGCCACTACGGTTGCGGGGGCGTAAAGGCGGCTATGGAATCAAAAGATCTGGGGATTCTCAATCCGTGGTTGCGAAACGTTCGGGACGTTTACCGACTGCACCGGGACGAGTTAAATAAAATAACCGATGAGGAAGAAAAATACCGAAGGTTGGTAGAACTGAACGTACAGGAACAGTGCGTAAACATTATAAAAACAGCTGACGTGCAATTAGGCGTGCGTCATGGCAATCTCACCGTTCATGGCTGGGTAATGGATATGGCCTCAGGAAAACTAATAGACCTGAAAATAGATTTCGAAAAGGTGCTGGAAGGCATTATGGAAATTTATCATTTGGATAAAGATGAGATAGAATCCAAGTAAAAATTCTATCATCAAATACCAATAAAAAGAAAGAGGCTGTTTATATAAACAGCCTCTTTCTTTAATGTAGCAGTTTTACCGCTTAACAACTTTAAAGGTTGCCTGCATATCTCCAGAGGTGGCATTGATAAAATACATACCGCTTTCCAAGCTGGCCATGTCAATTTCAGTAATATTGCCATCAGCAGCGCCTTGGGCCACTAATTTCCCCAGAATGTTATATATTTTATAACTATCCAATTTGTAAAGGGATGCCACCGTCAATTTGTTAGCAACAGGATTGGGGTAGAATGAAATATTCATTCTAAATTTATCCGCAATCGAGGCTACATTATCCACGGTAATAGTACCTTCCATACTGGAATGCACATCACATTCGTAAGGATTTACTCCTACTTGCGTAAACGTATAGGAAAATTGGCTGCCAGCACCGGTAAGGATTCCACTGTCAAAACTTTCCTGGCTGCCAGAATCACTTGTTACCGAATGCGGTACCTCATCTGTCCAAGTCCATCTTACAGTGTCGCCCGGTTCTATGGTTATACTCGCATTGGCATTCGAAATGCCTACAAACCAGTCCAGGTCAAAAGTTGTTTGTGCATTTGCCATGGAGACTGTAAGTGCCATCAAAAAAAATAGTTTAATTTTTTTCATAATATTTGATTTTAGATTAATAATTAATTGAACTGTCTTTATATTTTTTTTTACAATCAAGATTCTTAGAAAACACGACTGATATTAAAGCCAAAAAAGAAGTTGCCATCGCTCCAATCTCCCTGTCCCTGAACAATAAATCCTTCTTCAAACATAGCTTGTGCATTGGTAAAATGCATTTGGAATACGTGGCCACCCGTTTCAATATCTACCCCTACCGACAACGGATTTCTAAAACTGGAGTGATCATTTCGGTTCAAATGAAGGCCGTAGTCTGCGTTAATACTTACTCGATTTGAAATTTTATATCTGCCTCCCAAGCCGAGGGCGAATTGGTTTGCTTCTTCATCGTAATTTATTGTGGTTCCATTTGCCAAAACTTCGCGGCTGCGGGTTGCCAAATTTTCATGGATATAAGTTGGAGCAAGTAATAATGAAAATGATTCGCCAAATTTTTTCGATAACAATAATTGCGAAGTGTAGGTAAGCCTATCCTCAAATTCCAGCTTTGCGTATTGGTCTTTTTCCAAAGATGTGTTTATGGTAACCAAATTATAACCCACTATGGTTATTGGAAACCCTTCCCGCTCCTGCGGAATTAGGCGATATTTGAGATTCGCCCCGTATTTTTGTTGAAATGAGCTGCGTGCAACCCCTACATTCAACCAATTTGTAAACCCGTATATAAATTTCAACTGGGTTACAGCGTTGTCCAGACCGAAAAAATCTTTGAAACCATTTTTTACCGAACCAAAACGATGTGCTACAACAAAGTAAAAATCGTTTTTATCGGCCAGTTTTGTAGATTCAAAATTTACAACCTTCAGTCCTTTAAAAGTAGCAGTTACCGTTTTATCGATTACCGCTTCACTTTCAAGGTTGTTCAAAAGATCATCTTGCGAAAAAATTGATACCGGAAGTAAGAATATTAAAAATGCCCATTTTTTCATCATTGCGCTATTTTATAAGTGAACATTGATCCAGTTTCACGATTTCGAACAATTCGTCATACCCAATGCATCTACCTTTGATGCTTACTTTTTGATTTACCGATACATTTGAAAAAGACTCGTTGAAACTGGCGTAAACGCTTTCTTCCAAAGTAATTGCACCTTCTTCCAGATCTGTAACTATGCCCGTTACCGTTATAGTTTTATTCAGCAAGTCTTCGGCATCATTTTTTTTGAAACGTTCCAATAAATAGGGTGCCGTAATCTCCAGCTGTGAAGTCTCTGTCTTTATGTCTCTGTGATCCTGATAGAGGTAGTTATAGCCAAAAAAGCCTATCAATGCGAGTATCAGAACCAAGATTAGAAATTTTCTTTGCTTGCCCATGGGTTCCATTTTTATTGTTGCTGTAAATTGAATTCCACTGAAACGTTTACATCTTCAGCAATTTTATTACTTACAATTGAAGGAATTTTAATATTGAAATCTTCCGGATGCATTACAAAATGGGCTGTAAGCGATACAACATCGCCATTGACCGAAATAACCGCCGGCACCTCCATATTTTTATCCACACTATGAAGATTGAAAGTACCTTTGATTAAATACTCTTTCTTTCCAGCAACTTCAGAAATGTCAAAATCCTGAATTGTTCCTTTAAAAGTCGCTTTTGGATATTTGGACGATTCAATATAGTTTTCGTTAAAGTGTTCTTCCATCAGAGCCACTTTAAACCGAAAGCCTTTCATTAGCGCGAGTGCTGCAAAATTTCCAGAAGCCGCATCTAAAACTGCACTTACATCGGTGTTTTTCGCCTTTACCTCTTCAAATGAAGGAACGGAAGCTTCAAAGTTTATTTGTCCTGTTTTGGTGGCGTATTTTCCCTGCCCCATTGCCGAAGCAACACATGCAAAACAGATGATTAAGAAAATGGTTGTAGTTTTCATAATTATTAATTTTCCAGTAGTCCATCAATGTTCCACTGCATTATTAAATCAATTTGTTGTTGTGGCAGGCGCGGACCGCCCAAAGGCATCAATCCTTGCTCGCCTTCCTCTCTACTAATACGGTCTAAAAGGTCTCTATCTTCCACCGCATCTTTATTTTCGGAATAATTGGTTAACCCCATCGGCGCACCATTTTGCGGAGGATTGCTGTGGCAAACCGTACAATTATTTTGAAATATAAAAGCCACATCGTTGTAGGTTACCAGCTCCCCTTGATTTTCCTCTGGCATTTCTTCAATGTCATCATAGGTACTTGTGGTACAACCTACCAACAAAAGAGAAATTAAGATCTGCGCAACGGTTTTCATAAAGAGTTGTGTTTTCAATTTATATTTATTGAACTTGGGTTTTCAAAAGAAAATGAGCGATACTAGTTGGATGAAAAAAATCATCAGTGGTTACACAGTATCAATATTCCCCCAGCCCATAGTCAAAATTTAGGGCAGTTATAGTTTTTCAAAAGTCAAATAATCTGTGCCACCGTTACCACCACTAACATCAAAGAGTTCTACTCTAGTGGTTGTGTAGGTAACAACATCCCAATCGTCGTTCAATTCGTCAAAAGGAATTGCAGTTCCAAAATCTAGTATTACATCAAGACCGCTTCCGCTTGTTACGACACTCCATGTTCCGCTAATGGTATTATTGCTATTTACTGTAAGGACACTTCCATCTGCATTAAATGTAAGCGCATAGCCGTTGTAATCGTTTGTTTCGTCATCGCCGTCGTCTATGTAGCTTGCTACTAACCATTGGCCATCAATTAAGATATTTGTAAGCTCCGTTGTGTTTCCACCACCGCTGCAACCTTGGTACGGGTTTCTTCCGAAATCGAGATAATCCGTACCGCCATTTCCGCCGCTAACATCAATCAATTTTATTATTTGGGCATCAAAACTTAGTACGTCC
Organism: Aequorivita vladivostokensis; assembly: GCF_000952855.1. Taxonomy (GTDB): domain Bacteria; phylum Bacteroidota; class Bacteroidia; order Flavobacteriales; family Flavobacteriaceae; genus Aequorivita; species Aequorivita vladivostokensis. The sequence continues at coordinate 55,044 of NZ_JSVU01000007.1, read as the reverse complement.
CAATCGTCATTTAAGTCGTCAAAAGGATCGTCGCCGCCAGTTATTTCGAAGTTTAAAATAAGGTCTATGCCGCTGCTACTACTCGTAACCGCCCAAGTACCGTTTACTGTGTTGGTGGTGCTGGTAGCTGTAACCGTTTCATTTGCATTAAAGGTGAATTGGTAATCCACATAATCACAAGTTTCGTCAGTTCCATCGTCGTCTAAAAGGTTCACATACTAAACACTAGTTGTAAGATTATCAACAAAATTTGAAGTGTTTCCGCCCCCGCCGCCGTTAGGTGTGCGCTCAAAAGTTAAAAAATCTACGCTGCCATCGCCGCCGCTCATATGTTTCAATTTAATAATGTCTTGGGTGGCTTCAATAATATCCCAATCTTCGTCAAGCTCATCAAACGGATCGCTATTGCCGAAAAACAGTATTAAATCTGGAGTTGTGCTCGGCGTTAGTTGCCACGTGCCCGAAACAGTATTTGTGGAATTTTCGGCTTGCGCTGTATTGTCTGGTGCGAATGTAAATTCATAACCCGCAAAATCATCGGTTTCATCTTCATCGTCAAAGAAATAGGTAACAAACCAAGAGCCTGAAGTTAAAATAGATTCAAAGTTTGAAGGAGCCCCACCGCCATTTGAGATGCAGTCTGAAATTAAGGTTGTCAATTCCGCATTGCTATTAACCCCTACTACTGTTCCGTCATGTAAGACCACATTTATGGGAAACTGCAACGCTATATAAGTTCCATTTTCTAAAGAAAGCAGTAACGCCAAAAGTTCGGCATCGCTCCCAACCGTTTGGGTTCCGGTTTGCTGCTGATTTGAATTATATATAAAAAAAGTTACTGGGTAAACAAGGTCTATACCATCAATTGAGGATGTATTATTGCCGTCCGTGGTGCGAAGCAGCAAATCACCCAATTCAGAATCTACCGCTATTATATTGGTATCTGGGTTTTCAACGATGGGAGCGTCGTCTTCTGAACAAGCATTGGCCACAAGCAATGTGAGACAAATAAAAACGGTTAATTTGATCAATCGGTTCATTAAAATTTCTTTTAGGTTATATATGAATAAGACAGCCAAGCGATAAAAAACCCTACCCTATTTTTGAGAATTTTGAAAAATCCAGCAAGGGCACTGAAAATTTGGGCAAAAAAAATCACCCGTATATAGGGTGATCTGATGTGAATTAAAAAGATATGAAGTTTTACAAGTGCGTTTTCAATTTTTCCTGAAGATTAACGTATCCTCTATTTCTCCTTGGCTATTCCGGGTTATAAAAGTGACCCTAGTAGGAACGTATTGTAAAGCCTTATAATTTTGGTCGTCTGCCCTGTTAATTGGACTGTCCATATCAAATTCAAAATTGAGTTCTTGGCCGGTCACCGTAACAACCCAAATTCCGTAAACGTTCTCGGTTCCGTTTGTAGCATAAACAGTTTCGTTGTTGTAGAAGTTGAAATCGTAACCATTAAAGTCTGCAGTTTCATCATCGCCATCGTCCAAGAATTTTTCGACATACCAAGTGCCAGATATAAGAATATCGCGCAGTTCCTGTGGATCGGGACCTCCTCCACCGCCGCCATTTGGTTCACGGCCAAAAGTAAGGTAGTCTGTTCCGCCGCCACTTACATCGGAAAGTCTGATAATGGTTTGAGTTGCTTCCAGCACATCCCAATTATCGTTCAACTCTCCAAAATCACCATTGGTTGTAGTTTCAAAATTTAAGATAAAGTCTAAATTACCACTGTCCATTTGGGCAGTCCAGTATCCGTTGACCGTATCGTTATTGCTTACTGCGGTGGCAGAGCCATTTCCGAAAAAAGTAAATTCAAATTCATTGAAATTTGCGGTGTGGTCAACGCCATACTCTTCCAACAAATTAACGTACCAGCTGCCGGTTATCAAATTTTCAATAAAAAGATTGAGCTCTGTATTTGTCCCGCCAGTGTTCGGTTCGCGACCAAAAGTCAAGTAATCTATACTTCCATCGCTACCGCTAATGTGTTTCAATTTAATAAATTCTGCATTGGCTTCAATTATTTCCCAATCTTCGTCAAGTTCGTTGAGCGGAACACTACTTCCAAAGAATAAGTCCAATTTAAAATTTTCTACCAGGGCCCAAGTTCCACTTATCACCACCCCAGATTTTACGCTCTGTGCGGTGCCGTCTAGAGCAAAAGTAAACTCATATCCGGCATAGTTGTCAGTCTCATCGTAATCGTCAAAAAAGTAATCTACATACCAAATGCCGGTGGTTAAATCTTCTTCAAATTGCGAAATATCTATCGGGTCTTCATTGGTATTGGCTACACAATCTACAATTAATGCTTGCAGTTGCTGATTGGTGTTAACTTCCACTGAAGAACCATCTTCCAATTGTACCGTAATAGGAAAATCTATACTGATAAAATCATCTGGCCCCAAACGATGCAAAAAATCAAAAAGCTCCCAATCATTAGTAATAGTCACCGTTCCCGTTTGCTGCTGATCGGTATTATAGGTGAAAAAAGAAATAGGATAAACAATATTCAAACACCCAATTTCGGCATCGGCAATATCACAAGTTGCAGCAAGGGCATCCAAATCGGTTTGATTAGTTATCGTTACTTGGGTATAATCAAACAATTCCAAAGAAATTGGAAACATAATTTCCAAAGTATCCGTATCGTTAGGAAACAGATTAAAAATATCTTTAATAATATTTATGTCTTCAGGAGTATTTACCGTCACTTGCTGTCCGTTGGCAATTACCGTTACGGGTAAAATTACTGATGCGCAGCTATTTCCATCAATTATATCGTCATACGCGCCAGGATTTTGGGACGTTCGCAATAATAAATCGGTTAATTGCGAATTGGAGTTAATGGTTTCCTCTTCGGTTTCATCAATGTGCTCCTCTTCTTCTTTTTGGCAAGAAAAGATAAAAACACCTAAAAAAACCAACAATATTAAACGGAGGAAATATGTTTTTTTCAAATTATAGACCTTTATGCTACAGTAATAACAAATTAATAAAAATTAACCCTACCCTCCAAGTTGAATAACTTTTAAATATATTTGAAAACCATCAATTTCACGTATGAAACAATCTGAAAACGTCTGTAACGAAAATACATTCAACCAGCTGTATGAAGTGCATGGAAAACCAGTGTGGCGATTTATCTATTTTAGGTGTGGTGACCCGGCACAGGCAGACGATTTGGTACAGGAGGCATTTATAAAACTTTGGCAAAATTGCGCAAAAGTTACCCGAGAAAAGGCAAAATCATTTCTGTACACCGTTTGCAACAACGCATTTTTAAATGAAGTGGCCCACAAGAAAGTAGTTTTAAAACACGCCAAGAGACAAGCTGATAAAACCAATTATCAATCGCCAGAATTTTTGATGGAAGAAGACGAGTTTCGCGAAAAGTTGAAAAAATCACTTGAAAACCTCACGGAAGCCCAGCGCACCGCCTTTCTTTTAAATAGAATTGAAGGAAAAAAATACGCCGAAATAGCCCAAATGCTCAATATTTCAGTAAAAGCCGTGGAGAAAAGAATGAGCCAAGCCTTGGCAGTGCTTCGGAAGGAAATAGGAAATGTTTAAGATAAATGGTAGGGTAATGGTTTGCTGAACTGTTTCACCAATGAATACACTTGAAAATGGAAAATGATTATTTATTGCATAAATGGCTGAACAACGAGGCCACGCCGGAAGAACTGGAACAGTTAAAAGCCGATCCTAAATACGCTTCCTATATAAAGATTGCAGATGCCAGCTCAGATTTTGAGATTGCTGAAATGAATTCCCAAGCAAATTTTGAGGCTATTTCAAACAAAACAAAATCTGTGGGGCGCTTACAAAACCGGAATATTTTTTCAGTAGTCTGGAAGGTGGCTGCCGTATTTGCATTGTTGCTTGCAGGATACTATTACACAACAACCCTTGATACTTCAGTAAAAACCGAGATTGCACAAACCCAAAGATTTCTGCTCCCCGATGGGTCTGAAGTAGCGTTGAACGCTGCCTCCAAAATTACATACAACAAAAAAGATTGGGCCAATATCCGCGAACTTACGCTGGATGGGGAAGCATATTTCAAAGTAAAAAAAGGCAGTAATTTCAGCGTAAAAACCGATGAAGGAACGGTTAGCGTACTTGGCACACAGTTCAATGTCTCGGCTCGGGACGGTTTATTTACCGTCGCGTGTTTTGAAGGTTTGGTGAGTGTAGCCTTTAACGATACTTTGTTAAAACTTCCTGCGGGACAAAAAATACAGATAGAAAATGGTAAATTGATGCTAAATGAAGCCAACCCCAACCATTTGCCCGTATGGCTGAATGATGAAAGTAGTTTTGAAAATGTGTCACTTCAGCGGGTATTGGAGGAATTGGAAAGACAGTTTGCCGTTAAGGTAACCGTAAATAATGTAAATCTCGACAAGAAATTTACTGGCACTTTTACACACAAAAATCTTGAACTCGCATTAAAATCAATTTGTGAGCCCCTGCAATTGACCTATAAAATTAGTAATAACGGAGCAGTAACCATTGATGCCAAACATAGCAAGTAGCTACAAAGTCTTTCTTTTAATTTTGGTGTTCTGTGTTTTGGGAGCCAATGCCACAGCACAGAAAACCGAAGAAACCACACTTTTAGCTTATCTGGAAACTTTGGAAAAGAAGCACGATGTACGTTTTTCGTATGTTCACGAAGAAATTGAAGGGATAAAATTGATAAAACCTTCCGAAGATGTTGTGGGCATTGAGAATGTACTTTTATATCTTCGGGAAAATACACCCTTTCACTTTAACCGAATCAATGAGCGATATATTACCATAACTTCCCATAAAAATTCCGGACTTCTTTGTGGTAGGCTAATTGATTATGAGACTCAATTGCCGCTGGAAGGCGCAACCATTATTGCAGCGGATAATTCGTTTAAGACAATCTCGAATGCCGAGGGTTTTTTTTACGTCCCGCAGCAACCTGCAAATACCAATTTCACCATTAGCTTTGTGGGCTATTCACGGCTTGCATCGAGCACGTCAAAATTATCAACAGATTGCAGCGCATTACTGATGTTCGCATCTATTTCTGCACTTGAGCCGGTTCTAATAAACAATATTTTTACAAAGGGGATCAATAAAAACCTGGACGGTTCCGTTGTTCTTTCCACCGAGCATTTTGGTCTGTTGCCCGGACAGGTTGAAAACGATGTATTGCAGATAGCACAAGCGTTGCCCGGCGTGGAAAGTGTGGACGAAACTATTTCAAATATCAACATACGTGGCGGAATGCACGACGAAAATTTATTGCTCTGGGACGATATAAAATTATATCAAAGCGGTCACTTTTTCGGTCTTATCTCTGCCTTCAACCCGAACCTCACAAAAAAGGTAACGCTTTATAAAAACGGAACAAACATACGGTATGGCGAGGGAGTATCGGGGGTTTTGGATATGCACTCAAAAAATACAGTTTCAGCCAAAACCGAGGCCGGAATAGGTTTCAATCTAATAAACGGAAGCGGATATTTAGACCTTCCACTTTCTGCAAAGGCAAGCCTTGAGGTAGCAGGAAGAAAATCCAGCAACGAAGTTTGGGAATCGCCCATTTACAAAAATTATACGAAACGGATTTTTCAGGACAGTGAGATCAGCAATTCCGAAAGCACCCAAAATAATATTGGAATTGGTACGGACGAAAATTTCAGTTTTTACGATTTCGGCGCCAAATTATTGTGGGATATTTCTGAAAATGACAAGCTTCGTTTTAATTTTCTGACCATAGACAATTCCTTGGATTTCACTGAAACCTTGGCCATCAATTCCCAATCAAAAACAAGTAAATTGGACCAACGCAGCTTACTTGGAGGCATTTCGTGGAATCGTTTATGGGGGAACAGTATTGAAACTACCATTTTGGGATATGGCAGCTATTATTTGCTGGATGCCCTAAACCGAGATATTTTTACCAGTCAGGAACAAATTCAAAAAAATGAGGTTTTGGAAACTGGGGTTAAAATTGACGCTAAGGTGGTGCTTTCAAAAAACTTAAACCTTCAAACGGGTTATCATTTTTCTGAAGTTGGAATTGCCAATACCCAGGATGTAAACCTACCGCGATTTCGCAATTATGAAAAAGACGTGTTGCGCAGTCATGTGGTATTTGGCGGCATTAACTATCTCTCTAGCAATCACAAAACCTTTGTAGCTGTGGGTGTTCGCGGAAATTATTTTAACAAGTTTGATGAAATTTTAATTGAGCCGCGGTTAAGCCTGCACCAAAAATTGGGCAATGGTTTTGCAGTTGAAGTTTTGGGAGAATTCAAAAGTCAAAGTGCCACCCAACGCGTTGATTTTGAAAGTGATTTCCTCGGTATTGAAAAAAGACGCTGGATATTAGCCGATGAGGAAGACACTCCAATTTTAAAAAGCAAGCAAGCCTCGGCAGGGCTGGTTTACAGCAAAAATGGCTATTTTATAAATATTGAAGGATTTTATAAAGTTGTATCAGATATAAATAGTGCCAACCAAGGTTTTCAAAACCAATTTCGTTTTTCAAAGGCAATTGGCAATTACAAGGTTAAAGGAGCTGAAATTGTAATCAACAGAAAATCAGAATCGTTTAGTGCTTGGGTCAGCTATGTGTTGAGCGAAAACAATTATGAATTTGAAGATCTCGTACCTTCAACCTTTCCAAACAATCTGGATATGCAACACGCCGCAACATTGGCCGGAAGCTATTCGTGGAATGCATTAAAACTTGCCTTGGGTGTAAATTGGCACAGCGGAAAACCGTACACTATTCCATTGGCGGGGGCAGAAACAACAACGGAAGGTAGTTTAACAACCGTACAATATGATATGCCGAATAGCCAAAGGCTGCTAGATTATCTTCGCGCAGATTTTTCCGCAGAATACCTCTGGAAACTTTCCCCCACTTTTGATGCAAAAATTAACATTGCCCTATTAAATCTGTTAAATACCAAAAATACGGTAAACATTCGCTATGCCTTGGTGAGAGATGATACTAATGAAGTGACCGTAAATAAAGTAGAAGAATTGTCGCTGGGTATTACACCCAACTTTTCTATTCAACTTATGTTTTAGAAAGTGGTTAATTGGGTGCTGGGCGCGGGATGCTGGATGCTGGGTGCTGGGTGCGGGGGTGATGAACGAACGACGAGTGACCAGGTATGAGGTGTTAGGTGTGAGGTGTGAGGCGTGAGGTGTGAGGCGTGAGGTTTGAAGTGTGAGTTTTGAATTTTCACAAATCTTTGCGTCTTTGCTTCTTTAAATTTTCTGGCAAAAACGCAAAGACGCTTTAATTACATCCGATCTGGAACCTCGATCCCCAAAAGGGTAAAGGCACTTTTAATAATTTCCCCCACTGCTTGTGAGAGTTTTACGCGGAAGATTTTTTCTGTTTCATTGTCCGTTGCGAGAATTGGAACATTTTGGTAAAAACTGTTGAATTCCTTTACCAAATCGTATGTATAGTTTGCAATCAAAGCCGGACTGTAATTCTCCGCCGCCAACTGAATGGTTTCAGGGAACTGCTGGATAATTTTTATGAGCTCTTTTTCCTTTGGATGCATTTCGACAGATGTCAGGTCGAGTGCTCCTGAGGCTTCGAGAGAGACCTCTCCAGCTTTTCGTAGAATAGACTGAATCCGCGCGTAGGTATATTGTATAAAGGGTCCCGTATTTCCCTGAAAATCCACGCTTTCCTCAGGGTTGAAAAGAATCCGTTTTTTTGGATCTACCTTTAGTATGTAATATTTTAGCGCGCCCAAACCGATCATTCGGTAAAGCGCTTCCTTTTCTTCTTCTGAAAAATCGTCAATCTTCCCCAGTTCTTCTGAAATGGTTCGCGCAGTATCGGTCATTTGCGCAATCAAATCATCAGCGTCAACCACTGTTCCCTCACGGCTTTTCATTTTCCCCGAAGGCAGGTCCACCATTCCGTAACTTAAATGGAACAGATTTTCAGCCCAACTGTAACCGAGTTTTTTCAAAATTAAAAACAGCACTTTAAAGTGGTAATCCTGTTCGTTGCCCACGGTATAGATCATTCCGCCCACATCTGGGTGGTCTTTCACCCGCTGTACGGCAGTGCCGATGTCCTGCGTCATATAAACCGCGGTGCCGTCGCTACGCAGCACAAGTTTTTCATCCAGTCCCTCCTCGGTTAAATCGCACCAAACGGAACCATCATCCTTCATAAAAAATACATCTTTTTTTATGCCTTCCTCAATAATATCTTTCCCCAAAAGATAGGTGTCGCTTTCGTAATAATAAAAATCGAAATCTACGCCAATGGCTTTATAGGTTTCCCCAAAGCCTTTATAGACCCAGCCGTTCATTTTGTTCCAAAGCGCTACGGTCTCTTCATCGCCGGCTTCCCATTTACGGAGCATTTCCTGTGCCTCAAGAATTAGTGGGGCCTGTGCCTTCGCTTCTTCCTCGGTCTTCCCTTCGGCTTTTAGGGCTTCAATCTGCTTTTTGTATTCCTTGTCGAATTTTACGTAATAATTCCCAACCAGCTTATCCCCTTTCAAATCAGTCGAATTCGGTGTTTCCCCATTTCCGAATTTTTCCCACGCCAGCATACTTTTACAAATATGGATGCCACGGTCGTTGATAATCTGGGTTTTGTACACTTTTTTTCCGGCAGCTTTTTCAATTTCAGCAACCGAATAGCCGAGCAATACATTTCTAACGTGTCCCAAGTGCAGAGGCTTGTTGGTGTTCGGTGAAGAATATTCCACCATTAATGCTTCCTTTCCCTGCGGAACTTTTCCGAAGGAAGCAAAATCTTTCACGGAATTGAAAAAATTTAAATAATACAAATCGCTCAGGACAATATTCAAGAAGCCTTGGACGACGTTGAATTTTTCAATTTCCGAAACATTTTCAACCAAATAGCTGCCAATGGCCTGCCCAATCTGCACGGGATTTCCCTTTACTACGCGCAACATTGGAAAAACCACTGCGGTGATGTCGCCCTCAAAATCCTTGCGGGTGGGCTGTAATTCTACCGATTCAAGTTTTGCACCATACAGGTTTTCCACTGCGGCTTTAATTTGGGTTTCCAATGTTTGCTGAAATGTCATACTGAAATTTTAAAGTGCAAAGATACTTTTTTTGAATTCTTAATTCTGTATTCTATTTTCTGAATTTTCCGAAGCCATCATATAACTTTAATTTAAAGTTTTGGTAATCTTCAAATAGAAAAACCAAACGTCCTTTGCCGAAAAAAATATGGATATTTTTTTATACGTGTTTGCTGCTCTTTTTTCGGTAATAAACCCATTGGGAACGGTGCCCGTATTTGTAGGGTTGACGAGCGATGAAAGCACTCAGGAACGCAACAAAACTTCACTTTTGACCACGATAAACGTGGTGGTAATATTAATTATTTCCTTTTTCGCCGGAACGTATCTTTTGGCTTTTTTCGGAATAAGTTTGAATGCATTGCGTATTGCGGGCGGGATGATAATAGTAACCTCTGGCTTTGCGCTGTTGACGGGAACTTTTTCAAAGCACAAAGGAATGAAGAACAAAAGGGTTCAAAAGGATTTGGACAAACGCGAAAAGTTTTCGCTCACTCCGCTGGCAATACCTATGCTTGCTGGTCCTGGCTCCATTTCGTTACTAATAACTTTTAATCAGCAGTATCAAAAAACAGTAGAGATAATTTGGATTGTAATGGCCGTTTTTGCAGTTGGATTGGCGACGTTTATCATTTTGAGAAGTTCACATTACATCAGCAAATTTTTGGGTGCTTCGGGAATCAATGCCATTTCGCGGATTGTGGGTTTTATTGTAATTTCAATAGGTGTGGAATACATCAGCGCTGCCGTGATTTCTATTCTAAAAACAATAAACCCTTAAAAATTAGCGGCGGTTTTTAAGCAATGCTCCGGCTATAAGTGCCAAAACCCCAATGCCGATCATCCCTAGCGTTTGGTTGGTCAATCCTTCCTTAGCATTAACTTCCAAAGGGCCTATATCCAAAACCTGTTGCGGCACAAAAGCATTGTAAAGTCCGAAGATTATCAAAACAACCCCTACAATTAGCAATACGATTTTTAAGATTTTCATGGTTTTTGGATTATTTGGTTGAAGATTTAAAGATACCGTTTTGGAAAATAAGGCAAACTATAACTTAACGGGTTTTTAACTAATGTTTAATTATTAAAAATTATCTTTAAACAAAATATTTTAAATTGAAAATTCTACTCACAGGCGCCAATGGATACATTGGTATGCGATTACTTCCCGAACTTTTGCAAAACGGACACGAAATAATTTGTGCCGTTCGGGATAAAAATAGATTACCGCTCGATCCCGAAACAACAAAAAAGATAACCGTCGTGGAGGTGGATTTTGCCGAAGAAGTAAACACCGAATCATTCCCAAAAGATATTGATGCCGCTTATTATTTAATACACTCGATGAGCGGCTCCACCAAAAATTTTGATGAAGTTGAAGCCCGCTCAGCCGAAAACTTCAATAAATACATGGCTTCCACTACTGTGAAACAGGTCATCTATTTAAGTGGTATTATAAATCAGGACGAACTTTCAAAACACCTTTCTTCCCGAAAAAAGGTAGAGGAAATTTTATACAAGGGCAACTATCATCTAACCGTGCTTCGCGCCGGAATTGTTGTTGGTAGCGGCAGTTCTTCTTTTGAAATTATTCGGGATTTGTGTGAAAAACTGCCAATAATGATCGCTCCAAAATGGTTAAAGACTAAAATTCAACCCATTGCCATTCGCGACGTGATTGCGTTTCTATCGCGGGTTTTGGACAATGAAAAATGTTTTGACAAATCCTTCGATATCGGCGGTCCCGATGTTTTGACATATAAGGAAATGTTGATGAAATATTCCAAAATTCGTGGCCTAAAACTTTGGATAATTTCGGTTCCTGTTATGTCGCCACGGCTTTCTTCGTATTGGCTTTACTTTGTAACCTCAACTTCATATAAACTCGCTGTAAATCTTGTGGACAGTATGAAAATGGAAGTTGTAGCAAGAGATAACGACTTACAGGAAATTTTAGACATCCAGCCCATTTCATATGAGGAAGCCATTAAAAAAGCCTTTGTAAAGATTGAGCAGAATCTTGTTATCTCGAGTTGGAAAGATTCCTTGGTAGCGGGCAGGATTTCAAATTTGAAGGAATATATACAAGTGCCCAAATACGGTTGCCTTAAAGATGAAAAAAAGCTTGAGGTTACCAATCCCGAAAGGGCACTGAACAACATTTGGGCTATTGGTGGCTCGCACGGTTGGTATTATGCCAATTCGCTCTGGAAAATCAGAGGCTTTATGGACCGCTTGGTGGGTGGCGTGGGCCTTAGGCGTGGAAGAACCCATCCCGACCAAATATATACGGGTGATGCGCTCGATTTTTGGCGGGTGCTCTACGCCGATAGAGAAAGTAAAAGACTCCTACTTTTTGCCGAAATGAAACTTCCCGGAGAGGCGTGGCTGGAATTCTGCATAAATGAAAACAACGAATTGATACAGACCGCAACTTTTCGGCCAAAAGGTTTATGGGGCCGTTTGTATTGGTACTTAATGTTACCCTTCCACTATTTTATTTTCGGAGGAATGATAAAAAAGATTGCTGAAGGCGATTACGTTTCCCAACCCAATTAGGCCTTGGGCAGAAATACTTCGGCCATCATACAGCGGGCACTTCCACCGCCACAGGTTTCAATGGTGGTAAGGTCGCTGCTCAAGATTTCACAATGTTTCTCAATTGCCGCAATTTGATTTTGGGTCAAACTACTATGCGCCGCCGCACTCATTACTAAATATTTTTTGTCGCGTCCCTGTACTTGGAGCATATTGCCCGCAAAATGATGCATTTGGGCTTCGGTAATTGAGATAATCTCCTTCCCGTCCGTCTTCAAATGCTGCACCACATTTTTCTTTTCCTTGGCATCATCTATACTGTCCAAACAGATAACACAAAATTCTTCGGCAAGGCACATCATTACATTGGTGTGGTAAATGGGCACCCGCTTGCCATCAACGGTTTGGTTTGCAGTGAAGATTACGGGCAGATATTCAAAATCCTCGCAAAATTCAATAAGCAATTCTTCATCAGCACGTGGTGAAAGCGCGCAATACGCTTTATGATTTACCCTGTCGAGCAACAGACTTCCCGTACCTTCAAGAAAAAATCCTTCATCTTCCGCAGGGGTGTAATCGTAAATATTATTGATCTTAAAACCTTCATTTTCCAAACGGATCAAAACCTCCTCACGTCTTTCGCGACGGCGGTTTTCAGCAAACATTGGGTAGAGACCAATGTCGCCGTTTTCGTGAAAACTGATCCAGTTGTTAGGGAAAATGGAATCAGGGGTGTCCATTCTCAAATCGTCATTCTCTACAATCACATGTACGCCAACACCTCGCAATTTCTGCACAAAGGCATCAAACTCTGCCTGGGCTTTGGTATTTATTTCAGCATTTTTAAGGGCGATGTCTTCCTGAAAAAAATTATTGACCGCCGTCTGCTCGTTCATACGGAACGCGACCGGGCGAATCATTACGATGGTATCTGTGATCTGTTTTGCCAATTGAGGGAATTTTAGGCTGCAAATTTACAGGAATTTCCTGTTGAAAAAATGCTTTTAAATAGTAAATTAGATGTACAAAGTAGAATTACGTTTTTATTAACCGAAACATTCAAAAATTATGGATACGTTAAAAAATTTAAAGGACGAACTTACCGAAGAGTACAACACCACCAAAAAATTCCTGGATAATTTTCCAAAGGACAAAAACGATTATGCCCCGCATACCAAAAGTATGAAGCTTATGGACTTAGCAACGCACATTGTGGATATTTTTGGCTGGCCGCAGGTTATTTTGAATACCGATTATTTGGATTTTGCTGATGGCTATAATCCCGAGAAAATGGGCACTAAAGAAGATTTGTTGCAACAGTTGGAAAAACAGCACAAAGCCGGGATGCAAGCTTTGGAAAACGCAAAAGAAGCAGATTTAAAACTGAACTGGAGCATTCGGATGAACGGTGAAAAAATTATGGAATGGAGCAAGTACGGCGCCATCAGGCACGGGCTAAACCAAGTAACCCACCACCGCGCGCAGCTGGGCGTTTATTATAGATTGCTGAATATTCCGGTGCCGGGAAGTTATGGGCCTTCGGCAGATGAGCAGAATGGGTAAACTCTTTAGTTATTCTAGAATATTTTCAAGCACTCAGCATATCCCCATCTTTAACGGAATCGCCATATTCGAGAAGCATTTTTCTATAAAAATTATGCTGAAGCTGACCATCTTCAAGACAACCGATTAATGTTTCCTCTAAATCGTTGTAGCCTACCCTATCTGAAATTGCTTTGTTTAAATCATAAAGCCTAACCGGATCGGTAGTCAATGGTTTGGAATTCCAGATAGAAATCAATTTGTTTTCATAGTTCACATCTACATCTACTGAACTGAAGAAGAAATTGAGAAACGCTTTATGGAAATCGCGAAATTGCTCGTTCGGACGTTTATCAAATTGACAGCTTTTGGATATCAGCCTTTGCATTTTCTCTCGAATTATTTCATCTCTATCTTCCATAACATATCAATTTGTGTATTGAAGATACGAAGCGTATGCCTTTATAGATTTTAAAAAATAAGACTTTAGCGTCAGTTTAACTTGTGCTTTTGGATTACGTTAAAAAAATTAAGACTAAAAGCTAGTTTTCAGCTTTATAACCATTACTTTCCCATTCCAAAAAACCGCCCTGCAAGTCATAAATTTCCTTAAAACCGGCTTCTTTTAAAAGGGCAGATGCCTTGGCACTTCTTCTTCCGCTTCTACAATATAGATACACTGGCTTTTCGGGGTCTAACTTTTCAACTTTGGTTAGAAATTCTGATTCCATCACATTAATATTTTCAGCATCTACAAGATGTCCTTCGGCAAACTCCTCGGGAGTACGCACATCCAATAGTTGGATTTCAGGATTGTTATCAATTGAATCCTTAAATTCCTGTGGAGTTAGCACACGTACTTCCTGTGCTATCGTTTTCTCTTTGCACGCCGTAAAAAAAATGGCGCCGCAAAGAAGCAGAAGTATTGATATCTTTTTCATTTTTTGAGATTTTAATTAATAGTTTCACCTTCCCATTCCATAATCCCGCCTTTAAGATTGAAGGCATTTTTAATACCTATGGAATTGAGCAACATACACGCTTGTCCGCTTCTGCCACCGGAACGGCAATACACATAATAATTTTTTTGCGGGTCAAGCTGTCTTGCCTGTTGAAGAAATTCAGCTCCGTTGTAAATATCTATTTGGATAGCTCCCGGAATATAGCCTTCCTCAAATTCAGCATCGGTACGCACGTCCAAAATCACCGAATTCTCGTCCTTTTCCAACTGCTCGCTCCACTGTTGTTGTGTCAAATCTGCCATTTTAAAAATTTTCAGTAAAAATAATAAATGTGAAACGTTTAAAATTAAAAAAACCAGAAACAAAACGTTTTGGTTTTTAAAGAATATTTTTTTAGAGTTCTATTGCTTAACGGAACAGCCTATAGCTTTTGTTTCCTTTACGGAAACTTCTTTTCCTTCCAAAAGCTCATTTACGGCATTCGCCAAAAATCTTTCCTTTACTTCAGCAGCATTGCGAACGTTATCATCAATGGCACCAATGTATTTTACAATATTTTTACCGCCTTCCTTTTGAAGCAGATAAACGTGCGGTGTTTTTGTGGCTCCGTATTTTGCATAGATCGTTTGGCTTTCGTCATATAAATACGGAAAAGTAAATCCAGCTTCCTTGGCTTTTTCCTGCATAAGTTCAAACGTATCATCTGGCTGAACCTCCGGATTGTTTGGGTTAATTGCTATCACAGGATAGCCTTTTGATTTAAATTCCTTGTCCAAGGCAACCATTCTTTCTTCACTAGCAACCGCATACGGGCATGTATTGCACGTAAAAATCACGATAAAACCTTTGGCATCCTTATAATCGGAAAGCGAAACCATTTTTCCGTTTACGTCCTTCAGTTTAAAATCGGTAGCTTCATCACCGATAGTATATCCTTTCGTTTCGGTTTCGGAGTTAATTTCCGTGAATTCGGGCTGGACAATTTCGTTGATGGCAAACTCCTCGCTTTTATCTGTTGATTCATTTTTGCAGCTGCTAAAAGCGATTAATAAAAGGGCTGCAAATGATATGCTCGAAAATATAGTTTTCATAATTCAAATTTTTATAGAAATGTTTTTAATTCAGTTTCAAGTTCTTCAAAAGTAAAAGATTGCTCGTAAAATTTTCGAATGTCTTTTTTATAAATAACCGTTGCGGGAATGGCACCACTCCATTGCGGTGAAACCTTTGGAATCCAACTATTGGCGTCAGAATCATCCAATAACACCACTTCAGATTGTATGTTGTTCTTTTTAATAAAAGGAATTACTTGGCTCTCCAATTTGTCCGGAAAATCAAGGCTGACCAACAACAGTTTCACATTTTTATTGGAATAGTCCGAAGCCAATTTTTCAAAAGCTGGAAGCTCTTTTATACAGGGTTTGCACCATGTAGCCCAAAAGTTAATAACATAAATTGAATCGTTTTTCTTTTGAAGATATTGCCGTTCAAGTGCTTCAAAATTTAGGGAAACAACTTTTTTTGAATTGAAATCTTCTTTATTAATTGAAACATTTTCTTTCATTGCAAGTTCAGAAGTTGTTTCAGATTTTTTATCCAAACAGCCTTGAAACATCAAAACAAAAAGTATAAGCGGAAGTAATTTCATTTGCTAAAAATATTGAAAGTGTTACAATTAGAACAAATCATTAACGTAAGATTAATAGACTCAAGTTTTGGCGAAAAGTTTCATTTCAAACTTGAATTCTTAAATTTTGCAATAAAAGAAAACTGTCTTCCAAAAAAAATTCTATATTTGAACCCGAAACAATGAACACATTTACACAAAATACTTGGTGGTGGAAAAACTTACGGAAAATCTCGTGAGCGGAACACCTATAGTATAAAATATACGAAAAGGCTTGTCAATCACGACAAGCCTTTTTTTATTCACATATTTTGACGAAATGAAATACAATTTAAAAACATATTCAAAAAAACTGTTGGCAGACACGCTAACGCCGGTTTCGGTGTATTTGCGGTTGCGCGATAAATTTCCGAACAGCCTTTTGCTGGAAAGCAGCGACTATCACGCTAACGACAATAGTTTCAGCTATATCTGCTTTAATCCAATTGCTTCCATAAAAGTGGAAAACGAAACCATTTTTCAGCATTTTCCGGATGGAAAAAGCACCACAATTGAAATTTCAGAAAAAACGAATGTTCCAACTATTTTAGACGAATTTGCCTCCTCTTTTTCTTCGGAAGAAAGTAAATTTAAATTCATCAACAACGGTCTTTTCGGTTTTATGGCTTTTGATGCGGTGCGCTATTTTGAGGATATTGAGCTTCAAAAAAAAGAGGTAAATCTTGAAATGCCCGATTTGTTTTATGCGGTTTACCAAAACATAATCGCGATAAATCATTTCAATAACGAAGCATACATTTTTGCGCACACTTTTGAAGCTGAAAATAATATTCCGCAGATTGAGCAGATTTTAAAGTCCAAAAGTTTTGCCGAATATCCTTTTAAAAGAAACGGTGAGCGAACCACAAACTTAAACGATGAAGATTTTAAAGCATTAGTTCGAATATGTAAAGAGCATTGCCAGCGCGGTGATGTGTTCCAAATTGTGCCCAGTAAACGATTTTCACAAAAATTCACGGGCGATGAATTCAATGTTTACAGGGCTTTGCGCAGCGTTAATCCCTCGCCTTATCTTTTCTATTTCGATTACGGAAATTTTAAAATCTTCGGCAGTTCGCCCGAAGCGCAGTTGGTCGTAAAAGAAAATGCGGCTGAAATTCACCCCATCGCAGGAACTTTTAAACGTACAGGAAATGATGAACAGGACGCCGAGCTCGCCAAAAAACTTTCCGAGGACAAAAAGGAAAACAGCGAACACGTGATGTTAGTCGATTTGGCGCGAAACGATTTAAGTCGGCACGGCACGAACGTAAAAGTGGAAACCTATCGTGAAGTCCAGTTTTTTTCGCACGTAATCCATTTGGTTAGCAAAGTTACGGCAACGCAAAACCCCGAAACATCAACGATGCAGATTGTTGCGGACACTTTTCCCGCCGGAACTTTGAGCGGCGCACCAAAACATAAAGCGCTGCAATTGCTGGAAAAATATGAAAACCGAAGTCGAGAATTTTACGGCGGAGCCATCGGGTTTATGGATTTCAGCGGCAATTTTAACCACGCTATTATCATTCGGTCTTTTGTGAGCAAAAACCATACATTGCATTATCAAGCTGGCGCGGGCGTGGTTTCGGAAAGCAATGAGGAAAACGAATTACAGGAAGTTTATAACAAATTGGGGGCTTTGACAAAAGCACTGGAATTGGCGGAAAACATATAAGTCCCCCAGCCCCAAAGGGGAGCAAAAAATAATAATTCATGAAAGAAGAAATAAATAAAATTAAAAATCAGGCTCCCTTCCCCCAGGGGGAAGGGCTGGGGAAGAGGATTAAAATATTAGTCATCGACAGCTACGACAGTTTTGTTTATAATCTGGTCCACTATTTAGAGGAATTGGATTGCGAGGTAACCGTAAAACGAAACGATAAATTCTATTTGGAAGAAGTAGAAAATTACGATAAAATTCTACTTTCTCCCGGCCCAGGAATTCCCGATGAAGCGGGTTTGCTGAAAGAAGTAATTCAAAAATATGCAACATCAAAACCAATTTTTGGCGTGTGCTTGGGTCAACAAGCAATTGGTGAAGTTTTCGGTGGAAAGTTGGAAAATTTGAGCAAAGTTTTTCACGGCGTTGCTACAAAAGCAATTATTACTTCCGAAAACGAACCACTTTTCAAAGGAATTGAAAAGGAATTTGAAATAGGTCGTTACCACAGTTGGGTGGTTTCAAAAGAAGGATTTCCCGAGGTTTTGGAAATCACTTCAGTCGATGAGAATGGGCAGATTATGTCCCTTCGCCACAAACTTTATGATGTTTGCGGCGTACAATTTCATCCCGAAAGTGTACTGACACCTATGGGGAAACAGATTATTAAAAATTGGATTGAAAGCTGATTTGAAAAAGTATACAGTATTCAGTCAAAGTTTGCAGAATTGCAACTAAACCGATAAACTTTTAAACTTATAAACACATAAACTTATCGACTCATCGACTCAAATAGAAGATGAATTAAAAACAAAAGATACCCGCCTTCGCGGGCATGATATGAAACAGATTTTAAACAGATTAATAAACCACGAACAACTCAACAAAGACGAGGCTCGATCCGTTTTGGTAAATATTTCTGAAGGAAAATACAATCAAAGTCAGATAGCCGCTTTTTTAACGGTTTATATGATGCGGAATGTGAGTTTGGAAGAGCTGGAAGGTTTTCGTGATGCTTTGTTGGATTTATGTTTGGCGGTGGATTTCCACGAATACAACACCATTGATTTATGCGGAACGGGCGGCGATGGAAAGAATACGTTTAATATTTCAACGTTGGCTTCATTTGTTACGGCTGGCGCGGGAGTAAAAGTTACAAAACATGGCAATTATGGGGTTTCATCCGTTAGTGGTAGCAGCAATGTGATGGAAGCTTTGGGCATTAAATTCAGTAATGAAAAGGATTTTTTAAAGCGTAGTTTGGACGAAGCGGGAATCTGCGTTTTGCACGCACCACTCTTCCACCCTGCAATGAAAAATGTGGCACCAATCCGCAAGGAATTGGGCGTAAAAACTTTTTTTAATATGCTCGGGCCGATGGTGAATCCAGCCTTTCCAAAAAACCAATTGGTCGGCGTTTTCGATTTGGAATTGGCACGGATGTACGGCTATCTCTATCAAAAAAGCGAAAAAAATTACGCCGTTTTGCACGCGATGGATGGCTATGATGAAATTTCGTTGACCGGGCCCGTAAAGGTTATTTCAAAAAATTCAGAAAATATTTTGACTGCTGAGAATTTCGGTGTGAAACAAATTGAGGAATCAGAAATTTTTGGTGGCGAAACGGTAAAAGATTCCGCTGAAATATTTTTGGATATTTTAAACGGAAATGGCACCGAAGCGCAAAATAATGTGGTCTGCGCAAATGCCGCAATGGCGATTTCAGTAGTTCAAAATTGTTCAATTAAAGATGGTTTTGAAAAGGCGAAAGAATCTTTAAAATCTGGAAAAGCCCTGAATTCATTAAAGAAATTACAGCAAATATCCGATTGAATCAAGAATCAAGAACCAAGAAACACGAACCACGACTCAATACTCAATACTCAATACTCAATACTCAATACTCAAAAATGACAATTTTAGATAACATAATTGCTTATAAACTTAAAGAGGTTGCAGCCAAAAAAGAAGCAATCCCAACTCGTTTGTTGGAGAAATTTCCACTTTTTGCAAAGGAAACCAAATCATTGGCGGAAGCGTTGCGCATTTCAACAACGGGAATTATCGCCGAGCACAAGCGCCGTTCGCCCAGCAAATCGGTGATCAACGACAAGGTTTTGTTGCCCGAAGTTGTTTCAGGCTACGAACTTGCGGGCGCAAAGGGAATTTCGGTTTTAACGGATTCCAACTTTTTTGGCGGTTCGCTCGATGATCTTTTGGTTGCTGAAAAAACGGTTTCCATCCCCATTCTTCGGAAGGAATTTATCATCGATCCCTATCAAATTTACGAGGCAAAAGCTTACGGTGCCGATGCAATTTTGTTGATTGCGGCTTGTCTTTCGGCGGAAGAATTGAAACAGTTTTCGTTTTTGGCAAAAAGCTTAAAACTTGATGTTTTATTGGAAGTTCACAATTCCGAAGAACTTCAAAAATCATTATTGCCGAATGTGGATATGATTGGCGTAAACAATCGAAACCTTAAAAATTTCAAGGTAAATATCGACATCAGCAAAAAACTGTCCGAAGAAATTCCGGCCGATTTCGTGAAAATTTCCGAAAGCGGAATCAGCGATGTGGAAACCATAAAAGAGTTGAGAACTTACGGTTTTGAAGGATTTTTGATTGGTGAAAATTTTATGAAAACCGAAAATCCCGGCGAAACGGCCAAACAATTTATTCAAAATTTGAGATGAAACCACTTTTAAAGATTTGCGGAATGAAACACAACATTGCCGAAGTCGCCGCGCTTCAGCCCGATTATTTGGGTTTTATCTTTTACGAAAAAAGTCCGCGTTATTTTGAGGGGGAGATTCCTTCGCTATCGCCCGGAATTAAAAAGGTTGGGGTTTTTGTGGATGAAAAGATTTCAAAAGTGATTGATTTGTGCAAAAAATATTCTTTGGATGTAATCCAACTTCATGGCAATGAAACAAAAGAATATATCCTCGACTTACAGGGCTATCTCACCTTGCTTTATCCCGATGTGCTGGTGTGGAAGGCTTTTAGCGTTGACGAAGAATTCGATTTCAGCGAAATAAAAATTTTTGAAAATAAAGTGGATGCATTTCTTTTTGACACAAAAGGAAAAGAAAAAGGCGGAAACGGTTATACTTTTAATTGGGAAATTTTAAAAAATTATCCATCGAAAAAGCCTTTTATTCTTAGTGGTGGAATTGGTTTGGAAGAAGTTGATCCATTGAGAGAAATACTAAAAACAGACCTTCCCATTCACGCAATTGATGTGAACAGCAAATTTGAAACTGCACCTGGTTTAAAGGATGCAGTTCTCCTGCAAGGTTTCAAAAACCTTGTAGGTATAAACAGAAACTTATGAAATTAAACAAACAGATTCCTTCGGCTGTGTCTCGGAATTATAACGTAAACGAAAAGGGGTACTACGGCGATTTTGGCGGCGCGTATATTCCCGAAATGTTGTACCCAAACGTGGAGGAACTTCGGCAGAATTATTTAAAAATTATGGCCGAGGAATCTTTTCAAAAGGAATTCCGACAATTGCTGAAAGATTATGTGGGGCGACCTACTCCACTGTATTTTGCAAAGCGTCTTTCGGAAAAATACAGTACTAAAATTTATTTAAAACGCGAAGACCTCTGCCACACGGGGGCGCACAAAGTGAACAACACCATCGGCCAGATTTTAATGGCTAAACGGTTGGGCAAAACACGAATCATTGCGGAAACTGGCGCGGGCCAACACGGCGTAGCCACCGCCACGGTTTGTGCTTTGATGGGATTGGAATGCATCGTTTTTATGGGCGAAATCGACATAAAACGCCAAGCGCCAAACGTAGCCCGAATGAAAATGCTGGGCGCGAAAGTGGTTCCCGCAACAAGCGGCAGTAAAACCCTGAAAGACGCCACAAACGAAGCCATCCGCGATTGGATAAACAATCCTTTGGACACACATTATATTATCGGCAGCGTGGTTGGTCCGCATCCGTACCCCGATATGGTGGCGCGGTTTCAAAGCGTGATTTCAGAAGAAATAAAAATGCAGCTCCGTGAAAAAGAAGGACGCGAAAACCCAGACTTTGTCGTAGCCTGCGTGGGTGGCGGCAGTAATGCCGCAGGTGCTTTTTATCATTATTTGAACGAACCGGAAGTTGGAATAATCGCCGTGGAAGCCGCCGGAAAAGGAATTGACAGTGGAGAAAGCGCCGCAACCTCGGTTTTGGGAAAAGTGGGGATTATCCACGGCAGTAAAACCTTGTTGATGCAAACCGCGGACGGACAAATCACCGAGCCCTACTCTATTTCGGCAGGTTTGGATTATCCCGGCGTGGGGCCTATGCACGCCCATCTTTTTGCCAGTGGCCGCGGTGAGTTTATTTCGATAACTGATAAAGAAGCGATGAAGGCAGGACTTGAACTTTGCAAACTTGAAGGCATTATTCCTGCCATTGAAAGCAGCCATGCTCTGGCAATTTTTGAAACCAGAAAATTCAAAAAAGATGATGTGGTTGTAGTGAATTTGAGCGGACGCGGGGATAAAGATTTGGATACGTACATTAAATATTTCAACCTGTAATTAAGACCTCACAGGTTTCAAAAACCTGTGAGCTATTTCTATATTATGAACAGAATTCAAAGTAAACTTTCAGAAAACAACCTACCTGCCAAACTGCTTTCCATCTACTTCACCGCAGGTTATCCAAAATTGGACGACACGGTGGAAATACTTCAGCAATTGGAAAAAAACGGCGTGGATATGGTAGAAATCGGGTTGCCTTTTAGCGACCCTTTGGCGGATGGACCTACCATTCAAGCCAGTTCGCAAACGGCTTTAAAAAATGGCATGACTACCGATTTGCTTTTTCGGCAATTGAAAGACATCCGAAAAACGGTTTCCATTCCCTTGATTTTGATGGGATATTTCAATCCCGTGCTCCAATTCGGGGTGGAAAATTTCTGTAAAAAATGTGCTGAAATTGGTATTGACGGCTTGATTCTTCCCGATCTTCCTTTGGCGGAATATGAGGAACATTATGCCGAAATTTTCAGAAAATACAACCTTATAAATATTTTTTTGATAACGCCCCAGACTTCCGAAGAACGCATCCGGCAGATTGACGCAGCTTCCGAAGGCTTTATTTATATGGTGAGCAGCGCGAGTGTTACCGGAAGCTCCTCTGGTTTTGGAGAGGAACAGGAAAATTATTTTAAAAGGATTGCTTCGCTTTCACTTAAAAATCCACAGATTATTGGTTTTGGCATAAATAATTCGGAAACATTTCAGCAAGCAACAAAACATGCCAAAGGGGCAATCATTGGCAGTGCCTTTATAAAAATGCTTTCGGCAAAAGGAATAGCAGGAATTTCAGCATTTATAAGCGCTATCCGCAAGGTTTAACCATTCTTTAGCAAGGGTTTAAGGGAATTTGTGATTTGGTTTTTCTATTTTAGAGGTTCAATTAAAAACGAAAAATAGAACTATTATGGAAAAGAAATTTGAAAGAAAGACAGAACAAAAACATCCCACAAACCCAACGGGAAAGACAAATAAGCAAACCAATGAGTTTGACATAGATGAGAAAACCATCAAAAAACAACAAAATAAGAAGTAATGGGCAAAGGTGACAAAAAAACAAAACGGGGCAAGATTAGTATTGGCAGTTTCGGCAAATTAAGGCCGAAACGAAAAAAATTTAACGTGCGCCCAAAACCAACCAAGGACGCCCAAATTAAAGAAACTTAAAATAGATTGATTTTCGTTTTAAGTTGAATAAAAAGGTTTTTGAGAACAGATTTTAGTTCTTAAAAACCTTTTTTAATGCCAATAATCGTCAATAAAACAATTTTTTTAGGAATTCCCCCTGCAAGGGCTAGGAGGCTTCACTATCTTTGCAACCAAATGATATTTACGTAAATGAACCAACCCGTTTCTGGATTTTCAAAAAAAACCAAGCAGGAAAAGATTGATTGGCTTGCAGAAAATTATCTGCAAAACAATCCTGATGCCGTGCAAATCCTAAAAAAGTATTGGAATGAAGACGCCCAACTACAGCAGCTTCACGACGATTTTATAGAAAATACACTCTCCAACTATTACTTGCCCTTTGGCATTGCGCCCAACTTTTTAATCAACGGAAAACTCTTCGCATTACCGATGGTTACCGAGGAAAGCTCGGTGGTTGCAGCCGCCAGCAATGCCGCAAAATTTTGGCTTGAACGCGGCGGATTTAAGGCTGAAGTGTTTTCCACTGAAAAAAATGGTCAAATCCATTTCAATTTCTACGGAAGTGAAAAAAGTATCGAAGCATTTTTTGAAGCAGTAAAACCGAAACTTCGCAAAAGCATCCAATCCATCGAAAAAAATATGAAAGCCCGTGGCGGCGGTCTTTTGGAGCTTTCTTTAGTAGATAAATCGCATATTCTCGATGGCTATTTTTACATTCACGCAACTTTTGAAACGCTGGACGCCATGGGCGCCAATTTTATAAACAGTTGTTTGGAGCAAATGGCACATACGTTTGAGGAGGAAGCGAAGCATTTTGAACCTTTTCAGCAAAAGGAAACTTATCCCGAAGTGGTGATGAGTATCCTTTCAAACTACGTTCCCGAATGTTTGGTGCGTGCCGAAGTAAGCTGTAAAGTAGAGGAATTGACTACCAAACATTACGATGGAAAGCAGTTTGCTGAGAAATTTGTCCGTGCCATTGACATCGCAAAAACCGAAAGCCGCCGCGCAGTGACTCATAATAAAGGCATTATGAACGGGGTTGACGCGGTTGTTTTGGCAACGGGAAATGACTTCCGCGCGGTGGAAGCGGGGGTTCACGCCTATGCCGCCCGAAACAGCTATTACGGCAGTTTGACGCACGCAAAAATTGAGGATGATGTTTTCACTTTTTGGATTGAATTGCCATTGGCCGTTGGAACTGTTGGCGGATTGACATCACTCCACCCATTGACAAAACTGGCTTTTGAAATCCTCCAGAAACCAAATGCCAAGGAGTTGATGAAGATTATGGCCGTTGCAGGGCTTGCTCAAAACTTTGCTGCTGTGCGATCATTAGTTACTACCGGGATTCAGAAAGGCCATATGAAAATGCACCTGATGAATATTTTGAACCAGTTGCACGCTACAAAAGAAGAAAAAAATGAGGCTTTAAATTATTTTAAAGAGAATGCAGTTTCACATAGCGCAGTTGTTTCTTTTTTGGAAAACTTTAGAATGTAGTTATGCAGAAATTCCATAGCAACGGAAAATTATTGCTCACTGGCGAGTACGTGGTGCTGGATGGTGCCATCGCTTTGGCCATTCCCACAAAATACGGGCAGTCTTTGGAAGTTACCGTTTCAGAAAAAGAAGGAATTCACTGGAAAAGCTTCGATGAAAATGGAGCGGTTTGGTTTGAGGGTTTCTTCGACTTAAAAACTCTTGAAGGTAAAAACCAGCGGAGTGAACTTTCCAAAACACTTTCAAAAATACTTATTGAGGCCAAAAAGCTGAATCCAGATTTTCTGCTAAAGTGTGATGGAATTTTAGTTGAGACCCAGTTAGACTTTCCGCTGAATTGGGGCCTGGGCACCTCCTCAACCTTGATAAACAATATAGCGCAGTGGGCAGAAGTGGATGGTTTCGCTTTGCTCGCCAACAGTTTTGGCGGAAGCGGGTATGATATTGCCGCCGCGCGAAGTGACGCTTCTATTTTATACCAATTGAACCACGGAAAACCACAGTTCAAAAAAATAAAACTGCCGTGGAACTTTTCAGATTCCTTATTTTTTGTGCATTTGAATGAAAAGCAGGATAGTAAAGAAGGTATTGCGCATTACAGAAATGCTTTGGTGAAAGAAAAAGACATTCAAAGAATTTCAGACATCAGCAATAAGCTGTTGGCTTGTGATTCGCTTTCAGATTTTGAAAATTTGATGGATGCACACGAGGAAACTATTTCAGAAATTATAAATCTTCAAACGATAAAATCAAAACTTTTTAAGGATTTTCCAGGAACTATTAAAAGTCTGGGCGCCTGGGGCGGCGATTTTGTTTTGGTTACGGGCGATGTTTCTGATATGGATTATTTCAGAAAAAAGGGGTATAAAACGGTAATTCCTTTTGATGAGATGATTCTGAAAACAACTTCTTAAGAAAAGGTTATAAAACAAAAATCCCCAAACAGAAACCGTTCGGGGATTAAATGTGGTGCCTCCAAGAATCGAACTAGGGACACACGGATTTTCAGTCCGTTGCTCTACCAACTGAGCTAAGGCACCATTATTGAGACGGCAAATATAAAGCTATTTTCGTTTTTGCAAAACAATAATTAAAAAAATAAACAGATAATCTTTTCTCAATTTAATAGAGCCTTAACAATTACTTCCTTAGGGTAGTTGTATTTTTATCGCCTTATTGAAAAAAATGAATCTTGTAATTGACGTTGGGAACACACTTGTAAAGCTCGCTGTGTTTGATTCTGGAATTCTCAAACACAAAAAAACCTGCGTAAAGACAGATTTTTTACCCACGCTTGCCGAATTTTCGGAAAATTTCAACTCCATAACCAATAGCATTGTTTCCTCGGTTGCCAATCTTTCTGACCATCAACTTTCAAAACTGGAGCAGCTCGGCAATGTTCTCTTGCTAGATCATGAAACCAAGGTTCCATTTAAGAATAAATATGGCACCCCAAAGACTTTGGGCATAGACCGCATTGCGTTAGTAAGTGCGGCAGCCCATACATATCCAGACACTAATGTTTTGGTTATCGATGCCGGCACGTGTATTACCTACGATTTTTTGAACTCCGAAAACGAATATTTGGGAGGTGCTATTTCACCCGGCCTGGCTATGCGCTATAAATCATTGCATACGTTTACTGATAAATTACCGTTATTGGAAGCAAACAATCCAAAAGCATTAACCGGAAATAGCACCGCAACCTCTATACATTCTGGAGTCGTTAATGGAATTTTGTATGAAATAGATGGTTTTAGTAAAGCATACAAAAATCATTACGAGAATTTAACAGTTATTTTAACAGGAGGAGACGCACATTTTTTGCGAGATACCATAAAAAATGACATCTTTGCCAACTCAAATTTTTTATTGGAGGGCTTGAACCATATTTTAGAATATAACAAACATTGATGTTTAGACAGATATTAGTCGGTTTATTTATACTTATTGCAGGTGTAACAGTGGCCCAAGAAGGAACCACATCTCCATATTCCTATTACGGTATTGGTACATTAAAATTCCGTGGTACGGTTGAGAACAGGTCTATGGGAGGATTAGGGGTTTTCTCAGATAGTATTCACCTGAATCTTCAAAACCCCGCTTCGTATTCAGGTTTACGTTTGGTCAACTTTTCGGTGGGCGGAAGCCACAAAGCCTCAACCCAGAAAAACGAAACTGCAAGTCAAAATACTTCCACTACTACCTTGGATTATATTGCAATGGGCATTCCCATGGGCAAGTTTGGGATGGGGTTTGGAGTAATTCCATATACGGCAGTAGGCTATGATTTTAATTCTGAATTACCCGACGGACTTACTCAATATGAAGGAAGTGGCGGGTTAAATAAAGCATACCTTTCTCTTGGCTATCAAGTAACACCTGAATTGAGTTTGGGGGTTGATGCCAATTACAACTTTGGAAAGATAGAAAATACGGCAACCACCCAAAAGAACAACCTGCAGTATGGCACTCGGGTTTTTAACAGGTCAGATATTTTGGGCTTCAGCTTTAACTTTGGAGCTATGTACAAGCGCATGGTTACCGAAAAACTAGAATTTACCGGATCCGTTACCTTTACGCCCGGCACGAGTTTTACATCAGAAAATTACAGAAGGATTGCTACGGTATCCATTCTTCCTGTTGGAATTTTCACCGTGGATGAAAGAGAGATTACAGTAGCCGATACCGATTTTACCTTTCCCTCACAATTTACCGTTGGCGCTGGTATTGGCGCTCCGAAACATTGGGCGTTGGGCGTAGAATACACCAATCAAAAAACCAGTAACTTTACCAATCGGTCTTTTAATATTGATAATATAACCTATGAAAACGCCTCAAAGTTTCGATTGGGAGGATATTATATTCCGAACTATAATTCTTTTGGAAATTACTTTAAAAGAGTGGTTTATCGCGCAGGAGCTAGGTTTGAGCAAACAGGCTTAAACGTGAACGGACAGGACATAAACGAGTTTGGCATATCTTTTGGACTAGGGTTACCCGTAGGACGATTATTCTCTAATGCAAATTTAGGATTTGAAATCGGCCGACGCGGAACCACCGACTTTGGATTGATTCAGGAAAACTTTTTTAATACATTCATTAGTTTCTCTCTAAACGACCGTTGGTTCGAAAAAAGATTATATGATTAATACCAATACATTAAATACCATGAAAACTAGATTCATTTTACTATTTACCGTTATCTTACTTTCCTTCTCGGGAAACAGTTTTGCCCAGGCACCTGACGATTGCGCTATCACTCTATCGTATTTTACAGAGCCGGCCAAAATTAAAAATTATGAAGCAGCACTTCCTTATTACGAAAAGTTAATAAAGGAATGCCCGAACTACAATCTGGCTATTTATCAATATGGCGTAAAAATGTTCGAATATTTTATCGAAGAAAAAGGCGATAAGACCAAGGTAAATGATCTTATTGAGGCTTGGGAATTGAGACTGCAGAACTTTCCCGATCAAACTAAGGAAGGTGATGTGCTTTCAACCATTGCACAGATAAAATATGATAACAACATTGGTTCAAAAGCTGAGCAATTCAAGGCGTTTGACGAAGCGTTCAAAAAAGATCCAGAAAACTTCACCAGTGGAAAGAGTCTATACGCTTACTTCTCATTGGCGGTAGATCTGCACAATGAGGGCCAAAAAGATCTTCAGGATATTTTTAATCTTTATGATGTGGTAATCGATAAAATTGATACCGAGAAGAACAGTCTAGCTTCCAAACTTACTCCTTTAATGGATAAAGAAGAAGCGGGTACAGCGCTTACCGATAAAGAACAGCGCGCAAAGGATGTTTATGAAAACAACCTTGGAGTTTACGCAACGGTGGAAGGAAGTGTAAACGGCAAATTGGGTCAATTGGCAGACTGCCCTAACCTAGTTCCGTTATATACTAAGGATTTTGAATCTAAGAAAACCGACGTAAACTGGTTGAAAAATGCAGCTGGCCGTTTAAGCGCAAAAGACTGCGACGATCCATTGTTCTTTAAATTGGTACAGGAACTTCACAAGCTTGAGCCTTCTGCAGAATCTGCTTATTATCTTGGGAAACTTGCTGAAAAAGATGGAAAGGCAAGTACGGCTCTGGACTACTTTAACCAAGCCGCAGATCTACAAACTGATAAAGGAAAAAAAGCCTCAATTTATTATAGTATAGCTGAAAACTACCGTAAAAAAGGTAGCTATGGCACGGCAAGAAATTACTACAACAAAATGCTTGAAGTAAAACCATCTGCTGGTATGGCTTATTACAAAATTGGCTCTATGTATGCCGATAGCGCCAACAACTGTGGAACAACTGTATTTGAAAAAAGAGCAATGTACTGGTTAGCCGCAGATATGATGGATAAAGCAGCCCGTGTTGACGGTACAATTGCAGGAAATGCAAAAGCCGCAGCAAGTTCTTATAGAGCTCGTGCCCCACAAGCTAGCGATATCTTTTCTGAAGGCATGGCTGGAAAAACCGTTAAGTTCAACTGTTGGGTTGGAGGAAGCGTAAGAGTTCCTAACTTATAAGAATGTACACCTATATAAATATGCTAAAAAGCGTGATGGTCCTGGTATTGGCCATCACGCTTTTTGCATGTGAAAGCAATTACCAAAACGTAAAAAAACTTAGCCTTTCAGACGGAGCTCCTATTGCCGAAGGAAAGGACATAAACTTCAAATATACCGACTCAGGAAAACTGGTGACAAATCTTTTGGCCGAAAAACTTTTGGATTATTCAAATCTCGAATTTCCCTACAAGGAGTTTCCCAAAGGGATTGAAGTTAGGTTTTGGGATGAAGACGGCAAGAAAAACACAGTGACCGCAGACTATGCAATTCAGTTTGATGAAACGGGATTGGTCGATCTGCGGGATAATGTAATAGTCATTACCGCAGACAGTGTGGTTTTAAAAGCGAATCAGCTTTATTGGGACCAAAAAAACAAATGGGTCTTTACAGACCAGCCCTATCAAATAAAATTTAAGGACGGTTCCTATAATGATGGAGCCGTTGGGTTTGACAGCAGTGAAGATTTCACTACCTTTCTATCCAGAAAAAACCAAGGAGTACAATTAGTGGACAAAACCAAAACCGAAAATGTTGAATAAAGTTTACCGTTTTTTTGAATATGCCTATCTTATCATAGCCGCGTTTTTTGCCTATGAAGCCGTAATGAACTGGCAAAGCCAGCCTTATCGGGCCTATCTATTTCTATTCTTTGTTGTTATCGCAATATTTATGTTTTTTTTCAAAAGAAATTTTAGAAAGAAAATGGAAGACCGAAATAAAAATTAGTTGGAAGTTATTAATCATCCTGAAATTTCAGCATCCGAACCCATAACTATTAACTCATAACCCTTAACCCAAAACCCTAACCCAAGCATTGGATTCCAGCATACTTATCATTATTAGCATGCTTATACTCTCTGCCTTCTTTTCGGGCATGGAGATTGCATACGTTTCCTCAAACAAGATCCATATTGAAATTGAGAAGAAACAAAACACTTTTCTCGCCGGCATCCTTAAAAAAATAACCAGGCGCCCTTCAAAATTTATCGCCACCATGCTCGTGGGCAACAACATCGCATTGGTTGTGTATGGTTTCTTTATGGGCGACCTGTTAATGGAGTTTATTCCCATTGCCGGATTCTCGGGCCTGCTTATCCAGACTTTAATTTCCACCCTCATCATCTTGCTAACGGCAGAGTTTCTTCCAAAGGTTTTCTTCCAGATTTACGCCAATAGCTTAGTGAAGATATTTGCCGTGCCCGCCTATTTTTTCTACTTTCTTTTTTCATTGATTTCCGAATTTATCATTTGGATTTCAGATTTGGTCCTAAAGTTGATTTTTAAATCGGAAGGCGATACGGTGCAATTGACCTTCAGCAAACTGGAACTTGGAAATTATATTTCGGAACAGATGGAGATTGCCGAAACCAAGGAGGAAATGGATTCGGAGATTCAGATTTTTCAAAACGCGCTGGACTTTTCCGAAGTAAAATCGCGCGAGGCCATGATACCAAGGACCGAAGTGGTAGCCGTTGATATTAATACCACGCCAAAAGAACTTGCCAAAATTTTTACGGAAACCGGCCTTTCCAAAATTCTTGTTTATAAGGAGAATATAGACGATATTCTGGGATATGTGCATTCTTTTGAACTTTTCAAAAAACCAGCAAGCATCAAGAAAGTGTTGATGCCGGTAGTTTTTGTTCCCGAAACCATGCTCATCAAGGACGTGTTGGGCATCCTGAGCAAAAAGCGAAAGAGCATAGCGGTAGTAATTGATGAATACGGTGGCACCAGCGGTATTATCACGGTGGAGGATATAATTGAAGAACTTTTCGGCGATATTGAGGACGAACACGACAGCATCGCCCTTATTGAAGAAGAATTGGGCGACGGCCATTATAAATTCTCCGCCCGGCTGGAGGTTGACTACCTAAACGAAACCTATAAACTGGATTTGGAGGAAAGTGAAAACTACGAAACCTTGGGAGGTTTGATTGTAAACCATACCGAAGAAATTCCGGAACAGGGCGAAACCGTTGAAATTGAAGATTATGTCTTTACTATTCTGCAGGTTTCAAGCACCAAGATTGAGCTGGTGGAAGTAAAAAACATTTCGGAAGATTAGATTTTCAATTATTCCACACTTTTTTCAATATACTTTTTTATTAATGGTAGGAAAATGGTATTTTCGCCCCCTAAATAGCTAAAAAAACATCCTTTAAACTTTGTCTATTTCGGCAATTAAAGGAATTTACAACCAAACCCTTTGTCTTCACGTGTGTGAAAGCGAAGCAATATAAATTACGAACATCAAATGGCAATCTTAAACAGTATTAGAAAACGCGGGATATTTCTTATCCTTATTATTGCATTGGCGCTTTTCGCCTTTATCTTAAGTGATGTATTAACCAAAGGCGGCGGCACAAAGGTCCAGGATACTATTGCCACCATAAACGGTACGGATATTTCCCGACAAAGTTTTATGGAAGAGGTTGAAGCCACACAACGCAATATGGGGCCAAACTCAAACACCTCACAAGCCATGAACATGGTTTGGGACAGAGAACTGCGAAGGGTTATTTTAGAGGAACAGTATGAAAAAGCCGGACTTTCCGTTGAAAAGGCACAGTTGGACGATGCCTTAAAATCTTCCTTGGCAAACAACCCCACTTTTTTAAATGAAGCTGGACAGGTTGATGACGGTAAAATCCAAGAGTATATTGCCAGCATTAAAGCTTCTTCCCCCGAAATGTACCAGCAATGGATCAATTTTGAACAAAATGCGGCCCAAGGCGTATTGCAACGCACCTATTTTAATATGATAAAGGGTGGCTTGCGCACAACGGTTGCCGAGGGTGAACAAGAATATCATTTTCAGAATGACAATTTGAATTTCAGCTATGTATTGATTCCCTATAGCAAAATAGCCGATGCAGATATTAAGATTACCGACGATGAAATAAAAAAATACATTGCCGCTCACCCCAACGATTACGAAGTGGATGCACAGGCAGATATTCAATATGTTTTCTTTTCTGAAGAGCCATCAGAAGCCGATATTGCAGAAGCGCAAACCGAGACAAGTGCTTTATTGAACAGCAAAGTTGAGTTCAATCAAGACACAAAGAGCAATGATACCATCCCGGGTTTCAGTAACACTAAAGATTACGAAGAATATGTAAATGCTAATTCTGACGTGCCCTATTTTGACAGTTGGATGTTCAAAAGCCAATTGCCTCCCACGGTTGCCGATACGCTTATCAACTTGAACGAAGGCGATATCTACGGTCCTTTTAAAGTTGACAACGCCTTCTATCTTACTAAAGTTTTGGAAACCAAAAGAATGCCCGACTCTGCGGACTCCAAGCATATTTTGATTCGTTACGCAGGCACAATGCGCGCACCCGAAACTATAACCCGTACCAAGGAAGAAGCGCAGAAACTTGCCGATAGCCTTTTAGGGGTGGTAAAAAAAGACAAAACAAAATTTGCTGAACTTGCATCTGAATTTTCAGATGATGGCTCCAGCCAAAACGGTGGCGACTTGGGAACCTCCACTCCTGGCAGAATGGTACCTCCATTCGACAAGTTTATCTTCAACAACCCAACAGGAACAATCGGCTTGGTAGAAACGGATTTTGGCTTTCACGTTGTGGAAGTTGGAAAGCAGTCGGAGCCTAAAAAAGCGATTAGACTTGCAACTGTTGTGAAAAACATCGAGCCTTCCAAGAAAACGACCGATGATGTTTTCTTTAGAGCTTCCAAATTTGAAGTAGCTGTTAAAGATGGCGATTTTTCTGAATTGGCAAAGTCACAAAATCTTGAGGTAAAACCAGTAAACAACCTGGGCAAAATGGAAGCCAACATTCCTGGATTAGGTGCAAACCGTCCTATTGTTAACTGGGCTTTCAATGAAGATACTAAGGTTGGTGACATTAAGCGTTTCAGCGTACCGGAAGGTTATGTAATTGCACAACTTACCCGCAAAAATGAAAAAGGCTTAATGAGCGTAGCACAGGCAAGCCCTACCGTAAAGCCTATTCTTTTAAATGAAAAGAAGGCTGAAAAAATACGTGAATCCATCAAAGGAAATACCCTAGAGGAAATTGCCCAAAATCAAAATGTAAGCGTTCAGAACGTCACAGGCGTAACTATGGCCAACCCAATGATTGCGGGAAGCCTAGAGCCCAAAGTTGTAGGCGCAGCCTTCGGCACCAAGCCAGGGGAATCTACCGGATTGATTAACGGCAGAAATGGTGTCTATAAGGTAAAAGTAACAGCTTTTAATCCTGCACCAAAAATGGAATCATACGTAAATTATGCGAACCAATTGAGCACAAAGAACGCACCGGCATCGCAAAGTGCGGTTTATAACGCCCTTAAAAAGAAAGCGGAGATTGAAGACAATCGCGCCACTTTTTATTAATAAAACCGCAACCTAATTATTAAGCCCTGTCGCAAAATTTGTGACAGGGCTTTTTCTTTAAAACTGAATCTGTAATACTTCGGAAAAACCGAAAATAACCTTTATTTTTAGGGGATTTTTATCAAAATGCACAAAATGGACAATACAGAACTAATTAAAGCAATTGAAGAAAAATATAAAAGTTTGGGCGAAAACCCCGAAACCTACCTCAAGGGGCTGCTGCAGGCAAAGCCCATAACATATTGGGACTATATTCAGGTGGACACCTTGCTTTCTCTTCAAAAAACACGAACCGATTTTAAGGATGAGGAAATCTTCGTGATGTACCATCAGGTTACGGAATTAACCTTAAAAATGATGATTCACGAAATAAAGCAACTTTCTGAAGGCGACAATCTTTCGGAAGAAATCTGGCTGACAAAATTAGACCGATTAAAAAGATATACCCGAATGCTCATTACTTCTTTTGACATTATGAAAGATGGCATGAGTTACGAGGATTATAACACATTTCGCGCTACCCTTACCCCTGCCAGTGGCTTTCAGAGTGCCCAATTCCGCATTTTGGAATTGTACAGTACAAGACTTGAAAATTTAATCAATTCTGAAGGAAGGGAAAGGTTGCCACTAAACCCGACGTTTGATGATTATTTTAAGCATGTATACTGGAAAGACGCCGGCCTAGATCGCAAAACGGGTAAAATGACACTCACGCTAAGGCTTTTCATTGAAAAATATGAAGCAGATTTTAAGGCGCTCGCGGAAAATGTGAAGGGCAAAACCTTGGAAGAACGCGTGGGCCAAATGGATAATCCTTCGGAAGAATTAAAGGATAGGCTAAAACAGTTTGACCATTTTTATAATGTGGCCTGGCCGATGGTACATTTGGACACCGCCCAGCATTACCTTAACAGCAAGGGTGAAAGCAAGACCGCCACGGGAGGCTCGGAATGGAAAAAATATTTGCACCCAAAATACCAACAACGCAAATTTTTCCCCGCACTTTGGTCTGCGGAAGAAATTGCAAATTGGGGGGAATGATTCTTTTGGGAATCGGGATTTGTTAATTTGGGATTCGTTAATTCGGGATTCGTTAATTCGGGATTTGGGTCCCGATTGCTGTCGGGCTGGGATTTGTTTTTTGGAATTTTAAAACACTATGGATATACAAATAAAACGCATATACGAAAAAGCTGCAAACCGTGACGGTACCAGGATTTTGGTAGACCGCGTTTGGCCGCGCGGCGTAAGCAAGGAAGACGCAAAACTCGACGAATGGATGAAGGAGATTGCTCCCTCAAAAGAACTTCGGAAATGGTTTGACCACAAAAAAGAACGTTTTGATGGGTTTTCAAAAAAATATAAAAAAGAATTAAAAGACCATTCCGATTTGGTGGAACAACTGTTAGAAAAAGCCAAAGAAAAACGCCTCACCCTCCTCTATGGCGCAAAAGATGAAAAACACAACCAGGCCGTAGTCTTGAAAGAATATTTGGAAGACCAATAAATTCTCCTTTATAAAACCTTTTCAGTATTTTTAAAACCAGTAAACCATCTTTGTATTATAGAATGAAGTATTTTCTTGCGCTTTTATTTCTCAGTTTTTCATTAATCGCCCAATCGCAAATCCTAAATGCCGAATCGCTTCGAAAGGTTACAGACACTTCAGGTTTTTCGGGTTCGGTAAGTCTAGGTTTTTCACTGAAACGCGATGTGAATGACTATTTCGCCTTTAGCAGTAGTACCCATCTGCAATACAAAATGAACAAACATTTGGTGCTATTGAAAAATGATATTGAACTGAAAAACATTGAAGGCAACAAATTTGAAAATGCCGGGATAACCCATTTGCGATATAACTACAAATTTCACCCTCGGATAGCTTGGGAAATATTCGCACAGGCCCAATACAACAAGGTTTCAAAAATAAATTTCAGAGGACTTGTGGGAATGGGGCCGCGTTTTAAATTGACTACTTCGGAAAATTACAAATTCTATTTGGGCACCCACATTATGTACGAGCAGGAAGAACTCAGCGATGGCGTTACCCCGATGCAACGCGATTTTAGGAGCACTTCCTATCTTTCCTTTAGTCTGTACCCAACGGAGACCATCAGTTTTGTCAGCACTACCTATTACCAACCAAAACTTAAGGATTTTGGCGATTATCGCCTTTCAAACCAGACCTCATTGCTCATAGACCTCTTTAAAAATTTCGCCTTTAAAACCAGCTATACTTTTATTTACGACGAAACCCCAGCCGTGGGAATTCCGAATTCCCAGTACAATCTGGAAAGCGGCTTTGTTTATTCTTTTGATTAAAAGTTTAAAACTTTCGTAAACATTTCCCTTTTTAAAAGACTACTTCCCTATATTTACCTTAATCACTAAAAACCACAATCACTAAAATTCCGTAACTATTATTAAATCGCAATTATGGCCACAAACAATTACTACGACCCAGCCGACCTTAAAAAATTTGGAAAAATCTCAGAATGGAGCCAAGAACTCGGCGATAAATTTTTTGAATATTACGGAAAAGTTTTTGAAGAAGGCGCCCTTTCCGCCCGTGAAAAATCGCTCATCGCCCTTGCCGTAGCACACACCGAAATGTGCCCATATTGTATTGACGCCTACTCGCAGGATGGCCTGCAGCGCGGCATAACCAAAGAAGAAATGATGGAAGCCGTACACGTGGGGGCGGCCATTAAAGGCGGTGCTACCCTAGTCCATGGCGTTATGATGATGAATAAAGTAAACAAATTGGAAATGTAGGCACGCCATTCATCGCGCGCACAGAAAAAACATACGAATATTCAGAAAAAATTTATGCTGAAAGAAAAAAAGAAAAAGCAACAGTCACTTCACAAACGCGATAGCGAATATGCCCTTGCAAATAAACAGCTCGAAAAACTCTCCAACGGTATTTTTGCCAACGGGGAGCTCCCAACGTTTTCCGAAAAAATAAAGCAGACGGACCAATTTCCGTTGCGCCCCAACAAGCTTGAGATTCTCCAAATTAACGTAGGCTATATGTGCAATCAGGTTTGCGAGCACTGCCACGTAGATGCAGGGCCGGACCGGAAGGAAATTATGACGCGCGAAACCATGTTGCAATGCTTGGAAGTAATTAAAAACACCGGCGCCCACACCTTGGACCTAACTGGCGGCGCCCCGGAAATGAACCCGAATTTTCGCTGGTTTGTAGAAGAGGCCAGCAAAGCCGGAATTCAGGATTTTATCGTTAGAAGTAATTTGACAATCATTCGCGCTAACAAAAAATATTACGACCTGCCCGAATTTTTTAAGAAACACAACGTGCACGTGGTGAGCAGCATGCCGCACTGGACCCGTGGCAAAACTGACAAACAGAGAGGCGAAGGCGTTTTCGACCTTTCGATCAAAGCCTTGCAGGAATTGAACGCGGTAGGTTACGGCATGCCGGACAGCACCCTGCGGCTGGATTTGGTGTATAACCCCAGCGGCGCCTTCCTTCCGGGCGACCAGGCCAGTATGGAAAAGGATTTTAAAAAAGCCTTGCTTGAGGATTTCGGGATACATTTCCACAATCTTTTTGCTATTACCAACCTGCCGATTTCCAGATTTTTGGATTATTTGATTGCTTCGGAAAACTATGAGGATTATATGTATTCCCTGGTGGAAGCGTACAATCCCGCAGCGGTAAAAAACGTGATGTGCCGTAATACCATTTCGATAAGTTGGGATGGGTTTTTGTACGATTGCGATTTCAACCAAATGCTGGAATTGAAGGTCGCAAGTAAGATTCAACACGTTTCGGAATACAACGAGGATGTTTTAAACGATAGAAAAATAATTATTTCGCAGCACTGCTATGGTTGTACGGCGGGCGCCGGGAGCAGCTGCCAAGGCGCCGTGGCGGAGTAAAGGATCGATTGTAAATATGCTTCCATGAAACAATTTTCACTTCTCACATTACTGTTTCTAATGGCAACGAGCAGCATCGCCCAAAAAAACGTGGAAGAATTGCTCGAAGCCTACAATACCCGCAGCGTACCTTACATGTCAGTGGAAGAATTGCGAATGTTTCAAATGAACGATGCCGTAACAGTTCTGGACGCCCGCGAGCCTGAAGAATTTGCGGTAAGCCATATAAAATCTGCAATAAATGTGGGTTACAACGACTTTACTTCTGAAGAAAAACAACTTCAAAATCTAAACAAGAATATTCCCGTAGTCGTTTATTGTTCGGTGGGAATCCGTTCCGAAAAGATTGGCGAAAAATTAAAAAAAGCAGGATTTACGAAGGTTAAAAATCTCTACGGTGGTATCTTTGAGTGGAAAAACAAGGGCTACCCCGTCTTCGATTCCGCGGGAAAGGAAACTGAAAATGTACACGCCTTTTCCACGCATTGGAGCCAGTATTTGAACGCGGGAAACCCTGTTTATTGAAACAAATTTACTTTAACGCGCTTCATAAGGCGCGTCAGCAGAACTCTACAAAATGGCATTATTAAATTCCAAAGAAACCAGTAGCGATAACGAAATGGCCCGTGATTTCTACTTTCCTACCTCCAAAAAAGCGCTGATTATTTTCACCCGAAACCCAGAACTTGGTAAAGTGAAGACCCGGCTCGCCAAATCGGTGGGCGATGAAAGTGCTTTGGAAATCTATAAATTTCTGCTGAAGCACACCGTAGCAATTACCAAAAATTTAAACGTTGATAAATACGTGTTTTATTCCGAGAATATCCACCGTGAGGATATTTGGGATCCTGAAATTTTCAGAAAAAAACTGCAAACCGGCACCGATTTAGGCGAAAAGATGCAAAATGCTTTTTCAGAATTATTCGAAATGGGCTACGAAAAAGTTCTCATTGTGGGAAGCGATATTTTCGAACTGGGCCAAAGTGACATTGAAAACGCCTTCGAAGTTTTGCAGACAACCGAAACGGTAATAGGCCCTGCCACCGATGGCGGCTATTATTTACTGGGAATGAAAGAACGGAACGCTGCATTATTTCAAAATAAAAACTGGGGCACGAGTACGGTTTTGGAAGAAACGGTGGCCGATTTAAGGCAAAAGAAATACGTTTTATTGGAAGAGCGTAATGATGTGGATTATTATCAAGACATTAAAGAGATTGATGCTTTTCAGCAATTTTTACCTCCTTATTTAGACAAAAACTTTTTATAAAAATGAGCATTTTAAAATACATTGAGGAAGCCGCAGATTTTCTAAAACAGCGCGGTTTCGATACACCCGAAGTTGGAATTATTTTAGGCACGGGCCTCGGAAAATTAATTGAAAAAGTGGCAATTGAAGCCGAGGTAAGCTACAACCACATTCCAAATTTTCCCACCGCCACCGTGGAATTCCACAAAGGAAAATTGATTTATGGCACTTTGGAAGGAAAAAAGGTAGTATTGATGCAGGGTCGATTTCACGTTTATGAAGGCTATTCGCTGCGCGACGTTACCTTTCCCGTGCGCGTAATGCACCTTTTGGGAATCAAACATTTGCTGGTGAGCAACGCATCGGGAGCTATAAACCTCAACTTCAAAAAAGGCGAAATAATGCTGATTGACGACCATATCAATCTTCAAGGCGACTCGCCTCTCGCCTTCCGCGGTGTTGAGAAAATGGGCGAACGTTTTGTGGATATGAGCGCGCCCTACAATGTTGAAATGAACCAGAAAATGGAGCAGATTGCTTCCGAAAAACATATAAAATTGCACCAAGGCGTTTATGCCAGCGTGGTTGGGCCGCAATTGGAAACCCGCGCGGAATACCGCTATTTAAAAATTATAGGTGCCGATGCCGTGGGAATGAGCACCGTGCCAGAGGTTATCGTAGCCAATCATTTGGGCTTACGCGTTTCTGCCGTTTCAATCCTTACCGATGAATGCGACCCCGACAACCTGCAACCTGTGGATATTGAAGAAATAATCGCAATGGCCGCCAAAGCAGAGCCGGATATGATTACATTATTCACAGAATTAATCAAACAACTTTAAAAGTATACCATGAGCTATCTCGATACCACCAACGATGTTTACAAACAAGCCGCACTCACCCCAGATGTTGGGTTATGTTGCACCACCAACCCTATTTGGGAACTTCCCGGATTGAAAATTCCGAAGATTATGCAGGAAATGAATTACGGCTGCGGAAGTACCGTAAACGCCCGCGACCTCACCAACAGTCCGAAAATATTGTACGTAGGCGTAGGCGGTGGAATGGAACTGCTTCAATTTTCATATTTCAACAGAAACAAAAGCGGCGTCATAGGCGTTGATACTGTTGATGAAATGCTGGAAGCATCCCGAAAAAATTTCATGGAAGCTGAAAAATTAAACCCATGGTTTAAAAGTGAGTTTGTCGATTTAAAAAAAGGCGATGCGCTAAACCTTCCCGTGGAAGACAACAGCATCGAC
Source organism: Aequorivita vladivostokensis (assembly GCF_000952855.1). GTDB lineage: Bacteria > Bacteroidota > Bacteroidia > Flavobacteriales > Flavobacteriaceae > Aequorivita > Aequorivita vladivostokensis. Next base: position 15,005 of record NZ_JSVU01000007.1, on the reverse strand, counting down.
GTGGCCGCACAGAACTGTCTTTTCAATATATTTAAGGCCGAAGATCTTAAAAAAGCAATTGAGGAAATGTACCGCGTTTTGAAGCCCCACGGACGCTTGGTAATGAGCGACCCGACCTGTGAGCAGCAAATGAACGAAACCCTTCGGGAGGATGCACGTCTTCGTGCATTATGCCTCAGCGGCAGTCTTCCCATCGCCGAATATGTAAAAGCATTGACTGATGTTGGTTTTGGTACTATAGAAATCCGAGCGCGCAAACCTTACCGCATCCTCGACACAAAAAACTACCCAACGGATGAGTTGATTTATATTGAATCCATTGAAGTGGCTGCAATAAAAGACCCGATGCCCGAAGACGGCCCCTGCGTTTTCACGGGAAAAGCCGCAATCTATTACGGAAGCGAAGACTATTTTGATGATAAAAAAGGCCACGTTTTACTGAAAAACCAGCCTTTGGCAATCTGCGATAAAACAGCGGGAGCCATTGCAAGTTTAAATCGAGATGACATTTTTATCAGCGAATCAACTTTTCATTATGACGGCGGCGGATGCTGCTAAAATGCATTGAGAATTTCCATATAAAAACCGGACAGCTAAAAAGTACGTAAGTCTTTTATCCATCGAAAAAACCTTAAAAGATGATATTGATAATACTTTTTATTGCTGCCTGTTTTTTGGCTTTCAGCAATGGTGCCAATGATAATTTTAAAGGAGTTGCCACGCTTTTCGGAAGTGGCACCACCAATTACAAAAAAGCGATAACTTGGGCCACGGTAACCACCTTTGCTGGGTCTGTTGCCGCAATTTTTTTGGCTGAAACTTTAGTAAAAAATTTCTCCGGAAAAGGATTAGTGCCGGATAATTTGATACAGAATCCCACTTTTGCAATCTCCATTGCCTTGGGAGCGGCATTGACGGTTTTTCTGGCCACAAAAATAGGAATGCCCATTTCTACCACCCACGGCTTAGTTGGAGCATTGTTCGGCGCCGGATTTATGGCTATCGGCTCAGATTTCAATTTTGAAAAATTGGGAAGTGCGTTTTTAATTCCACTTATTGCAAGTCCACTGATGGCGGCGGTTTTGAGTTATCTCTTGTATATTATTTTTCGGAACACGCGTAAAAAGCTCGGCATCGGCAAAAAGAGTTGCCTTTGTGTTTCAGAAAAGCAAACCGCCGCGCAACTAGCCAATTCAAATTTAAAAATCCAAACCCATTCCAGCATAGAAATAAGCACCTGTAAAGCAGGCTGTTCCGAAACTTACGATGGAAGGATTTTAGGCATCACTTCGCAAAAAGTGCTGGACACTTTACATTACATCAGTTCAGGTGTGGTAAGCTTTGCCCGTGGTCTAAACGATACGCCTAAAATAATGGGATTGTTGATAATTATAAGCGCACTGGAATTGCACTGGGGAATGCTGGCAATCGCAATTACAATGGCGCTCGGGGGTCTTCTCAACGCAAAAAAAGTAGGAGAAACCATGAGCAAAAAAATTACACCGATGAATTCGGGACAGGGCTTTACCGCAAATATGATTACCGGGCTTTTGGTTACTACTGCAAGCATCCACGGAATGCCGGTTTCAACTACGCACGTTTCCGTGGGATCTATTTTTGGAATTGGCACCGTTACCAAAAAGGCCAATCCGAAAGTGATTTATAAAATTCTTCTATCTTGGGTGTTGACCCTGCCAATGGCTGCCATAATAAGCGGACTTTTGTTTAAAATTTTTGAAAGTATATTGTAAGCAATTGTTTGAAAAGTGACTATGTTAAGTCATTGATGGAAAAATATATTGAAATATTTAAAACATCCTACCACGGCTACTTCAACTATCTGTGGAAGGAGATAACGCATTTCCATTGGGAAAACTATTTCTATGGATTGATACTCGTTTCTTTAATAGTCTGGGTTTTGGAGTTGCTCTTTCCGTGGCGGAAGAACCAAAAAGTTTTTCGAAAAGACTTTTGGCTGGACACTTTTTATATGTTCTTCAATTTTTTTCTGCTGAATTTAATCGTGCTCATTTTTCTCTCAAATGCCACGGCTGAACTGTTCAACGATCTTTTGGGAATGGTTGGATTGGAACTTTTGGATTTCCAACTTCTGGATTTGGATGCGCTTCCCTTCGGATTAGGGCTTTTAATATTCTTTCTCGTTACCGATTTTGTGCAATGGAACACGCATCGTCTGCTGCACTACTCCCCTTTTCTGTGGAATTTTCACAAACTGCACCATTCGGTAAAAGAGATGGGATTTGCGGCGCATCTTCGCTACCATTGGATGGAACCCGTGGTTTACAAATCTATTCTTTACATACCGCTCGCCATCATTGGAGGTTTTGATGTGGAATCGGTTGCGATTGTCCATTTCTCGGCACTCGCAATCGGGCATTTAAACCACGCCAATTTGGGTTGGGATTACGGGTTTTTAAAATATATTTTCAACAATCCAAAAATGCACATTTGGCATCACGCTAAAGTTTTGCCAAAACACGCACAATACGGTGTTAATTTCGGGATCAGTCTAAGTGTTTGGGATTATCTTTTTAAGACAGATCACATTCCGCATGACGGCCGTGACATTGCTCTGGGCTTTGATGGTGATGAAAATTTTCCATCAAAATTTATCTCGCAGGAGTTATATCCCATAAAAACCAAACGTCGAAATAGTTCGTAACTATTTTAAAAATAAAACCATACAAAAATGAAAACCGCATTAAATCTAGCCACCCTATTCTTCCTCACCTTCTTTTTGCAAAGTTGCAATCTGCTTTCAGCCGCGGGCGTTAGCAGTCAAGGCCAGCCTACAAAGGAAGTGAAAAACGAACTTACCTCGACCACCGCAAATTCGGCCGTGAATATAGATCATTCGCAATGGGATAAATTGCTGAAAAAATATGTGGACGACGAAGGAATGGTAAATTTCAAAGGCTTTAAAAAGGACGAGGCCAAGCTGGATGAATATCTGCAAGTGCTTTCGGAAAAAAACCCGACTGATGATTGGAGCGTGCAGGAATTGCTAGCGTATTATATCAATCTTTACAACGCAGCCACCGTAAAATTGATCGTGGAAAACTACCCCGTAAAAAGTATAAAAGATATTGATGGTGCCTGGACCAAAGGCCGTGTGGCAGTAGGCGATAAAATGCTATCCCTCGGCGGAATTGAAAACGGAATCCTTCGGAAAATGAACGAGCCACGTATCCATTTCGCTATCAATTGTGCTTCCATTTCATGTCCAAAACTTTTGGATGAGGCTTACACCGCTTCAAAAATCAACGAACAATTAGATCGCGCCACCAGAGAATTCATCAATAGCGATAAAAACGAAATTTCAGCCAGCAATCCAAAGGCTTCCTCTATTTTCGACTGGTATGCCAAGGATTATAAGGTTAATGGAAAACAGGATGTCATCGGGTTTATCAACAAATATTCAAATACGAAGATAAATCCCGGAGCGACTTTGAGCTACAAGAATTATAACTGGGAATTGAACGAACAATAATTAAGTGGCCAGTTTTCAGTGGCAGTAAACGGTATTTTTAGGCATAAATCAATTGCGAGTCTAATCATAACATTATATTTGAAACGGTTCGATTTACTTTGGAACTGAAACCTGAAACCAAATAATGCTTTCCATCATCATCCCGGTTTTAAACGAGGCCGAAACCATTACGGAATTACTGAATTTTCTTTCGAAAAATCTTTCGGGGGAAAATGATATTGAATTGATTTTGGTTGATGGCGGCAGTAGCGATGGCACCCAAGACATCATCCTTGCTTTTAAACCTAACAGGTTTTTAAAACCTGTTAGGTTTATAGAATTTGACAAAGGTCGCGCCAGGCAAATGAACAAAGGCGCGCAAGCAGCTTCGGGCGAAATACTTTACTTTCTGCACGTCGATTCCTTTCCGCCAAAAAATTTTGACAGATACATTCTTTCCGAAGTAAAAAAAGGAAATCCCGCAGGCTGTTTCCGAATGAAATTTGACAGCGACCATTGGTGGCTAAAGCTGGCCGGATGGCTTACGCAATTCCGTTGGAGAGCTTGTCGCGGTGGCGACCAAAGCCAATTTATAACCAAAGAACTTTTTGAGGAAATTGGCGGTTTCGACGAAACCTACACGATTTACGAAGACAATATTTTAATCAACGAACTTTACAAACGGAAAAAGTTTGTGGTAATCCAAAAATGCATCACTACCTCTGCTCGTCTTTACAGACAAAAAGGCGTTTGGAATCTTCAATACCACTTTTGGGCAATTTATGTGAAACGCTGGTTTGGCGCAGATGCCGATGAATTATACCAATATTATTTGAAGCATATCAAGCAAGCGAATGCCACGGAAATTTCAGAAGAAAAATTCTCCAATCAAGTTGCTGAAAATTAAACAGATTTAAAATCTTTCGATTTTCAAAGTGGTTTCTTTCCAAAATTTTTAGGATATTGTAAAGAAAAACTAACAAAAACATAGCTATGAACATTTTTGAAGCAATTAGAAAAGACCACGACAAACAACGCGAACTCTGCCGTTTGGTAACCTCCACTTCGGGCGATTCAAAAGGCAGAAAGGAAATGTGGGAAAAACTGAAGCACGAATTAAAAATACACGCAGACACCGAGGAACGCACGTTCTATTCGCCATTGATCCATAACGATATGATGCAGGAACACGCCCGCCACGGGATAGCCGAACATCACGAAATGGACGAACTAATGGAAAAAGTAGACGAAACCGATATGGATTCTCCCGCCTGGCTTGTGTACGCAAAACAACTATGTGAAAAGGTAGAGCACCATTTGGACGATGAGGAGCACAGCTTTTTTCAATTGGCAGGAAAGGTTTTTACCGAAACCCAAAAAACGTCCATCGCGAAGGATTATTTGGAAGAAATGAAAAAGAACAGATAGCCTAAATTGTTACTCTTTTTGGGTTGAATAATATTTTGAAACCACTCGTAGGGCTGGTTTGTTTTGTGGCGTAAACTGATTGTCATCGGGGCCTCCCACTTTTTCGTTCAAAACAAACCATTTCCACAGAAAACCACCCGCAAACCAATCCTCTTCCCAAACCGATTTGTAGAGTCCTTCCAGCAAATTTGCCTGTGCCTCTAAATTCACGGAGGTCATTTCCCTATCGCTTTTCCAAGGTTCTTTCCCGCTGAAATTGACACTTCGGTAGCCGTATTCCGCAAAGAGGATTTTTTTGTTTTCCTTTTCAGAAAAATCTTTCAATTCTTTTTTCCATCGCTCCCAACCTGCTATTGCCTCTTCCACTGTTGGAGTTTCGCTCTCCGAAACTGGGAAATAAGCATCCACGCCAATATAATCCAGCGCATCCCAAAACGGTACGCGCCTGTATTCGTCCCAATTGGCGGCATAGGTCAATTTCCCGTTGTAAACCTTTTTTACTTCCGCAATCAATTCGCGCCAATAATCGGGACGGTGCTCTATAAATTTTTCCAATTCGGTACCGATACAGAAAATTTCAATACTTTTTGCCTCGGCAATTTTCGCAAAATCGAGGATAAAATTTTTATAGGTTTCCTCAAGTTGGCGCCAATCTGCCTCCGAAGCCATTTCAACATAGCCTGTATATTCGCCATTCCAAACCCAAATTTGGGGTTTCATCATTACCTCTATTTCGTTATTGTGAAGCAATTCAACATATTGTGTTACCCCTAGGCGCGCTTCGCCAAACCATTGGCGTTCTTGGTCGTAGATTATTTCGGGGTGACATAAACTTCTTATAAAACCGAACGGCATTACGGTAACATAATTGGCATTGACTTCCTTTAAAGAAGCAACATTTTTGTGCGAAAGTGAATCGGGAGCTGCCACAAGGCTCACACCGTTTATTTTGGAAACGGTCGAATTTTGGATTAGTTTTTCTTCGGAAGAATTCTTCTTTTGGGCGCACCCAGTTATTATGGCGAAAAGAAGAATACCGTACACTAAGCGATGAAGCAATATCATTTTGAAATATTAAAAGTTGAATTTAAGGCTTTATTTGAGAAATTAGGGAAATATTAATACCTGTTTTGAAACTGCCCCAATTGTAATTGCGTAAATTTATAAACGACTGAAGAAACCAATCACCAAAAGTATGGAGCACATCGTCATTATAGGCAACGGAATTGCAGGTATTACGGCCGCTCGACACATTCGTAAACTTTCCAATAAAAAAATAACCATTATTTCCGCTGAAGCCGATCATTTTTTTTCCCGCACTGCCTTGATGTACGTTTATATGGGCCATATGCGCTGGCGCGATATTGAGCCGTATGAACATTGGTTTTGGGAAAAAAATAGATTGGAACTTAAAAAAGCCTATGTTGAAACGGTCGATACCAACAACAAAACGCTTCATTTTAAAGGCGGCGGCACCTTAACGTATGACAAACTGATTATTGCCTCAGGCTCGGTGACAAATACCTTTGGTTGGGAAGGTTTGGATCTGAATGGCGTACAGGGTTTGGTTACGAAACAGGATTTGGAAAAACTTGAAAAAAATGCGCCAAACAATAAAGAATGTCCCCGGGCGGTAATCGTCGGCGGTGGTTTGATAGGCGTTGAAATGGCCGAAATGCTCCGCACCCGCGATATTGAAGTTACGATGCTCGTGCGCGAAGATGGGTTTTGGAGCAACGTCCTTCCAAAACAGGATGCCGAAATGATTTCGCGGCATATCGTTTCGCACGGGGTGGATCTTCGGCATAATTCAGAACTCGATAAAATTTTGGACGATGGTAGCGGCAACGTTCGTGCCGTACTAACCAAGGATGGAGAGGAAATTCCCTGTAGCGTGGTTGGAATTACCACGGGTGTAAAGCCACAGATTTCCTTTCTTCAACATTCAAAAATTGAAACCGACAAAGGTATTTTGGTAAACCGAAAACTGGAAACAAACATTGAAGACGTATATGCCATTGGCGATTGTGCCCAACAGCGCGAGCCCATCGGCAACCGCCCACCCGTAGAGGCAGTGTGGTATACCGGCCGAATGATGGGTGAAGCCTTGGCGCAGACTATTTGCGGAAAACCTTTTGAGTACAATCCCGGAAACTGGTTTAACAGCGCTAAGTTTTTTGATATTGAATACCAAACCTACGGCTGGGTTTTTTCACAAAGCAAACGAAAGGATTACGAAATACAATTCCACTGGAAATGTGCGAGCGACCTTCGCTGCGTAACGATTTCATATAATAAAAATTCAAATGAATTTCTGGGGATAAACACCTTCGGAATACGGATGAAACACGAGGTTTTTGACAAATGGCTAAATGAAAAGCGAAGCGTGGATTACGTTATCCAAAATTTAAAGGAAGCCAATTTCGACCCGGAATTTTATAGAAAATATGAAAAAGAGATTTTGAAGGAATATGAGATTTTTACCAATATAGTAACGTCTTAAAACCTCACAGGTCTCAAAGACCTGTGAGGTTTAATTTCCATTTACCCATGCAGTACGAACCATTAAAGTCTGAACAATACTATCATATTTTCAACCGTGGAAACAACCGGGAAGATATTTTTTTGGAGGAAAAAAATTATTATTATTTCTTAAATCTAATGAAAAAGTATGTCGTTCCCATTGCAGATGTTTTGGCCTATTGCTTACTTAAAAATCATTTTCATTTATTTATCAGAACGAAACAAGTTGATGATGAGTCTCTTATTTCAAAGAAATTTTCAGACTTCTTCAATGCCTATGCGAAAGCAATAAACAAACAATACAATAGAAGCGGAAGTTTATTCAAGGATAGATTTTCCAGAAAAATCATTAAAGATGAAAATCAAATGAGAAATTTGATAATCTATATCCATACAAATCCAACCCATCACGGATTTGAAGTAGATTTTGCAAAGTATAAATATTCGTCCTACAATTCTTTTCTTTCAGATCGAGAAACACTATTGGATAGGGAGTTTGTTTTAAATCAATTTGGAGATAAAGAAAACTATAAATATGTCCACCAAACGAAAAATTTTGAAATAGATGAAAGTTTTAGTTTGGAGTAAGACCTCACAGGTCTTGAAGACCTGTGAGGTCTGGTCCCGCAATCACTAATTCTTTAAAAAACGACAAACATGAGTACGGTCCAAAGAAATATGTCGCTTACGGGCGAACCGCCAAAAACGATAAACACCCAGCAAAAACTTGCATCGGCCATCGGGTTGATAGGTTTAGCGGTGCTTTTTTTGGCGTTATTCAATATAAATTTTCCCAATAAAACCCTTTGGCTTACCGCCTCATTAATCGCCATTGGCGGCGGTACGGTTTGGTTTTCAATTGCTGCCTACCGCAACAAACACGAAGGGATTAAAAACGACGGCGTATATTTTAAGTCGCTTACTTCCAAAGGATTTTGGGCATGGGTTTTGGGCATTACCCTTACTTTATTTTACGTGGTGCTCTATTGGTTTCCGCAGTATTTGGGCTTGGTACAGGATGGCGACAACAAAGGCTTGGTAGCGCTTTTTGACCCTTTGAGCCAGTTGCTGAATGGCGGCCCCGCGAGTCAATGGTTTGTTTACGGAACGCTTTATACGCTGGCTATTTTGGCTTTTGGAATTAAATTCATCTTAAAATACCGCCACAACAAATACGAAAAACTGCGAACCTATTCCGTGATGTTTTTCCAGTTGGGGTTTGCGTTTCTGATTCCGGAATTGATGCAACGGCTGAACAGTGAATCCTTTTCCCTGCCCTATTACGACCTTAAAAACATCTGGCCGCTCAATTACTACAATTTTGAGCAATACCGGGTAGATCAGTTTATTTCCGCCGGAGATATTGGCTTGGCGTTATTGATTTTTGGCATCCTCTCCATTTTTATAATCACGCCAATTTTAACCTATAAATATGGCAAACGTTGGTACTGTAGTTGGGTGTGCGGTTGCGGGGGATTGGCAGAAACCGCCGGCGATCCGTTTCGGCATTTGAGCGACAAACGGCAAATAGCCTGGAAGGTGGAACGCTGGGTAATCCACAGCGTGCTGGTGTTTGTGGTTTTGATGACCACGGCGGTGGTGCACAGTTATTTGGACGATGACAGTTCAAAATATTGGTTGACGAAAGACGTATTCCTAATTTCCGTGGCAGTAATCTTAACCGCCGTTTTTGCGGGAACCTTTATTTTTAAAAGGGAGGAATTGCAAAAAGACGCCCGTTACGGGGCAATCGGTTATTTCGTGATTATTATTTGGTTGATCGGGTTTCACTATTTTTCAGGAAAAACCCTGTTTCTATTTGAAGCCGAAACCCTTCGCCAAAGCTATGGCTTTTTAATAGGCGCCGTTTTTAGCGGGGTGATTGGCGTAGGATTTTACCCAATCTTCGGAAGCCGTGTTTGGTGCCGGTTCGGTTGCCCGATGGCTGCCATTTTGGGTTTTCAGCAACGGCTTTTTTCGCGTTTCAGAATTACTACCAACGGTGGGCAATGCATTAGTTGTGGCAATTGTTCCACCTATTGCGAAATGGGAATTGATGTACGCACCTATGCTCAAAAGGGCGAAAATATTGTGCGTTCCAGCTGTGTGGGCTGCGGAATCTGCTCGGCAGTTTGTCCGCGCGGGGTTTTGAAACTTGAAAACGGGCCACTGGAAAAACGAATTGATTCCAACGAAATTCTTTTGGGAAATGATGTGGATTTGATGAAATATGTGAATAATTGATTGGTTTTCAGTCGCAGTTTCAGAGGTCAGTGAAAAAATTGTTCTTTTTTCTGTTGAAAAAGTTCACCCAAAGCGAACAAATTAAGGCCAGCAACGTGAAAACCAAGGTCAAAATTTCCACGAGTTGTGCATCCGGCCGCCAGCCCGAAAGGTTTTCCACCAAAAAGGTTATATAACTATTCGGAAGGTTGGTTTTTCCCAATTTGCGCAGGATGTCGTAATGCCAATCGGTGAGGAAGCAGTAGCCAAAACCTTTCCAAATGCCAAGCACGAGCCACGAAAAAAGGGTAACCGCCAAAGTGAAAAGATGTAATTTTCGGGTCTTCAGAAAAATCCAACCAAAAAGATTAAAAACAATAAGCACCGTATGAAAAACGATAAAAACCCAATTGCCCAGATGGAGCCAGAAATTTTCCAAGGTTAAGTATGAATTTTGAATTTGCAATTAGCTACAATTTAAAGTTTATTTTTCTGAAATTCGCATTCGAAAAATAATGCAAAGACCTCACAGGTCTCCAAGACCTGTGAGGTCTCATTTTTACCTTCCAAATGGAACAAAACATTAAAGTAATAATTCCCGCCTATAACGAAGAAGCCTCGATAGGGAAAGTGATTGCCGAAATTCCAAACATCGTTTCAGAAATAATTGTGGTCAATAATAATTCTACGGACAATACTTCGGAAATTGCTAAAAATGCAGGCGCAACAGTACTCTTTCAACCCAAAGCTGGCTATGGCAATGCTTGTTTGAAAGGGATGGAATACATTTCAGAAGAAGACATAAAACCTGAAATCATAGTTTTTCTCGATGGCGATTACAGCGATTACCCTTCGGAATTGACAAAAATAGTTGCCCCCATTTTAGAGGATGACATAGATTTTGTGGTGGGCGCACGCGTAAAAGCATTGCGGGAAGCTGGTTCGATGACTTTTCCGCAGCGCTTCGGAAACGCATTGGCAACCAGGCTGATGAAACTTTTTTTCAACTCAAAATTTACGGATCTTGGGCCTTTTCGCGCCATTAAATACGATAAATTGCTCGCCCTAAATATGGAGGACAAAACCTACGGCTGGACCGTGGAAATGCAGCTAAAAGTGTTAAAAAAGAAATTTACCTACGTGGAAGTACCCGTAAAATACAAAAACCGCATTGGCACCTCAAAAGTTTCGGGTACCGTAAAAGGTGCTATCTTTGCGGGCGTAAAAATCCTAAGCTGGATCTTTAAATACAGTTTCAAAAAATGATTCTTGAATCAATAATCATTGCCGTTTATTCCGTTGCCCTGCTCCTCATTTTTATGTACGCTTTGGCGCAACTCAATTTGCTGTTCAATTATCTAAGTGCCCGAAAACACCACAAAAACGCACCGACTTTCGATTTTTCAAAAGAAGAAGAAATTCCCTACGTAACCATCCAATTGCCAGTTTATAACGAATTGTATGTTATGCAACGCCTGTTGGACAATATTTCAGAAATTGATTATCCGAAGAAGAAACTGGAAATACAAGTGCTGGACGACAGCACCGACGAGTCTTTTGAAGAGACCGCAATTCATATAAAAGAACTCCGAAAAACGGGTTTGGACATTCAGCACGTAACCCGGAAAAACCGTGAAGGTTTTAAGGCCGGCGCGCTAAAGGAAGGTTTAAAGACCGCTAAAGGCGATTATATCGCAATTTTTGATGCAGATTTTCTTCCGAAGAAAAACTGGTTGAAAAATACCATCCCTTATTTTAAAGACCCCGAAATAGGCGTCGTACAGACCCGTTGGGGGCACTTAAATCGCGATTATTCGATACTCACCCGCGTGCAGGCTTTTGCACTCGACGCGCATTTCACTTTGGAACAAGTGGGCCGAAACAGCAAGGGACATTTTATAAATTTCAACGGCACGGCGGGCGTTTGGCGCAAAGAATGCATCCTCGATGCCGGCAATTGGGAGGGCGACACGCTTACCGAAGACCTCGACCTCAGCTATCGCGCACAACTTAAAAACTGGAAATTTAAATATTTGGAAGAAGTAGAAACGCCGGCGGAGCTTCCTGTGGTTATTAGTGCTGCGCGTTCGCAACAATTCCGATGGAACAAAGGCGGCGCGGAAAACTTTCAGAAAATGGCTTGGCGCGTTTTTAAAAGTAGGGATATTTCCCTTAAAACCAAGATGCACAGTTTTCTGCATTTGCTGAACAGCACTATGTTTTTGAACATTTTGATAGTGGCAATCTTGAGCATCCCGATGCTTTACATCAAAAACGAATACGAGCATTTGAAGCTCTATTTCTACGTTATGAGCTTTTTCGTGATAAGCACGCTTATCTTTTTTATCTGCTATTGGTTTACCTACAAAAGTATTTATGGCGGCGGATTCAAACATTTTCTGAAATACACGGCAATGTTTTTTACCTTCTTTTCAATAGCAATGGGATTTTCGCTTCACAACTCAATTGCGGTTTTGGAAGGCCATTTTGGGAAGAAAAGCGAATTTATCCGTACGCCCAAATTTAACATTGGAGCGCTGAAAAATGGTTGGAAAGGCAATAAATACCTCACCAAAAACATATCGCCAAACGTGATTATAGAAGGAGTTTTGATGCTCTATTTTGCCTTTGGAATGTACAGCGCCTTCGTTGTGGGCGACCAAGGTGGCGATTTCGGGCTATTCCCATTCCATTTGATGCTTTTTTTGGGGTTTGGGTTTGTGTTTTTTAAATCATTGACTTCCAAAGCATAAATACTTTGTGAAACTTTGAGAATCTTTGTGCAACTTTGTGCAATAGTTTTACCACAGAGAACCACAGAGTAGGCAAAGAGGACCACAGTGTTTGTCCACTCAGCAATCAAAAATCAGCAATCGTAAATTGTAAATCAAAAATGGTAAATCGTAAATCGTAAATCAAAATGTATCCACCGCCGCACCACCAAAGCCACGATATTGAAAAAATGATTTCGGTACTAAAACATTTTCCGTTGGGAATGCTGGTTACTGCGAAGGATGGAAAACCGTTTGTAACGCACATACCTTTTATTTACAATGAAACTTCCAAAAAACTGGTCGCACACCTAGACCGAAGCAATCCGCAAATGGGAACTTTAAAAGATGGCGCAGAAGTTACCGTCGTGTTTAAAGGTCCCGATACTTATATTTCGCCAAGCATTTACACTACGCCCCAATTGCCAACTTGGAATTATATTATAGTGCACGTCACAGGAAAACTTCAACTTATAAATGAGCCAGAAGCGATAAAGCAAACCATGGTGGATATGACTAAATTTCTGGAAGGCAAAGAACGAAATTTCATTCTAAAACAAGACGATCCGAGAATGGAGCGTTTGATAGATTACATTCAAGCATTTGAAATTGAAATCACTAATTGGGAAGGGAAATTTAAGCTTTCGCAGGATAAAAATTCGCAGGATTTTGAGAATGCGAAGGAGGAATTAAAGCGAAATTCCCAGAAGGACGTTTCAATATTTATTGAAGAAATTTACAAGAAAATGACATAAGGCTTTAGGACAAAGGACGTAAGACGAAATTCCTGTTAACAGAGTCTTAAGTCCTATGTCTTATAGCGCAGCGGTCTTACTTCTTTTCAACATATCCCTTTACCTCCTCAAAATTCAACCCACCATAATTCCCACTGCTCATCAATAGCAGACAGGTATTGTCATAATCCTGCGAAAAAAGATAGGTTTTAAAATCTGCTGGATTTGTAAAAACTACCAAATCATCTCGCTCAAATGCCTCCTCAATTTGTTCGCCTTTTATTTCTTCCAACTGTTTAATCATCACTGCGTGTGGCGAATAAAAAACCACAGCACTATCGGCAGCGTCCAATGTGCCTTTGTATTCTTTTAAAAATTCCGGATTTAAGCTGCTGTAGGTGTGCAGTTCCAAACACGCGATAAGCTTTCTGTCGGGGTATTGGTTTTTTACGGCCTGGGTAGTTGCTTTTACTTTACTGGGCGAATGTGCGTAATCTTTATACGCCACCGCGGTCTTGGTTTCGGCAATTTTTTCAAGTCGTTTGCTGGCGCCTTTAAACGTTGCAATGGCTTCGTAAAAATCTTCGGCATCCACGCCCATCAATTGGCAAATCCAGCGGGCGCCCTCAAGATTGTTTAAATTGTGTTTTCCGAAGATTTCAACAGGCATTGGGCCTTCGGGAGTTTCCAAAAGCGTGGTTCCGTTTTCCAAGGAATATTCGGGAGTTTGGTACGGATATTTTTTTATGGGATATGTCGCTGCTTCCACAACGCGTTTTACCTCGGCGTCTTCTTCATTGTAAATTATTGCGCCACCGTTGGTTATTTCCTTCAGAAAAATTTCAAACTGTTCCACATAGTTTTCATAGGTTGGAAAAACGTTGATGTGGTCCCAAGCAATGCCGCTCAGCAAGGCAATATTCGGTTTGTAAAGGTGAAATTTTGGGCGACGGTCTATGGGCGAGGAAAGATATTCATCGCCTTCAATGACCATAAAATCATTGTCGTCGGTAATTTTCACCATCGTATCAAACCCTTCCAATTGGGCTCCCACCATATAATCCACATCCTTTCCGTGATAGTTCATTACGTGCAGAATCATGGAGGTGATTGTGGTTTTCCCGTGCGAACCGCCAATGACCACGCGGGTTTTGGTTTTGGACTGTTCGTAAAGAAATTCGGGATAACTGTAGATTTTTAATCCGAGTTCCTTCGCCCTTAAAAGTTCGGGGTTGTCTGCTTTGGCGTGCATTCCGAGGATAACGGCATCAATTTCCGAAGTCAGTTTTTCGGGAAACCAGCCTTCTTTTTCGGGCAACAAGCCTTTGTTTTTCAACCTACTTTTTGAAGGCTCAAAAACCTCATCGTCGCTTCCGGTTACCGTATCTCCTTTTTGATATAATGCCAATGCAAGATTGTGCATCGCGCTGCCGCCAATGGCTATGAAGTGAATTTTCATTGAATAGTTTCTGGTTTCTGGTTTCAAGTTTCAAGTTTCAAGTTGCAGGTTGCAGGTTGCAGGTTGCAGGTTGCAAACTTGTAGAGTACTAAATAAGGTTGACCTTTTTTGAAGTTGGTTATTTAATTTAAAGTTACTAATTCTTTTTTCATTTTTATTTCCTTTTCAAATTGTACGGGAGTTTTATGGTTGATTGAACTATGGGGTTTTTCATGGTTGTACATATATACTGCTTTATTTAAACTTCTTACTAATCCTTCAAAACCTATGGGGTTATATCCTTTCAGATAGTTGTTCTTTATAGTGCCATTGATCCGCTCCGCATGGGGATTCTCATAGACGTTCACACACATACTGTTCCTTAATCGCCCCTCTGT
>NZ_JSVU01000006.1 GCF_000952855.1 Aequorivita vladivostokensis | reverse complement strand
TACAGAGGGGCGATTAAGGAACAGTATGTGTGTGAACGTCTATGAGAATCCCCATGCGGAGCGGATCAATGGCACTATAAAGAACAACTATCTGAAAGGATATAACCCCATAGGTTTTGAAGGATTAGTAAGAAGTTTAAATAAAGCAGTATATATGTACAACCATGAAAAACCCCATAGTTCAATCAACCATAAAACTCCCGTACAATTTGAAAAGGAAATAAAAATGAAAAAAGAATTAGTAACTTTAAATTAAATAACCAACTTCAAAAAAGGTCAACCTTATTTAGTACTCTACATTTCAGAAACCTGAAACCTGAAACCTGCAACTTGAAACCTGAAACCAAAAAATGGAACTAAGTGTAAACCACTTACTGGGAATAAAATACATCACCGAAGCCGATATCCAACTCATCTTCGAAACGGCAGACCATTTTAAGGAAGTAATCAATCGGCCCATCAAAAAAGTTCCCTCGCTTCGCGACATTACCATTGCCAATCTCTTTTTTGAAAACAGTACGCGTACCAAACTTTCCTTTGAACTTGCAGAGAAAAGGCTTTCCGCAGACGTTATAAACTTCGCTTCTTCGAGTTCCTCCGTTACCAAAGGTGAAACGCTAATTGATACCGTAAACAACATCCTTTCAATGAAAGTGGATATGGTGGTGATGCGCCACCCCAATCCGGGCGCGGGCGTATTTCTTTCAAAGCATGTAAACGCAAGTATTATCAACGCTGGCGACGGTGCCCACGAACATCCCACCCAAGCATTGTTGGACAGCTATTCCATTCGTGAAAAGCTGGGCGATGTGGCTGGAAAAAAGGTTGTAATTGTAGGAGATATTCTTCATTCACGGGTTGCGTTGTCGAATATTTTCGCTCTACAAAAACTTGGAGCGACCGTTAAGGTATGTGGCCCTAAAACGCTTATTCCTAAATATATGGAAAAACTTGACGTTGGTGTTGAAACGAACCTTCGCAACGCGTTGGAATGGTGCGATGTGGCAAATATGCTGCGCGTGCAGAACGAGCGGATGGACATCAGCTATTTCCCAACTACGAGGGAATATACGCAGCAATTCGGATTAAACAAACAACTGCTCGATTCACTAAACAAAGAAATTGTTGTGATGCACCCTGGCCCGATAAACCGCGGCGTGGAAATTACCAGCGATGTGGCGGACAGCAAACAATCCATAATTTTGGAACAAGTACAGAACGGCGTTGCCATACGTATGGCGGTAATCTATTTATTGGCTTCAAAAATAAAACATCCTGAAAACATTAATTAAAAGAGATACTCGCCTGCGCGGGCAATATTATGAAGATTGAGAATCACCCTAATTTCGTGGTCCTTGAAGATGAAAAGGACGATATTATTGACTTTGCCTCGTTTATTGAGAGCCAAGTGCCTTCCAAATACAAAGGGCAAAATGTAGTTTTGAATCTTTTGAAATACGAAGATTTGGAACTTCCGCAATTATTGCAGTTTCTTAAAACATCCAACCTTCACCGCAAAACCAAGCAATCCTTTGTAATTGTGAACGACGCTATCGATTTTGACGACGTTCCTTTTGAAATGATAGTGGTACCAACCCTACAGGAAGCGGGCGATATTATTGAAATGGAAGAAATTGAAAGAGATCTGGGATTTTAAAAAAGTTAGCAGTCGCAGTAAACAGTCACAGTTGTTACGTTTACCGCAAACTGAGACTAAAAGTCGCGACTGCAAACTGCAACTGCGACTGAATACTTAAAATGAAACTAACAATCCTCGGATGCCATTCTGCCACGCCCACAGCCTCCGCGCACCCAACGGCGCAGGTGTTGGAGATAAAGGGGCATTTGTTTTTGATTGATTGCGGCGAGGGCACCCAAATGCAGCTTCGGAAATACAGGGTGAAATTCTCGCGGATTCGGCATATTTTTATTTCACATTTGCACGGCGACCATTTTTATGGTTTGGTGGGACTTATTTCCACTTTTCTGCTTTTGGGAAGGGAGGCAGAGCTGCACATTTACGGGCCGAAGGGCATAAAGCAGGCAATATTACTGCTGCTTAAACTGGGGAAAGCCTACACAAACTATTCGCTGTATTTTCACGAATTGGAAGAAACAACGCCACAGCTCATTTTTGAGGATGATAAAGTTTCTGTGGAAACCATCCCATTGGACCACAGGGTTTATACCAACGGATTTCTTTTCAAAGAAAAACTTGATGACCGAAAATTAGATATAGAAAAAGCCCGAAAGCTCAATATCGATTTAAGTTATTACAACAAAATAAAACAGGGCTTTGATGTTGAGAATAGGGATGGAAAGCTCATTCCCAATAAAGAAATAACTTTTGACCCACCACCGCCAAAAAGTTACGCCTATTGCAGCGATACGGCCTATTATCCTGAAATAGTGCCACAAATTGAAAACGCGACGGTTCTGTACCACGAATCCACCTTTTTGGAAGAACACCACCATCTCTGCGAAAAAACCAAGCACAGCACCGCAAAGGAAGCGGGCGTAATTGCGCGAAAGGCAAAGGTTGGCACTTTAATCCTTGGGCATTATTCCGGACGTTACGGCAATTTGGAGCTTTTCCGAAGAGAGGCGCAGGAGGTATTTGATAATGTGGAATTGGCAGAGGACGGAAAAGTATTTGCTTTTTAAATTGATCCCGATAGCTGTCGGGACGAAATCGAAGTTGTTTCAAAGTTGATGTTTTTTCAAAAACAACACAAAATATAGCATCCAAAGCACCCCGCACCCCGCACCCCGCACCCAGCACCCAGCATCAAAAATTTTAATACATATTTAATAAGCCACTGTTTTATAGCTTCGTTAAAACTCTTAACTTGCGTTAAAACTTGAGCAATGGCCGAAAAGCTTCACGATTACCGAAAATCCTACGAAAAAGGAATCCTTTCCGAAGAAACCGTTGACGAAAACCCGATGCAACAGTTCCGAACTTGGTTTTTTGAGGTGAAAGATAGCGGGGGTGTGGATGAAGTAAATGCTATGACAATTTCCACAATCGGCACCGATGGTTTTCCAAAGGGGCGCGTAGTGCTGTTAAAAAAATATGACGAATACGGCTTCTATTTTTACACCAATTACAACAGCGAAAAAGGCAAATCCATAGCCAATAACAACAGGGTCTCGCTTTCTTTTTTTTGGCCAAATATGGAGCGGCAGATTATCATAAAAGGAACTGCGGAAAAAACCTCGGTAGCAGATTCGACCAATTATTTTCATTCAAGGCCCAAGGGAAGCCAATTGGGCGCAGCGGTTTCGCACCAAAGTGAAGTCGTAGCTTCCCGAGAGGTTCTGGAAAAAAATCTCGCTGAACTCGAAAAGAAATACGAAAATAAAGAAGTTCCCAAGCCTGAAGATTGGGGCGGTTTTTTGGTGAAACCTATTTCCATAGAATTTTGGCAGGGCAGGCCCAATCGGCTTCACGACAGGATTCGTTATACTATGAAGGGCAACGATTGGGTGATTGAACGTTTGGCGCCCTAGGTTTAAAAATTCCAAATTCCAAATTCCAAAATCCAAATATCAAATATCAAATTCCAAGTACACCTACTACACCTGAAACGAGAAACTTGAAACCAGAAACAAAAAATAGAAACAATTTTATGAAGACATTATACTTAGTCCGCCACGCAAAATCATCCTGGAAGCACGATGTGGAAGACCACAAGCGCCCGTTGAAGGGTAGGGGTGAACGTGACGGCAAATTGGTTTCCAAAAAAGTAGCAAAGGAAATTGACCCGCCCCAACGGATTATCACTAGCGATGCCACACGCGCGCTTTCCACCGCACATTTTTTTAAGGACGCACTGGAAATAGACGAGACTAACTTTGAAACCAATCACGACCTCTATGATTTTAGCGGGCAAAATGTAATGAGAATTATAAAATCACTGCCGGATAGTCTCGATAAAATAATGATTGTTGGCCACAATCACGCTTTTACATCCGTTGCAAATATGCTCGGAAACCGCTATATTGACAATGTTCCAACCTGTGGTTTTGTAATGTTGCAGTTTGACGAAAAAAAATGGAGCGATATAACTACGGGTGAAACCGTTAAAACTATTTTCCCAAGGGATCTCAAATAATGACCGAAAAAATTGATACACATACCCAAGTTCGCAATCAATACAACAACAGGGAGTTAAGCTGGTTACAGTTTAATGCCCGGGTTTTGCAGGAAGCGAACGATAAGAAACTGCCACTATTGGAAAGACTTCGGTTTTTGGGTATTTTTTCTAACAATCTCGATGAGTTCTTTAAGGTGCGCTACGCCACCATCAGAAGAATTGTGGAGGCCGGAAAAACGGGCAGGAGCTTTTTGGGTGGTATTTCCGCAAAAGATCTTTTGGAGGAAATAACTCTTACGGTTATAGACCAGCAGGCACACAGTTTGAATATTCTCAGCAATATCCAAAAGGAACTGCGAAAGGAGAATATCTTCATCATAAACGAAAGAGAAATTACCCCAGACCAAAGCAAGTTTATTTCTGAATATTTTGTGCGCTATGTGAGTCCAGCAATGATGACGATTATGATTGGCGAACTCGATGAATTCCCCAGTCTGCGCGATAGTGCCGCCTATCTTGCCGTAACAATGGTGATGAGCAAGGAGGACGATACTTTTGAGGCAAAACACAATTATGCACTTATAGAAATCCCCCGCACCATTGACCGTTTCGTAGTGCTTCCGCCGCAAGGGGAAAAGCAATATGTAATCATTCTTGACGATCTTATTCGCCATTGCCTTCACAACATTTTCAGCATTTTTAAATATGAAACCATTTCGGCACATATGATTAAGATTACTAGGGATGCCGAACTGGACATTGATAGCGACCTAAGCCGCAGCTTTATTGATAAGATTTCAAAAAGTGTAAAAAATAGGAGCGTGGGCGATCCCGTGCGTTTTGTCTATGATAAAAGCATCGATAAGAAAACACTTCAGTTTTTACTGAATAAGATGGGCATCGACAAAACCGACAGTATTATTCCCGGAGGGCGGTACCATAACCGTCGTGACTATATGAATTTTCCCCGTTTGGGAAGGCCCGATCTGCAATACGAACATAAAGAACCATTACCCATTCCGGGACTAAGCCTGCAAGGAAGCTTGTTTGATAAAATTGCCGAAAAGGATTACCTCTTGCATGCCCCCTACCAAACCTTTATGTATGTAATTAAATTCTTGCGGGAGGCGGCGCTGGATCCAAAGGTGAAATCCATCAAGATTACCATTTACCGTCTGGCGGAAGTTTCGCACATTGCCAGTTCGCTTATAAACGCAAAGAAAAACGGGAAAGATGTAACCGTTCAAATAGAACTGCAGGCGCGTTTTGACGAAGAAGCAAATATAGAATATGCTGAACTGCTCCAAAGCGAGGACATTCGTCTTATTTTTGGAGTAAAAGGATTGAAGGTGCACTGCAAGGCGTGTTTGGTGGAAAGGGTAGAAAACAACAAAACCATTCGCTACGGAATTTTAAGTACTGGAAACTTCAATGAATCTACTGCTCGGCTTTATACCGATTACACCCTATTTACCGCAGACCAGAGAATTTGCAAGGAAATAAACAAGGTGTTTGAGTTTTTTGAAGTGAATTATCTAGTGCGTAAATACAATCATTTAATTGTTTCGCCCCATTATACTCGCAAGGCCATCTATCATTTGATAGACACTGAAATAAAAAACAAAAAAGCAGGACTCCCTAGCGGAATTAAGTTGAAGCTTAACAGTCTATCAGATTACAAAATGATCGACAAGCTTTATGAAGCGAGCCGGGCAGGGGTAAAGATAAAAATGATAGTGCGCGGCATTTGTTGTTTGATTCCCGGCGTGGAAGGCATGAGTGAAAATATAGAGGCCATCAGTATTGTAGGAAAATTTCTGGAGCATCCACGGTTGTTTATTTTTGAGAATGGCGGCAATCCGAAAGTATATATTTCTTCGGCCGATTTTATGGGAAGAAACCTAGATAATAGGGTAGAAATTTCCTGCCCCATTTACGATGAAGGTATAAAGAAGGAAATTCTCGAAAATTTTGAAATAGGCTGGCGCGATAACGTTAAGGCGCGCGTAATAAGTATTAAGAATGACAATGCTTACGTAAAGAACAACAAGCCGCCCGTACGGTCGCAGTTTAAAATGTATGATTATTATTTAAAGAAACTTGAAGTAAAATAGCTTTGTTGAAAATAGAAAAATACGGTGCGGTAGATATTGGCAGTAATGCCATCCGTTTGCTGGTGGTAACCGTGATTGAGCAAAAAGAAAGAGACACCATTTTCAAAAAAACATCTCTGGTCCGGGTGCCCATACGGTTGGGAGCAGAGGTTTTCTTGGAGGGAAAAATTTCTGAAAACAGCGCCCACAGAATGATAGATGCCATGCAAGCGTTCCGGCTCCTGATGAAAACGCATAACGTAAAACGGTTTCGGGCCTGTGCCACCTCGGCAATGCGGGAAGCATCCAACGGAAGCGAAATAGCGCAGACAATCGAACAAAAAAGCGGTATATCCATAAACATCATTGATGGAAAGGACGAGGCCGCTATAATAGCTTCTACCGATTTAAAGAACCTGATACAGGATGATAAGGTCTTTCTGTATGTGGACGTGGGCGGTGGCAGTACCGAGCTTACCGTCTTTGCCAATGGCGCCAATGTATCGTCCAAGAGTTTTAAACTGGGCACGGTGCGTATGCTGGAAGGCCAAGTAGATGAACGCATTTGGGACGAGATGGAAGCTTGGATTAAAAGGGAAACGAAAGGTTTTAAAAAAGTTGCCATGATAGGCAGCGGCGGAAATATCAATACCATTTTCAAAAAGAGCGGAAAGAAGATAGGCAAGCCACTTAGCTACTTATATCTCTCTTCCTATTATGAACTGATGAAATCGCTTACCTATGAAGAGCGCATCACCGAACTGGATATGAACCCAGACCGCGCCGATGTGGTAATCCCGGCTACGCGCATCTATCTTTCGGCGATGAAATGGAGCAAGGCAAAAAACGTATATGTCCCAAAGATTGGGCTAAGCGATGGCATTGTAAAAAGCCTTTATAATGAAAAACTGGCTGCAGAGGTGGAGGTTAATTCCTAAAGTGGGCTGCTAAAAGTTTTTTTGGAAGGCCATTTTTTTGTAACGAATGCATGAAATTTTTTTTGAATTATTCGGTGGGGAAAGGGTTACTATTGTAGTCCACAGATTTATTCCGTCAGAAAATTTGATGTATAATTTATCACAAAATCAAGCATAAATTGTTGAATAAATGATTCATCAATGGATTCATCACTTTTTTTTAAATCAGCGTATAATTTTTGGTATTCTTTCGTCTTTCTATATTCATTAAATTGACGTCGTTTGAATTCGATAAAGTCTTCGAAACCGTATTCTCGTGATTCATTAAATCTACCGTTTTCAATTTCGAGTAACAAATAATGGCTATAAAGTGATGCATAACCTTGGTGAACGTATTCAACTAAGTCGCCGTACGGAAGAATTAGAATCCCGGTAAACCAGTCTATTTTAACCTTATCTTGTCTTGGAAACTACCTTTTATAGATTGAAATCCATTGTTGCCTTGAATTCCCTTCTTCGTCTTTATAGAAACCAATTGGTCTGGTCATATCAATAAGGTATAATTCGCTATCGATTATCTCGAAGTGACCAACGTAGCCGCGCCAGAGCGCAGTCGATACCATATCTGGTCTATTCTCAGGATTTTTCTCAAAATAAGGCTCCAACGGATTTGAATTTAAACTGTATTCAGTACCGTTATAGGTTATCTTGTCAGGATATTGGGCAGTAATTGGTAATTCAGCTTTTACGATTCCAATATTTAAAAACATTATTAAAATGTATAGTGATTTTCTCATATTACGGACATACGTTTTGTTCCTAAACATTTAAGATTAGTCTGCTTTTGAGTAAACTCAATATCAGCTAATTCAATTGCTTTCTCTGATATTTGTTTTAATGGACTCGTCTTTTTTTAAAAAAATTACACCATAAATATATACGAAATTTTCCAACCTTCATACCCGGTGGCTTCAACACAGTCAACCAAATATATACAAAGCCTGTAATCTATTTAAATAAAATTTCATATTTCTAAGGGTTCCCAAACCCTTCGGTAATCCAAAGAGCCTATCCCAATTTCTGCAAACTCCAAAAAATAAACCCTCCCAAAAAATAGCAGACTACATCCCAAATATCGCTAGTATAGCGGTGCGATTGCTGCGGCAGGTAATATTCAAAAAAAATGGAAAACAGCGCCACCAAGCTGAGGATGGTAAAAATATTCAGGCGAATGCCGAAGTCTTTTTTAACAAGCCAAACACCCCACAAACAAAGGGTCGCCACTATAGGAATGGTTAAAAAATCATTAAGGTGATGAAAAACCCAACTGTTGTCTATTCCCGAAACATATTTTAATCCTTGCACATATAAGAATACACCCAGCGACAGCAGCACATACAGATGCAACCATTTTAACGGAAGCCGCCGAATCATATAAATAGAAGAGAGATTAACCAGGCAATAAAACCCCCGATGACCATTACCACAGTCCAGACCGCCCGCAAAACGACATAAGACCCACGAACCAACCAAAATCTACTGTTGCTCCATCTTTCGAAAAATGATTTTTTTTCTATTTGGGGTTTGGCTTCGGGGGTAGGCTCCTTAACAGTGGAAGATTCTTGGGAAGTGGAACCTGCCCGAGTTAAAGCAGGATTGTCATTTTCAAAATTTCCGTTCTCTTTCTGTTCAACCATGGCCTATATTTCAACTTACAAGAATACAAAATATTAGAATGATAAAGGAACAAAGCCAAGGAATACGCCTTTACCAAAGTATTTTTATCTCTTTCGAAATGAACAAAACAGAAAGTTCTGATAAGTATCAAACGGGGTTTTATGGTCTATCGTCAAGCAGTTGATTTTTTGGAATGCTTCGCCAATCACTGCGCTCAATTTTTCTTCAGTATATTGTGAAATCTCAAGTCCACTGCATTTTTTGGGTCCGTTTTCAGAAAATGTGCCAATAATCAAATAACCCCGCACGTGATTTTGTACCATATTTCTGTATTTCTCGATGTCTTCCGCTTCGGTTAAAAAATGAAAGGTGGCCCTGTCGTGCCATAGGTCATAGGTTTCGGTGGGTTTAAAGTCGCTAATATCACCGACAATCCAAGTTACTTTTTCCGCTTTCTCGCCCAATCTTTCTTTTGCCCGTTCCAGCGCCTTGGCAGAAATATCCAGTACGCTCACGTTCTCAAAACCGTAATGTAGCAAATGGTCCACAAGCTTGCTATCGCCGCCGCCCACATCTATTATTTTGGCATTTTTCTCCAGGTTTTACGACTCGATAAAATCCAAGGAAGGTTGCGGCACATCCTGTGTCCAACTTACCTGGTCGGGGGTTTTGGTTTTATAGACGGTTTCCCAATGGGTCTTTTTATCCATCTCGAATATTTTTTGAATTATTTATTTTTTAAAGCCTTTTTTTCCTTCTCCTCCATCTGTGCTCCAATAAAAGGAATGCGTGGCGCCAAGAAATAACCGGTCAAACTTGCGAATAGTATAGGTATAAAATAGGTAAACCCAGTTAAGGTTGCCAAAAGAATGGTGGTGCTCATAGGCGTTCGCGTAACGCAGGCGTTTATGGCCGCCATACAACTTACAATGGTAAGCGAAAGATTGATGGACGGAAAAATGGTATGAATCAACAACCCGAGGGCGGTACCACAGAAAAATAACGGAATGATAAACCCGCCGCGCCACCCGGAGGTTACGGTAATAGCGATGGCAATGATTTTAAAGATTAGCACTGCCACGAGAAATTTTATGGTAAAATCGCCCACGAGCAAGGTCTCAATTTCGAAATGGCTGAAATATCGGGTAATGGGTAGATAAAAGGCAATCGTTCCCAGCAGTAGCCCTCCCATTAGGGTTTTTACGTATATGGGTGTTTTAAGTTTTCCAAAGAGATTTTTAAAGAATTTGGTACAGAATATAAAACCCCAGCCTACAAAAGTTGCGATTACCGCAAAAAAGATTGCCCAGGCAAAGTCGAAAACCGTTGCCATCTCATAAGCCGGTAAATGCCACGTAGGCCCCAACCCCAAATGGACGATAAGGGCAAATACGATATAACTGAACCCACTGGCCACGAGCGCGGGAATGATGGCTTGGTAATATTCCACGGCGTGTTTATGGTGCAGTATTTCCAAAGCGAAGAGACTTCCACCAAGTGGGGCGCCAAACAAGGCCGTAAAGCCCGATGCCATCCCGGCAATGCTAAGCGAGCGCAATTCCTCGCCTTTTAATCTGAAGATTTTTCCCAGCCAGCTGCCGGTGGAACCCGTAACTTGTACCAGGGGCGCTTCAGGCCCCAAACTTCCGCCCGAAGCTACACAGAGCAGGGAAGATAAAATCATGGAAGGATTGTTTTTTGGGTCCAGTTTCCCTTTGTTGAAACGGATATTGTTCACAATAAGCTGCATTTCACCCGGATCCCCGATGAAGTAGATAATCAATCCAGCCAATAGTCCGCAAATGGCCATTATGGGAATAACGAGCCATCCTTGATAGCCTCCCAGAAAATCGGTAAGAAACATTAGCACTACCCAATAGATGCCCGAAATCAATCCGCCGAAAAGGCCCAAAACTGCCCAAAGAAGGAACATGCGGCTAAAAACAAAGGGGTTGAACCGAATGGGTCTATCCAGAATATCAGCGTATTTCACCAGTTTTCTTCTTCTTTTCAATTTCATTTCGAAAACTTTAAAAGGAATTACCCGTGTATTGATTGATGCTTGCCAAGGTCCTTCATAACTTCGGCTTCAAAAGAAAGCAGGTCGTTCCATTTTTGATCCACTTCTTTCCGGTCGCCGTATTGGCGGGCAAAGCCGAGGAACATCGTATAATGGTTTGCTTCACTTACCATTAGTTTTCTGTAGAATTCCGCCAATTCTTTGTCTTCCAATTCCTCGCTTAAAAGTCGAAAGCGTTCGCAACTTCGGGCTTCAATCAAGGCTGCATAAAGTAATCTGTGGACTAATTGTGTGGTTCTGCTTCCGCCTTTTGGGAAAAATTGGACAATCTGCAGCACATACTCGTCCTTTCGGTCGCGCCCCAGAACCCAGCCGCGCTCCAGGATTTTGTCGTGTACCATTTTGAAGTGGCTTATTTCTTCTTTCACCAAAGCAATCATTTCCTGAATAAGCTCGGTATATTCCGGAAAGCTCACAATCAAGGAAACCGCTGTGGAAGCTGCTTTCTGCTCGCACCAAGCGTGGTCGGTAAGAATGTCTTCTATGTTTTTTTCAACGATGTTTACCCAGCGCGGGTCTGTGGGAAGTTTTAAGCCAAGCATTTTGATTTACGATTTACGATTTACGATTTTTGATTCCGGATTTACGATTGCTGATTTTTCGGTTCCCCCTTTAGGGGGACAGGGGGGGTTAAACGTCCAAATCAAATTCCCTCCGCAATTTTTCTATCAACGGATTTTTCTCCTTCATTTTTTCAAATTTTTCGCGGGTGGTGTAGGCATACCGTTTTTCAGCAGTTTCGTTCACGGTAATGTCCAGGTCTATTTCATAATTCTGAAGTTTTTCGCGCAAAAAGCCGAGCAATTCATACTTGGCACGCTCCACTTCAGTTTTTATGGTTTGGTTGGGAAATTCAAGATGGATTACGGACCCATCCAATTTTGGCACGCCCATCGTTAAATGCGAAAGCAGATTGTATTTGCCGTCGCTTTCAACGTTTGTGGTATATTCGTCCCAAGCCGCCTGCATTTCTTCTTCGGAAAATTCAGTTACCGGCAGGTTTTCGGCATCGGGTTGGTTTGCAACCAGTTCCTGCTTTATTTCCTGCTTTTTTTGAATGCTTTTCAGCGAAAGGGCCGAAACTTTTTTGGCATTGCGCTCCGCGAGGATCTGTGGCCGTTCGATTACCTTTTCGGGTTGGCCCCCATTTGGTTTTTGCTTTGCTTTTTCTTCGGAAATATTCTCTTCGGAAATTTTATTCTTTGAAGCAATTTCTTCAGAAGGCTCGCGTACTATTTCTTTTTCGGCTTTGTCCCGATAGCTATCGGGATCTGTTTCGATTTTCTTCGCAGCTTGGGGCACAACACTCCCGGCAGAAGTTATTTTTTCCGAAGTAAATTTTTCAGATTTAAAATAGGAGGGAGGTATTACGAAACGCTGGCCGCTATTGGAGTTTTTTTTTTCGCCCTGAAAGGTCAGGGAAGCAAGCTGCATTAAACAAAGCTCAACGAGCAATCGTTGGTTTTGGCTGTTTTTATATTTTAGATCGCAGGTGTTCGCGATGTCTATGGCCTCAATTAAAAACCGTGGCGATGTTTTTTGCGATTGCTCAAAATACATTGTTTTTACCTGTTCTCCAACTTCCAAAAGATCGATGGTTTCTTGGTTCTTGCAAACCAACAAATCACGGAAGTGGGAGGCAAGGCCCATAATGAAATGATGGCCGTCAAATCCTTTCGAAAGAATATCGTTATATGTAACCAAAACCTGTGGAATGTTGTTTTCCAAAAGCAAATCGGTTATTTGGAAATACCACGTATAATCAAGTACGTTCAGATTTTCGGTAACTGCCTCGCGGGTAAGGTTTTTTCCTGCGAAACTAACAACCCTATCAAAAATGGAAAGTGCGTCACGCAAGGCGCCATCCGCTTTTTGGGCGATGATGTGCAGCGCGTCGTCTTCCGCTTCTATGTTTTCTGCCTTTGCTACTTCCGCCAAATGTTCCTTAATATCGCGAACGCCGATACGTCTAAAATCAAAAATCTGGCAGCGCGATAGAATCGTGGGAATTATTTTGTGCTTTTCAGTAGTAGCCAGGATAAAAATGGCGTGCTTCGGCGGTTCTTCCAAGGTTTTTAAAAATGCGTTGAAAGCCGCAGAGGAAAGCATATGGACCTCGTCAATAATATAAACCTTGTATTTTCCCACTTGTGGCGGGATTCGAACCTGGTCTATCAAATTCCGAATATCATCCACTGAATTGTTTGAAGCGGCATCCAGTTCAAAAATATTGAAAGCGAAATCCTCGCCTTCCTTTTCGGTGCCGTCAGAATTTATTTTTTTTGCGAGAATTCGAGCACAGGTAGTTTTACCCACGCCACGTGGTCCCGTAAAAAGTAATGCCTGCGCAAGGTGGTTGTTCTCTATGGCATTCTCCAAGGTATTGGTAATGGCCTGTTGCCCAACAACGTCTTTAAAAACGGCGGGGCGATACTTTCGGGCTGATACAATGAAGTGTTCCATAGTGCGGAAACAAATATAAAGATGTACAACGGGTTTTTAAAAAATAGCTGTTTGTATTTTCCTATATTTATTAACATTGACGTATTTTTGCGCAGCAGGCCGCCTTATCGCTGCCGAAGTTAATTCGGGAGAGGAAAGTCCGGACACCAAAGGGAAGCATAGCGGCTAACGGCCGTCGGGATCCCCGCCTTCGCGGGGATTTCAGGACAAGTGCAACAGAAAGGATGTACAGGTAATGCTGTAGTGAAATCAGGTAAACTCTATGCGGTGAAATGCCACGTAAACCTGTGCTAGAGGGTACCCGCCCGATGCAGGAGGGTAGGCAGATTGAGCGTATGGGTAACCATACGTCTAGATAAATGATAAGGCCCCGATGTTAAATGGGGGACAGAACCCGGCTTATAGGCCTGCATTTTTTTATTTTTCTTCGGTAATTAATTTCTCAATCCACGATTTTGCTTCATCCAAATCTTTAAAAACGCCAAAGGGCCAATTATAGAAAGTTTTTTCAAAATTTGCATTTTTGATACAGTTGTCGGTATAGCATACAATGGCTATTCCAACCATTTTGGCATAACGAGTATTGTAGAGTTCGGGATTTAGATTTATGGCGTATTGGTTTATTCGGTTGTCAATATAACCAAAACTTCTTTCGGAGTAATATTCGGCAAATACTTCGTGGAGCGCAGCGATATGCTCTAATTTAATTAAAACACCTTCCTTCACAGTGGCAGTAACACAGTGTTCGGTTAGTTCCATGACAATAAAGCCTAAATCAATAGTTTTGCTTGTGAACGACAAAAGTGTATGTTTTAATTAAAAAAACTGAATACGGAACTTCCGTATTTTCGAGCTTCTACAAAATGGGGAAATGAGGAAAGATCATTTTGTTTTGCGTGTTCAATAATAAGCATTCCTTCCGAATTCAACAAAGATTTGGCCATAATTACTTCCACCAGCTTCTTTAATGCTTCGGTTGTAAAGTCATAGGGAGGGTCTGCAAAGATAACATCATAGTTGCCCGAAGCTTTCTCCAAATATTTGCTTACATCAGATTTTACGGTGCTGATGGGGAATTCAAATTCTTCTGAAATCTTGTTGATATACTGGATGCATCCTAAATGCCCATCAACCGCCGTAATAGCGGGGACGCCGCGAGAGGCAAACTCAAAGCATATGTTGCCCGTTCCTGCATATAAATCCAAAACAGCAATTTCATCAAAATAATACCGAACACGCAAAATATTGAAAAGCGCCTCTTTCGCAAAATCGGTCGTGGGACGCACGGGCAAGTTCTTAGGGGCCGTTAATCTTCTTCCTTTATATGTTCCCGAAATGATCCGCATTAAATTACGTTTTTTAGAATGAAATGGTTGTGTGGCCTATCGTTATCCAAGCTTCTTGTTGCAGTATAATTTGAATCCATAAATTCTAGATTGCGGATGTAGGTATACGCAATTTTGAAGTTGTCATCCTCCTTTTCAATTTCGCCACAAAGAATTACCGGGATATTATCTGAATCCAAGTGCAACTGTTCCATACAGAAAAGCGTATAATAGATAAAATCTTCGGGCGTTTTATAGGTATAGCTGTTGCAAAGCTGAAGTTTGCCGTTTTTCAAAACGATACAATCAAAACTGTTTTTCTGAAAGTGGAGGAATATTTTAGGAAGTGAGTAATTTTCCTCCTCTAAAATTGTTTTTAGCATTACGGTAACGGAATGGTAGTAGCTGAAAGAGCCGTACTTTTCAAAAAAGAAATTGTTGATGTTCATAAATGGCACATAAACCACCACGATGTTTTGGTTTTCAACCAAATCGTGCGCCATATAATCATTGGCCAATATTTTTGAATTGAACTTTAAATATTCGCTGGCCTTGGTTTCATCAAATAATGGTGCGGGAACCAAACTATAGACTGGAGTGGAGTAAACGACGGAAACTTCAGCGAATGCAGTATTCAAAATCTCATTTTTGAACATAATGGTTTCTATTTCCATTAACAGCTCCTCAGGTGTAGTGCTGTGGTCCAGCACGTTTTCCAAAAAGAAAACAGGCTCTTCGCTTGCTGGATTTGTCACCAAAAAAGAAAGCCCGTTCAAAGAGATTTGAACGGACAGTCTATTATTAATTGTATTTTGTATGTTAGTTTTCTTTTGCTGCATCATAGATTTTTGGCCAGTTTCCAGAAGTATTAACATCTTCCAGCGAACCTACTTTAATATCCGGTCCATTAACGCCATCAACAGATTGTACCTGCATTTCCTGGGCTAAAAGATCTTTGTCAAGGTCTCCCAATACTACCTTTTTTGAAACCTTTGCCTCAAAAACGGAATACGTGGCGTCGTTTTTAGTGATTTTCCCGGCTTTTAGGTCAAATTTGGCGTCAACACCTTCCACGGGCACATTCATCATTGTTTTGTATCTGTTTGTACTTCCGTAAAGGGAATCTTTAACGGGAGTGAATCCTAAAGTATCTATAAGAGATTCTTCAATAAAATAACCTTCGCTAATTCCAAAAGCCTTGTTCTTTGCAACATCGGCATAACTGGTATCACGTCTTTGGGTAATGGCAAACTTTGCGGTGTCAATAAAATTGATCAAACTGTCCCAATCGCCAGTAAAACTTCCCGTGATCTCTTTGTGGGCGAGTTCTGCGGCCTGAATGTCTTTCAAATTCTGAATTACTTTAACATAACGTGCTTCCTTAATTTTGTTGAATTCCACCGGGCCCATAACCGAGTTCCATAATTTCCAGCCCAAAAAGATGATGACAATCCAAAGAACAATCTGAATTACTAATTTCATTATTGATATTATTTAAGTGTTGATTTTACTAAAAGGTCTATCGCAAATCTACAATTTTTTTTTGTTCACAAAAGTATATTCCGAAAAAATCATACCTATCTTTAAACCCTCATTGACAGCAGCGAATGATGAATGTATCAGAATTTTACAGTTATTTAAAAAATGATTTTCCACATAACACAACCGCAAAGCAGGATATTGCACTTCAATTATTGGCAAAATTTGTGTTGGGTACAAACAAAAATGAAACCTTTTTGTTAAAAGGATATGCGGGAACCGGAAAGACTACGATTGTGGGTTCCTTGGTGAAAAATCTTTCCAAAATAAAAAAGCGTTCGGTGCTATTGGCACCAACGGGACGGGCGGCAAAGGTTATTAGCAATTATTCAAATAGACAAGCTTTTACTATCCACAAAAAAATATATTTTCCGAAAAGCGAAAAAGGTTCCGTTTCCTTCACATTACAGCAGAATAAACATCGCGATACTATTTTTATAGTAGATGAGGCCTCGATGATTCCCGATATAAACCAAGATTCAAAACTTTTTGAAAATGGCTCCCTGCTGGACGATTTGATGCAATATGTATATAGCGGCAATAATTGTAAGCTACTGCTCATTGGCGATTCGGCACAATTGCCACCGGTGCATTTGGATATCAGTCCCGCGCTGGATCCGCTTCTGCTCGAGAACCAATACAACCGCGAGGTAATAAAACTCGAACTGGATGAAGTGGTGCGCCAACAAAAGGATAGTGGTATTTTGGAAAATGCTACCCGAATCCGTGAGCGTTTGGACGACGAACTTTACGAGGCATTTAAGTTTTCGGGAGTAAATTTCGCCGATGTAATCCGCCCCGTTGACGGGCAGGAAATTATGGACGCCATAAACGATAGTTATGCTGCCTTGGGAAACGAGGACACCGTAATAATTGTCCGTTCAAATAAAAGAGCAAACCTATACAATCAAAGCATCCGCGAACGGATTCTCTTTCAGGAATCGGAACTTTCCGCTGGCGATTATTTAATGGTGGTGAAAAACAATTATTTTTGGGTGGACAATACCAGCGAGGTAGGATTTATTGCCAACGGCGATATTGTGGAGGTTTTGGAAATTTTCGCTTTCAAGGAATTGTACGGCTTCCGTTTTGCCGAAGTGAAAATGCGAATGGTGGATTACCCAAACATGAAACCTTTGGAAACAGTGCTTTTACTCGATACGCTTACTTCAGAAAGCCCATCGCTCACTTATGATGAATCAAACAAACTGTATCAAGAAGTGATGAAGGATTACGCGATGGAAAAATCCAAATACAAAAAGTTTTTGGCGGTTAAGAATAATAAGTATTTCAATGCGCTACAGGTAAAGTTCAGTTACGCCATAACCTGCCATAAATCGCAAGGAGGGCAGTGGAATACGGTTTTTGTGGAGCAGCCCTATCTTCCAAATGGCATCGATAAGGAATACTTGCGCTGGCTTTACACAGCCGTGACCCGTGCGCGTGAAAAATTGTATTTAATAGGTTTCAAGGATGAATTTTTTGTAGATTAGTGGCTCATGGAAAATCTGGAAATCCTCATCAGCTTATTTTTGGGCATTGGCTTGGCGGCCGCCGTCGGTTTCCGCGTTTTTTTGCCTCTGCTTGTGTTAAGTTTGGCGGGATATTGTGAGGTTATTACCTTAAATGAAAGCTGGCAATGGCTGGGAAGCCTTACCGCAGTTATAACGATGGGAGTTGCTA
Source organism: Aequorivita vladivostokensis (assembly GCF_000952855.1). Classification (GTDB taxonomy): domain Bacteria; phylum Bacteroidota; class Bacteroidia; order Flavobacteriales; family Flavobacteriaceae; genus Aequorivita; species Aequorivita vladivostokensis. The sequence goes on along the minus strand of NZ_JSVU01000006.1, from coordinate 167,910 downwards.
CCGCTGTTGAAATTTTCGGATACTATATTCCTTGGTTAGATAATTTATTGGACACAATTTCCCTGCCCTTGGCCACATTGGCGGGAACCTTAGTGTTAGTGGCAACCATAACAGATTTAAGTCCCGTGGTTACGTGGTCTTTGGCTATCATTGCGGGCGGGGGCACGGCTGCGGCAATTAAAGGTAATGCTTCGGCCGCACGGTTGACGTCAACCGCCACCACGGCCGGCACCGCGAACCCCATTCTCGCCACGGTAGAAACGGCCATTGCAACCGTTTTGGCCTTTGCTTCCATATTTATTCCTATTTTGGCCTTTATCCTTGTTGTGCTTTTGTTTTTTCTAATATTCAGATTTTATAAAAAGCTTCGCAAAAAAAGATTGCCACCCGCTTAAACTTCTTATTTTTGAAATCATTTTTAAAAACTTCGACTTGAAAATAATAGCAATGATCCCCGCACGATACGGTGCGTCGCGATTCCCCGGAAAACTGATGCAGGACTTAGCTGGCAAGCCCGTAATAGTTAGAACCTATGAGGCTGCAAAAGCAACCAATCTCTTTGATGAAGTTTACGTGGTTACGGACAGTGAGGTGATTTTTCAGGAAATTGAGGCCAATGGTGGCAAGGCCATTATGAGCCAAAAGGAACACGACTGCGGAAGCGACCGTATTGCCGAGGCCGTGGAAAATATGGACATTGACATTGTGGTAAACGTGCAGGGCGACGAACCTTTTACGAGCCGTGAGGGTTTGGAAAAGGTTTTGGCAGTGTTCAATGAACCCGATGCGGATAAAATTGACCTGGCTTCCTTAATGACCGAAATTCATGATTGGAAGGAAATAAACGATCCCAATACCGTAAAGGTGATCGTAGATAAAGACAACTTTGCGCTTTATTTTTCACGGTCGCCGATTCCCTATCCCCGCGACAAAAACGTAGAGATTCAATATTACAAGCACAAGGGCATATACGCCTTCCGCAAACAGGCCATCATGGATTTTTATCACTTGCCTATGCGCTCCCTGGAAGCGGTAGAGAAGATAGAATGCATACGCTATTTGGAATACGGAAAAAATATAAAAATGGCAGTTTCAAACACCGCCGGCGTTGAAATAGATACCCCGGAGGATCTTGCCCGGGCGAATAAATTGCTCAAGGAAACGAAGCCGGATACCGTAAACAATAAATTCCGGAATTTCCCGATGGTGCCTAAAGTGGTATTCGGTGCGGGCTGTTTTGACCAGCTTACGTCCATTCTGGCTTCACAAAAAAAGGAAAATGCCCCGTTTATTTTTTTGGTGGATGATGTGTTTAAAGATAATGCTGAAATTTTAGACCGGATTAACCTTCGCTTTAATGACAAATTGATATTCATTTCGGCGGAAGAAGAACCAAAGACATCACAAGTTGATGATTTGGTAAAGGATATAAAATCCGAATTTACCCATACGCCCTCGGGCATTATCGGCATTGGGGGCGGTACTGTAATGGATTTGGCTAAGGCCGTTTCCATAATGCTAATAAACAAGGGAAGCGCTGCCGATTACCAAGGTTGGGATTTGGTAAAACAGAAGGCCGTTTACCACGTTGGCATTCCAACCATTTCTGGTACCGGTGCAGAAGTTTCCCGTACTACCGTGCTTACTGGCCCCGTACGTAAATTGGGCATCAATAGTGATTTCACACCCTTTGACCAAGTTATTCTCGATCCGGACTTAACCATCGGCGTTCCAAAAAACCAATGGTTTTACACCGGTATGGATTGCTTTATTCATTGCGTGGAATCGCTGAACGGTACCTTTTTAAATGCCTTTAGCCAAAGTTACGGCGAGAAGGCGTACGATCTTTGTTTGGAAATTTTCTTGGGCGATTCGCTTTCCGAAGAAGAATCACGAGCTAAATTGATGATGGCATCCTGGCACGGCGGTATGAGCATTGCCTATTCGCAGGTTGGGGTGGCACACGCCATGAGTTACGGTCTGGGCTACGTTTTGGGAACCAAGCACGGCGTGGGCAATTGTATCGTGTTTCAACATTTGGAGGAATTCTATCCTAAAGACGTAGCGCTGTTTAAGAAAATGGTTGAGAAACATAACATTGAAATTCCACAAGGCATCTGTAAAAACCTATCAAAGGAACAAATGGACACGATGATTACCGTGGCCTTGGGAATGGTTCCGTTGTGGGAAAACGCCCTTGGAGCAGATTGGGAGACAATAATTACCCCAGAGAAGCTTAGGGAATTATACCTGAGAATGTAATAAGAATACCATTTCAATGGGGCTAACAAAATTCATCTTTGAAAAATTAATGGGCTGGAAGATTGAAGGATCCTTTGATCCGTCAATTAAGAAAGCAGTCGTGATTGTTGTGCCTCACACTAGTTGGCACGATTTCTACATTGGTGCCTTTACCAGAAAAATTCTCAAAACCGAAATCAATTATATAGCGAAGAAGGAATTGTTCAAATGGCCCTTTGGATGGTATTTCCGATGGATGGGTGGCGCGCCTTTGGATAGAAGCCCGGGACAAAACCAAGTGGAGGCAATTACGGAAATATTCAATAAAAAAGAGGAATTTCGTCTGGCATTATCACCCGAAGGCACCCGAAAGAAAGTAACCGTTTGGAAAACGGGATATTATTACATTGCTTTGGCGGCAAACGTGCCCATCATTGCCGTTGCTTTTGATTACCTTACTAAAAAAGTAATTATAAATGAACCTTTTTATCCCACGGGCAATATAGACGAAGATACTTTAAAACTCCGTTCTTTTTATAGAGGAATTGTTGGAAAAAAAGCTGAATATTCTTAAAAAAGTGAAATAGCTATTTTTGAATAGCATCTTCTCAAAGTAAATTTCAAATGGTTTTGAATTCAATATAATTTCTAAACTGATAAATGGAATTATTCTTCAGAAGACTCTTCCATAGTGTGATAAACGTTCTGAACATCGTCATCTTCTTCAATTTTCTCAAGTAGTTTTTCTACGTCTGCGGCCTGCTCTTCGGATAATTTTTTTGTTACTTGGGGAATACGTTCAAAGCCAGAGGAAAGGATTTCTATTTTGTTTTCCTCCAAATAAGACTGGATTGCGCCAAAACTTTCGAAGGGCGCATAGATCATAATTCCATCTTCGTCCTCAAAAATTTCCTCGACTCCGTGGTCTATTAGCTCAAGTTCCAGTTCCTCAATATCAAGACCTTCTGGGTTTATGCGGAAATTACAGGTATGGTCAAACATAAACGACACAGAGCCTGAAGTTCCCAAACTACCATCACATTTATTAAAATAACTACGGATGTTTGCAACCGTGCGGGTATTGTTATCGGTGGCAGTTTCAATCAAAATTGCGATTCCGTGAGGGGCGTAGCCTTCAAAAAGCACTTCCTTATAATCGCCCAAACTTTTATCGCTCGCACGTTTTATGGCGCGCTCCACGTTTTCCTTGGGCATGTTCACTGCCTTTGCGTTTTGGATTACCGCGCGTAACCTGGAGTTGGCATCCGGATCTGGACCGCCTTCCTTCACGGCCATTACTATATCTTTTCCGATACGCGTAAAAGCCTTGGACATTGCAGACCAACGCTTCATTTTCCTTGCTTTTCTAAACTCAAAAGCTCTTCCCATAAATTATTATCTATTATTATTTTTTATTTTCTATTCTTAAAAAAGGTTCAAATATAAAAAAATCCAAAAACCAAATTGCAAAACCTTTGGAATTTGGTATCTGTAATTGGAAATTTCTAACCGATTAGATTGTCAATAATTTTGGCCAGTTCAAAATCCTTTTCGGTAACACCATCGGCATCGTGGGTGGAAAGATAAATCTCCAAAGAATTGTAAACATTGCTCCATTCGGGGTGGTGCTGTAGTTTTTCGGCTTCAAAGGCAATGCGCGTCATGGCCGAAAAGGCTTCCTTAAAATCCTCAAACTCAAAAATGGTATGCAGGGCACCTTCGTGGTAATCCCAACCTTCAAATTCCTTTAGTTTCTCGTTGATCTGTTTTTCTGATAGTGCTTTCATAGGTATTATTTTAGTTGTTGAGCCACGATATATCGTAGCTTTACTTATATGAGCCACGATAAATTGCGGCTTTACTTAATTGACATTATTTCTTCGTTTAGGCTGCACTCCTCAATTACCTCCGCAACCGTAATTTGATGTGTTTTCGGCAGTTTGTTGTGCTTTGGAAGAAGCGCATTGTACTGATCCTCATTACTGCTGAATACACTTTTAAAGATAGGCATTTTATCGCCTATTTTTGAAGTGATTTCCCTAAAAAGATCTTCGTGGTGCACCATATCGTTGCTCGCCAAGTGAAAAATTCCGCGCAGGGATTGGTTGATGATATAATGCACTTGTTGGCAAACTTTGTTTACCGTGGTTGCGGTGATTACCAAATTTGGGTACACCTCAAAGGCGGCTTGGTGACGAATGCATTGGCGAAGATGCAACACCTCGGGCGAATTGATTCCAAGGACCAGTGGTAATCTGAGAATGGTTGTTTGCAGCGGAATGGTTTCCAAAAGCAATTTTTCAATTGAAATTTTCAGTTTTCCCTTCTCGGTTTGCGAAATGGTAACGTCATTTTCATAGGAAGGATGCGCAAATTTTCCGTCGAAAACTTCAGCGGAAGAAACATATAGAACGGCACAATCTGCGTTGAGCAAGGCATAGTTTGCAATTTCTCTGTGGGCCACCAGCTGATTTTGTGAATCGCCGTCAATTGCTGAAATGATAACGGTGGGCTCAATGCTATTCAGCAACAAAAACATGGAATCCTCTTCAACACAAAAATTATGGAATACCTGATTCTCCGAAAAAGCCCCGTGCTGTTGACAATAAGTGCAGTGCACCTCAAAATAGGAGAGAAGCTCCTTGTAGAGGGCGTTGCCAATAAAGCCACTACCGCCCAAAATTAAAATACGTTGCTTTTTTTCTTTCTTCTTCATTAGAATCCCTTCCACATTTTAAAAAATGGACAGTTTCGTTTTTGTTGTAAACTGCTCCAGGGCCTGCATTCCCAAAAATGAATTGCCTTTTGGGTTGAGGGCCGGCGCCCAGGTTGCAATGGTAAAACAGTGCGGTAAAAGTGCCACGATTCCGCCACCCACGCCACTTTTGCCGGGCAAACCCACTTCAAAGGCAAACTCACCAGCTTCGTCATAAAAACCGCAGGTAAGCATAATGGCGTTGATTCGCTTTACTTGGCTGGAAGTTAAATGCTGCACATCCTTTATACATTTGCCTTTATGCGCAAAGACGAAAAAGGCATTGGTAAGTTGCCTACAATCCATCATTATGGAACATTGATGGAAATAAAAATCCAAAACGTCCTCAACTTTATTTTGAAGATTTCCGTAGGCTTTCAACAGATTGGCGGCTGCATAATTGTTGAAACCCGTTACACGCTCAGATTCGGCTATTTTTTCGTTATATGAAATGGTTTCATCGTGGGTCAATTCCCGAACAAAATTCAGAAAATCCTCCTTCGGATTTTTTAAGTGCGAAAGCAGTACGTCAGCAATTACGATAGCTCCCGAATTGATCAACGGATTTCTCGGGATGCCATCCTCAAGTTCCAAAAGAGAAAGATGGTTGAACGGGTTGCCGGAAGGCTCCACATCCACGCGTTTCCACAGATCATTTCCTACCAATTGAAATGCTTTGGCAAGCGAAAGCACTTTTGAAATACTCTGGATCGAAAATTTCTCCGAAGCATCACCCACCGAATAGTTTTCACCGGTAATCAATTGAAGGTGAATTCCCAGTTTGTTTTTTGGAACATTTGCCAATTCAGGAATATAACTTGCAATTTCACCCGTATTTTTGGTTTTTTTGAGGGAGGTGTGTATTTCTTCTAAAATGGCTTGATAATTCAACATTAACCTTTATAAAATGGGGTTTTTACAACCGTTGCTGCAACTGGTTTGTTTCTAATTTGAATAAATATTTCGCTACCGGGCGCACTATTTTCAGTAGTTACATAACCCAGTCCGATACCTTTGTTTAACGAAGGTGCCATCGTGCCACTGGTAACTATGCCGATATTTTTTCCGTCTTTATCAACAATTTCATAATCGTGGCGGGGGATGCCGCGTTCCTTCAGCTCAAAACCTATAAGTTTTCTTTTTACCCCTTCTTCTTTCTGCTTTTTCAGGTTTTCAGAATTGATAAAATCCTTTGTGAATTTTGTTATCCAGCCCAGACCTGCTTCCAAGGGCGAAGTAGTGTCATTAATATCATTTCCGTAAAGGCAGAAACCCATTTCAAGCCTAAGCGTGTCGCGGGCGGCAAGTCCAATCGGCCTTATCCCGAAATCCTTTCCTGCTTCCATCACTTTGTTCCAGACTTGTTCTACTTCAGAATTCTTGCAATAAATTTCAAAACCGCCACTTCCGGTATATCCAGTTGCGCTTATAATTACGTGCGCTATGCCTGCAAAATCGGCTACCTTAAAATGATAAAATTTTATGGCACTCAAATCTTCAGATGTAAGTGATTGCATAGCTTCCACAGCTTTTGGCCCTTGAATGGCCAACAGCGAATAATCATCGGAAAGGTTGCGCATTTCTGCGCCCATGGTATTGTGTTTTGATATCCACTCCCAATCCTTGTCAATGTTTGAAGCGTTCACAACCAATAAATATTTTCCGTCCTCAAATTTGTAAACAATCAAATCGTCCACAATACCGCCCGTTTCGTTGGGCATACAATTGTATTGGGCCTGGCCATCCACAATTTTTGAAATGTCGTTGCTACATACTTTTTGGAGTAAATCCAACGCGTTGGGGCCAGTAATTAAAAATTCACCCATATGCGAAACGTCAAAAACGCCCAAATTTTTGCGTACGGTTTCGTGTTCTGCATTTACTCCTTCGTATGAAACGGGCATATTGTAACCCGCAAACGGCACCATTTTAGCGCCCAATTGCTCGTGTATGTGTGAAAGTGCTGTGTTTTTCATAATCTTGCCCGCAAAGGCGGGTTGTTTTTGGTAATTAATTAAAATTTCAATTTACGCAAATGTATCACAATCCTTAAAAGGTAACGAGGGTTTCACAGGTTTATTTTTAACAATCGGCGCGTTAAAATCATCTTAATCGGATGCAAGGTTCTTAATGTTTTCAATACTTTTAAAAGAAAAACCATGGCCACAACCACTTCCATCAATCCTTATAACGGAAAGGAATTGAAATCGTATAAAAACCACACAAAAAAGGAAATTTCCGAAATTATCGATAAAGCAGACAAACGTTTTTACAGTTGGCGTGAAACATCTTTTGCCGAAAGAAAAAAGCTGATGTTGGCCGCCGCTGCAGAATTGAAAAAGAACAAAAGAGAATATGCTAAAACTATGACTTTGGAAATGGGGAAACCTATTTCGCAGGCCATTGCGGAGATTGAAAAGTGTGCGTGGGTGTGTGAATATTACGCCGAAAATGCCGAAAAGCAACTTGAAAATGAAGTAATAAAGACAGATGCCCACAAAAGCTACGTAAGCTATGAACCACTTGGTGTCGTGCTTGCAATTATGCCATGGAATTACCCCTTTTGGCAGGTCTTTCGTTTTGCGGCACCTGCGTTGATGGCTGGAAATATTGGAATTTTAAAACACGCCTCAAACGTTTTTGGAAGTGCACTGAACATTGAAAAAGTGTTTAAAAGAGCCGGTTTTCCTGAAAATTGTTTTACTACCCTTTTAGTGGGAAGTGAAGCCGTGGAAGAGATTATCGAAAACGAAAAAGTAAAGGCCGTAACGCTCACGGGTAGCGGTCCCGCGGGTTCTTCAGTAGCTTCCATTGCGGGGAAAAATATTAAAAAAACGGTATTGGAGCTCGGCGGAAGCAATGCTTTGGTTGTCATGAAAGATTGCGACATGGACAAAACAATTGACACTTGCGTGCAGGCCCGCTTCCAAAATACCGGGCAGAGTTGCATTGCCGGAAAACGACTGTTGATTGATGAATCAGTTGCCGACGAATTTATTGAAAAAATGCTGATAAAAGTGCGCGAACTGAAAAGTGGCGACCCTATGGACGAGGAAACCTATGTTGGCACTTTGGCAAGGGAGGATCTCGCTAAGGATTTGGAAAAACAGGTAAATGCATCGGTAAAAGCGGGGGCTAAAATTGTGATAGGAGGTAAGCGGCAAGGTGCGTATTTTGAACCCACGGTGCTTACAAAGGTTTCTGAAGAAATGGCTGCGTTTAAAGAAGAGACTTTCGGGCCGGCACTTTCGGTGACAACGTTTAAAACTGTGGGAGAAGCTATTGCGCTTTCAAATTCTTCAAAATTCGGTTTGGGCGTTTCCATTTTCACCAAAAATATTGAAGAAGCTGAAAAACTTGCGTTCCAGTTTGACGAAGGCGCGGTCTTTATAAATGAATTGGTAAAGAGCGATCCGCGATTGCCTTTCGGCGGAATTAAGCAGAGTGGTTATGGCCGCGAGCTTAGCGAGCACGGCATTCGGGAATTTGTGAACCGAAAAACGGTGTTTATCAATAAATAGAGAATAAAAAGCCACGGATGCACGGATTTTTTATAAAATTCGTGCATCCGTGGCAAAAATAAAGATTATCCTTTCTTCAAAAATTCTTCCTTGTTTTGAAGTTCAGGTTTTGGTATGTTGTTCTTTTCCAAAAAGGAATAAAACCTTTTTCCTTCTTTCGACATAATTTCCTGATAGCGCTTCTTCGCTTTTGAAAATTCATCGGAAATCAATTCATAATTGGCTTTTGAAGTTCCGGAAACCTTATTGAAATTTGTAGCAACATTGCTGTAAAGATCCGCCATTTTTTCGCGAAGCTCCGGGTCTGCGGATGCCACGTAATTATCCCCAGTTGTAATCACCAAATCCTTGCGTAGGTTTTCCAAAGCGTCAAATAATTTCTGCGCATCTTTTTTCCCTATTGGATTGTTGGCGATTACTTCCAAAGCTTTGGCTTGGGTTTCGTTTATTTCGTACACCATATAAGCCAAATCCTCTACCATTTCGTACAAGGTTTGGGTAAGCGCTTCCTGCTCTTTGCGTTGCTCTAAGGTAGTTACGGACTTGTCGTCGTATTTTAATTCAATTTCCTGGATATAGGTTTCATTGCCTTTCGTCAATACCACCTTGTATTTTCCCGCTGGTACCCTTGGTGCTGCAAAGCCGCCGTAAGCAAGGGTTTTGGCCTGTGCCACTTTGGGATTGGTTCCAGTGAAATTCCAAAAAACAGTGTTGATTCCCTTGGATTTGCCGGGAGCGATTGTGGTTATTCGGTTTCCATCCATATCTTGGATTTCCATTTCCATCTTTCCAAAGGTGTGGCGTTTTTTTAAGTAATAAACAATTCGGGCATTGGTATTTTTGTTGTCGCCCACAAATTGGGTCTCTGTGCCAAAACTGCCGCTAAAGCCACTATCTTCGGTCATTGTGAAAGGTTCTGTTTTAAAGAAATGAACCTCTCTATTTAGAATTTCGGGACTTAATTCGCGCAAGGGACTAATATCGTCAATAATTATTACGCCGCGACCGTGGGTGCCCATCACCAAATCATTCGTCCTTTTTTGGAGATCAATAAAATGAACGGCTACCGGAGGCATGTTATTTGTAAACTGCGACCAGTTTTTGCCGCCGTCTATGGTTACGTACAGCCCAAATTCAGTTCCGAGAAAAAGTAAATCCGCATTCACATAATCTTCCTGAATATTTCTGACGAAGGCTTTTTTATCAATATCATCTGATATGATAGATTTCCAGGTTTTGCCGTAATCGGTTGTTTTAAGTGCGTAGGGCTTCATATCGCCGGTAGTGTGGCCTTCAAAAACGGCGTAGGCGGTTCCTTTACCGTGAACGCTGGCTTCTATATGGTACACCCAAGTATTTTTGGGAATGCCCACGAGATTTTCGGTAAGATTCGTCCATGTTTTTCCGCCGTCGGTGGTGAGCTGCACATTACCGTCATCTGTGCCCACCCAAATAATATTTTGGTCCAGTGGCGATTCCGCAATCGTGAAAATTGTAGTGTGCTTTTCAGCGCCGCTGTTGTCAACGGACAGTCCGCCCGAGTTGGCCTGGTCTTGTTTGGTTTTATCGTTGGTTGTTAAATCTGGGGAAATGATTGTCCAGCTGTCGCCCATATCTTCGGAACGGTGCAAAAATTGGCTTCCCATATAAAACCTATCCGGAGCGAAATTGCTCACGGCCATAGGCGCATTCCAATTAAAACGGAGCTCTGGATCACCTTTTTTAGGTTGCGGTTGTACTGTGGTGGTCCTGTTTCGGTCCACATCATAGCGCCACACATTGGCCGCACCTTGCATTTCTGAATAAATAATGTTTTTTGTAGGATGTTTCAAAACCCGAAATCCATCGCCGTAGCCCACGCTGTTCCAATGGCGTGCAGAAACACCGCCGGGAGCAGAGGAGGGGCCATACCAGGAACCGTTATCCTGCAAACCGCCGTACACATTGTACGGTTCGGCATCGTCAACACTTATGTGATAGAATTGCGAAAGCGGAAGATTTTCAACGATCTCAAAAGTAGAGCCACCATTCCACGAACGGTACACTCCGCCATCTGTGCCGGAATAGAGTATGTCGCTATTGTTTATATCGAATGTTACGTCGTGAATGTCTGCGTGCATATTACCGAGATTCTTGAAGGTCTTTCCGCCATCGCGACTTATGGAGCCCGTTAAACCACCTTTCACCACAATATCGGGATTTTTGGGATCTACGGTTATACGCGAAAAATAAAATGGCCGAACAGTAAGGCCGAAATCGTTGTTTAAATGTTCCCAAGAATTGCCGCTGTCATTGGATCTCCACAGCCCGTTGGTTTCTTTTTCGCCAGTTTCAATAACCGCATAAATAACTTTGCTATCGCTTGGCGCCATTGCGATGCCTATTCTTCCAAGTTTTCCTGATGGAAGGTCGTTCGTCAATTTGTTCCAGGTTTTTCCACCATCCATTGATTTGTAGATTGCACTGTTTTCGCCACCGGAATTGAACCCCCAAGCGGTTCTTCGGAATTGCCACATGGAGGCAAAGAGTACATTCGGATTGTTGGGATCCATCAAAACATCAGAGACGCCCGTTGATGGCCCAACGTATAATATTTTGTCCCAAGTTTTTCCGCCGTCCGTAGTTTTATAGACGCCGCGATCTTCGCTGTCGCTCCAAAGTGCGCCCAATACGCCTACATAAACCTCATCGGTATTGTTTGGATTTAAAACGATGGAAGCAATGCGTTCGGAATTTTCAAAACCTTCAATTTCCTTCCAGTTATTGCCGCCATCGGTAGATTTAAAGAGACCATTTCCTACGGAAACGGAGTTTCGGGTCCAAGTTTCCCCAGTGCCCACCCAAATATCCTCATCGGGATTTTTGGGATCTAAGGTAATTACCCCAATAGATTGGGCGTGTTCGTCAAAGATAGGGGCGAAGGTTGCGCCACCATCGCCAGATTTCCAGACTCCGCCACCCGCTGCACCCGCATAGATAATACGTGCGTTGGTAGGATGGTTTTCAAGATCGTTGATACGGCCGCTCATAAGCGCCGGACCAATGTGCCGTGCCTTCATATTGCCGAAAAGTTCTTTTCCTTTTAAGGCTATATCTTGAGCGGGAGCCAAAAAACCTGAAAATATGAGAAGAAACGTAATGATAAAATGTTTCATTTTAGATGGGTTTAGTTTAACTAATGCGAAAAAAAAATCCCCGAGCAGGCAGGGATTCTTATCTAAAAAATTGTGTTATTCCTTTTTCTCCGTGTCGGTGGCTGTGGCCGGAAAAGCAAACATTGCAGCATCAACTTCAGGATTTAAAACAATTTCCTTGAGTTGGATTCCCTGACCGCCCATACTAAGCGCAAATGGAAAATATAAACCATTCACTTCTTGATAATCGCTCATGGTACTAACGTTCATCTGTCCTTTCATTGGGCCTTGTGCAATTTCACTTTCTGAAACAATCGGAACAAAAGTTTCTGTGTCAAAATAATAATAGCTCATATTCGGTTGTTCTACACCATCGACCATAATAGGAGACTGTGTTAATTTCATTTTATAGGTTTCAGTGCCATCCTTGGTTTCTTTTCCCATCAATTCCACGGTAAAACCCTTGTCTTTATAATTTAAAAATGGAGAAGGAAAATCCTTGGATTGCTTCTTCATATTTGCAGTCGCCTCGGCGTCGCTCTTTTCGGGTTGCATGGTCATAAAATTGGTACTCCACATAGTATCGCCATCAAAGGCCAATTGGGTTATCTCCTGGCCCTGAAAATTGATTTTTATCAGTTGTTTGCCATCTTTGGTTTGATAAACTTCTACGGGAATTTCCATTCCCTGAGCTTGTGCGGTTGCCGACATTTTTACGCCTTCCAGCTTTTCCCAAGCGGCTTTTCCGCCCGTGTTCTCAAAATAATTATTGATTATTTCATCTGCCGTCTGCGCCGTTACTGGAGCAATAACGGTTAATAATAGGGCGATGGTAAGTGTTTTAAAGATTTTCATAAATGATTTTTTAAGTTTCAGTAAATATAAGACTAACAGCTTTATAAAAAGTTACAGGCTATTATTTTTTTGAAATTTGATTTAAAAAGTATCTTTATGAAAACCTGTAAAATATGAAATTTGGAAAAGTAGAAAATCCCGATAATATAGACTTTACATTGCCCAAAGACCACCCGGGCACTAAAAAGATTCTGTCGAAATTTAAAAAATCCGGCTTTCCATATTTGTACGTAGGTTGTGCGAAATGGAACAAAGCGGATTTAAAGGGATTCTATCCCCGGGGTACAAAAGACGAGCTTACTTATTATTCCACCCAATTTAACAGTATTGAACTAAACGCCACTTTTTACAGAATTTTTCCGGCAGAGACCTTCGCCGGTTGGTATGACAAGACGCCGGATGATTTCAGGTTTTTTCCGAAATTATATCAGGGAATCTCCCACTGGAAAAGACTTCAGGATTGCGAGGACATCTTGAATGAATACATTCTGAATGCTTCAAATTTGAAAGAGAAACTGGAAATGCCCTTTCTGCAGCTTCCCCAAAATTTTGCACCGAAAAATATGGATAGGCTGGAACCGTTTTTTAAAATGCTTCCGAAAGATATCAAACCAGCGATAGAGTTTAGACACACTGATTGGTTTAACGATGAAGATGTAGCCGGAGGACTCTATAATATTTTAGAAAAACACAACATCACTAACGCTATTGTTGATACTGCAGGAAGGCGCGATTTACTACACATGCGGCTTACCACGCCCACAGCCTTTATTCGTTATAATGGCGCTAACCACGAAAGCGATTATACACGGCTTGATGATTGGATAGACCGCCTGGAAACCTGGATTGAGCAGGGTTTGCAAAACATTTACTTTTTTGTGCACCAAAATACTGAAAAGGCTTCACCCTTACTTTCGGCACATTTTATTAAAAAGGCGAATGAGCGGTTTGGAACTAATCTCAATATACCCAATATGGACAAACCAGATACTTTATTTTAATATTTTGAAATTTAAAGCTGAACCCGCTCTGCCTGCTCTTTTGCATTTTTCAATTGTTTTTCAGAAGGTTTTTCGGGTTGTTGCTCGGCTGCTTTTTCCGGCTCATAACTTAGTCTTGCGAAGGCTGGTAAATGGTCAGAATTTATATCTTCTCCAAGTTTAAGGGATATCAATCTGAATTCCGCCGAAACAAATATGTGGTCCAAGGGCCATCTGAAAATTACGCTATTGGCATTGTATGTATTGTATATTCCCCTCCCTTTTCGAGGATCCAATAATTCGCCTACGTTTTGAAATAATGCCGTGGTATTTGCCCAGGCTACATCATTAAAATCTCCCAATACAATAACTGGGTATTTTGATTCTCTGCTAAGATTGGCGATCTTCATCATTTCAGAATCCCTATCAGTAGAACGAGGATTGTGCTGTGGCATGGGTGGAGTAGGGTGTATGCTGTATAATTGTATAGTGTCACCTTTGGGTAGTGACATTTTGGTATGTATTGAAGGAATATCCTTATCTACCAAAAATTTCACTTCAGAATTTATCAGTCTGTATTTTGAATACATAACCATACCTTAGGTATTGGCCTGTGGCACTTTCACTTTGTATTCGTACGTATCGGATAGATGTTCGCCTATGTAATCTATCCAATTTTTAACAGTTTCAACCAAGAGAATTATGTCAGGATTTTTTTCCTGAATATCAGCCAATAACAATCCCCGCTCGTTATTGGATTGGAGCACATTTGCAGTATAAAGTGAAACGATACCTTCGGGATTTTTTTCTATACTGGTTAAAATATCTTTCGGGGCCAACGGAGTGTATGGATAGATTTTTGTTAACTGTACCAAGAGACAGGCAGTCAAAATTATAGTGAAGGCATAGTCACCCCACCATTTCACATCAAATCGCATAAAAAATACAACAAGCGCCACAAAGGTTAGAATTGTGAGCTGTATATGTGGAAAGTCAAACATTCGTATCCACCAATAATCTACCGCGACAAAGGGAAAAATGGTGAGCGTAACGGCCACCATTCCAAAAATATATAGGTACGTTTTAAAACTCTTTAAATCCAATTGATTTTTGAATTAAAGATAGTCTTAATTTTCCGAAACTTGGTTATGGATTGCTGAAGATAGATCTTTACCCGTTGGCAACTCAAACACTTCCAAATCAAAATAGGGTATGGCGGCCAGTAGATGGTCAAAAATGTCAGCCTGTATATGTTCATAATTTACCCAGCGCTTGTCTTTGCTGAAACAAAATATTTCAACGGGAATTCCCTTATCGGTAGGGGCCAAATGGCGCACCATTAAAAAAAGGTCTTTATTGATGGCTGAATTTTCATTAAGAAAAGCATCGGCATAATAGCGAAACACCCCGAGGTTGGTTTGGTTTCTCCCGTTTATCAATAAATCTTTATTGATTTCGTTTCGCTCGTTATATCTGTCCACATCCCGTTGGCGATGCTCCAAATAGGGTTTTATCAACTGAATTTTTTTAAGTCGCTCCACATCCTTTACAGAAAGGAATTTGATGGAGGATTGTTTTATATAGATAGAACGTTTTATTCTTCGACCGTCGCTTTCCTGCATTCCACGCCAGTTTTGAAAGGAGTCGGCAATTAGGCTGTAGGTTGGGATGGTGGTATAGGTATTGTCCCAGTTCTGTACCCTCACGGTGGCGAGGTTAATTTCGGTTACGTAGCCGTCTGCTCCAAATTTACTGAAGGTAATCCAATCGCCGATGCGCACAATGTCATTTACCGAAACCTGAATGCTCGCTACAAAACCAAGAATGGTATCCTTAAATATTAAAAGAATGACTGCCGAGGCCGCCCCAAGCGTTGTTAAACTTACGACCGAAAAACCGGTAAGGAGTTGCACGGTCCAAAAGATGCCAATACCCCAAGCAAAAATCATCATCACTTGCACGTAGCTTTCCATAGGCTTGTCGCGATAGTGCTCATTTTCTTCCAGATAATTTCGCGTGGTCCGAAGGATACTTCTAAAAATTAGCACGCAGAGAATGACCAGATATACCTTTGCCGCAATCTGCAGAAGGTTGGTCATAAATGGCGATTCAATAAAAATAATGGGAATGAGATACCAAACAATACCCAAGGGCAACAGATGTGCAATAAACCTCGGAAAATTACTTTTTACTAAATAATCGTCAAATGTGGTTTTGGTCTTATCGCTAAAAGCCCGAAAAATTTCAATTATAAATTTTCTGAAAACAATATCCAGAATGATAACGGCAGTAATAACAATGGCGCAATTTATCAGGACATTCAAAAAAATAGCCCATTCCACAGCCATACCTTGATTTACAAGATAGTTCTGAAATAGACAACTATAATCCTGAATTGCTTCCTTGTTCATTATAGATATTTACGTTCCACATAAAAAGGGCCGAAAGGCAGAACCGAGCACATTACAACTATGAACAAATCTGAAATGGACCATTTCAATTTTTTATACATATACAGGGCACCGCCCACATAGAGCACGAACAATACACCGTGCGCCATTCCTACTATTTGTACCATTTCCGGCATATGCCAAATATATTTCAAGGGCATTGCGATTCCCAAAAGTACTAGGAAAGAGATAGCTTCCAAGGTGCTGATTAATTTGAAGGATTTTACTGAAAGTTCCACAGGCGTCAATTTTTTTGCAAAGATACATGTTGCAGTCTGTTCCGCTACACTTTAAGATTTTTTTATGGGAAGAATTGTTTTGTGGAGAATTACTATCTTTAAAAGAAAAAATAGATGCTCCCACTTTTACAGTCGCCCGGCGAAACGATCCAAAATTCCCTACAAAACTATTACGAAGAATTCCTAAGAGTGCTTCCGCGCATTGCGCTGGCCATATTGGTAATCATCTTAGGGGTGTTGTTGGCCCAATTGCTCACCAATTTCTACAAGCGCCGATTTCAGCAAAAATCTGAGGATCCCCTAATGGCCAAATTCCTGGCCCAGGCCGTAAAGATTGTTCTGATCATAATTGCCATAATGCTTGCACTGAAGGTAGCAGGGCTGGATGGCATTGCAACCGGACTGTTGACTGCAGTTGGGGGAGGCGCAATAATTCTTGGATTTGCTTTTCAGGATATAGGGAAAAACTTTCTTGCAGGCGTCATCTTGGCCTTCAACAGACCATTCAATATTAACGATACGATAAAAGTTGATAACATTTTCGGAAAAGTAAAGGCTCTGAGTTTTCGCTATTCACACATAAAAACCTTTGATGGCCGCGATATTTATATTCCGAATAGCGATGTACTCACCAAACCTGTTGAAAATTTTACGGCCGATGGTTTTTATAGGGTCGATTTCACCGTAGGCATTGGGTATGAAGACGATATTGTGGCTGCTAAACAAGTTATCCAAGAAATTCTGGATAAAAACACTGAAATAATAAGCGACGAAACCCACGAGAACTTTGTTATAGAAGATGAACTCGCAGCCAGCACCGTAAACCTAAAGGTTTTCTTTTGGGTAGATACTGTGGATTATAGAAGAGCTTCAAGAGTGCTACGGGGTATGGTCATTCGCGAAGTGAAAGAGGAACTGTTTAAGAAGGGCTTCAATTTGCCTGCAGATATTAAGGAACTTAAAATCTACGGAACCGAGGATGCCATTCCTATCAAGTTCAGGAACAATCCAGAATTTCTTAAAGAGGGAGAGAAATAAAACTCCTCGCTCCGGTGTCTCTGAGGTTTAATTGCAACAAAGACACGGAGCACACAGAGATTAATAACTATTGCGCGGTGTACCCACCGTCCACGAGATAATAAGCACCTGTTACAAAACTGGCCTCATCACTGCAGATCCAATATACGAGATTGGCGACCTCTTCGGGTTTTCCCAATCGGCCAATAGGGTGCATTTGTACCAGTTGCTCCTGCTGTTCTTCATCAATTTGATCGAGCAAGGGCGTTTTAATATATCCCGGCCCAACGGAATTGATGCGCACCTTGTCCTTAGCATATTCAAGGGCTGCGGTTTTCGTTAAGCCTACCACGCCGTGTTTTGCGGCAACATAGGCCACGGAATTTGGCGAGCCCACACTTCCCAGGATAGAAGCCATGTTCACGATAGCGCCACCGCCGGCTTTAATTATTTCAGGTACCTGATATTTCGTGCCAAAGAAAACGCCATTCAGGTTTACGCCTATTACCTTTTCCCAACTTTCCAGAGGATATTCCGCGGTCTTGGCCATTTCCCCGCCTATACCGGCATTGTTCACCGCATAGTGCAACTTGCCATATTTTGCTACGGCTTGTTTTACCAATTGCTCACATTCCTTGGCTTTGGAAGTATCCGCCTTTATAAAAAAGGCCGTTCCCTTTTTATCCGTAATCTCTTTTACCACCTTCTTTGCGTCATCTTCGGCAATATCTGAAACTACCACATTTGCTCCATTTTCAGCAAATTTATGGGCGATTGCCCTTCCTAGACCGGAACCTGCTCCGGTTACTATTACTGTTTTGTTCTTCATAATATTTTGTTTTTTATAAAGTTACAGGTTAACCGGGGGAAAGTGTACTAATGAAATATTAAATCAATCGCAGGGTAGGGGAACATTTAAGGTTTTGTAGCTCCAATTTCTTTTATAACTGAAATGCCACCATTCCGTGCGGATGGTATTGAAGCCGAACATGCGCATACCGTCAATAAGCAGTTTGCGATTGGCGAGAATTTCCTTTGAAAAATTATAATTGTCAATATGCGCTTCCCTTCCAAAGTAATCATAGTCGCTGCCCATTTCCACATAGCAGCCTTCAAGGGTTTCCAAAGTAATATCAACCGCAGCACCTTTGTTATGGATAGACCCATTCCCGTACGGGTTACCCACGTAAGTTGGTCGAGGCACTTTTGCCCACATTTTTTTCTGTACGTCCAACGGGCGGTAGCAATCGTAAATTTTTATGCGGAAACCTTTTTCACAAAAGTATTGGTTGGCCTGCAAAAGAGCCTCGGCTACTTCGGGGCGTAGCAAACATTCGGCGCAGTCGTACAGGGTTTCTCCTATAAAATTGTTTGGCGTGGCGTAGCGTATTTCATAAACAAATTCCGTAGAAAGGTCTTTCAGGTTTACTAAGGATTCCTGAAACTTTTCTTCTGAAGAAAAACTGAAGAATAGAAAGGTGATAAGGGCAAGGGACAGAAACTTCATATTCCAAATTTAAGCAGAATTTAATAACATTCGCCTTGGCAATTGGTAACTTTGGAAAAAACGAAATATTATGAATGATTTACAAAACAAATCCGCACTTATTACAGGCGGTACTAAAGGAATAGGATACGGAATAGCCGAAGCACTGCTCAAGCATGGCATAAACGTGGCCATAACCGGAAGAACCAAAAAAACTGCTGAAGAAGCCTCAAAAAAACTGAACTCGCACGGCAACGACAGGGCACAGGCCATAGGATTGGAAGCCGATGTGCGCGACTATAAGAGCCAAGAACGTGCCGTGAAGGAAGTAGTTGCACAATTCGGCAGTTTGGATATTGTGATTGCCAATGCGGGTCTTGGCCATTTTGGCTCTGTGGAAGACCTCACCATCGAGCAGTGGAAGGAAACCATTGATACCAACCTCTCGGGGCCGTTCTACTCTTTAAAGGCAAGCGTGGACCAATTGAAAAAAAACAAAGGGTATTACATAAGTATCTCCAGTTTGGCGGGGACTAACTTTTTTAAAGGTGGAAGTGCCTACAATGCAAGTAAATTTGGCGTTACGGGTTTTACCCAGGCCGCGATGCTTGATCTGCGGGACCAAGGGGTGAAGATCAGCACTATTATGCCCGGTTCGGTTTCTACGCATTTTAATGGTAATGAACCCGATGAAGAAGATGCGTGGAAAATACAGATTGAAGATATGGGGCAGCTGGTTGTGGATCTCTTAAAAATGAATCCCCGCACCTTACCGAGCAAGGTTGAGGTACGGCCTTCTATGCCACCTTCAAAATAGTCTATTTGAAAGAAAACGATTGGGCCCAGGCACGAGCGTTTTCCAAATTATCAAAAAAAGCAAAACTATGGGGGAAGAGTTTTTGTTCTACAAGAGCTCTTTCCTTTTCTGCTTCCTGGGTTGAGACGATGGCCATTCCCTTTTTATTCCGCATCTTTCCATTTTTATAAATGTCCAGATCTAATGTATGTGGATATCTCCTATCGGCAATGACCACAAACGGTCTCTTGCCGAAATGTGCTTTGTAGTTGGCCCGGATCCAATCATTTTTTTCTATGTCAATATGCTGGTTTTCAAAGACACGCAGTATGGAATAGGTATCGTATAGATATAGTTCACAGAAGTCGGAAAGTAGTTTCTTCTCCATATTTTTCTAAAATCTGATATATTTATTAAAGATAAATATTTTTGTGATTGCTTTAACAAAACTGTTCTTTTTACGAAGACTTTAGAACTAATCCACTTTCAACAGAGCAAAATGTGGAAAGGATTATTTGGGGAAATAAAAAAGGCGATCTACTTTTCAATAGATCGCCTTTACCATAGTTATTTACTTTCTTTTTTAGTTGGCAGAAAGCAGGGCCAAGAATTTATCAAGGTTTGGCAGAATTACAATGCGCGTTCTTCTGTTCTTGGCGCGGCCTTCCTTGGTTTCGTTTTCGGTAAGTGGGTGATAGCTGCTACGTCCTGCGGCAATCAATTTTTCGGGAGCTACACCGTAGTCATCCTGCAACTTGCGGATTACCGCTGTGGAACGGTCCACGCTCAATTCCCAATTGTCCTTTATGTAAGCTCCTGGCTTTATGGTCTGGCTATCGGTATGGCCTTCTACCATTACCTCAAGGGCGGGCTCGCTGTTAATAACATTTGCCAATCGCTCCAATAATGGATTTGCCTTTGAATTTACACGGGCACTTCCCGAATTGAACAACAATTTATCTGAAATGGTAATCATTACCACTGTTTCGTCAATATCAATCTTGATATCATCTTCTTCACCTTCGCCAACCAAACTGTTGTCAAGGTTCTTTTTAAGATTGTAGGAAACAATAAGGTTCATTGAATCCTTTAGGGTCTTTGCCTGTGCCAATTCTTGGGGATCTACATTGGCGAGGGCTTTTCTCATTTTTTCCTTGTCATTTTCTGATACCACAACT
Organism: Aequorivita vladivostokensis; assembly: GCF_000952855.1. Classification (GTDB taxonomy): domain Bacteria; phylum Bacteroidota; class Bacteroidia; order Flavobacteriales; family Flavobacteriaceae; genus Aequorivita; species Aequorivita vladivostokensis. The sequence continues at coordinate 147,258 of NZ_JSVU01000006.1, read as the reverse complement.
CCTTCAATCTGCTGTAGGCGGTTGTTGTTACTGTCGGTCAACGACTGGATTTTTGAATTGTAACTAGCCACGCGCTCTTCAATTTTTGCGTACTTGGCTTCAATTTCTTCTTTTTCAAGCTGGGTCCTTGCTAGGGTAGAACGCGTATCATTATACTGGTTCTCCAATTCTACATACTTCTTTTTTGATACACAGGAGGTAGCAAAAATTGCTGTTGCCAGCATGGTTAGTGCAATAGCTTTTTTCATAATACTTAAGTTTTAAAGGTTTGTAATGCAAATATAAATGCACCTTCCACCAAAAAATTAGTTAAGGCATGCTATTGTTTTGTTAAAAGACACTCCGCAAAAAATTGGAATATTAGCCTCTAAGCGTATTGATTATTTCTCCAATTGAAGTGTCAGCCCCGTTTTTAACCATCTTTTTATTCGGCTGCCGGGCTGGAAGTTTATGTAGAAGCGCTCTGCTTTGGGCGCGGAAGTTGCTTGGGAGTCGGGGAGAGGTTTGGCGCTGAACCCAATTTTATACCTTCCCAAAGGGCCTATATCCACACTATTGCCCCGTTTCAGATGTTGCTGGAGTTTGCTGGATAGCGCCGTTACCACGCCAATTACATCGGCTTCGGAAAAGGCGCTTTCCTTGGTTATCTCTGCTGCCATCTGGTCTAGGTCAACAATTCCTTTGGAAATATGCTGCATAATATATTGCGTTTCTGCGGAATTCTGAGGATTCTTCCTGCGAACAATGCGGTACCCGATAGCCATATTGATATTGCTTTGTAGTTATTGATTTAATAAATATAGCGTAATATTTTGAAAATTATAGCGCAATATTTATAAAAAAATAGGCAATATTTTATAGAAAATAGCACAATATTTTATAGAACCTGGGGCGGGAACGAAAACGTCCCTGGTTATCTCCCAAAATTCCCCAGACTTGCGGTACGTTCTTTTTTAGCGAAGGAAATGTGGAAATAACAGAAGCGCTCCCATTTCCGGGAGCATTTCTTAATAGGAAAATTTACCGATACTTAAGCACGGCGACGATGGGGATGATCAGAAAACATCAAAAACGAAGCCCAACAACCAGTAAAGGATCAGAAAGACAACGATGGTGCCTATGCAGCCGCACTTGCCTCCGCCTATCTTCTTGGCACCCCAACCGGCGAGCAATATTCTTAGCAATTTTTTCATAGTTTATGGTTTTGAGAGGGTTATAATAGTTGATTTATTCCTTATCTCCAGGGTGACTATTGCCGTTGGAGGACTCTTCGCGCGGCGCCATCTGCAGTTTGTTCTTTCCAAAATCCAAGGTACGGATAGGGAACGGAATGTTGATGCCAGCTTCGTCAAAGTTTTTCTTGATAAGCTTAATGGCCTTGTGCTGCGCCTCCAGTTTGGGTTTTGGCTTGGTACTGTCAATCCAAAAACGGGTCTTGAAGTTGATAGAACTATCGCCAAATTCAGTATAGAAAAACTCAATCCCTTCGTTCTCGTGCTGCTCAAAGTTTTCTTTCATCAACTTCACCACCAAATCTTCAACCTGCTGCAGATCGCTCTCATAGCCCACCCCGCAGCTTACGTCTATTCGGGAACGCTTGGACCAGGAATAATTGGTGAAAGGATTTTCAATAAAAATGGAATTTGGGATTACCACATATTCATTGTCCGTCTGGCGGATGGTCACGTTTCTAAGATTTATTTCATCCACATAACCACTTTTTCCCTGGGCATCAATAAAGTCGCCAATGCGCACCTTCGGCAAAAACGAAAGCATAAGGCCCGAAAAGGTGTTGCTCAGCGTGCCCTGCAATGCAAGGCCTATGGCAAGACCTACAACCCCTGCCCCGGCAAGGACAGAGGTAAGTACCTTGTCCAGTTGCATAACGCCCAGTGCTACGAAAAAACCGATAAGAATGACCACGGCCTTTACAATCTTTGCCATCATTTGCCGGACTGACTCATCAGCTATTTTCCTGAAGAGTAATCGATAGGAAAGTTTACGCAGTCCTTGAGCGATAAAGTAGAAGATTACCATTACTAAAATGGCAACTATAAAATTGGGGAGTTTTAAGATGATGGCATCGAGCCAGCCATCAAGCTTGTCCCATAGGTTGGAAATTGAATCGTTTATTGAAAATTTCTGTGACATAATAATTATAGTTTAAAAGAGAGTGGAAAGCATAAAAGTACCCAAAACCCAAAGAATTAAGGAAAGTATGCCTCCAATTATAAAAAAATGTTTGAACTTATAAAAGCCCATGCCGTAAATTAATGTGTTTGTTTGGTAGCCCATAGGGGTAAAAAAACTAAAATTGGCACCAAAAAGAACTGCGAGAATAAACGGCTTCATCGTTAAATCGAGCCCTACGGCAACGGCTATGGCAATGGGCGTCATGATAATGGCAGTAGCATTGTTGCTCACCACACTGCTCATTAACATGGTAATCAAGAATATAAGGCCGATAACCACAAGATGGGATTGCCCACTAAGAATATCCAGCAGATGGTCTGAAATCCATTTGTCGGCTCCCGTATTGTTCATTGCTATTCCTAGTGGTATCATACCCGCCAAGAGAAAAATAACCTGCCAGTTAACGCGATGGTACACGTCGTTTAGATCTAGGCACTTAGTAAGCAATAATAAACTTACGCCGGTAATGGCACTTATTAAAATAGAAAGAATACCGCTTGCCGCCAATCCTATCACCAGAATAAGGATTACGAAGGAAAGCATTCGCTTTTGCGTATTTACGGAGGGCTTGGTTTTGTGCTCCCGAAGAATCGCCACGTTCTCCATATCATAGAGCTGGCTTATCTCATTCTTCGGAATTTCCACCAATAATCTATCCCCGGGCTTTAAGGTTATCTGCTCTATATCCTTTCGCACTAGGCGTTCCTTGGTATTACGGATGTTTCTCCTTTTTTTGATGGCAATGGGCAGGGCACTTTGGAAGGTTTGCTTTCGGAGTTGTTTCAATGTTTTACCAATCAAAATTGAACCAGGTAATATCAGCAGCTCCACAAATCCAAAATCGTCCTGTTTTTTTATGCTTTCGGGTTCATCGTCGTTTTCCAATGCTTGTCCTTTTTTGCTCTTTTCCTGAGTCTTATGGACGCTCAGTCCCTCGGCTTCATTCAGCTTTGCCAAATTTTCCAGATCGCACATCAGCAACAATTTATCGTTGGCCTTTAAGGTAATGTAACGCCCTGGGGCATTGGTTATCTGCTTACGTCGGGTAAGTTTAAGAATTGAAATTTCGGGATTGGTATATAGAAAGGTGTCTTCAATCTTTTTGTCGATTAAGTTGGAATCCTTATTGATTACAACCGTGGTCACGAAGTTTTCGAGATCGTACATATCGTGCAGGTTTTCCTTGGAATCCTTCGGAAGCCATCTAGAGGCGATCGTTACCACTACAATCCCCACGAGCAGAAAAATCAATCCAAAGAACGAAAATTCAAAGAAGCTGAACCTTTCCGCACCTAAATCGCGCGCCACGGAATTTACGATAAGGTTTGTGGAGGTTCCCATAAGGGTACAGCTTCCGCCTAAAATACCTGCAAAGGAAATAGGAAGAAGTAGCTTGGATTGGGAGACATTGAACCGTTTTGCCAATTCTGAAATGATCTTGATAAAAACGATCACAACGGCCGTGGTATTGATAAAGGCCGAAATACCGCCCGTAATAAACATAAAAACGGGCAACAAAAGAAAGAGTGGGAGTACGTGGAGGTTTTTGAGAAAGCGCGCCAAAGAAGCAATAACACCGTTATCTTCCAGCGCCAGGGCAATAATCATCAGCGATAGCACCGTTATGGTTGCCGTGTTTGAAAATCCGGATATGGCTTCCTCTGGTTCTACCAGACCGGTAAGTGCTAGCGAAGCGATAACAAACATCGCAATTTTATCTACTGAAAAGACTTCAAAAGCGAAAAGGAGAATGGTAACTAACAGAATAGAAAAAACGAGTATTATTTCTGTGGTCATTGGGTTTGTTGGTTAGTCTTATAAAGATAACCGCAGAAATAAAACTCGTTCCTAAGAATTTCATAAAATATTGGCGCCGCCAATATTTTTAACATTTAGTTTAGCCTAGATACTTCTTCAAGATGTGACTCTTGGAGGTTTGCCGAAGCCTTCTTATTGCCTTTTCACGAATTTGGCGTACGCGCTCACGGCTTAAATCGAAAGTGTCGCCAATTTCCTGTAAGGTCATTGGTGGCTGGCCGCAAAGGCCAAAATTCAATTTTACAACATCGGCCTCTCGCGGTGCCAATGTATCTAAGGCACGATTAATTTCAATTCTAAGCGATTCGTGCATCAGGCTCTTATCTGGGTTCGGGCTTTCCCCCGAACTTAGCACATCGTACAGGTTGTTGTCGTTTTCGCCCTCTTGGAAAGGAGCGTCCATCGAGAGACTTCTGGTGGAGTTTTTAAGTGAACTTTTCACCTTTGACTCACTGAAATCAAGCTCCTTGGCAATTTCAGCCGCGGTAGGTACCCGTTGAAATTTTTGCTCAAGGTGAATGGAGGCTTTCTTGATTTTGTTTATATCGCCAATTTTGTTCAACGGTAAACGCACCACGCGCGACTGTTCGGCAATGGCTTGCAAAATAGCTTGACGAATCCACCATACCGCATACGAAATAAATTTAAAGCCCCGGGTTTCATCAAACCTTTTGGCGGCTTTTACCAAGCCCACGTTTCCTTCGTTGATTAGGTCGGGAAGACTAAGACCCTGGTTTTGGTATTGTTTTGCCACGGAAATCACAAATCGTAAGTTTGCTCTGCTCAATTTGTTCAAAGCAGCCTGATCTCCTTCACGAATGCGCTGTGCCAACTCTACTTCTTCTTCGGCCGTGATCAAATCTATTTTGCTAACGTCCTGTAAATAACTGTTTAAAGATTTGGTTTCCCGGTTGGTTACCTGCTTCGTGATCTTAAGTTGTCTCATATATTCTCTCTGTTTTTAATAATAACACGGCATAGTAAGACATTTTAGGGTAATTTCCAAATAGTTAACAGAAGTTGTTAAAATTTGACTGCCAGTATTTTTTTGCATACATTACTGAAAAAAATATGAAAATGAACAAATTCTTATTCTTTGCGTTTCAGTTAATATTTGCATTGGGATACGCCCAAAAACCGACAGAAGTACCAAAACCGAGCGAACGGCCCATAGACATAACCGATCCAGCCGATATAATTATTTACATTATCCTACCTTTATGTGCCGTAGTATTCTTTTTGATTTGGAGAAGTAAGCGAAAAAAACGCAAGGAATAATTAAAACTATAAATACATTTATTGTAATCGGAATAGTAATTTTGGTGCAATAGTTGTAAGCGATATATAAAGTTTTATAGCAATGATAAAGAATTTTTTTTACCTCGGCTTTTTTTTGATGAGTTGTTCGTCTTTCTCACAAATTGAACTGCCCAATAACTCGGTACGTTTCAACGCTTCAGATTCAAACGTCAATAGTCCCACGGGTTTTGAAATCCCAGCGGTAAAAGCACCTTCACTTACCAATACTAAGAATCCGAATGCTCCCGATAATTCTGATTTGGGGAAGGAAAAAGAAAAGCAGATAGATATGCAAAACGGTGATGGCTTACTGGAATACAGTGGGACCAATAAAGCTCCAAAATATTTCTCAAAGGACAAAGAAGAAAAGCCTGAATACGGAAAAGATCAATATTTGGGAGACTTTAAAACCAAGGCAAAGAAAGCAACATTTATGTACCGCGATCACGAATTTGTGGATGGCGATATGATTCGCATTTATGTAAATGGTGAAATTGCCATACCTCGTGCAAGGCTGGAAGGGAGTTTTAGAGGTTTTGATCTGCCTTTGCAGGACGGCTTTAATAAGGTAGATTTTGAAGCACTAAATCAAGGTACATCCGGTCCCAATACAGCTCAATTGAATATTTACGACGAAGTAGGTAACCTCTTGGCTTCCTACGAATGGAATCTACTAACTGGCAATAAGGCAACTGCAATTATTGTTAAACAATAGCTTAAAGGAAGAAACTTAATCGCTTATCGTTAAATTTCCCTTAATAAGCGGAAATATCCTTTCATATACTTCAGTTTTCATTGGAAGCTTATTAATTTTAAGAAAAAATTACTTTCCAATGAATGTTTCTGAACAAATTCTTCAAATCTTAAAAGACATAGGTGTAAAACAGATTTGGGGCGTTACAGGCGATGCGTTGAATACGTTTACTGATGCCATAAGAGCCGATGACGCAATGCGATGGCTCGCGGTAAGGCACGAGGAAAACGGTGCATTTGCGGCGTGTGCCGAAGCTCAAATGACCGATAATCTGGCTGTCTGTGCAGGTACGGTTGGCCCTGGAACATTACATTTAATCAACGGGCTTTACAATGCCAAAAAGGAGCGTGTGCCGGTGCTTGCCATTAGTGGGCAAGTGGCACAGGTAAATCTGGGAACCAATTATTTTCAGGAAGTTGGTCTCACCAAAATTTTTGATGATGTATGCGCATACCAAGCAGTAATCCGTTCTGCGGAAGAGGCACCGCGCATTGTGCTGCGGGCTATCCAGATTGCCTTGGAGCGGCGGGCCGTGGTTCGGGTGGAGATTCCTGTAGATATTGCCAGCCAGAAAGCGAGTGGAAGTCATTACAAGCATCCCGTTTTCAGAGGAAATGCTACCCTCGTACCTTCCGAAGCCGATATCAATCAGATAGCGAGGGTTTTAAACGATTCGGAAAATGTTACCATCTTGGCCGGAGCTGGATGTAAGAAGGCGCGGGAAGAGGTTTTGGCACTTTCTGAAATGCTAAAAGCGCCAATTGTCCACACCTTGCGCTCTTCTGATATAATTCATAACGATGACAAAAACGTGGTGGGCCTAACAGGTTTAATAGGCAATCCATCCGGCTATCACGCTGTAATGAAAGCGGATGTCCTGTTAATGCTGGGCACCGATTTTCCGTATAGTAACTTTCTTCCAGAGAATGCCACCGTGATTCAGGTGGACAAGCGTGTTGAGAATATTGGCAACCGAATAAAGGTGGATATTGGCCTTCAGGGCAATTGTCTTGCTACGCTTCAAAAACTGAATCAGAAGATTGTGCCGAAGGAAAATTCGGAATTCTTGGACGGACTGGTTTCCAATTTTCAAAAGTGGAAAAAACAAAAGGCGGAAAGCAGTAGTCTGGAAAATGACGAAGAGCCGCTGCATCCACAACTTTTTATGAGTGCTCTTAATAGGAAGGCCTCCCAAGACGCCTGTTTTACGGTCGATGTGGGAGAGAGCGCCATTTGGGTCGCGCATCATTTAACCCTATCGGGCAACAGAAGATTGCTCGGTTCCTTCAACCATGGCAGTATGGCTGTGGGTTTTCCGGCAGCCATGGGCATCCAGTCGGTAAATCCTGAAAGACAGGTTTGGGCCATAGTGGGCGATGGGGCTTTCGGTATGTGTATGAACGATTTTATTACGGACGTTCGCTATAATTGGCCGGTAAAGATATTGGTCTATAACAACAGTCAGCTGGGTTTTGTAAAGATAGAAATGGAAGAGGCCGGATATGCAATGGCGGATGAGGCTTTGGGATTACAGAATCCAAATTTTGCCGAATATGCCAAACTTTGCGGTGTCGATGGCATACGTGTGGAGCACGCTTCAGACATTGAAAGGGCCATTGAGATGGCAATCGCCTCGCCTAAACCCTTCATTATTAATGCCGTTACCAATCCCGGGGAACTTTCACTGCCGCCACATATTACTTTGCAGGAAGCCTGGGGCTTCGGAAAATCCAAGGTAAAGGAAATATTGCTTTCAGTGGAAGGTGACAAAAACCAAAAAAACAACTTAATGGATGAGATAAAGGCATTTTTTCACGGTTCCAAATAATTTTTAGTATTAGATAATGAGAGAAGCAATAAAGTTTACGTTTATAGCCTTGGGAATAATCGCGATAATTACTTGCACGGCAATTTGGCCGGCGTACGGTTTTTCCGTCTTGGCCGCCCTTATTTTTGCGATAGGTATTTACGATTTATTTCAGAAGAAACACACCATTCTTCGGAATTTTCCCGTCTTGGGCCACATGCGGTATCTTTTGGAAATGATAGGGCCCGAAATCCATCAATATTTTGTAGAGACCGATACCGACGGCAAACCTATAGACAGAAATCACCGGACCTATATTTACGAAAGGGCAAAGCTGCAGAATGAAACCCATCCCTTTGGCACGGAGCTAAATGTGGAGGAGGAAAATTACAAGTGGATGAAGCACAGCATATATCCCACCAAACTTCTCGAGGAGCCTCCGCGCGTGCTCGTGGGAGGACCGGATTGCAAACAGCCTTATAGTGCGAGCATCTTCAATATTTCGGCAATGAGCTTTGGAGCGCTGAGCAAAAATGCGGTTATGGCCTTAAATCTTGGCGCCAAGGCGGGCAACTTTTTCCACGATACGGGCGAAGGTGGAATTTCAGAATACCATTTAAAAGGCGGAGATTTGGTCTATGAGGTGGGCACGGGCTACTTTGGTTGCAGAACGGAAGACGGAAACTTTTCACCTGAAAAATTTAAGGAAAAAGTGGCAATTCCGGCTGTTAAAATGATTGAGATAAAAATAAGCCAAGGCGCTAAACCCGGTCACGGCGGAGTGCTTCCTGCGGTAAAAAACAATGAGGAAATTGCAAAAATCAGAGGAGTAAAACCCCACACAACCGTGCTTTCGCCACCCGGGCATAGTGCTTTTGACGATGCGGAAGGACTGCTGAAATTCGTGCAACAAATGCGGGATTTGAGCGATGGCAAGCCCATTGGTTTTAAATTGTGCATTGGCAGCAAGCAGGAATTTCTGGACATCTGTGAAAAAATGGTAGAAACAGGTATAAAACCAGACTTTATAACCGTTGATGGCTCTGAGGGAGGCACGGGCGCAGCACCCATCGATTTTTCAAACTATGTGGGCATGCCTTGGGAAAAGGCACTGGTTTTTGTGGTGGATTCCCTAAGGGGATATAATCTAAAAAAGGACATTAAAGTAATAACCGCGACCAAAATCTTTACGGCTTTTGATATTTTCAAGGCACTCTCCATAGGCGCTGACATTTGCAATTCCGCAAGGGGTATGATGCTGGCTCTTGGTTGTATCCAGGCCTTACGCTGCGACAGGAACACTTGCCCCACGGGCGTTACCACCAATAATCCGAGTCTAATGCGAGGTCTGGTTGTTTCCGAAAAGTGGAAACGCGTTAAAAACTATCAGGGAGAAACCGTAAAGGAATTTTTGGAACTTTTTGCTGCCGCCGGCTGTAAAAAGCTTTCAGACTTAAATAGAAGTTATATCTTTAAGCAAGTGGAAACTGACATTATGTGTTATTCTGAAATTTATCCTCCGATTACGGAGGGACAGTTTTTATAAAATGAGTGAAACAACTAACAATTATAAAAGATGAAAAAGGTATTGATAGCATTGGACTACAACCCAAATTCCGAAAAGGTTGTAAATAAGGGAAAGGAACTTGCCCAATTGATGGATGCCGAGATTTGTTTATTCCACGTTTTGGCCGAAGTGAGGTATTACGGTATGCAATATGAACCAATTATGGGTTATGAAGGCTACGCATTTCCGGTAGATTTTAGGATACAGGAAGAATTTGTAAAAGTGGCAAAGGATTATTTGGAGAAAACAGCGGCGCATATTGGTGGAAATAATGTAACCACCCACTTAGCCGAAGGTGATACGGCTAAAAGCATTTTGGAATATGCGGAAGAATGGAATGCCGATGTGATAGTCATGGGCACCCATAGCCACGGCACATTGGAAAAAATATTTCTGGGTACCGTGGCTTCCAGCGTGTTGGAAAAAACAAAAATCCCGGTGTACATGGTGCCAACGGGACAATGAGAGCGCGTTAGGAAAAAAATTAAAGAGGTTTGTCTTGTTCCAGGTTTTCATTATCCTCACCGCCTTGGCTGAATAGTTTGTTCTCTTCATCGCGAAGGCCATTGCCTTTGTTTTTCTTGGCTTGTTCGCGGCCTGGCACATCCAGGTCTTCTCCAGCAAAATCTACTTTCTCCTTGCGGTCGCGAAGTTGCTGGTCATCACCACCGTCGCCGTGAATGTTTTTTTGGGAAAGAATGTCTTTGTCGTGTTCGGTTACATTTGGATTGTAGGGAAGTTTTTCATCTTTCTTTTTGCTTGTGTTTTTTTCAGAATTTTTCATGGTTTTTATTTTAAAGATATTTTAATTGAGATAAATACGCCTTGCATTTAACGTTTATTAAATAAAATATAACAGCCATTTAAGGTTTCCAGCTTAATTTGATACCTTCGCAATCTAACTTTTCAAATTAAAAAGAATGGCACTTTCAAACAACGATATAATGAAAAAACTACGCGTGGCCCATAAGCTGCGGGATGAGGATATTGTGAAAATATGTTCGTTGGTAGATTTTGCCGTAAGCAAGAGCGAGCTTGGCGCCATTTTTAGAAATGAGAACCATCCGAAATATATGGAGTGTGGCGATCAGTTTCTCCGGAATTTTCTGAATGGGCTGGTTATCCATCTGAGAGGGCCGATGCCCGAAAAGAAAAAACCTGCGGTTCCCCAGCCTAAAGTGGGGAAGGGGAAAGAAAAAAGCTGAATCAAATTTCTTCGATCCAGCCTTAGTCGCTTTTCAGTTTTATATGTTTCAATAAATGTATCTGCATGTTTTTCTGATTGTGGGATCTTCAAACAGGTGTTTGTTGGCGTTTAGATAATTCAACGTGTGCTGTTTTTGCGATCCGCATTTAATTCTCTTTTGAATGTTTCGTAGGGTTTTCATAGTTAATTGTCTTATTGGTTTTTGAAGTGCGTTATTTAAAACGTCTTTTCGAATTCCAAAGATGTGATTTGGAATTTATGGGTCTGTGTTGTCTTTCGTTGCTGTCCAATGTCCTCATGATTTGTGAATTTTAGTAGTTTGATAATTTGTTTTTAGTGAAATCTTCTTTTTAAATTCCAGGAATAGGCTTTAGAAGTCTTCATTTTTGATGTTAACTGATTGCTGTTTAAAGTTCTCATAATAAAAAGTTTTTATTGGGTTATATCTAAAAGACGCTACTATTGGAATATTGTTACAGTACTATGCAATACAGAGTAGTGATTTAACGGAACATTAACTTTTATGGTGAGATTTCAAAGCGATTTTCTAAGTGAAATGTTTAACATTCCATTAACCGCCAATGTATTGCCAAATGGTTGCAGTATAGGGGCTTTAGCTGTATATTTGCAGCGAGAACCCACATAAATGAAAAAGTGGTAATGGAGAATTATTAAAGGCATATCCCAAATTATGAATACCGTTAAAAAAACTGAAACAAATAAATTAAAGCGTACCCACCTATATTATAAATACACCGGATTTTACTCTTTTGTAGGGCAAAGCCTTAAAAAGGCAATCGTCCCAATTCTTTTGGTTATAGCTGCTTTGGTGGTGCTGGACCTTTACGTTATTGACTTCAGCAATCTTTTCACTTATATCACTGAAACTTATGCGCCCATAAATATCCTGCTTGTATTTCTGGCATCGGAATCGCTTTTGGGGCTTGTTCCGCCAGAGATTTTCATTGCGTGGAGCGATAAGATGCCACAGCCCTTGCTTTATTTAACCTTGCTTGCGGCTCTCTCTTACATTGGCGGTATCATTTCATACTTTATCGGAAAATGGGTTTTTACACTTCCCCGAGTATATAATTATATGGAGGGAAAGATGAAAAAACATTTAAAGCACATCCGCAAATGGGGAGGATTCCTGATTGTGGTTGGCGCGTTATTGCCCATACCTTTTTCCATGACCAGTATGGCTGCGGGAATGATCCACTATAAATTCAGAAACTATCTTTTGTTTGGCCTACTGCGTTTTGTGCGGTTTTATCTATACGCCATTGCCATATTCAGTTTGGTATAGTACTTTTGGAGGACCGGAGTATTTTCTTCGGAAAATCATCATCCTTTAAAAAATCCATTTCTTTTAAATGAAGAAAACCGATCCCTACGCCGCATTACGATTTCGGGAGTTCAATATTTTTCTTTTGGTTCGTTTTGCGATGGTCTTCGCCTGGAGCATGCAGTTTATAGTAATTGAATGGGAGGTTTACAGTTTGACAAAAGATCCGCTTTCCCTTGGTATAATAGGTTTGATGGAAGTGATTCCGGCAGTTGCCATGGCACTTTTTGCCGGCCATATTGTTGACCAAAGTGAAAAAAGGGGACTCCTTATAAAATGTATTTTTGGTTTTTCTGTCGTAAGCCTCGGGTTATTCCTATTGACTTGGCCTCGAATTGTTGCTGGCCTTTCTACCGATTTGGTCCTCTATTTGGTTTACTTTTTGGTTTTTCTCGGCGGTATTGTGCGCGCCTTTCTTGGGCCGACTATTTTTTCACTTTTTTCTCTATTGGTTCCAAAAAAGATATATCCAAATGCGGCAACCTGGAGCAGTTCGGTTTGGCAGATGGGCGCCGTTGTAGGCCCCGCTGCCGGAGGGTTTTTCATCCATTGGATTGGCGTGCATTGGTCCATGTGCTTTGTTTTTGCCTTCTCATTGATGGCGCTGATGCTGTTGCTCCAAATTCCGAAGAAACCTATACTAAATCCCAACCTGGGCGAACCAATTATGAAAAGTCTGAAAGAGGGGATTAAGTTCGTAAAAAATACACGGGTAATCCTTGGTGCCCTTACCTTAGATATGTTTGCGGTACTTTTTGGTGGAGCCGTGGCGCTGCTGCCCATTTATGCACAGGATATTTTAAAAGTGGGTCCCGAAGGTTTTGGGATTCTTCGGGCTGCTCCGGCTGTTGGAGCGCTGTTGATTATGTTTACCTCTGCCCATTTCCCGCTCAATAAGAATGCGGGAATGAAATTACTGGTAGCAATTTTTGGTTTTGGGGTATCTATAATTGTGTTTGGTCTTTCCACTTGGTTTTGGGTCTCGGTGATTGCACTCTTCCTGAGTGGTGTAACCGATGGTATTTCTATGGTAATCCGGCAGACTATTCTTCAATTGCGAACACCCGATGCCATGCGTGGCCGAGTGGCTTCGGTAAATTCTATGTTTGTGGGGTCGTCCAATGAATTGGGGGCGTTTGAAAGCGGGCTTACCGCCAAGTTGATGGGCACGGTAACTGCGGTAGTATTTGGTGGCGGAATGACGATTTTGACCGTATTGGGCACCGGATTTTTCTTTCCGAAACTTCGCAAGCTGGATTTACGAAAGGATTTGGAGGAACACGAAAAACAGTAAAACTATACCCGTAAAACGCCCCTAAACCCCCGTCCCGCATAATAAGATTGCACCCCGTTGTGGTATATAAACACAGTGTCGAAGCGAAAGTCGCCAAAAATTGCGCCGCCAAGTTTCCTAATTTTTTCTGGAGTTTTTAGCCAACTTGAAGTTTTGGTGTCAAATTTTCCCAATTGTTGTAATTCGCGATATTGCGCTTCGGTTAAAAGGTCGATGCCCATCTGGGAAGCCAAGCCTACCGCGCTGTTTTTGGGTTTGTGTTCTTTTCTTGCTTCCAAAGCCTCATTATCGTAACAAAAGCTTCTGCGGCCTTTTGGGCTTTCAGCGGAGCAATCGTAAAAAATATATTCCCCGGTTTTTTTATCAAAATCAACGACATCCGGCTCGCCGCCCGTTTCTTCCATTTGGGATAGCGACCAAAGTTTGTCTGGGTTGGCTTCCAATTTCTTTTGCACTTTTGACCATTCTAGCGCAGTATGTCGGCTCTTATTTTTCTCAAAACGGGTTTGTAGGGTTTGGAGAATTTTTTCGGTTTGTTGCTGGGTAAGTTGATTTCCTTTTTGTTTTGCCATTTGTAGAAAATTTTTTGCAGTTTTTCGGCACTATCCCTCCAAGTCATAAAACCATTCCTCTGCTTTTACGATGGCTTCGGAAATAGCCTTTTCCTCAGAAATTCCGCCCTTTTCCATCAATTGATGGGCAATCTGCAACGCCTTTTCGCGAACTTCGGGCGTGAGGTTTTCGAGTTTGGGCTTAAAATTTTCGAAGGTCCACTGCATCTTATTTCGATTTGTATTTTTTAACTGATTATAAATTTACAATGAATTTTTAATTTGAGGTTTAAAAAACTTTTTTCAATTAGCAATTACAGTTTAATAATCCGAAATGGATATGCTTCCTGCACATTTTTTAATTGTTCATCGGTAATCTTATCAATATCAGTTTTTAGGAATTCAGCTACGTAGGTTTCTCGCAGTTCAAAATACGCCTTCGCGATTTCATCCTGAACGGTAATGAAACTCTGGTATGGCGCCTCGCGATGTATCGATAGTGAAATGGAAGCTTTTTTTGGATTGTCTGATGCCTCGGCAAATTGTTCGCCTTTGCAATAATTGCAGGTTTTATCGGCGTTATTGTCTATAAATGCTTTCAGATTAGCCTTCAGTTCGTCAATATTGATGGGTGTTTCGTTCGCCATTATTTCACCTTTTTCATTAACCTGAATGGTGAAAAGATTATTTTTTTTAATGGGAATGTTACAGTCAGCACCGGGAGGACAGGCTTGTGGGAGATTTCGGGCTATTCCCTTGTCATTCGGAATCATGGATGTTACCAAAAAGAATATCAAAAGTAAAAAGGCAATGTCGGCCATGCTGCCGGCATTTACGGAGGGCGAGGTAGAATTTCTCATAATTGAAAATGGTTTAGTGTTCCCTACTTCAGAAAACAAAAAAAGTGCCACAAGTATTTTTGGGAAGGAAGTAGCGCTTTGCGAAGAATATCGTAATTTTAAAATCCAAGAAATTTTGGGCAATATGATTTCAGAGAAAAGCCAATTAGAATCCGCTCCATTTTATACCTATCTCAAGAAAACCGCGGGTATGAGCGACGACGAAATACTGCGCGTTTCAGCAGATTTAAAACGTTCAAAAATTGAAAAAAGCAATCTTTTATTGGCCAAAGGCGCCATTTGCAATTATTCTTTTTTTGTTGAAAAGGGACTGTTGCGTTCCTATACGCTCGATGAATCGGGCAAGGAGCACGTAATGCAATTTGCTCCCGAAAATTGGTTTATTGTTGACAGAAGCAGTGTATATTTTAATGATGTTTCGGAAAGTTATATTGAAGCAATTGAAGACACCGAAGTAGTTTTGATTGGCGAGGACTTCTTCAATAAGGCCAATGAAACCAGCCCTGCCTTTCGAAAATTCAATGATAAATTACTGCACAACCACATAAGGCATATGCAGAAGCGGCTCAACCTTCTATTGGGCGCAACTGCTGAAGTACGCTATCTAAGTTTTATTGAAATGTACCCCGACCTTTTGTTAAGGGTGCCACAGTGGATGATTGCGTCGTATTTGGGAATTACGCCCGAAAGCCTGAGCCGCGTAAGAAAGGAACTGGCCCAAAAAAACTTTAGGCCGAGTTCAGGATATCTATCGTAACTTGCTCTATTTTTTTTATTCCAAATACCCGAATTTCCCCATATTGAAATCACTTATAGCCTGCACCAGCTCTGCGCGGGTATTCATTACCAATGGGCCTTGGGCGGCTATTGGTTCATTTATGGGTTCTCCGCTAATTACCAAAACCACTGCGCTATCAAGGGCTTCAATAGTAAAATTTTCTCCCTCGTTCTCAAAAACACCCAGACCATCGGTTTTAATTTCCTCGGAATCGTTAACTTTTATATTTCCTTCTATCACCAAAATTGCCGTGTTATAGTTTTCAGGAAAATTAAAGGTTGCCCTTCCGCCTTTGTTCAATTTTGCATTTAGCATATGCACTGGAGTAAAGGTAAATGCCGGTCCCTTTTCACCCTGATATTCTCCGGCGATTACTTCCACTGTTCCCGCATTATCGGGAAGCGCTACCTTTTTCATTTGGGCATTGGTGATGCCTTGATATTTTGGAGCGCCCATTTTTTCCTTTGCCGGAAGGTTTATCCACAATTGCACCATTTGGAAATCGCCGCCCGCTTTGCTGAAATTCTCTTCGTGAAATTCTTTATGTAGTATTCCCGAAGCGGCAGTCATCCACTGTACATCGCCTTCCCCAATTACACCGCTGTTGCCGGCGCTGTCATGATGGGCAACGCTTCCTTTATAGGCAATGGTTACGGTCTCGAAACCACGGTGCGGATGCACATCTACCCCACGGGGTCGGTCTGTTGGCGGAAAGTAAAATTTGCTGTTGTAATCCATCATAATAAATGGATTCATTCTTTCAAAACCTTCGCCCAAGGCCGAAGGAATATATTGATGAACCCTAAACCCATCCCCAACCATATGGGGTCGGGGAGGAGTCAATACGCGTTCTAATTTTCTTGTTTTCATAATATGTTATCTTTTTTAATAGCCTAAAAGTATCGAAAACAACCCCGCCGAACATTGATGTATGATAAGAAAGGACTAATCTGTTCCCTCGTGAAATTACATTTAACACAAGTTTATGCCAAATGGCAGATAGTTAGGGAGATTAGCCGCAGTATTGATAGGGAATTTTTATATTTTTGAATTCTACCAAGACATGCTTTGGAAAAGAAAAAGGAAAAGAAAACCAAGACAAGAAAAAAGTACAGGTTTTTAAGAATTCTCGGAAGGATTTTCGCGGTTCTTATTATCCTGTTCATTCTGTTGATATTATTTATCCGAAGCCCGTGGGGACAGAACATCATCGTGCAGCAAACTGTGGATTATGTCTCGGGAAAGACCCACACCAAGGTTGAAATTGAAAAGCTCTTTATTACATTCGGCGGAAATATTATGCTGAAAGGGCTCTATTTGGAAGACAAAAAGGGAGATACCTTGGTCTATTCAAAATCGTTGGAGGCTGATGTGCCGTTGCTTCCCATAATTCGCGGCAACGGAATTGGCGTAGATTATTTGGAGTGGGAAGGCG
Organism: Aequorivita vladivostokensis; assembly: GCF_000952855.1. Taxonomy (GTDB): domain Bacteria; phylum Bacteroidota; class Bacteroidia; order Flavobacteriales; family Flavobacteriaceae; genus Aequorivita; species Aequorivita vladivostokensis. Next base: position 130,350 of record NZ_JSVU01000006.1, on the reverse strand, counting down.
TGCGCGCCAATATAGTCCGAAAGGATTCCATAAGCGGCTATAATTTTCAGTTTTTGATTGATGCTTTCGCTTCGGCCGATACTACAAATGTTGCAGCTGATACTACTTCAGCTCCGATGGATATAGTTTTGGGTGAAATATTCCTAAAGGATTTCGATATCGACTTTAATGATGCAGTACTCGGGATAGACAGCAAATTCAAAGTAGGTTCCCTTGCCCTTCAAATGCAAAAAACCGATTTGGAAAACATGGATTTCCGTGCCTCGGAAGCTTCACTTGCAAATGCAAATATAAAATACATACAATCTCCGGTACCCTCAACTGGGGAAGATGTGCCTTTGCCGTATTTGGCAATCGATGAACTTTCCCTAAAAAATGTTTTTGTGGATTATCAATCTTACGGCGATAGGATTGCGGCAAATCTGGAAATTTCAAATATGTACCTTGAATTGGAAAAAGCCGATTTAGCTAATAATGACATTGAAATTGGTGATTTTAATCTGAAAAATTCAATAGTTACCATACAAACGGAAACGGAAGTAAACGGCATTACCCAAAAAGTTGAGGATGTTAAGGAGGATGTAAAAGAAGATATTCAGCAATTTGAGTGGCCCGATTTTAAAATTTCCATTGCTGCGGTTGATATGGAAGGAAATAACATCAATTATTTTGTTGCGAATAATCAAGTAAAACCCAACGTTTTCAATCCAAACGCCATTGCGCTGAAAAATCTGAATCTAAAGGCAAACGACATTTTCCTGAAAGACAAAAAAGCCGGTTTGCAGGTAGATGCCCTTACGTTTGAAGAGGGTTCCGGGTTAAATTTAAAGGAACTTTCGCTGCAACTGAATGCAACCGATAATTTTCTTGAATTGAACGATTTAAATCTGGCGCTGAACGATAACAAACTAAATGGAAAATTGCGCCTTGATTATCCTTCATTGGCAGCATTGATTGAAAAGCCGGACCAATCCAAAATTGCTGTGGACTTGCCATCCTTTCAATTAGACTTAAAAGAAGTCTTTAAATTTCAGCCCGAACTTAAAAAGAATGAATATTTAAGAACACTCAGCAAGAAATATGTTACTGGAAATGTTGATGCCGAGGGCTATCTTTCGGCAATTGAAATTTCGCATATGCTCGTAAACTGGGGCAATACCACACGCATTTCTGCAAATGGTTTCATTAAAAATGCCACTAAACCTGACGAATTGCAATTTGATATTCCCAGATTTTCGGCCCAAAGCAAACGTGGCGATATTATTCAATTCATTAATGAAAAAGAACTCGGCGTAAGCCTTCCACAGAATGTTTCTCTTAAAGGAAGCGCTGAAGGGAATCTTGAAGATATTTATGCCAAAGCGCAGCTTACCACCTCGCAGGGAATTGCAATTATTGATGGACATTTCAAAAATGATTCCCAGATTGCTTTTGATGCGAATATTGAGATAAAAGAATATCAACTTAATGAATTGCTTCAAAATGAACAACTCGGCGCTATAAGCCTTAACTTAAAAACGGAAGGTTCTGGGAGCACAATCAATACTTTGGATGCTACATTGGATGCCACGATTAGCAGTTTTAAATTCAATAATTACGCAATAACCGATTTAGAGATAAACGGCAAGATTAAAAATGGCGAAGGCGAAATTGTATCAGATTATAAGGATGAGAATATCAACTTAAAGCTTAACGCCGATGTAGTTTTGGATTCTATTGCCCCTAGAGCTAGTGCGCATTTAAACGTGATAGGCGCAAATCTGCAATCCCTTGGTTTAATGGCTCGAGACGTACGGACCGCTTTTAAGTTGGATGCCGATTTTGAGGCCAACAAAGATGGTTTTGACGTCATCTCAACCGTAGGGGATGGGGTCGTGGTTTATGATGATAGAACCTATTTATTGGGCGATGTTTTGGCCACTGCGCACGTGCGAAGTGACACGACCTCTATCTGGCTTGACAATAAAATGGTGGAGCTCAGTTTGGAAAGCAATACCGACCCGGCAACCTTCAGCAGTTCGGTACAGCGGCATATTTCCAGCTATTTTTCAAAAAAAGTAGAATATGCTGACACTATTCAAAACCCCGTAAAACTTGACGTTAAAGGTCAAATTGTGGAAGCTCCGGTTTTGAATGAAGTTTTTTTGGTAAACGTAAAGGAATTGGACACCATAAAAATTGATGTCGCTTTTGACGAAGCCGCCCGAAAACTTAAGGCAGATATTACAGCGCCACATATCAATTACGCGGGTAACGAATTGGACAGCCTTGCCTTTTCAATGGATACCGACACCGATAAGTTTATCTTCGATTTAGGTTTCAAAAGTTTAAAAGGCGGTCCTTTGGATATACCCCAGACAAAGGTATCGGGGAATCTGCAAAACGGCGAGATGAACCTGAAATTTAATTCCATTTACAATGATACCACCCTCATAAACATTCAGTCGCAGATTACCGGAACTGCGGAGAGGCTTCGTTTTCACATTTTGCCGGACGATCTAATTTTGGACAGGAACGCTTGGCAAACCCCGGACGATAACGAAGTTATCATTACCAATAATGATTTGGAGTTCAACAATTTCCGGTTTACTCGTAATAATTCTTCGGTTACCCTTACCCATGAATTGCCAAATGTTTCCCAGAAGCACGCGGCCATTACTTTTGAAAATTTCAAATTAAGTGAAATCCTGAATTATCTCAACCCCGCCGAGGAGCTCGCAAAGGGAAATTTGAACGGCGATTTGGCAATTGTTGAACCCTTCGGGAATGCAGGGCTTTTAGCAGATATTTCAGTAGAGCAATTGAACCTGCTTGATGTGGATCTGGGCATATTGACAGTGGATGCAAAGTCAAAGGGAGGCAACAGTTACGATTTTGACCTCGCTCTAAAGGAAGGCCAAGTAGATTTGGATCTGACGGGAGATTATATTGCCACGCAAAACGATGCAAAGCTGAATTTGGACTTGGATATAAACCAGTTCCAAATGGCCGCTTTGGAAGGGTTTACATTAGGTGAAGTAAAAAATGCCGATGGAAGTTTTTCGGGGAAATTCACCGTAACCGGAACCACAACCGCTCCAAAATACGATGGAAGCCTGAATTTCAAAAACGCGGATTTTACGGTCACAAAACTGAATGCACCATTTACCTTACGTAATGAAAATCTGCGAATAGACAACAAAGGGCTTTATATGGATGGTTTTACCGTACTTGACGAAAACCAAAATAAATTGGTAATGGATGGAACCATCGGCACCGAAAAATTTATAAATCCTACCTTCAATTTAAATTTGAAAGCAAAGAATTTTCAAGTGCTCAACGCAACTAAGGACGACAATGATTTTGTGTATGGAAAAGCCTCCTTTGATGCGGATGCCAAGCTCACGGGCGATCTGCAAATTCCGAAATTGAACGCGCAGATAAATGTAAATGACGATACTGATATTACCTATATTCTTCCCTCCTCGAGCGTAGCAATTGAAGAACGGGACGGAGTGGTGATTTTTGTAAACCGTGAAAATCCGGATGCGATTTTAACAAGGAATGCTGAAAAAACAGCCCCTTTCACAGGTTTGGATGTAGATGCCTTTTTAAAGATTGGAAGGGCAGCAAAGATCACGATCATAATCGATCAGGAAACGGGTGATAATTTTGAAGTATTCGGTGATGGTGAGTTTGATTTCAATATGAACCCTAATGGAAGGATGACGCTGAGCGGCGTATATGAGGTGGAAGGTGGCCATTACGAGATGAACTTGTACAATCTCGTAAACCGCAGGTTTGAGCTTTCGCCCGAAAGTCGTATTAGCTGGTCCGGCGATCCCTTTGATGCAAAATTGGATGTGAAAGCCATTTATACGGTAAAAGCTTCCGCCTCGCCGTTAATGGCGCCCGTTACTTCGGGAGCCGATCCTTCGGTCAAGAATAAATATAAGCAGGTGCTGCCCTTCAATGTATATCTAAATATTGATGGCCAACTCACCCAGCCCGTAATCGGGTTTGACATAAATATGCCGGAAGACGAACGAGGCGCAATCGGCGGACAGGTCTATGGCAGGTTGCAGCAGCTGAACACCCAACAGGACGAACTGAACCGTCAGGTATTTTCACTTTTGGTGCTCGGCAGGTTTTATCCCGAGCCCGGTAGTGACGGCAGCACCGGAGGATTTGCCACCGTGGCGCGCCATAACTTGAACGACGCAATTTCGGACCAGTTAAATGTGTTTTCAGATAAACTTCTGGGTAATACCGGCGTGGAATTGGATTTTGGCCTGGACAGCTATACCGATTATCAGGGAGAAACAGCACAACAAAGAACCCAACTGGACATTGCCGCACAGAAAAAGCTCTTTGATGATCGGTTAATTGTACGGGTGGGCAGCGAAGTGGATTTGCAGGGAAGCAGTTCAAATAACGAGCCCGCACCCCTTATCGGCAACGTAACCTTGGAATATTTACTCACCGAAAACGGTAGATATAGGCTGAAAGGTTTCAGAAGAAATCAATTTGAGAATATCGTGGATGGGCAGACCATTGCGAGTGGTATAGCGCTGATCTTCACCCAGGAATTCAACAAATTTGATGAATTGTGGCAAGCCTTGCTTCGTGGCGAAACCGAAAAGGAAAAAGAGCAAAAGCGAATTTTGGAAGAACAGGAAAAAAAGCAGAAGGAAGCAGAAGAGCAGAAAGAAACACCTCAACCTCCAAAGGAAGAAAAAGAAGCCGAAAAAGAATAACTTAGATATAAACAGAAAAAACAGCGTCATTTTCAGTGAAGAAAATTTTTAACATAACAGTCCTTTTTTTAATCATACTCCTCGTGCTTCAATCCTGCGCGGTGAAGAAATTCATCCCCGAAGATGAGCGGCTTTATACGGGAGCTTCCGTGGAAATTAAGTCGGATTCCGTTATCGAAAATAAAGGAAACCTTGAGGCTGTTTTGGAAGAGGCCTTGCGCCAAAAACCGAATAAAAAGTTCTTGGGAATGCGCCCCGGCCTTCATTTCTATTACAAAATGCAACAGGGGAATCCGGGATTTATAAATCGCTTCTTTTATAAAAGAATAGGGCAGGAGCCCGTTTATCAAAGCGATGTGGAGCTTTATGAGGTTGAGGAAATATTGCGGAACAGAATGGAAAACAGGGGTTTTTTCTACAGTGAAATAAGCTCACAATTTGAAGAAAAGGAAAAAGAGGCTTCGGCAATCTATATGGTAAAGGCTACAACGCCATATACTATAGCCAGCTATCAGTTGGACTCGTTGCCCCAACCCGTGTATTCTGCCATTCAGCGAAGTGTAGCGGAAACAAAGCTGAAAAAAGGGATGCGTTTTGATCTTTCAAACCTGAAGTTGGAGCGGGAGCGCATAGACCGCGATCTTAAAGCGGTCGGGTACTATAATTTCAATTCAAGTTTTTTAATATTTGAAGCCGATACCAATCAATACGATAAAAAACGCTTCGATCTTTTTCTCCGGTTGAAAAAAGAAGTGCCCAAAATGGCCATCGTGCCCTATAAAATTTCAGAAATAAACGTTTATGCCAAATATGACAGTCAAGATTCCACGGTGACCGATGTTGCCCGCTTTAACGAAAAAAACTACATCAACAGCGCAGATTTTTTCAAACCGAAATATCTGGACCCCTTTATCACTTTGGAAGAGGGAGAACGCTACAGTCCCGAAGATTCCCGGAATACCTCCCGCCGTCTCTCTACCGTTGGCGCCTATAAGTTTGTGAACATTCAATATAAGGAAGTGGATTCGCTGTCCACGGATAGTTTGGGGTTTTTGCAGGCGAACATCTTTCTTTCGCCATTGAATAAGCGTGCCATTCGCGCCGAACTTCAAGCGGTAACAAAATCGAACAATTTTGCGGGGCCCGGCTTGGCGCTCACGTATAGCAACCGCAACCTGTTCAATGGCGGCGAAACCTTGAATACTACGGCGAGTTTTGGATATGAGGTACAAATGGGCAGCGGCAGCAATAGCGGAAATACAAGTATCAATATCGGGTTGAAATCTGAACTTATTTTTCCGCGCGTTATTTTCCCCATTAAAATTGATACGGATTTCTTTGAATATGCCATCCCGAAAACCAAGACAAGTTTGGGCGTGGATTACCTAAGCCGGACAAAGTTATACACCCTGCTTTCGGGCACCGCCCAGTTTGGATATATATGGCAGGCCAATAAATATGTTACGCACGAGATAATTCCCATTTCGATAAACTATACCAAACCTTCTAATACGACACCGGAATTTGACGAAATTTTAAATGAAAACCCATTCTTGAAACGAAGTTTTGACCAGCAGTTTATTTCTGGGCTAAACTATTCCTTTACCTATAACGGCATGGTGGATGCTTCCAAAAAGCACCAATTTTTTCTAAATGCCACGGTAGATGTTGCCGGAAACAGTATCAGTCTTTTTGGGAAAGAAAATGAAATGGGCAAGAAAGAATTTTTAGGATTGGAGTATGCCCAATTCGCGAAGTTTGATGCCGATGTGAGATACCATTTCAACTTTGGGAAAGAGCAGGTTATTGCAGCCCGGCTCTTTGGCGGCTATGGTTATGCCTATGGTAATTCTGATGTAATTCCGTATGTAAAACAATACTATTCTGGAGGGCCGTATAGCGTTAGGGCTTTTAGGATTCGCTCTTTGGGGCCGGGAACGTATAACGATGCCGACAATCCCAACAATAATTATTTTGACCAAACGGGTAACATACGTTTGGAAGCAAATATTGAATACAGGTTTCCCATAGTTTCCTTTTTTAAGGGCGCTGTTTTTGCCGATGCCGGAAATATCTGGAATTCAGAAGCCAATCCCACCTACGGCGGCACCGATAAATTCACTTCCAATTTTATAAATGAACTGGGCATGGGCGCCGGTGTGGGGCTGCGTGTAGATATTCAAGGCTTTGTATTGCGTTTTGATTTTGCCGCGCCCTTCCACGATCCGGCTACCGAAGAGGGCTTCAATTTTGATGTGAATGAAACCGTTTTCAATTTTGGAATTGGCTATCCCTTCTAAACTAATATTTCGGCATAAAATTAATGAAAAGCACAAAAACTCAGGTTTAACAATACTTTAGATAGTTACCGCAACGCAGTAATTATCTTTGGAAAGCCTATTAAAAAATTATGATATGAAAGAAGAAAATTTAGAACAGATGACCGTGGGAGGCGGGTGCTTTTGGTGCTCCGAAGCGGTTTTCGATGAGATAAAAGGGGTTGAGAAAGTGATTTCAGGCTATTCCGGCGGAAAGGTGCCGGGAACGCCGACCTACCGTGAAGTTTGCAGCGGCCTTACCGGCCACGCCGAGGTAATCCAAGTTTCCTTCGACCCCACAGTGGTTTCTTATGAAGACCTGCTCGTTATATTTATGACCACCCACAACCCAACTACGCTGAACAAACAAGGGGCGGATAGGGGAACCCAATATCGATCGGTAATCTTTTACCATAATGAAGAACAGAAAAAAATTGCCGAAACAGTTTTAAAAGAAATGGCACCCTATTTTGACGATCCGATTGTAACGGAATTGAGCCCTTTGGAAAAATTCCATCCAGCGGAAGCACACCATCAGGATTACTATGCCAACAACCAAGGCCAAGGTTATTGTACTGCAGTTATTTCGCCAAAACTTGCCAAACTTAGGGAAATGCACGCGGATAAATTGAAATAGATTTAAAAATAGCGCGAGCGAATACTTACGTTACAATACTTTAACCCTTTTTGTGATTTTAATCACTCCAATTACCGTATCTTTGGAAAAATAGGATGATTATTATTTAAAACCCATCTAGGTAAAACAATAGAAAAGAACATTTCATATAACTAATTCAAGAGTCATCTGCCCACGTGGATGGCTTTTTTTATTCAAAAAATACATGGCAAAATCGCAACAGACATATAGTAAAAAGGAAAAAGAAAAAGCAAAACTGAAAAAACGGGAAGAGAAGCAAAAGAAGAAGGAAGCTCGAAAAGCCGAAAAAACTCCGGGTATAGATTTCGTGTATGTGGACCATAACGGAAATTTGACCGACACTCCCCCAGATCCATCCTTAAAGCCTGAGATTGAGGCAGAAGATATAGTTCTCGGAATTCCGCCAAAAGAAGAGGGCGAGCGCGAGGCTTTTGACCCTGTACGAAACGGAAAAGTTTCATTTTACGATTCCTCCAAAGGTTTCGGGTTTATAATTGATGATGAAAATAATGAGAAATATTTTACCCACGTGAGTGGCATTATAGACGAAATAACAGAAAATGATGCCGTGTCCTTTGAACTGGAAAAAGGCCAGCGCGGAATGAACGCAGTAAAAGTTCAAAAAATATAATCTTCGTTATATTCTTAAATTAAAAAATCCCGCTTTTTGCGGGATTTTTCAATTTATAAACTCTCTAGCATTTTAATTTGCTAAATCGTTAGCTTCCTTTTTGGCAGAATTTTTAAGTTGGTCATATTTACCTGAAATGGTTTCTTCAACATCCTCTACCTTTTCCTTGATTTTTCTGCCAGTCTCGCTGGCTTTATCCTTTAGTCTTTGTTTTTCCTGTGGCGACATGTTTTTGTATTTCCAAAATGCAAATGCGCCCGCTGCTACTCCTAGCAGTGCTAATAATCCTTTTCCTTTATTGTTCATGTTGTTTTTTTTTAGTTTACGTGAAGATACGGCTTTACCTTACCCTAACATAATTATAAATTCACTTTAATAAATATTTAATAATAAAGGATTTAATAACTAAAAATATTCATAATGTTTCTGAACGGTTTGTCGAATAGGAAATTTATAATGTGTGTCATTTTTCAAAGTGAAAATAATTATACATTCAGATTTTCTTGAATTAATTCCTTAAATTTAAGAACCCAAAAAATTAAAAATAATATATGGACAACGAAAAATAGGCAAGTCCAAACCAACAGTGTTTGGCGCATTGCATCTGAAGAAGTACTAACCAAAATTTTTAAACAGATGAAAATATATGACGACAAACACATCAAAAACGTAGTCTTTGTAGGTGCCCACAATAGCGGGAAGACTACTCTCGCCGAAACCATGCTTTTTGAAGCTGGGCTCATAAATCGGCGGGGCACGGTTGAAAACAAGAACACAGTTTCGGATTATCACGAAATTGAGCACGAGCGCGGCAATTCAATCTTCGCCACCCCGCTCCATACCGAATGGCGCAATTTCAAAATTAACATTATAGATACGCTTGGCCTGGACGATTTCATTGGCGAAATCATTTCCTCCATCCGCGTGGCAGATACCATTGTTATGGTTCTAAATGCACAGCATGGCGTGGAAGTAGGCACCGAAATTATTTGGAACTATATTGACAAATTCCACAAGCCCACCCTTTTTGTAATAAATCAAATAGACCATATAAATGCCAAATTTGAGGAAAGTCTCAAAAGCATAAAAAAGTTGGTAGGCAAGAATGCTGTGCAAATACAGTATCCTTTGCTATTAAATGGTGCGCAGTGCATTATAGACGTCCTAAAAATGAAAATGTACAAGTTTAAGCCTCAGGGTGGCAAACCAGAGAAGCTCGAAATTCCGAAAGATCAAATGGAATGGGCCAAGGAACTAAATAACGAATTGATAGAAAAAGCTGCCGAAAATGACGAACCATTGATGGAGCTTTTTTTTGAGAAAGGCACCTTGAACGAAGACGAAATGCGACAAGGAATAAAGGCCGGAATGCTGAACCACGAACTCTTTCCCGTATTCTGTGTATCCGCCTTAAATGATATGGGTACCGGAAGATTAATGGGCTTTATAGACAACGTAGCACCTTCTGCGGCCGATTTAACGCCCGAACAAAGTATTGATGGCGAGGAAATAATTGCGTCCAAAGAAAACCCCACGGTGCTCTTTATTTTCAAAACGGTTTATCAGCCCAATTTAGGCCAGATTACATTTTTTAAGGTTATAAGTGGAGAAGTCAAATTGAATGACAAACTCATAAATTCCAGAAACGATGAAACCGAAGTAATCAACCAGCTTTTCATTATGGATGGAAAGGACAGGCAACCCGTAAATAAACTAACAGTGGGAGACATCGGCGCAACGTTGAAATTAAAATATACTGAAACGAATGACACCTAAACCGCTGCGAAATTTCCCGTTACCGTAAAACCGATCAAATTTCCACCTTCAAAAATCAAAAAAGCGGTTTTTGCAGTGAATACAAAAGACGAGGAAAAACTGAGCGAATCGTTAAGGAAAATACATAGCCAAGATCCTACCGTACAAATTTCCTTTTCTTCGGAAGCGAAACAACTTATTTTGTCGTGTCAAGGAGAACTCCATTTAGCTACCATAGACTGGACGCTGAAGAATATTTATGGGGTAGAAGCACGTTTCGACAAGCCGAAAATAGCTTTCAGGGAAACCATTCAGCGATCTTCCACTTCTAATTACCGACATAAAAAACAATCCGGCGGTTCTGGGCAGTTTGCCGAGGTTCATCTAAAGATTGAACCTTGGTATGAAAATATGGAGGAGCCCCAAGGTTTTAATATTAGAGGCAAGGAAGAAATGGATCTTTCCTGGGGTGGGAAATTAATTTTTTACAATTGCATCGTCGGCGGCGTGATAGACCAGCGCTATCTGCCTTCCATAATGAAAGGTGTTTTGGAAGTTATGGAAGAAGGTCCGCTCACCGGTTCCTACATACGGGATGTTCGGGTCATGGTCTATGACGGTAAGATGCACTCTGTGGATAGCAATGATATTTCCTTTAAAATTGCTGGCGCACACGCTTTTAAGGAAGCATTCTTAAATGCCAATCCCAAACTTTTGGAACCGGTATTGGAACTAACCGTAAAAGTTCCGGAGGAAATGGTGGGCAATGTAATGACCGACTTACAGGCGCGACGCTCCATGATACAAGGAATAGAGAGCAATAACAATTATCAAGTTTTAAAATGTTTGACACCAGAAGCAGAACTCTATAACTTCTCTACAGATTTGCGTTCGCTCACCCAGGGACGGGCTACTTTTAAATCTTCATTTTCAATGTATCAAGCTGTTCCTGCCAATATTCAAAAGGAGTTGGTAAGTAAATAGAAAACTGGCTTATACTATTTGGGGCAAAATGTTTTCCACGTTCAAACTGTGAGTATATTTGCCGAAAATTTAATATGTCACAAGAAAAAGTGTCAGAGATTAAGCTTGCCGTTGGGAAAGATGGGATGGAGGCAGTGCCGGACATTTCTGGATTGGCTAAAAACGGAACGATAGATGAAACCGAAATAGCAAGGTGTATTGCCATTCTGGAATATTTGAACAGCAATACCGATCAAATATTTGAAATTCCCAAGGAACAGCGCACGGCCTTAATAAAGGCTTCGGGACAGCTTTCGAGACCGAACCGCGATGAGTTTTCCCGAAGAAAAAAAGATGCAAAAAAAGCCGAAAAACGAAAACAGGCAAATAAGGATCGAACCGCAAGAAAAGAAACCGGTATTAGAAGCGCGCGCGAAAACATAGTTTTTGTAGCTCCAAAATTGCTTCAAACCTCGGAACTTTCTTCAAAAAAAGAACTTGAACTTGAAACCCCGCGCAATTGCTATGTCTGCAAGACACTTTATACCAAGCTTCATCACTTTTATGATACTATGTGTACCGAGTGTGGCGATTTCAATTATGCAAAGCGTTTTCAAAGCGCGGATTTAACTGGACAAGTTGCAGTGCTAACAGGTTCCCGCTTAAAAATCGGTTATCATATTTCTTTGATGCTGCTTCGGGCGGGCGCTACCGTGGTCGCTACCACGCGGTTTCCGGCAGATTCGGCCTATCGCTTTGCACAGGAAGAAGATTTTCATCAATGGGCAGACCGTTTAAAGATTCACGGTCTGGATCTTCGGCATATTCCGAGTGTTGAAATTTTCTGCAATTATATTGAGCAGAAATATGAAAATCTTGACATACTTATTAATAACGCCGCCCAAACCGTGCGAAGGCCCGCAGCTTTCTACCAACATTTAATGGCCCGGGAAGAGATGCCTTTGGAGGAACATCCGCAATTTGTGAAGGATTTGCTCAAAGATCACATCAATTGTTTGCACGAATTAAAAACCATCAGTACAGAGATGGTGAAAAATTCAAATAAAAATTTACCCGTAACTTGGCATGGTGCAGAACCGGGAATCGGCATTCGAGCTTCGGCAAAACTCTCGCAGATTCCTTATAGTTTTGACAATTCCTTGAGCGCAAAGGAAGTATTTCCCGAAGGAAAATTGGATGCGGACTTGCAACAAGTCGATCTTCGAAAAACCAATAGCTGGCGTTTAAGGCTTGGTGAAATTGAAACTACGGAAATGATTGAGGTTCAGTTAGTAAACTCAATTGCGCCTTTTGTGCTTTGTAACCGTTTGGGCGAAATTATGAAGAAGCAAAATACAGGTAAAAAGCACATTATAAATGTTTCGGCGATGGAAGGGAAGTTCCATCGTTTTTTCAAGGAAGATCGCCACCCACATACCAATATGGCCAAGGCCGCCCTCAATATGTTGACGCATACGGCAGCGGGAAGCCTTGCAAAGGAAGGAATATATATTAATGCAGTTGATACGGGTTGGGTAACCGACGAAGATCCGGTAGAGCTGGCAAAGCGTAAAATGGAGCTGCACGACTTTCAACCGCCGCTGGATATTGTTGATGGGGCGGCCCGCGTAATGGATCCGTTAATTGATGGTATAAATACCGGTAAACACTGGAGCGGAAAGTTTTTAAAGGATTATAGGCCAATAGATTGGTAGTTCTTTTCAGAATAAAAATGAAAGACTAAGCGAAACAATTATTACAAATTATTATGGATAACCAACAACCCAATAATCCTTTGCACGGTATTAAACTTGCGGATATTCTTGAATTTCTGGTTGATTACTATGGCTGGGAGGTTTTAGGTGAAAAAATAAGGATCAATTGCTTTAACAGCAACCCTTCCATCAAATCGAGCTTAACATTTCTTCGAAAAACCCCTTGGGCCCGAGATAAAATAGAACAACTTTATCTCAAGACAAAGCAGAAATAAACCATCGGAAAATTCCTGCATAATAAATTTCTTAAAACTTCGTCCAAAACCTACAAAAGGGTGTAGTTTTGCAAAACTTAAAAAATGGGGTTTTTATGACAGAGATACAAGACGCAATTCAAGAAAAGAAAACAGATAAAGAGCTTTATAGCTACCAAAAAGGAGCGATTGATAAGATTTTCGAGAAATTTGAGACTGCGCCGGATGATTATCATCTGCTGTATCAGCTTCCTACTGGCGGTGGAAAAACGGTAATATTTTCTGAAATAGTCCGTCAATATTTAAAGATCCACAACAAAAAAGTGCTTGTGATGACCCATCGTGTGGAGCTTTGCAAGCAAACTTCAGAAATGCTTACCAGTTTTGGGGTGGTAAACAAAGTGGTGAACAGCACTGCAAATCTCGATGATCAAGAAAAGTACAGTTGTTTTGTCGCGATGGTGGAAACGCTTAATAACCGTTTGAACGATAATAAATTGGACATTTCGGATATAGGCCTTGTTATCATTGACGAAGCGCACTATAACTCATTTACAAAACTTTTCAAATTTTTTGAAAAGTCCTTTATACTTGGTGTTACAGCTACTCCTTTAAGTTCCAATCGTAGCCTTCCTATGAAGGATAATTATGACGAACTCATTGTGGGCGAAAGTATTCAATCCTTGATCGAAAATGAGTTTTTGGCTGAAGTGGAAGTCTTTCAATACAATATGGGGCTAACTTCACTGGAGATTGGCTCCAATGGTGATTATACCGTAAAATCCTCGGATGATCTTTATTCCGCCGTCGGAATGCTTGACCAATTATACCAAGCATATTTAAATCATTCTAAAGGGAAAAAAACCCTGATTTTTAATAACGGTATCAATACTTCCATTCAAGTATATTATCATTTAAAGGCCGAAGGTTTGCCCATTATGCACTTGGATAATACGGCTACCAAAAAACAGCGGAAACAAATTTTGAAATGGTTTCGCGATACGCCGGACGCTATTTTAACTTCCGTAAGTATTTTGACCACAGGTTTTGACGAACCTACCATTGATACCATTATTTTAAATAGAGCAACCCGTTCCTTGACGCTTTATTTCCAAATGATTGGTCGAGGTTCGCGTATTTTGAACAATAAATCGAAATTTTCCGTGATTGACCTTGGGAACAATTATCAGCGTTTTGGCCCGTGGGAAGCGCCTTTGGACTGGCAGGCAATATTCCGCTCCCCTGATTATTATATGGACAGACTGTTGAGCGATGAGGAATTGGAAAGCCATTTCAGGTATGAAATGCCCGATGAGCTACGCGCTGAGTTTGCCAATAGCAAGGAAGTGTATTTCGACATAAAGGAAACTTACCAAGAGGCAACCTTTAAAGGTGAATCGAGCAAAGTGGTTTTGGAACGGTCTATTGCACAGCACGCCTATATTTGTATAGAAAACAGCGAAGATGTTTACGATGCGCTTGGATTGGCAAAAATGCTGGGCGACGATATAGATCACCGAATTGAGAAGTACTCGCAGTGCATCAGTAAGAGCACCCACAATTTCATCAGCTGGTTGAAAGACGATTATCGCCTAAAATTACGCAGTTATCTGCGGGATAATTTTGATACCGTTTTTGAAGAGATTCACGGGCATCCGCCGGAGGATTAGGGTTCGAGATTCAAGATTCAAGGTTCAAGATTCAAGATTTAAAATTCAAAATTCAAAATTTAAGATTTAAGGAGGGATTTTAAGTTTATAAGAATTAAAAGTTCAATCCACAAATCCCGAATTAACGAATCCCAAATCCCCAATTAACAAAGCGTTATATTTACAACAAACTTTTTTCCATGGAATCATTCAACGAGTTTAATATTTCCAACCAACTGCAGTATGCCATCGCCGATTTGGGTTTTGAAAAACCCACGCCCATACAGGTGCAGTCGTTTTCGGTAATCATGTCGGGGACCGATATGGTCGGGATTGCGCAAACGGGAACGGGAAAAACATTTGCCTATATGCTCCCCATTCTTCAGGATTTGAAATTTTCGAAGGAAATAAACCCGCGCGTTCTAGTAATGGTTCCCACTCGGGAGTTGGTTTTACAGGTGGTGGAAGAGATTGAGAAATTTGGAAAATATTCATCAATTAGAGTAATCGGGGTTTTTGGCGGAACCAACATCAACCGCCAAAAGGAAGCCGTTGCCGAAGGAGCCGACATAATCGTTGCCACTCCGGGGCGATTGTATGATTTGGTGGTAAGCCGCGCGCTTCAGCTAAAGGCCGTAAAAAAAGTGGTAATTGATGAAGTGGATGTAATGCTCGATCTGGGCTTCCGGTTTCAGCTTACCAATATTTTGGAGCTGCTTCCCAACAAGCGCCAAAACATTATGTTTTCGGCAACGATGACCGATGATGTAAATGTGTTTATCCACGATTTCTTTATTGCGCCTACTACAGTATCGGTGGCGGTAAGCGGAACGCCATTGGAGAATATTTCGCAATACGCTTACAAGGTTGAGAATTTTTATACAAAAGCCAATCTGCTGAAACATTTGCTTCAGAATGAAAGCGATTTCAAAAAAGTACTCGTCTTTGTTCCGAATAAAAAAAGTGCCGATTTGCTTTTTGATATTTTGGATGAATTCTTCGGAAGTGAAGTTGCCGTAATCCACAGCAACAAAACACAGAATTACAGAATCCGTTCCATAGAAAACTTCAATGCCGAAAAAACGCGAATCCTCGTAACGACCGATGTTATGGCGCGCGGTTTGGATTTGGACCAGATAAGCCACGTTATCAACTTTGACGTGCCCAACTTCCCCGAAAACTATATGCACCGCATAGGCCGTACCGGAAGGGCAGAGCAGGAGGGAACTTCCATTTTGCTCTACACCGAAAAGGAAGAGGATGCAAAGGCGACTATCGAAACCTTGATGGATTTAAAAATTAAAGAATTTGAATTTCCAAAAGAAGTAAAGATTTCAAAACAGCTCACCTTTGAGGAAAAACCCCAAATAGTTGAAATCAATAACCCCACCAATGTAGAGGAAGCTGGACCCGCTTTTCACGAGAAGAAGGAAAAAAATAAAAAGGAAAATCAGGGAGGTTCTTACAAGCGCGTAATAAAGCAGAAGTACAAAAAGCCCAAAACCAGAGGCGATAAAAATTTTAGAAAGAATAAACGTGGGAAATAAATTCCTAATTTCAAGTACCAAACCAAATTAACCACAAACGAAACCCTTGAAGCCAGAAACAAGAAACCCCGTTTTAATAATTCTTGCCTTTTTCTCCATTTACGTTATTTGGGGAAGTACGTATATGCTCAATAAAGTGGCCGTTGCGGAATTGCCGCCGTTTTTTTTGGCCTCTATTCGTTTTACCTCCGCTGGACTTCTTATATTTATAATTGCCAAAATTATGGGGAAAAGCCTTGCCATTACCCGAAAGCAATTTATAAATGCATTTATAGTGGGCGTGTTGTTTCTTTCCTTTGGAAACGGCATTATTGTTTGGGCACTAAAATATGTAGATAGTGGGTTTGCTGCCTTGGAGATTTCTGCGCAGCCTTTGGTGGTTTTGCTTCTTATGTGGCTACTACAGGGCAAGCGCATCAAGCCAATGTCGTTGGTGGGTGTGGGCCTGGGAATTATAGGAATTTTTCTGCTCGTTGTACAAAAACAACTCATTGCCCAAGAGGGAACGGTATTGGGAATGGTGATGATATTTGCCTGTATGCTCAGTTGGGCCTACGGCAGTCTTTTCGTGGGTAAAGCGGATCTTCCCAAGAATTTCTTTGTAAATACCGGATATCAAATGTTTACTGCGGGAATTACCCTTGCCGTTGCTAGTTTTCTCTTTGGGGAAGAATGGATTGCGCCAAAGCAATGGGAAGCCCCCGTGCAATGGAGTATGGTATTGCTGATTATTTTTGGGAGCATCGTGGCCTTCACTTCCTTCAATTATCTGTTAAAAACGGTATCACCAGATAAGGTTGCTACCTCCACCTATGTAAATCCTATTATTGCCCTGATTTTGGGCTGGTATGTTTTAAATGAAGAAATTACTACCCAATCCATTGTAGCAGCAGCCGTGCTTTTAACCGGGGTATATTTCATAAATACAAGCAAGACAACCCTTACTCTGCCTCGGTTTTCGGGAAAGATTAGAAAGTAATCTATACGTATAACAATTTCAATAGTATAATAATCATTTTCTCAAGTGCAATGCCCTGTAACGGAGTATTTTGAAATAAGACTTCGAACCAGAATTATAAAAAAACAGGATTTTTAAACTAAATTAAAAACCCTGTTTAAGCTTATTAAACCTTGCGGCCACTAAGTAGTTTGTAGATTACCATAATTACTGCAATTACCAGCAATATGTGAATTATTCCGCCAATGGCAGGAAATATTAAAAACCCGAATAGCCAACCGATTACCAGTAAGACTACAATTATCCATAAAATGTTACCCATGATTTTGTTTTTTTGTTAGTTAGGTGAATGTATCGGTTTTACGTCATTTTTCTTGACTTATTTACATTTAATCATAACTCATTTAAAAGTGAAGTAGCCAAAGGTATTAACACGGCCTTAACCTGAAATAACTTCAAGGGTGAATATCTTTACGGAAATAAATCGGATTGTGCTGATTAAAAATTTTGGCACACATAAATTATAAATCCTAAAAATATAAAACAATCAATGACTACAACTGTAAAAGCATACGGCGTAAAAAGTGAAAAAGCAGAACTTAAACCGATGGATATAAAGCGCCGTGAGACGGGCGACGATGATGTGGAAATAAAAATCACCCATTGTGGGGTCTGCCATAGTGATATTCACACCGCGCGTAATGAGTGGGGTGGAAGCACCTATCCCGTAGTGCCCGGCCACGAAATAATTGGTCGTGTTACAGCAGTTGGAAAAAATGTCCATAATTTCACGGAAGGTGATATTGTGGGAGTAGGCTGTCTAGTAGATTCCTGCCAAACCTGCGCACAGTGCAAAAACGATTTGGAACAATTCTGTGAAAACGGAGCTACCTTTACTTATAATAGTGCGGATAAACATTTAGAAGGCCAACAAACCTATGGCGGATATTCAACAGATGTTGTAGTAAATAAAGAATTTGTACTGCATATTCCAAAAAACTTGGATCCGGCCGGAGCAGCACCTTTATTGTGTGCGGGTATAACCACCTGGTCGCCGTTAAGTCACTGGAAGGTGAAAAAAGGTGACAAGGTGGGAGTAATTGGCCTTGGAGGTTTAGGTCATATGGGGATCAAATTTGCTAATGCTTTGGGAGCTAATGTTGTAATGATCACCACTTCACCGTCAAAGGCGGAAGATGCAAAAAAGCTTGGCGCGCACCAAGTGCTTATCAGCAAGAATGAGGAAGAAATGGCAGAGCATCGAGGCAGTTTTGATTTGATTCTTAATACAATTCCCGTAGGCCATAAAATGGATCCATATATAAATCTATTAAAGGTAGATGGAACGATGGTGCTTGTAGGAGCGGTAGAACCTTTAGAGCCTTTCCACGGAGGTGGTATTATTATGGGTCGAAAGCGCATAGCAGGTTCGTTAATAGGAGGCATAAAAGAAACCCAAGAAATGCTCGATTTCTGCGGAAAGCACAATATTGTTTCTGAAATTGAGATTATTGATATTAAAGACATTAATGACGCATACGAACGCGTTGTAAAGGCTGATGTGAAATATCGTTTTGTTATCGATATGGCTTCGCTTAAAAACTAATCTTTGGTTTGTTCTTAAGTAAGCCACCCATTGCGTGCCGCGCCCATACTATAGAAATATTCAAAAATTGCAAGTGCGATTACTATGAGCGGCATAAAAAGCGACTGCGGCCCAAGCTTTTCTATAGTGCCCATAGCAAATATCCAATATAATTGCAGAATTAGCACAGCGATTAAGGAGAGCAGGAATACAGCAACTGCCAATTTTTTACGCATCAGTAGAAATACACTTGCCAATAGTCCGGTAATAACTGCGAGTCCATACACATACATACTCCATATTGGAGCGCTGGCCATAATCTCCACTTGTTCCTGAGGAAGAGTGGCCCTTACTTCGTCGGTTATTAGGAAATATTCGTAGAGCCACAAATAAACTCCTATTAAATTCCATAGTAGGGCAAAAACGGCAATAATCCAAAATGCCGTATTTGGTTTTGTAGTCGTATTCATATTTAGTTGGCTTTAATGTTGTTGATGTAAATTTAGAGTTTTTTCCTGTAAAGTGTATTATGTAATTATCTTTATCAAGAAAAGGATTGGTTTTCAACTCATAATTTTCATAGTTATCCTAAAAGGTGAACCCCTAACATTTCATATCTTTCCACAAAATCTGAAATATGACTCCAGTAATTCCCAAAACGGCCTTCGATTTTCTATTAAGACTAAAAGAAAATAACAATAGAGAGTGGATGCAGGAACATAAAAAAGAATATTTGGCCAATGAAAAGGCGCTGAAGGAATTTTATGCCGCAGTGGAAAAGGAACTAAATACCACAGATGAAATTGACAAAATCAAAATTTTTCGTATCAATCGGGATGTACGGTTCACCAATGATAAAACACCGTATAATGTGCACCGGAGCGTAAGTTTCAGTAGGTCAGGAGCGCACCGAAGAGGTGGCTATTACTTGCGATTGGAACCTGGTAATAGTTTTATGGCGGGTGGTTTCTTTGATCCCAACCCCGCAGATCTTTTAAGAATACGCAAGGAGTTTGAAATGGATAGTTCAGAAATACGCGATATTTTGAATAAAAAGGAATTCAAAAAAGCATTTGGGAATTTTAATCAGGAATATGCTGTAAAGACCGCGCCCCAAGGATTCAGCAAAGACGATGAAAACATAGATTTAATACGTTTAAAGAGTTACTTCGTAAACCATCCCTTTACCGATACGGAAGTATTTTCACCCGATTTTAAAGAGAAGTTGATCTACCATTATCAACTGCTGCGGCCATTCTTCAACTATATGAGCGATGTTTTGACAACAGATTTAAATGGGGAATCCATTTTGGAGGGTAGCCGGTAGCACGGTTTTGCCGATAGTAGTAATCTACTTCGATAAATCAATTTCAAGATTACTACCAACCCTACAATATTATATTATGCAAAATCGTATTCCAAAAGCTGGATATTGCTTTTCAATCGTTCCTTAACTATGTCCATCATCCGTTTGTTCAGCGCAGATGAGTTTTGGGTATAGATTTCAAATTCCTCCAGCGTAAACTGACCTATGATGATGCCTTTGAGCGAATTCCGAAATTTCATATCCTTATGGATAGCGTTTTCTATATAATCCAACCTCTTTTCTATGGTAAGGTCGTAAAATACATTTTTGTGTTTTGCCACATAATTCCGAAAAACCGCCAACAAAAGTTCATTCTGAAGCTTTGCGACAGGCCTCAAGGTTTTATTCTGAAAACATTCATCGGCAGACATGGTGGGGTTAATTTTGGCCGTGGGAATTTCTGGGCGCATACGGAGTAGTAAACTATCTCGTGTTTCCATTGTATGGTTTTTTCTAAAATTAGAAAGAATTAAAGGCATTTGGGCAGCATTCACAATTAGTTATAAACGTTCTTTTCAACAATGCCGATGAAGTTGTTATCTTTGGAAAAAACGGTCGCTCCTCGGACCTTTTACGATTAAGAAAACATGACGGAAGCCCATAAGTCGCAAAAAATTGAAATAGAAAGATGAAAATATTTTCAGCAGAACAGTTATACGAAGCCGATAAAGTAACGGTTGAAAAGCAACAGATAACTTCAGAAGCCCTGATGGAGCGGGCAGGAATACAAATATTCAATTGGCTGCATCAACGCTTGAATGGAGCTCCCGTGCCCATTCGCATTTTTTGCGGAATTGGCAACAATGGCGGCGATGGGCTGGTAGTGGGGCGTATGTTGATCGAGCACGGATATAATGTAATTGTCTATGTGGTAAATTGCAGCGACAAGCGCTCGAAGAACTTTCTGCTCAATTACGATCGAATTAAAAACGTAACCAAAAAATGGCCCATCCTTATGAAGGGGGAGGATGATTTCCCTGAGATAAATGCCGAGGATATAATTGTGGACGCCATCTTTGGAATAGGATTAAACCGTTGCCCGGGCGGCTGGGTAAAGAAACTCATTCAATATTTAAACGAAAGTAGCGCATTTAAACTGGCCATTGATATTCCCAGTGGATTATATCCCAATGCGCCATTGGAAGATACGGAAGCGGTACTGAAAGCAAACCATACCCTCACCTTCCAAACCCCCAAACTAGCTTTTTTTCTTCCAGAAACGGCGCCTTATGCATCAAATTTTGATGCGTTCGAGATAGGATTGGATATCGAATTTCTGCAAACAACTGAGCCCTTGGCGCAACTTATTGGGAAATTGGAAGCACAGAGATTCTACAGGCCAAGGGAAAAATTTGACCATAAAGGAACTTACGGCCACGCGCTCATTGTCGCGGGAAGCTACGGAAAAATTGGCGCCGCAGTTTTGTCAACCACCGCTGCATTTAGGATTGGAGCAGGGATGGTTACCGCTTTTGTTCCCAAATGTGGTTATTCTATATTGCAGACCACGGTGCCTGAGGCCATGGTTGTTACCGATAGCGAAAATGATTATTTAACGCAGCTTTCCATAGAATTTGAGCCTTCCGCAATGGGCATAGGAATGGGAATCGGTAAAAAGGAAGCTACGGTCAAGGCTCTGGATGGAATCCTCAAAAGTAAAAAAGATATTCCTATGGTGTTGGATGCCGATGCCTTGAATATTCTTTCGGAAAAGAAATCAATGCTGAAACTGCTTCCGAAGAATACGATATTGACCCCACATCCGGGAGAACTGAAAAGACTGATCGGTGACTGGAAGAATGATTACGACAAGCTTGAAAAGACAAGGCAATTTTCAGAAAAATACGAAGTAATAGTAATTATAAAAGGAGCTTATACCGTCACGGTTTATGGGGAGAAGCTCTATATAAATACCACGGGCAATCCGGGAATGGGAACTGCCGGAAGCGGCGACGCCCTATGTGGGGTAATTACCGGGTTGCTTTCCCAGGGATACGATCCCTTGCTGGCCTCTGTATTTGGAGTATATATGCACGGCCGTGCGGGCGATATTGCCGCGGGACAACTGGGTTATGAAGCGGTGATGACCGGTGATGTTATTGACAATCTTTCGGAAGCATATCTGGATTTATTTGCTAGACAGGAACCAAGCACAACGGAACCGGATGAAAAAAAATAGCCACATATTCAAAAGTATCTTAAATATTACTTTTGAATATGTGGCTTAAAATTATTGGCTGGCAATTTTTACAATAGCCCGTCAAGCAGCGTTCTCAGTGCTGGGTCCGATGGTCTTGGAGCGTCGGCAGAAACTATATTTCCCTGGGGATCAATTAATATAAATCTTGGGATTCCAAGAATTGCATATTCCTTCACAAATTTGGAATTCCAGTTATTGTCCGCTATAAGTTGGATGCCGCCCAATTCTTTTTCAGAAACCATTGTTTTCCATTTTTCGTAATCCTTCGGTTCATCTATGGATATGCTTACAAAAGAAACTGGCTTGTTGTGGTAATCCTTTTCTACCTCCTTTAAATAGGGAATTTCACGAATACAGGGCCCGCACCAGGTTGCCCATACATCAATATAAACATATTTTCCCTTTAAGCTTTCCAAGGAGGTAAAACCGTCTTTATGATTTTCAAAGGTAAAGGTGGGTGAGGGGTTTCCCTTAGTTATTGCTTTCAGTTGGTTGTAGCGTTTAGTGAGCATCGCCAAGTTTTCAGCGCTGGGATTACTGTTTTTGTATATATTGAAAACTTCGTCAAGACTTTCATTTGGCTTTAGGCCATATTGCAAATAGGATGTCATTATTTTGTCCTTAGCATAACCATCGGGAAGACTTTCATTTACTTTTTTCAAATAAAGAACGGCTTGGTCTGCGTTTTCATCCTTTTCGGCCTCTGCGCTCGCCAGTCTGTTGAAATGGGTGTCCAAAAGATTCTGATATGCTACGGAATTACGATAGGCAAGGGTGTCTGCATAATCTATATTTTTTAATTCGTCATAAAAATTATCGGAAATCTGAAAATCGTTCACGCCACTGTAATAGCGATGTGCCTCGGCGTAGTTTTCCAGCATGATAGCACGGGAATAATTGTCTTCCACGGCCAGTTTTTTCTTGAAATTTTCGTTGGAAATTTGATTGGCCGCAAATAAGCTATCATAGCTTTTCTGGTTGTTATCCAATTTCTGGAAAAAATTCGTCTCATCTAAGGAGAACATATCCTTGTAATCCAGATTCTGCTCGTTCCAGAGATATTTGGCGGCCAAAAAGTCATTGATGTTTCCCAAATCGCCGGTATATTTAAGGGTTTCATCAAATTCACTGGCATCTAGGACTACGGAAAGGTTTTTTCCTTTTTCCAAATAAATTCCTGTGCGTTCGCGGCCTACGTACATTTCATAAAAGCCATCATTTTTTATGTACAGCGTATCTTGGAAGGTTCCGT
This sequence comes from Aequorivita vladivostokensis, assembly GCF_000952855.1. Taxonomy (GTDB): domain Bacteria; phylum Bacteroidota; class Bacteroidia; order Flavobacteriales; family Flavobacteriaceae; genus Aequorivita; species Aequorivita vladivostokensis. The sequence continues at coordinate 106,763 of NZ_JSVU01000006.1, read as the reverse complement.
TTTCACTTATTGGCATACGCTTTTCAAAATCGTTGCCGCGCACAAAAACTGTTTCTGCGGTATTGTTTTCAACCGTACCGCTCAAAATTGCGTATTGGTTTTTCTCTTCCTGCGTGCAGGCTATCGCCAAAAGCATTATAAGAAGTAAGCTTATTTTTTTCATTTCCTTGTTTTAAAATTTTAGGTAAAATTACGTATGAAATCTACATTTCAAACAAATCGCTGCGGTTATTTTAGGAAATTGGGTTTTTGGCGGATAAAAAAGTTCGCACCGCTTTTGAAACGAAGAAAGGTGGCAGGGCAATTAAAAAACAGTATTTTTGTCCTTAGAATTTCTTCCTAATGAAAACACATTATATTAGTTCAGAAATCCTGGATCTTTCCACGATCAAGGATATAATTGAAAACCATAGCCATCTTGCCCTTTCCGAAGAAGCCCAATTAAATATCAAGAAATCCAGGGAATATCTTATTGGTAAAATGAAGAATAACCAAACCCCTGTCTATGGAATAAACACAGGGTTCGGCTCTTTGTGCAATGTGAAAATTTCTTCAGAAAATCTCTCAAAATTGCAGGAAAATCTGGTTATGTCCCACGCTTGTGGAACCGGGGAATTTGTCCCGAAACCGATTATAAAACTGATGCTCCTGCTAAAAATACAATCGTTGAGTTATGGTTACAGTGGCGTGCAGATTGAAACCGTGGAACGACTGATAGATTTCTATAACAATGATATACTGCCAGTGATTTATTCCCAAGGTAGCCTAGGCGCCTCTGGCGATTTGGCGCCATTGGCGCATCTATCGTTGCCGCTTCTAGGCAAGGGAGAGGTTTATTACGGAGGCGAGCGCGTGCAAGCCGATAAAGTGCTCAAGAAATTCAACTGGGAACCAATAACCCTACAAGCCAAAGAAGGCCTTGCCCTGCTGAATGGTACACAGTTTATGAGCGCTTACGGAGTGCACTGCCTTTTGAAAAGCTATAAACTATCCTATCTAGCAGATTTAATAGCAGCCGTTTCCGTTGATGCTTTTGACTGTAATATGAGTCCTTTTAATGCATTGGTACATTTGGTGCGGCCACACCGTGGACAGGTAAAAACTGCCGAAAGAATATTGGAATTTTTGGAGGGCAGCGAACTCGGCCTTTCCGAAAAGAAGAACGTACAGGATCCTTATTCTTTTCGATGCATTCCACAGGTTCACGGAGCAACAAAAGATACCATACATTTTGTGCACAAAACTTTTAAGACAGAAATTAATTCGATAACCGATAATCCGAACATTTTTGTAAAGGAAGATGTTATTATATCTGGTGGAAATTTTCACGGTCAGCCTTTAGCCCTTGCATTGGATTATCTAGCGATTGCACTGGCCGAATTAGGAAATATTTCTGAAAGAAGAACATATCAATTGGTTTCCGGACTTCGGGAATTGCCCGCATTTTTAGTAAATAATCCGGGCCTAAATAGCGGTTTTATGATTCCGCAATATACGGCAGCGAGCATAGTGAGTCAGAACAAGCAATTGGCCACCCCGGCATCTGTGGATTCCATTGTTTCGTCCAACGGGCAGGAAGATCATGTGAGTATGGGTGCCAATGGAGCAACTAAGTGTTTGCGAATTGTGGAAAACCTGGAAACCATCCTTTCCATAGAATTAATGAATGCCTCTCAGGCATTAAAGTTTCGGGAACCGAAGAGATCATCACCTTTTGTGGAATCTTTTCTAAAGCCATATCGATCCATTGTTCCTTTTATAGAAGATGATAGGCTCCTTGCGGATGATATCCACGCCAGCATAGCGTATATCCAATCCATGGATGTGGACGGGGAAATACTTTTTGAATAAAAGTGGTATCTTGGTAATTCCTATAAGTTTTTTGGACTATGAAATCTATTATTACAACCGTTTTGTTTTTTATTGGAGCATTTGCAACATTGGCCCAGAACTATAAACCTATTTTGGATTATCGCAATGAGTGGCATTTTACTACATGTGATTTTGGATGCTATACCGATAAATATTATACGGATGGAGATACTTTGGTTGGGGGAAAAATATATAAAATATTGGAAGGATACCATTTTATATCCCGAACTTTCCTGTTACGGGAAGAAGTTTCCGAAAAAAAATTATATTTTTTGAAAATTCGCCCTGGCGGCGGTACAGAAGAATTTCTGTTATATGATTTTACGCTTGAAGTAGGCGATACCATCAATATGCTAAATCCTATCACCCCGTTTCCTCAAGATGGTGGGTATTTTAGATTAGACTCTATAGTTCCGAGACCGTTGGTAGATGGGATTAATTATGATCATTTCTATTTTTCGCCCACTCCCACAAATTCCAATAGTACAGAAAATGCCATTTGGGTAGAAGGGGTTGGCTCTCTTTCATTGATCAATGCACCCGGTGGTCATCCTGACCTTATCGGCGTAGGAGCTTTAAGTTGCTATTTTAAAAACACAGAGGTTTTTTATTCAAATTTAGATTCCATTGACGACTGCGTGCCAGTTTATATGAACCTTCCCGAGCGAATGCTCAGGGAAGTAATTATCTCAAAATCCAATAGCAGCGACATTTGTTGGCTGAATAATGCGATGCATGTGAAAGAAGCGAATGTCTATGATTTAAGTGGTAAAAAATTAATGACCATACAAAATAGTTTTAATCAAAAAATGACTATTGACCTATCCCGCTTTAATTCAGGAATGTATATTATAATAGCCCGGGGAATGGGAGATATTAAACGAACTTTTAAAATCGTTAAATAGAAAGAGTAACTTTAGAAATCGTTGTTTTCAATAAGATTATTGACCCAATCTTTTGCTTCGTCCAAATTAGAAAAAATTTCCAGCGGCTTTTTTAGAAAGAGTTTTTCAATCTTTGAATTTCTCAATTTCTGCTCATCATCCGCTACTACGGCAAAGGCCACGAGGTTTTTTATTTCGGAAGTTTTCAAATAAACCATTGGATCTACGGCATAACTGTTTTTGCGGTAGGTAATATAACCAAAGGGTCTGTTGAAAAAATAAGTGTTGGCCACTTCCACAAGATCATCGTTATGTTCCGGTCTAACCGTAGTGCCCTCATTCATTATGGCAATAACGAAATTCCTAAACACATTGATTTCTCCGAAATCATAAAATAATCTTTTAATCATGGATGAAAAAGTTCACTCTAAGTTACGGAAATTTAATGCTTTATAAAAATATGATTTTCAAAAATTTGCTTCTTGAAACCAAAAGAAAGAAACCTACGATTCCGTAGGTTTCTTTTGCTTCTTGATTTTAATGGTAAGTTCATCAGCTTTTTCGTCAAAATCCATGGTTATGGAATCTCCTTCCTGCAGATTACTTTTTATAATTTCCTCTGCCAGCGCATCTTCAATATACTTTTGGATGGCTCTGTTTAACGGTCGAGCTCCATACTGTTTGTCGAAACCTTTATCGGCTATAAAATCCTTTGCTTTATCAGTCAGTTTCAACTCATATCCGATATCCGAGATACGCGCAAAAAGCTTTTTAAGCTCAATATCTATAATTTTATGGATATCCTCTCTTTCCAGTGCGTTGAATACCATAACATCATCTATTCGGTTTAAAAATTCAGGAGCGAACGTTTTCTTTAAGGCATTTTCAATAACACTCTTGGTGTGCGAATCTTCCTGACTCTTTTTTGCAGCCGTTCCAAACCCTACACCTTGTCCAAAATCCTTTATCTGACGGGCGCCAATGTTGGAAGTCATAATGATAATCGTATTTCTGAAATCAATTTTTCTTCCTAGGCTGTCCGTTAAATAACCGTCGTCCAAAACCTGCAGCAGCATATTAAACACATCGGGATGTGCTTTTTCTATCTCATCCAGAAGTACAACTGCGTATGGCTTTCTTCTTATTTTCTCGGTAAGTTGTCCGCCTTCTTCATAACCTACATACCCGGGAGGTGCCCCTACCAAGCGCGAAATGGCAAATTTTTCCATATACTCGCTCATATCGATTCTGATCAGAGCATTGTCTGAGTCAAAAAGTTCTCGGGCCAAAACTTTTGCAAGTTGTGTTTTTCCCACGCCCGTTTGGCCCAAGAAAATAAAGGATCCAATAGGTTTGTTGGGATCTTTTAATCCCGCACGGTTTCTCTGGATGGCTTTCACAACTTTAGCTACCGCTTCGTCCTGGCCAATCACTTTTCCTTTAATGCGATCTGGTAGGGCAGCAAGTTTTTTGGTCTCCGTCTGTGCGATTCTATTTACGGGAACGCCCGTCATCATCGATACTACTTCGGCAACATTTTCCTCGTCCACAGTTTCCTTATGAAGCTTTGAGTCCGCTTCCCATTTTTCCTGTTCGGTTGCTAGCTCTTTTTCTAAATTCTTTTCATCGTCCCGCAGTTTGGCAGCTTCTTCATATTTCTGTTTTTTTACGACAGTATTTTTAAGCTCACGCACTTCTTCCAATTGTTTTTCAATTTGCAAAATTTTATCAGGAACGTGAATATTTGTAATATGCACCCGCGAGCCAGCTTCATCCATGGCGTCAATTGCCTTGTCTGGTAAAAACCTCTCGGTCATATATCTATTTGTAAGGGTAACGCACGCTTTTATTGCTTCATCAGTATAAATTACGTTGTGGTGCGATTCGTATTTATCTTTTATATTAGTAAGAATTTCTATTGTTTCCTCCACGGTTGTGGGTTCCACTAAGACCTTCTGAAAACGTCTTTCCAAAGCGCCGTCCTTTTCAATATATTGACGGTACTCATCAAGAGTGGTAGCTCCTATACATTGAATTTCGCCTCTTGCCAAAGCTGGCTTGAACATATTTGAAGCATCCAAGGAGCCCGTGGCACCACCGGCACCCACAATGGTGTGGATTTCATCGATGAATAAAATGATATCATCATTTTTTTCGAGTTCATTCATCACAGCTTTCATACGCTCCTCAAACTGTCCTCTGTATTTGGTACCCGCCACAAGGCTTGCCAAATCAAGTGTGACCACACGTTTGTCATAAAGAATTCGCGATACTTTGCGCTGAATTATGCGCAGGGCCAAACCTTCGGCAATGGCAGATTTACCCACCCCGGGTTCGCCAATCAACAATGGGTTGTTTTTCTTTCTTCGGCTCAAAATTTGTGAAACGCGTTCTATTTCCTTTTCGCGGCCCACAACGGGATCGAGCTTGCCTTCCTCGGCCATAGCGGTCAAATCCCTCCCAAAGTTATCCAAAACCGGAGTCTTGGATTTCTTGTTCGTTTTTGCCGAGGTGCCGGAAAATAGGTTGTCCTTGCCGGCATCTTCGGCCGAAGTGTCATCTTCATTTGGAAATGACTCAGCACTAGGCGTGTCTATATAATCGTCATCGTTTGTAATCATAAGTTTAAATTGATCCTTAACCACATCATAGTCCACCTTCATTTTGTTCAACAATTTTGTCGTCGGATCGTTTTCGTTCCGAAGAATACACAACAGCAAATGCGCTGTGTTAATGGAATTGCTCTGGAAAAGCTTTGCTTCCAAAAAGGTAGTCTTCAGCGCCCTTTCCGCTTGACGGGTTAAATGTAGGTTCTTCTTATCGTTTGTATTTGTAGTAATGCCGGGGTTGGCTGGACTTAGAATTTCCACTTTTCTTCTTAAGTGATTCAAGTCAATGGCCAATGCGTTGAGAATGGTTACCGCCTTACCGTTACCATTTCTTAAAAGCCCGAGCATTAAGTGCTCTGTGCCAATAAAATCGTGGCCTAGGCGAAGGGCTTCTTCTTTGCTATAGGCAATTACATCTTTTACTCTTGGGGAAAAATTATCATCCATATTTAAAATCCTCTCTTCTTAATATAAGTACTAAATTAACCAAAATAGGACAAAAACTGTTCCTCTTTGATATCATTTTAGTAAAAGGACAAAATATATAGTGGAATTCAAAGGATATTCCAGGATACTTATTAACGATTTCACCCCCTAAATTTGTTAATAAATTCGTGAATAACAGCTGTCAAAAACCCCTGTTAAACCTAGGAAAAAGTGTATCTTGCTCCATTAGTTCAACAACGATAATTAAACCTATTTTTTATGGCTGAAGGTGATAAAATAATCCCTATTAACATTGAAGATGAAATGAAATCTGCCTACATCGATTATTCGATGTCGGTCATAGTGTCACGTGCGCTGCCAGATGTTCGCGATGGAATGAAACCCGTTCACCGAAGAGTTTTGTTCGGAATGCACGAACTGGGCATTAGAGCTACGGGCGCACATAAAAAATCTGCGAGAATTGTGGGAGAGGTTCTGGGTAAATATCACCCACACGGTGATACCTCAGTTTACGATGCGATGGTACGGATGGCCCAGGAATGGAGCCTGCGCTATTTGCTGGTGGACGGCCAAGGTAACTTTGGTTCGGTTGATGGAGATAGTCCGGCGGCGATGCGATATACGGAAGCGCGAATGCAGAAAATTTCTGAAGATATGCTCGCCGATATCGATAAGGAAACCGTGGACCACCAATTGAATTTTGACGACACCTTGAAAGAACCCACCGTGCTTCCCACTCGTGTCCCAGGATTATTGATCAATGGGGCCTCGGGTATTGCCGTGGGTATGGCTACCAATATGCCTCCACACAACCTTACCGAGGTGGTAAACGGAACGATAGCATATATAGAAAACAACGATATTGAAATTGATGAGCTTATGCAGCACATCAAGGCCCCCGATTTTCCAACTGGTGGGATTGTTTATGGATATGAGGGAGTGCGCGAAGCCTTCCATACTGGTCGTGGTCGCGTGGTAATGCGGGCCAAGGCCAGTTTTGAGGAAGTAAATGGGCGGGAGTGTATTGTAGTTTCTGAAATTCCATATCAGGTAAATAAAGCGGAAATGATCAAAAAAACCGCTGATATGGTTAATGAGAAAAAAATAGATGGCATTTCAAACATTCGCGATGAAAGTGATAGAAAGGGAATGCGCATTGTTTACATCTTGAAGCGTGATGCAGTTCCAAACATTGTTTTAAATACACTATATAAATACACGGCATTACAGTCAAGTTTTAGCGTAAACAATATTGCCTTGGTAAAGGGAAGGCCGCAAATGCTCAATTTAAAGGAGTTGATCCATTATTTTGTGGAACATCGCCACGAAGTTGTGGTGCGCCGTACTGAATATTTGCTGCGTAAAGCAGAGGAACGCGCCCATATTTTGGAAGGTTTGATTATAGCTTCAGATAATATAGATGAAGTAATTAGGTTAATCCGTGCTTCTTCCAATGCAGATGAAGCAAGGGAGCGCTTAATGGAATCCTTTAAACTTACAGAAATACAGGCCAAAGCAATTGTTGAAATGCGTCTCCGTCAATTGACGGGGCTGGAGCAGGATAAGCTTAGAAGCGAGTATGAGGAATTGATGAAGACAATTCAAGATTACAAAGAAATTCTTGCCAGCAAGGATCGCAGAATGCAAATAATAAAAGAAGAGCTTGAGGAAATTAGAGCAAAATATGGGGATGAGCGCCGTTCCACTATTGAATATGCGGGTGGTGACGTAAGCATTACCGACTTAATTGCCGATGAGCAAGTTGTTTTGACCATTTCGCACGCGGGTTATATTAAGCGTACATCGTTATCAGAATATAAAACACAGAATAGAGGAGGAGTGGGGCAAAAAGCCTCGGCCACCCGCAACGAGGATTTTCTTGAACACCTTTTCGTGGGGACCAATCATCAATATATGTTATTCTTCACTCAAAAAGGTAAATGTTTCTGGATGCGCGTTTTTGAAATACCCGAGGGCACACGCACATCAAAAGGAAGAGCGATCCAAAACCTGATAAACATCGAGCCGGATGATAAAGTTAAAGCGTTCATTTGCACCCAGGATTTGAAGGACGAAGATTACATAAACAGTCATTATGTGATTATGGCCACCAAAAAAGGCCAAGTAAAGAAAACGCCGCTGGAGCAATATTCAAGACCACGAACCAATGGTATTAACGCAATTACTATCCGTGAAGATGATGAATTGCTAGAGGCCAAACTAACTACAGGCGACAGTCAAGTTATGCTTGCTGTTAAATCTGGAAAAGCCATACGTTTTGAAGAGGAAAAAACCAGACCTATGGGTAGAAATGCATCCGGCGTGCGTGGAATTACCTTGGGCAGCAAAAATGATGAAGTAATAGGAATGGTTGCCGTAAATGAAGGCGATTCCGATATATTGGTAGTTTCTGAAAATGGCTATGGCAAACGATCGTCCATTGAAGATTACAGAATCACCAACCGCGGAGGAAAAGGTGTGAAAACCATTAACATTACCGAAAAAACCGGTAAATTAGTAGCCATAAAAAATGTAACCGATGACGATGATTTGATGATCATCAATAAATCTGGAATTGCAATTAGAATGGCCGTTTCAGACCTTCGAGTTATGGGCAGGGCTACACAAGGCGTGCGATTGATTAAGGTAAGGGAAGATGATGCCATTGCCGCTGTTGCGAAAGCAATGAAGGATGAAGAGGAAGTGGATAAAGACATCGAAATAACAAATGACGATAACGATGGCACTACTCTTGATAACAATGAAACTCAAACCGAAAATAACGAATAAACTTTAACACATGAAAACACGAATTTTAATAACAGGACTGGCTTTCGTTTCTGCTATTTCATTTGGACAAAAAAAGGAAATCAAAAAAGCTGAAAAAGCCATAAAATCAAATGAGTACAGCGAGGCACTGAACTATCTCAACGAGGCAGAGCCCATGCTGGGAAGCGCAGATAATGAAATGAAGGCCCAGTTTTATGCAGCTCGCGGACAAGCATTGTTAGGTTCCGGATCAAATGATTTCTCAAAACAGAAACGGGCTGCTGAAGCTTTTGGTGAGGCACTAAAACTGGATCCCAATATGCAGACTCAACTAGCGGAACCCTTACAAAATTTGAGAGCTAGCCTGATAAATGGGGCCGTAAAAGACCAAAATGCAGGGGAATATAAAATGGCTACTGATAAACTATATACCAGCTATCTAGTAAGTAATGATCCTTCAGATTTATATTTTGCAGCCAGTAACGCAGTAAATGGAAAAGATTACGCTTCAGCATTAAAATACTACCAAATGTTATTGGATACTGGTTATACCGGTGAAACAGAAGAATTTGTAGCCACTCGTAAGGAAACTGGTGAGGTTGAGGCGTTTGATAACGAAAACCTTAGAAACATTGCCGTGAAATCTGGAGAATTCATTAAGCCCGAAGAAAGGGTGACAGAATCCAGAAAAGGGGAGATTTTAAGAAATATGACTCTTATTTATTTGGAAGAAGGAGATACTGAAAAAGCTACGGCACTTATGAAGGCCGCCCGCGAAGAAAACCCAGATGATATATTTTTGATGCGCGCAGATGCAGATATGAGTTATAAAATGGGCGATGTAGCACGGTATAACGAGCTAATGAACAAAATTGTCGCTTCCGATCCTGAAAATCCCGAAATTTACTTTAACCTGGGTGTAGGTAGTGGGGAAATAGGAAAAAATGATAAAGCTATAGAATACTACGAAAAGGCTTTGGAATTGAAACCCGATTACGAAGCTGCACTTATCAATATCGCTGTTTTAAAACTTGCTGCAGAAGATAAGTTGGTAGAAGAGATGAATAGTTTGGGGAACTCCAGAGCAGATAATCAACGTTATGATGCCTTGAAGGAGGAGCGTAAACAAATTTATAGAGACGTATTACCTTATTTAAACAAGGCTTTAGAGCTGAACCCAAATAACCCAGAAGTTGTAAGAACTATGATGAACATTTACGGTCAATTGGCGGATGATGCTAAATACAAGGAAATGAAAGCTAAATTGGAAGCCTTGGAAAAACAAGGATAAGCCCGTATAAACAATATTGAAAATAGGAAGAAAGCCCCTTTAAATAGGGGCTTTTCTTTTTTTATATTTTAAACAATTCTTTTAATTACACGTAATTTATGAGTGTGACCGCGCATTTCATAATTGAAAATACCGCTGTGGTCCAATCTATCAATACGTACCTTACCGTGGGCGTGGATGATGTAATTCTCTTTCATTATGATACCAACATGCGTAATTTTCCCTTCCTCATTGTCAAAAAAAGCCAAATCGCCCGGTTCGCTTTCTTCAATAAAACTCAAAGCTTCCCCTTGCGTGGCTTGTTGGCTAGCGTCACGTAGCAGTTTGTAACCGTTCAGTTTATAGACCATTTGTGTAAAGCCACTGCAGTCAATACCAAACGGAGTTTTACCTCCCCACAGATATGGAGAATTTAAGTAGAGCAACGCGGTTTCAATTATATGTTCTTTCGGAAGAATTCCAGAAATAAGCTTACCTTCAAAATGGTGCTTTAAAAATTCAGAGGAAGAGATCGTGCTTCCCAAACAAATCGAAAACAATTGATTGTCCTGCGACGTAACAAAATCAACCAAATCTGACGAAAGTTTAAGTTCTTTCCTTTCAAAATCTGTATAATTTTCTTCGGAAATGGATACGTATTGTTTGTTGTCTATCCAGCCTTCATAATTATCAAACGCCAAACGGATGCGGCTCCATTTCTTTCGGACTTCCAAAATTTTGAAATGCTCGCCGTAAAGTACTTGGGTCACCATTTCACTCGCGTCGGAAGCCTCGGCTCGAAGCGGGACAATACTTAAATTACTGATGCCGTAATCCATTCAGAAACTATTCAAATAATTACGGTGTTTAGACTCTTTCAATAACCATTGCAGATGCCCCGCCGCCGCCATTACAGATTGCCGCAGCACCAATTTTGGCATCGTTTTGTTTTAAAACATTTAGCAGTGTGATCAAAATGCGGACCCCACTACAACCAAGGGGGTGGCCCAAGGAAACAGCACCACCGTTTACGTTTACATTGCTATCGTCCAATCCCAAAATTTTCATATTGGCAAGACCCACCACAGCAAATGCTTCATTGAATTCAAAATAATCTACATCCTTAATATCGATTCCCGCTTTGGCAATTGCTTTTGGAAGTGCCTTTGCTGGTGCAGTGGTAAACCACTTTGGTTCCTGTGCGGCATCAGCGTAGCTTTTAATGTAGGCCAAAGGGGTTAAGCCCAATTCTTGTGCTTTTGCCTCACTCATTAAAATCATAGCGCCGGCACCATCATTAATTGTGGATGCATTTGCCGCAGTAACGGTTCCGTCTTTTGAAAAGGCAGGGCGCAGGGAGGCAATTTTGTCCATCTTTACGTTTTTATATTCTTCGTCTTCAGAAACTGTCACCGGCTCCCCACGGCGCTGTGGTACCTCGACGGGAACAACTTCATCCTTGAATTTTCCATCTGCCCAAGCTTTTGCCGAGCGCTCGTATGATTTTATAGCAAACGCATCCTGATCTTCACGTGAGAAATTATATTCGGTAGCACAAAGGTCTGCACAGGTGCCCATGGCGTTGTGGTCGTAAGCATCTACGAGACCGTCTTTTTGCATTCCATCTATCAATGTAGCGGGACCAAATTTTGTTCCGTTCCGCATATGCACATAATGGGGGATATTGCTCATGCTTTCCATTCCGCCGACCACAATCACCTCGGCATCGCCCAAAGCAATGGCCTGGGCGGCTTGCATTACAGCTTTCATACCGGAAGCACATACCTTATTAACCGTTGTTGCGGGAACGGTATCCGGAATTCCAGCCCCCAAAGCAGCTTGACGTGCCGGAGCCTGGCCCACACCGGCCTGAACCACATTGCCCATATACACTTCTTGAACCAATGAAGGGTCGAGATTAATTTTATCCAATGCTCCTTTTATGGCCGCTGAGCCCAATTGGGTTGCGGTTAGTGAAGAAAGACTTCCCATAAAACTACCTATGGGGGTTCTGGCTGCGGATACGATAACTACTTTATTGCTCATGCTACTGTGTTTTATATTTGAAATAAGGACTGCGAAATTACGGATTTCTAACTTAAATATCAATCTTTGCAAGTATTGCTTTTGGGATAACTCATTCCTTATTTATACCTTTACTTTAAGTTATCAATTTATGAAGAACCTTTTTTCCTTCTTTGCGAAAAACCAGTCTCTTATTTTTAAGGTTTTCCTATTTATAGCTTCCACGCTTCTAGTAATATATTTTCTTCCGAAAGGCGGACAGTTTAAGTATAATTTCCAAAAAGGAAAACCCTGGCAATATGAAAATCTGTACGCTCCCTTTAGCTTCACCATAAAAAAAGATGAAGATACTTTAAAGAAAGAGCGTGAGGAGATACGTGGAAACACCATACCTTATTTTGAATATGATGCTGAAACAGCAGCGCGCGTAGCTGAGGATTTTCGCGAAAAACTTGAAATTAGATATGTGGACAGTCTTTATAATACGTCTCGCAAGACTGTGGAACGGTTAGGGGAGTCGTTATTAAACGAGGTATATGAAAATGGCGTTACCGATGAAATTTACAATTACGAAGATGGCCGACTCATCTATTTAAAAAATGGCAACGAAATCGAGGAGCGCAGCTATTCGCAGTTGTTCAAGAAAGAAAATCTAAACAAAAGAGTAAGGGATTTGGTAGAAAAAAACAATACTGAAGACGTTCAAGTATTGCTTTACAATCTTCTTAATGATGTGCTTCAGCCCAATGTAAAGCTTAATACCCGTTTAACAGAAGCAGCGATAGAAGCCGAGATCGCGGCTCTCAACCCCAATCGGGGTATTATTGAAAAAGGAGGAAGAATAATTGCAAAAGGCGAAGTGGTTGAGGGCGATAAGTTTCAGATTTTGAATTCGTTGAAGGCAGAATTTGACAGTCAAATTTGGAGCAAAAATAACTATCTGTGGCTCTTGGTGGGCTATTCCATGTTGGTTTCATTGGTGTTTTTGATGCTTTTCCTTTTTCTGAAAAATTACAGGCCGGTTATTTACAGCAATAATACCAAGGTAACTTTTATATTTTTCAACATACTTTTAATGGTCTTTCTCACCACGTTGGTGGTTAAAGTGCACGCCGATTATGTGTATGTGGTTCCAATATGTATTCTGCCCCTAATTTTGAAGGCGTTTTTTGATCCACGCGTTGGGCTTTTCGTACACGTTCTCACCATTCTGCTTTTGGGTTTTATAGTTCCCAACAGTTTTGAGTATATGTTTCTTCAGTTTATTGCGGGTATTGTGACCATTCTAACTGTTTCTGAACTGTACAAAAGAGCCAATCTGTTTATATCGGTAGGACAAATAACGTTGATCTATATTCTTGGCTACTTCGCGTTTTTCGTGATACAGGAAGGAAATATCCAGGCCATGCAATGGCAGAACTTCCAGTATTTTATTCTTTGTGGGTTGGCAACCCTCTTTGCCCATCCGCTGATTTATTTTTATGAAAAGATCTTTGGATTGGTTTCCGATGTTTCGCTGCTCGAGTTGAGCGATACCAATTCCAAATTGCTAAAAGAGCTATCAAACAAAGCTCCCGGTACTTTCCATCATTCCTTGAACGTTGCAAATTTGGCCGAGGCAGCTGCCAATGAAATTGGCGCGAATAGCATGCTCGTTAGGGTAGGAGCGCTATATCACGATATCGGTAAAATGCTGAACCCAACAATGTTTACCGAAAATCAGGCAAATTCAATCAATTCGCACAACGAGTTGGATCCAAAGGAAAGTGCCCAGATAATTATAGATCATGTAATTAAGGGTATTGAAATAGCCAGAAAAAACAATCTTCCGGATAGAGTGATCGATTTTATCCGCACCCACCACGGCACCAGCTTGGTATATTATTTTTATAAGAAGGAGCGTGAACAGCAAGGACAGGCCAATAAAGAAGATTTTATCTATCCAGGGCCCATTCCCTTTTCTAAGGAGACCGCTATTTTAATGATGGCTGATAGCGTGGAAGCTGCCAGCAAAAGCCTAAAGGAACCTTCGTCCACAATTATAGATGAGTTTGTGGAAAAGATAATAAACAATCAAATGGCGCAAGGGCAGTTTTTGAATGCGAATATTACCTTTAAGGAAATTGAGACCATAAAAAAGGTTTTAAAGAAGAAGTTGAATAATATTTACCACTTAAGGGTAGAATATCCGGAGTAATGTTTTATAAAAACAAAAAATCCCCTATCTATCCAGCTGGGCAGAGAATAATATATATACTAAATACTTCATACAAAAAATCCCCTATGTAGGGGATTCGATGTGATCGCGTCAGGATTCGAACCTGAGACCGTCTGCTTAGAAGGCAGATGCTCTATCCAGCTGAGCTACGCGACCAATTAATAAACCAAAAAACCGAACTATGTGTCCGGTTTTTGTCGGGGTGGCAGGATTCGAACCTGCGGCCTCCTGCTCCCAAAGCAGGCGCGATAACCGGGCTACGCTACACCCCGTGAACAGCAATTATCTATTGTTCACTGTAATTTTGGAGTTTTTTTGTCAACTCTATAATGCGGAGAGACAGGGATTCGAACCCTGGCGACGGTTGCCCGTCGACAGATTAGCAATCTGCTCCGTTACCACTCCGGCACCTCTCCAGTTTTTTATGAACGTGTCATCCAAAATGCGGTTGCAAATGTAAGTCTTCAAATGTAATAACGCAAACAAAAAATTGCCTTTTTTGCAGATATATTTTAAAGCGGTTTAAATCAAGTATATGCCGTTTAAGCAATTTCGAAATATACTGTTTTAAACTTTTGAACAAATCAACATTTCCTTTTTATCGTCCAAATTGGTTTCAAAAAATAAATAAATTTCCCCTCCATCGGCAATTTTCCACTTTTTACGAAGTGTTTCCACACTTTCCGGAAAGTTTCTAGTAGCAATATTGGCTTTCTTAAAATTCAAAGCCGCACGCATTTGCTTTTTTGAATAGGGCACCGTTTGCTCAATTGAAAAACGCCTTCCGGGGAAATCAATTAAATCTTCGCCAGTGTAGAGATGGGTATTTTTATGAAGCTTGTTCACTTTTAATTTTTCGGAAACCATATCAAACGCACCACTTTTTAGGATTGCCGCATTGGGTTCGTAGAGGTATTTTTGGGGTAAGTCGTAAGTTGCCATAGCTCGTTCGTTCCAATCAAAATCAAATGTTTCGGCGCCCTTTTTGGTAAAATTGACGGTTTTTACTTTTAGTGCGCCCGAATTCTCCTTTTGAAGTAGCCACAGTAATTCCTTAACCTCATTGTCCACCGCCACGATGTGAATCTCAGAAATGGGCTGCAATTCATTTAAACCTACCGAAATATCAAGCATAGGGGAGGTTTTCAAAAGAAATTGGTTGCAGTTTTTTAATATTTCTGAAATATTATTGGGTATGTTCGGTTCACAGTCCGACAAAAAGAAAACCTTGCCCTTGCTATCGTGGCGGCGGGAGGGGTCTGCATATATCACGTCATATTTACTGTTCAAGGCAGTTTGCAATCCATCCGCGGCGTGGCAATGGATGTTTTCCTTGCCGAAAACACCAAAATTGTGTTTTGCTAATTCTGCGAGATTTGGATTGGTCTCAAAATGGTGGACGGTTTTGAATTTTTCAGCAAAATAAAAGCTATCTACGCCAAAGCCCCCAGTAATATCCGCTATCGTTGTTCCTTTGACCAGCGATGCCTTGTATTTTGCGGTAATTTCCGAAGAGGTCTGTTCCAGATTCAGTTTTGGTGGAAAAAGGATATTCGCGGTGTTGAACCAAGTGGGCAGCTTTTTCTCTATTCTCCTTCGGCTTTCAATTTGTTGTATGAGCTCTTGGATGGAAACATTTTCAAAAGGACTTCCCGCGAAGGCGAGTTCGCTAATATTGCCTTCAAAATCTCGTATAAATTCTTGGATTTCTTTATTTAACAGCGGTGTAATGGGCAAGGGTCAAAGATTATGGGTGAGGCGCTTGACGATTTTGTATTCCGAAAGAAATTCCTTGGCAACCACTTTTAGGGCGGTGTAGGTTGGCACGGCGAGAATCATTCCCGGAATGCCAAAAACGAAACCTGCGGTTAGGATAACGATAAAGATTTCCAGCGGATGCGAGCGTACACTATGCCCGAAAATAACGGGTTGCGAGATGAAATTATCAAAAATCTGTGCCACGGCATAACCCCCGGAAGCAATAAATAAAAGCGGCAAAAGCCCCGATGAAAAATCAGCGCCCAGGTTATTGGAAACTATAACGAGCAACATTAAAACCCAGCCGATTATGGGGCCCAAATAAGGTACAATATTTAAAAATGCGCAAATCAAAGCTACGGCCACGGCATCGTTTATGTCCAAATAGAGCAGCAACACGGCATAGAACAGCGAAAGGATAAAAATTTGGAGCAGCAGGCCGATAAAATATCTTGAAAGCAATTCCTTGATTTTTATGAGAATTCGCTTAAATTTCTGTTCGTCGCCACTTTTTGCGAAAACCAAAACGGACCGCGCGATTAGACTTTCGTCCTTCAAAAGAAAAAAGGAAATGAAAAGTACCGAGAATATTCCAACGATGGTTCCGGCGATATTTCCGAAGAAAATATCTATAAAGCTGGGAATGATTTCGACGTCCAAGTTCTGCACATAGGTGGTGCGCTTAATGGCCTCCACCAGTTGAAAATGATCTACGCCCAGATAATCGCTGGCCTGGATGTTCAATTCGTTCAAATCGCGTTTTACCTGCTCAAAATCTATTTGTGAAATATGCTTGCCCTGCTCAATAATGATAGGAACAAAAATACTGAGCACCAGGCTGATGGATCCAATAATAAGCAATAAGGTAATTACCGAAGCAAAGGTGTTTCCAAATTTCAGTCTTCTTTTTAAAAAGATAACAACGGGCCGCCCAATAAGTGACAGCACCAAGGCAAGGCCAATGTACAGGATGAGTGCCTGGATTTCGTATACGAACCACAGCAAGATAACTATGCCCACCAGTACTGCGAGGGCTCGTAAAATACCAACGGTTATTGCAGCTGCAGATTTTTTCACTTCGTAAATATACTACATTCCAAAGTACGAATAATCAAAGTTTTGTTAAGGATGTTGGGGTAGGTACTGTCAGAGCAATTTTAGTTTTCAAAGACATATTTGACAATATTGGCGCCCATCTGCAATGCCTTTAAGCGAACTTCTGCGGGGTCGTTGTGCACTTCGGGGTTTTCCCAACCGTCTCCGAGGTCCGTTTCAAAGGTGTAGAGCAATACCAATCTGTCTTCCACAAATATGCCAAAGGCCTGTGGACGGCCGCCGTCGTGTTCGTGGATTTTTGGCATTCCCTGCGGAAATTTATAAACGTAACTGAACATCGGAAAGTTGGCTGGAAGTTCCTTCAATTCTTTATTGGGGAAGATTTTCACGAGTTCCTTTCGGATGTATTGGTCCATGCCGTAGTTATCATCTATATATAGAAAACCGCCGCTCATCAAATAGTTTCTGAGATTTTCAGCCTCTTCGGAAGAGAAAAAAACATTGCCGTGCCCCGTCATATGCACAAAGGGGTAGTCAAAAATATCGACACTTCCCGGCGTTACGGTCTGAGGCTTCTCCTTAATGACGGTACTGATGTTTTGGTTGCAGAATTTCAACAAATTGGGCAGGGCCGTCGGGTTTGCGTACCAATCGCCACCGCCACCGTATTGCAGCAGCGCGATTTCCTGAGCTGACAGGCTTCCGATAAAAGCAAAAAAGAGAATTGAAAAAAATATTTTCCGCATAGATTTCAAAAGTACAAATTCAAAGAGAATATTTATGGACCAAAATCCAAAGGTTTTTTAAACTTTTGGGGTTTAATTTTCATTTACGAATGCCACGCTGTGGCAGGCCACAACGGCCGCGGTTTCGGTGCGCAAACGGCTTTCGCCCAAGCTAACAGGTACAAAGCTATTCGCCTTTGCAAGTTCAATTTCCTCAGAAGAAAAATCGCCTTCGGGACCGATGAGAATTAGGACGTTTTTTTTGGGAAGCAGGGTGGATTTCAACGATTTTCTATCGGTTTCCTCACAATGCGCAATAAACTTTAAATTTTCCGAAGATTTCCCGGAAGTGATAAAATCCTTGAATGAAACAGCTTTATTCAAAACGGGAAGATATGCTTTCAGCGATTGTTTCATCGCACTTTGCAGGATTTTTTCGTAGCGTTCGGGTTTTATCGTTTTCCGTTCACTGTGGTCGCAGATTATTGGGGTGATTTCTGAAATGCCTATCTCCGTTGCTTTTTCCAAAAACCATTCGTAGCGGTCGTTGAGTTTTGTGGGAGCCACAGCTAAATGGAGGTGATAGGGAAGGGGTTGCTGCGTTTCTTCGGAAAGAATTTTTACCAAACAACCCTTTGGATTTGCGTTTAAAATTTCCGCAGAAAAAAGAGAACCTTTTCCATTGGTGATGCTGAACGTATCGCCTTCCTTCATTCGCAATACTTTTACAATGTGGCGGCTTTCCTCTTTGTCAAAGATTATTTCTTTGGTAGATTCGGAAATATTTGGATTGTAAAAAAGCTGCATTTGTTTTTATCGATTGTTAAAACTTCATCCGCGCCGAAGCTACCACATTATTTTCGGCAAAATTCTGGGTCTTGAATTTCAGTTCGCCCACCATGGCAATCATAGCCGCATTGTCCGTACAAAACTCAAATTTGGGGATGTGGGTTTTCCAACCGTATTTTGTTTCGGCCTCCTTTAGCGCTTTGCGTATTCCGCTATTTGCAGATACGCCGCCACCTATGGCCACTTCCTTTATTCCGGTTTTTTTGACGGCATTTTTCAGCTTGTCCATTAAATAATCTACAATGGTAAATTGAATACTGGCACAAATATCTGCTATATTTTCTGAAATAAAATCAGGGTTTTGGGCCACTTCCTTTTCAATAAAATAGAGCACGGAAGTCTTTAAGCCGCTAAAGCTGAAATCCATGGGCCCCACTTTCGGTTTCGGAAATTTAAACGCTTTTGGGTTTCCCTGTTGGGCGTATTTATCTACCAAGGGACCGCCGGGATAGGGCAGGCCGAGGATTTTGGCGCTTTTGTCAAAGGCTTCGCCCACGGCATCGTCTATGGTTTGGCCTATTATTTCCATTTCAAAATATTCGGTCACTTTCACAATTTGTGTATGGCCGCCGCTAATGGTCATTGCCAAAAAAGGAAAATTGGGAGCCGTTTGTCCTTCGGCCTTAATAAAATGTGCCAAAATATGGGCTTGCATATGGTTTACATCTATCAACGGAATGCCCAGACCCAGCGCCAAAGATTTTGAAAATGAGGCGCCTACAAGCAAGGAACCCATCAAGCCGGGCCCGCGTGTAAAAGCAATGGCTGATAACTGATTTTTATCGATATTTGCCTTATGCAACGCTTGGTGTACCACGGGAACAATGTTCTGTTGATGGGCCCGCGAGGCAAGTTCGGGCACCACCCCGCCATATTGTTCGTGAATTGCTTGAGTGGCAACAACATTGCTGAGTATTTTGGCGTTGTTGATTACGGCTGCGGCTGTATCGTCGCAAGAGGATTCAATCCCAAGAATGTAGCAGTTTTTCTGTGTCAAAGTGAAAGGGGTATATTTATTGGTTGTAAAATTAAAACTTTAAAAGCGTATCAAAAAACTTCGGAAAATAATAGTTCGCACCTTTGTAATCATTGTATTGCTGCTCGTGCTTATAGTGATTATTTTTTCCATTCCATCGGTTCAGACCTGGGTCGCAAAAAAAGTAACGACCAATTTAAACGAGACCTACGGCACCGACATCCACATAAAACGACTTGGCTTGAACTGGAAAGGAGAGGTGGATATCCGGGAGGTTTACATTGCAGACCATCATAACGATACCTTGATTTACAGCAAGGAGGTACAAACCAATATTATAAATTTTCAGAACATGGTGCAGGGCGATCTCGGTTTTGGCGATATAGCGCTGGACGAGGCGAAACTGTATGTGAAAATTTACAAAGGTGAAGAATCTGACAACCTTTCCATTTTTGCAAAAAAGTTTGATACGGGAAAGCCCAGCACTTCGCCTTTTTCTCTATTCGGGAACGATGTACAGCTCACCAATAGTCGTGTAAAGATCATCAATGAAAATCTGGAGAATCCTGATATTTTCATTTTAAACAATGTAAATATTACCGCCAATAATTTAAAAATCAACGGGCCGGAGGTACAAGTGAACATTGAGAATCTTTCGCTCGTCGCTGCCCGCGGCTTTGTGATAGAAGATATGCAGGCCGACTTTTCCTATACCGAAACCAACATTACCTTAAAAGATCTGAATTTAAAGACCACTGAGTCGCAGCTAATAGGAGATGTAGATCTGGATTATTCCAAAAACGGAATGGCAGATTTTGTCAATGATGTTGTGATAACCGCAAATCTGAAGGATTCAAAAGTGGCCACAAATGATTTGAACGATTTCTACAATGAATTCGGCCCGAATCAAATAATCTTCTTGGATGCAGCAATGAAGGGCACCTTGAATGATTTTACGGCAACCGACGTAAATTTCAGGACAGGCCATACAAACATCAAGGGCGATTACGCTTTTCAGAATATTCTAAACTCCGAAAATGGCTATTCCATAACGGCTACCAATCATTACATTGCCACAAATTATTACGATTTAAGAAGATTTATGCCGCGAGTTTTGGGTAATGTTGTTCCTGCTGAGCTCAAGGAACTCAAAAACTTTAACCTTAGCGGGAATACTTCGATCGTTGGGGATGAATTAAATACAAAAAGTAATTTGCAAAGCGGGATTGGCCAGGCTAAGCTCGATTTGAAAATCGGCAACATTACCAATATTGACTATGCCTATTATCAAGGAAACGTAGTGTTGCGAAACTTCGACCTCGGGAAAATAGCAAAGACCACTTCGCTCGGAAAGATGACCGCCAATTTAGATTTTGACGGCCGCGGGTTTGATAAGAATACCGTTAACACGGAGGTTTCGGGTACGGTATCTTCCTTCAATTTTGAAGGTTATAACTATCAGAACATCACGGTTTCGGGAAATTTGAAAAACCCATTATTTAATGGCGAGCTTTCCATTGACGATCCCAATTTGAAACTCGATTTCAAAGGGCTCATAGACGCCTCTGCCGAAACCAACCATCTGGATTTTGAAGCAGACGTGGAGTATTCAGATTTGAATAAACTTAACCTGATAACGCGCGATAGCATTGCGGTATTTACGGGAAAAGTAGTGGTGGATATGGACGGCAGCACTATTGATGACGTGGTGGGCACTATCAATTTCAGCCAAACCTTTTATCAGAACGAAAGGGAATACTACTATTTTGACGATTTCACCGTTACTTCATCTTTTGACGGGCCCGTTCGCACCATTGAAATAAATTCCCCCGATATTATGAACGGGAAGATTTCGGGAGAATTTCTTATTGAGGATATCCCCAATCTTTTCCAAAACGGGATAGCCAGTATTTATGCCAATTATATTCCGCAGGAAGTAACCACCAATCAATACATAGAATACGAATTTGTGGTGTATAATAAAATCGTGGATGTATTTGTGCCGCAATTGAAGTTAGGGGACAATACCAGGGTAAAGGGATCGGTTTCTTCTGATCAGTCAAAGTTTGAACTCGATTTCCGTTCTCCGGAAATTCTTCTATTTGATAATTATATCGGTGAATTAAACATTCAGATAGATAATGATAATCCATTGTATAACACCTATATATCGGCTGATTCGGTTTATACGGGATTTTACAATATTAGGGATTTGAATGTTATCAATAAAACCTTGAATGATACTATGTATGTGCGTTCCGAATTTGCCGGTGGGCCCAAAAAGGAGGATTTATTCAACCTTTCGCTTTACCACACCATTAACCCGGCGGGTAAATCGGTTATTGGCGTAAAAAAATCTGATATCACCTACAAGGGAAATGTTTGGTATTTGAATGAAAACAACAACCGTCTGAACAAAGTGGTTTTTGATGATAATTTTCGGGAAGTCCGCATAGATTCACTGGTACTGAGCCATAACGATGAATTGATACAAATGGCAGGCGTTCTACGCGATTCCACTTACAAGGATTTAAAGGTTCGGTTTAAGGATGTGAACATCGGGAACATAACCCCAGAGATTGATAGTCTGCGGCTGAAGGGAAACATGAACGGCAAGTTTGATTTTCTTCAGAAAAACGGTGCGTATTATCCCAACAGCGCCGTGACCATTGACGATGTAGAGATTAATGAGATTCCCTTCGGAGATTTAAATTTGAAAATAGACGGAAACGAAGATCTTACAAAATACCGCATAAACACTTCGCTTATTAATAATAACGTGAAATCAATTAATGCCGTGGGCGAAATTGACGTTTCGCCACGAAATCCCCAAATACAACTCAATATAGATCTAAACCAGTTTAATATGCAGGCCTTCAGTCCGTTTGGCGCCGATGTTATTACGGATATCCGAGGATTGATTACGGGGAATGCCAGAGTTTCCGGCAATTACAAATCACCCGATATTTTGGGTCGTTTTACCTTGGAAAACAGCGGTTTGAAAATTCCCTACTTGAATACTGATTTCAATATTGAAAACGGCGCACAAATTATTGTAACCAAGAATAAGTTTGAAATAGACGGCACCCAGATTACCGATACCAAATATGGAACGGTTGGCGTGCTCTATGGAAATGCAACCCATACCAATTTTAGTGATTGGGAATTGGATCTGCATATTGAAGCTCCCGAAAGACTAGTTGTTCTGGACACTCCGCCCGAGGAGGACGCCCTTTATTATGGCACTGCCTTTATAAGCGGAAGGGCGGACATCACGGGGCCCATAGATGAATTGGTGATAGACGTGGATGCTACAACCCAGCGAGGCACTACTTTTAAAATTCCCATTAGCGATACTGAATCCATTGGCGATGATTCCTTTGTGCATTTTCTTTCACCAAAGGAAAAGGAGGCGCGCAACAATGGGGAAGTTCTTTTTACCGAAGAGGTAAAGGGACTGTCGCTAAATTTTGAATTGGACATCAACAAAAATGCGGAAGTGGAAGTGGTTGTGGACCAAGAGAACAATTCGACCTTGAAGGGCCGTGGTGCGGGAATTCTTCTTATTGAAATAAATACGAATGGAAAATTCCAGATGTACGGCGATTTTCAGGTTTACGAAGGAGAGTTCGATTTTAGATATGGAGGTATTATCCAAAGAAATATTGGAGTTGTGCCCGGCGGAAATATTACGTGGGATGGAGCTCCCGAACGAGCCAATCTAAATTTGAGCGCTGTTTATAAAACGCAGGCAAATCCTTCGGTTTTGCTAGACAATCCCTCCATCAATACAAAAATACCTGTGGAAGTTTATGTAGATCTGGATGGAGAACTCGCGCAACCCGAGCTCAGTTTTGATATAGATTTTCCGCGTGTTAGTTCCACTCTGAAAAGTGAGTTGCAGTACAAACTCCAAAACCAGGAACAGATGCAGAACCAGGCTTTATTTTTGTTGGCTTCCAACTCATTTGTGAGCGATAATTATGCTGGGTCAAACGCCTTTGCCGGAACCGTTGCCGATAGGGTTTCTGGATTGGTAAACAATCTGTTTGCCGATCAGGATGGGAAGTTTCGTGTAGGTCTGGATTATTCCGTGGGCAATAGAACCCCGAACCAAGAAACCTCAGATAGATTTGGCATTACCCTTTCCACACAAATTAACGAACGTATTTTAATCAATGGCAAAGTGGGAGTGCCAGTAGGCGGGGCCAATGAAACCTCGGTGGCTGGCGATATTGAAGTGCAATGGCTTATAAACGAGGATGGAAGCCTTCGGATGAAATTCTTCAATAGGCAGGCAGACTTACAATTTATCGGGGAAGACCAGATATTTGAACAAGGTACAGGAATTTCCTATTCGGTAGATTTTAATACCTTTCAGGAGCTTTACCGCAAGCTATTCAACAAAAAAGTAACCATTGATACAGAATTGCCAGTAATACCGGATGATAATACCTATCCAGTTGACTTCAAGCCACAGGCTACACCAAATGAAGAAGAAGATTAGTATCTACAACTTCTGTTTAAAGTGATGCAATCACTGAAATTTCAACATTCACGAACTTAGGAAGATTTGCAACTTCCACAGTTTCCCGGGCGGGAGCAGTGGCTTCATTAAAATAGGTGCCATACACTTCGTTAATAGCTGCGAAGTTGTGCATATCACTGATGAAAATCGTTGATTTCAATACGTTTTCAAAACCCATTCCCGCTTTCTCAAGAATTGCCTTTAGATTTTCCATAACCAATTTCGTTTCAGTTTTGATATCATCGGTAACCAAGTTGCCGGTTTTGGGGTCTATGGCAATCTGCCCAGAGGTGTAAAGCATATTTCCCTTTAAAACGGCTTGGCTATAGGGGCCGATGGGAGCGGGGGCGTGGGGGGTGGTGATTATTGTTTTCATAGTTTTGGGTTAATGGGTTATTAAGTTAATGTGTTATTGCGCTTAGAGGTTAGTAATACGAATTTTATACATTTAATTTAGACTTTTAAATTATGAATGACATTTTCTTGGAGGTTAAAGAGCCTACAATCGCTTATCGCTCTCGCGGCGCTTGTCATATTTAATGTCACTTAGCACCGAAGATTTAATACCGATAAAGAAGTACCAGGCCGTATTTATGCTTCCGATGGGCGTCCAATTAAAACTCATTTGCCAACTCTCCAAATCGCGCTGGAAACGGAACTGTGTGAGGGTAACCCCATTGTTCTTAAAGTCGTAACCAGAAGAAACCCCAACGGTCCATCGTGGCGCCAGCTCCATATTGGTGCTTACCATAAGGGATTGGCTTGAAATTTCATTTTGACGCTGCGCATTTCCATAGGTTATGGTATAGGCCAGGCGCATATCCCAAGGAATTTTGTAGTTATACCAATCTATATTGGTCTTATCTACATCTTCATCATCCTCTTCATAGATCTGGCCATCATAAATATCGGCCGCATCGCCAAAGAGATCGTCCGGGCGACCGCCATTTCGGAAGGTTTCGTTATCTATCCGGTCTAAATTCTTTCTGCCGCTCCCATCAAAATCCTTGCTAGAGAAGGAATAATTGATGCTCACATTGGCATTGGTAAGCCGGAAAAGACTGCCGCCATTGTCAATATTGAAAACATCAATTTTTTTATTGTTATTGTCCAGCGCATACGGATCCAAAGTTCCACTGAAGTTGAAATCGAGCTTCGGCACTATGGGAATGCTTCCCGTAAACTGCAACGGGCTCCACCGCAACGAATCGCCCGCAAGATTATAGGCTGTAGAAAAATTCAGGTTGTTTAGCAAAGTCACCTTCTTTGGTTCCAGGGCAGTGGTATCGCGATCGCGGATTTTAGCCTCAAAAGTGTTGCTCAGCGACATTCCAATACTGCTGGAATACACCTTATTTGGTGGCCCGTAAAGTGTGTTTTCAAAACGGGAATACTCCACTACTTGGGCAGCTTCATCGGCAGTTTGTGGAATGATGAATTCATCGTAATATCTATCAAAAGCGGGATTTATATTGTAACCAATGGAAGGGCGGACTACGTGGCGGATGGCCTGGATCTTTTTATCCTTTCCGAAATTGAAAAGTCCGTAGAGAGTGGTTCCCAAACTGGTCGAAAAATTATAGGTGCGATAACTCTCAAAACCGGAAACCGTATCTTTTACAATACCTCCCAAACCATTGTTCACCGTTCGGTCATAGCGCTGTCGTGTACTCTTCAAAACCCAGGTTTCGCGGTAATTGGTACCTGCAGAGGCACTTAGATACTTTAATATTTTAAAATTTGTGGTAATGGGAATGTTGTGCTGGGCGCCAATTTGTGCATTGTTGAACATTTCCGATTTAAAGAAAAGCGAATCTGTTGTTTGGATGCGGTTTTCGGCGGAAAGATCGTACTGAAAGTTTATGTTTTGAATAATGCCTTTTTTGGTACCGTCTTTTGGGGCAAAGGGGTAAATTCTGGAAACGCTGGTATTTAAATTTGGCAATGACATTGAGATTTCCTGCGTATTGGTATTTTGTGAATGCGTTGCGGCCACGGCGAGATTCACTTGCGGCTCGCCCTCAAACGTTTTAGAATAGGAAATAGAGGAACTCAAGGTATTGACCAGGGCGCTGGCATTATTGGTTTGATTGATGGACTGCGTAAAATACTTGCTGCTACCAATATTCACCGAAGCCGAAAAACGGGAGCTGGGACTGCTCTTTATATCTTGGGAATGCGACCACCGAATGTTGTAGATACTAGTTTCATTAAAATCAGGAAATCCGCGCTCTTCCTGCACAAGTTTTTCAAAACGCGCGCTCACATTTCCCTTAAATTTATAACGAACGGCATACGATGTTTCTCCGCGAAGGGCATAGCTACCGTTTGTGTAATAATCACCCAAAAGACTTAAATCCAAGTATTCATTAATTGCGAAATAGTAGCCGCCATTCTGAAAAAAGAAACCGCGACTGTTGTTTTCCCCGAAGGAAGGAATTATGAAACCAGAAGTACGGTCCTCAGTGAGCGGAAAATAAGCAAAAGGCAATCCCACCGGCGTGGGTACGTCGGCAATGTACATATTGGTCAGGCCAGTAACCACTTTCTTTTTTGGGACAAATTTTGCCTTTCGTGTATAGAAATAATATTCAGGGTCGTCTATATTTTTTGAAGTGGTGAACTTCACGTTCCTAAGATATACCACAGAGTCGTTTACTTTTTTGGTAACATCGGCAATTACCCTAAACCCGTTTTGTTCCGTCCGACTGTTGTAAACCAGAGCTTTTTCGGTATCAAAATTATAACGGATGGAATCGGGCTCCACTTTATTGGCAGCCTGCACAAACACGGGGCGCTGGCTATAGATGCCCGCGCTGTCAATTCCTTTGGCATATACTTCGTTCTTATTATAATCCAGGATTATCAAACCTGCATCTATCCGCATATCGCCATAGATGATGTAGGCATTGTTATACATATATACTTTGTTTTCCTTTCGGTTCAGGAATACATAGTCTTCGCCGTAATAATCCACAACATCTGTCAAGGTTTCTTTCTCGGGCTTAATGGTGTCTGTCCTTACAGTATCTTGGGCCTTTTCATTAACCTCGGCTATAACGGGTTTTAGGTTTACCGTAATTGTATCGTCCTGAGTAGTTTTGGGCAGCTTGGTTTCATTCTTTGGCGGGACGTCCTGCGCATGCACAAGAGTGCCGCAAAGTAGCAGAAATGTTAAGAAGATTGTTAAGTAATGCCTGTTTGTCTGCAATGCTTAGATGCTATTATTTTGTAGATTTGGCTCAGTATTTGAAACGGTCAAAAATAAACATATTTTTTCGGGTACGTTTTTTTAAATCATTTTTTTAAAATATCAAATTTTCCCAATCGTTAGTGGTTGTATAAAATGCCCATTAACTATTTGCAAAACAATAAAGGATGTACAATTTGGACAGACAATTTTTCTCTTTATCAAATATTCTTTTACAGATGAAAACGAAACTTTTTTCTTCTTTCGTATTAATTATCGCAGTTTCAAGTTGTCTTTTTTCAGCTTCGGCCGCTGAAAACCCAACGAAGCCATTCGTCGTGGTATTGGATGCAGGCCACGGGGGTCACGACCACGGAAACAAAGGAAACGGTTATAAGGAATCTGAAATATCGCTTAACATTGTCTTAAAAATAGGCGCAGAGCTGGAAAAACTTCCTAATGTAAAGGTAATCTACACAAGAAAGTCCGATGTTTTTATTGAGTTGCGGGAGCGGGCTGCAATTGCAAATAAGGCCGATGCAGACCTTTTTGTTTCGGTACACTGCAATGCCCATCACTCAGACGCATACGGGGCAGAGACTTTCGTGCTTGGACTTCACAAAAGCCAAGCCAATTTTGAGGTTGCAAAAAAGGAAAACGAGGTAATTTATTTGGAGGACAACTATCAGGAAAAATACGGCGGCTTTGATCCAAATGCGCCGGAATCATTGATAGGTATGGTGCTGATGCAGGAAGAATATCTGGACCAAAGCATTCTATTGGCCAGTTTGGTGCAAAACAACGTTATAAATAATCTAAAAAGAAAAGATAGGAGCGTTAAGCAGGCTGGTTTCTGGGTACTTCATAATACCCATATGCCGAGTGTTTTGATTGAAACGGGATTTCTTACCAATAAAAGCGAGGGCGCTTATTTGAATTCCGCCAAAGGCCAGGCCGAAATGGCGCGGGAAATTGGGAATGCCATTAAAGCTTACATAAACAGTCTTTCCGTTGCTACCGAAAAAATAAAGGATCCTGAAATTGAAAAGATTCAGGTGGAAAAAACCATTGAATCCACCAAGGAAGACATTTACGAAGGTGTAACATTTAAGGTACAATTGGCCGCTACCAGTAAAAAATTGGATCCAAAGCCCAGCAACTTTAAGGGACTCAAAGATGTATCGCGTGAAAAGGAAAGCGGTCTATTTAAATATTATTACGGTGATACCTCCGACTATAAAAAAATTCAGGTGATGAAAACCTTTGTGCAGCAAAAAGGATATCCTTCGGCATATATTGTAGCTTTTAAAAAAGGAAAGAAAGTTAATCTACCCGAAGTGTTAAAATCGAAAGCCAATTAGCGTGCATTCTTTATATTTATCCTTTAAATTTGTTCACAATCTAAAAATATACATTTGAAACTATCGAAGGAAGTTAAAACCGGAATCCTCGCCATAGGAGCTATATTGCTGTTAATCTTTGGTTACAGTTTTTTAAAGGGCACCAATCTACTCGACAAAAACAGGGAATTCTACGTAAAATATGATAACGTTGAAGGTTTGGCCCAAGCTGCGCCTGTTACTATCAATGGTCTTACCGTGGGAAAAGTGCAGAACATAAGTTTTGCCAATTCCAAAGGAAGTCTGGTAGTGAAATTTACTGTAGAGAAAGATTTCGACTTTTCAAAAAACAGTATTGTCAGGATATATAGCACTGGCCTGATCGGAGGAAAATCGCTCGGAATTTTTCCACAATATGATGTAAATAACATTGCAAAAAGTGGAGATACCCTGAGAGGTGATGTGGAGGATGGCATGCTCACCGCGGTTACGAAAGCCCTTGGCCCATTGGAGAAGAAAGTAAACAACACCCTGGCCACCGTGGATACGCTTTTATTGAGCATAAACGCTATTGTAGATGAACAGACCCGTCAAAACCTACAGGAGGCCATCGCAAATTTGAATACCACCCTCAATTCCTTCGCAGGGGTTTCTGAAAATCTAAACAAAATACTCTCAAACAATACGGGTAAATTGGATAACACCTTTACCAATCTGGACAAGACTGCAGGCAACCTTTCAAGACTAACCGATTCGCTGGCACAGCTGGAAACAGGTAAATTGGTCACTGATCTTCAAAATGTAGTGGACAAAATGGATAAAATTGTAGCGGGTGTTGATAATGGCGAAGGTTCTATTGGGAAACTGTTAAAAGACGACAAACTATACGAAAATCTGGAAGGGGCATCGAGACAGCTTGAGCAATTGCTTCAAGATGTAAAACTAAATCCAAAACGTTATGTGCACATTTCAGTTTTCGGCAGAAAGAACAAAGAATACGAACCACCAGCCAATCCAGACGAGTAACCTATGCAATACATTCCGAACATACTTTTTTTGATAGCCCTTGCCGCTGGTGTGGGATATTTCACAATTAACATTCGCAAGATAATCCGCAACATCAAACTTGGCCACGAAGTAGATGCTTCAGACCATACTTCGGAAAGATGGGGCAACGTATTGCGCATTGCGCTGGGACAGTCAAAAATGGTGGTCCGTCCCATTCCGGGGCTCCTTCATATTCTCGTTTACGTAGGGTTTATTATTATAAATATTGAAGTGCTTGAAATTATTATTGACGGCATTTTCGGAACCCACAGATTGCTTTCCACCGTGCTGCCCCTTGGGCTGTATAATTTTTTAATCGCTTCCTTTGAAATTTTGGCACTGCTGGTTTTAATGGGGGTCATTCTTTTCTGGACCCGAAGAAATATTCAAAAATTGCGAAGATTTTGGGCAAATGAAATGAAGGGCTGGCCTAAAAATGATGCCAATTATATTCTTTATTTTGAAATGGTCTTAATGATTCTATTTTTGACCATGAATGCTGCAGACCAACAATTACAGGCATTGGGCGCGGCACATTATGTAGAGGCCGGATCCTATCCCGTAAGCCAGTTTATAGTGCCGTTTTTGGATAATCTCTCTGAGGCCTCCCTGATTGCCATAGAGCGCGGTACGTGGTGGCTCCACATCTTGGGAATACTTGTGTTTTTGAATTATTTATACTTTTCAAAACACCTTCATATTATCTTGGCTTTTCCAAATGTTTATTTCGGAAAAGTGGTTCCAAAGGGGAAATTCAAAAATCTGGAATCGGTTACCAACGAAGTGAAGATGATGATGGATCCAAATGCCGATCCCTTTGCCGCTCCCGCGGAAGGAGCCGTCGAAGCCCCTGCCAAGTTTGGCGCCAGCGATGTAATGGATTTGAGCAGGATTCAATTATTGAACGCATATACCTGTACCGAGTGCGGCCGTTGTACGGATGAATGCCCCGCAAACAACACCGGGAAAAAACTTTCGCCACGTAAAATAATGATGGATACCCGCGACCGTTTGGAAGAAATAGGAAAAAACATCGACCAAAACGGCGAGTTCAAACCAGACGGAAAACAGCTGTTGGACGATTACATAACCCGCGAAGAACTTTGGGCCTGTACCACCTGCAACGCCTGTGTGGAAGCTTGCCCCGTAAGTATTGACCCATTGAGCATTATTATGGATATGAGGCAATATTTGGTTATGGAACAGTCTGCTGCCCCAACAGAGTTGAATGTTGCCATGACCAATATAGAAAACAACGGCGCGCCCTGGCCATACAACCAAATGGACCGGTTGAACTGGAAGGATGAAAATTGATTGAACCTATTTAAAGAGAAGTGAAAATCATTGAAGAAATAAAATCCAAAAAAGAGGATTTTCGATCCTTATGTGAAAATCATAAGGTTGGAAAACTATATGCCTTTGGTTCTTCTATTCGTAATGATTTTTCTGAAAGGGAAAGCGACATTGATTTATTGATTGAGATTAACGTTGAAGACGCAATGGAACGCGGTGAAAATTTAATTTCTATTTGGAATAAGTTAGAGAGCTTCTTTCAAAGAAAAGTAGATTTATTGACCTATAAATCAATCAAAAACCCAATCTTAAAAAGAAATATTGATGCTACCAAGATATTAATATATGAAGCTGGAAGTTGAGAAATTCTTGATGGATATTTCCTTATCAATAAATTTAATTGAAGAATTTATAAGTGATATTGATACTTTTGGCGATTATGAAGAGGATATCAAAACCCAAAGTGCTGTAGAACGGCATTTGGCAATTATTGGTGAAGCCTTAAATAAGCTGAAAAAAATTGACAACGATTTAATCATTGAAAATGAAGCTGAAATAATTGCAATGAGAAATAGATTAGTTCATGCCTACGACAGTATTGACTCATCAATTGTTTGGGTGATTATTAAAAAACATCTTCCAAACTTAAAAAATGAAGTCGATGTTATTCTGAAAAAATAAAACATGAAAAAAGAAGAAGTAGAAAAAATGCTGCACGACAAAGTAGAAAAGGGCGAACTCGTAAGCCCGATTCTTCCCGAAGGGATAAAAAACTACTTGATTGATATTGACGGCACCATTACTGAGGACATCCCAAACGAAGAGCCCGAAAGGATGGCGACTTGCAAGCCATTTCCCGATGCCTTAAAAACCCTGAACAAATGGTACGACGAAGGCCATATTATCTGCTTTTTCACCTCCCGCACCGAAGCCCATCGCGAAGTAACGGAAACGTGGCTTAATAAACATGGTTTTAAATACCACAGCATGTTGATGGGAAAACCCCGTGGCGGCAACTATCACTGGGTGGACAACCATTTGGTAAAGGCAACCCGCTACAAAGGAAAATTCACCGATTTAGTGGAGAAAGAAGTAACTATTGAAGTATTTGAAGATTAACAAATATACCCCAGTTCTAAAGGGAGCCTTCGGAACAGCTCCCCTTTAGGGGCTGGGGGTAAAAACATAAACAAATGAGTGAACCAATAAAAGTCCCAACAATGGCCGAATATATGGCCCAAGACAAACAGCCCGAAGTGCTTTTTTGGGTAGGTTGTGCGGGAAGTTTTGACGATCGTGCCAAAAAAATAACGAAAGCCTTTGTAAAATTGTTGAACAAAGCAAATATAGATTTCGCAGTTTTGGGAACCGAGGAAAGCTGTACCGGCGACCCGGCAAAAAGGGCAGGAAACGAGTTTTTGTTCCAAATGCAGGCCATGACCAATATTGAGGTGCTCAACGGCTATGGAATAAAAAAGATTGTAACCACCTGTCCGCACTGCTTTAATACCATCGGAAATGAATACCCTGAACTCGGCGGCAAGTATGAAATAATGCACCACACCCAATTCTTAAAAGCGCTTTTGGATGAGGGCAGATTAAAAGTGGAAGGCGGAAAATTCAAGGGGAAGAAAATAACCTTCCACGATCCGTGTTATCTTGGTAGGGCAAATAACGAATACGAAGCCCCAAGAAATTTACTTGAAAAACTGGAGGGCGAATTGGTAGAGATGAGGCGAAACAAAAAACACGGCATGTGTTGTGGTGCGGGCGGAGCCCAAATGTTTAAGGAACCCGAACCAGGAAATAAGGACGTAAACGTTGCCCGGACGGAACAAGCCATGGAAGTTTCGGCAGACATAATTGCTACCGGTTGTCCATTTTGTATGGTAATGATGACCGACGGCGTAAAAGCGAAAAACGCAGAAGACAACGTGCAGGTAATGGACGTTGCCGAAATGATTGCAAATGCAGAAGATTTATAAAAACCAATAGATTGTTTTTTCCACGTCTTGGAGCGAAGTTGAAATGAACAAGTAGGAATGAAACAATAAGACTGATTAATAATGCTGACAGATTTTAAAAACCTACCCGATGATTCCAGAATATGGATCTATCAGGCCAATAGAAAATTGAGCGACGATGAAGTTGCGGAAATTGAAAAACTTACAGAAGAATTTTTGACCAAATGGACCGCCCACGGAGCCGAACTTGAGGCCGCCGTTGAAATAAAATACAACCGTTTTATCGTAATTGGCCTCAACCAGGCAAATGCTTCAGCATCGGGCTGCAGCATTGATGCCTCGGTACATTTTATCCAGTCGCTACAGGATAAATTTGATGTTGACCTTTTGGACAAAATGAACGTGACCTTTTATTCAGGAGAATATATCGCTTATAAACCCTTGGCGGATTTCAGAAAAATGGCAAAGGACAAATCTGTTTCAAAAAACACCATCGTCTTCAACAATCTCGTAAATACCAAAGCCGAATATCTTGAAAATTGGGAAGTTCCCGCACACGAAAGCTGGCACAATAGATTTTTATCATAAAATAAAATTACTTATGAAAAAATTTGTGTTCACTACAATACTGGCGTTTGCTTGTCTTTCTTCCTTTTCGCAGGATAAAAATCCACTTATCGTAAAAAACGATTTTCAGAACCAAAAAAAGTGGGTCGATAGTATTTATGATTCTATGACTTTGGAAGAAAAAATGGGCCAACTTTTTATGGCAGATATTTTTTCGAGCGACCCGAAGGCAAAAACCGATAAAATAAAAGACCTAATAACAAACTATCACTTGGGAGGGATCATTTTTTCCAAGGGCGGTCCCGTGCGCCAGGCAAGGCTGAACAACGAATTCCAAGCTCTTGCAAAAGTTCCTTTAATGATTGGTATGGACGCTGAATGGGGCTTAGCCATGCGGCTCGATTCTACCTATGCTTTTCCGTGGAATATGACGCTCGGCGCCATTACAGACAACAAAATTGTGGAGAAAATTGGCCGCCGCATTGGCGAGCAGTCCAAGCGTTTGGGCGTACACATCAACTTTGCGCCGGTTGTGGACATAAATACAAACCCGAAAAACCCCATTATCGGCAACCGGTCCTTTGGGGAGGATAGGGACAACGTTACCGAAAAAGCGCTCGCGTTTATGAAGGGCATGCAGAGCGCCGGTATTATGGGCAGCGCCAAACATTTTCCGGGCCATGGCGATACCGATATGGACAGCCACAAAACCCTACCGACGGTAGATTTCACGAGAGCGCGATTGGATACTTTGGAGCTGTATCCCTACAAAAAACTTATAAATGAAGGGCTAAACAGCGTAATGGTTGCCCATCTTAACGTGCCTTCGTTGGAAATACAGATGAATTACCCCTCATCACTTTCCTCAAAGGTGGTGACTGATTTGTTAAAAAATGAACTTGGTTTCAACGGGCTGATTTTTACCGATGCCCTGAATATGAAGGGCGCTTCCGATTTCAAAAAACCCGGGGAAATAGAACTGGCCGCATTCCTCGCCGGAAACGATGTGCTGTTGATTTCCGAAGATATTCCGAAGGCCATGGAGTTTCTTATCAATTCCTATAATGAAGAAGTTATTACCGAAAAACGTTTGGCGTACTCCGTAAAGAAGATTCTTTATGCAAAGTATAAGGTGGGTCTTAATCACTACCAGCCTGTAAAAACCGCCTATTTATATGACGATTTGAATTCGGTGAACGACGATGCCCTTTACGAGGAAGCGATGGACAATGCGCTTACTGTTATTAAAAACAATCGCGCCATTCTTCCCATAAAGGATTTACAGGAAAAAAAGATTGCCTACATAAATTTTGGCGATGATTCGGGCGAAATTTTCCTCAATGAATTGAAAAAATACGGCGAAGTAGATTGGGTAAAAGCAAACGGTCTCGACGATTATATCCAGAAACTGAAAAGCTACAATTACGTGATTATCGGGTTTCACAAAAGCAATGACAACCCTTGGAAGAAGTTTGAGTTTTCTGAAAACGAGCTCGTGTGGCTTTATGAAATTGCCCGCACAAACACCGTGATTTTAGATGTTTTTGCCAGACCGTATGCAATGCTCGACTTAAAGACCACGGCCAATTTTGAAGGAGTGGTAATGTCTTATCAAAACAGCGAGATTTCCCAAAAACTTTCGGCGCAGCTCATTTTTGGCGCACGGGAGGCCAAAGGAAAACTTCCCGTCTCTTTAGGTGAGGATTTTCCCTTGAATACAATTCTGAAAACAAAATCCCTTCGCAGACTACAATACGGAACCCCTGAAAGCGTGGGCATCAACAGTTATAAGTTGAAAAAAATCGACTCGCTTGCCACTTTGGGAATACGTGAAGGCATGTACCCAGGAGCCCAAATTTTGGTCGCCCGAAAGGGAAAGGTGGTCTATCAGAAAAATTTTGGATACCACGAATACGCTAATAAAATTGAAGTAATGGACAGTACCGTTTACGATTTGGCTTCGCTCACGAAGATTTTGGCATCCTTACCTTTGGTAATGCAGCTCGTGGACAAGAAGGAGTTGGGTATGAATACGAAACTTTCAGAAATGCTTCCCGAGTATAAAAATTCAAACAAAGCGAATATTACCTTAAAGGAAATGCTCTCGCACTACGCGCGTTTAAAGGCCTGGATACCTTTTTACAGATATACGCTCAATGAGGATAAAACGGAAGTTTCCCCAAAGTATTATTCAGATATTCCCGATAAGGATTTTAACGTGCAAGTGGCCCAAAATCTCTATATGCGCCGCGATTATATGGATACCATTTTTAAAACCATCCGCGAAAGCGACCTGAATTCAAGGCTTGAGTATAAATATAGCGATCTGCCATACTACATTTTGAAACGATATTTTGAGCGAAAATTCGGCAAACCGATGGAGCAAATTGTCCAGGAAAACCTTTACGAATCCTTGGGCGCAAACTATATGACGTATCTACCGTTGGAAAAATTTTCAAAAGACAATATTCCGCCCACGGAGCAGGACAATATTTTCAGAAACCAGAAAGTTCAGGGCTATGTGCACGACCAAGGCGCTGCGATGCTTGGCGGAGTAAGCGGCCATGCGGGACTGTTCAGCAATGCAAATGATGTGGCGAAAGTCATGCAAATGTATCTTTGGAAAGGATTTTACGGCGGCAAACGGTATTTTGATCCCGATGTTTTGGATCTTTTCAATACCTGCTATTACTGCGATAAAAACGTAAGAAGGGGCGTGGGTTTTGACAAACCGCAACTGGGCACTTCGGGGCCAACCTGTGGCTGCGTTTCCATGACCAGTTTTGGACATAGCGGCTTTACCGGCACCTTTGCCTGGGCAGACCCCGAGCAGGAAATAGTTTACGTATTTCTATCAAACAGAACATTCCCGGATGCGGAAAATCGAAAATTGATAAAAAGCGATCTGCGCAGCAAAATACAGGAAGCCATTTATGAGGCCATTGATTACTGAAAATGGACTAAAGGGGTACAAGACCGCTTCGCTACAGGAAACAAGACGGATTTTGATAAAATTAGAGATGTAAAGATGAAATTGTCCAGTTTCGTTTTAGTGTAGTTCCTCTTTTAAAAAAAAGCAACAAGCCGTCCTGTATCCCTCAGTCCTGAGTCTTGTTTCAAAAATAAAAAAATATGAAAATAGCAATAGTATGTTACCCAACCTTCGGAGGAAGCGGAGTAGTGGCCACCGAGCTCGGCTTGGCCTTAGCCGAACACGGTCACGAAATTCATTTCATTACCTATAAACAACCCGTAAGGCTTGAACTGCTTTCAAAAAACATCCACTTTCACGAGGTTTCAGTACCGGTGTATCCATTATTCCATTATCAGCCCTATGAGCTTGCGCTCTCCAGTAAATTGGTAGATATGGTAAAGCTGCATAAAATTGAGGTGCTGCACGTGCATTACGCCATTCCCCATGCGTATGCGGGCTATATGGCAAAAAAAATGCTGGAGGAAGACAACATCTACATCCCAATGGTCACGACGCTCCACGGTACGGATATTACCCTTGTGGGCAACCATCCTTTCTATAAACCCGCCGTTACTTTCAGCATAAATAACAGCGATGTGGTAACTTCGGTTTCCAATAGTCTGAAGGAAGACACCCTACATCTTTTTGATATAAAAAAGGAAATCCACGTGGTGCCCAATTTTATTGATATTCCAAAGAAAATAAAAACCTATACCGACTGCCAGCGCGATTTGATGGCGAAACCCGAGGAACGGATTATTACCCACGTAAGCAATCTTCGGAAAGTGAAACGCGTTACGGATGTAATTGAGGTTTTTGACCGGATCCAGAAAAAAATTCCAGCAAAGTTAATCATCGTGGGCGAAGGACCGGAAAGGGAAGCATCGGAACAGCTATGCGAACAAAAGGGAATAGAGGAAAAAGTACTCTTTGTAGGCAATAGCAATGAAGTGGACAAAATTCTTTGCTTTACTGATCTTTTCATTCTTCCTTCCGAAAAGGAGAGTTTTGGGCTTGCGGCCCTGGAGGCGATGGCCTGCGGCGTCCCGGTTATTTCGAGCACTACGGGCGGTTTACCGGAAGTGAATATTGAAGGCGTAAGCGGTTTTTTAAGTGAAGTAGGTAATGTGGAAGAAATGGCGGAAAACGCCTTGAAGATTTTGGCTTCTGATGAAGTCTTAGACAAATTCAAAAAACAGGCCGTTGAATCTGCGATGGTTTATGATACCAAAAAAATTGTTCCGCTGTATGAAAAATTATATGAAGAAGCTATTTTTCAGAAAAACCATAGCTAAGGTCTAATAATTCTTTTCAATAAACTTCATTGCATTTCCGTGCATTACGCGCTCCACTATTTCAGAAGCGTCTATTCTGTTGAAATCTTTTAACACGATTAAGTTTTTTGAAAGATAATCCTGTGCGTGGTTTAGCATTTCTTCGGCTAAGTCCTTCATATTTTCAGCGGTCCAGAGCCCATTTATAGGATTTACGATTCCGTCAAAGTCACTGCCGATACACTGTATTCCCCAGCAAAACAGGCCATCCCTGTCCAAAACCTCGGCTATGTGCTGCACTTGTCTCCAAACCAACAAGGCTTTTTTTCGCAATTGTTTTCTTTTGTTCGGAAAGAATATTTTACTTTCTGAAATGGCCTTGCTGCTGCCTATGCGACGTTCGTCCAATTGGATTCCGAAAATACCGTTACTGCGTGCAATGCGGATGAATTCCTCATCATAAAAATTGATGTCGATATCGCAAAACCAATCCTCGTGCTCAGGAATATCGGTCTTGTTCCACTGCACAATCGAGTGCTTTCCGTTACACGCACCATGACTGGCAATTACGGGAATATTTTCCGAGGCGTACTTGGTGTCAAGCAAATGGTAATAAGCTTTTCGCGAGGCCGTGCTCAAATGCTTCACATCAATCGGGATTCGTTTTCCTTCAGTATTATCCAGCAGCAAATCTATAGCCTCAATCCCAAGCTCGGTGAAACCCGTATTTAATCCACGGTCCTGATTTTTCTTTAGCATTCCTATGGAAATACTACGTGCGTGGCCACAAAGTTCATTGTAAAAATGATGGGCGAGCGTGACGAACAACGGGCGATGTTCCCAATTTTTGATAGCATTTATATTACCAATTACCTCAGTCCTGCTGGCCATATCTTTAGTCATGTCCAGCCCCGTATTGAAACTGTGCCCTCCCTCGATGGAAAGAATGATGTTTATAATTTTTTTGGAATCGGTTTCCGCGGCGAAATTATTTTCAATATCCTTAAAATTTCTGACCAGTCTATAGGTATAGATTTTTCCGTCAACAGTCACCACTTGATTATGGAGCTGTTTATAATACTGGTATTCATCCATCAAATCGGCAAAATAATCATTGTTGCTGCGGATGTAATCCATTCGCGACTGGCTAATGCTGGCGGCTAGATTTACCAGCACGTCTGTTACGCCTTTAATTCCCAAGATTTTCTTTCCGAAGAAATGTTTTTCAAAAGGATAGAGGGAAACGATTACCACCTTGGTATTAGCCTTGGCGAGCGCCGTTAAATCGGTCTGTGTGAATTTGGTGAGCGATACCATCCTGTTTACGAACTTTTCCAAAAAATTTGGCGGACTGTAGTGCCAAATGGAGTTTTTCCGATTTGGGTCCTGGGCGTTTTGTTTGGGCGGTTTATACTTAAAGCTCTTGCTATACGGCTTCAGGGAAGGATGGCAATGTATATCCACATAGTGCTTTTTCATATTGCATTTTATTGAATTCTATAAAATTGCAACAAAATGTGAACTTATGAAACAGGATTTTTCCTGTTTATTTAAAAGGGAAATGCCCCTTTTTTATGTGGGGCATTTCTTTCAAAATAAAATATATATCTCCTTAGAATTGATAACGGGCACTAATTCCCACATCAAAATTAACGTCATCGCGATAATTCAAATTCACTTGCGGTCTAAAGTCGAAGGAAACCAGCAGTGGGAAATCAAAGCTGTATTCTATACCCACATCACCGGTGAAAAACACAAAGGCTTCAGAATCCTTGCTTCTGTAATATGGAGAATCATCATCATCATAATACCGGTCATAGCTTTCAATACCTGCACCCAATCCGGGGCCGGCATACCAGTTGAAACCCCCGTCAATATTCCATACCCATTGGTAGATTCCTGTAAATTTTACGTCGTCCCAATAGCGTTCGCTGTGCCAAGCCAGTCCTAACTCCAGCCTGTTGTTATCGCCAAGTGCGCGTTGGTAGTTAACCTCGGGACCAAAACCGTTGCTTTCACTTAGACGAATTCCAATTGCGTTTTTGGAAATTTCCTGCGCCTGGCCCTGGAATCCTAAAAGGACAATTGCAATAATTAAAAAAGCTGCATTTTTCATAATTCTTGATTTTAGTTTAGATGTAGTAAATGTAGTGGTATTATAGCGTGCCAATCGTTAAGGCGATGCTAATCCATACATCAAATTTTACAAAGTTTTGTTAAGGAAGTTTTTTACATTTACAGCAAGGCAATGAAAGAGCAAATTCAAGTTTTTCAGAAAATATTCAATGGGGAAATTTTTACCGATTCCCTCTACACAGCATTATATGCCACCGATGCTTCGGTGTACCGGAAAATTCCACTCGCGGTAGCTTATCCCAAAAATGACAGGGGAATCAAGCAGCTCGTGGCCTTTGCGGAAGAAAATAATATTTCACTCATTCCAAGGACCGCTGGCACCTCCCTTGCCGGGCAATGTGTGGGCGAGGGAATAGTGGTGGACGTTTCAAAACATTTCACTCAAATTCTTGCAGTGGATAGGGAAAACCGAACGGTTACGCTCCAGCCGGGCGTAATTCGCGATGAATTGAACCAACGTTTAAAGCGGTTTGGGCTCTTTTTTGGTCCCAACACTTCCACCAGCAACCGCTGTATGATTGGCGGAATGGTGGGCAACAACAGTAGTGGGACCACCTCCATTCAATACGGCGTAACGCGCGACAAGGTTTTAAAACTGAAAACCATTCTTTCCAATGGCGAGGAAGTGGTTTTTGAACCGCTTTCAAAAGAAGATTTTTTGAAGAAAACGGAAGATAATTCCTTGGAAGGAAAAATCTATAAAACCCTTTACAATGAACTGCGTTCGGAAGCGACCCAGCAAGAAATTTGGCGGGAATTCCCAAAATCCGAAATTCACCGAAGAAACACGGGTTACGCGGTTGACAGTTTGTTGCATACGAATGTTTTTGGCGATTTTGATGAAAAAATCAATCCGTGCAAACTGCTTTGCGGCAGTGAGGGCACGCTCGCTTTTACCACTGAAATCACGCTGCAATTAGACCCTCTGCCGCCACCGTTCACCGCTATGGTAGCCACCCATTACAGCACTCTGGAAGCTTGCTTAAACGATGTGGTAGTCGCAATGCAGCACAACTTGCACACCTGCGAAATGATGGACGACGTAATTCTGGACTGCACCAAAAAAAGCAAGACCTACGAGCCCTACCGTTTTTTTGTAAAGGCCAATCCAAAGGCAATCCTGCTTTTGGAATTGAAGAGCGAATCCGAAGACAACCTACAGGAGCAGATAGCCGCGTTGCAAAAATCGCTCGCGCTTTCCAAACATAGTTACCACAGCCCAATCCTGCGCGGAGCGGAAATTGAAATGGCACTCGAACTGCGCAAGGCCGGCCTCGGGCTGCTCGGAAATATGGTCGGCGACCAAAAGGCTGTTGCGTGTATTGAAGACACAGCCGTGGCCTTGGAAGATTTGCCCAGTTATATTTCGGAATTTTCGGCTTTGATGAAAAAGTACGGGCAACAAGCCGTTTATTATGCACACGCCGGCGCAGGGGAGCTCCACCTGCGGCCAATTTTGAATTTAAAGGAAAAGGAAGGGTTGGATTATTTCCGAAAAATCACGACAGACGTGGCCATCCTTTGCAAAAAATACAAAGGCTCCTTTAGCGGCGAACACGGCGACGGGATTGTGCGGGCCGAGTTTATTCCTTTGATGATAGGCGAGAAAAACTACGAACTTTTAAAGCGGATCAAATCGGCTTTTGACCCTCAAAACATTTTCAATCCGGGAAAGATTGTAAATGCTTATAAAATGGACAAATCGCTTCGGTACGAACCGGGCCGCGAGGAGCCAAAGGTTGAAACGCTGATGGATTTTGGCGATTACCAAGGCATACTCCGGTTGGCCGAAAGCTGCAACGGCAGTGGCGATTGTCGCAAAACCTCAGATTCGGCGGGAGCCATGTGCCCCAGCTATCACGCCACAAAAAACGAAAAAGATACCACCCGCGCCCGCGCCAACGCGTTGCGGGAAGTTTTAACCAATAATGAGGCGGTCAACAAATTCAATTCCAAGGAATTAAAGGAAGTTTTTGACCTCTGCCTTAGCTGCAAGGCCTGTGCCAGCGAATGCCCTAGCAATGTGGATATCAGCACGGCGAAGGCGGAATTTTTATATCAGTACAACAAAGCGAACGGGGTAAGTTTTTCAAATAAACTCTTCGGAAAAAGTACAAAACTGAATAAGATGGCTTCCAAATTTCCCAAGCTTTCCAATTGGTTTTTTGCGAATGGCTTCACTTCAAAAATTATAAAAAATATAGGCGGCGTACATCAAAGTAGATCCCTTCCGAAGATTTCAAATAGAAGTTTCAGTAAGGAATTAGAAACAATTAAAAATGAATATGTTACGATAAATAATAAAAACAAAAAATTAATACTATTTATAGATGAATTCAGCAATTATTTGGATGCCGAAATTGCCGTGGATTCGTTTTTACTTTTAAGCGGTTTGGATTATGATGTAGATGTAATTGATTCTTTGGATAGCGGTCGCGCCCTGCTGTCCAAAGGTTTTTTGGAAGAAGCGAAATTGGAAGCGAACAAAAACATTGCATTTTTAAAACAAAAAGTTTCAGAAAATGTTCCGCTTATTGGCATTGAACCCTCGGCAATCCTGTCCTTTCGCGATGAATACCTGCGATTGGCGGACGATAAAGCTTCGGCGGAAACCATTTCAAAAAACACATTTTTGATTGAGGAATTTTTGGCTGCCGAAATTCAAAGCGGAAATATTTCCGCGGCACAGTTCACTTCCGAAGAAAAACAGATTAAAATCCACGCTCACTGCCATCAGAAATCACTGAGCAATCTTAAAGTAACTTTCAACATATTAAACCTTCCCAAAAATTATAAACCTACCATTATTCCTTCGGGCTGCTGCGGGATGGCTGGCAGTTTTGGGTATGAAAAGGAGCATTTCGACGTGAGTATGAAAATAGGGGAGTTGAAGCTATTCCCGGCAGTGCGAAAGGCTTCCGAAGACACCCTTATTTCGGCTAATGGCACAAGTTGCCGACATCAAATTTTGGACGGAACGGGCCGGAAAGCTTTGCATCCGGTTACGATTCTTAAAAATGCGCTTCTTCAATCCTGAATTTTAAACCTTGAATCTTGAATAATTAAACCCGAAAGTTTACATTTGTTCAAAACACATCTATGGCGGGCAATTCCTTCGGAAAAATTTTTAAACTCACCACCTTTGGCGAATCGCACGGAGCGGCCATTGGCGGAATCATAGATGGCTGCCCCGCCGGACTTTCTCTCGATTTTGAAGCAATCAATCGTGAAATGCAACGCCGCAAACCCGGGCAATCTGCAATTGTTACCCAACGGAAAGAAGAAGACGAGGTAAAGTTCCTCTCAGGAATTTTTGAAGGTAAAACCACTGGCACGCCCATCGGTTTCCTCATTGAAAATACCGACCAAAAAAGCAAGGATTACAGCCATATAAAGGATATTTACCGTCCGTCGCATGCCGATTTTACCTATGATAAAAAATACGGAATCCGTGACTATCGCGGGGGCGGCCGTTCCTCGGCGCGCGAAACTGCTTGCAGGGTTGT
This sequence comes from Aequorivita vladivostokensis, assembly GCF_000952855.1. Lineage (GTDB taxonomy): Bacteria > Bacteroidota > Bacteroidia > Flavobacteriales > Flavobacteriaceae > Aequorivita > Aequorivita vladivostokensis. The sequence goes on along the minus strand of NZ_JSVU01000006.1, from coordinate 63,486 downwards.
GGCGGGAGCAATCGCAAAACAGTTGTTGAAAGGCATCAAAATCACGGCATACGTTTCTTCTGTAGGCGAAATGGAACTTACAGAACCTTATTCCGAAGTAGATTTTTCAGAAATCGAAAAAAATCCGGTGCGATGTCCCGATGCGGAAATTGCTTCCGAGATGGTAAATTACATAAAATCCATTCGAAAAGAAGGCGATACCGTTGGTGGAACTGTTAGCTGTGTTATCCAAAATGTGCCCGTCGGTTTGGGAGAACCGGTTTTCGACAAACTGCACGCCGAGCTTGGCAAGGCAATGCTTTCCATAAACGCCGTAAAAGGTTTTGAATACGGAAGCGGTTTCGCAGGAACAGCAATGAAAGGCAGTGTCCATAATGATTCATTTAAAGCGGACGGCAGTACAAAAACAAACCACAGCGGGGGAATTCAGGGCGGTATCAGCAATGGGCAAGATATTTATTTTAAAGTGGCTTTTAAACCCGTTGCAACCATTATGCAAAAACAGGAAACCATTGATAACAAAGGAAACAAAGTGACGGCAGAAGGCAAAGGCCGCCACGACCCCTGTGTTGTACCGCGAGCCGTGCCTATTGTGGAGGCAATGGCAGCGTTGGTCATCGCCGATTTTTGGTTGTTAAGTAAAATTTCGAAAATATAAAATCTCAAGTCTAATATCTCACGTCTAAAATCCATCACCCAACTATGAAAAAACTCGCACTTCACTGGAAAATAATCATCGGACTTGTTTTAGGGATCATTTGGGCGTTGCTCAGCAGCCAGTTGGGGTGGAGTGAATTTACGATAGACTGGATAGCACCCTTCGGCAAAATTTTCATCAATTTGTTAAAATTGATTGCCGTGCCTTTGGTCTTGGTTTCCATTATCAGCGGAGTGGCAAATATTGGCGATCCCTCAAGCCTTGGGAGAATGGGAGGGAAGACGCTTTTGGCGTATCTCATTACAACGCTTTTCGCAGTGAGTTTGGGCCTCATGTTGGTAAATGTCATTCAGCCCGGAAAATTGATTGACGAACAAAGCAGGATCGATAACCGGATAAGTTATGAAATTTGGTCGGCCTCAGAAGGCCACGAGGTAAAGGACGGCATCAATTATCTGCAGGATCCGGCATTTTTTGAAAGGGCCCAGAAAATAACAGACCTCTCTAGAGGGGAGCTGAAAGATGCCGCCGTGGCGGAAAAGATGGAGACCGCCCAAAAGACCAAAGAAAGCACCCCGCTGCAACCTTTGGTTGATATAGTGCCCGAAAACTTCTTTTTTTCGTTGACTGACAATGGATTGATGCTGCAGATTATTTTCTTCGGAATATTCTTCGGGGTCTGTCTGCTGCTGATTCCGAATGAAAAGTCAAAGCCCGTGACCGATTTTATGGACAGTGCCATGGAAGTTTTTCTAAAAATGGTCGATTTGGTGATGCAGGCCGCTCCTTTCTTCGTATTTGCACTTCTGGCAGGGGTTGTGAGCAAAATGGCGGGCGACGATATTGGAAAGGTATATGAAATATTTAAGGGATTGAGTTGGTACTCACTTACCGTGTTTTTGGGGCTTATGCTGATGATTTTTATCGTCTATCCTTTATTGATGAAACTTTTTGTAAAGAAAATTCCTTACAAAGGTTTTTTTAAGGCGATGGCTCCCGCACAGACTCTGGCATTTTCAACCTCGAGCAGTGCCGCAACCTTACCGGTAACTATGGAATGTGTGGAGGAAAATCTGGGGGTCGATAAAAAAATAACCAGCTTTGTCCTCCCCATCGGCGCAACGGTAAATATGGACGGAACCTGTTTATACCAGGCCGTAGCTGTGGTCTTTCTTGCCCAATTGCATATGATTGATTTAACTCTCGGCCAACAATTAACTATTGTACTTACTGCAACATTGGCATCAATTGGTTCTGCCGCGGTGCCAAGTGCTGGATTGGTAATGCTTATTATCGTACTGGAATCGGTTGGGTTGAATCCTGCGTGGATTGCGATAATTTTTCCGGTGGACCGAATCTTGGATATGTTCCGTACCGTGGTGAACGTTACAGGAGATGCCACGGTGTGTTCCATCATCGCAAAAGGCGAGGGAATGCTGGATTATGTGCCGCAAGACAATCCTTCCGAAACCTTTGATCTGGATTCATAATTATTTGGGTTTAGATTTTTATTTTGAGCTAGCGACAAAAATAATTTGGCGGCAAAATTTTTATTTTCTATCTTAGATTTCTCCCCGAAAATTTAGACCCAATCTATATTTTTGAATTTCATCTTCTTAGCTATGCTTAAAAACCATAGTTATGAAAAAAACAACTCTATTTTTTGTTGTAGCTTTTGGAGCTACCACTGTTTTTGCCCAAGTTGGCATTGGTACAACTACCCCTTCGCCTGCATCTATGCTCGAAATAGCTGGCTCTTCTGATGGGGGTACGACCTACAAGGGTTTTATGCCGCCGCGGGTGCCGAGTATTGCGGCGCGGGATGCTATAAATCCCGGATATTCCGATTATGGCTTGATGGTTTTTGTGATGGATTTGCCAAACAATAAAGGAATTCTTCAAATTTGGGACGGCGATAGTTGGGAAGATATCCACCCGGTAACTCTAGCCAGCCCCGTGGCCTGGATTAATGAGTTTCATTATGATAACGCGGGAACTGACACAGGTGAGTTTATTGAAATAGCTGGGCCAGCTGGATTGGACTTGTCAAACTATTCCATTGAGCTTTATAACGGATTCAATGGTCAGGTCTATAACACCCAAACTCTTAATGGAAATGTTATCCCAAATCAATCCAACGGAATTGGTACTGTAATTATTTCTTATCCAACAAATGGAATCGAAAATGGTTCTCCTGATGGAATCGCCTTGATTGATTCTGGCACGGTTCTTTATTTTATTAGTTATGAAGGATCCTTTACTGCTACAACCGGTACGGCAGCAGGTATGACCTCCGTAGATATTGGAGTGACTGAATCCGGATCGGATCCTTCGGGTTTATCCCTTCAACTTACGGGAACCGGTAATCACTATTCTCACTTTATTTGGAGCGGACCCTCAGCGGAATCACCTGGAAATATCAATTCTGGTCAGACTATAAATTAAAAAGCAGGCCCCAAAAAATTCGGAGCCTGCCTTATCAACTAAATCTAATTATGAAAAATAATTAGTTCTTAACAATCTTAAACGTGCCAACTTCTCCGTTTACGGAAACTTTCATAATATAAGTTCCCGCAGCAAGGTTGGATACATTCAGTTCCATCGCATTTGAAGTGTTTTTCAATTCAAGCACTTTTTGGCCCAACATATTTAATATAGTCACTTCTTCAATGGTAGCCTGTGCCTTTAGATTGAGCACGCCAGTTGTTGGATTTGGATAATAACTGAAGCCTTCAATAGTATTGTCATCAGTTCCAAGTACGGTTGCATCAATAGTTATATCAGTTATTCCGTCAGTGTTCAATACAAACACATAATAGATTTGATTTGCCAAGGTGAAAATGGAAGCCGAAGTTCCCGGACCGCATTGGTTAGTGTTTTGTGGCACCAAGGTCAAATCGGTTTCCGAGGCATTTTCATCGGCTGCGGTGTAAAAAGTTACCGAGCTCGCCCCCGCTGGGGAAACGATGGTGGCCTCCGCATTTCCTGCAACATTGGTGGTAAATTTATACCAAACGCCATTGGCACCGGTTAAATCGCAATCCGAAGGATTTCCGTTTTCCGTTGTTGCTGCTGGCATCGCTACGGCCGGATCGGTATATGGAAAACCAACTTGATCCACATCAATGGCATTGGCTATCATATCATTTGGTGGTGGCACTGGAGCACAGTCCACATTTAGGGTGAAGTTTCCGGTAGCGTTTAAGAAACCGTGAACCAAAATATAATAAGTTGTGTTTCCATCACTTTGGAAAGAAACTTCAGACTGAAGTCCGCAAGCATCATCGTTAGCGGTTTCGCAAACTAAAGCGCCGCAAGTTCCCGAATAAACAGTCAATTTACTGTCGTAATCCGTGCCGTTGCAAAGTGAAATGGTATAATCTGTAACCAAACCACTGTTATCGGTAAACTCATACCAAACGCCAGGCCCGGTAATATCAACACCGCCACAGGCTGGGGCAGAGGCATCGAAAGTGGCATTGGCAGTTGTTCCGGTAACGGTTTCGCCACAAGCTATCGGCAAGGCGTTTTCGCATTCATCGTTAATTGCAAGGTCCTCACAGCTTACCGCCAAGGTAAAGTTGCCATTGTTGGAGCCAAAGCCTTCAACCATAATATAATAGGTAGAAGTGCCATCGGAAAGGAAAGTAAGTTCTGACTGAACGCCGCAACTATCGTCGTTCATCGCAATTTCATTGGCAAGGGTGCAATCCTCAAAAATCCTAATTACGGTATCAAAGTCGGTACCCGCACAAAGGGAAAGAGTTACAAATTGTGAAGTGCCGTTGCCAGTAAAAGAATAAAATTCATCGTTAGCAGGATTTCCTCCGGAATCGGTATCGTTAATGGTTTCGTCCGTAATTGTGTCGCCACAGGCCACGGCTATTGCGTCGCTGCAATTGTCGTTTCCGTTATTGTAAAGATTGTAGCGCGAAAAATATCCGTCATAAAATCCGACTACGTTTTGGATATCCTCTCCCACAAATGGATTAAAATCAACGGAGGAGCTGCGGAAGGAGCCCATAGTTAAAATCTGGTTGCTATTGTTGAAATGCACCTGTGGCACATCCTCGGTATTGTCGCCGCCAGTGGTCCAATGGTTTACATATTCCCCGGCGGGGGTTATTTCCAATAGGAAATTATCGGTTTTTCCGTCTGAAGTGGTTAGGGCTTCCGCAGCACTATTATCGAAATCTGTGGTGCCGTTGAAAGAACCCGTCGCGAAAAGATTTCCGTTGAAGCCTTCGGTTAAATCGTAAAAATGTTCCAGATCTGTGGTTTCTCCACCCAAAACGTAGCTAAAACTATAATTCCCATCCGTATCAAACTTGCTCAAAAATGCATCCCAAGGGCCGTTTGAAACTTGGGTGTTAGTACCGGCCGTAGGGTCTAAATCGACCGTGCCAGAGAACATTCCTTCCACATAAACTCCAGAGGGCAGATCGTGAATGGATTTGAAAACGTCCAAACCAGAGCCACCAAACGCTTGACCCCAGATATAATCGCCATCCGAAGAAAGTTTTGCCATAAAAAGATCATCGGCTCCGTTTGAGGTAAAGGTTGAAGTTCCGGCATTTGGATCTAAATCAACCGTATTTCGGAATCTTCCACCGATTAGGATATCTTCATTGGCATCAAATTCCATATCAACTACATCTACAATCCCGGTAGAACCAAAGGTTTTTACCCACACAAAATTTCCATCGGTGTCCAATTTCAACAAAAATCCATCGGGAGAGGAGCCTCCATTTGTTGAAAATAATTCAAAAGAAGTATTTGGGTCCGGGTCAAAATCGGCATATACAAAACTTCCGCCAATATAAACGTTTCCGGCACTGTCAACCTCTATGGATTTGGAATCTTCGTTTACGTTTGCGCCCGCAGGATTGCTCACCTGCTTTGCCCAAACAAAATCGCCATTGCTATCCAGTTTTATGATGAAGCAATCACGGCTCAAAAAGGGCGATAATTGTTCCAATAAAAACACGCCCGGTCCCGGATCGGCATCAAAGGCCATGGCGGCTCTACCTTGAAAATAGCCTGTTATATATAGATTGTCGTTACTGTCCACTGCCACATCTACGGCCACATCATCTGCTGGACCTCCAAAACTTTTTACCCACACGGGGTTTCCGTCGTTGTCATATTTCGCCAAAAAACCATCAGCATTTCCTCCAGCCCAGGTCACCGAATTGCCAATAGTGATGGTTCCCGAGTAAATACCTGATGCATAAACATTGCCCTGGCTGTCCATGGCCGAACGATAGGCAAAGTCAATGGAGCCGTCGCCAAAAGTGGTTGTTCCAAAATACTCCTGTGCCGTTGTGGCTGCCCCCACGAGCAGTAGCGACAGCAAAAGCACCGTTTTTGTAATTGTTTTCATTTTCAAATTGTTTTAGTTACTAATTATTTCTGCGTTTTTATTTTGAATTTCATACCAATCCCGCGAACACTGTCTATGCTTATGTTGGGATCGTCCTGAAGCCTTTTGCGCACACGTGTTACGAACACATCCATACTTCTTCTGGAGAAAAAATCGGTTTTGTGCCATACGTGCTGAAGAATATCTTCGCGCTTGATGAGTTGATTTCTGTTTGAATAGAGATAATAGAGATAATAGAGAAGCCGCGCTTCCTTGTCGGTTATTTTTTGGGTGTTTCCGGCGAGGCGCAATTCGAGCTTGGCAGGGTCAAAATTATATTTTCCAATTTTGATGGTGCCGTCCTTTGGCAAGTCCTCGCGCTCCGTATGTTGCTGCGCTGCACGGGCCATAATATTTTTTATACGAAGAATAAGTTCCTCGGCCTCAAACGGTTTCACGATATAATCATCGGCTCCCAGTTACAATCCTTTTATGCGGTCTTCCTTTGTTTTTCTGGCAGTGAGAAACAGAAAGGGTATTTCTGGGTTGATTTCAATAATTTTATCCGCCAAGGAAAAACCATCCATTACGGGCATCATTACATCCAGAATGCAGAGGTCAAAACTTCCATTTTGAAAACGCTCAAGCCCCTCACTTCCATCTTTGGCCCAAACCACTTGAAACTTGTTCAGCTCCAAATACTGCTTCAGCATGGTGCCCAAATCTATATCGTCTTCTGCTAAGAGTATATTTTTCATCTGTATAAAATATTTGAGAAATAGGAAGATGGAATGTCCAGATTTACATCTTCGTTTGGTTTACAATCTGTTAATGGACATTTCATACCAATGGAATTTTAATGGTGAATATTGAACCTTTATTCGCGTCGCTTGCTACCGAAATGCCACCGCCGTGTGCCGCAATTATTTGTTTTGTATAGTATAAGCCCAATCCAAGTCCTTTATAATTGTGGGTGTCCTTTTCGCTGATGCGGTAAAATTTTTCAAAAATGAAGCGTTGGTATTTAGGTGAAATACCGATGCCGTTATCCTTGATTCTTATAAAATGTGAAGAATCCTCCTTGTCTATCCCATAATGGACGGAAAGCTCGGTTCCCCCGTATTTTATGGCGTTGTTGAGTATATTGATAATGGCAGTGCTCAAATAAAATTTATCGGCTTCCAAAGGAATTCCGGTGCTTTCAATATTTCGGTTTAGGGTAATTTCCGAAGCGGGAATGGTGAGCATATAATCGTCCAACAGTTCATTCATAAAGATGCTCCCATTGAAACTTTCCTTTGAAAGTTGGATTTGCTGATACCCTAAACTGCTCTGCAAAACCTGGTCTATCAATTTTTGAAGCCTTGTGTTCTGCCTATCTATAACCTGTACCGCGCCGTCCACGATTTCCGTGTTTCCTTTTGCGTGCTCACTGGTAAGGGTTTTGGTGGCCAGCGAAAGGGTAGAGAGGGGCGTTTTTAATTCGTGGGTGATGTTGTTGATGAAATCGGTCTTTATTTCAGCCAAACGTTTTTGTTTCATCAAATTTTGGATGGAATAATATAGAAGGCTCACTACGAAAAGAAATAGTAGGCTCGATAAAATGAGCAAACCTGAAAGTTCTTCCAGCATGATAGCATCCCAATCTGAAATGTTCATAAAAATACTGGACTGAAAATTGAGCTTTATAGGGCTTTGATCGTCCTGCCACGTACTGTTATTGATGAGAAGTCCGTCATTTTGTGCAAAATTTTCTCCCAAAAGGATTATTGTATCATTGTCTTCAGGATTATAAATTTCCTTTTTGTTTCCCAAAGAATCTGTAAGTGTTACTGAAGTGAGTACCTTTTTAATCTTTACATTATAATTCTCTTTCTCCTTTGCCAATCCTTGATTAAAAAGTTGCAGAAAACCCGGGTTGATTTCTATAGTTTTTTCCCGAAGGTTTAAGAGTAAATCTTTTTCTTTTAACTCACCCTTTTCATATGCTCTCAGGTTTTCAAGAAAATCTGTCCGGTACAACCACATTATGGAGTCCAACTCCTTGGTGTTGTACACCTTGGCAATCGCGTTACGGGCATCAATAGTGTAAGTTTTCTTTTTGAGCTCGTAGGTATTATAAATAAGATATCCCTGAATGCCAATAAGCGCGATCAGGGTAAAAATTGAAATGGCGACTAAGCCTTTAAACTTCAATTGCATGGCGTAAAAATATTGTTTAGATGAAAAGTTAAGGAAATAAAACGAACCGTTAACTTATCGTTAACCGAAGTGTAAAATTTTGGAATGGGCAATTTGTATTATAGAAATTTTGATTTCAGTTCCGCAGTGGGAATCATACAACTTTCCTTTTTCCCGAACCATTTATAGCGGTTTTTGGCAATGTAATCATAGACTGCATTTCTGATGAATTTTGGCACAACCATAAATCCAAAAAGTAGGGGATAGGCGCCCGAAAGGTATTTGGCTATACGAAGCGCCGCCGAGGATTTTTCGTAATGTTTTTCGCCATCAATAAGAATGATGGAATCTACTTTTGAAGTATCTATATTGAATTTTGAAGTCAACTCACGCCCAATTTCACTTTGAAGCGCTGCAAATTTAAAAACATCCTTTTTGTCCCGCTTGATTATAAAAGTAACAGCGCCGTTGCAGAGATTGCAAACGCCGTCGAAGAGGATTATTTTGTGGTCTTTACTTTTCATAAATAGTATTCAGTCGCAGTCTCAGTTAGCAGTTTCACTGAAAACTGCGACTGAAAACTGAAAACTTTTTTCAGACTTTTTCAAGTTCTTCCAAACTAACATTCGTTGTAAACATTCCATAATTCACAATGGCCTTATTTTTTTCAATGGTATCAATCGTGCCGATGGCGCGACCATCAATCATTCGTACTCTGTCGCCAATTTTTAGGGTAACTTTCGGTTTTGGCGGTGGCAGCTTTTTGGCTTTTTCTTTTTCTTCTTTTTTGCGTTCCCGGATTACTTCCACCTTTTTTTCAACTTCCTGTATCACTTTCTTTTCCTTGGCTTTTACGGCTTTTTTGACTTTGGGCGCCAGCTTTTTGCGTTTGCTGTTTTCAATCATCACAAGTTTCATCAACTCGTCAATCAATTGCTTTTTCTGCTTGTTGTTGAAATATTTCTCAGAAAGCACATCAACCTTTTTTCCCAGACTGATGAGTTTTTGGTTAGCGTCAAACAATTCCTGATAGCTTTCCAGTTTTTCCTGTACACGGGCATTCACTTCTTCCAATTGTTTGCTTTCAATCCGTGCCTTTTGTTCTTCGGTTTTTAAAGATTCCGAAGTCTTCCGAAGGTTTGACCGCTCTTTTTGAAGATTGGCAATGGTTTTATCAAAACGCACTTTGCCACGCTCAATCTTCTTTTTCGCCTTGTTTATCAAACTGTACGGAATACCGTTTTTCTGCGCAACCTCAAAGGTATAGCTGCTTCCCGCTTCGCCCAAGTGCAACTGGTACAACGGCTCCAGCGATTTATTATCGAACTGCATATTTGCATTGATGGCGTGGGGCAGTTCATTCGCCAATAATTTTAAATTGGTGTAATGTGTGGTGATTATCCCGAAAGCTTCCCGTTCGTAAAAAACCTCCAAGAATGTTTCTGCCAAAGCCCCGCCGAGTTCCGGGTCACTGCCCGTTCCAAATTCATCAATAAGAAAAAGCGTTTTGTAGTTGCACTTTTTCAGAAATTGGTTCATTTTTTTTAAACGGTAACTATAGGTGCTGAGGTGGTTTTCGATGGATTGATTGTCGCCAATATCTGTGAGAATTCTTTTGAAAAAACACATTTCGCTTTGCGGCACAGCAGAAATCAAAAGCCCGCTTTGTAGCATCACCTGCAAAAGCCCAACGGTTTTTAATGTGATACTTTTCCCGCCGGCGTTGGGTCCGGAGATTACAATGATGCGTTTTTCCGGAACCAATTCAATGCTCTGCGGAAATGTTTTTTCTTTTCTTTTATTGTTTGAAACCAGCAATAGCGGATGATATGCCTTTACTAATGAAATCTTTTTTTCCGAAACGATAATGGGCAACACGCCGTTTATTTTTAAAGCATATTTTGCTTTCGCGTAAAGCACGTCCATCGTTATCAAATATTCCTGATAGCTTGCCAAAAGCGATGCATGTGGACGCACAAATTCCGTCATCGCTTTTAGAATACGTTTTATTTCTTCGTCTTCCTCGTAAATTAAATTGCTGAGCTCGTTGGCATATTCAAGCGTTTCTTGCGGTTCTATGTAAACAATGCTTCCCGTCTTTGAACTGCCCAACACGGCGCCTTTCACTTTTTTGCGGTGCATAGCTTTTACGGCAAGCACACGACGGTTTTCAACCACAGACTCGCGGATTTCATCCAAATAATCACTCTGTGCGTATTGTGAAAGAGCCTTTGTGAAAGAGGAATTGATTTTTCCCTTTACCACATTCAATCTTCTGCGAATCGTGCCAAGCTCGGTGGAAGCCTCATCCTTTATTTCGCCGTATTTGTCAACGCGTTTGTTTATTTCTTCAGAAATGATGGAAGTGTAATTTACTTCTTCCGAAAAGGAATTCAAGTGAATATAAAACTCTTCAAATTTTTTAAAGAATTTCAGAAGAATCCGCGTGGTTTCAGAAATGGATAGAATTTTTCGGAAACCCGAAATTTCCAAACTGCTGTTTTCAATTTCAAGCAAACGCAGCTCTCTAAAAATTGGATCGAACCCGTGGTTTGGGATGCGGTTTTCTCCATCAAAAGAGGCCGTGAATTCTTTTACGCGTTTCAGTTCCGGCTCAATTTCATCAAAATCCTGAAAAGGAGAAATAGAAAGTACACTTTCCTTTCCGGGCTCTGTAACACAAAATTCAGCAACTTGCCGAAGCACGGCAGGAAATTCTAAATCCTCTAAAGTTTTACTGTCAATACGGGCTTTCCGTTTTATTTCCATTAATTTTACTTTTTCAGCAATCATACAAAAGTAACAATAATGGAGGTAACAATTGAGCCGGGTTGGAAAGCCATTTTAAAAGATGAGTTCGAAAAACCCTATTTCAAGAATTTGGTCGAATTTGTAAAGAATGAGTACGCGTCTTCAAAGTGTTTTCCTCCTGGAAAGCAGATTTTTTCGGCCTTCAACCACACTCCCTTTAATGAGGTGAAAGTTGTGATAATAGGGCAGGACCCATATCACGGACCGGGGCAAGCCCATGGTCTATGTTTTTCGGTAGGCAAAGAAGTAGCTATGCCGCCTTCGCTTAAAAATATTTTTGAAGAGATACGGACCGATGTGGGTACGGCCATTCCGAACAACGGAAATTTGCAACGCTGGGCGGACCAAGGGGTTTTGCTTTTAAATGCCACGTTGACGGTTCGGGCGCACCAAGCGGGAAGCCATCAAAATAAGGGATGGGAAAAATTTACGGACGCCGTAATCGAAAAACTTTCAACGGAAAGGGAAGGTCTGGTTTTTATGCTTTGGGGCGGGCCGGCAAAGAAGAAAGGGGCTAAGGTTGATTCTTCAAAACATCTGGTGCTGACTAGTGGACATCCATCGCCATTAGCCGCGAATAGAGGCTATTGGTTTGGCAACAAACACTTCAGTAAGGCAAATGAATTTTTAAAGGAAAAGGGAGAGGTTCCGATTAATTGGTAGTGCTTCGGCATCGCTCAGCAGCCTTAAAAGGGAAAGCCTGAATAAACAATAAGATATAAAAATAAATAATAAAGAATAGAAACGGGGAGAAATTTTCTATTCTTCTTCAGGTGTTTCGGGTTCTGTGGCGTCGTTGCAGCTAAACTGCAATAGCAAAAAGTTTGTGACTAATAACGCCCCCAGAACGATTAAGAAAGTAGTCATAATAGTTGTTTTTATATAAACAAGATGCACTTAGCTCGGTAGGGTTGCGTAAATATTAAGATTTTATTTGGAAATGATATAAAACGCTGTCTTCCTGTATTTTATCGTCAATTAAATCCAAATCCATCAGTTTTTGCTGAATATTTTCCAGCTCTTTTGAAGTCAACTGGCGGTCGCTCCATTCGGTTAAAGATAGCCATTCGCGCACGTCCTCGATTTTTTGGCCGTAGCGTTTGGCAATCATTTCATCAATGTTTGGCAGGGTTTTAAAATTCTCGGTTACAGCGTTTATAACTTCCAAGATAGCTTTTATGCTTTCGCCATCTTTCTCCAAAACATCATTTCGAACGGCTATTACAAAACTTGGCCATGGGGTCGGGGACTCACCGACCAATCGGAAAATACCGCTGTCCACATAGGGCTTGGTCATAAATTTTTCCCACATAAAATAGTCGCCGTCTCCCTTTGGTAGCCCTTCCAAGGCGCCATCCAAATCCTGGATTACCTTAAATTTTAAATCATTCTTTAAATCCCAGTTATGATTTTCCGCATTTACGAAAGCCATTAAGTGAGAGCCCGAACCATAGCGGCTAATGGCCGCATCGGTCCCTCTTAAATCGCTCACTTCTTCGTATTCGGAAGCATTGGCCACGTGAATTCCCCAAAGCAACGGCGATTTCACAAAAACCTGCACAATCTTGCAAGGGTTTCCATTGATTATGTCGCGCACAATGCCTTCGGTAAGGATAACGGCCATATCTATCTCCTTTTCACGCAAGGCTTGCGCCATTTCCCCGGTGCCGCCGGGGTAATCCTTCCACCGTAGGTTGATTCCTCGTTTTTGAAATTCCTTATCGCGAAGGGCAATATACCAAGGTAGGTTAAAGTGTTCCGGCACGCCGCCGATTAAAAAATTTTTCATTCCGCAATTTTTTCCAAAGTATATTGAATAAGCGCATCGATGGTTTTTGAGGCATTTTCACTAAAGCTTCCCGAGGTGCGATTGGCTACGATAGCGTTCATTGAAACTGCGCGATGACCCAAAAGTTTCGCCATTCCGTACATTGTGGCGGTTTCCATTTCCAGATTGGTTATTTTTTTCCTTTTATATCGGAAGGAGGTCAGTTTTTCGTTAAGGTTTTCATCCTTCAGTTTTGCTCGAAGTACGCGGCCTTGGGGACCGTAAAACCCAACATTTGTAATGGTTATTCCCTGAATTGTTCTATCGGAAGTGAATTTTTTAAGCAGAGTTTTATCGGCTTCCACGGCATAGGGAACTGAATTGTCTGGATTCCATTGGGTGTGGTCTATAAATGACTGGGCAAAATCGCGATTGAAGATTTTATCGGTTTTATCGTAATAGTGCATCACGTTATCCAATCCTATTCCCAAAGCACTCACCACAAAACTATCTACTTCAATTTCAGGGGTTAGGCCTCCGGAAGTGCCAATTCTTATAATATCAAGTGAAGTGAGCTTTCTGTTGACTTGGCGTTTTTTAAAATCTATATTCACCAATGCGTCCAGTTCATTAAAGACAATGTCGATATTGTCCGGCCCAATTCCCGTGGAAATCACACTGATGCGTTTTCCTTTATAAATGCCCGTGTGGGTTTTAAATTCGCGATGTTGGGCGGTGGTTTCAACGGTGTCAAAATATTTTGAAACCATTTCCACGCGACCCGGATCGCCAACGGTAATTATCGTGGGCGCCAATTGGGAAGGAGCAAGGTCTAAATGATAGATTTTGCCTTCGGGCGTTAAAATGAGTTCGCTGGGTTGTATAGTTTGAGATTTCAATTTGTTTAAATTTTTAAGAGTTTATGAGCCTGCACGCTTAAGAGGATTAAATGTTAGAAGGTTTAGAAATGGTGGGTACTGCAAACTGCCACTGCGACTGTAAACTTTTTTCAACCGCCCACACGCTTCACCTTAAAACCCTTGTCCTTTAAAAACTGCATGATTTTATCCCGATAATCGCCTTGGATAATAATCTGTTCATTTTTAAAACTGCCGCCCACGCCCAAAAACTGTTTCAATTCCTTCGCAAGTGTTTTAAAATCTAAATCAGCACCCGTATAACCTTCTATTATTGTTATTGGTTTTCCTTTTCGCTTTTCATATTTGCAAAGCAAGGGTTCGTCCTGCAACCACACTGTAGGTTCATCGATTGTTTCAGGAACTTCTTTTGGTTCGTGGTCCGGAAATAGGTTTTTTAATTGGTCTTCTAAAGAATTCAATGTTTCAGGTTTCAGGTTTCAGGTTCAACTGCAAACTGCCACTGCGACTGTTTACTTTTTTATCAATCCAATCTCTACCAAACGTTGGTGCAGAAATTCGCCCGCGGTAATATCTTCGTAGGCTTTTGGGTGTTCTTCGTCAATACATTCTGGCAAACAATTCAATTTCATATCGCTGCGCGGATGCATAAAGAAAGGGATGGAATAGCGTGGTTGGTCCCACTCTTCGCGCGGTGGGTTTACAACGCGGTGAATGGTGGAGCGCAATTTGTTATTGGTGTGCCTTTCCAGCATATCGCCTACATTTATAACCAACTCGTCCTCATTAGGGATGGCGTCAATCCATTCGCCGTCTTTGCGCAACACTTGGAGTCCACCTGCGGAAGCGCCCATCAACAAGGTAATCAAATTGATATCGCCATGGGCTCCCGCTCGCACGGCGCCTTTGGGTTCTTCGGTGATAGGAGGGTAGTGGATGGGGCGCAAAATACTGTTGCCGTTCGTGGCCCAATGGTCAAAATAAAACTCATCCAATCCAATATAAAGCGCCAGCGCACGAAGAACATATATGCCTGTTTTTTCCAGCATTCGGTATGCTTCCATGCCCGTGTGGTTGAAATCCGGCAATTCCTTTACCTGCACGTTTTTTGGATATTCTTCGGAAAGGTTTGCGTCCTCAGTCGGTTCCTGCCCAAAATGCCAGAACTCCTTTAAATCGCCTTCCTTTTTGCCCTTTGCGTGTTCTTTTCCGAAGGATATATACCCGCGCTGCCCACCGAGGCCTTCAATTTCATATTTTTTCTTTACTTCGAGCGGAAGCGCGAAAAAGCTTTTCACCTCCTTATAAAGTTCATCTACCAAATTATCACTGAGGAAATGGTTCTTAAGCGAAACAAAGCCTATATCTTCATAGGCAGAACCTATTTGGTCCACAAATTTCTGTTTCCTTTTTGGGTCTTCGGAAAGGAAGTCTGCCAAATCTACGCTGGGTATATTATTCATAGCATTTAAAATTTAGGCTACAAAGATACCAAATTGTAAAAGTTTTTCCGCAGCTAAATATTCTCTTTAATAATCCTTGTTACAATAGGTTTTTTTCTACTTTTGATACTGCAAATTTTTTATGATGAAACCAGAAACCTCCACCCAAATTTTCTTCGACTATAACCGAAAAGACCTCGATGACGCTACCTTATTAAAATTATACCGCGGCATGTTGAAACCGAGGCTGATAGAAGAAAAAATGCTGATTTTGCTTCGACAGGGGAAGGTTTCAAAATGGTTCAGCGGCATAGGGCAGGAAGCTATTTCGGTAGGAATCACGGCGGTGTTGGACAAAGATGAATATATTTTGCCAATGCATAGAAACCTCGCTGTTTTCACAATGCGCGACATTCCGTTGCACCGCTTGTTTTCGCAATGGCAGGGAAAAGCAAACGGATTTACCAAAGGCCGTGATAGAAGTTTTCACTTTGGCACGCAGGAATTCCACATTGTGGGGATGATTTCGCATTTGGGGCCGCAGTTTGGCGTTGCCGATGGCATTGCACTGGCTAATAAGTTGAAGGGAAACAATAAAGTCTGTGCAGTATTTACTGGAGAAGGCGGAACAAGCGAAGGTGATATTCACGAGGCACTGAATGTAGCTTCTGTTTGGCAACTTCCAGTTTTATTTTGTGTTGAAAATAATGGATATGGTCTTTCCACGCCTACAAACGAGCAATACAATTGCGAGCATATTGCAGACCGCGGAAAAGGCTACGGAATGGAGGCCCATATAATTGAGGGGAACAATATTTTGGAGGTTTACACAAAATTAAAGGACTTGGTAGAAAGTATGCGCACTAATCCGCGTCCGATTCTTTTGGAATTCAAAACCTTCCGAATGCGCGGTCATGAAGAGGCGAGCGGTACCAAATATGTTTCGACCAATTTAATTGACGAGTGGGGCTTGCGCGATCCGCTGTTGAATTATGAAACCTATCTGCTGAATGAAGGCGTCCTTTCCGAAGAAAAAATACAGCAATTTCGGGAGGAGTTTAAACGGGAAATAGATGAAAATCTCGACATCGCCTTTGCGGAGCCAAAAATAGAATTCAATGAAACAATCGAATTAAATGATGTTTACAAACCGTTTAATTATGAAGAAGTTACTGCGAATTCTGCTAAGGAAAATATTCGCTTGATCGATGCCATTTCCCAAGGATTAAAACAATCCATGAAGCGGCATGATAACCTGGTTATAATGGGACAGGACGTGGCGGAATACGGGGGCGTTTTTAAAATTACCGAAGGTTTTGTGGAGCAATTTGGGAAAGACCGAGTTCGAAATACACCTATCTGTGAATCTGCAATTGTTTCTGCGGCAATGGGACTTTCCATCAATGGCTACAAAGCGGTTGTGGAAATGCAGTTTGCCGATTTTGTGACTTCGGGCTTTAACCCAATCATAAATTATCTCGCGAAGAGCCATTACCGCTGGAACGAAAAAGCAGATGTGGTTGTGCGCATGCCCTGTGGCGCAGGAGTGGGAGCGGGGCCTTTCCACAGCCAAACTAACGAAGCTTGGTTCACCCACACGCCCGGATTAAAAGTTGTATATCCCGCATTTCCGTATGACGCAAAAGGGCTGCTGGCTACAAGTATTGAAGACCCCAATCCTGTGATGTTTTTTGAACACAAAGCATTGTATAGAAGTATTCGCCAAGATGTGCCAACGGATTATTACACACTGCCTTTGGGAAAAGCATCTCTTTTAAAAGAAGGAAAGGACGTTACAATTATAACATACGGAGCCGGCGTACATTGGGCTTTGGAAACATTGGAGCAAAATCCGGAAATCAAAGCCGACCTTATAGATTTAAGAACGCTGGTTCCTTTGGACACCGAAGCTATTTATAAATCTGTGAAGAAGACCGGCAAGGCTATCATCCTGCAAGAAGATTCAATGTTTGGCGGTATTGCTTCAGATATTTCGGCTTTGATCACCGAAAATTGTTTTGAGCATCTGGACGCTCCCGTTAAGCGTGTTGCGAGTTTGGAAACACCAATTCCCTTTGCCGCAAATTTAGAATCTGGCTATCTTCCTAAAGAAAAATTTAAAGAAAACCTATTGGAATTATTGTCTTACTAATAATTTAACATTCCTTGTTAAACTTTAGATAAAGACGGTCGAAACGTTAAAATTGTTATTTACTTTAGTAGCATACTAATCATTAAAACTACTTATTATGTTACGTTGGATCATTATTTTTCTAGTTATTGCAATTATTGCAGCAATTTTTGGATTTGGTGGTATTGCAGAAGGTGCCGCAGATATCGCAAAAATTATTTTTTACATTTTCTTAGTGCTTTTGGTACTATCATTACTTTCAAGATTATTCAGAAGATAATCGCTACTTAAACAATTCAAAACTAATTTAAACTTTATGAAAAAATTCCTCATTCTGGCTGTAATTGCAGCCACAACATTCGCTTGCGGTACACCGAAGACCGTTCAAGAATCACGAAAAGTAATAAAAGGGTATTGGTCCTTGGACAATATCACTTATGATTCCTCGGGAACCTATAATGTAACTTTATTCAATGATACTTCCGTAGAATGTATTGAAGGAAGTTCCTGGAGGTTTATTCCGAATAACAATACTGGTAATTATACAGTTGACAATCCCAATTGTCCTACCGGTGAACGCAATTTCATTTTTACCATTCAGGAAATTGACCCAACTTCAGGGCTGTACGATTTCCTATTGAAACCAACCAATGCCAAAGGCAAATCAGAAACTAATGCCGGCTACAGATTACGTCTAGCGCAGCTGAATGATTCGTCTATGCGTTGGGAACAAACGGTTAATTTGGATGGTAAACCATTTAAAATAAATATGAACTTTTCTAAAATTCAAGACTAAATCTTATGAAGACATTTTTTAAACAAACCGCATTAATTGCATTGGCATTTACATTTGTTATTAGCTTAACAAGTTGTGAAGCTACACGAAATGCCAATAACAAGCAGAAGGGTGCCGTAATTGGTGCTACCAGCGGGGCCGTACTTGGAGCAATACTTGGTAACAATATTGGAAAAGGAGGTAACGGAGAACTCGGTGCCGTAATCGGCGGTGTTGTTGGTGGTGGTGCCGGAGTACTTATTGGTGCCAAAATGGACAAACAAGCCCAAAAAATTGAGCAGGAAATCCCCGGTGCCCAAGTAGAAAGAGTTGATGACGGTATCGTTGTTACTTTTGACGAGAATAGCGGGGTATATTTTGACACTGCAAAGTATAATATCAATCCCGCGTCGCAAGCTACTTTGGATAAATTAGCAAATATCCTAAAGGAATATCCTGACACCAATGTTTTGGTTGTGGGACATACCGATAGCGTAGGGGCTGATGAAATGAATATGACGCTCTCTAAAAATAGAGCACAAGCCGTTACCAATTATTTTACACAAAATAAAGGCTTAAGTCCTTCGAGGTTTACTACTAACTGGTATGGTGAAACCGCTCCAGTGGCAGACAACTCAACAGCTGAAGGCCGTGCAAAGAACCGCCGTGTTAACCTTGCCATCATTCCGAATGAGAAAATGAAGAAAGATGCCCAAAACCAAGCAGGCGAATAAAAAATAAATTAAAATTTTTAAAATCCCGTACCATATTTGGACGGGATTTTTTTTAGTTTTAAACGAAGTATGGACAGCTATCAAAAATGGGATGTAATAATAATTGGCGGCGGACTGGCTGGCCTTACCACAGCCTTGCATCTTGCATCGCAAAATATTTCGGTGTGTCTGGTAGAAAAAAATGAGTATCCCAATCACAAGGTATGTGGCGAGTACGTTAGCAACGAAGTTTTGCCATATTTACAATATCTTGGCATTGATCCATTCTCGGTAGGAGCAAAGCAGATTTCAAAATTTGAAATTACTGATACAAATGGAAACCCAATTACAGCCCACTTGCCACTCGGCGGTTTTGGAATAAGCCGCTATACTTTTGATAATATGCTTTTTGAAGCGTTAAAAAATAAAGCAAAAGTATTGTTCGACACGGTTGAAAAAGTAATTTTTGAAGAAAATCAATTTCGTGTTACTACCCAAAAGAAAACCGCCCTGCTTGCAGATTTTGTAGTGGGCGCCTTCGGTAAAAGATCAAATATTGATACTTTTTTGAACAGAAAATTTATGCAAAAGAATTCGCCATGGCTAGGCGTTAAGGCTCATTATGAATATGATTTTCCGAGTGATAGCGTGGCACTTCACAATTTTAATGGCGGCTACTGCGGGCTTAGCAAAACAGAAACTGGCGCTGTAAACGCCTGTTATTTGGCAACGTTAAAGTCTTTTAAGAAATATGGGGATATTGAAACTTTTCAAAAGCAGGAACTTTCAAAAAATCCATTTCTGGATGAATTCTTCAACACAGCAAAACCACTCTTTAATAAACCTTTAGCAATCAGTCAAATATCCTTTCGGAAAAAGAAACCCGTGGAAAACCATATATTTATGGTGGGCGACAGCGCTGGGCTCATACATCCGCTGTGCGGAAATGGGATGGCAATGGCTATAAGGAGCGCCCAACTTTTTTCTGAAATGTTTCTTAAGTTATTTAAGACGAAAAATTATGACAGAGCATTGATGGAGAAACGCTACGCAAGCCAGTGGCACAATGAATTTGACTCGAGATTGAAGACCGGAAGATATATACAGCAAATTTTAATGCACCCGTTTGCTTCAAAAGTTGGATTTGCTATGGTAAAAACATTTCCATCCTTGGTTCCAGCCCTCATTGAAAAAACCCATGGGAGTCCACAAATATGATATACTTCAGCAATAAAAAGAGATCTGAGCAATCGGAAATAATGGACTCAATGGATTTTCAGGGGAAGGAAATGGAACGGCTTCTGAATGACCTTAAAACAGTCAATAAATGGCTGGGTGGCAACAGAATAACCGTCAAGGGAATGGACTATCTACTGCGGAATCATCCTAAGGACAGGAAGCTGACCATCCTGGATATAGGATGTGGCGATGGCGAATTGCTTCGGAAATGCGCAGATTACGGGAAACGAAATAATTTTCACTTTGAATGTATCGGGATCGATTTCAATTCCAACATCTTGGAATATGCGAAAACGCAGAGCAAAAACTATGCGAATATTGAATTTAGAAAAGTTGATGTTTTTTTGGAGGAAAATTTAATTCCAAATTGCGATATTGCAGTGTGTACTTTGTTTTTGCACCATTTCAATAATAAGCAGATTGAAGAATTATTGATGAACCTTGTTCCTAAAGTAACCATTGGAATAGTAATAAACGATTTACACCGAAATAGAAATGCATTTCAACTTTTTAAGATTGTAAGCACCTTTTTTTTAAAAACCGAAACGGCAAGACATGATGGATTGGTTTCCATTGCCCGGGGTTTTAAAAAAGATGAATTAAATAATATTTCAATAAAGATCCCAAATCAAAAGAGTGAAATCAACTGGCGCTGGGCTTACCGTTACCAGTGGATACTCAAAAAGAACACATGAATGTAAAAATAACCACTGTCGCAAAACAACTGCCGCAATACAGCAGAAAAACGGAAGAAGTAATTCCGTTTGTAAAGCAATGGATGCAAGAGCAGGAAAGCCGTTTTCAACGAAAAGTAATCAAGATTTTTGAAGGCGCGGGGGTAGATAAACGGTACTCCATTATGGATCCCGTGGAAGTTTTTACCAACACGAGTTTTGAGGAACGCAATGATATTTACGTACGCGAGATTACAAAGCTGGGTAAACAATGTCTGCAAAACGCATTGGAGAAGGCAAATTGGAAACCTACCGACATAGATTTTATAATTACTGTAAGTTGTACGGGCATTATGATTCCTTCCGTAGATGCATACTTGATAAATGAACTGAAAATGAAGCAGGACATTGTGAGGCTACCGGTAACGGAAATGGGCTGTGCGGCTGGGATTTCGGGAATTATTTACGCCAATAATTTTTTAAAGGCCAATCCCGGCAAGCGAGCTGCGGTAATTGCTTTGGAAGCTCCCACAGCCACCTTTCAACTAGAGGATTTTTCTATGGTGAATATTGTGAGTGCCGCTATTTTTGGTGATGGTGCCGCCTGCGTTTTAATGTCTTCAAATGAAGAAGACAACGGCCCCGAAATCCTAGCAGAGGAAATGTACCATTTTTATGACGCTACAAATATGATGGGTTTTAAATTGGTAAATACTGGGCTACAGATGATACTCGATAAATCTGTTCCCGAAAAAATTGCGGAGCATTTTCCAGCAATCATACATCCGTTTTTAGCGAAGAATAACCTGAAAATAGAGGACATCGACCATTTAATATTTCATCCGGGAGGCAGGAAAATAGTGGAAACCGTTGAAGATCTGTTCGGAAGTCTCGGCAAAAATATAGACGATACAAAGGAAGTACTTAAATTGTACGGTAATATGAGCAGCGCAACCGTATTATATGTACTCGAGCGGTTTATGGACCAAAATCCAGGCGAGGGCGACTTGGGGCTGATGCTGAGCTTCGGCCCCGGATTTTCGGCACAGCGGGTATTATTGAAATTTTAATGATGGCAGAATTTAAGAACCAATGGGCATTGATACTTGGAGGCAGTAGTGGCTTGGGCCTTGCCACAGCAAAAAAACTCGCTTCCGAGGGAATGAATATCTGCATAGTACATCGCGACCGGAAAAGCAATTTAGAAAGTTTTGAGGCAACTGTAAAACAGATGCAATCTTTTGGCGTGACCGTAAAAACCTTCAATAAGGATGCCTTAAAAGAAAACGTTAGAGACGAAATCATAATGGAACTTCCCAAACAAAGCGTCAAATTGTTACTCCACAGCATTGCAAAGGGAAGTTTAAAAAAGATGTACGCCTCTGAAGGAGAAGACATATTGACCAAACAAGATTTTGATATTACCATTCACGCCATGGCAACCAGTTGGTATGAATGGACCCAGACATTGATCGCCCATGATGTTTTTGCTTCAGCGGGGCGAAATATTGCCTTTACCAGTGAAGGCAATTCTAGGGTCTGGCCAGGATATGCGGCGGTTTCTGCAGCAAAATCGATTTTGGAAGCATTGATGCGAAATATGGCAATTGAGTTGGCACCCTTAAATATCACAACCAATTGCATTCAAGCGGGAACTACCGAAACTGATTCATTTTTAGCTATTCCGGAGAGTGAAAAGTTAGCTGAAATGGCCGGGCTTCGCAATCCGCAAAACAGACTTACCACACCCGAAGATGTGGCGAATGCGGTCTATTTGCTCTGCAGAAATGAAGCCGATTGGATAAATGGCAGCATTCTGAAAGTGGATGGGGGTGAAAGTTTGAGATAAAATAAAGCCAATGGATTACACCAAAATTATAGACAAGCTTCCATATACCGAACCTTTTCTGTTCGTAGATGAATTGCTTTCGGTTTCAGAAGAGAGCATTGTCGGAACCTATATTTTTAGCACGGATTTATATTTTTATAAAGGCCATTTCAAGAACAATCCCATAACCCCGGGCGTCATTTTAACGGAATGTATGGCACAAATTGGGTTGGTTTGTTTTGGGATTTATCTTTTAAGGGATGAAATTTCTTTAGAAAAAATAAACGTTGCCCTAAGCAGTACCGAAATTGATTTTCATTGTCCGGTTTTTCCCGGTGAAAAAGTAGCGGTAATTTCAGAAAAAATATACTTTCGGTTCAATAAACTGAAATGCAAGGTAAAGATGGTTAATAGCAAAGACGAAATAGTAGCCAAAGGCACGATAAGCGGAATGATTGTGAATAAGGATTTAATATGAAAAAACGCGTTGTAATTACCGGACTCGGAATTGTTGCGCCTAATGGGGTGGGTATTTCGGCATTTTCGGATGCCATTAAGAAAGGCATTTCCGGCATTGAGTTTTTGCCGGAGTTGCGCGATCTTAACTTTTCCTGCCAATTGGGTGCAGCCCCGAAAATTTTCGAAGAAAAAAAACGCGAATACCTTACAGACCTTCAACTGCGTAATTTTAACAGCAGCGGTATTTTATACGGGGTTATTGCGGGGATGGATGCTCTTAAGGATGCCGGAATCAAACCGGCCTTGCCCGAGGAAGAGGCACTTTGGGATCTGGGGATAATTTTCGGCACCGGTATTAGTGGAGTGGATAAATTCCGGGAGGCAATCCATAAAATAGATGACGGTAATGTGCGTAGATTGGGGAGTACATCGGTAGTACAAACAATGACGAGCGGGGTAAGCGCCTATCTTGGCGGATTAATTGGAGCCGGAAATATGGTCACTGCCAACTCTTCGGCCTGTGCGACAGGGACAGAGGCGTTGCTAATGGGCTATGAGCATATTGCCGCGGGCAAGGCCAAGTATATGCTTTGTGGCAGTACTAGCGATTCGGGCCCGTATATTTGGGGTGGTTTTGATGCCATGAAAGTTACCACCTATAAATATAACGATGCGCCCAATGAAGTTGCTGGCCCAATGAGTGCAGATGCCAGCGGCTTTGTGCCAGGCAGCGGCGCCGGGGCCTTTGTTTTGGAGTCCTTGGAAAGTGCGCAGGAACGTGGTGCCACCATCTATGCCGAGATACTTGGAGGGGCAATAAACAACGGGGGACAGAGAAATGGTGGCAGTATGACGGCCCCCAACAGTTCCGCAATCCAGAAATGCATAAAGGATGCTCTGAAAGTTTCCAATACAGCCGCCTCAGAAATTGATTATATAAATGGCCATCTTACCGCTACCATAAAAGATCCCGATGAAATTGAGAATTGGACCCACGCCCTAGGCCGAAAGGGGAAGGATTTTCCTTATATAAATTCCCTCAAGGGAATGACGGGCCATTGTTTATCGGCAAGTGGCAGTGTTGAGATTGTTTCGGCAATTCTCCAGTTGCATGAAGGCTTTGTTTTTCCGAATGTGAATCGTGAAAATCTGCACCCAAAAATAGCTTCTTTGATCTCTTCGGAAAAAATTTCGTTGAAAATGCAAAAAACTTCGTTACAAACCATTGTCAAGGCCAGCTTTGGTTTTGGTGATGTGAACGCATGTGTTATCTTTAAAAAAATTTAAGACCCATGAATTCGGAAGAAATTTTCGCACTTCTTGAACCCATCATAATAACATATTTGCCCGATGATGTTTCGGCCAATGAGATTAACCGGGAAAGTGATTTAACCCGTGAGTTGAATATAAATTCGGCACATCTAGTTGATATAATTTTGGATATTGAGGATGTTTTCAATATAGAGTTTAAGAATGAGGACATGGAGAAGCTACGCAATGTAGATGATGCTATTTTGCTTATTCAACAAAAGACTTCAGCTTCCCAATAATTTAAAATATCGGGAAAAAGTTTGTTAAGCTACATCCACAGGCCGTTAAAGAGCGTTAAAGTAATTGGGGCTGGATTATTTTTTTATTATTTTAATTGAAAATAATTCAAACTGAACCCATGAAAAAATTAACAACCCTTATTATGCTGTTATTAAGTATATCAGCATTCTCGCAAGATCCGTTTTTCCAAAAATCAAATGAACAGGCTGAAAAGGAAGCACTGGAAATTACCAATAGCTACGATTTAGAACTATCGCTGACCGAAAAGCAGGAATTGCTTTTTCAACGAAAGGTGGAGGAATTCCTTATTCGCCGCTATAAAATTGAGGCCGAAATTTCCGGAAAGGAAAAACTCGACCTCCTATATGGACTGCAAAAGCAGGAAACCGCTGAAATGAATGATATTTTAACCCGGCCCCAAATGGAAGTTTATAAGCAGGTAAAACCTACTATTCAGCCATTGGAAACCGTGGCTAAGGAATAATTACTTTTCTTTTTCAATAAAGTTTTCGTTACCCGTAGTGCGTTCTATATCTGGCGGGGTATCGTTTGATGGGCTCTGCTCAAGCCCTGCAGAATCTACTTCAAAAAACTCCATAATCTCTGGGGGATTGTCGATCTGCTTGGTTCGATTGCCCTTTATGGCAATAGGCTTTGATATTACGGAATCATTATTCTGAATAATTTTAAGCCAGTCGTTGGAATCAAATTCTGCGGTACTTTCTACCTCAATGTCCATTTGGCGTTTATCTACCAGATCTCCAATTCCAACCCCAAGGGCATCGGCTATTTCGGCCCATTGGGTATCAGATACCTTAGTCTTGGCCAGGTCGATAGCCAGATATTTTTCATCAATTCCCGTTAAATAGCTTAGCGTGTGCGTGCCCACGCGGGTATTGCTGCTATATATAAGTGTTAACTGTCTTTCGTCTCTTGCTATTACTCCCATTTCTTTCATGATTAATGTGTTTTCATTTTTTCCTTTCGTTTCTGAAGTTGTGAGCGAAGCTCGGTAATAACTTTAGCAACGGAAGCCTCAAATGATGCGGTAGAAGATTCCGCAAAAATGGTAGGGCCGGGCATACTTAGACGTACACTGCAAATTTTTCCGATGTCGGGATTGGTGGTGTTTTCTTTTTTAAGATAAACATCGGCACCTACAATTGAGTCATATTTATTTTCAAGTTTGTTTAATTTTTCAGCTACAAAAGCTTCCAGTCTTGGGCTCGCTGCCACCTCGTGATACTCGAAATTGATATTCATATTTTTCGGTTTTGATTGTAGATTTAAAGATACAATAGCAAAAAACCAATCCAAACATTTTAATAGGATTTTGTGAAATTAATCTTCCTCTACCACCGCTGGGTTGGGGTCAGGAATCATTACGGAAGCAATAATCCCGGCAGCCAGTGAAACCCCTATTACGCCCAGCGAGAGCCATTCTGGAATTTCAATATTGTGGGACAGGATCATTTTCACTCCCACAAAGGCCAGGATAACAACTAAACTATAATTGATATATCGAAACTTTGTGAGCATTCTGGAAATAAGAAAATACATAGACCGAAGTCCCAAAATCGCTAAAATATTTGAACTGAATACAATAAAAGGATCTGCCGTTATAGCAAGAATAGCAGGAATACTGTCCAAAGCGAAGAGAATATCGGTCAGTTCAATTATAATTAACGCTACAAATAGTGGAGTAGCCGCTTTAACACCCATGCGTTTTATAAAAAATTTATCGCCGTCCATTTTATAGCTTACCGGGAAAAGCTTTTTCATAAAGCGAAACATCTTGGATTTCTTGGGATCAAATTCAGATTCCTTGTGGGTCAACATTCGAAAGGCAGTGAATAATAAAAATGCCCCAAAAACATAAATTATCCAATCAAATTTATTGATAAGCGCTACCCCGAAAAAGATCATCAGCGCCCTAAAGACAATTGCTCCCAAAATTCCATAGAATAAAACTTCGTGCTGGTATTTCTGGGGAATGGCGAAGGAGGAAAAGATTACTGCAATCACAAAAACATTATCAATACTCAAGGAAAGTTCTATCAGATAGCCGGTAATATATTTAAGAACGGCCACATCGGGCGCCAAATTGGTAGGATTTTCTACCAACCCATCCTTAAAGAGCCAATAAATAACTCCCGAAAAACCGAGGGCCAAGGTTACCCAAACAGTAGTCCAAATGGCAGCCTCCTTGGTTTTGATAACATGTGGAGTTCGGTTAAACACACCTAAATCCAACGCTAAGAATAAAATAATAAATGCGATAAAAATTCCCCAGACGATCATTAATTAAATTTTGAACAAAAATAACAGCAATTAAGGTTGAATTATGATATGAAAATGTTAATACTGAAACAGAGCGTTAAATCTTTTTTAAAAACTTTTTATGCCAAAGGAAAGCGGTTACATTTAAAAGAAAAAAATGGAAAACCCAGTTACAGTAAACAAAATAACACCTGTGGACCATCCGGTTCTCGACAGTATAAAAAACAGATGGAGTCCCAGAATGTTTTCGTCAAAACCGATTACGGAAGCAGAAGTCAAAAAATTGTTGGAAGCCGGCCGATGGGCGCCAAGCGCGTCAAACATTCAGCCTTGGCGGGTAATTTGGGGAATAAAGGGCACAAAAATGTACGACCGCATTTTTGATTGTCTGGATGAATTTAACCAGTCTTGGGCAGGCAATTCACAAGTGTTGTGGATAAACGCCTTTAAAAAAACAATGGAAAAAAGCGACAAGGAAAATTTTCACGCTTTGCACGACTTGGGCTTGTTTATGGGCAACGTAATACATCAGGCCAACAGTATGGGGATAGCGGTACACCAAATGGCTGGGGTACAGTTTAAAAAGGCGCAGAAAGAATTCAATTTTACCGACGATTACCACGTGGCAACCGCGGTGGCCTTTGGTTATTTTGGTGGCGACCCCGACGGCTTGCCAGACGATCTAAAGAAAAAGGAACTAAAGCAAATGAGGCAACGAAAGGAGCAGGGCGAATTTGCCTTCAACGGAAATTTTCAGAATAAAAACCAATAAAAAAAATTGATTATGAGTGATAAAAAGAAACATGCCGATTTTCAGGATGAATATCGAAAATCATCCAATTTTGGAAAACTGCAGCCAGAGGAAGACCTTAAAATTAAGGGAGATGGCGAATTGAAAGTGGAGAAGGATGCTGAGATGAAATCAAAGTCTGAAAAGAAGAAGATTTCTGAAACCATGAAAAAAATTAATTCAGAAGAAGAATAAACATAAAATAAAAAATTATGAAAATAGGAGTAATAGGAAGTGGAAACATTGGTGGAAACCTTGGAAAACATTGGGCCAAAGCGGGCCACGAAGTATTGTTTACTTCCCGTCATCCCGAAAAATTGAACCAATTGGTAAAAGAAGCAGGAGGAAAGTCAAAAGCAGTAAGCCTCGACGAGGCTTGGGAAGCCAATGCAGATGTGTATCTGTTGGCAGTTCCGTTCAAGGCAATAGATAAATTATCAGAACTCTATGCCGGGGAATACGGCAATAAGGTAATTATTGATGCTTCCAATCCATATCCCGAACGCGATGGCGAGATGGCGCAGGAAGTTCGTGACAGCAACCGAAATGCCTCTGAATATACCGCAATGAAATTCGGAACCGCCAAAACCGCAAAAGCGTTCAATACTATTTATGCCGAGCATTTAAAGGAGCGCGCCTTTCGGAACACCGATAAATTGGCGATCCCCTTTGCCGCCCAGGACGCCGACAGTAAAAGGGTTACCCAGCAACTAATTGAGGATATCGGTTTTGATGCCGTATATGTAGGAGGCTTGGAGGACACCCATATTATGGATCCCGAGCAGAAAATCTATGGAAAATCCACCAACCGGCAGCATTTAGAGGAAATGATACGCAAATAAGCGTACTTTTCAATAATATACGGGTTTCGTTTTCTGATTTTGTAAATAATTATATCTTCGGAAATCGAAACCTTTTTTATGAACATACCCTATGTCAAAGGAAAAAAACGAGAAGACCCAGGAGCAGCAGAATATTGATGACGAATTGAAAAATTCCAAGGCATCTGAGGCCGACACTGCAAAATCGCACGGAGAGATTCTGAAACAGCAGATTATTGAAGGGCAGGAGACTTATGATAAAAGTCCAGTGAGTATTTTGTTGAGTTCCCTTACTGCCGGTCTTGAGATAGGGTTCAGCTATTTACTGATTTGTACCTTATACTTTTTTCTGGAGGGCAAGGTTTCCGAAGACACCATCATTAAAAGTCTGTCACTGGTTTACCCCATTGGATTTATAATGATTATCCTCGGTCAATCCATTCTCTTTACGGAACAAACTTCGCTACTTACACTTCCGGTTCTCAATAAAAAGCGAAGTCTTGCCAGTTTATTGCGGCTTTGGGGATTGGTTATTTTAGGAAACTTGATAGGGGGTTATTTAATCGCCTTTTTATTGGTTTGGTTTGGACCCCAATTGGGAATCTTTGATTTAAAAACCATAGAAAAAATAGCCGTCCACGTTACCGATTATCACGGCAGTGTAATTTTTGTGAGCGCCATTCTTGCAGGCTGGTTGATGGGGCTGCTATCTTGGCTGGTAGCTGCTTCCAAAGATACTTTAAGCCGTATATTGATTATTTATATAATCACCGCCGTACTTGCATTTACAGGCCTTCACCACAGTATTGTCGGCAATGTGGAAGTATTTTCCGGACTCATAAGTTCACCAAAAATTATTTTAGTAGAATATCTTTCCTTTATATCATTGGCGCTATTGGGCAATGCCCTGGGAGGGGCTTTCTTTGTTGCACTTCTTAAATACCGTGCCTTTGTGTATGATGTAAAAGGTTGAAATAAAGCTTCTGAAAAAAATCTAAAAAGAGAATGATTTTACGGTTCAGCCAGCAAAACAAAACTTAGTCTGGGTTAATAATATCTTCCGGGTTTGGAGCTCCAGTTTTAATTGCTTTTTTAAGCAATAGTGGATGCTACAATTTCACTATAAAGTTTATATATCTAATTGAGGTATAGGTGGGTTTCCAAATATTCTATTTTACATAATATAAATTATAGTTCAAATGATATATGTATAAAATTGCGTATAGCTGTTTAATTTATATCTAATCAGTTCTAGAGCTTTAGCTATAATGTAACCCTTATTATTAGCTTATAGTTTTTTTTGATAAATAAAAGTGTTTTAATATTCCTCTATATTGATTTTCTATAATTTTCATATTCGCAAATTTGCCAACAATGTTTTTAAATATGCAATCTATGAATACCTTAAAAAATGGAATAAATGAAAATTATTTTTAGGTTTTGAATGATATGAAATTTACAGTCCTGAAAAATTATCCTAAAATTTAGACTAAATTACTGTGAGTATATAGGGCTTTCATAGGAAGTATCTATGGCTTTGGTATGGCTTTTATACGGGTGATCCTAGGGTTTGTTATCGGTTGTTTGTTGTCTGTTCAATGCTTAGAATATGGCTATGCACTCCATTGCTTTGGCTGTTTCAAAAGGTACGAATTTGTTATCAGTTTCTTTGCCAAAGCTTATGCCCAACCAGACTGTTATCGCTACACCACCGGAAATTGTTGTTTTGGCCGGGTTTATTAGTTGGATGCTTATATTTTGGTGTTCTATTTTACATAATAATGGTTCACTCTTTTTTGTATCACCCAGACCATTTACCTTAGGGTAATCCGGTTCATATTTTTTAATTTTTGAATTCCAATTATGAATTGAAACTATACTTAATGCTGCCGTAAGGATAAAATGGGTTGCGGAGCTTGGATTGTTCTTAAGATTGTATGGAGTAATATTTGGGATTTTTATTGTGATTTTTGTACGTTTCTCGTTAACGGAAACTATATATTTTGCCGTAAATATTTGATTGAAAACATTGTTTTTTTGCAATTGAAAACCCATTAGGTTTTCGGGACCGTTAAGGATGTTAGCCTCCCTCTTTCCAGGGGTGCCCCTCCCCTTTTTGATTATTTTTTGAAGAGCAGCCGTTAGACGACTTGTACAACGGGAATCCTTGAAGGTATGTATATTGTTTTTAAGACCGGTAGCTATAGATTTTGAATAAGTGGAGGCCCCTCCAAATTCCTTATTATTTGCCCTCACGCCCGCAAAGCGAGGATCATTATAGATTTGATCTTTGGTGGGTGGATTGGGGATGCGTTGGCGGGGTTCTCCATTTTCAAAATAGTAAGAAACCCCCTTTATGAACCCCTTAATTTTAATAATAAAGGATTTTTGTTTTGGCATATACTGATATTAAGCAGTTTGTGGATCTAATATAGATAAAATAATGTTAGTTTGTGAATAGGTAGGTTTTAGGCCGGAATCATTTTTATTTAAGAGTTTGTGAGTGGGTAGGCTTTAAGCTATAGGCATCTAGCACTTCAACCGCTGTGCAATCAGAAGGTTTTTTGGCCTTTATAAGGTTTTTTAAAGCGAGAAGACAATCGGTACCCGTCGTATACAATTGATCTTCCACTTCCTTAATGGCATGGTACATATCCCAATTTATATAGATTTCGTCTCCCTCCTCCGCGGCCTGTCCCGCCCTTTCCATAGTGGCGATAAGATAATACGTTTACCCATTCTACTTCACAAATAGCCCCTCTATGGATGGAAGGTATTGGGATAGGAATTTTATTCACTGAGTAAGGGATTTAAAAAGTGTACTCTGACCTATGTAAAGCTTTTCCAGATAGGTTAGATTATATTCATATAGTGAATATAGGTAAGAAATACACTTGTACGAGCCACTAGACGATAGAACTCTTGGTTCAATGTTCTTATCACCTCATGTTCTTAATAAAAGTCACGTTCAAATTTTTTGAAATGTTTTTTAAAATCCCTCCATGTGTTTGATGAGCTCCATTTATAAGTGGTATTTTGATACACTTTCGCAGCAGCAGTACAATAAGCTGCTATAAAGGGATGCCCATTTTTATACCCATACCACATGGGCTTTGAACCCTATACGTGCACCAATTGTTGGTATTTCTTAAAAGCATTCCGAAGCCATTCCCGGGCTTCAATAACCGCTGCGTTCTTAGTGCTTCCCGAAATTAGGATAAGGTGGCCAGGGGCTTGGGCTGTAGGTGCGTAATAAAATACCTGTTCAATAGTAAGTGCTTTAGTTAGCTGTTGCAGTTTGGCAGCCAATTCGGGCGACAGGGTCTGAAAGGATTGATTTTGAATTGTTTCCATGACATAATTTTAAAAGATTGCTTCAGTAAAGCTCTTTCAAAGAATAGGGATATTCAAGTTTGAAAAAGGGTATTTTATAAATGTCATTACGAAGGATGTACAACTGCCTGTACGGAGTGGAGTCGAAGTAAAGCAAATCGAAGATTCAACGGAGTTAATCTGCCGAGGTGTAGTCAAATCTATTCCCCTTTGGAGGGGGCTAGGGGGATGTTCATCACAACAAGCAGCCTCATGAAAGTACAACGACCTATCAACCTCACAATTAAGGGTTAACACCATTATCTTTTTCAGTATAGAAATAAATAGCATCCAAAAAAATACGCATAAGTGTAAACCACATTACGAGTTGTAAATGCTTTTTTAGTATTGGGTCATTTTCAAAAGCCCACCTTTGTTTTGGGGTTACCGGTTTGTCAAAAATGGTGATTTGTTCAAGCAGCCTGTCGTAATAGGGTTTCCCCACTATGTTCAGCATGGAAGCTGCCAATTCCACTTGAAATTCCTCAAGGGGCATTAAGGTGATCGCAACCTTCATGGTCATGGGGATTTCAAAGTTAGGCCAATCACCCTCCGGGTTACCATAAAATCTTTTTCCAAACAGTCGCCAACATTCACTTAATAAAAACATAAGGAGCATTGCCAAGCCCACCGTTTTCAGTATTTGTTTACTACTTATGCCGGGAAAATCCATTTTTGCCTCTAAAAAATCCGTTATTGAATAGTTCCCTTCCTCCAAAATTTCGGGTATATTCAAATAAAGTTTATAGGCTTCTGAATCTTCCATACTCTTTAGCCATAGTAGGATGCCCTCGTTTAATGTTTCCTCTGTTTGGTCATCAAATAATTCTCGAAGAACCAGTTTCGCCTGTTGCATATTGGTTACATATAGGTATTCTTGTTTTTTTTTATTCTCCTTCCCCGCTCTCATACCGTACTTTTTAATGGATTAGCGCAGGGAAGTTCTTTCTCAAAAAGCGGATATACCATTCTAAGGATGAATAATTTATCTTTTCAGGGGGATATTTTAGAAGGAACAAAGGTGGGGTTTATTAAAATATTTGGTAAATTTGATAACTGTCAGTTCGAGTGTTTTTAGGGTAAGCGACAGCGAAACCTAAAAATGTATCGAGAACCGACAAGAGACAAGATTCAAGAGATAAGAGACAAGAGCCAAAAGCCAAAAGCGACGAAATACGAATTACGAAAGTAGAAACACACTTAACGCTTAACGTTTTAATAGACAACCGACAACAGACAACAGACAACCGATAACAGAAGATGGAAACAAAAATACACCAAGGCCGCAACATAAAACGTTTTCGCGAGATGCTTGGCATTAAGCAGGAGGCGCTGGCCTATGAGCTGGGCGAGGAATGGAACCAAAAGAAAATATCTCTCTTGGAACAAAAAGAGGAAGTGGACACTCCCCTACTCGAGCAAATCTCCCAAGTATTGCACATACCGGTGGAGGCTTTTAAGAATTTTGATGAGGAGCAGGCTATTAACGTAATTTCAAATACTATTAATAATAATGATCATGCGACAATGACCAACCCAGCAGTATTTAATTTTCATCCAAGTTTCAATCCTATTGATAAAATGGTGGAATTATATGAGCGTATGCTGGAACAACAAAAGGAAATGATTGAGAAGTTGGAAAAATTAATAGATAAAAAATAAATCTTTTCCAAGTCATCCCACTCTTTTTAGTAACTTCTCACAAATATTTACGCCATTAACTTCTCAAGTCTATCCTTCCATTTTTCCCAATCCGGCATTTTTTCAGTTAAGAGTTTATAAAATTCTTTATTATGTGACGCTATTATCAAGTGGCATAGCTCATGGATTATTACATACTCAATACATTTTGAGTTTGCTTTTATTAGCTCTGGGTTTAAGATAATTTTACCCTCTGAGGTGCAGCTGCCCCATCTAAGTTTCATTCTTTTAATTTCAAAAGACTGTCTTTCTATTTTTTCAGCACTGAATTTATTTAACGATAATGCCATCACCTCTTGAAACTTTCGCTTTGCGTGGGTATAATACCAAGCTGTCAATAAACGCTTTACTATTTCATGCTTCCTGTTTTCTTCATCGTTAGGTTTTAGGGTTACCACTATTTCCCCAGCTTTTAGTTTTACGCTATTTTCATCAGCCTCTTTAACTTTTAGCATATACCGTCTGCCAAGATAGTAATGGGTTTCACCAGAAACATATCCACGTATGGGAGTAGCTGGAAGGAAGGTTTCAAAATACGCCTGTTGCTTCACAATCCATTTGCCACGGTGCGCTACCCTACTTTTTAATTCCTCCAAAGGAGCATTCTGTGGAGCTATCAACTGCACGCTGCTATCTGGATGTACTTCAATGGCCAAGGTTTTGCGAGCGGTCCTGGTTATTTTAAAGTCAATGGTCCTTGATCCGTATTGTACGCTGTGCATCAATAATTGTTTTTGGCCACTTTTAAACATTTGGCAAGGATGACGTCTATTTCATCAAAATTTATGGAAACCCCCAAGTCTTTACGGTGTTCCATTAAATAATCTTCTATGGCATTTTCCATTTTGTTCTGAATTGTCCGGCGTGAACAGCTTCATGATATCCAATTCGCAATAAATATTTGCCAAGGTTTTTTTTGGCTCCATTTCCAGGGTGAATGATTTCCGTTTCGTTTAATTCCCTATCCGAAAATTGGCGGATGCTTTCCAAAATGGCATTTCTATGGGGTTCAGCAAATTCAAGCTCGTCTGCAACACTGAGGTATGGACGAGTTTGCCAAGGGGTTTGATACTTTGCCATACTCCCATTATTGATTATAATATTCCATCCATAGTCTGCTTCCAGGACGTGTCTAACCATTGCTATGGCACTCATTGCCTTTGCGTCTGGTTTCAAATGGTGGTTGCTTTCAGGAAGCTCTTTCCATAGTATTACGCTTTTTCTCCTTATTTCCGTAAGGTTTAAAATAATGAGTTCAGATTGAGTTATATTCTTTGTTTCCGGGAATATGGGATTAGATTAGCTCCCGCTACCGCGCACTTGCGGTGGCTGACGCACCTAATTTAGCAAAACGAGGTGAATTTCCGATTAGTAAATGCAGCCGTTATTCGTGTACACGCTGTTGTGCTTTTGCTATTTCTTTTTTGTCATTTTTTGTTCTTTTTATTGTTTGCTGCGTTCGTCCATTACAACGACTGCCAACAACGAAATATCCTATTGCTTTTATCCCCCCCTGTGAGTAAGATCTAATTTCAAATATAAGTCAAAATAATGCAGCAGGAGCCCAAATCAAAAAATCCCACACCCAACCCCTTTCTATATTTCTCTATTGAAGCAATTGCTCAGAAAGTGCTTGAAGCTGGTTAAGGGAATGTTACTAAGCCAGCAATTTCATAATACAATGAAGACCAACATCTACACCAAATCCCAAAGCCAGTAGATAAAATATCCTCCCATTTTAGTTTTTTAAAAGTCGCATAGGTTTTTTATCCCCCCAACCTTTTACAACTTTAGCATTAGAAGGCTTTAGGCCGTGGACCATGCATTAACCTTTTCAGGCATCACGTCTAACTAAAAACCAAACTGAGAACTGAGAACTGACACCCAGAACAGATTCACAAACTCACAAATTCACATAATTATGAGCTACCAACCCATCATATCGTCCACCCCAACCCACCTACTACCGGAAGAACTTTTAAATGAGCTGATAGCTGCACTAAATCCGTTTTTTATTTTCTGGGGAGAATTTACGGTTAATCCTGAACTTAACATGCTTACCCTTATTGTAGGTGAGGCCGATTGCAAGCCCAGCAATTTTGAAAAGGCAGATGCTTTGTTGAAGGAACATCCACAACTGCGGCACCGTATATATACCCAAAGCTATGCTATGGAACAGATTGAAGCCGGAAACCTCTTTTTTATTGAGAATCTTTTATTGGGGAACGTTGTGTATGGACAGCAGGAGTTGGGATTTCCCTTTATGAATTCTACTCTATGTCTAAACGATTTGATAGGCAGAAGCAAACGCGCTTTCGATAAGGAGCTAAAAAAGATTGATGCTTTTAGTAAAGGGGCAAGTAGTCATTTTGAAAAGGGTCACTATGCCCAGAGCACCTTTGCTTACCACCAGACGATGGAACTACTATTTCGAGCAGCGGAGTGTGCCCTGATGGGCAGGAATAAGATAACCCATCGGCTACGTGAACACCAAGAGTACTGCCACGGCTTTATAACTTCCTTGGCTTCCTTTTTTGATTTAAATGATTTGGAAGAAGCTGCGACAATGGAACTTCTGGACCAGTCCTATTGCGCCGCCCGCTACCAAAGTGATTTTGAGCCTAGTATTGAAGCTGTGGATATGCTGTATTACAAAACAGAGCAACTTTTCATTTTGGTTAAATCATTATTCTATTTCAGTTGGCAACGGTGCTTTGTGGCAAGCTATAAAAAAGATAAGTCCGATGAAACCGGAGAGAAAATAGCGGTAGCAGTGGAAGCACCAAATGATACTTCCGTGGAAACTGCGGAAGTGCTACCCCATATGGATAGCGAAGAACCCCAATCCATTAGTATCAAAAGAGGCAACTACAAAACCGAAGACGAACTTTTAATTAGGGTAATCGAATTGTTAAAAAAAAAGTTGGAACTTGATTCCGTTTTTCTTATCAGCAAATACGAGGATTCACAAAGTATGGAAGTCCATTTGGAGCAGACTATTCCATTTTTGCAAAATACTATTATCTACACACTGATGCTTGTTAGTAATACACCCGCCTCCCTGGGCCCTGCCGCAATATCAGATTATATTTATAAAGAAACCGAGGGAAACTGTAGGGTGTATGCTATTTTATACACCGTAAACGAAGTATTTGAGAAAAGGAATTATGGAAGTCATTTTTTGGAATCTATTATTACACAGTCCCAATGGGCATATTATGCTTCGGAAAAAAATTATGGCCCAAACTTTCAAGTAAACTATCATCCATTAATGGTAGCAAATATTGAGAAAATTTGGGAAGATAGATCCAGCAAGGCGGCCTACTTATTAAATTTAATGGAGAATGATGGCTTTACTAATTATGATTTCAACATCACACTTACGATGGTAAGATTGGCAATTGAACAAACCTGCATAGGAATGGCACAGGTATTTTGGGAATATAAACCAAAACAGTCTTCCTTGCCATATCTCCTACATCTCTGCAGTCATTTCTCCAATACCCCCACAGCGATATTCCATAAAACCACCTATGAAAATCAACGGATGTACCATCTTATCTGCAATGCAAGGCGTATGCTGCGCAATAATAAGAACCCAAAAGTAAACTGTAATGACAGTGAAACGGCCATAAGTATAGCCGAGGAATTTGTACGTTTGGCAAGGGAAGAAGTTTCTGATCACATAAAACATCTAAGAACTTTGGCGGAAGCATATAAAACAAAGTGTGCCAATGAATGGCGAAAGAGACTTTAGTCAATAAGCTGTAAGCTGCGGACAGAAGGCGCAATGGTGAATAGTTGAATAGGTAAATCTGTGAGTTTGTGAGTGTGTGAGTATGTGAATTGTCTAAAAATCTTACGTCTTACCGACTAATGTCATACGTCTTTCAGCGCAGCGGTCTTACATCTTTCACCATCAAGGCATACGCCTCACGCTTCACTATTTAACAGCCAAGAGAAAAGAGCCAAGAGCGACGGTATACGAACGACAACGTACGAAGTACGAGATTTGAATTGCCTAATAGGAGATTTTGAGCAAGACGCAAGGCCTTTACCTGAAAAAACTATTTACCAATTAAATTTAACTTTTATAATAAAGTCAGTGTTAAATAATGTTAGCAAACATGGGAAAGCGCTGGGAATTTGATAGTTTGTATAAATATTTAGAAAACAGTATAAAATAACTTAAAATCAAATTGTTATGAAAACACCAAACTTCGAAGACAAACAAGGCAAACACCCCATTCCCCACGCAAAAGGAATCGCAAAGGACGATAACTTAAATCCAAAGTCGCAAACGGATGGTAAAGGCGCAAAAAAAGTTAAGCAGGAAGAGGAATAACAACTAATTTCACTACAAAATCAACCAAAAATGTACTATTATGGAAAAGAAAACCCCTATGTTGGACCCAAAAAAGAAAAACGAACAAAACATAGAAAAGCAGGACAGTCCCAAGGAACCAAATTCCAAACCCGAAGCTATAAAGATGCCCAAAAAGGAAGATCCCAAAAAAGTACCGGAATCCAATGATCCTGCTGGTTATGGCGAATCGGAAGATGTGAAGGAAGCTCCTTTTAAGAAGAAATAGGGTTTTTCTGGAAACTATCCCGAAGCGTGTGTAAGTTCAAAAAAGCTTTGATGTCCCGTTAGAATTTTCACAGTTACTACTGAAAGTAGCACTAAATCTGTTACAATCAAAGTATTTATTTTAATAATAAAGCATGTGATTTTTCTAGATTAACCAAGCTACTTCTTTGGTACGCTTTCCTACCCTAAGATAACGGTTTAATGCGCAGCTGCACTATAAATTACCGGCATCTGTCCTTTCCATTTAGCCCATAAATCGGCATCATGGATTAACCGGGCCATAAAATGGGCTACGTTTATTCTGCTTACTTTGCCAGCATTAAAAATGGCGCTTCTTGTTGGAGAAGGATAAATCTTATAATCCGTTACCACTTCCTCATTTATCAAACCATCGGGCCGTACTGCAGTCCATTCAACATAGGGATTGTCTTGCCCAATTTCTATACGCAAATAATCCGCCGCTTTTTCGTTGTCAACATGCGGCGGCAGCAACAAGCGAAGCAACCCAATAACACATTTTTGGGCGAAGGAAATAGGTTCGTCTAAGTCGCGATTGCGGTTTCCCGTGGTGTTCATCAAAACAAATTTCACTGCCCGTTGCGGTTTATTGTATTTAATGGCATCGCATAACCTTCGCGTAGCATCCGTTACCAATTTTCTGGGTTGGCCATAAATACCTTTCCAGGATAGATTGTGCCCAAGACAAGACGCTACGGCGTCACAATCCTTTACTATTTCGCGTATTTCGTCATCAGTTAAATCCAAAACACTGGCAGTTATTATTTGAAGATTATCATTCGTTTTACAAGCGTCAGGAAGTTTTTCGGGAGATCGTACAATTATTTTCACCCTGTGGTTTAGCATTAAAAGTTGTTCCACTAATTTACTGCCCGTGGCACCACTTGCTCCTACTACTAAAATTGTCATATTGCATTATTTGGATGGTAAATCTATTTATAGGACGAACTACTTTGGTAATTGTTTCATTATTTAAAATAGATGTATATATTTAATAAACAGATATTTATATATCAGAACTTAAATATAAATAATTATTTAGAAAAAGAAATTTGGCTTCGTTGTTATTATGCCGTTATTCGAGCCTCATACAATACTTGTTCGAAGCTCGTTCGAAGAATACCCCATTTTTCCAAACAAAACCCGAACAACACTCGAACAATGTTCGAACAAATCTTTTAAAAAATAGGGAAATGTCGGGTTACGAATTGGAGCTAAATAATTGCAGGTTTGATGGTTTCTTCGCAGAAAAAATGATTATTATTTTTTGGTAATACCTTAGCCTAGAGAAAAGAACAAAAAGAAGTCACTTTAACAGAACAGTCAACTGACAAATAATCACCCGCTCTTCCGCAACACCTCCAGAGGCGAGCTACTTAAAACTTCCCGAATATTGCTCAATCCAATTCCCAATACCAAAAGGGAAATTCCGGGTAAGAAGACAAGAAACGGAATAAGCGATGGCGCAAAGGGTTCCTCAAATACAAATATTGCCAAAAGCAAACTGCTTATGAGTGCCAATAGGATACCCAAGAGGCTACCCAAAATTCCCAGAAATAGATATTCCAAAGCGGTAATGGTGAGTATCTGTTTGTTTTTTGCGCCCAGCGTTCTTAGCAACACACTTTCCTTTATTCGCTGATATTTGCTGGTACGCACGGAACCAATCAAAACAATAATCCCGGTAAGGATGCTGAAAAATGCCATAAAATTGATAATCCATGAAACCTTGTTCAGGATATCCTCCACTACCGTGTACATCTGCCGTAAGTCGATAACGGACACATTTGGAAATTTGGTCACCAAGGCACGTTGCAGCCGGGCCGAGCTGGCTTCGGTGGGCGCGTAGGTGGTCAACACATTAAATTGGGGCGCATCTTCCAAAACGCCGCTGGGAAATAAAACCGTAAAATTGGGTTGCAGGTTTGCCCAATCCACTTTTCGGATGCTTTTCACCACGGTCGGCATCAGAACACCCTGCACGTTAAACACTATGGAATCACCGACCGTTACCATCGCATCTTCGGCAAGATTTTCGGAGACGGACACAGGCACGATCTCGCCCGCCGGTTGCGAGCCTACCCACTCCCCTTTTACAATTTCCTCGGAATTGATCAAATTGGCCCGGTAGGTAGT
This sequence comes from Aequorivita vladivostokensis, assembly GCF_000952855.1. Classification (GTDB taxonomy): domain Bacteria; phylum Bacteroidota; class Bacteroidia; order Flavobacteriales; family Flavobacteriaceae; genus Aequorivita; species Aequorivita vladivostokensis. The sequence goes on along the minus strand of NZ_JSVU01000006.1, from coordinate 23,307 downwards.
CCTAAACTCGTGGCTCAATACCCAGCCTTTTATCTGGGTGGTAGTATCGGTGCGTAAGGTGTTTACCAATTTATTTTTTATGCTGTGCATCCGCATCGTTACCAGCGGAATATTGTCCAATACGGGCAGGTCGTTGGCTTTAAACGTATTGGCCACCGCCTCCACTTGGTCTGGTTGCACGTCCAGGGTTATCAGGTTTGCGCTTTCGGAGCTTTGGCCTATTTCGGCCTTATCCAGTAAAATATCCTTCGTAAAGTACAGCGTACTGATCAAAAACGTCCCCAGTCCAATGGCCACTAGCAGTACAATGGTTTGGTTGTTGGGCCGGAATAAATTCAAAAGACTCTGCCGGGTGGTAAATCCTGCTCCACTGGGGAAGTAGGTTTTTAACAGTTTCATAGTGCCTATCGCAATCCCCGATAATATACCGAAGGTTACCAAAACCCCGCCGATAAAAGCCAATGCAAACAACCAATCCCTGAGCAGCCAATAGGAAAAGGCGTATAAAAACAAGATGATCACGGCGATGGCAACATAGCACGCCTTTGCGGATTGCTTTGAGGTATCGCCACTCACCCGCAGTACTTCCAATGGGGAAACGTACCAAGTGCGCAATAATGGCAGCAAGGCGAATAAAACAGACATCACCAAGCCCAGAAGCACGCCCATTATCAAAGGTTGGAGGGTAATGCTTATGGTTAAATCGAAAGGCAAAAACTCCTTTAAAACCATGGGGAAAAGTTCCTGAAGCCCTACTCCTATTGCTGTTCCAATTATTCCGCCTAATATTCCTATTCCCGCAATCTGAATTAAGAAAATCAAAAAACTTTGTTTCCTGGAGGCACCCAAACATTTTAGGACGGCAATGGCCTTGATTTTTTCTTTGATATAGATATTAACCGAGCTGGCAATGCCCACACAGCCCAATAAAAGTGCAATAAATGCTGTGAGGTTTAGGAAGGAGCCCACATTTTCATACCGTCTTCCCAATCTACTGCTGGTGCTGGTGTGGGTGTCCAGATCGGCATTTTCCGCTTCCAGCATGGGTTGAAGGCGTTCTTCCAAAGCCGCCAAATCCGCATCGGGTTGGTTATAGAAGTATTCGTATCGTTTTCGACTTCCAAATTGCAACAATTCGGTGTCTTCAATAAAGCGGAATGGAATGATGACCAAAGGAGCCACCGAGCTCGAAACTGCGGTATTGCCGGGGATGGCTATCAAGGAGCCAGTTATTGGAAGGGAAATTTCACCCACTTTTACAAAGTCGCCCACTTGTAGATTGTACTGCAACATTAGGGTAGCATCCACCAAAGCTCCACCTAAAGTTTGATAGGAAGTAGCAGCCGTAATGGGCTCTGTTTCAAGTTTGCCGTAGAACGGAAAATCACCTTGCAGCCCACGAACGCGCACCAATTTGGTACCGTTATTTTTTGGGAAGGCCACCATGGAAACGAAACTTACCTCCGAAGCATCCGGCTTTAAGGAATCAATAATTGCCTGCGCACGTTCCGACGGAAGCTCGTTGATGTCTATGCGAAAATCGGCTCCCATCAACGATTTTGATTGCCGTTGGATATTATCGGTAAGAGTTTGGCTAAATAGCTGTATGGAAACCACGGCGGCAATCCCCAGAATAATGGAGGCCATAAACAGCAGCAACCGTGCCCGGCTGGCCTTTGCATCGCGCCACGCCATTTTAAGGAGCCAAGCAGCGTTAATATTCGATTTTAAATTGGATTGTTTCAAATTGCTGCCGTGGTTTCATATGTTAGAACCTTACCGCCCTTCAATCGTAATATTCGCTGGGTCCGCGCGGCCAAATCCAGGTCGTGGGTAATAATCACCAACGTGGTCCCCGCCTGTTCATTGAGGTCAAATAGCAACTGGATTACCTTTTCGCCGGTTTCTTCATCGAGATTGCCCGTGGGTTCATCTGCAAATAAAATAGAAGGACCGTTGGAAAATGCTCTTGCCACGGCTACCCGCTGCTGTTCACCTCCGGATAATTGCGAGGGGTAATGGTGCATACGGTCTGCCAAGCCCACTTTTTCCAAAAGTTCTTTTGCCCTGTCCACAGCATTTTTGGCGCTTTGCAGTTCTAAAGGCACGCTTACGTTTTCAAGAGCCGTTAAGGTTGGTAGCAACTGAAAATCCTGAAATATAAAGCCTACTTTCTCATTTCGCAATTGGGCGCGTTGGTCTTCGTTAAGAGTGTTTAAGTCGTGGCCACATAATTCCACCGTCCCTGCATTGGGCGTGTCCAATCCTGCGGCCAGCCCCAAAAGAGTAGTCTTCCCGCTTCCGGACGGCCCGACGATGGAAAAGGTTTGCCCCTTTTCTATATCAAGAGAAATATCGCGAAGTACCGTCAATTCCTTAGAACCGCTTTTATAAGTCTTCTCTAGCCCGTTAATCTTTAATATCTTTGTCATTTAAGTTTTTATAATAATCAGCCATAATATGCCGAAGTCCAAAACTACACAAAGCCTTTTAAATAGTACACTTTCCCCTTATCGAAACATCTTAAAGTTTTGTTATTTCTTACTGATTTTTGTAGCAGTTGGCTGTGGAAATAACGCAAAATCAAAACCCGCCGAAGACACCGGCGAAACTAGAGCTACGGAAACGGAAGCTCCGGAAACTACTTCTACCAAAACCATCCTGTTTTTTGGGGATAGTATTACCGCGGGTTACGGTCTTGACGACACTAACGATGCCTTTCCGGGAATTATCCAGCAGAAAATAGATTCGCTGGGATTGAACTATGAAGTCGTAAATTCAGGCGTCAGCGGCGAAACCACGGCTGGCGGCAAAAGCAGGATCGACTGGATCCTCAACCAAGATATTGATGTTTTCGTTTTGGAACTAGGCGCAAACGACGGGTTGCGCGGAGTGCCCATTTCAGAGACCAAGGCAAATCTGCAGGCAATTATAGATGCCGTAAGAACGAAGAGTCCCGATACAAAAATCGTTTTGGCCGGAATGCAACTGCCGCCCAATATGGGGCAGGAATACACCTCGCAGTTTAAAGCCATTTTTACAGACTTGGCCGCAAAAAATGATTTGGCGTTTATTCCTTTCATTTTAAAAGATGTGGGCGGGGTTAAGGAATTAAACCAAAGCGATGGAATACACCCTACCGCCGAAGGACATAAGATTGTGGCGGGGAATGTTTGGGAGGTTTTGAAGCCGATTCTCGATACTGAATAGTCACTTTTTAAACCCATTTATAGAAAACCAGTCTGTATTTTCGTGATTTATATTCTAACCCATAAAGATTTCAAAAACCAATTCTTTTTATCGTCATATCTATACAAAGCTTTCCTCATATCCACAATGCGTTTGTATTTATAACAAACCAAATCAATCCGGATTCAATTCATCCACATGCATCATATAAGTGGCAATGGCATCCAGTTCTTCGTCAGTAATCTTTTTCAAAAAACCGTCTATGTTTTCTTGCATGATTGCTATTTGGCTGGCCGTGGTATCAACTATGGGCTTGGCATTTCCTTTTAAAAACGCAACAATATCACCATCTTTTGCTTTGTAAACGGCCATAATCTTCTTGACGGAAGGCCCTTTTTTTACGGAATAAACATCGTGGCAGGTAATACAGGTCTTTTCGGAAAACAATCTATTCCCAAGAAAAATCTTGGAATCCAAACTAAGTTCGCCGCGTTCAGGTACATCTGTTTCAAAGGCACCTTCTGCCTTTTTTTCAGTTTTACAGCCAAACAGCAAAAGGCTAAAAATTAACAGTGCAGGTAGTTTCATAAGGTATCGCTATGAATTTATACCCATAAAAGTAGTGAAACCAAAGATTTGGTTTTATGCCATAAGTCATTAAAAACGATTAACTTAAAACTAAAAATGGAGAAATAGTCGGGTTGATAAAATTTCGCTTTAAAAGTAGATGAATCAGTTATAAAAACAAATATGCTACAACCACTTCTTCCTTTTGAAATACCATAGCAAGCCCAGGAACACGAGGATCATGGCGCCCCATAGGTAGTAATATCCATACCGAAAATGAAGCTCGGGCATATGGTCAAAATTCATCCCGTAGATACCCGCCATAAAGGTAAGCGGAATGAAAATGGAGGCCATAATTGTCAATACCTTCATCACCTCGTTCATTTTGTTGCTGATGGTGGTCATATACATATCCATCAAGCCCCAGATCATATCGCGGTAAATTTCAACACTTTCGTTTACCTGAATTATATGATCGTACAAATCGCGGATGTATTTGTTAGTGCGTTCCTCAATCAAGGTGGTGTCTATTTTTTCCAATCGGTTTATAACCTCCCGCAAGGGAATGACCGCCTTTCGGATTTTTAAGATTTCCTTTTTTAGTTCTTGGATCTCCTCGGTTATGTTTTCATCGTCCTTGTCGTCAAAAAGTTTATCCTCAAGGATTTCTACCTTATTGCTCAAAAATTCAATAACGGTAAAATAGTTGTCCACCACCGCATCCATAATGGCAAACATCAGGTAATCAGAGCCCAACCCGCGAATCCTTCCTTTTCCGTGCTCCAAGCGTTCCCTTAAATCGCCAAACACGTCCCCCTCGGCTTCCTGAAAAGTTATAACATAATCCTTGCCCACTACCATGCTTATGTGTTCATTGTTCAGTTGTTCGCTTTCATCGTAGTGCAACATTTTGAAAACAATAAACAGATATTCCTCGTATTCATCAATCTTTGGGCGCTGATTGGTTGTAACAATGTCTTCCTGTATAAGCGGGTGAAGTTCAAAGTGGTTACCCAGGGTTACAATGTCGTCTGTATTGCTAAGTCCGTTTACATTTATCCAAGTAATGTTTGAGGAGTCTTCATAGTTAAAGGCTTCCTGTATATTATTTGTTTCAAAGCGGTGGAAATGTTCTCTGGAATAATCAATTATGTCCAGCTCGGTAACCGTAGTTGTTTTTTTTCCGGTATAGGTTACCGTTCCCGGGGAAAGGTTTTTTGCCCTTTTAGGTTGTATTTTGGTGGTTTGCGGTTTTTTTCTTCTTCGTGCAGCCATAAAAAATTGATTATTTTTTTAAAGGTAGGAAAAAGTAAAAAGATTATTCCAATTTATGGCGCTGCCGAAGTATTTTCTCCACATCCTGAAGCGTAAAGCCCTTTGCCCGAAGTAAAATCATATAATGAAAGAGCAGATCTGCACTTTCATTGAGGAAAAGATCGTCGTTGCTGTCTTTGGCTTCAATAACCACTTCCACCGCCTCCTCGCCTACTTTTTGTGCAATTTTATTGATGCCCTTTCGGAAAAGGGATGCAATGTAGGAATCCTCATTTTCTGGGTTTTCTTTTCGCTTTTGAATGATTTTTTCCAATGCTGAAAGAAATCCATATTCTGAAACATTTTCTTCCTGCCAACACGTATCAGTTCCTTTGTGGCAAACGGGTCCTTTGGGGTTCACTTTTAGTAGCAGGGCATCGTTGTCACAATCTACCGCAATGGAAACAAGTTCCAAAAAATTGCCGCTTTCCTCCCCTTTTGTCCACAACCTTTGCTTACTTCTGCTGAAAAAAGTAACCTGCTTTGATTGATTGGTTTTCAGAAATGCTTCCTCATTCATATATCCCAGCATCAGCACTTTACTTGTTAAAACGTCTTGAATTATCGCTGGTACAAGACCATCGTTATATTTTTTAAAATCTATTTTCATATCGTTAAAGTCTAACAGGTATGCCCTGAATTTTCAATTCTTTTTTTAAATCTTCCACAGCTATTTCCTTAAAGTGAAATACACTGGCAGCCAAGGCCGCATCGGCTTTCCCTTCAATAAAGGCATCCGAAAAATGTTGGATTGTTCCCGCACCTCCCGAAGCTATTATCGGAATATTGAGTTCGGTTGAAAGTTTGGCCAAAGCTTTGTTCGCAAAACCGTTTTTGGTGCCGTCGTGGTCCATGGAGGTAAAGAGAATCTCACCCGCCCCGCGCTGTTCCACTTCTTTTGCCCACGCAAACAAATCGAGCTCGGTAGGCACCTTCCCTCCTACCAAATGCACTTTCCAATGGCCGTCAATCTGTTTGGCATCAATGGCCACTACAATACATTGCGAACCAAATTTTGAAGCCAAATCATTGATCAATTGCGGATTTTTTACTGCTGAAGAATTTATTGAAACCTTGTCAGCCCCGTTATTCAATAGTGTTTCCACATCTTCCACAGAAGAAATCCCGCCTCCAACGGTAAAGGGAATGTTGATGGTTTCCGCTACTTTTAAAACCAATTCTGCCAAGGTTTTCCTTCGCTCCTCGGTTGCTGAAATATCCAGAAAAACCAGTTCGTCCGCTCCGTTTTCGGAATAGAATTTTGCCAGTTCCACAGGGTCGCCGGCATCGCGCAGATTTAGGAAGTTGATGCCTTTTACGGTTCTTCCGTTTTTAATATCGAGACAGGGTATGATTCGTTTAGTTAACATAATTTGAAGTACGAGGTAAGAGCGACGAACGACGAATTGAAATGCGAAGTAGGAGCCATTAAGGGAGAAATAAATGGTGAGGTACAAACGACGAAATTGAATTACGAGATACGAGCGCCGAGCGCCGAATTGAAGTTTGAGGTACGAGCGATGAACGACCAGATTTGGAAATATTTATCATAATCTTTTTCTTGCTGTTTTTATTGATGCAACAGTAATCGCAACCAATTCGTCGCTTTCCTTTATTAAATTTTGGATGGTTATAGTGTTATTTGAATTAATCTCCAATAATATCTCCAGCCAAAACATACTTTCGTCTGCTTCTTCTTCTACAATTTTTAACTTGTTTATAAAATCACGATCAGATTTTGCTCTGTTTGCAGCGCGATAATTTGCGCCAACAGAACTTGATGACCGAATAAGTTGACGTACAATTGAGTCAAATTCCCTTGACCTTGGAATTTTAGTACACAAGGCCAAACAATCCAAAGTGAACTTTTTGGTTCTAGCTTTTAAATCCTGCATATCCTTTTATTTTAATGTTAGACAAATTCAATTTAATAATTATTTCAATTATTTAATCATTCGAAACCTTTCATTTTTTACATAACTCAATACTCGTTCGTAGTTCGTCGCTCATCGCTCGTCGTTCGTCGTTCGTCGTTCGTCGTTCGTCGCTCGTCGCTCGTCGCTCGTCGCTCGTCAATCGTCGCTCAAAATATAGTTTTCGAGTTGTTTTAAACTTATTCGGTTTTCGTAAATCGCTTTGCCAACTATTACTCCTTCGCAGCCTATTTCAGCGAGTTTTGGAAGTTCATCAAATGATGAAATTCCACCCGAGGCAATTAGTTTCATTTCGTTTACATTAGGTTTCGTTCCGATAGCTATCGGGAGCGATTTAACAGACTGACATTCGTCGAGTATTTTTTTATATAAATCAAAGGATGGACCCTGCAACATCCCATCTTTACTGATGTCTGTGCAAATTACGTAGCCAATACCTTCTTCAATATATTTCTGTATAAAAGGAATCAATTCCAAAGCGGAATCCACCGTCCATCCGCTGATTGCTACTTTTTCATCCTTTGCATCGGCACCCAGAATTATTTTTTCGCTTCCGAATTTGTCCAACCAAGATTTGAAAATTTCAGGGTTTTTCACCGCAATACTGCCGCCAGTGATTTGGTTTGCGCCACATTCAAAGGCAATCCGCAAATCTTCATCGGTTTTTAGCCCGCCACCGAAATCAATTTTTAAAGAAGTATTTATAGCGATTTCTTCTAAAACCTTATGGTTCACAATGTGTTTACTTTTCGCACCGTCCAAATCTACCAAGTGTAAATATTTTATTCCGTGTGCCTCAAACTTTTTGGCCACTTCTAACGGATCTTCGTTATAGATTTTTTGGGTGCTGTAATCGCCCTTTGAAAGACGGACGAATTTGCCGTCTATGATGTCTATTGCTGGTATTATTCTCATTATTAGATGTTAGATATTAGATGTTAGACGTGAGATGTTAGACGTGAGATGTTAGATTTATAAAGTTTTTAAGTATTTGCGCGCCTGCGGTGCTGCTTTTTTCGGGGTGGAATTGTACGCCGTAAAAATTATCCTTTTGTAAGGCCGACGCATATTGAATTCCGTATTCTGAAATTGCAATGGCTTCTTTACACAAAGGCGCATAAAAGCTATGCACCAAATACATAAACTCGTTTTCTGAAATACCCTCAAACAAGCCGGATTTTAAATTTGAAATCTGGTTCCAACCTATTTGTGGCACTTTTACTCGGTTTGAAAATTTCACAACATCCACATCAAAAATGCCTAAGCCTTTAGTATTTCCTTCTTCCGAGGAATTGCAGAGCAACTGCATCCCCAAACAAATCCCTAAAACAGGCTGTTTTAAAGTGGGAATTACTTTGTCCAGCTCACTTGCTCTTAACTTTTGCATCGCGCTACTCGCCTCGCCCACGCCGGGGAAAATTACTTTATCTGCAGTTCGAATTTCAGCTTCCTCATCACTCAAAATTGCTTCAAAACCCAGTCTTTTGATGGCAAATTTGATGCTTTGGATATTCCCAGCTCCATAATTAATTATTACAATTTTCATTAAAGTAGACCTTTAGTTGATGGTAAAATCATTTTTTCCGCATCGCGCTTTACCGCCATTTTTATTGCCTTTGCGAATGCCTTAAAAATTGCTTCAATTTTGTGGTGTTCGTTGGTCCCTTCGGCTTTAATATTGAGGTTTGCCTTGGCGCCATCGGTAAAACTTTTAAAGAAATGCTGAAACATTTCCGTGGGCATTTTTCCTATCATTTCACGCTTAAATTCCGCATCCCAAACTAGCCAATTTCTGCCGCCGAAGTCAATGGCAACCTGCGCCAAACAGTCGTCCATCGGCAAACAGAAGCCGTAGCGCTCCATCCCCAATTTATCGCCGAGGACTTGGTTGAAAACTTCGCCCAGGGCAATGGCGGTATCCTCAATGGTGTGATGTTCGTCCACTTCCAAATCGCCTTTTACGGTGATTGCCAAATCCATTTGCCCGTGGCGCGCCAATTGGTCCAACATATGGTCAAAAAAGGCAATTCCCGTGTTTATGGCGCTTTTTCCCGTGCCGTCCAAATTCAGTTTTATGGAAATATCGGTTTCGTTTGTTTTGCGATGGATTTCGGAAACGCGTTGCTTCAGTTTTAAAAACTCATAAATTTTCTGCCAATCGTTGGTTTTCAAAGCGATATATTTTTGAAGTTCTTCAGCTTTTAATGAAATTTCGGAAGTGCCCAAATTGGTATCGTCATTTATAAAAATTCCTTTGGAACCCAGGTTTTTGGCCAATTCCATATCGGTCAACCTATCGCCGATTACAAAGGAATTTTCAAGATCGTATTCTTCGGAAAAATATTTTTTCAGCAGGCCAATCCCAGGCTTGCGTGTATCCGCCTTTTCGTGCGGAAAGGTCCTGTCTATCAACACTTCGCTGAAATGCACCCCTTCATTTTCAAAGGATTTCATTACGAAATTATGTACAGGCCAAAAGGTTTTCTCGGGAAATGAATCCTTTCCCAAACCGTCTTGATTGGTTATCATCACCAATTCGAAATCGAGTTCCTTTGCGATTTTTCCCAGATAAGTAAACACTTTCGGATAAAAAATCATTTTATCAAAAGCATCTATCTGCTCGTCCACGGTTTCTTTTATGATGGTGCCATCGCGGTCTATAAACAGTACGCGTTTTTTCATTATTTCAGTGTTTTTAAGATGTTGATTAATTTTATGTTTTCTGAATTTGTACCAATGGTTATGCGAAGCGTGTTTTCGCAAAGCAGTTGCGAACTCCTATTGCGAACCACAATGCCCTTTTCCAATATTTGTGCGTAGCGTTTTTCGGCATTGTCAACCTTTAAAAGGATAAAATTGGCATCGGTAGGATATATTTTTTGGATAAAATTGACTTCAACCAAAGCTTTGAGGAAAACCTCCTTTTCCGCTTTAAGCGAGGATACATCATTATTTAATTTTTGAACCTTTTGGAGTTGGTCAATTGCGCTTTGTTGGCTCAGTTTGTTGACGTTGTACGGTGGTTTGATTTTGTTTAAAACCGAAATTATTTCCGCGGAAGCAAAGCATAATCCCAAACGGATTCCCGCCAAGCCGTATGCTTTCGACAAGGTCTGCGTGACAATCAAATTTGGAAACTCGTTCAATTTTGAAATCCAACTTTCCTGCGGCGCAAAATCGATATAAGCTTCGTCGATAACTACCAAACCTTTGAAATTGTTGAGAAGATGGGTTATTTTTTCGAAAGAAATCAAATTTCCCGTGGGATTGTTGGGCGAGCAGATGAACAAGAGTTTTGTATGAGTATCCATCGTTCTTGAAATTTCGTCCAAATCCGGCTGAAATTCATCGTCCAGAAGCACTTCCCTGTTTTCAATATCGTTCAAATTTGCCAAAACCCCGTACATTCCATAGGTTGGCGGCAAGGTGATTATATTGTCCTTGGCAGGTTCGCAAAACGCCCGGAAAATCAAGTCGAGGACTTCATCGCTGCCATTTCCCAATAAAATTTGATTGGCAGGTATGTTTATTTGCTTTGAAAGAATTTCTTTCAGCCTTCGCTGTTGCGGGTCGGGATAACGGTTTACGTCCGTTTCAAAAGGATTTTCATTGGCGTCGAGAAAAATCATCTCGCTGTTAAAATCCTTAAATTCATCACGGGCCGAGCTGTATGGTTGCATTTTCGCCACATTTGGGCGAATAATGCTCTTTATATTAAAATCTTTATTCATCGGTTTTATTATTTAAACTCTCCAACCGCAAAGTCACAGCGTTTTTGTGTGCCTGTAATCCTTCTGCCTCCGCCATTGTTTCAATGGATTTTCCAATATTTTGGATTCCCTTTGCTGAAATTTTCTGAAAGGTCATGCTCTTCAAAAAACTGTCAAGATTTACCCCGCTGTACTGCTTTGCAAAACCATTGGTTGGTAAAGTGTGATTTGTCCCGGAAGCGTAATCGCCCGCGCTTTCGGGCGTATAATTCCCAATAAAGACCGAGCCTGCGTTTTGAATGTTTTCAACGAAAAAATCTTCTTCCTTTGAAACCACAATAAAGTGTTCCGGGCCGTATTCATTGATAAGATTGATGGCTTGGGTATTGTTTTCCACCAAAATAAGTTTTGAATTTTCGATTACTTTTTCAGCAATTGATTTTCGGGAAAGCGACGCCATCTGCTTTACCACTTCTTTTTCTACGGAAATCAGCAACTTTTCCGAAGTAGTAACTAAAATAACCTGGCTATCAGCGCCGTGTTCGGCCTGCGATAAAAGATCGGAAGCGACAAATGCGGGATTCGCGGTTTCATCTGCAAACACCAACAATTCCGAAGGACCCGCGGGCATATCTATTGCCACGCCGTGTTTGGTTGCAATTTGTTTGGCAACGGTCACAAACTGATTGCCCGGCCCGAATAATTTATAAACTGAAGGTACACTTGCGGTGCCGAAAGTCATAGCGCCAATAGCTTGAATACCGCCGATTTTAAAAATTTTGGTAACTCCGCAAAGTTTTGCGGTATAAAGAATGGCAGGGTTAATTTTGCCGTTTTTGTCGGGAGGCGTACACAACACAATCTCCTTACAGCCGGCGATATTCGCTGGGATAGCCAGCATTAAAACCGTTGAAAACAGCGGCGCCGAACCGCCCGGAATGTAAAGTCCCACTTTTTGGATGGCTCTTTTTTCCTGCCAACAGCTTACGCCTTCGGTAGTTTCGACGGTTATTCGTTCTGTTTTTTGGGCATGGTGGAATTTTTCGATGTTTGCTTTTGCGAGATTGATGGCTTCTTTCAATTCTTCAGAAACATTTTTTTCCGCAGCGGATATTTCTTTCTCTGAAACCGACAGGTTCTTCAATGATATGCCATCAAAAAGTTGGGTGTATTTTTTGACGGCGCTATCTCCCTTCAATTTTATTTCAGAAAAAATGTCGTTTACCGTCGCTTCAATATCCGCGATAGCTTGGGTTGGCCGTTTCAAAATTTCGGGCCACGTTTCGAATTTGGGGTTGTATATTTTTTTCATTGCTTAAGATTCAAAATTCAAGGTTCAAAATTCAAGATTTAACACTTCGAATTCGCTTAGGGTTACATATTTAATGTTTAATTTTCTTTCTTCAAGATTCAGCTCGTAGCGCGCAATTCGTCGCTCATCGCTCAAAGTATCATTTTTTCAATAGGGCATACCAATATTCCTTCGGCGCCGGCGGCTTTCAGTTCCTCGATTACTTCCCAAAAGACATCGCGGTTTACTACGGAATGGATGCTGCTCCAGCCCTCCTCTGCCAAGGGAAGCAGTGTTGGGCTCTTCATTCCGGGTAGGATTTTTATAATTTCCTCTATTTTTTCGTTGGGTGCATTTAACAGCACATAACGCGAATCGCGGCCTTGCAAAACGGATTGGAATCTAAAACGAATTTTGTCGAGAATTTTGTTGACATCTTGGGAAATTGTGGGTGAAACCGCAAGCACGGCTTCGCTTTTTAAAATGACTTCCACTTCCTTTAAATTATTTTTGAAAAGGGTGCTGCCGCTGCTCACAATGTCGCAAATGGCATCTGCCAGACCAATGTTGGGCGCAATCTCTACGCTGCCGTTGATAATATGAAGTTCGGCTTCAATTCCCTTTTCTTTCAGATAATTTCGAGTGGTTACAGGGTAGCTTGTTGCAATTCGCTTTCCTTTGAAATCTTCAATGGAATTATATCTAAAAGTTTTGGGAACCGCGAGGGAAACGCGGCACTTTGAAAACCCCAATCGACTGGCTATTGAAATCTCTTCGCCTTTTTCAACCAAAAGATTTTCGCCAATAATGGCACAGTCCACCACGCCATCCTTTAAATACTGTGGAATATCGCTGTTGCGCAAGTAATAGATTTCCAAAGGGAAATTAGTGGCCGAGGCCTTTAACTGGTCGCGGCCATTGTCTATATAAATGCCGCAATCCTTGAGCAATGCCAGCGATTCGTCGTGAAGTCGCCCAGATTTTTGTACCGCTATTTTTAGTTTTTCCATAAAATTTTAGTTGCGTTTAGGGAATAAAAAAACCCGTTTGAATGCTCAAACGGGTTTTCGAATATTGTCGAATTTACACAATAGCCATATCACCTCGCGAGCGCGTGGAAAAGGATATGGTGATGATGTAAAAATGAATTGTTCATAAATGTGAGGACAAATCTAAACAAAAAGATTGTTTATTAAACTGTGAATATAAAATTTAACGCTTTATTAATTTTAGGTGCAATTTCTTTACTTTCACGCAAGCAATTATAAACTGCTGAAAAACCGAGACCTTTTATGCATTTAGAAACACTTGATTGGGTAATTATAGTTTCATTTTTTATCGTTTTCATCGCAATCGGCCTGCTGGTTGCCAAAAAATCGGGGAAAGACTCCAAATCATTTTTTCTTTCCGATAGAAATATGCCATGGTGGCTGCTGGGCGTAAGTATGGTAGCTACTACGTTTGCGGCAGATACGCCCAATTTTGTGGCGGGCGTTATTCGCGAAGATGGCGTATTTGGAAACTGGATTTGGTGGAGCTTTCTTTTAACTGGAATGCTGACCGTTTTTTTCTACGCCAAATTATGGCGAAGAAGCGGTATTACTACAGATTTGGAGTTTTATGAATTGCGCTACAGCGGAAAAAGTGCTGCTTTCTTAAGAGGATTTCGAGCAATTTATCTCGGCGTTTTTTTTAACATCGTGATTATGGCGAATGTTTGCCTAGCGGCCATTAAGATTGGTCATGTAATGTTTGGATTGTCTTCTATTGAAGTATTATTGATTGCGTCTCCGGTAGTCGTTATTTATTCGGCATTTGGTGGCTTGAAAGGCGTATTGCTGACGGATTTTGTGCAATTTATCATTGCGATGGTGGGAAGTATTTGGGCGACCATTTTCATTGTTAACATGCCAGAAATTGGGGGGATTGAGAACCTGCTCTCCACTCCTGCCGTTGCTGCAAAAACAGCAATGCTTCCTGATTTCTCAAAACCCGAATTGTTGATTCCATTGTTAATCATTCCGCTGGCAGTGCAATGGTGGAGCGTGTGGTATCCCGGCGCCGAACCTGGTGGCGGTGGCTATATTGCCCAACGTATGCTCGCCGCCAAAAACGAAAAGCACGCCACTTGGGCTACATTATTTTTTAATTTTGCGCATTATGCCATCCGCCCGTGGCCATGGATTATTATAGGGCTGGCATCGATAATCATTTACCCGAATATCGAGAGTCTGCAAACCGCTTTCCCCAATTTGAATCCCGCTTTTGTGAAAAACGACCTCTCCTACCCTGCCATGCTTACCTTTTTGCCGGCTGGGCTTTTGGGAATTGTAATCACATCGCTAATTGCAGCGTTTATGAGCACCATTTCCACACACTTAAATTGGGGAAGTTCCTATGTAGTCAATGACTTCTACGTACGCTTTCTTCGGAAGGCGGCATCTGGAAAGGAGCAAGTTGCCGTGGGTAGGATTTCCACCGTATTAATGATGGTTTTTGCAGGGCTATTGGCGCTCGTTTTGGAAGAAGCGCGCGACGGCTTCAACTTATTGCTGTCAATTGGTGCGGGCACTGGATTGCTCTTCATTCTGCGCTGGTTTTGGAGCAGAATAAATCCGTATAGCGAAATAGCGGCAATGCTTATTTCTTTTGTAATTGCAGCTTTCTTTTTTGTGAATGGAAAAATGGACGCTCCTATGATTGAAATGGCGGGCCATTGGCAATTGGTCTTAAGTGTTGCAATAACTACAATTGGATGGGTGCTTGTAACCTTAATGACACAGCCTTCAAATGCCGAGACATTGAATAGTTTCAACAGTCTCATTTTTGGAAAAGAATCCAAGTTCAAAGGTTTTGGTATGAAGATTCTTGGTTTCTTCGCGGGTGTGGTGGGCGTTTATTGCTCGTTATTTGCCATTGGTAATTTTATTTACAGTAATACCGTTTTGGCTCTTGGTTTAACCGCTGTGGCTGTGATTTGTGGGTTGGTGATTATTAGGTCGTTTCAAAAGACAGATTAAAAGTTTTTAGGAACATTTTATTTTGTACCGTCAATCAGTTTCAGGATTTTATCCAAATCTTGCATTAGGGGACGATAATGAACCTCTTCAGTTGCGTAACTGGTGATGATAAACATGAGCACATTATTTTCAAATTCCTTTGAATCCAATAAATTTAGGTTACTTTCTGGGACGTCGGTGCTGGGCAAGCCAATGGATTCAGACACTCCGGCCTTTTCAAAGATGGTGCGCAGGCTGTAATCATTTGTGCGGAACATATCCAGGACTTTTATGCGCTGAATGCCAAGTTCTTCCTCCTGTCTTCGAATATCTTCAATAGTTGAGATCCAATTGGTCAACTGTATTCTCAATTCGGGGTTGGAAAGATTTTTTAAATTTCCGGAATTGATAATTTCCTGCAAAAGTGAGTTGTTGGGGTTAAAAGCGATATCGGTTGAAAAAGTGGAATACAAAACTTTTGAAAATTCTTCTTCCGAAGGCGCTGCAGAAGGATCGCCGGTATATGCCAGTATTTGCTTGGCACCGTTGTAATTGTCTTGGTTAACCGCAATCAATTCCTTTAATTTCAATTTACTGGTCTGAAATTCTTCCTTTAAGCCCATTAAATAAGTTACTTCGTTTTTTTCAGTCAATCGTTTTTGGTTGGCGTTGTTGATGGCAAGGGCAATCAAGATGCCGATTACAACCAAGATAATTTCTCCAAAGGCGTAAAAAAGATATTTTGTAAATTTCTTTTCGGCGAGTAAGTTCTGTCTTATTCTTCTAAAAAATCTAAGCATTTATTTTAATTCTTTTAGCGCACTTTTACCTCCTTTTACCAAAAGCCACACTGCCAGCGACATCTCGCCTATTACACTTGGAATAGCCACGAGAGTCAAAAAGATGGAACTGTATTCATCATAATTGACCAATAAAAAATGTGCTGCAGTGTCGAGCAGGTACATCATTCCTGCAAGAATGAGAAAAAACACGATGAAAAATGGTTTTTGAAGAATTCTCCCAAGCAGTATTAAATGAATCCCGAAGAAAAATAATCCAATTAACCACATAATATTGAAGATTTCCACTTGTTTAAGAATTTCCGCAGCAGTGGTCAGCGACACTGTTAACATCAAAGCAAAAACCGCAATCCCCATAATGGCCGCGTGCATAATCCTGAAATAGGTACTTAGATTTGTCAAGGGGTGTTTTTTGAACAAAAGATAGAGTGCCCAAGCTACGACAACATCAAAAACCGCCGCCGCGAGAAAGGCCACGGCCCCAAAGCGCACCATTAAATTGTTTTGCTGAACTGTTTCGAGCGGGGCGGCAAGCAAGGATTCCAAAACAAAAAAGTTGGCGAATATTGCGGCAAAGAAAATTACCAAATAACTAAGTCCGGCGATAATGGATAGTTGTCTCGGGTTCATATTAAAATTACAGTTTAAATATAACGCATAGGAAGGTCGTTTGCCTTCTTTCAGATTCATTTTTATACGTTTCAAATTTAATAAAAGTAAACAATATGCTCACAATCAATGGTCTATCAAATTTTTCTGAGGAACACTGAAAGGTTATTTATACTATAAACTTGGATTTATAGGAATAATATTTGTTCTATAAAAGGAATTATAGACTCATAAAAAAACCTTCCGCGCGGGAAAGTTTATTAAATAAATTGTAGTTCTTATAAGTAGATTAAAAGAGGTCTCGACCTATCAGCAGGTTTAGTTATTCCCCAAAATCAAAGGCAATCCGCTATCACCAGAACCAACCACCACTACTTTGGCATTTGGTGATTTTGCAAGTTCTAATGTGGCGTCAATTCCTTTATCCTGAAGGATTTTATCTGTTAATGAAGCACTTAAAATAGCATTCGCATCTGCTTTTCCTTGGGCTTCAATTCTAACTTTTTGAGCTTCTTTATCTGCTGTTACGAGTCTAAATTCATATTCCAAAGATTCTTGTTCCTGCTTCAGTTTTCTTTCGATCGCATCTTTAATTGTTGGCGGTAGGGTTACATCGCGCACCAAAATTTCATTTAATTGTACGTATTGTTTGTCAAGAATTTTTTTGGTTTCCTCAAAAATTTCTTCTTGAATTGCATCTCGCTTGGTAGAATACAATTGTTCGGGCGTATAACGACCTACAACACTTCTTGCCGCACTTCTGATGGCTGGCTGAATAACACGTTGCAAATAATCTTCTCCTTTTTCTTGGTGTAACTTGGCAACATCACTGTAAATGGGTTGATACCAAGCAGAAGCATCCAATTTAATTTCAAGTCCGTTGCTGGATAGTACCTGCATTTTTTCACTAAGTTCTTGTTGGCGTACTTCATAAACGAAAACCTTATTCCAAGGCGCAATAATATGAAAACCTTCGCCAAGCGGCGGTTCATCGGTAACCACACCGTTTCCAAAAGTTTGATATAGCACACCTGCGTGACCGGAGTCAATAGTAACCGAAGATTTTGATACTAAAATTATCAGCAAAATAATTCCTACGATGACGGGTATTGTGAGTTTGGGTAATTTTTCCATTGTATATTTTTATATGGGTTAATTTTTAGATGAGTCCGTTATATTTTCTTATAAACCATTCTGCTGCGAGGGCGAGAACGATAAGGGCGAGAAGATATTTCCAATCCACCAAAGGTACCACTTTTTGCTCGCTTTTCTCGATGTTTTGGAAGTTAGTATTATCAACCAAGGCATTGATAAGCAAATCGCCCTGTGTGGCAAAAAAGGCTTTTCCGTTAGTGTTTTGGGCCACGCGCCGAAGTTTTGGAACATCGGCATTGAGGAATTGCTGCTCCACATTAAAATCCAAAATAGTGAAATTGCCACTGCTTGAAATCGCTTCGTTTGCCACCGAAACCGTGTAATTGTACTCTCCAGCCGGAAGACTGTTTAAATCTACCTCGTAATAATTGTTTCGCAGCAGCATCGGGAAAACGGTCTGTTTTTCCGTCTCGGTATTTTTTACTGAAATATTCAACGAGGCACGATTGTCAAAAACATAATTTTTGTCGAAGTACTGTGCCGAAATCTTTATGGGATTGTTGTTGTAATAAAAGGTTTCCGAAGAGACTTCCAACCTGCTTCGGCGTTTGTTTGAAGCCAAATATTGAACGAGGTTTCCTATGAAATCGTCAAAACTTTGAAAACTTTCGGTTTCCAAAAAACTGCGGGCGCGCCACCGCCAAAAGCCTTCGCCTTCCCAGATTGCGTCTCGTTTGCCGTTTATTTCCATCGTGGCGAGCATCGGGTTTCCGTTATCGATGCCGCTCACGGTCTGTGCCAGCATTGCCTCATTTGGAACGCTGATGGTCAATGCGCCAAACTCGGTGTGGAGCGGCGGGAAATCGTCAAAGCCAATATCCTCAACCGCAAAAGTGCCGTAGTTGCTGTTCAGTTTAGCTTGAACGTCCTCACTGGCGTTGGAAGTTTCTTTGTTGAAATTGTCCTGCGCGCCATTTAAAAAATACCAATCCGTTTGCAGGCCCGAAATGATCCAAGTGTTTTTATTCAACTTTTCAATTTCAGCAAAAACCGAAGCGAAACTGCGGTCCGGTTGATACAGGATTACCAGCTGAAAATCATTTAAAACGCTCATGGCCTCCGCAGGTTTTTTAAACGCAACCGTTCGCCGTTCGTTGGAGGTAATCGCTTTTTTTAGTGCGCCCAAATCGGGGTGGGTAATTTTGCTCACGACCAAAACGTTGGTGGCTTGGTCAATCACTTCCACGGCAAACTGTTTGCTGTTGTTGGTTTTGTTTTTTTCATCGGCAAGCGGCAGGATTTGCGCGCTGTATTTTTGGAGTCCGACGCTGGAGGCATTTAAGGTGAAGTTAAGGGTTTTTGAAGTTTCATTTTCCGAAAAGGAAACGTTGGTTCTATAAACCGTCGCCGCGCCTTGGGTAACTACAAATTCAGAATTTACCGGCTCTGTGCCGCTGTAATTCAGAATAACTTCAACGGGAAATTGGTTTTTTAGGAATGCGTACCGGTTTGTGTTTAGTTGTTCAATCTTTAGGTCGGTGTATTGTATGGAATCGCCCAAAATCACCGGATAAATCGGGTTTTTAAAGGTAGCCGAAGAAAATTCGTAATCGTTGCCGAGGGTTTGGTTTCCGTCGGTTATGACGATTGTGGGTGCGGTTTGGTTTTTGAAAAGTTCGTTGGCCGAAGTCAGTGCTTTGGAAATGTTGGTATTCTTTTCATCAAAGGAAAGGGAATCGCTTTCGCGGAAATCATTTCCGAAGGAATAATAGGAAACATCAAATTTATCGTTGAGTTCGTTATTCTCTTTCAGTTTTTGAAGGAATGCTGAAACGTTTTTCGTTTGCCCCAACTCCCCTATTGAAGCCGAATTGTCAATAAGCACGGGAAGTTTCGGCTTTTCAATGGTATAGGTTTCACTTTTGAATTTTGGGTTGATAATTAAAAGCAGAATTAAAAACAAGGTTATAAACCGAAGAATCCCAAACACCCATCGCAGCGAACCCGTTTGTTTTGACCTATAGCCATACATAAAAACCGCCAGAGCGATTGATACTACTCCGGCGAGGATTATGTAAAGTATAGTTTCTGTGGACACTGAAAAAGTTTAAATGTTTAGGGGTTTTAAAGTTTAAATGCTTAAATGTTGATGAGTTTAGAGTAGAACTGCACACTGCCACTGAACACTGAACACTTTTTTAAGTAAGCATCCCCCCGTCAACGTTCAGCACTTGGCCAGTAACGTAAGCAGAGAGATCGCTGGCAAGAAAAACGCAAGCATTTGCAATATCCTCGGGAGTGCCGCCACGCTTTAACGGAATGGCATCGCGCCAACCCTGTACGGTGGCTTCGTCCAGTTTTCCGGTCATTTCAGTTTCGATGAAACCGGGAGCGATGGCGTTACAGCGAATATCGCGGGAACCCAGTTCCAGGGCAACTGATTTCGTAAAACCAATAATTCCAGCTTTTGAGGCTGCGTAATTGGTCTGTCCGGCGTTTCCTTTCACACCAACCACGGAGCTCATATTGATGATGGAGCCTTTGCGTTGTTTCAACATAGCGCGCTGTACGGCTTTTGTCATATTGAATACCGATTTGAGGTTTACCTCGATTACCTTGTCAAAATCTTCCTCGGAAATACGCATCAACAGGTTGTCTTTGGTAATGCCGGCGTTGTTTACGAGAATATCGATGCTTCCGAAATCCTTCAAAACCTCTTCAGCCAATTTTTGCGACTCGTCATAGGAAGCAGCATCGCTTTTATAGGCCTTTGCCTTTACGCCGGTTTTTGAAATTTCATCTGCCAAGGCATTTGCCGCTTCGGCCGAAGAGCTGTATGTGAAAGCCACATTGGCGCCGTGTTGGGCGAATGTTTCAACGATTCCTTTTCCAATTCCGCGGCTACCGCCTGTGATGATTGCTGTTTTTCCTTCCAGTAATTTCATATTTTTAAAAGGTGTTTTGATGGTTGGTAAAAAACCTACAAGGTTTGGAAAACCTACAAGGTTTGGAAAACCTTGCAGGTTCTATCTTATGGTCAAATATAACAAAAGGTTGCGGGTTCTCCATAAAAAAAGCCCTGTGAATTTCACAGAGCTTTTTATCTATAAATTCAAAAGAATTAACCCAATACTTCTTTTACTTTCTTTCCAATTTCCGCAGGCGAATCTACCACGTGGATGCCACACTCGCGCATTACTTTTTTCTTTGCCTGTGCCGTATCGTCGCTTCCACCAACGATGGCTCCGGCGTGGCCCATGGTTCGTCCCGCTGGCGCAGTTTCACCGGCAATAAAGCCAATAACGGGCTTTTTTATACCGCTGTTTTTGTACCAGTTGGCGGCATCTATTTCAAGTTGGCCACCAATTTCCCCGATCATAACCACGGCTTCGCTTTCGGAATCGTTAATAAGCATTTCCAAAGCTTCCTTAGTGGTTGTACCGATGATGGGATCACCACCAATCCCGATAGCCGTTGTAATGCCAAGGCCCTGCTTCACTACTTGGTCTGCGGCTTCATAGGTAAGGGTTCCCGATTTTGAAACGATGCCCACGGTTCCTTTTTTGAAAACGAAACCAGGCATAATACCCACTTTCGCTTCTCCCGGAGTAATAACACCTGGGCAGTTAGGACCAATAAGGCGACAATCTCTGTCTTTTATATAGTTTGATGCAGTAATCATATCTTTTACTGGAATTCCTTCGGTAATAGTGATAATTACCTTAATACCTGCATCGGCAGCTTCCATAATGGCGTCTGCAGCAAATGCTGGCGGAACGAAAATAATAGACGTATCGGCACCTGTTTTTTCAACTGCTTCTGAAACGGTATTGAACACAGGTTTGTCAAGATGTTTTTGGCCACCTTTTCCTGGGGTTACCCCTCCTACTACATTGGTTCCGTATTCAATCATTTGTTCGGCGTGGAATGTACCTTCGCTACCGGTGAAACCTTGAACTATTATTTTTGAATTTTTATTTACTAAAACGCTCATTGCTAATTATTTTCTATTAATTATTTCTATTTATTATTGAAGTGAAATCTCATGTAGGTTTTTCTGAATTGCCGCAAAGATACGGCTTTTGGGATGGCTTTTAAAAGATATTACACCTTAACTCGGTGGTAGCTTTCATTGGTATCATCTTTATCGGTAACGGGTTGGCTAACTTGGTATCCTCGGTATAGCTTATCATCCTTCACCTCCCAAATTGCGATAAAGTGGGCAATCCCCAATTCTTCATCGGGATTTTCCATAGTGCGGATATAATATTTATAGCGAATGGTTACGTGGTTGTCATCCGCCAGCAAATGACTCACCTCAATTCTTAAATCATTATAAGATCGTCTTACTTCACTAAAGAAATTTACAATATCATCATAGTTCATGATAGATAATCCGTTGGCACTGTTCCAAATAAGCACCAATTCTGGGTGAAAGAATCGTTCCATTACGGTATCGTCCCTTAAAATATCTGATCTGTAAAAATCCCTTACTACGTCTTTTGCTTTTTTGCTCATGATAATTTATCCAATTTTTCAATGATATCCGGAATCAGCTTGATGGAAGCCAATTCTTTATATTTTTTTCTGAATTCATCTGCGGGAGAACCAAAATATGCCTTGTGGCCCGAAAGTGATTTACTAACACCGCTTTGTGCAGAGATTACTGCCTTTTCACCTATGGTTATACCACTGGTTATGCCCACCTGACCCCAGATGGTCACAAAATCCTCTATCAGCACACAACCAGCGATGCCCACTTGAGAAGCAATCAAGCAGCGTCTTCCAATAACGGTATCATGACCTACGTGAACCTGATTGTCAAGTTTAGAGCCTTCGCCAATGGTTGTTGATGCCGTTACCCCTTTATCGATAGTACAAAGGGCACCCAAATCTACGTTGTCTTCGATTACCACATTACCCCCACTTAAAAGTTTATCGAATTTTTCAGGGCGGTTTTTGTAATAGAAAGCATCGCTGCCCAAGACGGTGCCTGCGTGAATGGTTACGTTATTGCCAATTATTGTATTGTCGTAAATACAAACGTTGGAATGGATTAGGCAATTGCGGCCAATTTTCACATTATTTCCAACGAAAACATTGGGTTGAATTACCGTGTCTTTACCTATTTCAGCGGATTCTGAAATCGCACTATTTGCACTTTTGAACGGTTTAAAATAATGGGTAAGTTTATTAAAATCACGAAAAGGATCTTCGGAAATCAACAGGGCCTTCCCGGCGGGACAATCCACCTTTTTATTGATAAGAATTACGGTGGCCTGTGATTGTAATGCCTTGTCGTAATATTTCGGATGGTCCACAAATACGATATCTCCGGGCTGTACCACGTGAATCTCATTCATTCCAAAAACCGGAAACGTAGGTTCCCCCACATAATCGGAACCGATTATGACAGCTATATTTTCTAGGGTTTGGGGAGTTGGGAATTTCACGGTTACTGTTTATAGTTTGAAGTTTGTGGTTTGTGGTTTGTGGTTTGTGGTTTGTAGAGTACTAAATAAGGTTGACCTTTTTTGAAGTTGGTTATTTAATTTAAAGTTACTAATTCTTTTTTCATTTTTATTTCCTTTTCAAATTGTACGGGAGTTTTATGGTTGATTGAACTATGGGGTTTTTCATGGTTGTACATATATACTGCTTTATTTAAACTTCTTACTAATCCTTCAAAACCTATGGGGTTATATCCTTTCAGATAGTTGTTCTTTATAGTGCCATTGATCCGCTCCGCATGGGGATTCTCATAGACGTTCACACACATACTGTTCCTTAATCGCCCCT
>NZ_JSVU01000005.1 GCF_000952855.1 Aequorivita vladivostokensis | reverse complement strand
GCTTCGCAAGGTCAATACCATTGGCATTAAACAGGCCAATAAATGCATGCACCTCTCGGCAATGGCCTACAACCTCAAGAAATACCTCAAGTTTATCCAAAAACGCGCAAAGAGCGGGGCGGAAAGCCTGGTTTTATATTTTTTGCCAAAAATAGTGCTTCAGAATGTAGCATGGCATTTTTTAAAGGCACCAAATTTGGTTCATTCTCAAGCCTGACCAAAAAAGCAAGGCCGCTTAAAACGGCTTATATTGGTTCAGATCTAAAAAAATTAAGGGGTTGTGCAACGGTTACCGTTGTTGTGTGTTGCACATGATGTTAACAAGAAGACGAAAGCGCCTATAATTGCTAAGGGAAGGAAACGTTTGGTATTTATATTTTGAAAGGACATATCTATGGTAATTTTATTGTTGAACTTCATAAAAATAAGTAGTTTTGCGGACAATAACTAATTATTTAACATAGACACAACATTTGTGCCAAAACCCAGCTATGGCGAAGAATTTAACGACACGGGAGGAAAATTATTCCAAATGGTATAACGAACTGGTTATCAAAGCAGACCTCGCAGAAAACTCTGGGGTTCGCGGCTGTATGGTCATAAAACCATATGGCTATGCAATTTGGGAGCGCATGCAGGCAGAGCTTGACAGGATGTTCAAGGAAACTGGGCATCAAAATGCTTATTTTCCGCTGTTTATTCCGAAATCATATTTCAGCAAAGAGGCAAGTCACGTTGATGGGTTTGCAAAGGAGTGTGCCGTTGTGACGCATTATAGATTGAAAAACGCCGAAGATGGCAGCGGGATTGTTGTGGACCCTGACGCAAAGTTGGAGGAAGAACTCATTGTCCGTCCCACTTCCGAAACCATAATATGGGATACTTACCGGAAATGGATACAGTCCTATAGAGATTTACCTCTTTTGATCAACCAATGGGCAAATGTAGTCCGCTGGGAAATGCGTACGCGTTTGTTTTTGCGTACCGCAGAGTTTCTTTGGCAAGAAGGCCACACGGCCCACGCCACCAAGGATGAAGCAATCGCAGAAGCGGAACAAATGATGAACGTGTATGCTGAATTTGCTGAAAATTACATGGCGATTCCAGTTATTAAGGGAACCAAGACCGAGAGCGAGCGTTTTGCCGGTGCCTTGGAAACATATTGTATTGAAGCTTTAATGCAGGATGGAAAGGCGCTGCAGGCGGGAACTTCACATTTTTTGGGTCAAAATTTCGCAAAGGCCTTTGATGTAAAATTTGCCGCAAAAGACGGAACATTGGATTATGTTTGGGCAACCTCCTGGGGTGTTTCCACACGATTGATGGGGGCTTTGGTAATGACACACAGTGATGATAACGGTTTGGTACTGCCTCCAAATTTGGCGCCGGACCAAGTAGTTATTGTTCCCATTTACAGAAAGGACGAAGAATTTGAGGCGGTAAATGAAGTAGCATTGAATTTAATGAAGAAACTGCGCTCTAAAGGAATTCGCGTTAAATATGACAATAGGGATACGCAAAAGCCTGGATGGAAATTCAATGAATACGAGTTGAAGGGCGTTCCCGTAAGAATTGCCATAGGCCCCAAAGATGTTGAAAAGGGTACCGTTGAGCTTGCGCGAAGAGATACGCTTCAAAAGGAATTTATAGCGAACGATGAGGTAGTGGAGAAAATTATTTCTTTGATGGATGAGATTCAGGAAAATCTTTTTCAAAAAGCAGCTTCGTTTCGGAATGAACATACTACGGAAGTTGCTTCGTATGAAGAATTTAAGGCGGTTTTAAATGGAAAGGGAGGCTTCATTTTGGCTCATTGGGATGGAACTGCAGAAACAGAGGAGCGAGTTAAGAATGAAACAAAAGCAACAATTAGATGTATTCCCTTAGATGGGGATGATGTGCCCGGAACCTGTATTTTTACGGGGAAACCATCTAGTAAAAAAGTGCTTTTTGCGAAGGCGTATTAATTTTTTTTGAAAAAAGTTATTTTGGATTTGCGCCATTCAAAAATTGTTGTATTTTTGCATCCGCATTTGAAAATAAAAAATGGTCCGTTCGTCTAGGGGTTAGGACGCCAGGTTTTCATCCTGGTAACAGGGGTTCGATTCCCCTACGGACTACAAAATTTAGAATTTAACAAAACAAAAATGGCAAATCACAAGTCAGCATTAAAGAGAATTAGAAGCAACGAGGCAAAGCGCTTGCGTAACCGTTACCAGCATAAAACTGCCCGTAATGCCATGAAGAAGTTTCAAGAGCTTTCTGATAAGAAAGAAGCTGAGGCTATGTTTCCAAGTGTTGTATCAATGATCGACAAATTGGCGAAGAAAAACATTATCCACAGCAATAAAGCTTCAAACTTAAAATCGAACATGGCTAAGCACGTAGCTGCGCTTTAATTCATTTTAAAAAAAACTATTTAAAACCCTTTCAGGTAACTGAGAGGGTTTTTTTATTGCTATATTTCTTGGGAATATATTTATAATTTTTTTACGGAAGGAGGAACTAAACAAGAGTAGTCACCATCATTTCTCATAATATCGCGGACAATAGTAGACGATATATTTGAGACCTCCGGAGAGCATATTAAAAATACTGTTTCAACCTTTGCCATTTTATAGTTGGTCTGTGCAATAGGTTGTTCGTAATTTAGGTCTGTAGTGTTTCTTAAGCCGCGAACAATAAATTGTGCATTTACCTCTTTGCAGAAATTGGCCGTAAGTCCCGAGTAGCTCTTAACTGTTACTGCCGAATCGTTTTCAAAAGCTTTCTCAATAAACTGGATTCTTTCCTCTAATGAAAACATCGTTTTTTTATCGGCGTTTATTCCAATGCCAATAACTATTTCATCAAAAAGCGGCAGCGCACGTTTTATAATATCTACGTGCCCAAGGGTTATGGGATCAAAGGTTCCGGGAAAAACTGCGCGTCTCATCATTCAAAGTTATTGGGTTACTAAGGTAATGAGTTCTTGTTAGAACTTTCTTCTTTTCAGAAAAATTTCGAAATCAAAATTGCCAGGGCAGCGATTACTGTAGCCAAAACCACACCCCGGGCGCGGTAAAATTGGTTCTTTTTTAAAAGAATGAAAAACGCGATTAGGTTTAAAATGGCGCCCAAGGCGATCAGACTTCCCAGAAAATCATTTTCCAGCGCGGCCTGTAATGTTGACTCCAAGCTTAGTTTTGAAAAAAAGAATATATACAGATAGCTACCCGCCATATTTGCTGCCAGGCCTATCAACATACCAATCAATATTTCCTTTACGTGCGGTTTCATCCGTTATCTGTTTCAGTTTATTTTTTTATTTGGTGATGTCATCGGTCATCCGTCCACTACAGATCCCAGCTATTCAAATCCTTGATTGCGTGATGTGCTGTTAAGTCGAACTGCACCGGCACCACAGATACAAAGCCGTTGTGGAGTGCCCACTCATCGGTGTCCTCGCCTTTGTCCTCGTTCACAAATTCGCCCGTGAGCCAATAATAATCGCGCCCCAGCGGATTGGTTCTTTTGTCAAATTTTTCTTCCCAATGCGCATTGGCCTGGCGGCACACCTTGATGCCCTTAATTTCAGCGGCCTTTAATTTTGGAATATTCACATTAAGCACCACGCCCTTTGGCAGTCCGTTTTTTAGGGTTTGCTGCGCAATGGCCTTTACAAATTTTTTGGAAGGGCCAAAATCCGCTTCCAGGGAATAATCCAAAAGGGAAAATCCGATAGAGGGGATGCCTAGCGTTCCCGCTTCCACGGCGGCGCTCATGGTACCGCTATAAATAACGTTGATGGAAGAATTGCTGCCATGGTTAATGCCGCTCACACAGAGGTCGGGTTTGCGTTTTAAAATTTCGTTTACCGCTATTTTCACACAATCCACGGGCGTGCCGCTGCAGCTGTATTCCTTGTGCGGATCGCCATTTATCACCTTTATACTATTGCAATACAATGTGTCGTTAATGGTTATGGCGTGTCCCATCCCGCTTTGGGGAGAATCGGGGGCCACGACTATCACATCGCCTAGCGTGTTCATTACCTCAATTAGGGTGCGCACGCCGGGTGCGTTTATGCCATCGTCATTGGTAACTAATATCAACGGTCTTTTTTTCGACATATTTTTTCAATTTTAAGGAAACAAAAATACATTTTTAAAATACAGTTGCCTTCCCCAGAGCATACAGATTTTGGGCTTTGATACTGAAAAAACCTGTTTAACAAAAAATTAGTACCAATATACTTTAATGGCACAGTTTTTTATATAATTTAGGCACTCATTAAAATAATACTTCGACTATGCGGATAATGAAAAAGAATTTTAAGGTTTTGTTTTTGGCGGTTTTCGTTTCTGTGGCTTCCTGCAGCTTTACAACCAAGGAGTTTAACGATCCCGATAAGGACAAATTGCTTTTAGACCTTATAACCTATGTACTTCAGAAAGGGCACTACGATCCTAAAGATATAAATGACGAATTTTCTGCCGGAGTTTATAAGGATTTTATCAATGGACTCGATCCGTTAAAGAGATATTTCCTTGCTTCAGATATTGAGGAGTTCAGCAAATATAAAACAGAGATTGACGACCAGATAAAGAATAAGGACCTAACATTTTTCGATTTGGTTTATGGACGTTTTATAGAAAGAATGGAGGACGTAAAGAAAATCTATCCTGAGGTGCTGGACAAACCTTTTGATTTCACTGAAAATGAAACGATAAATGTAGATTACGACAATCTTGCCTATGCCACTTCGCGAAAGGAACTTAAGGAGCGTTGGAAGCAACAGCTCAAGTTTACAACTCTTTCCAGCTATTATGATTTGGTAGAAGAGCAGAATAAGAAAGAGAAGGGGGTTACTACTTCAAAAAGTGACGATTATGAGGGAGATGATGAAGATGGCGAAGTGGAAAATAAAACTTCCAAAGAGAGTGCAGATGAACCCTTCGAGCCCAAGTCTTTGGCCGAACTTGAAAGCAAAGCTAGAGAGACCGCCAAGAGTTCCTTGGATGAATATTTTGAGTTTACTAAAGATTTACAACGAAAGGATTATTTCGCCATTTACCTTAAT
Source organism: Aequorivita vladivostokensis (assembly GCF_000952855.1). Classification (GTDB taxonomy): domain Bacteria; phylum Bacteroidota; class Bacteroidia; order Flavobacteriales; family Flavobacteriaceae; genus Aequorivita; species Aequorivita vladivostokensis. The sequence goes on along the minus strand of NZ_JSVU01000005.1, from coordinate 286,668 downwards.
ACCATCGTAGAGGAATTTGATCCGCACACAAACTATTTTGCACCGCCAGATAAAGATCGCTTCGACCTGCGAATGTCCGGAAAATTGGAAGGCATAGGGGCGCGGCTTCAGAAAAAGAACGACTACATTACCGTTATCGAAATTATAAGCGGCGGCCCAGCTTGGCGAAGTGAAAAAATTGAAGTGGGCGATGCCATTTTAAAAGTAAAACAAGAAGATGAAAAAGACGCCGTGAGCATTGTGGGAATGCGCATTGATGATGCCGTAAAACTCATAAAAGGCCCAAAAGGCACTAAAGTTACCCTGACTATTAAGAATGTTGATGGAACTATTTCAGATAAAGTGATTACCCGCGATGTAGTTGAACTTGAGGAAACCTACGCCAAATCTTCCTTGATCGATAAAGGCGACCGTAAGTTTGGGCTTATAAATTTACCGCAGTTTTACTTTGACATGGAAAATTACAAGGAGCGAAACGCTGCAACCGATGTTAAAAAAGAAATTCTGCGCTTAAAAGAAGAAGGAATGGAAGGTTTGGTACTGGACCTTCGCGATAACGGTGGTGGCTCATTGCGCACCGCGGTTGATATTGCGGGACTTTTCATAAAAAAGGGACCCATTGTACAAGTGGCTTCCGCAGGCAATAAGGAAGTGCTTGAGGACAAGGACAGCGAAATTGTATGGGATGGTCCTTTAGTGATTTTGGTAAACGAACTTTCTGCTTCCGCTTCCGAAATTCTTGCGGCCGCCATGCAGGACTACAAGCGCGCCATTATCTTGGGAAGCAAGCAGACCTACGGAAAGGGAACGGTCCAAAATGTGATTGACCTAAACCAGTGGCTCCGCAAAAACGATTTGGGCGATTTGGGCGCTTTAAAGATAACTTCCCAAAAATTCTATCGCGTCAACGGAGGTTCTACGCAGTTGGAAGGCGTAAAAAGCGATGTAGTGATGCCAGATCGTTACAGTTACATTGATGTGGGCGAAAGAGATTACGATAATCCACTTCCTTATGATAAAATTGATGCGGCAAAATATGATGTTTGGGATGGTTATATTGATTATGATGAAACTATAGAGAAAAGTAAGGCACGAATGGCACAGAATGAACAGTTGAAATTAATAGATGATAATGCACGCTGGATTAAGGAGCGTCGGGATGAAAAAGTAGTGAATTTGAATTTTGATAAATACAGCGCCGAAATAGAGCAGCGCAAAAAGGAAACCGAGCGTTTTGATGCCATTGATGAATACGACAATCACCTCACTTTTGAATCCTTGCCGTATGAAACCGCGCTAATGAAGCAGGACACCACCCTATCCGAAAAGCGCAAAAGATGGCATAAAAATCTAAGCAAGGATATGTATGTAGAAGAAGCTGTCCACGTATTGGAAGACTTAAAACTCAATAATATCAAGGCCAAAAAAGTTGCCGATATTAAAAACTAATTATAGTAAAACCGAATACGGGTTTCTGAATGAAACACGCTAAATTTTACTAAATTTGAAGTGTGAAAAACTCCACTTCATTAACCCAGATAGCGCTCCAAAAGTTCAAAAAAAACTTTTGGGGCGTTTTCAGTTTGGGCTTTTTAACGCTCTGTGTTTTGGTTGCAATATTTGCGTACGCCCTTGCACCAGACAATTCGCAGAACGCCAATCAGATGCATCTTTCCATACATTCCAAGAACCCGGGATTTTCGGTGCAAATGCTCACGATTCCCGCAGCCGTTGAAAAACAAAATCCTTTGTCCGTTTTTTTCTTCGGAAAAAAGAATGCCGATACCGAGATTCCTGTTTCAAAATACGTTTTAAAGAAAAATACCATTGAAATAACCGAATACACGCCGGACGGAACCGAAGGTTTGCAGAAGGAATATGCGCTTTCACTTTTCCCAGATGCTTCTTCCGTAGAAGAAATTCCGCAGAAATACATTTCCGAAAAAAAGTTCCTCCTCGGTACCGATAAATACGGCCGCGATTTGTTGAGCCGAATGCTCATTGGGATCCGCATATCTTTGGCTATCGGGTTTGTTGCGGTTTTCATTTCATTGGTAATCGGAATCACCCTGGGTGCCATTGCAGGTTATTTTGGCGGAAAAGTGGATGCTGCTATAATGTGGCTCATAAACGTTACTTGGTCTATTCCAACTTTACTTTTGGTGATTGCTATTACCTTAGCCCTGGGGAAGGGTTTTTGGCAGGTTTTTATCGCCGTCGGGCTTACTATGTGGGTAGAAGTTGCCCGTGTGGTCCGCGGGCAGGTAATGGGCGTAAAACAGATGCAATATGTTACCGCTGCCCGGGCGTTGGGGTTTAATGATTTCAGAATAATCGTAAAACATATTTTGCCCAATAGTATGGCGCCTGTTATAATCATTTCGGCGGCCAATTTTGCGGGTGCAATTCTCATTGAAAGCGGTCTGTCGTTCTTGGGTATCGGCGCCCAACCACCCATGCCCAGTTGGGGCGGCATCATAAAAGACCATTATGCCTATATTATTTTGGGAAAACCCTACCTTGCCCTTATTCCCGGACTGGCCATTATGAGCCTTGTAACAGCTTTTATGCTAATAGGAAATGCCCTGCGCGATGCGATGGATGTGAGGAACGCTTAAAAAAATTTAAATGAACCGAAAATACATATACCCCTTAGTTATTATAATCGTAACAGTTGTACTTTATTATGCTGACGATTTATTCGAAAAGGATGATACTTCAGTTGCTGACACTTCTGTGGTAAAGCACGATAATTCAAATGAATTTGACGATACTTTCCTTCCCGCCTCAACTACCGGAGCCATCGTAAAACACAACTATTTTACCCTATCCTATTCCGAAGAAAATGAACAGTCGGAGTGGGTAGCTTATGAATTGAAGCAAAGTGATTTGACTAAAAATGAATTTGAGCGACCCTATTTTATTGAAGACAAAAAGGTGAAAACAAAATCTGCGGATTGGCGCAATTATAAGAATTCGGGTTACGATCGCGGCCATTTGGTTCCAGCTGGCGACAGAAGGATGTCCTTTGAAGCCTATAACGAAACGTTTTTGACCAGTAACATAAGTCCGCAAGACCACGATTTTAATGCCGGCATCTGGAACCGACTGGAACAAAAAGTTCGCTATTGGGCCGAAAAATATGACGGTGTGTATGTGGTAACGGGCGGCGTTTTAAAAGGAAAAATGAAAACCATCGGCGAAGAAAATGTTTCGGTGCCGAACGAATTTTATAAAATTGTTGTTTACTTTTCCAATGGTGAATATAAGGCCGTAGCCTTTTTAATTCCGAATAAGCCTTCCAGCGAATCTTTTTATGAATACGTTGTTTCCATAGACGAAGTGGAAGCCAAAACAGGAATTGATTTTTTCCCACAACTGCCGGATTCCATTGAGAATAATTTGGAGTCGATGATAGACTTGCGAGCTTGGGGGCGGAGATAGTTTTTTAGTCCCAGTTTCAGTTTCAGTCTCAGTCGCAGTTTGCAGTAGTGATACAGTTTCGATTTCGTTTTCGATTTCTGCTTTCGATTTAAGAGTAGTGATAATTCGCCCCGTCCAATTTCACAAAAATAAACAGCAAAATAGTAAAGCCCCAAAGTGCGGAGCCGCCGTAACTAAAGAACGGCAGCGGAATCCCCACGGTTGGGAAAATACCTAATACCATTCCCACATTCACGAAAAAGTGAAAAAATAAAATAGCGGCAACACTGTAGCCATACACCCTTCCGAATTGTGATTTCTGTTTTTCGGCTTTAAAAATAATACGAAGTATGAGTCCCACAAATAGCAAAACCACGACCATACTTCCTACAAAGCCCCATTCTTCGCCCACCGTGCTGAAAATATAATCGGTATGCTGTTCGGGAACGAAATTGCCCTTTGTTTGCGTTCCCTGCGTCCAACCTTTGCCTAGCCAGCCACCGTTGGCAATTGCAATCTCGCTTTGGTGTGTGTTGTAGCCAATTCCGCGCGCATCTACCTCTTTTCCTAAAACAATGTTGAATCGGTCGCGGTGCCGCTGTTCAAACATGTTGTTGAAAATATAGCTCACTGAAAAAGCAAAGGCAATACACCCCGCCGCAATTAAAACATATTTAATAATACTGGGACGTTTTTTTCGATTTCTGAAGAAAATAATACTGCCAATGAGTACAATGGCCACGGCAACCCAAACCGCGCCAAATGCGAGGGTAGATACAAACAGCATTACACCAAAGAGACCTAGAAGAAGATAGACCCCGTGCAATCCTTCTCTGTAAAGCGGAAATACAAAGGCTGCATAAATAAGGGCACTTCCCGGATCGGGCTGTGGCACAATCAAAATTGCAGGCAGCGCTATGATGATAAAGGCCGCAATTTGATGTTTCAGTTCCTGCATATTAGTTTGTATATCGCTCACGTATTTAGCGAGCGCCAATGCAGTTGCCGCTTTTGCAAATTCACTGGGTTGAAGACTGAAACTTCCGAAAGTGTACCAAGAGGTAGCTCCCGAAATATTCTTTCCGAAAACAAAAAGCCCTAAAAGCGATACCAACGAGATGATATAGAAGACACTAGCAAATTTTTCGTAAAATTTTGATTCTATGGCGAGCAAAAATATTATAAGAAGTATGCTAAACCCTATAAACATAAACTGTCGGGCGTAGATCTGGTCAAAATCCCAAAACCCTTTTGCGGTATCGCTCAAGGAGGCAGAGTAAATGTTTATCCAGCCCATAATTACAAGGGCGATGTACATAAAAATCATCAGCCAATCAAAGCGTACGTAAGTTCTGCTTCCAGCCATTATCGGTTTATTGAGAAAGGTTGGCCACTGTAAGGTTTGGCGTATTCTGCTTCCAGACTGCCTTCCAGTACATATTTTTCCATGTCGGTTCGGGTTATTTCGCCCTTGAGGTATTTTTCAATCATAAGGCCTGCAATGCGTCCCGCCCATCGCGAGCCCCAATATCCGTTTTCCACAAATACCGCAATCGCGATTTTTGGGTTGTCCTTGGGGGCAAAGGCCACAAAGATGGAATGGTCCGTAAGTTGGACGCGTTTGCCGTCAATTCTGGTGAAATTTTCAGCGGTTCCAGTTTTCCCGCACACCTCGATGCCCGGTACTCTTATGGATGAGGCCGTACCCCGTTCATACACCTGGAACATCCCCTCAACCACTGGTTCAAAATATTCCGGTTCAACCGTGGTGTAATGCTTTTCCTTAAATTTCTGGGGAATGGTATCGGGCCCAATAATATTCTTAATAACATGAGGTGTGTAATAATAGCCCCTGTTCGCAATGGCCGCCGTAAAGTTGGCCATTTGCATGGGCGTAAGCAAAACCTCGCCCTGCCCAATAGCGTTCGAAATGGTTGCCAAAGAAGACCAATTGTGGGTTGGGAAATCGTGGATTTTATTATAGTATGCCGAAGTTGGAATATTCCCTCTTTTGCCACTTGGAAGGTCATAGCCCAAAAAGTCGCCAAGGCCGAAACTCATCAAATCCCTTCGCCAGGCATCTATCCCTTCTTGTGGGGTGGGGTAGGTATCCATGATTTTTTTATAAACGGTACAGAAGTAGGTATTACAGGAATTTGCAATCCCCGAAACCATAGCGACCGGCCCTCTATGGTGACAGCGAAGAACCCTTCTCCCAAAATGGTAACCACCGGTGCAGCCTACAACATCGTCCATGTCAATCGCATTTTCGTGAAGACCTACTAAGGCGGTAAGCGTTTTAAAAGGGGAACCAGGCGGATATTCCCCCATTAAAACCCTATCGTATAATGGTTTGGCAAGGGTGTCATACCACAATCTGGTGAAATTTTTTGAACGGTCACGTCCCACCAATAAAGAAGGGTCGTAACTCGGTGCGGTAACCAAGGCGAGGATTTCTCCACTTTCGGGTTCAATGGCCACAATTCCACCGCGCTTATGGATCATCAATTCCTGTCCGTATTTTTGAAGCGTCGCATCAATGGTCAATTGAATATCGTTTCCGCGTTCTGGCAAGGTGTCAAAAATTCCATCTTTGTAGGGGCCTATATCTCTGTTGAAGCGATCTTTTTGAATATATTTTACACCTTTTACGCCCCGCAGTACTTCTTCATATTCCTTTTCAACGCCAGCCGTACCAATAAGTTCACCCATTTGGTAGTACGGATTTTTCTCTATAATGGCGTTGTTAACTTCGGCTATGTAACCCATCACATTTGCCGAATGGTCCACTTGGTATTCGCGAAGGGAACGACGCTGGATGTAAAACCCTTCATATTTATACATTTTTTCTGAAAGGGAAGCATAATCGGCCTTGTTCAACTGGGGAATTACTACCGAAGGCAATCTGGGTGAATATACCCGGGCTTTATGGAGAATTTCCTTAAAATCTTCCTTCGTAATTTTCAGCAGACTACAAAATTCCAGCGTATCCAGCGGTTTCACATCGCGCGGTATCACCATTACGTCATACGAAGGCTGGTTGGACACCAAAAGTTTCATATTTCTGTCAAACATATACCCACGCTGCGGATAATCGTACATCACTTTGATAGCGCTGTTCTGCGAAAGCGAATCTGAAGAGGCATCATACACTTGCAAATAGAAAAGCCGCGCGGCGAAAAGCACCCCGCTCAACAAAACCAACCCTATTAAAACAATTTTCCTCATTACGATTTTTTATTAAAAAGAATCATAGTGCACACAACCACGATAATGGTAAAAATTCCGGCAAATAACGTAGATTTCAACAATAGCAGTATATGTTTAAAGCTAAAAATTTCCAAGGAAAACATCACAAAATGATGCATTAAAACCAAGGACGCAATATAAGTAAGCCGTTCCATGGGGTCGGCTTTTCTAATTTTGACGCTATTGTATTCATAACTTACACCGAAAGAATATTTTAAAACCACAGGCCGTATGTACGCTATAAAGGCACAGGCCGCGGCGTGAACCCCGCCCGAATCCTCAAAAATATCTATGGAAAGGCCCAAAAGAAAACTGAGAAATATCAAAAGTCCCTTATTGCCGTCAAGCGGATAGAGTATTATGAATAAAATATAGAGGTACGGATTGATATATCCTGCCAGATTCACATTATTGAGCAGTAGCACCTGAAGGAAAACCAACACCACAAAACGGACGATATTTATAAGGATATCACTGTTCGACATCTTCCACTCCTTTTTCCAAATTCAATATTTCCGCTGCTTCGTTATTTTCAATTAGATACACGTGCTCCAAGCTCGTCATATCATTGAAAAGGTCAATATTCACATAATAGTAATTGTCATCGTTATCCAAGTGAAAATCCTTTACCGTGCCTATCAGGATTCCTTCCGGAAAAATGGTGGAACGCCCACCGGTTACAATCGTATCACCTTTTGCAAGTGGAGCAAGTCTTGGTATATCAACCAACTGTACAACATTTGGATTCTCTGTATTCCATTTAAGGGAACCGAAATGACCGGAATTTTTATGTTTTGCATTAATTCTGCTTTGAGTATTCAGAATAGATTGGACGGTGGCGTAATTTTCAGAAACATCGCTCACAATGCCCACGATTCCTTTGGAAGAAATAACGCCCAGGTCAATTTTGATGCTGTCCTTTCGGCCTTTGTCGATGGTAAGCTGGTTTTTGGTTTTTGAATAGTTGTTGTTTATTACCCGCGCCGTGAAATAGCTGAATTTGTTGGGAAGCCCCGTACTGTCCAGTTTTTCAACGGCTATCACTTCCTTGAATTGGTCCAGCTTTTTCCGAAGCATTAAATTCTCCTGGAGCAGCTGTTCGTTTTCCTTTCCGAGATTGAAATAATCCGTAATGTTGTTTCTGAAAGTATAAATACCGCCCGTGATAAAATTGGCGGAGCTAATATATTTGTCGTTGTGGTAATTGTGCGTCTGGATGGTAAGCGCTACGGAAATTGTAAAAAGCACGGCAAACAACAGGAAATTTTTATTCCGAATAAAGAAATATATAATCTGCTGCATTGCTTTGTGGGGTTAATAAATTCTGCTTTCTATTGCGAGCAACGCCATAAATGGGCAACTATTTTTTAAATTTTTCAGGGAAAATGTCTCTTCCGAAAAATTATTTAATCAGCACGCTTTTGTACTTGTTCAGGTTTTTTAAGCAAATTCCTGTACCGCGAACCACGGCGCGCAACGGATCTTCGGCAATGTAAACCGGAAGATCGGTTTTTTGCGAAAGCCTTTTGTCGAGCCCGCGAAGCATCGATCCACCGCCGGCAAGATAGATTCCGGTGTTGTAAATATCGGCCGCAAGTTCCGGCGGGGTTTGCGAAAGGGTTTCCATGACCGCATCCTCAATTCGAAGGATGGATTTGTCCAACGCTTTTGCAATTTCCCTGTAAGAAGTTTGAACCTGTTTCGGTTTTCCCGTAAGCAAATCGCGCCCCTGCACGTCCATTTCGTCTGGCGGCAGCTCAAGATCTTCGGTCGCGGCTCCAATTTGGATTTTTATTTTTTCCGCAGTACGCTCGCCCACATAAAGGTTGTGTTGGGTGCGCATATAATACACGATATCATTCGTAAAAACGTCACCCGCAATTTTTATGGATTTGTCGCAAACAATTCCGCCAAGGGCGATTACGGCAATTTCGGTGGTTCCACCTCCTATGTCCACGACCATATTTCCCTTGGGCTGCATGATGTCAACCCCAATACCGATGGCGGCTGCCATGGGTTCGTGGATCAAATACACTTCCTTTCCGTTAACGCGTTCGGCACTTTCCTTTACCGCGCGCATTTCCACTTCGGTAATTCCGCTGGGAATACAGACCACCATCCGCAACGAAGGTTTTAGCCATTTCTTCTTCAACGCGGGAATGTCGCTGATGAACATATTTATCATCTTTTCACTCGCGTCAAAATCTGCAATCACCCCGTCTTTCAAAGGGCGGATTGTCTTAATGTTTTCGTGGGTTTTTCCCTGCATCATCGCGGCTTCACGGCCCACGGCAATTATTTTCCCCGTAGTTCGGTCGCGTGCAACAATCGAGGGGGCGTCCACAACAACTTTATCGTTATGGATTATCAGGGTATTTGCGGTACCAAGGTCAATGGCTATTTCTTCAGTCAGGAAGTCAAAAAATCCCATAGTGTAAGTCGGTGGTGTTGAAAGTTAACGTGTTAAGTTTGGTTTTTAACAAATGTAATAAAATTTAATGCTTAAAATGGCGCGTTCCGGTAAATACCATTGCCATTTCATTTTCGTTGCAATAATCGATGCTCAATTGGTCCTTGATTGACCCTCCGGGCTGGATTACCGCTGTAATTCCCGCCTTGTCCGCAATTTCCACACAATCGGGAAACGGGAAAAAAGCATCGCTCGCCATCACGGCTCCCTCAAGGTTAAAATTAAAGGATTGTGCTTTTTCTATGGCTTGCCGTAACGCATCAACGCGGCTGGTTTGGCCCGTTCCGCTGGCGCAAAGTTGTTTTCCCTTTGCCAAAACGATGGTGTTTGACTTTGTGTGCTTGCAAATTTTTGAAGCGAACAACAAGTCTTCTAACTCCTGTGGATTGGGTTTATTGTTTGTGGCGTGCGTTAAAATTTCGGCACTGTCTGTAATATTGTCTTTATCCTGGACCAAAACGCCGTTCAAACAAGTTCTAACGGTTGTTGAAGGTAGTTCAATTTCTTTTTGTACCAACAAAATCCGGTTCTTTTTTCCTTCCAAAATTTCCTGCGCTTTCGCTGAAAAAGAAGGAGCGATGACCACTTCGCAGAAAAGATCGTGGATTTCATTGGCGGTAGCTTCGTCAATTTCAACATTGCTGATCAAAATTCCGCCGAAGGCAGAAACCGGATCGCCCGCCAAAGCAGCCATATAGGCCTGTTGCACGGTCTCGCGTTGTGCAATTCCACAGGCATTGTTGTGTTTTAAAATTGCGAACGTTGGGGCTTCGCCCTTGAATTCGTTCATCAAATTTACCGCGGCATCAACGTCCAAAAGGTTGTTGTAACTCAATTCCTTGCCGTGGAGCTTGGTGAACATTTCATCAAAATTTCCAAAGAAAAAACCTTTTTGGTGCGGGTTTTCGCCGTAGCGAAGTTCCTGCCCATTGGTTTCACTTAATTTAAAAGCAGGTAATTTTTCTTCTTTGTTGAAATAATTAAAAATCGCGGTATCGTAATTTGAGGAAACGTTAAAGGATTTTGCGGCAAAACGCTTCCGGTCCTTCAAGGAAATTTCGCCATTGTTTGCTGAAATCAATTCCAAAAATTCAGCGTAATCGTCAACCGAGGAAACGCAAATGGTGTCCTTAAAATTTTTCGCTGCTGCGCGAATCAAGGAAATGCCGCCTATGTCAATCTTTTCAATAATATCCGCTTCCGAAGCGCCCGAAGCGACCGTTTTTTCAAAAGGGTACAAATCCACAATCACGGCATCAATCTGCGGAATGTTGTATTGCTCCATTTCGGCAACATCGCCTTCGTGGTCCTGACGGTTCAAGATTCCGCCAAAAACCTTTGGATGCAGGGTCTTTACACGACCCCCCAAAATCGAGGGGTAATCGGTTATATCTTCCACCGCAATCACCTCGATACCAAGATCATTGATGAATTTTTCGGTGCCTCCCGTAGAGTATATTTTTACGTTTTGTTCGTGAAGTTTTTTAACAATGGGGGCGAGCCCGTCCTTGCTGAAAACGGAAATTAAAGCCGACTTAATTTTTTTGGAATTGTTCATTATTGAAAATTAAGGCCTACCTTTTTTGGCAAGCAGGTGCAAAAGTACATAATTGCATAGTAAATTTGTAACATAAGCAAAGAGAAAACGTCTTACTTTTCATAATTTTATTAACCCTTTTTGAAATCGATCTCGATAGCAATCGGGACGAAATCGAAAATCGTCAATCATTAATCTAAACTCTTAAATGCTAATATATCTTCGCGTTTTAAAGGAAAGTTTCAATTTTGCGCTAAATGCGCTTCGGAACAATAAATTGCGGACCTTCCTCTCATTGGTGGGCGTAACCATTGGGATTTTTTCCATTATCGCGGTCTTGGCGGCGGTTGATTCCTTAAAGCGTGAAATTGAGGGCAGCATCAGCGGGCTGGACAACAGTACGATTATCATCATGCGTTTCAATTTTGGCCCGACCGATATTCCGCGTTGGAAATGGCAACAATTCCCCGATGTAACTTTTGATGAATACCAATATCTCGAAAGAAATACTCCAAACATTGAAGCTGCAACCTTTACCCTGAACGTACCGAATGAGAGCGTAAAATATGAAGATAGGCAAGTAGATAACGTGCCAATTGGCGCGGTAACCGATAGCTATTATTACATAGAATCGCTGCAACTTTCCGAAGGCCGTTTTTTTAACGGCTCAGAGTCAAATAGTGGTTCCATGGTTGTGGTTTTGGGTGATGAGATTGCCAAGCAGCTTTTTGGCGACGCCGCAACCGCAATTGGCAAAGAAGTGCGAGTTTACGGAAGGAAATTCAAGGTTATTGGTGTATTGGAAAAGGAAGGAGCCGGTTTATTTGGAAATTCCAAGGACACTTCCATTTGGATGCCAGTAAATGTGGTTCGAAGAATTTATGGCGATAACAACAAAAATACGTTTCCGCAGATAGTAATAAAGCCCGAAAAAGACGTGGACATTGCCGAATTCAAGGCGATGCTCAATCAACAACTGCGGACAAAACGGGGATTGAAACCTGACCAGACAAGCAATTTTTTCATCAACCAGCTACAAGGCTTCGCCGATTTTATTGATGAGATTACGGGAACCATGAACGTAATCGGGCTCGTTATAAGTGGGTTTTCGTTGCTCGTTGGCGGTTTCGGGATTGCGAATATTATGTTCGTGAGTGTAAAGGAACGGACCAATCTGATTGGGATTCAGAAGTCCTTGGGTGCGAAGAACAAATTTATTCTTTTTCAATTTTTGTTTGAAGCGGTAATCCTTGCCGTAATAGGCGGATTGATTGGTTTGTTTTTGGTGTTTATCGTTTCAATAATAGCCTCCAGTTTTACGGGCGATTTTGAATTTGTACTATCCCCGTGGAATATGTTCATCGGCACGGCAATTTCTGCGGCCATCGGTTTAATCTCAGGAATACTGCCGGCAATCTCAGCCTCAAAACTGGATCCGGTAGAGGCGATCCGGACGGGAATGTAGGCTGCGCAAATTCCAAAATTTTTTAAATCCCAAATTCTAAAAAAGCACCAAGCTCTTAAATTCCAAATTCCAAAAGCCACACCCCGGCTCTCACCAAGGGAGGGAGAAAAGTTTATTTTTTTGGAATTTGGAATTTGTAATTTGTAATTTTGGAAGAAGTTGCGCAAAAATTTTAGATTAAAAATCCTAAAGTATCTCCGCAACTTCTGAGTTTACCCATTCCAAAAATAGCTCGTCTTCCGCAGAAAAAGGATCTTCTACGTGGGAATCTATGTCAATCTGGCCTATGTTTTTTCCATCTTTAAAAAGCGGAATCACGATTTCAGATTTCACGGTTATGCTGCACGCGATGTAGTTGTCCTGCGCCTTAACGTCCGGCACTACAAAGTTTTGGTTGCTAACGGCCACCTGTCCACAAATCCCCTTTCCGAAAGGAATAACGGTGTGGTCCGTCGGTTCGCCTGCGAAAGCTTTTAGATGAAGCGTTTTTTCAGCTTCATTGGCGAAATAGAACCCGACCCAATCGTAGTAACCCACCGAGGACTGCAGCAATTCGCAAACCTCTTTTAAGCGTTGCGCCGTGGGCTCGTTTTCATTCGAGAGAATAGTCTTTACTTTGGGCTTTAAATGTGAAAAAGGCATAGGTTTAAGTATCTTGATTACTTTGGCAAAAGTATTTCAAAACCATAACAAACGCCAAAAACAATTCCTGTATTTTTGTTAAATCGGGAAATTTTCAAATCGACATTTTCGCATTAAAAAATTTGTTGGTATAACATTGTAAAGTCTGAAAAACAGAAAATCTTTTTTTGAAAGAACTCTTTAAGAAATATAAGGCCGTTGTCCGTTTTGTGGTGCTGTTTTTGGGCACCTATCTGCTGCTTAGCGCCGGTTATGGCTTATATTTGAAAACTTCCGTAAACGGCAATTACTTTCCCGATTTTATAACAAACCTGGTTGCAAGGCAAAGTGCCGCGGTGCTTGACACCTTTGGCTACAGCGCAACCTTGACGCCAGATACTGTGGTGCAGGGAATGCTTTTGACCATAGATGGGAACTACACCGTAAATATTGTGGAAGGCTGCAATTCCATAAGTGTAATTATTCTGTTTGTTGCCTTCATCATCGCTTTTGCGGAAAATTTCAAAAAAACAGTATTCTTTTTATTCGCGGGCGCTGTCCTGATTTATATTGTGAATATACTGCGCGTCGCCATACTTACCGTTGCCCTGTACAAATATCCCCAGCACGAAAATATTTTGCATTCCGTCGTTTTTCCCGGCATAATCTATAGTATGGTCTTCGTTTTATGGATGGTCTGGGTGCGGATGCTAAAACCAAATTCGCCCAATGAATAAAGTTCTGAAAGTACTAGGAATTTTTGCATTGGCTGCCTTGCTGGTGCTGATCCGCACTTTTGAGGATACCTTGTTTTACGATCCGCTGCTGCATTTTTTTGAAATGGATTACAAGTCCATGCCCTTGCCCGAAATGGATACTTTTGCACTGCAAACAGGAATTGCACTGCGTTTTTTGCTCAATACGATCATTTCCTTGGCTATCCTTTGGCTGGTTTTTCAGGATAGGGGCATTATCAAGCTATCCTTAATACTTTACAGCTTTCTTTTTGCAATTCTTTTTATGGCTTTCAGTTTCATCATTTTCACTTCGGAAGAATCCAGCGGGCATTTCGTGTTGTTTTACGTAAGAAGATTTTTGATACAACCGCTGTTTTTGCTGATCCTGCTTCCGGCTTTTTATTTTCAGAAATACAAATCACGTTGAATTTTTGATACATTTGCAATTCTAAAATTTAACTGAATATGAAAAAATTATCGCTTATTCTCATCGCTATCGTTGCAATTACCATTTCGTCCTGTAAAGACAATGCCAAACAAACCGAACCGGAAGTTGTAACGGTCGATACCACCGAAGCCGAAGTCAAAACCTATGAAATAGCCCAGACAGAGGCAGAATTCAATGACCCAAAGGTAGAGGCAATCTTTGACCAATACCTGCAAGTGGAAGCCGCCTTGTTAAATACCGATGCCGCCAAAACTCAAGCCGAAGCAGCAAAACTGGAGTTGCTTTTAAAGGAAATGAACGCCGAAGAAACCACGCAAAATGCCGTAGCGGCAATGGCAGCTTCTGAAGACATCAAAGTGCAGCGCGAAAATTTTGAACCTTTGAGCATGGGAATGGAAAAAATGCTTCAGGGAACTTTAAAGTCCGGCATGCTTTACAAGCAATATTGCCCAATGGCCTTTAACAATAAGGGTGCATATTGGATAAGCAGCAGCAGAGATATTCTAAACCCATATTTTGGCGATATAATGCTAAAGTGTGGAAGGGTGGATGCTGAGATTAAGTAAGCAGTATTTAGGAACTGTAGCGGAAGTAAGTTCTAAACTTCAAAACCTGCCCCAGCCCTAAAGGGAGCAATAGACTCTCTCCTTTTGGGGCGGGATAAACACCTAAACTCATAAACTTTCTTAAATAATATTCGTATTTTTGCGAAAGCATGAAAAAAACCATTTCCATATTCCTATCCATACTGATGCTCGCCAGCAGTTCGGGGATAGCCTATGCACAGCATTTTTGCAGTGGGATGGAGATGGTGGCCAAAATAACTTTGGGCGAAAAACATCTTTCCTGCGGAATGGCCGAAGAAACCTTAGATTCTGATTGTAATAATGAAACTGCGGCACCCGAAGCCCACGACTGTTGTAAAAATCACATCACCAAAATTCAAACCGACGATAATTTCGCCAAAGCTTCCTTTGACGTAAAATTGAACAAAGCCTTTGTGGCTACTTTCGTTTCCGTGTTTGTGCTGCAGGAAGTAGAAATAATTTCGGCTGAAAAAATCTTCTATGCGGATTACAGTCCACCTCCTCTCGAGCAGGATTTAAACATTCTGTACGAGACTTTCCTGATTTGATTTTATGCCCGTAAAGACGGGCATCTTATGATTAAAACTCCAAATTCCTTCGGAGTACTTAATTTGTATTCTATCAAATCTTTACCAAATGCAAGACTTTCTAAAACAATGGGGCGAAGCCGCCTATACCACCGCCGGATTTTTCTGGATGGCACTGTGGGCGTTCGTTTTGGGCTATATCATCAGCAGTATGATACAGGTTTTTGTAACCGAAAAACGGATGCAAAAAACCATGGGCGAAAAGGAAAACAAAAGTGTATTGTTGGGAACTTTTTTCGGTTTTATAAGCAGTTCGTGCAGCTTTGCCGCTTTGGCCAGTGCCAAATCCCTCTTTAAAAAAGGAGCGAGTTTTGTTTCCTCCATCGCGTTTTTATTGGCTTCCACCAATCTTGTTATCGAGTTGGGAATCATAATTTCCATATTTCTTGGCTGGCAATTTGTGGTTGGCGAATACGTGGGCGGAATTATTTTGATACTTATAAGCTGGTTGCTGATTCGTCTAATAAACCCAAAAAAGCTCATAGAAAACGCCCGAAAAAACTTGAAAGAGAACGAAGGGGAAGATGAAAAGCAAAGCACCGATTGGAAAAAGAAAATAGCTTCGGAAAAAGGTTGGGCAAAAGTGGCCAAACAATACAAAATGGAATGGGCGATGGTTTGGAAAGACGTAAC
This sequence comes from Aequorivita vladivostokensis, assembly GCF_000952855.1. Classification (GTDB taxonomy): domain Bacteria; phylum Bacteroidota; class Bacteroidia; order Flavobacteriales; family Flavobacteriaceae; genus Aequorivita; species Aequorivita vladivostokensis. Next base: position 270,911 of record NZ_JSVU01000005.1, on the reverse strand, counting down.
CGTGGGCTTTACCATTGCCGGAATTGTGGCGGTTTTTGTGCCAGATTCCTTCTTTCAAACCTTGTTTATAAACAGTGGTAACGGAAATACGGATTTTACTTTTCTTGAAATTTTGGAACACGTAGTCGTGGGGCCAGTCGCAGCTTTTCTAACCTTTATTGGCTCCATGGGAAATATTCCGCTGGCTGCGCTTCTCTTCGGAAAAGGCGTCAGTTTTGCTGGTGTAATGGCCTTTATTTTTAGTGATTTGGTAGTTTTTCCAATTCTGCGGATTAATGCGAAATATTACGGATGGAAAATGAGCCTTTTTATTCTTTTTCTACTATTCACTTCCCTGATTGGAGCCTCGTTGGCGCTGCATTATGCATTCGATATTTTTGGTGCGCTGCCGGACCCTTCCCAAGTAAAAATCACTGATACCGAATATTTCAAATTCAATTATACCTTTTATCTCAACCTGGCTTTTTTGATTATTTCTGCCGGGTTGATATATCTCGGTTTTTTTCAGAAAGAAAGATGTTGAATACAAAATGGCTGAAATGGCGCCAAAGAGCAAACTGCTTGAGAACATTCTAAAATACGCAGCATTTTTCTGCTACCTATGGCTTGCGGGAGGGCTGATTATTACATTTTTAATATAGAAAGAGGAAACAAGACGATCTATATCTCACGTCTTATGTCTAACACCTAAAAAAAATGACACACACATATAAAATACACGGAATGACCTGCAACGGCTGCCGAAGCCATGTGGAACAAACTTTAAGTGAAATTGAAGGCGTTTCAAAAGCATCGGTAAACCTTGAAAAAGCCGAAGCGGTAATTGAAATGGAAAAACATATTCCATTGGAAGTTTTTGAAAAAGCATTGGAAGACGACGGCGGAAGTTACAGTATTTCCCTTCCCGACGATGCCGAGGCCGCGCAAAAACACAAAAAGAAAAAAGAAGAAAAAAGAGCGAAGCAACCAAGTACGGGAACCTTTTATTGCCCGATGCATTGCGAAGGCGAAAAAACCTACGACAAACCCGGCGATTGCCCAGTCTGCGGAATGGATTTGGTGGAAGAAGTAAAAACTTCGGCCAATACTGCTACAGAATACACCTGCCCAATGCATCCCGAAGTAATTCGCGACGAACCGGGTTCCTGCCCCATCTGCGGAATGGATTTGGTACCAAAAGAGGCCGACGAATCTGCCGAAAACAAATCGTATAAAAAGTTGTTGAAAAAGTTTTGGATTGCGATAATTTTCACAATTCCAATCTTTATAATAGCAATGTCCGAAATGATTCCAAACAATCCGTTGTACGATTGGATGCCAATGAGCACTTGGAATTGGATACAACTCGGCCTTTCAATTCCTGTGGTTTTTTACGCCACTTGGATGTTTTTTGAACGGGCCTATCGCTCCATCAAAACCTGGAATCTCAATATGTTTACCCTCATCGGGATTGGCGCTGGGGTGGCTTGGCTTTTCAGTGTTTTCGGGATGCTATTTCCAGATTTCTTCCCAGACCAATTTAAAACCGAATCGGGCACCGTACACGTTTATATTGAAGCGGCAACGGTAATTCTCACCTTGGTTTTAATGGGCCAGGTTTTGGAAGCGCGCGCACACAACCGCACCAATTCCGCAGTAAAGGAATTATTGAAACTGGCGCCAAACAAAGCCGTGCGAATCGTTGATGGAAAAGAGGAAACCATTGCAATCGATAAAATTGAGGTTGGTGATAAACTCCGCGTAAAACCGGGCGAAAAAATTCCCGTGGACGGAAGTATTTTAGAAGGCGAAAGCTCCGTTGACGAGTCGATGATTACGGGCGAACCCGTGCCCGTTTCAAAAGCCGAGGGGGATAAAGTAAGTTCGGGCACCATCAATGGGCAACAGACTTTTGTAATGAAAGCCGAAAAAGTGGGAAGCGATACTCTGCTTTCCCAAATCATTGAAATGGTGAACAAAGCAAGCCGAAGCCGCGCGCCTATCCAAAAACTGGCCGATAAAATTTCGGGCTGGTTTGTACCGATTGTGGTTTTGGTTTCAATAATCACCTTTATCGTTTGGGCGGTATTTGGGCCCGAGCCAAGATACGTATATGCCTTGGTAAACGCGATTGCGGTTTTGATAATTGCCTGTCCGTGTGCCTTGGGGCTCGCAACTCCAATGTCCGTTATGGTTGGAGTAGGAAAGGGCGCACAAAGCGGCGTACTGATCAAAAACGCCGAAGCGCTTGAAACGCTAAATAAAATTGACGTTTTGATAATTGATAAAACCGGAACGATTACCGAAGGAAAACCGTCTGTTGAAAAAGTTGGCGCTGCGGAAAATATTTCGGAAGAGGAAGTGCTTCAATATATCGTTTCGCTCAATCAAAACAGCGAACATCCACTGGCAGATGCTACTGTTAAATACGGAAAGGAAAAGAATTCCGAAGTTTTAAAAACTACCGATTTTAATTCGGTTACCGGAAAAGGGGTGACCGGAACTCTCAACGGCAAAAAGATTGCCCTCGGGAACGAAAAAATGATGCAGGAAGCTGGCGCGGATATTTCCGAAGCACTTCAAAAGCAAGTTTCAGAAGAACAGAAAAAAGGCAAAACAGTGCCAATGCTTTCCGTTGATGGAAAAGTGGTTGGCTTCGTTGTGATTGCCGATAAAATAAAGGAAACCAGTAAAAAAGCAATCAACGAACTTCAGAAAAAAGGAATTCAGGTTATAATGCTTACGGGCGATAACCACGACACCGCAAAAGCTGTAGCCGCCGAATTAAATCTCGCCGATTTCCAAGCTGAAATGCTTCCGCAGGACAAACTGGAAATAGTTGAAAAACTGCACGCCGAAGGCAAAATAGTTGCAATGGCCGGCGACGGGATAAACGATGCGCCCGCCTTGGCAAAAAGCGATGTGGGCATCGCGATGGGAACCGGAACCGATGTGGCCATTGAAAGTGCCGGAATAACCTTGGTGAAAGGCGATCTGCACGGTATTGTAAAAGCGTTTCATCTAAGTGAAAAGGTGATGGGCAACATTAAACAAAACCTCTTTTTCGCTTTAATTTATAACGTACTCGGCGTGCCTATTGCCGCAGGGGTGCTCTTTCCGGTTTTTGGAATATTATTATCGCCGATGATCGCCGCGCTGGCAATGAGTTTCAGCTCGGTTTCGGTAATTACAAACGCATTGCGATTGCGCGCTGCAAAAATTGATTGAAAATTGACATAGGACTTTAAGACATATGACGTATGACGAATATAAAATTTTGTCCTACGTCTTCTGTCCTACCGTCTTAAGTCACAGTATAAAAATTTATAACATTATATGAAAAACTACATATTTATAGCCCTTTTATTCCCACTCTGTGTTTTTTCACAGGAAAAATTGACGGGAACTATTACTGAAAATGTAAACAACAAAGAAGTTCCGCTGAGTGGGGCAAATGTTTACTGGCTAAACACGCAAATTGGAACGGTGACCGATTTTGACGGAAATTTCGAAATTGCGTATAAGCCCGAATACAAAAAAATGGTCATCAGTTATGTGGGCTACAAAACTGATACGATTTCAGTAAACGCTCATAAAAGGATTACCCATTCCTTAACTTCAACGGCCAATCTCGATGAGGTTACAGTTATTGCCCGCCAAAAGGCCAGTTCGCGTTCCTTTATCCAATCTGCCAATGTTTTGAACGTAAGTAGCGCTGAGCTTTTAAAAGCTGCCTGCTGTAATTTGGCGGAAAGTTTTGAAACCAATCCCTCGATTGACGTAAATTTTTCTGATGCCATTTCGGGTACGCGGCAGATTAAAATGCTCGGGCTTACGAGTCCGTATATTTTGATAACTACCGAAAACGTGCCGAGCATTCGCGGGGCTTCACAGGCGTATGGGTTGAGTTTTATTCCGGGAACTTGGGTGGAAAGTATCCAGATAACAAAAGGTGCGGGCAGCGTTACTAACGGCTACGAAAGTATAGCGGGACAAATTAACGCCGAATTGCAAAAACCTACCACGGACGATAGACTTTTCGTAAACGCTTACGGAGCTGGAAATGGCCGTTTTGAGTTGAATACACATCTCAACACAAAAGTCACCGAGCGATGGAGCACGGGTTTATATATCCACGGAAACTTGCGCGAAACGGAATTTGACAAAAATGACGATTCCTTCCTGGATGCGCCATTGATGCAGCAAGTAAACGTGATGAACCGTTGGCAATACACCGACACTGAAAACGGGTATGTTGGGTTTTTCAACGTTCGGTTTTTGAATGATGAGAAGCAGACCGGCCAAACATTTTTCGACTCCGAAAAAGACCGCGGCACTACCAGCGCCTGGGGAAGCGAGATAAAGACCCAACGTTTTGATGTTTCGGGAAAATTCGTTTTTGTGAATCCTGACATTCCTTGGCGCACCGGTGGGTTACAGCTGGCATATAGCCATCACGACCAGGAATCCTATTTTGGGTTGAACGATTACAACATCGTCCACAATAGTTTCTACGCCAATTTTACGTACAATTCAATAATTAGCGACTCCCGCCATAAGATTAAAACGGGCGTCAGCGCAACCTACGATGGTTACGACGAATTGGTTTTGACAGAAAATTTCAACAGAATTGAAAATTCCGTAGGAGCTTTCTTTGAATACAATTTTGACAATCTGGGCGATTTGAATTTTACCGCCGGCATTCGGGGCGATATTCACAATAGGCTGGGCGCATTTATAACGCCGCGTTTTCATTTGCGTTACACGCCCTGGGAGAAGTCGGCTTTTCGTATTTCTGCGGGAAGGGGCAAGCGCAGTGCCAATATTTTCACCGAAAACCAACAGCTTTTTGCTACTTCGCGCAGTTTGAATATATTGGGAAATGGCGGCGATATTTATGGGCTGGATCCTGAAATTGCTTGGAATTACGGGGCTTCTTATATGCAGGGCTTCGATCTTTTTGGAAGAAGGGGCGATGTTACTTTCGATTTTTACAGAACCGATTTTGTAAACCAAATTGTGGTGGACTGGGAAAATCCTTCGAAAATAAACTTTTATAATTTGGAAGGAGAAAGTTATTCCAATAACTATCAAATTGAGTTCAACTACAATCCATTTACCCATTTTGATGTGCGCTTGGCCTATAAATATTACGATGTGGAAACCAGGTATATAAGCGGAAAGAAGGAAAATCCGTTAACGCCAAACCATCGTTTTTTTGCGAATGCTTCGTTTCAGACGCACCAAACGGCGAAAGGCGGAAACTGGAAATTTGACGCCACCTTCAACTATTTGGGCGAGCAGCGGTTTCCATCCACAGAAAGCTATTTGAATACTATTGGGCTTTCTGAGTTTTCGCCTTCGGTATCTACCTTGAACGCGCAGGTTACAAAAGTTTTTTCGACTAACTTTGAAATCTACGTAGGGGGCGAGAATATTACAAACGTTACCCAGAGCAATCCCATTACGGGCAGCGACACTCCGTTTGGCTCAACTTTTGACACCACCTACGTTTACGGCCCCATTTTTGGAAGCTCATATTATGCGGGGTTGCGATATAGGCTAAACTAAAAACTCCGCGGTCTATGCGCCTTTGCGGTGAAAAAAATACCGCAGAGTCGCAGAGACCGCAAAGAGTTATTAATAATAGAGAATAATAATAGAGAATAATAATAGAGAATAATAATAGAGAATAATAATAGAGAATAATAATCAATAATAAATTAAACATGAAAAAAGCAATTTTAATTATCAGTGTATTATTTATGGGAGCCACGGGCTTCGCCCAAAACAAAAATGCAAAGGCCACCATTGAAGTAGATGGCGTGTGCGGTATGTGCAAAGAACGCATTGAAAAGGCTTCCGTTCAGGCCAAGGGCGTAAAATCGGCAATTTGGAATGTGGAAACCCATCAATTAGACCTGATTTATAACGAAGGGAAAACCGATTTGACGAAAATCCAACAAAGTATTGCCGACAGCGGCCATGACACTCAAGACATTCCGGCCAAGGATGAGGTATATGACAAAATAGACCCTTGCTGCAAATACCGCGACCCAAAAGTGATAGACGACCACAAACAGGGCGGCGAGTAATTTTTAGGAGGATTTTATAATTTTCTTAATAGAGCGTGAGGCGGTAATTTCTTAATTTGATTTTTCACAAAAAAACTAAAAATTATGAAAAACGAAAAACTGATTCACGCTTTAGGCAATTGCATCAATCACTGTAATTATTGTGCAGATGCCTGTCTTGACGAAGAGAATGTAAAAATGATGGTAACCTGTATTAGGACCGATAGGGCCTGTGCAGAAGTGTGCAGTACACTAAACCAACTATTGGTAACGGGGTTTAACGATGTGGATGACCTGGTAAGATATTGTGCAAGAATATGCGATGCCTGCGCCGAGGAATGCTCGAAGCACGAGGCGAAACATTGCCAGGACTGCGCAGAGGCCTGCAAAAAATGCGCGGCCGAATGCCGCGAGTATCTCGCTTAAAATTGGCTGTTAAAATTTAGCCAACGAGAGAATAATTTAACAGCGGCGCTTTTTACCTTTATATGGTTAATTAAAAATAGTAATTGTTATGCCACAACAACAGCAAAACAAAAAGCCGCAACCTGCAAAAGGCCCACAAGCCAAAAAACAGGATAACAAAAAGGCTTCGCCAACTGCTCCTAAGAAGAAGTAGTCCGCGATTGGTTAATGGAACCAAAGAAACCATCCCTCGAAAGACGGATGGTTTTTTCATTGTAGTAAATTTGTAGGGAAAATTTAATATCTCACTTAATTTTATATTTTTAGACGAATAACAAATTACAAACAAATGAAACAAATATTAGGAATAGGCTCTCGAATAGATCACCCCGAATATGGAAAAGGAGTGGTAACCAATGTAACGGCAAAAATGTACTGGGTAACTTTTATTGAAAACGGTCTTGAAACCATAGCCACCGGCGACGATTTCGAAATTATTGAAGCCGCGGAAGACGAGGTGGACACGGTAAGTTTCTATGAAGTGGAAAAAAGCCTTCGCGATATTCTAAAAAAATGGAATGGCTTTAGCGAGATCGTGCCGATAGCCGATAAGTGGAAGGGAGGCAGTATGGTACTGAAACCTGCCGATCCCAATTTGGCTTCAAAGGAAATACCCATCGATACTTTTTTTCATAAAATCGTAATGTTAAGAGATCGACTGCGGGTAATGGAACAAAAGATAAACGCCAGTAAAGAATTGGCCGAGCAGGACAAAATTGATCTTCAGCAGTATATAACCCGTTGTTATGGAAGTTTGACCACCTTTAATGTACTATTTAAAAGCAATTCCCAACAGTTTAAAGGTGAAGGCTCCGCGAAGTAGAAATATTGCCCAAGCTCTTATTTCTCTCCATTAATTTTTATCAATCAGATAAGAGAAAATTTACGAAAACCGCAATAAAAGTTTAACAGGATTTTAAGATTTTATGCTAATTTGTTAAAATAGCATAAATCCTCTTGGTTTTGCGTTAGTAGTGCAATTGTTGATAAAGTGTTTGAAAATAATTCATTTTTTTTTCAGACACTTTTATTGAATGTGGGTTTTGAAGTAGCTTCCGAAAACATAAGGAAATCAAGGGTTTGTAGAAATTTATGTTAAAAATTAGGGTGAAAGACCGTTTTTAAAATAACTTTTTGATAAAATTTTCATAATCTACTTCCCATAAAAGTTGGAATTGTAAGATTTTATTGGCACTTTTGGGGTGCTAATTCAAACAAACAAAAAAATGAAAACAAAGTTTAGTGGAATTTTAACACTATTATTAGTGTTGGTTGTGCAGCTCGCTTTTGCACAGGAAAAAACGATTTCCGGAACGGTGACCGATGACACGGGTCTGCCGCTTCCAGGGGTTAACATAATTATAAAAGGTACAAGTACTGGTACACAGTCTGATTTTGATGGTAACTATACCATTGAGGCGGCAGTAGGCCAAACCCTCGTTTATAGTTATGTAGGTTTTGAGACCCAAGAGATTGCTGTTGGGGCCTCAAATAGAATTGACGTTACAATGCAGGCTGGTTCAGTACTGGACGAGGTTGTGGTAACTGCACTTGGTGTTTCCCGTGAAAAACAATCATTGGGTTACTCAACGCAGCAAGTAGAGGGAGAGGATATCTCTACCGTAAAAGGTAACAACTTTACAAATGCCCTTTCTGGTAAGGTTTCTGGTCTTAACATTAAAAGAAACAACAACTTTGGTGGTTCTACTAACGTGGTTATTAGAGGTAACACTTCTTTAACTGGAGATAACCAAGCATTATTTGTTGTAGACGGTGTGCCGATCAGTAACAGAAACACAAACACTGCAGGGCAAACACAAGCGTCTGGTAATTACTATGACTATGGTAATGCTGCCGCGGATGTGAACCCAGATGACATCGAGTCTATTAACGTGCTTAAGGGTGCTGCTGCATCTGCACTTTATGGATCGCGTGCTGCGAACGGTGTTATTATTATCACCACCAAAAAAGGGAAAAAATCTAAAGGTCTTGGGGTTACTATTAACTCTAATGCACAGGTTGGTTTTATAGATAAGAGTACTTTTGCTGTATATCAAAAAGATTACGGTGCTGGATACGGTGCTTATTATGATGGGCCTGATGGTTTCTGGTATGAAGAGGATATAAATGGTGATGGAAGCGATGATTTAGTTGTTCCTTATACTGAAGATGCTTCTTACGGTGCGCCTTTCGATGGTCGTTTGGTTTATCAGTGGGATTCATTTGACCCCGAATCTCCTAACTATCTTAAAGCAACTCCTTGGCGCAGTGCTGCTAATGGACCTATAACTTTCTTTGAAACTCCTATAACTTTAACAAACTCTATCTCTATTTCAAATGGTTTAGAGAAAGGTTCTTATCGTATGTCTTATACCAAATTGGATCAATCAGGGTTGATGCCTAATAGTCAGTTGGACAGACATAACTTCATTTTGAGCGGAACTTATGATGTTTCAGATAAATTGACCGCAAGTGGTTTTGCTAATTATATTAAAACTGACGCTCTTGGTCGTAACTCTACTGGTTATAACGATAACGTAGTAGGTAACTTCAAGCAGTGGTGGCAGACTAACGTAGATATTCAGCAACAGCGTGATATCTATTTTGCTACAAGAAGAAACGTAACTTGGAACCCGGTAAGTTCTGCCCCTGGAGCACAACCAATTTTCTGGGATAACCCATACTGGACTCGTTATGAAAACTATCAGAATGATGGAAGAAGCCGTTTCATTGGAAACTTTGAGCTTAATTACGAGCTTGCTGAGTGGGTAAATGTTACAGGTAGGGTTTCTACAGATACATATAATGAGCAACAAGAAGAGCGTAGAGCAGTTGGTTCTGTGCCAACTAACTTCGGGGTTACTCGTGGAAACGTTGATTCTGGTTATTTAAGAAGAGATATTACTGCTACCGAGACGAACTATGACTTAATGTTCAACTTTGATGCAGATTTTTCTGAAAGCATCAGTTTTGCTGGTATTTTAGGAACAAACATTCGAAGAAATGATTTTAATTCACTTACTTCTTCGACAGCGGGAGGTTTGATTGTTGAGGGTCTTTACTCACTTCAAAATACTAAATCTCCAAACCCACGTCCAGTGGAGCAGGCCGAAAAGATCGGAGTAGATGGTGTATATGCAAGCGCCTCATTTGGATTTGGAAATGTGGTTTATCTAGATGGTACCATCCGTAGAGATCATTTCTCTACTTTGCCAGAGGATAATAGCTCATTCTACTACCCATCTGTATCTACAAGTTTCGTATTCAGCAAATTGATGAATGTGAACGCTATATCGTTCGGTAAACTTCGTTTGAATTATGCTGAAGTTGGTAATGGAGCTCCTTTCGATAGATTGTTTGATACTTTCGTAATTAATAACGATATAGGAACAAGCGTGCCAAGCGTTCGAAATAATCCAGAGTTAAAGCCTGAAACTACAAAAAGTTACGAAGCAGGTCTTGAAATGCGTTTCGCCAACAACCGTTTAGGTTTTGATGTTGCGTATTACAAATCAAACTCTATTGACCAAATTGTACAGGTGCCTATTACTGCGGCTTCTGGTTACACAGGTAAATTATTGAATGCTGGTGAAATTGAAAACAAAGGTATTGAGGTTTCATTAAACGCTATGCCTGTAAAAAATGACAACTTTACTTGGGGATTAAACATTAACTGGTCTCAGAACAAGAGTGAGGTTCTAGAACTTCCCGAAGGAATTGAGACATTGCAGTTAGGTGCATTCCAAGGAGGTGTTACAATTAACGCCGTTAAAGGTCAGCCTTATGGCGTGATTTATGGAACTGACTATACCTATCTTAACGGGCAGCGTGTAGTAGATCCTGCAAATGGACAGTATATTGCAACTGCAGCCTCTAATAATGTAATTGGAGACACCAATCCTGATTGGTTGGCTGGTATTTCAAATACTTTAACCTATAAAGATCTATCTTTTAGTTTCCTTATTGACATTCAAGAAGGAGGAAGTATTTTCTCGTTAGACCAATATTATGGACTAGCAACTGGTTTGTATGAGAACACTTCTTTTATCAACGATCTTGGTAATCCAGTTAGAAATACTCTTGCTGATGGTGGTGGATTTATCAATGAAGGTGTTAATCCTGATGGTTCTGTAAATACTACACGTATCCGTGCAGATCGTTATGGAGCGCAAGGATATGCAAGAGGTTTGCCTAACTCTGCCTTCGTTTATGACGCCAGCTATATCAAATTACGCCAAGTATCTCTTACCTATACTTTGCCATCAAGATTCTTGGACAATACATTTATGACTGGCCTTCAGTTTAGCGTTTCAGGTTCAAACCTATGGATTATCGATAAGAACATGCCTTATGCTGATCCAGAGTCTGGTTTGAGTTCTGGTAACCTTCAAGGATATAGTACTGGTGCATTGCCAACTACCCAAGATTATGGGTTTAATATTAAAGCACAATTTTAATACATAGAAAAATGAAGAAACTGATAATAATTTTTACAGCGGCAGTAATGGCCGTATCGTGTTCAGACAACCTCGAGGATCTGAACCAAAACATAAAAGACCCTGCATCGGTGAGTGGTGAGAGTTTGTACTTATCTGCTGAAAAGCAACTTGCCGATCAGATAGTTACTCCTAATGTTAACCTGAACAATAACAGGTTATGGGTACAGTATCTACAGGAGACTACCTATACTGATGAAAGTAACTATGATCAAATTACACGTCCAATCCCAGGTAACCACTGGAGAGAAATGTACAGAGACGTACTAAAGGACTTGGATGAGGCTGCTAAAATCATTGAAGCTACGGACAACCCGCTAACCAATGATTTAAAACAAAATAAACTTGCAGCTATTGAAATCCTGTCAGTTTACGCTTGGAGTAATCTTGTTGAGACTTTCGGAGACATACCTTATTCTGAAGCATTGGATATTGATAATGTTTTGCCTAAGTATGATGACGGACTTACTGTTTACAAGGATTTGATTAACCGTTTAACTGCTGCTTCGAATAATATTGATGTAAGCAAAGGTATTATTGGAAATAAACTTGGACTTGATGCTAGCGGTTGGAAGAAATTCGCCAATTCACTTAAATTGAGAATGGGAATTATGCTATCTGATGTTGACGCTGCAACTTCACAATCTGCCGTTCAAACCGCTGTTACAGCTGGTGTATTCACTAGCAATGCAGACAATGCCAGTTACCAATATTCTGCTAACGCACCAAACAACAACCCAATGAACGATAACTTGGTGCTTAGTGGTAGAAATGATTATGTTGCTGGATCAACACTTGTGAATATCATGAATGATGTTAATGACCCAAGACGTAGTGCGTATTTCAACGGAATGGTTGAATTTAGCTATGATTGGAATCCTGATGATTTAACTGAAGGAAATCCCGTTGCAAGTGTTTCTTTGAATGGAACAGTAACCACCATTACTATGACTAAAGATTTAGACTATTATCCAGCTGTTGGAGATCAAGTTTTTAAACAAGTAGTTGATGGTGATGATGTTGTTTTGGGAACTGTTTTAAACGTAACAGCTAATACTATCGAGATTGATAATATTATGGCTCCTGTTAGCGCTGGAGACGGTATTGGCATTATCAGCTATGTAGGTGGCCTTCCTGGAGATGCTGCAACCTATGCTAACTATACTCACGTTAACGATAGAGTTGTGGATCCAACAGAGCCTGGAGTTCTTCTTTCGTACGTTGAGGTTGAGTTTCTATTAGCCGAAGCGGCTGCAAGAGGTTATAATGTAGGCGGAACTGCTGAAAGTCATTATAATGCAGGTATTACTGCTTCATTTAATTATTGGAATGTATCTGGAGCGTCATCGTACTTGGCTGATCCAGAAGTAAATTATACAACTGCTTTGGCAGCTAGTACTTCTGATCCTAAGTGGAAAATGGTAATTGGTACTCAGGCTTATATCGCATTATATAACCGTACTTTTGCGCCTTATCTATCGGTAAGAAGATTGGATTATCCAATTCTAAGAGAGCCAGTAGATGCACAGTCTGGATTCCCTGTACGATACACATATCCTGTAACCGAGCAAACGCTGAATGGTACTAATTATAGTGCCGCTTCCTCTGCAATTGGAGGAGATGCAGCAGAAACTCAATTATTCTGGGATAAGTTTTATACTTTTGATTTTTAAGAAATAGCCTTGAGCAATTTTGATTAAATGAAAATCCCCGGCACAGCCGGGGATTTTTTTATACATATCTATAAAGAAATAATGGCGCCTTTAAAACGTTATAGTTACAATTCCTAACCTCATCCCACCTATGTCGATATTCTTCCTATCTGAAGCATATGCACCGTGGCTCGCACCATATGCATATGGTATCGTATTTCTCGGTTTCGCATTTTTTCTATTTCGAATATTTGAAAATCTATATGCCGCAAATTTTGATCGGCCGTTGTTTCGACATTACTACGTTTTCAAAAGGCTTTCGGATTCACAATTAAAAATACTGGGAACAGAATTTAGTTTCTACAACAAACTTTCCGAAAAACATAAGGGCCAATTTGAGCATAGGGTCGCGCAATTTATTTCTGAAAAAAGATTCATAGGAAGAGATGATTTAGTTGTAACCGAACAGATGAAAATCTTGGTTGCCGCAATAGGCTGCATGTTAAGCTTTGGACGAAAAAACTATACGTACGCCTTGGTTGATTATATTCTTATTTATCCTGAGGAATTTTTTAGTAAGATGAATAATAATTATCATAAAGGTGAATTTAACCCAAGGGAAAAAGCGCTCGTCTTTTCCTGGAAGGATTTTGAGGAAGGTTTTAGAATAAGTAACGATAACCTTAATGTGGGAATACACGAATTTATGCATGCAATGCAACTGGAAGCCCGCAAAAGTCGCGATCTGGATTCGGTACGATTCGCAAGACAATTCCAAAATATCCTTAAGCATTTAACCAATGCTGAAATAAAAAATAAAATGGATAAAACCGCATATTTCCGCGCGTATGCTTTTACCAACCAATATGAGTTTATGGCCGTTTTGGCTGAATATTTTTTTGAATCTCCAGAAGAATTCAAACGAATTTTCCCAAAAATATACAATTGCACAAAAAAGTTATTGAATTTTAATTTTGCCGGTTACTAGCAATTATGCGAAATGTGCTCAAGGATAATTTTTGCGTGAATCCTGGAATTTTCTATAAACCATTTGTGGGTCTCCAATCCTCCGCAAATTACGCCTGCTAAGTAGAGACCTGTTACGTTACTTTCCATTGTTGTCGGATTATAGGTAGGAATCTGATTCTTGTCATCGCCTAATTTTATGCCTAGTTGGGTCAACAATTGTAAATTTGGTTGATATCCCGTCAATGCTACTACAAAATCATTCTCCAGTATTATTTTCCCTTTAGGACTTTTAATTTTTACCTGAGTATCGGAAATCTCAAGTATTTCAGAATTAAAGAATGCTTTTATACTCCCTTCTTCAATTCTATTTTCAATATCCGGTTTCACCCAATATTTTACGCGTTCACCTATTTCGGCACCGCGAATTACCATGGTTACATCACCACCTTTTCGCCATATTTCCAGTGCTGCATCCACTGCAGAATTGCTGGCGCCCACTACAACCACTTTTTGCATAACGAAAGGGTGGGCTTCTTTGTAATAATGCATCACTATGGGCAAATCTTCTCCCGGAACACCCAACATTTTTGGGATATCGTAAAAACCGGTGCTTACTATAACATTTTTTGAACTGTATATTTTTTTATCCGAAACTATTCTGAAGCAATCTCCCTCTTTTTTGGCAGTAAGAATTTCTTCATATAAATTAATATGAAGATCATTTGAGGTAGCCACCCTACGGTAATATTCCAAAGCCTCATTTCTATTGGGCTTGGGGTTATTGCTTATAAATGGAATGTTATCAATCTCCAGTTTTTCCGATGTGGAGAAAAAGGTCATATTCAGCGGATAATTGTAAATTGAATTGGTAAGCGCGCCTTTTTCAACCACAATATAATTCAAGCCTTTCTTTTTGCATTCAAGCGCACAGGCTATACCTATAGGGCCTGCGCCGATAATTAACACATCTAATAAACGTTCGGTATTGGGCGAAATGGGCATTACGCTTGTACAAGTTTTTTTAAATCTTGAATGGTTTCCATAGGATTGCTGGCCCCAAAAACATAGCTGCCGGCTACCAACACATCTGCGCCTGCCTCAACAAGTTGTTTCGCATTTTTGTTTGTAACCCCGCCATCGATCTCAATTTTGGTTGATGCGCCGTTGGACTCAATTATCTGTCGGAGTTGCTTAATTTTTTTATAGGTGTTTTCAATAAAGCTTTGCCCTCCAAAACCTGGATTTACGCTCATCATACAGACCAGATCAATGTCCTGTATGGTGTCTTCAAGTAATGAAACGTTTGTGTGCGGGTTAATGGCGACTCCTGCCTGCATATCTTCAGTTTTTATGGCCTGCAAGATTCTGTGAAGGTGTGTGCAAGCTTCATAATGAACGGTGAGTATATTGGCTCCCAAATCTGCAAATGTCTTTATATAGCGATCCGGATCAATAATCATCAGATGCACATCCAGCGGTTTTTTTGCGTGGGCTGCAATACTTTTTATAATGGGCATTCCGAAGGAAATATTCGGTACAAAAACGCCATCCATCACGTCCAGATGAAACCAGTCTGCTTGGCTGCTATTTACCATTTCAATATCGCGTTGAAGATTGGCAAAATCTGCTGCCAGTATGGATGGGGCTATAATTGTATTTCTCATGTGCTTTATAATAAGAAAGGTTCGATAAGGGATTTTATATTTTTTGGGTATTTGTTTTCAAAGTCATAATTGGAAAGATACGTGTTCAGTCTCGCAATATCGGCTTTGGTTTTTAAAATACTGAAGTTCGCTTCGTAATTTTGAAAAATTCTATGCTCAATTTTCTGATCAAAAATCATCAAAATGTCTTTATGCCTTTTGTCTTTTCTAATTTTTGCGAAAATTTCCTTTACTGTGTTTTTACTGCCTTCCAATACTTGAAGAAAAAAACTATTGTTATAGAGAAGGGCGCCGGTTATGTTCAACGACGGATTTATCTGTAAAATAAAATCGAACAACCGTTCTAGTTCTGGCTTATCCAGAACATCAGATTGTTTGCTTAAATAACAGATTGTGTGCTCCATTCCGCTGTAAAGATAGAAAAAACCTCCGGTAATCAGCCGGAGGTCATTCATCAATCAAAAAACGAACAGTATTTTCTCAGTGAAACCGAGAAACTGATACTGTAAGTTATCTTTATGGGCTTTACCCCAAATAGGTCATTAATATTTTGCTTCGTGAAGTGTGCTTCAATCTTCTGATAGCCTTCTCTTTAATTTGGCGCACACGCTCACGGGTAAGATCAAAGGTTTCACCTATTTCTTCCAAAGTCATTGGGTGCTGATCGCCTAAACCGAAGTACAAGCGAATTACGTCGGCCTCACGGGGTGTAAGGGTTTCCAAGGCACGCTCTATTTCGGTGCGAAGTGATTCGTGCAACAGGGAACGGTCTGGGTTTGGGCTCTCGCCGCTGCGCAAAACGTCATACAGGTTACTGTCTTCTCCTTCAACAAGGGGGGCATCCATAGATACGTGACGGCCGGAGTTTTTCATCGACTCTTTTACGTCATTAATGGTCATATCCAGCTCCTTTGCAATTTCTTCGGCAGAGGGTGGGCGCTCGTTGGCCTGCTCCAGGTAGGCGTACATTTTGTTGATCTTGTTGATGCTCCCAATCTTGTTCAGCGGCAAACGCACAATACGCGACTGTTCTGCCAAAGCCTGTAAGATTGATTGGCGGATCCACCAAACGGCATACGAAATAAATTTGAAACCACGGGTTTCGTCAAAGCGTTGTGCGGCTTTAATAAGACCGAGGTTGCCTTCATTTATAAGGTCTGGAAGGGTAAGCCCTTGGTTTTGGTACTGCTTAGCCACCGAAACTACGAAACGAAGGTTGGCCTTGGTCAATTTTTCCAAAGCGCGCTGATCGCCAGCTTTTATGCGCTGCGCCAACTCTACTTCTTCGTCTGCGGTGATTAAGTCAACTTTTCCAATTTCTTGAAGATACTTGTCTAAGGAAGCAGTTTCCCTGTTGGTTACCTGCTTTGTAATTTTAAGTTGTCTCATTAAGGTTTGTCCTGTAGATTAAGGTTTAAACTTGTGTAATGGGTTATACGTAACAAGTGCCCAAAAGGTTACAGAAGTTTTTTGTTTTTTTTAAATAATTTCCTTTTTAAACTACCAAACAACGTTCTTATTGTTTAAAACTATCTTCTCTTTTAACGGTCGTGGTATCTATATTTTTATAGGCCTCGGCAATTATACTGTCAATATCTTGTTTGTTTGTGGTAACCAGCTGCTTCCCGTCCTTACTGTTGTAATAATAATATTTTTTGGAAACTGTAAATGTTTCGTCCACGGAGGTTTTATCTGAAGAATTATTTTTGACCTTCATTTTCCGGCTATTTTTTGAAACATTTTCGTTAGCATTTTGTGTTTCCTCGAGTTTTGAAGTGGCTATTTTTGAGAGTTTTTCATCGCGAGAATTTTGGATGCGTAAGGAATCTGCATCCTGTTTTGGAAAGGTCGTTTGGTCGGTGTCGGTTTCTGCAGTACCGTTTTGGTCGCTTAATTTTATGTGGTCTGGTTCTTGGGTTGATGATGTTTCGGCGTCAAAATTATTGCCAAACAGCAAAATCAAGCCCAACAGAACTGTGATTGCCCCGCCCACAAGCCAATAAAAGTTCCTTTTTCTTTTGCGTTCTTCTTCGTCGAGGGAAGTGTTTATTTTTCCCCACAGACTTTGGTCGGGAGCCTTTTTCCCTTGGTTCAGGTTATTTTCAAAAAATTTTCCTATGTCTTTTTTCTGTCCCATTTTTTAATGTGCTTTCGGATTGAGAGATTCGTATATCTCTATAATTTTTTCGCGCAATATCAACTTTGCGCGGTGATAGTTTGATTTTGAGGTTCCTTCTGAAATATTCAAAAGGGAAGCAATTTCCTTATGCGAAAAACCATCCATTTGATAAAGGTTGAACACAAGCCTGTACTGATCCGGCAAATTCTGGATAAGGGCTAAAAGTTGATTGAGCGTAAGATTCGCTTCGTTTTCAACAGTAACTTCTTCTTCCAGAATATCATCTTTCAACTCGATGTTTAGCGGTTTTTTGCTTTTATACTTATCAATCGCTTTATAAATGGTGATGCGCCGCATCCAGCCTTCAAAAGAGCCTTTGTTTTTAAATGTTCTTAATTTCTGAAAAATAGTAATGAACGCATCGTGCAGATTATCTTCGGCATCGGCTTCGTTTCTGCAATACTTCAAAGAGGTAAAATATAGGGTGTCTTTATACTTCCGGAACAATTCGTTTTGGGCTGTCCGGTTGTTTTTTATGCATTGGGCTATAAGTTCTTTTTCAGTCAAATAGAGAATGTTTTAAAAGAAAAAACTAAAACCTTGTAATTTAGAGTGGCAAAAAATATGATTTTTTATGTTTTAACAATCAATGGCCTTCAAAATTATGGGCACGAACAGCAATTGATTGCCGGTGCTTGCATCATCAAATCTAACATAAATTATCTGTGGGTTTACGGTGTTTAAGTACATTAAATTGGTAATCGGGTTCGTGCCGGCCATCACATCCTCAAAGGTTTCAAAATAGCGCCAGGTTACGGTTGCGGGGTCTGAAATACCGGTAAGCGGAAAGAAACAGTCAAAATAACTTTCCAAATCGAAAATGGCTCGCCCTGTTCCAGGCTCGGTTTCGCATTCCTCAAAGAGAAATTTTCTACAGGGTTCGTAGCAATCCTTTACCAATTGATAAGTGTCTATGGAATTGGTTATTTCCATTTGCTGCTCGTCAAAACCGATTACTTTCCAATCAAAATTCCAGTCTTCCATAACATTTTCATCTCCTGCCAAAAATATATTGAGATGCAGTTCATCCTCAATAAAATAGTTAATCCATGTTCCGCCGAAAGCATTATCTTGAAAATAAAGCCCTGCATTCCCAAAATTGCTTACTTCAAAATAGGCGCCTTCGTATAATGTGTTTGGACCATCTAAATGATTTATTTTCCAAATACAGGAAGTTTCAGTCAATATATTGTTGCAGGTAATTACGGTATCTGCATATAGGCACTTATCTATTGCTTCTTTTAGTTCTGCATTATTGGTTATTTCATACGGTTGGCCGTTATTTAGAATACTGGTGATTGGATAACTAAGGCTGATGGATTGCCCCTCCAGCAAGGTTTCCAAAAATTCGCTGAACTCACTATCACTCTTTATTACTTGGTAGCCGAATATATCCATATTCTCATCATAGATAACCAAGGTAAAAGGGTAATGAAAGTCGATGCAGGTTATTTGATTGTCAAAATCATTGCCGACAGCCCGCTCAATAAGGTTGTAAAGTTCTGAATTCACCTGAATAACTTGTGAGGGATCCGCCTTACTGATTGGCTCATTTTCGCAAGAAGTATAAAAAAGAGGAAGAATTAAAATTGTGATAAACCAGAATGTTTTCATAATAGCTGTTGTTTCTTTCCCAATAGTCTATACTTTTTGAAAAGGTTGCGTCCCAAACAAAAAAACACCTTTTTTAAAAGGTGTTTGGTTCAATTGAAGTTTAAAATTTTAAGAAATAGAAATTTGCCTTGGCGGCTGTTTTTTGGCCTCCTCTTTTTTGGGAAGTGTTAAACGCAGCACCCCATCTTCATATTTTGCCTCTATCTTGTCTGCTTCCACAGTTTCGGGAAGGCCAAAACTTCGGTTGAAGGAGGTATAGCTGAACTCGCGCCGGCTTATTTTCTTGCCTTCTTTTTCTTCATTTTCTTCTTTCCGTTCTCCAGAAATAGTCAATAAATTGTTTTCAAGATTTATTTTGAAATCATCTTTCTTTAAGCCCGGTGCGGCAACTTCTACTTCAAAATTATCATCATCCTCAGAAATATTTACGGCAGGAAGGTTGGCTCCGCGTAAATTTCCGTTGTAAACATCCCTCGAAAAAAAGTCATCAAAAAAATTTGAAAAAGAGGGAAAGTTATCGTCTTGATTTCTCCATTTTACTAATGACATACTAATTCTTTTTATAGGTTATACATTGTTTTTGTTCCTATAAAATTATGAAATGAAGAGCCCTTTGTCAAGCCGTAAAGTGTTATATAAGAAATTTTTAACGTGATTTTAAAACGTGGTTAAATTAAAAACGCCCTTCATTTCTGAAAGGCGTTTGTTTCAATTTGAAATAAGAATTAGTCCCTCTTTCTGTCTCGGTCGCGATTGTCACGGCCGCGATTGTCACGTCCACGGTTATCACGTCCGCCGTTGCGATTGTCATCGCGTGGAGGGCGCTCTTTAAAACCTTCGGGTTTTGGAAGAATTGCTTTGCGCGAAACTCTTTCTTTCTTGGTGCGTGGGTCCACGCCCATATATTTCACATCAAAAACATCGCCCATGTTTACCACATCGCTAACGTTTTCAGTGCGTTCCCAAGCAAGTTCGGATACGTGCAGTAGAATCTCATTTCCGGGAGCGTCAGTATATTCCACCACGGCGCCGAAATCGAGCATTTTGATAACTTTTACCTCATAAATACTACCCACTTCAGGCTTGAAGGTAAGCGAATCAATTTTTGCCAAAACCTTATCAATGCCTTCTTGGCTCGTGCCGAGAATTTCCACGATACCTTCTTCGGTTACTGGATCTTCATTGATAACAATTGTAGTTTTGGTAGCTTTTTGAAGCTCTTGGATTACCTTTCCGCCCGGTCCAATCAAGGCTCCTATAAATTCATTTGGAATGGTAACGGTAACCATTTTTGGAGCGTGTGGTTTCACATCTGGGTTTGGTTGAGCGATAGTATCGGTCAATTTTTCAAGAATATGAAGTCTTCCAGCAGACGCTTGTTTTAACGCGTTTACCAAAATTTCGTATGAAAGCCCTTTTACCTTAATGTCCATTTGGCAAGCAGTAATTCCATCTGCCGTTCCTGTTACTTTAAAGTCCATATCGCCCAAATGATCTTCATCACCTAAGATATCAGAAAGTACGGCATATTTCCCTGATTCTCCATCAGAAATCAAGCCCATGGCTATACCCGAAACTGGTTTTTTCAATTGAACCCCAGCATCCATTAACGCCATGGTTCCAGAGCAAACAGTTGCCATAGATGAGGAACCGTTAGATTCCAATACTTCTGCAACTACTCGTACAGTGTATGGACAATCTGCAGGAATCATTCCTTTTAAGGCGCGCTGTGCCAAATTTCCGTGACCTATCTCTCTACGGGAAGTTCCACGGATGGGGCGGGCTTCTCCTGTTGAGAAAGGAGGGAAGTTGTAATGAAGGTAAAAGGTTTCCTCCCCTTCAAAAGATGGCATATCAATTTGGTTCGCTTCGCGGGAAGTTCCCAAGGTTACGGTTGCCAGAGCTTGCGTTTCGCCACGTGTAAAGATAGCGGAACCGTGTACAGATGGAAGATAATCAACCTCGCACCAAATAGGACGGATTTCATCAGTTTTTCTACCGTCCAATCGCAAACCTTCGTTTAAGGTTAGGTCGCGAACGGCTGCCTTTTCTGCCTTGTAATAATATTTCGAGATTAAATCTCCAAAGTCCTCCAATTCCTCTTCAGAAAAGGTAGCTTTTATTTCTTCTTTTATCGCGTCAAAAGAAGCACTTCGTTCGTGCTTTGCTGAAGCAGATTTTGCTACGGCATATACTTTATCGTAAGCCATATCGTGAATTTTCTTTTTCAGCGCTTCGTCTTCACGTTCGCCTTCGTATTCACGCACTTCTTTTCTGCCAACGGCTTCGGCCAATCGCATTTGGGCATCAATTTGCTTTTTGATGTGCTCGTGGGCGAATTTAATGGCCTCTACCATTTCTTCTTCTGAAATTTCCTTCATTTCACCCTCAACCATCATCACAGAGTCTGCAGAAGCACCGATCACCATATCGATGTCAGATTCTTCCAGTTGTGCGCGGGTTGGGTTGATAATGAATTCACCATTTATTCTTCCCACGCGTGCTTCAGAAATGGCACACTCAAAAGGAAAATCTGAAAGTTGGATGGCTGCAGAGGCGGCCAAACCAGCCATTGCATCTGGCATAACCTCTTCATCGTGGCTCATTAATTGAATCATCACCTGCGTTTCGGCGTGATAATCTTTTGGGAAAAGTGGACGCAATACACGGTCTACAAGTCGCATTGTCAAAACTTCGCCGTCACTCGGTCTCGCTTCTCTCTTGAAGAAACCACCTGGGTAGCGACCCGAGGCAGCAAACTTTTCGCGATAATCTACTGTTAAAGGTAGAAAATCAACGTCGCTCTGCTTGTAGTTTGAAACTACAGTACATAGCAACATACATTTTCCGGATTTTACAACAACAGAACCGTGGGCCTGTTTTGCCAATTTTCCGGTTTCGATGGAAATTTCCCTTCCATCACCTAGGTCTATGACCTCTTTAAATACTTTAGGAATCATTTGTTTTTCATTTAGTACGCCGAGGGCGCACGGTTAAAAATGGTCAACGACTGACTGTCAGTCGTAGCGTTGTTGTGTTGTTGTGGTTTGACCAATGAAAAACTTAAGGGTAGCCTTTCTGAGCGCAGTAAAGGAACATTTGTGATGTTTCCTTGTCCTTGCCTTTAAAAAACAAAGCGAAGCAACTTTTTGAGATTACTTCGCCTTGATTGTAAATTTTTATTTACGTAATCCTAATTCTTTAACGATCGCACGGTAACGTAGAATATCTTTTTTCATAAGATAATCCAGCAGCGCTCTGCGCTTACCTACTAACATTACCAAAGAACGCTCTGTATTGTAATCCTTGTGATTTGCTTTTAGGTGTTTTGTTAAATGCTCGATGCGGTATGTGAATAGCGCAATCTGTCCTTCTGCTGAACCAGTGTCAGTCTTGGACTTTCCGTGTTTTTCGAAAATTTTTCCTTTTTCTTCTGTTGATAAATACATGCCAATATTGTTAAAATGATTTTTATGTACTGACTACCTTTTTGATAATCAAGGGTGCAAAAGTACAAAATCGATTTTGATATTGAAGTGTTTCGAATAAAATTAATTCAAAATATATCAAATAGATGCTTTTCAGCGTTATAAGAACCTAACTCTAAACTTGTAAATTTATGAAAACCACCGCCTTTAAATTATTTCTGGCCTTTTTTGTAGCTGTAGCCTTCCTTTTCACCAGTTGTTCCGAAGATGAAAGTAATGAAACAGAGCAGGTAGATTTTTCTTCCGAAAACTCCATGCGAGCTGCAAAAACCGATAATGTTGCCGAAGGTACATTTAATATTATAGAACAGGCTTTTGTGGAAAATGAAACTGAGTCACGCGGCATTACCGAATTCTCCCTGTTCCCGAATTGTACGCAGATTACTGTGGGAATGGATGGAAACGTATTCACCATCCTTTTGGATTTTGGCGATTCCTGTACCTTAAATAATGGGAATGTGGTTTCTGGAAGCATCTTTCTGGAATATGGCCCATTGGTTTCTGGTACCTATACGGTTAATTATACCTTTCAAGACTTTGTTTTTAATGGAAATGGTGTAAGCGGAGGCGGAAGCATTCTATATGAAATAGCAAATCAAAACGATAACCCACAATCTACTGTTAACGAAAGTATCACCGTGAGTTTTCCAAACACTACAGTAACGGGCACTCGTAATGGAACCCGTGTTTCTGAATGGGTGGAAGGTGTAGGTTCTGGTACGTGGCTTGACAATGTGTATCACGTAACCGGAAATTGGCAAACTGTATTTACCAATGGTTTTGAACGTAGTGGAGAGGTTACAGAAACCCTTGTTTATAAAACTTCCTGTCGTTGGGTTGTTGATGGACGGCTTGAGGTTTCACAGGATGGGGTAACGGCAGCTATCGATTTTGGTGATGGCGAATGTGATAATCAGGCCGTATTTATTTACAACGGTCAAGAATATCCCTTTACAATGAATTGATTGAAAATTGCTTTCAGTAAAAAAGCTGCTCGTTTGGAGCAGCTTTTTTTTATGCGGTCTTTTCACGAAGCGGCCTGTTTAGGACCAAATCGAGGTAAAGGTTTATTTTTCTTTTCAGGTCACGGCGATGTGTAATGAAATCCAAGAAACCGTGCTCCAAAACAAATTCAGCAGTTTGGAAACCTTCGGGCAATTCCTTCCCGGTAGTATCGCGAACTACACGCGGCCCAGCAAAGCCTATCAGCGCACCTGGTTCGCTAATATTGATATCACCCAGCATTGCGAAAGAAGCGGTCGTTCCACCGGTAGTTGGGTCTGTACACAAAGAAATGTAGGGTATGCCCGCATCACTTAATTGGGCGAGTTTCACACTGGTTTTTGCAAGCTGCATCAGGGAAAGGGCAGCTTCCATCATTCGGGCGCCGCCACTTTTTGAAATTATCAATAAAGGGATTTTCTTTTTAAGCGAATAATCGGCAGCACGGGCAATCTTCTCGCCTACAACGCTTCCCATGGAACCGCCAATAAAGCTGAAATCCATACAGGCTACAACCAAATCTGCGCCCATGGATTTCCCAACGGCACAGCGAATTGCATCCTTGAGGCCGGTTTTGTCTTGCGCTTCCTTTAACCTGTCAGTATATTTCTTTTTGTCCTCAAATTTAAGGGTGTCCTGTGAGGTAAGATTTTTATCGAGCTCCTTAAATTTGTTGTCGTCAAAAAGGATTTCAAAATATTCCTTACTGCCAATGCGAACGTGGTAGCCGTCTTCGGGGCTTACGTAAAAATTCTTTTCAAGTTCTTCACTGTCAACTATCTTTCCGGTGGGCGATTTGTACCACAGCCCTCTCGGGACGTCCTTTTTTTCTTCGGTTGGGGTCTGAATTCCCTTTTTTGTTCTTTTAAACCAAGGCATAAGCTTATAGTTTGGTGTTTATGGTTTGTTGTTTTATTTTGAAACTGGTGTTTTTACAGTTTCAGTTTTAGGTGAATTTTTACAAGGTATTTACATTGTTCAAATCCCTAAAAGCTTGTTCAAGTCTTTTTTTGAAGGTGATTTCGCCTTCGCGAAGCCATTTTCGTGGATCGTAATATTTCTTATTTGGAAGATCATCGCCTTCAGGATTTCCGATTTGGGTTTTTAAATATTCCAAATTGTCCACCATATAATCGCGAACGCCTTCGGTAAATGCAAATTGCAGATCGGTGTCTATATTCATCTTTATTACGCCATAACCAATCGCCTCGCGAATTTCCTCTACCGTAGAACCGCTTCCCCCGTGAAAAACAAAGTCAATTGGGTTGTGTCCCGTATTGAATTTTTTCTGGACATATTCCTGTGAATTTTTAAGGATCACGGGCGTCAATTTTACATTTCCGGGTTTGTAAACGCCGTGTACATTTCCAAAGGCTGCGGCTATGGTAAACTGGTCGCTTATTTTTGAAAGCTCTTCATAGGCATAGGCCACTTCTTCGGGCTGGGTGTAAAGTTTGGACGAATCTACGCCGGTATTATCAACGCCATCCTCTTCGCCGCCGGTGATGCCCAATTCAATTTCGAGGGTCATCCCAATCTTGCTCATGCGCTCTAAATAGCGTTTGCAGATTTCAATATTTTCTTCAATAGGCTCTTCGGAAAGGTCTATCATGTGGCTACTGTAAAGCGGTTTCCCCGTTTCCTTGTAGAATTTTTCACCGGCATCTAGCAAGCCATCAATCCACGGAAGCAATTTTTTGGCGCAATGATCTGTGTGCAGGATTACGGTAGCTCCATAAACCTTTGCCAGTTCGTGAATGTGTTTTGCACCAGCCACTCCGCCTGCGATTGCAGCTTTTTGATCTTCATTTGAAAGACCTTTCCCTGCATTGAAATGTGCCCCGCCATTGGAAAATTGGATAATTACAGGGGAATTCAGCTCAGCGGCTGTTTCCATTACTGTATTTATACTATCGGAGCCCACAACATTAACGGCGGGCATAGCAAAACCTTTGTCTTTTGCGTATTTATGAATTTTTTGAACTTCTTTTCCGGTTGCTACGCCGGGTACAATTCCGTGGCTCATGATTATAAGTGTTTAGCAAGCAAAAATAACAAATTTATATCGTTTAAAAGGGATAGTTGATACCGATGTTGTAAACAGCCTTGCGGAAACTATAGTCCGTAAACCACCGTTCGCCAATAGGTTTTCCGGGATTATGGGTTTTAAAACCAACATCAAAGCGGAATACGAAAAATCCAAAATCATACCGCAGACCGATTCCAGTGGCAACAGCAATTTCCTTTAAATCTGCAATGCCGTTGAAAACTGAGGCATCGTCTTCAATATTGTCTAAAACGTTCCAAATGTTACCAGCATCCACAAATAAGCCGCCTTTAAAATCTCCGAGAATGGTGAAACGATACTCTGCATTAAACGCCAGTTTGAAGTTCGCATCATTAAAGTCCAAAATACTACCGCTGCTTCCCGGGCCCAGATCATAGGCTTTCCAGCCCCTGTTATCATTGGCTCCTCCAGCAAAATAGCTTCGGGTAAAGGGAATGCTGTTGCTATTGCCGTAAGGGATAGCAATCCCGCCAAAAGCGCGGACGGCGATTATGTTTTTTCCATCTATATCCCAATGCTTTATGTATTCAGCTTCTGGCTTAATGTATTGGGAATAGACTACTCCCAAAGCTCTATAGTTTCCGGCTGCATTCTTTTGTGAACCGACCAGACTTGAAATTCCCGACAGTAAATTCCCTGCCGATTCAAGCTTTAAACGCAAACGCGAAAAATTATTATCGTTAAGATTTTCCCGTGTATCTCTCGTCAAGCTAATGTTTGATGCAAAAATAAGGTTGTTTTCACTAAGCCTTGCTTCACGTTCGGCAATACTTAAAACTTCATCAAATGTCTCGGTATCGGCGGGAATATTTTGGTTTAGTACATCCAGAATAAATTCCTCTGTTTCCTCGGGAATTTCAAGGGTAGGATCGGTGCCCGGATTATTGAAATCATAATTTAGACCTTGCGCAATTTCATTGAGCCTGTTATAGGAACTTTTATAAACGTTGTAATAATTTTCCACGTTTAGATTTCTTACGTATTGTAGATTCAAAAAATCCAGTTGATAGGTAAGAATTCTGGATGGTTTCCAGCGGTAATTATAAATCCCGCTTATGGTCT
Organism: Aequorivita vladivostokensis; assembly: GCF_000952855.1. Taxonomy (GTDB): domain Bacteria; phylum Bacteroidota; class Bacteroidia; order Flavobacteriales; family Flavobacteriaceae; genus Aequorivita; species Aequorivita vladivostokensis. The sequence continues at coordinate 244,199 of NZ_JSVU01000005.1, read as the reverse complement.
GCCTGTCCAAACCTATGTTGTTCTGCAAACTTGCACCAAAACTAAGGCTGGTGGAGGGCGACATATATTTTGGGATTAATTTTTCGGTATTTATGGGGAAAATGATTCTTGGAAAAGTAAGTTTAACGTCTCCGCCAAATTCTGAAATATTAAAAAATTTACTCTCCCGGTCTGCGGCATCCTTAGAGGAACCCAAGCTGCCACGACCAGAAATTTCAAGAATTTCGGCGCCGCGAAAGATATTTCTGAAAATCATATTTCCGCTGAAACTAATCCCAAACTGCTGAATGGTGGAGGTATAGGCGTCAAAATCTACACCCAGCGTAAACCGATCGCGCGGATTGAGGAGGATGGTGGCATTCAACAATTTTCCCGTGGAATCTGTCGCTACTTCGGAGTAATTTATGTTTGGATATTTAAAAATACGCAGATCGCTAATTTGGTTATAGGTCAACCTACGGTCTATATCCTTATAAATTTTTCCCGGCGTTATTGAAACGGCATCGGCTATGGCCTTTGGACGGAAGCGCATTTTGCCATAACTAAAAAGTTTATACCCCTTATAGCTGATGGAATCCTGAAAAGCTTCATCGCGATTTTCATAGGAATAATCCGTCACAATCCGAACCTCGTTTATGGTATGGACTTGGAAAGGAACCGTGTAGGTACTGTCGTTTTTAGTTATTTTTCGATCGGGAATAATATAGGTAATGTTCGCTTTGTGGTCTGTATTTACGGTATCGGCCTCAAAACCCACATATTCCTGCTCAAAATGGTAAAGGCCCGAATTTCTGAACTGAATGGTCAGCCGGTCGCGTTCGTTTACAAAATCATTGGCGGCATATTGCTTGCCCGGCACTATAAAAGACTTGGCTTTGGTAAGCTGAAATAACGAATCCACTACCGGCGAACTTATTTTTTCAACAATGGAATCGCCTACAAAATAAGGTTTGTGCTTCGTTACAAAATACGTGACTTTTGCCCGCTTCTTTTTTTTCTTGTTGGGCTCAATTTTATAATCTACTTCGTCGTTAAAATAGCCATAACTGGCGTACCATCGCTTAAGGCGCACCATAGATTTCTCGATTTTCTGTTCGTTGATAATGGCGGGCGCATCGCCAGATTTTTGAAGCCATTTGTTCAACCCTACATAGCTGCTGTCTATCTGGTTTACCTGTTTCTTTGAGAGAAGTTTGATAAGCCGTTCCTCGCGTTTCGGATTTTTATGAAGCCATTTTTGGTAGGTAGAATCCGGATGTGGATCGGCCAAATTATAAATATGAAGCCCCAGCGGTACGCCAATTAGGGGAATGGAAGTATTGGGTTTCTGTGCCAGTTGGCTGTAAACCCCTGCATCCTTAATTTTTACGCTATCTACCAATATGGTGTTTTCGGTGAGCAGATATTCACCGTCCGGCACTCTTTTTACAGCATTGCAGGATAAAAACAAACCAATAAATACTGTAAATAGTGATATTTTTGTGAGGTCGCGCTTCAAGTGTGTGTTTTAATTCAATTTCAAAAATACTATATTTTGGTCAGCAAAAGTCAAACAAAATTAATAACGAGTCTGCAGCAGAAAAAGTACCGAAGCCAAAGCGGACTTTTTGTAGCCGAAGGCCCAAAAGTGATAGCCGAACTGTTAAGTGAGAATCTGGAGCTGCATTCCCTTTTTTCAACAAATGCTTCTGAAATTACCGCACAAAACCATTATCACGTTACCCAAGCCGAACTCAAAAAAATAAGTTTTCTGAAAACGGCGAATACTTCATTGGCGCTTTTTAAAATTCCGCAGCCTAAATTCCCGCAGGATTCGGGTTTGATCGTGGCGTTGGACGCCGTGCGCGACCCCGGCAATTTGGGAACCATCATCCGGCTTTGCGATTGGTTTGGCGTGCAGCAACTACTTTGTTCCGAAGACACAACAGACTGTTACAATCCAAAGGTGGTGCAGGCCACTATGGGTTCCTTGGCACGGGTGCAGGTACATTATTTGGAGCTTTCGGAATACTTCGGAAAAACGAAGTTGCCTATTTTTGGAGGGTTTATGGATGGAAATAATATCTATTCAGAAAAACTTCCAAAAGAAGGTATCATTGTAATGGGCAATGAAGCCAATGGCATTTCCGAAGAAATTTCCCAAAAAATTACCCACAGAATAACGATTCCGCGGTTTGGGAAAATTCAAAAAACCGAGAGCCTCAACGTTGCTACGGCAACCGCTATTCTTTTAAGCGAATTCCGAAGGTTTACTGAAATGTAAAGTTTATAAAAACGCCGCGAGTGGCTAATTTATCGATGTTGCCCGTCCATGGACTATTGGGGTCATCGTCCGGCACCAGTTCATCGCTCATCGCAAAAACACCGCGAATGGAGGGTGTAAATTTGAAATAATAGAGGTAGAAATCAATCCCAAAACCAAGTTCGTAATAGTTGGTGCTTTTGGTCATCCGGAATTTTCCCTGCTCGTTGTCCTCTGGGTTTTTCTCGTTGCTAGAAAGGTTCAGCGAGGTGGAAACACCGCCAATAATGAACGGTTTTATATTGTTCAATCGCTTGGTTGAAACCTTTAGCAGCAATGGCACGTGAATGTAGGTTGATTTCACTTCCCGCAGATAATCCTTTTGTTCGGTAAAGCCCGGAAAATTGAGGTTACGCTGGGTGAAATAAAGTCCTGGTTCCAGTCGCAGGTTGAAATATTCATTAATACGCATATCGCCAATAAGCCCCACATTGAACCCCGCAGAGCGGTCCACTATAATATCTGTGTTGTCATCGGCGTACTGTTCTTTATAATCTATTTTGAAGTCATAACTGTTGAACCCCAAAAAATAGCCCCAGGTAAAACGTTTTTTGTCAAAATTTTCCAAATTGGCCAAACGCTCCTTGTTGAAAAACCACTGCGCATTTGCACTATTTGCGATACATAAAACGGCCAATACAAAAAAAAGCTTCTTCATAGATTATTTGGTAGCATTATAGATGGTTGCCACACCGAAAGTTTGTGGTTTATTTTTCACTTCATTAAACCCAATTTTGCGCAAAATATTGTTGAGCACTTCCCCGTGCGGAAAAACAGAGGCGCTTTCACTTAAATATTTGTACGCCACCTTATCTTTGGAAAATAGCTTGCCCACAAGCGGCAAAACGTTTTTTGAATAAAAATAATAGCCTTGCTTAAAGGGAAATTTTGAAGGCACCGAAGTTTCCAAAATAACAAAAATGCCACCTTTTTTGAGTACGCGGTAAATTTCGGATAGGCCTTTTTCCAGATTTTCAAAATTTCGGATGCCAAAGGAAACTGTAATTGCGTCAAAAGTGTTGTCGTCAAACGGCAAGGCTTCGGAATCTGCCTGTACAAATTCAATTTTTTCTGAAATATTCTTTCCCGAAACCTTTTTGCGTGCCAAGGAGAGCATTCCTTCGGAAAGGTCCAGGCCCACAATCTTTTCGGCGGAAGTATTTTCAGCAAACTGGATGGCCAGGTCTCCTGTGCCCGTTGCAATGTCGAGAATGGTTTTCGGTCTGGTTTCGGCTACCATTTTAATAACCTTTTTTCTCCATTTTACATCAGAGCCGAGGGAAATTACGCGGTTTAACCCGTCATAATTTTCAGAAATAGTATCAAACATTTGTTCAACCTGTTTCTTTTTTCCTTCCGAAGAATCCTTATAGGGTGTTATTTTCTTTTCCATAAAATTGCGCTTGCAAAACTACATATTTTTTAAGAGGTGTTGTCAACTTTGTTTAAGTTTCAGACTTTTGCCCTAGCTTATTCATCAAAAATGATTTGTCCTTCAGTGCCTTTTATTTCTATATCTTTGCACTGTTTATTTTAAAGCCTAAACTAATAACTCAATGAAAATCATCATTGCCGGTGCCGGCGAAGTGGGGTTTCACCTTGCGAAATTGCTGTCTTTTGAATCGCAAAACATTACGCTTATTGACACCAACCGCGAGGCACTTGCCCACGCAGATGCACATCTGGATATACGGGTAGTGCGCGGCGATTCTACCTCTATAGCCGTTTTGAAGGATTCCAGAGTAGATGAGACTGATCTTGTAATTGCGGTAACTTCCAGTGAAACCACTAACATCACCGTCTGCGTGCTTGCCAAACAATTGGGGGCCAAACGCACCATAGCCAGAATCTCCAATACCGAATTTATTGACAGAAAGGATGAGGTGGGTTTTGAGAAATTCGGAATCGACGAATTGATTTCCCCGGAATCCTTGGCCTCAAATGAAATTGAATTGCTGCTCAGCCAAAGCGCCTTCAATGAAAGTTACGAATTTGAGGATGGTGCCTTGACGATGATCGGGCTAAGCCTGTCGCGCACTTCTGCCTTTGTGGGAAAGTCGGTAAAGCAAATGGCAAAAGTCTATCCCGAGTTGCAGTTTGTGCCCATTGCCTTACAGCGCTATGGCACCCAATACACTATCATTCCGCGCGGCGATACGCAATTTAAGGAAGGCGATCAGGTTTATTTCACCACTGTGCAGAAAGGCGATGACCAAATTTTTAAGCTGTCGGGAAAAAGTAAGCAGGAAATTAAAAACGTTATGATTCTGGGTGGAAGTAAGATCGGTTACAAAACCGCAAAAGATCTGTGTAAGAACAAGTTTAACGTTAAACTTATTGAAAGCAGCAAGGACAAGGCTTTTGAAATTGCCGATGACATTCCCGGTTGCCTAGTTATAAACGGCGATGGCAGAAATGTAGATTTATTGAATGAGGAATCCATAGAAGATATGGACGCTTTTATTGCCGTGACCGGAAATAGCGAAACCAATATTATGTCCTGCTTGGTAGCAAAATCAAAAGGAGTTAAGAAAGCAATCGCCCTGGTAGAGAATATGGATTATTTTCAGCTTTCACACTCCATTGGTATTGATACATTGATCAACAAAAAATTATTGGCCGCGAACAATATTTTTCGCTACGTCCGCAAGGGGGAGGTGGTGGCCATGACCAAGCTAAACAATATGAATGCGGAATTATTGGAATTTGTGGTGTATTCACATTCCAAAGTTTGCAACAAAAAAATAAAAGATCTCGATTTTCCGGTCTCGGCCATTATTGGCGGAGTAGTTAGGAATGGCGAGGGCATTATTGCCTTGGGCGATTTCGAAATAAAAAGCGGGGACAGGGTAGTGGTTTGCTGCCTTCCGCAATCCATCGGAAAGGTTGAAAAGCTTTTTATATAATGAATTCAATCACCAAACTCAATTATAAAATCATTTCGCACCTAATGGGGCTTTTGCTCATGGTGAACGGTGGTTTTATGCTTCTTTCCTCGGTGGTAAGTTGGTATTATAAGGACGGCGTGCTCAAAGAAATGCTATTGGCCGGATCGGTCGCCTTGGGAATTGGGGGCGCCATTATGCTGTTGACCAAAAACCACCGGAAGGAAATCCAAAAAAGGGAAGGCTATATAATAGTAACTTTCGGTTGGATTTTTATGGCCCTTATCGGTACGTTGCCGTATATTTTTACCGGGGCCATTCCCAGTTTTACCAATGCCTTTTTCGAAACGATGAGTGGTTATACCACGACGGGTGCATCTATTTTGACCGATATTGAAAGTATTCCCAATGGTGTGCTTTTCTGGAGAAGTATCACGCATTGGATTGGCGGGATGGGGATTATTGTTTTGGCAATTGCTATTCTGCCATTGTTGGGGATTGGCGGTATGCAGCTTTTTGCTGCCGAAGCTCCCGGTCCGGGAGGAGATAAACTGCATCCGAGAATTACGGATACCGCAAAAAGACTTTGGTTAATTTACGTAGGTTATACCTTGGCAGAAACAGTATTGCTGAAACTTGCCGGGATGAGTTTTTTCGACGCCATCAACCATTCGCTGGCCACTTTGAGTACGGGAGGTTTTTCAACAAAAAATGCGAGCGTTGCTTATTGGAACGATAACCCGATGGTGCAGTACATTATTATTGTATTTATGTTTTTGGCGGGCAGTAATTTCGTTTTAAGCTATTTCGCCTTTAAGCGAAAATTTCAAAAAATATTTCAGGATGAAGAGTTTAAAATGTATTCGGCACTTATTATCGGGCTCACGGTTGTAGCTTCGTTGCTGATCTATTTTGAGGCAGACGTGGCCATTTCCAGTATTGGGCACCCGATGGTATGGGGACCTTTTGAAAGTGCCTTTCGCCATGCCCTGTTCCAAGTTTTAACTATCATTACGACTACCGGTTTCGTAAGTGCGGACTATACGCTCTGGACTCCGTTTTTAACCATCTTCTTTTTCGGAATGATGTTTTTAGGAGGTTGTGCCGGATCCACCGCGGGGGGGATTAAGGTAATGCGCCATTTAATTATGATCAGGAACGGGGTTTTGGAATTTAAACGAACGCTGCATCCCCACGCCATTTTACCGGTGCGCTATAATAGCAAAGCCGTGCCACAGCCCATTGTTTTTAATATCCTGGGCTTCTTTATTCTGTACATGCTTTCCTTTATAATGGGAACCTTGGTTTTTTCTTGGTTGGGCCTTGATTTTAACACAGCGCTCGGCGGGGCGGCTTCTACCTTGGGAAATGTGGGTCCTGCGCTGGGTGATCTTGGCCCGGTAAACAATTATGCAGCTTTACCTGCCGCCGCCAAGTGGTGGTCCAGCTTTTTGATGCTAATTGGTAGGTTGGAACTCTTTACCGTGCTTATTCTGCTTACTCCTTTTTTCTGGAGAAATAGATAGTTTTAAAAACTTCAGATTTATTCTGAAATGACCTTTATTTGACTCGCTAACTTTTTGGCCTTTTCGGTTACTTCTGAAATATCGCCACCTAGATTATCGTGTGTTAAAACAATCCCCATTCTTCGAAAAGGACGAGAAGTAGGTTTGCCAAAAATCCTGAAATCTGTTTTTGGTGAAGCAGCTACCTTTTCCAAACCTTCAAAGGTAGGGTTTTCAGAATTTTCCGTAGCTAAAATTACAGCACTGGCGCCAATACGCTCCAGTGTTATTTCCGAGATTGGAAGCCCCAGAATTGCACGGAGATGCAGTTCAAACTCGTTGAAGTTTTGTGTTTTTGCAAGCGTAACCATTCCTGTATCGTGAGGTCTGGGCGAGAGTTCCGAAAAATACACTCCATCATCCGCTACAAAAAATTCAACTCCCCAAACACCGCAACCCGATAAGGCGGTTGTCACTTTTTCTGCCATTTGCTGGGCTTCTTCCAAAATTTCATTTTTCATTGGAGCCGGTTGCCAACTTTCCATATAATCCCCGCGTTCCTGCCGATGGCCAATTGGAGGGCAGAAAAGTGTTCTGCCGTTACGCTGCGTTACAGTTAGGAGGGTTATTTCATAGTTGAAATTTACAAAGGCTTCCACGATTACTTCAGCCACATCACCACGGGATCCTAGTTGTGAATACTCCCATGCCTTTTCAATATCTGCATCGGTTTTTATGGTGCTTTGGCCTTTTCCGCTGGAAGACATCAAAGGTTTTACTACACAGGGCATGCCGATTTCAGAAACGGCTTTTTGTAAGCTTTCTGCTGAGGTTGCGTATCGATATTTGGCGGTCTTTAAACCCAATTCATTGGTGGCCAGGTCTCGAATGGCTTTTCGGTTCATCGTAAAGTTTGCTGCCTTTGCAGAAGGGATTACGGTATAACCTTGTTTTTCATATTCGTAAAAACGTTCGGTGCGTATGGCTTCAATCTCGGGAACTATATAGTCAGGCTTGTGTTTCTCAACAAGGGCATCCAACGCATTGCCATCGAGCATATTTATTATTTCTGCAATGTCCGCGATCTGCGCGGCAGGGGCATTTTCATAACTGTCTACGGCTATTACTGTTTGTCCAATCCTTTTTGCTGCAATGGTAAATTCTTTTCCCAATTCTCCACTTCCCAATAATAAAATTTTAGCCATACGTTGTTTTTTGTAAAAATACAGCAATTGGATTTATGATAAATTAAAAACTGAAATTATATAAAGATGTCTTCTCCACGAGTTTTTCTAATTGGCGCTTGTGGAAAAGTGTACTGGAAAGTAATTATTTTCGGAAATATATTCCGCAACGGAAAATTTCCTCTAAAAAAAATGGGATAGGTTAACTTTAACCCATCCCACTTTTAAATGAATCGTGATTCTTTTAATCCAAGGCTTCTTTAATTCGGCGCATGGCTTCTTTTATTTCCGCTTCAGAAGCCGCGTATGAAAGGCGGATGCAATTTGGATCACCAAAGGCTTCGCCGGTTACGGTTGCAACTTTGGCTTCTTCCAAAAGATACAATGAAAAATCTGAGGCGGTGTTAATGTTCTTTCCGCGCAGCGTTTTTCCGAAGAAATAGGAAACGTCCGGAAACACATAAAACGCGCCTTCGGGTTGATTGGTTTTGAAACCTTCAATATCCGAAAGAAGATCCAAAATCAATTTCCTTCTTTCCTTAAAGGCATCTACCATAAATTTTATCTTGCTCGGCGGATTTTCCAAAGCGGTAATTGTAGCTCTTTGTGCAATAGCATTGGCACCGCTGGTTACTTGGCCCTGCATTTTGTTGCAAGCCCTTGCTATCCATTCGGGGCCACCTATGTAACCGATACGCCAACCCGTCATAGAAAAAGCTTTAGACACGCCATTTACCACTACGGTGCGGTCGTACATATCTTCAAACTCAGCCATAGATGCGTGGCCGCCACTAAAGTTTATGTGTTCGTAGATCTCATCGCTTATAATAATGATATCCGGATATTTCACCAAAACATCCGCAAGCTTCCGAAGCTCCTTTTTGCTGTAAACGGAACCACTCGGGTTACAAGGAGAGCTATAAATAATAAGTTTGGTTTTTGGGGTAATCGCTGCTTCCAGCGCTTCGGCGGTTACCTTAAAATCAGTTTCAATCGAGGTGGGTATTTCCTTCGGGATTCCTCCGGCTACCTTGCACTGGTCTGCATAGCTCACCCAATAGGGTGCGGGGAGGAGTGCCTCGTCGCCTTCATCTAAAAGAACCATTGTTAAATTTGCCAGGGATTGTTTGGCACCTGTGGAGACCACAATTTGCGATGGTTTATAATCTAAATTATTGTCTCTTTTAAATTTGGTAATGATGGCCTTTTTTAGATCGCCATAACCGTCAACGGGCGTGTAGGAATGATAATCGTCCTTGATTGCTTGAATAGCTGCTTCCTTTATATATTCCGGAACGGGAAAATCGGGCTCGCCAAGACTCAGGCCAATAATATCTACGCCTTGTTCCTTTAGTTCTCGCGTTTTGGCAGCCATGGCCAGCGTGGCCGATGTGGCCATCTCGTTCACTCGTTTTGAAAGTCTGTTGTCCATAATTATTAAGCGGGTACCGCAGGTTTCAGCCCCATTTCCTTTAAGTGTCTGAAATGTGCAATAATGGCCTTGCGGGTGGTTTTATATTCTTTATAGGGTAAATTGAATTCCTTGGTTGTGCTCTTTACAATTTTTGAAATATTCTTGTAATGAATGTGGCTGATATTCGGAAAAATGTGGTGCTCCACTTGGTGATTCAAACCGCCTGTGTACCAATTTACGATCTTGTTATTTGTTGAAAAGTTAACCGTGGTAAAAAGTTGGTGGATGGCCCAGGTGTTTTTCATGGTTCCAGTATCGTCGGGTAGCATGATTTCTGTATCCTCTACCACATGCGCAAGTTGAAAAACAATACTCAAAATCAATCCCGCCACATAGTGCATGATGAAGAATCCGAGCAAAATTTTCCACCATACGATATTAAAAAAGAGCAATGGAATTATAATCCAAAGCGAAACATAAATCATTTTTGTAATAACCAAAATGCTCCATTGGGTGATAGGTTTTGGCAATTTTCCGTAAGAAAGTTTGCGTGCCAAATATCTTTTCGTTTGGAAAAAGTCAGTGGTGAGTACCCAATTGAAGGTCAAAAGGCCATAGAAAAAAATACTGTACCAATGTTGGAATTTATGAAACTTGCGCCATTTTGAATGTTGGGAAAAACGCAGGATTCTTCCCGCTTCCAAGTCCTCATCGTGGCCGTGAATGTTCGTATAAGTATGGTGCAAAACATTGTGCTGCACCTGCCAATTGTAAACGTTTCCGGCAAGAATATACATACTCCCGCCCATTATTTTATTGATCCATTTTTTTGAGGAGTAGGAACCGTGGTTGGCATCGTGCATTACGTTCATTCCCACGCCGGCCATGCCCACACCCATAACTATGGTAAAAAGCAATTGCGCCCACCCCGGAAAATCGAGCGTCAGCAAAAGGAAGTAGGGAGTAAGATATAATGAAAACATTACGATTGTTTTCAAATGGAGCTTCCAGTTTCCTGTTCGGGCTATGTTGTTTTCTTTGAAATAATCGTTAACGCGCCTGTTTAGGGTTCTAAAAAATTTAGCACTGTCAACTCGGGAGAAATTTAGGTTTGTATATGTCAAAATGTAAATGTTAACTGGAAGATTTATTGCGAAAGGCACAAAAATAATTATCTTTTGTGGAAATCGAGAGCTTCAAAATTATAATTTTCACAAAGATAACATACTTTTGTCTCCTAAATTGTATTATGGAACTAATATTAAAATATTTTCCTCACCTTACGCCGCTTCAAAAGCAACAGTTTGAGCAGTTGCAGGCCCTGTATGAAGACTGGAATCTGAAAATAAATGTGGTCTCCCGCAAAGATATTGACGAACTTTACCTTCGGCATGTACTGCATTCGTTGGGTATTGCCAAAATCCAGTCCTTTCTTCCCGGCTCGCGAATTTTGGACGTGGGCACGGGTGGTGGTTTTCCCGGAATTCCTTTGGCAATTTTGTTTCCCGATGTAAAGTTTCATTTGGTGGACAGTATCGGAAAAAAAATAAAGGTGGTGGAAGAAGTGGTTGCCGGCTTACAATTGCAAAATGTAAAAACCACAAATGCCCGTGTGGAGACGGTTTCGGGGCAATACGATTTTATAGTGAGCCGTGCGGTGGCCCAGATGGACACTTTTGTGCATTGGGTACAGGGCAAGATAGCCAAAAAGAACCTACACGAACGCAGAAATGGCATCCTTTATTTAAAGGGTGGCGATTTGTCTGAAGAATTAAAAATATACACCACCGTAACTGTTTTTCCGTTGAGCGATTATTTTGATGAAGATTTTTTTGAAACCAAGAGTGTCGTGCATTTACCTCTTAAATATAAAGGGTGATTTTTTTCTTCTGAAATTTTAAGAAGAAACTTTATGGAGTAAGTACCACTGGAGTGCGAGTATGGTTTTGGCATCTTTCATTTCGGGAATTTTTGAGGCTATTTCCGAAGTGGGAATTTTTACCAATTGGATATCTTCATCTTCTTCTGAATTTCCGCCTCCTTTTTCAATTTGGTCATTTTCTGAAACTTCAGCATAAAAAAGAAAAATACGCTCGGTTGAAGCTCCGGGAGACGTATAAAATGTGTTTATCAAATTTGGGCTGGTCAGTCTATAACCCAATTCCTCCAAAACTTCGCGCCGTATGCATTCCTCGGGTATTTCATCTTTTTCCAAAGAACCGGCGGGTATTTCCAGCAGCCATCCGTCATTATTTTTGCAAGTGGGGTAGCGAAATTGATTGGTAAACAAAATGGTTCCGGTTTCCTTTTCAAAAAGTAAAACGGCAACCGAATCTCCTCTTTCAAAAGCCAGTCTTTTGGTTCTTATTCTATTGCCACTAAAAGTATCATAGGTTACGGAAGCCTTAATCATTTTGTAATGGTCGTTAAAGACTACCTTTTCATTTTCAATATTATATTCCATAGACTTTATTTTTTTCAAAATAATAAAAAAACCCCGAGCAAGTCGGGGTTTTTCAAGACTTTTAATACTTATAAATTATTTTGAAATCAAAAATCTTTTAGTGGTAAGAGCGTTATCCTTTACAATTCGGATAAAGTAAGTTCCATTTACCAGATTCGAGACATTGATCTGTTCGTTTATGGAAATATTATCTTGAGAAAGAATTCTTTTTCCAAGAACGTCAAAGATTTCAATGTTAGCGTTTTCAGCGTTTTTCAGATTTAAAATAGAGCTCGCTGGGTTTGGATAAAGACTGATGCCGTCTAATTGACTATCACTAATTTCAAGTACACCATTACTGTTGAATTCTTGGGATAGTTCGGCTCCCCAGTTTCCGCTAGCGTTAAATAGAAGAGTACCCTCGCTATCTGTAAGGGTGGCTCTTGTGCCTCCATCACCAAAAGTATCGATTAAAATAAAGGTATAGCAATCTTCCGGAATGTTCATGCGTATATCAATAACGGAATTGTCGTTGTAGGGTCCGCCGAATTCAACGATATTGCCATTAGAGTCTCTAAGGTTCCATCTGCACTCTTCCCCATAAGCATCAGTAATAATACGAAGATCGACGGTACCTGTACTTTCCGGTGCTTCTATGAATGTAGTATTAAATGAATTGTTTGAGTTGTCATCATCGTTCGGTATGGATACAGTAAGGGTGTTTGTTCCTTGGGCCGTGTAATTTACTTCTGGTAGTTCAATAGTTTCATCCCAAAGAGCAGGTAAATTTCCTGTCCAGTTGTAAGAGTGCGAATCACCATTTATTTCATAGGTAATTGCCAGTGATGTAAGCGTATTTTGCCCTTCGTTTTTAATGGTTACTTTTGGAGCGACGCTGGTCTCACAGGTAGCCGGAATATCTTCTATGGATACAACACTTACGTCGTTCGCAATGGTAATACCTGTAAAAGTAGCACGGGCTCCATGGCCACTGATTATTTCGCTTTGTGTTTCGGCGATGAATGCAACCACTTCCATATCGTCAACAACAGCAGGTACATTATTGTACATCGCCGGGATGGTGTATGTATAAGTTCTATCTACAAATGTGCTGGAGGTGGTTGTATTTATCGGATCGCCCCAAGTGGGTGTGATTATATCTACCAGTCGGTGCATATGGTTGTAATTATTGCCTTGACCTCCGCCAGTTTGTGGTCCTTTTGTATTGTTCTGCAATAAAGCTACGGTTAAAAAATTGGTGCTCAGGGGGCTGCTTCCGGTATAATAGCCTTCAACGTGGACCACCAATTCTCTGGTTTGAACATCTATGGTAGCTTCAACGCCTACATTTAAATATGAACTTTCACTCATAATAGTATTAGCTCGACTTGCCCATGCGGAGCGACTTATAACAGGACTATTGCCACTCCAAGTGTGTCTGTTAATCATTCCGGAGGGATAACTGTTAACGCCATAATAAGCTCTGATGGCATTTCCATCTGGAGTACGAAAGTCTGGTTCTCCAGGATTGGGTACTGCAAATCCTCCAGTATGGATATTTATTAAAAAGACATCATCGGGATTAGCGGCTTTAATTCCTTGGGCGATACGGTGACCGTCAGGGCAAAAAACGCACTTAATACCCGTGAACTCTTCAAGAATTACATTTTTATTTTCCGGAGAAGTTGATACAATTGTTTGCGCAAATGAAAACGAAGTTAACAATGTAAAAACTAAAAATAGGGGTAGTTTTTTAACCATGATTTTAGGTTTTTAATTAATGTGAAATTTAAGTTAAATACAAATGTACTTTTTTATAATCTATAATTATATTGTTTAGTGCGTAAATCTCTGAATTTTATGTGTTAAATCTGTAAAAAATGTTATATTATAGTGCCGATAACCGATATTCCGTGCGTTTTTGTCAATATTGTTTTCTATTTTAGAATCATAATTTTCATTATTGCAATATTTATTTTATTGGTTAAAATTATTTATTGATATGACTGTATTTTCAGTCAAAAAAAATAGAAAAATTAATTAAAGGATATTTTTTAATAATTATCCTTACTTTTGCTGAGGTTAGTAAAGACATTTTTAAACATTAATCTAAAAATTAAAGCAATGAAATTTAAATTACTTCTTTTATGTGTTTTGGGCTCCGTGGCATTCGCCAATGCACAGTTCACGGTGACTGATAGATCCGGCAATGTGCTCAATGATGGTGATGTAATCGAGTTTGGGGTTTTGACCTACCCCGAAGCATCATTCGAATTTTATGTAACAAACGATAATACGACGAATGAAATTTATACGAGGATTGAATATGTGCAAGAAACAAATTCTACCAATGGAGAATTTGAGCAATTGTGTTATGGTTTATGCTATAACAATCTTATGGCAGGTGAAACGGTTCCGCCATCGAATGAAGGCGCTCTCGTTGTAGGTGTAGGAGAAACTACACCAATGGGCAATCATTTCTACAATGATGATCCTGGGAATGGAACAGATAATATAGATTTTGTATTTGCGTTTCGTCAATATTCGGATCCCCAAGGTACCATAGAGACTGGAACTCCTCTTTTATTTACCTATCGCTATAATCCAACCTTGGGTATTTCAGAAAATAATACGGTAGATTTAACCATTCAATCCACTGTAGTATCAAATGAATTGATTCTGAATATAAATGAGCCAATTAATATGATGGTTTACAATATACAGGGTAAAGTTGTGAAGCAAGGGCAATTTGATGCAGGTCGGCAAATTGTTAACGTTTCTGATTTAAGTGCGCAAACCTATATTGTTCAGTTCAAAAATCAAAATGGTAATGTGCAGACAACAAAGATTATAGTACAATAGTAATAGCAGGTTACAATCAAAAAAGCCCCGAAAATTTCGGGGCTTTTTTTATATTATAAATATTTCTTTAGAATGTGACAACCAGATTTGCCGTTACGCCAGTGCTAGGAGGCACTTCCCGGCAAACACCGCCAACGCAGATCAACCCTCCGCGTTGTCTGCCATAGTTCATAGCAAAGCGAGCTCTGCCTTTAGAATAGCTTCCGCCAACACTGTAATAGTGAAGCTCTTTTTCGCCGCCGTAGTTCCACGAATCTGCTGCATACACCGTAATGGCTGGATTAAAATTATACTCTAGTACCCCGGCAGCCCAATTCTTATCATCATCCGCAGTCCATAAATGCTGGAGCTCCATACGCAAGGCTTTACCCTTTTCAAATCGTCTTGTGCCCTCAATAACTGCTATCTGTGCTCTAATATCTCCTTCTGAACCAAGAATTCCTCCTTTTGAAACAGCTTTATCAATTATAACATCTTGGTATGAAAGCACCGTGTTCCATTTAGAAGACCAGCGGTTTTTAATTTCAATGTTTAAATCACGAAAGTAGCGATCGCCATCACCAATAAATTTGGCGTCATAGGTCAAGTCGTCGGCGTTATAAGTTGCTTCCAAGCCAGCCCAATAAGAGAAGTTTCCGGCTAATTTGGTTCCAATTTTTCCTAAAGTAGATTCTTTGTCAAATGAATAATACACATCTACTTGGGCCCCCACTTCCCCGGCTCTTTTCTCATTTTCACTAAATAGGAGTCGTGGTTGGGAATTGTAAACGTAAATATTTGAAAGTAAATAATCGTGTTGTTTTGTTATTGCCGGTACGTAGTTTACCAACTGCTCATTGTATTGATTGCCTTCTGCATATCTATCGGCATAAAAAGTAAAATTCTCCAACCTTCGGAAAGTAGAGTTTATGCCCAATCCTTTTTGTGCATACCCCAGATTAAGTTGTAGTGCGGTCCCGTCAAAGAGTTGCGGGGTGGTAACCACTTCTTCATTTATCAGTACATCGGGATCTTTTGTTATGGCCTCAATTCCCCCGTAGAAATTGGAAACCACGAAATCCAATCTTCCACCATAAGCATTGACATTGGCCGGAATGGTATCGCTGGAACCATTGGATTGGTAGCGCCCTACATAACTGGCGCCCAACTTTAAATCTACGGCATCAATTTTCATGAGATCGCTTAGATCCAAATTGGCGTCGAGCCCCTGAATAACACCTTCAGAAACGTCAAATCCATTTCTGGTCTGTCCATAAACTCCGGTAAGATTAAACGTTGTCGAGGGACTGAATTTTACGCGTACTCCCTTCAAGGCATTATTAATTCCCAGTTGCCGATCCTCCCATGTTCGGAGAATCAAACCGCTGCCAAATTGTTCGTAAAAATAACCCCCAGTAATATCCAGAGTTTCATTTCGGAAATTAAGATAATAGGTTCCAATTCCGTTTTCACCGTCCCAGGTGGGAGAATATCCCAAAAGAGCAGATGGCAGATACGATTCATATTGAATTCCGGCAGTGAATTTTCCCAGTGTATAATTAAGTTGTAAATAATTATTCGCTCTAAATTGATCTTCTGGGGCAATAAAATCAAAATCTTCATCATCTAGAAGCCATTGTGAATTGGATTCAAGACCTCCGAAGAAATAGCCGTTATCTTGTGAAAAGCCGAGGACGCCCATTAGCATAAAGGCGCCGAAAATAATTTTTTTCATTTTAAAGTTTTGGTTGGTTGAAATTTCTGCTAGTTGGAATATTCCTTTATTTTTTCATAAAGCTCATATTCAGCCCCAGGGCTATATCCCGAATGACGATAAACAATTTCATTGTTTTTGACGAGTAATGTTAATGGCACCGTAGCGGCACCGAGGGCGCGCTTAAAGTCATTGTTAGTGTCCAATAAAACGGTATAATCCCACCCTTTCCCATTAATCAAGGGTTTCACTCTTTTTACGGTTCGACTATCATCCACCGATACGGCAAAAAGTTCGACGCCTGTTTCGGCCTGCCAATCAGCGTAAATTTCGCTTATCGCATCAAGTTCTTTTAGGCAGGGCACACACCAAGTAGCCCAGAGGGAAACAACGACAACTTTATCGTCTTTTGAAAGATCTTTAGAGCTTACGGTGGTGCCATCAACCGTTGATAGGTCAATCCTGGGCATTTCACTTTGCGAAAAACTTACAAGCGATACAAACAAGAGAAGAAGGGGGATTAATTTTTTCATGTAGGAATAGATTTAAATTTCATTTTATTCCAGCAATATTAAGTTTTTTTTAATAAAATCGAATTGGTTTAGTTGAAAAATTGCTCATTTAACAAATTAATTTCATGGGTTTTTCAGAATTAAGCTATATTAGCCTTCTTAAATATTTCATAAATTTTTATTAATTTGAAGTGCCAATGATTTCTTATTGGATTGGCTTCTCAAATCATTTTAAATCTCAAACATTATTCAGATGAAAACCTTTCCGTATTTAAAGATTTTGGTTGTTTTTACTGTTATAACCGTTATTTCCTGCAGTAAAAAGGAAGACCCGTATATTCCCGAGGAACCTGCATTGGCTCTGGAACTAAAAAGTGATGCCGGAACCGGAGAACTTGAAGTTCTATCCCTTGATGAGGCCGTGGTATTTACCGTAACGGGGAGCGATGGGGAAGATTATTCAGAGATATCCACTTATTATGTGAATGATACTGCCATAGCGGGCAGAACTTATACTTTCTCAGCTACCGGAACTTATGCGGTAAAGGCAGTTTATAATGAAGTAACGAGCAATCAGTTAAATTTTGAAGTACTGGCGCCTACTGAAAGAGCATTGACCATTGACGCTCCCAGAGCTATGAAAAATCAAACCGTCACCTTCGGTTTGCTTGACGCCAATGGCGACGATACGGCATCGGAGGCTACTTTTTATGTTAACGGCAGTGCTATTACAGGCTTTACCTTTACCTCTGCAACAGAAGGCAGTTTTGAAGTATATGCCGAATACACGGTTGAAAATGAGAATTATAGTACGCCAGTCAAGAATTTCTCAGTTTACACTCCAAAAAGGAAAGTAGTAATTGAAGATTATACGGGTACCTGGTGCGGTTTTTGTCCAGCCGTAGCCCTTGCAATCGATACAGTGAAGGCAGCCACAAACCAAATTTCGGTTGTTGCAATACACGAAACAGGTTCTACCCTGCCAGATCCGATGCATTTTGAAAGAATAGGGGAGTTAAAAGATGTCTTTGGAATAGGAGGTCTCCCGCAGGCTCGCTTGAATAGAACCCAAAAATGGGTCGACCCCTATAAAGTGGAGGATGTTCTTGCGATGGCCGGAAATGAGACAAATTTAGCTATTGCCATTGATTCCAAACTTACAGGTTCAAATTTAACTGTTGATACTAAGGTGGTTTATGCAAATGGTTCTGAAGCCGGTGATAAGATAGTAGTCTACCTTGTAGAGAGCGGCATTATCCATGCCCAGGCAAATTATTTCAATAACACCCCCAACCATCCTTTGGAAAATCATGGAAACCCAATTCCCGACTTCGTCCACAACGATGCGCTCAGAAATTCTCTGTCGGATATTTTTGGCGATGCCATTGCCAATACTTCGCCCTATACGGAATTTAAGAAACAATACAGCTTGGAGATACCTGCGGACTATAACGTTGACAATTTAGAAATTGTCGTGATGGTTGTGAACGCAAACAATGAGGCTAAAAACTCACAGTTTTCTAAGGTGGGCGAAAACAAACGCTACGAATAGGAAATATATCGCTAAAAATAAAAAACCATCCAGAATATTTCAGGATGGTTTTTTTTATGGCTTAAATTGCTATTTTACCCCAAGAAAGGATATCGATAGTCAGTAGGTGAAACGAAGGTTTCCTTTACCATTCTAGGCGAAATCCATCGGTAAAGGTTTTGCTTGCTTCCCGCCTTGTCATTGGTTCCGCTGGCGCGTGCACCGCCAAATGGCTGCTGGCCCACAACCGCGCCTGTAGGTTTGTCGTTAATGTAGAAGTTTCCAGCTGCATTTTCAAGAATTTTCACAGCTTCTTCCAAAGCATATCTGTCTTCGCTGAAAACGGCTCCCGTTAAGGCATATTCACTGGTTTCATCAACCAGATGCAAGGTCTCTTCCCATTTCTTATCGTCATAAACATACACGGTAAGTACGGGCCCAAAAAGCTCGGTACACATAGTGGTATATTTCGGATCTTTAGTAACGATTACCGTAGGCTCAATAAAATATCCTTTACTTTTATCGTAACCGCCGCCCGCTATAATTTCCACGTTCTTATCTTTTTTGGCTTGGTCTATATAGCCTGCAAGTTTGTCAAAGGAACTCTCGCTGATAACGGCGTTTATGAAATTGCCCATATCCTCGGGCGTTCCCATTTTAAAGGAGCGGATATCGTCAACCAAATAATTTTTTACGTCTTCCCAAATGCTTTTCGGAATATAGCAACGGCTGGCCGCACTACATTTTTGGCCTTGATACTCAAAGGCACCACGGGCCATTGCGGTAGCCACTTGTTTTGGATTTGATGAACTGTGCGCAACAATAAAATCCTTTCCGCCGGTTTCCCCAACAATTCGTGGGTAGGTTTTATAATTTTTGATGTTGTCGCCAATTTTTTTCCAGATTCCCTGAAAAACCCCAGTAGAACCCGTAAAATGGACACCACTGAAATCCGGGCTCGCCATAAGCGTGTCTGAAATCATCGCGGCATCGCCCATTACCATATTGATTACCCCCGCCGGAACGCCCGCCTCGCGGAATACGTCCATTATTACTTTTGCGGAATATATTTGTGAATTACTCGGCTTCCAAACAACCACATTGCCCATCAAAGCGGCACTTGCGGGAAGGTTCCCGGCAATCGCCGTAAAATTGAAAGGCGTAATGGCATAGACAAAACCTTCCAAAGGTCTGTATTCAATTCGGTTCCATGCCGATGAGGTAGATTCGGGCTGCTCGGCATAAATCTCGGTCATATACTGCACGTTGAACCTTAAAAAGTCAATAAGCTCACAAGCCGAATCAATTTCGGCCTGGTAAATATTCTTGGACTGCGCAAGCATGGTTGCGGCGTTTATTTTTGCTCTGTATGGGCCGGCAATCAGTTCGGCGGCGCGAAGAAATATTCCCGCACGTTGCTCCCAAGGCATAACGGCCCACTTTTTTCGGGCTTCCAGTGCGGTGGCAATTGCCTCTTCCACATTTTTTTTGGTAGCTTTATGATAGGTTCCCAACACGTGCTTATGATCGTGCGGCGGAGACATCGTGCCGGTTTCTTTGGTTTTAACCTCTTTACCGTTAATAAATAAAGGCACCTCAATTTTCGCCTTATACATTTTTCTGTAAGTTTCAAGCACCTCTTCCCGTTCCGGCGAACCTGGAGCATAGCTCTTTACTGGTTCGTTTACCGCGATTGGCACTTCAAAAAATCCATTTCCCATAACTGTTTCAATTTTTAATTTATGAAGATTGCAAAGGTACAATTTTTTTAGTGTTCAGTTGGCAGTGGCAGTAGGCAGTTTTTGGTTGCGTTTAAGAAAAACGCTTGTCTGATTATGTGTAAAATTTATTTTAATCAGTAGATTTACCGACGATCTACGGGCGGGCGACTGCAAACTGCTACTGAAAACTGTAAACTTTAAAGAATGTGTACGATTACTTTTATTCCGAAATCCAACAACGATTTTATACTAACATCAAACCGCGATGAAGCTCCGGGACGCGAAACTTTTCCTCCTGAAATATATGAAGAGGAAGGGGTAAAACTGCTTTACCCTAAGGATGCCTTGGCGGGGGGAACGTGGATTGGTTTGAGTGAAATGAAGCAGTGCGTAACCTTAATGAACGGAGGTTTTGTGGCGCACAAAAGAAAATCCTATTACAGAAAAAGTAGGGGCGTGGTAGTGAAGGATTTATTGAAGGCAGCTAATTTCCAAAGCGAAATCAAAACGTACGATTTTCAGGGTATTGAGCCATTTACGGCAATCGTGGTAGAATGGAAAGCGGAAATTCAATTGTTTCAATTGGTTTGGGACGGTACGGAGAGTCATTTTTCTGAAGAACCTTTGGCGCCGCAAATCTGGTCTTCTTCCCCGTTATATCCACAAAATCTCAAGAAAAAGCGCGAACAATGGTTTTCAGAATTTTTAATGAAAACCGTTAGACCATCCGAAGAAGAACTGCTAAAATTCCACAAAACCGCTGGTGAAGACGATTTGAACAGCAATCTTATAATGGACCGCGGTTTCGTAAAAACAAAAAGCATTACCCAAATTTCAAAAAAGCAAGGGATTATTAAAATGCGCTATGAAGATCTGCAAAGTGGTAAAATCGTTAATTCCGTAGTGGATGGTTGGTAGTCGTGAGTCAGTTCGGGCTTTCATGTGGGAGAACGGCTCTCTCTAATTCATCGAAAACGGGGCGCTCAAATTAAAGAGTGGAATGGAAACACGGAATTTCCGGGTAGTGGTGAAATTTACCATATTATAGTGGCCTTTCATTGCGCCAAAGGGAGAATATAAAAGGCATCCACTGGTATATGCATGTCTCTCGCCGGGCTGTAAAATGGGCTTTTGGCCTATAACGCCCTCGCCTTCCACGGTTTCGGAATGGTTTAGGGAGTCTTTTATTTTCCAGCAGCGCGAAGTTAACTGGACCGTGTCCTTGCTTTGGTTTTCAATAGTAATGGTATAGGCAAAGGCATACTGCATTTTACGGTTTTTGTAAAACGTGCCATCAAATTCAGTCTTTACCGAAATTTTAATTCCTTGTGTAACCTGTTGTACCATTTTTTAATAGACTGCTGCGCTTGCCGCCACAAATAGACCGGTGGCCGTTACAAAGCTCAGAAAAAATACAATGCTTAAAAATACAAATTTAAATAATGTCTGCCAGTTTCCCTGGTTATAAAATTTCCGGAGCGCCAGATAAAAATACACGGGACCCACTAAAAGGAATAAAATGGATTGAAAAAAATCCGAGCCCACGATTAGTTCCGGAATCCTAAAAATGACCATCGTTAAAAAAATAAAACTGAATATATGGAACACAAAAATTACGTGTTCCATATAGGTGAATTTTTTTCGGGAATAGAGCAGCCAAAAGAAAAATGCGTAGAACGGGGTAAAAAAGAAAAGGAAGAAAGGGATTTTGGATGAAATAAAATCTACGAATGCCTGGGGCTTATACAGAATGTTATACCAAGTAATAGCTCGAGAATATAACCATCGGTTTTTAAATGTATTATTGTGGCTCAAAGAGTTAAGTGCAGTAATGGGGTTTTTCTCTTTGGTGCGATAAAAGTAAGCAAAATACAAGGACATTCTTTTGGTGTGTCTATCAAGAAATTTCAAATTATTAAGCTCAGCTTCTGAAAAATAAAAAGGAATGCTAAGTTGTGTTGCTTTAAGGGAATCAAGTTTAGAAGATGATGCGAAAATACCGGGAGTTTGATTCGCAAAAACTGAATCCAGAGGAGCCTCTCGTGGAGATTTAATGTCAAGACCCAAAAGATTTTCTTCTGATGAAGTAAAAAAGCCGATAAATCCCTGCAATAAAAAATAAATTATCGAAACACTCAAAAAGAACCGGAACGGATTGGCATATTTTAACCGTTGTCCGTTTACGTAATTGCGGGTTATAACTCCGGGTCGGAACAACAGATCTTTGAGAGTGTTTCTCAGCCGCGAATCATAGACCAGGATACTGCTGAGGAATTCCGCGAAGAAATCTTTTACTGATAGCTGCTTTTTACTATTCAATTGGGAACAATAGGGGCAGTAAACATCATACGTCCAAAGGTTGATTGCAATTCAGGCATTTAGTACCGCGATATTGCAAAGATTTTCTGCCGGTAGAAATCTCGCCTTTCTTGCGTTTCATGGCTGATTGGATAAAAGGTTAAAGTTTCGAATAAAATATTGAAAATCAGTTGTTGCTAATATTCCTCGAGTTAGCATAGCCCGTGCCAATAATACGGTCATATCTTGCGCCCAGATCTCGGAAATATACTATTACGGTATAGTCATTTTCCGTTTGCCAGAAATCTCCACTTACAGCTCCTTCATCTATACTCCCATCGCGGTTTACAACTACATATTTGTAATTGTAAAAACCTTGCTTAAACAAGCGTTCATTTTGGTAGGAATTGCTCTTGGGGTCGTATTTCATATAAGTGCTTCCGTCGATAGTCCAATTGTTGAAATTTCCGTAGAGATGCAATTCTTTGTCTCCAAGGTCATTATAATACTGCAGATTAAAATGCATTCGTACATACTCCGCCTCCAGATCTTGGTTTCGGGCATCTACGTTGCGCACTACAAAATTTCCGTTTATGTCTGGATTGTAGGTATAGGGCCTATCATAGCGGGGAATGTCCGTGTAGAGATAATTTTCGTAAACATCGGTAAGCTCGATGGAACGCACGCCATTTGTGGCAGAGCGCTCGTCTTTATTGTCGAAAGCAAGAAATTCATTACCGCCACCGAAGTATGCCTCCTTATCATACCTATAGATAAGCTCATTGCCCATGGTATATTGCGGCACAAGATCTGTAATGGCAGTTTTTAGATTGCTATTTTGCAACACCAGGGTTTTCACGGTTTGTTTTGGGTTGACCAATAATAAATTTGGAGAATTTATGGTGAAATGCACTACCTGCTTTTCCTCGATAACCTTTAGGTCGCGCGCACGTTTTATTTCTACGCCTACGGAAGCTATGTTTTCAATCACCAAAAATTTCCTCGTAAATACCAACTCTCCATCGCTGTTGAAAATGCTTAATAGGTAATTACCGCTTTTTTGAATAGCGCGTGTATCACGATTGGGAATGGTAAGTTGATAATGCGAAAATATCTGGAGCGTATTTACCGAGTTTTGATAGGTGTCTATGCGCACGTCGTCAAAACCATCCAAATATTCACTTTTTGAGAGGTCGCTGGGGGTCCAGTCAAAGTCGTGATGGGTGATAGTGTAGTAATAGTCCTCTTCTTCGCCATTTAGCGCGTCAAAGGAAAGTTGCAGCTGGCCGCCCAGCCGGATTACGGGCAATTGGCTCAAGTCAGTCCCCCCTCGAAATTGTATGGTGCTGATGTATGGAGGCTCTACTTTCTCTATAATTTGGGAAAAGACTGGAAAAATAGCAAAGAAGAAGATAAGGCTAACAGAAAGTGTTTTAGACATGGCAATGGTTTAAAAGGCTAAGATAACAAAATTTGTGCCTGATACGATTGCGGTTTTCGCACATTTTAAAATGGTTTGGTTTTGAAATTATTGAATTCGACCAATTTCATAATTTAAAAACGTTTTAAAATAGCAGTCCATCCCTTTTTAACACAGAAAATTATAGGCATTTATTGTGCAATGGTATATTTAATTTATAAATTTGCACGCCCTTATTCCCCGCACATTTGTTTTTAGGGGAAATAGGGTGTTAACAAGGCATTATTAATATCCATATTTATGTCCAAAGACATTAAGATTAAAAAAGGTCTTACCATTAAATTGAAGGGCGAAGCAGAGAAAACGCTATCCAGCGCCCCGCGATCCAGAACTTTCGCAATAAGACCCTCCGATTTTCATCTCATCACCCCCAAAATGGTGGTTAAAGAAGGTGGAAAACTTCAGGCTGGCGACACCATTTTCTATTCAAAAAGCAACGAAGCTATTAAGTTTGTTTCTCCCGTTAGCGGAACGCTTACCACAATAGAGCGCGGCGCAAAGCGTGTGATCACTGAAATAACCATCGAGGCAGATGCTCAAGATAGTTTCAAGGATTTCGGCATTTTAAGCCCAGATTCTTCAAGTGCGGAGGCTATTAAAGCGCGCTTACTGGAGTCTGGATGCTGGCCATTTATTATGCAGCGTCCGTATGCCGTAATTGCAGATACAGAGCAAGAGCCTCGAGATATTTTTATTTCAGCATACAATACCGCCCCATTGGCAAACGATTATGATTTTTCTTTGAAAGGAAAAGAAAAGGAACTTCAGGCAGCCGTAACCGCGCTAAGCAAACTCACTAAAGGACAGGTACATGTCGGCATAGGCAAGGGCAATGATTCTCCTTTTAAAGGATTAAAAGATATTTCCCTTCACAATGTTTCTGGTCCGCACCCTGCAGGAAATGTGGGTACCCAAATTAATAAATTGGCCCCTGTTAACAAAGGTGAAATAGTTTGGACCATTGCACCACAGGATCTCGTAATTATTGGTGAATTGCTCCTTACAGGTAAATTCAATGCGGAGCGTATCATCGTGCTTTCCGGTTCCGAAGTAAAAACCCCAAAATATTATAAAACCCGAATAGGTTCTGAGGCCGCTACTTTTTTATATGACTCCGGTCTTAGGGATGAGAATGTTCGCGTTATAAGCGGAAATGTGCTTACGGGTACAAAAATTTCTCCGAAAGGCCATTTAGGCTACTATAGCAATACCGTTTCAGTGATTCCGGAAGGAGACGATTATGAACTCTTTGGGTGGAACAAACCGGTTTTTGATAAAATTTCAACCTCACGTGCCCTGACTTTCTCTTGGTTAACGCCGAATAAGAAATACGACCTCGACACCAATACTAACGGAGAGCACCGCGCTTTTGTGGTAACCGGCGTTTACGAAGAAGTATTTCCGTTGGATATGTACCCACTGCAAATTTTGAAAGCCTGTATGGTTCAGGATTTGGACGAAATGGAGGCGCTGGGAATGTATGAAGTGGCTCCGGAAGATTTTTCGCTTACCGAGTTTGTTTGCGTGAGTAAGCAGCCGCATCAACAAATTATCAGGAACGGTCTTGATTTAATGTATAAAGAAATAGGATAACCGCTATGGGATTGAAACAGAATTTACATAAGCTAAAGGAAAAGTACAAGGGAACCAAGATGGCCCCCGCGTTCAACGCACTGCATACCTTTTTGTACACTCCAAATGAAACTACGCATTCCGGGTCACACGTTCGCGCGGCAGACGATTTAAAGCGTACCATGAATACTGTGATTATGGCGCTTATCCCTTGTTTGATTTTTGGGATATTCAACGCCGGTTATCAACATTATGCGGCAATTGACAATACATTGCGACTGGATCCCTTGGGCAATTTCTTTACTTGGGATAATTTTATCTTGGGAGCATGGACGGTATTGCCTTTGGTAATCGTTTCCTATGTAGTGGGTCTTGGAGTGGAATTCATTTTCGCAATTATAAAAGGTCACGAAGTAGAAGAGGGATATTTGGTTACGGGAATGCTCGTGCCACTTATTGTTCCCATTGATATTCCGCTGTGGATGCTTGCCGTTGCTGTAATTTTCGGGGTTGTGATCGGGAAGGAAGTTTTCGGTGGAACGGGAATGAACATCCTAAACCCTGCGCTTACCATCCGTGCCTTTTTATTCTTCGCTTATCCTACTTGGATGAGTGGCGATAAAGTATGGGTACACGGGGCAAAGGAAATGGCCGGCCAGCCAGATGCCATCTCAGGAGAAACAATTTTAGGAAGCTTGGCTCAAAACCACGAGCCGGTCTATAGTATGTGGGATAGCTTTTGGGGCTTTATTCCCGGATCTGTGGGTGAAACCTCGACTTTTCTAATTCTTATTGGGGCATTGTTTTTAATTTTCACCAAAATAGGAAGTTGGAGAATCATGCTTTCTGCCGTGCTGGGTGCATTGGCTATGGGGCTTATTTTTAATGGTGTTGTGGACGCAGGATGGATTAAGGATGGCAGCAGCTTTTACGGGCTGATGAGTGAGACCTTCTGGCATCACCTTATAATCGGTGGATTGGCATTCGGTATTGTATATATGGCGACTGACCCTGTAACGGCTTCACAAACTAATAAAGGCAAATGGATCTATGGTTTTCTAATAGGTTTTATTTCGGTATTGATACGCGTATTCAACCCAGCATATCCAGAAGGGGTAATGCTTGCAATATTGTTGTTGAACGTGTTTGCGCCTACTATAGACCATTATGTGGTAAGAGGAAATATTAAGAAGAGAATGAAACGTTTAAAAGCTAAAACAGCGTAATCATGGCAAAGTACACAGATAAAAACTCATACACCATAATCTTTTCAGTGATCATGGTTGTGGTAGTGGGATCGCTTTTGGCCGGTGTTGCTCAAGGATTAAAGAGTAAGATAACCCTTAATGAGCGTTTTGAGAAAATGCAAAACATTCTTTACGCTATGGGGATAAATGATAATGAAGGCGATGGCGATATCAACTTTATTTCCACCGATAGAGTGGAAGAGGTATTTGCCAAAAATATTAAGAAGCAGTTGGTAATCCAGGGAGATGAAGTAACCGAAAATCCCGAAGCTTATTTGATTGATATCAAAAAAGAGGAAACCATGGCGAAAGACCCAAATTACCAACGCAGATTGCCACTTTTTGTTGGCGAGAAAGATGGTGAAACTCTTTATATAATACCAATGCGGGGAAAAGGTCTATGGGACGCCATTTGGGGTTTTGTAGCAGTTGATAAATCATTGGTGGTAAGGGGCGTCTTTTTTGACCACGCAGGAGAAACTCCAGGACTTGGCGCGGAGATTAAACAGCGCTACTTTATGGACGATTTCAAAGGTGAAAACATTATGGATGGAGACGCCTTTAAAGGAATTACCGTGGCAAAAGGTAATAACGACCCCGTTAACGAAAACAAAACAGATAATAAGGTTGATGCCATTGCGGGAGCTACCATCACAGGAGATGGTGTAACCGCTATGATAAAAAAGGACGTGAGAATGTACTTGCCTTACCTAAAATCATTAAATCAATAAATTATGGGATTGCTATCAAAAAAAGACAGTAAGTTAATTCTAGACCCATTGGCAGACAATAACCCTATAACCATTCAGGTATTGGGAATTTGTTCGGCACTGGCCATTACCGCTCAATTAAAGGCCTCTATTGTTATGGCCATCTCGGTAATTTTTGTTTTGGGAATTGGTAACGTGGTTATTTCCCTTATGCGAAATATTATTCCCTCGAAGATCCGTATTATCGTTCAGCTTGTTGTAGTTGCTGCCTTGGTAATTATCGTAGATCAGGTATTAAAGGCTTTTGCCTATGAACTAAGTAAGGAATTATCGGTCTTCATCGGATTAATTATTACCAACTGTATCATTATGGGACGTTTCGAGGCTTTTGCTTTGGGCAACGGTCCTTGGCGCTCCTTTTTGGACGGGATAGGTAATGCCGCGGGATATGGGATAATTCTTATAATTGTTGGATTTTTTAGAGAGTTGCTTGGCTCAGGTACACTTTTGGGCTTTAAAGTGCTCGGTGATCCTATTTCCAAAACGGGCTTATATGCAATAGGCTATGAAAATAACGGATTTATGCTCCTGTCGCCAATGGCTTTGATTGTAATTGGTATCATTATATGGGTCCAGCGCTCCAGAAATAAAGCATTAATAGAAGAATAACAAACTTGGCGGTAGCTGATAGAGGCAGTGGGATTCTGCCACAAACAGCAACTGTAAATTGAATACTCAAAAAAATGGAACATATAGAGTTATTTTTTAAATCGATATTTATAGACAATATGGTATTCGCAACCTTCCTCGGAATGTGCTCATATCTTGCGGTGTCTAAAAAAGTATCAACGGCTGTAGGATTAGGAGCTGCGGTTATATTCGTACTTGCGGTTACCGTGCCTATTAACTGGTTGCTGGACCAATATTTATTGCGAGATGGTGCTTTAGCTTGGTTGGGTGAGGAATATGCTTCCTACGACCTAGGGTTCCTCTCGTTCATTCTCTTTATTGCAACCATTGCCACAATGGTTCAATTGGTTGAAATAGTGGTTGAGAAATTTTCACCTTCCCTATATAACTCATTGGGTATATTTCTTCCGCTTATTGCCGTGAACTGTGCTATTTTAGGAGGTTCCTTGTTTATGCAATCCAGAGAGATTCCTACTTTGGGATTGGCATTAAATTACGGAATCAGTTCGGGTATCGGATGGTTCTTGGCTATTTTGGCAATCGCTGCGATTCGCGAAAAAATACGTTATTCAAACGTTCCGGCCCCTTTAAGAGGTTTAGGGATTACCTTTATAATTACAGGTCTTATGGCAATTGGCTTTATGAGCTTTGGAGGAATGTTGACAGGGGGCGACGAGGATACTTCATCATTGGAGGGACAACCGGAAAATATAGGAATACATTCAGAAGATATTCAAAAGGAAAATACAGATGCCGCTCAAACGGTGGAAGTTTCAACTATAACGGAGCAATAGTATGTTTTTAGCAGTAAGTACACTTGGAGTTATTTTGGTAACGGTTATTGCCTTTCTGGTGCTAACCTTGCTATTGGTTGCATTATTACTTTTTACCAAACAGAAGCTTTCGCCATCTGGGCCAGTAAAAATTACGATTAATGATGAAAAGGTAATTGAAGTAGAAAGCGGTGGCACGCTACTATCAACCCTGGGCGGAGAGAAGATATTCTTGCCATCTGCCTGTGGTGGGGGCGGAACCTGCATACAATGTGAATGTCACGTGCTTTCGGGCGGTGGCGAAGCATTGCCCACGGAAACCCCGCACTTTACCAGAAAGGAATTAAAGGAAGGCGCACGACTTTCCTGTCAAGTGAAGGTGAAGCAGGATATGAATATCCGCATTCCCGAAGAGGTTTTCGGTATAAAGAAATGGGATGCTACGGTAGTTCGAAATTACAATGTTGCTTCCTTTATTAAGGAATTTGTGGTTGAAATCCCTGAGGATATGAATTACAAAGCTGGTGGTTATATTCAAATCGAAATTCCCCCCTGCGAGGTGAAGTTTGAAGATATGGACATTACGGCGCACCCAGAGGAGCACGATAGACCCGATAAGTTTCAGGATGAGTGGGACAAGTTTAAACTTTGGCCATTAGTAATGAAGAACACCGAAACCGTGGAAAGAGCATATTCCATGGCCTCATATCCTGCGGAAGGACGCGAAATCATGCTTAACGTGCGTATTGCCACTCCACCCTTCGATCGTGCAAAAGGTGGATGGATGGCAGTTAATCCTGGAATTGCTTCCTCCTATATATTTAATTGTAAGAAGGGGGATAAGGTAATTATTTCTGGGCCTTACGGTGAATTTTTCATTAATGAGTCTGAAGCCGAAATGCTTTATGTAGGCGGAGGAGCAGGAATGGCGCCTATGCGTTCGCACCTGTACCATCTGTTCAAAACTCTTAAAACGGGGCGGAAGGTTACTTATTGGTATGGAGGACGTTCTAAAAGAGAGCTTTTCTATCTAGATCACTTTAAGGAATTGGAGAATGAATTTCCAAATTTCAAATTCTACCTTGCGCTCTCTGAGCCGATGGAGGAAGATAACTGGAAGGTAAAAAAGGATATCCACGACGAATCAGGTGATGGCTTCGTAGGTTTTATTCATCAAGTTGTAATTGATAACTATTTAAATCATCACGATGCTCCGGAGGATATTGAATTGTATTTCTGTGGTCCACCATTGATGAACCAAGCAGTTCAGAAAATGGGCGAGGACTTCGGTATACCCGATGAGAATATTCGCTTTGATGATTTTGGAGGATAATTAAGGTCCCATAGATATATTTTGTAAAACCGTTTCTAATTTTAGAAACGGTTTTTTTATGCTTTGGAAGTAGAAATAATAAGTTCAAATATTCGTAATTTTGAAATCACTTATGAGCGAAAAACTTAGCAAACAGGAACTCCACCACCTCGCAATGAATATTGTGGGGAAACAATTGGAAGATGAAGGCTATGAATTTTTGGGAGTCAATTCAAAATTGAAAAGAGACCCGCAATTTGTGGCCTTAAAGAATAAGGAGCTACATTTTATAATTGTCCGTGCCATCACTTATCCACAGGATGCCCACGCCTACGACCCTGTTTTTATGCAGACTATTAAGGAACACGCGGCCAAGTTTGAGGCCAAAACCTATTATGCAGGTGTGGGTTTAGGCCACGGTACCAATTATGGAAAGCCAGTGATTAAGGGGGAGGATTATACTATGGTCTATAAAGGCTTACAAGAAATACTATGAAAAAATTACTTCTAATACCTGTTTTATTTCTTTTTGTTTTTTGCGAAAATAGCGAAAGCACACACCGCTTTATTCAAGGTGAAGCGTTTGGGACCACCTATAATATTCAGCTTTATTCCGAAAAGGATATTGATTTTAAAAAAGGATTGGATTCGGTGATTGCCGCCGTAAACCATTCCGTGAGCACCTATATTCCCGAAAGCGATATTTCCAAAGTAAACCAAGGCGATTCCACCGTGGTTGTGGATTCCATTTTTAAGGAAGTTTTTGAAATTTCTAAAGAAGTAAACACCAAAACAAACGGCTATTTTGACCCGACAATCGGGGTTTTGCGCAACGCTTACGGTTTTGGCGATGTGAAACCATTGAAGGAAATTGACAGCACCACATTGGATTCCTTGATGAAATATGTGGGTTTCCATAAAGTAAAAATTAACAGCGACGGAACCGTTTCAAAAGCATATCCGCAAATCTATTTCGACTTTAATGCAGTGGCAAAAGGCTTCGGGATTGATTGCCTTGGCCGTTATTTGGAATCTAAGGGCGTTACCGATTATTTAATTGAATTGGGAGGCGAGATTCTTACAAAAGGCGAAAACCTTGATAAAAACCAAAAATGGGTCGTGGGTATTGAAGCCGTAGATTCTGAACTTGAAGACCGAAGCTATGAAGCTACGGTTACATTGAAAAATGAAGGGATGGCATCCTCGGGCAATTACCGCAAATTCAGGATTGATTCCCTTACGGGGAAAAAATACGTCCATACATTAAATCCATTGACTGGTTCTGCAGAAATGAGCGATATAACCAGCTCTACCGTCATTGCCCCCACTTGCGCCCTGGCCGATGCCTATGCCACTTCGTTTATGGCATTGGGTTTGGAAAAATCAAAAACATTGCTGAAAAATCTCCCGAATGTGGAAGCGTATTTAACCTTCAATGATTCCCTGAACAACCATCAGGTTTTTATGACCGAGGGTTTCAGAAAACGTTTAGGAAACTAATTTTTTGCCTACAGGAATTAACTCACCTTTTGGTAATCTGTATTTTTCAATTTCCTCGGAAGAGAGGTTTTGGGTGTAATCTACCGCCTCAACTTTAAAGCCGATACTTTCAAGCTTGGTAAAATAATCCATCCCATACACCCGAACGTGATCGTACTGCCCGAAAATCCTGGCGCGCTCTTTTGGGTCGGTAATGCTATCGTCCTCAAATGTTTTTTCCAAATCTGATTTATAGGGAACTTGAAGAATTGCCGTGCCGCCGGGTGCAAGGACGCGATAAATTTCCTGCATCGCCTTGGTATCATCCGGAATGTGTTCCAAAACGTGGTTACAGATTATAAAATCGAATTCGTTATCGGGAAAGGGTAAATCACAGATATCAGCTTTCACATCTGCAATGGGTGAATTGAGGTCGGTTGTGGTATAATTTAGGTTTTTCATTTTCCGGAATTTCTTATAAAAAGCCTGCTCGGGTGCAAAGTGGAGCACTTTTATATTTTCAGTAAAAAACCCTGTTTCATTTTGAAGATACAACCAAAACAATCTGTGCCTTTCCAAAGAAAGCGTTCCGGGCGAAAGCACATTTTCACGAACGGTTTCATAACCGTACGGAAGAAACTTTCGGTATGATTTGCCGTCAATAGGGTCGGTGTATTTATTTCCCCTAAGAAAAAATGCAAATATAGGCCTGCCGATAATGCTCAATCGTATAAGCAGCGGACGGGGAATGGTATTTAGGAGTTTTTTGAACAAAAGTTTTGGGTTGTTACACAGAGTTGCACAGAGGTTCCGCGGAGTTTCACTGAGAATTTATAAATCTTTTTAAGCCGTTTTTTAAAAGTATTGTATGAAAGTTGAACATCAGGCCTAAAGGATACTTTCCTAATTTAAGATATGTTAAAACTTGTGCTGTATGCACATCTGTGAAATTTTCTACAGTTTTGATTTCTATAACGACTGAATTTTCAACCAATAAATCAATTCTATATCCGTGATCTAATTTTATGTCTTTATAAATTATAGGCAAGGGTTTTTCTTTTTCAACAATTAATCCCTTCGCTCTCAGTTCAAATAAAAGACATTCCTGATAAGCAGATTCTAATAGACCCGGTCCAAGGTTTCGATGAACCTCTATTGCTGAACCTATTATAATTTCTGTTAATTCGTTGTTCATTTCTCCGCGAATCTCTGTGTTTCTCAGCGTAACTCAGTGTAATAGCATTTTCAGTTTGCTCGGAACTCCTTTTCCTCATCGCTCACAATGCCCAAGGCTTCATACACATAAGCAAATGTAGAAAGCAGTTCGGGTTTTCCGTTTACCAAAGCAATATTGTGCTCAAAGTGTGCGCTGGGCTGTCCATCTTGGGTTACGATGGTCCAGCCATCCTTTAATTGTTTCACTTTGTGGGTTCCCATATTTATCATCGGTTCCAGTGCAATGGTCATTCCCTCAATAAATTTCTTTCCACGACCGCGACGCCCGTAATTTGGCATTTCAGGGTCTTCGTGCATTTTTCTTCCGAGTCCGTGGCCAACAAGTTCACGAACCACGCCATAGCCGTGTGCTTCGCAATAATTTTGAATGGCGAAACCTACATCGCCTACGCGATTGCCAGCTTTAAATTCGCGGATACCGACGTAAAGGGATTCTTTTGTGATTTTCAACAGTTTTTTTATTTCGGCAGCCACTTCGCCTACTTCAAAAGTATAAGCGTGGTCGCCGTAAAAACCGTTTTTTATGGCGCCGCAATCAATAGCCACAATATCGCCTTCCTTTAAAGGAATGTCTGTTGGCAGGCCGTGGACCACAGCCTCATTTACACTGGTAAGCAGCGTTGAAGGACAATCATACAATCCCAAAAAGCCGGGAACGGCATCTTGGCTACGGATGTAGTCTTCCGCCATTTTATTGAGTTGGTTGGTGGTAACACCCGGTTTTACCTCTTTTGCGAGCATTCCCAAAGTACGGGAAACCACCAAGGCGCTTTCGCGCATCAATTCTATTTCTTCTCTTGTTTTTGGAATTATCATAGGGTTATTTTAAAAAGGAAAACAATCCCTTTTTTTGTGTTTTGGGTTTTGCGGGTGCGGGCGCGCCAACCAATTGTTGGTATATTTCGCCCCAACTTTTAAGGCCGCCGATGTTACGATCGTCAATAAAAACGTCCGCATGTATTTTTCGACTGTACGAAGCGTCAAATTCCTCTTCAGGGAAACTTTGGTTTACGGCATAAAAAACAATGCCGTTTTCTTCACAGAATTTTACGGCTTCTTCCAAAGTGCGCCCTTTTCGATAGGTCCATAAAATAAGCCGATGCCCTTCATTCTGCAGTTTTTTCAAAGTATCAAAAGCAAAAATAATGGGTCGGCCAATGCGTGGATATTCATCTTCCACAATGGTTCCGTCAAAATCTACGGCTATGGTGAGGGTTTCTCTAATCATCGTCATTTTTCGAGCCGCAAATTTACAAAGAATTATGCCGTTGCTAAAGTTTTATTCGGCGTAAGCGTGTTTGTATTCCTTGCCGCTTAAAATGGCGAGCATGTCTTTTTCAAGGCTTTCAATAGGGTACTCCACAATTCGGCTCAATTCCTTTCCGTTTTTATAGAAAATTAGCGTCGGAACGTTGGTGATGTTTTTGGCATCCTCAAAACCCTGGGGCGTTGTTTTTTCATCAGAAACGGTAATCAAGGTGAGTTTTGATTCATCAAAATTGGCTTCGTCCAAAATTTTATAAAAATGTGGCGTCTCGCGCTGGCTGTCCTCGCACCAAGTGCCCATAAAAACAGTGATGGTCGCATCTTTTAAAAGCGGTTTCAATTTTTCCAAAGTTTCAGAATCTACTTTGTAATTTTCATAACCCGTGTTGAACCAACTTTTAAAAGCGTCCATTTGGAACCCTTTGCGGTTGGCTTTTCCCAAAAGCATCACGGTATCTTCGTAGGGAACGGTGTCGTTTATTTTTTCTTTGTTGTTTTCTGAAATCATTTCTTTGGAGGTGTTTTCATCCAGTTTGTTTTTTTCTTTGGAAGAATTGCAGGCTACCAAAAGTGTTGCCGAGAGTATTATAAATAGTTTTTTCATAGTATTAAATCAAGGAATTTTGCGTCATTATTTCGGGTTTTTCAATACCCATAATTTTTAGGATTGTCGGGGCGATATCTCCCAAAACACCATTTTTTACCGTTTTAATTTCATCATCCACAATGATGATTGGAACGGGATTGGTAGTATGCGCCGTGTTGGGCAAACCGTCGGCATTTCGCATAGTTTCACTATTGCCGTGGTCTGCTATTATGATTGTGGTGTAATGGCTTTCCAAAGCTTGCTTCACGATTGCCCGGGCACAATTATCCACGGTTTCACAGGCTTTTACGGCGGCTTCAAAAACACCGGTATGGCCAACCATATCTGGGTTTGCGAAATTAAGGCAGATAAATTCAGCAGTCTCTTTTTCAATTTCGGGAAGTATCATATCCCGAAGTTCATAAGCGCTCATTTCGGGTTTTAAATCGTAAGTGGCGACGGTAGGTGAGGGGCAAAGGATTCGTTTTTCACCCTCAAAGGGAATTTCCCTTCCGCCCGAAAAGAAAAAGGTTACGTGCGGGTATTTCTCGGTTTCCGCAATTCGTATTTGCTTCTTTTTATTTCTTTCCAAAACTTCGCCCAAAGTATCGTGCAGGTTTTCCTTATTGTAAACCACGTGGATATTTCCGAAGGAATCGTCATAGTTTGTAAGCGTTACGAAATAGAGGGAAATCGTTTTCATTCCATATCTTTCGTAATCCTTTTGGGTCAAAACCTCGGTGAGCTGTCTACCGCGGTCGGTCCTAAAGTTGAAGAAAATCACCACGTCATCTTTTTCAATGGTTGCAACGGGTTTGCCTTCGGAAGTAGTCATCACGATGGGTTCGATGAATTCATCGGAAATGCCTTCCGCATAACTTTCTTCGATACTTTTTACGGCGTTGGTTGAAGGTTTCCCTATTCCGAAGCGCAGCAAATCGTATGCTTTTTTTACCCGTTCCCAACGCTTATCGCGGTCCATAGCGTAATAGCGGCCAATAATGGAAGCGAGTTTCCCGCCTGTTTTTTCCAAATGGTTTTGTAAGTCAGCAATAAAACCCTTTCCCGAATGTGGGTCCACATCACGGCCATCGGTAAAAGCGTGGACGTACATATCTTTTACACCAAATTCTTGAGCAGCAGATAGCAATCCCTTTAAATGGTCAATGTGCGAATGCACGCCCCCGTTGGAAACAAGGCCTAAAAAATGTACTTTTTTGTTGTGAAAAATTGCGTGATTGAATGCTTTTTCCAGCTCAGGTTCACTTTTCAGTGTTCCGTTTTTCACGGCTATATTTATTTTGGCGAGGTCTTGATAAACGATTCTTCCCGCGCCCAAGTTCATATGTCCCACCTCGCTGTTGCCCATTTGGCCCTCGGGAAGACCCACGTTCATTCCGTGGGTGAGCAATTGTGCGTGCGGATATTTTTTATAAAGCGAATCGATAAAAGGGGTATCGGCCTGTGCGATGGCAGAAACGGCAGGGTCTTGCGTAATGCCCCAACCATCGAGTATCATTAAGAGAACTTTTTTGTTCATGGTGCAAAGATAAGTTTAAATGTTTATGGGTTTAAAAGTTTAGAAGTCGATGAGTTGAGAAGTTTATATATGAGGAAACAAAAATCTTGAATTTTAAAACCTTGAATTTTGAATCAATTTAGGAAAGCAACTTCGGATTAATATCAAAAATATTTTCTTTTACATATTTTGAAACGAAAGCTTCGGAAAAATGTTCATTGCCCATTATTTTTTCTTCGGAAAGCATTTTTTTCACGTCAATCTGCTCTTTATAAACTTTCAGCATTGGGATGGAAACTGGTGCATAGCTGAAATGCCACGGTTCATATTTAAACCCTTTTCGATTGCCGTTGTCGGTATAGACTTCGTAAAAGTCGAATTTCTCCGCATTGTCATTCAACCACATTTTCAGTTTGCAGAAAGGTCCGTTTCCGTGGAAATTTTCGGGCATTAACACATTTGTGGGCCGTGGGGCGTTGGCGTCAATAATGTCGATATCTGTTCCCCAATGGTGGCGCGAAGTACCGGGAATGGTGGAATATTCTATGATTTTTTCAATGGCCTTTTCGGGAGTGAGCCCTTCATTTGTAAAGCGCTTGTATTTTCCCTCAAAAATTTCCTTTTGTCGCTGAAAGCTTCGGTACGCGGAAACCACTTCGATGTTTATATTTTCCTTGGCGGCCGCAGCTTTCATTTTTAAAAATGCTTCCTTGGCGGTTTTGTGCATCTTTGAGGTATAGCTATCGCCCACAATATCCGGGTTGCCTTTTCCGATTAATTGGTTTCGGGTAAATTCTTCTGAAAAATTACGAAAGGAAATTTGCGGAAAAATAGCCAAACCGAGTCCGGCAATGCCTGAAATTTTAATAAATTCGTTGCGCTTCATTGTATGAATTAGTGAAGTTTTAAAAGTACCAATATTTTGAAAGATAACGCCATTTCCATCCGTATTATTGACCCAAAAGAAATTTTCACCATTGTCCCTTTTTTGCAAAAACTTGGAAATAATACGGTTGAAGGACCTGTTATCAAAGAGCGTTTGCAGGAAATGATTCAGCAGAATTACGAATGCCTTGGGATTTTTGACGAAGAAAAACTAATCGGCACTTGTGGTTTGTGGTTCCAAACCCGACACTACGCAGGGAGAAGTCTGGAAATGGATCATGTAATAATTGACGACGCCTACCGAGGTCATGGTGTTGGCAAAATGCTTGTAGAATTTGTAAGCGATTATGCCAAGAAAAAATCCTGCAATTGGGTGGAGCTAAATAGTTATGTGCATAACTTCCCTTCACATAAATTTTTTTATAACCAAGGTTTTGTGGCGAAGGGCTATCATTTTGTGAAGGAACTTTAACTTCAACTTTGCGCAGTCAACAGTCTCTCGATCATTGAGCGCAGCTGAAATGACACTTGGGCCGGCCCACAACTAAGCCTGCAATTCAAACAAAAACCTGTTGGATTTTTAATATTACAAAGCCCATTTCTGACCTCTTTGGCGACAGCAAATGCGCAAATCCTATACTGTCAATATCACTTTAAAAATAATCAACCGTCCCAAATAAGTACTGCTTGGGTAAAACATAAGTTATATTTAGATTTCAATTATAACGTATATAAAGTGTATTTATAGTATATATATAGCGTGTTTAAAGCGTATTTATAGTGTATAATAGTTATATAGACTTCTACTTTAATATAACTCCAAAACGATTGCAACCCTTAAAAAGAATCAGGTAAATAAAAATCCTATTGTTTCTATTATAGCTGACTTCGCTACCCCTAGACCCAACAGTAGGTTAGGGATAATGCTTTTAAATACCAAACTCTTGGAATAGATTTTCTAAAGTGTATAAATGCGGAACACCTAACTAAAAAGATAGATAATAGAAACTCTCAAAGGGTTTAAAATTGTTGAATTGTAACAGAAAGATATAGCAATAAAAAAGTTATCAATCCCAGAGAATAACAATATTACAATCGTAGCCCGTCCTAAGCGTCTACCGTTCAATAATATACAACCTTAATGAAATTTTAGCGAAGTCCCGCTTTTCACCTCATACGGCTCTTTTCCCTGTTCAAAAACGCGGGCTTTCAATTCACCTTTTAACATAATCTCATCGCCTTTTACACGAAGCCAACTGCCCTCGCGCAGCCCGATAACGGGAATTGTGTTTTGGGTATGAAATTCCGCAATACGGGTCTCTCGGGTTTCGCCCATGTGTTTGCTATTTGGATCAGGGTCCAAATAATGCGGGTTGAGGTTGAAGGGAATCACGCCCAAAGTTTTAAAAGAGGGCGGATAAACAATAGGCATATCATTAGTTGTTTGCATGGAAACTCCGCAAATATTGCTGCCCGCGCTGGT
The DNA here is from genome assembly GCF_000952855.1 of Aequorivita vladivostokensis. Taxonomy (GTDB): domain Bacteria; phylum Bacteroidota; class Bacteroidia; order Flavobacteriales; family Flavobacteriaceae; genus Aequorivita; species Aequorivita vladivostokensis. The sequence continues at coordinate 205,611 of NZ_JSVU01000005.1, read as the reverse complement.
GCCCATATACGGTAATCCGTTAAAAATAGCTTCACGAAGCGGTTGCATAATTTCCAAACGGTAGAGCGCACTTACCAAAACAAAGGTATTTCCACCACCTGTAAATGCGCCTTTTGCGTTTTTTAATGCTTCCAATGGATTATCAAAAGTGTGCAATCCAACCAATTTCTTGCCGATTTTGGAAAATGTTTTTGCAGCTTTTTCGGTGTAATCGTCGTGGCTGATGCCGCCGGGACGGGCGTATGGGATAAAGATTACTTCATCGGTATTCTTAAAAAGTTCGGCCATTTCGTCGGTTATATAATCTAGATATTCCCCGCCGTAAACGGTGCTGGTGCTTGCTGTTATTAGGTTTTTCATTATTGTTTATTTTCAGAAATGTAAATTTAACTATTGCATCTGTAAACTTTACCTTTTCGATAACAAAACAAAACCGTACTTTTAGGGAATGACAAAAAAACTACTCCTTCTATTATTAATTCTTGCAGCACCGGCACTCTTTGCGCAGGATATTGACCGCACAAAAGTTTTCGGCAAAGTGCATGTTCCCCAAGGGGAGGATGCCGAGGGCATTTCGGTTTATAATATTTCCTCACAAAAAGGAACTGTGACTGATGCCGATGGAAACTTTGAAATTGATTTGGCGGAAAACGACCGTGTGCAAATAACCGCGCTGCAGTACCAATCTTTTACGGTTATTGTTGATAAAGGAGTCATAACCAGAAAAGTGATGAATATTTTCCTGAATCCTTCCGTAAACCAGTTGGAAGAAGTGGTAGTCCGCCCATACGACCTTTCTGGAAATATAAACGTAGATGTAAAAAAAATCCCCACCTATAACGTTACAAAGGACTGGGACCTGAGTTATAAAAACCTGGAATACGGCTACACCTTTGTGCCTGATGATAAAACTGCTGTTCCGGGGAATGCCGCAGAAGAAGCGCTGCACGGCAACGCACTTAAAAATGGCGCAAATATTCTGGCACTTTTGGGAGGAGTGGCACAATTGCTATTTCCGGAAGGCAAAAAAATAACGTTGGTTGAAAAACAGGAAACCCAAAGCGCAATTAGCAATAACATACAACAGCGATTTAGCAAGGATTTTATTGCGGCAAATTTTGATATTCCAGAAAATAAAGCCGTTGACTTCCTTTTCTATGCCCAAGAAAACGGACTTGACCAAAATTTACTGAAATCTGAAAACGAAATGCAGTTGATGGAATTTCTGTTCAAAAAAAGCAAGGAATATAAAGCGCGCGGTGAGTAAATTTAGAAATAAGACGTCTGAAAAAAGTGTATTTCAAAAACAATCTTCCAAAAAACCTGTAACATTTCAGAAATGAACCGTCTAATGTTCCATTAGTTTGCCCAATTTTTATATGAAGTATTTTAGAATCTTACTTTTATTACTCATCTTTCCGCTTATTTCGGCTACTTCCGCACACAAATTTTATGTGAGTATTACCAAAATTGAATATGTGAAGGAGAAAAAATCACTTCAAATAATCACTAAAATTTTTACCGACGATATTGAGGATGCGTTACAGCATCGCTACGACCCCTCCATTTCGTTGGACACCAAAAAGGAAACCGAAGCTGCCGATGAATATGTGCAGAAATATATTCTTCAAAAGCTAAACATAAAAGTTAACGGAAAACCGGTGCAACTTAATTACATCGGAAAGGAATATGATCTGGATATGCTCGTTGCCTATATTGAAGTTACGAACGTGCCCAATCTAAAATCCATCGAAATTGAAAACAAGGTATTGATGGAAATGTTTCCGGAACAGCAAAATATAATTCACCTAAAAACAACAAATAGCCGAAAAAGTTTGATGCTTGACAAGGACGAATCCAGCGGCAAACTGAAATTTGACTAAATCAACAAAATCACTTTAAATTTCCCAATTAGTATGCGATTATTCAATTCCCTTTTATTTACGGCGCTTTTCCTCTTGGCGGGAACGGTTTCAGCCCAGGATGAAACAGATTCCCAAAAACGGGAGCCTGGCCATTATAACACAAACCGTTTTAAGCAGCTTTACGAAGAATTTTCAACCCCAAACATGTTCCGGACCGCAAGTGGAGCTCCCGGCCCCAGCTATTACCAGCAGCAGGCGGACTATGTTATGGACATAGAATTGGACGATAAAAACAAGAAGCTTTCGGGTTTTGAAACCATTACCTATTCAAATAATTCGCCCGACCCGCTTGAGTTTCTTTGGGTGCAATTGGACCAGAACAAAAGGGCAAAGGACTCAAAGTCGCCCTTGATTGAGCCTTCCGATGCACTGCCGGGCGATATGGCCGAAAATTTTGTAAAGAATTATATGGGAAATCCGTTTGACGGCGGGTTCAATATTTTGGAAGTAAAGGACGCTAAGGGTAATCCGTTGAAATATACCATCAACCAGACAATGATGCGGATTGATATGCCGAAAGTTTTAAAGCCCGGAGAAAAATTCGTCTTTTCAATAAAGTGGTGGTACAACATTAATGACCACGTAGTGGACCGTGCCCGTAGTGGGTACGAAACCTTTGAGGACGGTAATCGCGGTTATGTCATTGCCCAGTTCTATCCCCGGATGGCGGTTTATAATGATGTGGAAGGCTGGCAGAACAGCCAGTTTTGGGGAAGGGATGAATTTGCGCTGCCCTTCGGAAACTTTGAAGTGAACATAACCGTGCCCGCAGACCACATTCTGGATGCCACGGGAGAACTTCAAAATAGAAAGGATATTTTCACCAAGGAAATGATGGCGCGCTATGAAGCCGCCAAAAAATCATTTGACAAGCCTGTCGTCATCGTAACCCAAGCCGAAGCGGAAGCCGCTTCAAAAGGTTTTTCAACGGCAAAAAGAACCTGGAAATTTAAGGCCGAGAACGTGCGTGATTATGCCTTTGCAACTTCCCGAAAATACATTTGGGATATGATGGCCGTGAAAATGGGCAGTGGTTCCGTAATGGCGGTTTCACTGTATCCGCCCGAATCCAATCCACTTTGGGAAGATTGGTCCACCCGAGCGGTTGCCAGTACTTTAAAAACCTATTCTCGGATGACTTTTGATTATCCGTATCCTAAGGCAATTTCAGTAAGTGCAAAAAACCAGGGAATGGAATATCCCATGATTTGCTGGAACCACGGCCGCCCAAACAAAGATGGAACCATCAGCGACCGTACAAAATATGGAATGATAAGCGTGATAATCCACGAAGTGGGGCATAACTATTTCCCGATGATCGTAAATAGCGACGAGCGCCAATGGACCTGGATGGACGAAGGTTTGAATACCTTTACCCAATACGTTGCCGAACAGGATTTTGGAGAGCAATATCCCGAAGCCATTGCGCCCAATAAAAAATATCCATCGCGCCGCGGTCCCGCAAAAAACATTGTTGACTATATGGCCGGCGACCAAAGTCAGTTGGCGCCCATTATGACCAAGGGGCTCAATACCTATAATTTTGGCGCAAATGCCTACGCAAAGCCTGCAACGGCGCTCAACATTCTTCGCGAGACCATTATGGGCCGCGAGCTTTTCGATTTCGCCTTTAAAACCTACGCCAACCGCTGGATGTTTAAGCACCCTACGCCGGAGGATTTTTTCAGGACGATGGAAGATGCCTCCGCAGTCGATCTGGATTGGTACTGGAGAGAGTGGTTCTACACAACCGATTATGTGGATATTGGCGTGAAAGAGGTGAAGAAATTTTACGTTACTTCCAAAATAAATGCGGAAGCCAGACAAATGATGGACGCCAATGGTATAAAGGAGAGTGATTTGCCGCCTTTGGTATATTTTGTAAAAGAGGATAGTGAGGATTTTGAGGAAAGTATGCGCGATGTGAAAATTGAAGACGTAAAAACGCTTAAGGAATATATAGCCGATAATATTCCCGCGGAAGAGCGGGCCAACCTAAAAAATCCGAGATTTTTCTACGAGATTATATTTGAAAAGCCCGGAGGAATCCCGATGCCGATAATTGTACAGTTGACTTACAGCGATGGAAGCTCTGAAAGAATAACTTATCCTGCTGAAATATGGCGCAAAAATGATGAATCCGTTGGCAAGTTTTTTGGATCCGAAAAAGAAATTATCAAAATTGAGGTAGATCCAGACGAAGAAACCGCCGACATTGACACGAGCAACAATACGTGGCCAAAACGCAAAAAACTGGGTGCTTTTGACAAATTCAAAAATAAGACGAACCCCGATTAATAAAAAAAATTTCTAAAAATGCCCTTCTTCAATATTTATTGCGGAAGGGTTTTTTGTATGCTATCATTTTCAGAAAAACTCCTCGCACATCACCCGTAACTCATAACTCATTACTATATTTGCACCATGATTTCACAGGCAATCTTTCTTTTTATCAGCGGTGCCGAAATAGGTTTCATCCTGTTCATCGTGCTATTGGTATTTGGCGCAGACAAAATTCCCGAGATAGCACGCGGAATGGGCAAGGCTATGCGACAAGTAAAAGATGCCACCAACGATATTAAATCTGAAATAACCAAGAGCGCCGAAAAACAAGGGATTGATTTAGACATTACCAAAGATGTCCAAAAACAGATAGACCAAGTAAAAGAAGACGTTGATGAGGTTACTGGCCCTATCAAGCGAAAATTTTAAATCACCCTTGAAATGGTCAGTCCATCGCGGATGGGCAAAATCACCGTTTCCAGTTTGGGGTGTTCATTCAGCAATTTATTATACTGAAGAAGCGCCTTGGTGTCTTCGTCATCTTCCTTTAATTCTTCAACTACTTTTCCGCTCCAAAGTACGTTATCACTTAAAATTACGGAACCTTTTTTTAGCTTCGGAAGAATGATTTCCAAATAGTTGGGATAATTGTTTTTATCGGCATCAATAAACACCAAATCGAAGGTTTTCTCGAGCTTTGGAATAATATTCAACGCATTTCCCAAATGCTGAAAAATCTGTTTCCCGAAAGGCGATTCGTTAAAATATTTTCTTTGGAAATCAAACAATTCCTCGTTGATGTCTATGGTGTGGAGTTCCCCATTTTCTTGCATTCCTTCCGCCAAACAAAGTGCGGAATACCCCGTATAGGTTCCAATTTCCAAAATATTTTTCGGGCGAATCAATTTTGAAAGCATGCTCAAAACGCGACCCTGTAAATGGCCGCTCAGCATCCGCGGCTGCAACTGTTTTTGCCAGGTTTCGCGATTCAATCTTTGAAGCAATTCGGGTTCGGGTTGCGAATGTTTTTCAACGTAATCGTTTATTTTTTCGGGAAGAAAATCCATTTTGAAATTTTTAGTGAATGCCGCCCATCATTTTTTTGACAATTGGCGAAATAAGTATTGCAAATATACCAACAACCACGCTAATTACGCCAAAACTTGCATATACCGAAACGTAAGAAAACAACTGCTGAAACGCATCGCTTTGCCCCGAAGCTATCTGCGGCGATAATCCGGTGATGTATTTTGTAATATTTCCGAAGAATCCTTCTGAAAAAACGTTTGAATTTCCATTGGAAACTGTGGTGAGTTTCGCAATTTTTCCTGCGAAAAAGTGTCCGTAAAAATTAGCGGAAAACCACACGCCCATAATGAAAGCTACGTATTTTATGGGCGAAAGCTCCGTCATTTTTGAAAGCCCGATAGGCGAGAGGAAGAGTTCCCCAACGGTCAAAACCATGTAACCGATTACCAAATAGCTCATCGAGGTTCTCGCAAAATCGTCAACGCTGTGGGCCGAAAGGGCGAAAACGATAAAACCGAGACCGAGAAACAGCAATCCCAAACCAAACTTTACGGGCGAATTTGGATTGATTTTTCTTTGGCTTAAAAAAGTCCAAAGCATCGAAAACGGGATGGCGAAAAGTATGATGAACCCTGCATTGATACTATTGGTTCCAGCGGCGTCCATCCAAACCAGATTTACATTTCTATCGGCAAAAAGCGTCAGCGAACTTCCGGCCTGTTCAAAAATTGCTGCAAAAAGGGTGTATAAAATGGTGAAGTAAACGGCCACGAGCAATCGTTTTCTTTCCCTTGAAGTCACTTTTGTAAGAATATACCCAATGTAAAAAACCAAAAACGCTGAAACAATCCACACCAAATACCCTTCAAATTCATTAAAACGGACAAGCGTCGCAAAAACCCCAACCGAAGCGATGGAAGCCAAAACAATCCATTTCCCGCGATTTAACCCCAATTTTTTACGCTCGTAAAGCTGCTGATTTGGCACATGGCCCTTATTTCCGAAGACATTATTTTTCAACCCACTTTTAAAAACCAAAAGTCCGGTAACCATGCCAATTCCCGCCAAAACAAAGCCGTAATGCCAACCGTATGCAATGGCAAACCATGCGCATAAAAGCGGCGCGATGGCTGCGCCCAAATTTATTCCGAGGTAAAAAATTGTGAAGCCCGAATCGCGCCGCGCATCGCCCTGGGCATACAATTCGCCTACAAATGAGGAAATATTTGGTTTGAAAAATCCATTCCCAACAATAATCAATCCGAGGGAGCCATAAAAGAAAACGGGCATTTCAATAGAAAGGAAAAAATGCCCAAAAACCATCAAAATACCGCCGAGGATAATTGCTTTTCGATAGCCCAAAATTCTATCGGCCAAAATCCCGCCAATCATCGGCGTTACATAAACCAAAGACATATAAGCCGCATAAACCCCGAAAGCCATATCGTCGTCATATAGCAAATGTTTCGTCATATAAAGCACGAGCAGGGCGCGCATTCCGTAAAAGGAAAAGCGCTCCCACAATTCTGCAAAAAATAGATAAAGAAGTCCTTTTGGATGGCCGAAAAGTTGCGGTTGTTCCGCCTCGGAGATTACATTGCCCATAACTGAAAATTTAAGTTTGGACGAATGTAGAACGGATTGTAAGCGGAAACTTTCGCAGTTTCAAATTATACCAAAAAATAGCGGAATGTGATTAATTGTGAATGCGGTTACAATGAGTTACAAAAACGCTTTATAGTCTTTGTTTTCGGCGCTTTCTGAGAATTCCTCCAGCAGTCTTTTGTCGATTGAAATGTTATTCGGAACAATTCGCAAACGGTATTTGCTCTCGCCAATAAAGGTAAAAAGGTCGCGACGGTCGAGCTTTTGCGAATCGTCCAATTGAAGAATATCGTTGATGTTTTCGATAATTCGGGTGAGATAGGTTTGGTTTTTTATTTCACCACCAAGATTTACTGGAATGGTTTGCGAATCGCCTTCAGCAAACTTTCTTCGGATGGCAAATTTCAGCAGATTTTTATACTGCGTGGTTTTGGAACCGAAATCGATGGTTTGGTCGTAAATGTTTTTGGTGGGAATATTCAATTTTACCAAACTCCAATCCAAAAAATGGATTGTAATTTCATTCGGTTTTGGAGTACTCGCAAGCCGAATAACCCAAGTTGTCGCCAACACCAAAAAGATAGAAATCAAAGAAGTCTTTGCAATGATTTTGATGAAATTGTTGCTAAAATCATTTCCGAAGGTTAGGAAAACTTCAGAAATCTGGGAAACGAAAATTAAAACTATCACCAAAATCGAAATGACGCCAATCACTTTCAACCCGCGATAGGCAAAGGTTCTATAGAAGGAAACGCCTAGTAAATAACACAAAAAGGCAGAAAGCGACAAATCTGGAATTCCGCTTATGCGTATGTTTTTCACGATATTATTTTCGTTCAAAACAAAGGGCAACACGAAGGTGAGAATTGAGGTTAAAATGATGACCGCAATAATTTTTTTGATGTTTTTTTTGTTGTGATAAATAAAACCCGGCGCATAATAAAAGTAAAATAGCGCGAGCAACAAAAACATATTGTTGACGATAGAAAATAGGTTTACAGCAATATTGTAACCTTGGGTTTGTGTGTAGTTGAAAACAGTGCCCCCATAAATCCAGCAGCCCGAAAGCACCCAGACAAACATGGCGCAACTCAAATAGAGCAAACCTTTGTCAACCCTTTTTTGCGAATCGTCCTCCTCTAAAAGTTGGCTAAATCGGTTGCGGATGTTGAACCAAAGCGCGAGCAGCAAAACTCCGCCAAGAAAGGCGATGCAAATATGTGAAAGGATGTAAAACTTGGCTACTTCGGTCATTATTCGCCCAAAATTCTTTTGACTAATTTTTGTCTGGAAGCTTCGTCGTCGCCGCAAAGCCATTGTATCACGTTGTCTTCCCACATGGCATCGGCTTCTTCGAGGGTTACAATCTTTCGTTCCAAGGCCAGATCCAAAATTTTTCCAGGATAGGAAGATTGGGGGGCGCTCTCCATTTCACCCAGTGGATATGGGTCATCCAGCCCCACCAAAACCTGTTTGGCTCCCTGATTTCTTACCAACAATTCCAGGGAACCCGTATCGTGGACCAAGGTATCAAAGAAAATATTTTTGTGGCCAACAGCTTTCCGGGGATGCGTTTTTCCTTCAAAAAGATCGGGTCGACCGTCAAAGCCTTGGATTCTTCTTCCCAAATTTATCTGTGCCAACTGGCCGCCGTGGGCAAAACAGGTGCGCATTCCGGGATATTTATCTGCATAACCGTTCAGTGTTAAAAAATGATAGGCATCCGCACACTGCGCGAGCATCCAGATAAGGTGAAAACGCCAAGCCGTGTTTTCAAGTTTTATAAATTTTTCGCCATCGTAGGGATGGATTTCTACAGCGAGATTATATTTTGAAGCGAGTTCAAAAATAGGCTCGTTCTCCTCGTCAAAAATGCAGCGCCACGTACCAATGGTATCCATATAATGCGTGGGTAGGCACAGCAATTGCAGACCAAGTTCTTCCACACAGCGCTCCATTTCCCACATTGCCCCTTTGATCAGACCGGGATGTACCACAAAACCGCAGGTAAATTTTGATGGATGGTCGTGCTGTACCTTTGCGTTGAAATCATTCTGAAAACGCAATGCCTGCTTCATTTCTTCCACGCGCAGCCCGTTTCCGTAAAGTTGGGAAAGGTTTAAAACCACGGCGTGGTCTATTTTGAAACGCTCCATCCATTCCAGTTTTTCATTCAAAAAGAAACTGGAATCGGTAACGGGGCGGCTCCAATCTTTTTGGAGCATAAATTTTCGGTCCTTATCTACCCAAAAAATTCCTTTATCCTGCATAAACTGCGGAATTTCCTCGGGATAGGGAAGAAGGTGTGAGTGACCGTTGATGCGGAGTTTTCGTTTCATAAGAAAATTTAAAGAATGCTAAAGTTACAAACTTTTAGTGCGTCCACCATCTACTGGAAGGTTTATTCCGTTGATGTAGCTCGCGGCTTCACTGGCCAAAAATGCAACAGCATTTGCAATTTCACCCGGTTGGGCGAAACGCCTTGCCGGAACAAGACTTTTCATAAACTCACAGGCCTCTTTTTCGGTTTTATTCATGCGTTTTGCAGCATTTCCAACAATGTCATCCAACCGGTCAGTAGCTGTAAAACCTGGCAAAACGTTGTTCACCGTTATCCCGAATTGGCCCAACTCATTCGCCAGAGTTTTGCTCCAACTTGCAACCGCGCCGCGAATGGTATTGCTCACGCCCAGCCCGTCGATAGGCTGTTTTACCGAAGTGGAAATGACATTGATAATTCTGCCGTAATCAGCTTCCTTCATGCCGGGGACGAGCGCCTGTACCAAAATCTGGTTGCAAATTACGTGCATTGAGAATGCTTTTTCAAATTCCTCGGTTTCCGCGGAAACGATGGGACCGCCTTTTGGGCCGCCCGTGTTGTTTACCAAAATATGAAATGTTTTGTTGGAAGCGGCCAGCTCGGCCTTTTCCTTTACCTGTTTCGGATTGGTAAAATCCGCCACAAAATAGTTGTGTTTTTGGCCTTTTTCAAAAGGAAGGTCAATCAAAGTATCTTTTAATTTTGCTTCATCGCGGGCAACCAAAGTTACGGTCGCCCCAAGTTTTGCCAATTGAATAGCGGTTGCTTTTCCAATGCCAGCGGTGCTTCCGCAAACTAGGGCGTTTTTATCTGTTAAGTCTAAATTCATAGTCAATATTCAATGTTCAATTCTTAATTCTCAATTCTCAATATTTTTATTCCTCATCCCTCATACCTAATACAAACATTCTTCGCCTCCGTAAAAAATCGAAGTGCTTCAAAACCGCCTTCGCGACCCACGCCACTGTCTTTCATTCCGCCGAAAGGCGTGCGTAAATCACGGTTTAGCCAAGTGTTTACCCAAACAATGCCCGCTTCAATTTCTTTTGAAATGCGCATCGTGCGGTTCAAATCTGAAGTCCAAAGGGTTGATGACAATCCATATTTTACGGAGTTAGCCATTTGTAAAGCTTCTTCTTCAGTTTCAAAAGGCATTAATGTAACCACGGGACCGAAGATTTCTTCTTGGTTTACGCGGCATTGGTCATCAAATACCTCGATAACTGTTGGTTCTAAATAATAGCCGTTTTCAAAACCTTTTACGCTTACTCTGTTTCCACCGCAAAGGATTTTTCCGCCTTCTTTTTCGGCGAGTTTTATGTACGATTCCACTTTTTCCAAATGTGGTTTGGAAACCAAAGCGCCCAAATTGGTTTCGGCATCAAACGGATTCCCGATTTTTAGTTGTTTTACTTTTTCAACAAAATCTTTTTTGAATTTTTCGTAAATCGGTTTTTCAACAAAAATCCTGCTGCCGCAAAGGCAAATTTGGCCTTGGTTTGCGAAGGAGGAACGCACTGTTACTTCCAGCATTTTTTCATAATTGCAATCGGCAAAGATGAGGTTTGGGTTTTTTCCACCGAGTTCCAAAGAAAGTTTTTTGAACATTGGCGCTGCGGTTCGGGCAATGTGTTCACCGGTTTTGGTTCCACCTGTAAACGAAATTGCTTTAATGTTTTTATGCTCCACAATCGCTTGCCCTGTGGAAGGTCCCGTGCCGTGAACAATATTTAAAACTCCTTTTGGCAAACCAGCTTCGGAGCATATTTCACCTAAAAGAAAAGCCGTCATAGGGGTTACCTCACTGGGTTTTGCAATAACGCAGTTTCCAGCGGAGATTGCCGGGGCGATTTTCCAAGTAAATAAATATAACGGAAGGTTCCACGGCGAAATACAACCCACAACGCCGAGTGGCTGGCGCAAGGTAAAATTCATCGTATTCAACCCCACACTCTCGTGGGCTTCACTTGAAAACTGGGTGATTGCATTCCCAAAAAAACGGAAGTTTGCAGAAGCTCTCGGAATATCAACAGCCAACGCCAAACTCAAAGGTTTGCCATTGTCCTTTGCTTCGGCTTCAGCCAATTCCATTAATTTTTCGTCAATTAAATCGGCGATTTTTAGAAGAATTCTGCTGCGCTCGTCAATTGTTGTATTGCTCCATTTTGGAAAAGCATATTTTGCAGCTTGATAGGCATTTTCAATATCTTCAGTATTTGAATTTGCTATCTGCGAATACACTTCGCCATTGGAAGGATTGTAATTATCCAACCATTTTTTGGAAAGCGGTTCTATGTATTCGCCGTTTATGTAGTTTAGGATTTTCTGCATTTCACTCATAACTCTGCACTCTTAACTCTTAACTGGAGAATAAGCCATCGCCTTAATCTCCACAACCAAATAAGGATGCGGCAATTGATGCACGGCAACGGTAGTGCGCGTTGGTCCCGTTTCTTTATTAAAATACTCAGCGTAAACCTGATTGTAACCTGCAAAGTCATTCATATTTACCAAAAAACTTGTTACGTCCACAACATCTGCCATTGTTGCGCCTTCGGTGGCTAAATAATCTTTTATGTTTTCAAGCACGGCGCGGGTTTGTTCTTTTATATCGAAATGCATCGTGCCCATTTCGTCAATTTTATGAACGCCGGCAAATGTATTATCCGGCAGACGCGAACTTGTTCCGCTTATAAATATAAAATCGCCCACGCGTTTTACATGTGGATATGCGCCGCGCGGCGTTGCTTTTCCTTCTACTAATCTGCTTTTGTTACTCATTCTATTACTTTTTTGTCACACTGAGCGCAGTCGAAGTGTTTTTAAGTTACAATTTCAATCGGGCTTCAACTGCGCTCAGCCTGACATTTTGTTTATTTTAAATTTCCGGCCACTTCATCATCGTGAAGAATGGCTTCGGTTTCTTTTTTTACCAGTTCCAGTTTTTCTTTTAGCGACATTTCATCTTTAATTTTTCCGTCGTCCAAAAGATTTAAAATTGCTTTGTCCTGTGCGCGTCCACGTTTCAATGCTTCTGAATAGGTGATTGATTCCTTAAAGGTAACCAAAGAATATTTGCTGTAATACTCGTCGGGAAATTCTGCTTCAAAAGCGGTTTCCAGCTTTCTTTTCCTTTGGAAAATTTCCATTGCGGTGTGCTCTTTCATTTCGTGGAAATTATCGACAGCCAAATCTGCAATTGCGTCTGTATCTTTTTTCCGAAGGGCTTCGTATTCCTTGAAAAGATTGTTCCAATTGATATTTTCTTCAGAAGTATATTTCTCTAGAATTTCATCAAAAACCACCACGTCTTCAAAGGATGCATTCATTCCCTGTCCGTAAAAAGGAACGATTGCGTGTGCGGCATCGCCCATTAAAAGCACTTTTCCGAAACTATTCCAAGGGGAACATTTTACAGTTCCCAAAGGCCCAGTTGGGTTTCCGAAAAATTCCTCTGCAAGGTTTGGAATCATTTCTACCACATCGGGAAATTCTTTGTTGAAATATTCGTGCACCATTTCTGGCGTAGTCAAATTTGCAAAACAGTAATCGCTGTTTTCATACGGCAGAAATAACGTAACGGTAAAACTTCCATCCAGATTTGGCAGGGCAATCAGCATATCTTCGCCACGCGGCCAAATGTGCAAGGCGTTTTTATAGGTTCTATATCCGTTGTTTTCTGCGGCTGGAATTTCAAGTTCTTTGTAACCGTGGCTGAGCCATTGCTGCAAAAAACTAAAAAGAAACTTGTGACTCTCAAACATACTTTTGCGAACCGCCGAGCCTGCGCCATCAGTACCGAAAATTACATCAGCTTCTATTTTTATTTCTTTTTTTGAATTGAAATCCTTGAATATTGCCGAAGCATTTTCCAAATCAACTTCTTCACAAGCGTGGTTGAAAATTATATTGACGTTCGGCATTTTTTCAGCTTCATCGAGTAAAAGCATATTCAGTCCGGGCCTGGATATCGAATTGATGTATTCGTCTTTTCTGCCGCTATAAGGACTCAAAAAAGTGTTTCCCGCTTTGTCGTGAATCATCCGGCCGTGCATTGGGATACAGAGTTTTTTGGCTTCTTCCTCAACGCCCGCAAGCCTTAAACCGCGCAACCCGCGATCGCTCAAGGCCAAGTTAATGGAACGTCCGGCATCTTGGGTTACTTTGCGCAAATCGGGGCGTTTTTCAACCAGGGTTATTTCATAGCCACGCTGTGCCATTCGCAATGCGAGAAGGCTCCCGCAGAGGCCTGCGCCGATGATTAGGATTTTGTTCATTGTTTATAATTATTTTTTATGACTTATGACGGTAAGACATAAGACATAGGACTATTAATGATTGCAAAAGGGTCTTACGTCCAAAGTCTTAAAGTCGTATGTCAATTCTTCAAAACATCTTTTAATTTTTCCGAAAAACGATACACATCCTCAAAACTATTGTAAAGTGGGGCAGGGGCTACACGGATTACGTCGGGCTCACGCCAATCACTAATTACGCCAGTTTCGGTCAATTTTGTGTGTAAATTTTTATCGGCATTTTTCACTTGAATTGAAAGTTGGCAGCCACGTTCTTCGGGATTTCTTGGAGTGATTACGTTGATTGCATCATTTTTCATTTCGTCTAACAAAAACTCCAAATAGCCCGTGAGTTTTTCAGATTTCTTCCGAAGGTTTTCAAAACCCGCTTCCGCAAAAGTATCCAAAGAAGCACGAATGGCAGCCATTGAAAGTATCGGCGGATTGCTGAGTTGCCAACCCTCGGCTCCGGGAAGCGCATCAAACCCTTGGCGCATATTGAAACGCGTTTTTTTGTTGTGCCCCCACCAGCCTGCAAAACGGTTCAATTTTTCATTGTTTGCGTGACGTTCGTGCACAAAGCACCCGCCAAGACTTCCCGGGCCGCTGTTTAAATATTTATAGGTACACCAAACGGCAAAATCGGCTCCAGTTTCGTGTAGATTTGGCTGAATATTTCCTGCGCCGTGTGCCAAATCGAAACCTACCTTGCAATTATATTTATGGCCGAGTTCGGTAATTTTTTTCAGGGGAAAGGATTGTCCTGTATAATAATTGGTGCTGCCTATCATCAACAAAGCGATTTCGTTGCCGTGGGTTTTCATAATTTCTTCCAAATCCTCAAAACGGCAGAGTTCCTCGCCTTTTCGGGGTTTCCAAAGAATCAATCCGTCTTTTGGGTCGAAACCGTGGAATTTGAGTTGGCTTTCAACGGCGTATTTATCGCTTGGGAAAGCGTCGCTTTCAACCACAATTTTATATTTTGTTTTTGTAGGCTGGTAAAAGGAAACCATCATTAAATGAAGGTTCGTCGTCAGCGTATTCATCACCACAACTTCCGAAGGTTTTGCGCCAACGATTTTCGCCATGTTTTCGGTAAGGAATTCGTGGTATGGAAGCCACGGATGTTTTCCTTCCACGTGGCCTTCAACACCCAGATTTGCCCAATCTGCAAGCTCTTCCTTTATATATTCTGAAGTGATTTTTGGTTGCAAGCCGAGGGAATTTCCGCAGAGATAAATAAGTTCTTTGCCAGTGGTATCTTTGGGAATGTGGAATTTATTTCGGAAAGCGGCCAAAGTATCTTCGGCATCATGCTTTTTTGCGTATTCTAAGGAATTTTGAAACATTTGAATGGGTTGGGTTTTGGATTTTAACAAAAATAGGGAACTAATTACAAGCTTATTTTTTCACCGAAATATCGGTAAAATACAATTTGAAGTTACCCGTGCTATCCTTGTGCATTTTTGCAATTTCTATTCCGTTGAAATTTTCATAATCCTCCCAAGTAGTACTCATAGAGGGAGTTTCGGCATTTCCTTTTCTATAGTTCCATTCCTTTATTTTGAAATTTTCATCATAAAAAAAATCGTATGCATCGCCGGGCGTATAGCCGCCCTCATTTCCATAAACGATGGTTAGTTGGCTTAGGGTGTCTTTGGAAATGGGCGCCACGGTATGTTCTTTCTCTGAAACTGTAATTCCATCATCCCAGACCAATTGAAAGGGGGCGAGAAGCCAGTATTTATCGTTTATAAAGGCTGCGTCAGTTTTCATGCTCAGACTGTCCATTTTGGTTCTGTTATATCGTACGGTGTCTTTTTGGGAAACCATTTTTATATCACTTGTCTTAGGATTCCAGGTCCACGAGCGTTCAAAATGATTCCCGCCGCGATCCACATTAAAGGTAAATGAGATTTCTGAAACATCTTTCCACGCTTCGTAACCATTCGCATTTGCTATGCGTTGGACATTAGTGAGGTTGCTCAGTGAGTCACTGTTCATAAATGATTTTTCGGCGGAAGCTTCCTTTGACTTTTGATTGTTATTGCAGCCGGCTAGGACTACCATTACTATTACTGCGGTACAGATGATCTTCATAAATTGATAAGTTTTTTTGTAAAAGTAAGGAATACTTTTGGCTTTCATATTTTTTGTATTTTTATTGTATTCAATCAATAAACTCCCAAAGGCATGCGTGTAATTGACAATAAAGAGGAAAATAGATTTGAAGCCGAGGTTGATGGCTATAACGCAATTATTGAATATTCGGTGCAACCCGGTATTTTATCTTTAAACCATACCGAGGTGCCCGAGGAACTTTCGGGCAGGGGTATAGCCAGTGAAATGACCGAAAAGGTTTTACTGCAAATAGAATTAAGAGGACTGAAAGTTATTCCCGTTTGTCCCTTCACAAAGAATTATATTGAAAAACATTCTGAATGGAAATCCATAGTGGCAAACGAGGCCAAAAAGAAAAAGCCCTCCCAAGATTAACTGGAAGGACTTTTATGGATATATAGATAAAATTAATCTACAGCATCTTCAATATCGTCTGCTACGTCTTCAACTTCGTCGCCTACGGTTTTGTTTTCGCGGCAGCTAGTAAAGCTTGTTGCCATCAAGCCTGCTGCAAATAAAATTAAGAATACTTTTTTCATATTAGTTTGTTGTTTAAGGGTTAAAATTAAAATTGATTAAGGTCTGCGGCCAGTTGCTAATCGGTACAGAATACCAATAATTGCTAAGACCAGTAAAATGTGAATTAGGCTTCCAACAGCTTCACCGAAACCGAAGTAACCTACGAGCCATCCTATAATAAGGAGTACTACAATTAACCAGATGATGTCACCCATAATTTTAGTTTTTTAAAGTTAGTATTTCTAAAACTACAACAAAACATTTCAGATTTAAATTATTTTAACCGATGTTTAACGAAAATCGTAAATAAATTTGAAAAATGTTATCGAATATTTTTTTTGTGTTAGAGCTTAATTATTAAAATTTAAGAAAATGAATGAAGCAGAAATGTTTGAAACCAATCGCAATACTTGGAATGCCAAAGTTCCTGTGCATGCCGATAGTGAATTTTATGATTTGGCCAATTTTAGAAAAGGCAAGTCATCGCTGAATAAATACGAAATGGAAGCCTTTGGCGAGGTTTGTGGACAAAATATTTTGCATCTTCAGTGTCATTTTGGGCAGGATACGCTAAGTCTTGCGCGAATGGGTGCCAAATGTACGGGCGTTGATATTTCTGATGAAGCAATCAAATTGGCAAAGCAATTGAACACAGAATTGAAACTTGATGCGAAGTTTGTTTGTTGCAATGTTTTGGATACTTCACAATTTGTTTCCGAAAAATTTGATATTGTTTTTACAAGCTACGGAACGATAGGTTGGTTGCCCGATTTAAAACCGTAGGCGCAGATGATTTCGGAACGGTTAAAGCCCGGCGGATTTTTTTATATTGTAGAATTCCATCCCATTGCTTGGATCTTTGATTATACTGTTTCGCCACCAATTATGAAATATGGCTACCAACAAAAAGAAGCGATTTATGAGGAATACCAAGGTACGTATGCCGATAAAAATTCAAAAATGGTGAGCAAGGAATATGGCTGGAACCATAGTTTGGGTGAAGTGATATCTTCGCTTGCCGAAGCAGGACTTCAAATAGAATATCTAAAAGAACATGATGCTTCTCCTTATGATATATTTCCGGGACTAATAAAAAATGAAGAAGGAATGTTTGAGCTCCCCAACAAAATGTATCCTTTGGTTTTTGAAGTGAAAGCAACAAAAAATTCCACAACCGAAGCTGTGGAATTGTAATGGTTTA
The DNA here is from genome assembly GCF_000952855.1 of Aequorivita vladivostokensis. GTDB lineage: Bacteria > Bacteroidota > Bacteroidia > Flavobacteriales > Flavobacteriaceae > Aequorivita > Aequorivita vladivostokensis. The sequence continues at coordinate 188,313 of NZ_JSVU01000005.1, read as the reverse complement.
TTTTTATAAAATTAATGGGTGGAATCCTCTTTTAATAACTCCGGAAACTTCTCCTTAAATCGATTTAACCGCGGAATGGAAACATTTTGAATGTACGGATTATCGGGGTTGTTCCGCTCGTAATTTTGGTGGTACGCCTCAGCTTTCCAAAATTTTTGAAAAGGCAAAACCTGTGCAGCAACTTTGTCGCCATTCAATTGCTTATTTAATGCGGAAATCTTTTCATCAATTATTTTCTTTTCAGCATCATTCTGGTAAAAAATAATGGAACGATAGGATGTGCCGTGGTCAGGGCCTTGACCGTTTACCTGAGTTATATTCTGTGAGCCGAAATACACATCAACCAATTGGCTGAAACTCACAACTACGGGGTCGTAAATAACCTCTACCGCTTCGGCGTGGTCAGCGTGGTTTTGATAAGTTGGGTTTTTCGTTTCGCCGCCGCTGTAGCCGGAAATGGCTTCCTTTACGCCCTTTACGCTTTCATAAATAGCTTCCACGCACCAAAAGCAACCACTTGCAAAATACGCTTTTTTTAAACCCTCAACGGTTTCAGTCTGTACGGGGGTTTGTTCTTTTTGGGCAATGGCTTCAGCCTGTTTATTGCTATCGTTTGAAGGCTTGCAGGCTCCCGGAACCGAGAACAATAAAATACCTGCAATAAGAAATGTGATTTTTTTCATAGTGATTATTTTCTGTAATTGGTCTTCTTCAACTGGAAAACCTTGCATTTAAAGTACAAAAAAAGCCCTCACAATATGTGAAGGCTATGTTATATTTAAGGATATTCTTTTATTTAAGCTTCGCAAATTTGGCTTCCATCTTTTCACGCTCTTCGGCGGCCAAGTCTGGATCGACCAAGATTCGTCCACTGTGCTCGTCAGTAATTATTTTTTTACGACCGGCAATCTCCATTTGCACTTGTGGAGGAATGGTAAAGAAAGAACCTCCAGAAGCACCACGCTCCACAGGAACTACGGCCAAACCGTTTTTCACATTGGTGCGAATGCGTTTGTAGGCTTTAATAAGTCGAGGCTCAATTTGGGATTCAAAGTTTTCAGATTCCTTGATAAGCGTTTGCTCTTCCTTCTCGGTCTCTTTCAAGATTTCGTCCAGCTCGTTTTGCTTGTGCTTTAAATGCTCAGAGCGCTCGTCAAAACGTCCTTTGGTTTCTTCAATTACTTGGTTCTTTTGCTCAATCTGTGCGCGATATTCCTTGATGTTTTTTTCCGCAAGTTGAATTTCAAGCTCTTGGAATTCAACTTCTTTACTCAAGGAGTTATATTCGCGATTATTTCGAACATTATCCTGTTGTGCAGTATATTTCTTGATGAGAGCCTTAGACTCTTCAATATTGTTCTTTTTTTCCTTGATTTGCTCTTCAATTACTTCAAGGTCTGCCTTAAGCTTTTCCAAACGGGTGTTCATTCCTGCCACCTCGTCCTCAAGATCTTCCACTTCCAGCGGAAGTTCGCCACGAACGCTTCTTATTTCATCAATTCTGGAATCGATAAGCTGCAAATCGTACAGTGCTCTTAACTTCTCTTCAACAGTAACTTCGGTTTTTGTTGCCATAAATTATAAATAGCTAATAGGATTGGTATTTATTTGTGATAAAAGGACTGCAAAATTAGTAATTTTTTTCTTAAGGAAAGAATGTAAAAGCTCTTTTGTGAACTGTTCGCTTTCATAATGTCCAATATCTGCCAAAAGTAGTGTGTTTTCTGCCTTAAAGAAGTCGTGGTATTTAAAATCTGCCGAAATAAATGCATCGGCGCCCGCATTTTTTGCGGCATCGATTGCAAAAGCTCCGCTTCCACCGAGAACCGCAACCTTCTTAATTGGTTTATCCAGCAATGCGGAATGCCGCACGCAATCCGTTTTCATGGTTTTCTTTAGAAATTTTAAGAATTCGTTTTCTTCCATTCCTTGTTCCAGTTCTCCGACCATTCCCATCCCCAAATGTTGGTTTTGGTTTTCGAGTGTAGTAATTTCATAAGCTACTTCTTCGTACGGATGCGCTTCAAACAAGGCTTTTAAAATATTGCTTTGGATGTGTTTCGCAAAAGTAATCCCAATTTGGGTTTCTTCTTCAAAATGTGTTTCGCCCTTTTTTCCGATTACGGGATTGGAGGCTTCATTGCCCTTAAAACTACCTTTTCCCTCAATATTGAAACTGCAATTTTCATAATTGCCAATATTGCCTCCACCAACTGCAAAGAGGGCGTTTCTAACTTTCTCCGCATCTTTTGTGGGAGCAAATGTTATGAGTTTTTTAATGGTTTCGTTTTGTGGCATTAACACCGAACGATTTTTCAACCTGAGCTTTTCGCAGATCATTGCATTTACGCCGTTCCAGGAATTGTCCAGCGCGGTATGATTTGAGAATATGGCGATGTCGTGTTTTATTGCTTTTTGCACCACGCGTTCCACGTAGGTTTTTCCAGTAATTTTTTTCAGGCCCGAGAAAATAATCGGGTGAAAGCTCACGATGAGGTTGCAGTTTTTTTCAATGGCTTCATCCACCACTTTTTCAAGCGTATCCAGCGTTACCAAGATTCCCGAGACAGTGGCGTTGGCATCGCCGACCAACAGACCGGTATTGTCAAAATCTTCGGAATAGGAGAGCGGGGAGAGCTCTTCAAGCAGTGCGATTACTTCTTTTACCTTCATTTTTCTACATTTTCGGTAAAGATAACGGTTTGCCCAATTTTTAGCGGCTCTATTTTTATTTTAAAGCAATCCTCAATTTCTGCGGAATTAGTACTTTCGTTAAATGAATTTTCTGCGGAAGTTATTATTTCCTTTTTCAATCCTGTACGGCGGCATTACTGCGCTCCGCAACTTTTTTTATAACAAGGGGATTTTGAAAAGCAAAAGCTATGATTTTCCGGTTATCTGCGTGGGAAACCTTTCCACGGGCGGCACGGGAAAATCGCCGATGATAGAATTACTGGTTTCTTTTTTAAAGGACACTAATAAGATTGCCGTTTTGAGTCGCGGTTATAAACGGAAAACTTCCGGTTACCGCGAAGTTTTAACTGAAAGTACTGCGGAAGAAGTAGGCGACGAGCCGCTTCAGTTTAAGAAGAAATTTCCCGAAATAACCGTTGCCGTATGCGAAGATCGGCAAACAGGAATTGAAGAATTACAGAACAGGGCAGACGTAATTTTGCTCGACGATGCCTTTCAACATAGAAAGGTAACCGCCTCCTTGAACATTTTGCTCACTTCCTTTGATGAACTGTATGTGGACGACTGTATGCTGCCCGCGGGAAATCTTCGGGAACCGAAATTTGGCGCACGTAGAGCAGATATAATTGTTGTAACGAAATGTCCCGATTCTATTTCCGATTCCAAAATCGACGCCATAAAGCGAAAGTTGAAACCGAAACCAAATCAGGAATTATATTTTTCAAAAATCGGTTATGCTTCCGAAATAAAAAATTCAAAAGAAGAAAAACCGCTTTCCTATTTAAAAGATCGGAAATTCCTTTTGGTAACGGGCATTGCCAATCCCAAACCGTTGATCGAGTTTTTGAAGGGCGAAGGGTTGAACTTTGACGAAAAATCATTCCCCGACCATCATAATTTTACCGTTTCTGAAATTGAGGAGTTGCAAAAGCAGTCCTTAATACTGACGACCGAAAAGGATTTTATGCGGTTGCAGCCAATTTCAAACACTACGGAAATCTACTATTTGCCAATAAAAACCGTGATTTTGAAGGATGAAGAGGCGAAATTTAAAAGTAGTATTGAGAAAGCGATAAAAGAGAAATCGTAGTTACTTCACCAAAAAATCATTGCTGCGTAGCACGCGGTTTATCTTTTCAAAAAAGTCTTCGGCATTGAAAGGTTTTGGTATAAATTCATTGAAACCCGCTTTATAAAAATCCTCTAAATTTTCCTCAATAGTAATTGCGGTAAGAGCGATGATGGGAACGGTTCTGTTAAATTCACGAATCTTTTTCGTGGCCTCTATTCCGCTAATTCCCGGCATGTGGATGTCCATGAGGATTACGTCAAAATCTTGTTCTTTGGCGTGCTTTATGGCATCCATCCCGTTATCTACTACGGTGCACGACATTTTTTTCTTTTCAAGAATTTTCTTGGTAATCATCTGGTTGATTTTGTTGTCTTCCACAATCATCACTGATTTTTTTTCAAATATGTCATTGTCCAATACAACCTCCATATTTTTAGGGTCAACTATATTGGTTTCCGACTCCGCAATATCATAACTTATATTGAACCAAAATTTGGAACCTTCGCCCAGCTTACTCTCAAGGAATATTTTGCTGCCCATAAGTTCCAATAGATTCTTTACGATAGAGAGGCCAAGACCCGTTCCCCCGTATTTTCGGTTTATCTGAAGTGAACCTTGCGAGAACGATTCAAATATGGTGTTTTGTTTCTTTTTGGAAATCCCGTCTCCCGTATCTTCCACTTCAAAATGGACCACTACCTTTTTGGCGGTTTTTTCGGCATTTTTTACCCGTACCCAGATATCACCATTTTCGGTAAACTTGATGGAGTTGCTGATAAGGTTGATAAGGATTTGTGAAATTTTCAGGGAATCGCCCATCACTTCATTTGGCAAAGTTGGGTCGTATTCGTAATGAACATTGTTGTTTTTGGCTTCCGCAGATTTCTTTAATGCAATCAACACCCCGTCTATCCGCTTTTTCAGATTGAAGGGTGCTTTTTCAATTTCAACCTTATTGGCCTCTAACTTATTGAGGTCTAGAATATTGTTGATTAAAGATAACAGATATTCACCAGAGAATTTTAATGAATTTAGATGCTCTCTTTGTTCCGGCTTCGGATCTTCTTCCAAAAGCAGGTGCGTTAGCCCGGTTACCGTGTACATAGGCGTTCGCAACTCGTGGGTAATGGTTGAGAGAAACTGTGCCTTTGCCTGCGAAGCTTTTTCAGCATTTTCTTTTGCCTCCTGCAACTCGGTGTTTTTGTCCTGCAACAGTTCGTTTGCCTTGGCCCTTAAATTATTGTTTTTATAAAGTGATAGCGTTAAGAGCGAAAGGATCAAAATGAGGGCAATACTAAGCCAGCCTGTAAGTTTCCCAAAAAATAGCGATTTTTCCTGTTTTGTGAGGTCGTCTTGTTGGGTCGCTATTATTTCGTTCAAATCGCCAATGGCAGATTCCGCTTGAATGCCGCGTTCTATTGCTTTAAGATGGGCCTGTCGCAATGAATCCTTTCTATTGAAATAGTATTTTAGTTCTTCTTCTGCTTCAGAATTCTTTTTTTCAGCAATCAAAATCTGCGATTTAATGCGATGGTTTTCCACAATGAATTTTGTGAAACCTTGGGAATGCGAAATCTCAGAAACTTTCTGCAATAGCTCTTTTGCCTCCCTCAGTGGATTGGCATATACCTGTGGGTTAATGAGCGAAAGCGCGTCGGCAATGCTGCTGTAGGCGCTTACTTCGTGGTAAAGCATATCCTGGTCAAGGTAGCTTTGCGCAGCAGGCTTTAAATGGGAGATAGCCGTTTCGTAATCGCCGAGTCGCATTTCCAGCAATCCCTTGGCGTATAGCACATTTGCTTTGCTTTTTTCATCTTCAAGTTCGGAAAAAATTGAATCTGCCTTATGAAGATATTGTTCGGCCAATTCAATTCTTCCTTTAGAAACGAGAATGATCCCTGCCAGATTATAAGCTTTGCCTAGCTTATACGTATTTTTATAGGTTTTGCCATTTTCAATGGCCTTTTTTGTTTCTTCTAATGCTTTATCAAAATACTCCAGATTATAATAAAGCTCTGCTATGCTCAACTCCACGTCGGGTTTATAGCTTCTATATTTGGGCAGCATGGCCAGTTTATTGGCATCGTTCAGATTTTTCACCGCTTCCATAAAATTTTCGGTCTCCAGCGCTTTGCTAGCCGAATATTGAAGTTGTTTTATGGCAACAATAGTGTCCTTAATTTGCGCGGAAAGAGAATTGACTGAAACCAGCAAACACAAAACAAGGGGCAAGAAAATCTTGTATTTTAAAATCAGTCGGTGCATTGGTTGGTTTAAAGGGGCAATAAATATAGTTATTTCACTGAAATTTTGTCAATTAAATCTATAATTCTGGACGAATAGCCAATTTCATTATCATACCATCCGATTATTTTAACCATCTTGCCAATTACCGAGGTCATTCCCGCATCAAAAATGCATGAATTTGTATTGCCTACAATGTCAATGGAAACGATAGGGTCTTCGGTATATTGAAGAATTCCGGCAAGTGAATTTTCGGAAGCGTTTTTGAAGGCAGTGTTTATTTCTTCTATTGAAACTTCCTTTTTCACATTGAGGGTTACGTCTGTCAAGGAACCATTTGGAACGGGCACCCGGATGCCGCAACCGCCGATTACTTCAGAAAATTCCGGAAATATTTTGGTCAAAGCCTTTGCTGCGCCCGTGGTTGTGGGCACAATGGATTGTCCCGCCGCGCGCGCACGGCGCAGGTCCCTATGGGGCTGGTCGTGCAAGCTTTGGTCGGTGGTGTAAGAGTGGACCGTGGTGATGTAGGCCTGCTCAATGCCGCAGAGTTCATTGATTATTTTCAACATTGGGGCGGCATTATTGGTGGTGCAGGACGCGTTAGATATAATTAAATCATCCGCATTTAGTATATTGTCGTTTACGCCAATTACAACGGTTTTGATATCATCGTCCGACGGTGGTACGGAGAGAATTACCTTTTTTGCGCCATTTCTTAAATGGTTTTCAAGTTGTGACTTGGTTTTGAATTTGCCCGTGCATTCTATCACCACATCAATCTTTCCCCAAGAAATATCTGCTATGTTTTTTTCCGAGGAAAATTTCACCTTCTTTCCGGCAACGGTAATCACGTTTTTTGAATGTGAAATATCTTCCTTTAAAACCCCGTGAATGCTGTCATATTTTAGCAGATGACTTAGCGTTTTGGAATCGGCCAAATCATTTACCGCAACCACCTCAATAGTAGGATGGTCCAGCAGTAACCTAAAAAGGTTTCGGCCAATGCGGCCAAAACCATTAATGCCAACGGTTGTTTTTTCTTGCATTTCAGAAATTATTTAGGTAAGATGCTTTTGCGCCTTGTACGAAGAACGTACCAGAGCCCCGCTTTCCACGTGGCGGAAACCCATTTCCAAACCAATGGTCTCATATTTTTTGAACTGTTCGGGCGTAATAAATTCCTTTACCGGAAGATGCTTTTTGGAAGGTTGCAAGTACTGCCCAATGGTCAATACATCCAGCCCCACGCTGCGCAAATCTTTCATGGTTTGAATTATTTCTTCTTCCATTTCTCCCAAACCGAGCATGATACCGCTTTTGGTGCGAAGGTTGCCCGACTGTTTCAGGTAATTCAATACTTCAAGACTGCGTTCATATTTAGCCTGTATCCGTACCTCGCGTGTTAGGCGCTTTACTGTTTCCATATTGTGGCTCACAATTTCGGGCCGCACGGCTATTATGCGGTCTATGTTTCGGGTGTTGCCCTGAAAATCTGGAATTAAAGTTTCCAAAGTAGTCTCTGGATTCATGCGGCGAATCGCCTTCACGGTTTCGGCCCAAATAATAGAGCCCATATCCTTCAAATCATCACGGTCAACAGAGGTTATAACCGCGTGCTTTATATTCATTAATTTAATGGAGCGCGCAACTTTTTCAGGCTCGTCCCAATCTATGGTTTCGGGACGTCCGGTTTTCACCCCGCAGAAACCGCAGGAGCGGGTACAGATGTTTCCCAAAATCATAAAGGTGGCCGTGCCCTCGCCCCAGCATTCGCCCATATTTGGGCAGCTACCGGAGGTGCAGATGGTGTGCAGTTTATATTTTTCAACCACGCCGCGCAGTTCGGTATATTTTTTTCCTGTGGGAAGCTTTACGCGAATCCATTTAGGTTTGGGCGTGGGCTTTTGAATTTCCAAAGTTTCTGTGCTCATAAGGGAAACAAAAGTACGAAAAAAAGCCCCCTAACACCCAAGAGGGGAACCTCATTTTTTTGGAATTCGGTCCCAAAAACTATCGGGATGATTTTTGGGATTTGTATTTCCTACCCTTTCTGCGTAATTATTTCTGCCAGAAGTTTTCTGGCCCGAAGCAGTCTCACTTTTACATTGTTTAAAGGTTCCTCCAAGGTTTCGGAGATTTCATTGTAGCTCATTTCCTGAAAATACCGCAGGTTTATTACTTCCTGATAATGCGGTTTCAGTTGTTTAATGTAGCGTAAAAGCTCGGCGAGATTTTGCTCCCGAATCAATTTGTCCTCCGGGGTGGGCGAGTGGTCCGCAATTTTCTGCACCTGCTCGTTGGAAGCGTCTGTTGTATTGGAATAGATGGAAGCGTTTTTTTTGCGAGTTTTGTCTATTTGGATATTTTTCGAAATGGCAATCAGCCAGGTTGAAAAGGTGTAGTTTTCGTCAAAAGTCTCAATTTTATCAAAAGCTTTTGCGAAGGTTTCAATGGTGATGTCCTCGGCTTCGTGCTCGTTCCTGACCCTTTTCATTTGAAAGCCATACACTTCGTTCCAAAAATAATCCAACAAGAATTTGAAAGCGCCCTGTTTGCCCTTTTTTGCCTTTTCAATATGTAGTGCTATTTCTTCCGAAGTTATTTCCATCGCGAGTTTTTTTCGCTGCTGTTGGAAATAAAGATACTTAATTGTGTGAAGACTAAAAACAATTCGTAAAAAGGAATGAACGGTACCAAATCCTGCTCTTTCAGTTTTTTTGCGGCGCTTCCCACTATAATATACTGAAATACAAGGCGAATGAAAATTATGGCCAACGCAAAATACCAAAAATCTGTAAACAGGGTGGCGATTGCCAGTAACCAAAATAATAAATTAGTCGCGTAATAAGTCGCCAAGAGAAAACGGTGCTTGGGTTTGTAGAGTTTAGCGGTGGAATAATGCCTCTTTTTTTGAAGAAGCCATTTTTTCCTTTTCTTCTTAGGATGGGAATATGTAAAGGCTTTTGGTTCCACACAAAGGGCGACATTTTTGGAAGTAGCGGCTTCATTCACAAAAAGGTCGTCATCGCCCGAAGGTATTTTAATATGGTTCATATAGCCATTATTTTCATAGTAAAGATTGCTTGTATAAGCCAAATTGCGGCCCACGCCCATATATGGGTTTCCGGCTTGGGCGTATGAAAAATATTGCACGGCCGTCATTAATGTTTCAAATCGGATTATTTTGTTCAAGAATCCGGGCTGCTTTTCATAGGCGCCGTAACCGAGAATCAACTGTTTTTCATCGGAAAAATTGGAGGCCATCGTCGCCAGCCAATCCTCGGAGGCTGGGTAACAATCGGCATCCGTGAACACCAGCCGCGTGTTTTTTGCGCGTTTTATTCCCAAGGTGAGGGCATATTTTTTGTTGGCCCAAAAAGCTTCGTTGTTTTTTACGTTTACAATTTGGATTCGTGAATCGTCCTCGGCAAAACCTTCCATAACCTCCAGTGTCTCGTCAATCGAGGCATCGTTTATAAGTATGATTTCAAAATTGGGATATTGCTGTTTTTGCCAAAGCGGAATGTGCTTTTGAAGATTTTCAGCTTCGTTCTTGGCACAAATTATTAGGGAAAGTGGATATTTTTCCGAAGTGGTTTTCTCGGAAGTTTTAAAAAAAGCAAATTTCGAAAAGAGAAGGTAATAAGCACAGTTAATCAACGCAATTGCGCCGAAAACGTAAAGTAGCACCATACAGATTTATGATTGTAATTTTGTGAATAAAGACGAAGCTTAAATTTAGTTAATTGGAAGAAGCCTCAATTTTGTGGGTATCTTCCTTACAAGTATCAAATTGGTCCGGGGTTTTTCCGCAGAAGCCGCACGATTGGCCTTCCTTGTTTAAAAAAGGACTCTGGCTGGCGCAGGTGCCTGCAAATTTTCCATCCTTTTTGGCCCATAATTTTATGGCTATTCCCGCAACGGCAAGTAATAATAAAGCTAATGTGATAAGTAAAAGTTTCATCTTAAGTATTTAGGGTGCAAAAATACAATCTTTCTTGTTGTTGTGCTCAGAATTTAAGTATTTTTAGCCTCAATTTTAAATAATTTAACGATGTTAAAACCGACTACTTTTTTAATTCTTTCGCTTGTTGCGCTTCTCACTTTTTCCTGTAAAAATGATTCCCAAAATCCAGATAAAAATGAAACCGAATCTGTAGCAGTTGAGGCCGCTCCGGAACTGCCAAAAAAGAGGGCGGCAAAGAAAGATTTGACCGAACAGGACATTGCGGTTATAAAAAGTGTGATGGCCCGAGTAATGAACGATGGTTATTTAAAAAGGTTTGCGAGCTACCTTGTTACCGCCGAATTGACGGATTTGCTTTCCAACAATTCTGGGCCTTTTACGGTTTTTGGCGCCACAGATACAGCTATTGAATCACTTCCGGCTAAAAAACGAAATTTCTATTCAAATCCCGAAAACAAGGAGCAGTTGATAATAATGCTGAAATCACATATCGTTGAAGGGAATTATGACAAATCAACCTTGCTGCAAACCATCGATAAAAGCGGAAAGGCGACAATTAAAACGCTTGCCGGCACTACGCTCACCGTAACAAAATCCGGGGAAGGGCTTATGGTCTCTAATGGGAAGGGCGTGAACGCGAAGGTGATTAAAGGCAGTGTGGAAGGATCAAATGGTTCGGTTTACGTTGTAGATGCTTTGCTGAATGCAAATTAAAAAACATTTACTTCCGGTTCAATATAGATGCCGGTCATTTCCTTTACCTTTTTTTGGATTTCCATGGCGAGCTGCCAAATTTCCTTGCCCGTGGCGTTGCCGTAATTTACGAGAACCAACGCTTGATTTTTGTGGATGCCCGCATCGCCAAAACGCTGGCCTTTAAATCCTGCTTTTTCAATAAGCCAGCCTGCTGGAATTTTAAATTCCGTAGGCGAAACTTCATAAAAAGGAGCTTCGGGAAAATTTCTTCGGAACTCTTGGAAGGTTTCAGCATCCACAACCGGATTTTTAAAGAAACTGCCGCTGTTGCCCAAAACTTTCGGGTCGGGAAGTTTTGATTGGCGAATGGCGATTACCGCTTCCGAAATGTCCTTTATTGAAGGGGTTTCGATATTTTTATCGGCTAAAATCTTTTGAATATCGCCGTAAGAAATACTTGTTTTGTGATTTTTTTTGGTCAGTCGGAAAGTAACGCTGGTAATAATGTACTTTCCCTTCGCCTCATTTTTGAAGATGGAATTTCGGTACTCAAATTCACATTCTCCTTTTGTGAACTCCTTTTCTTTTAAAGTTTCAATTTCAACCGTGTTGCAGCTTACAAATGTATCTTTTAGCTCCACGCCATAGGCGCCAATGTTTTGAATGGGCGCCGTGCCAACGTTCCCCGGAATCAAAGAAAGGTTTTCCAACCCGCCAAAATCGTTCGCGATGCAATATTGAACAAACTCGTGCCAGTTTTCGCCGGCCATTGCTTTTACCAAAACTTCGGTTTCGGTTTCCTTTAAAATTTCAATTCCCTTTAAATTTATGTGAAGAACATATGCGTCCAAATCGCCCGTCAACAGCATATTACTGCCGCCGCCGAGAATGAAAAGTTCTTTTGAACGCTTTTCTGAAAGAGCCTGTTTCAGTTCGTCAATAGTTTCAACCGAAACAAAATAACGCGCATTGCAGGCTATGCCAAAAGTATTGTGGTTTTTAAGCGATTTGTTCTCTTCAACCCGCATCAATCCTTATATTTTTGAAGCGCAAGTTTTAGGATTTCAACCGCTCTGATAAGGCTTTCCTTTTTCAAAACATAAGCAATTCGCACTTGGTTCAACCCAACCCCGGGACTGGAATAAAAACCTGCAGCAGGAGCTACCATGATGGTTTCGCCATTGTCGTCAAATTCCTCCAAAAGCCACTGTGCAAAGGCATCGCTATTTTTTATTGGAAGTTGGACAATGCAATAAAAAGCGCCTTTGGGCTCACCCACTTGTACGCCGGGAATGGCTTTGAGGGCGGCAACCAAAGTATTTCTTCTATCCTGATATTCGGTGATTACTTCATTAAAGTAACTTTGGGGCGTCTGCAATGCCGCTTCGCTTGCAATCTGGGCAAAGGTGGGCGGACTTAAACGCGCCTGCGCAAATTTTAAGGCAGTTGCGATAACCTGTTTGTTTTTTGAAACCAAACAACCAATGCGCGCGCCGCACATACTATATCTTTTTGAAACCGAATCGATGATGATTCCGTTTTCGGCCAAGCTTGGTTCTTCGAGAATTGAATAATGTTTATAGCCGTCGTAGGTAAACTCGCGGTAAACTTCATCCGCGACCAAAAACAAATCGTGTTTTTTAACGATTTTGGCCAAGGTCTGTATTTCTTCTTTAGAGTAGAGATACCCTGTTGGATTTCCGGGGTTGCAAATAAGGATTGCCTTTGTTTTTGGGGTAATCAGTTTTTCAAATTCTGAAATTGGCGGCAAGGCAAAATTGTCTTCAATCTTTGAGATGACGGGCACAATTTTTACATCAGATGCCGTGGCAAAACCGTTGTAATTCGCATAAAAGGGTTCGGGAATAATTATTTCATCGCCTGCATCGGCAATGCTGCCCATTGCAAAGAGCAGGGCCTCGCTTCCGCCAGTTGTTACGATAATGTCATTGGCCTCAACCGCAATGTTGTTCTTTTTATAATAATCTGCAATTTTTTCACGGTATTCCTGCGACCCTTCTGAGCGGGTATAGGCTAGGATTTCCAAATGGTGGTGTGCCACGGCTTCCATCGCAATTTCTGGCGATTTTATATCGGGCTGGCCTATATTTAAATGATAGACGGTTTTGTTTGCCTTATAGGCTTTTTCGGCGTAGGGAACCAGCTTTCTGATAGGTGATTCCGGCATGTTTTTCCCTTTATGTGAAACTGTCGGCATAATGAAATTGTTTGTGGCAAAGTTGCAAAATATATTTTATAAAACCACTCTGCCCCAACCAACATTCGGCTTTTTTTTTATATCTTCAATTGTTTTCAAAAAAACTATTAAAATTTTGCGTAAAGCCCTTGTACTTCTGTTCTTTCTTTGTTTTTCGGTTGCTTCGGTGGCGCAAATAGGCTTTTTTCTTCAAAATAATAAAAAGAGGGATAAAATTCCTTTCAAACTGGTAAACAATCTGCCCATTGTTCAAATAGAAATCAATGGCACGCCGCTTTCCTTTATACTTGATACGGGTGTAAAATCTACCATTCTGTTTAGCTTGGAGGAAGCGGACAGTCTCCAGCTTCGTAATACCAATCCGGTTATGTTGCAAGGGCTTGGCTCAGGCGGGGCGGTTGAAGCTTTAAGAAGTTTAAATAACAAGGTAAAAGTGGGAAGCGCCATAGATAACGACCATGACCTCTATATAATTTTTGACAGTACGCTAAGTTTTTCGCCTCGAATGGGCATACCGGTTCATGGCATTTTGGGGAATGAATTTTTTCAGAATTTTATAGTAAAAATAAACTACGCCACAGAGGTCATTACCATTTATAATCCAAAGAAAAACAAATTGAAAGCTTGCAGAAAATGTGAGGATCTGCCCTTGAACTTTGTGGGCGGGAAATCTTATTTTTCGCTTCAAGTAGAATCTGAAAACGCCAGTAAGGAAGTCACGCTATTGGTGGATTCTGGATCGAGCGATGTTATGTGGCTTTTTGATGCGGCCGGCTTTATCCAGGAATCACCGCCAAACTACTTTAAGGATTTTTTGGGACTGGGATTGAGCGGGAACATTTTTGGTAAGCGTACTAGAATTCGCAAACTTTCGGTTGGCGGATTGCAATTAAAGGAAGTTAATACATCTTTTCCCGAAGAGGAGGCTATTGTGAAGGCACGGTATTACGAGGATCGCGACGGCAGTGTGGGCGGAGGTTTTTTGAGCAGGTTTACTGTAACCTTTGATTATGCCAACAAAATGGTTCGCTTCAAAAAGAATAGAAAGTTTAAAGAACCTTTCCATTATAATATGAGTGGTTTGACACTGGAGCATCAAGGTATGGAACTTGTAAAGGAAGAACGGCAAGCAAGTGTAAACACTAACCGAATGAATCAGAATGAAAGTCTGAGCGCAAACAGTATTTCAGTAACAACCGAGGTTCATTTTTCCCTGGTGCCCAAATATATCGTTGCAGAAATACGCGAAGGTTCGCCGGCTGATTTAGCGGGTATTCAAAAAGGGGATGAGGTAATTTCCATAAATGGGAAGCCTTGCTATCAATATAAATTATATAAATTGATTGAAATATTTTCTTCCGATGAAGGCAAACGGATTTCGCTGGAAATAAAGCGAGGAGATTATATAAATAAATTTAAGTTTACTCTTAAAAGCGTATTCTAAAAAAAAGTCCGGTTGAATTTTAACTTCAACCGGACTTTTTATAAAGTGTAGTTTTTTTAGCTTTTTTCCAGAACGCTTGCTGAGTCGCTCATAACTTCGCCTTTTATTTTTAAAGCTACCATTGGTTCGCTTGCGTTTGAATACACCGTAACCGTTTTCCGAATTGGACCCACACGATTAGTATCATATTTAACCTCAATGGTGCTACTTGCCCCTGGGGCGATAGGACCATTAGGTTTTTTTGGAACAGTACAGCCACAGCTGGACTTTACATCACTAATGATAAGCGGGGCATCGCCAGTGTTAGTGAACTCAAATACGCGAACGCCGTCACTGCCTTTAGCGATAGTGCCATAATCCACAGTATCTTCCTTGAAACTGATTTTTGCTTGCTGTGCCTGGGCGGTAAAACCGATAAGCGCAACAAGAGCTATAAGAGCTAATTTTTTCATGATTTTATGTTTTTAATGATTGCTAAAGTATATAACTTTTGAACAACAAGCAAAATAACTTATTCACTTTTATTATCCTTTAGATATATTTACTTTTGCAAATCATTACACAAATACCAGACCAAAGTATGGCTTTAGAGGCAAAATACAATGCAAAACAGACTGAAAACAAGTGGTATAGCTATTGGATGGAGAATAGATATTTCCATTCTGAAGTGGACGAAAGAACGCCATACACCATCGTCATCCCGCCACCGAATGTTACCGGAGTGCTGCACATGGGCCATATGCTCAACAATACTTTACAGGATGTTTTGATTCGCCGTGCGCGTTTGCAGGGCTTTAATGCTTGCTGGGTACCGGGCACGGACCACGCTTCTATTGCTACCGAGGCCAAAGTTGTAGCAAAATTGAAAGCCGAAGGAATAGACAAAGCAACCCTTTCACGCGAGGAATTTTTGCAACATGCTTGGGAATGGACCCACAAGCACGGTGGGATTATTTTAGAGCAGTTGAAGAAACTCGGCGCCTCCTGCGATTGGGAACGAACCAAGTTCACCATGGATGAAGATATGTCAGCTTCGGTGATAAAGGTATTTGTTGATCTATACCGAAAAGGAAATATTTACCGCGGCTACCGAATGGTAAATTGGGATCCCCAGGCAAAGACCACTCTTTCTGACGAAGAAGTTATTTACGAAGAAAAACAAGGCAATCTCTATTACCTAAACTATAAAATTGATGGTAGCGATGAAACTTTAACCATCGCCACCACGCGCCCGGAAACCATTTTGGGTGACACCGCGATCTGCATAAATCCAAATGACGAGCGTTTTGCTCACCTGCGCGGCAAAAAAGCCATCGTTCCGGTTTGCAATCGTGTAATTCCAATCATTGAAGACGAATATGTTGATGTGGAATTCGGAACAGGGTGTCTAAAAGTTACACCTGCCCACGATGAGAATGATAAAATGCTGGGCGATAAGCACAATCTTGAAATTGTAGATATCCTGAATGATGACGGAACCCTAAACAGTTTCGGTCTGCATTACGAAGGAAAAGATCGTTTTGTGGTTCGCAAGGAAATTGTAAAGGAACTTGAAGCAATGGGCGTGGTTTCAAAAATTGAAAGCCATATGCACAAGGTTGGGACCAGTGAAAGAACCGGCGCTGTGATAGAACCAAAACTGAGCGATCAGTGGTTTCTTAAAATGAAGGAGCTTGCGCAACCTGCTTTGGATGCCGTGCTTGAAAAAGATGTAAACTTAGTTCCCGAAAAGTTCGTTAACACCTATCGCCACTGGATGGAAAACGTACGCGATTGGAACATCTCCCGTCAATTGTGGTGGGGACAGCAAATTCCTGCCTATTTCTATGGCGACGGAAAAGAGGATTTTGTTGTTGCGGAAACTATTGAAGAAGCGGTAAAATTAGCGCAAGAAAAAACAGGCAATGACCAATTAAATGCTACCGACTTAACCCAAGATCCGGACGCTTTGGACACCTGGTTTTCATCTTGGTTATGGCCTATTTCAGTATTTAATGGAATTTTAGAGCCAGACAACAAAGAAATAAATTACTATTACCCAACCAATGACCTCGTTACCGCGCCCGAAATTCTTTTCTTTTGGGTTGCCCGAATGATTATCGCAGGTTATGAATACCGAAATGAAAAACCGTTTACAAATGTGTACCTAACGGGAATCGTGCGCGATAAGCAGCGTAGAAAGATGAGCAAATCGCTGGGTAACTCGCCAGATCCAATTGATTTGATGGATACCTACGGAGCCGATGGCGTTCGTGTGGGGATGCTTTTGAGCTCACCTGCGGGGAATGATTTAATGTTTGACGAAGACCTTTGCAAACAGGGGAGTGCCTTTGTGAACAAAATCTGGAACGCTTACCGTTTGATTGATGGCTGGGAAGTTGATTTGGAAAAGGAGCAATCGCAAAGCGACATCATTGCCCTAAAATGGTACCGCAGCAAATTCCAAAAAACGCTTGCCGAGATTGAAGACTATTACAGCAAATACCGCATCAGCGATGCCTTAATGGCAACCTATAAATTGGTTTGGGACGATTTCTGTTCGTGGCTTTTGGAAATGGTAAAACCGCCTTTCGGAGAAAAAATTTCAGAAAAAACTTATTTGGAAGTGATTTCAGTTTTGGAAGATAATTTGAAAATATTGCACCCTTTTGTGCCATTCATTTCAGAAGAAATTTGGCAACACATTACCCAGCGCGACATTTCCGAAGCTTTGATAATTTCAGAATGGCCAAAACAGGAAGCTTTTGATGAAAAAATAATAAAGGATTTCGAATTTGCTTCCGAAGTAATCTCAGGGATCAGAACCATTCGGAAAGAGAAGAATATTTCCTTTAAAGATACGATCGAACTTTCGGTGTTGAACAACGACAATGCTTCCAAGGAATTTGATGCCGTAATTTCAAAACTCGGCAATATTTCAGCATTGAATTACATCTCAGAAAAACTTGACGGGGCATTGACTTTCCGTGTAAAGAGCAACGAATATTTTATACCGATTGCTGGGGCGATTAACGTTGAAGAAGAAATGGCAAAGCTTTCCGAAGAATTGAAATACACCGAAGGTTTCCTAAAAAGTGTGCAAGGTAAACTGAAGAACGAACGCTTTGTGAGCGGCGCGCCGGAGCAAGTAGTAGCTTTGGAAAGACAGAAAGAGGCGGATGCGCTTGCAAAGATTGAAACTTTGAAGGCAAGTTTGGCGGGACTGAAGTAAACTCTGAAGACGTTAAAATCTCTTAATTTATTCTAAATCCAGGTTAATTTATTCATTTTCAACTGCATTTGAGTGTAACTTGCCTCAAAACATAACAATCATGGACCAAGCAAAGTATGAACAAATGCAGTCGATGCTCCACAAATTGGAGGACATTAAAAACAGCCAAAAAAGCATCATCGACAAGATTAACCACGTGATTACCGACTTATTTCAACATCCCGATAAAGACCTTGAAAAAGCAATGGAGGGCGCACATGAACGCGCTTCAGAAAATGTGGAAAAGATTAGGGAGGCTATTGAGGAGTACGAGATAAAATTCAACAAAGCCCAGCAGGCCTGATTACTTTCGGTATAAAAAGTATTGATTAACGGCCTCAATGTAGAGTTGTTTGGCCTCGTCCTCGGTAAGACCGCGCGTTTGGAAAAGTGCGTTGGTCTTAAATGCCGAGATATGCGGCTTTCCGCCACTGGGAATATCGGCATCATTCGTTGCCCGTTTGTAGTAGGCGTATAACCGCAATAGTACATCTGCGGGAAAAGGTTCCGTGTGCTCATTGATGCTCTTCACGGCATTTCTAAATGCTATATCAAGCTCTTCTGAAGTCATTATTTTTCGGCAATTATTGAAATTCCACCTTTAACTTTTTGGTTTAAGGCTACTTTAATTTTTGCATCCAGCGGCAGAAAGATATCCACGCGCGATCCAAATTTTATAAAACCACTGTCAGAAGCCTGTTCTACCTCTTGGCCCGCTTCGGCGTAATTTACGATTCGTTTGGCCATGGCGCCGGCAATCTGTCTGAAAAGCACATCTCCAAACGTTTCGTTATTTACCACTACCGTGGTGCGTTCGTTTTCCTCGGAAGATTTTGGGTGCCACGCTACCAAGAATTTACCCGGGTGATATTTGCTATAAACCACCTTTCCGCCAACGGGATAGCGGGTTACGTGAACATTTATTGGACTCATAAAAACTGATACCTGCAATCTCTTATCGTTGAAATATTCCTTTTCAAAAACTTCTTCAATCACTACCACTTTTCCATCAACGGAAGATAGGACCCGCTCCGGATGCACCAAAAAGTTTCGCTTTGGATTTCTGAAAAATTGGAGTACCAACAGCAAAAGAATAATCAACGAAATAATAATTCCTCCGCGAATGGTTGGGTTTTCAACAAACACATTCGCCAAAAGACTAAGCGCGATAACGATTACGAGCGCAATAAATATAATTTTGAATCCTTCTTTATGAAACATTGTCAACAATTAATAAAAATGCATAAACAAATGGGCTGGCGTAAATAATGCTGTCAAGCCTGTCATATAAGCCACCGTGGCCCGGCATAATAATTCCACTGTCCTTGACTCCTGCCTGCCTTTTGAATTTTGATTGAATCAAATCGCCGATGGTGCCAAATATAGACACAATAACTGCCATGACTATCCAAACCCATAGTGGATACTTTTCAGCATCCAGCGGATTGTAACCTTCCAGTACTTTAAAGATAATAAATCCTGCCAAAAGAGCGCCAGCCAATCCGCCCACAAAACCTTCAACGGTCTTTTTGGGAGAAATGCGCTCCAGCAGTTTATGTTTTCCAAATTTTGAACCGATGAGGTAGGCAAAAGTATCATTGCTCCAAACCAATATAAAAACCGCAATAATTATTTCTGGCATAAACTCGCCGTCTATATTCATTACAGGAATAAGAGTGAGAAAAACAAAGCCACTAATAATGTAGAATATCACGGTAATGTATTTTTTCTTCTCAAACATTGGGATTTTGCTTGTCCACAATACGTCTTTCAACAAAAAAAGATTGACGAAGCCACTTAAGATCAAAAGAAGATAAACAGCATTATCGGCAAAAACGTCATAGCTCAGAAAGTAAAAGGCGGCCGCAAGTAGAAAATAGGCAAGATAGCTGGTAAGGTGCACCAGTTTTAAATATTCGCTTAAAGTAATGATTGCCAAAACAAAGAAGAGCCCCATAAACCATTCGCGCGAAGTAAACATTGCAAAAATGATAATCGAAATGTATAATACGCCCGAAAGGGTCCGTACGAGAATTTCCTTCATATTATAAGTCTTCCAGTAGCAACAAATATAGGTTTTTTGTGCTACTTCCATAACTCATAAAATCCTTTTCTTTTTCGGTTTCAAAGTCTTGAATGGTAGTAATGTTACTGGGAATGGAACCGGAACTTTGGTTTTTAATAATCCGCAAACCTTCACTAATGGTATCCACAATTTGGCTGGTGGTAGCAAAAATAATAACATTGAAGGGAAGCTCCTTCAACTTCTTTTCCTTTATTTGGTTTGACGAAAGTAATATGGAGCCGTTATTCGAGACCAAGGATTCGCACGTGGAAAGGAAAAATTTTGAGTCTGTGTTTTTGGTGAAGTTTAGATTGAAGCCGTCAAATTTTTTGGTAAGCATATCGTTCACGCAAAAAACGTCCTGTTCATACCAATCATTCTCAAGCATTATATTATCAAAAGCCTCGGTAACCTCTTCCCAATTTTCACAGTAAATAAATTTGCCCCCGTTGTTCTTAAAATTATAGGTGAATTTTTCGTCAATGGGAAGTTTTTGTTCTGGGTAATAACTGCTGTGTTCGGCTTTTTCGGCACGTTTGGCCTTCTCTTCCGATTTTTTGTAATTAGGGTTTAAAAGTCTTTTGAATAGACTCATTAATAATGAATTGAGGAGTTCATATTTGCGTTAAACTTCAAATATATAAAATCTATACTGAAGTATTGTTACGGGCCAAACAAAGTTTAAGCACGAAACCAAAAATGGCAACATTAGCTAGTTGCCACTCTGGGTGCCTCTTCTGGTTTTTCGAAAGGGCGGTCGCCAAATATCTTCTGGAGATTGTCCTTAAATATCACTTCTTTTTCAAGAAGAACATTTGCCAATTCGGTCAATTTGTCCTTGTTTTCTTCCAAAAGCTTCACGGCGCGTTGGTACTGTCCTTCAATTAACGCTGAAATTTCCTTATCGATCAGTTCGGCAGTTTTCTCACTATACGGTTTTGAAAAGTTATACTCAGACTGTCCGCTACTATCATAATAGGTAAGGTTTCCTATTTTTTCATTTAGGCCATAGATGGTCACCATTGCGCGGGCTTGCTTTGTCACTTTTTCCAGGTCGCTCAATGCTCCGGTTGAAATACGGTTGAAAATCACCTTTTCCGCAGCGCGTCCCCCAAGGGCGGCACACATTTCGTCAAGCATCTGCTCTGGGTGGATAATTAATCTTTCTTCGGGTAAATACCACGCAGCTCCCAGCGACTGTCCACGAGGCACTATAGTAACCTTTACCAAAGGCGCAGCGTGCTCAAGCATCCAGCTAACGGTTGCATGTCCCGCTTCGTGAAACGCAATGGCTCGCTTCTCGTCCATGGTCATTATCTTGTTCTTCTTTTCCAGACCGCCAACAATTCTATCCACGGCATCTAAAAAGTCTTGCTTTCCAACAGATTTTTTACCGTTTCGGGCGGCAATCAGAGCTGCTTCGTTACAAACGTTTGCAATATCAGCTCCAGAGAAGCCCGGAGTTTGTTTTGAAAGAAAGTCTGTATCTAAATCATCATCTTTTTTTATCGGGCGCAAATGCACTTCAAAAATTTCCTTACGCTCACGTACGTCTGGTAGATCTACATAAATCTGCCTATCGAAACGACCGGCTCGCATTAAAGCTTTGTCCAATACATCGGCACGGTTGGTGGCGGCAAGTACAATAACATTAGTATTTGTTCCAAAGCCGTCCATTTCTGTAAGCAGCTGGTTCAGTGTGTTTTCACGCTCGTCATTACTTCCCGAGAAATTATTTTTTCCACGGGCACGGCCAATGGCGTCAATTTCATCAATAAAAATAATTGCGGGTGATTTGTCTTTCGCCTGTTTAAAAAGATCGCGTACTCGGGAAGCACCCACGCCCACAAACATTTCAACGAAATCTGAACCGGAAAGTGAGAAGAACGGTACTTTAGCTTCGCCAGCAACGGCCTTCGCCAAAAGTGTTTTACCCGTACCGGGAGGTCCTACCAACAGTGCTCCTTTTGGGATTTTACCCCCAAGGGAGGTGTATTTCTCAGGTTGCTTTAAGAAATCCACAATTTCTTGAACTTCTTCTTTGGCGCCCTCAAGTCCGGCAACATCCTTAAATGAAGTTTTTACATCTGTTTTTTCGTCAAAAAGCTTGGCTTTTGATTTTCCTATATTGAAAAGTTGTCCTCCAGCGCCACCTCCAGCACCTGAAGACATTCTTCGCATGATGAAAATCCAAATAGCGATAATAATTACGAAGGGCAGGATGCCCATTAAGATATCACCCCAAACATTATTGTCTGTTTCAAAATTTAGCGGAGTAGATAATCCATTTTCTGTTTTAATCTGCTGAAAATCCTCTTGGAAAAGCTGTAGGTCGCCAAATTCAAACTGATAATCGGGATCGTTCGGCCCTGGTTCCAAAAAGGAAGGGGCATTGGTTTTGCTGGAATGGATTTCCTTTTTTTTGGCTTCATCGGTAAGATATACCTTCGCAATTTTCTTATTGATGACATCCACTTTTTCAACGTCCCCATTTCTCAGAAACTCTTCAAACTTTGCTTGATTCGTTTTCTCGGGTTGCGACCAACTTCCACCCCCAAAGATTTGGATACCGAAAAACAATAGAATTATTGCCGCGTAAATCCAGTAATAGCTAGGTTTCGGTCTTTTCGATTCGTTCTTTTTATTTTTATTTTCTTCGGCCATAAGGCAATTTTCTTTTTTTAATGTGTTGTTTCTATTTTAACCGATTTTGCATCGCCCCAAAGCCCCTCAATATCATAAAACTCGCGAATGTGCTTTTGGAAAACATGCACTACCACGTGCACATAGTCCATAAGTATCCACTCCGCGTTGTCGCTGCCCTCAACGTGCCACGGTTTTTCCTTAAGTGCTTTGCTTACTGATTTCTGAACGGAATTTACAATGGCATTCACCTGGGTATTACTGGTACCATTGCATATTATAAAATAGTCACAAACGGTATTTTCTATATCTCTTAGGTCAAGAATTTCTATATCATTTCCCTTAACATCTTCAATCCCTCGTATTATTTGAGCAATAAGTTGATCTGTTCCTGCTTGTTTTTTCTGCATTAATTATTTTTCTTTTCTATTGTGCAAAGTTATTACTTTTTTGTTTCTTGAAGCGCCTTAAAAGGCGTAATACTAAACATAATTATCGTTTTGAAGATAATCAAACTTAATGCCATCGATTCTACCAATACGTACTTAAAGCAATTGGCAAAAGAAACGCAATTGCCAAACCCCAGTGTTGTGGTGGCCAAAAGACAATTTGCGGGGCGTGGCCAAATGGGGAATGGGTGGCTCTCCAAGGAAGGCCAAAGCCTTACGTTTAGTGTGTTTCAAGCTTTTGATAAGCTACATATAGAAATGCAATTTGGGGTTTCTATGGCAGTTTCTTTAGCTCTATTGAAGACGCTTCAAAGTCTAAATGTGCCCAAATTAAGTATTAAATGGCCAAACGACATATTGTCAGCCAATAAAAAAATTGGCGGTATTTTAATAGAGAACGTATTGACGGGAAACACTGTTAAATATGCGATTATAGGAGTGGGAATCAATGTGAATGAAACCGACTTCCACGAACTGCCACAGGCTAGTTCAATGAAGCTTGAAACAGGTGAGACATTCCAGCTCGAAGAATTGCAGGATGTACTTCTGAGAAATATGCTCGAAAAACTAAAAAAACTCTCAACTTTCGATTTTTCAGAAATGAAATTCAACTACGAGGAAAATTTATTCCAAAAGGGAAAGGTTTCAGTATTTGAAACTTCCGAAAATTCACTTTTCAACGGAATAATAAAAGGCGTGTCTAATATCGGCGAGCTTTTGGTGGATACCGAAAATGAAGGCTTACGAAAATTTCAGTTGAAAGAAGTAAAACTAATTTATTGAAATTGAAAACGAAATAAAAAACTTTCCCTTCACTCACACTTGCGGGAGAAAGCTGAAGTTTGTTTAAACTTGCTCCAAATTGGATGCCAACGTATCTATAAATTTTGAAATAGGCCCTTTTACCATCATTGCCATCATCGCGTTGAATTCGCCTTCAAAAAGGAGTTCCACGGTTGAAGAATTTTCGGAAACCTCTTCAATATTTCCTGTTAACGTAAACGGAATTTTATCGCTGATTGCGCCCAAAACTACTTTGTTTGGCTTTTCAACTTCTTTTACTTCCAACGCTATTTCGGGCATGCCCTTTAAGGCAAATACAAAAGCATTTTCTCTGATCACTTCAAATTTGCTGATGTTCTCGGGCATCAATGTTTCGAAATTCCTTACATCGGCCAAAAAATCACAAAGTTCTGCTGCGGATTTTTGGGTGGTTACTTTTTTGCTGTTTAGTTTCATTTATGAGTTTATGAGTTTATGAGTTTAGAAGTTTATGAGTTTAGATGTGCTGGATACTGCGACTGAACACTGCGACTGAACACTGAACATTATTGCCCCCAAACAGCAGGATTCTCCCGCCATTCAGAAAGTAATTCAGCTTCTTCAGAATTGATATATTTAGATTTTTCGGCCTCTTCCAGCAAAATTTCATAATTGCTCAAAGTGTTTAACGCAACATTCGCCTTTTTGAAATTTTCTTCAGAAATATTAAAACCGTAGCTAAATATCGCAAGCATTCCCTTAACGTTGGCACCTGCTTCCTTTAAGGCCTCGACGGCCAACAGACTGCTTTTGCCAGTACTTATAAGGTCTTCCACAACAACAACATTTGTATTTTTTTCCAAATGGCCCTCAATTTTATTTTGGCGGCCATGACCCTTTGCCTCGGGACGCACGTAGCAAAACGGCACGTTCAAATAATCGGCAACCAAAGCGCCAATTCCTATCGCACCCGTGGCCACACCGGCAATCATTTCGGGCTTTCCGTAGAGTTCCTCAATTTGTCTGGCGAGGTTCTCACGGATGTAATTCCGAATCATAGGGTAGGAAAGGGTGATGCGATTGTCGCAGTAAATTGGAGATTTCCATCCCGATGCCCACGTAAAAGGGTTTTGTGGTTGCAATTTAATTGCATTAATTTGCAATAGTAAGGCAGCGGTTTTTTGCGCCGTTTCTTTGTTTAATATCATTGTACAAATGTATAAAGTTTTTGTAAAAGATATTCCCATTATTCTTTCAACGGAAAAAAATATTGGGGAGCATTACACTACCATTCCTTTAAAACAGGCGCGTTTTAAGAAGTTGGTAAAAAAAATAAACAACGGCGAGCTGCTCTATGTGAATCTTTATCACAAAAATGCGGAAAAACTTGAGCGTTTTCTTCGAAAAAAAATAAAAGTCGTGGAAGCCGCTGGTGGACTGGTCTATAACAGCAAGAAGGAAATACTTTTTATACGAAGAAATAAAAAGTGGGACCTCCCAAAAGGCAAAATAGAAAAAGGAGAAACCCATCGAGAGGCAGCCGTTCGCGAGGTTATCGAAGAAACAGGGGTGAAGGATCTCGAAATCCGCGATTTTTTGATGACTACGTACCATGTTTTTACCCGCAATGATAAATTCCGGCTAAAAATAACCTACTGGTACGAAATGTTCAGCGATTATGATGGGCCGCTAATTCCCGAGCCTGAAGAGGGCATTAAAAAAGTTAAATGGAAAGATTTTGAAAAATCCCAAAGGGCCCTGCAGGATTCCTATGAAAATATTAAGTTGCTTTTTCCGAAAGAATATTTAACCACCCACCCGAACGATCGGATACCGAAGGTGTGATTTTTCGTAATAGGGCGATTGCTTGTGTATCCAGTCCAGCTGCGCATACCAATTATTCATAAATGCAGGATCGCTCATCTTTTTGCGTTCAAATTCTTTTTTGATTTCGGGGTTTTCGTTCAGAAAATTTTCAGCCATATCTTCCCACACATAGGGAGAAAAACCTTCTTTTTGTTGAAGGATTGCGTCGAAAAAGTTCCAATTGAAAAATGAATCGGGAGCTGAAGGTTCCAAAGTTTCCAAAAGATAACGAACCCCGGGCTGCTGGGTTTTCACCAAAATATCACCTTCTTTTACTGAAACATTTTCCGTGCTTTTTCTTACTTCTGTTTTAAAATGAAGGTAATGTCCCTCGAACGGATTTTTCACCGTTTCAAAATTTTTGGTGTGATAAACTTCTGCAGTAATTGTAGTGTCCTTTGAAAATTCTGAAAATTCAATATCGTTCAATTTCAAAAGTTCGATAATATTCCAATACCCTTTCGGAACAATATATGCCGCAGGAATCGTTACGGAATCCGTCGCCTTAAAATGATTATAATAGGTTACATCTTTGATAAAAGGTTTGTCGCGGAAATATTTCAAACGGTCCGCCCCCGTAATGGTGCTCGGCACCATTTTCCCCTCGTAACCTTTGAATTTTAATGTTGAAGTTTTTGAGGAATCCACTTCCCAAGAAATTGGGTAGTAGCTTCCAACTTTATATTTTTCCACCGCATTTTTCCGAAGGTTTTTTATTGTTGAGGCATCCGCATCGGCAATTTTTATAAAACTTTTCATCAATTGATATGTACCTTCGACCCTTTGTTTATAGGGCTTTAGCATATGCGTTTCCGCCGTGAGTCCCAAAGTATTGAATAGCGTAGTGTAACCAGAGGCATAGCGCGGCGAGTCCATAAATTGGGCAAAGCCCTTTTCCGGCATTTGGTTGAACACGTTTACATAGGGCGTCATGTCACAGCTTTTTTGCTGAAGCGAATCCTCCAATTGCGGCATAAACGAAGTGTGAAGATAGTTGCCCAAGCCTCCGCCCAATTTGTCATGCTGCGTAAAAAGATGGGTTAGCACATATTGATAATCGGCGCCGTTGCTCACGTGGTTGTCAATAAACAAATCTGGGTTTAGCCAATGAAATATTTCAGCAAAAGCCCGAGCATTTTTTGTGTCATTTTTTATAAAATCACGGTTTAAATCATAATTTCTCGCATTGCCACGAAAACCATACTCTTCGGGGCCGTTTTGATTGGTGCGGCTGGTGCTGTTTCTATTTAAAGCGCCACCAATATTGTAAATGGGAATGGTTGCTATGATTGTATTTTTTGGCGCGGGGATTTTATTCTCGGCAAAATCGCGAAAAAGCAGCATCGTGGCGTCAATGCCGTCGGGCTCGCCGGGATGGATGCCGTTATTTATTAACAGCAAGTTTTTATCGTTTTTCTGATATTTTTGAGTTTTAAGGTTTTTCTGGTCATTTTCGGGATTGAAAACCACAACATGCAACGGATGGCCACTGTCCGTATGGCCAATTTCAAATATCGAGATAGTCGGAAATTCAGCCGCCAGAGTCTTGTAAAAGTGAATGGTTTGTGAATATGTTGCGGTTTGTTTTCCATTCGATTTTTCAAAAGGGATGGTATATTGTGCGTGTATAGTTACAAGTGGAATTAGTATAAATCCAAGTAAAAGGTTCTTCATAAATTTTGTTTTAGGCAAATATATAATACAATGTCTGAGGTTATTTAAGAAAAAAGCCATTAAAATGTCAGGTTAAATGTTAAATCTCTATTTATGCTATAGATTAAATATTTGATAATGAGGTACTTAGATGGTGTTATTGAGAATTTTTCCCTTTCGAACGAACCCAAGCTTGTAGTTGTTGAATGTATTCACTAACTTTGGTACAATTATTAATAATTTAAAAACCTAAAAACATGAAAAAAATTACATTATCGTTAAGTATGTTGCTTATCAGTTTCGCAGCATTGTCACAATCTTTTGAAGCTGTATCAAACAGTGTTGCAACTCAAACAAACAGAGATATATCTGCTGTTTTATGGGATCAGCCTTCAGTAGGTGGAAGTGGTATTATTTCTGATTATTCAAGTTTAGAAGACATCGGAGTTTATTCAACTGATGATTTTGAATTGACCGCTAATAATTCCATCTCTACTATTACAGTTTACGGTTTTCAGAATGCCGGAACATTATCAACATTAATAACTGGATTTGATGTGTATATATATGCCAATTCTGCTACAAACACGCCAGATAGCAACCCATCCATTCCTGGTACTGGACTTCTTGAAATCGTTAACCTTGATCCTACTCCAGGTGGTGCACTTACCATTACTGAGGATGCAGGTAGCGTTACTTTCAGTGTAGATGTAACAGCTGCTAACGGAGGTACTTTCAGCTTGCCTGCAGGTAACTATTGGTTAGTCGCTTTTCCACGTTTAAATATTGCCCCAGTTTCTGATGGTACCAACAGATGGAATTGGTACGATGCGGGTGTTCCTGGAAACGGTATAAATGAGGCTCACTTAATTGATCCAGATGATGTTTTTGGAGCTGGAGCAACCGAGTGGACTTCTCTTACTGATTTAGGTGTAACTTTTGCTAGTGTTGCATTTACAATAGAAGGTGACGTTCTTGGTGTTAATGAGAACATTGCTAATTTAGTTTCTGTTTTCCCTAATCCTGCAACTAGTATTATCAACATTAAGAAAGCGTCTACAATAGATGTTTCTAGCGTTGATCTATTTGATGTATTGGGTAAAAAAGTTGGAGCTTCGTACAACAGTAACAATGGAACTGTAGATGTTTCTGGTCTTGCTCAAGGTGTATATGTATTGAGAGTAAATACAAATGCTGGAACACTTACTCAAAAAATTGTTAAGCAATAATAAGTACCTTATTAATTGAATATCGAAAAGGCTCCAATTAAAATTGGGGCTTTTTTTTATTCTGAAATTAAATACATTCGGCAATAGTAGTTTGTTTCATACTATCCATTGGTTCAAAAGAAAATCCCCCAGACAAAATAGATGTCTGGGGGATTTTCCTTTTTAATAATATAGAGTTTCTCTAACCGTTCATCGAGATAAGAAACTCTTCATTGTTCTTGGTCTGCTTGATACGATCATTGATGAACTCCATAGCTTCCACTGGGTTCATGTCAGCAAGATACTTCCTAAGTACCCACATGCGCTGTATTACGTTTTCATCAAGCAACAAATCGTCGCGACGCGTACTTGAAGAGGTAAGGTCAATTGCAGGGAAGATTCTTCGGTTTGAAATCTTTCTATCCAACTGAAGCTCCATATTTCCTGTTCCCTTAAATTCCTCAAAAATAACCTCGTCCATTTTAGAGCCGGTTTCAGTCAACGCTGTAGCGATGATACTTAACGAACCGCCATTTTCAATATTACGCGCGGCACCGAAGAAACGCTTCGGTTTGTGAAGCGCATTGGCATCCACACCACCACTCAATATCTTACCACTGGCAGGTTGCACGGTGTTATAAGCTCGCGCCAATCGCGTGATGGAGTCCAAGAGAATCACCACATCGTGGCCACATTCCACCAAACGCTTTGCTTTGTCGATTACGATATTGGCAACGCGAACGTGCTCGCTGGCTTCTTTGTCGAAGGTTGAAGCTACCACTTCGCCACGAACGTTTCGTTGCATATCGGTAACTTCCTCTGGACGTTCATCAATCAAAAGGACAATTTGGTAAACTTCAGGATGGTTTGCCGCTATTGCGTTTGCAATATCTTTCAGCAACATGGTTTTACCCGTTTTTGGTTGCGAAACAATCATACCCCGTTGTCCTTTTCCGATAGGAGCAAAAAGGTCAATAATACGGGTGGAAATGGTGCTTTGCTTATCGGCAAGGTTGAATTTTTCCTGTGGGAAAAGCGGCGTTAAATGTTCAAAGGAAACCCGATCGCGAACCACATTAGGGTTCAGGCCGTTAATTTTGTTCACCTTTATTAAAGGGAAATATTTTTCACCTTCTTTTGGCGGACGCACTTCGCCCAAAACCGTATCTCCGGTCTTTAACCCGAAAAGTCGAATCTGCGATTGCGATACATAAATATCATCGGGAGAGGAAAGGTAGTTGTAGTCGCTGGAGCGCAGAAAGCCGTAGCCGTCCTGCATAATGTCCAGCACGCCTTCGCTTTCAATGATGCCGTCAAACTCATAGTCCGGTTCACGGTAACGGTTGCGGGAGTCTTTGTTTCCGTTGCTTTTGTTGTCGTGTACGTTGCCGTCCTTCTGTTTGTGGTTTTGATGTTTTTGGCGGTTGTCAGAATTGTTGCTGTCGTTGCGCTGGTTTTTCTGACGGTTGTCGTTGCTGCTGGAGCTAGACTTTTGGTGTTGCGGTTTTTTATCGCTCTCTTTCTTATCCTTCCTGTCCTTATCGTTTCTATCGTTACTGGAACGCTTGTCATCCGCAGGTTTCTTCTTATCATCATCACTTTTCTTGTCGCGATGTTGTTTCTGAGGCTGGTTTTTCTTGTTTTTAGATTCCGTTTTGTGTGGACGGGGTTTCTGTTCTTTGGCAGGATTTTCATTTGAAGAAGCGCTTTTTTCTTCTTTCTTGGTTTCGGGTGCCGATTCCTCGGCTTTAATCACTGCTTTAACCGCTTTTGGGTTAGTAGCTTGGTAATCGAGAATTTGATATACCAAGTCCAATTTTTTTTGAGTGCGATATTTCGGCACGTTAAGCTCTTTGGCTATTTCCTGAAGTTCAGGTAGCTTTTTTTCTTTTAATTCTGAAATTTCAAACATGTAGAATATACTGTTGTTAATGTTGATACAAATGTGTTCCTTTTGAGAAGGTAAGTACGTTGAAAATTTTTTCGAAGACTAAGTAACCTTGATTGAGTTGGTTACGAATTGTTACTGCAATAATACAACAATAAATTAAAAACCACCGGTATTTTTTTTAAAAAGAAACAGTATTTTTGCTGCAGAATAGATTTTTGTAAAAAATGATCCAACGCATCCAAACCATTTATTTAGTCGTTTCTGCCATTGTAATTGGAGCTTTATTTATGTGGTTTCCGGTGGTGATTGGCACTGATGGTTCTGTAATTATGGAACGGAGTGAGCCCTTGATTTTTGGCCTGATATTTATTTCGATTGCGTTGGCAATAATTTCAATTTTAAGTTTCAAAAAACGGCAGTTGCAGTTTGTGCTCAACCGTTTGAACATCATATCAAACTTTGTATTACTGGGAGTTTTCGTTTACAGGTTGCTAACTTTATCCGGAGAGACTATTGTTTCAGAGAAGGGTATTGGGGTGCTTTTTCCCATCATTTCTATCGTATTTTTAGTGCTGGCCAACAAGGCCATAAAAAGGGATGAGGACCTCGTAAAATCTGTTGATCGTTTACGATAAACCGATCTTGGTATATTAGTGCAAGACCCCCGGAGTATGCCAACTTCGGGGGTTTTTTGTTTCTAAAATCCCCAATGCAAAATTCCAAATCCCAAATTCTGGAGTCAACCAATCAACGAATCAACGATTCCCAATTCCCGAATCAACGATTCCCAAATTCAATAACCTCCAGATTCTGGATTTTTTCCCCGTCAATCTCAAAACGCAGCATCGTGCGTACCTTTTGAAAACCGTGCTTTCCCACGGCCCCGGGATTCATATGGAGCAAGCCCGTGGTTTTATCGGGCATCACTTTCAATATATGCGAATGGCCACAAATAAAGATTTTTGGTGGATTGGAATAAATTTCCTGTCGGATTGACGGATTGTACCTTCCCGGATAGCCGCCAATGTGCGTAATCCACACCTCAACCCCTTCGCACATAAAACGGTTGTGGAGTGGAAATTCCATACGGGCTTCCGTGCTGTCAATATTACCGTAAACTGCTCGCAACGGCTTTAGTTTTTTGATTGCATCGGTAACCGAAAGGTCGCCAATATCGCCGGCGTGCCACACTTCGTCAGCCTGTTTTACGTAGCTCAGTATTTTTTCGTCAATATAGCTGTGGGTATCGCTGAGAAGTAGGATTTTTTTCAAAATGGGCTGTTTGGTTGTTAAGTTACTAAGTTATTGGGTTATTAAGTTATGACTTGTTTTCAAATTTAAACAACTTTTAAATCAAATAGCGCAAACAAACCTCTCGGCTCCTCAA
The DNA here is from genome assembly GCF_000952855.1 of Aequorivita vladivostokensis. GTDB lineage: Bacteria > Bacteroidota > Bacteroidia > Flavobacteriales > Flavobacteriaceae > Aequorivita > Aequorivita vladivostokensis. The sequence continues at coordinate 156,801 of NZ_JSVU01000005.1, read as the reverse complement.
TTTTTAAACTTTTAAACCCATAAACTCCTAAACTAAAATCGTAATTTTGTCAATTCTGAAAAAATCCAAGTGCGATATTTTATTGAAATAGCCTATAACGGAAAAAATTATTTTGGATGGCAGCGCCAGCCCGAACAGATTAGCGTGCAGCAGGTTTTAGAGGAGACCATTTCAATTTTGCTTCGGAAGGAAATAAAACTCACCGGAGCGGGAAGGACCGATACCGGCGTACATGCCAAACAGCTTTTCGCACATTTCGATAGTGATGAGATTGAAAATTCTGATGACTTTATTTTTAGAATGAATTCCTTTCTTCCGAAGGATATTTCAATAAGGAATATTTTTGAGGTAAAGGAAGATGCGCATGCGCGATTTGACGCAGTGGAACGGGAATACGAATACGTTATTTCATTAGAAAAAGACCCGTTTTCACAGGATTTTGCGTTTCAAATAAACAATACGCCAAATGTTGCTTTAATGGACCAAGCCGCTGAAATGCTATTGGCCCATAGAGATTTTCAATGCTTTTCACGCTCGCGGACCGATGTAAAAACGTACAATTGTACCATCGTAAAAGCATTTTGGGAAGCTACGGATAATAGGCTTATTTTTACCATTGCCGCCGACCGTTTTTTGCGAAATATGGTCCGCGCCATCGTCGGGACGCTTTTGGATGTAGGTTACGGAAAGACTACCCTGGAAGATTTTAAGGCAATATTGAAAAGTAAAAGTAGGGAAGAAGCTGGTGCATCCGCGCCGGCGCACGGATTGTATTTGACGAAAGTTGTTTATCCTGAAAGTATTTTTAAAAGAACTGAGAAAAAAGAATAAAGAACAAAGAACAGAGAAATCCCTAATCACAAATCACAAATTAACGAATCCCAAATTAACAAATCCCGAATCACCAATTAACGAATTAACAAAAAACCGTGTCAGAAACCACAGGAAACGCATTCGATTTTAAGCTTTTTAAGCGATTGCTGGCTTTTACAAAGCCCTATCGGCTTGTGTTTTATTTTGTCGCTTTTGCCGCAATCATAATGTCCGGCCTTGCCGTGCTGCGACCCTATCTTTTGAAATTGGCCATAGACAATTCCATGGTTCCAAAAGATGGCGATGGCTTTATGAAGTACATCATTTTAATGGTGGTCGTACTTATGCTGGAAGTGATATTTCAATTCGCCTTTATATTTTACACCAACTGGCTTGGCCAAAGTGTAATTCGCGATATGCGCCAAAAGCTCTTCCGATTGATGATGAGTTTCAAGATGAAATATTTTGATAAAAGTGCCGTGGGAAGATTGACCACCCGCGCCGTAAACGATGTGGAAACCATTTCCAGTATTTTCAGCGAAGGCTTGTTTATGATTATTAGCGACCTATTGAAAATGCTCGTAATCGCGGGGTTTATGCTTTACCAAAGCTGGCGGTTGTCGCTCATTGTTTTTATTGTTTTGCCCTTTATTCTCTATGCCACCCGTGTGTTCCAAAAAGCGATGAAAGTAGCTTTTGAAGACGTTCGAAACCAAGTTGCAAACCTAAATACCTTTGTGCAGGAGCGCATCACGGGGATGAAAATAGTTCAGATTTTCACCCGAGAAAAAACCGAATACGAACGTTTTCAGGAAATAAACAAAGACCACCGAAAGGCTTGGATAAAAACCGTTTGGTACAACTCTATTTTCTTCCCAATTGCCGAAACCGCTGGGGCCGTGGCCACTGGTTTGGTCGTCTGGTACGGCGGATTGAATGTTATTGGCGGAGGCGTGGTTACCCTCGGTATTATTACGGCTTTTATACAATATGCCGAAATGCTTTTCCGACCGCTACGGCAGATTGCTGATAAATTTAATACCCTTCAAATGGGGATGGTTGCGGCGAACCGCGTTTTCGGAATTCTCGATACAAAATCGCACATCGCTGATACCGGCACGGTTGATTATACCAGCACCAAAGGCGAAATTGAATTCAAAAATGTGCATTTCGGGTATAATGAGGATGAAGAAGTAATAAAGGGAATTTCCTTTAAGGCAAATCCCGGTGAAACGGTTGCCATTGTAGGTGCTACCGGAGCCGGAAAAAGTACGATTATCAATCTCTTAAACCGATTTTACGAAATAAACAGCGGTGATATTTTGATTGACGGTATTTCTCTGAAGGATTATAAATTGGCGTCACTTCGGGGGCAGATAGCTGTGGTTTTGCAGGATGTATTCCTCTTTGCCGATTCAATTTTGAACAATATTACGCTGAACAACCCAAACATTTCTGAAGAAGAAGTAATAGCAGCGGCAAAGGAAATTGGTGTCCATAAATTCATACAATCGCTTCCCGATGGCTATCATTATAATGTGAAGGAACGCGGCAGCATGCTTTCCTCGGGGCAGCGACAGCTCATTTCATTTTTGCGCGCCTATGTTAGCAAGCCCAGCATTTTGGTTTTGGACGAGGCCACTTCTTCTGTAGATACCTATTCCGAGGAATTGATTCAAACGGCTACTGATAAAATCACCAAAGACCGAACTTCAATAGTAATCGCACATAGATTGGCCACCATTAAAAAAGCCGATAAAATTATAGTGATGGATGCTGGTAAAATTATGGAGGAGGGCACGCACAAAGAATTGTTGAAAGTTGAAAATGGTTTTTATAGGAATCTTTACGAGGTGCAGTTTATGGCAGAGGAAGCTATTTAATTTAGCTCAAATCCTTCTTCAAAATTTTCAACAGTTCATCCGTATCCTCGAAAAGTACAAAATCGCCATCCTTTAAATATGAAATCTGACCGTTTTCTTCGGAAACAACCAAACACACGGCATCGGTTTTTTCAGTAATACCAACGGCTGCGCGGTGCCGAAGTCCAAAGCGCAACGGTATCTTTTTGTCATTTGAAACGGGCAGAATAACCCGGGTTGCCGTAATTCTATTTTCTTCAATAATCATAGCGCCATCGTGCAAGGGGCTGTTTTTAAAAAAGATGCTTTCAATAATGGGCTGGTTTACTTCAAGGTTCATTTCATCCCCAGTATTTTTTACAAAATCCAGACTATTGTTGCGCTGGAGAACGATTAACGCTCCGGTGTGCGAAGCGGACATTTTTTTGCAGGCGGCTATAATTCCCTGTAAATTGGTTTTAAGACCGCCGTCATTTCCAGAGAATTTAAACTGTTTCAGAAATCTTCGGCGGGCGTTGAAATTCGTTGAACCCAACATCAACAGAAATTTTCGTATTTCGGGTTGAAAAACCACCACCAAAGCAAACATACCAACCCCCAAAAAACCACCGAGAATCTTGCTCAAAAGCTCCATTTCCAAAAGTTGGGTAACCACGTAAATGGCGTAAACAATGATAATACCCACCAAAATATTGATGGCAACGGTGCCTTTCACCAAATTATAGAGGTAATACAGCAGGAATGCCACCAGCACAATGTCCACAATATCTATAATCCGAATGTCGAGAAAATCCAAGGGTGTGCGTTTTTTTGTAAAAGTAGTTTAAAAATTGATTCTTTTGAAACTGTTGTTTCTATTGATGCTATTGTTTTTTTGGGTTAATTTTATCGCTCATACCTCATCCCACAAACCTCACTCCTTAATTTTACACATTCAACCGCTTCCTTTACATCGTGTACCCGAAGAATTTTTCCTTCTTTTAAAAGCGCGATGGTGTTGAGCGAAGTGGTGCCGTTTAAAGCATTTTCCGCAGAAGTTTCCAGTGTTTTGTATATAAAGGATTTTCGTGAAACGCCTACCAAAATGGGAACATCCAAATTCTGAAAAAGCTCCAAATTATTTAAAAGTTGAAAACTTTGTTCGCGGGTTTTTGCAAAGCCAAAACCGGGGTCGGCAATAATATCGTTGATTCCTACTGCTCGGGCGAGCGCGATTTTTTCGGCTAAATCTTTTAAAACTTCGAGAGTCACATTTTTATAATCGGTAAGTTTTGCCATCGTTTTTGGCGTGCCGCGCATGTGCATCAAAACGTAAGGAACTTTCAACTTTGCAACGGTTTTGTGCATTTCGGCATCCAAAGTTCCGCCGGAGACATCATTTACAATCGCTGCTCCGGCTTCCACGGCTTTTTTTGCAATCTCGTTTCGGAAAGTATCTACGGAAATCAACGCTTCGGGAAATCTTTTCAGAATACATTCAACGGCTTCAACAGCCCTTCTAATTTCTTCGGTTTCTGAAATTTCCTCAGCGCCCGGCCGAGTGCTGTAACCGCCAACATCCAAGAACGTAGCACCTTCGGAAAGCATTCTTTCGGCCTGCTTTAAAATTTCCTTTTCTGAAAACGTTTTTCCGCCGTCATAAAACGAATCGGGCGTTACATTAATGATGCCCATCACTTTGGGTACGGAGAGGTCTATAAGGTTGCCGCGGCAATTAAGGGTCTGCAATTCTTTAAATTTTAGTTTTCAAAATTCGGCTTTTTTAATGGAATGTGCCGATTCCACAATAACTTTAAGCGTTCAACTTTGAACTTTGAACTATTTAAGCGAAATTTACGCAAAATCTTACACATCACTAATGGCCGATACTTCAAATCAATACAACGACCAGATTGAAAAATGCAGGGAACTGTTTATCAAGAAAATGCACGATTACGGAAGTGCGTGGCGCATTCTCAGGCTTCCGTCCCTTACCGACCAAATTTTTATAAAGGCACAGCGCATCCGTGGTTTGCAGCAAAATGCGGAGCGAAAAATTGAAGAGGACGAAACGAGCGAGTTTATCGGGATTGTAAATTATTCCATAATGGCGCTTATTCAATTGGATAAAGGCGTGGTGGAGCAGCCCGACCTGTCTTTGGAAGAGGCCACCCAACTTTATGATGAGCAGGTTGCGAAAACCAAACAGTTGATGATGGACAAAAACCACGATTACGGCGAGGCGTGGCGTGATATGCGGGTAAGTTCGCTGACGGATTTGATTCTTCAGAAATTACTGCGCGTAAAACAAATTGAAAACAATAGCGGCAAAACCCTAGTTTCGGAAGGGATTGATGCCAATTATCAGGATATGATAAATTATGCGGTTTTTGCGCTGATTCATTTAGAAGAAAGAAGATAGAATAAAGAAAAAAGACTTAGAAGGGATGAAAATATTAGTAGGAATATCACGAATAATTGTTGGAGTACTTTTTATAATCAGTGGATTGATAAAGCTGAACGACCCCGTTGGCTTTTCATTTAAGCTGAAGGATTATTTCGCACCCGAAGTTTTGGATCTTGGGTTTTTGGTGCCGTATGCTTTGCTGATTGCAATACTTGTCGTCATTTTTGAAGTGCTGCTGGGCGTGGCATTGCTATTGGGTTACCTCAAAAAATTTACCCTTTGGGCCTTGTTGCTGATGATCGTATTTTTCACATTTCTCACATTTTATTCAGCATATTTCAACAAGGTAACCGATTGCGGCTGCTTTGGCGATGCCATAAAACTCACGCCTTGGGAATCTTTCACAAAAGATATCGTGCTCCTCATTTTGATTTTGATACTTTTTGTAGGAAGAAAATATATTCAGCCTTTTTTCACAAAAGGGATACGCAGTATTCTCATATTTGCATCTTTCGTTTTCTGTCTCGGGATTACCTATTATGTTTTGTTGCATCTCCCGATTATCGATTTCCGTCCGTATAAAATTGGCGCGAATATTGAGGAAGGAATGACCGTTCCCGAAGATGCGCCAGGCCCTATTTATGAATATAAGTGGAAATTCAACATTAATGGCGAAGAAAAGGTTATCACTACAAACGGCGAATATCCACAGGTTGACGGCGAATTGATAAGTACTGAAACCGAAATGATACAGGAGGGCTACACCCCGCCAATCCACGATTTTACGATGGAAAGGGATGGTGAGGATTACACCGAACAATTTCTAAATGAAGAAAATTTAGTGGTTGTGATCGCATACAGTTTGGGCAATACCGAAAAGGACGGTTACATTCCTATAAAAGAGGTGACCGATAAAGCCTTAAAAAATGGTTATAATGTGATTGGCCTTTCGGCTTCTTCACAGGAAATGACCGAAGCTTTGACGGAAAAATATAAGTTGAATTTCAAATTTTACTTCTGCGATGAAACTACACTGAAAACCATCGTGCGCAGTAATCCGGGAATTTTGGAATTGGACAACGGAACTATAAAACAAAAGCTTCACTGGAACGATGCCCAAAAATTGCAGCTTCCCGTAGTTGAAAATGCAAAGCCCAAATTGGACCTTTCCTTAAAACAGCGTTTGGACAGCATTGCGGTGCTCGACCAAAAATACAGAAAGTTGATGCAGACGAATTCTTTGGAAGAAAGAAAGAAATTGGGGGAAAGTATGGGCCTTTCCGAAGCTGAATACAGCGGAGATCTTTCACAAATGCAAAGAGTTTTGGATAGTGTAAACATGGTTTTTATTGAAAAATATTTTATTCAAAAAGGCTATCCGGGCAAATCTGTAGTTGGTGAAGAATCAAGTCTTGTTGCGTGGAATGTGCTACAACACAACCCCGATAAAATCCCACTTTATTTGCCGTTGGTAAAAAAAGCTGCCGAAACTGGCGAAATACCCAAAACCTCCGCCGCAATGATGGAAGACCGCTATTTGATGATGGAAGGGAAACCACAAATTTATGGCACGCAAGGAATGACCTATGACGATGCCCGGGGCTCATTTATATGGCCCATTGAAAATCCTGAAACGGTAAACCAAAGAAGAAAAGAAGCAGGTTTTGAAGAAACTGTTGAGGAATATGCCAAAATACTTTTCGGCCAAGATTTTGAATACAAACCTCTTACCATCGACCAAATTAAGAAGTAGCCAAAGCCAAAGCTATAAATAATAACAATAAGTAATAAAAAATAGAAAAGTGGGGAGTTACATACTTCAAAAATTGGGTTATGCCTTGCTCACGTTGTTTGGGGTTGTGACCGTGATTTTTCTGCTTTTCACAATCCTTCCCGGCGACCCCGCGCGCATGATGCTCGGCCAAAACGAAACCGCGGAACAACTTGCCGTTGTAAAAAAGAAATACGGTTTTGACCAGCCTGTTTCGGTGCAATATGTACGGTATTTGAATGATTTGTCGCCCATATCCTTTCACAGTAAAAATCCAGACGATTACACCTTTCTTTCCGAGGGAAAATACAATGCGGCAAAATTATTCTCTGCCGGAAATACAAACGTGGTTTTAAAAACGCCCTATTTGCGCGAATCCTTTCAAAAGAACGGAAAAGAGGTTAGCGAGGTGATAGCGGAAACACTTCCAAATACCTTTATTCTCGCGGTTTCAGCAATTGTTATCGCAATGATAATTGGGGTTTTCCTCGGAATTATTTCCGTGCTTTTTAAGGATGGGTTTATCGATAAAGCCATTCAATTGGTAAGCACGTTGGGGATGAGTGTTCCCTCATTTTTCAGTGCGATTATCTTTGCGTGGATTTTCGGTTTTTTGCTTCACGAATACACAAATTTGAATATGACGGGAAGCCTGTACGAAGTGGACGATTTCGGAAACGGCAAATACATTCAATGGAAAAATTTAATACTTCCGGCCATTGTTTTGGGCATCCGGCCGTTGGCCGTTGTGAGTCAGTTGATGCGCAATTCATTACTTGAGGTTTTGAACCAGGATTATATTCGCACCGCAAAAGCGAAGGGACTTTCCTATTATCAAATTATAAAAAAACATGCACTTAAAAATTCATTGAATCCGGTAGTTACGGCCATTTCGGGTTGGTTTGCAAGTATGCTGGCGGGAGCAGTTTTTGTGGAATACATTTTCGGGTGGAACGGACTGGGAAAGGAAATCGTCAACGCCCTGAACACGCTCGATTTGCCTGTAATTATGGGAGCTGTAATCGTAATAGCCACATTGTTCATTATAATCAATATTTTTGTGGATATAATTTACGGTTGGCTCGATCCGAAAATCAGTCGGCAGTGATCAGTAAGCAGTAACCAGTCTTGTAGGCTTGCGATTTATAGCGTGCCCATTAATCAGTAGATAAAACAATTTTTTATGAAAACACTAATTGCCTTACTTTTATTTGTAGGCTTTGCACAAGCCCAGCAAATATCCTTTTCCGAAGCTGCATTGAACGAAAAGTTTCTTTCTGAAAATAATGTGGAAATAAGCTTTTCAGAAATACTTCAACAGTACAAAGGGAAAACCGTATTTATAGACATTTGGGCCAGTTGGTGCAAGGACTGTATCGAGGGAATGCCGAAGGTGCAAAAGCTGCGTGAGGAAAACTCGGAAGTTGTTTTTCTTTTCCTTTCCTTGGACAAGGAAATCGAAAGCTGGAAACACGGCATTGAAAAATACGGCGTTGTGGGCGAAAACTACTTTATCCCCGCAGGGTGGAAGGGCGATTTTTGTTCTTCCATAGATTTGGACTGGATTCCCAGATATATGGTTGTGAATGCCGAAGGCGAAATCAGCCTTTATAAAGCCATTGAAACTAATGATAAAAATCTTTTAAAAGTATTGAAATGAGAAAAAAAATAGTAGCTGGAAATTGGAAAATGAACAACGATTTGGCCGAAACCGAAATGTTTTTGGTCGAACTTAAAAAGCAGGTATTTCCGGAAGATGTAGTGGTTATGATAGCGCCGCCGTTTACGAGTTTGAACCATACCTTCCGGTCCTTGCGCGAGCATCCTGTAGCGCTTGCCGCACAGAATATGCACCAGAGCAATGAAGGCGCTTTTACGGGTGAAATTTCCGCAAAAATGCTGAAAAGTGTAGGGGCAAGCACCGTTATTTTGGGCCACAGCGAGCGACGTGCGTATTTTAACGAAGACAGCGCCATATTGGCCGAAAAAGTGAATACGGCGCTCGAAAACGAAATGACCATTATTTTCTGTATCGGTGAGGAATTGGATGATCGAAAAAAGGGAAGCCATTTCGAATTGATAAAAACGCAACTTTCCAAGGGTCTTTTCCATATTGCTGACGAAGCTTGGGAAAATATCATTATTGCTTACGAACCCGTTTGGGCAATAGGAACTGGTGAAACCGCAAGCCCAGAACAGGCTCAGGAAATGCACAAATTCATAAGAGAGGCCATTGCGGAAAATTATTCAAAAGCAATAGCCGACAAAGTTTCAATTCTCTACGGAGGAAGTGTAAAACCCGACAATGCTTCGGAAATCTTTGGGCAGGATGACGTTGACGGAGGTCTTATTGGCGGAGCTTCGCTAAAGGTTGAGAGTTTTATGAAAATTGTAAATTCCTTCGAAAAGTAAATACACAATTAATCTAAAGCACCAGAAAACTAAATCCCAAATCCCAAATTCCAAATTCCAAATCCCAAGTTTGAGATTTGTTTTTTGGTTTTTTGGAATTTATTTGGGATTTGGCACTTGTAATTTCGAATTTTTAAAAAACTATGAATTATATAGAATACATTTTTAAAGTGAGCCCGCTCCAACCAGGTACCGAAATCCTGATTGCCGAATTGGGATACGTCGGTTTTGAAAGTTTTGTTGAAACCGAGGAAGGCGTTACGGCCTATATTCAAAAGGATGATTGGAACGAGCATATTTTGAAAGACATAAATATTCTCGATTCTGACGAATTTAAAATTGAATATACCTTTTCAGAAATAGAACAAATCAACTGGAATTCTGAATGGGAAAAGAACTTCGACCCCATTGAAGTTGACGGAAAATGTACCGTTCGCGCGCCATTTCACCCAAATAAAAATTTTGAATACGAAATAGTAATCGAGCCGAAAATGTCCTTCGGAACGGGCCACCACGAAACTACCTTTATGATGCTCCAGTTTATTTTGGAAAACGATTTTAAGGGGAAAACGGTGCTCGATATGGGCTGCGGCACGGCGGTTTTGGCAATTTTGGCAGAAATGCGCGGCGCTTCAAAGCTGGATGCCATTGATATTGACGAGTGGTGTTTTGAGAATTCATTGGAAAATATTCAAAGAAACGATTGCCAAAATATTTCAGTGTTTCTGGGCGATGCCTCGCTGCTGAAGGAAAAAAAATATGACGTGATTATTGCCAACATCAACCGAAATATTCTCTTGAACGATATGGAGGCCTACCGAAACTGTTTGGATAAGGGTGGGGAACTTTACCTAAGCGGATTTTATAATGAGGATTTGCCAATTATTAAAGAAGCTTGCAATAATCTGGGTTTTACCTTCGTTGAAAACAAGGAGAAAAACAAATGGGTTGCGGCTAAGTTTAAAATTTAGTAAATTTCATTTGTATTAGGAATTTTACAAACGATAGTATGAGTACCAGAGAAAAAATCCAAGAAGAGGTAGAGGTTGCAGAAAAGGAGAGCAATCTCAATGAAATTGTGCTTTACAACGATGATGTAAACACGTTTGATCACGTTATTAATAGCCTAATTTTCGCTTGCGAACATACCCCAGAACAGGCCGAGCAATGCTCGATTATTGTGCATTATAAAGGAAAATGTACCGTGAAAACAGGAGAATTTAACGAATTAAAACCGCGCTGTACGATGCTGTTGGAAGCGGGATTGAGCGCAGAAATAATTTAAAACCACTCAAAGTACAAGCCTGAAACGATTACCGCTATTATTAAAATAATCAATACAGTAATAATAAAACCTGCGCCGAAGCGGGTTTTTTTATTGTCCTGAAGAATATAGTCTCTTTCTTTTTCGTTGTCGGAGTCCTTAACTATTTTGGTCATTTTTTGATGGTTTTAAAATGTCCAAAATACTTAAAAAAATTGAAGTTTTTATAAAAATCAAAGCATAAAAAACCACGTATCTCAAAAACCTGGTTTATCGCTGAGGGATCTTGCGGGGATTAACTAAACATGGTTCCTGTAAACCTCCGCTTTGAAAATTACAAAAAGAATCACTTCGCGAGTTTAAAAAAAAGAAGCGAGCTTCATTTTTGAAACTCGCTTCCGTAATTCACCTTTTTTGTGATTTATTTGTGACCTTGCCAGGATTCAAACCTGGAACCTCCTGAGCCGTAATCAGGTGCGCTATTCAGTTGCGCCACAAGGCCATTATTTCAGATTTTTTAAAACTTCGCAGTTTTTGCGGTCTTGCCAGCCCCTACGCTTCGGGGAAACCTGGAGCCTCTTGAGCCGTAATCAGGTCTGCTATTCTCCCGATAGCTATCGGGATGCGCCACAAGGCCATTATTTCAGATTTTTTAAAACTTCGCAGTTTTTGCGATCTTGCCGGCCCCTACGCTTCTGGGAAACCTAGACCTTCCCGAATCGAGTTCGGGATGCGCTACAAAGCCGAATTAATTTCGCTTTAAGCGGGTGCAAATATATTTCTTTTTAACTTGCAAGGCAAATTAATACCTGCAAAAATATGGATTTAACTAAATATATTCGAAATATTGAAAACTTTCCCAAGGCTGGCGTCCATTTTAAGGACATCACTCCATTGCTTGGCGATAGCGAGGCCGTTGCCAGTTGCGTTGAGCAATTAGTGGTTTTAATTGGGGATAAAAAAATAGATAAAGTTGCAGCTATAGAGTCACGCGGCTTTTTCTTCGGAACACTTTTGGCACAAAAGCTAAATGCTGGCTTCGTGCCCATCAGAAAACCGGGGAAGCTTCCCTATAAAACCAGAAAAGAGCCATACCAATTGGAATACGGGCTTGATGCACTTGAAATTCATGAAGATGCGATTAAAAAAGGAGAGCGGGTGCTGTTGCACGACGATGTTTTGGCGACAGGCGGAACGGCGCGCGCTGCGTGTAATTTAATTGAACAATTGGGCGGAGAGATTGTGCAGTGTAATTTCCTGCTCGAACTGGAATTTCTAAAGGGGATCAACAAACTTAGAAGCCATCCCGTGCAATCTTTACTGAAATTTTAATCCAAAGCGTTTTTTGTGACCCACAATTTATAGGCAAAGATGGCCATTTGAAGTTTTGAGGCCTTCGATAGATCCACTCCCTTTTTTGTAAAACTAGGAAGCAGCTTGCTATTTACTTTTGAAAGGAATTTGAAAAATTTCTTCTTCATATTTATTTAAATTGAATATGAATGTAGGCATTTATCGATAAAAAGTTTTTAAAGTGATGTTAAAACCTATTCGGCACTTTTCATAATTGTGTGCTGTTTATCTACCGCCAACGTGATGTTTTTTATGCCTTCCTTTCCATTGCCAAAAGTTGAAGTAGAAACAGAGCCGTTTCTGTTGTCGATTGTAATGGAAATATGTGTTATTTCGTTCTTATCATTTCGCTCCAGATTATTGTACTTGAATGAAATATCCGCAGCATCGTAGCTCTTTTGAAGCTCCAATAGCTCTAAATCGGTAGTGTTTTTGGTTATCACGTTTGGAGAGCCTTTAAAGTCCATGGTACTTTTGGTTATTGCTCCATTTGCCTTGTTCAGGCTATCCCTTCGGTTTTGCATGCGCATTTTCATTTCGGCCCGTCTTTCCGCCATTTCCTTTTTCATTTGTGCTCTTCTTTCTTCCATGGCGCGGCGTTGGTCATTATAATTTTTATCAGAATCGTCCAAATCCCGTTTTCCACTTCCTTGGCTAATAAAGGCCTGATTCGAGCTGCCGGCGCTTTTAATGGAAATCCGGCTTCCTTCAGAAACTATTACAATATCATTGATGGGATGCTCGCTGCTCACGCTATAATTTCCTGAGTTGTTATTACCGTCCTTATACCGAATGGTAATGGCAATAATTTCGTTTTTGTCATTATAAACCACGTTAGAATAATCAAACCCCAATCCGTTGGCCTCCATCTGCTCCTTAATATTCTGTAGTTCCTCAAGCGTTGTCATTTTTGTAATTACCAGCGTAAGCTGTTTCCCTGGCATTAGCTTATTCTGAATATTTCGCGCTTCGGTATTATGACCAAAAGATGGAAAAGCGAAACAGGATAATGCCAAAATAGAAAAGACTGAAAGATTTTGAATCACTTTTTTGATATGTGTTTTCATAAGTATATCTAAATTAAAAAATGTGTCTTGTAAAAGAAAATGGGAACCGTGGGCACAGTAAAATTTCGGGGATAGCAACAAATATACAACAAATTCTTTTTTGCATTTAGTATCTTCGCGGGCATTACTATTTTCTATGGATTATCTTTTAGTATTTTTTGGATTGGTATTATTAGTGGTTGGCGGTGAATTTTTGGTCCGTTCTTCAGTGGCACTTTCCTTTAAACTTCACCTTTCAAAAATGGTGATTGGGCTCACGGTGGTTTCATTTGCAACTTCTGCCCCAGAACTTTTGGTGAGCCTGCAGGCCGCGCTTAATGGTTTTTCTGATATTGCCTTAGGAAATGTGCTGGGCTCAAATATTGCGAACATTGGGTTGGTATTGGGGATCACGGCGATTATCTCGCCACTGGCCATAGATAAGGATTTCTATAAATTGAATTGGCCGGTGATGATGATTCTTTCCGTGGCGCTGTACTTTATTTTGAAAAGTGGCATGCAGATTTCCCGATCCGAGGGGATTGCGCTTTTGCTTATGCTTTTTGTCTATTTATGGATTTTGATACGAAGAGCCAAAAAACAGAGAGGCACACAGCCTGTTGACGAAGGTATAGACGAGGGTTTGTCCAAGGCTTCCAATTTTAAAATAATTCTTTGGTTATTGATAGGAGGCGTCGCTCTTTATGCCGGAAGTGAGTTTTTGGTAGGTGGGGCCGTTTCCTTGGCAGAAAATTTCGGTGTTAGTGAGCGTGTAATAGCCGTAACCATGATTGCAGTGGGCACGAGCATCCCCGAACTTGCAGCGTCTGTAATTGCCGCCCTAAAAAAGGAAAAAGCTATTTCTTTGGGAAATCTTATTGGTTCAAATATCTTTAATATATCATCCGTATTGGGTATTACCGCCATAATTCAGCCCATAGCCGTTAAAAGCAACGAGGTGCTTACCAATGATATTTTTTGGATGATTGGCTTTGCCGCGGTCTTACTTCCATTGGCGTTTCTTCCCAAATCATTTCAACTAGGCCGAAAAAGAGGAATTGTATTAGTCGTGGCGTATGGAATTTTTATTTCGATGACCATTATTTCTTAAGCGGGAAGTATTATTTGGAAATATAGGAATGGTTTTGCCATTTAAATATTTCATTTGGTGTTGTATTGTTAGTTGAAGCGCTATCTAAAGGGGGTCTTTCACCACTCATTTCAGTTATATTTTCGGATAGATTTTATTTTGTAGGAAAAAAGGGCTGTTTTCCTACGTTTTAATGACTTTGCTATGGCTTTGCTATGGCTTTGCTATGGCTTTGCTATGGAGTATCCGTGGGGAGGAGTTTTAGGTGACCCGTCCTTGACCCGTCCTAAAATAACTATACAGGTTAAAGAATAAATCCTGATATAGTTATACAAATGTAACTGATAATCCTAAAAGGACTATACATCTGTTTTTTCATAGTTAAAATACTTATTATAGTTCTTCCATCTTTTGTACAGGTTGCCTGATTGCAGATGCGCTTGATTGGGCGTTAAATAGTCACAACTTGTGTGTGGCCTTAGTTCATTATAGGCTTTGATGCTTTTCCCTATTTGTTGATTGGTCTGCTCAAACCCCAAGAAACTACTGTATAGATTGAACTCTGTTTTAATGATCCCATTGACTCTTTCTGCCAGTGCGTTCTCATAAGGGTCACCGTTCTCCGTCATACTGATGGCTATATTATTTTTCAATAATACGGCTACATAATTATGGGAACAATATTGCGAACCCCTGTCGGAATGGTGGATAAGGGATGCATCGTACATTCTGTTATTGATGGCCATTCCCAGGGCATCTATGCAACCTTCCGCCAATAGGTCTTGGCGGAAGCTGTACCCCATTATCTTTCTGGAATAGGCATCCGTTATCAGGCTCAGGTATCCCCACTGATTGGTTAGCCGAATATAGGTGATGTCACTGACCCAGAGCTGTTCCGGTCTTGACACAACGAGCCCCTTGACCAGGTTTCCATACTTTCTCATCCAGTGTCTTGAGTCGGTGGTCAATGCCTTTCTTTTTCGCTGTCGCACGAGCAACTTATGTTCCGAGAGAAGATCGAACAGATAGTCCCTGCCCAGAGTTATTTTATGCGGCATCAGTCTGTCCTGTAATATATAGTGCAGTTTTCTTGTTCCCAGCCGCGGCAGGTCCTTCCTTACGGCCAGCACTTCTTGGAGAATGATATCCTCTTTGACCACGGCCTCCTCTTTTCGCCATAGAAAATCGTAATAAGCGTGCCTTGTCTTGCCAAACAGTCGGCATAAAACGGCTATTCCGGATTGCGGAAAATCCTGTTTCATTTTCATCACTGCTTGGCACCAGACTTTTTTCTGATGTCGATCTTGAGCTGCTCCTCGGCCACATCTATCAGGGTGTTCAGGGCCTTTATCTTGAGCTCTGCCTGTTGCAGTGCGTTCTGCAGGGCAGCTTTCTCTGGGTCTTCGGGGGATGCTTTTTCTCTGGCCATCGGCGGGGTATTTTCAGTACAAATCTCGACTTTTTCTGATCTATATTCTAATAACCAACCCCTTATGGTTCTTCCCGATCTGATACCGTAGGCTGACTGGGCCTCCTTAATGGTCATCCTTCCCTGTTCGAGGGCCGTAACTATGGTACGTTTTTGGAGGTTCGTATAGCTTCTGCGCTTAAGGTTTTCCCGGTAATGAAGGGATCCGTATTGTTTCATCCAGGCGCCCAATGAGCTCTTGACCCGTCCTAAAATAACTATACAGGTTGAATAATAAATTTTGATAAATTTATATGTATAAGGACAAAGTATGAAAGAAACATAATGGGTTTTGTGAATTCAAGGATACAAATATCATATTCCTTAACATGAATAAAACGTAATTGACCCCTAAAAACTATGGGTGTTTATAATTATATTGACAGTTTTGTGTAAATAAATAATAAAATTTAGGGGGTGCGTATGTGTTTTTTCTATTTTTGCCAAGTCAAACTCTAAAATCCAAATATGTCCACTTTACGATTTCATGCCATCAAGGAAACTTTTAACCGAGTGCCCGTTCCAGTTACCGAACCCGATAGACGTTCCGATATCTTCGGAAAAAATGTTTTTAATGAAGCTGCCATGCGGCAGTATCTTACCAAGGACTCCTTTAAAAGTGTTATGGACGCCATCGAGAACGGCTCCAAGATTGAACGCCACATAGCTGATCATATCTCTACGGGTATGAAGGAATGGGCGATTGCCAAAGGTGCCACGCATTACACCCATTGGTTTCAACCGCTAACAGGCGCAACCGCTGAAAAACACGATGCATTTTTTGAAACGATGGAAAATGGTCATGCAATTGAAAAATTTGGTGGCGGGCAGTTGGTACAGCAAGAGCCGGATGCCTCAAGTTTTCCCCACGGCGGCATCAGAAATACTTTTGAAGCCCGTGGATATACAGCTTGGGATCCCACTTCGCCTGCCTTTATTTACGGCACTACATTATGTATTCCAACGGTATTTGTGGCGTACACTGGCGAGGCTTTAGATTTTAAAACGCCATTGCTACGCGCCCTGCAGGTTGTAGATGTCGCGGCAACTGCAGTGGCTAAATATTTTGATAAAAACGTTGTCAAGGTAATTGCTACACTTGGCTGGGAGCAGGAATATTTTTTGGTAGATAGTGCTTTGGCTTTGAGCCGTCCGGATATTTCTTTGGCGGGAAGAACTTTGTTGGGCCATTCATCAGCAAAGGGACAGCAGTTGGACGATCATTACTTCGGCTCCATCCCGGCTCGTGTATTGAATTTTATGCGCCATTTGGAAACCGAGTGTATGCTTTTGGGTATTCCCGTGAAAACCCGTCATAATGAAGTAGCCCCAAATCAATTTGAATTGGCGCCTATTTTTGAGGAAACCAACTTGGCAGTAGACCACAATTCCTTATTAATGGACTTGATGAATAAAATTGCCGACAAGCATAATTTCAAGGTCTTGTTTCACGAAAAACCGTTTGCCAATGTAAATGGAAGTGGAAAGCATAACAATTGGTCGTTGGCTACCAACACTGGCGTCAATCTTCTTGGGCCGGGCAGTACTCCAATGAAAAATCTCCAGTTCCTTACATTCTTTATTAACACACTTAAAGCCGTTAATGAACATGAGGAGTTATTGCGTGCTTCCATAGCCAGTGCGGGCAACGATCACCGCTTGGGAGCGAATGAGGCTCCACCTGCAATTATTTCGGCCTTTATCGGTTCGCAACTGACTGAAGTTTTGGATGAACTGGAAAAGGTAACTAGTGGTAAACTTTCGCCTCAAGAAAAAACAGACCTTAAATTGAACGTGGTAGGGAAAATCCCGGAGATTCTTTTGGATAACACAGACCGAAACCGAACCTCACCCTTTGCGTTCACGGGAAATAAGTTTGAGTTCCGTGCCGTTGGTTCTACCGCTAACTGTGCCAACCCGATGACCGTCCTTAACGCTATTGTGGCAAAGCAACTTATTGACTTTAAAAAGGAAGTAGATGCTCTTATTAAGGATAAAAAGATGAAGAAGGATGACGCCATCTTCAATGTATTAAAGGAATATATCAAGGATTCAAAAAGAATTCGCTTTGAAGGTGATGGTTACGGAGAAGCCTGGGAAAAGGAAGCTGAAAAACGCGGTTTGAGCAACCACAAAACTACTCCCACTGCACTAAAGGCGAAGGTTTCAAAAAAGACAATTGCACTTTTTGAAGAATTGGGAATAATGAGCAAAGTGGAGCTCGAGGCCCGATATGAAATAGAAATGGAAGATTATGCCATGCGAATTCAAATTGAAGGCCGTATTTTGGGTGATATTGCTCGAAACCACGTTATACCTACTGCCATCCGCTATCAAAATATTTTGATAGAGAATGTACAAGGGCTTAAGAATATATATGGGACAGATTTTAAAAAATTCGCCGGCGAGCAGATGCAGCTGATTGAACAGATAAGTGAACATATCGCAAAAATCAATAAAGGGATTACCGATATGATAGATTCGCGAAGAAATGCGAATAAAATTGAAAATGCCGAGAAAAAAGCTTTTGCCTATTGCGATGAGGTGAAATCGTTTTTCCAAGTCATTCGTTATCACTGTGATAAGTTGGAATTGCTTGTGGATGACGAGCTATGGCCATTAACCAAGTATAGAGAGCTTCTTTTCACGAAATAAAAATTAACTTTTATTTAACTTTTCAAAATTAAAGACCGTTCAAATGTTTTTGGACGGTCTTTTTGTGTATTTGAAACCCTTAACACCTTCTTACCTTGAAAGCGCTTTCTTACAGTTTTCTGCCTAATATTTTTAAGGTTCAGGGGTTCGTTTTTTTTAATGAATTAGAGTTTCTACATTTGAAAAAATAAAAATCGGAGCGGTATAAACTCTGTTTTTTTAATCATTATTTGATCGGTATCTCCCCAACGCCGATAGAGACTTTTCAATCAAAAGTCTATTTCTAAAATTTTAAAAAAATTAGCACAATTCTCAAGGGATACGTATGTCTTCTAAGGAACGGACTGTGCGGTATTATGAATTTTATTGAATCTAAATATTAACTCAAATTTAAATTTTAAGCATTTATGAAAAAAGTAGTATTCAGTGCAGCAGCACTTATGTGTGGAACACTTATGTTCGCACAATCAAATGTAAGCGATGTAAATCAAGATGGTAATAGCAATGATGCCCAGATTGTACAGAGCGGAGGTGGCAATGACAGCGAAGTTATTTCTACAGGAAATAGAAATGCAGCAACCGTTACCCAGTCCGGTACCATCCACAACTCTATTGTTGAGCAGCGTGGAGATGACAATGCCAGTACCGTTACTTCTATTGGCAGAAACAATAATTCCAAAGTGGGCCAAGTAGATGAGCGCAATACAAGTGTAGTTCTTCAGCAAGGTGGTAATAATAACTCTTCAAGGGTTAGCCAAGGTCAGATTAGCAGTAATGGAACTGTAAGCAGAACCGGGCGAGACAACACAAGTGATGTTTCACAAGATGGAAATAGTAACAAATCTGTAGTAGAGCAATGGGATTCCAATACCCTTGTAGGTGAATTCAACGGATCTACCGTATCACAATTGGGTGATCGAAATGATAGTAAAGTAAGACAAACTGGCGACAATAATACTTCGGGTGTTTCGCAGGATGGAAATGATAACATTAACGATATTCTTCAAGATGGTGACCAAAACCAAAGTACTGGAAGCCAAATTGGGAATGAAAACAACTCTTCTGTAAGTCAATCCGGAAGCCTTCACAGCTCCACAGTTGCACAGGATGGAGATTCAAACACTGCTAATCTTGTACAAAGCAATGGGATTGACAATAATTCTGAAGTAAACCAAACTGGTTTTAGAAATCATACCAACACTAATCAAAATGGTGATAATCACGAATCGACAATAACTCAAACTGGAGATAGAAACGGTGCAGGAGTTTCACAATATGGGTCTTATAACCAGAGTAATACAATTCAAACCGGAAATGATAATGGTAGTTTAGTAGCACAGGCTAGAACTGGAAACGACAGTGAAGTTTCGCAGGAAGGAGATGATAATAGCAGTAACGTGAGACAAAATGGTGGAAATTATAATTCTTCAGATGTAGATCAAAATGGAAGTGACCATGTCTCTGTTGTTAATCAAAATGGTACAGAAAACATTTCGATTGTTAGTCAGCAATTAAACCGCAATAATAGTGATGTGCAGCAGGTGGGAACTAGAAACGAATCAAATGTTGATCAAAATGGAAATGATAATACAGGGATTGTAAATCAGTTAGGAAACGACAATAAGGCTACCATGAGCTCGGAAGGGAATAGATTTAAAAATGATATTACCAAATATGGTGTTTGGAGAACTCCTGGAGCATCAGGCACAATGATGGCAAAAGGAATTACGCAAACGGGTGATAATAACATAGGAACTATTACGCAAGTTGGTTATACAGGCGTAACGTCCGGTTCTGGTAGTGCAGGTATTGGACAATTAGGAAATTCAAATAAGGCAACTATAACTCAAACCAATCTTTTGGCACATGCTTGGAGCGGTTCCAATGCAGCTTTTGTTGATCAGATTGGCGATATGAATGAGAGTGTACAAAATCAAACAGGTCGTGCGGGTACAAGTTATTTCAGACAAGCAGGAAACAATAACTATGGAGAATCTCAACAAGCGAGTCAATCTCGAGCTACTTTAGAACAAGAGGGTAACAGAAATAGCTCAATCCAGATACAGGGGGCAGAAAACATGCAAGAATCAGATACATATCAGCTTGGTGATGATAACATAGCTACAAGCGAACAAAGTGGAGGAAATACTAATCATTCTAAAATCTTGCAAGAAGGTGATTGGAATACAGCAGGAGTAAGACAGCTAGGCGCGACAAATACATCAGATGTTTCACAAATGGGAGATCTAAACATGAGTGATGTTATGCAAAATGGTAATAGCAATATGAGTACTGTTGGTCAAACTGGCATGAGCAATATGAGTACCGTTAACCAATTGGGTGATATGAATACCTCTACGGTAACTCAAAACTAATAACTGCATAAACAGTAGAAATAAATTTCTGCAATTTAAAAGAGTGTGGAGCGCTGTCACTAAGCGTTCCGCACTTTTTGCTTTTAGAATAATTTTTGGCAAAAGGATTTTTATGTAAGAGTTATGGCCTATTCCTTTTTTTGACTCCGTATATTAAGGTATTTAATTGAAGACAAGTGTTTTAGAAAACAGCTAAGGAAAGTTTCCGTTTGAGTAGGTAATTTATCTTTTGTGATTTAAGTGTAAAAACTTCTGCCCAAAAATGAAGAAATATATTTTTAACAAAAAATTAACATTATCTGTTAAATTCCCATTTTTTGCAGTTCATCGGTAATTTTAAGTTTTTTGTCTGATAAATTTGGAATTGGTGTGAGGGAAAACCCTTTTTCAAAAGGGGGGAATCCCCCTTTTTAGTGCAACTGGCTGTTACTTAGTTGTGTATTAATATTTTTTATTGCATCTTTGGGTTGTGGTTAAGTGGTAGCAATATCACAAACCCATCTCCTCAAAATTGTTAAAATAGCAAATCTATCCCCTTAGTAATTGAACCGCTTGGTTTTTGATCAATATTGGTTCGCAAATTTAAAGTATCCCTTTTTCTAAACTGTGTTTTAAATACATTTTAAAACATATCCCCTTAATAGCTATAAATCATTATGTAGTGATTTATAAATTATCCAAGGAACTATTTCCTTGCTCAAAACTGAATATTTTTTTAACCAAATATTAATCTTTAAACTATTTAATTATGAAAAAAGTAATTTTAGGCGCTGCGGCGCTAATGATTGGCGCGATTGGTTTCGCTCAGTACACTCCAGACGCTCCCGGTGCAGCTGGAACAATTGGAAACAATTCCTCTTCAAGCACAGCAAATACGGGTGAGTCTATTCAAAATGGTGATAACCAAAAAGTGAAAGTTCGTCAAGTGGGTACGGAGCAATCCGCGGCTTCATATCAAGATAACGGTGCAGGTATAGGATCGAATCAAGCCTTTATTAAACAGATAGGTAGTGTAACTGGAACTAGTGGATATCTAAACAGAGCTGAAGTTCATCAAAAAGGTTCGACTAACGAATCAACTCAATTACAAGAAGGGGACAATAACAGTTCACTTGTCAATCAAGGTATGACTGATATGGCTAGTGCTGATAACAAAGTTTGGGCTAGGCAAGGAACCAATGAGCAAGCTGAAAATAATAGTCTTGAGGTAAATCAAGATGGTGATCGTAACGAATCGCGTACCTTACAGACATACGACAATAGTGAGGCATTAGTAAATCAAATGGGGGATGATAACGCAGCCGATATAAAACAAAGAGCGTTTAGCAATGGCACAGAAGGTCATGCTGCTGAAGTGAACCAAGATGGAGACCGCAACCAAGCCTTAATAGATCAAACTGGTCTAGGTGCACGTAATGAAGCTACCACAATCCAGTTTGGTGATGACAACAGTTCATACCAAATTCAAGTGGCAACTAGCAGTACTGCTGGAGAAGGTAACAATGCTTTAGTTACTCAAGGAGATGGCTCTACCACTACTCAAATTGAAACAGATCTTTGGACTAATGGATTATTAACGGTAGATGATATTGATAATGGTTCATTTAATCCTGGTTCTGATGGATCTATTGCCCGTCAGGAGCAATATGGTACTAATAATGCAGTAGAGGCACAACAATTTGGTGAAGACAATCAGTCTTACCAAATTCAAGGTAACTTCCTTTCAGGAAGTAGCGATGGAAACCGGGCTCTTGTAGTACAGAACGCGTATGGAAGTCCTGCTGGAGGAGGAAATAATGCTGCTCAAGTGCAATTAGGTGATGACAACGATGCCGCAATAGGTCAGAATGGAAATGATCATACTGCTTTGCAAGTTCAAATAGGTGCAGACAACGTTGCGATGTCAACCCAAAGAGGTCAAAATAACAATGCTAATGTATGGCAATTTGGAAATGATAGTTGGGCTACTACCGCTCAAAGAGGTGAATGCAATAATGCATTTATTACTCAATATGATGGACAAAGCTACAGTGTAGAACAAAATCTTGCGGACGGTATGCCATTTGGTCATAACCAAGCAGATATACTTCAACAAGGACCTAATGGTACACAAGTTGACGGTCTTTACGAGTGTGATCTGCCAGATGTTGATCCAGGAACATACTCTCCAATTGGAGATTTGGGCTTAACAGATATTTGCCCTGGTTGCTAAGCCGCTCTCGGTAAAACATTTATCTAAATTAAAAAGGAGGGCAGGTAATGCCCTCCTTTTATAATAAAATTAATATCTTTAACACAAGGTTATGTTTTCCGTTCAAGAGTAAGATATTATAATTGTGACTATGCGGAATACCGTTAAAAACGGATAATTTAAAATTGCAAATTATGAAAACAACAAAAAATATTCTCTTTGGGGTTCTAACGTCGATTCTTATGATACCGGCTGTTTGGGGCCAAACTTATAAAGGAGAAGAAAATAATAACAATGGTGATGAAAAGGTTGTCAGCGCTGAGAACATGTCGCCCCAGGTGTTAGCAAATCTTGGAATCATTTCAACTCCCAATCCAAAAAATGCGCTCATCGAAGGAAATTCTGTTTATGTGCGTCAAATAGGGGATTTTAATACTACGCGTATTGTAACAAGGACAAATGCAAGTGAAATAAATCTTCTCCAAAATGGGGATTATAATGATACAAATTTAGATTATACCGCTAACACTGCCGTAGCCGAACTTGTTCAGAATGGAAATAATAATAAAATTAAGGATTTTGTGAATAATCCAAATGCCGATATTTCGCTAGACTTGGTACAGGATGGAGACTATCTTAACTTTGAACGTGACGGTGTAAATGAATTGACAAAGTCTTTAAAATTTAGACAATCGGAAGCTTCCCCAACAGTTATAGTTAGAAGTTTTTATTAAATGAGTAAATGCTCCATATATATACCTGCCCTCAAAACTTTCTTGGCACTTGCCGTTATGCTTTGTACTTGCACAGGCATGAGTGCCCAATTTTACAATAAGGAATACGTAGCCAAAATTTATGTAAAAAAGGAAAGCGAGTTCTTCACTTTTGCCGCCACCGCGGAAAATCTTACCCCTACGGATATAAATTTGAAATACGATTTTAGCGTTTATAGCGCAGACAAAAATAATAATGTATCGAGAAGCAACCAGACTGATCTCTTTTTCCTTAAAGCTAATGAAAAAAAGGTGCTATCTACAGTTGCAGTAAATTACAGCATAGAGGATAAAATTACCATAGTCTTGGTTCTCTATGATAAAGATGACAAACCAGTGGGCCAGGACCGTATAGAACTTATCTATGAAAACGGCTATCAAAAACTGGCCAATGAGGAAGCATTGGTACCACAAGCTGCGATTAGCCAAGATCAAGCCGCTCCCCAAGATGGATATATTATGGACGGATTGGTAGTGGAAAATACACTTACGAAGGCAGGTCGTGATTTTTATAAGTATTTTTACTCCGAATATTACAATCGTGGAATCCAGACTAAAAAGAATATTGTAATTGAAGAAGTGCCCGGACGCATGCGCAGTACCAGAATTTCGGTAAAAATAAATGATCGATTGCTATGGCAGTTTTTTTCACAACCTAAAAAATCTTTTTTACAAAGTATGGCCATCACGGCGCTAGATCGTTGCATTGCCCACTTGCAACAATTGCAACAGCAAAAAGACAATACATTAACTCGATATTAATATGAAAATATTCAAACTACTTCTTTCTATTGTATTGCTATTTATGGGAACCGTTGGGTTTGCCCAGCAATTTTCTTATAAACCTTTAAATCCTGCTTTTGGCGGCGATACTTTTAATTATAATTGGTTATTGAGTTCTGCTACCTCCCAAAATAAATTGACAGCACCTGCAAATGAGAGAGATCAGCGGTCTGAATTGCAACAGTTCGGGGATAATTTAAATAGACAGTTGTTAAGCCAAATATCCCGTCAATTATTGCAACAGCAACTAGGCGGTTTAAATTTTAATGAGGAAGGAACCTTTACCTATGGTTCACTTAATGTTGAGATTTTTCAATCAGACGAAGGACTGGTTATAAATATATTAGATACCTCCACGGGGGAGGAAACCCAAGTAATTGTCCCAAATTAAACTACATTCATGAAGATCTTTTTAAAATCACTTTCCTTGTTGGGAGTTTTAATGTTGTCGTCCTGTGGAGCCTATTTTAACCAGCCCATGTTTCAAGAGGCGGCCAGGACCGGGGAATTTTCAAAATCTACTTCCACTTTATTAGACTTACCTCCGGCTGCCCAACCATTGGAAGTTGCGGTGTATAATTTTAGCGATCAGACCGGACAGTATAAAGCTGTTGAGAACGGTAGTACTTTTAGTACCGCAGTTTCACAAGG
Organism: Aequorivita vladivostokensis; assembly: GCF_000952855.1. Lineage (GTDB taxonomy): Bacteria > Bacteroidota > Bacteroidia > Flavobacteriales > Flavobacteriaceae > Aequorivita > Aequorivita vladivostokensis. The sequence continues at coordinate 131,908 of NZ_JSVU01000005.1, read as the reverse complement.
AGGTACAACCATGCTAATCAAAGCTTTGGAAGATTCCGGTTGGTTTATTCCTATTGAACGGGAAAACTTGAGCAATCTTTCCACCGAAAGAAATATTATTCGGAACACCAAACAGGAATATATAAAGAACCTAAACCCCAATGAACCTCCACTGCCGCCCCTTTTATATGCCGGTCTCTTGCTTGAGGGGGGAATAATTTCTTACGACACAAATATTATTACGGGCGGAATTGGGGCTCGTTATTTTGGGCTGGGTGGCTCTGCAAAATATAGACAAGATAGAATAACGGTTTATTTAAGGGCTGTTTCCACCAGCAATGGAGAAATTTTGAAAACTGTGTATGTTTCAAAAACCATTCTTTCACAAGCAATTGATGCCAGTTTTTTTCGTTTTGTTAAATTCCAAAGGCTATTGGAGGCGGAGACTGGTGTAACCCAAAATGAACCGGTACAATTGGCTATGAAGGACGCTATTGAAAAAGCGGTGCACGACCTTATAATTGAAGGTATTCAAAAACAATTCTGGAGTACTCAAGGGGGCAAGGAAGTCAACGACCAATTGGTTTCAGATTATCTTGCTGAAAAAGAGAAGGATGAGTCCACCTTGCTTTTTGATCGATTGCAGGTTGGCAGGGAGGCCAAAAACGCCCTGTCCATTTCCCTGGGAGGCAATTTGCCAGACAATGACTATAGCACTCAGGAACTTGGATTTTTAGCCCGATTGGAATATAAAAAACATTTTGGCCGCTATTTTAATGCAAACCTGAAAGCTTCTGCTTTCAGGATTGATAATGGACGGCAGTATAGAAATGTGTTTGCGAGTGCAGATTTAAATGGCGAGTTTGCGTTATTGCCTAATGATAAATTTACTCCCTTTATTTATGCTGGTTCTGGGGTAATAATTGCGCTATTGGATCCTAGAAATGACAATGCTTTTGACACTGGAGAGCCTTTTTTTAAAGTTCAATACGGGATGGGTCTGGAATATTTTATTTCCAAAAAGTTTGGAATAAAAGTTTTTGGAGAACACAATCTGGTTTTTACCGATAAACTGGAAAAGGCAGTCCAAGGAAAAAGAAACGACTTTTATTACAATTTTGGAGTGGGCCTCAATTATTACTTTAAACTATAATTCAAAATAGATAAGATGAAAAAATATATATTCTTAGTTTTTGCAAGTTTCTTCCTAATCAACTTTGGATGTAGTGAAGATACTATAGATGTGGTGCTTACCGGTAATATTTCTGGGAAGGTTACAGACAAGATTACTGGTGAGGCACTTGAGAATGTAAAAATCACGACCAACCCGGCGTCAACTACGGTTTTTACGGATTCGGTGGGAAGATTCCGATTGGTAGATGTTAAGGTCGACGATTATTCCGTTCAAGCGGAGTTAGCTGGTTATGCAGCTGGCTTTGAATCTACAACAGTTCAAGAAGGAAAAACGGCTGCCGTGTCCTTTGAATTGAAGCTTGCCAATTCAGATAACAATCCGCCGTCGGTGCCAAATCTCGTAACACCCGAAGATGGAGCCGTAGAACAACCTTTGGCAGTTCAATTTATTTGGGAAGCCTCTGATCCTGAAAACGATGAACTATCCTATAGGTTAGATTTGAGAAATGGAAGTACTGATGAAATGCAGATTTTTGAAGTAGGCCAAGATACTACGTTTACGGTGAGCAATCTGCAATTGGCCACAAAATATTTCTGGCAAGTTACAGTTACCGATGATACTAATGATCCGGTAAGTTCAATAATAAGTGAATTTAAAACAATTACATTTCCCGACAATCCATTTATTTTTGTGAGAAAGAACAATGATAATTTAGTAATCTATTCCGGAGCAGAGGATCCTACCACTGGAACGGGTCAAGAACCGGATTTTAATGTTTTACAGCTTACTAGTGAAAACGTGAATAGTTTTAAACCCCGAAAAAGCAATATTCTCAATAAAATAGCATTTTTAAGAAATTCGGGAGGAAGTACACATATTTTTACGATGAATTTTAATGGGACTGGTATAACTCAAATTACATCGCAAAGACCTATAGCAGGTTTCCGTACGGAGGAATTGGAATTCACTTGGGCACAGAATGATAGCAAGATTTATTATCCCCATTTCGATAAATTATATTCAGTAAATTCCGATGGAAGTGGTTTTAGGTTGGAATATACAACCACTGATGGTGCATTTATTTCAGAAGTTGCTGTACCTCAATTTGATGATGATTTAATAATGTTGAAGACCAACAACTCCAGTGGTTATGATGTACGTATATATACGGCAAGATTATCCACACAGGCTGAAGAGAATATTATCTTAGAAAATGTGAACGGTGCGGCTGGTGGAATCGACATTTCTGCGAATGGAGATATGGCGTTGTTTACTTGGGACTTGAGTGGATCTGAAAACAGTTCGTACAGGATATTTGAGAGCCGTATATTTCTTCACCCCATAGGTAGCCCAGATCCTTTAATTCCTTTGGAGACAGATGTTTTGGAAGGTGAGAATGATCTGGATGTGAAATTTTCGCCTTCGGAAGGAGCCGTCATTTTTACACGAAAACGAAATAATTTTGGAGCCACTCCGGCAATTTATTCCTATATATTTGATGAGAACCAAGAAGATCAATTACTATTCACCGAAGCATTTATGCCCGATTGGGAATAAGCGATAAAAAATTATAGTTAAAACCTTGAAAGCCCACCTTTGTGGGCTTTTTTTTAATCCGTACTTTTGTGCCTTAATATTTCGCAATGAGCAAAGATATTTCAAAACGATACGCGCAACGTGGCGTTTCAGCAGGAAAGGAAGATGTGCACAACGCCATCAAAAACGTGGATAAAGGACTTTTCCCAAAGGCATTCTGCAAGATTGTTCCAGATTATCTAACTGGCGATGCAGATTATTGCCTGATCATGCACGCCGATGGGGCCGGTACCAAATCCTCTCTGGCTTATGCATATTGGAAGGAAACGGGCGATCTATCGGTTTGGAAAGGAATTGCCCAGGATGCGCTTATTATGAATATTGATGACCTGCTATGTGTGGGTGCCGTTGATAATATTATGCTTTCGTCAACCATTGGCAGAAATAAAAATTTGATTCCCGGAGAAGTCATTTCAGCAATTATAAATGGTACCGAAGAACTGATTTCTGAAATGAAGCAATACGGCGTAACCATCTATTCAACGGGTGGGGAGACGGCAGATGTGGGCGATTTGGTGCGGACTATAATTGTGGATTCCACCGTAACGGCGCGTATGGAACGAAAAAATGTAATTGACAACGCCAATATTAAACCGGGCGATGTGATTGTAGGTTTGGCGTCCTTTGGGCAGGCTTCCTATGAAAAGGAATATAACGGAGGCATGGGCAGTAATGGGTTGACATCTGCCAGACACGATGTTTTTGATAATTATTTGGCCAAAAAATATCCTGAAACTTTTGATGCCGCTGTTCCCAAAGACCTTATTTATTCGGGTTCCAAAAAACTGGACGACGCAGTTGAAAATAGTCCATTGAATGCGGGAAAATTGGTTCTTTCGCCCACCCGTACGTATGCGCCTATTATTAAGAAGATTCTTTCCCGTTTTTCAAATACGGAAATCCATGGAATGGTGCATTGCAGTGGCGGCGCGCAGACCAAGATTCTTCACTTTGTGGAAAACCTTCACATTATAAAGGATAATCTATTTGAAATTCCGCCGCTTTTCAAACTTATTCAGGCAGAAAGTGGAACGGATTGGAAGGAAATGTACCAAGTATTCAATATGGGGCACCGGATGGAGCTTTACGTTTCCGAGGAAATTGCCGATACCATTATTGAAATTTCAAAAACTTTTGATGTGGACGCGCAGGTTATCGGTAGGGTGGAGGCTTCAGAAAAGAAAAGGCTTACTATTCAATCTACAATGGGAACCTTTGACTATTGATTTTTTCACGTTTAGGTTTTTTCAAGTTTGTTTATGCAAATTTTGTTTTGGTCAGATTTTCACTATCCAAAGAGATTGGCCAAGCCGAAATTATATCGGGGCATATTAAATTTGTAAGCCTATTTCATAAAGAAAACACTTCACAAAATAGAAAAGAGTACCACGGGTCTCATTTCGGTTAAAAATTGTAAATTTGCAGCCATTATAAAATTTATATGTTAGACAGGCTTCAAATAATAAAACAGCGTTTTGACGAGGTGAGCGACCTTATTATTCAACCAGATATCATCAGCGACCAAAAGCGATATATCCAGTTGAACAAAGAGTACAAGGACCTGCGGGTATTGATGGACAAGCGCGCCGAGTTTCTGGAACTTACAGATAATATCAACGAGGCCGAAGAAATAATAGCCGACGGCAGCGACGCCGAAATGGTGGAAATGGCCAAAATACAACTGGAGGAGGCCAAAACCCGATTGCCCAAGCTGGAAGAAGAGATTAAGTTTCTGTTGGTTCCAAAAGACCCCGAAGATGCCAAGAATGCCGTGATGGAAATCAGAGCAGGAACGGGTGGCGATGAGGCCAGTATTTTTGCGGGCGACCTTTTCAGAATGTACACCAAATACTGCGAGGGAAAAGGCTGGAAGACCAACGTGATAGATTTTAACGAGGGCACCAGCGGCGGTTTTAAGGAAGTGCAGTTTGAGATAGAGGGAGAAGACGTTTACGGAACGCTTAAGTTTGAAGCAGGCGTGCACCGCGTGCAACGTGTGCCGCAGACGGAAACCCAGGGCCGTGTACACACCAGTGCTGCAACGGTAATGGTTTTTCCAGAAGCTGAAGAGTTTGATATTGAAATAAATCCCAAAGATGTTCGAGTAGATTTCTTTTGTTCTTCAGGACCGGGCGGGCAGTCTGTAAACACTACCTATTCTGCCGTGCGATTGACGCACGTGCCTACAGGAATTGTGGCGCAGTGCCAAGACCAGAAATCGCAACATAAGAATAAGGAAAAGGCCTTTCGGGTGCTGCGTTCACGTTTGTACGATCTGGAACTTGCAAAAAAGCAGGCGGAAGACGCGCTAAAACGTGGCTCGATGGTTACCAGTGGCGACCGGAGCGCAAAGATACGGACCTATAACTATCCGCAGGGGCGGGTTACGGACCACCGTATCAACCTGACGCTTTACAATCTTGGCAATATTATAAATGGTGACATTCAGGAAATAATTGACGAACTGCAATTGGTAAGCAATACCGAAAAATTAAAGGAAACAGGCGAAACTTTTTAAAGTTTCATATAGTATAAAATTCTCTCCATCGGGGAGATGGTGATAGGCAGAGGGAAATATGACAACAGAAAATTTAATCTCAGAAATAAAAAGGAAGCAATCCTTTCTTTGCGTTGGTCTTGATGTGGAACTGGAGAAAATTCCTGAATTTCTGCTAAAAGAGGAAGATCCTATTTTTTCCTTCAATAGAGCGATTATTGACGCCACGCACCAGTACGCAGTTGCCTATAAACCGAATACTGCCTTTTATGAAGCCTACGGGTTGAAAGGTTGGAAATCGCTGGAGAAAACCATCAATTATTTGAACGTAAACTATCCTGAAATTTTTACCATTGCCGATGCTAAGCGTGGAGACATTGGTAATACATCTAGCCGCTACGCAAAGGCTTTTTTTGAGGATTTGGGATTTGATTCGCTAACCGTTGCGCCTTATATGGGCAAGGATTCGGTGGAGCCTTTTCTTGCTTTTGAGAATAAGCACACAATTCTTTTAGCCTTAACTTCCAATGAAGGCGCTTTTGATTTTCAGACCAAAAAAGTGGACGGCGAAGAAATTTACAAGCAGGTATTGAAAACTTCGAAAGATTGGAAGAATAGCGAAAACTTAATGTATGTGGTTGGTGCTACCAAGGCGGAGTATTTTGCTGATATTCGTAAAATTATTCCGAATAATTTTTTATTGGTTCCCGGTGTAGGGGCACAGGGCGGCAGCTTACAGGAAGTCTGTAAATATGGGTTGACTGAGGATGTTGGTTTGCTCGTAAACTCTTCACGTGGAATAATTTATGCTTCAAAAGATGCCGATTTTGCCGAAGCTGCAGCAAGGGAAGCTGAAAATATGCAGCTGGAAATGAAAGCCATTCTCGATGGAATTCATTGATCAATTAAATAGAACCGTAACTCTTCCTAAAACTCCATCACGAGTTATTTCATTGGTGCCTTCACAAACTGAATTGTTGGTTGATCTTGGCTTGCGTGAAAAAATAGTGGGTATTACCAAATTCTGTGTTCATCCTTCCGATCTTAAGAGTGAAAAGACGGTTGTAGGTGGAACGAAACAGGTCAATTTCAATAAAATAAAAGCCCTGCGCCCCGATATTGTAATCTGCAACAAGGAGGAGAATACTGAAGAACTGGTAGGCGAACTTAGCAGGATAGCGCCCGTTTGGATTAGTGATATAGTTACAATTACCGATAATAACAGGATGATTGAACAATTGGGACAGATATTTGATGTCGTTTCAAAAGCCTCAGAAATTGTCTCTAAAATTGATTCGGAATTGGCTTTATTCAGGAATTATATCAAAGGGTATTCTGAAAAGAGGGTGCTTTATATAATATGGAAAAAGCCTTATATGGCGGCTGGTCGTGGAACCTTTATTGATTCCCTGTTGAAGGAAAATAAGTATTCGAATATTTTCTCAGTAAATGCCGGACGCTATCCGGAAGTTAAACAAGAAGATTTTCTTAAAGCGGATATAATCTTACTTTCCACGGAGCCGTATCCATTCAAGAATGTGGATGTGGTAGAGATGACTAAGAAATTGAATAGAGAAGTGAAACTAGTAGATGGAGAGTTTTTTAGCTGGTACGGATCCCGATTGATGAAAGCCTTTGACTATTTTAAGAGCTTACATTAGGCATGCTACTTATCGGCCTGTCTGTAGGATAAATAATTGATTTCCTGAAAAAGTTTATCAGCTTGTTGGTGGGCTCGAGCACTTTTCTCTGGATCCTTTGATGATAATTCGAAAGATTTACGCATTAAGAATCGGTACCTTTCCTTTAATTGTTCTATCCGGGATTTTTTTCTAAACCAATTAAACATAACTATTTATTTACAGTTACAAAGATAACCCAGCAACTTGTAAGGTCATATTAACGAGAGGTTAATGGTTTCATAAATAATGGTTTAATCCTGCAGCGCAAAGACCTGCCGGAGTAAAGTTGTGGTTCTAGCTGAAATGTTATTTCGAATATCTTTTTCTTCAACACTTATCATTTTATATACTCCCTGCAAGGCTTCTGTAGTAACGTAATCTGTTAGGTCGGGATTAACTCGTGTAACAAATGGAATGGAATTGTATTTGGTGATTATATTAGCCCAAATTTGATCTGCTCCCACTTTTGAAAATGATCGCTCAATTACGGGGTTGAATTTTGCATAAAGTGCTCTGTTTGTACGTTGTTCCAAATAATTTGTAGCGGCATTGTCGGGACCCAATAGAATATTCTTAGCGTCGGTGAAAGTTATCTGTTTGACTGCCGTGACAAAGATGGGAGTTGCTTCTTTCACCGCATCTTCAGCAGCTCGGTTTAAGGCCTTTATGCCTTCGTCGGCTAAACTTCCCAGACCTATATCTCTTAGTCCTTGATCCACTTTTCGAAGTTCTTCAGGTAACATTATTTTTACTAATTGATTTTTATAAAATCCATCCTTTTGGGTAAGTTTGGTAACCTGTTTCTCAATCCCCATATCAAGAGCCTGTCGCAACCCGCTGGCTATTGTACTTGGATCCATGCCCATGCCGGTTTCTGTGGGCAAGGTGTTTACCACTTGCTGTAGTTCGGCACAAGAAATAAATAGAGAAAGGGAACTTAATAATAGGAGTTTCTTGAATAGCATAGGAATAAAATTATATTTTCAAATATAAAAAAGCCCTTCAACAATGAAGGGCTTTTTCTAGCAAAAGGAATTTAAATTCCTTTTATTTTAAAACTTTAACTGTTTTAGTGGCATTTCCTATAGTTACCTGTACTAGGTAAGCACCAGAAGATAAACCGCTCATGTCAACTTTAGGAGAGATAGCTCCAGGATTAACAGTAAGCACAGTTTTGCCCAAAACATCGTAAATTGTTACATTGTCAACGGCATTCTTTGAACTAATGTTCAATACATCTTTTACTGGGTTTGGATAAACACTAAATGCAGTTTCGCTGATGTCATCAACACCTAATAAACCAAAAGCAGTTACAATATCATCAACATAATAGGTGGAGAATTCACTAGGAGCATAAAAATCAATACCTCCTAAATAAGGAACGGTTAAGTCATTAAAGAAAGTTCCTGCGGGAATCGCTTCAGTTCCATCAACCCACATTTCGAAAGTTTGAGCATCCATATCAAAAACCATTCTCACTGTGAACCAGGCATCGTGTGGAAATGTCCAAACAAATGATGCATCACCAGTTTGGCCTTGTCCAGGAGTCATATTGTCAGGATTGAAATATAGATCAGGACTCAAAAATGAACCGGGAGATTGATCTCCTGGGTTGATTGTTCCCTGAATGTTGAAATATCCTTCGTTGCCAGATGGAACGTAGTAGCTGAATTGAACAGTGTAGATACCAGAATCTGGCTGACTATCAAAAATGTATAATTGATCCTTACCAGCTGGCGCGCCAACTTCATCAATTTTTAAGGATTGTGTGCCTGAGCTTGCCTGTTCTACTGTTACTATACCGTCCTCTGGTCCACCTTCATCACCAGACCAAGTTTTCCATAATGGTGATTGAGCCGAAATAGGGCCAAGAGAATAACTTTCTAGGTCATCAGTCTGATCGATCTGAGCATAGGATGACGAAAAACTAAAAGCACCAATTGCAAGTGCCAAAAAGTAAATTTTTTTCATAATGTTAAGTTTTTAATTGTTTAATATTGATGATGCAATATACAAAAATATTGAAGGAATGCAATCTGTTTCTTATTTTTTTTATATCATGAATAGTAGCGTAATGCGTTATGTTCGCTGTGTTTTAACTAAATTTGCACTTCACATTTAAGGAATTAAAAAAAATGGAACCTATAACGCCCTATAAACCAAAATTTAAAGTTAGAATAGTTACCGCGGCATCACTTTTTGACGGCCACGATGCCGCCATCAATATTATGCGCCGAATTATCCAATCTACAGGGGTTGAGGTAATTCATTTAGGACACGATAGAAGCGTTGAAGAAGTAGTGAATACTGCAATTCAGGAAGATGCCAATGCAATAGCCTTGACTTCCTATCAAGGAGGGCATAACGAGTACTTTAAATATATGTATGATCTTTTGCAGGAGAAAGGCGCGGGACATATAAAAATTTTTGGCGGCGGCGGCGGAGTTATCCTGCCGTCAGAGATAAGAGAATTGATGGATTATGGAATTACACGCATCTACGCCCCAGATGACGGCCGTAAGATGGGATTACAGGGAATGATAAACGATTTGGTAGAACAATCTGATTTTCCCATAGGCGATAAATTGAATGGAGAGCTCAAAAATATGGAGAAGAAGGAATTTGGCGCAATTGCGAGAATAATTTCCGCGGCCGAAAACTTTCCCGAGGTTGCAAAGGAAACACTTGACAAAATTCATGTAAAAAATAAAAATGCAACTACTCCGGTTTTAGGGATTACCGGCACCGGAGGTGCTGGAAAATCTTCACTCGTCGATGAATTGGTGCGAAGATTCTTAATTGATTTTCCGGAGAAAACTATCGGAATAATTTCCGTGGATCCTTCTAAAAGAAAAACTGGCGGGGCCTTGTTGGGAGATCGAATTCGAATGAATGCCATCAATTCCCCACGGGTTTATATGCGCAGTTTGGCAACACGCCAAAGCAATCTTGCGCTTTCCAAATATGTAACCGAGGCCATTCAGGTTCTAAAAGCTGCAGAGTATGATCTTATTATTCTGGAAACTTCGGGAATTGGACAGAGTGATACTGAAATTATTGAGCACAGTGATGTTTCCTTATATGTTATGACGCCGGAATTTGGTGCGGCCACCCAACTTGAAAAGATTGATATGCTCGATTTTGCCGATTTGGTCGCAATAAACAAATTTGATAAACGCGGTTCGCTGGATGCCCTGCGTGATGTTAAAAAACAGTACGTACGCAACCACCAATTGTGGGATGCCTCACAAGATGATCTCCCGGTCTATGGCACCATTGCGTCCCAATTTAACGATCCGGGAATGAACAAGCTCTACAAGGCCGTAATGCAGCAACTTGCCGAAAAAACCGATACAGATTTAAAAAGTGATTTTAAGATTACGGAGGAAATGGACGAAAAAGTGTTTGTGATTCCTCCCTCACGCACACGATATCTTTCGGAAATTTCAGAAAATAATAGGGCGTACGATAAAAAGGCTTCGGAACAGGCCGAAGTTGCCCAAAGACTTTATGGAATTTTTAAAACTATTGAAACTATTTCAGGAAAAAAACCTGAATTGGACAAGGCGGGAATTGTTTCGGAAACCATTGTCAATTCAGAAAAAAATAAAGACCTATTAAAACTGTTGCTCGCTGAATTTGATCGTGAAAAATTAAATTTAGATCCCTACAATTGGGAAATAATAACAGGTTGGGACGAAAAAGTAAATAAGTACAAAAATCCAATCTATAGTTTTAAGGTCCGCGACAAGGAAATAAATATAAAGACCCATACCGAATCACTTTCGCACACACAGATTCCAAAAGTTGCCCTGCCAAAATATCAGGCTTGGGGCGATATTCTAAAATGGACCCTTCAGGAAAATGTGCCGGGCGAATTTCCATACACTTCCGGACTTTATCCCTTTAAGAGAACGGGGGAGGATCCAGCCCGCATGTTTGCCGGCGAGGGTGGACCGGAGCGTACCAACCGTCGTTTCCATTATGTGAGTATGGGGCTGCCGGCCAAAAGGCTCTCCACGGCATTTGATAGTGTAACTTTATATGGAAATGATCCAGATCTTCGCCCCGATATCTATGGTAAAATAGGTAACGCGGGGGTTTCCATCTGCTGTTTGGACGATGCCAAAAAGCTTTACTCCGGGTTCGATTTAAGCCATCCAATGACTTCGGTTAGTATGACTATCAATGGGCCCGCACCAATGCTTCTGGGCTTTTTTATGAATGCGGCCATTGACCAGAATTGTGAGAAGTACATTTCAGAAAATGGTTTGGAGGAAGAAGTAGAAAGGAAAATTTCAGCTATTTATAAGAAAAAGAATATTGCCCGCCCTAAATACCATGGCCAGTTACCCGAAGGCAATAATGGCTTGGGCCTCATGCTACTCGGGGTTACCGGCGATCAAGTTTTGGATACTGAAGTCTATAACAAGATTAAATACGAAACCTTACAACAGGTTCGCGGTACGGTCCAGGCAGATATTTTAAAGGAAGACCAGGCCCAGAATACCTGTATTTTTTCCACCGAGTTTGCACTGCGGCTTATGGGCGATGTGCAGGAATATTTTATCGAGAAAAAAGTTCGAAATTTTTACTCGGTATCCATTAGCGGCTATCACATTGCAGAGGCTGGCGCAAACCCCATAACCCAATTGGCATTTACCCTCGCTAACGGTTTTACCTACGTGGAATATTATTTGAGCAGAGGAATGGACATCAATGAATTTGGCCCGAACCTCTCATTCTTTTTCAGCAACGGAATTGATCCGGAATATGCCGTAATTGGCCGGGTGGCACGAAAAATTTGGGCAAAGGCCTTAAAGGAAAAATATGGCGCAAACCCGCGTGCACAAATGTTGAAATATCACATTCAAACTTCCGGGCGCTCGCTCCACGCGCAGGAAATTGATTTCAACGATATTCGGACTACCCTTCAGGCTTTATATGCCATTTATGACAATTGTAATTCCCTTCATACAAATGCGTATGACGAAGCGATTACAACCCCCACCGAGGAGAGCGTTCGCCGTGCAATGGCAATTCAACTTATCATTAACAAGGAGCTCGGGTTGGCCAAGAACGAGAACCCAATACAAGGATCTTTCATTATTGAAGAACTTACAGATTTGGTTGAAGAGGCTGTTCTAAAGGAATTTGATAGTATTACGGAACGCGGGGGCGTTTTGGGCGCTATGGAAACTATGTACCAGCGCAGTAAGATTCAGGAGGAAAGCCTGTATTATGAAACTTTGAAGCACAATGGCGACTTCCCAATAATTGGGGTGAATACGTTCTTAAGCAGCAAAGGTTCGCCAACCGTGCTTCCTGCGGAAGTGATTCGTGCAACCGAGGAAGAGAAGCAGGTTCAGATTGAAACATTGAAAAATCTTCATAAGATGTATGCCGATATTGCAAATGAGAAAATTGAAAAAGTGAAATCGGCCGCCATTCATAACGAAAATATGTTTGAACAGTTAATGGAAGCCACTAAAGTTTGCTCTTTGGGCCAGATTACGGAGTCCTTATTTGAAGTAGGAGGACAATATAGACGAAATATGTAGCGAAAAGTTTTTTAAACACGACAAAAATACATATCTTTGCGTCAAATGTCGTGATTATGAAAAAGTACCAAAACCCTTCCGATGTAAATTTGGTGAAAGAACCAGAGGTTTTCTATTTGCTCGACAACCCTTTTGACAGAATAGTCGGCGTTTTAGGAGGCGTGGGGCAGGTGGGCCAGGCCGTAAATAGTGATATTGACCTTATTACCGTTACCCGGAAGGGTCTGCCCAAGAGTGTGGTTTATTCTATATGCGAGGTATTGGGTATCTCCATGGATCGGCTTAGTGATTTGCTGCACATTTCGCACCGCACATTACAGCGCAAGGCAGATGATGACCTCTTGGGGGTTTCGGCTTCCGAACAGCTTTTTGAGATAGCCGAAATGGTCTCAGAAGGTATAGTCGTTTTTGAAACACTCGAAGATTTTAGAAACTGGCTCCATTCCAGACCCTATATTTTTAAAGGGCAGCAACCCTTAGACTTTCTCGACACAAGGTTTGGAATTCAATATGTAAAAAATGTACTTGGCCGCATTGCCCACGGTATTCCTTCTTAATTGTGCGAATTTTTAGAATTTCCAAAACCGAATATATTGACGATCTTTCTGGCGAGGGCGCCAGAGTATATGGTGGTAGGTGGAACTTGATCGGTGATCCCGTAGTCTATTTTTCCCAGAATCTTTCCTTGAGCTTGTTGGAAATTATCGTACACGTTGAATTTGCAAAATTGCCCGTGGGCTATTCTTTTCTGGAAGTGGAAATTTCAGATAAATTTATAAAACCAATTCAATCCTTGGATTTCATTAAACCGAAATGGAGCTCTGAAGAAGCCGCAAAAAAAGTGCAGATGTTGGGGTCCTCTTGGCTCAAGCGGCACGAGAGCTTGGCGCTCCGCGTGCCATCGGCCATTTTGGAAATGGAGCATAATATTTTGATAAACCCACATCACAAAGATATCGGGAATATAAAGATTATTAAGAAAGGAACTTTGGATTTTGACCCGCGGTTAATTCGATAACGTTTTCGGGCTAATCCTCTTCGTCATCCATATCTTCGTCAAAACTGTCTTCCTCGAAGTCATCGTCAAAAAACTCTTCGGGGAAATTATTTGGGTCAAAAGGAATGTCGTCATCGGGATCGTGGTCGTCATAATTTATGCCGGGCGGATTGAACAGCCCCCAGCGGTCAATAATATAATCCCAGGGATCGAACGTTTTTACCCATTCAGCAAAGAGAATGCGCAATTCATCCACTTCCTTTCGCAGTAGGTCCAGATACTCAGTATCCTTAAAGCCTGTCATCTCTATTCCATGAGTGTCGGTAACAAGCTCTCGCGCCGCTTTTCTAATTATGGCGGCATTTTCCATTTTAAGATCGTATTGTTCCACGACCTCGGCACCCATAATCTTGGCGGGGATTATCAAGGAATTTTCCATTAAGTAGGCAAGGCTGTGGTTCAGTAGCTGCTTTTCACCCTTTCGCTTGAATTTTAAATCGGTTTTTTCAACAGATTTTACCAAATGCCGGACCAATTCCGAAATTTCCTCGGCCTTCTTATATATGGGCAATTTTTTGGTCCGTTCAAACCTTTCGCGGGGATCGGGATTATCGTCGTCTTCAAACATATTTATTGCAAAGCTGTTCCACGAAAATACGAAATGAAAATGATGCAATGACTAAAACTATGGGCTAAAGTGTCAGCCTCCAGGTGTGTTGGAGCTTTCTAAATCTTTTTAATTCTTTTCGCAACAAGGGTAGAAAATCCTTTCCATTGCTATTCACTCTTTCCAGACGTTCACAATTTTTATAAAGCAGATTGGAAAGCCGCATCACTGAAGCAGCATATTTGTGTTTTTCTTCTGAAAATTCCCCGCTTTCTGCTTTCAAAATTTGAGGGCCCAAGGATATGGATTGTTGCACAATATCTCCTGTAAAATAAATACCTGGATCCTCCTGCCCGTTTCTTTGTAAGTGTGCCAAATCGTGACCAATATAGGTAGCAATATTTCTTGAAAGAGAGAAAATCTCAAGGGCTTTATTATAAATTGCAGAGTGCGAATTATTTCTGAAAGCTTGCGGTGCCATTGTTGTACTTAACTATTTTTTTAGAGTGAACCAAATTTACTTACTACGCCTCACTTTGTACAATCGATATTAAAGTAAAACTTTATATTTGCTTTAATTATTATTTAAATTTAAAAAATAACTTTAACATGAGCATCGATTCTTTAAATTGGAAAATACTCAATTGTCTTCAAAAAAATGCACGGCAACCCAATACCGAAATAGGAAGAAAGGTCGGTATAAGTTCACCGGCAGTTTCGGAACGGATAAAAAAAATGGAGGACTCTGGAATCATCAATGGCTATTATACGGTCGTTTCACCTTTTGAGGCGGGTTATCAGTTTAAGGCCATAATCACATTGCGCGCCTTTATGGGGAAATTAAAACCCTTCCTTGAAATTGTAAAAACCTATGATGAGGTGTTAAATTGTTACCGAATTACCGGCAATGAGAATATTGTAATGGAAGTAGTACTAAAAAACCAAAAACATTTGGAAGCATTTATAGACCAACTGATAGTGTATGGCGAAACCAAAACACAGATTGTCCTTTCGCACGTGGTTAAAAACAATGAAATAAAGCCATTGAAATAACTATGCAGTGTTAAATATGTTATAATTGGATTCATTTTAAGAATTCTTGTGCCGCCCGTATGGTATCTTCGTTCAAGATTCTTTCCAATTTAAAATATTATGAAAAATTATACTTTCCATTTTTTAGTAGTTACTATTCTTTCGGCGCTTTTGGGGTTTACAGGCCTGGAATTTCCGGGAGCGACAGTAGTTAGATTGATATGTTTATTTGCGGGGATCGGCCTGATGATTTCGTGTTTGGATGCGGTTATTGTTTCGCGTAAACAGCGTCGCGCCAAAAAGAAACCCCAAGTATAAGGCAATTTAAATATTTCCCGTTTGCGATTTTTTCAGTAAAAAGTAGAGCCAAATGGTTAATCCGGCTATCAACAGCAGAAAGGCCGAGAAAAATATCCAAGTATTAAAATAACCAAAATTATCTACCAAATTCATCCCGCCATTGTGCCCAATCAAGTGCGCAAAGCTGAAGCTCATACTGTATAGCGCCATATAACTTCCCTTTCTTCCTTTGGGCGACATTTCCAATGCAAGCGCGTTTGAGAATGGAAACCCGATCATTTCGCCAAGTGTCATCAATAGCATGGCGACTACCAAAATTCCTGCCCAATCGGTCATATTTAGTACCAGAAAACTCAACCCTAAAAAGAAGATTCCCCAAAAGGTGGCCATCGTTTTTGAAATTTTCTTTCGGTCGAGCCAGGCAATCAGCGGCATTTCAAAGATTACAATCGTGGCACCATTTATAAATAATAGCCACCCAATAACGTCTTCCGTGAGGAAATGCACCTTTTCATAAAACACTGGCATTACCGAAAAATACTGGACAAACGCTAAGCTGTAGGCAATCATGATAAAGAAAAAAACCAGAAAATATTTATTGAAATAAGGAGGTCGGCCCTCTTTTACAATAATGGGTTTTTCGTCAGTACTTTTTAGTTTTTTCGGTTTCAAAAGTAGAAATACGCCGAAGGAAGCAAGCATGCAGGTAAGCCCATCAATCCAGAAGAGTGCCGTATAGTTGATGTGGGCGATAATCAATCCTCCAACTAACGGCCCTATTGAAAATCCAAGATTTATTGCCAAGCGAATCAGTGCTATGCCCCGGGTTATATTTCCGGGCTTAGAGTATGCGTCTGCTGCTACAAAAATGGCGGGCCGTCCTGCATCTGCCATCAAAGTCAATAAAAATATACCTATGCAGAATCCGTAAAATGTATTGATATATTGAAGCAGGATAAACCCCACCCCACCCAAAAAGAGACTGGAAAGAAGTGTTTTATAAAACCCGATAGAATCTGTTAATCTACCGCCAATATAGGTGCCCACCAAGGAGCCCAGCCCAAAGCACGACATAATCCAGCCCACTTGTGGCAGATCGAACCCTTCAACATTTATGAGATATAAGGATAGAAACGGAATTACCATTGCCCCCGCGCGGTTAATGAACGTAACCAAGGACAATAGCCAAATCTCCCGGGAGAGTCCCCGAAAGTTTGCTAAATAATTGGAATAAATTTTTTTCATCTTTGGTTGGTATCATAAAAGTAAAACGTCCCGGTTTTGGCCGGGACGTTTTTATATAGTATAAACCTATTGTTATATAGTCAATACATACATCGCCGGCACTTCTGGTGTGAAATGACCTGGTTTTTGCGGCAGGTGTATGTTCTATTTGTCATTTTTAATGGAATTGATTTTCAAATGTAGTGAAAAATATTTTTTGGCAAATTATTTTTTTATTTTAATCCAAAACTCTTTTTAAAGTCATCCCGAACCTAGCAGCGGCTTTATCATACATATTTCCCATTCTTATAAGGCTTGGTTTTGGGTAATCTTGTTTGGCTTTCATAAACTCTTCCAGCCAATTACCCGAGGGGCCAAAAGAGGTGGTTGTGCCAGTTTTATAAAAAGATAAACTTCCGACAACATCAAAACCTTCGGCTCTTTCAACGTCAATTTGCGAAATAATGCTTTCCGGATTTGAGGTTTCAAAAAAATAGATTTTAAGATTTGCTTTGGCTGGCTGTTTTGCTATTCCAGCATCATATCCAAAATACATCCAATCTGTTTGCACTTTCATTGTGTATTTTATTGATGGATCATTCCAAACAAATTCAACGGGATGGTCATAATTTTTGATGCGGTTATTTAGTGAAGCAACGAATATCCTTGGATATACAGAATCTTTGGCGGCAAGATGCTCTTGTTCCCAATCCAAGGCTTCTTCAGTGTTTAATTTCCCTTCTATTTTTTTCTTTATATAATCCAAAAATTCTGCTTCGGTAAAATTATCGGCATTGAAATGAAGGTCGTGGTAAGTAAAGACAACGTTTATTTTTTCCTGAGATGCCAAAAAAGCCATTTCTTTTTTATCGAGTCTAATATGTTGTGCAACTAAAAATTGTGTGCCAAAACAAATAAAAAAAGTGAAGAGTAAAACTTGAAATTTCATAAAATTTTTATTTGCCCAAAAATAGAAATATTTATGAAGTTTAAAATTGTTTTCTACTTTTACTGAAAACAAATTATGAAGTATCCAATTACAATTCTCTTTTTACTGTGCTGTCTCGGGGCTGGTGCCCAGAATGGGGCCACAGTTTCCGAAAGCAGGGCGGCTCAGCTGGAACTGAACGAAGAATTCAGCAACCCTGAAACTACCATTTTGGAGCCCGAGGATTTCAAAAACTTTAAAGGATTGGAATTTTATCCTATTGATGAAAAATATATTGTGAAGGCAAAATTTGTGCGTACCCCAGATGAAAAACCGTTTCTGATGCCCACAACCACTTCCCGCAGGCCCGAATATGTAAAGTATGGCGAAGCCCATTTCTCTTTGGAAGGAAAGGATTTTGTATTGAATCTTTTTAAAAGCACCCAACCGTACGATGAACCTGGCTACGAAGATTATCTATTTTTGCCCTTTACCGATTTAACCAGCGGCGACGGTTCCTACGGCGGCGGCAGGTTTTTGGACCAGCGCATTCCGGAAGGCGATACCATCATTATAGATTTCAACAAGACGTACAATCCTTACTGTGCGTACAGCCCTCGTTTTTCGTGCCCCATTCCGCCGAAGGAGAACGACCTTTTAATTCGAATTGAAGCCGGAGTGAAAGATTTTGGGAAGCATTAAAAATACTTCACCAGCCACATTCCGAAAAAAACCATTGCGAAACCCACTACAAAGCTGGCAATGGTATAAAAGGCAAAAGACATAAAGTCGCCGCTTTTTAAAAAGAGATGGTTTTCATAGGCAAAGGTTGAAAAGGTGGTAAACCCGCCGCAAAAGCCCGTGGCCAAAAACAGGACCGTGTTTTGGGAAAGGGTTTCGTTTTTCAAGGCCAGGCCCAAAATTATTCCAATCAGCAAACTTCCCAGAATATTTGCCGCAAAGGTTCCAAACGGAATGCCGGTTTCGGGATTGTTCAAAAACTTTGAAAAGAAATACCGCAGCACGCTTCCCAAGCCACCGCCTAAAAAAACCAGTGCCAATTGTTTCATTTTTCTATAAAAATTGTTTTTTCGTGGCTAAAGGGAGCATATTTTTTTATTGCAATTTCTCTCTGCAAATTAGTGCGTGCTATTTCATTTTAAATACCTTCTTGAACAGGTTCGGGGGCGGTAATTATTGGGATGTAAATCTCGGTCAACCAGTTTGCCGGATTGGGCGTTTCTTCGGGGTCTGTTACGTAAACCTCAAACATTTTTCCATTGGGGTCTGCTTGAAGGTCATTCTTCTCCATATATTGTCTGCCTTTGGTGTATGCTTCCGGTAAGTGTTTATAATTTCCTTTCAAAGAAATCTTCACCGCTGAAACGGGTTCCATAAAACCGCAAACTACGGGGCTGCCCTCTGGGGTAATCACTCTTTCCTTTACGGGAACGCCGGTTGAGAAAATAACGGTATTGTTGGCGCTGTTTATTTCATTGTAAAGAGCAAAAGGCTTGCCTGCCATATTCAGATTGTTGTTTTTTATAAAATCCATGACCACATCCATCATCGGCTCCATTTTTTCACCCAATTCGCCCATTTTCGCAACCGATGTTGTGTACATATAATAGCCGCCTCCGTATTGGGTAACGCCATCCACATTTATGGAATACTGCTTCATATCTTCGGCTACTTCTTCAGCAATTCCTTCCAAACCTGCTTTGTTCATCTTGTGCATTTCGGCATCAAAGTCCATTCCGCTGAGCGAATAATAGGCCTTGTCAATTAATGTGTGCTCGCCCTTCATTCCCCACGTCACCTTGGTTCCGCCGTCCACTTCCTCAAATTTCCAATATACTTTTGGATGTCTTTCCCCACCGGGAGTACTCAGTGTAAGATCTTGTTCTATTTCTTTGTTCGGAATCACTTTTGTCGTGGTCATAGAGCCGCTCATTTCGCCCTCCCAGGAATAGGACGCTCCTTCGCCCACAGTTTTTTCGGCATAGGTGAAGGTTATTGTGGAATCCTCTTTTTTCCACGGTCCCCATTCTTCCCAGCTTTTGTAATCGTTTACCTTATTGAAAACCACTTCCGGCGGCGCATTGATTACCATGGTATCCTGAATATCATAGCTTCCTTCCTTGGTTCCAAAGTAGATGGCACTGCCTATAATAATAATGAGAAGAAGAAAAAATAAGTATTTTAAAATTTTCATTTGGTCGTGGGGTGTTGATTGGTGTTGCTAAGATAGTGAAAATTCATTGACGCTTCTGAAAAGGGAAGGCTTTGGAATCTGTAGAATTTAGCCCCTTGGCTATCACGAACAATATTTTAGTACATTTGCGGAAATCTAAAATTTTTTAAAATGAAGAAGACCTTTTTTATTGCGATGGCAATGAGCGGTTTGCTCTTTTTTTCGTGCAAGGACAACCAGCCGGAAAAAGATGTGGCCCAATTGGAAACTGTCGAATCCACCGAGTTTGACTATAATGTGGAATCTTTCGGCGACGTAAAGATATTGCGTTACCAAATCCCGGGTTGGGACCAGCTTACCCTAAAGGAACAAAAATTAGTCTATTACCTTACCCAGGCCGGTTTGGAAGGACGGGATATTATGTGGGACCAAAACTACCGCCATAACCTAACCATCAGAAAGGCGCTGGAAAATGTGTATGAAAACTATAAAGGCGATAAAACAATCGAAGATTGGAAGAATTTTGAAACCTATTTAAAAAGGGTTTGGTTCAGCAACGGTATTCACCACCATTATTCAAATGACAAATTGAAGCCTGAATTTTCTTCGGAATACTTAAAGCAACTTTTAACCGACACAAACACAACTTTGGAAGGCGAGGCGTTTGAAGTAATCTTTAATGATAAGGATTCCAAAAAAGTAAACCAGGCAAAAGGTGTGGATAATGTTGCGGAAAGCGCTGTAAACTTTTATGGGCCAAACGTAACCAATAAGGATGTGGAGAGTTTCTATGCGAAAAAGAAATCTCCGAATCCTAACAAACCATTGTCTTTCGGTTTGAATTCAAAACTGGTGAAGGAAAATGGTGAACTCAAGGAATTGGTTTACAAATCGGGCGGACTTTACGGCCCGGCGATTGACAAAATTATTGGTTGGCTTGAAAAGGCACGGGGAGTAGCCGAAAACAAGGCTCAAGGCGATGCCATCGGCCTTTTGATTGAATATTACAAAACGGGAGATCTTCAAACCTGGGATGACTATAACGTAGCTTGGACCGCCGCCACCGAAGGAAACATAGACTATATAAACAGCTTTATAGAGGTTTATAACGATCCGTTGGGCTACAGAGGTTCGTATGAAACCATCGTTCAAATAAAGGATTTTGATATGTCTGAAAAAATGGCCGTACTTTCTGAAAACGCACAGTGGTTTGAGGATAATTCGCCATTGATGGACGAGCACAAAAAGAAAAATGTGGTTGGTGTAACCTATAAAGTGGTAAATGTTGCGGGTGAGGCAGGTGATGCTTCCCCGAGTACGCCAATTGGGGTAAACCTTCCAAACGCAAACTGGATCCGTGCCGAAGTGGGCAGTAAGTCTGTTTCCCTCGGAAATATTATCGAAGCCTATAACAACGCCGGAAGTACTGGCAGATTGAAAGAATTTGTAAACGATGAGGAAGAATTGGAGCTGGAAGAAAAATACGGGCAGAAAGCCGATAAACTCCACACCGCGCTTCACGAGGTAATAGGCCATGCCTCGGGACAATTAAATCCTGGCGTTGGCGAAACCAAGGAAACCTTGAAAAACTATGCCTCTACTTTGGAAGAAGGACGTGCTGATTTGGTGGGCCTTTACTATTTGTACAATCCAAAATTACAGGAGCTCGGCTTGGTTGACGACTGGAAAAAAGTAGGAATGGCAGCGTATGACGGTTACATTCGCAATGGTTTAATGACGCAGTTGATCCGCTTAAATTTAGGCGATGATGTAGAAGAAGCACACATGCGTAACCGCCAGTGGGTATCTGCTTGGGTTTATGAGAAAGGAAAGGCTGATAACGTAATCGAAAAAATTACCCGGGACGGAAAAACCTATTTCAACATCAATGATTATGACAAACTGCACGACCTTTTCGGGCAATTGCTTCGCGAAACACAGCGCATCAAAAGTGAGGGGGATTATGCCGCCGTGGAAAATTTAGTTGAAACTTACGGCGTAAAGGTGGACCAAAAACTTCACGAGGAAATTTTGGAGCGCAATAAGCAATTCACTTCTGCACCTTACAGCGGATTTGTAAATCCCGTGCTTGTTCCAAAAATGGACGCTAACGGCGAGATTGAAGGTTTCACCATAGAACAGCCAAAGACGTTTGCAGAGCAGATGAAGTTTTATTCTGAAAACTATAGCAATTTGCCTGCGGTGAATTAAGCTCTAAAAGTTGCTTCATAAAAAAGGCTCTTCGTAACTTTCGAAGAGCTTTTTTTATGAAGAATTAACCTTTTAAATACCCTTTTAAAAACAATAAAATTGCAATAAAAACCAAAAACCCCACCAAGACCCAAAGACTGCCCTTGTACTGTTTTTTATGATGTTTCTTATCGCCCCGATAACTATAGAACATGATGATCACGAAGGCAATAAAAAATAAAACAGAAAAAACCAATTGGCCGGTAGTAAACATAAATTTGTAGTTTTACTGGGCAAATTTACAACCTTAAAATCATTATATGAAGAATAAAATAGCCGCAGTTTCCGAATTTCACAAGGCATTTGGTTTGGAAATGAACGAAACCCCGACCGCCGATCTCGGAATAAAGAAAAACCTGTTGCGCTACGAATTGATGCGCGAGGAAAACGAGGAATATCTGGAAGCTGCCAACAATAATGATTTGGTTGAAGTTGCGGACGCCCTGGGCGATATGCTATATATTCTTTGCGGAACTATTATAGAGCACGGTCTGCAGCATAAAATTGAAGAGGTTTTTAACGAAATACAGCGCAGCAATATGAGCAAATTGGGGGAAAACGGAAAACCTATTTACCGCGAGGACGGCAAGGTTTTAAAAGGTCCCAATTATTTTAAACCGAATATTGGGGAAATCCTTGAAAAGTAAAATTCGAAATTCCAAATCGCAAAAACCAAAGAAGTACCAAATAAAAAGTTCCAAATTCCAAATCACAAAAACCAAAGAAGCACCAAATAAAAAATTCAAAATTCCAAATCACAAAAACCAAAGAAGCACCAAATAAAAAATTCCAAATTTCAAAGAGCTAAGTTTTTGGAATTTGGAATTTTAAGATTTAGAATTTAAGTTTCGTTTTTACAAAACCTCATATCTCCACCCAAATGGGTCTTCGCTACGGTTATACTGTATGTCCATCAATTCCTTTTTAAACCGGGCGGCATAGCCATCTTCCTGTTTCTCTAGATCGTAAACCGTTTCTTTATAGCTAAAGGCACTCACGGGACTGATAACCGCTGCCGTTCCCGCGCCAAAAATTTCCTTTAAGCTTCCATTTTTAGCAGCTTCCACAATTTCCGAAACTAAGACCGGTCTTTCTTCCACTGCTAAGTTATCTCGTTTTGCCAGAGCTATCACACTTTTTCGCGTAACACCATCAAGGATCCGATCGCTCACCGGTGCTGTTAAAAGCGTATCGTTCACACGGAAAAATACATTCATGGTTCCAGCTTCCTCCAAATATTCGTGCTTGCTGGCATCGGTCCAAATAACCTGTTGAAATCCTTTTTCGCGTGCCAAATTTGTCGGGAAAAACTGCGCCCCGTAATTTCCGGCTGCCTTTGCGGCACCCACACCGCCATTGGCAGAACGGCTGTAATGTTCGGCAATCACTACCTTAACATCACCTGTATAGTACGCCTGCGCGGGCGACATTAAGATCATAAACTTATATTCGGTGGAAGGCGATGCCGAAACGCCCTCTTGGGTGGCCATCACAAAAGGACGGATATACAATGAATTTCCAAGGCCTTGCCTTACCCAGTCCTTGTCCATTTTCACGAGAGTTGTCAATGCCTCAAAGAAGAGGTCTTTGGGAAATTCCGGAATCGCCATTCGTGTTGACGACTTATTGATTCTTTTAAAATTTTCCTCAGGTCTAAAAAGCCAAACTTTGCCAGCTTCATCCTTAAAAGCTTTCATTCCCTCAAAAACTGCCTGCCCATAGTGAAAAACCTTAGCTGCCGGTGAAATAGTCAGTGGCCCATATGGCTTAATGGTAGGGTTTTGCCATTCCCCATCCTTATAATCACATTCAAACATATGGTCGCTAAAGGTGCTGCCGAAAGTGAGGTTGTTAAAATCAACTTCGCCAATTCTGGAAGTTGAAGCTTTTTGTATATCAATTTTTTGGGTGGTGGAAGAATTCATGGGAAAGAATTATTTATTTTGTAAAAATAGGTAAAATTTAAACCATATAAAATTCAAAAAATCATTAAAATTGCAACACATTACCAATCAATAATTTATTAAATACTTCAAAATGAAAAAAATTCTATTTGTATTTTCAATAATGGCAGTCTTTGTAAGTTGCAAGAACGAAAAGACTGAAGAAAAGCCCGTTGTTGCAATGGAAGAAACTGCAATGAACTATCAGACTTTCGGCGATGAGATTACTGCTCAGGATGTTATGGACAAGTCAGAAATGATAGAGAAATACAACGATTTGAAAACTGGCGATACCATAAACGTGAAATTCACCACCCACGTAAAGGAAGTGTGCCAAAAGAAGGGTTGCTGGATGAAGGTAGATATGGGAGAAGATGAAGCAATGGTACGCTTTAAGGATTATGGGTTCTTTATGCCAAAGGATATTTCCGGCAAGGAAATTATTGCGGAGGGTAAGGCCTATGTAGAGGAAATGAGCGTGGAAGACCAACGCCACTATGCTGAGGATGGCGGTGCTACCCCAGAGGAAATTGCCGCTATCACCGAGCCCAAGCGCACCCTCGCCTTTGAGGCACACGGCGTGCTGATTCCAGAGGAGGAAAAACAATAATTTTTGAAAAGAACTCTATTTAAAACGGGCGACGGCTCTTACACCCTGCACATTCCGGAGTGGGACGAACAATACCACTCCAAGCACGGTGCCATAGCTGAAGCCCTTCACGTTTTTATTAAGGAAGGACTTTATCATTGGCTTTCACGTAATTCTGAAAAGGCGGTCTCAATTCTCGAAATAGGTTTCGGAACGGGGTTGAATGCTTTTCTTACTTATTTGGAAACAGAAAAAAATTCCTTTACAGTACATTACACCGCAATTGAGGCATTTCCATTGGAAGTAACCGAGGTTCAAAAGCTCAACTATACTTCACTCTTAAATGCTTCGGAAGAACTATTCTTGCAAATGCACCGTGTGCCTTGGGAAGAAATTCACGGTATTTCCGAAAAATTTCATCTTAAAAAACAGCAGCAATTCTTTTCTGAAATATCTTCTGGAAATTGCTTCAATCTTATCTATTTCGATGCTTTCGGAATCCGCGTGCAGCCCGAACTTTGGACCGAGGAAATTTTTGGCAAGATGTACATGGCTTTAAAACCGAACGGCGTGTTGGTAACCTATGCGGCCAACGGAAATGCCCGCCGTGCTATGCAGGCCGTAGGGTTTAAAGTAGAGCGTCTTGCGGGACCTCCGGGGAAAAAGGAAATGCTGAGGGCGACCAAAAAATAAGGAAAAACGTGGCTAAAGTGGATGTTTACAAATTCCAAATTCCAAATTCCAAACCTGCCTGTCGTGCCTCTGGCTGGCAGGTTCCAAATTCCAAATTCCAAATCCCAAATCCCAAATCCCGAATTCCAAATTACCAGATAAAATTGCCCAATTCACAATCTTCCGTTAAGGGGCTTTGCAATTCGCCTTTGAATTTCTAAATTTAGAATTATGATTAAAAAAGTGTTGATAACAGGAGCTACGGGGCTTATAGGTAGTGAATTGGTTCGGCAATGTCATGCTGCGGATATTTCCGTCAATTACCTCACTACCAGTAAGGAAAAGATAGAAAATACTAAAAACTACAAGGGCTATTATTGGAATCCGCAAAAGGGAGAGATTGATCTTCAGGCTTTTGACGGGGTCACGGCCATTATTAATTTGGTCGGAGCAACCATTTCAGAACGGTGGACTAAAAACTACAAAAAGGTTATTCTGGAGAGCAGAATAGAATCCATCAATCTCTTGCGGGATACCCTTTTAAAAATTGACCATAATATCGTTCATTTTATTTCGGCTAGTGGGGTAAGTATTTATCCAAATTCAAAAACCAAGCTCTATACCGAGGAAAATGAGGAGGTTGACACTACTTTTTTGGGCGAGGTAGTGTTAGCCTGGGAAGCTGCCGCCGCACAATTTAAAAACATGGGGATGGAGGTGAGCAAAGTGAGAACGGGCGTAGTTTTAGCTAAGGATGAGGGGGCACTGCCCAAACTGGTGAAGCCAATAAAGCTAGGGGTGGGGGCGCCCTTGGGAAGTGGTGAGCAATGGATCTCGTGGATACACTTGGAAGATATTGCCGGAATTTATCTTTTTCTACTTAAAAATCAATTGGAAGGGAAATATAATGCAGTAGCTCCAAATCCCGTCCAAAATAAAAAAATGACCAAAATGATTGCCGCTAAACTCGATAGCCCACTGTGGATGCCAAATATTCCCGCCTTTGCACTCAAGCTTTTATTGGGCGAAATGTCCGTATTGGTGCTGGAAGGGCAATTGGTAAGCTCACAAAAAATTGAGCAGCTCGGGTATCATTTTAAATATTACAATCTGGAAAACGCGCTGCAGGATTTATTGTAAATAAAAAGAGAGGCAAATTTGCCTCTCTTTACTTTATGGATATTTATTATTGATTACGCTTTGTTTGCAACCAAGGAAACGGTAATTTTCATAGTATCGTTGATAAACTTATCGCCTAAATTAGGGAAAACGGATTTTGATCCGTAATTAACACCCCATTTAGTTCTGTCTATCTCAAAAGTTTCGCTTTTTAGCATCATTTTATCTCCTTCCATTGTTACTGTTGCAGGAAATTCAATAGCGTGGGTTTTATCTTTTATAGTCAAGTTACCTTTTACCATATTGTTTTCGTAACCTGTCATCTCAAATTTTGCGGTTGGATATTCCTTAACATTGAAAAAATCGCCTTCCTTTCCTTCTACGGTTCCTTTTAAGTGAGCCTCGAGATTGGCTTTATCTTCCCCTTCCAAATCCTCATCATTGATACTGTTCATATCAATTACAAACTCACCGGCCTCTACGTTACCTTCGTTAAGGTGGATAGTTCCGGAAGAAAGCATAATAGTACCATTGTGCTTTCCGGTAGGTTTCGCACCTTCCCACATAATTTGTGATGCCGAGGTATCCACGGTATATTCAGTTGCCATTTCAGTTGGTTCGGCTGCATCCTCTACCATAGCTTCGGCCTCTTTTTCAGTATTCTTGCAAGAAAAAGCTCCTACCGCGATAAAAGCCATTAAAGTGATTTTTAAAAATGTTGATTTCATAAATATTGGTTTTTTGTTTTAAGGTGCAAAAATATGTTTTAACAAAATGATTTCTTCTTAAAGTAATATTAAATTAATTGCTGTGACATTTTGACATTTTAATGCAAATGGCAGTACTTTTGCTCCCTTTAGAAAAAATTGAAACAAACGCTACTATGAGCAAAAAAGATAAATTCTCTGAGAAAGAACGCGACCCTGAAAAATCGGAGTACGATACGGTGTTAAATGATAAAGAATTAAATGAGCAGGAAGTTGCGGAAGAAAATGTAACGGATGCACTTTTGGATTTACAGGATGAATTCCAACGAGAAAAGGAGCGCTATTTGCGTCTCTTTGCCGAATTTGAAAATTTCAAAAAAAGGACTGCCCGTGAACGGGCGGAAATGTATAAAACTGCGGGTGAGGATGTTATTAATTCCTTATTGCCCATTTTGGACGATTTTGAGCGTGCGTTGAAGGAAATTGAAAAGAGCGGCGATGATAACCTCTATAAAGGAGTGGCACTTATCAATAACAAGCTGCGCGAAACCCTTAAGTCGAAAGGATTACATTTAATGGACGTAAAAGCGGGCGATACCTTTGATGCAGATTCACACGAAGCAATTACCCAAATTCCCGCTCCCGAGGATAAGCTCAAGGGCAAAATAGTGGACGTGGTTGAAAAGGGATATGCGCTGGGCGATAAGATTATTCGCTACCCAAAAGTAGTTATAGGACAATAAAAAAGGCAATCCGCCGCGGCGGACTATATATATGAAGGAAGATTATTACGACATTTTAGAAATATCAAAAAGTGCAACGGCAGCTGAAATAAAAAAGGCTTACCGAAAAAAGGCCTTGCAATACCATCCCGATAAAAATCCAGGCGATCACGAGGCGGAAGCCATGTTTAAGAAATCTGCCGAGGCCTATGAGGTTCTCAGTGACCCAAACAAACGTTCACGTTATGACCAATACGGGCATCGAGCCTTTGAAAACGGTGGTGGTTTCGGCGGCGGCGGCATGAATATGGAAGATATCTTCAGTCAGTTTGGGGATATATTTGGCGGGGCTTTCGGTGGAGGCTTTGGCGGCGGTTTTGGTGGCGGTGGCCGCAGGACCGTTAAAGGAAGCAACCTGCGCATTCGCGTCCAGCTTACTTTGGAAGAAATTGCCAATGGTGTTGAGAAAAAAATAAAGGTTAAGCGGAAAAAATTAGCCAAGGGAACTACTTATAAAACCTGTTCCACCTGTAACGGTCAAGGTCAGGTTACGCGCATTCAAAATACTATTTTGGGCCGTATGCAAACGTCGGCCACCTGTAGCACCTGCGGTGGTTTGGGCCAGATTGTGGATTCCAAGCCCGCAAATGCCGATGCGGAAGGGATGTTGGTTACAGAGGAAACCGTTTCCATCAAAATACCAGCAGGTGTTGTGGACGGCATGCAATTAAAAGTTTCGGGAAAAGGAAATGATGCTCCCGGCAACGGTATTGCAGGCGATCTATTGGTGGCTATTGAAGAAAAGCCGCACCCTACCTTGCAGCGCGAGGGCGATAATTTGCATTACGATCTGTACATAAGCTTTTCTGAAGCAGCTTTGGGTACGTCAAGAGAAATTGAGACCGTTACCGGAAAAGTGCGAATAAAAATAGACAATGGGGCGCAGAGCGGAAAAATTCTGAGACTTCGCAATAAGGGAATTCCCAGCATCAATGGGTATGGAACCGGAGATTTGCTTGTACATGTAAATGTGTGGACTCCCAAATCGCTTTCAAAGGAACAACGGGAATTCTTTGAGAAAATGAGCAATGACGAACATTTTCAGCCGAAACCCGAAAAGGAGGACAAGTCGTTTTTTGAAAAAGTTAAAGATATGTTCTCTTAAATAAACGTTAAATAAATAATTTTGCATATATTTGAAAAGTCGCTTCGTCTTAGAAGTGATAATTTTTCTTTTTCATAGCAATTTTTTTCCCATCCAAAAATTTCATTTTTGGGTGGGTTTTGTTTTTATACGGTTTGTTGTCGGAAATTCTAGAATTTTTTTAATCTTTTCCGTGCAGCGCCCAATCCCGCTATCATCCCTTTTCTTTTGATCTCAAATTTTTATGCAAAAAAAATCATAAATCTTACCACCTTTCGGGGTTTGCGGACTATCATTTCAATATATTTACATACTTCAAACAAAATTCATGGAAAAACTTTTAGTGGTAAACAATGTTTCCAAAACCTACGGAGATTATAGAGCGCTCAACAACGCATCCATAGAGGTAGAGAAAGGAAGCATATTTGGACTATTGGGCCCCAATGGTGCCGGAAAAACAACCTTGATCAGAATCATAAACCAAATTACCATGCCCGATACCGGTTCGGTTATCCTGGATGGGGAGCCGCTCCAACCCCACCATATAAAGTACATTGGCTATTTGCCCGAAGAGCGCGGCCTCTATAAATCTATGAAGGTTGGGGAACAGGCCCTGTATCTGGCCCAGCTTAAGGGACTTTCAAAACAGGAAGCCAAGGAACGGCTGAAATATTGGTTTGACCGCTTGGAAATCGGTGATTGGTGGGATAAAAAAATACAGGAACTATCAAAGGGAATGGCACAGAAAATCCAATTTGTGGTGACGGTTCTCCACAAACCAAAACTGTTGATTTTTGACGAACCTTTCAGCGGCTTTGATCCCATAAATGCCAATCTCATAAAAGATGAAATTCTAAAGCTGCGTGACGAGGGTGCCACCGTCATTTTCTCCACCCACCGCATGGAATCTGTTGAGGAAATGTGCGACCATATTGCTTTGATTCACAGATCGAATAAAATACTCGATGGTAAATTGATTGATATAAAACGTCAATATAAAAACAACACTTTTGAAATTGGCTTAATCACCCAGGACCACGCCTCGACCACTGCGATGCTAAAGGATAAATTTGAAATTTCGCCGGCAACCTTTAAAAGTATAAATAACGAGCTGCAGTACAAGGTAAGAATACCGGATTCGGTATCGTCTAATGACTTTGTAAGTTACTTGACTTCCTTGGGGCAACTCACCCATTTTGTTGAGGTTGTACCTTCTGCCAGCGATATTTTTATTGAAACCATCCAAAAAAACTAACCCAGAAATGAATCATCTTCCGCTCATCATAAAAAGGGAATACCTCACCAAGGTACGCAACAAGTCGTTCATTATTATGACTTTTTTAAGCCCACTTATTTTTGTGGGTATCTTTGCATTGGTCGCCTATTTGTCCAGCCTTAATAACGATACGGTTCGCAAAATTTCGGTTTTGGACGAAAGCGGTCTATTTAAGGATGAATTCAACAGCTCTCCGCATTTGCAGTATAAGCTTTTGGGCGAAACTACACTACAGAATGCAAAGGAAGAAGCTGAAAAAGAGGAGGTTTACGGTTTGCTGTATATTCCGAAAATTGACAGACTTGAAGATCTTTCTAAGAAAATAACTTTTTATTCCGAAGATTCCCCCTCGCTTTCCTTGATGGGCGACATAAACGATCTACTTGAAAATAAGGTGAATACCCTAAAGCTTCGCGAAGCGGGTATCGATTCTGAAACCATTAAAAATCTTCACATAAATATTAGTGCCAATCAGGAAACCTTTAAGGGGAAGGAAACTTCAAAGCTTGGTTCTGGATTAAAGCTTATTTTTGGTGGAGCTGCCGGCTATTTGTTATTCATGTTTATTATCATTTATGGCAACATGATCATGCGCAGTGTTATAGAGGAAAAGACCAGCCGGGTGATCGAGGTGATCATTTCCTCAGTGAAGCCCCGATTATTGCTGCTCGGGAAAATCTTCGGAACAACGCTCGCAGGAATTACGCAATTTGTGGTCTGGGTGGTGCTTATTTTGGTTTTGATGACGGTTGTAACTTCTGTGTTCGGAATTGACCCTTCCGCAGGCTCGCCTTCACAACAGGTACTGGAGAATAGCGTAAATGGTGGAACCCAGCAGATCTTGCAGGATGTAATGATTGAAATTAACAATCTGCCCATTACAAATTTAATAATCATGTTCATCCTATTTTTTGTGGGCGGTTATCTGCTTTACGCATCCCTTTATGCCTCTGTGGGCGCCGCAGTGGATAGTGAGACCGATACCCAACAGTTTATGATGCCTATTTTAATGCCACTTATATTAGCTGTTTACGTAGGTTTTTTCACGGTTATTGACAACCCGCACGGCACGGTTTCACAGGTGTTTTCATATATTCCCTTTACTTCGCCTGTGGTTATGCTAATGCGCATTCCCTTTGGCGTGCCGCTCTGGCAACAGATTATTTCAGTAGTAATCTTGTTCGCAACCTTTATTGCCATGGTTTGGTTTGCGGCCAAAATTTATCGCGTGGGCATACTGATGTACGGTAAAAAACCTACCTACAAAGAAATTTTTAAGTGGCTTAAGTATTAATCAATTTCTTGTCGAAATATATGCTATGAATTCGACACTCAACCAAAAAAAGAAAAATTATGAAAAAAAATCTAATGATAACCTTCTGTCTTGCGCTATTTGCCTTTGCAACCTCGGCCCAGACTACAGATTTGGCCCGTGTGGAATATTTAAGACTTCCTTTTTCAAAATCAGATAACTCCATCAATCGGTATCGGGCGTTGGTACAAGTGCCCATTCCTTTGGATAAGGAAAAGAAAAGATTATTCGTTATTGGATTGGAATACCGTTACGTGGATATTAATATTGAAGATGCCGAAGACGTATTTGCCTTCAATAAAAATCTGGTAACCTCTACCCAACAGATGGATGCCTATTTGGGTTACGTCTGGAAACCAAACGACGACTGGCGTTTTGGCGTGAAAGGAGGCGTTAAGATTCAAAGTGATTTTGAAGGCAGTATGGTGAGCGATGACTTTATTTATGAAGTGGGCGCCTATGCCATAAAGGATAAAAAGAAAAATCCCGAGGAAGGCAAAAAACCCTACCGCTTTATTGCCGGCCTTACCTATTCCACTACGCCCGGTAGGTGGTATCCGTTGCCCATTCTGAATTATTACAAAGAGTTTCATCCCAATTGGACTTATACCTTGGGTGTGCCGAAAACAAATGTGCGCCATTATTTAAATGATACCCACAAAGATGCACTCCAGGCCTTTTTAACGTTAGATAATGTGTATGCGAACATACAGCAGAATTTCGTTCCTATTTCCGATCAAAATTCAGAAGCAAAACTGGCGGAAAGTATCCAGATGACAATTGGTCTCGTTGGTTTGGGCTATGAGCATTTCTTTACAGAACACCTTCTTTTTTACGGCTATGCGGCGCATTCGGTTTATAATGACTTCAGGTTGGAAGATGGCGATGGAAAGAAAATCTATAAGATAAATACCGAAAATTCCCCTTATTTTAGGGCAGGGTTTAAATTCAAATATTAATGGCGAGAATACTAATAATAGAAGACGAAGCAGCGATACGAAGGGTTTTGGTGAAGATCCTTTCCGAAGAAAACCAGGGTTACGAGGTTTTTGAGGCCGAAGATGGCCTTGCCGGAATGGAAATCCTCAAAAAGGAAGATTTTGATTTGGTGCTTTGCGATATAAAAATGCCTAAAATGGACGGCGTGGAGGTTTTGGAAGCCGTAAAGAAAATAAAACCTGAAATACCGATGGTTATGATTTCCGGCCACGGAGATCTTGAAACCGCCGTAAATACGATGAAATTGGGCGCATTCGACTATATTTCGAAACCGCCGGATTTAAACCGTTTGCTAAATACGGTACGCATCGCTCTCGACCGAAAGGAACTGGTAGTGGAAAACACCCGCCTTAAAAAGAAGGTTTCCAAAAACTATGAAATGGTCGGGGAATCGCCTGCCATTGTTCAGATTAAGGATATGATCGAGAAAGTGGCGCCCACCGAAGCCCGCGTTTTAATAACGGGCCCAAATGGAACCGGAAAAGAGCTCGTGGCACATTGGCTCCATCAAAAAAGTGAGCGCAGCAACGGCCCGATGATTGAGGTGAACTGTGCCGCAATCCCAAGTGAATTGATTGAGAGCGAGCTTTTCGGCCATGTAAAAGGAGCGTTTACGTCGGCAAATAAAGACCGGGCCGGAAAGTTTGAGGCCGCTAATGGAGGCACCATTTTCTTGGACGAAGTGGGCGATATGAGCCTTTCCGCGCAAGCCAAGGTACTGCGTGCCTTACAGGAAAACAAGGTGCAGCGCGTGGGTAGCGATAAAGATATAAAGGTAGATGTGCGCGTTATAACCGCCACCAATAAAAATTTAAAAAAGGAAATAGAGGAAGGCAATTTTCGCGAAGACCTTTATCATCGCTTGGCAGTGATACTCATCAAGGTTCCGTCATTGAATGATAGGCGGGAGGACATACCGCTGTTGGTGGATTATTTTTCCGAAAAAATCAGTTCCGAACACGGTACGGCAAAAAAGAAATTCTCTTCAAAAGCAATAAAGCTATTGCAGGAATACGACTGGACGGGAAATATCCGCGAATTGCGAAATGTAGTGGAACGCCTAATTATTTTGGGCGGAAAGGAAATCAGCGAAGAAGATGTAAAACTCTTTGCGAGTAAATAAGTTTATGGGTTTAAAAGTTTAAACGGTTAAATATAGTTCCACATTTTTTCAAAAAATCCACAGCAACCAAAGAATCAACAGAACCAATAGTATCCATAGAATCTAAAAGCATGAAAGACGTAAAAATCGAAGATTTTAAAGTTACCGGGCCCATTAAACTGGACGGCACTAAAAACGATTGGGATTTGGACGCTTCCGAAAAAGAGTTGGAAGACCATTTGGAGGACACCCGTAAAAAATTGGGCAAGCTCCA
Organism: Aequorivita vladivostokensis; assembly: GCF_000952855.1. Classification (GTDB taxonomy): domain Bacteria; phylum Bacteroidota; class Bacteroidia; order Flavobacteriales; family Flavobacteriaceae; genus Aequorivita; species Aequorivita vladivostokensis. Next base: position 98,067 of record NZ_JSVU01000005.1, on the reverse strand, counting down.
GGATACGCTTTACGCCCACGGAAAATACGCCGTGTTGGTCTGTCTACAGGGAATGGATACAGCCGGCAAGGACAGCCTTATTCGCGAAGTGTTTAAGGATTTCAACGCCCGTGGGGTGGTGGTGCACAGTTTTAAAACGCCCACCGCGCTTGAAAAAAGACACGATTATCTTTGGCGACACTATGTGGCCTTGCCCGAACGCGGAAAGTTTGGGGTTTTTAACAGAACGCACTATGAAAATGTTTTGGTAACGCGTGTGCATCCCGAATATATTCTCGGTGAAAATTTGCCCGATGTAAATAGTTTGGATGATATTGACGAAGCTTTTTGGGACAGGCGTATTCAGCAGATAAACGATTTTGAAAAGACCATTCAGCAGAACGGGACCATTATTTTCAAATTCTTTTTAAACCTTTCCAAAGACGAACAAAAGCACCGCCAACTCCGAAGGCTGGACAAACCCGAAAAAAACTGGAAATTCTCTCCCGGCGACTTGGATGAAAGGGAACTTTGGGAAGATTACCGAAAATGTTATGAGGAAGCCATCAACCGCACCTCAAAGCCGCACGCGCCTTGGTACATTATTCCTGCGGATGACAAGGAAACCTCGCGGGTAATTGTGGCCGAAATTATGCTGCAGGAACTAAAAAAATACAAAGACATAAAAGAACCGGAACTGGATGATGAAATAAAGGCCAAGATTTCGGAATACCGCGAACGGCTTAAAAATGATTAATTTAGCATCCCTTTAGTGCAACAAAGAATTGATTCCCATAAAATTTTATAAATGAAAATTTCGCTCCTCCCCACATTACTTTTCACATTATTAATTTCTTTCGTAAGTATTTCGCAGAACGCCGTTCAGGATTCCGTTATGCTGAAAAAATTGTACACCACCGCTCTAACCGATGGGAAGGCGTACGATTGGCTAGATTATCTTTCCAATGAAATAGGTGGCAGGCTCTCGGGTTCCTATGAAGCTGAACTTGCGGTAATATATACCGAGGCAGAACTGAAGGAACTCGGTTTGGACAAAGTGTGGCTTCAACCCGTGATGGTCCCGAAATGGACGCGCGGTTTTAAGGAATACGCCTATATAGAATCACCTACCGGTGATAAAACCATAACGAACATCTGCGCCTTGGGAGGTTCCGTGCCTACGCCAAATTTGGGAATAAAGGCGGAGGTTGTTGAGGTAAAAGGATTAGAGGAATTGGCTGCCTTGGGAAGGGAAAAGCTGGAGGGAAAAATTGTTTTCTATAACAGACCGATGCAGCCCGAATTAATACAAACTTTTGAAGCCTATGGCGGCTGCGTGGACCAACGCTATTCCGGCGCTGCCGAAGCGGCAAAGTTTGGCGCCGTGGGGGTTATTGTCCGCTCGCTGAGCCTGAGAATGGACGATTTTCCACATACGGGTGCGATGAGCTATGGCGATACTCCCGTAAACCAACGCATACCGGCCGCGGCAATTAGCACTAACGGAGCCGAATATTTAAGCAGTCTGCTGAAATTGCAGCCCAATCTGTTGTTTTACTTCAAACAGAATTGCAAGACTTTTGACGATGTGCAATCCTATAATGTAATCGGGGAAATTACCGGCAGTACAAAACCCAATGAATATATGGTGGTAGGTGGCCATTTGGACAGTTGGGACCTTGCCGATGGCGCCCACGATGACGGTGCCGGCTGCGTACAGAGTATGGAAGTATTGCGCCTTTTCAAAAAAGTGGGTTATAGGCCAAACCACACCATTCGCGTGGTGCTTTTTATGAACGAGGAAAACGGCTTGCGCGGTGGAAAAAAATATGCCGAAGAAGCAAAAAGAAAGAACGAAACCCATCGTTTTGCCTTGGAAAGCGATGCCGGCGGGTTTACGCCGCGAGGGTTTACATTTGATACCGATGCCGCAAATTTCAAAAAAGTGCAGTCTTGGGAAGGTTTGTTTAAGCCTTACTTGATTCACTATTTTGAAAAGGGATACGGCGGTGCCGATATCGGTCCATTAAAGGGAAATATCAACGTGCTGGCAGGACTGCGACCCGATAGCCAGCGGTATTTTGACTATCACCACGCGGCCAACGATACCTTTGATGCCGTTAACAAACGCGAATTGGAACTGGGAGCGGCCACTATGGCGAGTTTGGTTTATCTATTTGATAAATACGGAACCGAGTAGAGTGTTCAGTATTCAGTTGCAGTAAGCAGTTAATTATAATTACCACCACACCACAAAGAACCGCTCCAGCTTATGGGGCGTTTTTTTATAGATTAACGGAGATTTTTTCAACCTTAATTGAGCATCTATCAATGGTTTTATTTCTGAAAAAGGATACCATTGGGCAATCGAATTGATTGGCAATAGCCATTCTTTTTTTGACGGTATGGCGTACTGGGCTATTCCTTCTGCTTCGAAATCGGTTGGTTTTATGAAGTGGCCCACGATGCAATCCTGAATATTCTTTGGAAAAGATTCGCGGTTCATATTCTTCGGAATAAATAAAAATCCTTTTAAGCACAATTGCTGCGAAGATGGTTTCGGAATGCCAAGAACCTCTAATTTTTGTAGTGTTTTCGGTCTTTTCAACAAGGGGAATTGTTTCTGCCTTAATTTTTCAAGCTTCTCAAAAAGACTGTCCTTTCGGTTGGGGCCAATCCATTTTTCCGCTTCGGAAATATCGGCTGTGTTGTCGTATAAATAAAACTTACACGCCAATTCTATGTGGACGACTTTTTCGGTTTTAAGATTTCGAACTATATAATCCAACTCGCCCAAGGTTTCCTTTTCGCTTGGGTTCGTGAGCGAAGTGGAAGTATGGATTTGAAGATTTGCGGCAAGCAATTCAAAGTTGTTTGATTGTTTCAGATAAGCTTCAAAACAAGCCTCGGCCTGCATTCCGAGCACGGAATTTATTGGAAAGTTAAAGCCGTTTCCGTGTAGCTCTTCATCTAAAAATTCAAAAGTTTCAAATGATTCATTTTCCGAAGCTACCTTCAAATCAGGCGCTTTTATAAATGTTTTCAAAACTGTTTCTTCTTTGGTGCGCACGTTGTTTTTATTTACTGTTCAATCAATCGGAGAGTGCTTCAAAAGTTGATAAGGAAATACTTTAAAGGATTGCTATTCTTTTATTAAGAATATTTCCTATTTAACTGTTAGGTCTTTGGGTCTCTTCGGAACACTTCAACCAAATTAAAAATAAGGATACAGAACACCACCCATATAAATCCGGCAATATACCCGCCGGCAATGTCGGAAGGATAGTGTACGCCGAGATAGATTCTGCTTATTCCAATGTTCAGGATTATGAAGACCAGCAGGATAATGATGAGGGTTTTTAAGAAGATATTTATTTTAAATCTGGAAAAAAGATAGATAACAAAGCCGTAGAAAGCCATGGCGCTCATGGCGTGGCCACTGGGATAGCTGAGGGTCTCAACGGAAACCAGATGCTCAATGCCCGGCCTTGCGCGATCTATAAACCGCTTCAGGATTACATTTGACAGGGAGGCTACTACCAAAACAAAAATGGTTTGCACCACGCCCCGCCATCGCTTAAAAAAGAAATAGGATATAAATGACGAAATGGCCAAAACAATAAGATAGCCATATAAATCGCCTATATTGGTGATGAATATAAAATACTTTGTGAGTGCCGCGGTGCGAAAGGAAATAACATAATCGGTTATGGCCTGGTCGTATTGGGGCAGCAGTTCATCCTTTAGTTCATCGGTAAGCTCTATGAATAGATTGATGCCGCCAATAACAATAATCAAGGCCACTATTACCGTGATAATATATGGGAGTTTGCTGTTGTACTGGTGAAAATTGCGCACCAAAAACGCTTTCACTTTTTGTATTAACTCGTATAGCGTTTTTCTCATTCCTGCAACGTAATTTTAAAACTCCAAGCCTTAAAGATACCTTAATTTGGCAAAATAGGTTTTTTTAGGGATTGCTGGCTAAGGACAAGAGGTATTGTTCCTTTAGATCGTACTTCTATCTGTCTAAATTTGGTCAACAAAATCCATAAACACTTTTTTGTGCAGCTCCAGATCCATATTGGGAGAAAGGGAGGCGCGCACTATGTAATCCTTATCGCCTTCTTTAGTTGTTCCTTGGGTTGAGGTTGCAGGAATGGTCCAATAACTGCCTTTCAATTGCCCATAGCTAACGCAGAACTTGCACTCATCGGGAATTTCGGTAATCATTAAATTGATGAGCTTTAAATTAAGGGCTCTTTTATAGGCTTCCCTTTCCGCATCGGAATTTCCTTTCGTGGGAAGGTCCAATGAAAATACGGAAGGGGTAAAACCTTGCGCCGCCAATTCCTCAGAAACGAAATTGATCTTTGCTTCCGGAAGGGTCTCTTTTATAAAGTTTACAAACTCACGGGTATTTAGGTAGGCATCATAAATGCGTTGGTTCATGGACGGCAGTTGCTCGGCCAATATTTTATACTGAAGCGCTGTAGCCTCGTTATCGCAAAGCGTTAGATGCAGTTCTATCTTTTCCATCAAGGCTTCGGTCTTGGTATTTCCCACGGCATAACCTGCGGTACATTTTCCACCGCTGGGAAATTTGGAGCCACTGGCGTACGAAATGGCCCGAACGGTTGAAAGAATCTCCCCTTCACCCAAAAAGTGATAATTGGGGCAAAAGGTTTGATCGAGAATAAATACCGGGTCGATTGCGATTTCGCCATTTTCGGTTTTGCGCTCTTTGCTTAAAACTGCCTTTAATTGCTGCAAGTTTGGCACTTCAACCCTAGGGTTTGTGGGTATTTCGGCAATGATGTAAGGCACGGCATTTTCCTTGGCGACTTTAGTTAAAACGGTGTCTATGCTTTGCACCATATCGTTATCGCCGTCCACCAATAAATCTACAATTTCCACATTGTCAAGGCAGGCCGCCACGCGTCTTGCTTGGTCATTGGTGCCGCCGTAGCAGTTGGGTGGAACAAGGAATTTGATAGGTTTTCCGGGGTAGTTTGCCTGTGCATCGTGGATAAGCCCCATCATAATGGCGTATTGAATGGAAAGCCCGCTGGAAGCAACGAGCGGGGTGGTGGGCGAGCCCGTGATTTCCTTTATGGAGTTTAGAACGCTCTTTTTATCTTCCGCAATATTGCTTTTGGGTTCTGCAATGGCCGTTTGGTCCATCAGCGCCTTAAGGGCCACAAGGCAATTGGTGGGCGTCATGGCGATGGTTTCCCTTCTTCGGACGTGCTGTATTTCGGAAATATAATTTTCGTTTCTTTCGCCGTTAACCGTTATAATGCTTCCGAGCGTGCCGTAAAGATTTATGAGAAAATCTACGTTGGGGTTGAGGTCCAGCGTTCCAATTTCATCTTTCTGTGAAATGAAAACGGTAGTGCCTTCAAACTTTGGAATGGCTGAAGGGGAATCAAGCTGTTTCAATTCAAAATTATACCCATATACATTTCGAATTATTTCAGCATCGAAAAACGAGGGCAGGGCATCGGTATAAAGAATTTGGGTGTTTTTGTTTGCCAATAAATTCTTCCGAAGGATTGCCAGCACAGGGGCTGTTTTTGAGGCAAAACTGATGACGTTCCCGGGGTTTAGATTGTTTGTCTTGGCAATCGCCCATTCCAATACACTGGAAAGCGGATGCCCCAAGCGGATATAATCGTAGGCGGTGGGCAATTGTTTTAGGGATGCAGTTTCGGCATTATTTTCATTGTAAAGGGTTTCGAATTGCTCCAAAAACTGGGTCTTTGCCAAGCTTTCATCATAAATATCGAGCCTGTGGGTGGTTAGGTTTAGCCAATCTGAAGGCATATTTTTTAGTACTTCTTTTATATAATTGAGCATTTGGGCGTCTTGCATATTTTTCACTTTTTTATAGGGCGGCAAGTTACATTAAATTGATTTTTTTAAAGATGATTTAAGACTTTTGTAACAGACGAGTGCACACACGAGTAGCGCTAAACCAGTATAGCAGAAAACACTATAGCTTATTGAAGGGTACATTGCCTAAGCCTGAAGCCAGCAATTGTCCGCTTGCGTTTATGCTAAAGGAGGTGCTTTCGGTAGCGCCGTCCTCATAATCTAGGGTTAAGGTGGTTTCGCTGCTGCTCCAGCTAAAGGGCCGCAGGTTTGAAATTGCAGTGCCGTCCGGCTGGGCTATGAATTCGGTACTGTAGCCGTTGCCTTCCGTATTAAAATACAGTTTATAGTCATATTCCGCGCTAAAGTCGCTGCGTTGCCATACTCCAATTAGATTCTTGGCTTGGTCTGTATTGCTGTTTTTTTCATCGTTGTTGCAGGATAGGAGTGTTGTGATAGCGAGAAAGAGAATGGTGGCTTTAAGCGATTTGTATGGTTTCATTTAGCGAAAGAAGTGTGATTGTTATTGCTTTAGATGGGTTAAAAGTATGTAATAAAGTTGATAAATATGTTTGGTGTTTAGTAGGTTTATTCTTCATTACTATAAGCAGTACGCTCGCGATAGTGGGGCAATTGGTTTTAACGGGTTTGCAATTGGCTATGCGGGAGTTGCAAATGGCTTTGAGGGAGTTGCAAATGGCTTTGCGGGAGTTGCAAATGGCTTTGCGGGAGTTGCAAATGGCTTTGCGGGAGTTGCAAATGGCTTTGAGGGAGTTGCAAATGGCTTTGCGGGAGTTGCAAATGGCTTTGAGGGAGTTGCAAATGGCTTTGCGGGAGTTACAAATGGTTTTGCGGGAGTTGCAAATGGCTTTGCGGGAGTTGCAAATGGCTTTGCGGGAGTTGCAAATGGCTTTGCGGGAGTTGCAAATGGCTTTGCGGGAGTTGTAAATGGCTTTGCGGGAGTTGTGATTGCCTTTGTATGTGTTGCAATTGGTAATGTATATTGTACTTTTAGTAATCTATGTTCTGTAATTGAGAAAGTTTGCATTGCAAATGCGCGCCAGAGGGGAGTTCAAGCTTTAGTTCAAATTCATATTCATCCCGTTCTTTTGTGCCTTTCTTTCCTATTAAAAGGTCTTCGGCTTCGCTTAACTTATAGCTTTTCATTTGATATGTATTTTTGGTTGTGTTCTCACTGTTGCGGGCACACGTTGCAAATGTGCGCTAGCGGGGGAAAGTTCAAATAATCTATAATAAGAATTTAGGTTATTTTAGTAGAAATTTCATCAATTATTTCAAAAATTTTAGTGTATATCTCGTCTTTATCAAGAATACTGTAATCAAATTCCTGTATTAATCTCAATTCTTTTTTTCTTTTCCAAACTTCTCCATCATTCGATCCATTAGAAGTATCTAAATGTTGAATAGTAATTTTTGTAGTATGTAATTGTGCAAAAATTAAAAAATGAGAATTTTTAGATGTACCTCGAGCTTCAAACCAATAGCGCTTATTATTAGCACTCATTATTTTATAGAACCCATTTTCTCTAATTTCAATTTTAGTAAATACATATTTTATTTTTTCATAGCTAAAATTTAACTCTGAATTATTGGCCAGATTTTGATAAAATTCAATATCATTATTTCGAATTTCTGTATGAGCCTTTTCCTTCTGCTTATTTCGATCATACAATACCACAATTATAATAAGCAGAGCGAAAACTAATAATATAGCCATAATCAAAATTTTAGTATTACATAGTTACAAAAATAATCTTTAGTAAACCAAAGGGTTTATGCCTAATGATACCTCGCCGCCTACAACTTAAACAACTCCGAGTACAATTTTGGAAATTTTAAATACCTGATTGACGCGCATTCTTTATAATATTGGGAACTCGGTCAATTTCTTTAGCAACTTTAGGTAAATCTTCATTTAACCAACCCATTACTTTTAATATTCTTTCGTGGGTTTCAATAAGCCTATATAAATTCCAAGAAATGGGCTCGTGGTGAAAAACCCTATTTCTAAAATCACGGATCTTGTTTATTGGGGCAGAAACATTATTGCGCTGTCTTTCACTTTTTTCCAAATAGGGAAAAGCTTTCCGCAAAGGTTTCCACAGTATAAGTTCGTATTCAGCATTGAAAAGTCTTACCCAAAAACCCATTGTTAATTCTGCAATTACCTTATTTGCGGTAATTGTTTCGTTTCTGTTGGCAATATGTTTTTGAGCAGTTTGAATGCTACCGTTCAAATTTTTCAATCCCGATACAGAAGCAATTTTTAAATACCAATCAACAGTTCCAAAATACTCAGTCAATTCTCTATTTAAACTATTTCTAAAAGCAACTTCATACATTGAAAGGACAGCGTAAAATGCCTCTGAAAGTTCAATATTTGTTTTATAGTGAACGATTGCTTTTGCTTCATCGTTAGGGTAACGGTTAAAGTATTTGTCCATTCGTTGGGTGGAAAAAACTTTTTCGTAGAAATGTCTGTCCATTTTTTTGTATATTTGTGCCGTGCTGTCCCGGTAATTCCTCTCCCAGATATTAGATGCTGGTGATGAATCCGGGTTTTTTTATGCCTTCAATTTACATTTTATTTCCAAACCTTTAATTCATAATTCTGAATTATTGATACCCCGCCGCCTGCAACTTAAATAACTCCGCATACAATTTTGGGTTTGCCATTAGCTCCTGGTGCGTGCCCAGCTCTAGCACTTGGCCGTGTTGCAATACCAAAATACGGTCTGCCATCCGTACGGTGCTAAAGCGGTGGCTAATAATAATGCTGGTCTTGCCTTTGGTGAGGGCTATAAAGCGTTCAAAAACATCAAACTCTGCCTGGGCATCCAGCGCGCTGGTGGGCTCGTCCAGTACCATAACATCGGCATCCTTCATATAGGCGCGGGCCAGAGCCACCTTTTGCCACTGCCCGCCGCTCAATTCGGTGCCTTTGTAAAACCTTCTGCCTAGGCGTTGCTCCAGCCCGTCCACCATTTCGGTCACCACTTGTTCCGCGAGGCTTTTGCTGGCGGCGTAGTTAATTATTTCGTCGTTCTGCACTTGGTCTATATTGCCCACGGCTATGTTTTCGCGCAGTGTAAACTCATATTTAAAAAAGTCCTGAAAGATCACGCCGAAACGTTTTCGGTATTCGTCCACATCAAACTGGTTTATGTTGATGCCGTCCAAGAGGATTTCTCCCTGCGTGGGTTCGTAAAAACGGAGGAAGAGTTTTATAAGCGTGGTTTTTCCTGCGCCGTTTTGGCCTACGAAAGCCATTTTTTCACCTGCCTTTAGGGAAAAGGTAACGCCTTTCAACACTTCTCCCTCGCTACCGGGGTAGGCAAAGTGTAGATTGTTCACCTGAAACCCTTCTTTAATGGTTTTGGGCATAGGCGTTTTAGTTTCGGCATTTTGCTCAATAGTCAAATCGATAAAGTCAAAATAATCCTGCAGATAGAGCGCGCTTTCGGAAATGCGGGTAAAGCGCGAAAAGAAGCCCTGCAGGTTGTTGCGCAAACGGTTAAAGGAACCGGAAAGGAAGGTGAGTTCCCCAATGGTAATAACACCCGTGAGTACCCGCAAAATAATATACACATAGGCGCCGTAATAGCTGAGCACGCCGAGAATGTTGAACAGCGAGCCGTAGAGACTCTGTTTGAGCGATAGCTTTTTGTTGATGAGGTAATAGTCGTTCGAAAGTTTTTTAAAGCGTTCCGCGATAAAATCGGTCAGGCCGAAGAGTTTTATTTCCTTGGCGGTTTGGTTGTTGGCGCCGATGAAGCGAAGGTAATCCAGTTCGCGGCGTTCGGCGGTCCAACTGCGCGCCAACGAATATCGCGTGCTGCTAAATTTGGCTTCGTTTATAAACGAGGGAATGATGCTGAGCACCAAGATAAGTATCAAAATAGGCTCAAAATAAATCAAGCCCGCAATCAGCGAAACCATAGAAATCAGACTTTCCGCTTGCCCCAGCGCATTAGTCATTAAATCTACCCGACTGTTGGTTTGGGTGCGGGCGCGTTCCAATTTGTCGTAAAATTCCGGGTCTTCCAGTTGGGCAATGGTGAGCTCGGCGGTCTTGCGGATTATTTTTTCGGAAGACATATTGGAATATAAATCGCCCAAAAGGCCGTCGGTCAGGTTTATCAATCTTCCCAAGAGATCGGAAAGTACGGCAACGGAAAATTCGATGATTACGAGGTTCCAGAGTTGGGTGAAGTCTTGATTTTCCAGGGAAACCTGTAGGATGATTTCGTCAATAATCATTTTCCCCACCCAAAGGATAACCACGGGTGTGAAGGCATTTATGAGCCTGGCAAAAGTATTCAGCAGAAACAGTTTCGGGCTGCTGCGATAGATTTCCTTAAAAAACCGCGGGATGGTCTTTAGCGCTTTAAAAGAATCCTTGACGCTGGTCTTCTTTTCTTTTTCGGTAATGGATTTTAGTTGGGGTCTGGGCATTCTCGAGGTTTACGTTAAGAGTTATGGGTTAAGAGTTATGCGTTGAAACCAATAACGCCTAACTTTTAACTCTTAACTTTTTTAATGAAATACAAAGCTATTCTAAAAAACACAACTACTATCTTTGCGCAAAATTTTTTCCGACTTGGCGCTTTCCGACTACACCAAAGAATTTAAGTACAACACCAAACTGGCCACGCCCGTAATTTTGGGTATGCTGGGGCATCAAGTGGTGGCCCTGGTGGACAATATTATGGTGGGGCAGTTGGGCAGTGCCGAGCTTGCCGCGGTTTCGTTGGGGAACAGTTTTATGTTTGTGGCCATGAGCTTGGGCGTTGGGTTTTCAACTGCCATCACGCCATTGGTGGCAGAGGCCGATGGGGCGGGCAACCGCGAGAGGGGAAAATCTTCCTTTAAGCACGGGCTGTTTTTGTGTATTGTGTTGGGGCTTGCCCTCTTTGCCGTGGTAATGTTCGCCAAACCGTTGATGTATGTGATGAAACAACCGCCCGAGGTGGTCGATTTGGCCATGCCATATCTTACCTTGGTCGCGGCATCGTTGGTACCCTTGATTATTTTTCAGGGGTTTAAGCAGTTTAGCGATGGCCTGTCCATGACGCGTTTCCCGATGTATGCTACCATTGTGGCGAATTTGGTGAATGTGCTGCTCAACTATATGTTTATCTTCGGAAAGTTTGGCGCGCCCGAACTGGGGGTGGTCGGTGCGGCCATCGGTACGTTGGCATCTCGCGTGGTGATGGTGGGCTATCTGTGGTATCTTTTGAGCCGAAAGGAAAAATCGCGCTATTTTGTTACGAATATAAAAATCTTTACCCTCAGCAAAGCGATGCTGAAGAAACTGCTGAACCTCGGCTTTCCCTCGGCTATGCAGATGTTTTTTGAAGTGGGTATTTTTACTTCGGCGGTGTGGCTTTCGGGAATCTTGGGGAAGAACCCGCAGGCGGCAAACCAAATTGCCTTGAATTTGGCCAGTATGACCTTTATGGTGGCGATGGGCTTTAGCGTGGCCGCGATGATTCGCGTAGGCAACCAAAAAGGCTTGAGGAATTTTAGGGAACTGCGGCGGGTGGCTATTTCCATTGGGTTGCTCACTTCTATTCTGGCGCTGGTTTTTGCGGTTTTCTTTATTCTCTTTAATGAATCCCTGCCGAAGATATTTCTTGATTATGACAGCGTAGCCGACTTTGCCGATAATGTGGAAGTGGTAACCATTGCCGCCCAATTGTTGATTATTGCAGCTATCTTTCAGTTTACCGATGCCTTACAAGTGGTGGCACTTGGCGCCCTACGCGGAATGCAGGATGTAAAGATTCCAACGGTCATTACTTTTATTGCCTATTGGATTATTGGCTTTCCAATATCGTATTACCTAAGTATGGAAACTTCCTTGGAAAGTATGGGCATTTGGATCGGGTTGCTGGCAGGGCTTTCGGCAAGCGGCATTATGTTATTCATCAGATTTAATTATCTTTCGAAGAAATTGATACGTTTGGGTGCTGGATGAGGGATGCTGGGTGCTGGGTGCCGGGTGCTTTTTGAAGGATTTGATTTTCAGTTTTCAACATCCACTAACAATAAAGAATAAACCATAAATAATAAACAATAAACCTAAAAAAATGGATTTTCCAAAATACCTTCTCGGCGACAACAGCGATTATCCCACTGCGATTTTCGTAATACATACTGAATTCCCACGTTTTATAATTAATCTGGAAAACGATGAGGTGGAATGGCTGGAGGATTTTGATGCGCAGGACCAAAAGGAACTGGAGACGGAGGCCGAAAATTTAATACAGGGTGCAAACGATTTTTACGATCGGGAGATTGCGAGGTATGATGAGGATTAAATTTAAATAACCACGAATACACGAATGTTTTAACATAATAATTCGTGTATTCGTGGTGAGAATTTTATTGACTTTTAGAACTACAGAATAATGCTCGACGAACTCCTAAAATACGACACCGAACTCTTCCTTTTTCTAAACAATCTCGGAAACACTTCTTGGGACGGCTTTTGGCGGTTTGTTACCGAAAAATGGTCGTCAATTCCGTTGTACGCTTTTCTTCTGTATTTAGTCTTTAAACATTACGGCTGGAAAGGCACTTTGGTAATCATAGTCTGTGTTGCATTAATGATTACCGCCACCGACCAAATCGCCAGCCTTTTTAAATACGGAATAAAGCGCCCAAGACCGTGCAAAGTGGAAGAACTGCAACCATTAATGCGTTACGTTGCGGATGGTTGTGGTAGGTTTGGTTATTTTTCCGCCCACGCTGCTAGTTCTATGGCAGCGGCCGTTTTTCTCGGGTTGAGCCTTCAAAAATGGTACAAATATTTACCATTCCTTTTGTTGTTTTGGGCAGTAATTACAGGTTATAGCCGAATTTATTTGGGCGTTCACTATCCATTGGATGTAATTTCGGGAATGGCCTTTGGTGGGTTGACGGGTTGGTTGTTTTATCTTATACAGAAGTGGGGGCAGCGGAAGTTTAAAACACAAAAAACCTAACAGGTTTTCAAAACCTGTTAGGTTTGAGAGCATCACTTCTTGGAAACAATAAACAATTCCCGATATAGTCTCGTTTTATGCGTGCGGCTGTCCGGTCCCTTCGGATTCATATCGTAACGGGCAATATGCTCTCTTTTGAAGTTGGGGTAAACTTCCTTAAAATGCTCTAAACTTTCCTCTGAAACCAAAACCCCAAAACGGTCTTCGGCAGGGGTTATAAATTCGCCGTCTTTATTTAGCATTTCCATCTTTTCGCCGTAATCCCAAATAAGTTCGGGCGTCATTCCTGAAAATTCGTAGATTTTTATGTTCTCTTTTTCTTCAAAATTGTGCAATTCAGAAAACGGTTTGTAGTCTGGGTTTATGGTTATGGCCTTGCTGAGCGGTAGGCCGAACCAAATCACGGCAACAATAAAAGCGATGGTTAAATAAAAAACGGTTGCAATTTTTCTTCGGAAAAGATTTCTGAACATAAAAATTCCGATGGAAAATAAAGCGATGGAAAGCAGCACAAACCAAACCCAGTTTCCTGAAAGTCCATCTTTCAGAAAAATATAGCCGCCAACGGGGAAAGCTATGCCTATAAAACCAATTAAACCGAAGTTGAAATAGACTGGAATCGTTTCGCGTTTATCTTTCAACTCTTTAAAGCTTCGGAAGAGATATTCGATATAAAAACCCGTATTTAGCGCCATCGGAATTAAGACTGGCAATAAATAGCGCGACTTTTTCTCGGGAATCAGGGAAAGTAAAATCACCGAAAGCATCGTCCAAAGAAAGGTAAACAGATATGCCTTTTTATTGAAAACACGATTTTTTAAATAGGGGTAGAGCAGGGCTATAAACGCGGGAATGGTCCAAACCCCGCTTTGGGTGAAAAAGCTCCAGTAATAATAAAACGGTTTTATTTCGTAGCTTATCCAGTTGGTGGTTTCCTTTTTGGTAATTTCCGCTGCGGCGGGATCAAAGGTCAGCGTGTACCAATGCCACCAAGACGAAACCACAAAAGCCACGGCCAAAAACGCAAGAAGTGGCAACCACCGAGTTTTAAAATTTCTGTATTTGTAAACAATTCCAAAGGCAATCAAAAAGGGTAGGAGTAGGGCGTAAAGCGAAACGGGCCCTTTGCTTAAAAACGAACAGCCAAAAAAGAGTCCCGCTAAAAGTGCATTTCGGTATTTGTGGGTTTCTTTTATGAAAAATAAGTAGAGCAGATAAATACAGATTACCATAAACCCGTGGGTGTAAATATCCCACTGCCCATCGCGGGCGGAGGCAACGATGTAAAAGGAGGTCGCCATTATCAGCGAGCTTATAAAAGCATATAATTTTTCCGAAGTAAGTTTTTCTGCGAGTTTATACGAAAACAGTACGAGAAAAAGCGTCATAATCGCCGCTGGTAGCCGCAGCGCCCAAACGCTTTTTATTCCAAAGATTGCTGCCGAAAAAGCAGTAAGCCAAGTGGGAAGCGGGGGTTTTTGGTAACGCGGTTCGCCGTTGATGGTTGTGAGCAGCCAATGGCCGTCATTCAGCATTTCGCGGGCAGTGATGAAGTTTCGCGCTTCCATAATGTTTACCGGCAGCGAATTTAAATTCACGAAGAAAATAGCGGCGCAGGTGAGCAAAAGAAGTAGCAGATAGTTCCTTTCAAATTTCATAACGTGCCTGTTTTTTCCAAATAAAAATATTTCTCACATATATAATCAAGCCTGCTATATGGCCCACAAAAAGCACGGGGTCTTTTCTGAAAATGGCATAGGTTAAAATCAGCGAAGCTCCCAAAACGCTCATCCGCCAAAAGCCTACTGGCAATTGCGAGGTTTTTGTTTTTTCGGAAACGATCCATTGATAAACAAAACGAAGGGTAAAAAGTATTTGTGAAATTATCCCCAAAAGTAACAGCCACAGCGGAATGTCTTCGTTATTGAAAAGTTTCTCGATGTCGTATTCGCCATTGTTGTAAGCGTAAACAACTATCAAAATTGGAAAAATAAACAGAAAAATCCGCAACCATTTTGGCGATTTCTGCCATTCGCCCTGCAACTGTAGATTTCTGATGTAGATATAATATGTAAGCGCTTGCCCGAGCATTATGGCGAAATCGTCGCGCAAATGCCCATACACAAAAAGCAGAAAAGAAGCGAGCAAACTCAGTTTCCAAAATGTGGAAGGCGTGATGATGCGTTTGCTTCTTTCGGAAAGGATCCATTGCACGATAAGCCTTCCGCTGAAAAGGATTTGTGCCAAAAAGCCAATGCCGTACACAATCCAGTTGCTCATCCCTTGCTTTTAATCTCGTAGTTGATGTATTTTTTCTTCATCCAAAGATAGGCGAAACAGTCCATCAAAGGGCCAATCAAACGGTTCCAAAGTCCAAATTTTGCCGTGCCGGCCATTCGCGGAAAATGCTTTACGGGAACCTGTACTATTTTGCCGTTTTGCAAAAGAATCATCGCAGGCAGAAACCGGTGAAGCCCTTTAAACATTGGGATGCGTTTTGCGTAATCGGTCTTTATCACTTTCAACGGGCAGCCCGTATCATCCATGCCATCGTGTGTAAAGGCGCGGCGAATACCGTTCGCAATTTTGGATGACATATTTTTCACAAACTTGTCCTTTCTGTCGGCGCGGACGCCCGTTACCAAATCGTATTCGCCAATGTGTTTTAGCAACAGGTTGAAATCTTTTGGGTCGGTTTGCAAATCGCTGTCTATATAACCCACCAGCGGACTTTCAGCATAATCAAAACCCGCTTTTATGGCAGCGCTGAGGCCGCGATTTTCCTTAAACGAAATGAAATGAAAAGCTTCGTTTCGGTTGCAGATGTCTTCAATCAGCGCTTGGCTGTTGTCCTTTGAACCATCGTTTACAAAAAGGATAGAAGTTTTTTTGGTAGCAATTTGTGTGTAGGCTAGTAGTTCCTTTTCCACCCGTTGCAGGTTTTCTTCTTCGTTATAAACGGGTACAATTATGGTGAATTCGTACATTGAGATTTTTGAAAAGGTTTCTGCAAAAGTAATTTTTTTAGTTTAGAAGTTTATAGGTTTAAAAGTTTATGTGTGTATTTCGGATAATTCATAATAATAAAAGTGATTGCCTAAAAAAGATGCTATTTTTGCAACTGAAACAGATTTTATGAAAGTACTTGTTACGGGCGCGGCTGGTTTCATCGGCTCCCACACTGCGGAAAGATTAGGTGAAATGGGCCACGAGGTGATCGGCATCGATAATTTTTCGCCCTATTACGATCTTGGCCTGAAGACGCTGAACGCAAAGGCGCTGAGCGAAAAAAACATTGAAGTATATAATTTGGATTTGCGAACGGATAATTTGGCCGCAAAGCTTCCAAACGACCTCGACTATATTTTCCACTTTGCCGCCCATCCCGGAATCTCGGATAAATCTACTTTTGAGGATTATTTCAGCAATAATATTTTGGCGACGCAACGTTTGATAACTTTTGCTGAAAAGCTTCTGAAGCGGCCGTTTTTTGTAAACATTGCCACCTCTTCAATTTACGGGCTTGAAGCGACGTTCCCCGAAACCGTTGCGCCCAAACCTGCTTCGTGGTACGGCGTTACCAAGCTCGCCGCAGAGCAATTGGTACTGGCAAAAACCCGTGAACAGAAATTGCAGGGAACGTCCTTTCGGCTCTTTTCCGTTTACGGCCCGCGCGAAAGGCCTGACAAACTTTATACCCGACTGATAGATTGTGGGCTGAACAACAAAGTCTTCCCGCTTTTTGAAGGCAGCGAAAAGCATTTGCGCAGTTTTACGTATGTGCAGGATATTGTTGACGGAATTGTGAGTGTTTTTGGAAAGGAAAAAATTTGCAACGGAGAAATTTTCAATCTCGGCACCGAAACCGAAAGCACCACGGCACAGGGCATTGCAACGGTGGAGGAAATTCTTCAAACCAAAATTGCAACCGAAAGGAAACCGCCCCGCGCCGGCGACCAATCGCGAACTAAAGCAAATATCGACAAGGCCAGAAAATTATTGAACTATAATCCACAGACTACATTAAAAGCGGGATTGGAGGCGCAGACCGAATGGTTTAAAAATAATTTTTAACTTCGGGCTTCATTCCTTTCCGTTTCTAAATGCTGAAAATACTTCAAATAATCATCTTATTGCAAGGGGTTTTTCTTATCGTGGCTTTGATGGCCAACAGGGAAAAATACCAAAAACCCACCTTTTGGTTACTCATAGGAAGTATTGCGTCCATTATATTTTATATTATTGGCGATGACGACAACGGGTTTTTCGAGGAAAAAGTAGATTGGTTCTTTTTTGACTCTTCGCTATTTATCACCTTTCTGCTGTTGTTTGTAATGTATTTCGTTTCCCAACGCGAAGTTTTTAAACCCCGACATCTGCTCTTCTTTTTGCCCAATCTGCTGTATTTCATCATTGAGCTTTACGAGAAATACAATGCCGCTGAAGATATCATGCTTGTTGAAATAATAGAGCTTTTGGTAGAATTGGGCTTCCTGTCGTACTTGCTGTTTACCATTTGGGCCATCCTTAAATCCGATAGGAAGAAATGGATGGCGTTCTTTATTTTTCCTTTGGCCCTTCTTATGGGGCTGTCTTTGGCAAATGAAATTTTGGGATGGTTCAATATTGGGCAGATTCCGTATTTCAGCAATCCCGAGAACAATGCGTTAACCCTTATAATCATTGCTTTTCTTTTCTATTTTATGGCTTGGAAACTGGTTGTGTCACCTTCAGAAATAGTTCCTTTCGCCAAAATAAAAAAGTACCGGACGTCGGGGCTAAAGGAAGATTTGGTTGAAAGTTATACTAAAAAAATCACGGCTTTTATGGAAGAAGAAAAGGGCTTTATGGACAGCAAGCTCTCCCTGACTTCTTTGGGCGAACGGTTGCAAATCCCGAAGCAATACATCTCTGAAATATTGAATACCCATATGAATACCAATTTTCAGGATTTTGTGAATGGCTACCGGGTGGAGGCTTTTTTGGAAAGAATGGACGATGCCCACTATTCCAACTTTTCCCTGCTGGGAATTGCCAGTGAGGTGGGCTTTAGTTCAAAATCTAATTTTTACGCCACTTTCAAAAAACACAAGGGCGTTACGCCCACCGAGTACCGAAAATCGCTAAAATAACTGCAGAATATGTCCAACATAACCATATAGGACATCCCCGGGACACTATAAATAGGGGCTCTTCAGTTTAGACACTACCTTCGTACTTAAATTGATTTCAACGTGTCCAAACTATTCCCTTCCCGGTTTAAACTGCTTTTTTACTTTGTAAAAATTTTTATCATGCTATCCACCCTCCTACGGCTCATTTTTGTGGTTTGGGTGTTTAAGGAAATAGACCTGTCTTTTTTCAAAATAGCAAATACATTCTTAATAGGTTTCCTGTTTGATTTGGGCACGGTTTCGTTTTTCGCGCTGCCGTATGCCCTGTATTTATTGTTGCTTCCACGGCGGTGTCACGGGTCAATTTTTGATAGAATAGTAACCTGGTTCGCCTATTCCCTGGGGCTTGTGATTTTTCTTTTTTCCTTTTTTGCGGAAATCACTTTTTGGGAAGAATTCAAAAACCGGTTCAATTTTATTGCGGTAGATTATCTTATTTACACGTATGAAGTAGTAAAGAACATCAACGAATCGTATCCCATTCCATTATTGGTGAGCGGAATTTTAATACTTACGGCAGCGCTTCTTTTTATCACTGTGCGAATGGGCATTTTTAAGAAAACATTTCAAAGCGAAAGTACTTTTGGGGAGAAGCTGTTCCCCACACTGCTGGTTTTTGGTACTGTTCTGGTTTTTGCGCTCTTCGTAAAAAACAAGGATGCCGAGCAATTTGAAAACCGGTACAACAACGAAATTGCAAAAACTGGGATTTATTCTTTCTTTGCTGCATTTCAAAATAACGAGCTTTCATTTACAGATTTTTACAAAACTCTGCCTCTAAACGAAGCTTTTTCCGAAGTAAAAAACGAATTTAAAAAGCGCGGCGACAGTCTGCTTTTCCCTGAAAAGGAATTGATTTATCGAAATATTTTGAATACAGATTCGCTGCCCGAAGAAAGGCCCAACGTGATTTTTATTTGTGTGGAAAGCCTTAGCGCAAAGTTTCTCGGAAGCTTTGGAAATACCGAAAACATTACACCCACCTTGGATTCCCTTTCAAACCACAGTCTGTTTTTCACCAACCTCTTTGCCACGGGAACCCGTACCGTTCGGGGGATGGAAGCTATTACGCTTTCCATTCCGCCAACTCCGGGCCGAAGCATCGTGAAGCGCGAAAACAACCAGCAACTTTTCACTATTGGTGAGGTTTTTAGGCAGAAAGGCTATAACAGAAATTTCTTTTACGGTGGTGATGGCTATTTTGACAATATGAACAGCTTTTTTGGCGGAAACGGGTTCAACATCGTGGACCGTGGCCGCGGTTTTTTGATGGACGAAAGCATTACCACAAACCGCACCAATATTGAGGATGATGAGGTAACTTTTGAAAATGCTTGGGGAATTGCAGATGAAGATATTTACAACAAAGTAATCAAAGTTGCCGATGAGGCCCACAGTGCAGGGAAACCGTTTTTCGATTTTGTGATGACAACTTCCAATCACAGACCATACACCTATCCGAAAGGAAAAATAGACATTCCATCGGGTTCGGGGAGAAGTGGGGCCGTAAAATATACCGACTATGCGATTGGCGAATTTTTAAAAAAGGCACGGCAAAAGGAGTGGTTCAAAAACACGGTCATTATAATTATGGCGGACCATTGCGCCTCCAGCGCTGGCAGGCAGGAACTGGATGTAAAAAACTATCACATTCCCGCATTGATACTAAATCTGCCAAACACTCCGCCCCTAAAGATTGATAAAATGGCTTCGCAGATAGATATTTTTCCAACCTTGTTTTCACTTTTAAATTGGAACTACAATTCCAATTTATACGGAACGGATATTTTAAAGATGAAACCTGAGGAAGCGCGCGCTTTTGTGGGCACATATCGAAAGCTCGGTCTTTTAAAGGGCAATGACAAAGTGATGGTTCTGGGCGACAAAAAGGTTTCAAATTGTTATCAATGGAACCGTGAAACAAACGAACTTTTACCGCTGAAAGAAGATGAAACTTTTCTGAAGGAAATAATTTCAAACTATCAAACCGCGGACTATTTATTTTCAAATGGTGGGTTGAAACTAAACAGTTTGGGACTTGAAAACTAACCTTCATTTTATTGTAAACCCAATTGCGGGGAAAGGGAAAAATGAACTTTCCACCGATATGTTGGAAGCCTATTTTCCGAAGTCCGAATTTGTAATTTCAATAAAGAAAACCGAATTTGTTTTACACGCCACGGCCCTCACAAAAGCTTCCATTGAAGAAGGCGCGCAAATTATAGTTGCCTGTGGGGGCGATGGAACCATTAATGAAGTAGCTTCCTGTTTGGTGAATACTTCGGTATTTTTGGGAATTTTGCCGATGGGTTCGGGCAATGGATTGGCTTCCAATTTGAAAATTCCGAAGAATTTTAAGAAAGCGCTCAGCATCATTAAAAACCAAAATACAATCGCGATTGATACGGCAACAATAAACGGTAAGCCATTTTTCAGCAATGTTGGCGTTGGTTTTGACGCGCACGTCATTTCAGACTTTGAGGAAAATACTACCCGCAGGCTATTCAGCTATGTGAAATCCACGTTGCGAACACTGAAAAAATATCATTATAAAAATGTAGTGGAACTGAAATACAACGGAACCACCGAATTGATTTCGCCCTTTCTGCTTTTTGTTTCCAATTCAAACGAAATGGGTTACAAAATGAGCTTGACGCCCCGCGCTTCATTGCAGGACGGATTGTTGGATGTGGTTATCGTGCCAGAACTTTCACGTTTCAAACTAATGCTTTTTACCATGCTATTTCTTTTCAAAAAACATCATTGGTTAAAGGAAGTGCGGTTTCAACAACTTAGAGCTTTGGAAATTAAGGGTTTGGACAATACAATTTTAAAGGTCCAAAAGGATGGTGGGCTTTTCACGCTGAAAGAACCGAACATTGAGATTGCAATCCATCCAAAGAATTTGACTGTTTGTGTAAAAAAATAAGAAGATGAAAAAAGTAGCTGAAGTAACATTGGTTTTTTGGATAATGAAAATTTGCGCAACCACCTTGGGAGAAACCGCGGGCGATATGCTGTCGATGACCTTCAATATTGGGTACGGGCTTAGTTCCATAATTCTGATAGGTTTTTTTATTGCAACGCTAATAGCCCAGTTGAGCGTAAAAAAATACATTCCTGTTTTGTACTGGTTGGTTATTATTGCCACAAGCACGGCCGGCACTACGATGTCTGATTTTATGGATAGAACCTTGGGTCTGGGTTACGCAACGGGGGCATCCATATTGGCCATAATGCTCGTTTCCATGCTTTTTGTTTGGTATAAAAGTGAGGGGTCGCTTTCGGTTACCGATATTAAAAACTTTAGGCCCGAAATGTTCTATTGGATAACCATTTTAATTTCAAATACTTTGGGAACGGCGCTTGGTGATTATTTGGCGGATGATTCAGGTTTGGGCTTTAGCGGCGGAGCATTCTTGATAGGTTCACTAATCTTGATTACCGCTCTTTTACATTTTTTCAGCAAAATATCGAACGTTATTCTGTTTTGGATAGCATTTGTACTTACCAGACCCTTTGGGGCCACTTTTGGAGATTTGCTCACTAAATCTACCGATAAAGGTGGGCTAGACTTGGGAACCATAGGGTCATCTGCCGTGCTTTTTGGAGTTTTGACACTTCTTATTTTTTACGTTTCGGTGAAATTACATAGGGAAAGGATTGTAACCTAAATTCCAATGGGTAAAATCTAAAATGTATTTTATATCTTCAAAATATAGCAGCCATCATTGGAGATTTATACTTTTCATCTTTTAAGGGAAAGCAGTTTCTCCGCAGCGGCAAAAGGTGTCGTTTTATTTTCATCTATTGCCTTCAATTGTTTTTCGAGTTCTATTTTCACTGAAGGATTCGCATAAAATTCACTTTTTAATCGGCTTTCAATTGTTTGCATTAGCCAGAATTTATTTTGCTCTTTTCTCTTATACTGAAAATAGCCGTTGCCTTTTACGGTTTCAAAATAATTTGAAACCACTTCCCAGATTTCAGCAATGCCTTCATTTTTAAGGGCACTGCACAAAAGTGTTTTTGGTGCCCAGCCACTTTCCTTCGCGGGATAGAGATGAAGGGCGCGGTTAAATTCGTTTTTCGCCATCTTTGCGGCCTTCAAATTGTCGCCATCGGCCTTGTTGATAACAATGGAATCTGCCATTTCCATAATGCCGCGTTTTATGCCCTGCAGTTCATCGCCGGCACCGGCAAGTTTTAGCAACAGGAAGAAATCTGTCATAGAATGGACTGCGGTCTCACTTTGGCCCACGCCCACGGTTTCAATCAGGATTACATCAAAACCTGCGGCTTCGCAGAGGATGATGGTTTCGCGGGTTTTTCGGGCCACACCGCCCAAGGTATCGCCACTGGCGGAGGGGCGGATAAAGGCATTGGGCTCTTTTACCAGTTCCTCCATTCGGGTTTTGTCGCCCAAAATGCTCCCTTTGCTAATGCTGCTGCTTGGATCCACGGTAAGTACTGCCACTTTTTTTCCTTTGGAAATCAGCAGCTTTCCGAAGCTTTCAATAAATGTGCTTTTGCCTACGCCGGGAACGCCTGTTATACCTACGCGAATAGATTTATTGGCGTGGGGAAGACAACCCTCAATAATTTGTTTGGCCTGTTGTTGGTGTTTTAATGCCGTACTTTCAATAAGGGTTATGGATTGGCTCAATGCGCCCTGGTCTTGATTTAAAATGCCTTTGAGTAGGCTTTCCACGGAAGGAGTTTTTTTCCTGAATTTTTTCAGGCCTTCTACCACTTTTAGGTTTAAGGTTGTGGGTTGAGGGACACCTTCCCGTTCAGCCAATGCGCTTTTATTTTTTTTGTTTTCTGCCACAGTGTGAATTTAGGACAATTTTATGAATATGTTCTTTTAGAAACGGGTTTTAGGTAGTATCTTGAAATTTAATAATTTTAAAACTCAGAAAAAAATGAAAATCTTATATGAAGCTTCGTCAACCGCTGTGGGTGGAAGAAAAGGTCACGTAACTACCGATGACGGTAAAATTGATATGGAACTTTCTGTGCCAAAGGGCCTAGGCGGTGACGGCGGAAAGGGAATCAACCCAGAGCAACTTTTTGGCAGCGCTTATGCAGCCTGTTTTGGGGGCGCGGTACAAATGGTTGCCGAAAGCAAAAAAATAAAATTAGGTGACGATATGAGCGTAACGGCAAATATTGAAATAGGAAAGACCAAGGACGGCGATTTGCAACTGCGGGCTACGTTGGATTGCTATTTGCCTGGGGTAGATGTAGAGACAGGTGAAGATCTTGTAAATAAAGCTCACGAGGTTTGCCCTTATTCTCGAGCTACGCGTGATAATATTACCGTAACTCTTAATCTCCTGCTTGACGAATAGTCATTAAATTATATAAAAAAAGCCCCGAAATTTCGGGGCTTTACTTTTTTACATTGCCTTTAAATTTATCACTTTCCCCCCGTCATTTTCCTTACTGGGCTCTTCTTTTTTTTCTTCTTTTGGGGTTTCCACAAAGGGGCTTTTCTTGGTCTGCTGTGCCGCTTGTTTTATATACCATTCCAATTGATACTTTTGCTTTTCGAGTAATTCCAAAATACTATCCGGCAGTTCCCTGCGCTCCAAAAGCTCGTCATATCTTTTAATATTATTACGGTCCCGGCTTATGCAGGACTTCACAATGGCATCGGCATCAAAATATTCCAAGGCGTCCTTGATTTCCTGCCAGGTACGGTCCAGATTTCCTTTTTCAGAATCCTGCTTTAGAGGTTCTATGTCGCGTGAGTGAAGCTCGTTTGAAATGTCGTGGCTCATTCGGTTTCGCTCCACTGCCATATAGTTTAAAAACCGCTTCAAATCTGTAGTTTGGGCATCTTGCGCGGCATTATAGTACAGCTTCTCCGCCTCAAAACAGGCCACGAGCAAGCGGTTCAATTTGTCAAAATCTGCGTATTTCTTTTTCATAGGTTGATGATTTTATCAAATTTAGCATAAAAAATAACTGCTTTCTAAAATCTAAACACTTTTTTATGAATAGTTAACAGTAATTTATAAGCTAATTCTCAAATATTTAGACATAATGTATGCCAAAAATTATCGGGGAGTAAAATTTCGGTAAAATTACAAAGTGTATTTGCGAATTTTTGCGTCCAAGATACAAAAATTTAAATGGTTCCCGCAAATTGTTTTGCTGTGGCTCCGTAAGTTTAATAGCCTGGTTTGACACTGTTTTGGAGAAAAATTTCAAGAAAAAAAAATCAAAATCTGCAACATCGTTTATCTTTTGTCGTCCTTTAAGGGAACAGCAACCAAAAAAACCATCAAGTTTGTCCGATTCACTACTTATCGAGCAATGCAAACAATGCAATAGAAAGGCGCAAATGGCGCTTTATGACAAATATTGCGAAGGCATGTATGTTATAGCCCGTAGGTATTTAAAGGACACCGCGGCCGCGGAAGACGCGATGCAGGAGGCTTTTATTAAAGCTTTCAAAAAGTTAAGCCAGTTTAAAGGAGACGTCACTTTTGGGGCTTGGCTAAAACGGATTGTGATAAATACCTGTTTGGACACCTTAAAGTCCAGAAAGTTGGAATTGCAATCTTTAAATGAAGAAGTTTTTACAATGGTGGAAGACGAATCGGATTGGTCTATTTCTGATGAAATATCTATTTCCGAAGTGCTTTCAGCCATTGAGGGGCTACCGGAAAATTATAGGGCAACCGTAAAGTTGTTTTTGATTGAGGGATATGACCATCAGGAAATTTCAGAGATACTGCAGATTTCTGAAAACGCCTCGAGAACCTATCTGCACCGGGGAAAAACAAAATTGAAAGAAACACTTAAACACTTGCGCTATGGCACAGGATATTAAAAAAATGTTTGAAAATTACCAGCCGGAACCGCGCCAACCCCGTGAAGGGCACCGAGCGCGATTTGAAGCCAAACTGGACGGGGTTTTTTCAGAGAATATTTCCGAAGAAAAACACACGACCATCCCTTGGTTAAAGATTGCGGCAATGGTGGTCGTGCTTTTGACTGTGAGCTTTTTTGGCTATCAGCAGTTATCCAAACCCGAAGTGGCGACTGATGCAACCAATGCCATAGTGGAAATTCCCGCTACAACCGTGGAAAGTGCCGATACACCAAAACTTACCCTGGCGGATATTTCCCCAGACCTTAAAAAGGTGGAGGAATATTATATGGCCGGCATCAACGTGCAATTGGCGTCATTAAAAATTACCGAGGACAATAAAGATTTGGTAGATGGCTATATGCAGCGGCTTGCCGAACTGGATAGGGAATATACCGCACTGAATGCCGAACTGGGCAGGGTAGGCCCCACCGAAGCCACCGTAACTGCATTGATCGACAATTTGAAACTTCGTTTGGATTTGCTGTTCAAACTGAAAAACAAATTAAAGGAACTTAAAAAACAAAACAATGAAGAATTTAAAGTCATTCAAACGTAGTACAGCGCTTGTGCTACTTTTGGCAACCACGTTTGGGTATTCACAAAAAAAATATGTGGAGAGCTTTAATGTGGCCGATAATATAGAAGTATCCGTAAACACCTCCTTTACAAACGTAGTTTTTGAAACTTGGAACAAGGACAAAGTTGCGGTAGAAGCATTTATTGAAGGTGAAAACCTTTCAGAAAAAGAGAAGGAGCAATTGATGAAAAACTGGGATCTTCAGGTTACCGGTAACAGTAAAAAAGTAACCATTACATCCAACGCGGGAAACCAGCCCTTTGCGATGACTGATATGCCCAATCTCGACTTTATCGGTCCGTTGATGGAGGATATGGTTATGCCTATGATCCAAAATATAAAAGTGCCGCCCCTTCCCGAGGATTTGATGGAGAACATTGGAAACATCCAGTTTGATTATGAGGAATTCCAAAAGGATGAGGAAGGCTATATGAAGAAATTTGAAGCCCAAATGGATAAAAGATTCGGAAAGGATTTTGAAAAGAAGATGGAGAAATGGGGCAAGAGCTTTGAGGATTCGTGGGATGAAAAACGGGCCGACAGCATCGGCGAGGCATATGGAAAGCGAATGGAAGCTTGGGGTGAGGATTTTGGAAAACGTATGGAAGCCTGGGGCGAGGAATACGGTAAAAAAATGGAAGCCTGGGCAAATGAAATTGAAAAAAAATATAACGACGAGGGAGGCAATTATACCAAAACTGTCACCAAAA
The DNA here is from genome assembly GCF_000952855.1 of Aequorivita vladivostokensis. Classification (GTDB taxonomy): domain Bacteria; phylum Bacteroidota; class Bacteroidia; order Flavobacteriales; family Flavobacteriaceae; genus Aequorivita; species Aequorivita vladivostokensis. Next base: position 71,857 of record NZ_JSVU01000005.1, on the reverse strand, counting down.
GCCCGCACGGTACCGCCATTGTTATTCAAGGAAACCGTAACGACAATGTGAACAGCGGCAAAGTAAAGAGAACCATTATTATCCGCGTGCCGAAAAACACCAAAACTGAGGTGAACGTGCGCCACGGCGATCTGAAAATGGCAGATGCCAATAATGTTAAGGCCAATTTAAATTATACGCCATTTACGGCAAACAGCATTGATGGGGGACAAACCCTCATCAATGCCTCTTATGCCCCGATTGTGGTGAATGTTTGGAAACAGGGTGGATTAAATGTGAAATACGTAGATAATTGTAAGATTGAAAATGTACAGAACATAAATCTTCAGGCCAATTCCAGCGATGTGCGCATTGGCAACATCAGTAATCAGGCCTTTCTTTCCGGTTCTTTCGGCGAATTGAGAATAGATAGGATTTCCGAAGGTTTTGAAACGCTGGACATCCGGCTTGAGAATACCGATGCGAAAGTGAAAATTCCCAGTGGGGCGTTTTCCTTCTATTTCACCGGAAGTAAATCTACTTTGAAATACCCCAAAACCCTTCAATTGAACGAATCCAAAAGTGCAGGCAGAGTTTTGGTGAAAGGTTTCAACCAAAATAACCGTTCAAACAAAACCATTACCATCAATTCCACCTATAGCAATGTATCCCTTCAATAATTCACTTTCAGCCTTGTTCCAGAAACCTGCTTCCCTTCCCCTATAAAAAATAAAAAACCCCTTTCCAAACTTTGAAAAGGGGCCTGCACCGCAGTGCATAAAATTAGGGAGTCTGCTTATTGTTTTATCACTTTTAAATTTTCCACATTACCATTGCTCGATACCTTTACAAGGTAAACGCCACTCGCTAGGCTGGAAAGATTTAGTTCAGTCTGGTTTTCATTAAAAGTTACATTTGAAACTTTTTGTCCAGTAATAGTATATACAGCTACTGAATCGATCATTTCTTTTGAATTTAAATGAAGCACGTTTTCCACAGGGTTTGGATAGAAAGATACGGTGTTTTGTAGTACATTCTGCGTTCCCAAGATACTGTCGTCTAAATACGCCATCCAACCTTCAGCAAATACCGGGGGACCGTTTACCCATCCTGCCACATAGTTTCCATTGTCAGATATTTTGTACGCGGTTCCCAACATGCCATCGGCGGTGTTGATCGTTACGCCCAAATCTGAAAGTACATCCTTTAAATATAGCGGTTGTTCACCTAAATCGGGATGATATATAATTGCTTCCCTTATCTGAAAATCCACATCCTCAAAGCCCACTGCTATTCCATTGTCTGAAATGCTGGTAAATGTGGCGCTATTGCCTTGTGGGGCATCATAGGTCGTGAAGGTTTGGGTATTCATATCATAAATAAACGGCTGGCCATCAAAATCGCCCACCATAACGTTGGAGCTGTTTATGTCCCCAATGGTATTTGTATTGAATTGCGGCAATTGACCGTCTGGAATTAAAGTGATGTCTCCATCTTTGTTAAAGAAGGCCGGTACCCGTAAAGTTCCGCCGCCGTCGGGCTGGTCCAACCAGCCAACCATTAGACCGTCATTTGTTACCGCATAGGCCGTCAAAGTCTCTCCCGCAGGGTCAAAAACTTCAAACAGCTCTTCCGTTTCTGTATCGTATAAAAAAGTGCCGAAATCGCAGCACCCGATAGACATCTGCCCTGTTACATACTTGCTGTTCGGAGAAATACCATAAGTGGTAAATCCCGATTGGGCAGGATCGGCCGTGGGAAACCATCCTATGGGAGTCCAAACTCCGTTCTTTTTCACCGCGGGCTGCATAATGCCGTTTGGCTCATCAAAATACATTTGGCCAGAAACATCTCCATTATTGTTTATGGAGGCAAGACCCGTAGCTTCGGGCTCCATATTGATAAGTACGTTGCTTGCAAAATCGTAATATTGGCCCGTGGTAACACCTTGGCCATTATCGTTTACGTCGTTGAAACGTGTAAACATTTCCGTTTGCAACTTAAATTCTACTTGGGCTTCCATTGAGACAGCTCCTATGAGAAAGCATGCCAAAAGGACACTTTTTACAGAAAAGGTAATTTTTTTCATCGTCAATTGTTTTAAAAGATTTTAGTTTAATGGGTTCGAAACTATGCTAATTAATACTATAATAAAAGGATATGCCTTTTCAAATTCACGAAATCTGAAAGCATGAGTTTCATTAAAAATTTGATTTTTAGAATCTTATATTTTCTAAATGAAATAGTAAGTTTCGGAACTTAAACTTGCAGATGCTGTAGTTTTTCCTTCGCCACAAGAAATTTTCGACGGTTTTTCAAAAGAAAATAAATAGACAATCCCAAGACCAAAACAACGAGAATAATAAGTGCAATTATCATACGGTTATTTTTTGAAATGATACTGTTGGAGGTCAATCTATTCTCCTCAATCAATGCTTTGATGGAATTGTCAATGGTTTTTTGCTCCCGCTCATAAATCTGCTGCTGTACAGCAGAGTATTTTTCTGAATAGGTTTTATACAGTTCACGGTTGTTGAGTGCCAAATAATTATCGGAAAGATTCTTATAAATACCCTGGTTCAAAATTAAATCGCCTACCTTTTCTGAAGTTTTTTCGGCCTCCTTCAATTCTTGAATGGCCTTCCCATAATTTCCTTCCACGGTATAAACCTCGCTCAATCCTTTTTTGGCAAAGGCATAAAGGCTGTTGGCGCCTACCTCTTGCGCGTAGGCTATCGCCCTGTTGAAACTTTCACGGGCCGCCTCTATTTGCCCTATTTGCAGAAAGCAGTTGCCCTTGTTATAGTTTAAGGTGCTCAGGTTTGCGGTCATGGCATTATTTCCGCTTATCTTTTTGAATTGAACAATCGCTTTGTCAAAATAATTCAGGGCAATATCGCAGCTCATCTGTTCTCGGTAAATAAAACCTCGAATGGTATAATTATAGCCCAAAAGCGATGGAAGGCTATCCGGGTTCTTGATCTGCTTGGATAGCAGCAGCGCATCGTCCAGATAATCTATAGCCTTATCGTAAATACGCAATTGTTGGTGCTGCATGCCTATGGCGTTCAGTACATTTATACGGGTTTTTATACTGCTTATTTCGTTTAAATGGTCACGAGCCATCAATGCATATTCCAACGATTTGCTGTTTTCTCTTTTGGAAAGGTAGGAATTGCTGATAAGCATAAGGGCGCCAATTTTTGTTTTGGCCTGGGTTGCTTCGCCATATACCTGAAGCCCCAACGAGATGGCTTTATCCGGATTTTCAAAAATGATACTTGTGGCACTGTTTACTAAACTGTCCAACTTCTTCTGGGCAAAAAGCGACTCTCCGTGAAGCAGGCAGCTTAAGAGAATTAGTGATATGACAGCCTTATTCCTCATGCGCTTTCCTTTCTTTTTTGAAGTAGATCCATAAATTTGGTAGGCGAGATTCCCGTGACCGACTTAAATACGGTAGCAAAACTACTGTGCGATGAAAACCCGCTCTCCTCAGCCAAATAGCTGATCTTATAGTTGAAGTAAACAGGTTCGGTCTTTAGTTTTTCGATGATGTAATTAATTCGAAGTTCGTTGATATAACTGTTGAAATTTTTGCCCTTTTGCCTGTTGATTACCTCTGATAGATATTTAGTATTTGTATCAAAGAGGGAGGCAAGGTATGCAATGCTCATTTCTTGATTGGTAAACTTAGTTCCCCTCTCAAAGGCGTCGAGTTTTTTGAGCAGGTTCCTTTCAATATCTTCGGGAACAATCGAACTTTTTTCCGAATGAAGCTTTTCGGGTTCGGGTTCGGGTTCTTTTGCTTGTGGGGTGGGTTGGATAAATTTTAAAATGGCATTGTATTCCCTCGCCCGAGTACGGTACCAATGGTTTGCCATTAACCCGGCCAAGAGGAGTAAGCCCAGAAACCCAAGGAGCATGTATATTTTGATGTAGGCACTGTCCCGATAGCTTTGAATTTTCTGGTTTCCAGAATCACTTATAAAATTGAATACCGTATTAACCGCTTGGTTCCGGTCATTTTGTGCAAGTGCCGCAAAGTTTCCGGTCTTTTGTTTAAAAGCGTAAAACTTTTTGGCGTCCTCTAGGGCTAGATAATTCAAACTTAATCCTTCCAGACACTTGCTTTGGAAATAATTGTTTCGGAAGAGTTCTGCCAACTTTAAGGTACGCTCATATAATTGGATTGATGTTTCGTATTCCTTTTCGGAAAACGAAATTTCACCCAAGTGACAAAGCAGTTGCAATTCCTGAAAACTTCCGCCATTTTTGGGGGCTATTTTGTCCAGCTCCTCTTGAAGCACAACCGCAGCTTTGCCTAAACGTGAGGTGTTTTTATAAACTTCTGAAAGGAGCAAGGCGTTTTCAAAAAGAGCGAGGGTATCTTTTAGGTTTATAAATTCTTTTCGCGAAAGCAGTAAGAGACTTTCCGCTTTTCGATAATCATCGGCCTGCAAACGCACAGCTGCGCTGTCTTGCGTCATAATGGCGGCAATTTGGGTGGCGCTGTCGCTGTCAGTTTTTTTCTGCAGGGAATGGAGCATGCTTAAATAATGTTGTGCAACGTTGTGCAGGCCCAATTCGCGCATCAGTTTTATGGCGAACTGCAATATTTGCAAATTTAGTCCCACATCCTCATTTTGTCCTGTGAGTTCCTGGGCCTCGAGTATATTTTTTGCGGCTCCGTTCAGGTTGCCCTGCGCGTATTGACTTTGTGAAAGCAGGAGGAGGGCATGGGCCTTTACGGTATCGCTTTCGGCTTGTTTGATTATATATTCCGCGATTTTTTCCGTCTGTTCGGGCTGGGAATACACCTTGCCTTGTGCTTCCCTAAGCAACTCGGAAACCGTACCATTTTCTTGCCCAAGGAGAAGAATAGGATAGAGGAGAAGTCCAAAAAAAACAATTAATGCCCGCATTTTCTTAAAATGATTCCGAAGATTTAACGGAAGTTGTAAAGTTACGGTATGAATGTCTTTTTGGTTACTTTTTCCGCACAAAGATTGCAACTACTGCTGCGGTAATTATCCCAAACCCTAAGGCGCCAATGGCAGATTGCCACATATAACTGTTTATGTTAAAATATTCGTTGGCCTTTTCGCGGGTCATAAGATCGTTGGTTACTGAGTATTCTATCACATTGTTGAAATATTCGGGCGTGATATAGTTATGCGTTATATATTGCGCCAAGGGCGATAGCAATGCGGCAAACACACTGAGTATAACCCCAGAGATAAATCCTTGCAGCCAAGTCATTTTTCCGCCATGTGCACGTCTTCGCTTTTCGCGCATTTCCAACAGATACATCAATATGGCAAAAGGGGCAAACAAAAGCGTGAGCCATTGATGGTCTGCAATTTGCTCTTCATGCCAGCCCAAGGTTTTTTCAAGCAGCATCCATGAGAGCATTGTGATGGTGAAAATTATGGCCCATTTAAACTCGATATAAATTTTTTTCATAAATCCTCTTTTTTTGAAGTCTAAAGATACTGGTTTTCCTGAAAAAAAATCCCGGAGCGAAGCTTCGGGATTTCCATAATCTAAAATCTAATGTCTCAAATCTCACGTCTAAAGACTATTCATCCACCAGCACCCAATCACCTTTATCGAGCAATGGAATGGCCTGCTTAAATTTCATGGTTTTGTTTTCTCCGCTCATCACGTGCTTGATGGTCACCTTGTCGTTTCGGTTTATCTTGGGGCGTTCGCGTACTATGGTTTCGGTAACTTGCTGCTGTTGCGACTGGGTGTTGCCCGCTGCCCTGGATTGCGCGGCGCGCTCGTCCATGTTCGGGATTTCGTCTTTCTGCTCGCTTAGGTTTTCTTTGCGTTTCACTTCACGCGCTTCCTGTATTTGCTGTTGGTTTTCCTGCGGCAGCTCTCCTTTGAAAAGGAACGAGATAACGTCTTTGTTTACCTTTTCAATCATAGCCTTAAAGAGTTCAAAAGCTTCAAACTTATAGATAAGCAACGGATCTTTCTGCTCGTGTACCGCAAGCTGTACAGACTGTTTCAGTTCGTCCATTTTACGAAGGTGCGTTTTCCACGAATCATCGATTATTGCAAGGGTAATGTTCTTCTCAAAATCGTTCACCAATTGCTTTCCTTCGGTTTCGTAGGCCTTTTCAAGATCGGTGGCCACGTTAAGGGTTTTAACGCCATCGGTAAAGGGAACTAAAATTCTTTTGTACTTATCCTTCTGTGTTTCATATACATTTTTGATTACAGGATAAGCCATTTCAGCATTGCGTGCCATCTTGTTCTGATAGTGGACGTAGGCAGCTTTATAAATTTTTCCGGCAATTTCACGCGTGTCCATCTTCTCAAATTCCTTTTCTGAAATAGGAGAACTCATGGAGAAGAAGCGGATCAATTCAAATTCAAAATTCTTATAATCTTGTGCCAGTTTGTTGCTTTCTGCTATTACTTCAGCGGTATCGTAAATCATATTTGCGATATCCACACGAAGCCTGTCGCCAAACAAGGCGTGGTATCTTCGCTTGTAAACCACTTCCCGTTGTGCGTTCATAACATCGTCATACTCCAGAAGGCGCTTACGGATCCCGAAGTTGTTTTCTTCCACCTTCTTCTGTGCGCGCTCAATGGATTTGGAAATCATTGAATGCTGAATCACCTCGCCTTCCTTCAATCCCATTCTATCCATCATCTTCGCAATCCGCTCGCTTCCGAAGAGACGCATCAAGTTGTCTTCCAAAGAAACATAAAACTGTGAACTTCCCGGATCTCCCTGACGACCGCTACGGCCACGTAACTGTCTGTCCACGCGACGGCTATCGTGGCGCTCGGTACCTACAATGGCAAGGCCGCCCGCTTTCTTCACTTCCTCACTCAGCTTAATATCCGTACCACGACCTGCCATGTTGGTGGCAATGGTTACAATACCGCTTTTTCCGGCTTCGGCAACAATGTCTGCCTCGCGTTTGTGGAGCTTTGCGTTCAATACGTTGTGGGGAATGTTCCGGATACTCAACATTCGGCTCAACAATTCTGAAATTTCCACAGAAGTGGTACCGATCAACACTGGTCTTCCAGCTTTTGAAAGCGCAGTAACCTCTTCCGCTACGGCGTTGTACTTCTCTCTTTTTGTCTTATAAATTTTATCCTCGCGGTCGTGGCGGGCAATGGGACGGTTGGTAGGAATTTCCACCACGTCCAACTTGTAGATTTCCCAAAGTTCACCAGCTTCCGTTACGGCAGTACCCGTCATCCCCGAAAGTTTGCGGTACATTCTAAAGTAATTTTGAAGCGTAATGGTGGCAAAAGTTTGCGTCATTGCTTCAATCTTCACATCTTCCTTTGCCTCAATAGCCTGGTGGAGCCCATCGCTATAACGGCGACCATCCATAATACGGCCGGTCTGCTCATCAACGATCATCACCTTATTGTCCATCACCACATACTGATCATCTTTTTCAAAAAGGGTATAGGCCTTTAAAAGCTGGTTCATGGTATGGATACGCTCGCTTTTTACCGAAAACTCACGAAAGAGATCCTCTTTCAGTTCCACCTCTTCCTCTACGGGAAGCCCCTTGCTTTCAATCTTGGCAATTTCAGTTCCAATCTCTGGCATTACGAAGAAATCGGGATCGCCTTCCCCGGAAAGATAATCTACCCCCTTATCGGTAAGTTCTATCTGGTTGTTCTTTTCATCTATAACAAAGTAGAGCTCGGCATCAACCTTTGGCATTTCACGGTTGTTGTCGCTCATATAGTGGTTTTCGGTTTTTTGGAGAATTTGTTTTACCCCTTCTTCCGAAAGAAATTTTATAAGTGCCTTATTCTTTGGCAACCCGCGATATACGCGTAGCAATTGAAAGCCACCTTCCTTTTCATCGCCTTCTTTTATAAGTCTTTTGGCTTCAGCCAGCACGCCGTTCAAGTACTTTTTTTGAACCTCAACAATGTTGTTGATTTTAGGTTTCAGTTCGTTGAACTCGTGGCGGTCACCTTCCGGTACGGGTCCGGAAATAATAAGTGGCGTACGCGCATCGTCAATCAAAACCGAATCCACCTCATCCACAATGGCATAGTGGTGCGGACGCTGTACAAGATCATCCGGCGAATGCGCCATATTATCGCGCAAATAGTCAAATCCGAATTCGTTATTCGTTCCGTAGGTTATATCTGATAAATATGCTTTCCGCCGCGCCGCAGAATTGGGACGGTGGTTGTCAATACAGTCCACGGTCATCCCGTGAAACTCAAACAATGGTGCCATCCACGCACTGTCACGTTTTGCCAGATAATCGTTCACAGTTACTAGGTGCACGCCATTTCCGGCAAGGGCGTTGAGGTACATTGGCAGCGTGGCGACCAAGGTTTTACCTTCCCCTGTTTGCATTTCGGCTACTTTTCCCTCGTGCAGGGCAACCCCGCCAATAAGCTGTACATCGTAATGTACCATATCCCAAGTAATGGGTTTTCCCGCGGCATCCCAGGAGTTTTTCCAAATGGCCTTGTCGTCCTCAAGGGTTACGTACTCCTTTATTGCGGAAATTTCCCGGTCAAAAGGGCTGGCGGTTACGGTAATGGTTTCGTTGTTTTTAAATCGCTTTGCGGTTTCTTTCATTACGGCAAAGGCTTCGGGAAGTATTTTGGTAAGGGTCGCTTTTTCAATTTCGTAGCGGTCGTCCTTCAGTTTGTCTATTTGGTTGTAGTAGTCTTCTTTTTTGTTGATGTCTTCCTCGCTTTCAGATTGTTTTTCAAGGGCATCAATTTGGTCCTGCACCTCTTTTTGGGCGTCTTTTATTTCTTTTCGGAAGAAATCGGACTTTGCCCGCAGTTCATCGTGGGAGAGTTTTTCAATGGCTGCTTCGTGTTTCTTTATCTCGTTAACAAGTGGCTGTATTTGGCCAATGTCCTTTTTTGATTTATCGCCTACAAATACTTTAAGTACGTTATCTAATATTCCCATAATGTAAATTTATTTTGAAGTGTTGCCGGGCAGCACTGTTTTGTCAATTTATAATTTTTGTCCGTTCGAGCAGCAAGGGGAACGTAAGCTTCCCTTCAGCAATAGGAACTCGAAGAACTATTTATGTTTTCTTACCACGAACCTGCTTGCCGGCAGGCAGGTACACGAATAATTATTTATACAATTCGTGTATTGGTGGTTTTCTTTTTCAATACTTTTTAAATAAAAAAAAAGCCCCTTAAAAGAGACTTTTTATATTATTTTTTAATTGTTTCCCAAAACCTTGGGATTAATATTCATCCTCGTTCCAAAGATAATCATCGTCGGTCGGGTAGTCTGCCCAGATCTCTTCAATAGAGTCGTAGGAGTCTCCCTCGTCCTCAATAGCCTGAAGGTTTTCCACTACTTCCAGTGGAGCACCGGTCCTGATCGCGTAATCAATCAATTCGTCTTTGGTTGCGGGCCAGGGCGCATCGCTCAAATAGGATGCTAATTCTAATGTCCAGTACATAGCACTTTAGGTTTTAATTTTCTGCAAAAGTAATTTTTTAGATTAAAAAGTCAAGAAAAATCCAAATTATTTCTGCACTATTTTAAAGAACGTTTCTTTTGTGTTGATTTTGAATTAGTTATAAAGTTATTTATTAATAAGTTATTAAGACAAAGCGGAGGTGTTTGGTTATTTTTCGTTTATTTCAATAACTAAATAACTCAATCAACTCACAACTTCTCCGGAATCCACTGCGTCTCTTCTGCGTTGGTGTCTTTAGACAACTTTCGTGCCAGCACAAAGAGGTAGTCAGATAGTCGGTTTAAATACTTAAGGACCATTTCGTCAATGGGTTCATTTTCATTTAGTAGTGTGGCGCGGCGTTCGGCTCGGCGGCAGACCGTACGGGCTATGTGACAATATGACACGGTAGTATTTCCGCCGGGCAAAATGAAATGTGTCATGGGTGGCAGGGCATCGTTCATTCGGTCCATTTCATTTTCCAAGAGGGTTATATTCTCCTCGGTTATTTTTGGAATATTCAGCCGTTCCTTTCCACTTTTCAGCGTTGCCTTTGCGGGGTCTGTCGCTAAAATAGCTCCCAGTGTAAATAATCTATCTTGTATATGTGTTAAAATTTCTTTGCTGCGCGGGTCTATTTCCTGGGTGCGCACCAAGCCCAGATAGGAGTTTAGTTCATCAACGGTGCCATAACTTTCAATCCGGATGTTGTGTTTTGGAACGCGTGTACCACCGAAAAGGGCTGTTGTGCCTGCATCGCCGGTTTTTGTATATATTTTCATTTTGGGTGTGTGGTTTTAGGGATGAGGTATGAGGTTTTAGGCAAATTTACGAATAACTGTTTTAACATGCTCGCAAAGTCACAAAGTCGCAAAGTTTTAACTGCCAACTGCCACCGATTACTGCGTACTGATTTACTGCTTACTTTTTTCATCCCGTTCCTTTTTCCGCTCGTAATAACTGCTTCGGAAATTTCTATTGCGACGTGCTTTCTGGTTTGAAGCATTGCGCTTGTTCCAAAAATAGAGAATGGCAAGCAGTAAAATGCCGCCAATTATTAAAACAATGGGGTTCGAAAGTTCCATATTCAAGAAATTTACGATTGCAGATTTACGATTTACGATTGAAATATAATGATACGAATTAACGAATTCACTTTTAAAACAATTTTACTGAAAACCGGGACTGTCAACTGCGACTGTCAACTGCGACTGTCAACTGCGACTGTCAACCGCGACTGTCAACTCCGACTGTCAACCGCGACTGTCAACTCCGACTGTCAACCGCGACTGTCAACTGCGACTGTCAACCGCGATTGTCAACCGCGACTGTCAACTGCGATTGTCAACCGCGACTGTCAACTGCGACTGTCAACTGCGACTTTTTTAGTATCACTTTCCACAATTCCATCCCGCAAGCGAATAATTCTATGGGCGTTTTCGGCAATATCCTCTTCGTGGGTAACGAGAATTACCGTATTGCCGGCTTTGTGGATGTCCCCGAACAGCTTCATTATCTCTTCCGATGTTTTTGAATCCAGGTTTCCGGTAGGTTCATCTGCCAAAATGATGGAAGGACGATTTACCAAGGCCCGGCCTACGGCAACGCGTTGGCGCTGCCCACCCGAGAGTTGGTTGGGTTTGTGGTCCATCCGGTCTGCCAATCCAACATCGGTCAATACTTGTTTGGCGCGTTCGGTGCGGTCGCTTTTTGAGGCACCTGCATAAATCATGGGCAGGGCAACGTTTTCCAGGGCGGTGGTGCGGGGGAGGAGGTTAAAGGTTTGGAAGACGAAGCCAATTTCCTTGTTCCGTATTTCGGCCAGTTCATCATCGGTCATATTGCTCACATCCCTTCCGTTTAGCTCATAACTGCCCGAAGTTGGCGTGTCCAAACATCCCAAAAGGTTCATCAAGGTAGATTTCCCCGAACCCGAAGGCCCCATCAAGGCAACGTATTCGCCCCGTTCAATGTCCAAATCTATTCCCTTTAAAACTTTGACCACTTCATTCCCAAGCGGGAAATCGCGCGTAATATTTCGAATTTTAATTACTAAGCTCATGGGTGTATTTCAATTTGTTTTATAGGACGCAAAGGTAGGTGGGTTGTTACAATCTTAGTTAAAAGTTCAAAGTTAATAGTTTAAAGTTATGTGGGAAAGCAATTAACGAAAAGGTAAAAGAGAAAAGAAAATACAGAAGAGAGTAGAGAAAAGAACGGAGAGAAGAGGGAAAACTATAATTTTTTCCATCAACCATCAACCATCAACCATCAACCAATACGAATAATAAAATGCTGCTTTGCCTGTTCTTTTCTAAAGAAAACCAATCCCCATTGAAAAGTATCTATGCTCACCGTTACGATATCATTGGCGATTATTTGCTGCCACGCCGTCGTCATATCCTTGCTCCAGTAAATATCGTCAAATACAATTACGGAATTGTTATGTACATTTTTTAATAGGGAATGAAAATATTCCAATGTCCTTTCGCCATTGTGGTCGCCGTCTATAAATATTAAATCAAATTTTTCATGAGTATTTTGAAGAAATTCACTGAAAAGCTTTTGGTGTATCTGTATATTGTGCAAGTTGAATTTTTCAAAATATTCCTGCGCTTTTTGCAAGGTATTTGGGCAACCTTCCACTGTCTGGATTGTGGAAAACTCATTGGAAAGCGATAGGGCCACCGTGCCCAAACCCAGAGAGGTACCCAATTCCAAAACAGTTTCACTTTTAAAATATTTCGCCAAGCGGAAGAGCAGTCTTTGGCGTTTCTTTTTCATTCCTGCATTTTTTATAACAGCGGAAACCTTTCGCGCATTGCCTTTAAATACGCGGGAACCTTGGCCAAAATCCTTCATCTCAAACTTGGAAGTGTCGCCTCGCAATGCTTTGCGATGTTTTTTTAAAGTTTCGTATTCGGGATATTTCGTTTTGTCGTTAAAACAATTTGTCACCAAATCATATACAAAAGGGGAGTGCACGCCGTGTCTGTTTTTGGCAAGGCGAATAAATTTTATGTAACTTTTTGATTGATGGATCATTTTTTAGGGCTTTAGACTTTATGCTCTAAGCTGTATGCTAAAGTACAGATTTCATATAATTTGCCTACAGCCTACAGCCTACAGCCTACAGCTTATGGCTCTTATTCCATTTTTGCTGAAAGCTCAAACCAACGTTCTTCCTTTGCTTCAATGGTATCTATAATCTCCTGTAGTTTTATGGATTGCTTATCAATTTCTTCGCCGTCCCAGTTTTCCGTGGCAAATTTATTTTGAAGTTCTTCGCGCTCCTTTTCCAGATTGGCTATTTCCTTTTCCAGTTTTTGGTATTCCTTCTGCTCGTTATAGCTCAATTTTGCGGGAGTATTATCCTGCTTCCAGTCTTTTTTTACTTTTGGTGCTGCCTCACTGGCCTCGCGCTTTTCCTGTATATTACTATCTTCGTAAACCCTGAAATCGGTATAATTTCCGGGGAAATCCTCCACTTCGGCATTCCCTCTAAAAACAAAAAGATGGTCCACGATTTTATCCATAAAATACCTGTCGTGGCTCACCACCAAAAGACAGCCGGGGAAATCCAAAAGAAAACTTTCCAAAACGTTTAGCGTAACAATATCAAGGTCGTTCGTAGGCTCATCGAGAATTAAAAAATTTGGGTTTTTGATAAGAACGGTACACAAATAAAGGCGCTTGCGTTCTCCACCGCTCAATTTTTCTACAAAATCATATTGCTTTTTGGGGTCGAAAAGAAAGCGCTCCAAAAGTTGCGAGGCCGAAATCTGTCTTCCTTTTTTTAGTGGAATATAATCGCCGTATTCGCGGATGACGTCAATTACCTTTTGGCCTTCTTTTATATTGATTCCGGCTTGGGTGTAATAACCGAATTGTACCGTTTCACCCACAACCACTTTCCCCGAATCGGGTTTTAATGCTCCTGTGAGAATATTTAAAAAAGTAGATTTCCCAGTTCCATTTTTCCCGATAATCCCTACACGTTCGCCACGGTTGAAATTGTATTCAAACTTATCCAATAACAATTTATCTCCGAACGATTTTGATATTTTATGAAGCTCCACAACCTTGGTTCCCATACGTTCCATGTTCAATTCCAGTTGCACTTGGTGGTCGTTGCGGCGTTTGCTGGCGCGGTCCTTTATTTCGTGGAAATCATCAATCCGGCTTTTGCTTTTTGTGGTCCGTGCCTTAGGTTGGCGGCGCATCCATTCCAATTCATTTTTGAAAAGTTGCTTCGCCTTTCCCGTTTCGGTGGCTTCGTTTTCTATTCTAGCCTCACGTTTTTCGAGGTAATAGCTGTAATTGCCCTTATAGCTGTAAAGCGTGCCTTCGTCCAATTCCACAATTTCATTACAAACGCGCTCCAAAAAATAACGGTCGTGCGTAACCATAAACAGCGTGAAATTTTCCTTGGCAAATAGATTTTCCAGCCACTCGATCATTTCAAGGTCCAAATGGTTGGTGGGCTCGTCCATGATCAGCAAATCGGGTGTAGTAAGAAGTGCGTTCGCCAGTGCGAGTCGCTTTTTCTGTCCGCCGCTCAAGCTTCCAACTTTTGCCTGTAAATCTTCCAATTTCAGTTTAAAAAGAATTTGCTTATAACGCGTTTCAAAATCCCAAGCGTGATGTGCATCCATTGCGTCGAAGGCTTTTTGGTATGCTTCGGAATCGTCGGGATTTTCAATGGCGTGTTCGTAATTCTCAATTATTTTGAGAATCGGATTATCTGAATCAAAAATGGTTTGCTCTATCGTAAGTGAAGGATCTAAATCCGGTTCCTGCGGCAGATAGGCGATTTTCAAACCTTTTCTGAAAACCACATTTCCGGTGTCGGCCTTATCGTTTCCGGCGATTATATTGAGAAGCGATGTTTTTCCGGTTCCGTTCTTGGCAACAAAACCTATTTTTTGCCCTTCGTTAATTCCAAAGGAGATATTCTCAAACAAAACCCGCATCCCGAAGGACTTGGAGATATTTTCTACTGAAAGGTAGTTCACGGTTTATATTTTTGGCAAAAGTACTGTAAATGTTTAATGAATAATATTTAATGGAATTTTTGTTGATAGTTTATGTAATATTTCAATTACTATATTTTGACAAACGTTGCAATTTTCGAATTTCCCTTTTTTCAATTGTTGCCAAAGGCTTATTGCGATCACATAAACTTGTTATGAAATCTGAATTATTCCTTGTATAACTATTATAGAAATCTGAATTAATCGAATAAACAAGGTATGTTTCTCCTAAATTGAATTTATAACCACAACTTGCGGATTCTCTTGCAGAAACCACTTCAATTATTTTGGTTTCACTCTGTCCCTTAAAAGTTTGGACAACTTCAAAAATATAGATTAGGGGATAACCGGAAAATGTGGTTTCTCCAGTTTCATTATCAATAATGTCTATCACTTTTCCTGTGAAAACCAAATCAGATCTTTGGAATTCAATTTTTACTTTTTTTCCCAAACTAATATTTTCCTCTATACAGCTGCATGCAAGGGCCTGTGTAATGGAAATTAAAACGAAAATTATAATGAATATGAAGTTTTTCATTTCTAAATATTAAATTTTGTTTTCCTTTAAATCCTTCGCCAAACTGGCGGTCTTCAACTTTTTATTCCTAAGGATATATGCCATATCCGAAGTATTGTCAACCATTAATTGGGTGTGGTAATAATTGATGTGCTCCAAAATGGCAAAGAGGTTTGCGGCAAAAGACCACATTAAAATATTCGCATGAAACTCATTCCAACTCACAAGTAATAGCTGGAATGCAAAAATTATAGGGATGCCCATTATCAAAAAGAGATTAATGCGTTTGGCCTTCTTGAAAAACTTTAAATTTTTCACTTGCAGAACTGGCTTTCCTTCCATTCGCCATAGCTTAAGTTGCCAGTATTTTTGACCTTGGTAAAGAATAAAAATACACAGCATCATGCCATAGAGAAACCAAATACTTCTTACAAATGGATGTTGGGTAAGAAAATAGATCGCCAAAAGGGGAAATGTGAAAAAAGCGTGCAACTTCTCCAAAGGGTAGTACCAACGCAATCTTTTAACCAAATCTTGTTTTCCCATTATTTTCTGCTGAAAGCATTATTTCGAAAAATAACAAAAAATATGGATTAGTGAAAATAGTTGGCGCTTTAAAAATAAACGCTACAATTTGGCAGCAAACCCTTAATTCTTTCTTTTTCCGAAGCAGCAATTGGATTGCCCACCAAAATAAGTGTTTTAAGGTTTTTAAGTTTTTCCAAGTGGTTTGGCATCGTTTTAAGATGGTTGTTTGAAAGAATCAAAAGCTCCAATGATTCCAAATTTGAAAACGATTCGGGAAGTGATTTTAATTTATTGTCATTCAGCAGCAGCGATTTCAAATTGTGAAAAGTGCCAATTTCCTTTGGAAGATGCTGCAATTGGTTGTGCTCCATATTCAATTCTTCCAATTTTTCTAGCTGCGACCAACCCTCGTTGAACTCATTAAATTGGTTAAAACCCAAATCAAGCGATTTTAGTTTTCTTACTTCAAAAAATGTATGCGGCATAAAGCTCAGTTGGTTGTTGTCCAGTTCCAAAACCTCCAGACTTTTGCATTTGTTGATACTTTCGGGCAATACGGTGATATAATTAAAGGAAAGATGCAGATAACGCAGGTTTCTCAATTTATTTATTCCCGTGGGCACTTCCGCGATTTCATTGTTTGAAAGGTTTAAACGTATTAAATTTTTTAATTGGTCAATTTCTTCGGGAATATATTTTAATGAATTCAGCATTAAGTTCAGCACTTCCAATTTTTTTAAACTAAATAAATGTGGGTTCAATGTTTCCAGATTATTTCCCATTAAATTGATGAAACGTAGGTTTTTAAGCAGTTTTATGGAATCTGAAATTTGAAATAAATGGCGATCGCGAAAATTCAATTGGGTTGCTCTTTTATTTTCTGCCAAGGCTACTTCAATACTTTGATATACCGGAGCTTTTAATGGATTGGCATTTTGTGCCACAACGGAAGTATAAAAACTAAAAATCAGCAAAATGTAAAGGAATATTCTGAAGCATCTTTTTTTTGGGGAATAGCTCATCTTTGTGAAAATATTTTATGAGAAAAGGACCGATACATAAATATCGGCCCTTTAAATTCTTATTATTAAACTAATTATTTACTTGTTAGAATTTTAAACTGACCCATTTTGCCGTCAATTTCTATATTCATTATCAGCACATTGTTGCTTGCAGTAAAGCTTGAAAGGTCCAGCTCTATTTTTTGGTTTCCGCCCGTAGTTTCAGCGTTTGTGCTGTAAAGGCTTCTTCCCAAAAGATCGTAAACTTCAATTTTAACTGTTTTTCCTGCATCTGCGGAATTCAACTCCAAAGTAATATCACCTTTTGTCGGGTTTGGATACAGAGATAGGTTTTGAAGCGCATCATTTTCATCAATTCCAACCAACATTTCTACTGTTATGTATTGTGATTTTACTTCAGTAGCACTTGTTCCGGCAATATTTAAAACTTCGAGCGAAACATCATATACGCCAGCAGTATTGTATGTAACAACAGGAGATTCATCTGAGGAGGTAGCCGGTGTTCCACCTTCAAAAGTCCAAAACCATGAATTTGTGTTGTTCTGGCTAAGATCGGTAAATGTGACTGATTCACCTTCGCTAACAAAAACTCTATCAGCTTCAAAAGCGGCTACAGGCATTTCAGCTACTCTAATATAATCTGTTTTCATTTCGCTATCACTGGCTCCGGCAAGATTGGAAATTTCAAGTGTAACGTCATATTCTCCGGGAGTGTTGTAAGTAACAACAGGGGATGGATCAGTTGAGGTTGCTGGCGTTCCGCCTTCAAAAGTCCATAACCAAGAATCTGCAGTATTTCCACTTAAATCGGTAAAGGTTACTGTTTCCCCTTCGGTAATTAATAGGTCATTTGCTTCAAAATCGGAAAGTGGGTCCTGATCAACAGTTATATATTCTGTTTTGATTTGCGCATCACTTGTTCCGGCAATATTTGAGACCACAAGCGTAACATCGAATGTACCCGGAGTATTGTAAGTAACCACAGGTGATTGATCGGTTGAGGTTTCCGGAATTCCACCTTCAAAAGTCCAGTTCCACGCATCTGGAGTGTTTTCACTTAAATCAGTAAATGTAACTGTTTCACCTTCCGTAATTATTGTGTTATTAGCCTCAAAATCTGCAATCGGAGCTTGTATTCCAATCTCGGTGCGAAGTGCGAAAACAACAGTTGCCGAAGCATTGAAAGTTACATCGTTCAAAGTTGCATCCTGCTGTGGGGAATTGCCACCACTTGGATGTTGTACGGAAAAAAATCCATATTTATAATCTGGAGTAAAAGTTAAACCCGTTGGCTCAGACCCAGCGGGCATAGAGCTGTGTAACAATACTTTTGGATTGCTCTGGGTGTGGTCTGGACGCACTACCCAAATGTAATTGCGACCGCCATCCTGAAGAACCCAAAGGTTTCCTTTGTCATCAAAAGTAAGATTGTCGTTTCCATCGCTCCAAGCTTCTGTAAATACACCTTGGTCTGTATTTATGTCGTATGATTTTCCGCCGACAAATGTTTCAAATTCAGAAATTGTGTTTCCATCATCCTTAAATCTATAAACGCGATCTTTTCCTTTAGCGGTAAAATAAATTTTTCCGGTTATTGGATTTATTTCGCAATCTTCCACACCGTTAAAGTTTGTTCCGCCAAGGGCTCCTGCAACCGATGAAATATTATTGCGGTCAGCTTTTGTGGTATTCGGAACCTGTATCCACGTAGCGGTAGATGAACTTGGATCGTTTCCTGAAAGTGGAAGATCCAATTTCAATACATACACGGTTCCGCTTGTAAGATCGCCGGGAGTGTCGGCCACAAATTTGTACACACAGTCCGTGCCTCCATCTTCACCGTAATATGCAGTTGTGCCGTCAGCAGAAACAACTACGTTTTCATGGTTCATACGGCCCATTGCCCAAAGTTTTTCCTGTCCATTTCCATAATCCATAACCTGTGCGGTAACAGGGTCGATTTCCACAAGCCAGCCTACGTCCTGATAGCCATCGCCATTGGCATCGCCACCACTTGTATTTTCCTCGGCCGTTATTGCGGTTCCCCAGGGAGAAATACCCCCCGAACAGTTTCTTATAGTAGTTACCAAAGCATTATTGTAAAAATCAACTGCTTGTGTATCATCCAAAACCCAAAGATTTGTTGCATTATCCAAATGAAGATTTACCATTGAAACTCCTCCCGGACTGTTTTCGTGGTTTACTGAAAGATATCCAAGCTCGCTGCTGCCGGCATTTCCAATATATCCTGTAAAATCGTGGTTCCCAGGTACTGTTCCGCCGCCAATTGTATAGGCGCTTCCTTGCTTTAAAATCTGTTGGAAATTGTGCTCTTGTGGAATAATCATATTAGAGGTTTGCCCTGTGGGAACGATAGATGTAAAACAACCAATGTGCTCATCTGCACATTCCACCGAAAGGTCTTCATAATTCTTGATATACATATCAAAACGCAAGTCTGAACTCTGACCGTCGCGGTTATGAATTTCAACGGAAATACGGTTGATACCGTTCACAAGAACACTTTTTGGTACTTGTTGGGTGAAGTAAATATTTTCGTTTATTCCATCAATTATGGTTGACGAATGCGTTAAATAATCAGTTGGTTCTTCAGGCATATTATCACGGAAAACTTCAACTCCATTCACATAAACAATTGCGCCATCGTCTCTTTTTAAGCCGAATTCAACAAATTCTGAAACATTTGCCAAATCAACTTCAATATCCTTTGAAAAATAATAGGTAATATATTTGTCGTTCGAATTTGGACCAAAAGAAATTAAGGTATTTACAGGATCACCATAACCTAATGTTCCATGGCCATTGGCCCAAGATGAATTATCATACGCCAATTCCGTCCAGTTTTCGCCATCCAGACTTGTGCCGTTGTCTAAATATTTCCAGCGGGAATCCTTTGCAACGGGAAAAGGAGTTGGTTCCAAGGGAGGAAGCACCTCTGTGGAACTCACGGCCATATCAAAACCAAGATCGCTGCTATTAGCTGAAGCTTGGTGAAGTTCAACAGCGATAACATTAGTGCCATTTTGAAGTAAATTAGCAGTTACTTCTTGAAAATAAGTAGTTTCATTGGAACCGCCCACAGTAGAAGAAGCATACGTATTATAGGTAATAGGACCCGAAGGCATATTCATGCGGAAAGCTTCGGTGCCATTTACGTAAACAACAACGCCATCATCACGGCGAACGTCAAAAATTAAATCGAGAAATTGTGACGCATCAGCAATATCAAAAGTATTTCTGAAATAATAGGTGGGGTATTTGTTGTTTGCATCTGGACCAAAATTCAAGGTAGTGGTTTCAACACCATCACCATATCCGAAAATACCATTTCCGGATGCCCAGGCGGTATCATCAAATGCCACATCTTTCCAAGTTGTACCAAGATCTACGCCCGTATCGTTGTATTTCCATTCGCTTAAAGCAGGAATGGGAAACACACCGTTTACGGCAATGTTTTCTGAAGTCCCGGCAACACAAGCTGTGCTGATCGAAACATTTTTTGGCGTTTCAGCTTTTACGCCAAAGCCCATTAAAATGGCCACTAATAAATTGACCAATAGGAATTGTTTTTTCATTTTTTGTGGTTTAGAGGGTTTTATTAAGTGCTGTAAAAGTAGTTTCGGTAAGTTGCCCTACAGTAACCTGAAATTTAAGGTTGGGTAAATCCTATGTTGCGGGTGTTATTAAATCCTTAACCTGGAGAATTTGGTCTTTTAGAAAGAAATTATTGTTATCTTTTTATTTGTAGGTAGTTAGCAAAAAAAGAAACTATTTATAAGAATTTATATCACTTAACGTTTTCATAAACGCAATCAATTCTTTTTTTTCTATATCGGTTAGCTCTAGTTTGTCGGGCGCCAAAGTTTGATTTGCCACATTCAGTCCCATTCCCGCACCGCCACCTTCGTTGTAGAAATCAATTACCTCTTCCAAGGTTTCATAAGCCCCATTGTGAAAATATGGGCCAGTGAATTCCACATTTCGAACCGTAGAAGTTTTAAAGGATTTTTCATAAATCCAAGCTTCTTCACTTAATATGTTATTTGCAATTCTTCCTGCGTCGGTATCAAGGGTTTTAATTTTCGCTTTTGGATCTTTCAGAACACCTAAAATTTCAGTTTCATTTTCGCTGTAAAAAGGGGGAACCAAACCTGAAAAAGTAGGGGCGAAGTGGCAGGTGGCGCAGCTCGCTTTTCCCATAAAAAGATTGAAGCCATTTTTTTCTTCCATAGAAAGATTATTGGATTCATTGCGTACGTATTTATCAAATTTACTGTTCCAGGAAGTAAGTGAAAGCACATACGAGGCCAAAGCTTTTGAAAATTTTTCGCGTGTTATTTCCCCTTTTCCAAAAACTTCCCTGAATTTTTTGGCATACTTTTCATTCTCGTTCAGTTTCTTCAAAATATCGCTATATGCAGTGTTGAACTCGTCTTCATTAAAAATTACATGCTCAGCCTGTTGTTCCAATGTGAAGGCTCGCAAATCATAAAAATAACGATCGGCATACACTGAATTTAAAAGTGTTGGCGCATTGCGGAGCACCGTTTTGCCTTGCACATTACTGGCAGATTTTGAAGCATTATCCGTAAAGGCCATTTCGGGATTATGACAGGAAATACAGCTTAATTGCCCATTGTTGCTAATGGAGGCATCGTAAAAAAGGTCCTCTCCCAAAAGCTTTATTTGTGCATTATCTTCCTCTTTCTTTAATCCGGTGAAAAAATAGGGATTCAAAAAATCTGCAGCAAAAATGGAATTACTTGTGGGATTCCATGAGGTTGTATTTGCAAGGGAAGCATCAATTTTTGGGGATTGAATCATCCCCAGATTTTTATAAAGTGGATCGATGTATTTTTTTAGAAATTGTAATCGGTCAAAAGTTTCAAAGTTTGACGCATTTTGAATATTTACAATGGCACCTTCAAAAAGAGAAATAATTTTTTCATTTTTATAATTTTCAGCAAAATAAGCTTTCATTCCCTTTAAGGAAGATTCCGCTTCCGGGAGGGCGCTTAATGAGCCCGGAGTATCAAAACCTGTGATTCCCATAGAAAATATTCTAATTAATTGCAGACGCATGGCAGCAATGTCATTATCAAAAAGGTTTTTTGTTTTCGGAAGGGAATTATAGAGCAAGCTATAGCTGGCATTGAGTTTTGTGGCGAGGGTAGCGATTTTTGTTTTTTCATCAAAGGCTTCTTCTGAAAAAACCAATTCGTCCAAAACCTGCAATCCTTCCGGTTCCAAAACGGTAGGACGAGTATTTTCGCGTTCTATATGGAGCAGGGGCGCCCCGTTAAAATGTTCGTTCGTATATTCCGGATATTGGAAGGCAATGTAAAACTCAATTTTTTTATAAGCTTCCCGAGCGGAAAGCACTGCTTTTTGAAGTGACTCCTGATTTGTTTTTCCAAGTTGATAGTCGGACGCCACTTTTTCCAACGCCGCCGTAGTATTTTTAAATTGTGAAAGCTGCTGCTGAAGAACATACAGTTTTACAAATTCTTTATTTGACGGTGAAAAGGAATAAAAAAGCGAAATACTTATACTGGAGAATAGTATTAAGACAAAACTGATTTTCTTGGAACGCGGCATTTATTTTTCATTTTTAGGAATTATAAATAATTGCCGAAAATAGAAACCGTTTAAGGGGAGTGTGTTATTTTAATATTAAAAAACAATTAAGTTAGCAATGCTTTTAAAAGCAAGTAAATGCTTAAAGTCTACAGCCCAAAGTTTATCACAATTAAGGATAAGAAAAAATGTTTCATTATTAAATGCGTTACTTTATATTTGTCCATTAACAACCCTGCCTTGTATGAAGTTTACGTATCTATTGCTGTTTTTGATTGTTGCCGTATGCACAACTTCCTGCGTTACTACCAAACAACTTACGTATTTGCAGGAAAACACCAGCAGTGCCGATACTCTGGCGCTATTGCGAAAAAGACAGGAGCCGTACCGACTTCAGATAAACGACCTGTTGAGTATCCGGGTAAAAGCTTTGGACCAGGAGACAGTGGGCATCTTTAACCCCATTAGCGATGCCAACCCAAACGCTACCGGGGAGGAAAGGCTGTATTACGATGGCTTTGTGGTGGACGACCACGGCAATATCCGCATTCCGAGTCTCGGCGAGATGAACGTATTGGGCTATACTGTAGATGAGGTGCGCGAACGTTTGGAGGAAATATTACTACGCGATTATTTTAAAGCCGAGGCAAATGTATTTGTAACCGTCAAATTGGCGGGTATCCGTTATACCATCAATGGCGAAATAGGCAGCCCGGGCTCAAAAATTATTTATCGCGACCAAGTGAGCATTATGGAAGCCATCGCCAACAGTGGCGATATCACCCTTACGGGCGATAGGACCGATGTGGTGATCATTCGCCAATACCCTGCCGGCCAAAAGGTGCACCACATAGACCTTACCCGCCTGGACGCGATGAACTCGCCATATTATTACGTAAAACCGAATGACCTGATTTTAATAAATCCATTGCCGCAAAAATCGTTGGGTACGGGCACCACTGGGTTGCAATCATTCACTACAATTATATCCATAACAACAGCATTGGTAACAACCATATTGTTATTTACCCGATTATAACAGCTATGAGCGAGGAATTCGAAATAAACGAAACCCATACCACTTTTGATTTTAAAGGTTTTCTGTTTAGGCTTTTGCACCATTGGCCGCTGTTTCTGGTTTCCTTGGCCATTGCCTTCTCCATAGCCTATTATATAAATGTCCGCAAACTGCCGGTGTATCAGATGGAGAATATGCTTTCCATTAAGGACGACCAAAACCCCTTTTTCACCAGCAATACTAGCCTAACCTTTAATTGGGGCGGTACTACCGATAAGGTAAATACGGCCGTTATTACCCTACAGTCCCGATCGCATAACGAAAAAGTGGTAGAGCGTCTGCAATATTATTTGAACTATTTGCGCGATGGGAAATATCAGCAGGTAAACGCCTACCGGCAAACGCCTTTTCTTGTGGAAGTGGATACTACCAAACCACAAATGCTGAATAAGCAGATTAAGATTGTTTTTAAGGATTCGGTGAACTACAACCTTAGTGTTTCCTTTAAAGAGGCAGGAAACATCAACCTTCAAAATTACAGTACCAAAGAGAGAAGTACTAGATTTGTGGATGCGGGCGAATTTTCGCAGGATTTTAAAATTGGCGAACCCGTGCGGCTACCTTTTTTCAGTGGCGTATTAATGCCCAATCCCGAAGTAATCTCAAATCCCGGTACGCCGTATTACATTGTCTTTAGAAATTATGACGGCATTGTGCGGAGGTACTTGGGCATACGCGTTGATCCGGAAAGCAAAGGTTCCTCGGTGCTTAGAATGCGGCTTACGGGCGATAATAAGGCCCAGTTGGTAGATTACCTAAATACTTCGGTCGAGGTTTTAAGTGAAGATATGCTGGAGCGCAAAAACCTCTTTGCCACCAAGACCATCAAGTTTATTGACAGCAGTCTCGCTATCAAGTCGGCCGAACTGTCGACCGTTGAGGATGAACTCAACCAATTCAAAAACAAGAATGCCATCTTCAATCTTGAAAATGAAGGTTCTGAGATCAATGCCAAGTTGAACGAATTGGATCTGCGGAAGGAATCGGTAAACCGAGAACTCAACTACTACAACACCCTCCAGGATTATTTGATAAATCGCTCCGACTATCGCGATGTGCCGGCGCCCTCAGTTGCGGGCATTTCGGAAGCTAGTGTAGTGGCTGGGGTAGGCAAGATAGTGGCCCTTGCCGAGGAACGCAATAAGCTTCAATATTCCTTTAAGGAGGGCGCTCCTATTTTTAACGATATAGATAGGCAGATAAATGCTGTGAAAACGGTTTTATTGGAAAATATCCGTTCTTCAAAAAGTTTAAAAAATCAGGAATTGAGTTCCATCAATCGCGATATTGGCCGCTATGAGGGAGAAATACGAAAACTTCCAAAGGAACAACAGGACTTATTGAATATAGAGCGCCGCTATAACCTGAGCCAAGGTACCTACAACCTGTTTTTGGCAAAACGCAGCGAGGCAGGACTTGTAAAGGCTGCCAATGTGAGTGACGTAATGGTTATCGATTCTGCGAAGGATACGGGTGGCGGACAGATTGGCCCCAACACCCAATTAAACTATATGATGGCGGGCTTGCTGGGCTTTTTCTTTCCTTTGATTTTTGTATTCCTCAGGGTGTTTTTCGACACCAAGATCAGTAATGTAAAGGATTTGGAACGGGTTACTTCAATTCCACTTTTGGGGATTATCGGGAAAAGTCCTATAGACACCAATCTGGTGGTCCTTACAAAACCAAAATCGGCCATGGCCGAAGCCTTTAGGGCGCTGCGCTCCAGTTTGCAATTTATATACAAAAAACAGGGTATAAAAGGCGCCAAAACCGTATTGGTAACCAGCTCTGTGAGTGGGGAAGGGAAAACCTTTTGTTCCATTAACCTAGCCTCCGTCTTTGCCCTTAGTGAAAAGAAAACGGTCTTGGTGGGTCTTGATCTTAGAAAGCCAAAGATATTTGGCGACTTTAATATAAATAACGATATGGGGGTAGTGAACTTCCTTATCGCCGAAGCCGATATTGATACCGTAATACAAAAGACCGAAATAGCGCATTTGGACGTGATTCCCTCTGGCCCCATTCCGCCCAACCCTTCAGAACTGCTAATCAGTGAAAAATTGGATGAATTGATCAATGGCCTAAAAGAGCGCTATGATTATATTATTCTGGATTCCCCGCCCCTGGGCCTTGTTTCCGATTCGTTGGAACTAATGAAACACGTGGATGCTACACTATATATGGCACGGTTCAATTATACTCATAAAAATATGTTCACCTTCGTAAACGAAAAATACAAAACGGGTGAAGTAAAACACATCAGCATCGTGCTCAACGGGTATGTGGAGAAGGCCGGCAGAGGTTACGGCTACGGCTATGGGTACGGTTACGGCTATGGTTACGGCACTTATGGCAATTACGGCAATGGCTATCACGAACATATCAAGCCCACCACTTTCTTGGATCGGGTTAAGGGTATTTTTATAAGAAAGTAACATCTCCCCCCAACCCCCTCTTCGAAGAGGGGGCTTTTAATTTTTAGGACATAATTTAGACTGACGTCCCTCTAGACCCCCTTCGTAGGGAGACTTTTATTTCTTTCAATAAAATATAATTTTTTTTCCGACTCGGGCTCCTCCCTTTGAAGGCGATGTGCTGAGCGAAGTCGAAGTAGAGCCGGGGGAGGGATGTTTTTAATTTTAACAGCAGTACTTTCCGTTAAAACCCTTAATTTTGCCGACCAAAGAAGCCGATAATCGAAATAGTATTGAAAATGAGATTGTCTCAGCAAAAGCATCAAAAGCATCAAAAGCATCAAAAGCATCAAAAGCAACAACAGTATCAATAGTATCAATAGTATCAACAGCATCAACAGCATCAACAGCATCAACACGACCCACAGTCCCACAACATGAAACAAGACCCCACAATCGCAATCATTGGCTTAGGTTACGTAGGCCTACCTCTTGCCGCTGCATTCGCGGAAAAATATAAAGTAATCGGTTTCGATATCAATTCAGAACGTATCAAACAATTGCAGCAAGGTGTTGACAATACATTGGAGCTTTCTTCGGAAGAAGTAAAGAAGGCCTTATCACAGGATGGTAATAGTGGTCTTAAAGTGACTGACGACCCATCGGAAATGGCTGCTGCCACCGTATTTATCGTGACTGTTCCCACGCCTACTAACAGATATAACCAACCCGTTTTAGTCCCGTTACAGAAGGCCAGTGAGACCGTGGGAAAACTCCTGAAGCCTGGAGATACGGTAATCTATGAATCTACGGTGTATCCCGGGGTGACAGAGGATATCTGTGTGCCTATTTTGGAAGAACATTCCAAGTTGAAGTTCAACAAGGATTTTTACGCGGGCTATTCTCCAGAACGAATCAATCCCGGCGATAAGCAACATACCGTGACCAAAATTTTAAAGGTTACTTCGGGTTCCACCCCCGAAGCCGCGCAGTATGTTGACAATCTGTATGCCTCCATAATAACGGCAGGCACCCATTTGGCTCCGTCCATAAAAGTAGCGGAGGCAGCTAAAGTGATTGAGAATTCGCAACGCGACATCAACATAGCTTTCGTAAATGAACTCTCAAAGATTTTCAGATTGCTGGATATAGATACCCAAGATGTCTTGGAGGCGGCAGGTACCAAATGGAACTTTTTAAAGTTTACGCCTGGCCTAGTGGGCGGACATTGCATAGGCGTGGATCCGTATTACTTGGCCCAAAAGGCTCAGGAAGAAGGGTATAACCCAGAGATTATTCTGGCCGGAAGACGCATGAATGACGGTATGGGCAATTACGTGGCCCAAGAGGTAGTTAAGCTGATGATCCAAAAGGAATGTAAGGTGAAGGGAGGCCACGTGCTCGTTCTGGGCATTACCTTTAAGGAAAACTGTCCCGACATCCGCAATAGCAAGGTTATAGATGTTATAGAACAATTGCGTAAATACAATCTCAATATAGATGTCTATGATCCTTGGGCCAAGGCATCTGAAGTTTCAAATGAATTCGGCCTACGCTTATTAAGCGAGGAAGGACAGCTGAAACAGAGTTACGAGGCCATTATTTTGGCAGTAGGACACAAGGAGTTTTCTGATTTCCAATTGGAGAAGCACAGGGCCTCTCCCTCGATCGTTTTTGACGTGAAATCATTTTTCCCCAAAACTTGGGTTGATGGCTGCCTGTAGTTGTCGGTTGCTAGGTTTTGGATGTTTGATTATGCGCTCGATGACAACCTTTGTATTAATGAATAAAAAAAATTACGAATTCCATAAAAAGTAAACCATAGAGAAATCAAAGAAGGCACAAAGGGACACTGCGAAAATATTTGTGACCTTTGTGAAAAACTCAGTGTCCTCTGTGGTTAAAAGATAAATCCATAATTTACAATTAACGCTTTGCAGACTCCCAAATACCACACCACAGACCTCTCAAAACATTCTTTCCTCATAACCGGCGGTGCAGGCTTTATAGGCTCAAACCTTGTCGCTTATTTATTGGGAAACAATGCCAAAAAAGTTCGAGTCCTAGATAATCTAGCTACAGGATTTAGGAAGAATCTTGATGCGTTTCAGGATAATCCCAGTTTTGAATTTCTGGAAGGCGATATCCGCGATTTGGAAACCTGTAAAAAAGCCATGGACGGGATCGACTATGTGTCGCACCAAGCCGCCTTGGGTTCCGTACCGCGCTCCATCAACGATCCCCTTACTTCAAACGAAGTGAACGTTACGGGTTTTGTGAATATGCTGGTGGCACAAAAGGAAAGTGAAAGTGTGAAACGATTGGTGTACGCAGCTTCCAGTTCTACCTACGGCGATAGCAAAAACCTTCCAAAAGTAGAACATACCATAGGTAAACCCCTTTCGCCTTATGCGGTTACCAAACTGGTAAACGAACTTTATGCCGATGTGTTCCATAAGACCTATGGTACCGAAACCATCGGATTGCGTTATTTCAACGTGTTTGGCCCCAACCAGAGTCCTACGGGGGCTTATGCGGCGGTCATTCCCCTGTTTATGCAGGCGCTAAAAGATAAGAAGTCGCCCACCATAAACGGCGATGGCGAACAGACACGCGATTTTACTTTCGTGCAGAACGCAGTGCAGGCAAATGTGCGTGCTTTTTTCGCAAAAGAGGAGGCGGTTAATGAGGTCTTTAATGTGGCTTTTGGCGAAAGGATAAGTTTAAATACGCTGTGGGAAAACCTTAAATCCATCTCAGGAATCGATATTACGGCTACCTATGGTCCCCCCCGCAAGGGCGATGTGCGCGATTCTTTGGCGAATATAGACAAGGCGAGAAAACTTTTGGAATATAACCCATTGTTTTCCGTAAAGCAGGGCCTCCAGCTTACCTGGGAACAGTTTTAGAACCGCACTTCAACCCCGGAATTATTTCTCCAGAATCCAATCAATAGAGATGGAAGTTTTACGAAACTTCATTGCTTTTATTGGTTCATATCTAAAATGGATAAGTAGAAAAATATATCGTTAAAGGACACCCCTTTTTTCAAATTCCAGAAGAATTTTGCTTCAAATTGGCAATTTTGAAATGTTAAAGTTTTAACAGCGCTGTCCGATAAGGCTTTCGGTGTCAATAGTTTCCTACACAAAAAAAGCCTTTATCGAAATTTGAAAACATCTTAACGGATATTCTGCCAATTTTTCTGACAAACGCCCCATACCTTAAGTATAGCGCACAAAATTTGCATTTTTACAAAGCCTTCAATATTATTGTTACGCCCCTTATCATAATAATTTCGTTTTAATCTAAAAACATTTTTTTATGAAAAATTGGTCATTTCCCCAAGCATGTGCATTTAGTATTTGCTGCCTATTTTTATTTCTTTCATTTAATTCTTTTGCCCAAGTTGGTATTGGAAATACTAATCCAAATAACGATGCACTTCTTGAAATTGGAGATGCCACTACAACTACAAAGGGTCTGTTATTGCCGAGGGTAAACCTTGTAAATACATCCAGTTTTGCGCCTATGACGGCCCATGTACAAGGGATGGTTGTGTATAACAAAAACACCGCTGGCGATGTCACCCCCGGCTATTACTATAACAACGGCTCGCAATGGGTACGCCTTGCTGCCGATGCTCCAAGTGATGACTGGTCTAGAGCTGGAAATGCTGGGACAGTCGCGAACACTAATTTTTTAGGCACTACTGACGATATGGCGTTGAGATTTAGAACCTATAATTCAGATAAATTTGAAATTTCAAGTGGTAATGCTGCCAATAGAGGTAGATTACGCGCTTTTGAAAACGGTTCAGCGGCCCGGCCCACTTATTCGTGGCAGACAGATACAGACTTAGGAATGTATCGTATATCGGCAAACACGCTTGGTTTTTCCGCATCGCAAGCATCATTCAATGGTAATCCATTATATGCGTTCGATAGATTTACCGTACATGGAGCTGATAATGAATATGCAATTAATGCTTATGCTTCTGGCGCTAATGGGGTGGGAGTCTTTGCTGAAAGTATAGGATATGATGGCATGGTGGCAATAGCCGCAAGATATGGAGTCTATGGATCTGGTTCTTTCGGAACCTATGGTGATGGAGTACTTTACGGAAGTTATGGTATAGTAGATAATAGTACAGGCATGGGGATGAGAGCACACAATAGCAATAGCTCGGGTACTGGCCTACTTGCATCTGGAAATAATGCTCTTGGAAATTATTTAGGTGGTGGATCTGGTGTGGCAGGTTCGGGAAATACAGGGATGTACGGACGATCCTTAACGGCTACAGGAACAGGAGTGATTGCTTCGGGAAATAACAATGCTTCTATTGCGGTTTCTCCTAACGGCTCCGGCTTGGCCGGCTCGGGAAGCGTTTTAGGAATTTTTGGATATGCTGGATTAGGGAGCATAGCAAATGGAAATAGAGGGAACCATGGCGGGGAGTTTATTTTGGATTCAGATAATGATCCTACTACCAATACGGCTACAAATGGCAATAGGGCAACTGCAATTTTAGCCGGTTTTGATGATATAGCTGCCTCTGGACCTGGAGGAGTGCCCAATCTACCCGTCGCAGATAGTTATTTTGGCGGTTATTTCAGTGGGGGGAATGAAAATGCCTCTGGCACCCCACCCAGTTATTCATACGTGGGTTTGAGATACAATACCGGATCCAACGGAACTACTGGTACGGATTATAAAATTATTGGGCCTGGTACTGTTTCTACATTAATTAACGATCATAATAATAACCCAAGAATCATGTTTGCCCCAGAATCACCGGAAATTGTTTTTCAGGATTATGGTGTTGGCAAGCTTACAAATGGAGTAGCAAGAATTCGTATAGATCCTATATTAAGACATTCGTTGTATATCGATGATCAACATCCACTAAAAGTTTATGTCACTCTAGAGGGTGATTGTAAGGGTGTGTATGTTACCGATAAATCCAGTGATGGTTTTACAGTAAAAGAGTTACAGGGAGGAACAAGTAATGTTTCCTTTTCCTGGCAAATCGTGGCTAATAGAGCCGATTCCAAAGATGCTAATGGAAATATCATTTCAAAACATGTGGGTCTCCGCTTACCAGAAGGTCCAGGACCACTAAAAGTTGAGGCTATCCAGTTGGAAACGAAAGATGTTAAGCCCGTGATAAGAAGCAACATCAAAAGAAAAAATGCCGCACCTTTTACAGCTGATCTTTCAGAAGAAAAGGAATAAACAAAAAATATAGGTGTTACTTTCACAAGCAAAACGCTGGGCTATTTTCCAATTCGTTCAGGATGGACACGGATGCAGGTAATGTAGCTACGCATATGCATTAGTGAAACCGCACCCGTAAAATGTTGGCTTCAGCATCACCTGCCTCATTGGATATATAGAGTATTCCGTCGGGACTAAAGGTAATACCTTCGGGCTGGGCAAATTTCGCTTCGTCCAGTTCGTGTAATTTTTTGATGGCACCGCCCTTATCGAGGATCAACAAGCTTGGATTTTTTCCTTCCAACACATAATAATCGCCAGTTTTCGGATGTATGGCAAGATCTGATGGATTAAAGGTTTTATAGGCTTTTTTCTTCTGAAGGTCTTTAAATGCCCCATCATTCATTTTAATTGTAATATCAGGCTCAGACTGCATGACCTTTGAATCTAGGGAAATAGAATACAACCCCTTATAAGCATCAACTTTGTCCCTATCCTTCGGCACCACGATCAAGGAATTATTTTTCTTATCAAATGCTAGCGTTTCTATATTGTTATCCTCCGAAAAATCTGTCTGGAAAGTATGTATTTTAGGTGTCGCTTCCCGGAAGTTTAGCACTTCATAAATAAGACCATCGCTGCGCAAGACATAAGCATCCTTGTCTCGCAAAGCTATCCCTTCGTAATCCCCGGCTCCGGCGAAGTCTATTTTATTTATAATTTTTTTCTGTGTTAAGTCATAGATAAAGATTACACCCTCCTCATCCTGGACCGCAGCTATCTCATTTTCCGAAAGCCAGGCAATGCCACTTATTTCATTGAGCTCTTCGGGCAATTTCCACTCGGCTTCAACAGTATAGTTCCCGTTGGTGAATTTTTTTTCTTTGGAATCTTGCCATACAAAGCCAAAACCAAGCGATATTACCAATATAAGAAGTATTATTCCAAATATGTATTTTAGTTTTTTCATTTTTCTGATGTTTATTCTACAGATACCTATTTACTTTGAGAGTATATGTTCAATAAATGGAAGCACTATCCCAGTGCATTTCATATATTATTCCACAAACCTACCGCGCCACATAAATGGGCCGATAAGGATTATAAAACAAATATCCTGCTAAATTCTGGAAACAATTGGGAATTTCCCACGGAAGAGATCTTGAAACTAGAAATTCCAACCCGATACCTATCCGGATCCAAATCCCGAAACAATTTCGAAAACGAAACCCATTAGCCCGAACATTTCAAGCAGTCCCCCTGACCCCCAAAGGGGGAATATACTTAGTTTTAAGATTCCCAGGATATAGTTTAAAAACCTGTAACCTGAAACTTGAAACTTGTAACTTGTAACCCCTAACCCCACAAGCAGTCCCCCTGCCCCCTAAAGGGGGATAGATTCAAGATTTAAGATTCAAGAAAACCCGAAACAATAAACTATAAACCACTAAAACCAAACATAAAATACGAAAGTAGAAATACGAAAACCTTACACCTCATACCTCATACCTCATACCTCAAGCCTCGAATCTATCACCCACCACCAACCACCTGAAACCTGAAACCTGAAACTTGGAACCTGAAACCTGAAATCTGAAACCTGGAACCTGAAACTTGGAACCTGAAACCTGAAACTTGGAACCTGAAACCTGAAACCTGAAATCTGAAACCTGAAACCTGAAACTTGAAACCTGAAACCTGAAACTTGGAACCTGAAACTTGAAACCAGAAACAAAAAACAAGAAACCCCAAATCCCGAATCAACGAATCCCGAATCCCAAATCAACGAATCCCAAACCTGCCTGTCGTGCCTCTGGCAGGCAGATCCCCATTAACCGATTCCACAATCTAATCCCTCACCCTACCTTTGCTTATATCTTCAGTTTGTGTGTTCGCCGAGACAGGAGACGAATGTATCAAGATTTGTTTCAACAAAGGGATCTCCGCATCCCGTATCCCTCTCCAAAATATCTTAATTTTACTATAAATCTCCTACGCCTTCCACTTCTTATGTTTATTTTTGAAAAAAACCAAAAGTATTACATTATGAAAAAACTTATTTTAGGCCTTTTCCTTGGATTAACCTTCTTATTTACATCTTGCGGAGAAAACAAAAACACTGATGTTGTTGAATCAGGAACCTACCAAGGTGTAGCAGAAGAAGTAGAGCCGGGTGAAAAGGAAATCTATGTTAGAACGGCAGACGATAAACTTATTGAGCTTTATTTCACTGACGCAACTCAACTAATGACTTCCGATGGCCAAACTACTAATTTTGAATCCTTAAAAGAAAATGGAAAAGTAGAGGTTACCGTAACCAAGGAAGGAAATAAAAACGTTCCCGTATCGGTCAAGATACTGGATTAATTACTGATGATGTTATTGGCTCCGGAAATTCCCTCTATCTGGAGAGAGGAAGTTTGGCATGCACTATCGGTACACTTACCCATAGCTACCTTGTTTTTGGCCTCTCTTACGGCCATGGTTTATGGGGTATGTAGTTCCACCCATCGTTTGTTTCTCGGAAAACTCGTTATGGTACTATTGGCCATTGGGGTTATATCCGGTTGGGCAGCTATCTATACGGGGGAAATTGCGTATTCGGTTGAGGTAAGAAAAATATGTGATCCAAAAGTGCTGCAGGAGCATTCATGGTGGGCATATGCCACCCTCTTTGCTTATTCGGGCGCTTTGGGTTTAATTATGGTTAAACTTTTTTCCCCAAGTACTTTTCCAAAATTTATAAAAGTTGTTGTGCTTATTTTACTTACCGCGGCTCTGGGAGGCTTAATCTATACTGGTCACCTTGGGGCAAGTTTGGTCTATCAACAGGGTGCGGGTACTTATAAACCTTCAGCAGATTGTGCTGAATTTGTTAAATAAATAGCAGTGGAGTCTGCAACAGTCAAAGCGGCAATTAAGGCATCCTATTTCAGTATAGTGGGCAATATTCTATTGGCAGCAATTAAATTGGTCTCAGGCTTCTTGGGCAATTCCTATGCATTGATAGCAGATGGCATTGAATCTACCACCGATGTATTTTCCTCTTTGTTTGTACTTTTCGGTATCAAATATGCCCAGCGCCCTCCAGACGATAACCATCCCTACGGTCATTCCCGCATAGAGCCCCTGATTACCTTTGTGGTTGTAGCTTTTTTGGTTACTTCAGCTACTGTAATCGCCTATGAAAGTATTATTAACATCCAAACCCCACACAAAATTCCGGAAACTTGGACCCTTATTGTACTCGGACTTATCATTTTGTGGAAGGAAGGCTCTTACCGATATGTACTGAACAAGAGCAAACTTACCAACAGCTCCTCTTTAAAGGCAGATGCCTGGCACCACAGAAGCGATGCTATTACTTCCGTTATGGCCTTTCTGGGCATTTCAATCGCCTTAATTTTTGGAAAAGGCTATGAAACGGCCGATGATTGGGCTGCACTTCTGGCCTCGGGCTTTATTCTTTATAATAGCTACCTTATCTTTAGACCGGCCTTGGGAGAGATTATGGACGAACATATATACGACGATCTCTTGGAAGAGATACGGGAAGAATCCATGAAGGTGAAAGGGATAAAAGGAACCGAGAAGTGTTTTATAAGAAAAGCAGGAATGGAATATCATGTGGATCTGCACGCGATTGTGGATGGGGAGATTCCGGTTCGGGAAGGCCATGAATTATCGCATAAGCTGAAGGATCATCTGCGCAAAGAAATTCCCAATTTAGGCCATGTGCTTATTCACATTGAGCCTACAAATTACGAACACTAATATTGTTCCCCTCAAATCTGTTCAAAGGCGCCAACTTGAATGCGGCGCAAACCCCTTACTGCAGATTATGAGAAGTTGACAATTTATTTAGAAAATTCAGGGTCATATTAGCAAATTCCAAATTCCAAATTCCAAATTCCGAATCCCGAATCCCAAATCAACGAATCCCGAATTAACGAATCCCGAATCAACAAATCCCGAATCAACGATTCCCCAATCCCGATTAAACGATTAAACAATTCAACAATCTAACCACTCGATTACGGGCTAATGGATAGCCCAAGACCGACAACAGACAACCGAAAACCCCAAAAGTAGCTTGATAGTAGGAGTATGGTAGCTTAAACGTACCATTAACGTAGCTTAAACGTAGCATTAACCATACATTCAACCCCCTTGAACCATACATTAGCTCACTTCGAACTATACATGGGCTCACTTCGAACCATACATTAGCTAACTTCTATGCTCTGGGGTACTTTTTAAAAACTATAGGTTATAAGCTGTAGGCCTTAGGCGTTAAAGAGTGTTCAGTGTTCAGTGGTCAGGGGTCCGTCTCACTTCTCACGCATAACACTTATTGCTTATTAAGCAATTTTTCCAAACGTGCCATCATCTCATCCTTTTCCTTTAGCATACGTTCGTAAAGGGCGATTTTTTCTTCATGAAGTTGAATTATCTTTTCGATTGGATGAAATGTGCAGCCATCATTCTTTTGATAACCAATAGCGCCATTATCGAAGGAGTTGGAAATAAAGTTCACCGCCTGTTCCTCATCAAAATTTTTAAACGCCTCCGCGGGAATGTGCAGCACCTCAGAGATCTGTTCCAAGAGGGGCGTATCAATAGTTTCCTTCTGTTCCAGTAATGATATTTTCTTTTGGTTCCAGTCCTCCCCAAGTTCATAGGCCAAGGCTTCCTGCTTAATGCCCAGCATTTCACGAAAACGTTTTACGTTGCGGCCTTGGTGTATTTTTTGATCCATTTTTATTGGCTTTAAGCTTTAGGCTATACGCTAAAGGCTAGCTTATTTTCAAATTTAAAACTTATTTTAATATTACGGGGCATTTGGGTTTCTAAAATATCCTCAAACATAGTATAAATTATCTAGTTAGGGTTTCGATACAAATTTAAGCTCGCTGTCGCTTCCTTAAATTCACGCGACCTGACAGGGGAAGTACAGGGGTAAGAACGACGAAGTAGGAAAAACGAAGCACAAGATCCATATCCCCAATCCCAAATCCCGAATCAACGAATCGCGAATCAACAAATCCCAAACCTGCCTGTCGTGCCTCTGGCAGGCAGGTTCTAAATCCCAAAGCAAATACGAAATCGGAAATATGAATACTTGAAACCTTTCAAAATTCGAGCGGACCCCCTGCCCCCTAAAGGGGGATAGATTCAAGATTCAAGATTCAAGAAAACCCGAAACAATAAACTATAAACCACTAAAACCAAATATGAAATACGAAAGTAGAAATACGAAAACCTTACACCTCATACCTCATACCTCATACCCCATGCCTCAAGCCTCGAATCTATCACCCTACACACCAACCCCCTGAAACCTGAAACCCGAAACTTGGAACCTGAAACCTGGAACCTGAAACCTGAAACTTGGAACCTGAAACCTGAAACTTGGAACCTGAAACCTGAAACCAGAAACAAAAAACAAGAAACCCCGAATCCCAAATCAACGAATCCCGAATCCCAAATCAACGAATCCCGAATCCCGAATCAACGAATCCCGAATCAACCAATCCCGAATTAACAAATTAACAAATCCCAACTCCCCCAAAATCCCTATATTAGCCCCCAAACAAAACCCTAACATTTGACTCCCCAAGAAAACGATACCTGGCTTTACGAGATTTCGTCTGAAAAGAAAGCTTTTGATCTTAACCTAAAGGAAGTGTGGCGCTATCGCGACCTGCTTATACTCTTTGTAAAACGGGATATAACAACAGTCTATAAGCAGACTATTCTTGGACCTTTGTGGTATTTTATCCAGCCTCTTTTTACTTCGGTTATCTTTACCTTGGTGTTCAACAATTTGGGAAGTATTAGTACGGGTAGTGTACCTCCATTTCTTTTTAACCTTGCCGGGATTACGGCTTGGAATTACTTTACGGCCTGTTTCACGGGAACTTCCAATACATTTAGGAGCAATGCAGGAATTTTTGGAAAGGTGTATTTTCCAAGGGTCATTATGCCTATGTCGGTTACCATTAGCAACCTGATGAAATTTGGAATCCAATTATTGATATTTATTATTTTTTATTGTTATTATTTATTACAGGGGTTTCAATTAAGTCCAAACTTGCATTTACTTCTTTTTCCTGTTTATATTGTAATGATGGCTTTGCTGGGGCTCGGTCTTGGAATGACCATCAGTTCCATGACCACCAAGTATCGAGATTTAAATGTCTTGGTGGGTTTTGCGGTTTCTTTATTAATGTACGTTTCTGCCGTGCCTTACCCGCTTTCCGAGGCGAGAAAAAAGCTGCCGGACTATGCCGCAGATTTAGTGGCATATAATCCTCTAACCCAAACTATAGAAGGTTTTCGATACATGCTTCTGGATACGGGTAGTTTTAGTTGGATAGGATTTTTCTATGTTTTAATTATTAGCATAGCGCTGTTTTTATTAGGTTTGGTAATTTTCAATAGAACGGAAAAATCATTTATTGATACGGTATAATGAAAAATATTATTCTAAAGGCTGAAAATATTAGCAAACAGTATCGCCTGGGGCAAGTAGGTACCGGAACTATTAAGCATGATTTCAATCGTTTTTGGCATAAGATACGTGGCAAGGAAGATCCTTATTTAAAAGTGGGGGCGGTAAACGACCGGAGCAGTAAGGGCAAGGAAGAATACGTATGGGCGCTACGCGATATCAATTTTGAAGTGCAGGAAGGAGAAGTACTCGGTATTATCGGTAAAAACGGGGCGGGGAAATCTACTTTGCTTAAAATTCTTTCAAGAGTTACGAGCCCTACTACGGGCGTAATTAAAACTAAAGGACGAATAGCCAGTTTACTGGAAGTGGGGACGGGTTTTCATCCCGAGCTTACGGGACGGGAAAATATTTATTTAAACGGAGCCATTCTGGGAATGACACGCGCCGAAATAACCGCCAAACTCGATGAGATTGTGGAATTTTCGGGTTGCGAAATGTATATAGATACCCCAACAAAGCGTTATAGCAGTGGAATGACCGTGCGTTTGGCCTTTGCCGTTGCCGCGCATTTGGAGCCGGATATTTTGGTGGTTGATGAGGTGCTGGCGGTAGGTGATGCCGAGTTTCAGAAGAAGGCGATAGACAAGATGAAAGATATATCAACAGGTAACGGAAGAACCGTTTTGTTTGTAAGCCATAATATGGCTTCGATCCAAAACCTATGCACACGTGTTATGCTTTTGAATAATGGTGTTGTTGATGTTATAGGAGATACTGAAAACGTAATTAGTTATTATCTAAAAAAATTCAGAAATGAAGAAGTCGCTCAGGAACTATCATTGAGAACGGATAGAAAAGGAGACGGAAGCTTAAAATTTCTGGATTATTGGTTTGAAAATTTTGACTGTGAAAGGATCCACATAATTCCATCTGGAATTGCTTATATTATGGTTTTAAAAATTGAAAATACTTCTAAGAGTCACGTTCATAACATCAGAATTTCTGTTGGTATAGATGATGACCAAGCAAGACGAATTACCATATACAGTAATGACTTAACAAATCAACTAATTAGTTTTGATTCTCACGAAACCAAATTGATAAAAATTTTTGTCCCCACAAATCCTTTTCAGTCTGGACATTACTATTTCACACTCTTTGCGAGTCAAGATGGAAGTGTTTCCGATTGGGTTATGAATGCGGGCTCATTTGAAGTAGAGAATGGAGATTTCTTCAATACAGGACGTGTTATTCCGGTAAATCAGGGGCATATTTTAGTAAAGCATGAATTTTATTAATTTTTCTCTTTATGAAAAAGTTTAAATATTTAGTAAAGAAACATTTATTAAAATATACTGTTAGATATGTAAGTAAAAATAAAATACTAGCAACCGTATTATTACCGTCAGAAAAGGAAGCACTGAAACATTTGAGGTATGGATTTCTTTATGATAAGGGTTGGTGGAAATCTTGGGAAACAAAATCACCATTAGATTTGGATAGTAAAGCATTGCCTTGGGTTACGTATAGCTTTATTGATTT
This sequence comes from Aequorivita vladivostokensis, assembly GCF_000952855.1. Lineage (GTDB taxonomy): Bacteria > Bacteroidota > Bacteroidia > Flavobacteriales > Flavobacteriaceae > Aequorivita > Aequorivita vladivostokensis. Next base: position 33,020 of record NZ_JSVU01000005.1, on the reverse strand, counting down.
TATAGAAAATCGACTGAATAAGAATATGATTATATTCGAATATGGATCTGGAAATTCAACGATATATTATAGTTCAAAAGTAAAAAAAGTTTATACAGTTGAACATGATATTGATTGGTTTAATAAAGTGTCACAAACACTTCCGAAAAATGTTATGATAGAAAATGTAGAATTAGAATATGGAGGAGAATATTCTCTTACTTCCCAAAAGAAAGACTTGAAATTCGACGTTATTATAGTTGATGGAAGAGATAGAGTCAACTGTATTATTAATTCAATAGAATCATTGAAGGATAATGGTGTATTAATTCTTGATGATTCCGAAAGAATTTCCTATCAATTAGGAATTGATAAGCTCAAAGAAGATGGATTTAAAAGCTTGGATTTTTGGGGAATATCCCCTGGTTTATTTTATAAAAAATGTACTTCAGTTTATTATAAAAATCCGAATGTATTAGATATTTAATAATTGATGTTAATGAAATTAGCCCCAATAATATTATTCGTTTACAACCGTCCTTGGCACACAGAACAGACATTGGAAGCTTTGTCCATAAATCTATTGGCAGATCAAAGCGTCTTGTATATTTTTAGCGATGGCCCGAAAAAAGATGCTTCGCCCGTGGACCTAACCAAAATAGAAGAGGTCCGCGGTGTAATCAGGAAAAAGCACTGGTGCAAGGAAATAATAATTAAGGAAAGAGACCAAAACTTGGGTTTGGCTGAATCCGTAATCAAAGGTGTAACTGAGGTTATTGAAAAGCATGGGCGCGTTATTGTTTTGGAGGATGATATACTTACGGGAACTTATTTTTTAAAGTTTATGAATGATGCGCTGGAACTGTATGAGAATGAATCGCAGGTTTTTGGGGTTTCGGGATACTCGTACCCCTCAATAACTAAAATTGAAGAACCGACATATTTTTTGCCTATAGGAAGTTCATGGAGTTATGCTACCTGGGCAGATCGATGGAAAAAAGTAAATTTTGATTCGAGACAATTAAAAACCGCGATAGATGCCAATCAATTAAAAAGTAAAATTAATTTCGGTAATTATCCGTATTATGAAATGCTGGAAGACCAAATTAAATCTAAAAACGATTCTTGGGCTATCCGTTTTTATGCTTCTATGTTCTTAAACAAGGGTTTTTTTCTTTTCCCAAATAAATCTTTGGTTCGGAATATTGGTTTTGACAACTCGGGAATCCACTGTAAAACAGATAATTTTTTTAGTATTATTAATATTAATAACAATGAAATTAAAGTTGAACCATTAGCGCTAACATTGAACAATAAATTAGTTGCTTTGGTAAAACAGAGCTTTGAGTTGCGCTTGATTAAAAAAAGCAAAAAATCCCAATCAAAGACTCCACAAAAGGCTTTAAAAAAATTAAAAGTTCTACTTAAAAATGGATTGAAGTCTCTAAAATTAGTTTGAGATATAGAATGGTCGATTGTTATATGTTAAAAAAGGTAAAAAATAAAATATTAGGATATAATAGGGTTACTGATACCCTTGAAAAAGTTAAGAAGCAAAATGGCATATTTGACAGTTTATTAGAAAACACTATGCTTCAAAATGGAAAAATTTTGTTAGAGAATATTTTACGCAAAAAAAATATTTCTTCAATACAAGACACTGAATTTAAAGTTTTTTCTCAATGGGGCGATGATGGAATTATTCAATATCTAATTAACTATTTAGAAATTGGTAATAAGGTTTTTATTGAGTTTGGTGTAGAAAATTATTTAGAGTCTAATACTCGATATTTACTAATGAATAACAATTGGACGGGTTTGGTAATGGACGGAAGTTCAACTAATGTGGATAAAATTAAAAAATCTGATTTTTATTGGAAATATGATTTGATAGCTAAATCTGCGTTTATAACATCAGAAAATATAAACTCTTTAATTGAAGAAGTAGGGTTTAAGGGGGAAATTGGATTATTGCATATTGATATTGACGGTAATGATTATTGGATATGGAAAGCCTTACATATTGTTGAACCCATTATTATGATTGTTGAATACAACAGTGTGTTTGGTAGTGATCGATCTATAACTGTACCTTATAGGTCAGATTTTTTTAGAACTGATGCGCATTATAGCAATCTGTATGCGGGTGCTTCCATTGCGGCTTTATGTGATTTGGCAAAAGAAAAAGGCTTCACCTTTATTGGCAGTAATAGCACGGGAAATAATGCTTATTTTGTAAAGAATAATCATTTGAAAGACTTGAAGCCATTAACAGCTGAAGAAGGTTATGTAGAATCCAAATTTAGGGAATCAAGAAATAAGGAAGGGAAACTTACCTATTTAAGAGGTAGTGAACGTTTAGATATAATAAAGGGACTTGATGTATTTAATACTAGAACTAATAAAATAGAAGAACTATAATGGTAGCTATTAAATATCCCGTATATCAACCCAGTTTGAATGGGAATGAAAAAAAGTATGTCAATGAATGTCTTGATTCTTCTTGGATTTCAAGTAAAGGTAAATTTGTAAATCTATTTGAGGATCAATTTTCAAATTTTGTCGGAACTAAGTATGGAACAGCTGTAAGCAATGGAACAGTAGCCTTACACTTAGCGTTATTGGGATTAGGAATTGGAGAGGGTGATGAAGTAATAGTGCCTACATTAACTTATATAGCCTCTGTTAATTCAATAACCTATACTAATGCGAAACCAGTATTTGTTGATTCTTTGGAGCATACTTGGCAGATTGATCCCGAAGATGTTAGGCGCAAAATCACATCGAAGACAAAAGCTGTTATGGCAGTCCATCTTTATGGGCATCCTTGTAATATGGAAGCATTAAAAAAGCTTTGTGATGATCATAATTTATTTCTTATTGAAGATTGCGCAGAAGCCATAGGCTCTAAATACAAAGGACAACATGTGGGGACTTTTGGCGATGTTGCTACTTTTAGTTTTTATGGAAATAAAACAATAACCACTGGTGAGGGCGGTATGGTCTTAACCAATGATGGTGCACTTCACGATAGGATTGTCCATTTGAAGGGACAGGGATTGGCCAAGTATCGGGAGTATTGGCATGATGCAGTTGGATATAATTATAGAATGACAAATATCTGTGCGGCCATTGGTGTTGCCCAATTGGAACAAATTGACAGTGTACTATCTAAAAAACGGCAAATCGCAGATTGGTACAGAGAGTTTTTGAAGGATACTCCTTTTGTTTTTCACAGCGAATCTGGAGATGTATTCCATTCATATTGGATGAATACAATACTACTTCCTGAAGAAATGGATAGGGATGACCTAAAACAATTTTTAATTGATAAAGGAATAGAAACACGGCCTATGTTTTATCCTATACACACAATGCCGATATATTTCAAAAAGTACGAAAAACATCAAGTAGCGGACAGATTGGCTAGGCGTGGTATGAATTTGCCAAGTTTTCCTGAACTGAATAGAGAAGATGTTTTACAAATTACAACAGCACTTAAAACCTTTTAAAATGGAACAATTATATTTAATTGGAGCTGGAGGGCAGGCAAGGTCAGTTATTTCATTGCTGAAAGCTTGTAACATTAAAGTTGTTGGCATCTATGACGAATCTTTTAATAAGAACAACATCGAGATAATCAATTCAGTTAAATTAATAGGGGATATTGAAAGTTACAATTATACAGGTAAAATTGTACTCGCCGTTGGTGATAATATTAAAAGAAGAGAATTGTTCTTGTTATACAGAAAAAATGTTTTAAAGAAAACCATATGCCATCCAACGAGTTTTATAGATAACACTGTAATACTGGGTGTGTCAAATTTATTTTTCGCAAATACATTTAGTAATTCGAATGTAATTTTTGGAGATAATAATATAATAAATACAGGAGCTATCATTGAACACGAGGTTGTTATTGGCTCTCATAATCATATATCCGTGGGAGCAATAATATGCGGAAGAGCCACCCTTGGCAGCAATTGTTTTATAGGTGCGGGAGCTGTTGTAGTAGATAAAATAGAAATTTGTAGCGACGTTACTATTGGTGCAAACGCAGTTGTAGTTAAATCAATTAAGGAGCCTGGAGTATATGTTGGTAATCCAGTAAAAAAAATTGCGTGAATATTCTATTAGACATACCCAAACTGAGTAAAACCCAGGGTGGGGTGTATCAATATTCATTAGCCTTATTGAATATTTTGGCAACTGGAAATTTACCGCATGACTTTTTTATCTTTTGTCATAAACCAGATGAGGATGTAAAAATAATTGTAAATGCCAATTCAAACTTTACTTTAGTATCAGTTTCTAATCCTACATACTCAAAGAAGAAGCTTTTAGCTTTCAGAATAGTAAATATAGTTTTTCGTGTTCTTGGCCTAAAAAAAAGATTTAAAAAAGAAGATATATATGATGTGATAGTAAGAAAGCATGATATTGATATAATCCATACCCCATTTCAATCTTTAGTCAAAAAACCAAATGTAAAAAGTATAACTACTTTGCACGATGTACAAGAATTACATTTCCCAGAATTTTTCACTTCAGCCCAAAGAGCCTACAGAGCTGTAAACTATAAAAGAGCCATCGATGGAGCGGATGCAGTAATAGTTAGTTATAAACATGTAAAACAAGATATAGTCAATTACTTTGAGAAGCCAGAAAATGAAGTTTTTACCGTCTTATTGGACATGAAAGATTTATGGTTCGATAAAATAGTAATTCGAGATACTGGATTATTGGATGCTTATCTGTTACCTGATAAATTCTTACTTTATCCAGCGGCCACTTGGGCACATAAGAATCATCTTCGTTTGCTCGAAGCAATGAAATGTTTAGATGACCCTGAAATATATCTAGTTTGTACGGGACATCAGAATGACCATTATGTAAAAAATATTTTGCCATATTTAGAATCAGAAAAACTCTCAAAACAAGTAAAATTTCTCGGTATTGTTTCAGATGAGGTTTTGTTTGAACTGTACCATAAATGTAGAGCAGTAGTAATACCAACCTTATATGAGGCAGGAAGTTTTCCGCTTATGGAAAGTATTTTAATGGGAATTCCAGTGGTGTGCTCCAATGTCACTTCCTTGCCCGAAACAATAGGTGATGAAAGTTTTGTTTTTAATCCGAAGGATATTGTTGATATTGCCGATAAAATCAATAAAATATGGTTCGATTTAAATTACAGAAAAGAAAATATAGCTTTGCTAAATGTACAGGCAGAAAAAATAAGTAATAATAATGCAGCTTCCAAAATTTCAAAAGTTTATGAAGCAATATCTAAATAAACAAATGAAAAAAGCCTTAATAACAGGAATCACGGGACAGGATGGTGCTTACTTGGCTGAATTGTTATTGACCAAAGGCTATGAGGTGCACGGTATAAAGAGAAGGGCTTCCTCATTTAACACCGATAGAATAGATCATTTATACCAAGACCCCCACGAAAAGGACATCTGCTTTAAATTGCATTATGGCGATTTGAGCGATGCCATGAACCTTACGCGTATTATTCAGGAAGTACAGCCCGATGAAATATACAACCTCGGGGCCATGTCGCACGTAAAGGTGAGTTTTGATACCCCGGAATATACCGCCAATGTGGATGGGCTGGGCACTTTAAGAATATTGGAGGCAGTGCGTTTATTGGCCTTAACGGAAAAGACAAAAATATACCAAGCCTCCACGTCGGAACTTTATGGCCTGGTACAGCAAGTGCCCCAGACCGAGAAAACCCCCTTTTACCCGCGAAGCCCGTATGGTGTGGCAAAATTGTATGCCTATTGGATTACGGTAAATTACAGGGAAGCCTATAACATCTTTGCCTGTAACGGGATTCTCTTCAATCATGAATCTCCTTTACGCGGCGAAACATTTGTAACCCGAAAGATTACCCGTGCCACGGCAAAGATTGTTTTGGGAATGCAGGACACTTTGTATCTTGGCAACCTAAACGCCAGAAGGGATTGGGGTCATGCCAAAGACTATGTGGAGGCTATGTGGTTGATGCTGCAACAGGATGAGCCCGATGACTATGTAATTGCCACGGGGAAAACCACTTCAGTACGTGAATTTGTGCAAATGGCGTTTGGGGAAGTAGGGGTGACCCTAAATTTTAGTGGCGAAAAGGAAAAGGAAATCGGTACAGTGGTTTCCTGTAGCATTCCAGAATATCAATTGCCAAGAGGAAAGGAAGTAGTTAAGATAGATCCAAACTACCATCGCCCAACCGAAGTGGACTTATTGATTGGCGATGCCACCAAGTGCAAGGAAAAGCTGAACTGGAATCCAAAATACACCTTGGAGGCCTTGGTTGCTGAAATGATGGAATCAGATTTAAAGCTGTTTAGAAAAGAAAAGTATTTGCGGGAAGCGGGCCATGACACCTTGGACTACCACGAATAGTTACGAAAATTGCAAAATGGATAAAAGTGCCAAGATATATATAGCCGGACATAAGGGAATGGTAGGGTCGGCAATTGTTAGACAATTGCAGGAAAGGGGCTATACCAATTTGGTCCTAAAAACCTCCACTGAGCTCGATCTGCGTGTTCAAGCCCAAGTGCAATCCTTTTTTGAAGCCGAAAAACCCGAATACGTATTCCTTGCAGCTGCAAAAGTGGGCGGTATAGAGGCGAACAATACCTATAGAGCTGAGTTTTTATATGATAACTTGATGATACAGACCAATGTGATACATCAAAGTTATATACATGGTGTTCAAAAACTGTTGTTTTTGGCTTCGTCTTGCATCTATCCCAAATTTGCGCCCCAGCCCATAAAAGAGACTTCTTTACTTACCGGAACCTTGGAAGAAACCAATGAACCTTATGCTATTGCAAAAATAGCCGGAGTAAAGATGTGTGAAAATTACAACAGACAATACGGTTGCAACTTTATTTCAGTAATGCCCACCAACTTATACGGGCCCAATGATAATTACGATTTAGAAAGTGCCCACGTTTTGCCCGCCCTTTTGCGGAAGTTTCACGAAGCAAAACTAAAGGGGGATGCCTCGGTGGGAGCGTGGGGCACAGGCGAGCCAAAGAGGGAGTTCCTGCATGTGGACGATTTGGCGAAGGCCTGTTTGCATTTGATGAACACCTATGAAGGCAATGTTTCCGTGAATATAGGCACTGGAAAAGATATTTCCATAAAAGAACTAGCTTTATTGATTAAAGAAATTGTAGGTTTTACGGGTGAAATTAATTGGAAGACCGCCAAACCAGATGGCACTCCCCGTAAATTATTGGACGTCTCATTAATACACAGTTTGGGGTGGGAACATAAAATTGAACTGGAAGAAGGAATCAGAAGGGTTTATAGGGAAACTTTTTTAAATTAAGAAGAAACGTGCTAATTTCTATAATTACAATCAACTACAACGATCTGGAGGGATTGAAAAAAACCATGACCAGTGTTTTAGGCCAGACCTACAGCACCATTGAATATATAGTAATAGATGGTGGCTCCAATGATGGCAGTAAGGAATATATAGAAACGCGCCAGGATTCCCTGGTTTATTGGGTAAGTGAACCCGATACTGGTATTTATAATGCGATGAACAAAGGGATTGATAAAGCTACTGGGGAATATTTGTTGTTTTTGAATAGTGGGGATTGGTTGGCGGATGAAAACGTTATTAAAGGAATAAAACCTAGCTTAGAAGGTTGCGATTTACTATATGGCAATATGATAAAAGTACTTTCCAACGGAAAGCTTCATGTGGATAAAGGTCCCAAAGGCAAGCCGATTACTTTAAATACTTTTTTTAAAGGCACGTTGAATCACCCGGTCACATTTATCAGTACAAGATTGTTTGACAAACATGGAAAATATGATGAATCTATAAGGATTGTTTCTGATTGGAAGTGGTTTTTGATAGCATTAGGATTGAATGACGCCAATATAAAATATGCAGACATTAATATTTCTTACTTCGACATGGGTGGTATAAGCAATATTAACAAAACAACCATGAAAAACGAAAGAAAGCAGGTTTTACAAGAAATATTGCCAGTTTCAATCTATGATGACTATATCTACCTTTCAAATATAGAAAGGAGATTAAATTCTAAAAACATCAAACTTTTGACTGAATTGGAACAATCAGCTTTACAGAAAAAAATTATTTTTCATTTTATGAAATTATTAAAGATAACGAAAAGGTTAGTGTCAACAAAAAGGAAATAGTAATAATTTTAATGGCATAAGAATTTTTGGTAAGCAACACGTCTTCAATTAAATAACTAAATGAATAATCCGTTAGTTTCTATAATTATCCCTACCTATAATCGCGCCCACATAATTAGCGAGACATTAGATAGCATAATTTCCCAGACTTACCAAAATTGGGAATGTATTGTTGTGGATGATAGGAGTACTGATAATACAGAGGGAGTGATTGGGGAATACCTTAAACTGGATAGTAGGTTTTCTTATTACCAAAGACCCGAAAGTAGAGTACAAGGTCCCAATAGTTGTAGAAACTTTGGTTTTGAGAAAAGCAAGGGTGCTTTTATACAATGGTTTGATAGTGATGATTTATTGCTTTCAAACGCCATAGGTCTCCTTATAAAATCATCAATTGGAAATCCAGATGCAATAGTAGCCAAAACTGACTGTTTCGATTTTCTTACTGACACACGAATAAGCACTAACAAAGTTTTTTCTCATAATCTAATTGAAGATTATTTCACAGGCAAAATAACGTTCTATATAGGAGGGATCCTATGGAATCGAACTTTTCTTTTAAAACAGGATGAATTATTTGATATTAATATAAGGAATATGGATGACTGGGACTTTAATTTGCGAATGTTATATGAAAAACCTAAAATCGTGTTTTTGGACGATATTTTATTTCAATATAGGCTTCATAAAGATTCATTTTCAAATGAGTTAAGAAAACTAAACAAATTAGAGCTTATTTCTGAATTTAAGGCTCGTGATAAACATTTGGCAATATTAGAGAAAAGAAAGGATATAAATAAAGAGGTAATCCACACTTTTTTATTAAGAAGGCATAAGAAATATCTAAAAATGGCAATTATAAAAAGTGATAAAAATGTTTACTTCCTCTTTAATTTACTATTTTTAAAACAATTAGAATATGGTCGTTTTAATGATTCGTTAAAAACTGCCGTTGGATTTCTAGTTTTTTTTATAACGGGTAGAGGCTATATTTTTTTTAAGGATTATCCATGAATTGTGCATTAAACAAAGTCCATAGATGTTAGATAGACAAAAAATAAGAATAAACCACCTTTTTGATAGTTACTCAAATTTCTATCAGCCCTACATTCCACCAGTTATTGAGTCGTTATTAAAAATAGATAATTTAAAAATTGAGGTAAATGCATTTAATGGGGAAAGTAATAAGAACGTAAAAGTTTTTCCTGCGCATTACAAAAGAAAATTTAAGGAAAAAATATTTGCTGTTAGCCATACAAAATTGCCAAAATTAAATTATGCCGAGATCTTCTTTCTTCAAAATAAAATAGACATCGTTCATATTCAACATTCCTATTTGTTTCCAAAAGTTTTAGGCTTACTCTCAATGTTAACAAATAAACGTCCGAAAATTATAATTACATTAAGAGGAGGAGATACTTATGTAAAACCTTGGCATTATAAAAAATGGTCAGATTTTTTTGAAAATTTTGGAAATAAGGTAGATGCATTTATTACTATGAGCGAACATCAAAAAGAGTATTTACACAGCAAATGGGGGGTAAGTAAAGAAAGGATCTACGTAGTTCCAATTTCATATGGGTATAAGGTTGAGGTTCAACCCAAGCAACCCAATAAAGATGTTATGAAAATAATTTCTGCATTTAGAATGTGTTGGGAAAAGAATATAGATGGCAATTTAAGAACCATAAAATCATTAAAAAATATGGGGATTCCAGTGCAATACGATGTCTATGGGGATGGTTCAGATGTGGGGCAACTTTTTTATCTTATCGATAAATATAATTTATCAGATTGTGTTTGTTACCATCGCAAGATTAAAAATGAAGTTCTAAAGAATTTATTACCCCAATATGATTTCTTTCTTCAACTAAGTCACTCAGAATCCTTAGGCATTTCTGTTGTAGAAGCACAAGCATACGGAGTTCCAGCTATAGTTTCAAACAGCGATGGTTTGCCAGAATCAATTATTGATGGAAAGACCGGATTCAGTGTTGATACTTACAATATTGAAGATGCCGCTAAAAACATGCTCTATTTATGGGAAAATATAGAAATGTATAATTCCTTTTCAAGGGAGGCAATTAAATATGTAAATTCAAAATTCACTATTTCAGCAGAAGTCAATAAATTAAAAGAGGTATATTCAATCTTAGCAAAACAATAAACTAATGTGTGGTCTTTTAGGTGAATATTCATTTGTGAATAATTTATCAGATTCAGAAAGTTTTGCGAACCTTCTATCTTTATCCAAACACCGTGGCCCAGATTCCACAAAAATAGAAACTGGTGAAAAATATAGATTGGGTTTTAATAGGTTGGCTCTTTTAGATTTAAGTTCTGCAGGTGAACAGCCAAAAAAAAGTCCATCCGAAAGATATCACCTGGTCTATAACGGCGAAGTTTATAATTACCGAGAACTCATTGTTAAATATGATTTGCAGAACTTAGAATCCACATCAGACACTGAGGTAATCTTACATTTACTGGATAGTATTGGAGTTGTGAAAACGATGCAACAACTTAATGGCATGTTTGCCATCGTTATTGTCGATATTGAAACATACACACTTTATCTTACTCGTGACTTCGCTGGAATAAAACCACTTTTTTATGGCATAAATGATATTGGGGTTGTATTTGCATCCCAATTTGACCAAGTTTTTAAACACTCTTGGTTCACTGAAAATCTTAAATTAAGACCTAAAATTGTCCGTGAGTATTTCGCCTTTGGTTATATGCAGGCTCCTAACACCCTTTATGAAAATATATTTCAGATTAACCCCGGTGAGCTTTTGAAGATTACTAATGACGGTAAAATAATTAAAGAAAACATTTTGCATTTTCCGAAGGAATCACTTTTAAACACGCATTATGATTTATCGAAATGTAGAAAAGCATTACAAAAATCTGTAAAACTGCAATTAAACTGTGATAGGCCATTGGCTTCCTTTTTAAGCGGAGGCGTTGATAGCACTTTGATAACAGCTTATGCAAAAGAAACTAAAGATGATATTGAGGGATTTACCCTAAAAGTGAATGATGAAAAGTTAAATGAAAGTGAGTTTGCCAAAAGTTATGCGCAACATTTAAACCTAAACCATACTAATGTAGAAATAGATGAAAACGAATTGGTCTCTATTGTAGAAGAACATTTTGAAGCTTTTTCAGAACCTTTTGGGGATTATTCAAGTATCCCAACTTATATGGTAACCAAAAAAGCGGCACAATATCACACTGCGATGTTATCGGGGGATGGGGGTGATGAATTGTTTTGGGGCTATCCAAGAATGTATGATGTGTTGAAAAAAGCTTGGTGGTTTAAACTACCCCTATTTTTAAGAAAGAACTTGGTAAAAGTCACCAATAAATTTGGGATCACCAATACGTTTGCCCCTTTTACAAAAAGCTTGGAGCAATTTTGCATGGATAAGCACATTAAACTCCCGAGCGAAATTTTGGATTCTCTTTTTAAAACAGGGTATTCAGTAGAAATGAGCAGCAACCTTTATCGTTTGGATAAAAAATACAATAAAAGACAGTTACAGCAATTTTTGCGTTGGAATGAGTTTTATGGACACATGCAACGAATACTTATAAAAGTGGATCGAACGAGTATGAAAAACAGTCTAGAGGTGCGGATTCCTTTTTTAGACAAAGAGGTTATTGAGGAATCTTGGAAAACTTATTTTCCACTTGATAACTTGAAAGACCTTAAAAGACCTCTGAAAAGTCAAGTGCAACATCTTATTCCCCAAAATCTTATTATGCAAAAAAAGAAAGGTTTTTCTGTACCCATTGTATTGTGGTTGAGAAATCAATTAAAACCAGATTTGATTAAAACAGTTCTAAATTCAAATCTTTATGGCAACGAACATTTCGACCAAATTAAATTAAAAGAATATGTGCAAGCTTTTTTAGAAGAAAAGCACAATAATGGTTGGGGAGTTTGGCATATTTATGCGTGGCAAAAATGGGCAAATAAATGCGTATTAAATAAGAAAAATATTTAATATTCCTATGTTTTAAGAAATTAATAACTTTCAATATCGAATTGGAAGCATGAAAAATAAAAGATATATAAACAATTGCTAAACAAATCTTGCAAAGAATGGATTTAAAACAATCTATGAAAAAATTACTGAACATGCTTCCACATATTCGGGGATTATATAAAGAAAATCTAAAACTTAAATCAAATTCCAAATTTCCCCCAGGCCATTATTATTCCCCAATTGTCTCTCTGGAACAAGTGAAATCGAAAGAGAATATTATTTGGAAAGAAGATAAAATAGATAAACTGAATGGAATCGACTTGAACCCTGAAAAGCAGAGGAAATTACTCGGGGTTCTTGAATGTTATTATCCGGAGTTACCTTTTACCGCAGAAGCCAATGAGGAAAATAGATATTATTTGAATAATACCTATTACTCCTATACAGATGGAATTGTACTTTATGCTATGTTACGTCATTTTAAACCAAAATCTATCATAGAAATAGGCTCGGGGTTTTCCTCGGCGGTGATGATGGATGTAAATGATATTTTCTTTAACAGTGAAATTAATCTAAATTTCATAGAGCCTTATCCCACCCGATTAAAAACTTTGATGGCTTTAAGGGAAAACAAGAATACAGTCTTAATTGAAAAAAACGCTCAGGATATTGATTTAAAGTTTTTTAATAAGTTAGAAAAAAATGATATTTTGTTTATTGATAGTTCTCATATAGTGAAAACGGGAAGCGATGTAAATTATATTTTATTCGAAATTCTTCCCATCTTAAACGAAGGGGTTCTCATTCATTTTCACGATATTTTTTATCCTTTTGAATATCCGAAACAATGGGTCTTTAATGGGCATAACTGGAATGAAACCTATTTTCTAAAAGCTTTTTTGATGTACAATATTGATTTCGAAATCATTTTGTTCTCAGATTATATCCACACCTTCCATAAAGAATCATTTGCGAAAATGCCGCTTTCCTACGAAAATACCGGAGGCAACCTATGGCTGGTTAAAAAATAAATGCAAAGGTGTTTAAAATGTAAAATCAATAGGCACTTTTCTAAGAATAGAGATATTATACAGCAGTTTTATAATCTGTTTCTTAGAAGACTTGATATTAAATAAATTATGATATCCCATATCCATAAATGTATATTCATACACATCACAAAATGCGCAGGTAGCAGTGTGGAACATGCCTTTGGGGTGAATGTTCACAAAAATACACCTACAGATTATGAGCATCTTTTTGGGTGGTGTCCACAAAACAAACTTTTTTTGCAACACGCCACTCCCCAACAGCTTTTGGATCTTGGCTATATTAGCCCTGAAGTATGGGCCGCCTATTACAAGTTCATAATTGTCCGAAATCCTTGGAGTCGAGCGTATTCAGATTATTATTGGCTCATTGAAAACTCCAAAATCTACGGTTCATTTGAAGAATATATAAATGGAGAAGGTGGGTTTAAGGAAATAATGCATAAAACTACCAAACGATTTAGAGGCGATCATTTGTATCCACAAATAGATTATTTTTTCATGCATGGAAAAGGAATAAATTATGACCAGATTGTTTATTTTGAAAACTTAAATACGGGTCTTGATTTGGTTACACAGCAGTTAGTTCTGCCAAGAGACTTTTTTACGCATAGGGTGAATACATCTTCCAAAAAACTGGCACATTATTCTTTATTTTACAACAATAAACGAAAAAGGTTGGTGGAGGAGAAATTCAAGAAAGACATATCCTTTTTGAAATATCAGTTTGAGGAAAGAAAAACTGTTATGGATAAAATAAAACTACCATTTAGATATCAATTCCCACCAACTTACAAGTCAAAATTTAAATATAAATATCCAAAGCTCGCAGCATTCTATAAGGGGTTTTCTGGAATTTTAGGCTGGAGGGTATAAACGCATTAAAATGGAAAATTTGGTTTCAGTTATTCTTCCCAGTTACAATCACTCCTTATATTTAAAAGAGCGTTTAACTAGTATTTTCAACCAAACCTATCAAAATTACGAAGTTATTATTTTGGATGATGCATCGACAGACGATAGTCTGTCAATCTTGGATAGTTATAGAAATCATCCGAAAGTCTCCCATTTTATAGTAAATACAGAGAACAGCGGCTCTCCCTTTAAACAGTGGAAAAAAGGATTGGAATTGGCACAAGGCGATTATATGTGGATAGCCGAAAGTGATGACCGCTGTGAACTTAATTTCTTGGAAATGCAGTTGCAGCATCTTAAAAACTGTGATATGAGCGTTGCAAAAACTATTGTGTTTAATGGTGAATTGGTAGGAAAAGAGTTGTCTCATCCCGCTTTTATTAAAGGTGATGAAGCAATTTTGAATAAAGAACTTATTTGGTATTGTCCAGTTCTTAATGTGAGTTCCGCATTATTTCAGAAAATAGACAATCAAAAACTTCACGATTCCAAATTCGCTGACTTTAGGATAATAGGCGATAGAGTTTTTTATCATGAATTTTTTCACGGCAAAAAATTGGTTTTTAATGACAGCACCCTAAGTTATTTTCGGCAGGAATTGAAAAACCTTTCAAATTTAGGCTCCAAAACCTTGAAATACCTTTCTGAATACTTTTGGGAGCATATAGAGTTTATAAATCTGGCCAGCAAAAAAGATAATGCCTTGCAGAAAGCTCGAAAACCATATATCCATCGCTTTTTTAAAAGAGTGCGCGATAGGGTTTCCCGTAAAGATAAATTGTCTGTTGCCTATTTCAAGCTCTATCTTTACTATCGTTTTCAATTGTTGAAATCTAATTGATCTATGAAAATTGCTGTGGTGCTTACCGTAAAAAACGAAAATCGCTTGTTGCGAAACAATCTGCTGTATCATGATGCAATAGGAGTAGACCGAATATTTGTATATTTTGATAACACAACTGACCAAGGAAAAGAATCCATTTCAGATTTTGAATTTGTTACCATTAATGATTCGGTGTCTGCTAAAAAATATGGGCATTTGCACTATTTGGAAAAATTTACTTCCCAAGCAAGAGAGCACCATACCGCACGCCAATGTTTAAATACTTTTGATGCCCAACAACTATGTAAAAAGGAAGGGATTGATTGGCTGATTTCCTTGGATGCGGACGAATTGATATGTACCCATTTTATAAAACCTTCCAATTTGAAGTCATTTTTTAAGGGAATAGCTAAAAATGTTGAGGTAGTGAATTTTAACACACTTGAAGTCCTTCAGCGAAGAGAAAGCTATGGAAATGTTTTTTTGGAAGAAACGCTTTTCAAACAAAACCGGAAGCTGAAGAATGGTCGTCCTATTTATAAAAAGTTGTTTAACCCTTTTACAGAAACCTCGACAAAATTTTCGTGGTGGTATGGGCAGCATTTGGGTAAAGGAGCGATACGAATCGACAGGGAAATAATCCCGCACAATGTGCACAGATTTAAAAGAAAGGACGGTAGTAAGGCGGATACTTTAAATAAGGGCAATATCCTACATTATCACGCTTATGACGCTCTGGATTTTATAAAAAAATTTACAAATTTCAGCGATCATCCTAATACGTTTTTATCAGGTAACAAGGTGGAAAGTATAAAACTTTTGTTGCGTGATATTGTCAATACTTCTGGAATGGATGTTATGGAACTTAAAGAATATTTTAAAGAAAATCTACTTTTTACGGAAGCGGAAGTAAAGGATTTGAAAAAAGAAAAGACTTATTTTTTATTTAAAAAATTGCCTTCTCCATTAACTGAAATAATTTCCGTTCAAAAAGTCTTCAAAAGCCTAATCCTTAAAAAGTGAAAGAATCATTGACCATAGTTCTTTTTGATGGCAGCCTAAAAACCACGCCATTCATAAACAGATTGGCAGAAGGACTGGCAAAAAAACATACCGTTTATATCATTGGCTTCAATGACAGTTTGAAACAAAAAGTAAAAGGAGTGGAATATATGGCTTTGGGTACTACACAAAATGCTTTTAATTTGTTATACCATTCCTTAAAAATTGCACTAATGGCTGTTTTCAAATGGGGTGATTTCAATCATTTTTTTAGAACATTGAAATATATCGTCACTAAAAAGACAGAAAGATTAAAACAGGAAAATTTCAATAAGACACTTCAAGTGATTGCTCCAGATATACTGCATATTCAGTGGCCTTCACTTTTGGGGTTGTGCGCAGATGCAATTGCAAACCCAAAAATAAAGACTGTTTTGAGTCAAAGGGGGTTTCAAAGCAATGTTCGCCCTTTTGTGGATGCTGAAAATTTTTCGGAATTGCAGGATTATTATCCAAAAATAGATGGCTTTCATTCGGTTTCAAAAGAAATTTCAAAGGTTGGCGATAAAATTTTTCATTTGGCAAATAAAATTGATAAAGTTGTTTATTCGGGTTTTGATTTTGAAAAACTGCCGTTTAATTTCAATTATATAAAAAACCAAACCTTAAAATTGCTTTCCATCGGGAGGCCACACTGGGTAAAAGGGTATGAATATGCTTTACGGGCCTGTGCTATTTTAAAGGAGAAAAATATCAGTTTTGAATATACTGTCGTGGGGGGGGAAGGAAATGAGGAGCTGCAGTTTTTGGTTGATGATTTAGGAATAAAGGAATCCGTTCGGTTTACGGAAAGGATTTCCCAAGAAAAAGTTTATGAAATCATGAGACAAAGCGATTTACTACTTTTGCCATCGGTAATAGAAGGCTTGCCAAACATTGCCGTGGAGGCTATGGCCGTGGGCCTTCCGGTTATTTCAACAAAATGTGGTGGCGTAGAGGAATTGATTGTTGACAATGAAACGGGTTGGTTGGTTACTGTGCGAAGCCCGGAAGCAATCGCCAAAGCAATTATTTCCTTTTTATTGGTTTCTGAAGAAGGACTCGAAGATGTTCGTAAATCAGCTCGTAAAACTGTAGAAGCTAAACATAATGAGGCTCAAATGGTTGATGAGATGGAGGATTTGTATTTTGAAGTTCTTTTCTTAAATGGGCGATAAGGTTTTCACCACAAAAACACAGAGGGCACAGAGGGCTTTGTAAACTCTGTGTCTCTGTGGTTAAACTTTTAAAGGATAAGCGTTCAACGTACAAACCCTTAATTTTATATTTTTACCACACCAAAATACGTTCCTCAAGCAGTGACTACAATCAAAACGCCCATAATTCCATCACATCAACAGTTTGCCGAAGTCCATGCATCCCATGAACTCGACAAAAAAGCCATCTGCATCTTTGCCGCCACCGGGTTCTTTTTGGATTCTGATACCTATTGGAAAAACAAAAAAGTATTGCCTACCGCTTCCGATAATATATTGGATGATAACGGTTTCTTAATTGTAAGCAAACCTTGGTTCCAATGGCATTACAGTCCGCGGGATATCAGTTTCGAAGCGGCATTGGAAGAATTTACTGCGCTTTTTGAGCAAATTATTTCGGAACAACATACAGATTCAAATGTAATCCTACCCCTTTCGGGCGGATTGGACAGCCGCACCCAAGCAGTTGCGCTGGCAAAGCTTAAGAAACCCGTTACAGCGTATAGCTATTCCTTTAAAGGTGGTTTTTCGGAAAGTGGGATCGGTAAGAGAATTGCGAAGGCATGTGGCTTTGATTTTAAGGAGTTTATTATTAAACCAGGATATCTTTGGCCAAAACTGGAAGCACTGGCTTCCATAAACCAATGTTATTCCGATTTTACGCATCCCCGGCAAATGGCGGTTTTGGAAGAATTTAAAAAAATGGAAGGCCTGTTTTCCCTGGGGCATTGGGGCGATGTCTTGTTTGACCGGGGAGCTCCCGAAGGGACAAGAGAAGAAGATCTGTTGGATATTATTATCAAGAAAATTGTCAAAAAAGGCGGGATGGAACTCGCCACCGCCCTTTGGCAGGAGTGGGAGTTGGAAGGAGATTTTGAAAGCTATTTCCGTGAACGGATTGCCTCTTTACTAAATAAAATTAAAATAGCTAATCCCAGTGCAAAACTCCGCGCCTTTAAAAGTCTATATTGGGCGCCACGATGGACCTCGGTCAACCTTTCCGTCTTTGAGGCCGCACACCCTATAAACTTACCCTATTATGACGATAGGATGTGCAAATTTATCTGTACCGTTCCGGAGGAATATCTGGCAGATAGGAAGCTACAAATAGCTTATATTAAACAACAAAATCCGGCTTTGGCCAAGATTACGTGGCAAGATCATAGGCCCTATAATTTATATACATTTGAAAGGAATAAATCCCCACACAATCTGCCATACAGAATTGGCAATAAATTGAAACGGGAGGTGAGAGGTAAATTGGGCAAACCCTACATACAACGCAATTGGGAACTCCAGTTTCTTGGTATGGAAAACGACGAAAAGTTGCAGGAACGGCTTTTTGGACAAAACTTGCATCCTTTTTTATCTAAACCGCTAATTGCGCGCTTTTATAATAACTTTAAAGCGGTTGACGCGGTGAAATATTCGCATCCATTGAGTATGTTGCTTACTTTGGCGATGTGGAATGATTGCCTCAGACGTGAGAATTAAGATGTGAGACAAGAGATGTGAGTTGTGATTATTGAGAGTTCGTTCTATGTAGAGTTGAATGTTTTGGTTAAGTTTGAAAATAATCTTTGAACCCTAAATTTAAGAATGGGTAAACGCATAAAAATTTTATATACCATTCCCAACTTCAAGACTGCGGGCAGTCAGTATGTTTTGTTGTCACTTTACAATAAAATTGATAAAACGCTTTTTGACCCCTATGTGTGCGTTGAAAAATTTTCCGAGACCATACCCGATGCAATTCCTATGGATCGTCGTCTTGTCTTTGAATTTACTGGAAATCACAAAATTGATTTAATTGGTTTACGTAAAATTTTAATGGAAAATAATATAGACGTGCTCCATTCTTGGGATTATAAATCAAATTATTTGGAGCCACTTGCGTGCAGATTTTCGAGTGCGAAATATTTATATACCAAAAAGAACAACGCTTGGTCCAAAAGATGGAAGCTTAAAAGTGTATTATCCCATCATATTGCTTACGATAATCCCGAGATGAAAAAGCGTTTTTTTGATTCATTTTTATTTCGAAAAAAAATCACTTTTGTTCCCCACGGAGTTGATGTGGAGATATTTAAACCCAGGGATAGAAAGGTGCGCCAAACCTTTAATATTGGATGCATCGGAAATATTGGAGCGAACAAAAACCAATTGTTTATAATTGAAGGCTTAAAAGATCTTCCGGAAAATGTGGTTTTGCACCTGTATGGAAATGAAGAGGAAGAATATAGAAAGCTTTTGGAGGAAAAGATTTTTAAACACAATTTAAAAAGTCGCATCCACTTTCATGGATTTGTTGAAAACAAAAAACTTCCTGAAGTTTTTGGAAATTTGGATGTATTTGTGCTTGCTTCCTTTCAGGAAGGAATGCCCGTTTCCATTTTGGAAGCCTTGGCTTGCGGAATTCCTGTATTGAGTTCAGACTCGGGTGGGGCTGCAAAATATTTATTGGATTCAGATCGTATCTTTTCTTTAAAAGACACAGACGAATTGGTTCTGAAAATATTGGAAATTTATCATTTGGATGTAAAGGGAAAAAAAAATATGACGGCCAAAGAGGTTCAAAATATTGCAGAAAATCATTCTCTGGATAAGGAAGTAAGGGCCTATGAAAGATTATATAAAAAATTGGTAAAATAAATTAGTGAAGCGCTTCAACAAACATATAATCATTACAGGTTCGGCCAGAAGCGGAACCAGTTGGTTGAGTGAAGTAATTGCACGGCAATTTCGGTACAGGATGCTTTTTGAGCCCGAACACGAATTCAATACGGATAAAGGAAAGCTGCTCTGCGATCGATGGATAAGAAGAAAAGAAGATGCCCCCGAGGCGCATCAATATTTAAACAAAGTTTTCAGCAATCGTGTGGACAGTGATTGGATTGGGCAGGTGAGCAATCGAAAATACAAAATGCACCTTTGGCCATTTATCCCCAAAAAATACATCATCAAATTTGTACGGGCCAATCTTTCTGCGAAATATATGAATGAAATGTTTAAAATTCCACTCATTCATATCATCAGGAATCCGTATGATGTTATCGCTTCCCAACATCGCGTAAAATTTCCATGGTTGTATAATTTGGGGCATTTTAAAAATCAGAACGAATTGGTGCAGACTCTAAAGAAAGAATTTGACTATGATCTTATAAAAGATACTAGAAACATTTCGTCAATAGAAACCTTAACTGTGCGATGGTGTATTGAAAATGTATTGCCCTTGCAAATTTGGCAGCCTTATCAACATAAACACCGGGTTTTAAAACATGAGGATTTGAGAAATAATATTCAAATTTTTTTGGACCTATGTAACGATTTTGATATAGAGCCCCTGCCTAATATTCAAATGGAATACGAGAGACCCTCTTCAAAAACACATCCCAAAAGTACTGTTATCACTAGCGATGCAAAAGAGTTAAGTTTTACAATTCCTGAATTGGAGAATATAAATAAATTGCTGGATAGATTTAATTGTGATCTTTACCCGCGTAAATAATAAAGAACATGCACATCGGCCTCGTCCTCTCCCAAACCCCTGGTTATTCCGAAACCTTTTTTAATTCCAAGATTAAGGGGCTTCGGGAGCATGGAATGGACGTCCGTTTGTATTGCCAGGGCAAAAAAGACGATTTTAACCTTTGCCCTGTTATCCTTAGTCCACGGGTAAGCCGCAATCCGTTTTTTCAGTCTTGGTATTTCTTAAAGGAAGTTGTATTGCTCTTACCACATTTACCCGCCGTAATCCGCTATATAAAGCTGGAACGGAAAGAGGGCACTGGTGTTCTCCAACTTTTTAAAAAGACATATCTCAACGCGCATTTATTAAAAGCCAAATTGGACTGGTTGCACTTTGGTTTTGCCACCATGGCTTTGGGCAGCGAGACGGTGGCAAAGGCTATTGAAGCGAAAATGGCGGTGAGCTTTCGGGGGTTTGATATTGCCGTTTATCCAGTGAAGCAACCAGATTGTTATAGAATGCTATGGAAATATTTGGATAAAGGGCATACCATATCCAATGATCTACTGGTATTGGCAAAAAAGCATGGCCTGCCAGAGGATATTCCTATTGAAAAAATTACCCCTGCCATTGATGTCAATTTATTTAAATCTGATTCTCAGATTGTGAATGCAAAGGAGTTAGTTTTTATGACCACCGGTCGTTTGCATTGGAAAAAAGGCTTTGTACAGACTGTTGAAGCTTTGGCGATTTTAAAAGCACAAGGCTTGAAGTTTACTTATAAAATTATAGGAGAGGGTCCCGAATACGAACGTATTGCCTTCGGTGCCTATCAATTGGGTTTAAAGAATGAAATTCTGTTTTTGGGGAAACTGCCCCATCATCAAGTAAAGAAAGAATTGGAGAGTGCAAGTATATATATCCAATACAGCATACAGGAAGGATTTTGTAATGCCGTATTGGAGGCACAGGCCATGGGCAAACTCTGTATAGTAAGTAATGCCGAGGGCCTTTCGGAAAATGTTTTACACGGGAAAACGGGATGGGTAGTACCCAAATACAAACCCCAGTTACTGGCCGAGACAATAAACAGAGTATTGGGCTTAAATAGTGAAGAAAGGAAAACCATTACCGAATACGCGCAAAAACGAGTAAAGGAAGAGTTCAACATAGAAAAACAGCAGTCCGAATTTATAAGATTTTACAAAACAAAAACCCCCGTTTGAAACCTGTGCTGAGCGAGGTGGAAGTAAGGAGTTTAGGGGGACATTGGAAAAATGAATTTCAGATGCTCACCTTTTTCAATAAAAGATTCCAATGGAAAAATTGTGATAGTTAATCAACATTAAATTAAGCTCATCGGTGAATATTTATAAGAAAGTAAAACGAAGGTTAATTCAATTTAAGGAACATCCTTTAACAAAGGATAGACCTTATGTTGCTTTGTGGAGATATATATTTTTTAATTTAAAGAATAGGCTTTTCCGTGAGCAAATAATCGATTGGATAGGAAACCTTAAATTTTATGCGCGTAAAGGAGATGCAGGCTTAGTTGGAAATATTTATTACGGGGTTTATGAATTTGAAGAGTCTATATTCTTGCTTCATTTTCTAAAAGAAGGAGATGTTTTTTTGGATGCTGGTGCCAATTTGGGTCATTATTCATTATTGTTATCCGGGATGAAGAAATGTAGAAGTATAGCTGTGGAACCAATTCCTGCAACATACAATCAATTGGTAAGGAATATTAAATTAAACAAATTGGAGAGCCTTATCGAATCATACAATTTTGGTGTTGCTGAAAATGAAGGAAGGCTAAATTTTTCAACAGACCGCAATACGATGGATAGAATTGTTGCCGAGACCTATAAAAATTCGATTCAAGTTTCCGTTTCCACAATAGACGCTATTATCAAAAATGATGTACCTATAGCCCTCAAAATAGATGTGGAAGGATATGAATACTTTGCACTGCAAGGAGCGGGACAGTTACTCGAATCACCAGATTTGAAAGTAGTGGTTTTAGAACTCAACGGCTCAGGAAAAAAATATGAAGTAGAAGACGTAGAGGTATTTCAAATGCTATTGGAAAAAGGCTTTAAGCCTATGGAATATGATTTTACACAACGCACACTAATCGAATTGAAAAATTTTAACACCCATAAATTTAATACAGTTTTTGTTAGGGATTTTCAATTTGTCGCCAAACGAATATTGAAAAGTGAAAAGATTCAAATTAGAAACAAAAAATTTTAAGTCAATATTATAGAATATTTCCCCACAAAGTTCATAACGGGATACACAAAATACCTAGGGAATTTCTTTGTGCCCTTTGTGCCTTCTTAATGTTCTTTGTGGTTAAAAAAAGAAGCATTCTAATATAGCAGCAGAAACATTGAAACTATACTACCCAAAATCACACTACAGCAAAGCCCATCGCGGCCTGCTCTTTCCATTATTGAAGCCCTTCCTTAAAGCAGAGGGATACGCCGATGCAGAGCGCATTGTTACCTATGGGGTTTCCGAAATGGATTTCGAGTTTACCGATCTTTTACAAGAGGCCGATTTGGTAATTTTAACCATGGCTTGGAACTATTACGTAAAAACAAAGCAAGAAAGTCTCGCAATTACTTTTGTAAATGAATGTGGAGCCCTAAATAAAAAAGTGATTGCCTTTAACGCGGGCGACTTTGGAGTGCAGATTCCTTATTACGGAAATCTGATTGTACTTCGTCCCAGCGGTTATAAATCTAAATTTACCAACAACGAATACGCACTTCCAGCTTTTATTGCTGATCCTTTAAAGAAGTATTTTGAGACTGATAAAATTTTTGAAAGACCCTATCAAACGAAAGCCATTGTTGGTTTTTGCGGACAAGCTAATCCTTCTGCTTTCAATGCCGCAAAAGAGGTTTTCAAAACATCCTTACGAAATTTAAAAAGCTTTATTGGGAAGTCAAAAGACGAAGCCCAGCAACTGCTATCTACATCTTTTTTAAGAGCTTCGGTACTTCAAACTTTACAAAACTCGAAGGATATTCAAACCAATTTTATACTTCGAAAAAAATATAGGGCAGGAATTACGGAACATAAAGACATCCATAGCACTACCTTGGAATTTTATAACAACCTAAAGGATTCCGATTATGTGGTCTGTGTTCGCGGAGCAGGTAATTTCTCCGTCCGTTTTTATGAAACATTGGCTATGGGAAGGATTCCTGTATTTATTAATACAGATTGTGCATTGCCACTTGACAAAATTATTGATTGGAAGAAGCATGTGGTATGGATTGAATACCAAGAACGTAAACAAGTAGTAGAAAAAGTGAAAAAATTTCATAAAACTTTGACTGATGAGGAATTTAGAGCATTACAAATTTCCAATAGAACAATTTGGATGGAGAAACTTTCGATGAATGGATTTTTTAACCATTTTTTCAATGCAATTACTTAATAAAGAGAAAATGCCTTTTTCATTTCTTAAATATCTACAACCAACACATTACTTTCAATTATTTAGAAAAAATGGAACTTCTATTTTTCCAATAACTGGAGAACTTCCAAAGGAGTTCCTTGAACAATTGGAAGAAGAGCGAAATTTCAAAAGCACAAAAGCCATAGAGTATGACTTGTCTTGGCAAGCACTTCAAAAAGGATATATCGGAAATACCGCAACTTATACTTCTTTTCAAAGGCTCCCCTTAGTCGATGAATATACTTTTCTCCGAAAATATTTCCACCCCGGTTGGGTTTTTTATGTACTGTTATTGCGAATTTTATCTTTCAAAAATCCATTCAATGAACTAACTGCCTGGTATAATAGTAGTGACGTAAATAGAAGCAGTTACCAACGGGAACCTATTCGTTACAACAATTGGACTACGTTTAAAGCAACACTTGTCGATAAGAATCCATTAATAAGTATTGTTGTTCCAACTCTTAATAGATATCCATATTTAAAAGATGTACTCAATGATTTAGAGAAGCAGAACTATAAAAATTTTGAAGTAATCATCGTGGATCAATCAACTCCTTTCCGAGAAGATTTTTACAAAAATTTTAATCTGAATATTAAACTTGTTTACCAAACTGAACGCGCACTTTGGCAAGCACGAAACCATGCAATTAAAATTTCAAAAGGGACATATATCCTTCTTTTTGATGATGACAGTAGGGTAAAATCGGACTGGATTACAAATCATTTAAGATGTCTCGATTTCTTTAAAGCAGATATTTCTTCCGGCGTTTCAATTTCAGTGGTGGGAGCTGAAGTTCCTTTAAACTATTCCTTCTTTCGAATTTCTGATCAAATTGATACTGGGAATGTATTATTAAAAAAGAGGGTTTTTCGAGAAATCGGTCTTTTTGATAGGCAGTTCGAAAAGCAGCGTATGGGTGATGGAGAGTATGGGTTGCGGGCTTACTTAAACGGATATATTAATGTTTCTAATCCGTTTGCGGATAGGATTCATTTAAAAGTCGGATCTGGAGGACTAAGAGAGATGGGTAGTTGGGACGGCTTTAGACCAAAAAAATGGTTTGGCCCTCGTCCTGTACCCAGTGTTCTTTATCAGTTTAGAAAATACTATGGAACAAAAGCCTCTATACTTTCAATTATGAAATTTTTACCCCCCTCAATAGTTCCATATCATCTAAAAAAAAGCAGAACGGGGTTAATCTTGGGATTTGTATTGAGCATTTTAATATTACCATTGATTTTATTTCAAGTAGTCAAATCCTGGCAATTGGCATCAAAAAAATTAAAAGAGGGCGCATTAATTGAAAAATTATATTGATGAAAGTACTTCAGATTATTGACAAATTAGACGTTGGTGGAGCCGAAAGGGTTTTGATTAATCTTTCAAATATCTTATTTGAAAATAATATGGACGTAAGTGTCCTTTGTTTATTAAATAAATCTGAACTGGACAGCGAACTACATTCGGCCATACCAATATATTATTTGGGAAGAAAAAATAAATTCAACCCTTTTATGATAAACAAGCTCTACCATCTTTTACAAAAATTTGATATCGTCCATATACATTCAAGGCATATCCTTAGGTATGTGGGGCTTTTATTGTTTTTGCCAAAAGTATATAGATCGTTCCGGGTGGTTTACCACGACCATTCTTTATTAGAATTGGAGGCTAATTTTAAAGAGAAAGGGTATTTGCTTAGATTAATCCGAAAAGTAGATGCCACAATTGTTGTTTCAGAAGAACAAAAATATTTTTTCCCTAAGGGAATCCCCATTTCTTTATTAGAAAATATTGTAAGAAGCTCAAAATTGCGAGTTGACTTACAACCCAATAGAAAAAAATTGGTGGCAATAGGAAATTTTAGGAGAATAAAAAATTATTCTTTTCTTTTTGAAATTCTTGAGAGACTTCCACCGGAATATTCCTGCGACATATATGTAAATTCAATCGAGAAGTCATATTTTTTAGAAAACAAAAACGTAATCCAAATGTTGGTAGATGAAAATAAACTTCAAATTATCCAAGGAGAGCTCGACATTCAGAGTCAATTGATAAATTATTCCTTGGCAATACATCCCTCTCTGTCCGAATCAGGACCTTTAGCAGCAGTAGAATGTCTGAGCGTTGGGTTACCTATTCTTATTTATAATACTGGAGCCGTAGCAAAACGCATTATAGAAAAAATACCCGAACTTGTTAAACATGATAATAATTGTGAACATTGGGTCCAATCAATTGTTCAATATCACAAGGATTTTAATATTATGAATACCTACAGCAGTGAGTTATATCAATTATATTTGGAGACTTATTCTGAAGAAAATTACTTTAAAAAATGTCTGAAAATTTACAACCGTATTTTAAGCTCTTAGTTATCTCCGACACGGGAATATTTCGAGAGAAAGAAGACTTTTATGGTTTTGGACCCGTAGTGAAAGAGCTTGAAGAACTTGAGTTTTTTAAGAAGATTATTTGGATAGGTTTTAATAGACCAGACCAAAAAGGGAATAGGGCGTATATGAAAATTGTAGATAAACGAATTGAAATAAAAACCCTTAAAAATACGGGAGGAAAGGGAATTCGTAATAAATTGGATATTTTAATCCAATATCCACAATATTTTTGGATTCTATATAAGGAAATACTTAAAGCTGAATTTATCCATTCAAGGGCGCCATCCAATCCTGCCATAATTGCTATGTTTCTCTCCCTTTTTTTTCCCAAAAAAAAATTTTGGTTTAAATATGCAGGCGATTGGAAAGGAGCTTCATCATTGTCTTACAAGCTACAGCGAAAATGGCTTCAAAATTTAAACAATAATGCGATAGTGACAGTCAATGGCATCTGGCCTGACCAGCCCAATAATATAAAAGCTTTTGAAAATCCGTGCATAGATGAAAAGGATAGGAGAGATGGTAAAATGGTAGTATGTCAAAAGAAATTATCCTCAACAATTAATTATTGTTTTGTGGGAGGGTTGAATTCGAACAAAGGTTGTTTGTTACTTATTAAGGCATTGCTGGCTATGGACCTTCACCAGAATTTGGCAAAACTCCATATTGTGGGAGAGGGAAATTTGAGACAAGAGCTGGAAAACCTAGCTGATAAATTGAAAATTTCCGTATTTTTTCACGGAGCTATATCCAAAGAAGAGTTAGTAAAAATTTATGAGATTTGTCATTTTATAATTTTGCCCTCGCAAAGTGAAGGTTTTCCAAAAGTTATCGGTGAGGCGATGAATTTTGGTTGTATTCCAATTCTCTCGAACATTTCTTGCATAGACCAATATATCGAACATGGTCGAAACGGTTTTTTATTAGATAGTATTGATGTTGCCGGCATAACGAAAAGTTTATATGCGAGTTTTAAAGTGACGGCAGAAAAATTTGACGCTATGATAAATATAAATTATCAGCTTGCGGTAAAATTTACATACCAAAATTATAGAGATAGAATTTTTAGTGAAATTTTCAGATAAAAAATAGATTATCCGGAGAAATAGGAAAATATTGGAGAAATTGACAGGAAAGCCCTTTTTTAGATTGGTGCTGTGGCTTTTGATATTTAGTTATTTCTATAATTTGCCTGTAATGTATTATTCTCTAAAGGGAGATAATGAATTGCGACTATATGATTTTCTAGGAGTTTTTTTCTTCTATCAATATTTTATCAATTATCGAATTATTTCACAAGAAATATCTAATGTGATATTTTTTCGACGATTTCATTATTTTTTGATGTATTGTAGTTTTTCTATTTTACTTACATTATTTTTTTCAATTCTAAAAAATAGGATTATGTGGTTTGTCCAAAGTTTTTTATACCTCTATCATATGTGGGTATTTTTCTTAGGGGCAGTTTTTTTATATTATCACTTAAGTTCGATTAAACGTTATCGAAATATTTTATTGTTTATAATATTATTGATTATTGCAGTAGGCATAGTGGTTATTCTTCAAAATATTGGGATAATACCTTTCTTATGGAGTAGACTGTATGAAATTTCTTATCACGGATTTCTATCTGGCACCTTGGGACCCAATAAGATAGTTTTGGGTATGACTATGCTGATTTCGTTTATATTTTTAATAGGTTTGAATAGTGAGAAAAAGATTAAAACTAATAAAATACTGCTCTATACAGGCATAGGTTTGGCAGCTATTTGTATTCTCCTCAGTGGCTCGCGTACAAGTTATGTGGGTGCAATTTTTTTCTTGTTATATTTTTTTCTTACAAAAACTGGTCATTTCGTGATTTTTGGGATAATAGGTGGCATTTTATTTTTGATTTTAATAAATTCTAGTTCAATTGTGATGGATCGTATCTCAGCTACCTTGGAAGATAGGGTGGCATATGCTATAGACGGTCCAGAAGACCTAACTAGTTACGAGGATTTTACGGGTGTTTATGATGAACTTGGTGCTGGCAGGGCAGAATTACATATGATGTATGTAAAGTATTTACTCAATAACCCTTTTATAATTCCTTTTGGGAGAGGATTTAATAATAGATTGGGAGTTGGCTCCTCCGCTCATAACCTGTATCTATCGCTCATTAACGAAGTGGGCTTGGTGGGCCTGATACTTTTCTTGCGGTGGATGTTTTCCTTTATGGTAATCGTAAAAAGAAAAATGCCCGGCTTTCAGCTCGCTCTAAATGGTTTGATAATTGCGCTTTTGATAACCCTTTATTTTGGAGAGCATTTATATGTTTATAGACCATTATTTGGTATTTTAGGCCTTTTTATGGCTATAACTGTATTGCTCACCATACCGTTAAGAAAATCAACCTAAATGGCATCCCAACTAAATGTTACAGGAATAGTAATTCCATATTACAATGCTGCAGCCCAAATTCAACTTGTGGTTCAAAAAGCATTAGTGTATTCCAATTTTATTGTGATTATAAATGATAAAAGCCCCCAACCACTTCCAGCAGTTTTTAATTCTATTCCTCAAATTATCATAATTGAAAACTCAGAGAATCTTGGGGTGGGAGGTGCTACAAAACGAGGTTTTGAATATCTGCAACAGTTAGAAAATATCAAAGTAGTTATTAAACTAGATGCCGATGACCAAATGGATACTTCTTATATACCTAAAATGATTGACGCTATTTTATCAGGAGAATCTCAGTTTGTAAAAGGAAACCGTTTTCGCGATTTTAAGGCCTTGAAGGAAATGCCTGCGCTACGACGCTTTGGAAATCTCTGGCTCTCCTTTTTAAGCAAGGCCGCAACGGGCTACTGGAACTGTTTTGATTTCAACAACGGTTTTTTTGCAATAGATTCCGAAAGCCTGAAAATGATTGACACAACATCACTTTCCAACAACTATTACTTTGAAACCTCGCTTATAGCGGCCCTTTATCATCAAAAGGCAAGTATCGAGGAAATCGCCATGCCCGCAATTTATGGCGATGAAAAATCGAATATGAATCTTTTTAAAATGCCGCTCCACTTTTCCTTAAATCTGCTTAAAACCTTTTTTGACCGCATTTGGAAAAGCTATTTTGTGTACGATTTTAATATCGGGACAATCTATCTTCTCTTCGGTTTCCCGTTATTTTTGGGAGGTGTTGTGTTTGGTGGATATAATTGGTACCACTACTCCAGCGCAAACCAATTTACCCCACTCGGAACCATCATGATCAGTGCGTTACTGATAATTTTGGGGTTTCAGCTTATATTACAGGCTATACAATTTGATATATTCCGAACCCCAAAGAGTTTTGAAAATGGCTAAAAAGCATATTTTTTTAGTGTTGTCGTTAAACTTTTTGATAGCTACTTCTTTCTTTGTCAAAAATATCGGGGTCGGTTATTCCCAATTGTCCTCCGATATGCAGAATATAGTACCCATGTGTATGAAACTGGACAATCCGGAACTATATCCCAACGACTTATTTTTGACTGACACAACCAATTTTAAATTCTACACTCCATTCTTTATAGAGACCTTAAGGGTGTTTGCCGGTTTTACAGATGGAAACTACGTGCAGGTCTCAAACATCTTACTGTTCATTTCAAGCCTGATGTTCGGCATTTGCTGGTTCTTCCTGCTCTTTAAGTTATTCAGGAATAAATTTTGGATCGCACTCCTTATTTCAATTTTAATGCGGGGCATCGTATGGCTGCCCGCGGGCGAAATTTGGGGCATTTCAGATTTATGGACCATAATGCCGCGAACGCTGTATATCGCTTTAATGCCAATTCCCTTTTTAGTATTGTTTCAAAGGAAAAATTTACATTTTTATGCCGCCAGCATTCTCATAGGCCTTATTTTTAATTTTCACCCAATTTCAGGTTTGGGCGGAATCCTTATATTTTTTATGGTGGTGTGCTGTGGGTGTTATTTTAAATATGCCAAATGTAGCTTTAAGCAAATAAGTTTAGGCGTTCTATTGGTTATCACGGGGATGCTTCCCTTTGTTGTAACGTATTTTGGAAAAACCGATACCGCGGTTTTTTATGACCTTCAAGCCTACGGGGCGGCATTTGATGCGAAAATAGCATCCCATTATCAAGAAGTGTATCTGGTCTTTAAATCATGGCTGAAAACAAAATTCTTATTTTTCTTGGTTCCTCTTGTGGTTTTTATTTTCTACGGATTTTCTAAGTCCAATACTTATGGAAAAGAAGCCGCAATACTGTTGGTTTTAACAGGAGCAATATTTTTTCTGCCCGTTTTGAGCATATATGTAGAACAGGCATTAAACAAGGGTTTGGGCATAAATTTAAGGATGTCTTTCCAACTGGTACGTATCCAAAAAATGGTTGTTCTGCCAGCATATCTGGCAATGGGATATTTGTTGGTACTGCTCGTTGATAAGCACATAATCGACGAACAGCTTATTTCTTATGGCTTTGCAAGCTACTTGCTAATCTTGACAATTTCCCATTCGCCATTTTTTAACAAGGTTCCCTTAATTGGTGATGACATTAGCCGTTCCATTGTTCCTAATTTCTCTGAGGTCTTTAAACCCCTATCGGAACGGAAAACAGATTTTGATAAAATGGCAAATTATATCAAGGAAAATACACCTGTTGCTGCCGTATTTTATAAAAACTACTATTTGCGCACCGCTGCCCAGCGTTCGGTTCGGTTTGATAGTAAGGGGGCAAACATTTTGGTTGAAGGCAATCCGCAAAAACTCATCGAATGGCATCGGGACCGCTTCTATTTAAAAGCGGCCTCTGAGGCAGAAAGGTTAAGGTATTTAAAAGAAAGAGGGGTTGATTACATGCTTTTAAATGAAGAAACAGATGCTTTGCGATTAGAAAAGAAAATAGGAAACCAGTTTCTATATACGCTTCAATAACTATTTACTTGAAAAAAATCCTCTACATAGGAAATAAACTGGCCGTCCATGGCAAGAACCCTACGGCCATAGATCGACTTCCGGCAAAATTGGAGGCGGAGGGCTATACCGTGATAACAGCTTCCTCAAAGCGCAATAAGCTATTTCGGTTATGGGACATGATAATTACCACCATTAAAAACAGAAAGCGGGTAACAATGGTTTTGATCGATACCTACAGTACCCAAAATTTTTATTATGCGGTAATTGTTGCCAGTTTGTGCAGACTGTTCACCTTGCCCTATATCCCCGTCCTTCACGGTGGAAACCTGCCTATCCGGTTAAAGCCGAGCAACGGCTTGAGCGATACCCTCTTTGGAAAGGCACATATAAATGTTGCCCCTTCAGAATATCTGCTCCATCAATTTAGGGACGCAGGCTTTCACAACATTATTTGCATCCCGAATGCCATAGAAATAAAGAACTATCCGTTTAAGACCAGACCCTCCATCACCCCAAAGCTATTATGGGTGCGTTCCTTTTCGGAACTATACAATCCATTGATGGCTTTGGAGATAGTTGAAATGCTAAAAAGGAAAGGGATGGATGTTTCCCTCTGTATGGTGGGCCCCGACAAGGACGGTTCCCTTCAGCGCTGCCAAAAAATTGCGGCAGAACTGCAGCTGCCCATTACCTTTACCGGCATGTTGAAGAAAAAGGAATGGATAGCGCTGTCAAAGGATTTTGACATTTTTATAAATACCACCAATTTCGACAATATGCCCCTAAGCGTAATGGAAGCGATGGCTTTGGGAATGCCCGTGGTTACTACAAATGTGGGCGGTTTGCCTTTTTTGATTGAAAATAATGTCAACGGCCTTTTAGTCCCTCCAAACAATCCAGAGGCTTTTGTAAACGCTATCGAGGCCATTTGCTCAAATGATGTAAAGGCACGGGAGCTGGCAAAAAATGCCCGCCTCAAAACGGAAGGGTTTGATTGGGAAAAAGTAAAACAGCGTTGGATAAAACTTTTGAACGATTGAAATTTAAGTAAATTTGAAAATTGGTGGTAGTAGTTAGTTTGAAGTATATGAGGTTCTATTTGCAAACTTCATTCAGTTTTAACCACCAAGGAACGCTAAGAAGGCACAAAGTTCACAGAGTTTCTTTGCGTTCTTTGAAACCAGAAACCAGAAACCAGAAACCAGAAACAAGAAACAAGAAACAAGAAACAAGAAACCAGAAACCAGAAACTGTCGGGTACTGAAATAAGTTGACCGTTTTACGGAGTTTAAACCAACTTATTATTATGGCGAAAGTAGAAGATTTTAGCAATAAATCGTCCCAGCGTGTAAATCGTTATTTTAGCGAGAGCTTTAAGCGCAAAAAAGTAAGAGAGATTGAGAAGAACGTTTCTACCGTCCTGGAGGTCAGCAGGGAATATGAAGTTTCCACTACGGCAGTATACAAATGGCTCGATAAATACTCGCACAACCGCAAACGAGGCGTAAAACAAGTTGTAGAACTAATGAGCGATACCCGAAAAATA
>NZ_JSVU01000004.1 GCF_000952855.1 Aequorivita vladivostokensis | reverse complement strand
TCATGCAGGGCAATTTTTGTCGTATTTAAGAGCAATGAAAATTGATAGACCAAAATTATGGGATTAAAAAAAACGCTACAGCTAATGTGTGTGCTAAACCGAAAGTAAACGCTAATTTAACCGGTAATTGACGGTTACACGAGACCGTTTTATACCTTTAAAAATTAAATTTTGTGCTACGATATTAAAGCCAGTCTAGAAGCCCAACTGCACCGCGCAAGACGCCGTGCAGACGCGCAGGCCGTTGAAGAAATCATAGAAAAGCTCGCCCCCTTAACCGATTTGCCCATCTATCATACATTTGGATTCAGCCACCCAGACCTTTTAATCTATACAGACCGGTCCCCCGAATTTCCCGAGGTGGCCACTTGGGGCCTGGTTCCCCATTGGGTGATTTTGGCTTACAAAAGCAGGTTATAGATAAATTGATTTCTTCAAATTTATTGTAAAATATTACTTTCCCATTACGGGAAACCGTAAACGGGAAAGATTTTCTGGGGAGAGAAACGAAAATATTGAAATTCTTAAATAGTTATTCGGCAAAAGAACTTTTCCCAATAAAAGGAAAGACGAATTACGAAATACTATATCTGTAGGTTTGAAGACAAAGTAAAGTATCACTCTGGGTGTCCTCTATTTTTGCCATAGTATTATGGGAATGTTATTTCTTCAGAACTTTGAAACTTTCTTTTTGTCCATCTTCAAAAGTAATTTGAAAAGCAAAAACGCCTGTCTGTCCGGTACCAATTTCTCAATAACATCGCGTGAGAATTTTTCAAAATCAAAATTTTCGTTCATTAAATGTCAAATTCAAAAAGTTTATACATCCTTTTTTTAATTTGACACAGTTTATTTAACATACTCAGAATTAGTAACTTTAAATTAAATAACCAACTTCAAAAAAGGTCAACCTTATTTAGTACTCTACAAACTCTTAACCCCAAATCTTGAATCTTAAACCATGAATCTTTTAGCACTTCTTTATAAAAACCCAAGCGCTTCATTTCGTAAATTGTTCATTATTAAGTTGCAAGTCATGATAAAGCAAAATGAATATCAGAGCAAGCGCGATTTCACCAAAACCAAGGAACCCAAAGGGTCTTCCAAAAAGCGAAGTGCCGACACTCCCATTTTTGTGATACAAAAGCACGATGCCACCAATCTGCACTACGATTTTCGGCTGGAGATAGACGGCACCCTTAAGTCGTGGTCCGTCCCCAAAGGCCCCAGCACCGACCCCAGCGTAAAGCGTATGGCCATCCCCACTGAGGACCATCCCCTTGAATATGCTGATTTTGAGGGCACCATCCCCAAAGGCCAGTACGGGGGCGGCACGGTAATGATCTGGGACACCGGCACCTTCCAAAATATTAAGGAAGACGAAGAAGGCAACCCCATTGACCTACTGCAATCCTATAAAATGGGCACGGTAGAAGTAGCGCTGCAGGGCAAGAAGCTTAGCGGCGGTTATGCCCTTATCAAAATGAAATCGGGCAAGATGAAGGGCAACTGGCTGCTGATAAAGAAGGATGACGCCCAGGCAGATGCGCGCCGCAACCCCGTAAGCACCGAAACCAAGAGTGCGATGACCGGCCGCAGCCTGAAGGAAATCGCAAAGGAAGAGGAATAGGCCATGAAAATATTGCAGGACATCCTTTCGGAAAAGTATCTTGGGCAACTGAAAAAGTCGGCTTTCCCAGGCTTTGTCCCACCCATGCTCGCTACCCTAACCGATGATTATTTTAACGACCCCCACTGGCTCTACGAACGCAAGCTGGATGGGGTGCGCTGCCTGGTGTGCATACAGCAGGGAAACGTAGTGCTCTACTCCCGCAATGAAAATGACATTTCCCACACCTATCCCGAATTGGTAAAAGTCCTCCAACGGCAAAACCTGCCAGACTTGATTGCCGACGGTGAAATCGTTGCCTTCAAGGGCAAGCTTACCAGCTTTGGCAAACTCCAAGGCCGAATGCAGTTGCAGGATGCCGAAAAAATAGCCAATACCCGCGTAAAAGTGTACCTCTATCTTTTTGACCTTATTTATTTTAAAAATTATGACCTTACGGAACTGCCCTTGCGGCAACGAAAAAGAGTATTGAAAAAAGCCTTCCAGTGGCAATCGCCCCTTCGCTACACCCCCCACAAAAACCAAGCGGGTACGGAATACTTAAAGGATGCCTGTGAAAAAAGCTGGGAAGGCCTTATAGCAAAAGATGCCACGGCAAGCTATGTCCACTCGCGAAGCAGGAACTGGTTAAAATTCAAATGTTCCAAGGGGCAGGAATTGGTAATAGGGGGTTTTACCGAGCCACAGGGCGAACGGGTAGGCTTTGGAGCCCTGCTGGTGGGCTATTACAAAAACGGCTCCCTGCAATATGCGGGCAAGGTGGGCACCGGCTTTGACGATGATTTCCTAAAAAAATGGCGCCAGGCCTTTGATAAAATTGAAAGAAAGACCAGCCCCTTCCAAAATTTTGACGATCCCGAAAACGGCAACCTCCATTGGATAGCCCCAAAATATGTAGGCCAATTTGGCTTTACGGAATGGACAAAGGCAGGCAAATTACGACATCCCCGTTTTTTGGGCATGCGCAACGACAAGGAAGCAAAAAATGTAATCAAGGAACAATAGTCATGAAAATAGCAGGAATAGAAATCACGAACCCCGACAAGCTTATCTTCCCCGACGCGGGCATCACCAAGCTGGAAATGGTACAATATTATGAAGAGATCTCCCCAAAGATGCTGCCGTTTCTAAAAAATAGACCCCTTACCCTCCACCGCTTCCCCGATGGGGTGGATTCCGATGGGTTTTATCAGAAAAAGGCCTCAGACTATTTTCCCGATTTCGTAAAAACGGTTACCGTTGAAACCGAAGACGGCAGCAATACCCAAGTGATCTGCAATTCAAAAAGGAGTTTGGTCTATCTGGCCAACCAGGGCACCGTAGGGTTCCACACCTGGCTTTCCACCAAAGACTACCTGCACAAGCCAGACAAGGCGATCTTTGATCTGGACCCGCCCAAAGACTCCTTTCAGCAGGTAAAAGAGGCCGCAAAAATTACCGGCGATTTTTTTAGGAAAAAAGGCTTGGAGCCCAACTTGATGACGAGCGGTAAAAACGGGTTCCACGTTTGGTACTCGGTACGCCGCACCAAAACGTTTGATCAAATCCGGCCCGAGTTAAAGGAACTGGCCCAAGAGCTCGAGGCCGAACACCCAGAGCTTTTTACCACCGCCGTGCGAAAAAACCAACGAGAGGGCAAGATCTTTATTGATTACCTCCGCAATGCCTACGGCCAAACCTCCGTCTGCCCCTACTCCCTGCGCCCTACCCAAACCGCAAGCATAGCCAAGCCCCTGGAGTGGAAGGACCTGAAAAACATTAAAAGTGCCGATGCTTTTAAATTAAGGGATTTTATGGGGTAGCGGGACCTCTTAGCCGGTCTATTCCCTCTCGCAAAACCATAGGCCGTCTTCTTTTTCAAGAATATTTCCTATTAAGCCAAAGCCAATCCAACTGGTATTTCCTGATTCCGTGTTAATTACAGACCCTTTAAATCTTTGGTTAAATATTTAGCCCTATCTATACTTTATCTATAACCCCTTGTTGCTTATGCAAATAATTATTGTTTTCTTTGAAAATCAATTACTTTTTTCCCCAGCAGCAAACCGTATTCACTTATATTCTCCAATTAACTCTTCCCCACCCTCCTTTTTGGAGGGTTTTTTTGGCCCTGTTAGGAAGACCAAATCATCCGCATTTTTATAAACCCGAAAAAATTATTTTCTTTAAATTTGGACACCAAACATACTTATGAAACATCGCGCGCTCCTCCTCCTTTCCATGTTGATTTTCTGTGGAAATCTGAATGCCCAGAGTCCCGAAATAGATGGGCTGCAGCAGCAAATAAAAAATAATCTCTTCCGCAAACCCGATTCGGCTAAGGCCTACCTCTTCCAACTCCTAAAATATTCAGAGCTGCGCCACGATACCGCCGTGGCAAAAACCTATAGCAATCTCGGCATTACCTACAATCAATTGGCGGTATACGATTCCTCCGAATACTATTTTAAAAAAGGAATAGCCCTTGCCAATGGATACCCCATTACCCAGGCCCAGCTCTATTCAAACCTCGCCATAAACTACCGCACTATGGCGGAATATACAAAATCGCTGCAGGCCCTTAAGGAAGCCATGAAGCGCTACAAGGGCTTGGGCGATCTCAATGGGGAGGGCTTGGTATATGGCGAAATGGCATCCAACTACAGTTATATGGCCGAAAAGGAAAAGGCCATTACCTACCTAAAGAAAGCTATTGAAATTTTTAAGGAAACAGAGGATCCCCGCCTCTATATCCTCCAGCAAAAACTGGGGAATGTGTATTTCAACAACGGCAACTTCCAGTTCGCCATTGATATCTATGAACAGGCCCTGCCGGAATTCAAAAAACAAAAAGGCGCACCCTACTACCTCACCCTCTTGGCCTACGGCGAAAGCCTTGTGGAAACAGGTAGGGAAAAGGAGGGAGAGGCCCGGCTCCTAGAGGCAAAGGAAGGCCTAAAAGAGATAAACAACCTGGAATACATGCACGTGGCCATGGGAAAACTGGGGAAAATATACGCCGAGACCAATCGCCCGGAATTGGCGGAAAAGGCCCTCCGCGAATCCTTCAATTACCTGCTTGAAGTGCATTCAACCCGCTTTTTACCCATTGCCGCTACCTACTTAAAATTTCTTAACGACAATAATGCCCTGAATACTTCGCAGGAGGTAATAAGCAAGGTGAAGGAGGCAACGGCCAATTATAAGCACCGTATGAACTCCCAGGACGAATTGCAATTTCTCTTGCAGGCGAGGGAAACCTATACCCGAACCGGCAATTTCGAAACGGCCCTGCGACTTTTTACCCGTATCGATTTTTTAAAGGATTCCATTAACGAGGCGGTAGATGACGTTAAAATAAAACAGTTGGAGGAAATGTACCAAAACGAAATCCAACGCGAACGCAACAAGGTGCTTTCCCAGAATAATGCCATTTTAAAGGAATACAACCGGGAACAAAAGAACCTTACCCTGCTAAGTTTGATATTCGCCGTCCTGCTGCTTATATTGAGCCTCCTCCTGTACAAATACCACCGCAAAAAACTGAACCTCCAAAAAGAGGCCTTGGTACAATTGGAAAAATCCAACCTTATCTTACAGGAAAATCAACAGCTGGAACAGGAACTCAGGGCCGAAAAGGAAAACAGCTTGGGCAATAAGGAACGGGAGCTCGTAGCCATGTCATTGGAAGTGGCCGATATCCAGAACCAAATCCGCGATCTTTTGGAAATCAGCACCAAATCTGATATTGCCCCCGAGGTCGCCACACAGATTGAAAATATTCTGAATCAAAGAAACTATTGGAAGCATTTTAAGACCAAGTTTGTGGAAGTACATCCTGAGTTTGGTTACAACCTTGCAGAAATGTTCCCGGGGCTTTCCGAAAATGATATTGCCTTTTGTTCCCTGCTGAAACTGCAACTCACCAATAAGGAAATTGCCTCCCTCTTGGGGATTAGCCACCAAAGTGTTATTTCCAAAAAATACAGGATCAAGAAAAAAATGGACCTACAGGACAATGACGAAAGCTTCGAGCAACTGATGCGCGATCTCTAAAACAATCCCCTCTATTTTATCCTTCTTTTATGTTTGACAAAGGGGTTTTTAATCCCAAAAAAATTCGAATTCCTTTTCTAAGTCTTTCGCTATTAATGTTAATGCCTGCATAAATCCCACGTATTTTCCTTTCCCGTTAAACATGTTGTTTTTCAATTATTTAAGCTGAAATGGCCTCTCTTTATCTATATTTTATCTATAAACCCATCTATATTTTATCCATCCACAAGGCTTCCTATTTACGTTAAAAACAACTTAATTTGCCACCTCGAAATGTTAAAATTTTAACGTTTTTGAAAACCAAATTTTTAACCTAAAAACCTGCTTATGCACGAGATGTTTTCGTTGCCATTCCTGGCCCTTTCTCCTATTGCTATGAATTCACATTATTTATCTAATCTTTTGTAAAGAGAGATTAGACTGAAGTCCATGTTACCCATTAAACCAAAATTTCTTTGTATTCGGCAGCATTCTATTTTATGTGAATATTGCAACCCATTGATAGATTGGTGTTTCCGATAAAATCAACTATAGACAGTTTAATACTTAACCCAAATTGAGAATTTTTATGAAGAATTATTACAATCGAAAGTATAACCATTTCAACGCGCGGGCAAAATGCTTCGCCTCCGGCCTGCTGCTAATTTTAGGAATATTGGTCTCCCAGAATACAGAGGCACAGTGTTTTATAAATCTAGGATTGGATTCCTGGAGTGTAGAGGGCAATCCCTCCAATGGAAATTGGGTGCCTTCGCCGGATGGAAGAAGCGTACGGCAAACCCTAAATAGCAACCCCTCCTTTTATGTGAGCAATGATGATTATTTCAATATTACCATTCAAGGAGAATTCCGTGTAGAAACTACCAATGATGACGATTTTATTGGCTTTGTGATTGGCTATCAATCTCCCAATTCATCTACTCCAGACAATGAGTATAATACGCTGCTTTTCGATTGGAAGCAGGCGGCCCAATCGGCGGGCGGTTGTACTGCTCCGGCAGCTATGAGGCTCTCTCGCATCCAGGGTACGGATACAAACTCCATTAACTCCTTTTGGTGCCAGAACTCCCCCATTAATGAAATATTGGGAATAAATAATAGCCTAGGGGGATGGGCAGATAATACCCTATACACTTTCCAAGTACAATACGGCGCTTCCAACATAAGTGTCTGGATCAATGGCACCCAGGTTTTTGATGTTGACGGCACTTTCACTCCAGGACGTTTTGGTTTCTATAATTTTTCCCAGGAAGGGGTACTATATCAAAATTTCTCCCTTCCTTTTTCCACGGTAATAAATAAAACCGATATTAGCTGTATAGGTGCAAACGATGGTACTGCTACCGCAGTGGCTTCCGATTTCGCTACCCCTCCCTATACCTACCTTTGGAACACGGGCGCTACTACGGAGACTATAACCAACCTATCTCCAGGAACCTATTCGGTAACTGTTACCTCACAAGAAGGCTGTGTGGCCAACGAATCAGTTACTATAGGTACTGTGCCAGATACGGAAAATCCAACTGTAAATGCCCTTACCAATTTCCCATTGACCCTCAACGCCTCCGGCACCGCTACTATTTCGGTTTCCGATATAGAAATAAGCAGCACCGATAATTGCGGTATCGCATCAAAAACGTTGAGCCAGACTAACTTCGACTGCTCCCATCTGGGCAGTAACCCGATTGATTTCACCGTTACCGATACCAGTGGCAATACTACTGTTACCTCGGTTAACGTAACCGTATCAGATGTATCCGTCCCCACCGTGCTGGCACAGGATCTTACTTTACAATTAAGCGATCCGGCAGGAATTACCATTACGCCGGCCATGGTTGATAACGGCTCTTCAGACAATTGCTCCTTCACTCTTTCCCTTAGCAAGACCAGCTTTGATTGTAGCGATGTGGGTACCCAGACCGTCGTGCTAACCGCTACCGATGCGGCAGGCAACTTTGCCAGCGCCAACGCCAATATCACCATTACCGAGCCCGATCCCTATGTGCTTACTTCCGCTGGAGCCACCCAAATGGGCAATATCACGGTGTTTACCACCATCGATCCCGTCATCACGCTTACCTATAACGGCCATGCAGACGGGGCCTTGGTATCCATCTCAAATAATTTTGTACCTGGCGATATGCTTGCCTTAGATTCGGCCTATACGCTCCCCGGGGGCATTACGGCAGCCTATAACAGCACTACCGGCGTATTTACAGTAAATGGAACCCTTGCCGATAGCGAGCTGGAGAACCTCTTCCAGAACGTGCAGTTCCGTACTACGAGCAACAATACAGCCGACCGTACCATTACCTTTATTATAGGCGGCAGTGTTTCCAACCCAGACAACGGCCACTATTACGAATATGTAAACCAGAGCCTCACTTGGGATCAGGCAAAGGCCGCCGCGGCCACCAGAACCCTATATGGCCTACGGGGCTATTTGGCTACCTCCACTTCGGTAGAGGAAAATAACTTTATAAAGAACAAGCTTACCGATGACGGCTGGCTTGGCGGCTCAGACAACTTTAACCAAATCAATCTGGCGGTAGGCTCACCCCTCTACGCAAATCAGGCCGCTGCCGAAGGTAGATGGTACTGGATCACTGGTCCTGAGGCCGGCACCCAGTTCTCAACAGGAAATGTTGCCCAACCAGGGGAATATGCCAACTGGAACGCGGGGGAACCTAACAACTCCGGAGGCTCCGAGGACTACCTACAAGTCTATTTCGCAAATGATGGCCGATGGAATGATCTGGGAACTACCCAGAGCATGGGCTATATAGTGGAATACGGCGGAATTGCGGGCGACCAAAATTGCTTCTCTTTCTCCAATGACAAAATATTGCTGCTGAACCAGGCTCCAGTAATAGATCCCATTGCAGATCTTTCAGGATGTCCCGGCAACCCCTTCAATCAAAATGTGGCCATCTCGGATGTGGAAGACGCTGCTACCAGCCTTACCGTAACGGCTACTTCTGCCAACCAAACCTTGATCCAAGACGCCAACCTTTCCGTGAGTTATAACGGCACCATCTTTGTGGTATCGGCAACGCCTGAGGCAGGTATCCAAGGCAGTTCCGTAATTACGGTTACAGCTACCGATACGGGAGGGCTTTCTTCTTCTGAAACTTTCACCTATACTGCCGAGGATACCGAAGCTCCAATTGTAGTTTGTAGCGGCGGCATGCCAACTTATGTAGGATCATACATGGTAAGCGACGGTCCGACTTGGGGGGCCAACCCGCCAGTATATAGCGCACAGGAAGCGGCAGCCCTAATTTTTGGTGGCAATGCAGCCGATTACTCAATTTCAATCGATTCAAATACAACCGATCCCACCACCATCACCCATACCGCATGGCTTGATAGTTGGGGGAATGGTTTTGCGGTACATCCAGAAAATTACAGTTTGGATGTCGGAGCCCCGGGTTATAACGATCCAGGGGGGTTCAATACCGCTACCTCTGCCTATGTACAAGATCACGTAGATAATACAAAAATTAATTATGTATGGACTTCAGCCGCTCCCCTAACCATACAGTTGGATACCACCGGTCAAGCTATCTTGAACGCAGCCGATATAGATGGCGGCAGTACCGATAATTGCGGAATAGCGAATATTTCCGTCAGTCCAAATACCTTCACTTGCGCAGAAGTAGGACCGAATACCGTTACCCTTACCGTAACCGATGTGAATGGCAATAGCGCCAGCTGTACCTCCACGGTTATGGTTGAGGACAACATAGCGCCAACCGCCATCTGTCAGAACATTACCGTGCAGTTGGATGCCAACGGCAACGCCACCATAACCCCAGCAGAAGTTGATGGAGGTTCAAACGATGCCTGTGGTATTGCCTCTACCAGTATAGACATAACTACCTTCGACTGCTCCAATGTGGGTGCGAACAATGTGGTGCTTACCGTAACCGACAACAATGGCAACGTTTCTACCTGTACCGCCGTGGTGACCGTGGAGGATAACGTGGCCCCAACCGCCAACTGCCAAAACATTACCGTGCAGTTGGATGCCAACGGCAACGCCACCATAACCCCAGCAGACGTTGATGGAGGTTCGAACGATGCCTGTGGTATTGCCTCCACCAGTATAGACATAAATAC
Source organism: Aequorivita vladivostokensis (assembly GCF_000952855.1). Lineage (GTDB taxonomy): Bacteria > Bacteroidota > Bacteroidia > Flavobacteriales > Flavobacteriaceae > Aequorivita > Aequorivita vladivostokensis. Next base: position 396,134 of record NZ_JSVU01000004.1, on the reverse strand, counting down.
TTTCGACTGCTCCAATGTGGGTGCGAATAATGTAGTACTTACCGTAACCGACAACAATGGAAACGTCTCTACCTGTACCGCCGTAGTAACCGTGGAGGATAACATAGCGCCAACCGCCATCTGTCAGAATATTACCGTGCAGTTGGATGCCAATGGCAACGCCACCATAACCACTGCCGATGTGGACGGAGGTTCAAACGATGCCTGTGGCATTGCTTCAACAAGTATCGACATCACTACCTTCGACTGCTCCAATGTGGGTGCGAACAATGTGGTGCTTACCGTAACCGACAACAATGGCAACGTCTCTACTTGTACCGCCGTGGTAACCGTGGAGGATAACGTGGCCCCAACCGCCATCTGCCAGAATATTACCGTGCAGTTGGATGTCAATGGTAACGCGACCATAACCCCTGCAGACGTTGATGGAGGTTCAAACGATGCCTGTGGTATTGCATCTACCAATATCGACATCACTACTTTCGACTGCTCCAATGTGGGTGCGAATAATGTAGTACTTACCGTAACCGACAACAACGGAAACGTCTCAACCTGTACCGCGGTGGTAACCGTGGAGGATAACGTGGCCCCAACCGCCATTTGCCAGAATATTACCGTGCAGTTGGATGTCAATGGTAACGCGACCATAACCCCTGCAGACGTTGATGGAGGTTCAAACGATGCCTGTGGTATTGCATCTACCAATATCGACATCACTACTTTCGACTGCTCCAATGTGGGTGCGAATAATGTAGTACTTACCGTAACCGACAACAATGGCAACGTCTCTAGCTGTACTGCTGTGGTGACCGTAGAGGATAATATAGCCCCTACTATCGTTTGCCCTACCAATGTTAATTCAGAAACCCGTCTCGGCGACTGTTTCGCCCTGGTTTATTTCCCACAACCCTATACTCTAGACAATTGCGGTATCGATACTGTGGTGCAAACGGCAGGACTGCCCAGTGGAAGCGAGTTCCCAGTAGGCGTAAGCACGGTAGAATTTACCGTTACCGATGTAAATGGGAATGTGAGCAGCTGTAGTTTTACCATTACGGTTACCGACGTTGAGGCACCGATGGCCGTATGTGAGAATATTACCATCCCACTTGATGCAAATGGCAATGCCTCTATTACGGCAGCCGATGTGGACGGAGGCAGTAGCGATAACTGCGGGGTAGCCGATATCTCCATAGATATGGATACTTTTGATTGTAGCAATGTAGGCGAGAACATCGTAGTGCTTACCGTAACCGACGTGAATGGAAACAGCAGTAGCTGTACGGCCATTGTTACTGTAGAGGATGTAACGGCTCCTGTGGTGGCCTGCCAAAACCTTTCGGTAGCACTTGATCCCGTAACGGGAACCGTTACCGTAGCCGCTACCGATATAGACAATGGCTCTATGGATGCCTGCGGCATTGCAAGCTACGAGCTCGATATTGATACCTTCGATTGTTCAAATATTGGCGACAATACCGTGGTCTTGACCGTAACCGATGTAAACGGAAACACTTCCACGTGTACCGCCATCGTAACGGTTTCCGACAATACAAGCCCCGTCTTGGTCTGCCAGGATTTCACGATTGAAATTGGAGCCAACGGTACTGCAATCCTCGATCCTAGTGATGTGATCGCTTCAAACGACGATGCCTGTGGCATCCTTACCGTGGCCGTGGACATAACCGAATTTAGCTGTGCCGATATCGGAACGCCAGTAACCGTACAGGTGTTCAGTCAGGATAATAATGGCAATCTTGCCACTTGTACCGCAACAGTAACGGCAGTAGATCTACTTGCCCCAGAATTAACTTGTCCGGCAGACCAAACGGTAGATCCTGGCGCAGGTAACTTGTTCTATATCCTGCCCGACTATTTTGCTACTGGCGAGGCTTCGGCTATCGACAACTGTACCGACCCTATTACCCTCACCGACCAGGTTCCCGCAGCTGGAACCCCGTTATCTGATGGGGTGCATACCATAAGCCTTACTGCAACAGATGAATATGGCAATACCGCAACCTGTACGTTCCAGCTTACCGTAGAGAGCGTGCTGGGAACCGTAAGTCAGCATGAGGATCTGGGAAGTATAAGCCTATACCCAGTCCCCACCAAGAACATCCTGAACATCAGTAATCCGCAGGCAATGCAGCTTGAGAGCCTGGAAATTTATGATCTAAGGGGCAGATTGGTACAGGTGAACGACCTTCGTGGTATGGGTACGCAGCGAGCAATAGACGTACACCAGCTTGCCGCCGCCTCTTATTACGTAAGAATTAAAGGCGAAACCGGAGTAACCACCAGAAGACTGCTGAAAGAATAGTGTTGATTGTTTATAGTTAGAAAAAAATGGCCTGACCCTCTGTTGTCGGGCCATTTTTATTTGGGATATATAATAATGCGACCTACCCGCTTTTTTGAAATATTCTAAATACGGCTAATTCCAAATACAGCAGGCATCCGGTAAAGAAAAATTTGGGTTCGAAATACTTTTGAAACTATGTAGACCTTAAGAATTTTACGAAGCGCCCAAATAAAGCCAAACACCCCGACACCCAAAGACAAATCAAATCCCAAATCACAAATCTTGAATCTTGAATCTTGAATTTCCTCTCGCTGCGGCCACTTCATAACTATTCCCAATTCCACTATAAATTTAATTGGCAAGGCTGCCCTTGAAGGTTCAATTATAAAAGCCTAATTTTGCTATTCTAAAAAATTGCCATTCATGAAGGGAGTTCTCCTCGTAAATCTCGGCTCGCCAGACAGCACCGACCCAAAAGATGTAAAAAAATACCTCGATGAATTCTTAATGGACCCTCGGGTCATCGATGTGCCGTTTTGGCTGCGCTCCTTTATAGTAAGGGGAATTATTCTGAACACACGTCCAAAAAAATCGGCCGAGGCCTATCAAAAAATTTGGTGGGACGAGGGCTCGCCCCTGATTGTTATTTCAGAAAGGCTTCAGAAAAAAATACAGGAAAAAACCACCGTTCCGGTAGCCTTGGCAATGCGCTACGGCAGCATGACCCTTAAAAAAGGCTTGCAGGAATTGGTAGATCAGGGAGTGGACGAAGTGCTTACCATTCCACTTTACCCACAATTTGCAATGGCTACTACCGAAACCATTGATGTGAAAGTGGAAGAACTGAAAAAAGAATTCTTTCCACAGTTAGAGATTACCTCGCTACCCGCTTTTTACAACAAGCCCGAATATATTGAAGTACTTTCCCGAAGCATAGCCGAAAGTTTGGAAGGCGTGGATTACGAACATCTGCTCTTTAGCTATCACGGCGTGCCCGAACGGCATATCTATAAACGCGATATAACCAAGAGACACTGCAAGATAGACGGAAGTTGTTGTATAACGCCTTCACCCGCCCATGAGTTTTGCTACCGCCACCAGTGCCTGAAAACCACAGCGCTGGTTGCCGAAAAATTGAACCTAAAGCCGGGCACATATTCCAATGCGTTTCAATCACGATTGGGTTTTGATCCGTGGCTAAAACCGCCAACCGATAGAACCATAGAGCGATTGGGCCTTGAGGGCACCAAGAAAATGGCAATAGTAACCCCTGCCTTTGTGAGCGATTGCCTTGAAACCTTGGAAGAAATTGCCATGGAAGGCCAAGAGATTTTCCACGAAGCGGGAGGCCAGGAATTTACCGTAATTCCGTGCCTGAACGACCGCGATGATTGGGCGGAAGTTTTAACTGGGTGGATTGACCACTGGCGAATCGTTGATGTAAAAACCGCTATCGCTTGATTATTTTTTATTAGCTATTGCTATTTTTTATCGCAGTACATAACCTGTTTTGGTAATTAACCAAGATTTCAGGGAATAAATAATAATAATAAAGAATGAATAATAAATCCGCCGCATTAGGAACCGACTCTATCGGAAGTTTGCTGATCAAGCAAGCCGTTCCCGCCTCTATCGGGATTTTGGTGATGTCGCTGAACATTTTGGTGGACACCATTTTTGTGGGCAACTGGATTGGCTCCATTGCCATTGCCGCTATCAATGTGGTACTGCCGGTTTCATTTTTTATTGCCGCGCTGGGAATGGCCATCGGTATTGGCGGTTCCTCCATAATTTCAAGGGCGCTGGGTGCCGGCCACAAGGAACGCGCGTTAAAAACCTTCGGCAACCAAATAACCCTAACGCTCTTGCTAACTACCGCAATGGTGGTTTTTGGTTTGATTTTCATCAATGAACTCATTCCCGCTTTTGGTGGAAAGGGCGACATTTTTGAACCTGCAAAAATCTACTATCGCATTGTACTTTACGGGGTTCCGCTTTTGGCGCTCTGTATGATGGGCAACAACGTAATCCGTGCCGAAGGGAAGCCTAAATTCGCGATGATTGCGATGATAATTCCTTCTGTGGGAAACCTCATCCTTGATTATGTCCTTATCTATCATTTCGATATGGGAATGGCCGGCGCCGCCTGGGCTACGACCATCTCGTATGGCCTTTGTTTTCTGTATGTGCTGTGGTTTTTTTTAAGCGATAAATCGGAACTGCAAATAAGCTTGCCCCACTTCGGTCTCGATTTGCCCATTCTCAAGGAAATGTCGGCCCTGGGCTTTGTGACCCTTGCGCGACAGGCGGTAGTGAGTGTGACCTATCTCTTGATGAACAACATCCTTTTCGATATAGGCGGCGAAGCTTCCGTGGCATCCTATGGCATTATCGCCCGAATGCTAATGTTTGCGCTCTTCCCCGTTTTGGGGGTTACCCAAGGATTTTTGCCCATTGCCGGCTATAATTATGGCGCGCATCAGTTTACTCGGGTGCGGGAGAGCATCAATAAAGCTATTCTATACGCCGGCGGTCTCGGTCTTGTAATCTTTGCCGTCATCATGATCTTTCCCAATGCCATAGTCTCCGTCTTTACCACCGACCCCGACATTCTCTCGGAAACCCCACACTATATGCGCTGGGTATTTGCCGCAACGCCCATTATTGCAATCCAGTTGATTGGCTCGGCCTATTTTCAGGCCATCGGGAAGGCAGTGCCGGCGCTTTTGCTTACGCTGACACGGCAGGGGTTTTTCTTTATTCCGCTTATTTTTATACTGCCACATTACTTCGGCGAACTGGGCGTGTGGATATCCTTTCCGGCGGCAGATGTGCTTTCAACAATTGTAACCGGTTATTTTTTGAATCGGGAAATACGGAAAACACTTCGCGATTGAAAAGGATTTTTTGGTATCTTTAGAAGACTAAATCTTTTTTTGAATATGAAATTTCTCTCAACAGATTACAGTCCAACAAAAGATGTTTCAAACGTAAAGCCCGGAATGTATTTTATAACTATCACCTCTCTCGAAGGAAATATTACAAAGAAGTTTATTAAAAATTAATCTTCCAGTTATGAAAAAACCATTACTACTCTTTGCATTCCTTCTTACTATTCAAATTACGGTTGCCCAACCTCCAGAATATTTTGTTGACAACTGGTATTTGCACAGTTTGTCCTTTATCAATCAAGAAGTTTTTATTGAAACCTTAAACTTATCTGAAGGTCCAACCTTAGTTACGGAAAGTGACTTTACAGTTCACGGAACTTCTTTCTGTAACGATTATTCGGGGAGTTATGAATATATAAATCATGGTCCTTTAGCTGTTGATGATAATTTTATTCCACGAAATATTGTTCGTGAAACTGAAAACTGTGGAGATTTTGAAGCCATGGAAACACATTTTTTCACGCCTTTCCTTAATGAAAATGAGGCTGATATTTATTTCATAGACCCACCCGGAACTGAAAAAATGATCGTGCTGCAATATTTTAGTTTTCCTGGATTTCAAGTATATAAAAACTTTCCTGCCCTCAACATATTGGACAACAAATCTATTAAGAACTTGATTGTTTTCCCAAATCCTACACAGAGTAAATTGATTGTTCATTCGGCTATTAAGGATTTTGAATCTGTTTCAATAACAGATATTAATGGTAGAATTGTAATGAATTCGGTAAACAATAATTCAAAAGAAATAGATGTTTCAACCTTAAAACCGGGGATGTATTTTATAACCATTACTTCTTCCGAAGGGAATATTACGAAGAAATTCATCAAAAATTAGTTTTTTTGTAGAAAGAAAAGAGAACCGCCATGGAGAATGCTGAATTGAAAAAAGCCCTGATTGCAGAAATAGACCAATGCGAAAATAACGACCTGTTGCTGGAGGCATTGTTGTTGTTGGTTTGCCCGCCGCCTTCCCAATATTACCATTCCGCAGCCCAGGAGGCCGAAACAGAGTACAAAACAGGAAACAGCTCGCCCGTGCCAAAGGAACATTGGGATTTGTTGAAGCAGGAAATGGAGGAATATTTGGCAGGAAATGCAACGGCCATTTCGTGGGAAGATTTTAAAAAAGAGTTGTTTGAGGACATATAAAATTAAAGTTCTTGCAAGGGCAAGAAAGGAAATTTTGGAAGCTCGAAATCTTTATGAGGCCAGGCGAAAAGGATTCGGAAAACTTTTTTCCCTTGAACTGCAGAGCGAAATAGAACGAATTGGAACCAATCCGTTTTTGTTCAAAAAGAATGAATTTGGTTTTTCTGAAATACCAATGAAACGGTTTCCGCATTTGATAATATATTCTTGCATTGAGGATTCGATAGTTATTGCCTCAATTTTTCACACGAGTCAAAATCCGAAAAAGAAACCACGATAAAACTTTCCCACAACAGAAAAATTAATGGAAGCATACTACCCCTACATAAAATCCCTACACCTCATCTTCATCATCACTTGGTTTGCGGGGCTTTTTTACATTGTCCGACTTTTTGTGTATCAAATTGAAGCTTCGCAAAAACCCTCGCCAGACAGGGAAATTTTGGGCGAACAACTAAAAATTATGGCCTCCCGTCTTTGGAACATAATAACTTGGCCGAGTATGATTTTGGCCCTGATTTTTGGCTTTTGGCTGCTCTTTATGCGCACCTTTTTTTTGGCCGACGCTTGGATGCAAGTAAAATTGGCGTTCGTGTTCGTACTGATCATATATCACTTAAAATGCCACCAAATATTTAAGCAGTTGCAACGGGGCACTGTAAAGTATACCTCCAATTATATGCGCCTTTTTAACGAGGTGCCCACCATCGTCCTTTTCGCGGTGGTGTTTTTGGTGATTCTTAAAGATGGCACCAACTGGATTTACGGCACCGTGGGCATAATCCTGTTTGCCATCTTGCTTATGATGGGCTATAAAATCTATAAACGGATTCGGGAGAAATAACTTCACTTTTTGGATTTTGGAACCTGCCTTCCAGAGGCACGACAGGCAGGTTTTTTATTTGGAATTTTCTTTTTTAGGTTCGATTATTGCTATCTTTCTTTTTTCAAATCCATGTAAATGTACTTTTACAAAAAATCGCTTCGCACCCGCATCTTTCTTTCTATGTTCCTTTTGGTACTGGGAGCTTCGGTACTTATAGCCATTGTTACCGTTTTTCAATATAGGGAAGAGGCCCAGGACTACCACCGCGACCGTTTGCTGCGCAAGGAAGCCGCCATTCGCGAGAACATCAATTACATTCTAAAAACTACTACCTATCCGGTGGAAACCGGCCAAATCCCATTAATATTTAAGGACAAAATCTACGAAATAAAGGACATCCACAGTCTGGAGATTTTTCTATACGATCTGGATGGAAATCTTTTGAAATCTTCTAAACCTTCCTTTTTTAAGGATACCGTCTCTCCAAAAATGCCCGATTTTGCTCTGGAAATGTTACAGAACTCTCCCACCAAAAGTTACATCAAGGAGTTTGAGGAAGACGGCCAAAAGTACCAATCTTCCTACACCTACATCACCGACAGTTATTTTAAACCCTTGGCAATATTGAATTTGCCCTATATTGAAGACGATGGTTTTATTACCAAGGAACTTACCGAATACCTTTACAGGTTGGGCATAGCCTATTTTTTTATGCTCGTTGCGGCTATTTCCATTTCCTATTTTCTCTCAAAATATATAACCCGTTCCTTAAAAGAGATCAGCGATAAGCTCTCCGAGACCCGTTTTGACACACGAAACAAGAAAATCCATATTAGTGATACGCCACAGGAAATCTCCCTGCTCGTAAATGCGTACAACGGGATGATCGATGAGCTGGAGAACAGTGCCGCCCAACTTGCCGCCAATGAGCGGGAAACCGCTTGGCGCGAAATGGCCAAGCAGGTGGCGCACGAGATAAAGAATCCGCTTACGCCTATGCGACTTACGGTGCAGAGCTTCCAACGGAAATTTGATTGCAACGATCCCGATATAGACAAGAAAATGGCGGAATATACCAGTACCCTGCTGCAGCAGATCGATACGTTGAGCTCTATTTCATCCGCCTTTTCTACCTATGCAAAAATGCCCGCCCAGCAGGACGAAACCCTAAACGTGGTTAAAATAAGTAAGTTAGCGCTGGATATTTTTAACGAGGACTATATCTATTTCTTTTCGGAAGAAGATGTAGTTCGCGCCCGATTTGACCGCACCCAACTCATACGCGTGGTTACCAATTTGGTAAAAAACAGCATCCAGTCCATCGCCCAAAAAAACCCCGAGGAGCCCAGAATTGACGTTATCGTAAAAACCGAAGGCACCTGTGTGAATATTCTGGTTTCCGATAACGGGATAGGCGTTCCCGAGGAAAACAAAACCTGTATCTTTGAACCGCAATTTACCACCAAGACCAGCGGAATGGGGCTTGGCTTGGGAATGGTAAAAAATATAGTAGAAACTTACGGAGGCACCATAACCCTTCAATCTTCCGAAGAAAAAACCGTTTTTAAAGTCTCTTTTCCCGCAATGTTGTAAGCCTACTTCGACCGTTTGAAAAATAGAACGGTAATAAAAAGATTAAAAAAATCTGTACCTTGCATAAAAAACCGCAAATGGGCTCCTTAACAATTTCAAATAAAATTTTGGACAAATATTTTCGCTTTTTAAAATCTCTTGACACAAATTCAAAAAAGAGATTGATTTTGAAGTTGGAAGCTTCGTTGGTGCCAAACTTGAATAAGGATACAGAACTTAGTTCCTTTTTTGGCGCATGGGAAGACGAGAAGGATTCAGACAGCATTATTGAGGAGATTAGAAACTCGAGGGTAGAGAAGTCAATTCCAAAAAGTTTCTGATGCTATATTTATTGGATACCAATATCTGTATTCATTTTTTTAGGGGTAAGTTCAATTTGTTGAAAAAAATTGAAACTGTAAAACTGCAGAACTGTGCTATTTCCGAAATAACCCTTGCCGAGCTCGTCTTTGAGGCCGAAAACAGCTCCAATCCACAAATGAATAATGAGCTGATAGTCCAATTCACCGAGCATCTCAATATTCTACCACTTTTAAATGCAATTGATTTTTATGCGAAAGAAAAAGTCCGTCTTCGAAAGGAAGGTCTAATGATAAGCGATTTCGATCTTCTTATCGGGGCTACGGCCGTTGCCAACAATCTCATCATGGTTACTGAAAACACTAAGGAATTCCAACGCATCTCGAGCCTTAAGATCGAAAATTGGATAAAGAGATAATCCGATGGTTTTTTAAAAGTCATATTTCCCGCAATGCTTTAAGGTTTTTAGTAGCTTTGTGAAAACGACCACAAACCTGCCTACCGCAGACAGGTACACGAATAAAAATGTAACCCCCAGCCCTAAAGGGAGCCATCGAGGTTGCTCCCGCCGCGGTAGCTTGGGAGCAAGGGTTCTAAACATACTGAATTAAAGTATTTTATAAAAATTTATTCGTGTATTCGTGGTAAAACCCTTAAACAAAAACATCATTAAACATGAAATTTCAAAACATACTTTCCGAAACTGAAAATGGCATCACCACCATAACCATCAATCGCCCCTCAAAGCTGAACGCATTGAACCGTGAAACGATTCAGGAATTGCACGATGCGCTTGAAGAGGTCGAAAATTCGTCAAAAACGAAGGTTGTAATTATAACCGGAAGCGGCGAAAAGGCCTTTGTTGCAGGCGCTGACATTAGCGAATTTGCCGATTTCTCTGTGGAAGAAGGCGGAAAACTGGCCGCCAAGGGACAGGAATTACTGTTCGATTTTGTGGCCCATTTTTCAAAACCCGTGATCGCGGCCATAAATGGTTTTGCCTTGGGCGGCGGCCTGGAACTGGCGATGGCGGCACATTTCCGCATTGCTTCCGATAATGCCAAAATGGGGCTGCCGGAAGTTTCACTTGGCGTAATTCCGGGCTACGGTGGTACACAGCGTTTGCCGCAATTGGTAGGTAAAGGCCGCGCAATGGAAATGATTATGACCGCCGGGATGGTGGATGCCAACCAGGCCCTGCAATACGGCTTGGTTAACCACGTAACCACCCCCGACGAACTGCTTGACTTTACCGAAAAGATAGCCGGAAAGATTATGAAAAACTCTACCGTTGCCATCGCTTCCGCCATCAGGGCAATCAATGCAAATTATGAGGATGGCGAAAATGGTTTTGAAGTGGAAATTGAAGAATTTGGAAACTGCTTCGGCACTGCCGATTTTAAGGAAGGCACTCAGGCGTTTCTTCAGAAAAGGAAAGCCGAATTTCCGGGTAAGTAATCCTTTTCATTGTTGAAAAGCTGTCATTTTTAAAATGACAAAATGACACTTTAAATGATATGAATTCTTAAAAATAATTCCAGATTTCTGAAAGAAATTTTAAAATACACGCCATCCTATTAAGGTTCGCGCTCTGGCATTGCTTTTGTTCCACGGTAGATAAAATTATTGTTTAACTTAAATCTTGATTATTATGAACGCTTTAATGACTGTTCCTAAAAATGGAGGTTTGACACGAACAACCAATAGTGCTACCCACCTCCCAACCTGGTCTTCGCTACTTGATGATTTCTTTAACAGGGACTTGACCAGCGTATTCTCCCAAAATTTTAATACAGGTATAAGCCTTCCAAAAGTAAACATCAAGGAAACCGCAGATGCCTACTTTGTGGAAATGGCGGTACCAGGCCTGAAAAAATCCGATTTCCAAATAGATTTGGAGAATCAACTGCTTTCCATCTCTACCGAAGTGGAAGAAAAAAGCGAGGAAAAAGAAGAAAACTACACCCGTAGGGAATTTGGGTATTCTTCCTTCAAACGAAGCTTCACCCTTCCCGAAACCGTAGATGAGGAAAAGATAAAGGCCAATTATAGGGAAGGTATTTTGAGCATCCATCTTCCAAAGAAGGAAGAGGCCAAACAAAAACCCCCAAGAAATATTAAAATCTCCTAAACAGCTTAATTGGCTAAAGAATTTAGGGGCTCGTTTGGGCCCCTTTTTTTAGTACTTCATTGTAAAGCAGAATATTTTTAATGTGTAACCCTTAAAAACGGCGATTATGAGTAGTAGAAAATTCAAGCCCGGAGATTGGGTAAAAATCAAGGGCAAGGACGATTCCCCACGAATGGAAATATTGAAATATATTCCAAATGAAGACCCCTTAACTGGAATAACCAACAATGACAGCGTGCTAGCTTGTGTTTATTACAAAAATGGCGAGCGTTTTACGAGACACATACATCAAAACCGGCTCTTAAAGCTACACCGCACAGGAGGAATTTATAGTACATAGTTAATTCTTCAATGGATATATTCCATTTTTTATAGGATTTTTTCCAAACTTCATTTAACTTTGAGGATTAAGTTTCTTCAAAGTTTTTTTATGTCCGAAAACCCCATTAAAGGCCGTGGCGCCCAGAAAAATGTGCACAACCGTTTCTTCAAAAACAGCCACGAGGTGTTGGATGATTTTTTGAATTTCTGTGAAGCGGAAGGCGAAGAAGCAGATAAAAACAAGACAAATTACATTGAGGTTTTTCCAAAGACATTTGTAAATAAAGTGGAAAGCCCCGATGTGGGGATGGGGTTTTCGGCAAACCCGTATCAGGGTTGCGAGCACGGCTGCGTGTATTGTTACGCCCGCAATAGCCATGAATATTGGGGCTATGGGGCAGGCCTGGATTTTGAGCGAAACATTCTTTTCAAAAAAAATGCTCCGCAGCTGCTGGAGGAAAAAATCACTTCAAAGAATTGGCAGGGCGAAACCATCGTTTTTTCGGGGAATACGGACTGCTACCAACCTTTGGAACGCAAACTTGAAATCACCCGAAAATGTTTGGAAGTAATGCTGAAATGGAAACACCCAACCGGCATCATCACCAAAAATTCATTGATTCTTCGCGATCTGGATATTTTAAGGGAAATGGCAAAGCTCAACATTATTTCGGTAAATATTTCCATCACCTCCCTTTCCGAAGCTACCCGCAGGCTGCTGGAACCACGAACGGCAAGCATCAAACAACGGCTGAAAACCGTGGAAACACTTGCAGCAAATGGCATCCCCGTTCGGGTGATGATGGCGCCAATTATTCCTTCATTGAACAGCCACGAAATTCTTCCTTTGGTGAAAAAGGTAGCGGAACTTGGCGCGCGCGATGTAGGCTACACAATCGTCCGCTTGAATGGACAGATTGCCGAAATTTTTAAGGATTGGGCATACAAGACCATACCAGATAGGGCCGAAAGGATATTAAACCAAATTGCCGAATGCCACGGCGGCAATCTCAACGACAGCAATTGGGGACGGCGCATAAAAGGCGAAGGCACTATCAGCGAGCAAGTGAGGGATACAATGGCTATAGGAAAAAAGAAATATTTGAAAGACAGGAAACTTGAACCCTTGGACAATTCACAATTTCTGCAACTTAAGAATCCGCAGTTAAAGTTATTTTAAACTTCTCCGTGCGCTCTGTGCCTCTGTGGGCAAAAATATAACCGCCAAGACACAGAGAACACAAAGTTTTATTTCTTCCCTTCCCATTCCGCATAAAACTGTTGCAGAAATTTTTCCATAAAGGCGTGTCTCTCCTCCGCAATTTTTCGCCCGGTTTCGGTATTCATTTTATCTTTTAAGAGCAGGAGTTTTTCGTAGAAATGATTGATGGTCGGCGCAGTTGACGCTTTGTATTCTGCAGGCGTCATTTTTAGATTCGGCTTGATTTCTGGGTCGTAAAGTTTCCTATTTTTGAAACCGCCGTAGTTGAAAGTCCTCGCAATCCCTATAGCTCCCAGCGCGTCGAGCCTATCGGCATCCTGCACGACCTCCAATTCTTTTGAAGTGAAATTTTGAGGTTTATTTCCGCCTTTGAAAGAAATGTTTTCAATGATTTTTATAACGTGTTCTACAATTTCCCCTGCTTGTCCCTCGTGGCGGAAAATATTTTGCGATTTTAAAAACTGTCGCGCTTTTTTCGGGCCGACGGTTTCATCGCCCTGGTGGAATTTTGAGTCGGCAATGTCGTGAAGCAATGCGCCGAGCGAAACGATGGTTCTATCAACTTTTTCACTTTCGGAAATGAGCAGTGAGTTTTTATAGACCCGTTCAATATGAAACCAATCGTGGCCGCCTTCGGCGTTTTTTAATTCATCTTTAACAAATGTGATTGTTCGCTGGATTATTTCATCCGAAGAAAATAAAGCCATTATTTATGGATTTTTGAAATAATGGTTGCTTCCACTTTGTCAATCAGCGTTTCCACCTCATAATCCCCAATTTTTATTGCAGGATGCGCGGTCATTTCCAGCCTGACGCCCATTTGTATCGGAAACATCCCCCAGCGCTGCAATTTCCAGGAGTTATTGAATGTTACGGGAATAACGTATCCTTCAGGCATTTTCTTAAAGAGCGTTTGCAAACCGGTTCTTTTAAAGGGTTTTGGAATACCGGTTTTGCTGCGTGTTCCTTCGGGAAAGATTACACCACTTCGGTTGAATTTCTGCAGGTATTTTGAAAACTTCACCATTTCAACAATAGCCTGCCGGGGATTTTTTCGGTCTATTAAAATAGAGCCGCCATGTCGCAAATTATAGGAAATGGAAGGAATGCCCTTGCCCAGTTCTACTTTTGAAATAAATTTTGGGTGATACTTCCGCAGATACCAAACAATGGGCGAAATGTCCCACATACTTTGGTGGTTGGAAACTATTATGATAGGCACATTGTTCGGAAGGCTCGTATTGATGTCGATATGAAATGTGGTGCCCAAAACATTCAGGCACCTAAGCAAGGTCCAATTGAGATAATCCACGCTCTTTTTGTGCGCCTCGTAGCCAATCCAATTGAAGCAAATCCACTGAATGGGATGGAAAACAAGAATCGTAATACCAAATAGCAGGTAAAACAATACTGAAAAAGGATAACTGATGATTTTTTGGAGTGCCTTCATTACTGTCCAAAAGTAAGAAAACCGTCTTTAAAAATGACGGTTTTCGTGATTGCAAGCAAAATTATTTAAACTATAAAAATCAACGTTTTGACTTTGATTTTGATTTGTTCTTCAAGGTATTCCGGTCTATGTAGATATAATTGTAAACACACAGCCCTATAATTAAGAGCCAAAACGCCCTATAGAGCCAGTCGTTTATTTCCTTTCCGAATAGATGGGAAACCCTGGGGTTTTCATAAATATTAAAGGCAAGGGCGCCCAAGGCGAGTATGCCGATAACTACGGTCAAAGGTTTATTGAGCTGTATCACAACCGTTGTGGTTACTTAACAATATTCGTTATAGGCGCCTTTCAGGTTTTCCGCAATAATTTGTGCAGGACGGCCTTCAATGTGATGGCGCTCGAGCATATGGACCAATTCGCCATCTTTAAACAGGGCAATAGAGGGCGAGCTCGGCGGGAACGGAACCATATTGGCCCTTGCGGCATCTACGGCTTCGCGGTCCACACCCGCAAAAACGGTTACCAAATGGTCGGGCTTTTTTGAATTGTCCAAGGACATTGCAGCACCGGGACGTGCATTGGCGGCAGCACAGCCACAAACGGAATTTACAACTACAAGGGTGGTCCCTTCTTTCTTCAGTGCGTCTTCCACATCATTTGCCGTATGTAATTCGGAAAAACCTACTCTTGTAAGGTCTTCGCGCATGGGTTTTACTAATTCAGGTGGGTACATATTTTTGTATTTTGATTACTATTAAAATGTGTCTGCAAAGATACTAATTTTGAAAGGGAAAAATCCAAATCACAAATTCCAAATAACAATCCCGATACCTGCCTGTCGGCAGACAGGGCTATCGGGGCTAAACAAATCTCAAACCACAAATTCAAAAACGAATCAAACAGTCCCTTTTGGAATTTGTGATTTGAGATTTGGCACTTAAAAACATTACCTTTGTCGGCTTAAAAAAAGAAAAATACTGTTTTATGCTTCGTTGGTTATTGGCCGTTCTGGGTTATTTTGTGTACCGTTTTCCTGGCGCTATCGTCGGGTTTATCTTGGGAAGCTTACTGGACAACCTAAGCGTAAAGGGCGGTAGGTTTCAAACTTCGTTCGGCACTTCGCAGCAACAGGTAACACCCGCCGATTTTGAATTGAACCTTCTTTCCCTTGCGTCCTTGGTAATCAAAGCCGATGGAAATGTGAGCCAAACCGAGCTTGATTACGTACGTCAATATTTCGTGCAAGCCTACGGACGGGAGCGGGCAAATGCTACCTTTCGAATTTTTAACGAAGTAATAAAAAAGCGTGAAATTTCGGCCCAGAACATTTGCAGCCTTTTGCAACAAAGAACCCGATACGAAACCCGCCTGCAGATTCTCCATTTTCTTTTCAGCATTGCCAATGCCGACGGCAGCGTTTCTACGGCAGAAGTAAATGAAATAAACCGAATTGCCGGATATTTGGGCGTTTACGGTCGCGATTTTGAAAGTATTAAGGCGATGTTCTTCAAAAATCCTGACAGTGCCTATAAAATTTTAGAGATTGACCGAGCCGCCACCATTCCCGAAATTAAGGCCGCTTACCGAACGATGGTAAAAAAATACCATCCGGACAAACTACAGCACATGGACGAGGCGCACCAAAAAGGCGGCGAGGAAAAGTTTAAAAAAGTACAGGAAGCTTATGAACAGCTTCAGAAGGAACGCGGGTTTTAAGCGGTATTTTCCAAATTCATTTCCATCCAATTTTTCTTAAAATAATCTTCAGCTTAAACTGAAAATAGCTTCACATCTACTTTTTTAGATACAACTAAAAATAAAATATACACATATAGAAAAATGTTTTTACCTTTGTGCCTATGTTTACATTAGCCGAAGAAAATTATTTGAAAGCCATCTTTCATTTGGAGCACGAAAGCGCGGGGGAAGTGAGTACCAATGCCATTGCCGAAAGCATGGAGACCAAACCCTCTTCCGTGACGGATATGATTCAAAAATTGGCCGAAAAAAAGTTGGTTGTCTATAAGCGGTACAAAGGGACACAGCTAACCGAGAAAGGGAAAAAGATAGCCGCAAACGTGATAAGAAAGCATAGGCTGTGGGAAGTGTTTTTGGTTGAAAAGCTACATTTTCATTGGGACGAGGTACACGATATAGCCGAGCAACTGGAGCACATACAGTCGGACGAACTCATTACCCGCCTCGACAAATACTTGGGCAGCCCCGATTTTGATCCCCACGGCGACCCCATCCCAGATAAGCACGGTGTATTGAAACGTACTGAAAAGAAATTGCTCTCTGAAATTGAGAAAAACGAACAGGGCGTTTGCGTGGGCGTGAAAGAATCAAGCCCCGAGTTTCTGCAATATCTCGATAAAAAGAAAATAAGCATCGGCACCAAAATCAAGGTTTTGGGCAAGGAGTTTTTTGACGGTTCCATGGTAATCCAAGTGGGGAACGATCAGTTTTTCATTTCACATAAAATAGCGGAAAACCTTTACGTACAAACGCTCTAAAAGGTTTTCTTCGGAAATGTCTTTTTCAAATTAAAAGAAACTAAAAATGAAAAAATTTATAGTCCTAATCCTTTTTGCTTCCGTCTTTGGCTGTAACAATGCGCCCGAAGACAATGGCAAACTAAAGGTTGTCACCACCACGACCATGCTTACCGACCTAGTTTTTGAAATTGGCGGCGAGCACGTTTCATTGCAAGGTTTGATGGGCGCTGGCGTAGATCCACATCTTTACAAGGCGAGCGAGGGCGATGTATCAAAACTTTACGAGGCCGACATTATTTTTTACAGCGGCCTGCATCTGGAAGGAAAACTGGTGGATATTTTCGAAAAAATGGAAGGGCAAAAAAACACCGTTTCCCTGGGAGATAAGTTGCCGAAGCAGGAATTGATTTCTTCGGCATATTTCGCCTCAAATTACGATCCGCACGTTTGGTTCAATATTCAATTCTTTAAGCAGTTTGCACAAATTGTAACTGACGAGCTTTCAAAAGCAGATCCCGAAAATGCCGAAAGCTATTCCCAAAACAACCAAGATTATCAGAAAAAATTGGACGCTCTTGAAAGTGAAGTCAAGGCCATTATCGCAACGCTTCCTCCGGAAAAGCGAATTTTAGTTACCGCCCACGATGCCTTCAATTATTTTGGAAAGGCGTACGATTTTCAAGTGGTGGGATTGCAGGGAATTTCCACGGCTACCGAAGCGGGCGTAAAAGACGTTCAGAACCTTTCGGAATTTATCATTCAGAACAACATAAAAGCCATTTTCGTGGAAAGTTCCGTACCCCGAAGAACCATCGAGGCACTGCAACAGGCAGTACTTTCAAAGAACCACGAGGTAGAAATCGGCGGCTCGCTCTACAGTGATGCGCTCGGCGACCCCGGGACCGAGGAAGGCACGTATATCGGGATGTTTAAATACAACGTAAACACTATCGTAAACGCGCTGAAATAAATAGATAAACAGCACCAAACATGGAAAATCAAAGCCTGGCAGTACAGATAGACGACCTTACCGTAGCCTATAACTACAAACCCGTCTTGTGGGACATAGACCTATCGGTTCCCGAAGGGGTGCTAATGGCAATCGTGGGCCCCAACGGCGCTGGAAAATCTACGCTTATAAAAGCTATTTTAGGCATTATTAAACCCATTGCGGGCACCATTTCCATTTTCGGAAAACCGTATGCCAAGCAACGAAAATTGGTAGCATACGTTCCCCAAAAGGGAAGCGTGGACTGGGATTTCCCCACCACGGCCCTTGATGTGGTGATGATGGGTACCTACGGTAGTTTGGGATGGATAAAACGCCCGGGACAGAAAGAGAAAAAGATTGCCTTGGAATCCATGGAAAAGGTGGGAATGCTTCCCTATAAAAACAGACAAATAAGCCAATTGAGCGGCGGACAGCAGCAACGCGTTTTTCTGGCAAGGGCCTTGGCACAGGATGCTTCCATATATTTTATGGACGAACCCTTCCAAGGTGTTGATGCTACTACCGAAATTGCCATCATCAATATTTTAAAGGAATTGCGCAAGGCGGGAAAAACGGTAGTCGTGGTGCATCACGATTTGCAGACCGTTCCCGAATACTTTGATTGGGTAACATTTTTAAATGTGAAGAAAATAGCCACGGGACCGGTAAAGGATATTTTTAATGATGATAACCTTACCAAGACATATGGGATTAATTATAAGGTGGCGGTTAATAAATAGTCTTTAGTCGGTAGGCGATAGACGGTAGACGGTAGATGATAGAAAAATTTGAAATAATAAAGTACCAAATAACAAACCCAAGACCAAACCCACTACCGACTAACTAAAGACTACCGACTAACTAAAGACTACCGACTAAAAAAACTGTCAACTAAAATGCAAGAATATTTCAACTTACTCTGGACCGATTACACCCTGCGCACCATAACGCTGGGAACGGCTGTATTGGGCGCGATTTGCGGGATGTTGGGTAGTTTTGCGGTACTTCGAAAGGAGAGCTTGTTGGGAGATGCAATTTCGCACGCGGCTCTTCCGGGCATCGCTTTGGCCTTTTTGATTACTGGCGCCAAAGATTCTGGAACGCTATTGTTGGGGGCGTTGGTGAGTGGTTTGATAGGAACTTTTTGGATTCGGGGCATTACTTCAAAAACACATTTAAAGAGCGACACGGCCCTGGGGCTGATACTTTCTATCTTTTTCGGTTTTGGGATGTTGTTGCTTACTTTCATTCAAAAACAACCAAACGCCAATCAGGCAGGATTGGACAAATACCTCTTTGGACAAGCTGCAACACTTGTGGAAAGTGATGTGAAATTGATGATTATCGTTATCGGAATTTCACTTTTCGTAATGCTTCTCTTTTGGAAGGAATTCAAAATACTACTTTTTGATGCAGACTATACCAAAACCTTGGGTTTCAACACAAAATTTATCGACGTACTGATTACCTTTTTAATAGTATTGGCCATAGTTTTAGGCCTGCAGACCGTGGGCGTGGTATTGATGAGCGCTATATTGTTAGCCCCAGCTGCCGCGTCACGCCAATGGACCAACAATCTAGGTACAATGGTTTTGCTCTCGGCCTTGATTGGAGCCTTTTCAGGGGTATTCGGTACGGCCATTAGCGCCAGCCAGAACAATCTTTCCACTGGTCCTGTAATCGTTTTGGTTGCCGGGGCATTCGTTTTATTCTCCTTTATATTTTCTCCGAAGCGGGGATTATTGTTCCGCGAAATACGCTTTCGTAAAAACCGTACCGATCTAAAACTGATGAAAACCCTTCAATTTATGTACGGAATTGCACAGGACCACGAGAATATTTCGCATCCGCACGCCATTCGTATTCTGAACAACTTTCAAGGTTACACAAGAGATTCGCTTAAAAAGTTAGAACACGAAGGGTGGATATCCATCGATGGACAGCAATGGGCAATGACTCCCAAGGGTTATAAACAGGCACAGGAAATGTATAATCAGCAAAAAAAATGAGTAACCCGCAGATAGAAATACAGCTTATTGCGGCCATTGTGGCTATGGCCTGTGCCATTCCGGGCGTGTTTTTGGTGCTTCGGAAAATGGCACTGATAAGCGATGCCATAAGCCACGCCATTCTTCCGGGCATCGTCATCGGGTTTTTTATAACGCAGGATTTGAATTCACCCTTACTTATTCTTTTGGCGGCATTCACTGGAGTGATTACCGTGGTTTTAGTGGAATTTATCCAGAAAACGGGATTGGTAAAGGAAGATACCGCCATCGGCCTCGTTTTTCCGGTTTTGTTTAGCATCGGCGTCATCCTTATTGCGAAAAATGCGAACGATGTGCATCTGGATGTTGACGCAGTTTTATTGGGCGAACTCGCCTTCGCGCCCTTTGATAGACTTATGGTTGGCGGCTCGGATTGGGGCCCGAAATCCCTGTGGGTTATGGGAAGCATTTTAGTGATAACCGTAAGCCTTCTCCTGTTATTTTTCAAGGAATTAAAGGTAACCACCTTTGATGCCGGGCTCTCTTCGGTGCTGGGAATATCGCCGGTGATTATGCATTATGGCTTAATGTCGGTTTCGTCCATTACCGTCGTTGGTGCCTTTGATGCCGTGGGCGCAATATTAGTGGTAGCTTTAATGATAGCACCTGCCGCCACGGCCTATTTGCTCACCGAGGACTTAAAAAAAATGATTTGGCTTTCCGTATTATTTGGCGTCTTTTCGGCCATTTCGGGATATTGGGTAGCTAATATTCTCGATGCTTCCATCTCTGGCTCCATCGCCACTACCTTGGGCGTTATCTTTTTGGCTGTTTATCTTTTCGCTCCAAAAAAAGGACTTATTTCGGTGCTCTACCGCCAAAAACAACAACGCATTGAGGTTTCGCTCATAACATTTCTTCTTCACTTAAATCGGCACGAGGAAGAAAGTGAACGGCACATAAATCATTTGCAGGAGCATATAAACTGGCAGGCCGTTCGTGCAAGAACCGTATTGGATTTGGCCGAGAAAAACAATCTTATTGAGATAGAAAATGATGTGGTTTCCCTTACTGAAAAAGGGTTGGCATTCACTGAAAAATCGCTGGAATATATCATAAACAACAAAGATGAAAAGATAGAACCGATGAAAGAGGATTTTTTCCTTTTCCGCGGATAAGATATCCATCTCAAAATTTATTGGGGTGTTTTACCCAATTAAGTGATTTTTGGCGGTCTGTTTTTTGGCACTATTTTTTAATGTATCTTTAAAATTGATAAAATCAAAACACGATGAAAAATTCACTTTTAGCGATTGTTATACTTTTTTCAACCTTCGCATTTGGACAGGAAGATACGGCAGAAACCCCAAAAATTGGGGTGAAAATTCCCAAAGGGGAAACTGTAGTTTTGAAAGGTGTTGCCGTCAAGTTTATGGAAGTGGTTGAAGATTCCCGCTGTCCCGAAGGCGTGAATTGCATCTGGGCCGGACGTGCCATTGTAAAGGCAAAAGTTACGGCAAACGGAAAATCTGAAGAAAAACTGTTGACCTTTGGCGAGGTAAGGCCCGGAGAGGAAAAAAATACAAATCTTTATAGTTCCGCTAGCTTTGCAATAAATGGATTGTCATTAAAACCTTATCCAACCGCAGAAAGTGCGGGCAATATCGATAATTATGTCTTGTTGGTTTGTGAAGAGAAGAACAACTGATTAATGGCAACCACAGTCCTTTTTGCCACATTTTGTTTTTCCGCCGTCCAAGGTACCGCTTGAGTTTTGGCGCGCTTCAAAAATGGGGTTCCAAACAAACTTTTTAAGCAAAAAGCCCGCTGCGAGTGAAAACGTGATTAGTACCAATATTGTTTGCATAGCGCAAAGATACTTTAAAGAAAATCATATTACAAATATCGCATTTCAGAAGAAACGCCAAGCTGGTCTTGTTTTTTACCGCAATTAATGGAAGCTACACTTACTGCAATCAGAATGGTCTCCGGGTTTATTTCTTTTTTTCTCGGTTTGAAAAGGATTCCAGACAAATCGGGTAATAAGAAAGCATATTGCGCACACAAAAGTTATAAGAACAAGTAAAGTCTGCATAATAGGAATATTTTCATCTATTTCAAAAATTGATAGGCGGCCAAAGCGACCACATAGGCAATGGCGCTCATTACGACCAATTGCCACATTGGCCATTTCCAACTGTTGGTTTCCTTTTTCACCACGGCCAAGGTACTCATACACTGCATCGCAAAAGCGTAAAACAGCAATAGCGAAACCCCACTCGCAAAATTGAAGAGCGGCCCGCCCAAAACTGGGTTTACCTCCGCGGCCATCCGGCTTTTTATGGTCTGCTCATCGTCGCTCCCTACGCTGTAAATGGTTGCGAGCGTGCCCACAAAAACCTCCCGCGCGGCAAAAGAGCTTACAATGGCAATTCCTATTTTCCAATCATATCCCAAAGGTCTAACGGCTGGCTCAATGGCGTGGCCTATCCTTCCTATATAGGAATGTTCCAATTTAAAACTTTCAATATGGCTTTCTATAACCTCTTCGGAAACATCCTGTCCTGCATAGTCGGCACGTACAATTTCCTCGGCTCGGTTAAATTGTCCGGGGCCATAGGAAGCCATTACCCAAAGAATAATGGAAATAGCGAGAATAATCTTACCTGCCCCAAAAACGAAGGCCTTGGTTTTTTCAACAACGGTAATAAACACATTTTTGGGAAGCGGGAGCTTATAATTGGGCATTTCAACCACAAAAAAACTTTTGCTTCGTATTTTCAAAATCTTGTCCAGCAAATAGGCCGAAAATATGGCAGCGCCAAAGCCCAGGATATACATAAACATAAGGGTAAGTCCCTGTAGGCTGAAAATTCCCAAAACTCGGGTATCGGGAATTACCAACGCAATAATTATCAAATAAACTGGCAGGCGCGCCGAACAGGTGGTAAAGGGCGTCACCAAAATAGTTATCAACCGTTCCTTCCAATTCTCAATATTTCGGGTTGCCATAATTGCGGGAATGGCACAGGCAGTTCCTGCCACCAACGGCACCACGCTTTTTCCGCTGAGTCCAAAACGCCGCATCACTCTGTCCATCAAAAAGACCACACGGCTCATATAGCCCGTTTCTTCCAAAATGGAAATAAATAGGAATAAAAACGCAATCTGGGGAATAAAAATGACGATTCCGCCGAGCCCGGGAATAATTCCTTCAGCTATTAAATTTGTAAAATCGCCCGGTGGCAGGGTATTTTTGGCCCATTCGCTGAAAGACGCAAAGGTACTGTCAATAAAATCCATCGGGTAGGCGCTCCAGTCAAAAATTGCTTGAAAAATGAGCAGCAGTATTCCGAAGAAAATTACGTAACCCCAAACCTTATGGGTCAAAACACGGTCTAAGCGGCTCCGTAAATCCTTGGCGTTTGCGGTGTCTATGTGAAGGGTTTCCTTTAAGGTTTCATTTATAAATTGATAGCGGGCCACGGTTTCCTTTTGCTGTAGCCGTTTCAAATTGCTCACCGATTCCGTCTGAAAAGAGGCGACTCCCTTCAGTTCATTCCGGTCGAGCTTTCCAAAATTGACGTCCTGGGTTATTACCAACCATAATTTATAAAGATCCTGGTTTGGAAAGGCCTTTCGCAAACGGTCAAAATATTCGGGCGATATGCTCGAGGCATTCAAGCAGGGTTTTGTGGAGAGTTGGTTGTAGTTTTCAATCAATTCCTTTAAATAATCAAAACCAAGATTTTTTCGCGAACTGATAAGTGCAATTTTGGTCTGCAACTTTTCTTCCAGCAAAGGCACATCCAAGGTTATGGCCTTCCTTTTCATCCGGTCAGACATATTTATGGCGAGAATTGTGGGTATCCCCAAATCCTTTATTTGCGTGAAGAGCAGCAGGTTTCGCTTTAGGTTTTCCACGTCGGCGACCACCACGGCTACATCGGGAAAGTCTTTATCGTTTTTGTTGAGCAGCAGTTCAATAACCACATTTTCATCCAACGAGGAAGCGTTTAGGCTGTAGGTACCGGGCAAATCGAGTATATGTACCTTGCAAGCGCGACCGAACTTGCAGGTGCCCTGTTTTTTTTCAACAGTAATGCCGGGATAGTTCCCCACTTTTTGGTTTAAACCGGTAAGCCTATTGAATACCGAGGTTTTTCCGGTATTCGGGTTTCCAATAAGTGCAACGTTAATGTGTTTTGCCATTACTATCTATATCAATTCAATTTCAATCTTGCTGGCGGTTTCCTTGCGAATGGCCAGATGGCTTCCGTTGATATTCAGATACAGCGGATCGTTGAAGGGAGCCATTTGGACCAAGGAGACCTCATTGCCGGGAAGACAGCCCATTTCCAAAAGCTTTAAAGGAACGGCATCTATTGAAAATTCCTTGATAATACCCCGTTGCCCTTTTTTAAGGGAAGCGATAGTTATGACCATCTTTTATTTAGATTGATTTTAAACAAGGCAAAAGTAAAGGAAAAAAAGGACGTGGGAAAAGACCTTTTGAGATATTTTAGGTGTGGAAATGAATTAAGCCTTCAGAAGTTAATCCTCCTGTTTCAAAATTTCAATATCTGCCAGTAGTTTTTCTATTGCTTCGGGATCGGTCCCGTCATAAAAACCGCGGATGCGCTTCTTTTTATCCACCAGAACAAAATTCTCGGTGTGCACCAGATCATTTTCCTGAAAGGGCACATCCTTTGCCGCGAGATACGATTTTCGGGCTAAGTCGTAAATTTCCTTTTTATCTCCGGTTACCAAATTCCATTTGGCATCATTCACGCCTTTTTCCAGAGCGTACTTTTTAAGTTGCGCCACGCTATCAATTTCGGGGGTAACCGTATGTGAAAGCAGCAGAACCCCATCGTCATTTTTAAGAGCTTCCTGAATTTTCACCATATGATCCGTCATTATTGGGCAGATGGTCTGGCAGGTAGTGAAGAAAAAATCCGCCACATAGATTTTGTCTTTATAATCGTCTTGGGTGATTGTTTTTCCGTTTTGGTTGGTAAGGCTAAAATCGGCAATGGTATGATATTTCTTCACATAATGAAGGGTGCTATCCACAAGCTCTTCGGAAACATCCGCTGGCTGGTAAATTTTCAGCATTTCCTTCGGCTTCATAAGTTGATAGATAATTGTGATGATTATGGCCGACAGAACAAATAACACCACCGCAAAGAATTTATATTTCCTGAAAAACGTAAGCATGACGTACAATTTTAGACTGAAATCAAATATATTTCGCCGCAAAAATAAGGGCTAAAAGTGGCAAAATGAATACATTTAACATCAGAAAAATTCAAGGCTACCCTGAATTGAAATTTAATATCAATTTCTAATGAAAACACTTATACTCTCCCTGTTATTTCTAAGCTCTTTTTTATCCTATCCGCAACAATTTCAAGATGACGTCAGCGAGGCCGAAGCCACGGCCGCAACGGGCTGGTTTGGCAAACCGGTAAACCTCAATACTGGCAATTACGATTTGAAATACCACCGATTGGAATTTACGGTAAACCCATCACAGGCCTTTATTACAGGGAAAGTGACTTCTTATTTTGAGGCAAAGGAAAACATGAACACCATAACCTTTGAACTTGTGGACAACATGACCGTATCGCAGGTTACGCAGCGCGGTACGCCGCTCAGCTTTACCCAAAACAACGATGATGAGGTTGTAATCACCCTTCCACAGATACAGGCGCAGGGAGTTCTGGATTCGCTATCGGTAAGTTATTCCGGAAATCCTGTTAGCTCGGGTTTTGGTTCTTTTGAAACGGACACCCACAATGGCGATCCTGTAATGTGGACCCTTTCGGAACCTTTCGGGGCAAAGGCTTGGTGGCCCTGCAAACAGGATTTGAACGATAAGATTGATATGATAGATGTCTATATTACCACACCCCGTTTCAATCCTTCCAATGAAGAATATATTGCCGTGGCCAACGGTCTGGAAATGGGACAGACCATCAACGGAAATAACAAGACTACCCATTACAGACATCAATACCCTATCCCGGCATACCTGATTGCCATTGCCGTAACCAACTATACGGTTTATTCGCATACGGTTGACAACAATGGAAATCCCTTTGAAATTGTTAACTATATCTATCCCGAAGACCTTTCATACGCACAATCCCGCACGCCAGTAACCGTGGATATTATGAACCTGTTTACCAATCTTTTTGAGCCCTACCCCTATGCTAATGAAAAATATGGGCACGCGCAGTTTGGCTGGGGCGGGGGCATGGAACATACTACAGTTTCCTTTATGGGCAGTCTGGGCCGTGGGTTAATCGCGCACGAACTCGCGCATCAATGGTTTGGCGATAAAGTTACCTGCGGTAGCTGGCAAGACATTTGGCTTAATGAAGGTTTCGCTACCTATCTCTCGGGACTGGTAGTGGAGGATTTTGATGGCGCCTCCGATTTTAGATCTTGGCGGCAGGATAAAATAGCTTCCATCACGGACTACCCCGATGGGTCTGTGTATGTTCCGGCGCAGGATACAACTTCGGTGAATCGAATTTTCAGCAGCAGGCTTAGTTATAACAAAGGTTCCATGGTGCTGCATATGCTTCGCAAGAAACTGGGCGATGCGGTCTTCTTTCAAGGTTTGAAGAATTATTTGGCAGACCCGGCCTTATCTTATGGCTATGCCAAAACGCCAGACCTCATCCGAAATATGGAGGTCGCTGCGGGAGGCGAAGACCTTTCGGAATTTTTTAACGACTGGATTTACGGCGAAGGCTACCCTCGCTATACTATCACGTGGAACCAAGCCGGCGGACAATCTAATATTAACGTGGAAATATCGCAGACCCAGAGCCACCCTTCCGTTTCATTTTTTGAGGCGCCCGTACCCTTACGCATTATTGGCACCCAGGGAGAGACCTTGGACATAGTGTTGGACAACACCCAAAACAATCAATTTTTTCAACCTATTGTCGGTTTTACGGTGCAAAGTGTTCAATTTGACCCCGACTATCATTTAATTTCCCGCAACAACAATGTGGTTTTGGGAACAGAGAGTTTTGCACTGGACCAACAATTTGTTCTTTATCCAAATCCAACTTCGGGAATGATTAATCTGGTGAAACCAGCCGCAATTAATGTCGAGGAAATCAATATTTACAATGCCTTGGGACAATTGTTGTTTGCTGAAAAGTTTTCAGAAAGAATAGATATTTCGAAATTTTCAAACGGAATCCTGTTCTTTCAGATTGAAACTTCCGAAGGAACAATCAATAAAACGGTTGTGAAGGAATAACTTTTTTCAACTACAAATAGGACTATAAAACCTTAAGAAAAAAACAATATCTACTTGTAATTTTTGGTAAAAAATCCTGATTTTGAATCACAAATAAGCGGGAACACCCCCGCTTATTTTTTTTGCAAGCTCTAAAAGGTTACTTTTGTGCGATTTTTTGCTGAATCCAATACGGAGAAAGCAACTTATTTTAGGCTCGATTTTGGTATCGAGTGATAAAAAATTGAGTCTATTCATAAAAATATATTTAAAAAACTATGAGTCCATTTGCTGTTAAAGCTATACAACTTCTTTTAAGTCTTTCTTTTCTTATTGTGCTGCACGAGCTGGGGCACTTTATTCCCGCAAAACTTTTTAAGACCCGTGTTGAGAAATTCTATCTCTTTTTTGATGTGAAATTTTCGCTCTTCAAAAAGAAAATTGGCGAGACCGTTTATGGAATCGGTTGGTTGCCCTTGGGCGGTTACGTAAAAATCTCGGGAATGATAGACGAGAGCATGGACAAGGAGCAGATGGCCCAGCCGCCGCAACCGTGGGAATTCCGAAGCAAACCGGCCTGGCAACGATTGATAATTATGCTTGGCGGGGTTACGGTAAATATTATTGTTGGTTTCGTTATTTATATGGGCATATTATATGTTTATGGTCGAAATATTACCACGAACGACGATCTACCTCAAGGTTTTGCGGTAACCGAACAATTTAAGGAATACGGTTTTCAGGATGGCGATCAGATCTTAAGCATCAACGGCGAACCGTTGGACGACGTATTGGAGATAAACCGATATATTTTTGTTCGCGATGTTTCAAAAGTAGAAGTAAAGCATGCCGACGGCAGTATTGAAATTATTGAAGTGCCCGAAGATGCCGGGTCAAAAATGTTTGAAAGCGGTATTATGCCTGCCTTTACACCGCGACAAGGTACAATTATAGATTCAGTTTGGGCAGACTATCCCGCGCAGAAGGCTGGGGTTTTAGTAGCAGACAAAATTGTTTCAATAAACGGTCAAGAAGTTCAGTATCTCGATGAATTTCAGAAAATTGCCGAGGCTAACAAAGGAAATGAAAATATTGTGGTAATAGCCAGAGGCAATCAGCTGGATACATTAAAAATTATTCCTGATGATAAAGGAACTTTTGGCATTACTTTTTCGAACGAAAAGTTGCGTTCGCAGTTGGGTCAAACCAAAATAGAATATACGCTTGGTGAAAGCATAGTTGGAGGATTTGGATTCGGTTATAATACCTTTAGGGATTATGTGGCACAGTTTAAATACGTTTTTACTAAAAAAGGAGCGACCCAAGTGGGCGGCTTTGGGGCCATTGGCAATCTGTTCCCCGACGTTTGGGACTGGCAGAGCTTTTGGGCCACCACGGCCTTGATTTCAATTATACTTGCGTTTATGAACATCCTGCCCATTCCAGCCTTGGACGGTGGCCACGTAATGTTTCTTTTATATGAAATCGTAACAGGCCGTAAACCGAACGACAAATTTATGGAGTACGCCCAAATGGTCGGCTTTTTCATTTTAATAGCCTTGGTGCTCTTTGCCAACGGAAACGATATCTATCGTTGGTTGTTTGAATAATAACCTACTATTATAAAACTTTTTTAAAAATACTTCGGCAATTTAACCGAAGTATTTTTTTGGACTTTTGCGATGACATTTCGGTGTCCCTTCCGATGTATTCGAAAATGGCAAAGGCAATTTTTGGACTTTTTGCACGATATTAGGTAGAAGGAAGTGTTCATTTAAACGAAAAAAAAGGGCTATTTACCCTAAGTTGTTCAAAAATCATAAAACGATTGCAGATAAATTGTATCTTTCTGTATTGTTTTACAACCCATGCAGAAGCAAAACATCCAAAAATTAGACGATTTGCCATTTAACCGAACGGTAGCACTCATCAAACAAAATGATGCTGCCACCTTAAAGGATTTATACATAACCAACTTTGCAAAGGTGAAGCGTTACGTACTCAAAAACAGCGGCGACGAGCAGCAGGCCAAGGACGTGTACCAAGAGGCGTTCGTAGCCATGTGGCGAAATATTAAAAACGACCGGTTTTCCGCAGAGAGCCAGACTGCCATTAACGGCTATCTGTTTCAGATTGCCAAATACAAATGGCTGGACCAGGTGCGCAGCGTGAAATATAAGAACACAACCTTTATAAATCGTGATATAGAATTTGAAGAGCCGGAAATAGACATTGAAGAATCAAACAACAAAAAAGTGAAAATAATCATGGATTGCATAGGCAATCTAAGCGAACGTTGCCAGACCTTGCTAAGGCTGTTTTATTTTGAACGGAAACCGTACAAAGAAATAGCCCAAATATTGGAAATGGATGAGGCTTCAGCCCGCAACGCAAAATATCGCTGTCAGGAACAATTAAAAAAAATGACCCAAACAATCCCCAATGGACTCAAATAACCAAATAGAGAACACTCAAGCAAACCAAGAGCTGATAGACGCATACTTGCTGGGCAAACTGGACACAGATGAGCTTGCCGAGTTCAATAGCCGCATGGATAGCTCCGCCGCTTTTCGTCTTATGGTGGAAGAACAGCGAGCCGTGATGCAAGGTATTGAGGAACAGAACCTCCAAAATACGCTGGATGCTTATCACGCCGAAATAAAAGAGGAACCCCAGAAAAAATGGCTATCGCGTGAGTGGCTTGCACTTGCCGCCTCGCTTGTAATATTGATTGGCGTAAGCACTTGGGCAATTTTAAACAATAGCAACTCTCCCGAAAAAGTATTTTCTTCCAATTTTAAACCCGATCCCGGATTGCCCACAACTATGGGGACTTCCTCAGATTACGACTTTTACCATGGAATGGTAAACTACAAACGCAAGGAATATGCTGAAGCCATTCACCGTTGGGAATCTCTTTACGCCGCCCATCCCGACAACGATACGGTGGTATATTTTCTCGGGGTTGCAAATTTGGCAAATGGCAACGCGCGCCAAGCCGAAAAATATCTGCAATTGGCCAAAAAAGAATCCAAGAGTGTTTTTTCTGAAGAAATAAGATTCTACTTGGCCCTTGCCCTTTTAAAGGGAAATAAAATAGAGGAAGCAAAGACAGTTTTAGAAAACAGCGAAACTGCTGCAAACAAATTGCTCCTCAAAGAAATAGAAGGTTTATAGATTTTTGAACCAAAATATTGTTCTCCACAAATCTGCCACAAATTTGATAAAGTTTCATTTTTTATTTTGACGGAATTAAAAAATAGGTATATTTGCAACCGCTAAAGCGAAATTCCTCCTTAGCTCAGTTGGTTAGAGCATCTGACTGTTAATCAGAGGGTCCTTGGTTCGAGCCCAAGAGGAGGAGCAGAATGAATACAAGCCTTCACAGAAATGTGGAGGCTTTTCTGTTTTTAGTGGGTTAAACATAGGTTAAACATTTGTATTTTTATATCTTGAGATTTATTACCAAAGCATTTAAAATGTTAATATGAAAAAATTAATTTTTATTAGTTCATTATTTATGGCCTCATATTTATATGGACAGGATGTGATTATTAAAACAAATAAAGATTCAATTTCAAGCAAAATTTTAGAAGTTGGTGTTGATGAAATCAAATACAAAAGTTATGATAATTTAGAAGGCCCAATATTTATTATTCCTAAAAAAAACGTATCAAAATTGATTTTTGAAAATGGAAGTATTTTAAAAATTGAGGATTTTGATAATGTTGAAATGTCAATAGAAGAAACTAAAGAGTTGATTGTTGAATATATCAATAAGTATGGGTTTGTTTGGCAAAAAGAAAATCCATATAATGCACAGTTCGAAAATAATTTGTTGAGATTGACAGAACTAAATAGAAGAACAGGCGAACAGTATCCATATTCCAAGGTATATGATTTTACTGAGAATTGTGAGTTTCATGCACTATCATTGAGAGGGGCAGATGGATACATTAATGTTTTTCCAGATATTATTAGGGGAGATAAAAGGCAGGCTGGTTATAAATTGGTTATTGGGGTTCGTGGTCCTGAAAATGCTGAAATTTTGTATGATGCTTTAAAGAGATATAGTAAATCATTTGATAATAAATAATTTGTATTAACCTAGAAATTTGATTGCCTCCACTAATTTAGTAGAGGCTTTTCTATATTATAAATTTTAAACATTTTCGCATTCTACCAATAAATTTTTTCCCACATTATGAATAGCGACAATCAAATACTTTCATTCTACTTTGATTTGTTATTTGTAAATTCTATTGAATCTCTCAAAGCTTCCTTTGTTGGAAACAGTACACTTCGAAACAGAGGTTATGAATTTATTCCCGTATATGATTATTATATGAAGGATGAAATGGTTGAGGATAATGGGGCTACGCCAATATTTGTAACAGATATTATTAAGCGAGAAGATTTTCTTAATAGAATTTTAGTTTTCGAAAAAACCTCAATTCTTGAAAGAATAGAAGATAAAATATCCGCTTTAGATTCAATTCCAGCAAAACAAGATGTACTTTCGGGACTTTATGACGATTTAAATTCCCTTTTAAAAAGAGCAGGCAAGATTGAAAATGATGAGGTTTTTCTGATTGAAAGTTCATTGTTACAAATTTTAAATAGCCTTAAAGATAGATTTGGAAGTATTTTGGAACATCATCCAGTTTTTAAATATCTAGCTAAGGAATCTGATGTAACATTCTTTAAAAACAAGGATTTAAAATATAGTTTTTATGTCGATTTATATGAAGTAGCTTATTCTTTAGATATAATTCACGATGATGAAATTGATGAGGTGGATTTTATTAATGCATTCACAGCACCAAATCCTCATTTATTAGAGAAAAAAATTCACTTTACACAAAACAACTTTATTATAGCCTATTTTTTAGAACAATTAAAGCAATTCTTTCACGGCTTTACCCATTCTGCGATTGAGGAAAGTAAGGTTTTTTTAAACAAGCAGGGGAAACCACTTAGAAGTACTGATATTTATGCAGCCCTATCAAGGGGTAAGACCAAAAATGAAAATGAAAAATCTAAAATAGATTCTAAAATTTTAGACCTTAAATCAAGGTATCTGAAATAACCTTACATTCTACCTTACATTTTACCTTAACCCTCTCTTACCCTTTGAAAACAAAGGGTTTTTTGTTGCTTTTATTTGTGCCATTATTAATCAGGATGTGCACATCCATAACAATTAAAAGTTATGGAATTTATCCAAAATGAATTAAACGAAATAAAAGAACTTCTATTAAAACTTAACACACAGCAGAAGGAATTTTTTACAATTGAAGAGGCTTCAGAATATTTAAGTATATCCAAGTCAGCTCTCTACAAAAAAACCAAGGCTAAGGAAATAGCCTTTTATCAACCTGGAGGTAAAAAAATCTACTTCAAGAGGGAAGATATTGATAATTGGATATTGAAGGGTCAAGTGGAATCAACTGATTCCACAAGTCTAGAGATTGAGGAGTATTTGACTAGAAATTTAAAAAGCTAGTCCTATGATTGATTTTGTAAGACTACAGTACAAGGACAAGAGTAAAATTGAACCCTTTGTATGCAAGAAGGAAAATTTTGATGAACTATTAACTGAGCTGGAATACCACTCAGGAGAAATTCGATACCCCTACAAGGTGAAAATTGGTAGTATGGAACTAGGTATAAATGAAAAATCGGCTTATCTAAAAAATTCAATCCATAAGCTCTATAATGAAATGGTTTCAAAAAGAAGCCATAACCATAATGATTTTACTTATTCAGATTTGGTCAGTACCATTAATTATCTCGACAGCAAATTAACAGACATAAAAGCTACTAGGCTTACACAACTGGAATTTGGCTTAAATCTAAAATTATCGAAACCAGCAGAGCAAGTAATTTCAAACAATATAATACTTCACAATCTGGCATTATATAACCATAATGAACAGTTTGGTGGTAGGGGAGAATACAAACAGTTCAATCATTATAATTATTACTTCAAAATCTACGATAAGGCAAAACAATTCAATTTGAAATATGACCTAATCAGGTTTGAATTAAAATATAAAAACAGCAAGGGCTTTAATCCTTTTGGAGTATTTAATATTCACGATTTGAAGAAAAAAGATTGCCTAAGAAACCTTTTTAATGACTTACTCAAAAGGTTTGATGAACTGATAATAATTGACGACATACCTCCAAAATCAATAATACCCAGTGAAGATATAATCCAGTTGGAGAGATATATAAGTTTCAACTATTGGGAAAAGCTTTCAGAAAGGAAAAACAGAAACATTAAAAGCAGAGAACGAATAGCTTTTCAAAAGCTTCTTGAAAAAAACGATTTATTGAAAACGAAAAACTTACTGAGAAAAAGTTTGATTTTAAAATTTGAGGAATTAATTAATAAATAAAAGTTGTGACACATTCCTAAGTTACTATAACCGGAATTTGTCATCCTTCTAAAAAATAAATTATGGCAAGCATAAATATAATATTGAGGAACAAAGCAAACAAAAAAGGCTTATATCCAGTGGTTTTAAAGGTTATTAAGGATAGAAAAATTAAAGTAATCACATTAGGTCTTGAATGTTTAAAAAGCAATTGGGATAAAGATTCGGGGCAATTCAAAAAAACCGAAAAAAATTATATTCAAAGGAATAGGGTTCTGCTTAAACAAAGGGAAAAAGCACTAGCAATTATAACAGAATTTCAATTAGAAAATATTGATTTTACTCTAAACCAGTTTGAAGAAAAATTCAGAGGGAAAAAATCATCAAAAATTACAGTTTCAGAATTTTGGAAGGAAAAGATTTCAGATTTAAATGAGGCTGGAAGAACTGGAAATGCCAGAGCCTATAAGGATGTATATACTTCATTTTTTAAATTTCAAAAAAATAAGAGTTTGGTATTTAGGGAAATTACCCCTTCCCTACTTGATAAGTATGAAACCTATTTACGTAGTAAACAAAATACAGATGGTGGAATTGGTCTAAAAATGCGAGAAATCAGGGCGCTCTACAATGATGCAATCAAAAAAGGAATAGTAGATGAAAAGTATTATCCATTTAAGGTCTACAAAGTCTCCAAGCTAAAAGGCAAAGGAATTAAGAAAGCAATTTCCAGAGATGAAATGAAGTTGATGGAAGCACTTGATACAGAGAAATATCCTCATCTAGTTGATACTAAAAACTATATGATATTCAGCTATTATATGGGTGGAATGAATTTCATTGATATGATGAAGCTTAAATGGGATAATATTCAGGGGGATAGAATTTTATATATTCGTTCAAAAACCAAAGGTAGATTTACTGTAAAGATGGCTGAACCAGTTAAAAAGATAATTTCTTATTATCAATCTCAAAAGAGACCTACAGGATATGTATTTCCAATTTTATTAAAAGAAAACCTCACCCCAATGCAAGTAGAAAATAGGAAGCATAAAACCTTGCGAAAATTTAACAAGCAACTCAAGGAGATTGCGAAAATCCAAGGTGTAAAACAAAATGTTACTTCATATGTTATTCGCCATAGTTATGCTACAAATTTGAAGTTTGCAGGAATATCTTCAGATTTAATTGGGCAATCAATGGGGCATAGTGATGTAAGTGTTACGAATTCATATTTGAAAGAATTTGAAGATACTGTTATTGACGATGCTATGTCAAAGCTCTTGGAAGAACCCATACTGAAATATGCATCATAAAGCTGATAAAAAGGGCTCTCATTATTGAGGGCCTTTTTCATTATACACTGAATCTATTCATATCCAACTTAACAAATTCAAAATAATATTAACCTTCAAAAATTAAGAATATGCAATTACGACAATCAGAAAGAAAACAAGCCAAAATTAAAATGGCTTTACAAGGCTCCTCAGGCTGTGGAAAAAGTTTAAGTTCCCTTTTACTTGCTAAAGGACTAACTAATGATAATTTGGCTAAAGTCGCTGTAATAGATACAGAAAATGGCTCAGCTGACCTTTATGCCCATTTAGGTAATTACAATGTATTACAACTTCAACCACCTTTCACACCAGAAAAATATATTGAGGCTATTGAGGTTTGTGAAAAGGCGGGAATGGAAGTAATAATTTTGGATTCCATTTCCCAAGTGTGGGATGAGCTTTTGGATTTCCATTCAAAGTTACCCGGCAATTCCTTTGCAAACTGGAATAAGGTAACCCCAAGACAAAAAGCATTCATCAATAAGATTCTACAGGCTGATGCCCACATTATAGCTACAATGAGAACAAAACAGGATTATGTATTGCAACAAAAGGATGGAAAATTTGTGCCAGAAAAAGTAGGACTTAAAGCAGTGCAAAGGGATGATGTTTCCTATGAATTTACCATTGTTTTTGACTTAGACATCAAACATTTTGCAACTGCAAGCAAGGACAGAACCAATCTGTTTTCTGGCAGACCAGAATTCTTGATAAGTACAGCAACAGGGAAACGGATTTTAGAATGGTGCACATCTCCTATAAAAGAGCAGGATGTGAAGCAAAGAATAGAAGAATGTTTATCTGTAGGTCAGTTGATGGAGCTGTACAAAGAACATCCAAGTTTTCAGTTGCCATTAAAGACTGAATACCTAGCCAAAAAGGAACAATTGGAAAAATTAATTAACCCAAAAAACTTTTCACAAAATGGAAATCACACCAGTAGCACAGCACAATAGGCAGAACAATAGAGATATTTATTTTAATGAAGGTCAGCAACAAAATGCACCAGATTTAGAACTACCTTCAGAAAATAAAGGATATAAAAAGAACCCTTTTATAGAGGCTAATACGAAAAGTGTTAGCCTCTCACATTTAAAGGAAGATTGTGTAATACCAGTGTTCAGCAAGGACAATGAAATCACAATTAGCCACAGTCAGTTTATTGAATCTGCTATGGCCAGTGTTGCAAATGTTTTGGGAACAAACCTCAGCAAACCCGAAATTAGAATTAGTCATCAAATCAAGGGAAGGACACCAGATGCGCTTCAACTACCAATATCTGAATTGCAGGACCATCAAAAGACCACATATTATGAAAGAATGGCTTGGATAGCAAGAGTGCCATCCATAACTTCCAATATTGGGGGAAATGAGCTGGAATTGACTATTGGAGGTGTAAGAGCTTACAATCAAGAAAATTTGTATAGTAAAAAAAGTCCTGAAAAGTTCAAGTTCTTTATTGGGTTTCAAAATATGGTTTGCTGTAACCTTTGTATTTCAACAGATGGTTTTAGTAGTGAGATGAAAGCAGATAGTGTTGAGGTTTTGAACAACAATATTATTGAATTAGTTGAAGGTTATAACATTGACAAGCAATTGACATATATGACAAAATTTGAGAAGCAGAGAATGTCTGAAAGCCAATTTGCAAAATTGATAGGTAGGGCAAAATTATTTCAATATTTGCCAAAGGCTGAAAAAGCAAAATTGCCAGAGCTATTGCTTACAGATAGCCATTTTAATACAATAGCAAAGGACTTTTACGAAGATGAAAGCTTTTGCAGAAATAAAGATGGAGATATTTCTATGTGGAATGTCTATAATCTTTTCACGGGAGCCAATAAGAGTTCCTACATTGATACATTCCTGGAAAGGAATGAGAATGCCTTCACATTTGCTGAAGGTCTCTCAAAGGCAATTGAGGGTGATAGTAATTACTCTTGGTTTTTGAGTTGAATGACACCCAACTTCTTTCATTAGGAGTTGGGTTATTTTTAGTAACTTTCTCTTTCATGATAATTATTACTTCTGAATGGAAAATGAAGACTTTGATTTAAAAACTCCAAGGGATTTTTATAAAAACCTGAGACCTGAATACTTTTCAGATTCTGAGACTGTATATAAGGTAAAACTATCTAAAGAAGTATTAGCCTATGAAATAGAAAACATATCTGTAAATCAGAAACAAGACCAATTTGAATCCTTAGCAAGGAAACTGGCTGAGAAATTTATTGCGCCAAATTTAATTCCTCAAGTAGGTCCAACTGGAGGTGGTGATGGAAAAACAGATACCGAAACACATCCTGTTTCTGAAGAAATTTCTAATAAGTGGTATGTTCCTGATAATGGCTGGAAAAAAGATGAAAATTGGGCATTTGCTATATCTAGTAAAGAAGATTGGAGGGGTAAATTAAGAAGTGATATTAAAAGTATTCTATCCACTAAAAGAGGATATACCAAAATATTTTTTATTAGTAATCGTAAAATTTCTAGTAAGAAAAAAAAGGATGCACAAGATAAATTTAAAGAGGAATTCAATATAGATATTACTATACTTGATGGTGAGTGGATTATTGAAAAGATAATAAATAATGATTTAATACAAGTCGTTGTTGATTCATTAGGTTTATCAGATGTTTATAAAGAAAAGCAGATTCTTCAAGGAGCAAATGATACTGAAAGAAGAAAATTGATTGAAGATTTGGAGTTAGGTATATTAAACCCTAAGAGGTATTTTGAAATAGATTATCAACTTATCGAAGATTGTTTGCAAAGTGCTATTCTGTCTAGAGAGATAGAGGATTCAAGAGAAGTAATTGATGGGAAATTTTTAAGAGCTTTAAGATTTGCAAAAAAGCTTAATAATAAAAATCAACTTTGTAGGATATATTACCAACAAGCTTGGACCTCGATTTTTTGGTTTAATGATTTAGAGGTATTTGTTGAGAACTATTTATATGTAAAAGAACTTGTCAATAGTGATGCAAATATTAATTCAATAAAATTATATAGTACATTATTTACAATATTAAAAACACATAAAGAAGAACTCCACGAAACAGTAAACTTTAAAAACGAAAAGAAAACTTTCCATACTCTTTTAGAAATAGCCTCAAAAGATAAAAATCATCTTACCTTGGCATTAACTGCTAAAACTCTATATAATATTTCATTAATCTATGATTATTTAGATGAAGAAAAGGATTGTGAAACAATATTTTCAAAATTAGATGAAATAGTATGTAGTGCAGGTGGACATTTAAGTTACCCTTTTGATTCTACCTATAAATCTATTATGATTTTTGGAAAGCTTTTTCCCGAAAGTAAAGAATATGATAATTTAATAGAGAGCCTCGCTATAATTAATGAAAAGCGAAATTCAGAATTAGCAGCAAGTGATACTTTTATTAGAAGAGCAATTAATAAATTTGATGCGGGCCTGTATAAAGATGCTGTAGTTTTTTTAGGTAAGGTAATCGTCAAATTATCTAAAGAAGAGAGCGAACAACTTTTAATATTAAGCCTTCGACTCCTATCTAATTCTTATAGAAATTTAGGGCTTTTATGGGCATCTCATAACTGTCTATTGTTTGCTTCAGCAATGTCCTTAAAGACTTGGTTTAAAGAAGGATATGTTAATAAGAAAACTTATGACATATCAATTGATTTAGCAAAAAATGAAATTCTTTTGGGCAGAATCCCCTCCATATTATCTGTGTGTGAATTAATAAATGTTCTAGAGAAACAGGTGGAGATTAATTTAGATGAAGAAAGAGACAATACTCTTTCTTTTATAGATATTTCGTTATCCAACAGAATATTAAATTCTGAGTATTCTTCGAAAGAATTTAAAATAGCGCCAAATATTTTTGAGTCTGTGGGGCTAGAAATTTCTTCTGATACTTTATTATATATTTTAGGTCATACTAAGAAAGTTATTGAGTCTGTAGATAATGAAGAATTTGGAGAAGAAAAATTAAAGGAATTTATGTCAAATATAATAAGTCAACCAATAAAAAATCAATTTTTATATGAAACAGATTTTATTAATGAAAATGAAATAACATTTAAGACAATAATTTTAGGTGCTGAAATAGAGATTATATTTACAAAACAGAAAGATTTATTTTTGATTTCTGAAGCATTATTAGCTATTCTAGAAGGGTTTTTTTCTACATCATTTGATAATGTCGTTCCAATATCAGAAAAAATTATAATCAGATTAAATGAAAATCAGAAAGTTGAAACTCTAAATATTGTACCGCAAGAACAATCAAATGAGTTTTTGTTAGAACTTAATAGCACTAATTTTTTCAAATTGAAGTTTAGAGATGAGTTATGGAAAAACATTCTATTTTTTATAGCTACTATAATGTCAAAAAATTTTATGATAGATGACTCTAAGGAGTTTTTAAAAAATATTTTTGAAAAAGAAGAAGTTTATCATAGAGTTTCTTTAGCTTTTAATCATAACTCTTTTGCGTTAGATTTTTATGGAAATGACCCAAAATTATTCTTTGAGGATTGGTATAAAGAAAAGAAACATAAGACCTATGACAATATTAGAAAAGAACCAATGAATTTGGATATTAAGGAATTTAATATTGAAGAAGAAGAAAGTCCTAGAAAGGAAAAAGATTTTAAAAATATCCCACATAATAAGAGAAAAGTACATTCAATAGTTGATAGTCATTTATGGGATGAGGCTAAATGGAGAGCTTTTGGTTTTTTTATTGATAGAAATCATAAGTTAGGCTTAACTATATTGTTTGAAAATTTTGAGTCAGGTAAGAAAATATTTGATGCATGGAGGAAAGACATCGGTGAGATTGATGAAAAGGATAAAATTAGAATTGCTATTATAAAAGGGGTAAATAAAGGAAACCCCCATTGGTACAGGGTTCATGTTTCTAGTAATTTTACTAATCCAATAAAAGAAGGTGAAGTATCTGTGGTTTCATCTAGATTTCACGAGTTAAATGCAATAGATTCAAAAAATCTTGATAATCTTATTAATTATTATACCAGAGACAGTTCTTATACTCTATATCCTGCCTATATAGATAGTAAGGGGCAATTTACACCTGACTTAACTAGAGGAATTGAGAAAAAAGAATTAATCATTAAAAATGCTTGGGAAATTTCATTGAATGATATGGATTGTGTGATTATTAGAAAAGGAGATGAAGTAGTTATCCCTGAAAATATTGAAAATCCACCTGTTTTAGAAGTCTTAAAAAGAAAGATAAATTCTTAATAATATTGAGGATTATTGATTTATGAATTATAATCCCCTAAGAACTTCAATCACACTTCTAGCTGTATATGTATTCTCAACCTGTTTAGATTCAAACACCATAAAGTATTTAAAATTATCTCCTGCTTTTTCAGCCCAAGTTTTACCTAAAATATTCTTGTTCTTACTATCATCATTATCAAAAACATCTCCTTTGGTTTCTAACAGGATAATATTCCCTTTCTTAGTGTGTAGAATAAAATCAGGATAATGATTGGAGCTAAAACCATTTAAAGCAAAACCTTTTCCTCTTTCAAGGTTTCTATGCCAAAACACTATGTTATCAAGTGAAGCCACTTCCATAATCATATTTTGCTCATAATTATTCATACTGCCTTCCCTGTCATATAAGGATTTGGCAATGGTAGTGCTAGGGTTTAAAAATGATAAAGAATCTGGAAATGAATAGTTCTCTTTTACAATTATCTTGTTGCTATCTATTAGTATTTTAAAGCGTTCTTTAGCGTATTCATTGGTCAAGTCATTTATTTTGTCCCTAATCTTTTTTACATAGATAAAATCATTATCTACAATATCCCTAATTTGCTCACTGGATAAGTCGTCAAAAACTCTGCTCACATATTTTTGGAGTTCTTGTTGGGAAATTGGTGTCATATCTCCAAGCTTGGAAACAATGATGCTACTGATTTGATTTACTTGAGATTCTTTAGGTTTGGAAAGAATAGTATCAACTAGAATATCTTTAGCTCTTTTGCTCACTTTTTGGGCAGTGGCAGTCTTCTTTTGCTCATTAAAATCTACTGCATATATTTCCTTGGAAATCTCATCAAAAGTTATTTGTGTGCTGTAATTTGAAAGTTTAAAACCATCCAACAAACTCACCTTATTTAAGTAGAGGTCTTCAGAATTTAATTCTTCAAACAAACTAACCTCTTCCAGTTGGCTTTCCTCAACTTTTTTAAAGAACTGAGGTAATTGGATAGCATTTGCTACTTCTTTAAATTGAGCATCTATTCTATAGATTTTTGGTGAAGTTTTCATAATATCTGTAAAAATGGAAGTAGTATCATCAATTTCAAGTTCATCAACCTTTTGCTCAAAAGTTTGCCCCTCAACTTTTGCTTTTTCTGTTATGTGTGAAACTATAGTATTTTGCTGTTTAATAGTTTCTAAGGTTACTTCTTCGTTTGGATTAAACTCAACTTTATTAATATCAAAATCTTCATCAGATTGCACATAATCATCTGGTTTAGGTTCTGAAAACAAATCTTGATTTAAAATTTCATTTGGTGTTAGTTCTTCTTCTGGAGCTTCTTCTGCATAATAATCATCTTTACTGAAACCAGATTCTTGTAATCCTTTTACTATGCTATCTAAAGTCTCATTGAATTTTGAGGAAGCTGTCAAAACAAAAGACATATTCAAAAGTGCTTCCTTATGTTTAACAACATAGGGCTGTCTTAATACCCTACCCAAAATCTGCTCTACCTCAACAGCAGAAGATTTATCAGCTAAGGAGGCTAATATATAGGCATTAGGACAATCCCAACCTTCTTTTAAGGCATTTACTGTAATAATGTATTTAACTGGGCAGCCTTTGGCCATTAGGTCTATACCTTTTAACTCATCAATCCCACTTGTTTTAATCTTGATTTGTTCCTCTGGAATTTGAAGCTTAACTAATTGCTCTTTTATCTTTTGAAATGTAGTATTGTCCTTTCCTTTAATGTTTGATTGGGCTTGAAATAATATGATTGGTCCAATGTATTTTCCAGTCAGCTTTTCTTCCTCAATAGCCAGCAACTCCAATTGTCTTTGAAGGTGCAAAGCACTAGTGATTACTTCTTCTTTTTTATGGTGATTATAAACTACCACAGGAAGTTTAACCATATTTTCCTTTTTAAGTGCAAGTGCATTTACAAAAGAAATAATGTTGCTGTTTTCTTTGGGAGTAGCAGTTAAATCAAGTACCAAAGATGGATTTAGATTTCTAAGCATTTCAACGCTTAAATCACTTTCTGCGTTATGGCTTTCATCTACAATTACAATAGGATTCAAGCTTCTTATTACATTGATTAAGGCTGTTTCATCTGTATCTGGCAGTACTAGGTCTTTTGAAACAATCGTGTTTCTAAAACTCTCTAGAGCTCCATTTTCTTGGAATACTTTTCTGTCCTCTTTTTTCCTCGAATTAATACGTAAACTGCTGAAATTAAATACAAAAATATTGAGTTGTTCTGTTACTGAAGTAGGGTTAAAATTAGCACCTTGTAACAACTGGTCTTTTTCATAAACCTCAACTCTGTTTCCAAATAAACTATTTAATTTTTCCCTGTAGGGATGGCTAGGGTTAGATAGGTTATTAACTGTTTGTTGCAACAAATTAGACCAAGGCACTAGCCAAACTACTGCTTTTGTATTTCCTTGATTGAACTGTTTATTTATAGTATGTAGAGCATTACAAGCTATAAAGGTCTTACCGCCAGCAGTAGGTACTTTTATTGCAATATGAACTGCATTGGGTATATTATCTTTGTAGGGTTTCATTCCTGTAAAAGAACCATCTAACTGGGGGGTATATGGAATTCCTAATTTATCTTCCCAATACTGATTAAATGCTTTTGAGGGTGTAGGCTCTTTTTGTATATATAATAAGAAATGTTCTAAATCTTTTATAACTCTATGTTGATATGGTTTTAATTCCATAAATATTAATACTGTTATCTTTTGGTTAGAATATTGAAAAGCTTTTGATTTATGTAATAATTTCTTTTGCCAATTTTAACCTTGGTTAATAAACCGTGTCTTGCAAGTGTATTTAAATAACTACTAGCGGTATTTCTGTGTACTCCCAAC
The DNA here is from genome assembly GCF_000952855.1 of Aequorivita vladivostokensis. Lineage (GTDB taxonomy): Bacteria > Bacteroidota > Bacteroidia > Flavobacteriales > Flavobacteriaceae > Aequorivita > Aequorivita vladivostokensis. The sequence goes on along the minus strand of NZ_JSVU01000004.1, from coordinate 353,306 downwards.
TCTCTTTCTAAAAAATCAATTTTTGTATATGGATGTTTAAAAATGATGTTGATTAAGTCGTGGCTGTAAAAACTAAAATTTGTTCTAATCTCATTTTTATAATCATCCATTAAAATTTTAATTTTATTTACCACTTTAATAGTTTCCAAAGCTGTTTTCTCGACTCCAACAAGCATCCATATAATCCATTCTTCCCAAGAACTCTTTGTTCTTACCTCTTGTAACAATCTATAATAATCATTCTTATTCCTTATTATATAGCTACTTAAATATAACACGGGAATATCCAACAAGTTTTGTTGTACCAAATAAAGCATATTCAATATTCTTCCTGTTCTTCCATTGCCGTCATAAAATGGATGGATGCTTTCAAATTGAAAATGGATGATGGGCATTTTTATTAAACAATCAATATTATGGAATTCAGGGGTGTTTATATAGATTTCTAAATTATTCAAAAGATTGTTTATCTCCTTGATGTTTTGAGGAGGAGTAAATACTACTTCCTCAGTTCTAGGATTTTTTAAAACCGTTCCAGGAATTTTTCTTACAGGATGATGAGGTGCAATCCTTTGTTGAATTTTTATAATGTCATTAGTAGTTAATATTCCTTTTGTTTTAATAATATTATATCCAAACTTTAATGCATCAGCATAATTAGTAGCTTCCTTAGCAGCAACAGAAGTTATATTTTCATCAACAGCAGCTTGATATAATTCATCATCTGTAGTAACAATGTTTTCTATCTCGTTACTATCTTTAGCTTCTTGGAGGGATAAAGTATCAATTAAAATTTGAGAATTAGGAATCTTCTTAACCTCTCCCTTTAGTTCACCCAAAGCTCTACTGGCCTTAGCAAGTGCTTTTAAAATTGGCACCGTCTCACAATTTGTATTAGGAGGAAGTTCGTGTATTTTTATCTCACTCATCTTATTAGTTTCTTATGCACAAATAATACTTTAAAGTTGTATATGTTTGCCTTTATATGCACAACAAAGTACTCTTTTTTGTGCACGTACAGCTTCTTATGCACAAATATTTGTTTATTGAGTTTAAAACCTACTTATATCTCTAGGTATCTTTTTGAATACAATATTATATTTATCCATAATACTTTGGTCAAGCAAACAATTATCTGCATAAATAATGTACTGGCTAGCCTTAGTTTTTATAGACCTTAAAAATGTTTCATCCAATGTGGTTAAACTGTCTTTTTGGTATTGAAAATAATATGCTGTATCATTTTTAGAACCTAACAAGTATTCCTCTTTCGGTTTTTTAAATGAAGCTCTGGTTTCACTATACCATACATATTCTAGAATCTTATCTAGTTCAACTTCTTCATTTAAAAAACCATTGTCTAAAAATAAAGGTTTGCCTAATTCATAATATGTAAAATCTCCACCAGTACCTTCAATAGTTTTTGAACCTTCACCATAACCTTTAATAACTCTTTTTACTCTTTCAGCGGTAATGGTATTGGCATAATCCTCCATTTCTATTAAAATGAATTTTCTATTGCCACCATCTTCTTTGTTTAGATTTAAAACTGCGTGGGCTGTTGTGCCTGAACCTGCAAAGGAATCAAGGATAATATCATTTTTATTAGCTGAAATACTTATAATTCTTTCTATTAACGTTGAGGGTTTGGGAGTGTCAAACGTAGATTTTAATTGAAACCCCTTGATCTCATCTTTAGCACTATGATTGTGCCCAACTTCTTTACTAATCCATAAAGTATTAGGGGGTCTTTTAGGATCTTTTTCTTTCCACTGCTTCACATAAACTTGCCACTTTCCATTTTTTTTAATCCATTCTACATTCCCCAATTCTACATTTTTATTATAGGTTTCCATAGACCAGCGCCAACAGCTCTCTACACCATTTGGTTTCAATGGAAAAATATCATTTCCATCTGGGTCTTTTAGTGAATAATACAGGTTTGGTCTATCTGTCCTCAAGGAATTTGAACCTTCCTTTTTTAAGGATCGACTTCTGTAATATTTTTTCTTTTCTTCATCATAGTTTTTAAATTGTTTATCAGATTGCTCTATTTTGAGTTTTCTCACCTTAAAAAGCGGAGATTTTTGATAAGAAATTATAAAATCGTGACTTGCACTAAAACCTTTTGAATCCATCCTGGGACTATATACTTTTTCCCAAATAACATTTGCTAAAAAATTAGAACCACCAAAAATTTCATCACAGATAATTCTTAAAAATCCTTGTTCATTGTCATCAATTGAAATAAAGATTGCTCCATCATCAGCGAGTAACTTATGCAGTAGTTTTAGCCTTGGGTACATCATACAGAGCCACTTATCGTGTCTACTTAAATCCTCACTTTCCTTGCCTACAACTTGTCCCAACCATTTTTTAAGTTTAGGGTCATTTACGTTATCATTATATACCCAACCTTCATTACCTGTATTGTATGGTGGGTCTATGTAGATACATTTTATTCTACCTTCATATTCAGGCAACAAGCTCTTTAAAGCTTCAAGGTTATCTCCGTGAATAATTTTGTTTTGTGAAGTAGCATCTTCACTTTCCTTGCCATTGGCAAAAGTGTATTGAGGTTCTAAAATTTTATAGGGTACATCTTGGTGATGGTTAATTACTTTTTCCTTTCCTATCCAATTTAATGTTGGCATATGCTATACTTCGGTTTTATTTAGAAAAATTTTTAAACATTAAAAATACCATTATTTAAGTGCAGGAATCAATTAACCCAAAAAAAATTGAGAAATAAAATTTTTGGTCTTTCCTGTGAATGCTTGACCTACCCTGCTCAAAACCCCCACTTAGTTCTGGAAGGGAAACTCCCCCCTACCACTTTTCAAACAAAAGTTTTTTCTGGCAGTCAATATTATTTCAAGTTGATAGCTGAGATAATTTGTTGCGTGTATAAAACAAAACAGGGAGCATTTATTCACACTCAAAAATCAAAAACAATGGTAAGAATTATTAATTACAAAGAAAGAGAAAAGGAAGATGGAACATCATTCTTCGTATTGGAACTGCAAGGTGGCATTGAAATGGTATTAAGCAAAGTTACTGGCAAATTCTATGCAACTGCAAAAAGGGCATTTATACCTTCAACATTTGATGAACAGACCTGCAATGGGCTAATTGGCACAGAAATGCCGGGAAGCATCATTAAAGAGGAATGTGAGCCTTTTGAATATGTTGTCAAGGAAACTGGCGAGGAAATTACACTTTCCCACAGATGGGTTTATACAATAGATGATGCTGGAAAGCCAAAGCAGGAACAAAAAGTTACCGCTTCATCTAATGTGTTCTCGCAAAATGGCATATTAGAGCCAGCAGAATAAAAAAACAACAGCCTAGTCTATATAGATAGATTGGGCTGTGTTTTAAAATTTTATAAAGACCCTTTCTTTTTTACTCATAATTGAACTGACCTTCAAATAAATAAATATGGTTACAAGTAGCCTAGCTTATAGTTATTTGTAGCTGATTAGGCATCTTGGGATATATTAATTTGCCTGAAGGTAAAAGTAAAATAGGAGTAAGTACGAATAAATAGGTTTTGATAAGTCTAAAGAAAGAAAAAGAACCAAAAAGAAAGAAACTTCAAAGCTCTTTCCATCCTCCTTATTTAAATGAGTTTGTGAAGAATTTCGCTGAAGTGTTTCAGAAAGAAACTTCTTTTTCAAAGTTATTAAAAAAATTTGAGAATATCAACAATTTTTAAATAAAAAACGATGAAAATTTCAGAAATAAGTGTCTCATATTCAACCAGTAAACAAAAGAAACTAAAAGTTAGCAACAGTAATGATTCCGCTAAAATTTTGCTGAATTCTTGGTGTAAAGATACGCTTGAATTGCAAGAAGAATTTAAAATTTTATTATTAAATCGAGCCAATATGGTTTTGGGAGTATATTCTATGTCCAAAGGAGGTATATCCGGAACAATTGTCGATGTAAAATTAGTATTCGCAGTTGCTTTAAAATGCAATGCTAGTAACATAATTGTTGCCCACAATCATCCAAGTGGAAATCTTAATCCAAGTAACTCTGATAAAAATATTACCTACAAGATTAAAAAAGCTGGTCAATTCCTTGAAATTGAACTTTTGGACCATTTAATAATTACAAGAGGTGATTATTTCAGTTTTGCTGATAATGGGTTAATGTAATCATCAACTCTATACATACTAAAATTGAAAAGAAGTACGAATTATTTATTTGTGAGGGCAAGAGAATACAGCTTTTTAAGGCTAAAAATGTACGGTTGAAAATCTTATAGATTAGTATTAATAGCGAAATTTTAAAAAGTATCTTTTAATAATTCATTCATTGAAACATTAAAGTACTTGCAAATTTTCACAAGTGTTGTAAAGCTTATATCCCTTACACCTCTTTCTATACGGCCAAAATTAATGCCGGTATCTTCATAGCAAACAGCTTGTGTTAAATTTCTTTCATTCCTCAATGTCTTTATTCTGTTTGCCAACTCTAATAGAATTGCCTTGCTGTCATTATCTTTCATAATGACTGAAATGTCTTTTAAATGTTAAATCGAGCCAAAGACATATCGGTCTGTAAATTCATTTATATTTGTTTTAATAAACCTATCTAAAAATGTGTTATGGATGAATTTGACATTAAAGTATTAGAAGTAAACGGCTATAGTTACATTGATCGTGGTATTGTAGATGCTGAAGGTAATTATGTTTCAACATTAGAATTGAATGGTAAGATCCTCAAATCAGAATCTTCAAAAGAGCTATGGAACCGAGGACAAGCTTTAGAGAAAAAGTATTCAACTTCAACCATACCAAATGAAAATGTCAATAAAGATGGTAACACTCATTTAACTAATGTTTTAACTGACGATAAAGGCAATTTTTCAAGATATAAAGATGAGCAAAGTTTAGAAAAACCTATAAATCATATTGCTAACAATACCTCTTTTGACTTTTACACTTATTCTTTAGTGCTAGTAGGTAGCATAATCATATACTTAATCATTAAAAAAATAACAAAATGAATATTCAATTATTTATTACAGCAATATTAATGGTATCTCCATTACTAATTGTTTTATCTCCAATACTATTATTAGCCGGAATAAATCTGATTTATTTAATTTTTAACCGAAAAGATGAAGTAAATCAGGGATTATCAATCATTTCAATATCATCGTTATATCTATTCGCTTTTGTACCTCTTGGAATTTTCGTTGGCGGTTATCTTTCGATGAGAAAGAAAAATTTTAATCAAGAAAAACAATTTAAGTTTTCATCTGCTATTAGAAGCAATGGCAGTCTAATTATGATTATTTCTATTGCTTCAACATTATTTTCAATTTTAAATCTACGATAATGAAAAAAGAAAATATACTTAAAACTTTAATTGTTATGACTGGTGTAGGTTTGACCTATATAAAGTACAATATAACTGAGTTTATAAATCTACGCAGTGAGTATTTTATCCTGATACTTTTGACATTAATTTTAGTGTTTCTTACTTCCACTGTAATTTTAAATAAGAAAATTTACAAATTGAGTTTTTTCAATTCAAATCTAAAGCTTAACGCATTTTTACTACAAAACACAGATACTGAAAAACCAAATAAAAGAAACTTTTCCAATGGAAAATATATGAAAGCTCAAATAATTATGAATGCCGAAATTGTAATGATGGCTGTATGGGTATTTGCGGCTTTAACCATTTCTTACGTTTTTGGCTATTACTTTAAAAAACCTGATGCATATATGCTAAGTATGGCTTTAAACAAAAATGCAGAATGGAGAAAGGATTTATTTATAGAATCTTTACGTGCAGAAACTGGTTTCTTTACATTAACTACTGAAAACAGTTACTTAAACGGGGATTTTGAGTTTAATTGGATGGCTTTTATAGCAACTTTTTTCATAATAATATTTATCTATTTTATAATTAAGAAAACTACTCTCTACATTCTCTTAAGTGAAAAAATAAAGCCCTTTTTAAAGTGAAGCTTATAGATATAATAAATGAGTTAAAATCATTAGCCGAAGATGGTGCCTATACAAGGGGAAAGATTGATTGGTGGCTAATCAAGGAAGAAGAACGTTACAAATATTTATGCAAATGCATCAATATTCTTAAAGCCGAATTCCCAACTGTTGTTGTAGAAGAACACAAATCAATCAAAAAAAATATAGAATTCATTTCGCTGTATGATAAACTCTGCGAAGTTTCTGAAAAACACAGAGGCACAGTTAATTCTCACAAATTGATTAACCTCGATAAAATTATTAATGAAATAAATTATTAGCATAATGGAAATAACAGGTAAAATAAAAGTGTTGAATGACACCCAAAATATAGGTGATAATGGCTTTAGAAAGCGTGAAGTAGTAATCACTACTGAAGAACAATTCCCCCAACATATTTTAATAGAATTCACCCAAGACAAATGTGAGTTGCTGGATAGGTATGCAGTAGGTCAGGATGTGAAAATTAGCGTCAATTTTAGAGGCAGGGAATGGATAAATCCTGAAGGTGTGCCAAAATACTTTAATTCCATTCAAGGATGGAGAATAGAGCTGTTAAATGGTCAAGAACCAATAGTAGATAGCCCTACAGAAATAGAACCAGTAAGTTTTTTGGATGAACCAGATAATGACTTGCCTTTTTAAATAGATTATGGATTTAAAATTAGTTGATTTAAAAGTATTCCCAAACATATAAAGTTGGTTGAAAATTCAAGTTTGGTTACTCTTAGGTCAAACAATTCTATTGATATTAATTTAAAATTACATTGCCAACTTCATTAATTTTGAAGGTTTGTAAAATTTCAGGTTAAACATAGGTTAAACATAGGTTAAACATTTTGGCTAAAAAGAGTCAAAATATGAAAACAAGAGAAAGTGCATAATTCTATAAATGCCTATATTTGCAACGTTGTGCAAAAAATTGCTTCTATCTGAAAAGATGCCTTTACTGACTGTTAATCAGAGGGTCCTTGGTTCGAGCCCAAGAGGAGGAGCAAAACAAGCCAGTCTTTAATTAGGCTGGTTTTTTTGTTTTAGGTTAAGTGTATTGGGCGATAAGTTTGTCCCAAGTAAGCAACCCTAGGAGCGCATCGAAAAAAACCCAAGAGGAGCAAAAAGCCCAGCTGTTATGTTGGGCTTTTTTCGTTTTTTATATGGAATATTGTATATACATATTGCTTTCAGAAAAACTCTTCCGGTTATATATCGGCCACAATTCTTCACCCCCTATTGGCATTCGAGATGCATATCAAAAAAAACATAGTAAATTATGGTTTTCCCTTGACTTTGGCAGCCGTAGTTGCGTATATTAGCGCCACTGCACTGGTGTTGGCAATTCCTTTTCTTAATCCAACCCAACCTTTCTATGCCGACCGTATGCCGACTCTATGCCGACTCTATGCCGATTGTATGCCGACCCTAAGGCGACTATAAGTTATGGATACTCCATAGATACTCCCACGCTATTAGATTCATATCTCAGGAAATCCTTTCTTAATAGATTCCTAAAGAGTTAAATACTGAAATGGATTTATCTTAATTTTAATACCAAAAAATTGTCATGTACAAAAGAAAAAAACTCGGTAGAGGCTTTACCTATAAAGATGAAAAGGGCAAAACCATCAGAGATAAAGAAACTCGCAATTGGATAAAGTCCCTCGTCATCCCGCCGGCTTGGACCAATGTAGAAATAAGTGAAGACCAAAATGCCGACCTTTTGGTAACAGGCCGAGATGACAAGGACCGCAAACAATATATTTATCACCCTAAATACACCGAGAGACAAAATGCCAAAAAGTTCGATCGGATTATAGATTTTGCCAACCAATTGGAGCATATGCGGCGTGTTACCGGCCAGCATTTGCGCAAACGAAAGCTAAATCGTGAAAAAGTCCTGGCCACTATGGTCCGTCTCTTAGAATCGGCCTTTTTTCGGCCGGGCAGTGAGGCCTATTCCAAAGAAAACGCAACCTACGGCTTAACCACCATGCGCAGTAAGCATCTCACTATAAACGGCGATGAGCTCATATTTTCCTACAATGGAAAATCTGGACAAGAACAGGAAAAGCACGTGGTTGATAAAAAACTTGCCAAGATTGTCCAAGAAATAGATGATATGCCGGGCTATGAGATTTTCAAATATCTGGATGAGGACAACAATATTATAGATGTGAAGAGCGATGATCTAAATTGCTACATTCACGAAGTGATGGGCGAAGAATTTTCCGCAAAGGATTTTAGAACCTGGGCAGGAACGATGATAGCCGCCATAGCACTGGACGAACTTGGCGTAGTTGAGGAGAAAGACCAAAAGCTATTGGACAAAAATATAAAGGAAGCCGTGAACCGGGTTTCCGAAACCTTAGGCAACACCCCCGCCGTGGCCCGGAGCAGCTATATTGACCCTAGAGTAATTGAAGATTATACCGAAGGCCGCACCTTAAAATATTTTGAAAAGGAAATAAATCAATTGCTCAAAAAAGCGGAAAACTTGTCTAAGGAAGAAATTGGAGTTTTGTGCATGCTTCGTAATCGTTTAAGAAAGAAAGGATAACGTTCTTCTTTAAATTCCTGTCAGCAATCCTCATAAAATAGTTAATTTTGCGGTTCCATAATACCGGCCTCATAGTTCAATGGATAGAATAGAAGTTTCCTAAACTTTAGATCCAAGTTCGATTCTTGGTGAGGCTACAAAACAAGATGAGAAGTTTACCCTGAGCAGAGCCGAAGGGATTCTTGGCAAGGTTCCTTTCTTATTGCTTACGGAGGCCACCTAGACTAATTTCGGTAGTTCAAGACCTAAAAAGCATACAGTCCTGGTTTTTTATAATAAATTTAAGGAGAGACTAGCTTTATTTCACTTAATTTATGGTTTACAGAAAAAACCGATTATGTAATGCCATCGCCCGAGCGCATGTGAACCGATTGAAGATAAATAATATGGGCATTACATCTTCCGCTTTATTAAATATTTTATACAGATGAAAGAAAACAGAATTGCATTTTTTATAATTGTGGGAGTACTTGCCTTTGTTGGAATTCTTTGGTATGCATTTGAAAATCCGGCCCTCAATCCGCGGCTGGAAGAAGAAACCTATACCATTGTACGCAAATGGGATATGCCAATTGAATTAAATGAAATAAGCGGGATACGATGGATTTCTGACGATAAAATTGCTGCCGTGCAGGACGAGGAAGGAATTCTTTTTATCTACAACTTACAGACTAACCTCGTTGAGAAAAAAATATCTTTTGGAAAATCGGGCGATTATGAGGCGATAACAACAACAGACAGCACGGCCTATGTTATGGAAAGCAGTGGCCTTCTCTTTGAAGTTGAAAATTTCCTTAGTAACAATTTTAAAACTAACGAATATCAACTCCCCTTCTCTGGAAGAAATAATATGGAATCGGTAGTGGCCGATACATCCAACAATCGCTTACTTTTCGCGGTAAAGGACATTGACCCCAGCAGTAAAAACTATAAGGGAATTTATGCCTTTGATCTCCAAACCAAAAAATCCAATTCATTGCCCATCTTGAAAATTCCGTTGGACGACCCTATATTTAAGTCGAAAGATGCAGATGACGATGTGGACCTCTTTTCAAATTTTTTCCCATCAGATATAGCCATTCATCCAAAAACAGGACATTTATATATTTTGGAGGGAAAAAACCCGCAAGTATTAATAATGGACAACAACGGGAAACTTCTAAAATTGCATAAACTATATGAGGAATCATTTCCCCAGCCCGAGGGAATTACTTTCGCCTCAGATGGCACCCTATATATTTCCAATGAAGGCAAAAATGGAACAGCCAATATTCTGGAAGTGATATTTGATGAGGATAAATAATCCTAATACCTATCCTTTAAATTGGTGAGCATTATTTTGGTCATTTCATCCAAGGAAATCTCGCTTTTCCAACCCCAATCCTTGCGCGCCGCACTGTCATCAATACTTTGTGGCCAACTGTCGGCGATGGCTTGCCTAAAATCGGGTTCGTAACTTATTTTAAAGTCGGGAATGTGTTTTTGGATGCTTTCCGTAATTTCCTCAGGATTGAAACTCATCGCAGAAAGATTATAGGAGCTTCTTATTTTTATCTTTTCCCTGTCGGCTTCCATAATATTTACGGTAGCTCTAATGGCATCGTCCATAAACATCATCGGCAGGGTAGTTTCGGCATTCAGAAAACAGATATACTTTTTATGCTTTAAGGCCTTGTGGTAAATATCCACGGCATAATCGGTCGTGCCGCCTCCCGGCAGGGTTTTATAACTGATTAATCCTGGATAGCGAATACTGCGAACATCTACGCCATAACGGTTAAAATAATATTCGCACCAGCGCTCACCGGTCTGCTTGCTGATGCCGTACACAGTGCTGGGTTCCATAATGGTGTACTGCGGCGTATCGTTTTTCGGCGTGGACGGCCCAAACACCGCAATGCTAGACGGCCAAAATATTTTATCTATTTTTTTATCCTTTGCCAGATTTAAAACGTGAAAAAGTGAATTCATATTTAGGTTCCATCCTTTCATGGGAAATTTTTCAGCAGTGGCCGAAAGCATTGCCGCCATCAAATACACATCGGTTATTTCGTGGCGAATAACCACTTCTTCCACCGCATTGTAATCCATGGCATCCAAAATTTCAAACGGGCCACTCTCCATCAACTCCGCGTCACCCTCCCGAATATCGCTGGCTATTACCTTATGGCTGCCAAACTTTTCGCGTAGGTAAATGGTTAACTCCGTTCCTATTTGGCCACAGGCGCCAATTATCAAAATTCGCTTTTTCATATGTTTGCTATTTCAAAAAAAAATGAAGTGTAAAGATACATATAATCAGCGCTTTCAAGCTTTAAAAAAATTATGTCCCATTTGGTTAATAACCAGTATCTTTGTGCCACTTTTTATTTTTATGAAGTTTATTATTCCCCTTTTAATGCTCGTCGGTTTTGTTTTTTCCTGCGGAAATGCCTCCGAAGAAAACCAAACTCAAACCCCCACCAATGATGCCTCCATAATTTTTGGCGAGAAAGACCGAACATTTCAGCCACTTTCAGAACCTGCAAGTAAGCAGGCTGTCCGATGGGGTGTTTTGGAAGATTTTCTTGCAGAAGCCAAAAATGCCAACGGCAGCAATTATCAGGACTTGCGCAACCGTTCCGAACTTTTGCGGGAATATGCCGATTCGCTGTTCAGCAACATTCCAGATACCTTAAACACCAAGCCTATCCATAGCCGATTGATGGTACTGAAAACCCGTACCGCACTACTTTTTCAGGCCTCGCACCAAGCGACGATAGATTCTTTGAAGGTGCAGCAATCCTTGGAAGAAATGAATGGGGCGGTAAATAATCTGATTGTCCAGTTAAACGAAAAATTCCAGAAAGACAAAATAGATTTCTCAAGAAAGGAAGATGAGGATAAGGAACTGAAGCAACAGCAACGCTATAAGGATTCCATCATAAACTTAGAGCTTCAGGATAAAAAGAATAAGAATATGTAACAAACTCACTAAAAGCGCAACTTATGCTTTCAGTATAATTTTAAAATCAACAAATACCTTAATTAAAAACCATAAAATGAAGACTAATTTTTTAAAACCCGTTGTGGCCTTTACCGTTATTGCAGTTGCCGCAACCGCCTGTAAGGACAAAACCGAAGTGGCCGTGGCAGGCACCGAGCCCCACGGAATTATCCTTGCAAACATGGACACTACCGTAAGTCCGAAAGACGATTTTTACAACTATGTGAACGGCAACTGGATGAAGAACAATGAGATTCCAGACGATGAAACCAGTTGGGCCGGCTTCACCATTTTGCGCAAAAAAACCAGCAAGGACATGCTGAACATTTTGGCAAAGGCCAAGGAAAGCGGAAAATACGCTCCCGATACCGACCAAGCCAAAGCCTTGATGATTTATGAATCAAAATTGGATTCAACCGCACGGGATAAAGCTGGAATTGAACCACTAAAACCAGCACTTGAAAAGATTGCGGCCATGGATAGCATGGAAGACTTCCAGCAGTTAATGACGGAAGATGCCGTTGCGGTGTCACAACCTTTCCTGGGTCTTGCTGCCTTTTCTAATCCTAACAATAGTGCAATCAATTCCGCATACATTACCCCTGGCGGCTTGGGATTGCCAGATCGTGATTTTTACACCAGTACAGACCCCGCTTCGGTAAAAATCCGCGAGCAGTATGTGGACCATATAACCAGAATGCTACAGTTTTTAGGCGATAGCGAAGAATCTGCCCGTAAGCAGGCTGAAACTATTTTAGCATTTGAAACTAAGCTTGCCACCCCAAGATTGGATAAAGTGGCCAGCCGCGATTTCAGAAACTTCAACAACCCACGAAGCATTGCAGAATTGCAACAAATGCTTCCACAAATTCAATGGGAAAAGGCATTTGAGCAAATGGGCATCGACAAAAAACTGGACACAGTTATCGTGATGCAGCCAAAGTATATGGAAACCCTGAAGCAGATGTTCTCAAAACCAGATTTTGATACTTGGCGAACCGTGATGCGTTGGTCCACTTTAAACAGTTCTGCAGGCATGTTGACAACTGAAATTGACAAAGCCAATTTCGATTTTTACGAAACAACCTTGAAAGGAACCAAAAAACAAAAGCCCGCCGACGAACGTGCGCTAGCCACGGTTAATGGTAGCGTAGGCGAAGCTTTGGGTAAATTATATGTAGATGAAATGTTCCCGCCAGAGGCAAAAGCAAAGGCAGAATCCATGATTGAAAATGTGATTGCAGCCTACAAGGACCGTATCAACGCCTTGGAATGGATGAGCGACAGCACAAAGGTTAAGGCTATTGAAAAGCTGGATAAATTCACCGTAAAAGTGGGTTATCCAGACAAGTGGAAAGATTACTCTTCTATGGAGGTGAAACCAGGCAACACCTATTATGACAATATGGTAGCCGTGCAAACTTGGAACCTGAAGGACAATCTTGAAAAAATAGACGAACCAGTGGATCGCACTGAATGGGGCATGAGCCCACAAACCGTGAACGCTTATTTCAACCCTTTTAACAATGAAATTGTTTTCCCGGCGGCCATCCTTCAACCTCCCTTTTACGATTACAAAGCAGACGAAGCCGTAAATTACGGTGGAATTGGCGCAGTTATCGGTCACGAGATTTCGCACGCCTTTGATGACAGCGGTTCGCGCTTTGACGCCAACGGAAACTTGGTAAACTGGTGGACGGAGACCGATCTTAAAAACTTTACCGAACGCGGCGATAAGCTCGCAGAACAGTACAGCAATGTAGAGGTTTTGGACAGCGTTTACATCAACGGTAAATTCACTTTGGGTGAAAACATCGGCGACCTTGGCGGGGTATTGGGTGCCTACGACGGTCTGCAACGTTTTTACAAGGAAAATGGCCGTCCAGATAATATTGACGGCTTTACCCCAGAACAGCGCTTCTTTATGAGCTGGGCCACGGTATGGCGCACCAAGTCTCGAGATGAGGCATTACGCAACCAAGTGAAAACCGATCCGCACTCTCCGGGAATGGTTCGCGCTACGCAACCTTTGCTGAATGTGGATGCTTTCTATGAAGCTTTTGACATTAAGGAAGGCGACCCAATGTATCTTGCACCAGAAGACAGAGTTCGTATTTGGTAATTTTCAAAATATGTAATTGAAATAAAAGGAGCTGTAAAAAGCTCCTTTTTTTTATTAAATAGAAGTTCTAAACGAATAATCCAAAACAGATTTCAGATTGACAGAATCCACTTGCTTAAAAGTTTCGTTTGAAACCGCTTCCGCAAAAGTGGGAGCTTCCAGCCCAAGCTCCTTTGCCTTTTGGATGTAATATTCCGCTTTTTTTGGATGGTTCGGGTTTACTGCGTTAAATACTGTTCTGAAGGCATCATTTTTTAAAATTTCAACCAAAATATTAATACAATCGTCCCGATGGATGAGATTTACCGGCGCATTGCCGTCTGCCAAATCCTTGCGTCCCGCCAAATATTTTACGGGATTTCTGCTGCCCCCAATCAAACCGCCAAAACGTACTACGGTAGTCTGCAACCCTTCGGCATTCATAAATAATTCCTCAACTTGGCGCAATTGCTTGCCCGCGATGGTTTCGGGTTTGGGCTCGTCGCGCTCCGTCACCCTTCCCTGAGAATCATCATAGACCGAAGTGCTGCTCACCAAAACAATTTTTTTTACTGCAGACTCATTTATGGCCGAAAGTAAATGGACCATCTTCAAAACATAATCTGCGCCGGTATTTTTGCGTAGCCCGGGCGGAATCATAATGAGTAAATAGTCCACGTTTTTAAGCAGGGCCAGCACCTCACCCTCAATACCATTTTCAGAAATTTCCACGGGGTAGGCATCAAAACCATTTTGTTGCAAGAGGGCCGCCTTTGCAACCGTGGTAACCGAACCTTTTACGGTATAGCCAAGCGTCGCCAAGCGATAGGCCAAGGGTTGCCCGAGCCATCCCAGACCCGCAATGGCGATTGTTTTATTTGTCATTTAAAAGTATTTACAGCATTAATCGGCAACGTATCGCGAGCTTTCAATCGAAGCGAATCTACTGAAAAAGTACGCTTTACAGCCACGGCATCGGTGATTACAAAAGGTTTCGGCATAGTATAATCGGGCCGTTTTGGTATGTTGAATTGCGCATCCTCCATCAAATCAAAGGAATATTCCATGACTTTAAAGGTAACTGGAGCTTCCTTGGCTACGGAAAATTGCACTTTTAAGGAATCATTTTCGGAAACGTAATAGTTGATGAGCGCACTGTTCCTTGTGCCGCGGTAATCTTCGGAAATACGGGAAGCGGGCATTTCCTTTCCGTTGAAAATTAAGGATTGAAATTCTGTGTTTTCAGCATAAAGGTCAATCTTGTTCACCTTCCGTTTAGAAACGATGGTAAACATCACCTTCCGAAGGTTTTCAACCAGGGAGTCCGCTTCCAAAATCACCTCAAAATTGGGGATGGTTTTTTGCGGGGCCCTATTCGCCAAGCTAAACTTGGTGCCGTATTTATTGTAGGCTACATCGCCTAAAATTTTGGACGCATCTTCGGGATTTTCGCCCAAATATTGCCGTGTCCATTCGTCAATTTCCTTATCATAGGTGAGCCAATAGGTTTTATCGGCATCGGCGTCTTTGTAATAGACCAGGCTGTTTGGCTTTCTTCGCTCTTCGGAAAAATCACTTTTTGAATGCGCAATTCCGAAGAATAATATCGCGAGCAGCAAACATACAGTTGAAAGCAGCCCTTTCATTTTATAATATCCAAAAACCGGCCAAAGCAACCCAAAAAGCAGAACGGTGAAAACACAGCTTATCACCAACATTTTCAAGCCCAGCCCCACGGGGAAAAACTGAATAAGCGGAGCGAAAAGAAACAGTGCGGGCACCGCCAATAATGCCATCGCCAAAAGATTGGGCCGCTCCTGCCGCAGCATGACGAAAAACGAAAGCAACGCAAAAAACACGGGAATGATAAAAAAGGCGGCTCCTTTCAGAAAAATAAATACTGCAACATTAATCAATAACCAAAAAAGCAATGGCGCTAAGTAATATGGAGGTTCATTGAATTTATTGGTGAATTTTTTATAAATCGCAAACGTAATTGCCAAAGAGAGAAAAACGAAAAAAGCAATATACCAATGCCCATTATAGGTGAAACCTTGCTGGATTTCCAGATACTGCGGATAGAGTGCAAGAATCAGCTTCCATCCAAAAACCCCCACAATGCTACAGACTATCAGGGAAAGCAGAAATGGAACGAAGCCGAGGGCTATCATCTTTCCGTTCAGTTTTCGTTTGTGGAATCCGTAAAAAATTAGAAACAGGAATAACAACCCCGCCAAGATGAGCATTGGCAAAATCCACGAAAACGGATAGCTTACCATTTTTACCAAAGGAAGGTTTACGTACACATCATCCGTTTCGGCCTTCAAGTTTGACAAATCGGCATCGGCGAAGTAATGCAGCAACGGAAGCAGATAACTGCCTTGGTGGGCGAGACTGTTTCGGCTTAAATTGTAAAAGGTATCGTTGGCGGTGTGGTAGTTAAAATGACTGTCAATAAAGGCGAAGAAAAAACTGGGAATGTCACCATCTTCCCTAAAAATCGTGGAATCGGTATCGTTGGGCAGCATTTTGTAAACGCTGTACATCAACGAGGAAGCCACGGGAAAATCTGGGTTGGACGCTATAAATTCCTTTACCAGTTTGGCGTTTCCGCCATTAGTTTCCAAAATCATATTGCTGGGGCCGCTACTGCCGCGCGCTTCAAAGTTGAGCACCAAGCCCACATTTTTTGCCCACGGGTGTTCGTTCACAAAGAGTTTTGCACCGTCCAGGCCAATTTCCTCGGCATCGCTAAAGAGTATAATGATATCATTTTTGGGCAGTTGCCTGGACGCCAAATACGCCCGCACACTTTCCAAGATGGTAACCACCCCGCTTCCCGCATCGCTGGCGCCAAAGGAGGGTACAAGCGCACTGTCGTAATGCGAAAGCAGTAAAAGCGCCTTTCCGTCTTCCGAACCTTTTAAACGGGCGACAATATTTATAGGTTTGTCCAGCGTTTTTGATTCGGGATTTAAACTGAAGCCTTTTTGGATGTGAGGCTCGAGCCCCAATTTCCGCAATTCTGAAATTAAAATCCGGCGTACTTCTTCGTGTCCTTCGGAACCTAAATAATGTGGTTTTTTTGAAATTTCACTTAAAGGCCGTAACGCTCGGTCCACAGAAAAATCAGACGCAGGGGCAGTTTCATCACCTTCATAATGCGGGGTCAATCCATAAAAACTATAATATATCGCGGCAATTATTAGCAGGAGAGATAGAACAGCGCCAAGTTTTTTCATGGTTGGGAAGTTTCGGGAGTTAAAAATACAACTTAAATTGTTTTAAGTTAATGGTTTTTAATTATTCAGCAAGTCGAGTTTTAGCGCTATTTGGCATTAACTTGGCGACCCCATGACCTAATTTAATAAAATTGCTTATATTAGAAGTTCGCAAAAATTTGATATTATGGGAATTAAAAGTTTTATTGGCAGAAGGGCAAAGCCAATCAAGAAGGTCTCTTCGGAAAAAGTAAAGGTCTCTGATTATATGACCCGCAATCTGGTAACCTTTAAGCCCGAACAATCTATTCTTGAGGTAATGGAAGTACTTTTGAAGAAAAGGATTTCCGGTGGGCCCGTGGTTAATGATAAAAATGAATTGGTAGGTATTATTTCTGAAGGCGACTGCCTGAAAGAACTGAGCGATGCGCGCTACCACAACCACCCCATGGAAGATGTAAAAGTGGAGCACCATATGATTAAAAACGTGGATACCATTGATGGTGAAATGAACGTCCTGGACGCCGCAAACAAATTTTTGGAATCAAAACACCGCCGGTTTCCTATTTTGGAAAACGGTAAACTTGCAGGCCAAATCAGTCAGAGCGACGTACTGCGTGCAGCCATGGAACTGAAAGGGCAAACGTGGTAGCTATTCCTTTTCCCTAAAAACTATTTCAATCCGCTTATCGGGTATCAACCACATCAACGCTACCAAACATACAGCGTTCCCGCAATCCATGGATTGTAAAATGAAGAAATAATTGCGACGCTATAAATTATGGGCGACGCTTTTCCCTTTAAGTCCTTTCCTAAAGCCTTGGCCAACAGGGAATCTTTTCCCTGAACGGCCAAAATTCTATTCTGAAGAATAAAATAAGCAATTGCTGCCATTAACAACACGCCACCGTACATCGCCATAGGCAGTTCGGCAAAATGGTTCTCGCCCACCCAGCCCGTAACAAAAGGAATTAACGAAAGCCAAAACAATAAATGCAGGTTTGCCCAAAGTATTTCCCCGCTCACCTTTTCTACGGCGTGCATCATGTGGTGGTGGTTGTTCCAATAAATTCCCACATAGATGAAACTTAAAACGTAACTGAGGAATACGGGCAACACGGGCGCCAAATCACTAAGCTCAGTTCCGTGCGGCACCTTTAATTCCAATACCATAATTGTAATTATTATGGCGAGTACTCCATCGCTAAAAGCTTCCAATCTGCTGCTGTTCATAACGGATTTTTTATGTTAATTTTAAAAGAAGTGATTTTTCAACATTTTAAAGTACAGAAATTTTTATAATTATCTAATTATTTATATTCCTGAATTTCAATAATATATTCGTTTTCAAACGCTTACAAACAACTATAAACGAAAGTAAATAAGTAACAACCAACTAAAATTTGGAAGCCATCGTACGTTTGTCCTGTCGAATAAAATGAAATTCGATAGTATCAATTGTTTAATATTAAATTTTAGAAATCATGAACGCACTTAGAAACAAAGTACAGTTGATTGGAAGATTGGGCCAAGACCCAGAAATCGTAACCTTCGCCGATGGCAACAAAATGGCAAAATTCTCCATGGCCACGGACGACAGTTATAAAGACAAGAACGGACAAAAAGTGGAACGTACCTACTGGCACAATGTGGTGGTAAAAGGCGGCCTCGTTAAAGTAGTCGAAAACTACATAACCAAAGGCCAGGAAATTGTAATTGAAGGAAAACTTACAAATCGTTCCTGGGACGATAAGGAAGGCAACAAACATTATATCACCGAAGTATTTTGCAACGAGCTGGTCATGCTGGGGAGTAAATAAATGACCGGCCATTCAAGCCCCCGCTTTTGGTGGGGGCTTAATTTTTTAAAGTTTGAATCGCTATTTTTACAAAAATGGAAACAACTGCCCAGCTAAATAAGTTCGAGCTGCTAAAAACGCATTTCGGATACGACAGCTTTCTTCCCAATCAGGAAGAAATCATAAATAATGTATTGGACCAAAAAGACACAATTGCCATTATGCCTACGGGCGGCGGTAAATCGTTGTGCTTTCAATTACCTGCTTTGGCCTTGGATGGTACGGCGATAGTTATTTCTCCATTAATTGCTTTAATGAAAGACCAGGTTGATGCCTTAAAAGCAAATGGCGTTCCGGCCCAGTTTTTCAACAGTTCGCAACCGTACGAGGAACAACAGCAAGTTTTAAGGGAATTACAAAGCGGAAATTTAAAGTTGCTTTATGTAGCGCCCGAGAGTCTTCCGCAGTTGAATTTTATTCTGAAGACAATAAAAATCGGTCTTTTTGCGGTTGATGAAGCACACTGTATTTCCAGTTGGGGGCACGATTTTCGGCCTGCCTATACCCAACTTAAAAGTTTGAAGGAACAATTTCCAAACGTTCCATTAATAGCCTTAACTGCGACCGCAGACCGCGCCACCCGGGAAGATATTGCCGTGCAGCTCGCTATTCCCAACGCTGAAACGTTTATCGCTTCCTTTGACAGGCCCAACCTTTATTTGGACGTTCGTCCCGGTCAAAACCGCAACAAGCATATTTTTGATTTCTTAAGAAACCATAAAAACGAATGCGGCATCATTTACTGTCTAAGCCGAAAAAGTACCGAGAAACTCGCGGCCACCCTTTCGGCAAAAGGCTATAAAGCGGAAGCATACCACGCAGGCTTGACTTCCGAGGAAAGAACGCAAATACAAGAGAATTTCATCAACGATATTTCACCTATAATCGTCGCGACCATCGCCTTCGGAATGGGCATCGACAAAAGCAACGTACGCTGGGTAATACATTATAACATGCGGAAAAATATAGACGGCTATTATCAGGAAATTGGTCGGAGTGGCCGCGATGGACAGCCCGCGCACACCATCCTGTTTTACAGTTTTGCAGATGTCATTATGCTTCGGAAATTTGCCGAGGGCTCCGAAACTGAGGCCTATCAATTGGCAAAACTGGAACGCATGCAGCAATACGCCGAAGCCTTGAGTTGCCGTAGAAAGGCGTTGCTCGGCTATTTTGGTGAGCACATCACCGAAGATTGCGGCAATTGCGATATCTGCAGAACACCGCCCAAATATTTTGACGGCACGCTTATCGCTCAAAAAATCTGTTCGGCAGTGGCGCGATTACAGGAGCAGGAAGCCCTTGGGATGGTTTTGGATGTGTTACGAGGCGCACAAAACGCACAGGTTTACGATAAAGGCTATCAAAACATAAAAACCTACGGAGCGGCCAAGGACATTGCATGGCGCGACCTGCAACAGTATGCCATCCAACTTTTAAACCAAGGGGTTTTGCAAATTTACTTCCACGAAAATGGCCGGTTATTGCTCACGCCCCTCGCCAAAAAAGTTTTGTTCGAAGGCAAAAAGGTACGTTTGGCAGTTATCATTCAAGAAGTGGAAACGGTAAAAACCGAACGGGCGCCGAGAAAACGAGCCGAACTTTTCGATAAACTGAGGGAACTTCGCTTGAAGTTGGCACAAGAAATAAACAAACCTGCCTTTGTGGTTTTCAGCGACGCAACCTTGGAAGATATGGAACACAAAAAACCGCGAACCCGTGAAGCATTTGCAGAAGTTTCAGGAGTTGGCGAGGCGAAACTTGAAAAATATGCAGATGATTTCCTGAAAGTCATCAATCGGCATTTGGATGGTTTGGAGAGCAATCTTCCAACCCACGAACGCAGTTTTAAAATGTTTGCCGAAGAAAATCTTTCACCGTCCGAAATTGCCGCAAAACGTGGTCTTTCCGAAGATTCCATTTATGGGCATTTTATAAAAATGCATCAATTGGGAAATGATTTCGAATTTTCGCAATTCATTACTTCGGAAGAAATCCAGCTAATAAAAGATGCCAAAATAAAACTTGAAAACCCCGAAGCACTGAAACCATATTTTGAATATTTCGAAGAAAAGATGCCGTACTGGAAAATAAAAATGGGGCTTTATCTCTAAATTTCAATTTTTTGAATTTGGCTTTATTTCCAAATTCTCAAACCGTTGCAAACGCTGTTCCTCTGTCATATCAAAACACGGGCAGCGTTTGCAGCGTTTATGCTCTCCTTTTTTTAGGTATTTTTCGCAGCATTCCTTTTTTAGGCCTTTTTTCTTTTTATTATCTTTTTTCTTCTTCCCCATGATCCAAAAGAAAATTTCCTGTGCCATCCTAAACGTATTGGCATGCGCCTCAATGATAATTTTTATTTCCGGCGAGTAGCCGCCACCCATACTCACCTGCACCGGAATTTTCAAATCTTTGCAAAGCTGCAGCACAAAACGATCGCGCGCCTTGCATCCTTCCACCGTGCAGTTCAGTCTTCCCAACTTATCGGTTTCCAAAATATCCACGCCAGCCAAGTAAAAAATGAAATCCGGGTTCTGCGCTTCAATTAATTTTGGCAAGGTTTCCTTCAATTTCTGAAGATAAATTTCATCGCCAGTTCCATCGGGAACGGGGATATCCAAATCGCTTTTCTCCTTTTTGAAGGGATAATTGCCCGCACCGTGTATTGAGAAAGTAAAAACCTTTTCTTCTTTTTCAAAAATCTTGGCCGTCCCGTTGCCTTGGTGCACGTCCAAATCCACAATTAAAATTTTTTTAACAACACAATTGCGGGCCTGCGAAGCAATCTGCCCATCATGTTTGTATTTCTTTAATAAATACTTCGCCGCAATTGCTTGGTCGTTCAGCAAACAAAACCCTTCGCCGTGGCCTGCATAGGCGTGATGCGTGCCTCCTGCTATGTTCATCCCGACGCCATATTTTAAAGCATATTCACAGCCGTCAATCGTGCCTTGGGAGATTACGCGCCCTCTTTTTACGAGCGTTTCCGAAAGTGGAAAACCGATTTTTCTAACGGCACTTTTGTCTAACGTTAGATTCATCAGATTTTCAAAATATTCCTTGGTATGCACCGCCAGAATTTCTTCTTCGGAAAGTATTCCAGGCTCAAAAAAGTTTTCAGGTCTGCAAGTTCCTTCGTGCAACAATTGCTGTGGCAAAAGTTCATATTTTTCCATCGGAAAGCGATGGCCGGGCGGCAATTGGTATTTATAAATGGGATGGTACGCTATTTTCAGCATTTTGAAATTTTATTGAAACGTTTTCAAGCAAAGTCTTAAACCTAACAAATATCATATTTTATAAAGAAGCGATGCCCGACTTTTGTGGCAATTTTCAATTTTTAAGCAAATGACTTCCTCCGGAAAAATAGAATTGATGGCTCCGGCTGGCAATTTTGAATCGTTACAGGCCGCGTTGGACAATGGCGCGGATTCTGTTTATTTTGGCGTTGAACAGTTAAATATGCGGGCGCGGGCGAGTATCAACTTCACCATTGCCGATCTGCCCGAGATTGCCAAACGTTGCAAAAAGAAAGGCGTTCGCACCTATCTTACGCTAAACACCATCATTTACGACCACGATCTGTCACTGATAAAAACTCTATTGGATACCGCCAAAGCCGCGGATTTGACTGCCGTTATCGCGATGGACCAAGCCGTGATTGCCTATGCCCGGCAAATTGGGATGGAAATTCACATTTCAACCCAAATAAATATTACCAATATTGAAACGGTAAAATTCTATGCGCTGTTCGCCGATACTATGGTGATGAGCCGCGAGTTGAGCCTTCGGCAAATAAAAAAAATAACCGAACAGATAGAAAAGGAGCAGGTAAAAGGCCCATCGGGAAATCTGGTGGAAGTGGAAATTTTCGGCCACGGCGCCCTTTGTATGGCCGTTTCGGGGAAATGTTATTTGAGTCTGCATTCACACAATTCCTCTGCAAACCGCGGAGCCTGCAAGCAGAATTGCCGCAAAAAATACACGGTAATCGATCAGGAAACGGGCTTTGAGATTGAACTGGACAACGAATATATGATGTCGCCCAAAGATCTTTGTACAGTAGATTTTCTGGATGAAGTGATTGAAACGGGCGTAAAAGTCCTCAAAATTGAAGGGCGTGGCCGCGCCCCGGAATATGTGGCAACAGTAACCAAAACCTATCGCGAAGCCATTGATTCGTATTACGACGGAACCTATTCCGAAGAAAAAGTGGAACAGTGGATGGCCGAATTGGCCAAAGTATATAACCGCGGATTTTGGGGTGGTTATTATCTGGGCCAAAAGCTGGGCGAATGGAGCAATACCGATGGCTCACAGGCCACGCAGAAAAAGGTGTACATTGGCAAGGGCGTGCATTATTTCCCAAAAACCAAAATCGCCGAATTCAAAATTGAAGCCTTCGATTTAAACTTGGGTGACAAAGTTTTAGTTACCGGACCAACTACCGGCGCCAAAGAGTTTGAGCTTTCAGAAATGCTTGTAAATGACAAGTCGCTTTCCACGGCAAAAAAAGGCGATTCCTGTACCATCCCAACGCCGTTTAGAATACGCCCGTCGGACAAACTGTATAAAATAGTAGCTCCCTAAATGGTCGTGGTAACCCTGCAACGGAACAAGTGCATCGGCTGCAATTACTGCGTGGAGCTGGCTCCGGCCTATTTCAGAATGTCTAAAAAGGACGGTAAATCAGTTCTACTGCATTCCGAGGAAAAACGAGGATTTTTCACCTTAAAAATTGCGGACAACGCCCAATTTGAAACTTGCGAACTCGCCGCAAAAGCGTGTCCGGTAAAAATTATTTCAACTAAATTGATCTAGTCATTTGAAATAATTTCAGCCGCTTCTCCCTCTTTGCCAATAATCGGGATTTTCTTAGAATAGAAAGTTACCCTTATTCCGAATAAAAGAATAATTCCCCCAACAATCATTTGCAGGGTTACTTCCTCATTTATAAACATCCACGCGAAGATTGTGGTCAAGACCGCTTGCCCCAGCAAACTTACCGAAACCCGCGTTGCGCGCATGTGTTTGGTTGCATAGCCCAAGAGCAACCAAGCCGCCAATTGGCAGACCAACCCTTGAATTATCAACGAAATCCAGCCCATTTCCCCAAAACCCGTAAAAGGTTCATTCATAAAATAACTAAGTATTCCCAGAAAAACTGCAGAGGTCAAAGTACTTAAGGTGATAAAAGGCAGCACCTCAACGTCGTAAAGTACAAACTTACTTACCAGCATATAAATGGCATAAAACACACCGGAAAGAATTGCGAAAACAAAGGCGAGATTGAAGTCTAAATTCACAAAAAAGTGGAAACCCACTAAGGTTATCATCCCAAAAATCGCGATGACCGTTCCTACCCAAAAGTTTCGCGTAGGTTTATTCTTTAAAAAGAAAAACGCACCAATACCCACCCAAACCGGGGAAAGATTGGTTAGCAATGTAGCCTGTGTAGCCGTGGATTCCTGGATGGAAATGTTCCAGACCGCTACGTCAAGGGCGAATATAGCGCCGCACAGCATTGTGAGGAAAAGCAATTTTACCGAAGGAATTTTGAACTTTCCGGATAAAAAAGTAAACGGAACTAGCACCGCCGCGGCAATTGCCATCCTGTAAAATGCCGAAACGATGGCGGGCGACAACTTGAGTTTCACCAAAATGGGGAAAATGGAAATACAAATAATTCCAATGACAAGGGCAATTCTGGGCTTTGTCATAACACTGAAATTGGAGGGATTATAATAAAAGCTGCAAAATTAGTCTTTAAAAACCAATGATTAATGATTTAGGTCAATATTAAAGATTAATTAACGTGTATCCAGTTGGTGAAGTTTTAGTTGAATGCGTTTTCTTTCCACATCCACATCAAGCACTTTTACAACAATTTGTTGGTGCAAATGAACGTGCTCGTTTACATCCTTTACAAAAGAATCTGAAAGGTTGGAAACGTGAATCAATCCACTTTCCTTTATTCCGATATCTACAAAGCACCCAAAATTGGTGATGTTATTTACAATTCCGGGAAGTAATTGCCCTTCCTGCAAATCGGTTATATTTTTAATATTTTGGTTAAAAGTGAACACTTTCGCTGCTTCACGAATGTCCAATCCAGGTTTTTCCAATTCATTTAAAATATCTTTCAAAGTTGGAAGACCTATTTTTTCTGAAATGTATTTTTCTAGATTTATTTTTTGAAGCAGTGCCTTGTTTCCTATCAATTCTGAAATTTTCACCTTTTCATCTTTCGCCATTTTCGAAACAACTTTATAGCTTTCGGGATGCACCGAAGAATCATCCAACGGATTTTTTCCATTTTTTATACGAAGAAATCCAGCGGCCTGCTCAAAGGCTTTTCCGCCCAAACGCGGTACATTTTTTATTTCTTCCCGGGAATTGAATGCGCCGTTTTCCTCGCGATAATTCACAATATTCTCTGCCAGTTTTGGACCGATGCCCGAAACATAACTCAGCAGCGGAACACTGGCGGTATTTATGTTTACGCCTACTGCATTTACACATAATTCCACCGTTGTATCCAGCGAACTTTTAAGTTTTGACTGGTCCACATCGTGCTGATATTGCCCAACGCCGATGGATTTAGCGTCAATTTTAACCAGCTCCGCCAACGGGTCCTGCAAACGGCGACCGATGGAAACTGCACCGCGAACCGTAACATCGTAATTCGGGAATTCATCTCTCGCAATTTTTGAAGCCGAATAAATGGAGGCGCCTGCCTCACTCACAACAAAAACCTGCATTGCATTTTTGAATTGGATTCGTTTTATAAATTGCTCCGTTTCCCGCGAGGCCGTGCCGTTGCCAATGGCAATTGCCTCGATTTTATGGGCATCAGCGAGCGAACTTATCTTTTTCATCGCGGTTGAAGTGTCGTTTTTTGGCGGATGCGGATAAATGGTTTCATTGTGGTGCAAATTTCCTTGCGCATCAAGGCAAACCACTTTGCAGCCAGTTCTAAAACCTGGGTCGATGGCCAAAACGCGCTTTTCACCCAAAGGCGAACCCAATAAAAGTTGCTTTAAGTTTTTGGCGAAAACGTTGAGGGCGGTTTCATCCGCTTTTTCTTTTGCGGCAGTTAAAATTTCATTGGAAAGTGCCGGAAACAATAGGCGTTTGTAGCTGTCCTCAATAGCGAGTTTTATTTGTTTTGAAGCCGCATCGTTTGATTTGACGATGCGTTCTTCAATTTTTGAAATTGCTTTTTCATCATCTATTTCTATTTTAATTCGAATAAATCCTTCGGAAGTTGCGCGCAGAATTGCCAACAATCTGTGGGAAGGGATTTTGTTTAACGCTTCGTTCCAATCAAAATAATCGCGGAATTTTTGGGCTTTTTCGTCATCTTCAAATTTCTTTACCACTTTGGTGGAAATGGTTGCGAAACGTTCCAATTGATTTCGAAGCATATTCCGGATATCGGTTCGCTCATTAATCCATTCGGCAATAATATGGCGGGCGCCTTCCAAAGCTTCTTCTTCGGAATGTATTTCGCCTTTTATGTATTTTGAAGCAAGTGAAGAAATTTCAGAACTCGAAATATTTCGGGTCTGCGCCATTATTATTTTGGCCAAGGGTTCCAAACCGTTTTCGCGAGCGGTATCTGCTTTGGTTTTTCGCTTCTTTTTGTAGGGCAGATACAAATCTTCCAAAGCAATCAAGTCCGTTGCTTCTTCAATTTTCTGCCGAAGTTCCGCAGATAAAACTTCCTGCTCTTCCAAGGATTTTAGAATGGCAATTTTTCGTTTTTCCAGTGCTTCAAATTGTTCCTTGAATTTTACGATTTCGCCAATTTGAACCTCATCTAAGTTTCCTGTTAGTTCCTTTCGGTATCGGGAAATGAAGGGAATGGTGCAATCTTCGTTTAAAAGTTTTACGGTATTCTCAACGCTTTTTGGGGGGAGTTGGGTTTGGGAGGTTATGAATCTGAGCAATTGCAACATTCTAAGATTTTATAGTATTAATTCTCAAATTCAACAATATTATAAACTTCACTTTTTTTGTTATAATATCCAAAATAAAGTTTGCCATTATGCGCAAAAACTTCTTCGGCACTTATTTTTTCGAAAGAATCTTGATACGCTTTAACCTTATCGAATACATTTTCAAGAGGATAACCTTGAATATGATTAAATTGGGCATCAAAAATAGATTCAATATAAATTGATTTCGTGTTGTTATAACTTCCGTAACTTGAATAGGTAGGGTTGAAATAAATTGAAACGACCATACCTCCAGCTGCACCGCCTACTACACCGCCTCCAGCCATCATCATTCCGCCGCCACCGCCGCCCAAAACCTGGGTACCGCCAATGGTCAATTGATAATTGTTATTAATTTGGGTAATTGCAATACCAGGCAAACCATTATTTACCTTGCGTAAAAACTGTGCGGTATCATCAAGATACCTAATCTCATTAATACCCATAAACATTCCATTTTTCTGATTTAAATTGGTGTTTTTGAAATTTATGGGTCTTTCTTTTGTTGCTCGAAACGACCTAATAATATCCCCAGTTTTAAAGTCTGAAATATTTAAAATTAGTTTATCATCGCTAACGGCAATTTGGAATAGTTTTTCCTCAAATAAAAACGAATTACTTTTTTCCAAATATTTGCCATCTACCATTTCTTGTGGAAACCTTTTTTCGGTTACTGAAAAATCCGACAAATCAATAAAATAAACCAAAGTAAAGGCTTCAAAATTATCGAAGATTAAAATAAGATTATTATCCTTAGCATAAAGCTTATTGAGTTTTGAGGTTGTTTCTAAAGAATTTGGGTTTTTATTATCGATTTCAACAATTTCGGGGACGAATGGTTCATTGAAGACGCTGCCTTTTCGTTTATCTACCTCATCAGGTTTATTGCGGCGCGTTAATAAATCTTTAATGGAAACCGGCTCGTTTATTTTCAATTCAGTTTTATGAAGTGTTCCGTTTTCCATTAATTCACGCACAATCAATCCTTCAAAATCATCATTTATTGAAAGCAAAAAAAACCGATTATTATGGGTTACGGTTTCAAGAACTTCTTCAGAACTAAGATTTATATCCAATTGTTCTGTTCTTGTTTTGCCAGTCTCAAAATCAAAATCCACAACACCGAGAAAGTGCTTATTTTCAGTTGCAAAAAGCGTAGTATAATGCGTACCCGTAACGCGATATCCTATAATATCTTTAAATTTTATTCGAAGACTTTCTGCTGTTATTGAGTCAGTGAGCTCAAAATTTTCATTAAAAAGATATGCCGCAACTGTTCTTTTATCTGGAATTACAAGCGCCAATTCACCTGTCTCTGAATTTGAAAGTGAAAAAGCTGTTTCTTCTTTTATAAAATTTGAATAGGTAATATTATCTAATTCAACCACCTGTTTTTGAGCAATTAAAGGTGCCGAAAAAATGACCCATGCGATAAGAATGTATTTCATAGCTTGCTAAAATTCTTAGTTGATAGTAGCCCCATTCTCAACCCCATCTTCCCCAGGGTTAACAAAAACCAATTTCCCGTCAGCATTTTCAGTCATTAAAATCATCCCTTGGCTTTCCACACCGCGAAGAGCTCTCGGCGCAAGGTTCGCCAAAACAGTAACTTTTTTGCCGATGATTTCCTCTGGTTTAAAACTTTCCGCAATACCGGAAACAATGGTACGAACGTCAATTCCTGTATCAACTTTCAACACCAAAAGTTTATCTGCTTTCGGCATTTTTTCGGCTTCAATTATGGTTCCAACGCGCATATCGAGTTTTGCAAAATCGTCGTATTGGATTGTTGCCTTCTGCGAGGCTAATTCCGAGGCTTTTTCAGCCGAAGGAATCTGCCCCTTGCTTTGCGAAATTTCAGTCGGAGCAACTTGTTCTTTTTCTACTTTATTATCCATTTTGGTTTGTTTCAATTTTTCTAATTGTGCTTCAATCTGCTCATCTTCTATTTTGCTGAAAAGCAATTCGGCCTTTCCAATTTTATGCCCCCCTCTGCCTAAAGGCATCTCCCCCGAAGGGAGAGAAAGTGTGGCTATATTTTTCCACGTAGGTTGTATTTTTAAGGCTTGGAAATTCAACATATTTTTCAACTTTTCCGAAGTAAACGGCAAAAACGGTTCACTTAATATTGCCAAAGCCGATGCAATTTGCAGTGCAACATACATTACGGTTTTGGTGCGTTCCTCGTCGGTTTTTATGGTTTTCCACGGTTCCTCGTCGGCTAAATATTTGTTCCCGAGGCGGGCCACGTTCATTAATTCTGCCTGCGCTTCGCGAAAACGGTAGCGCTCAATTGAACTCGCAATCACAGCGGGATAGGCTTTTAATTCGTTTAAAGTCTGTTCGTCAATTTCTGAAAAAGTTGCAGGTTCGGGAATAATTCCGTCGTAATATTTATCGGTCAAAACTATTACGCGGTTGATGAAATTTCCGAAGATGGCAACCAATTCGTTATTATTTCGAGCTTGAAAATCTGCCCATGTAAAATCGTTATCCTTTGTTTCTGGAGCGTTCGAAGTTAATGTATAACGCAAAACATCTTGCTGATTAGGAAAATCTTCCAAATATTCGTGCAGCCAAACCGCCCAATTTTTACTAGTCGAAATTTTGTTGCCTTCAAGATTTAAAAATTCATTCGCGGGAACGTTGTTCGGTAAAATATAACTTCCCTCCGCTTTCAGCATTGCAGGGAAAATAATGCAATGGAAAACAATGTTGTCTTTCCCTATAAAATGAAGGAGTTTGGTGTTTTCATCTTTCCAATAATCTTCCCAATTTTTGCCTTCTCTTTCCGCCCATTCCTTTGTTGAGGAAATATAACCGATGGGCGCATCAAACCAAACGTAAAGCACTTTTCCGTCTGCTCCTTCCACCGGAACGGGAATGCCCCAATCGAGATCGCGGGTAACGGCACGCGGACGCAAACCGTCGTCGATCCAGCTTTTGCATTGGCCGTAAACGTTGGTTTTCCAATCCTTTTTATGGTCAACGAGTATCCATTTTTTTAGAAAATCTTCATATTCGTTTAAAGGCAAAAACCAATGCTTTGTTTCTTTTAGAATAGGTACATTTCCCGAAATGGCACTTTTCGGATTAATTAATTCTGTAGCATTTAAACTTGAACCACATTTTTCACATTGGTCGCCATAGGCTTCCTCATTGCCACATTTTGGACAGGTTCCTGTGATATATCGGTCTGCTAAAAACTGATTGGCTTCTTCATCGTATAATTGTTCGGTAACTTCTTCAGTAAATTTTCCTTCTTCATATAATTTTTTGAAAAATTCTGAAGCTGTTTTATGATGGATTTCCGCAGAAGTACGCGAATAGTTATCAAAGGAAATCCCGAAATCTTCAAAAGATTTTTTGATAATGGCGTGATATTTATCCACTACTTGCTGGGGTGTAATTCCTTCTTTTTTTGCTTTAATGGTAATTGGCACCCCGTGCTCGTCGCTGCCGCAAATAAAAGCCACGTCTTTGTTTTGAAGCCTTTGGTATCGCGCATAAATATCGGCTGGCACATAAACACCCGCTAAATGGCCAATGTGAACAGGGCCGTTTGTATAAGGCAATGCAGCGGTAATTGTATATCTATCCGCCGTGGCGGAACTGTTTGAATTCTGGTCCATAATTTTTTTTGAAAGCCTGCCAAAATGGGCAGGCAGGCACAAAAGTACGTATAAATGTAGTAATTTGTGGTCTTAAATAAATCCATGATTACTCCAAATAAACTTCAAAAGGGCGATACGGTTGGCATAGTTTCCACCGCGCGGAAAATTTCAAAAGAAGAACTAACGCCCGCGCTTAAATTACTTGAAAAATGGGGATTGAAAGCTGTTTTGGGAAAAACCATCGGCGCCGAGGAAAACCAGTTTGCAGGTAGTGACGAATTGCGCGCTTCAGATTTCCAACAAATGCTGGACGACCCAAAAGTGAAAGCCATTTGGTGCGCCCGCGGGGGTTATGGCACGGTGAGGATTATCGATAAACTTGACTTTTCGGCTTTCAAAAAAACCCCAAAATGGATTGTTGGCTACAGCGATGTTACGGTTTTGCACTCGCACCTCCACAATTTTGGAATTGAAACGTTGCACGCGCAGATGTGTTTGGAGATTGAAAATAAAACAGAGGAAGCCAGGGAATCCATTCGGACAGTTTTGTTTGGGGAAGCATATAGTATTGAAATGAAACGGGCAGATTCCGTCGCTCCGCTCGGAATTTTGAAAGGTGTATTAATTGGCGGCAACCTCTCGGTTTTATATTCGCTTGTCGGAAGTGCTTCGGAAATGAACACCGATGGCAAAATCCTTTTTATTGAAGACTTGGACGAAATGCTTTATCACGTGGATAGAATGATGATGAATTTAAAGCGCAGTGGTTACCTCAAAAATCTGAAAGCCCTTATCATTGGAGGAATGACGGAGATGAAGGACAACAAGGTTTACTTCGGAAAAACCGCTGAGGAAATAATCGCGGATTTGGTGAAAGAATACAATTATCCAGTGATTTTAAATTTTCCCGCAGGGCATATCGCGGATAATCGGGCATTGATTTTAGGAAGGGAAGTTGAAATAAATGTTCAATCTTCAACTATCAATATTCAATTTTCAACCTCAAGAAAATCGTATATCGGCAATCATAAATCGTAAATCAAAATGGCCTCACACAACGAACTCGGAAAAATAGGGGAAGAAATAGCCGCGCAATATTTGCTTCGCAACGGTTATAAAATCCTGCGCCGAAACTTTTATTTTGATAAAGCGGAAATAGATATCATCGCCCAAAAGGAAGAAGGCACGGTTGTCATCGTTGAGGTAAAAACCCGTAACAGCGATTTCTTTGGCGATCCACAGAGTTTTGTAACTCCTTCAAAAATCAAACTTTTGGTAAAGGCCGCCAATGAATATATCGTTTCAAACGAGCTAAATGTGGAAGTACGGTTTGATATAATTGCTATTCTAAAAAACCAAAAAGCAGAAAAGCTGGAGCATTTTGAAAATGCCTTTTATCATTTTTAATCCTGATTCAAACCCCAAAGGTTTCAAAAACCATTGGGTTTTGTTCGTAACCCAACTTTGACAAAGTTTTAAACTTTGTCAAAGTTAATGCGCTTTATCCGCCGAAGAAATCTCTTCAAAAGTCTAAATCACGTTATTTCTTTCGTGCCTTCACTTTTCAAAAACTCCTCAATTTTATAGAGCAAAATTATCTGTAAAATCATAGCAGGAATTAAAAAGGCAAGCCCCAGCCATCCCATAAAAACTATAACAAATAGGATTCCGCTCACAACTTCAAAACCACCGGCTATTCCCGGGATCTTACCAAAGGGATTTTCCAATCGCATCACGGCCAAGCCAAAAATAATACTGCCAATTCCAAAGAAAATAGATTGTATAGTTATAACATATTCGGTGTAAAATGGTTCAAAGTAGAGTGAAGCCATATCGTACCCGTAAAATAAAACGGTTGTACCAATTAAAAAGAAAGCACCTATTTTCAACAAATAATTATTGAAAATTTTGCCGCTCAAAACAAAACCCCATAGGAAATAAATATAGGCAAGCATTACAATAAATTTCATACTGATATATGCGGCTTTTGGAATTATCAATTCATCTTCCTGAAATCGGGCATAGTCCACGGCAAATTCCACAAAGCCTGACAGAAAATAAATTATCCCGCAAATCCATGCCAATTTTATGTAAAAAATAGAAAAGCCAATATCTTTTAAATTGAAATTTTCAAAAGGGGAAGTTTCGGATTCTTGCAAGTTTTTCAAATCTTCGCCCAAAACATTTAAAATCGTTTTCAACGTAAAACTTCGGGGAGTAACTTCGCCAGCTTCAATACGTTGAATGGTCCGCACATTAATGTTGCATTGCTCAACAAGTTCTTCCTGTGTTAATCCTTTTTGTTTTCTAAGTTCTAAAATTTTTCGACCGAGTTCTGGTTGTTTCATTTGTCTATTATATTTGTTTCTAAAAAGTCAAATGGAACATCCTATTAGATATTTTGTCGTTGATTAGAAAAAATTAGCGGATGTTTCATTTTCTAAAAATTTATGAAGCAATAGTACGATGGCAGTAAAGATAGTGCAATATTTTCAAGTGAATTTCACCCGACATTTACCCGACATTCGTTGATTTTAAAGGGGTTATTCGCTAAAGGGCTCCAAAGCCCGAAGCGCTTTGTCAACAAAAGAAATACCTTCAAAAGTAAGCAACAACCGCAAGCCATTTCGGGTTTGTTTTTCCTTCATCGTTACTTTTTGTGGATGGCTTTGTACATATTGCAGCACTTTGGTAAAAGCTGCGCTTTGGTAAAATGCACTCTGCTGGTCTGCCACAAAATAACCGACCATTTTTTTCTGTTTCATCACAAGGCGTTCAAGACCCATTGAAATGGCAATCCATTTTATTCGAACGCTGTTCAATAAATCTTCGGCCTGTTTTGGCATTTCCCCAAAACGGTCCAGCAGTTCCTTTTCAAATTTTTGGAGTTCGGTCTCGTTTTTCAGCTCGTTCAATTTGGTGTACAGATTGAGCCTTTCGGTAATATTGTTTACGTAATCGTCAGGAAACAGCAATTCGAAATCTGTATCGATGGTCATTTCTTTTACGAAATTCTTCTTCGGCCCTTCCGTTTCTTCATAAAGGTTTTTGAATTCCTTTTCTTTCAGTTCCTCAATGGCTTCGGAAAGGATTTTTTGATAAGTTTCAAAACCTATTTCGTTGATAAACCCGCTCTGTTCGCCGCCCAATAAATCGCCCGCGCCACGGATTTCTAAATCTTTCATCGCAATGTTGATACCGCTTCCCAATTCAGAAAATTGTTCCAAAGCGGTTATTCGTTTTCGTGCTTCGTCCGTCATCGCGGAATATTCCGGGGTAATGAAATAACAAAACGCTTTTTTGTTGCTTCGGCCCACACGACCGCGCATTTGATGGAGGTCTGAAAGCCCGAAATTATTGGCATTATTAATAAATATTGTATTTGCATTTGGAACGTCCAGTCCACTTTCAATGATGGTTGTGGAAACGAGAACGTCGAATTCATTGTTCATAAATCGAAGCATTAAATCCTCCAATTTCTTTCCGTCCATTTGCCCGTGTCCGATCCCAATTTTCGCATCGGGCACCAAACGTTGGAGCATTCCGGCGACTTCCTTTATATTTTCTATTCTATTGTGAACAAAGAAAACTTGTCCGCCGCGCGAAATTTCATAGCGAACGGCATCGCGAATGCTTTCTTCCCCAAAACGAATGACGTGCGTTTCCACCGGATAGCGGTTGGGTGGCGGTGTAGTGATAACCGAAAGATCGCGCGCTGCCATCAAACTGAACTGCAACGTACGCGGAATGGGCGTCGCGGTAAGCGTTAGCGTATCCACATTTTCTTTGATGGTCTTTAATTTGTCTTTTGCCGCAACTCCAAATTTTTGTTCCTCGTCAATAATCAAAAGGCCCAAATCCTTAAATTCCACCGACTTGTTAACCAATTGATGCGTGCCGATTACAATATCGAGTTTGCCGTTTTTCAATTCCTCCAAAACAGTTTTGCGCTCTTTTGCGGTGCGGAAACGGTTGAGATAATCGACTTTTACGGGCATATCAGCCAAACGTTCGGAAAAAGTCTTAAAATGCTGAAAGGCCAAAATGGTGGTCGGTACCAAAACGGCGACTTGTTTTCCGTTATCCACCGCTTTAAAAGCCGCGCGAATAGCGACTTCCGTTTTTCCGAAACCTACGTCGCCACAGACCAAGCGGTCCATCGGGCGCTCGTTTTCCATATCCTTTTTTACGTCTTCCGTCGCGGTGCTTTGGTCTGGCGTGTCTTCATAAATAAAGGACGATTCCAGTTCGGCCTGCAGATAACTGTCCGGATCAAAAGCGAAACCTTTCAACGTACGGCGTTTGGCGTATAATTCAATTAAATTAAAGGCAATTTCCTTTACGCGGGTTTTGGTTTTTTGCTTTAGTTTTTTCCACGCATCGCTGCCCAATTTGTAGATTTTGGGCTCCTTCCCGTCTTTCCCGTTATATTTTGAAATCTTATGGAGCGAATGAATGCTGAGGTACAAAATATCACGCTCACCATAAAAAAGTTTTATGGCTTCCTGCATTTTTCCTTCTACTTCAATTTTCTGCAAGCCGCCGAATTTTCCAATTCCGTGGTCAATATGCGTTACGTAATCGCCCACTTCCAGATTGGTAATTTCCTTTAAGGTAATCGCTTGCTTTTTGGCGTAACCGTTTTTCAGTTGAAATTTATGGTAGCGCTCAAAAATTTGATGGTCGGTATAGCAAACTATTTTTAAATCGTCATCAATAAACCCTTGAAACAGCGGAAATACAATGGTTTCAAATTGTTCCACATTTTGCTGGGCATCTTCAAAAATATCGTGAAAGCGTTTTGCCTGTTGTTCACTGCTGCAGAAAATGTAGTTTTTATAACCCTTTTCAGAATTTTCATTCAAATTTTCAATCAGCAAATTGAATTGTTTGTTGAATGATGGTTGTGGTTTGGTTGAAAATGAAATCGAAATCGAATCTGAAATCGAACTATTCTTTAAATGAACCGTTGTAAATTCATTTAACTGCACCTTCAATAATTCCGAAGTACAGAACAATTCCGAAGGCTTTGCGCGTTTTATTTCTGAATCGATTGCGTTAAAAGCTTCAGTTGCTTTTTTGAAAAGATTGTCGATTGCGCTGCTGAATAGTTCTTCATTTTTTAGAAAAACCACGGTTTTGGAAGCGATGTATTTCAGAAAACTTTCACGGTTTTCATCCACCATTTTGTTTTCCACATTTGGGATAATGGCGACTTTTTTCACCTGTTCCAACGAAAGCTGTGTTTCCACATCAAAGGTCCGAATGCTGTCAACTTCATCGCCAAAAAACTCAATTCGGTACGGTTCGTCATTGCTGAAACTGAACACGTCCAAAATCCCCCCGCGCACTGAAAATTCGCCTGGTTCCGTAACAAAATCGGTTCTTTTGAAACGATATTCAAATAAAACTTCGTTTACAAAATCGATGGAAAGTTGATCGTTTACTGCAATTTTCAGCGTGTTTCGTTCCAATTCCTTTCGAGTAACAACTTTCTCAAAAAGCGCCTCAGGGTAGGTTACGATCAACGCCGGTTTTTTTCGGGAATTTATTCGATTTAAAACCTCGCTTCGCAACAAAACATTCGCGTTATCAGTCTCTTCAATTTGATACGGCCGCCGATAACTTCCCGGATAGAAAAGCACATTTTGGTCGCCCAACAAATTTTCGAGATCGTTTAAATGATAGGCAGCTTCTTCTTTATCGTTAAAAATTAAAAGAAAAGGCAATTCCGAAGTAGAAAAAGTTTCAGCAATTACAAGTGAAAGGGATGAGCCAACGAGCCCAGAAACTTGAATTTTATTTTCGGATGAAGCAATAGTTTCCCCCAGTTTTCGTGTTTGCGAAGACCGTGAATAAAGCGAAGTAACGAGTGTTTTGCTCATCGGGACGGCAAAGATAGTACGCTTTATTATTTTTCAAACTGCAAAATTCAACTTTATCATTTTGCTAACACAAATAACTTGGGCGTTTCTCTATTTTCGGTTTATGGCAATAAAAGAATACGATGTTTTTGTAATAGGAACCGGAACCGCCGGAAAAACTGTGGCGTTTGATTGCGCTGCGGAAGGAATGAAAGTGGCGATTGCCGACAACCGCGAATTTGGCGGAACCTGCCCAAATAGAGGCTGCGACCCGAAAAAAGTTTTAGTGGGAATTACGGAAGCTATGCAGCTTTCGGAAAATTTAAAAGGGGAGGGAATCGTTTCCGTTCCAAAAATTAGTTGGAAAGATCTTCAAAAATTTAAATGTGAATTTACCGATGCTGTACCTGCTTCCACCGAAAAAAAATTGAAGGAAGCCGGAATTGAAATGTTTCATCAATCGCCAAAATTTTTGGATGAAAACACACTTTCGGTAGAGGGAAAAACGGTGAAAGCGAAGAAAATCGTGATCGCTACCGGGCAAAAACCGATGGAACTGAAAATTCCCGGAAGGAAACATTTAAAAGTGAGCGACGATTTTTTGGAGTTGGAAGAACTGCCCGAAAGTATCGTCTTTGTTGGCGCGGGTTATATCGGGATGGAGTTTGCCCACATTGCCGCGCGCTGCGGTGCAAAAGTTACGGTAATTGAGTTTGAGGATCGTCCGCTCGGGCCTTTTGAAGCCGATATCGTTTCGCACCTCACAAAAGCTTCGGAAGAACTTGGGATTATATTTATTTTCAACGCAAAGGTTTCCGAAGTGGAAAAACTTCAGAAAAACTTTCGTGTTTCCTTCGAAAAGAATGGTAAAACCGAATCCGTTGACGCCCGAATGGTTTTCAATACCGCCGGCCGCGTGCCATCCATCGACGACCTGGATTTGGAAAAGGGAAATGTCGCGTTTGAAAAAAGGGGGATTTCTGTGAACGAATTTCTTCAGAATACAACTAATAAATCTGTCTATGCCTGTGGCGATGTTTCGGCGAGTGGGGCGTTACCATTAACGCCCACTTCCTCGCAGGAAGCGCGGATAGTTTCGTTGAATATCAGAAACGGAAACCACACAAAAATGGATTTCCCCCCGGTTCCTTCTGTGGTCTTTACCCTTCCGCAAGTTGCTTCCATCGGTTTAACTGAGGAAGAGGCAACGGAAAAAGGTTATGATTTTGTAGTAGAATATAAAAGCGTCCCGAAATGGTTCAATGCAAAACGTATTAATGACGAAGTTTACGCCTATAAAACGATCGTGGACAAAAAACGAAATATTGTTTTGGGCGCACATATAATTGCTTCCGAAGCGGGAGAAATGATCAATCTATTCGTGCTGGCAATGTGTGGAAAACTGACTACCGAAAATATTAAAGCCATGATTTTTGCGTACCCTACTTGGGGAAATGATATTAAGGGAATGGTTTAAAAGAGAAATTCCAAAGAATTCAAATCCCAAATTCCAAATTCCAAAATTACTTTTTAGAATTGAGATGTTCCCTTAATTTAATATTGGGGCTTGTAGCTCTATTTTTAAACCCGTGGTAACTGCTGCTTACAAACAAAACGGCGGCCACCGCAATTGCTGCATAGGCAACGGTTTTGCTCACGTTCCAATTGGCTACTGCAATTGCGGCCAAAGCCCACGTTCCAACCAAGGCAAATTCACGCATATTTCTTCGCCACGTTACCACCAAGTTTATTATTCCGGCAATAATAATCATCGTTACTGCCCAAGATACTTCACTGTAACCCCAGGCTTCCCAATTTATACTTTTTAAATATGCGGCTACATTTGCAATACTCGCAACCGTTACCCAACCGCTGTAAAAAACGAAGGGCCACCATAGGAAAGCGATTACTGAAATTGGCGCGTCCCAAAGTTCCATCCGGTTGTTCATCACGATCTTTAACAGTGAAAAGAGCAGCACGAAAATGGCGAGGATGGAATATTCCATATATCCGTAAAGCCAAAACGTAATCCACATTATATTGGCGAAGCAGGAAAGCACAAACCACCAGCCTGTTTTTAAAATAAAATCATCATCGCGCACTTTGCTGAAGAGGCTTCGGCTTTGGTAGATTATAAATCCCAAAAGCATCAAATAAATAAGTCCCCATATGGAGAAAGCATATCCTGCAGGCGTAAAAAGGTTTTTAGTAGCTTCGGAAATTTCGCCAATTGTGGTATTGTTTATCGCACCCGTGTTTGACAAATAATTGACGAAAACCGTTGTCACGAAAGCGATGATGTTTGCTATTTGTAGTGTTTTTTTCATAAAGGATCAATTTTTCGAAACACAAATCACTTCCCCTTCAACAATGGCATATATTTCGTCCTTTTCCGAAGGTTTTAAAATGTGCTTTCCCGTAAAGTTACCAAAAGCGGGCAAAATAAGGCTGTTAAGGGTTTTATAAAAACAAGCAAACCGCAAATACTGCCTGCCCACGCCCTTCATTTTTATCCCCGGATGCACGTGGCCGCAAAGGTTGAAGGCACCTTTAATCTCGGTGGGATGGTGGGTCAACAAAAAACTGTCGAGCAACAATTCGTCAAAAACCTTAATTCCCAATTCTTCGTATAAATACTGTGGAATAATATCGTGGTTGCCCGAAATCAGGATTATTTCCGCCTTTGTGTATTCCGTCCACTTTTCAAAATCCTGCCATTCCTCGTTCAATTTACTGTGGAAAAGATCGCCCAAAAAGCAGATAGTTTCAGGTTGAAAATGGTTGCTTATCTCTGTAAGTTTTTCAAGATTTTTGTACGCTGCATTTGCCGGAACGGGCGCGCCGTGTTTTCTGAAATGTGCCACCTTTCCCAAATGTACATCGGCGATTAATAACATTTTCTTGTCTTCCCAATAAATTGTGCCGCTGGGGTGTAATTTGAAGTCGTTATTTTTAATTGAAATATTTTGAATCATTTTTCCAATTGCAAAGTCATTTTTTTAATCCGATC
Organism: Aequorivita vladivostokensis; assembly: GCF_000952855.1. Classification (GTDB taxonomy): domain Bacteria; phylum Bacteroidota; class Bacteroidia; order Flavobacteriales; family Flavobacteriaceae; genus Aequorivita; species Aequorivita vladivostokensis. Next base: position 314,086 of record NZ_JSVU01000004.1, on the reverse strand, counting down.
CGCCAATTTTTCCGAAGAAAGCTTTTCCCGAAGTCTATCCGTAATAATCGGAAAGCTGAAAGGCGTTGCTTTTTCACATTGTTTCCAAATTATTTTTTGTGAATTAATGCGTTCCAAAGCCAATCGCAATCGGCCTTCTTCCAATTGATGCTCAAAGGTTTCCCGATAGGCTTGAAGATACAAAAGATTGTCGGGTTCATAATCGCGAAATACGTCAAAAAGCAATTGGCTATTGCTCTGCAAATGTTTCGTTTTAATCACTTTATTCGGGTAGCCCTGAAAAACCATGCCGCTGATAACTGCAATATCACGAAATTTTCGACGTGCCAATTCCGTAGCATTCAAACTTTTTTGGAGGTCGTCAAAAAGAAATTCCGAGGAAAAAAGATTGTTGTCAATTACATTTTGAATGTCCAAAACCTGGTCGCTCAACAGTTCAAAACCGTAATCGTTATAGGCCAAGGAGAAGGTAATCGGTGACAGCAAACTAATCCGGTACGCCAGCAGACTGCTCATTGCTTCGTGCACAAACCGCCCTTCAAACGGATAAAAAAGTGCGTGATACCCCTCGCGGGTTTTAAAGGTTTCAATCAAAAATTCATTTTCGCCGGGGACGATACTTTCGCGTTCCTGCCTGTCAAAAATATGGCTCAGCGCCTTTAATTCCGGAGTGTTTCGTTTGTGGTCGGCTTCACTTTGCAATTCTTCCCGCAGAATTTTACTCATTTGTGAAGAAAGCGGCAACCGCCCGCCCAAAAAGCTCACAATTTTTGCAGATTTTTTTGAAGACTTCCGAACCTGCGCCATCATTTGCCGAATTCGGACCAATTCCAAAGTTCGCCCCGCGAAAACAAAGGTATCGCCAGGTTTCATTTTACTGATGAACCATTCCTCAATTGTGCCAATGAATCCACCCGAGACGTATTTCACGAGCATCATACTATCGCTCACAATTGTACCAATGCTCAAACGGTGCATCATTGCAATCTGTCTGCTTTCCACCTTAAAAAGGCCTTCGGGAGTGACTTCCACTTTTTTGTATTCGTCGTAAGCTTGCAGACTTTGGCTGCCTAAAGTGATAAAATTGAGGCACCAATTCCACTGTTCTTCCGTGATTCCTTGAAAACAAAAGGTGCTTTTTATTTCGGGGAAAATTTCCTTTGGGAAAAATCCGTTGCCCACGGCCAGCGTTACCAAATATTGAATGAGTACGTCAAAGCTCAACAAATACGGGATTCTATCTTCAACCACATCTTCTTTCACAGCACGTTTTAAAGCTGAAGCTTCCACCAATTCCAACGCGTGAGTGGGCAAAAAATAAATCACCGACGGCTCGCCCGGACGGTGGTTGCTGCGGCCGGCGCGTTGCAGGAATTTTGCGACGCCCTTCGGCCCCCCGATTTGGATAATGGTTTCCACGGGTGCAAAATCTACTCCCAAATCCAAGCTGGAAGTTGCAACAACAGCGGTTAACGATTCGTTGCGGATGGCCTGTTCCACCCAAAGCCGCGTGTCTTTGCCAATGCTGCCATGGTGCATCGCGATCTCGCCCGCAAATTCGGGATGTTTTTCCAATATTTTCTGAAACCAAATTTCGCATTGTCCACGGGTATTTGTGAAAATGAGCGTGGTTTTGCTGGCTTTTATGATGGGAACGATTTCTTCTAAAAGATGCAGCCCCAAATGCCCACGCCACGGGAAAGTTTCCATTTTCTTCGGAATGATGGAGCGGACTTCAACTTTTGACTTTTGAGTGGATTTTATTAAAACCGAATTCTGCCTGCTGTGGTTTCGACTTCGCTCAACCACCGATAAAGATTGGTCACTGAGCGGAGCCGAAGTGCCCAAAAGTACATCCTGCGCTTCCTCCAAATTGCCAATTGTTGCAGAAATTCCCCAAGTCCGCAACTCTTTTGAAACTGTTTTTAAACGTGAAAGTGCGAGTTCCATTTGCACGCCGCGTTTACTTCCCAACAGTTCGTGCCATTCATCCACCACAATTGCAGTCAAGTTTTTGAAGGTTTTATCGTATCCCTTTGAAGCCAATAAAAGCATCAGACTTTCGGGCGTGGTAATTAATAGATCGGGCATTTGGCGTTTCTGTTTTGCGCGTTCGCTCTGCGAAGTATCGCCCGTACGGATTCCCACGGTCAAACCCGTTCCCAAATCATCTGCAAAACGTTGTGCCGCTTGCTGAATTTCTACGGAAAGTGCTCGCAAAGGTGTAATCCAAATTGCCTTTAATCCTTTTTTGTGTTTCGTTTTATAATCGGTGTTTTCCTTTAAGTACTGAAGCACAATCGGCACCCAAAGTGCGTATGTTTTTCCGCTACCGGTCGGGGCGTTTAACAGGCCGTGCTTACCGTCGAGGAAGGCTTTCCAGGTTTTGTGTTGGAAGGGAAATGATTTCCAATTTTTTGATTGAAACCAATCCTCGGCGATGGAAATGAGTTCGGCTTGTTTCATTTCGGGATTAATGCTTTTAGGTCAGAAAGGGTGTTTGCTTCTTCAATGGGTTTATCTTTTCGCCAACGAAGAATCCGTGGAAAACGCGTGGCAATCCCACTTTTATGCCGACTGCTTTCCGCGATTCCCTCAAAGGCAATTTCAAAAACGTGCTGTGGCGTTACGCTGCGCACGGGACCAAAACGCTCCAAAGTATTCCGTTTTATCCATGCGTCCACTTGCCTAAATTCTGCATCCGTCAGTCCGGAATAGGCTTTGGCAAAAGTTACCAATTCGCCCTCGTCCCAAAGAGCAAAAGTGTAATCTGTATAAAGATTTGCCCGCCTTCCGTGGCCGCGCATGGCGTAAGTTAACACTGCGTCGATTGTGAAGGGATCTATCTTCCACTTCCACCAATCGCCTTTTTTTCTTCCAACTAAGTATGGTGAATCCTTTCGTTTCAACATCAAACCTTCACTACGTTTTTCTCGTGAAAGGTCTCTTTCCTTGGCGGCTTCTTCCCAAGTATCAAAATTCATTGTTTCGCTTAAATAGATACCAATTTCTTCGGAATTGATATTTTGAATCAATTTATCCAAAATTTTTCTCCGTTCCGAAAAAGGTTTTTGGCGAATATCCTCACCCTGCCATTCCAACAAATCATAGGCATTCAAAATCACGGGCGTTTTTTTCAGCAGTGCTTTGGAAATATTCTTTCGCCCAATTCTAGTTTGAAGTGCGTTGAAATTACCAATCTCTCCTTCGCCGAAAGGCAGGATTTCGCCATCAATCACGGTTCCATTGGGAATTACTTTTAGGAAATCCTGAAATTCGGGATATTTATCGGTTACCAATTCCTCACCCCGCGACCAAACGAAAACCTCATCGTTTCGAATGATTACCTGACTTCGGATACCGTCCCATTTATGCTCAAAGCTCCAATCTGAAATGGGTCCCAAATCCTCCTGAAAATTATCCTCCACCGCATACGCCAAATAAAATGGATACGGTTTGCTGAGATAATCCTCTTCGTTTTGCTCGAGAATAAGTTTTTTATAGGTTGTTTTTTCGGGGGTCCAATCGCCCATCAGTTTATAAGCGAGAATGTCTTCGTCAATTCCGGTAGCTTTTGAAAGGGCGCGTGTCATCAATTTTTGGCTCACTCCAATTCTAAAACTTCCGGTAAGAATTTTATTGAAAACGAAACGTTCAAAATAATTTAGCGCCAGCCAATTATCGTGCAGATATTTCTTTTTTTCCTCTTCGGGAAAGGTTCGAAGTTCGATTATTTCGAGGATGTATTGAGATAACGACTTAGAGGTTACTTCGCTGCGCTCGCAACTGGGAATAATCAAAGCAATAGTTTCCGCCAAATCGCCAACAATGTGATAACTTTCCTCAAAAAGCCACAGCGGAATCCCGCTGATTTCAGTTGCCCAAAGCCGAAGAAGTGTAGTATTTACGGGACGTTTTGGTCTTCGATGCGAAAGAATTGCGATGGTCCAAAGTTTATCTGCATCATTCGCATTTTGAAAATACTCCGTGAGCGCAGCAACCTTTTCATTGGTTTTGTTGGTGCTATCGAGTTTTTTTATGAGTTGGGCAAAATCTTTCACAGCTTAATCCTCATTTTCAATTTTCTTATCAATTTCGGCACTTTCCTCTTCGTATTGGGTTTTTTCGGTTCGGGCGTCGTAGCCCAATTCTTCCCTTAAATAACGCGCAAAAATATCAGTATAACCGTGCGTTGCGATTACTTTTTCGCAACCCGTAGCGTCGATTGCAGAAAGCAAACCTTCCCAATCGGCGTGGTCGCTCAAAACGAAGCCGCGGTCAATTGCGCGTCTTCTTCGCGCGCCGCGAAAGGTCATCCAGCCGCTGGCGGAAGCGGTTACGTACGGCACAAAACGTCTAATCCACGTACTGCCGTGGGCGCTCGGTGGGGCGACGATTATATTTCCCTTTATTTCTTCCTTGGAAGTATCGCGCGTTATTAAAGTAGTTTTGGGTAGTTTATAATTTTCCCTAACTACTTCCGTCATATTTTCAACGGCGCCGTGGGTGTATATTTTTCCGATGGAAGTGTCCAAATGTTTCAGCAAACGCTGTGCTTTCCCCAAGCTGTAACCGAAAAGAATTGAGGTTCTGCCTTCACTCTTGTTGGTTGCCCACCATTCGTTTATATCCTTAAAAACTTCCGCTTGCGGCTCCCATTTAAAGGCGGGCAAACCGAAAGTACATTCCGTAATAAACGTGTGGCATTTTACGGGTTCGTAAACCTCAGCTAAGCCATCATCTTCGGTTTTGAAATCACCTGTGAAAACCCAGACTTCGCCTTTATATTCCACTCGAACCTGTGATGAAGCCATAATATGGCCGGCAGGATGCAGGGAAAATTTCACGCCATTTATTGTAAAGGTTTCGTTCCAAGCCTTTCCTGTTACGGAAATTTCACCCAAACGGTGTTTGATTATAGGAACATTATGGGTGTGCGTAATGTATTGTTTATGCCCCCACCGGCTGTGATCGGCGTGGCCGTGGGTAACGATGCACTTATCTACGGGCCGCCAAGCATCGATATAAACATCGGCTTTTTGGCAGTAAATGCCCTTCTCGTTAAAGACCAGTAGTGGTTGCTTCATTTATTTCTTTTCAATAGCAGTTTAAAAATAAGGTTTTGGGTTGATTTTTCTTTCCAATTAAGAAAAGTTTAGGGTGAATGGCCTTTAAAAATTATTGAAAAAACTTGGGCAGATTGCTTCCCATTGCTCGCAATTGTCGTTAACAAGTTTTATATTTGTAGCTTAAACAAACCAAATTATGTCATTTACAGATTTATTCGAAAGCGGGGAACATACCCGAAATTTGGGGCACTTTGCTTCTATAGCAAATATGGCGTCCATAGATGGGGAATTGAACCCAGAAGAGGAAAAAATGTTGAAGCGTTTTGCGCGCAAATTGGATATTGATGAAGATGAATATACTGCCGTTTTAAAGAATCCAGGGAAATATCCGATAAATCCGCCAAACTCTTCCGAAAGACGATTGGAACGTATACACGATTTGTTTCAAATTATTTTTGCCGATCACGAGATTGATGACCACGAGCGTTTCTTGATTGAGAAATACGCCATCGGGCTTGGCTATACCGCAGAGATTGCACAGGATTTAATAAAAAGATCGATTGCAATCTATAGTGGCGGATTAAGCTTTGAAGATTATCGATATCTACTGAATAGAAAATAAGAGTCCTATCTCCCGAAAGGGAACTATTTCTCAAACACAAAAAAAGCTCCACAAATGGAGCTTTTTTATTATTTACAATTTTGGAAATTCTCCTCTGAAGTTAATTGGCTTTCATAAATTCCTCCGCCTTTTCCACCATTTTGGTACTTCCGCAGAAAAACGGAACTCGCTGGTGCAAGGTGGTGGGTTTAATTTCGAGTATTCTCTCATAACCATTACTGGCCTTTCCACCGGCCTGTTCTGCAATCATGGCCATCGGGTTGCACTCATACAGCAGCCTAAGTTTTCCGTTCGGGTCTTTTGAAGTGTTAGGATAAATATAGATTCCTCCCTTTATCATATTTCGATGGAAATCGGAAACCAACGAACCTATATATCGCGAGGTGTACGGACGGTCATCCTCCTCTTTCTGGCAGTATTTAATGTAATCTTTCACGCCCTGCGGAAAGTGTACGTAATTGCCTTCGTTTACCGAATAAATTTTTCCATTTTCTGGAAATTTCATATTAGGGTGCGAAAGATAGTAGGTGCCAATAGCAGGATTCAAAGTAAAACCATTTACGCCGTGGCCAGTGGTGTAAACAATCATTGTTGAAGTGCCATAAACTATATACCCAGCAGCTACTTGATTTATGCCGGGTTGAAGAAAATCCTCAATGGTTACGGGAGTTCCCGAAGGTGTAATTCTTCTGAAAATAGAAAAAATAGTTCCTACGGAAACATTCACGTCTATGTTTGAAGAACCATCCAACGGATCCATCAACACCACATATTTATTGTCGTTCTTTTCGTTTCGGCCTTTTATGGTGATAAAATCGTCCTCTTCCTCGCTGGCAATTCCGCAGACAATTTCACGATTAGTGAGCGTATTTATAAAAACTTCATTTGCAAAAACATCCAACTTTTGTTGATCCTCGCCCTGTATATTGCTGTTTCCCGCGGTTCCCAAAATATCAACCAATCCGGCTTTGTTCACTTTGTGGTTTACCACTTTTGCCGCCAGACGGATGGAATTGATTAATCGCGAAAGTTCGCCTGAAGAGTATTTGAACTCGCTTTGATTTTCAATTATAAACTCGCCGAGGGATTGATTTATTTTTGCCATGGGATTGTAGGGGTTCCTGAATTTCACGCAAATATCGGGATTTTTAAGAAATTGAACCGATATTTGCGCAGGGAAAACCAAACTGAAATCGAAATCGAAATCAAAATCGAAGGTGAAGTTGAAGTTGAAGTTGAAGTTGAAGTTGAAGTTGAAAGGATTATGAAAATTAGAGAAGCCGTTAAAGAAGATATGCCGCAAGTTTTGGAACTCATAAAAGAGCTTGCCGTTTTTGAAAAAGAACCCGATGCGGTTGAAATTTCAGTGGCAGATTTGGAGCGCGAAGGTTTTGGCGAAAATCCACTGTTTACGTGCTTTGTTGCAGAATCGGAAAATGGAATTGTTGGCGCAGCTTTGATATATTTTCGTTTTTCAACCTGGAAAGGGCGCACCCTCCATTTGGAAGATTTAATCGTACAGGAATCCGAACGGGGCAAAGGCATTGGCGAAGCACTTTACAAAGAGGTCATGCAGTTTGCCTATGACCGCGGTCTAAAGCGCGTGGCGTGGGACGTTTTGGACTGGAATACCGGGGCCATCCGTTTTTATGAGCGCAGCGGTGCCGATATTTTAAAGACTTGGCGCGTAGTGCATATGGACGAAAAGGGACTAAAAAATTATATTGAAAAATCAAGTGTAAAATAAATTTGACCACGAATACACGAATAAATTTTTATAATAACATTCGTGTATTCGTGGTAAGCTTTTTATCTATGAAATGCCCATGAAAATATTCAAATTTGGCGGAGCGTCCACAAAAGATGCCGAAAGCGTTAAAAATGTAGTTTCCGTTATTGCGCAAACGGGGGAAAAAGATCTGGTAATAATTATTTCCGCGATGGGAAAAACCACCAATGCCTTGGAAGAGGTGGTCCAGGCATACTTTTCTGAAACGGGCGACGTAAAAAACGCCTTGCATTCCGTATATGATTTTCACTATAAAATTCTCACGGGTCTATTTTCGGCTACCTCGCATCCTGCCTTTGCAGAATTGGACAAGACTTTTAAAGAACTGAAGCGTTTTTTGGAAACCAATAAATCCAAAAACCATGCTTTTGTTTATGACCAAGTTGTTTCCTTCGGCGAAATTATTTCTTCAAAAATAGTTTCAGCATATTTTTCCGAAAACGGAATCAACAATACCTGGCTAGATGTGCGACAGTGCATAAAGACCGATGCCAACTATCGCGATGCAAACGTGGCTTGGGAAAAGACGCAAAAGAAAATTTCAGAAAAAGTCAGCCCCAAAGGAATAACCGTTACCCAAGGTTTTTTGGGGGCCGAGAACAGCAATAATTTTACCACCACGCTCGGTCGTGAGGGCAGTGATTACACCGCGGCAATTTTTGCTTATTGTTTGAATGCTGAAAATGTAACTATTTGGAAAGACGTTCCCGGCGTATTGAATGCCGATCCGCGCTATTTTACCCAAACCCAATTGTTGAACCACATAAGCTACCGCGAGGCGATTGAGCTTGCATTTTACGGCGCCTCGGTAATTCACCCGAAAACGCTCCAGCCATTGCAGCGAAAGGAAATTCCACTTTTTGTGAAATCATTTTTAAACCCAACCGCTCCCGGAACCTGCGTGGGCAAGGGCGTTACGCTCGATCCGCAGACTTCGTGTTTTATTTTGAAAAAGGGTTTGGTGCTCATTTCACTGTCGTCATTGGACTTTTCATTTATGATGGAAGACAATATTGGCGACGTTTTCAAATGGCTTCATAAGTATAAAATGAAGGTTGAAATGATCCAAAACTCAGCCATCAGTTTTTCGGTGTGTGTGAACGACAAATTCAACAATTTGGAGGCATTGTTGGCGAAGCTTCGCGAAAAATTTAGCGTAAAATGGAACGAAAACGTTGCGCTGTACACCATCCGGCATTTTAACCCCACTGAAGTAAAGGCACTTGCGGAAAATAAAAATGTGCTTTTGAAGCAGGAAAGCAAGGAGACGGTGCAGTTGGTTATTAAGGAATAGTATCGTTTGCATTCGTTATATTTGTTGAACACAAACAACCAAAATATTTCATGGGATTAGTCAATGCTAAGGAAGTTGCAAAAGCAATAAACGTCGATAAATTTGGCTTTCTGGGCACTTTTATGGGCTGGTCATTGATGAAGGTTTTAAACATTACCACCCTCAACAAAATTTACGACAAAAAAAAGCATTTAAAAGATCTCGATTTTATCAATGCACTTATTGAGGAGTTTGAAATCAAGTTTGAAATTCCGGAGGAAGACCTGCGAAGAATACCAAAAACAGGAGCTTTTATAACTATTTCAAACCATCCCCTGGGAGGTATCGACGGCATATTGCTACTAAAATTACTGCTGGAGCATCGTCCCGATTTCAAAATTGTCGCCAATTTCCTTTTGCATCGTATTGAACCGCTGAAACCCTATGTAATGCCCGTAAATCCTTTTGAGGACAGAAAGGATGTAAAATCGAGTATTATCGGTTTTAAATCTGCGCTGAAACATTTGCAGGAAGGCCATCCCTTGGGAATTTTCCCCGCAGGAGAGGTTTCAACATATAGAGACGGAAAATTATTGGTTGACAAACCTTGGGAAGAAGCCGCGATGAAGTTGGTAAAAAAAGCCGAAGTACCCGTGGTGCCTATCTATTTTCACGCTAAGAACAGCAAGCTGTTCTATCATTTGGCCAAAATGAGCGACACTTTGCGCACTGCCAAATTGCCTTCGGAACTGCTCACGCAGAAAGAGCGCCTGATAAAAGTTAGGATTGGCAACGCTATTTCTGTGGAAGACCAAAAGGAACACGAGGCGTTGCCTGTTTTTACCGAATTTCTTCGGAAGAAGACCTATATGCTTTCCAATGCATTTCAAAAGAAAAAGTTATTGGACAACATCCCGAAAACGCTGAAATTTCCAAAACCGCCGAAGAAAATTGCCGGACCCATTCCGCTAAAAGCGATGGAAGCAGAAATAGAAAAGCTTCGGCAGGACGACAAACGTCTCCTTATCAGCAAAAATTATGAGGTTTTTTTGGCGCGTGCCAATACCATTCCCTATATACTTCAAGAAATAGGAAGGCTACGTGAAATCACCTTCCGCGAAGTTGGCGAGGGTACTAATAACAGCACCGATCTCGATAAGTTTGACAGCTACTACCACCATATGTTTTTGTGGGACAACGATGCCCAGAAAATGGCCGGAGCTTACCGAATGGGGCTCGGTTCGGAGATTTTTCCGCGTTTTGGGATCAATGGTTTTTATCTGCAGGATCTGTTTCGTTTTGAGCCCGAACTGTATGAAATGATGAGCAAATCCATCGAGATGGGCCGCGCTTTCATCATAAAGGAATACCAACAGCGCCCGATGCCGCTTTTTCTTCTTTGGAAAGGAATTGTCCACACGACCCTGCGCTATCCCGAACACCGTTATTTAATTGGCGGTGTGAGCATCAGCAACAAGTTTTCGGAATTCTCAAAAAGTTTGATGATCGAGTTTATGAAATCAAACTATTACGACCCCTATGTGGCGCAATACATCAACCCAAAAAAGGAATACAAGGTAAAACTGAAAGATGCAGACAAGGATTTTATCTTTGACGAGAGCGAGGCTGACCTCAATAAATTCGATAAAATAATTGACGAAGTGGAGCCGGGAAGCCTTCGGTTGCCAGTGCTTATCAAAAAATATATCAAACAGAATGCAAAGGTTGTGGCCTTCAACGTAGATCCTCTTTTTAATAATGCTGTTGACGGGTTGATGTACATCCGAATAGCAGACTTGCCCGAAAGTACGGTAAAGCCTGTGATGGAGGAATTTCAGGCAGAGCTTGAAAAGAAATATTCAGATAAAAATGGTGACGGTGCCGATACGGAAACTTCAAACGAAAAAGTAAATCCCGATTAATTCGATTTTAAAAACTGTTCAATATGGCTGCAAAAACTATTGATGAGGTTATAGCACGGTTGGACAATATTATCGACGCCGAATGTGCCAAAAACTCCTGTATGGCATATTTCCCTATACTTTACAGAAAAGTTACCGTTCGCATAAAAGAGGGAATTCTCAACAATGAATTCGAAAACAATCCGCGCATGGAAAAGCTGGACGTGCTCTTCGCGAACAGATATATTGAGGCTTACGAATGTTTAGGCAAAAAAAAACCTTTTACTAAAAGTTGGAAAAAAGCCTTTGAAGCTGCAAAAAAGGGAAATTTGTTGATTATGCAGCATCTGCTGTTGGGCATCAATGCGCATATAAATCTGGATTTGGGAATTGCCGTTGCAGAAACCGTGGTCGATGATGGCGAGTTGATGGATTTTGAGAACGATTTCCATAAAATAAATGCTATTCTCGGTTCAATGATCGCAAATGTGGAAGCCAAGATTATTTCGGTATCGCCCTTGTTCGGTTTGCTGGATAGATTTGGAAAAGGCCGCGAGGACAAGCTGGTTAGTTTCAGTATAAACGTAGCACGGGACGGCGCATGGCTTTTCGCCAACCAGTATCATTTTTCACATAGTAAAAAGGAAGAAATAAAAACGCGTGATACTATAATTGCAACGCTTGCCGACAAGTTGATCCATCAAAAAAGCTGGATTTTGAGATATTTGGTAAAAACCATTTATTTCTTTGAAAAGAAAGATGTGCCGCAAATTGTAGCAGTACTTAAGCAAGAGAATTAAAAATTCAGTATTAAGAAATCTTTATAGCCTCTCCAACCATAAAGCCCTTATTTAGAGCTACAATCAATTTTTGCGACCTCCGTATCCAATCCGGATTGGGGATTGTCTCCCGTTACAATGGCCTTATCATCTTTAAGCATAATTGTTATTTCGGCTGTAGCTTCCATGCCTTCTTGCATATAGCGATAGGTTGCGTTGATGGTTTTATTTTGAATTGTCCCCACCAAGGTTCCGTTGCGCTGGTCTTTCAATGCAGGCAGCCAATTGTAATTGCCCGTTACCAAATCGCCCTTTATTTGCAGGTCAAGGTTTAGAACGTCGATATTTTCGGTGCTGTCGGGGAAGGGATATTCATTTCTGAAGCATAATTGCTCGGTAGCAACTTTCACATTTTCCGAAGAGATTTCTTCATTTTTTGGATTTTTGCAACTCACGCAAAGCAACACTGCGGCAAGGGTTGAAAGGATGATTCTCATAGCTTTATTTTTTTAAATTTTACTTTTCTGAAAATGGATTATAGCTTCCAAAGCTCCAAATATTTCCTTCGGGATCTTTGCAGCTGTAGCCACGGCCACCGTAGTCTTCGTCTTTAATTTCCATTACTATTTCAGCGCCATTTGCTTTTGAATTCTTGTAATGTTCATCAACATGCTCAATTATAAAATAAGGTGTTTGGGTATTGTAACCGTTAAGGTTTTTGGGGAGGTTCAGCATTTTACCAAATGCGGTGTCGGGATTGAATGTATTTACCATTACCAAAGCCTTGCCCAATATTAGATGTGCGTGAAATATGTTGCCGTTGTCGTCTTTATAAACACCGTGCTCCTTAAATCCGAACGCCTTTTTCAAAAATGAAACCGCGGCATTGGCATCGCTATAAATTAAATTGGGAATTGCGCCGTAGTTGCTCATTTATCTTTCTTTTAACGTGATACAACTAAAAGGCCTTTGAAAAAATTTCCAAAGGCCAATATTTTTTAAAACCATCCTTTTTTACCTACTTGATAGGTTTGGTAAAATTCCTCATCGCTTTTGGTAAGGTAGATAATGCCCTCAATTAGACCGATGATACTGCCTATTCCACAGGTTACAACGGTAATTATTATTTGGATAATGCCTTCTTGGGTGTATCCCAAAATGAATTTGTGAATGCCAAAGCCTCCCAGTAAAATACCCAAAATGCCCGCCAGAACTTTCTTGTTTTCTTGCGGATATGGCTGTGAGGGCTGATTCCAGTTTTCGGTTGTTTGTTGTTCCATTTCTTTTTGATTGGTTTAAAAATTGGTTTAAATGTAATTAAATTTATAGAAATGCTTCGTCCACCGGTTCCCAAAGTTCAATTTTATTTCCATCGGGATCGAGTATCCAGCCGAATTTTCCGTAATCATAGGTCTGCATCTCGCCCACAATTGTTACACCTTCTTCTTTTAAAACTTTCAGTAATTCTTCCAAGTTTTCCACCCGGTAGTTAACCATAAATTCTTTTTCGCTGGGCGAAAAGTAGTTGGTGTCTGCATTAAATGGGCTCCATTGCGTTGAGCATTTGTTGCCGTTTTCGTCCTGCCACCAAAAAGTACAGCCGTAATTATCGGTGTTCAGTCCCAAATGGTTTTTATACCATTCCTTAGTTTTATCGGGATTTTTGGTCTTAAAAAATATGCCGCCAATGCCCGTGACTCTTTTTTTCATTTATATTATTTTTTGAAATTTTCAATTATTTTTTCCGCAATAACCGTTGCCAATTTTTCTTTGCTTTCAACCGTCCATCCGGCAATGTGCGGACTTAGAATTACATTGTCCATCGCGAACAGTTCTTTTAAGGAATTGGGAAGATTGTCCGAATCAAAAAGCGTTTCAAAAGATAGTTTTTCAAATTCCAAAACATCCAATCCCGCGCCGAGGATTTTTCCAGCTTTTAATGCCGAAACCAAATCGGCCGTGACCACACTTTTACCGCGAGCGGTATTTATGAGCCAAAACGGTTTTGAAAACGAATTGATAAATTCTGAATTTATCATTTTGTCCGTCAACGGCGTCCACGGGGTGTGGAGGCTCAAAACATCTGCGTTCTGTTGAAGTTTCTGCAATGAAACCTGTTTTGCGTTTTCATCGCCCACATTTTCTTTTATGTCGAAACAGAGCACTTCGCAGTCAAACCCACGAAGTTTTTTTGCGAACGCTTTGCCCATATTGCCGTACCCGATGATTCCAACGGTTTTTCCGTCCAGTTCTATCCCACGGTTGGCTTCACGGTTCCAAAGGCCATTTTTAACTTCGCTGTCGGCTTTAGTTAGGTTGTTGAATAGCGAAAGAAGCATCCCGAGCGCATGTTCGCCCACGGCGTTTCTATTGCCTTCGGGCGCGGCGATCAATTTTACACCCAGTTTTTCGGCATATTCGGTATCGATGCTTTCCAGACCGGCGCCAACCCGGGCAATAAATTTCAGGTTTTTGGCTGCATCGAGAAATTGTTTGTCAATGTTGAAACGGCTTCGAATCACGATTCCTTCGTAACCTGAAATAATTTCCTCAATTTCAGCTTTTGAGGCTTTGTAGTTTTCTTCATTTATAAATCCTGCTTCGGAAAGTTTTTCCAGCAGAAGCGGATGGTTTTTGTCTAAGTGAAGTATTTTCATATTTTTTTTACCACGAATACACGAATTATTTAGATCTAATAATTCGTGTATTCGAGGTTTTTTAAATTTTAGGATATTCGGAAACGGTTTTTTCCGAAGTTACATTCCCAGTGTGTTTTGTGGAAAGTTTTTCAAAAAGAAGCACGTGTACCTCTTCGCCATTCTGCGTTTTTGGGCAATGTTCCACACCTTTTGGAACCACGATTATTTCGCCTTCGGAAACGATTTCAACTTTATCGCGAAAGTGCATTTCCAAAGTGCCCTTTTGCACTAAAAACAATTCATCTTCTTCCTCGTGCTTGTGCCATACAAATTCGTCCTTCAACTTCGCCAAAAGCACTTGCATATTGTCCACAATGGCTATTTGGTGCGGATGCCAATGCTTTTTAAAGGTTGAAAACTTTTCTTCCAGATTGATAGTCTGCATAACTATTCATGTTGGTTTGGATTCGCTTGCGGATAGGGAATCATTTCCTTTTCCGAAAGATTGGAAATTTTGAAATAATGCTTTTTTCCTTCAAACCAATACTCCAAAACAGCTTGATTGTTTTCCAACTGAAACGGAAATGCTTTCGATGGAGTATTTTGGACTTCTTTCATCGGGTCGGCATCCATAATTACATCGCGTTGGGACTCCTTTTTAAGATAGCCCACAAATTGTTTTGGCTCGTTTATATTGCCCTTTGCCTCAAGAATATGGTTTCTGAAATATATATTCTGAATAACCACATCGGGTTGGATTTCGCTGAAGATAATGTGCACGTTGGTGCCAGAACCGCCTTCCTTTACGCCCGCAACCCAATTTTGGTAATATGCATCGGAAATTTTAAAGGGAGGATTTTGTTCAAAAGACGTTTTTAAACCGTCTGCCTTTGCTCCGCCACAGTTGGAAAATCCAAACAGCAACAAGGGTACCGTTAAAAGGATGGCTATATATTTTATGTTCTTCATCATTCATTAAAAGTACAAATATATTGAACACAAAATTTCTAAAATTTAAAACCGAGACCCAAAAACCCTGCAATTCCATCAGCTGCATCTACGTTTAACGTAATATTCCGGGCACTGAAGTAGGGCAGCAGCAACTTTAAATATAATTTTTCACCAATGCGATAATGCGCGCCGGGACCAATGTTATAGATAGTCAAGGCACTGTTCTCAATATATCCCTGCGTTTGGTCTTCGAACCCAAAGCCGTAACCCGCTTGTGCGAAAACGTTCCATCTTTCCTTGTTTACAAAGTAATAATGGATGGACGGAACAAAACCATAGGAATGGATCGTGACGCCGCTATTGTCCTTTATTAACGTATTATTTGAAGTGAAAAAACTTCCGGAAAGGGAAACCTTATCGGAAACGAAAAACTCAAAACTGGCCAGCCCGATGGTTCCAAAATCATCTTCATTGTTGGTCGTCGTTGGATAGGGAGAAACCGCAACTGAAAGTATCATTTCTCCCTTTTGATTTTGGGCCTGCAGTATGGCACAGAAAAGAACGAAAGCTATAAGAAGTGCTTTTTTCATTTGAATAATTTTGAATGAAGGTAATCAATTATGGGCTAACAAAAAACCCCACAGGTTTTGAAAACCTATGGGGTTTGGATTTTTTAAGCTTAACGCTAATCAATACACAGATTGATTCGTTCCTCGCAATTTATCCCGCCAAGGCATTGGCACCACCCACAATCTCAAGGATTTCATTGGTAATGGCAGCCTGACGTGCTTTGTTGTATTGTAGTTTCAACGCATCGCGAAGTTCGGTTGCGTTGTCGGTTGCTTTGTGCATAGCCGTCATACGTGCGCCGTGCTCACTTGCTACGCTATCGCGCAGGGATTTGAACAACTGCATTTTCAAACTCTTTGGAATTAACGCCTCAACAATTTCCTCTTTTGAAGGTTCAAAAATGTAGAAGGTTTCACTGGTCTTTGCTTTTTGGCCTTCAATGGGTTTGGGAGGCATAATTGGCAAAAATTGCTCAGTCATCACTATTTGTGTAGCCGCATTTTTGAAGTTATTGTACACAACAATAATTTTGTCATATTTCCCTTCGGAAAAAAGAAGCATCAATTTTTCGGCGATTTCTGAAGTATTCTCAAAAGAAAGATCGTCAAAAATAGCATTGTTATTTTCAACAATGGTTCCGCTCTTTTTAAGAATATCATTACCTTTTTTTCCGAGTGTCATAAAATCCACTTGCTTGCCAGCAAAGGTGTTTGCTGCCAAATTGCGTGCTTCTTTTATAATATTGGTATTGAAAGCTCCTGCCAAACCACGGTTACTGGTAATGGCAACCACCAAGACTTTGTTCACCTCGCGCTGGTCTGAATATTTGCTGCCGGTATCGGCATCAAGCGTGGCGCTTAGGTTTTGCAAAAGTTCGGTAAGTTTTTCAGAATAGGGGCGCATTGCCGTAATAGCATCCTGGGCCTTTTTCAACTTTGCGGCAGAAACCATTTTCATGGCACTGGTAATCTGCATCGTTGAGCTTACGGATGATATTCTGTTTCTAATTTCCTTTAAGTTAGCCATGTTTTTATATTAAGCTACTCTGTGTTCCCTGTGTCTTTGTGGTGAAAAAAACCACAGAGGCACAGAGAGCACGGAGATTTTTACTTCTTATACTTTGCTGAAAGATCTGCTGCAACAGATGTCATTACATCTATTGCCTCATCTGTAAGTTTACCTGCTTTAAGATCGTTTAGCGTATCTCTGTGCTTTACGTTCAACATTTCCAGGTAATCTCTTTCAAATTCCTTTACTTTTTCAACAGGCACGTTACGCATCAGGTTTTTAGAACCTGCGTAGATTACCGCAATTTGGTCTTCCACCGTGTACGGATCGTTTTCAGATTGTTTCAAAATTTCTACGTTACGCTTTCCTTTTTCGATTACGTTCAAGGTTGCAGCATCAAGATCGGAACCGAATTTTGCGAACGCTTCTAATTCACGGAAAGCTGCCTGATCCAGTTTCAAGGTACCTGCTACTTTTTTCATCGATTTAATCTGTGCGTTACCACCCACACGCGATACCGAAATACCTACGTTAATAGCTGGACGAACCCCTGCGTTGAACAAATCTCCATCAAGGAAAATCTGACCGTCGGTAATCGAAATTACGTTTGTTGGAATATATGCCGAAACGTCACCCGCCTGTGTTTCAATAATAGGAAGAGCGGTCAATGATCCACCACCTTTTACAAGGCCTTTCAAAGAATCTGGAAGGTCGTTCATTTCCTTTGCAATATCATCATCGGCAATTACCTTAGCGGCACGCTCCAACAATCTTGAGTGAAGGAAGAAAACGTCTCCAGGGTATGCCTCACGTCCCGGTGGACGACGAAGCAAAAGTGAAACCTCACGGTATGCTACCGCTTGTTTTGAAAGATCATCATAAACAATCAATGCTGGACGACCAGTGTCGCGGAAATATTCACCAATTGCAGCACCTGCGAAAGGAGCATACACCTGCATTGGCGCAGGATCTGATGCGTTTGCGGCAACGATGGTCGTGTAGGCCAAAGCTCCCTTTTCTTCCAAAACCTGCGCGATGTTCGCAACGGTTGAAGCTTTTTGCCCAATGGCTACATAGATACAATATACAGGCTTTCCTGCATCGTAAAATTCTTTTTGATTTATAATGGTATCGATACAAACTGTAGATTTACCAGTTTGACGGTCACCAATTACAAGCTCACGCTGACCACGGCCCACGGGAATCATTGCATCGATAGACTTAATACCAGTTTGAAGTGGCTCGGTTACCGGCTGACGATAAATAACCCCCGGCGCTTTGCGCTCCAAAGGCATTTCGTAAGTTTCACCAGTGATAGGACCTTTACCATCGATAGGCTGGCCCAAGGTGTTTACCACACGACCTACAATACCTTCACCTACCTTAAGTGAAGCGATACGCTGGGTACGCTTTACGGTTGAACCTTCCTTAATTTCTTTTGAAGGTCCTAAAAGTACGATACCTACGTTGTCTTCCTCAAGGTTCAATACAATACCTTCAAGACCACTTTCAAAGGCAACCAATTCGCCGTACTGGGCGTTTGAGAGTCCGTATGCACGAACAATCCCGTCACCCACGGTCAAAACAGTTCCTACTTCATCTAGGGAAGCGTTTGCTTCAAAACCTGTAAGTTGTTGCTTTAATATTGCTGATACTTCAGCTGGTTTTACTTCTGCCATTTTTTTAGATATTAGATGTTAGATTTTAGACGTTAGACTAAACCTAATTTCCTTATTATATTGATTTACTGAATTCTCTTTTTAAATTTCCTAATTGGTTTGCGATACTCGCGTTGTACTGAATATCGCCCATACGGAGAATAAAACCTCCGATGATATCAGAATCGATTTCACTATTGAGTGTTACCTTATCACTGCCGGTTAATTCCTTCACCTTTGCCAATACTTTTGTTTCCATTTCTGGAGTAAGCGGTACGGCCGTAATTACTGTTGCGGCTTTTACTCCTTGCTGGTCATTATAAATATCCACATAGCTTTTTGCCACACTGCCCAACAGGGAAGCGCGCTTGTTTGCTATTAAAATATTGATTAGCGAATGCGTAGCCTCTGACTGCCCGTTGAAGATTTTCAAAAGCGCATCTTTTTTATCGTTGGCTTTAATTACGGGGCTTTGAAGAACGGCCTGCAATTCGCGGCTGTCTTCAATTGTTTTATAAACAGATTGCATATCGCCAAAAACAACGGCTTCTGTGTTGTTTTCGTTTGCTTTCTGCAAAATTGCTTTCGCGTATCGTATCGCTGCTCTGCTCATTGAATAATTAGTTTAATTTGGCTTCACCCAACATTTCATTTACAAGCTTCATTTGCTTATCGCTGTCAGAAAGTTCGTGCTTCACTACTTTTTCTGCTATTTCCAAAGAAAGGCTCGCTACCTGTTGTTTCAACTCGGCAATGGCGGCTTTCTTTTCGCTTTCGATAGCGGCTTGTGCCTGGGCTACCATTTTGTCTGCTTCCAGCTTGGCATCTTCTTTGGCATCAGCAATCATCTTTGCTTTCAGCTCGCGGGCTTCCTTCATCATTGCCTCGCGTTCTGCGCGGGCCTCCTGAAGCAGTTTTTCATTGTCTGCGTGCATGTTCTGCATTTCAAGCTTGGCCTTTTCGGCGGCTTCCAATGCATCGTTTATAGATGTTTCACGAGATCTTACGGCGCCCAAAATTGGTTTCCACGCAAATTTTCGCAAAAGAAACAAAAGCAATAAAAATATGATGGTGGTCCAAAATATTAAACTCTCTGGTGCTACTATATTCATTTGATGATATTTTTTTAAAAACTTCTTTGTTTAAAACAACATTTCGCGGCCAACCGCCACGAAATGTTGTATTTTAAAAATTAGGCAATCAATGCCACAACCACTGCGAAAAGTGCAACACCCTCTACAAGGGCCGCTGCAATAATCATTGCGGTTTGAATCTTTGCTGTAGCTTCTGGCTGTCTTGCGATAGCGTCCATTGCTGAACCACCGATTTTACCAATACCAATTCCGGCACCGATTACGGCCAGTCCTGCTCCTACTGCTGCTAATGTTCCTGTCATAATTGAAACGTTTTAAAATAATTAAACAATAATTAATGATGCTCCTCTACTGCCTGACCAATAAACAGGGCCGCAAGCAAGGTAAATACATAGGCTTGTAGTGCGGCAACCAAAAGTTCCAGCACGCTCATGAAAAGTACGAATGCTATTGACACCGGCGAAATGGCGGCAGTTTCGAAAATAAAAATCAAGCCCACAAGGCTCAAAATTATAATATGCCCAGCGGTAATGTTCGCAAATAAACGAACCATAAGTGCAAAGGGTTTTGTAAACATCCCAATAATTTCAATCGGGATCATAATAGGGTATAATGCTTTTGGCACATTAGGCGCAAGAATGTGTTTCCAGTAATATTTGTTTCCACTGAAAATGGTAACTATGAAAACAATAACCGCCATCACCAAGGTGAAAATAATATTTCCTGTCACGTTTCCGCTAAACGGGAAAAATGGAATAAGGCCGATAAGGTTATTCAACCAAATAAAGAAAAAGATGGTCAATAACAGCGGCATGTATTTTTGATATTTGTGAGTACCGATATTAGGCACTGCAATCTCGTCACGAA
This sequence comes from Aequorivita vladivostokensis, assembly GCF_000952855.1. Lineage (GTDB taxonomy): Bacteria > Bacteroidota > Bacteroidia > Flavobacteriales > Flavobacteriaceae > Aequorivita > Aequorivita vladivostokensis. The sequence goes on along the minus strand of NZ_JSVU01000004.1, from coordinate 293,866 downwards.
CAAAAAGAATAACGGGTTCCAAAAGTCCAGAAATACCTTTGGGCGCTTTTTTGTTTTTCTTATAAGAACGTGCGGCAAAACCGAATATAAGAATCAAAAGAAGGGACACCAAGATCATAGAAAACACCGTTTTCGTAATGGAGAAATCCAAAGGTCTGTCCTCATACAGAAAAGGTCGCCCCATAGTACTGGCCGACTCAAATTTCTCCTTATCAAAACGATCGGCATAAAAAATATGCTCTCTATACTTAACAAACTCTTGTCCGTTAGCTTCTACCACGGTAGTTCCGCTATTGTCGTGATGAAATTCTGAGGAGGGAAAAATAGTAAGGCCATTTTCTGTCCAAAGGATTACTGGGAGTGCCAAGGTTATGGGGTGTCCGGACCAGTCTGCAATATGAAATTCGTGCGAATCCCATACGTGACTATTAATTAATTCCTTCGGGTCAAATTTTCCGTCGCCATCGTTTTGGTTTGGGTCCGAGGCGGTACCTTTTAGGGGCATCAATAAAAAGAACATTAATGCTAAGCTACCGATAAGTGTTTGAGTAAGCCTCATATGTTAATAACTATAAAATATTGTGCTCGTTAAAATTTGTGCAAAAGTACAACTTTTAACCATAAAAAAAAGGGGAGATGTAAATGTTTTATTTTTCTGAAAATCATTGTGTGTCTTTAAGCTGCAGATTGCTTCAAAAGCCTTAAGGTGAGCACGATCTCCAAAAAGAGGTAGATAAAATATGGAATGAAAAAAGAAATGAAATCGGGTATTTTTGAAACATTTTCCATTTTGATGAGTGGAATTAAAAACACCACAGCGGCAACCATCTTCAACAAAACAAAGCCGAGAAAAGCGTAGCCCACATAATTTGGAGCTTTTTTGCTTATTAGAAAGAGTACGGAAAGAATACTAAGCGCCACTATAAAATGGAAGAGGTATATTTTCCAGACGGCATAATAAAAAACAAAATTTTCCGAAAGGCTCTCAACCGCCAGTTTATGCACAAAAAAAAGCGGAAGGGTAATAAGAATTAATAGCGCGGGAATTTTATAAAATCTATCCAATTTCAAAACTTTCAATCATTTTTGTTCATATTCTGAAGTTGTTTGATAACGGCGTAAAGCGCAATAAAAACACCGAGAAGCGAAAATAGGATAGTATAGGCGGAATATTTATTTGGAAAACTTTCGTCCAATTTTCGGCCAGCAAATACCCCAATACCAATAGTTACGCCCATCTGTATTGCAATGCCGGAAAAGACGGCCCATTTACGAAGGTTGTTCTTGTTATCCGACATTTACAATAAATATTTAGACCGGGTTTTAGGATTCTACTGCATTCCTGACCTTCGGCTTTCGGTCATAGGAATGAGTTTTGGAAGCATCAACGCTGGAATTGGGTTCCGTTTTCGTATTCTTCGGAAGGCCATCCTGCATTACACAAGAAGCATTCATGGTAGCTCCAGGTTCCACGGCCAGTTTGCCAACGGTTACATCGCCCTCAATTACCGCAGTGGACCTCAAAGAGAGCGTTCCGGAAACTTGAAGATTGCCCTCAAACCTGCCTTCGATATCGGCATTTTCACAGGTAAGGTTACCTATAATGACGCCTGATTTGCCCAAAACTACTTTTGATGGGGTTTTTACGGTACCTTCCACCGTGCCGTCGATTCTAAAAAAACCAGTGGAAGATATATCGCCTTTAAGTTTTGTACCTTCATTAATTCTATTCTGGGCAGAGCCGGGTTCGGCAGCAATGCGCTTTTCTTTTTTGTCTGAAAACATAGCAGTGGGTTTAAAAGGTTACTATTCTGTTGTTCGGTTTGTTGAATTTGGGCTTTATTCGCTTACATCATTCTTAAGGTAATCCTCCAGATTTTTATGTATTTGAATGATTTTATAATTGGGAGTTGCGATTTCAAAGAACGGATGTTTTATTTTTGATTCCTTTCTTTCCTTCAAAACTTCACCAAAACCACGGGCACCCATTTTGGTTCTTAGTCCGTGTACTATAACTAGCTTGGTTTGGGGATCGTAATAATCAATAGAGGTTGACATATTTGTGTACCGCAGGTCTTCTATCGCCTTGTCCAATGTTTCCTTTAATTTTTGTGCCTCCTGCGCCTCTTCAGTGTTAAATTTATACACCAACTTCCAGCTTTCGTTTTCCTGTTCGGGAACAAAATCTTTTGAAGCGATCAAGGGCAGGGTGGTATTGTAAATTTCCTGCGCTTGTTTTCCTTCCTCGGTACTCGGATAGTTTAACGAAACAAAATTCAGCGCTTTTTTATATGCTTCAAAACCTTGCTGGCGGCCAATGGCGGTCGCCTTTAAAAGTTCAAATTTTGGAACTATATCATTACCATTATAAACCATCATATACTCATCTGCCTTTTGAATTACCTCGGCATATTTTGCTGCTTCAAACTCCTTGTACAATTGCTTGTACTTGTACTCAGGGCTGGATTCATCGGTAGGCAATTGCGAGTTTGGATTGCGGAGAATTTCTGCATAACGTGTATCACCGTGATTTGTTAAGATGTCATTCCTATATTTATCAGAAGCTGTAGGATTTTCCAGAATTTCATAAATTTTCACCAAATTGTATTTCGCCGGCACCACCAATCGCTCCTCCGGACTGTAAGTGAGCAATTTTTCGAGCCTATTTGCCGCCAGAGTGTATTCCTTGAATTTTTCCTTATAAATAAGACCCAATTGATAATATGCAAAATTTCGGTCCTTCGCCAAGCTGTCAATCACCTTTTCGTCGGTCGGGATTTTTGATATATACGTTTGTGGTTTGTAAAGTTCGTTTTCGGAAATAGGCGCAGCGGCTACTATTTCCTCGTCATTGTCAATCAACGAAGTTCTTTTGCTGGAAAGTCTCCAATTGTCCTCCAACTTTCGGTCTCCCCAAATCTTTCTGAATTCACCCTTTCCGTAAGCCACGGTGGAAGCATTGTAGAAATAGAAGGTGCTTCCCTTGTTTGGGCCTGAAGCTGTTTTTCCTTTTTCGTAGAATTCTTTATTCGCGATGTTTTGTTCAACTTTTATCGTTTCCAAAGAATCTTTTATTGCCTGTTCCTTTAGTCTAGTTGTATAGTCCGTAAAATAAGCAAGTTGTTCTGCCTCGCTCATTTTTGTCAATTTCAGGATGCTGTCGTTGGTTGTGGCAATGTCCTCATACTTTATTACATCGTCTAGGTTTTCACGTTTTTTGGTGATACGTCTCCACTGGCGGCTATTCGCTTCCAGAAACGTCAAGGTACTGTCATAATAAGCCCCGGCGGTCTTATACTTTGCATGGTCGAAGTTAATTTCGGCAAGGGTTTGATAGTTTACCGACTGAAGAATCCGGTCCTGTCTAAAAGCCTTGATGGACTTGTTATAATATTTTACGGCAGTCCCAATGCTGTCGCTGTTGCGGTAATAATCGCCAAACTGGTTGTAGATTTTATCCAAGAAGGGACGGTTTTCACGATTTTTTTCAAGGTCTTGCAAAAGTTCCAAAAACGCGGTGCGGTCGCCCTTATCATAGTCAAAATTTTTGCCCTTTTCCAAATAGGCATTTATTAAATAAGCCCGCGAGGTTTTGCGGTTCATATCAATCACCTCATCAAATGCGATGTTCGCACTGTCCTTTTCGCCCAAACGGTTGTAAAGCTGCCCTTTGATGAAGGTATATCTTCCCTTCAACTCCTTGTCCTTCACGTTTTCGGCGGCCATTTTGATATATTCAAGTGCCGGTTGTAGCGAATCCAAGTTAATAAAGGCTTGCGCCATCATTGCGGCACCATCTGCTATTTCCTCTTCGTCAAGTTCGGCCTGCTCAAACATTTTCTTGAGATTTTCAATGGCGAATTCCTCATTTTTTAGGCGAATGTTGGTTTTAGCTTTCCAGACCTTTGCAACGTTTATATTGTTACTGGTGGGATAGCGGTCCAAAATAAAATTGAAAGCATCCAGCGCAGGAATGAAGCGGCCGTCGTAATAGCGCGCTTTCCCCAACAACATATAGGCCTCATCTATTTGTGGATTGTATTCCTTGCCATCAATGTACATCGAGTGTTTTTGGATGGCCTTTGCGGCTTTTTCCTCGGCACGGTTAAAGCCGCCGCCGCCTTGACCCTTAGCCGCACCGGGAGCTTTGGTTTCGGCCTCTTCAATTTCAATTCGCTCTACGGGGAGTATTTCCCAAAAATTATCGCGAAAGCCAAAGGCTAACTGCTCCTTGGCATCGGTAAACGCCATGTTGCCGTTATAAAGCGTGTTGTATTCGGTAGTAACCGCGTGAACATTACGGTTTAGGAAAGTATTTTTTTTGCGTGAACACGCTGCCAGAAAAACAACAGCGAGAACAAATAGCGTTAGTTTATATGTGCCCTTCAAAATGGTTTCGGTTTATATAATATTCAAACTTAAAAGGTTCTATTTTAGTATGTAGAATCACTAAAGAGCGGTAAAAATACATTTCTTTTTAATATCTACTTAGGGAAAGACCGAAAAAATCCTTCATAATAAGGGCGCTGAATCTTTGTTTCCTTCAATTCATTTGTACTTTTGCAGAAAAATTTCACAATTATGGGCGAATTTCATGCGCTTACCGTTTCCGAAGTAAAAAAAGAAACGCCAAACTCCGTTTCCGTTACTTTTAAAGTTCCCGAAAATCTAAAAAATACCTTTGCATTTAAGGCTGGGCAATATATTACCATAAAACATCAAAAAGACGGCAAGGAGCTGCGCCGGGCGTATTCCATCTGTAGCTCACCCAAAAGCGGCCTGCTGAAGGTTGCCGTGAAAAAAGTGGAAAAAGGAGCCTTCTCAGAATATGCAAACAAAGACCTAAAAGCGGGCGATACGCTGCAAGTGATGCCGCCCACGGGAAAATTTATTTTGGAGCCAAACCTGAAAAATTACGTGGCCTTTGCCGCAGGAAGCGGGATAACCCCCGTGCTTTCATTGATAAAAAGCACTTTGGAAGAAATGCCAAAAAGTTCGTTTTTACTTATTTACGGCAATCAGAATAAAAAGGAAACCATGTTTTATGACGAAATCGTTCAATTGCAGGATAAATTTCCGGAGCGGTTTGATGTTGAATTTGTCTATAGCCGAGAAAAGTTGGAGGATGCGCAATTTGGAAGAATAGGTCGCTCCCTGGTTAATTTTTACCTGAAAAATAAGTACGGGCAGATAACTTTTGAAGCCTTTTATCTGTGCGGTCCCGAACAGATGATTGACGAAGTTTCCGCAACCTTGAAGCACAACGGAATCAATTCGAAACAAATTCATCACGAGCTTTTCTCTACTGCTGAAAAAGGGCTTTTGGTTGAAAAACACGACGGCAATACCAGCATTACGGTAATTCTGGATGACGAAGAGGAAGTTTTTGAAATGCCGCAGACCAAAAGTATTCTTGAAGCTGCGTTGGACGAAGGTTTAGACCCACCCTATTCCTGCCAAGGCGGAATTTGCAGTACCTGTATCGCCCGCCTAAAAGAAGGAAAGGCGGAAATGCGCAAAAACCAAATCCTCACTGAAGCCGAGATTGCGGATGGTTTGATACTTACCTGCCAAGCTCATCCTACAACTGCGAAAGTTGTTGTGGATTATGATGATGTGTAAAGGTTGAAATTCCAAATTTTTGAAATTTCAAATTCCAAAAAAATTTGGGCAGGGTTCCTGTGTCGTTTAATAGCTAAGCTGATATTTCATTCAAACCTTCTCTTCTATAGGTTCTAAAATAGGTTTTTCAAATGGTTAATCCCTATATTTTGATTTTGAAAAGAACTCAAGGGAGAGGCGAACATATAATGGCACCTGAGAAAAGGCATTTTACGGGGAATCTTGGGATTATATATAAGTTATATATGGGGTTGGGTCGGCATAGAGTCGACATACAGTCAGCATACAGTCAGCATACAGTCGGCATACAGTCGGCATATAGTTATAATGGTGTGGCTAATATTCCAAAATATCTTCTTGTTCTTTTTTTGGCGGGTAGACACAGCAGTAAGGTAAAAGAAGAAGATGGTAGGGTTAAAGACTTGTAAATATAAATGATTTAGGAGCCGTTGTCAAGTTGAAGACCAAATTAGTTTAGTTAGTGTGGTAACTATATAACCTTTTCCACTTTCGATACCACTGTTTCAGGTGGTATCGTATTCATCACTAACTCATAATTGGGAGGATATTTATTGCCGTAAATGGATGTTGGAATTAATGGATATTTTTTTCTGTCAGCCATTAATTGATTGCTTTCCGGCTGATTAAAAGGGACAAATCCCGCATAAGGGTGCGTGACGCCCCAAAGTGTAACAACCGGCACCCCATACATAGCCGCCAAATGCCCGTTGCCGCTATCCATGGAAAGCATTAGATCCAGATTTGAAATCAGCGCGAGTTCTTCCTCAAAAGTGAGTTTTCCGGCCACATTGGTCACATTGGCGAAAGGATTTTCAAGTTGTTGAAGTTGCTTTATTTCCTTCTTTCCGCCACCAAAAAGAAATATACGGTATTTGTCGGTTTTATCCAATTCGCGGATTACTTCAGCCATTAAGCTTAAAGGATACATTTTGCTTTGATGGGCGGCAAAGGGAGCAATGCCGATGAGTTTTTTTGGTTCTACGCCAATCAGGCCATTGAGTTTTGGCGTCAACCGTTTTTTGGGCGGGACGGTAAATGTGTTTAAATCTAAAGGAAAACCGAGCTTTTCAAAAACATCCGCATAGCGCTGGTGTGTAGTTTTTAATTGTGAAATAGCTTCGCCTTTGGCAGCAATCAAGGCTTTCTTTTCCGCTCTGCCTTTATCAATAGTCGCTGTTTCTAAACCCTTAAATTTTAAATATTTCGTGATTATTTTGGAACGAATTACGTTGTGAAGGTCTGCTACGGCGCCAATTCCCAAATCCTTTGCTTGGTTTGCCAATTTAATCAATCCGAAGCGTTTGTGTTCGCCATATACATCAGCTTCCAAAAAATCGAGGTTGGGAATTTCTTCAAAAAAAGGTTTGAAAAATGGGCGGGAAAGCACCGTGATTTTTAGTTCGGGATAGGTTTGCGCCAAAACGCGAAGTACGGGAACGGTCATTGCCACATCGCCCATGGCGGAGAGGCGGATTACCAATATGTGTATGGGTTTGGCCATTGGAATTTTAAAAACCTAACAGGTTTTGAAAACCCGTTAGGTTTAAAATAATATTATTTCTTTCCGCGAAGCACCGGGTTTAGCTCGTCGTCGTTGTACATTTTCATCTGCTTATAGACTTTCATATACTTTCTGCCGTGGGCAATATCATCCAACAATTGATTGATGGCGGTGCTTAAATCTACGCGTTGCTCCAAAAGCACGTTCAACTTAGCCTTGCAGGCCATTTGGTGTTCTTGGGAAGCATCGGTACGGGTTGCCTCTTCGTTCATGTGATAGATTTTCAGCGCTAAAATGGAAAGTCTGTCAATGCCCCACGCGGGACTTTCGGTGTTGATGGTCGCATCATCCTTCACTTTTACGTCCTTGAATTTTTCAAGGAAATAGCTGTCAATGTATTCCACCATATCGGTGCGGTCCTGATTGGAAGCGTCTATTTGTCGCTTGAGTTTCAGTGCTGCAACGGGGTCAATATTCGGGTCGCGGATGATATCTTCATAATGCCACTGAACTGTATCTATCCAGCATTTTCGGTATAGCAAGTGTTCAATCAATTGACTGTCTTTATCGTACGGATTGTTGAAAGGTTGGTCCACGGTATTCACCTCGTGGTACTTATTTATAACTTCTGCGAAGATTTTGTTGGCTTTGTCTGAGAACATTATCTATTGTTTATTGTTATTTTTTATTTGTGTCTTCGGCTCCGCTCAGACACCGATCATTGAGCGGAGCCGAAATACTTTTCCAAAATATGTAAATACTCAAAAGTTTCGGTGGCTTTGTGGTTTCGGTTTTCGGTTTTATCTGCTTTAAAACGTTGGTATTTTTTGGTTTTCAAGGTGTATTTCCCGAAGCGTTCCATCACCGTTTGCACTTCCTTTTGGCCCATCAATCCTTCGTTGTTGTAACTTAGGAAAATGTAGGGGAATTGTGCATTTTCAATCAATTCCGCAAAACTTTTCAGTACTTCGCCGGTTTTGCACCAATCACTTTTGTAGTAATCGCGCAGGCCGGTTTTTCCCTTGGGTACAAAGGTATCATATTTTGCGATAGTATTCAGCAAATGATAGTTGGCGCCGTACTGGCGGGCGTTATAGGGCGGATCCAGATAAAGGATGTCGCCTTTTATTTCCTTGATAAGCTGATTGGCGTCCTTTTGGAAAATTTGGTTTTTTTGCAAGGGCAAGACTTCGGAAAACAGATCTTTTTCTATCAGTGCGGGTTGAATTACCATCGTTTTTGCCGCCGATCTTTTTATGTGCTTTAGATAGGCTCCATAAACCGAAGCTGTATTAGCCACTTTATCGGCACTTTCAAGTAAAGAGGCGAGCAGGAAAAAATATTGGTCTTCCGTAATTGTTGAAGCTTCTTTCCAATTTTCTATTTGAATACGAACAGCGTCAATTTTCTGCCCGTTTTCTGAAGTAAAATAGTTTCTTCCAGCTTTTCCTCCTTCGGAATAATTTTCAAAAACGAAGCCTTTTTTGCGTTTTAAAGCGTTCAATTCATTTAGGAATGCTTCGTAATCGAATTCAAAATTATTACCGATATAGTTTCGGTTCAGCACATAGCTGTAATATTCCACATCGTTGGCGATTACCAGTTTTACGTGTGGTTTAAAGTTTCGGCCAACGATTCCGGTGCCTGCAAAAAGGTCGCAAAATGTTTTTTGCGAAAGCCCATTTCCGCAGGTTTCGGTAACCGTTTCAAAAATGAAGGAGGAGAGTTTGTGTTTGGAGCCAATGTAGTTCATTAAGGCAGTTCTTTTGCTTGGCCAAGAGCTTCCGTTTCAAGTTCAAGAGAAATTCGGAAATCTGTTTGCTTTAATTTTTGCAAGATTGGTTTTATTGAAGGAATAACCCCCTTCAGTTTTGCTTTTACTACTACTCCAATAGTTCCACTATAGGATATTCCCAAATGTTCAGCCATTTTTCTAGCCTTTAGGTCATCTAAAATAACTGTGCTGTTTTCAATTTCCAAAGCTAAAGCTATTGCACTGGATTCGCCCTTGTCTATTTGAACTTCTAAAATAGCCTGACGATAGTAGTCTGTTGCCGATTTTATAATTACCCATGCCGGCAGTGGCTCTCCGAATTCTGACGCCACTTCAGGTGTAGTTATTACTTCCCCATAAACTTTCCGCAAAATATCCAATTCTCCAATGTTTGTAAGTATAATAAAACAGCTGGTATCGGAAATAATAGTTTTAGGCATTGGCAACATCCTTTGCTAAATCTGAAGCGGGATAATTGAAGATGGAAACATTGTAATGCCCCAGAAGTTCGGCAAAAGTGCGTTTTGTTAGGCCTGCCATTTCAGCCGCCTGGCCCAACGACAACTTACCATTTTCATAAAGGCGAGATGCCACGAATATTGCAAGTTCGCTTGGCCCTATATCAAGACCGTCAGGTATGTTTAAGGATAATGTTTTCATATATTCAAAGATAGTGAAATTCTTGTTGCCAATCTGGTTTAAAAAGAGTGCTTTAAATTTTCAAAAATGAAATTGGAGAGTTTATGTTTGGAACCTATGTAATTCATTTGGAAACCCAGATAATATCGCTTAAAGTTTGCTGTCCGTCAACAAAAGTAAATGATTGCAACTGCTCCGGCCTGAAAGTAGCTATATATTTTTGAATAGCATTTTTTAGCAAACCGATTTCAGCTTTCAACTTCCACTGTTCCCCATTTTCAGCATAAACCACAATGAATAGACGGTTTTTAAAATGGTGCCGTTTTTGGGTGCTTTGGTTTTTGTAGAGCCATTCTATCAATTCATTTTTATGATTTTGGGCGTATTCAAAGGTTTGGTTGAAGTGTTTTGGAAAGACGGAGGTTTTATGGTCAAAGGGAATTCCGAAGAGATAAAAATCCTTTTCGGAATCTTTGGTTTCGGCTACCATTTTTATATTTTCAGTTTCAGAAAAAATATGTTCCACCGCCACGGCGCTCCAGAAATTGTACCAGCGATTGGCGGCGTAATTGAACAAACTTCGTTTATCGAGTTTATGTTCTGCAATTGCCTGCTTCATTTTCAAGATTAACCCCGCCCACTCCTGTGTGCTGTAAATAAAGTTGGTATAGCGGTCCCATTCATCATTTTGCTTTTGGCCCCAACTGTAATTATACGGAAGTCTCTGCTTTAATTCCCTTTCAATATTTTCGAGATTCACCGTAATCATAAAAACAGAAATACAAACGGCAAAATCACAACCAACCACAGCATGATTTCCTTAAACCAAAATTCGGCCATATCCTTTTCCCGATATTGTTCCTTTTCGGGACTTTCAATATAATTGGCACTTATTATCGCAACGGGCGCCATAATAAAAAACAGCTCAGCCCCAGTCTTTTCAGGAGCTCCCAGTGCTATGAACAGAGTGGTAAAACTTACATACAGCAGCAAAAGGTGGTTGGGTCTTTCCTTTAACGACAACTTCGAGATTCTTAAAATTCGATATACCGCGGTCCAAATATAAAATGCGAGCATAATGGTGACGGGAACCAAAATGGCAGCCGAATTATAGGCTGAAAAGTCAAAACCAACCTCATCCTTCCAATTCAAAAACCAGGAAAACGTATCGGTTGCAAGCATTTGGTACGCTGTATTTATTACAAAAACCGCCAAAAATCCCGTGATGGGAACCAACATTTGTTTATAGGTTGAATTGGGCTTCTGCAAGATGGCAATCCACAGCGGAACGAAGAGTAATAGACTCCAAAAATAAAACAGGGAAGCCAGGGTAATCCAAATGCTGGCGTCGAGAATTTTTTTTTCTGAATTCTTATCGCTTCGCAAACTCATCAAGCGGCGCAAAGCCAACAAAAGGAAGGCGTTTGCCAATATTATTTTATGCTGAAGAAATATTACCGGCAACATGGTAAGAAAACAGGTGAAGAAAAATATGGCGTAGGTATTGTTTTGGGTGAGATGGTTTTTTCTGATTATAAAATCCAACAGCAACATAATCAGCACGCTGAAAATGACGAAAGCAGAATGGGTAAGCAAGAGGGAAGGCGTGATAAATATTTCGCTGTGCGATATTGCACCCAATAAATAACCTGCAATTATAAAAACACCGAGAATTAAATAGTTAATGGGGTTAGATTTTCCAAAAAAGCTTGTCAGCATACGGGGTATTTTTATATTTTTGCCTTCTAAAGATTAAAGATATGACTTGGAAAGGTTTTTGGGAAGGAATAGCTTCCCTTTTTGAAGATTTTCTTTTTATTCCCTACGATGCCTTGATGAAGCTTGAGCTTGACAGCTGGTGGCTTGCCAATATTTTTTCGTGGATATTTTTGTTGATTGGTGCGGCAGCCTTCATATATTGGCTAGGTAAACTTCGAGACTATAACGAAAATACTGAGGTTACCTACACGTACGACGAAAATCCGTAATTTAATTATAGGTCAAAACCTATATCCCTACGATATTGCATCCTGTCAAAAGATAGTTTTTCTATATTTTGATAGGATTTTTTTAGCGCCTTTCTGAAATCATCATCCAAGGAAGTTATAGCCAAAACACGGCCGCCATTGGTAAGAATTTTATCGTTTTCAAGCTTTGTGCCCGCGTGAAATACAATGGAACCTTCCACATTTTCCAAACCTGAAATTTCCTTTCCTTTTTCGTAAGCGTCGGGATAGCCTCCGGAAACCAGCATGACGGTAGTTGCGGCCCGACCGTCAATTTCAATATTGAAATTGCCCAAGTTTTGACGGTAGGTAGCTTCCAATAAATCAACCAAATCGGTTTTAATGCGCGGCAAAACAACCTCGGTTTCGGGATCGCCCATCCGCACGTTGTATTCTATCACGTAAGGTTCGTTATCCACTTTTATCAAACCTATAAAAACAAAGCCTTTATAATCTATTTTTTCTTCGGAAAGGCCTCTCACGGTTGGTTTCACGATTCGGTCCTCAATTTTTTTCATCAAAACTCCATCTGCAAATGGTACTGGGGAAATGGCGCCCATTCCACCAGTATTCAAGCCCGTATCACCTTCGCCGATGCGTTTATAGTCTTTTGCCGTGGGAAGGATTTTGTAATTTTTTCCATCGGTTAGTACAAAAACGCTCAACTCAATTCCATCCAAAAATTCCTCGATTACCACTTTGGAACTCGCTTCGCCAAACTTGCTGTGCGTAAGCATATTTTCGAGCTCCTGTTTGGCTTCGCTTAAATCCTTTAAAATCAAAACTCCTTTTCCAGCGGCCAATCCGTCTGCTTTTAAAACGTAGGGCGGATTCAAATTTTCCAAAAATGCTTTTCCAGCTTCCAGTGATTCCACAGTAAAACTCTCATAGGCTGCCGTGGGGATGTTGTGCTGCATCATAAATTCCTTAGCGCGCTGTTTGCTGCCTTCCAGCAAAGCGCCGCGTTTGGAAGGACCTATAAGCATTACATTTTGCAATTCCGAAGTTTCGGCAAAATAATCAGCAATGCCATGTACCAAGGGGTCTTCGGGGCCAACAATAACCATTTCAATATTATTTTCAACAACGCATTTTTTCACCGCCCCAAAATCGGTTACCTTTAAATCCACATTTGTTGCAATGGAAGCAGTTCCGGCATTTCCGGGCGCTACAAAAAGTTTTTCGCAACGGTTGCTCTGCGCAATTTTGTATGCAAAAGTATGTTCGCGGCCACCGGAACCAAGGATGAGAATATTCATAATTGAGATGTTTTGTTTCGGTGTCAAAAATAATTGTTTGTACCTTGAACCGCTAATTTATTTGAAGCGAATTTGGCTTTGCAAATTTTTAGGTTTCAACTTAAATTGAAAAACATCTTTTGAGACTATTCGATATTTCCCTTTTTCTGAAACGTTTCCCTATTAAAAGGGCCAAGGAAGAATTGCTTCAAATTTCCCAAATAAATGAAACAGACTACGAAGCATTTTTGAAAGCGAAAAGGGCCGAAATTGTAACCTATCATTTAAAAAATAACTCTTTTTATCGCCAGAAAGTGAAGGACGGTTTTTCAACTTGGGAATCGCTGCCTATTTTGAAGAAAGCAGATTATCAAATTCCGCTGAAGAAGCGGCTTTCAAAAGGCTTTTCGGAAAAAAATGTATATATAAACAAAACCTCGGGCTCCAGCGGCAATCCCATCCGATTTGCTAAGGACAAGTACAGCCACGCGCTTACGTGGGCCTACCACATGGAGCGGTTTGGGTGGTACGGCATAGATTTCAACAGTTCGTTGCAGGCGCGCTATTACGGAATTCCTTTTGATACCGTTGAAAATAAAACGGTGCGGATGAAGGACTTTTTGGCCAAACGCCACAGATTTTCAATTAACGACCTTTCAGAAAAGGCTCTCGATGAAATGTTGAAAGTCTATAAACAAAAGCCATTTGAGTACATTAACGGTTATACCAGTAGCATTGTGCTCTTTGCGAAATATTTGAATGATAAGAACACAATCTTAAAAAATATCTGTCCAACGCTGAAGGTGTGCATCGTTACCTCCGAAATGCTTTTTGAGGCTGATAAAATTTTGCTTGAAAACCAGTTGGGCGTTCCAATTGTGAATGAGTACGGCTGCTCGGAAGCCGGAGTAATTGCCTTCACCAACCCTCACGGCGAATGGGAAGTGGATTCAAAAACACTTTTTGTGGAGATATTGGACGAAGCCGATAAACCGTTGCCATTGGGCGAAGAAGGACGCATTGTGATAACTTCGCTGCACAACAAAGCACATCCGTTTATCCGTTATGAAATTGGCGATTACGGTTCACTGAGTGAAAAAAGCACTTTTAGAAAACCCATGCTTAAAAAACTGACCGGAAGAACAAATGATTTCGCAATCCTGCCAAGCGGAAAAAAAGCAGCCGGAATGACCTTTTATGTAATTACCAAAAAAATAATGGAGGAAAGCGGGAATATTCAGGAGTTTAAAGTGATTCAAACAAAGAATGATACTTTTGAAATAAACTATGTGAGCAAAACCGAACTGACCGAAGAAAAGAAAAGTTTTATCTCAAAAACCATTGCCCAATTTTTAGAGCCGGGATTGAAATTTACATTCCATAGAAAAGCACAGTTGGACAGAACGGCGAGCGGGAAACTGAAACAGTTTGTTTCGTTGGTTGAAAATTAATCACAATCAAAGCGTGCTAAAGGAAATTCTTTTAATAACCAATTATTTCCCTCCTGAAAAAGGTGCAGCGTCCAATAGGATGTCCAGCCTTGCAGAGGCATTGGGAAAGGATGGTTTCGAGGTTACTGTGGTTTGTCCCTTGCCAAATTATCCAACTGGTAACGTTTTTCAGGAGTACAGAGGTAAAATATCAACAACGGAAAACACCTCCTTCGGAAAAATAAAACGATTGTGGATTTGGCCCAGCAATTCTGCAAATAAGTTTGTGAGGTTGCTCTCTATGATTTCTTTTTCGCTCAGCTTGATTTTATTCTTTATTTTTTCAAAGACCCCTAAAAAAATCTTCATCCAATATTCCCCTGTTTTTGTATGTTTTACAGCGGTTTATTTGGGAAAAGTGTTTTCCAAAAAAATAATCCTGAATGTTTCAGACCTTTGGCCTTTGGCTGGTTTGGAAATGGGAATTTTAAAGAAGGGCCCCTATTATTCACTTTTGCAAAAGATGGAAATTTTCTGTTATAGGAATGCCGATTTGATTGTTGGCCAATCAGAAGAGATTCTCCAGCATGTTTCAAATTATGTGGAAAAACCGACCTTTTTATATCGAAACTTTCCCGCTTTCAGCCCACCTAAAATTCAGGAAGCCCAACCTTCCAAAGAAATTAAAATAGTCTATGCAGGTTTATTGGGGGTTGCCCAGGGAATTTTTGAAATATGCCAACAGATTTCTTTTCCGCGAAATGTAAGTCTTCACATTTACGGGGCGGGACCTGAAGCGGAAAAAATAGGAAACTTAAATAAACCACATATTTATTTTTATGGTGAATTGGATAGAACCCAATTGCACACGGAACTACAGAAATATGACATCGCAATTATACCGTTGATAAAAAGGATTTACGGTTCCGTGCCCTCAAAAATATTTGAATATACCCGTTTGGGGCTGCCAGTACTTTATTTTGGGGGAGGGGAAGGGGAAAATATCGTAAAAAATAAGGAGCTCGGGTGGGCTGTTCCGGTAAATGACCATAGCGCCCTGCAAGAGTTTATCAATACGGTTTCAAAGGAAGAATTGAGACGATTTCCTAAAGAGCAGGTACAAAGAAATTCTGTTTATGCGTTTAATTTCCGGAAACAATTTGAAGGTTTTATCGCTAGAATGGAAAGAATTTAATATGCCTTTTCTTCTCCCCGAAGTGCATTTATGATAGTCTGGAAGACAATTTTTAGATCGAGAAAAAGGCTCCAATTTTCGAGATAAAAAATGTCATATTTTACCCTATTGATAATGTGGTTGTCGTCTTCCACCTCACCTCGAAATCCACTAACTTGGGCCAAGCCCGTAATGCCCGGTTTAATAAAGTGACGTACCATAAACTTGTCAATCCGTTCCGCATACATATGGGTATGGCTCACCATATGCGGTCTTGGGCCTACTACGGACATTTCACCCTTTAATACGTTTATAAACTGCGGCAGTTCATCAATACTGGTTTTTCTAATAATTCTTCCCACCCGTGTAACGCGTTCGTCGCCTTTCTTAATTTGTTCCAAATGCGCCATGGGATTGGGCCGCATGGAACGGAATTTATAGCAATAAAACTCCTTATAATCGAGGCCGTTTCTTTTTTGTTTAAAGAATACGGGGCCTTTTGATTCTAACTTAATCAGCAGTCCAAGAATTGGAGTTAGCCATGATAAGAGCCCGACAATAACAAAAAGAGAAAGCAAAATGTCAAAACTTCGCTTTAAGAACTTGTTAAATGGTTCATCCATAGGAATTTTCCGCATGGAAAGAATGGGCAGTACCCCGTAATAGGTAAAGTCCAATTTTTTGCTGTAGATTTCTTTATTGTCGGGAAGAAATTTTAATACCTTGAGGTTATTGTCCACAAAATCAATGAGCTTTATCAAATCTTTGTTATTAATTTCCGCAACGGAAGAGTACACCTCATCTATTTCCTCTTTGAGGATATAATCCATGCATTCTTCTATGGTAACTTTATCGGGTCCTTTTAGGTCAAAGGTTTTATATAATTTATAGCCATAGACAGGATTGTTGGTGAAAAATTTACGCAACTGGTCCGTTTTTTGGTTTAGGCCGATAATTACGACTTTACGCACATTTCCTCCTAAGTGTAAACGATATTTCTTCAACAGAAAGAAAACTCCCAATTTTACAATGGTTACACAAAGAATTACCAATAGAATGTAATTGAAAATAGTAGAAGCTGAGGTAGTCAATTCATTATAAAACCCGAAAAAAGAAAATACGATCAAGAGAAAAACGACACTTTGTTTCCCTATCAAAGACATGATTTTCGATAAATGGGTAAAACGGTAAATTTCATAAAACCCCAAACGCAAGGAGAGAATAAGCCAGGCTATCGTTAAATAAACCACATAATTGAAATAGGGAAAAGGCTGGCCGAAGGACTGAAAAGCAAAAAAATTGATAAAGAAAAGGTCTATTCCGTATGAAATAGGCCTTAACAATCCTGAATATCTTCCGCTTTTAAACATTTAATCTTATTTATTGTGCTTTGAAAAATCCTTATGCTCGCTTTTAAAAAGCTCTTCTTTTGAAAGATTTTTAAAATACTCAAATGTTTTCCTCATTCCTTCTTCCCGAGAAATTTTAGGTTGCCATCCCAATATTTCTTTCGCTTTTGAAATATCCGGTTCGCGTTGCATAGGATCATCCTGCGGCAAAGGCTTGAAGATGATTTTTTGATCTGTTCCCGTAAGTTTCACTATTTCCTTTGCAAAATCGAGAATGGTTATTTCTTCTGGGTTGCCAATATTTACCGGCAATGCATAATCGCTTAATAACAAACGGTAAAGACCCTCCACCTCATCATCTACATAACAGAACGAACGCGTTTGCGTACCGTCCCCAAAAACCGTAAGATCCTCCCCGCGTAAGGCTTGCCCTATAAAGGCGGGGATAACACGCCCATCGTTAAGGCGCATGCGTGGACCGTAAGTATTAAAAATTCTAGCAATTCGTGTTTCTAAACCATGAAACCTATGGTAAGCCATGGTTATGGATTCCTGAAAGCGCTTGGCCTCATCATAAACCCCGCGTGGACCGATAGTGTTGACATTTCCAAAGTATTCTTCTGTTTGGGGATGTACTTGTGGATCTCCATAAACTTCTGATGTAGAGGCAATGAGGATGCGCGCCTTTTTTTCCCGGGCCAAACCGAGAAGATTGTGGGTGCCCAGGGAACCTACCTTTAAAGTTTGGATCGGTATTTTCAAATAATCTATCGGACTTGCGGGAGAGGCAAAATGAAGAATGTAATCCACACTTCCGGGAACGTGCACAAACTTGGTAACATCGTGATGATAGAACTCGAAAGCCTCCAATTTAAAAAGATGGGCGATGTTCTTAAGGTCGCCGGTAATGAGATTGTCCATCCCGATAACGTGGAAATCCTCAGCTATAAATTTATCACAGAGGTGCGAGCCCAAAAATCCAGCAGCCCCGGTTATTAGGACACGTTTCTTCATACATTTACCGCCTTTCTTCCTACGGAGACATAGGTAAAACCTTCCGCTTCCATATCATTTACATTGTATAGGTTTCTTCCATCAAAAACAACGGGGTTTTTCAACAATTGTTTCAGCCTGCCATAATCTGGGGTGCGGAAAATGCTCCATTCGGTACATATCAGTAGTGCATCAGCTCCCTCAAGGGCGGCATACATAGATTCTGAATAATGCAATTTATCTCCAAAACGCTTTTTAATATTCGGCATTGCCTCTGGATCAAACACCTGAAGTTTTGCGCCTTTGTCCAGCAAACCTTCCATCATATCGATTGACGGGGCTTCGCGAATGTCATCGGTCTCGGGTTTAAATGCAAGCCCCCAAACGGCAATGGTTCTTCCTTTTAAACCATTTTTGAAATAATTTTCAATCTTCGGAAGTAGGATGGTTTTTTGGGCTGAATTTATCTCAATTACCGACTTGAGAATTTTGAAATCATAATTCTCGTTCTTTCCAGCTTTTTTAAGAGCTTTCACATCTTTTGGAAAACAAGAGCCTCCATAACCAATTCCCGGAAAGAGAAAACGCTTCCCAATGCGGCTATCGGTTCCCATTCCCGCGCGAACCATATCTACATCGGCTCCCACTTTTTCGCAATAGTTGGCAATCTCGTTCATAAAGGTAATCTTGGTGGCCAAAAAGGAGTTTGCCGCATACTTGGTAAGCTCTGCAGATTTTTCGTCCATTACGATTATGGGGTTGCCCGAACGCACAAATGGACTGTAGAGCTTTTTCATCAAAGCTGTGGCCCTTTCACTACTAGAGCCCACAATAATCCGCTCTGGTTTCATAAAATCATCTACGGCAAAGCCTTCGCGAAGAAACTCAGGGTTTGAGACCACATCAAATTCACATGGAGCATTTTCAGCGATTACGGCGTACACTTTTTCGGCAGTACCCACCGGCACCGTGCTCTTGTCAACGATTACCTTATATTCCCTAATGTTTTTGCCTATTTCTTCAGAAACGTTCAAAACGTAGGAAAGGTCGGCCGAGCCGTCTTCATCTTCTGGGGTTGGGAGTGCCAAAAAGATAATATCGCCATGTGCAAGGCCCTCTTCCAAGGAAGTGGTAAACTTTAAACGGTTCGCTTTTATATTTCTTTCAAAAAGTACGTCCAAATGCGGTTCGTAGATGGGTACTTCGCCATTTCGCATTTTTTCTACTTTTGCTTTGTCGATATCTACACAGATTACCTCATTACCCGTTTCTGCCAAACAGGTTCCTGTAACGAGGCCTACGTAACCTGTTCCTATTACTGAAATTTTCATTTATCTTCTTCTTTCTTTTCTAGTATTGAAAAGGTTGGATTTGTTATCAAAGCGCAAAAGTACAATTTGAAATTCTTTTATTAGGCTTTTATTCCGTTGTTTTCTCCGTGTGCTTACCGGTCATCAATACAATTAGGATAAAACCCACGTAGTACGCGCCAATCTGCCGATGAAAAAGGTTTTCAACCATACAATACATCAGTAGAATGGCCAACATAGCTGTGGGAAAAAATTGATGTCGGACCTTAATGAAACTTACGCCCATAAAGACCAAAAAAAGCAGGAGCGCTATAAATCCCGCACTTAAATAAAAGTCCAAAAACTGATTGTGGGTATTATAACGTTGTGCCACAAATTTTTCCCTTTTGTCAATATTGGTAATTTGGGTTTCATAACAGGCCGCCAATTGGTCCTTGGTAGCATCAAAACCGATTCCAGTGAGGGAAAAACCTTTATCCTGAATAACATTTACTGCGCAGTTCCAGACGACCGCCCGTAACTCATACGTCATTGAATTCTCAATAAACGCAGTTGGATTCTTAGTGTTTTCTGTCTGGATAGATTGATTGTCCTTTTCATTCTTGATAATAAAGAACAGTCCCGTGAGTATGCCGATCGTGGCAATAGCGGTAACTAGTTTCCAAATTTTTCGCTGGCCGTAAAACTGTTTGATCAATATTAAAAAGAATAGGGCCACTACCGCTATTTTTGATGCGATCAAGACGATAAAAACCGCATTGACCAAAATATTGGCCAAATAGTAATTGTTGTTGGGGTGGTATTTTTTCTGAATGGATTGGAAGGAAATGAGAATACTGAAGGTGCAGAGAAGGCCCAGATACAACCTATCTATCAACAGCGATTCCACAACCTGTGGAGAGTCCCCAAAGGCAAAGCTTCCCGTGGCATCGGTTATAAGAACGAAGTTAAAGACCGAAAAAATAATGGCCGCAAGGGAGGAAAAGATTATTGCGCTGTTGATTTTCCTGACATCGGCCACCGGAATGTAAAGGATGGCCAGGCCGACTGCAATAAGCACTTTTTTGATGATATTGAAATCATCCTGCAACCTACCGCTTCCAAAAGAGTCAATCAACAAATAGGTAAAAAGGCCCAGAAAAATAGCTATAGGGAGCGATTTTAACTTTTTGAAGTCTTCTTTTTTAACAATAAAAGGGAAGGCAACCACCAAAATTGCCATAAGAATATTGGGCAAGGCCCGAATATAATTATCAAAAGGGATGATGAGGTATAGCAGCAGGAAGGCATAAGGGTATATGGCAGCGAGCAGGATCCTCATGGGGGAAAAATTGTGTTTTTTTAAATTTTAGGGGAAGATAGAAAACTCTTGCGAGATATTAGATTTTAGACAGGAGATTTTGGACGGAAGGCAGGATATTCAACTAAATTTTTGTTCGCAAAACCAAGAACCTTCAAAGGGTTATTTAAAGAAATTTTATTTGTAGGAAAAAAGGGCTATTTTCTTACGTTTTAATGACTTTGCTATGGCTTTGCTATGGCTTTGCTATGGAGTATCCTTGGCTGGGTTATTTTTGTGACCCGACATAATTCGCTTCTATTTTTTAGAAAAGCGCTCTCTTAACACTAGATAAATAAACTTGGAGTTACCGACCAAATAGCGTTTCCACATACGTCTTGGCTCCTGTGCAAAGCGATAAAACCATTCCAGTCCTGCCTTTTGCATCCAAGTGGGCGCCCGTTTCGTCTTGCCCGCAACTACGTCAAAACTACCGCCAACGCCCATAATGAGGTTTACGTTTTTAAGGATGTCGCGATATTTAAATAGAAAGTTTTCCTTGATGGGTGATGAAATGGCCACAAACAGCATTTGGGTACCGCTATCTGCAATTTGTTGGGCAATTTCCTTTTCTTCCGAAGGACTGAAATAACCATTTCTATATCCTGCAATAATATTTGGGCTATAGATTTCGGAATATTTTTCAACTACCGTTTTCACCACATCCTCCTTTGCGCCGAACAGAAATATTTTATAGTTCTTCTTATGCGCCATCTCCACAAGATTGGCCATAAGGTCTATACCAGCTACACGCTCTTTAAGTGGTTTTCCTAAAAACCTTGAGGCCCAAACCACAGCCTGACCATCGGCGTTGATAATATCACTGTGGTTTACACTTTGCCGAAGTTCGGAATCCTTCTGCATGGATACCACTTTTCCCGCATTTACAACTACGTGATGGAGCTGTTCCCCAGCGTGTATTTTTTCCTGCACCAGGGCAAGGGTTTCTTGCATGGAGAGGTTGTCTATTGTTGTGTTTAGGATTTGGATTCTATTCATTTATAGACTTTTCTTATCAAAAGTAGAATCATAGATTAGCCTCTCTTTTAAAATTAATAAATAAATGGCTACGGAAGCATTCTCAAAAAAATTACCGGACAAAAATACTATAACGATTAGGATTAGGAAAGGATATATTTTCCAATTGTTTAGATCAAAGTTTAGATATGATTTATAATAAGTGTATAAATAAACAATCCCACCGACTATGCCCCAAAAATAGAATACATCAATAAAACCCATCTGGGCTCTCGTTGATAGATCTGATATCCCTCCAAATAAATAATTTGGCCATTTCCAGTTATTTTTGATATATGGGAGTGTCTCCCCAACGAGCAAATCGTCCCTAAAAGAGAGTATAGAAGAGAATAGACCTTGTTGTAATCTTATTTCATTGAAACGGCCGTACTGAAAAAAAAAGATATAAATTAATGACAAAGAAAAAATAACCAAGATTGATGCAACTAGTTTTCTATGAGGTTTTTTGAGATAGCTGAAATAAAATAGGAATATTAATAACACTCCAAACAATGCAATATAAAGCGCTTTAGTGCCAACCAATATACAACAGACGATTGTTAGCCAAACTTTATAGTTTTTAAAAAAAGTATGATTCAATTTAATCAAAAAATAAAATAGCGCTATGGTATAAACGTACGTACTAGTGGCGGAAGTAATAATTAAGCCATTATATCCAAAACGTGGACCTTCATACGTCTTTAACAATTCTTGACTCAAAACAAATCCTCCTATAATTAAAAAACCATTTATGATGAGAAGCCATTCAAACGTTTGGAAAAAAATATTTTGAGTTAATTGATTTTGAGGATATTTATTGAAATAAAAAAATAAAAAAAGGGGAAAAAGGAATTTACTAAAACTAATGATAATCTCGGTATTAAAACCGTTATATATAAAAAGTTGTCCGATTATAAAGAATAATAAAAGAATGATTGGTAAAATAAATTTTTTAATAGGTGTAATTATTTTGAACAAAAGAAACAACAAGACCAAAAACTTAATAGCTCTTGGTAAAAAGGATTTGCCGTCTAAATAAACTATCGAAAATTTACTGATTGCTTCAGAAACATAAAAAAGCACTAGAAGTATTGCCGCAAGTTTAGCCTGGGAGAATTTTAAAAACTTAGGATAGTTCATCTTTTATTT
The DNA here is from genome assembly GCF_000952855.1 of Aequorivita vladivostokensis. Lineage (GTDB taxonomy): Bacteria > Bacteroidota > Bacteroidia > Flavobacteriales > Flavobacteriaceae > Aequorivita > Aequorivita vladivostokensis. Next base: position 271,304 of record NZ_JSVU01000004.1, on the reverse strand, counting down.
TAGCTATTGATAAGAATGTTTGGAATAAAAATAAATTACCAAAATATGCTAAAAAAATTATGGCGGCATTATTATTCAAATAATCCTCAACAAGGCATATTCCGAAGATAGCAAAGAAAAACAAAAAATTTAGGGCGCTCTTTAATCTGAAAAAAAAGAACAAGGAGTTAAATATGTAAAATATAAGTATCGCCATAGAAATAAAACCTGCCTCGAGGGCATAGCCCAAAAAAAGATTGTGAGCATCATATCGGTTGGTGGCCGAAATGAGCATACCCTCTTTGCGATAACCTATTTCCAGCACATCCTTTTCATTCCCTATACCATAACCCACAATAGGATGATCCTTAATTAAATCAATTGCCACATTCCAGCGAGCAACACGACTATCACCCAGGGTTTTGGAATTGTATTTTTTATTTACATTAAAAGATAACTCCCATATGGTCTCTTTTGTTAATGAAGTATATATATATGTGTCCTTAATCAATAAAAAAGTTGAAAGAAAAATTATCAAAACCACTGTAAAAATTGAGATAATAGCGATTTTTGATTTTCCAAACAACTTTAATAATGATGAAAAGATATAAACAATTAATATGATGAAATAATAAATGAAAATTATACGAGAACTTAAAAACAATATCACAATCGATAAGAAAGTGAAAATAATAATTTTTAAAGCTCTAGAAACGAATACCTTGGAGAACAACAAAACACAAACTGACAACAACATATACATCCCCAGATAAGAGGGGTGAAAATCAAGTGTTTCTGTAAAATTAAAACCCGTGTAATAAAAATTCAATAAATCACTATCCACTGACCATAACGGTCTTGTGGCATAATAATTCCAGATGTTATTCGACAAGAGAAATATTGAAGATAATGTACACCCATAAACAATACCACGGAAAGACGACCTTTTTAATGATAATAACTGCTCCGAAGAAAAAAATAAAAAACTTAAGGGAAGTAGTAAATAAGAAATTCGCCGTCCCAATACATTCAATACAGATAACAATTCGCCGTGGTAGCAAATGCTTAAAAGGAGAGGCACCATCAAAATAAGTGTAGAATATTTTAAGGCAGATCTATTTATCTTGTTGAATTTCAATCTTCCCTTAAGGACTAAAAAAGAAACACTTACCAAAAATACAACAAGGAGGATGTTGCTAATCTTGGTGCTTAGTGGAAGGAAAAAACTAAACAAAAATCCAGAAATTAGGATAATGTGAAAATGCGTATAAGAAGTTTTATTCCATACTTGCATATTTTATAAATTTTTTAGATACTAAAAATTAAAAATAAGGAAATAGTTTAGAGAGTTATTTCTTTAAAAAAAACATACTGTTCTACTTCTATTGAATAATGGCTTCTAAGGACTTTATTTCATTCGAGACTGTTTTATCAATGGAAATCTTTTCCATTGATCTCCTTCCGTTATAAATTACTAATTTAAATGGCTCAATATTTTCCGTTATTTTCAATATTTTTTGAGCTAAACTTTTTGAATCGTTTGATAGCAATCCATTATAATTATCTTCTATAAATTCAGGAATAGCGGTATTATTATTACTCGCTACCAAAAGACCACTTGCCATTGCTTCGCACATTGTTACCCCTTGAGCATCCATTCTTGTAGGAGATAAAAAAATACCATATTTGGTAAAAAATTCATTCATCTCTGAACGATCAATAAATTCATTTTTTATAGTTACTCTTTTTGATAATTTAGCATCATCAATTTGTTTTTGATATTTACTTTGTAAATGACCCTTTCCATAAATATGGAGGGTAAACTCTTTTGGCAAATACTTCATAGTCTCAATCGCAATATCAACTGCATATTTTTTACTGGAAAGAGGGCGAAGCGTTAATAATTTATATCGATTTTCATAACTATCGTTAAATCTGAACAGATTAGTATCTATTCCATTTGGAATTATTTCAAAGTTTTCCAATTTTTGATCTAAATTGGTCTCGAGTTCTTCTTTCATCCATATTGAAGGAAATATATACTTGCAATTGTCCCTCCCCTTCGTCTCTCTGACAAATCTTTTCATTTTTGGAATTACCAAAAGATCCTTTTTGATCCACCTCAAGAATGTATCCAGACTATAATTGAAATCGAACATTCTCGCAGTAAATTTCTGTACTTCACTTCCATGAACATACATCGCAAATGGAGTATTTTCTCTCAAAATTCTTTTATAAATAGGCCAGCCATCTGCTTTACTAAAAGGATAGATGTTTAAAAGATGTAAATAGATAATTTCTTTCTTTTTAAGTAACTTAGCAATGCTCTTGCTCGGCATTTTATACACTTTTACTCCTTCGTGAATATAGGAACTTTCAATATTTGAAGGCACGTAAACCTCAACTTCAACTTCCTGTTTCAAAAATTCAACACTTCGCATATGTACAAACATATGATTATATGGATTATTAGATGATGGATAGCGAGATGTTATAATAGTTATTTTCATATTTTTTCAGTACCCTACAAAGAAACCACTAAGTAAAGACAATTACAAAATACACACAGTTATTATCCATAAAAAAAATATCAAAATTAATGTCCTTATATTTATATTTTAAATACTCACACAAATACAGTAATCCATGAAATTTCAATACTTGAAAGGGCCAATTATTTCTTTTGTTTTTCTAATTCATATTCCACTTTTAGCGCAAAATCTTAGCCCTAATGATTTTGTAACTACATGGAAAACAAATAATCCAGGCGATTCGAATAATAATCAAATCACAATACCAGTTGCGCAAGGCTCAACATATAACTACAATGTTGATTGGAACAATGACGGAATATTTGATGAATTTGGAATTACGGGAAGTGTAACGCATACTTTTAGCTCACCTGGAACATACACTATACGAATTAGTGGCGATTTTCCAAGAATTAGATTTTCCTTAGGTGAAGGAGATAGCAAAAAAATAATTTCTGTTGACCAATGGGGCACGCAAGCGTGGACAACCATGCAATATGCTTTTTGGGGATGCGAAAATCTTCAAGGGAATGCTAATGATGTTCCCAATCTATCCAATGTAACCGTTCTTAGCAGTATGTTTAGGAGCGCCAGAAATTTTAATGGAAATATTGGAAATTGGGATACATCTAATGTTACTAATATGGATTCTATGTTCTCCGATGCTTCGAGTTTTAATCAAGACATCAATAATTGGGATACATCAAATGTGATCAATATGAGTGGAATGTTCAGGTCTGCTCTTCAATTTAATCAACCCTTAGATAATTGGAATACTGCGAATGTTACAAGTATGAATGGGATGTTTTCTGCGGCTGAAAATTTTAATCAAAACTTAAATAGCTGGGATACTTCGAATGTAACAGATATGAGTGGAATGTTCTATAGAGCTATACGTTTTAATGCGCAAATTGGAAATTGGGATACTTCAAACGTCAATACTATGAAATATATGTTTCATGAAGCTTATGCTTTTAATCAGCCTATTGGAAATTGGGAAACCTCAAATGTTTCAAATATTGAATATATATTTCAAAATGCGCATTCATTTAATCAATATATTGGAAACTGGAATATTTCAAACGTGACGAGCCTATTTTATGTGTTTTTTAATGCTGAGAGTTTCAATCAACCTTTGGATAATTGGGACACTTCCAATATTACGGATATGGAATATACTTTTTTGGGTGCCAATGCTTTTAATCAAAATCTTGGGAACTGGGATACCTCTAATGTTACAGATATGACTTTTATGTTTAATGATGCTACTTCATTTAATGGAGATATAAGTGGTTGGGATACTTCCCATGTAACTAATATGTACGGTATGTTCGAAGACGCAAGTTCCTTTAACCAAGATATTTCAAGTTGGGACACATCTAGTGTTAGCATAATGTCCGTTATGTTTAGGGGAGCTATTTCCTTTGATCACAATATAGGAAATTGGGATATATCAAGCTTAACCTCGGCTGCTTATATGTTTCAATATGTCACACTTTCAACCGAAAATTATGATTCCTTATTGATAGGCTGGCAGGCACAAGCCCATAACAATGATGTGGTATTTCACGGAGGAGATAGCATTCCTGATTTAGGACTTCCTGCTAGAGAAAGCTTAGCACTTGACGATGGATGGAGAATAACAGATGGAGCAGGTACAATAATGGAAGTAATTGACGAAAAACTTTTAAGTATTGCCATTTATCCAAATCCTTCAAATGGTATCTTTAAGGTTAAACTGGCTCCCGAAAGTATAGATTTTTTAATAACCTATAGTATAATCAATACATCCGGTCAAAACCTTATAAAAGAAAAGGAGATACCATTAAGGGTTAATGAATATATTCTGGATTTATCGCATATTAATCCTGGATTATATTTTATAAAAGTGGCTTCTGGTGCTAGACAGTCAATTAATAAATTACTTATAAAGTAATTTTAAATATTCAAATTCAAAACTACACTTAGCTGTATATGTCCCATAAGTGAAGTGCATAATTTTGTTTTAAGATGGACAATATCATCTTAAAAAAATAATCAATCTCTTTTGGGAATAACAATAAGTTCTAAAAATTATCCTTATGAAGTTAAAATTACTAATAATAACAATCTTGTTTAATTGCAATTTATACTCGCAATTTGGCGGCCCAATTATAATTCCTTCTGATATAAATGGACTAAATAATATTTTTTCTGCAGACTTAGACGGAGATGGAGATATGGATGTTTTATCTACATCAAAAACTGATAATAAAATAGTTTGGTATGAAAATGAGGATGGAGAAGGAACTTTTTCAAACAATCACATAGTCTCGATGAATAATGATTATGGTGCTATAAACTACGTTTACATTGCAGACTTGGACAATGACAATGATAATGATATTGTTGCCGCCTACGATTATGGACTTGTATGGTTTGAAAACTTAAATGGGTTAGGGATTTTCAGTGAAGCAAAACTAATAAGTTACGATGTTGATAGGGCGATACAAACAAAAGCAATAGATATCGATGATGATGGACATAAAGATATTGTTTGTTCAAATATATATAATGATTCTCAAGTTACTTGGTCCAAAAACATTGACGGGTTAGGTAATTTTGGGCCAGCACAAAGAATAGCTGGACCAGGCATAAACGGACCGAACTATTTTTGAGTAGATGATATGGATGGAGATGGTGATATGGATGTAGTAACATCGACTTATGATCTATTTTTTCCAAATTTCGTTGACAATAATATTTCTTGGTTTGAAAACATGGGCGGCAATGGAACTTTTGCTCCTAAACAGCTGATTATAAATAATGCGGGATCTCCCGAAGCAATTACCACAATAGACATTGATAATGATGGTGATATGGATATAGTTGTTGCCTCCTATTTTGACAATGAGGTCTATATACTTGAGAATTTGGATGGAGCTGGGAATTTTAGCGACAAAATAGTTTTACCTATTGTATTAAATAGACCAAAATCTATATTTGATTTTGATTATGACAATGATGGTTTTATAGATATCCTTATAGCAGCCGACAATAAAGTATCGCTAATAAAGAATGATGGATTTGGCAACTATAATCTAGAAATAATAATTTCAGAAATCGCAAACAAGGCTATTTCCGTTTTTGCATCAACTATAGATAATGACAATGTATTAGATGTTATAACTGCTTCTTCTAATGATAATGTAATTGCCTGGTATAAAAATGAAACTTTATCTGTAGAAAATAATAATTCAATAATTTTCTCTGTTTTTCCCATTCCAACAATCAACATTCTTACTGTAGATTCAAATTCCCAAATAACTAATATTAAAATTTACAATGAATTGGGACAATTAGTTTTTCAAACAATTAATAAAAATGAAATTGATATTTCACATTCATCTAAGGGCTACTATATTATTAGAATAGAAGATATAAATCAACATTACGAAATTAAAAAGATATTGAAAATATAGATTATAATTGATTTTGTGAATTTTACATTGCAACAAATACGCTTTATTACTTCGTTACTCTATATTTATAAAATAATTAAAATCACCTTATTATATATTCAAAAGTATATGCTGCCTGGTTATTAACTAATGCCTCAATTGGATATTCATAAGAGTTATATTGATAGTTTATTTTCGAAAATAAATTGCCATTCTTTTTAACCTCTGTTATATTATTCTGATTATTAAATGTGTAAAAAAATGGAATTAGCATTAATTCTTTAACAATTTCATCTTCTAAAAAATTATCCCTTTTTAGGCCAAATGTAAATTGAGCGCCTTCAAAGTGACCATTAAATGTTTTCAACCTCTTTTTATTATCGTAACTGATATCCCAAACATTATTTTCTGAATCTGTGATTTTAATTAAATTACTTCCATCGTATTGAAAATGAATAGTTTTACTATCTCCGCCCATTGTTTCATTTTGAGTTACCAATTTTGTTAAATTATTTTGACCATTATAGGTGGCAATATTTGAGTATAGAATGGTTGTTGTTTCACCAGTTATATGATTTTCCTTGATAAATTCGCGAGTATAAGAAGTATGATCTGAATTAAATTCATATTTATCTTCAAGTATTATGTCATCACCACGTCTATAATTTATCCTTTCAAGACCGTTCGAACCATAAAAGTAATTACAAATGCCAGAGTAATATCCATATCCAAAACTTCTCTCCTTAATAATTAAGTTATTCTCATATTGGTATTCGTAATAGAATTCCCATCCGGGTTGATCGTGGTTCTCGATATGCCCTATAAGATTATAATTTACATCATACTCAAATAGATGAGAATTCGATCCAGAATCCCTCATTTTGTATAGATATAATTCTGAGGGCGCCGGAGTTGTAAATTGAATTGTTTGTTCGTTAACGCCAACTAAATTCTCAGCGACTACTTTTACAGTGTAGTCAGTTTCAGGAACTAAATTATTTAAGAAATATTCTAGTTGATTTATATTCTCCGCAACTAAAGTATTATCTAAATAAACAGTATATAAAATGTCCGAACCGTCTTCTGCAACTGACTCAGTCCATTTTACCACAGCAGAAACTGGGGTTAATGATTCAATGTTGATTTCAAAATCTCCTGGAAGAAAAACCTCCTCTGGAAGCAGGGTGGTAAATCTAAGTGTCCTTTCAAGTGTTCCGTTATTATTTTCTGCCACTATCTTTACAACGTAATTATTCTGAGGCATTAAGTTATTTACCTCATATTCATATTGATTTAGTCCCTCGGATAAAAGAACATCATTTAAATAAATATTATATGAAACAATTGCCCCGTCTTCACTGATAGACTCCGTCCATCTTATCAATACCGAATTTGATGCAAGTGAGTGAATGCTAATTTCAAAATCTCCTGGAAGTACAATTTCATTTTGTTCTTCTTTATTACAAGAATTGTAAATAAATAAAACTAATACAAGTATTATAACTCTCATATCTTTATGTTAATAAGGATTATTTATTCTTAAAAATAAGGCAATTAAGAGAGATACAAAAATTAATTTTTATTAAAAGTAAATTAGAAAATTAAATATCTTCCTGCTTCTCCTTAAAATACATTAAAGCAAAAACAATTCCTATGAATACCGCCGCCATACCCGAACTAAATACATGTCCAGCTGTTGCGGAAATTCCTATTAGAATCCAAATCATTAATAAAACATAATTTGAATAGATGTGTCTTTTATTGCTTGAAAAACGAACTGCTTGCACAATGAGAAAAGACATTAACATTCCAAAGTACAACAAACCGAAAAGACCATAAGCAAAAAAGATATCGGCAAAATCTATCTCAACAATTTGATTGTGGTTTAAGTTTTCATATTGTGTTTGACCCACACCCATAATTTTTTCAATGAAATCATATTTTTCCTTATATGTCTTGTTTGCCTCCTTGAAGAAAATATTTCTACTTGATAAGAGAAATGTCCAAAAATCAAACTTTTCAGAAAAATACTGTAGTCTTATGAAGAATGCTGTTCCTTGGATGGACCGCCATATTAGAAAAAGAGATAAAGGAATGATGAGAAATATTGAAGCGAGAAAAAAAATGAAACTTTTAAGATTTATTTTCAATGATGGTCTTTTTAGTGGAATTAAAAAGAATATCAAGAGAATTCCTACTATTCCTGTTTTAGAACTAACAGTTAAGCCCACAAAAAGCGTAAACGCCCACAATAAGAAATATTGAATTTTTTTTCCTCTATTCCATATATCAAAGGCCATAAAAGAGCTTAAAATAACTAATAAAGCCGAAATTTCGTTTCCTGCATAAAAGAACCCTTTGCTCCCAATACTCCCATATTCATACATAGGATAGCCCAAGCCAATGTATTTCAAGAGTATATTACCAACTAAAACTATATAAGAAAAACGTATAAGATTTCGCAATTTTACTATTCCCACATAACCATCTCGCTTAATAAAGTCTGCAAAAAATAAAAAACAATATAATGGGGTAAGGTATTTTGAGATCTTGACAATATCTTCAAAAATGGATGACACAGAAAATATTTTGAATGATTGATAAATTGAGGGAAGGAAAAGTAATGCGGTAAATCCTAGAGACACTAAAAGTAACTTAGGCTTAAATAAAAATCGAAAAAATATAAAGATTAAGATAACAAGTTTAAAGAGTTGGCCGATGCTAATGGGTAAATTAATACCATTTTTTAATACTATTCCATTTAGCATGTCTACAGGCAGCAATGCAAACATCAATAGAATTATAAAATTATCTAAATAAGAAATTTTCAACATTTAGGAATGATAATTTAATCTCCGTAAATATACTTTAAAATAAATAGCAAGTAATTTGAGGTTGGACTGCTTTTCAATCAATTAATTAAGTCTGATTCCCATAATAAAACTACATAAACCAGCAAGACATGTTAATCCAGTAACATCTGAAATCGATTGGTTTTGAATATCAAATTGCTTTATTCCTGAGTTATTCAAAATATCATAGAAAGCATTTGTTGTCTGTATATAAACGAATAAAAAAAATCCGAGTTGCATAGTTTTTTTTTTGAATTCATTGATTCGTATTTTTTAATCCTCCTTACTGAAGGTATTGCTCCTATTAACAAGTATCTTTTCTGTAAAAACAAGCAACCCAAATAATAATGAAATGTAGGTTATTAAATTAGTGGAGACAGCTCCAATTAATCCAAATTTTGGAAGCAAAATAAAAACAAGGATTATATTTATTATAGCGACAATAAACACAATATAGAATCGGAACTTTTGCTTATCCAAAATAATCAGCAACATTTCATAATTAGCAAATATAAATCTGGTTAATGCAGTGGCTAGAACTATAATAAAGGCCGTGAAGGTAATATCATTCATGGGAACCTTAATCAGTTGGAAAACAATATCTTTAAAAAAGTAAAGTATGATTAGGATTCCGAAACCTACCAAAAAGCTATACAATTGTAATTTTCTAAAATTTGCAAGTAAATTCGTTCCACTTAGCTTCTTTAAATAGGATAGAACGACTTGAGACATAGAAACTGTAATTAAGTACACGGGAGCTATTATAACAAATAAAGCCCTATAATAGCCATAAGTTTCAGTATCGAGAAGATAAAAAAGGATTATCATTCCGGATTGGGTGTAAATTGCTGTAACTATATCTTGGTAGCCAAAATATTTTCTTTCTTTAAAACTATCCAATAAATATTTTTTCCGGAGGGATTCTAGAGGTGTATTCTTTTTTAATATAGTTGGGTCTAAAAATATAGAAAGAATAAACACAAATAGATTAATAGCAATAAGAGTTATGAAAATGAAATGTAAATTAGATACGGGATTTTCCCATAGAAATAAATATCCTATCAACAGAATCAATAATAGGAAGAAGTAAGTATAGGCTTTTAGCTCCTTTAGAAAGTTCCCAGCACCCTTATAGAAAGAAAAGAGAATAAGATTTAAAGATAGAATATATCCTAAAATTATTCCATATATCAACAGATTCCACCCTTTTATAAATTCTAAGAAAGGTGTTAAAATAAAATATAAAGATAAAGTCGCTATAAATAAAAGTGAGGTTATATATAGAGAACTTAAAAATGTTTTTTTATTTTTTTCTATAGTTTTCGTTTCATTGATTAAAAAAATCGGGCTACCAAAGGGCATAAAGGCCATTAAAATATTGGAAGCTGAGTAAACAAATGAGAAAACAGCATAGTCATGAATGCTAAGAATATTGATAAGTGTGACATTAAATATCCACCTAGATCCAAATTGAAGTCCCTGAGAAGCGTTGTTTAATAGAATATCCTTAAGAAAAATTCTTTTATTCATTTCTCAGATTAATTTTTCTTTGAACTATTCTGATCCTGTTTTCTCGGGCAGATACAACAGATAATTAAAATTATCAATATAAACAGATATGGTATCATTACTTAAGTAATTCCCATAAAGCCCCATTTTGAAATAATTAGGCACATCATTAAACATATTCGCTCCAATTAATTTACCCGTAGGGTTTTCATCTGATTTAACTAAATATTCTCCATTTATACTTGGAATTGAATAACCCGATTCATCCTTAGCCCACTTTATGGTGTTTTCAAAAGAATACCATTCATTCGGTTGGAGAGGAAATTCGTATGTTAAATGTCTTAAGCTTTTTCTATTTTTATCTTTTAACCCGTAGGCATATACAATATAATATTTATCGCCTGGAAGGACTCTAATGTACAATTGTATTGGGGGATTAGTATCCATGTTATAATCACTCCAACTCATTCCTCGTGGAGGCATATCATGCCACTGATGAATCATAATCCAATCTAATTCCTTATTTCGCGCAAAAAATTCTGAAGTAAATAAAAATTTGAAAGAATAATCCACATTAAGTCCAATAGTATCCTTTGTTTTTAATACAAATTCATTTCTCTTTCCTCCATAATTAAAATCCTCTGGGAAAAGATGGAAAGCAAGAGAATTATTTTGGATATCTAAAGGATCATTTACAATACCATACCTACTACTATTTGTCGTTTCCGAAGTATTCCAATAAGGATTTATAGTGTAAAAACTATCGGAAAACTCCTGAATTATCCTTTCATCATTAATTATATCTTCATTACTACAAGAGCATAAATACACACATAATATTAAAGTCGATAGATATTTCATTTATGATTAATTAAGCTCAATATTTTTAATAACAATTCTTTTACCTATTCCTCCTTGATATTGATGCCTGTCATAAAGAAAAAATATAAGGCTATCTATTTGTTTAATAGGCTCTTGAAAACCATTTATTATATATTTATTATCTCCAATATTCTGTATTTTTGGTTTGCTATCCCATATCAAGTAGGTTTGGTTATCAGGCAAGTTTTTCTTATCAATATATACTTGAAGACCTAAACTATATTGTTCAACCTTTTCAGAAGTAACATCATCAGCTAACATTAAAGTATATTGTAACTGATTCGCTTCACGAAAGAAGGCTATTTTTTGAACTCCGTATCCTTTAACAAACTCTTCGTTAATATAACGAAATTTATCATACCCTTTCAATCCATGATACAAATAATATTCGTTAGTTTTCTTTTGACAGCCAAAAAAAAAGAGAGAACAAACTAGTATAATAAACACATTCTTCATCCTTATTTATTTATAATCCCACAAAAATCCAAGACCTGCATTTGGATTTCTCCATTCAATCCTTTAAACTCTTTATGAGCAACCAAAAATACCATTATATCACAAGTCTTTTTGGCTTCCGTTAAAGATGTTAATTTAAACTGATCGTGAGAATTTAAATTTGGCTCTACAAATAAAACATTAAATCCGTCTGCGTCCAATTGTTGCGAAACACGCAGCGCGGGTGATTCTCTTAAATCATCAATATTCGGTTTAAAAGCAAGGCCCATACAGGCAATAACTGCATCTCTACCGTGTTCTATTTTAAACTGAAGTGCAGTATTTTTCACTTTTTCTATAGCCCATTCAGTTTTGTAATTATTGATCTCGCGCGCCGAACGAATTATTTTTGATTCTTCCGGAAATTCGGAAACTATAAACCAGGGATCAACGGCTATACAGTGCCCGCCTACACCTGTGCCCGGTTGCAAAATATTTACACGGGGATGTTTGTTTGCCAGACGGATCAATTCCCAAACGTTTATGTTTGCCTTGTCACAAATCATGGAAAGCTCATTGGCAAAAGCTATCTGCACATCACGTGATGAATTTTCGACCAATTTACACATCTCAGCGGTTTGTGAATTTGTTTTGTGCAGTTCGCCTTTTACAAAATGTTTGTAGAACCAAACTGCCTTTTCGGTGGATTCATCGTCAATTCCGCCTATTGCACGATCGTTTTGCTCCAGTTCATAGATTACGTTTCCGGGCAAAACGCGCTCGGGACAATATGCAATAAAAATTTCACCTTTTAAGTCGGGCCGTTCTTTAAAAATAAGTTCTTGGATTTTATGGGTGGTGCCAACAGGGCTGGTAGATTCCAAAATAACCAGAGCGCCTTTCTGTAGCGTAGGGATTATATTTTTTACCGCACTTTCTACATAAGACAGGTCAGGCACGTGATTGTCCTTAAATGGGGTGGGCACAGCTATTAAATACACATTGGCCATTATGGGTTTTGTTGCCGCCTTTAAATAGCCTTCTTTAACCACGTAATGCACCAAGCCATCGAGTTCGGGTTCTACAATGTGAATTTTGCCTTGGTTTATGGTATCTACTACGTGTTGTGAAATATCAACACCCGTTACATTCAATCCTTTACTGGCTATTAGTGCCGCTGTGGGCAAGCCTATATAGCCAAGGCCCATCATTACCACTGTGGGTTTAATTTCCATTTTATAAAGCTTCTATAAAATTTACAATCCGTTCCGCTGATTTTCCATCCCCATAAGGATTGTGCAACATGCTCATGCCTTTGTAATAATCAACATTTGTCAATAATTTTTCCGTTTCCTCAACTATTCTTTCAGTATCAGTTCCCAATAAAATTACGGTGCCTTCCTCCACGGCTTCGGGGCGCTCGGTTGTGGTTCTCGTTACTAAAACCGGTTTACCCAAACTTGGCGCTTCTTCTTGTATTCCGCCACTATCCGTAATAATTAGATATGATTTTTCCATCAACCAAATAAAGGCGGGATAGGCCAATGGAGACACTAAATATATATTTTCAATGCCCCCGAGAAGTTCATTTACAGGTCCTATTACGTTGGGATTGAGGTGAACGGGATATATAATTTCAACATCCGGATTATTCTGCGCTACAGTTTTTAACGCAGCGCAAATACTTATAAGCCCATCTCCATGATTTTCTCTTCGATGCCCCGTTACAAGTATTATTTTTTTCTGAAAATTTAAAAGGGTTTTTAAATTTTCAATTTCCGCATCCTTAAAATTTTCGGCATTTACCTTTTCAATTCCATAGAGCAGAGCATCAATAACTGTGTTTCCCGTAACCAAGATTCTCTCTTCTTTAGTGTTTTCAGCTAAAAGATTTTTCTTGGAAAGTTCGGTAGGCGCAAAGTGATAATCGGCAATTTTTCCAGTGAGCTGACGGTTGAATTCTTCAGGGAATGGATATTGCCTATCGAAGGTTCGTAGACCAGCTTCCACATGACATATTTTTGCACCACTGTAAAAAGCTGCGATGCCTACCGCCATTGAAGTTGTGGTATCCCCGTGGACATACACGTAATCTGGGTTGACCTCTTCTAAAACAGGTTTCATATTTTCGATTATAGTGGCTGTTAACGAGTAGAGATTCTGGTTTGGTTGCATTAAATCCAGATCAAAATCTGGGATTATCTCAAAAAAATCCAGCACTTGATCCAGCATTTCCCTATGTTGTGCGGTTACACAAACTTTAGTAATAAAATTTTTGTTATTTAAAAATTTCTGAACCAAAGGGGCCATCTTTATGGCTTCTGGACGGGTTCCGAAAACGATTAGATTTCTTTTTTTCATGAAGTCGTAAAAAACTGGGGATATTTTAATTATTCCCGATTAGAATAAATTTTTAACCTCTTAATTATATTCACAAATAGAAATATGATTGAAAAGAAGATTATTAAAAGCAGTGGATATTTAAACTTATTTGAAATAGAAAAAAACCTATGAATTTCCAAATTATAATCACTACTAACTTTTTTAATGGGTAATTCAAAATCAATACTTTCTGTTTCAATTTTAACCAAATCCTCAAGCAATTGTTTTTTCCTGTCGATTAAATTGAACAAATCCGTACTATTGTTTATTGAAATGTTTGAGGCTGAAGTATTCAAAGTAGAATTTGCCTTTAACAAAGAATCTATTTGAGAAATCATGCCATAGTATTCCTTAATCTTGAACTGATTATTTTCTATGTAAATCTTTTGATACTCTCTGAAATGCTCATTAGAATTTAAATATGAAAGTAAATCGTTAACTATTATTTCTGAAGATTCCTTACCAGAAATCGAAACCTGCATTCGATGATACTTGTAATATTTACTAGTAGAAAGGTCTGCTATATATTCTGAAAAATCTTGTTTTTCAGCAATCAGTCTCAGTACATCATAGTTTCTATAAGATTTCGAGACAAAATTATATATATCAACTATCGGCTCTAATTTTATGCTATTAATTTTTCTATAATTTGTATCTAATACATTTTTTAGTAAAATTGTGTCTCCTGCAGAAATTTTATTGTTAATGGCTTCAACTTTATCATATAAATAATCAACAGTTTCAAAATTCGGGATAATAATTATTTCATTGTTGTAGCTTTTGGTAAGATTAGAATCTTTATAATAGCCATAGATAAAACCAACTATAATAAGAATAATTATAGCAATAAAAAATTTTCTAAAGAAAGCTACTATCATAAAGAATCCTCGTACAATACTCTTCAAAAAATCATTTGATTTCTTTAATAAATACCCCAAATCAACCTCCTCAGATGAATTATGTTGTGCCATAAAACTAATATTATAAATTAATGACTGTCTTTTTTATTACAGATTGTAAGCTTTCCCGCCAATCTATATAGTTTAATTTTAACTTATTCTGTGCCTTTGTGTTATCCAAAACACTGTACTCGGGCCGTGCGGCAAAAGTACGGTAATGGTTGGTTTTTGCAAGATTTGCATCTTTTAATTTTTCGCTTTGCTTAAGTATCTCCTCGGCAAAGCCGAACCAAGTGGTTTCACCGCCATTGCTGTAATGGTAAACGCCATATTCTTTGGAATCTTGTGCAATTATTTGCAACAAGGCTTTCGCCAAATCATTCGCATTAGTGGGCGTTCCCGTTTGTTCGGTGGTAATAGTGAGCGGTTTTCCCGCTTCGGCATGTTTTAAGATAGTTTTTAAGAAATTATGCCCGTATTGCGAATACAGCCACGAAGTCCTTAAAATAAAGTGTTTTTCAGTAATTTTCTGGATGTAATGCTCTCCCTTTAGCTTGGAAGCCCCGTAAACATTGATGGGGTTTGTAGGGTCGGTTTCCAAATATGGAGTTTTCTTTTTACCATCAAAAACATAATCTGTAGAAACGTGCAGCAAAACAACATCATTCTCATTACAAGTTGAAGCCAAATTTTTCACGGCTTCCGCATTTATTGCAAATGCTTTTTCCTCTTCACTTTCGGCTTGGTCAACCTTTGTGTAGGCAGCGGTATTTATACAATGTGTGAAATTATTCTTTCTGAAATATTCCGCTACCAAACCAGCCTTTTCTATATCGAGTTCTTCTCTTGAAACAAAGACAAACTCAAGGTCGGGATAACCGGCGGCTGCATCTTGTATGCACTTCCCCAATTGTCCGTTTGCGCCTGTTACCAGTATTTTTTTCATAGCCCCTAAATCCCCGAAGGGGACTTTTACCCTATCCTTTTAATTATATTATCAATAAAATAAGACAATTATCATTGTTTTAAACTCAATTCTCGCAGCCTTCCCTTTAAGAATTGCTAGGGTAATGACTTACCGCTTCTCCAAAATTGGGAAGTTCCAAATCCTTTTCTGAAATAATGAATTCTTCGCTTGGAAGATGCCAATCCAAGGCTAAGGTTGCGTCATTATAGATGATTCCGCTTTCTGAGGCTTTATCGTAATAATTATCACATTTATATGAAAAAATGGATTGCTCCGAAAGTGTAATAAAACCATGTGCAAACCCACGGGGAACGAAGAGTTGCAGATGCTCTACATCGTCCAAAACAACGGAAAAGGATTTTCCGAAAGTCGCTGAATCTTTCCGAATATCCACAATAATGTCCAAAACTTTTCCTTTTACAACCCGAACCAACTTGGCCTGGGCCATTTCACCCCTTTGAAAATGAAGCCCGCGCAATACGCCTTTTGATGAAACCGATTGATTGTCCTGCACAAAATCAACATTGAGTCCAGTAGTTTTTTCAAAAACCTTCTGGTTATAAGTTTCGTAGAAAAGGCCGCGCTCGTCCCGAAAAACGTTAGGTTTCAGAACAAAGCAATCATTTAATGGTGTTTTTTGTAGTTCCAAATCTAGTCCAGTTGAAGTAAATGTTTTCCATAGCCGCTTTTCAGTAAAGGTTCTGCCAAAGCCACTAATTGTTCTTTTGAAATATAGCCCATTTCATACGCAGCTTCTTCGATGGCGCCAATTTTTAGGCCCTGTCTTTCCTCGATAACCTCCACAAATTGTGCGGCCTGCATCAAAGAAGCGAAAGTTCCGGTATCCAGCCAAGCGGTACCTTTATCTAGTATGCTGACGCTCAGTTTTCCCTTTTTTAAATATTCGTTGTTCACATCGGTTATTTCCAGTTCGCCACGGGCGCTGGGTTTTATGTTGGCCGCAATTTCCACAACGCTATTGTCGTAAAAATAGATTCCGGGAACTGCGTAATTTGATTTTGGATTTTTGGGTTTTTCCTCAATGGAAAGCGCTTTTCCGCTTTTATCAAACTCCACAACGCCATATCTTTCGGGGTCTAAAACGTGGTACGCATAAATCACGCCCCCATCGGGATTGTTGTTTGATTGCAACAATTCCTTTAAGCCAGAACCGTAAAAAATATTGTCGCCAAGTATCAATGCCACTTTATCATTTCCTATGAAATCCTTTCCAATAATAAAAGCTTCCGCAAGGCCATTTGGATTTGCCTGTTCGGCGTATTGAAAATTGCAGCCCAGCTTTTTGCCATCGCCCAAAAGTTGTTTGAAAAGCGGCAAATCCTGCGGGGTGGAGATGATCAAAATATCGCGAATGCCCGCATACATAAGTGTTGACAGCGGATAATAAATCATCGGCTTATCATAAACCGGCATTAATTGCTTGCTCACGGCCAAGGTAATTGGGTGCAAACGTGTGCCCGAACCTCCTGCTAAAATTATTCCTTTCATTCTGTGTTTATTTTGCCCCGATTTTACGAATAATCGCAAAAAATATTCGTGTATCCGTGGTTTAAATTACAATCTATCTCGGTTCTTTAAATACCAAGCAATCGTTTTCTGAATTCCCGTTTCAAAATTTTCCTTCGCCTTCCAGCCCAGCCCGTTTTCTATTTTTGAAGCGTCAATGGCGTATCTAAAATCGTGGCCGGGACGGTCTTTTACAAAAGTTATTTGTTCTTTATACGAAATTTTCTTCGGAAGCATTTCATCCAATAATTCACAGATAACATTCGCAATATATAGGTTTTCGCGTTCATTACGGCCGCCAATGTTGTAGGTTTCGCCGAGCTTTCCGTTTTCCAAAGCCAAAAAAATGCCGCTGCAATGGTCCATCACATAAAGCCAATCGCGCACGTTTTTTCCGTCGCCGTAAATGGGGATGGGTTCCCCGGAAATTGCCTTGCGAATAATGGTTGGAATCAGTTTTTCCTTATGCTGGTTTGGCCCATAATTATTGGAACAATTAGTGGTTACAACCGGCAAACCGTAGGTGTGAAAATAACTGCGCACAATAAAATCTGATGACGCTTTGGAAGCGCTATACGGACTGTTTGGGGCATAAGGGGTTTCTTCCGTAAAAAGTCCCGTTTCTCCCAAAGTGCCGTAAACCTCATCTGTGGAAATATGCAGAAAACGTGCATTTTTGAATTCAGCTTTCAAATCATTCGGACCGTTCATCCACGTTTTATAGGCACTTTGAAGCAAATTGAAGGTGCCGACAATATTTGTTTGAATAAATTCCGAAGGCCCCGAAATGGAATTGTCCACGTGGCTTTCCGCAGCAAAATGGACTATTTTTTGAAACTGATTTTCGGCAAATAAATTCTGAACCAATTCAGCATCGCAAATATCTCCTTTTACGAAGGTGATTTTATCTGAAACTGCTTCCAAATTCTTCAAATTTCCGGCATAGGTTAGCTTGTCCAGCACGAAAATTTCGTCTTCTGAATTTTTAAGGGCGTATTCCACATAATTGGAACCTATAAACCCTGCGCCTCCGGTAATCAGTACTTTATCGTTTTTCAAAATTAATTTTTAGAAGTGTCTAAAATCTGTTTTAACATCTTTTCGGTAATCAAATAGGTCGGTTTTACACCTGTGGTGCCCAAGCCGCCCGAAGCCAAAGTGCTTCCGGTTTCCAATGGATTATCCGAAGCGTAATAAGCGTAGCGCACCTTCACTTTTGGGCTAATGCTGCGCCTAATTTTGGAAGCCGCCTGAATTGCTTTTTGATAATGCGCGCCTTCCATTTCCAGCCCAATCACATTCCACGTGGAATTGTGAAAAAACTTAAGCACATCCCTATTTTGGAGCGAAGTTCCCAAAACCGAAATCATGGTTCCGGTATAAACCTTTACATCATCATCCTTAAAGAGCGATTTGTCTATTTGGTTCTTGAACGGATAATTGTCGGCGGTGCCCTCAAAAACGTGAGCGGACGGAATCATGATATCGCCCTTTCCACCTTCCAAAATTCCTGCTTTTCCCATAATGGAAACAGATACGACGTTTAAGAAATGGCGGTTTTTATTGCTGTCCACAAACGGTTTTAGCAGCTCATCCATTGTTTCGTACGCCTGCTCGCCAAAGGCGTAATCCATCACGATAATCACAGGTTTTTTTGAATCGTCAAGTTCCGTCAAGCCTTCTGTGTAAGGGCTTTCCTTTATTTGGGCTGTATCTATAATCTGAATATCGATATTGGTCCCGCTTTGGTCTTCAAGAAAAATCATCCCTTCTGCCGAGGCCGTTTTCGTAACTTTTTCACGCAGTTTCATATTCGCAGGGCTGCTCAAGGCCTCAAAAACTTCCAAGGATTTCTTTTTCGAAAATTCTGCCGCAAGTGCCTTCGGACCGTAAAGACTGTTCATCACACTGTGCATATTGGCACTGATGATGTGCAGCGGTCGCTCCAACAAACCATTGTTTTGAAGGGTCTGTTTAATGTGAAACGCCCACAATTCACCGTGAATGTGATGGCCCAAACGCTCCCGCAGCACGGGGCTGAAAGTAATTATGCGTTTGTTGTCCGCAATAACCTCGTCTATGGCAAGTTTGCCCAAATAGTAGATTATGTTAAAGAAACGGTTTTCGTTCTTTTCACTTGCAAAAAAGGGATATACGCTTTTAACTTCTTCAAAAGTTCTTCCCAGGAAATTTGCGGTGTGCGTAAGCGCCACCTCCTTTTCTTCCTGTGAAAGTTTGCCTTTTTTTAGAACTGCCTGCTCCAGTTTTTTCCAATCTCGGATTACATCGCCCTTTTCGTTTATGAGCACTTGCTTCATAATTTTGTGCGACTCAATAAAAAGAAACGTTAAGTGCGTAAGTATATCGTAGATTTCCGAACGGCCACGGGTGATTTCAATATTCATCTGTTCCGAATCTATCCGGTAACAATTTCGGCGGCGTTTTAGCGGAATTATGGGCTCGAAATGCGAATTTTTATAGCCCTCATCACTCGTTAAATTGATAAACCTGCATTCCTCTATTCCGTAAGGCAAACGGTCCATAACATATAATAGGCCTTGCAATTCAATCTTGTCTTCCTTTATGGAGCCATAAATCTCGGGGCGAAGGGTTAAAAGGGATTCCCGCAGCGTTTCTCCCGAAACGCCCATAGGTTTGTAAAACCCACGGTTAAAGAGATGGCGCATGGTGATGTAAAGTCGCTCAATGGCCTGCGTGCTCTCTTGGGCACGTGTTCTGGTATGTGATTTCAATTTATTCATTGGGTGCAAAGATAACACTAATTTTGAGGCTGTATTTGAAGTAATGCATCTGCAATTTTACGGTCGTTGGAAAGGCGCGGTACCTTGTTTTGGCCACCGAGCTTGCCTTCAGATTTCATAAATTCTTGGAAACTGTCCTTTTTAAGTGAAGAAATTTTTAAGGGTTGAAGCACTTTCCCTTCTATTAAATCGAAATAATAGGAGTTTTGCCGTTGCATTTCGGCATCCAAAAACTCAGCGACTTTTTGAAGGTTATCGGGAGCATTTTCAAACTCTACAAGCCATTCGTGGTACGGCAGTTTTTCTTCGGAAGGCGTTATCTGTGGTGCCACGGTGAATTCGGTAATGGAAAAATTGAATTTTGAAATGGCTTTGTTCATCGCCTCTTCTACCTCTTTGCCAATCACGTGCTCGCCAAATGCCGAAATGAAATGTTTTATTCTTCCCGAAACAATCACGCGGTACGGTTTTGTTGAAGTGAATTGGACAGTATCGCCCAAATTATAGGCCCAAAGCCCCGCGTTTGTTGAAATTATCATTACGTAATTAATGCCTATTTCCACTTCGCCAATGGTCAATCGTTTTGGATTTTCGTCAAAAAAACTACTTGCTTCCACAAATTCATAAAAAATTCCCGAATTCAAAAGCAGCAACATTCCTTTTTCCTTTTGGCTGTCCTGAAAGGCGAAAAAGCCTTCGCTGGCCGGAAACAGCTCGATGCTGTCCACTCTTCTTCCTATTAAATTTTCAAATTTGGCGCGATAAGGTTCAAAGTTCACACCGCCGTAAATAAACAGGTTGAAGTTTTTGAAAAGGCCGCCAACCTTCTTCCCGGTATTTTGTTGAAGTCTTTCAAAATACATCTGCACCCACGACGGAATGCCGCTGATAACGGTCATATCCTCATTTTTGGTTTCCTCGACAATAGCGTCCACTTTGGTTTCCCAATCCTCGATGCAGTTGGTTTCCCAGCTCGGTAAACGGTTTTTTTGAAGATAGGCGGGTACGTAATGTGCCACGATACCCGACAGCCGACCCAATTTAATGCCGTTCTTTTCCTGCATTTCGGGGCTTCCCTGCAGAAAAATCATTTTGCCGTCCACAAAATCTGCGTTTCCGGTTTCGTTGATGTAGCAAAGAATTGCGTTGCGCGCAGCCTCAATATGGTGGGGCATGGATTCCTTGGTAAGCGGAATGTATTTGGCGCCCGAAGTAGTTCCGGAAGTTTTGGCAAAATAGAGCGGCTTGCCGGGCCACAATATGTTTTCTTCCCCTGAAACTACACGTTCTACATAAGGTTTCAATTCTTCGTAATCGCGAATGGGTACTTTCGCCGCAAAATCTTCAAATGAGATTATGTTTTTAAAATCGTGGTCTTTCCCGAAAGCAGTATTCTTTGCTTCTGAAATTAATTTTTCAAAAACCTTTTGTTGTGTTTCAACGGGATTCTTGGCCCACTTTTGAATTCGGAGCGCGACAATTTTTGAGAATATTTTAGCGGAAACGGATTTTAGGGACATAGGCTATCAATCAAAATCGATGAAACTTGTTGGGTTTATTGGAAAGCCATCGCGCCAAAGTTCAAAATGTAAATGCGGGCCCGTGGTGAGCTCGCCCGTATTGCCAACGGTACCAATTACTTCGCCGGCTTTCACAATTTCGCCCTGTTCCTTGGTAAGCATTGCGTTGTGTTTATATACCGAAATGAGATTATTGTCGTGCTTCAAAATAATTACATATCCCGTAGCGACCGTCCATTCGGCGAAAATGACAGTACCATCCGCAACGGCCTTAACGGGTGAATCTTTTGCGGTTACCACATCTACCGCATAGTGTTTGGCCTTTGAATCATAGCCTTCGGTAATAGTTCCCTTTACAGGTGCAAAAAGTGTATATTGTGGCACTTGACGGGCAGTAAGGGGGTTATACTTGTCTTCCTTTGCAACGGTCTCGCGCAGGAGTGAATCTTTGCGGGAAGTTCGTATTAAAACCGAAGGATCCGTTTTTGCCACTTCAATGAGGGAATCCTTGTTGAAATTAACCGTTTTTACGTCGCCTGTGAGCACTTTTTTGATAGACGCGAGGTATTGCTCATTTACATCGAGAATCTGCTGGAGCGAGTCTGTTTTGTAAGCCAATTGCGTAGCGCGTTTTTTAAGCGCGGTGGAAGAATAGCCCGGAATATATTCACGAAGGGGCGTAAAAGCAATGATTACCGTGGTTGCCAAAATAAGAAACAATGCGAAAAGCGTGCTGAAAACGAATACGTTCAGTCTATTCAGTTTAAAGGAAAAGCGCTCCTCAAAGGTTTCCTCGTTCAGGATTACCAAGCGATATTTGTGCAAAAGCTTCCTTCTGAACTTTTTGGCTCTTTTTTCTTTTTGGGTCATAAACTGCAATTGCTTTTTACAAATATAAAATAAACTGAAGCCCTACACGCTAAAGTTAGTGTCAAAACGTTGTATCTAAACATTTCTTGTTACCTTTGCGTAATTAAATTTTTAAAATCATGAGTGCATTGTTTATTCCTTTAGGTGTTATTGGTCCTTGGCAGATTGTATTGATTGTTGTGATCGTGTTATTACTTTTCGGGGGAAAGAAGATTCCAGAACTTATGCGCGGTCTGGGTAGCGGACTTAAGGAATTTAAGGATGCTTCCAAAGAAGAACCCGCAGACAAGAAGATAGACGATAACAAATAATATTTTTTTACACCCATAAAAAAAGAGCCTTTCAGTTTAAAACTGAAAGGCTCTTTTTTATTGCTTTATTCGAAATTTACTCAATTTTGGCCGACTTCAATATTGATTCTAGCTCAAACTGAAGATCTCTTTTAGAAACTGCGGGGGCGTAAGTGAAGCCTTCAAGTATTAAATAACGGTTATTTTTTTCATCACGTACGGCATAATTTACAAAGGGTCCACCCATCCAATCGTCCTTTACTTCCCAAGTGCCTTTGGTTTCATACGCAAATTTTCCGTCTATTTTTGTAGTGAAAAGGTACGGAGCATAGGCATCTTCGGTAACAAATTGGCCATCGTCCTCCACGGGTAGCAGCTTGCTGCCTACTGAATCACGGATTTTAATGATGTCGCCCACGGCAGTGCTGTCGTTATCAATCATTGAAAGAGGGACTTGATATACCAAAATGTTTGTTGTTCCATCCTTTAAATCTTTCCGCATCCAGAAAAAACTGTCGGTTGCCTTTGCAATTCTATAAGCGCTTGGAATTTGCATAGTTACGCCCATAGCTTTTTTAAGCGAATCGGTCTTCATTAACGAAATAGCGGTTCTGCGCTGTCTTTCCTTTATTTCGGAAGCCTGGAACTTTTCTATTATCTGGGGGGCATTTTTATTGATCAGTTCTACTAATTTCTCTTCGGAAGTTGCTTTTATGATAGCTCCCGCCTGAGGTTTTGCATATTCATCTGTCGTGATGGATACTTTGTCTTCATCACTCAAAACCACATATAAAAAAAGCCTGTTACTACGGGCAAACCCCGTAAAAGATTCAGGCGACATTTGATTCATGGAAAAAAGCGGTTCGTCTTGGGGAAGACCATCGGTAGGAGCTGCAAAGTTATTGCGGATAGCTTCACCTACAATGCCATTCCAAAGATCGTTTGGCGTGATAATCTGAAGGGCATTTATGTTGCCAACCGAGTTGGGAACTAGTGATTTGTCCTTTTTACCGCCACTGTTGCAAGAAGAGAATGCAACAATTAGCGCTAACAATGCGATATTAATTATTTTCATGTAAAGGATGTTTTAGGAACTATCCTTTATATATTTTAAGTTTAGTTCCGGGCTTTATGTTATTGCCACTAATATCGTTCCATTTTTTGATATTTTGAACCGAAACTCCGGGAAATTTTTGCGAAATGCTCCATAATGAGTCTCCATTGCGCACGGTGTATGTTTTTTCCGAAGAGACACTCTGAGATTGTGCCGGTGCATTGCTGGCAATATCCTGAGCGCTCTTTTTAGGATAAATTATCAAATTCTGTCCCGCCTTTAGTGTATTACCGCGCATTCCATTCCAGCTTTTAATCTGGCTAACGCCCACTCCATATCTCTCAGCAATTCTACCCAAATAATCACCCCTTTTTACACGGTAGCGTATTTTTTCTGGTTGCTCATAGAGTTCGGGCATTGGCTTTTCGGCATCTTCCTGTTCATTCTGTGCAAAGGCGTAGATGGCATCTTCGTTGGTCACGAAAGTACCTACGGCAGTCAATGGAAGACGAAGCATGTAATTTTCATCTTTTACCACAGGGATAATTCCCAACTTATAGGAAGGATTCAAAAATTCCAATTCTTCTTTGTCAAGATTGGTAAGTTTAGCTACTTGATCTAACGTAATTTGCTGTTTCACCCTAATGGTATCGGTTGCAATATAAGGGATTCTCGGTGGACGTTTTTGAAAACCGTGCTCCTGTGCATATTCAAAAATGTACATAGTGGCCAAAAATGCGGGAACATATCCAGCGGTTTCACGTGGAAGATAGTTGCGAAGATTCCAGTAGTTTGTCTTTCCACCTGAACGGCGAATAGCCTTTGAAACATTTCCTGGGCCGGAATTATAGGCGGCTAGTGCCAAATCCCAATCGTTGAAGCTTGCGTTTAGGCTCTTTAAATATTTGCAGGCGGCTTCAGTGGCCATAATAGGGTCAGATCTTTCATCAACATAAGAGCTTACATCAAGTCCAAACATTTTACCGGTTGGGTACATAAATTGCCAAAGTCCCGTTGCGCCAACCCTTGATTGTGCCCGTGGATTCAAGGCAGATTCCACAATAGCCAGATATTTTAATTCCAAAGGTAAATTATGTCGATCCAGCTCCTGTTCAAACATAGGAAAGTAATATTCACTTAGCCCCATAAGCCGCTCCAAACTTCCGCGACGATTCTTTAAATAATGCTTGATAACACTTTCCAGGGAAGGATTGTACTCTACTTTAAATGGGGTGCGTGCATCTAGGTCTTTTAAGCGTTGTTTCAGAACCTCGGTGGGTAATTCGTCATAATCCACCATATCGTACTCCTGGTTCACGACACTGTTATAGATATCTTCAAAAAGATCTGATTTATACAACTCCTTTAGCCATAGACTATCCTTTTTACGGGCTAGCGCCATATCCTTTAAATCGAATATAGTACTGTCTTTAAGGGAAGTAGCCACTACTGTGGAAGGCAATTCTTCAGCAATTTTTGAGACTTTAATAGAATCGATTACCTGAACTTTTTTCGTGTTCAACTTTTTGCTGTTCTTTTTACCCTGTTGGGCAAAACTTATACTGCAGGCCAGCAACAGCACAAGGGGAAAGATTTTGTTTAGTTTCATCAGCTTTTAATTGCGTTTGGGGGATTATAACAAACTCGCTTGATTAATACCTTTTCAAGGGTTAATTTATTTGAATTCCTCAAAAAATGTAACGCCTTTTTAAATAAAAAATTTTATCAAAAATAATGATTTCGCGAAATTACACAAATTTCACGCTCAAAATGCTTATTTCGTGATATTTAACTTTTATTGCAATAGCGCCTTGATACCAGGCAAGGTTTTTCCTTCAAGCATTTCCAGCATTGCGCCCCCTCCTGTAGATACGTAACTCACCTTATCTGCGAGGTTAAATTTTTGGACTGCCGCCACAGAATCACCGCCCCCGACGAGTGAAAAAGCTCCATTTTTAGTTGCCTTGGCTATATTAGTGCCCAAGATTTTAGTGCCTTCGGCAAACTTCTCCATTTCAAAGACGCCCACAGGACCATTCCACAGAATAGTTTTGGAATTGATAAGTACCTCTGCAAAATTTTTATTCGTCATGGGCCCCACATCCAGCCCCATCCAGCCTTCCGGAATTTCATCTATAGCTGAAATTTTTGTATCGGCAGTCTCGGAAAAACTGTCGGCAATTACAGCATCAACGGGCAAATGTACCGAAACTTGCTTCTTCTTTGCTTCTTCCAAAATTTCTAAGGCAAGTTCCTGTTTATCATCTTCAACTAGAGAACTGCCTATTTTACCGCCTTGGGCCTTTATAAATGTAAAAGCCATTCCACCACCGATAATCAAGTGGTCAATTTTATCGAGTATGTTTTCTATAATCGTGATTTTCGAGGAAACCTTCGCGCCTCCAATAATAGCGGTAACCGGTTTTTCATTGGTTTCCAGCACTTTATTCACGTTTTCAATTTCCGAAGCAAGCAAAAGGCCGAAGCATTTGTTTTCAGGGAAAAATTCAGCAATAATCGCTGTTGAAGCGTGGGCACGATGTGCAGTTCCAAAAGCGTCATTTACATATATATCTCCAAGTTTTGAGAGTTTTTCAGCATACGCAGAGTCTCCTTTGGTTTCTTCTTCATGGTAACGCAGATTTTCCAGTAATAAAATTTCGCCTGATTTTAAATCGGCTACGGCGTTTTCTACCTTTTCCCCTATACAATCATCTACAAATTTTACCTGTACTCCAAGAATGTTTGACAGTGGCTTGACAATATGTTGCAGGGAGAATTCCGATTCCCTATTTTTTGGCCTACCCAGATGGGACATTAGTATACAACTACCGCCATCCTCAAGAATTTTGAGGATAGTAGGTTTTCCGGCGACCATTCGGGTGTCATCGGTTACGTTAAAGTTTTCATCGAGCGGCACGTTAAAATCCACACGAATCAAAGCCCTTTTGCTTTTAAAATTAATATCGTTAACTGTTTTCATCCTTCAAAATTTTATCTGCAAATATAGTTTTTTTGATGTTCCCCGCACGGCGGAATCTCGGCCTTAAATATAATTTTCAAAAGTTTGACAAGTAAATATGGAATATAAAATTTGCGCTTCAAGGAACTGTAAAATTGCTTAGATTTGCGAATGGATTTTTCAGAAGTAATTGGTCACCAGCATATAAAATCTCACCTTGTAAAAACTGTTCAAAACGGCCGAATCCCGCACGCACAGCTGTTTTCGGGCGTTAATGGCAGCGGTTTATTGCCAATGGCAATAGCATATGCGTCAGAGGTACTCAGTAGCCAATACGAAAAGGGCAGTGCAGAATATATTTCCTGCAGAAACAAGGTTTCAAAATTGATGCATCCGGATCTTCATTTTGTGTATCCTGTAAACACCAGTGATATCGCGAAAAAAAATGCTATTTCAGATAATTATGCTGAAGGTTGGCGCAATTTTGTTTTAAATAACCCGTACGCCTCTCTTTTTGAATGGCTACAGAGTCTGGGACTCGAGAAAAAACAAGGCAATATCAGCAAATATGAGGCTGAAAACATTTCAAAAAAACTATCATTAAAAGCTTTTGAGGGAGGTTATAAAGTGATGATTATCTGGATGGCGGATAATATGAACAGTGAATGCGCCAACAAAATCCTAAAGCTCGTGGAAGAACCCTCGGAAAAAACTTTACTGCTGCTATTGACGGAACGGGAAGAGCAGATTATATCCACCATTCGTTCCCGTTGCCAAAAGTTAACATTTCCGTTGTTATCCGAAACAGATATTGCCGCAGCTCTCACAACGAATTTAAAAATAAAGGAACAGTTGGCAGCTCAGCTTGCCCGTAGAGCACGAGGCGATTATAACAAAGCGCTACAATTACAGGAAGAAACTGGAGAGGATGAAATTTTTGAGAAATGGTTTATCAGTTGGGTACGCACCGCATTTAGGGCCAAAGGAAACAAAGGTGCCATAAATAATCTACTGGACTGGAGCGATGAACTTGCTTCGCAGGGTCGGGAAACGCAAAAGAAATTTTTCAATTATTGTATTGAAGTATTTCGCCAAGCGCTTTTGAAAAATTACAGTGCAGAACCACTTTTGTTTTTTGAAGCGAAGGACGCCACTTTTTCACTTCCGAAATTTGCACCTTTTGTACATCAGAATAATATTTTCGGAATCATTTCGGCTTTGGAGGATGCGTCGTACCACATTGAGCGAAATGGAAATGCGAAAATAATTTTTACCGATCTTTCCATTAAATTGACCCGGCTGATCCATCAGCCCGAATTGGCATAAGTGAATCTTATATCAATTTAATTATTATAAATTTCATTTATTATTAACCGCTGCTTATCCTTTGTTTTAAGAAAAGAACTCTCGATAATCCTATATGAGAGTCCATTTCCTTACTTTTGCGCCTTAAAAGAGTGCAAAATCGTTTAATTGGATTTTTTAAAGCAATAGATATGCGAAGAATACTCCTTTGAGCGTTTTGCTTTTATATTTGATAATAAACCAATCCAAAAAGCCTTCAAAGAAAATTTTCTACCTGTTTTATACTTTTCGGAAAGAAGGCTTACATAGAACGAATCAAAAATCATAGGTTCTATTTTTTTTAGATGAAAATTTTCCGCAAAAAGATTTTTCATGGATTCTTTTGAAAAATGCCAAAGGTGCCTCGGAACATCATAAGCCGCCCAAAATTTCCCGTAATACCTTGCGTCAAAACTTTTGAAATTTGGAACTGCTATAATTAAGGCCCCCTGTGGTTTCACCAATGCTGCTAATTTTAAAATCGTCTCTTCCAAATCTGGAATATGTTCCAAAACATGCCAAAGTGTAACCACGTCAAATTGCTTGCCTTCAAAATCATTTAAGGAAGCTTTCAAGTCAATGCCTTTTTCCAAAGCCAATTTCGCGGCATTTTTGTTTGGCTCCATTCCGTGAACCTGCCAACCTTTTTCTTTTGCAACTTTTAAAAAATCTCCGGTACCCGCACCGACATCCAACAACGAACCAACGTCCCCAAGCTGTTGTAAAATCAATTTAGCCTTTTTTTGAAGGGACCATTTTTTAACCAATTGGTAAAGGCTCGAAATCAAACCGCGCTTTTCATCGGTATGCGAAATGTATTCCTGGCTTTCGTAATATTTAGGAAGTTCCTCAACTTGTGGCTGCGGAAAGGTTTTCAGAAAATCCAAATCGGTATCGTGTACCAAATCAAACGATTCTCCGGAAACCAAGTAATCCTTAACCGATAGATATTTCTTTTCGTGATTTTGCAAGCAGAAAGGTTTAATTTATTAAATAGATTTTAATGAAGCTCAGGGATCAGAAGGAAAGTGTTCCACGTGAAACAATGGCCCTAACGCCCCATATACACCAAAAGAACCGAAACATCATTTGGCGAGACACCACTTATTCTTGATGCCTGCGAAACGGTTGCGGGTTTAATTTTTGTGAGTTTTTCACGGGCCTCAAAGGAAAGCGACTTTAATTTTGAATAATCAAAGGAAGCGGGGATTTTTAAACCTTCCAGCCTATTTAATTTGTCTGCATTGTTCTTTTCCTTATCAATATACCCTGAATACTTAACTTGGATTTCGGCTTGTTCAATCATTTCAGTGTCCAAACCGTTTTCCTCAATATACTTTTTTACCGAAGGAATCTTCTTCATATCCTCCATCGTTACTTCAGGCCGTGAAAAGAATTTGAACATCTTGTCACTTTGATCTACCAAAGCAGATTCCCGCGCGTGAAATATAGGGTTGATTTCTTCCGGCGCTGCACTGGTTTCTTTAAAAAATTGAACAAAAGCACTTGCCTTTTCTTTCTTCTTTTCCATTTTACGCATACGCTGTTCGCTTGCCAATCCAATTTCAAATGCTTTTGGCGTTAACCTAAAATCGGCATTATCTTGTCGCAATAAAGTTCTGTATTCCGCACGCGAAGTAAACATTCGGTAGGGTTCTTCCGTCCCCTTGGTAATAAGGTCATCAATCAACACGCCTATATAAGCCTCATTCCTTTGAAGTATAAAAGGTTCCTTTTCGTGAACTTTTAAATGTGCATTTATTCCTGCCATCAAACCTTGGGAAGCCGCTTCTTCATAGCCCGTGGTGCCATTGATCTGTCCGGCAAAATACAAACCTGAAACTAATTTTGTTTCCAAAGTGTGTTTCAATTGCGTTGGCGGAAAATAATCGTACTCAATAGCATAACCGGGGCGAAAAAACTTCACGTTTTCAAAACCGGCAACTTGACGCAAGGCCTTGAATTGGACATCCTCCGGCAAGGAGGTTGAAAATCCATTAATATAATATTCTACCGTGTCCCATCCTTCTGGCTCTACAAAAAGTTGGTGCCTGTCCTTATCCGCAAATCGATTTATTTTATCTTCAATGGAGGGGCAATATCGTGGACCAATACTTTTGATTGCACCGTTGAACATGGGCGATCTGTCAAAACCTTCGCGTAAAATATCGTGTACATCTAAACTAGTATAACTCATATGGCATGAGCGCTGGTTCTTTAAAGGTGCAGTTTCATCAGAAAAAGAAAACTTTTCGGGAACATCATCACCAGGCTGTTCTATCATTTTAGAAAAATCCAAGGAACGTCCATCCACTCTAGGCGGAGTTCCTGTTTTCATTCTTCCTGCTTCAAAACCCAAATCAATTAAATCCTTTGTAATTCCGGTTGAGGCTTTTTCACCAGCACGTCCTCCTCCAAATTGTTTATCCCCAATATGGATCAACCCATTTAAAAAAGTGCCATTTGTAAGTACAACGCTTTTTCCTTTAATCTCCAGACCAAGAGAAGTTCTTACACCCCTAATTTTTCCATTCTCTACTATAATTCCGGAAATCATTTCCTGATAAAAATCAAGGCTTGGGGTTTGTTCAAGCATCAGCCGCCAAGTTTCGGCAAAACGCATACGATCGCTTTGGACCCTTGGACTCCACATTGCCGGCCCCTTTGATTTGTTGAGCATCTTGAACTGAATGGCCGACTTGTCAGAAACGATACCACTATAACCGCCCATAGCGTCGATTTCCCGCACAATTTGGCCTTTGGCGATTCCACCCATTGCAGGATTGCAGCTCATTTGTGCTATTGTTTGCAAATTCATTGTCACCAATAAGGTTTTCGAGCCCAAATTAGCAGCTGCAGCCGCAGCTTCCGAACCAGCATGTCCCGCCCCGACCACAATTACATCATACTCTTTTGGAAACATAAAATCATTTTAATTGTTCCACGTGGAACATTTGTTTTTATCAAATTTTTTTAGGGACGCGAAATTACAATAAATATCTAACTTTAAGGTAATTGAGTTGCTGAAATTATAGTTTTAAAGTGTGGCAAGCTTTTTTAGGGCCTCATCCTCCTTTGAACGCATAGCACCTTCTTCTAAAGCAGTCTTATCTTTATAGCCACAAAAATGAAGTATGCCATGAATCATAACCCGATGCAATTCATCCTCAAAATTTGTTTTGAAATCTTTCGAATTTTCGGCAACACGTTCAACGGAAATGTAAATTTCGCCATTAATTTGCTTTCCGGCCCTATAGTCAAAACTGATAATATCAGTCAATGTATCGTGGCCCAA
Organism: Aequorivita vladivostokensis; assembly: GCF_000952855.1. Lineage (GTDB taxonomy): Bacteria > Bacteroidota > Bacteroidia > Flavobacteriales > Flavobacteriaceae > Aequorivita > Aequorivita vladivostokensis. The sequence continues at coordinate 239,804 of NZ_JSVU01000004.1, read as the reverse complement.
AAACGTTACGTTCAGTTTATGCAGATATTCGTCGTCACAAAAAATATAAAGTACTTCACCCTCTTCAAATCCTTCTGAAATGATGATTTCGGAAATCCACTTTTGGATTTTCATCCGACTTTTTAACTCAAAATCAGTTTCAAAATTAAACTCAATCATTACCTTCCTTAAAATATTCCTGAACCTTGTTTTTGTAATCTTGGCGCAAAGGTAAGGCCTCACGGTTCAAAATTTCAGTTGTATTGAAGTATTTTTTTATGTCTTCGGGAGAAAGTTGTGTATTGTTCTGAAAATCCCTTCTATTCGTTCGGGACTCCCTTCGGCTTTCTTCTCCTTGCTCAAGATCGGCTTTGTCAAGTTTTAACAATTCATATTTAAGATTGAGCATTTGCTGAAGCGTATTTTGATTAAATCCTTTGTCCAACAACTGCTGCTCTATTCCTTCCATTTTCTTTAATAACTTTCCGCCATTTCCATTTAAACCCTCCTTGCTCAACCTATCCTGAAGTTGATTTCGCAGTTCTTGTTGTTGTTTGTATATCTCGAATAGCTCGCCATTGAGGTCCTCGCTGTTTCCCTGGCCGTCTTTTTCCCCGCCTTTTTCATTTCCTTTCTGTCCATCCCTGCCGTTTTCCCCGTTCTGGCCATTTCCATCACCACTTCCATCACCTTCACCCTCGCCCTTTCCTTCTCCCTTCTTGCCATTTTTCCCTTTCTTCATTCCTTCTTTCATTTTTTCACCAAGGTCTTCCTGTTTTTGAATAATATCAGGCAATTGAAATCCGGAACCCGGCATTGGATTTCCCTTTCCGGAACCAGAACCCATGGACATCTGCATTTGCATGTTACTCAAAATATCACTTAGCAGAACCGCTAAATCATTTGCCCCTGTAATTGTATATTGTTGGTTTCCAACACCTTGCCTCGTTTCATTTTGCGCCAATCGCTCCAATGATTTGTCAATATTATATTGGATTTCAGTAAGAGAGGTATTTATTTGGGACCCGATCATTGGTTGACGAAGGGAAAGCGCAAATATGCTGTCGTCTATATGTTCAAAATTTGTTTTAAGGTCATTTTGAATATTCAATTTCTTTCCGAATATAGGATTGCCGTATTCAATTTTTTTGAAAGCTTCCATCAAATCCTCTTGTTGAAAAGAAAAAACAACCAGATTATCCACAATCTGACGTAGCATTTTTACATCTTCCTCTATGGTTTCCATTTGTCCAGCCTGCATCTGCATTTGCATACCTTTGCTCATCTGTTTCATTTTCTGTCCAGCTTTCTTCTGATTTTTTCCGGCCTCGTTCGGTTTTTGCTCTCCAAGTTTATCCGTTGCCTGTTGCTGTTCCTCATCAATCTGTTGTTCGGCCGGTTTATCTTCGGGAATGTCCAAGGGCTTCTTTAAACCTTCGTTCTCCTTCTGAAGCTCTTTCATCTGCTTTTTATATTCTTCAAACTTTTCGTTTAGCTCCTCTTGGGCCTCTTTTGTGTTTTCATCATCAGGTTTATCTGCTAACTTTTCTTGCTCTTCGCCCAGTTCATATAACTCCTCGGCAAGTTTTTCCGCTTTATTTTCAACGTAATATCTTTTGGTCAACTCTAGCAATTGCTCAAGATTTTTCTCTTGGTTCTTGTTCTGTTTTGAAAGCTTTTCGAGCTTCTCGGTCAATTCCTCCTTTTGAATTTTATCCTGAAGTTTTTCAAGTTCATCCAACAACTTTTCATTCTTCTTAAGCTGTTCCTCATTTTCTTCCAATCTTTTTTGAAGATCTTCCTTGAAAGGATCTTTCTCCTTATTTTCCGGTTGGAAATTTTCAAGTTCCTCTTTCATTTCCTTTGAAAAATTCTTCATCATTTCTTCCTGCTTTTGCTGGCGCTGTATGAAGTTTTCTAGCTTCTTTTTGTCGTTGTAATTAAGTTCGTTCTTTTCTTTTTGGGTTCGCGAGAGTTCTTCCAAAGTTTGCTTTCGGTCCTTTAATTCTTCCAAAGATTTATCCAACCCTTTAATGGCATCTTGCTGGTTTTGTAGTTGCTCATCCTCTAATTCATTCTTCGTTAATTTTCTGAAGGAATAAATTCCAGACTTCGAGGATTTATAATTGTGAATGGCATCGTTATCAAAAACCTCAAAATAATATTCATAAGCTACGCCTTCATCCAATGGAAGGTTCCCGGGAAAAGTATAAGTGAATTGATCAAAATTGGTCTTATTCAATGATAAAACCTGTGTTTTAGCCTGCTTTTCATCGCCTTCGGGGAAATAGACCAATCTCAGTTTGGTGAGCCCGTAATCGTCCGATATTTGGCCCAAAAAGAAAACCCTTTGCGTGTTTGTGCTATCCTGTTTTGACTGCACTTCAATCTCTGGAAATTGATCCTTCACTACATTCAGCGTGAAGGCAAGGTTTTCATAATCCTTCAGTTTTTCGTTGGAAGTGGTAATGGCGTAATCAAGCTTGTTATAAATTCCTTTTTCAAAATTGAAGTTTTCACCTTTTGCAGCGAATGAAAAGGAAGTATCGGTGGTTTTTAAAGTAACTGCCTTTGTATTTTTAGTAGCGACATTCCATTTAACCCGCGTTCCCTCGGGAATGGTAGCGTTTCCGGTACTTTTAAGGGTTTCATCTCTTTTCCCCGTATAGGAAGGATAATCCAAAACCATTTCAAAATTGAGCAATGAAGGGGTTTTTACAACATCCAACGTATATTCCCGAGAAGTCACTTTATTTGCCTTTAAGCTGAAATCGATTGATTCTATAGGTTGTTGAAATGCATATTCAAACAAACCTGGCGCGGTCTGCTGCAGATAATAGGTTTCACCATTATAATTGATGCTCGCGTTTTCGGGAATTGCCGTGCCCTCAGTTCTAATTTTTAAGTTGAAAGGTTTGTTTTCAACTGCATTCAAATCGTCGTTCATCACAACGAAAGTGAAGGGTGCAGGCGGCTCAAAGGCAGTATCGTAATGTACCACACGTTTATAACTGCTGGAAAAAATATCCATTCCGCCCAAAGCGCTGAAAAGTATAAATATCAATACCGGAATGGCCGCGTATTTTAAATATTTGGCGTTCTTTTTAAAATTTACGGCACTTTTGAAAGGTACTGTCTGTAATTCTTTAGCTTTTTGATCAATGCTCGCTGCCAGCAATTCACTTTCGCGACGGTTTTGGTTAAGCTGGATTACATTGAGCAATTTATCGTTTACCTGCGGAAAATGGTTGCCAATGATTTTTGAAGCTTCTTCATAATTAATTCCCTTTTGAAGTTTGAAAAGTTTGGCAAGCGGAAAAGCGATAAACCGAACAAACAAGCCCAGTTCCACGATTACAAACGCCCAAAACAGCACTCGCCTTCCCAACGGATTGAGCCAAAGGAAATATTCAACGAGCAGCGTTATCAACAAATACAGCAGCCCAATGGCGAAGAAAAGGATGGCTCCTTTTATAAGCTCATTGGTGTAGTATTTCTTGATAAATTCCTCCAGTTTTAGCTGGATGATGTTAAAAGTGCTCATAGTTGAATTCCCTCTTTAGAAAACTTCTAAAATACAATAATATTTTATGGACAAAAATCGCTCCGCAAGTTATTCAACAATCATTTTCAAATTGTAAGTTGAAGTTTTTGTAAATACATTTACGAAATAAATTCCTGAAGATAGATTTTCATTTATTTCAATAGTTTCGGAAGCTAAAGGGATATTGGAATATACTATTTTTCCGGTCATATCAACAATACGAATTAATGAAATTTCGTAAGAAGCTGGAACATTTAAATAAAACGTTCCAGAATTTGGATTTGGATAAAGTCTTGGATTATCATCTGTCAAAGACTCTTCCGTTCCCAAAATTCCATTATACTCAAAAATGCGTACTTGACTTGGTTCAGAGCCAGAATCGTCGGGGGATCCAATTCCAATTATATTTCCTTCGTTGTTAATCGCTACAGAAAATCCAAAAAAGGATTGGAGACCATTTTCCGCTCCAGTCACGGTATTTCCATACTGCTCCCAAGAATCCAGTTCATATTTGAATACTTTTACTTGACCGAACACCATTCCCAAAAAATCCCCTACAACAATCATGTCACCGATTGAATTAATTGCCACAGAACCACCAAAATAATAGTTTTCGTTTGTTCCCTCAATAGTTTCACCTTTTTGCGACCAATTATTATTTGACCGTTCATATATCTTGACCTGACCTGCCTGATCGTCAGGAGCTATCATATGCCCCCATCCCCCGATTACAACAACATCTCCAGCAGAATTTAAGTCAATACCATTTGTTCCTGGCTTGTTGCCAATTCCCATCAAATCACCTTTGTCTGTACCATATATGGGTAGTCCTAAATCCCCCCAATCGCCATTTTGGTATTCATATATATTCACTTTACCACCGTTGTATGCACTCTCACTATTATAGGGAGATGAAATCGCGATTATATTTCCTTCAGCGTTTAGGCTAACAGATTCTCCAAAACTACCATTACCAATTAAGGTCTCACCTTTCTGTTCCCATTCATTGTTTATATACTGATAAACTTTTGAATAGTTATATCCTGGAGCCCCGCAAATTATTACATCTCCTTCGGCGTTTATTGCAACGGATTTTCCAAAGTAATCATTATTCGCATCAGAAAAAATAGTTTCGCCCAATTGAACCCAACTATTTGATTGTAATTCATAGATACGAACCAAATTCTCATTATTATATCTGTCCTCACCAATAATTATTCTATTTCCCAATTCATTCATTGCCACAAAGGACGTAGTATTCATATTTGCAGCCTGAATTTCATTACCCAACTGAACCCATTGATAATCTTGAAGTTCATAAACATAAGTATAATCATACTGATTGCCTCCAGATGGACCTTCCTTAACCAATGAAACCCTATTTCCTTCTCCGTTGATTGAGATTGAATAACCGATGGCATTAGAAGAATTATCTCCAATAATAGAATTTCCAGAAAGATACCACTGAGAAAGGCATGGGCTGATAAATAAAACCCAAAATCCGAATGTAACATAAACCTTCATAATTTCAATTTATGCTTGAAAGATACTAATTCTATCAAAATATTGTCTATGTTAATTGTACCTTTGCCGATTCATAAAAAGAATGCAGATTATGTCTCAAAAAGTTCGGGTTCGTTTTGCCCCTAGCCCAACAGGGCCTTTACATATTGGTGGTGTTCGCACCGCTTTGTTCAATTATTTATTCGCAAAAAAACACGATGGCGATTTTTTACTTCGAATAGAGGATACTGACCAAAATAGATATGTGGAAGGCGCCGAGGCATATATTATTGAAGCTTTGAATTGGTTGACTATTCCCTACGATGAAGGCCCAGGCAAAGAAAAAGATTGCGGTCCGTACCGCCAGAGCGAGCGTAAAGCACTTTACAAACAATACGCAGATGCCTTAATTGAATCAGGAAATGCCTACTATGCCTTCGATACTTCCGAAGAACTTGACGCACACCGAAAGGACCACGAGGCAAAGGGAAAAACCTTTATTTACAATTGGCACAACCGTTTAAAGCTGAAAAATTCGTTGGTTTTTTCTTCGGAAGAAACCCAGCAGAAAATAGCAAATGACGAAGAATACGTTATCCGTTTTAAATCGCCCGAAGATGAAACGCTTCATTTAAACGATATAATCCGCGGCGAGATGCAGGTGGAAACCAACATTCTCGACGATAAGGTGCTCTTTAAAAGTGATGGGATGCCAACCTACCATTTGGCAAATATTGTGGACGACCATTTAATGAAAATTACACACGTTATTCGTGGCGAGGAATGGTTGCCGTCATTGGCGCTGCACGTTTTGTTGTACCGTGCTTTTGGCTGGGAGGCGCCACAATTTGCGCATTTACCGTTAATTTTGAAACCAACAGGCAACGGAAAACTCAGCAAACGCGATGGTGATAAAATGGGTTTCCCAGTATTTCCTTTGGAATGGAAAACCGCGGAAGGCGAACTATTTTCAGGCTATCGCGAAGATGGTTATCTGCCTGAAGCCGTTGTAAATATGCTTGCCTTTTTAGGCTGGAACCCTGGAACGGAGCAGGAAATTTTCAGCTTAGAAGAATTGATTGATGCTTTTGGACTGGAAAGAGTCAACAAGGCGGGAGCAAAATTCGACCCCGATAAAACGAAATGGTTTCAGCACCAATACCTGCAGAAGGTTGATGATGCACTATTGGCAAGCGAATTTGAAAGATATTTAAACAGATTATCGGTGGAGAGACAGGGCAATACCCTGTCTCAACCACAGGGCAATGCCCTGTCCCAACCACCAATAGAAACAATAAAAAAAATCGTTTCCCTTTTAAAAGAACGCGCCACCTTCGTAAGCGACCTTTGGGAACAGGGAAGTTTCTTTTTTGAGGCTCCAGCTACTTACGATGCGAAAGCCGCGGAAAAAGCTTTTAAGGCTGAAACAGCAGTATTGCTTAAAAAGGTAGTTTCGATTTTAAGTGCTACGGAAGATTTTTCCGCAGAAAACCTTTCGGAACAAGTGAAAGGTTGGATTACTTCAGAAAACATAGGCTTCGGAAAAGTGATGATGCCACTCCGATTGGCGCTCGTAGGAGAAATGAAAGGTCCCGAGGTGTTTGATATTCTTTCAATTTTAGGAAAAGAGGAAAGCGTTGTCCGAATTGAAAAGGCAATTGATTATATGGGCTAAAAGTAAATTACCCCCATTAAAACGATGGTGGAACTATTGCCTTTAAAATCTTCATTCTCCAAACCTTTATCGTTTAGACCGCCAAGCATATTGGTTACACCATATTGATACTGTGCGCTGATGCGGAAGTGCTCCAAACCAGCGGTAAGCCCCGCAGCTAGACGCACATTGAATTTTGAAATATCCTGAATATCTGCCGCAGTAAGTGTATTATATCCAGTTAAAATATAATCTTCATACTTATCATCCGCCAATTTCATCTTGCCGTTTAAGTCAAATATAGGGCCAAACTCAAGACTCAAATGCTTTACGATGATATTATAACTTCCCAAGAAATTAAGCTGTACCCCTTGAATAGTATAGCCTATATTTTGAGTGTTACCCAAAAAATTTCGCCCCTCTACACCTACGGACGCACTTTGAAAACTAAGTCCGTAAATTAAGTCGAAGTTGTTTCTGAAGGCACCACGTGTAGTGAAACCAGCTGTAAAACCTTCCTTTTGCGTAGTCACCAAATCATCGGTTTGAATGTCGAAAAAGGTAATTCCACCCTGAATTCCCAAAAAATTGTAACCATCATAGTTGCGTTGGGAAAAAGCTTGTTGACCAATAAAAAGAAAAAGGGTGGCAAATAGCAGTTTTTTGAGACTCATAGCTGGGGATATATTTTAGGGCCGTGAAAATAGCTTTAATTTTGTATCTTCCACAACAAATTTTCATCAAATATTCAAAAAATTATGGGCGGATTTATTTTAGTGCCAGTGCTGATTGTAGGGTTGTTTATACTATTGGCAAGTTTTTTTACCGTTAAGCAACAAACAGCGGCAGTAGTAGAACGTTTTGGAAAGTTCCACAGTATCAGAAATTCTGGATTGCAGTTAAAAATTCCTTTGATAGACCGGATTGCGGGACGCATCAACCTGAAAATCCAGCAATTGGATGTAATTGTAGAAACAAAAACCAAGGACGATGTTTTTGTTAGGTTGAAAATTTCGGTACAATTCCAAGTATTGAAGCTAAAGGTTTATGACGCCTTTTATAAACTTGAAAACCCGCACGATCAGATAACTTCCTATGTATTTGATGTAGTGCGCGCAGAAGTGCCAAAGATGAAGTTAGATGATGTTTTTGAAAGAAAAGACGATATTGCGATTGCGGTAAAAGCAGAATTGAATGAGGCGATGAGTGAATATGGGTATGATATAATCAAAACCCTCGTAACCGATATTGATCCCGATATTCAAGTGAAGGCTGCCATGAACCGCATAAATGCGGCCGAAAGAGAGAAGGTGGCAGCAGAATATGAAGCCGAGGCAGAGCGTATTAAAATTGTGGCAAAGGCTCGTGCGGAAGCCGAAAGCAAGCGGTTGCAAGGTCAAGGTATAGCAGACCAGCGTAGGGAAATTGCGCGTGGCCTGGAAGAAAGTGTAGATGTTTTGAACAATGTGGGTATAAATAGTCAGGAAGCTTCTGCTTTGATAGTGGTTACCCAACATTATGATACCTTACAGTCCATAGGCGAAGAAACCAATACCAACCTTATTCTACTGCCCAATTCACCCCAGGCCGGTAGCGATATGCTCAATAATATGATCGCTTCATTTGTGGCCAGTAACCAAATTGGGGAACAGATGAAAAAACAGAACGAGGAAAAAGGGATTATACCTAAGAAGAGACCCAAACGCCAGGCCCCTCCACGACCCGAGGAAGGTGAGGATTTGAATTATTAATTTAATTAAAGTGTTACCATAATAAAAAACGCGCCAATCAAAATTGATTGGCGCGTTTTTTAGTTTATTCGTTTACCCTAAATAGATTAGATTATCAATCATCTTCATAGTCTTTTTTCTTAACGGGCTTTATTCCTATCAATTTATCCACAACCTTAAGAACAAAAGCCTTTTTAAGAATAGAACCGACAGTGCTGGCTATGATATTGATGGGAGAAAAGGTTTCATTCAAGGTTTCCTTACTCTGGTTTAACCCTAATTTTACCTCTTCAAGATCAATTTGCGACTTAAGACGAAGGTATTTTAAATCTCTATCTATTTCTTCAAAAGTAGTATATCGCTTCATAAACATTAATTTGTAAGTTTTTCATCTTGAACTTTATCATCAAAAAGTGTTTCTTGATATTCATTCAATTCCTTCTCTGCCGCAACTTTCGGGTCAAGATCATTTTCATCGTAAAGCAAACCTGAAAATTTGTACAACATCCCGCGCTCAATTATTTTTCTTCCGAAGATGAACATAAATATTAAAATGATGCCATAAAATGCACCAATTAGCAAAAAGCCAACATAGACGTTTTCGAAAAATGTACTGAGCCAAAAGGCGGCCCCCACGGAGAGAAATAACATTACAAATAGGGAAAGGCTTCCATATACCAAAAGATTTACCAGAGAAATTGCTCCTTTCATGGAGGCCTTAAATAGGCGGAGTTTGTAATACTCCGCCGTACTTACACTATAATCCTCTATTCTTTCGGTTACGCGATGAAGACTTTCTTTAAGGCTACTGAACGCCATATTATGAAGTTACTTTTTTGGCTGTTGCTTTCGCTTTATCAACTGTTGAATCTATCTGTAATTTTGCATTTTGCTTTCTTAGGGCCTCCAATTTATCTTCCATTGCCAGAAGAATATCGTCTGCCTTATAGCTAGCTGAAGATAAGGTTTCGTTTAGTTTCTGCTCAAAACTATATCTAGCCCGCTGCGCTTTTTCGCTCAGCGTGCTACTTGTTTCTTGAATTTGTTTGTTTAATTGTTTTTGTGCTTTTCTAGCTTCCTTGTTAAGCTTGTCCCTTGTTTTTGAACCTTTGTCCGGTGCATAAAGAATTCCGATGCCAGCTCCTATCGCTGCTCCAGTTAATAATGCAAGTAGTGTTTGACCTGTATTTGATGCCATTATTCTATGTTTTATTGGTTAATAATTCCAAAGGTACATAGAGACTTCCCGCATTGCTGTTAACAACCGGTTAATAGTTATTTTTCATTCTATAAAATTGTCTTAAAAAGTGAAAATTTTAGCCAATTTCTCTTAAAAACGAAAATAATTTTTAATGGGAATGTTAATTATTCAGCCAATTTGGCCCAAGAATCACGCAAGGGAACCGTTCGGTTAAAGACAATTTTTTCCTCAGTCGAATCCCTATCAACCACAAAATATCCCAAACGTTGAAACTGGAATTTATCTTCGGGGTTGGAGTCTTTCACACTTGGCTCTGCATACCCGGTAATAACCTGCAAAGAGTCTGGATTTATGAATTCCATAAAATCTTTCTCTTTGTGGGTATCGGGCGAGGCTTCGGTGAAAAGGCGATCGTACAAACGCACTTCAACTGGCAAGGCGTGTTCGGCAGAAACCCAGTGGAGTGTTCCCTTTACTTTTCGTAAGGAGGCTTCGGAACCGCTGCCACTCTTACTTTCGGGATCGTAGGTGCAGTGTATTTGGATAATGTTTCCTTCGGAATCTTTTACTACACTTTCGCCCTTAATGATATAGGCATTCTTTAAACGCACCTCTTTTCCAAGAGTCAATCTAAAAAACTTACGGTTTGCTTCCTCAAGAAAATCATCCCTTTCAATTAAAAGTTCTTTTGCAAAGGGTACTTGGCGACTTCCGGCAGTTTCATCCTCTGGATTGTTTTCGGCTTCAAGCCATTCTGTTTTTCCTTCGGGATAATTGTCTATTATCAACTTCACGGGATCCAAAACCACCATGATTCGCGGTGCAATCTTGTTCAGATCCTCACGAACGTTGAATTCAAGATGTGACACGTCAATCAGGTTCTCACGCTTCCCCACGCCAATGCTGTCGGCAAAATTTTTAATCGATTCTGGCGTATAACCTCTTCGGCGCAGCCCGGAAATGGTGGGCATTCGCGGATCGTCCCAGCCCGTAACAACACCACTGCTTACCAGCTGTGCAAGTTTTCGTTTGCTGACAACCGTGTGACTTAAATTTCTACGGGCAAATTCGCGCTGTTTTGGGCGCAATTTCTTGGGATCGACCACTTGGTCCAAAAACCAATCGTAAAGCTCTCTGTGCGGCAGAAATTCAAGCGTACAGAAAGAATGAGATACTTGCTCAATATAATCGCTTTCGCCGTGGGTCCAATCGTACATGGGGAAGATTTTCCAATCCGTTCCAGTGCGGTGGTGGTGTTTGTTGATGGTTCGGTACATCACTGGGTCGCGCATCAACATGTTCGGCGATTCCATATTTATTTTGGCACGGAGCACGTGCTCGCCTTCCTTGGTTTCGCCGTTTTTCATTTTTTCGAACAAATCGAGATTCTCTTCAACGGAACGGTTTCTGAACGGGCTTGGCTTTCCCGGCGTGTTCGGCGTTCCCTTTTGTTCCGCAATGGCTTCCGAAGTTTGGGAATCTACATAGGCTTTTCCATCCTTCACCATTTGGACCGCCCAATCGTACAACTGCTGAAAATAATCAGAGGCATAGCATTCCGTAGCCCATTCATAGCCCAGCCAGGAAATGTCGCGCTTTATGGCGTCCACAAATTCCTGCTCTTCCTTCGCGGGGTTGGTATCATCAAAACGAAGGTTTACCGGGGCGTTGTAACGCTCGCCCAAACCGAAATTCAAACAGATTGAAGAGGCGTGGCCAATGTGAAGATAGCCGTTCGGTTCCGGCGGAAAACGGAAACACAATTGTTCCTTTGTATAGCCCTTGGTAAGGTCTTCTTCAATAATGTGTTCTATAAAATTCAGCGGCGCGGCTTCGTTACTCATATACTTAATTTTTATGAAGTGCAAAGGTAACCAATTAACTGAAAAAGAAACAGGTTTCCACTGAGCCCAACCCAACATTCTCTTATATCTTTGCCAAAATTATTCTTATGGGAACCATTCGTTTAAAAAATATAAAGATTTACGCCTATCACGGCTGTTTAATTGAAGAAGGACAGATAGGCTCCGATTATTTGGTAAATCTTTCTGTAAAGGCAGATTTAAAGAACGCTTCCGAAACCGACGAACTGGCCGATACCGTGGATTATGTAATGCTTCAAAAAATTGTGAGGGAAGAAATGGCGGTGCGAGCCAAGCTTTTGGAACACGTGGCAAAGCGTATTATAGATTCAATTTTATTAAAGGTTGAAATGGTGAACGAAGTGAAAGTTACCGTAGCCAAACGCAATCCACCCATTGGGGGCGATGTGGCAGAAGTGAGCGTGACGATGAAAAGGAAAAGGTAATTTGCTTTTTAAATAGGATTTTTAAGTTTAATTTTTTTACATTTGCAAGCCTAATAGGGCATCGTGGCCGAGTGGCTAGGCTCAGCTCTGCAAAAGCTGCTACAGCGGTTCGAATCCGCTCGATGCCTCTTAAAACCTTCAACTTTATGTTGAGGGTTTTTTATTTTAAAAAAATTCAAAACGGTTCTTCCGAAGCTTTCATATTAAATAGTGATTCAAAGGCTTCCAAATTTTACAGTACTTTTATAAAGGTTCCTCAACCGGCGGAATCGGCCTTTCTACCGGATGTTTTTGCCCGGGAATTTTCTCCAGCCCCGCTTCCACGCCTTTCGGGAAAATACCTTGGATCAGCAATAAAACACCAAAGGCCAATATTAAAATGCTTACCCACTTCTTGGTCCTGAAAATAAATCGTGGGGTCATTTTGTTTTTAAGTTTCTTCGCCAAGAGCATTTTTAACAGATCTGTGAGGAAAAAAGTGGCCAATACCGTGGAAATAAAAAGAAACACGCCATTATCTGAAGTAGTGAGCGCGTTTGCCATAATCAATGTGCCAATCCAACCCGCCAAAACGCCGAAGTTTACGAAATTTAAAAGGAAACCTTTCAGGAATAATCCGCCGAGGTTCTTTTTCACTTTTACCGCGTAATGCTCCCTTACAATTTTAAAAATTGATTTGTTGGTGCGGATGTACGAAATGATTCCGTAAGCAATGAGAATGGCACCTCCAAAAATCAGCAGGCCCGGATCGTGCTTTACCTTTTCAAGAATTCTACTGGTGCTGAAAAAGGCAATTATAATAAAAATAATATCGGCGAAAATTGCCCCCAGATCAAAAAAGATGGCTGCTTTAATTCCTTTGGTAATCGCCGTTTCAATCAATGTGAAAAAAACCGGACCGACGGCGAAGGCCAACAAAAATCCGTAGAAAGCTGCGTAGAGTAAACCGTCAAACATAGTAGGGTAAAAATACAAATTACTTTTACCCACAATGGTAAAATTTTAATTTTTATAATCCTTTCGGTGGCCCAACATCGTAAAATCCAAATGCTTTTTCACTAAATCTGCATTCTTCACTTTCACATAAACTTCATCGCCAAGTTGGTACACATTTTTCGTACGTTGGCCAATGACGGCATATTCATCTCTGTCAAATTCGTAGCGGTCATCGTTCAAATCCTGTAAACGGACCATCCCCTCGCATTTGTTCGATATAATTTCAACATAGATTCCCCACTCGGTAACTCCTGAAATTACTCCCAAAAATTCCTGGTCTTGGTGATCCTGCATATACTTCACCTGCATATACTTGATGCTATCGCGCTCTGCATTGGTGGCGAGATTTTCCATATCGCTGCTGTGCCCGCATTTTTCTTCGTATTCCTCTTCCTTGGCAGATTTTCCGCCGTCCAAATAATGTTGAAGCAATCGATGCACCATTACATCGGGGTAACGACGGATCGGCGAAGTGAAATGTGTGTAATAATCAAAAGCAAGACCGTAATGGCCGATGTTGTGCGTGGTGTACATTGCCTTGCTCATACTTCGGATGGCGAGTGTATCAATTAAATTCTGCTCTTTTTTGCCCTGTACATCCTTTAAAAGTTTATTCATGGATTGGGCGGTGGAATGGCGGTCTTTGGTGTTCAGTTTATAGCCGAAACGTTTGATTATATTTTCCAAAGCGGCAATTTTTTCATCGTCCGGTTCGTCGTGAACTCTGTAAACAAAAGTCTTTTTAGGTTCCTGTTTTCCTATGAATTCGGCAACGCTTCTGTTTGCCAAAAGCATAAATTCCTCAATAAGTTTATTAGCATCCTTGCTTTCCTTGAAATAAACTCCTTCGGGATTGTTATTCTCATCGAGAATGAATTTCACTTCCACTTTATCAAAAGAAATGGCACCGGCACGCATACGTTTTGTCCGCAACATTTTTGCAAGACGGTCCATTTCCAGAATGGCCTCGGCAATTTCCGCTTTTACTGTATATTCCTTATCAGTGATTGAAATTTTTGAGGGAATTGTATGTATTTCATCCTTCGGATTTTCAATTATGTGCTGCGCTTCTTCATACGCAAAACGGGCGTCACTGTATGTTACCGTTCTTCCAAACCACTGCTTTTTTACTTCCGCTTTGGGCGTTATTTCAAAAACCGCAGAGAACGTATATTTTTCCTCATTGGGCCGAAGCGAACATGCGTTATTTGAAAGAATTTCCGGAAGCATCGGCACTACCCTATCAACCAAATAGACCGAAGTTGCGCGTTCGTATGCTTCGTCATCCAGTTCGTTACCAGGGGTTACGTAATGCGAAACATCTGCAATGTGAATTCCTATCTCGAAATTTCCATTCTCCAATTTTTCAAAGGAAAGCGCATCGTCAAAATCCTTTGCGTCCTTTGGATCTATCGTAAATGTGAGCACGTCGCGCATATCGCGACGCTTTTTTATTTCTGAAGCCTTTATGGAAGTATCAATTTTATTGGCAAAATCCTCCACTTCCTTTGGAAATTCATACGGAAGACCGTACTGCGCCAAAATAGAATGGATTTCGGTATTGTGCTCGCCCGGCATTCCGAGTACTTTGATTACCTTTCCATAAGGAGAATCGGCCTTTTCGGGCCATTCCTCCATTGCAACCAATACTTTTTCACCATTTTTTGCACCGTTTATTTTATTCTTCGGAACAAAAATATCGGTGTACATTTTATAATCGGTAACATCAACAAAGGCAAAGTTTTCCTGCACTTGGATGGTACCAACGAATTCGGTTCGTTTTCTCTCTAAAATTTTGGTTACTTCTCCTTCGGTCTTTCCGCCTTTTTTACGCTTAAAAACATACACTTCAACAATATCGCCGTTTAAGGCTTTGTTCAGGTTTTTGCTTTTCACATAAATATCGTCCTCCAAATCCTCGACGATAATATAACCTTGGCCACGGCCTGCTATATCCACTTTTCCGGTGTAATAATTTTGCGAAGGGGTAAGTATGTATTTGCCGCGCTCAATTTCCTGTATGCTTCCCTTGCCCTGCAGATCCTTTAGTTTTTTCACTATTTGGTTTCTGCTGCTGGGGTCGTCAAGTTGCAGTTTTGCGGCAATTTGTTTGTAATTGAATGCTTGTGAATGATCTTTCCGAAGAATGTTCAGTATGGTTTGGGAAAGATTTTCAATTTTATTGTTTTTCTTTTTTCGTTTGTGTTTTGGCATAGTTGTTTTTGTAATTCGCGTAAAAGTACTACTTCTCAAAGAATGACGTGTTTACATTAGGAAAGATTTAGTACCTTGGTAATAGTTATTGGGTTATTAAGTTATTAGTTATTTGAAGGTTACGTATTAATAACTCAGTAACTCAATAACTGTGAGTTCATTTCTAAAAAAATACATTGTTTAATGTAACTTCATATCATTCCAAAACATAGAAACAAACACAATGAAGCACTTTAAAACCATAGCTATTTTTTCATACCCCGCGGAATATGCGGTGCTTCAACTTTTGTTTGACCAGGCGGAGATTCGGTACATATTTCAAAATGAAACCATGATCAGCGTTTTTCCGTTTTATTCCAATGCCATTGGCGGGATTCGGCTACAGGTTCATATAGAAGATATTGCCGAGGCGGAGGAAATCATCAAAAACCTGGACCATCCTTCCAATTTAAAAATAGTATAGTACTTTTCTAAAATCCATTTCAGTAATTTTTATTGTTATCAACATATATTTATACATCATTTCTTTTTTTGAAATTTTTAAAATAAAAAATGGTGATGATGATAGGGTGTTAATATATACAATAACTTTTTAAGGTTTTGTTTTGAAATGAATTTATTGCCATTTAATAAAACGTTGTTAACATATATTTAAGATTTAAAAGCCTTGGAAATAACGAAATAGCAGAAGTAGTTAACAACGGTGGATAACGTATTTTGACAACTAAAATCTTATAAGTTTTTATGGAAATCCTGTTTGAAACGATAGAAATGCTGCTCATAAATTGCACGCAAAAAACGAATTAAATTTTTGGTGTTGTGCATATTTTAAACCTATTGTAAATAATCCCCACACTTGCAATTTTACTTGTCGTAATTCCATTAACAAATATCAACAATGTTGTTAACCGAATGATGTCGATAGCGTTAAGAAATCGTTATCAATTGAAAATCAATAGGTATTGAACACAGTTGTTGGTATAATTATAAATGTATTTCTGCTTAAATAAATACGTGATGTTTTATCTTTGAAAAAAAATTAGCATCATGAAAATCTCCATCGGCAACGACCACGCAGGCACAGAGTATAAATTTGAAATCATTTCCTATTTGGAAAAAGAAGGACACACCGTTATCAACCACGGAACCGATAGCGAAGCAAGTGTGGATTACCCTGATTTTATACATCCCGTCGCTGCGGATGTTGAAAACGGAAAAGTGGATTTAGGAATCATAATCTGCGGAAGCGGAAACGGTGCAAATATGACCGCCAATAAACACCAAAAAGTGCGTTCCGCCCTTTGTTGGACCAAAGAAATTACCGAGCTCGCCCGTCAGCACAACGATGCCAATATTTTGAGCATTCCCGCACGTTTCACAAGCAAACCACAAGCAGTTGAAATGGTAAAAACTTTTCTTAAAACCGAATTTGAAGGCGGCCGTCACAAAAATCGCGTTGAAAAAATAGCCTGTTCATAACCTATTAAAATGGCGCATAACCACGCACATTCCCCTAACGATTCGCATGGGCATTCACATCCCGATTTAAAGGGAAGGAAGCTGTTGCTTTCCATTCTTTTGAACATAGGAATTACCGTGGCACAAGCAATCGGTGGGGTAATTTCCGGGAGTTTGTCGTTGCTTTCGGACGCCCTTCACAATTTTAGCGATGTGCTTTCACTGGTTGTGAGTTACATTGCCGATAGGTATTCCAAAAAAGATGCTTCGGTAACCAAAACCTTCGGCTACAAACGTGCGGAAATTATTGCTGCGTTTGTAAATTCCGCCACTTTAATTGTGGTAGCAATCTATCTTATTTACGAAGCTGTCCTTCGTTTTTTCAATCCCCAAGCTATAGAAAGCGGTCTGGTTATTTGGCTCGCAATTTTAGGTATCGTTTTCAATGGCTTCAGCGTTTTGTTGCTTTTTAAGGATTCAAAAAGCAATATGAACATGCGCTCTGCCTATCTGCATTTGTTAACCGATATGGCAGCTTCCGTTGCCGTTTTGATTGGTGGTCTGTTGATGAAATATTTTGAATGGTTTTGGGTGGATAGCCTTTTGACCGTTTTGATTGCGCTGTATTTATTGATAATGGGTTACGATTTGTTGAAAAGCTCTTTTAAGGTTTTGATGCTTTTCACCCCCGATGACTTAAATTTGGAAGTAATTAACAAGGCGGTGTGCAAAATTCCTGAGATAAAGAATATGCACCATATCCATATTTGGCAATTGAATGAACAGGAAACCCATTTGGAGGCGCATGTGGAATTTCACGAGGACATAACGCTAACCCAATTTGATGCTGCTTTGACCAAGGTAGAGGAAATGCTGTATCACGATTTCGGAATAAACCACGTAACCATCCAGCCCGAACACCAAAAGGATGATCCAAAGGATATTATTGTTCAGGATTGATTTATTTAAAATGCTATGAAAATTGAAGTAAAGAATTTTGATGAATTGAGCACAAAGGAATTGTATGACGTTTTACAATTGCGAAGCGAGGTTTTTGTGGTGGAGCAAGATTGTGTTTATCAAGATATTGATGGAAAGGACGAACGCGCCTTGCACATTATGGGTTGGGAAGACGGTAATTTAGTTGCTTATGCGCGCTGTTTCCAAGCGGGTGATTATTTTGACGAAGCGTCCATAGGAAGGGTTTTGGTACGCGAAAACTACCGAAAAATGGGCTATGGCCACGCGATTACCAAAGCATCAATAGAAGCCATTAAAACAAATTATAAAGCCGATAAGATAAAGATATCGGCTCAAGTGTATTTGGTTATTTTTTACGAAAGCCACGGGTTTAAAACCATCGGCGATCGTTATATGGAAGATGGTATTCCGCACATTGCCATGCTTAGAGTTTAAAAAAATTTCCTCTTCTTTTCCCTTTAGGATTAGGGTAAAAAAGGAGGAAATTTTCAAGTATAAACTGATTACAGTTTAATAAGATTTTTCTCCAGATTAAGGTCTTTCAGCATTTCGTCCGTAAACTTGTAATGCCCTCGGCGGGTAATGATTTTAAAACGCTGGTTCCGCATACGAGTCAACGTATCCAAAAACTGCCATTTGGATTTTAGCAATCGCGGTTTTTCAGATTTTAGACTGATTTCAAAATAATGCTTAATTCCCGCGCGATCTGCTACTATGTCTGGAGTAATTACCACATCGCTATCTTTTTTGTGATAGGATTTTGGAGTTTCATAACCGTCCACATCGGCCTGGATGTGTTCAAAACCCCGGTTCTCTAAATAGGCCACAGATTCCTTTAGAATCTCCTTGTTTTCGTCTCTTTCTGATTGTACCATAACTGCTAAGATACAATATCATTGATAAACAGTCAGTTAAGGTTATGTTAAGCGAAAAAATTTAGCTGTTAAATTAATTTTTATAGCGAATGGATTTGTCAAATGGAAGTTTCAATTGTTGCAAAATATTTTCATCATCGCGATGGTCGGCAATGTCCAATCCGTATTTAATATCCAAAGTTTTTCCGTACACAAACGTGCCAAACACGCGGTCCCAAATTGAGAACATATTTCCAAAGTTGCTATCTGTCCACGGCATTTGATAATGATGGTGGAATTTGTGCATATTCGGGGTTACGATAATGTAGCTCAGCGATTTGTCCAGTTGCTTTGGAAGTGAAATATTGGCGTGGGTGAAATAGGTAAAAAACACACTTAAAATCCGATAAAAAAGATAGAAAGCAATTGGCATTCCCATAATTACAACGGCAATCAAGGCGAAAGTTTCCCGAATAATAAAATCGAAAGGATGGTGGCGCGTTCCCGTCGTCACGTCCACATTTTTATCACTGTGGTGCACGGTATGCAACCGCCACATCCACTTTACTTTGTGAAGCAGATAATGCACAAAATATTGCGCAATCAAATCCAAAACCAGGATGGAAAGCAGCAATTCCAACCAAACAGGCCCATCAAAAAGTTGTAGCAACCCGAAGTTGGAATCGTTTAACCACAGAAAAATACCAACGGTCGCAATCCCGAAAACCACGTTTATCAGCATCACAAAGGCCAGCAAGATTAAATTGGTTTTTGCGTGCCGCCATTTGTTGTATTTGGTAAAAACGAGTTTGTAATACCCTTCAAGAATCCAGAAAATAGTAAGTACAAAGAACACCCAACCAGCTTTCATCCAAACGGGCATGGTTTCGAAGAAGGTTAGGAAGGAGTGCATTTTCTATAATTTATTCTGTAAAATTGAAAAACAATTTTGATTTGGAAAAACCTTGCTAAAATCATTAAGGATTTGTTCAGAAATGTTTTTTTCAAAAACAGGTAAGATAACCGATCTCGAATGTTTCTCGGTTTTGTATTCTATCGTAATCCAATATAAAGGATATATAATTTTTTCTTTTGAATCAATTCTCACTAATTGCTCTTCCTTATGAACATAAATAATTTCCAGTAATTTATTTTTAAGTAAAATATCCTGAATAGCTTTATTAGTTTCAGAATTGGATTTAAATTCCATACAAGGTGCAACATCATAATATCTTGACAGCTTTATATCATTTTCTATGATTATATAAAAATCTGATTTAAATATATTTAGTGTAATATTTAAAGAGTTTTCCGGATTAATTAATTCAGATGTAATATCCTTATAACTTGGTATTTCTTGTGAGAAAATATTTGAACAAACACAAAGTCCGATAAGAAGAATAAATTTATTCATTTCTCTAATTTTACTTCAAAATCTTCCCATACCGCCCAGCATCATTCAAAACAGCGACCGCCTCCAAAATCTCGGGATTATGCTCAATTTGATAATTATATAAACCTTCACGGTAGAAATAACGTTTTAAAATTTCATCGGTCAACAACGATTCTATTTCCACTTTTTTATCAATAATAGCTTTGTCCTTGGCTTTGTCAATTGCGGTCATAAGTTGGTTATAACTTGCTGAAATATCCTTACTCATATCGTCATCTTCCGAGATTTTTAAACCTTCGGCAAACTTCTTTTCGGTATCGGTTTCGTATTCAAAATTGTTGTCTTTTAAAAATTTCAGAAAATCCTGAAAATCGGCTTCGGTAAATTTGAAGTTTTTCCAATCGGTCATTTGATGGCTGTAGTAATATTTTGTTGCAAAATCGAAAATGGCGTTGTCCTTCAGCAAAGCCGTGGTTATCGGACTAAATACCGCAGATTTCAATTCCACATCGGGCAAGATTCCGCCGCCGTCGTAAACCGTTCTGCCACCTTTGGTCTTAAAGGCGTTATATTCCTTGGCATCTTTTCGGATAGGGTCGCCGTTTTCGTCACGGTGCCAGTAGTCAAGGGCCTGTATGCAGCGGCCGCTTGGCGTATAATAGCGCGAAATGGTAACTTTCAGCTGTGTTCCGTAAGTCAATTTTTTTGGACGCTGCACGAGTCCCTTTCCGAAACTTCGGGCGCCCACAATTACCGCACGGTCCAAATCCTGCAATCCGCCGGAAACAATTTCACTGGCCGAAGCGCTTCTTCCGTTTACCAAAACCACAAGTGGAATTTCAGTATCTACGGGGTCGCTTTTGGTTTTATAGGTTTGGTTGTATTTTTCAATAGCCGATTTGGTCGTGGTAATTACTTCGCCTTTATCCACAAATAGGTTTACCACGTTTATGGCTTCATTCAGCAAGCCGCCCGGGTTTCCACGTAAATCCAGAATGATTTTTTTTGCGCCCTGCGACTTCAAATCAACCAGCGCAGCTTTGGTCTCAATAGTAGTCTTTCGGTTGAATTGTGAAAGCACAATATATCCAATGTCGTTATTTATCAATTTGTAAAAGGGAACCGCTTTTAAATCTACCGCCCCTCTTGTAATGGTTGCAGTGGCGGTTTTTCCTTGTCTTTTGTAGGTTACCTCAACGGTTGAGCCGGGTGCGCCTTTTAATAATTCGCCGGCGTCGTCTTCCAAATCGGCAATATTAACGTTGCCTATTTTTACGATTTCGTCCCCAGCCTTCAAACCCGCTTTATCGGCAGGATAGTCCTTGTAGGGCTCCACAATTATAATTTTATCCTTTCTGCTCTGCGCGGTTGCGCCAATGCCCGTGTAAATGCCGGAATTGTTGATTTTGGCGTCCTCTACTTGCTGTTCGTTCCAATAAACGGTGTATGGGTCCAAATCTTCCAACATGCCTTTAATGGCTTTGTCCATAAGCGTTGCGGGCGTTACTTCGTCCACGTAATTCATGTTCAATTCCTTGAAAAGTGTGGTGAAGATTTCAATCTGTTTGGCAATTTCAAAAAAGTCACTTTTGAAACTTACGGTAGTAAAAAATATACCGACAGCGATGATGGGAACTATTATTCTTTTTTTCATTTTCTGAAAATTTAATTTAAAAGGAATCTCCAAAACTTGGAATTTGGAGTTTTAGTTTTTGGGATTTTTTGGTTTTCTCTTCTTCAGAAATATACGAAGAATGATAACAACTATTATTGCAACGAGGAATAAAGGCCAAAGGTATAAAATGCCCAAGAAAAATACCGAAATGCCGTTCCAACCGCCTTGCAGCGCGTTTTTCATTTTTTGGCCGTAGGATTGTGTGATACCAGTTTCCGCAGTGGTTTTATAAAATTCAATGTTTACGGTGCTCATTGAAACCTGGCTCTGCAGATATTGCAATCGTCCTTGTTTGGCTTCAATTTCCTCACGAATGTTGGAAAGTTCGCGCTCAATTTGCAACATTTCCTCAACTTTATTCGCTTTTTTAAGCAGCTCAAGATAGCGTTCCTCAAGCACGCGCTTTGCTTTTAACCGCGCTTCCAAATCCACAAATTCTTCGGAAACGTCCTGCCTTGAAATGTCTTTTTGGTCAAAATAGGCTACACCTTCTGAAATGCCGTCGATAAATTGCTGAAAATTTTCCGTGGGAATGCGAACGGTCATATTTTTATAAATGCGGTTATAGTTTTTGCCGCTGTTGTCATTCTGAACCAATCCCTTGTACTGCGTGGCCAGTTGCAGGATTTTTTTGTGCGTCGCCTCCACATCTTTGGTTTCAAAAGCGAGATGGGCAGTTTTGATGATTTTTTGTTCCTGGATCTGGGTATTTTGAGAAATATCCTCCATCTCCGGACTCATTTCATAAGATGCCGATGGAGCTTCCAAAGTTTCAAAATCTTTATTTGCCCCTCCGCCAGAGCAACCTAAAACAAACAATAAAAGTAAAGTGCTAATTGTTTTCATCCCGTAATTTTTTAAGCAGCTTTACCATTGCTTTGTCAAGTTCGGCGTACTGCGGTTTGACTTTTCCCAAAAAGAGAAATAGCATCACAAATTTCTTGCCGTGAATTTCGTCAAGCCAGTGTTTGTTAAGACGATAGGCTTCGCGAAGCTGCCTCTTTATACGGTTTCGCTCCACTGCCGATTTAAAATTCCGTTTAGGAACGGCGAAAGCAGCGAGATGGTTTTCCAAGTTTTCCTTCGGAAGAAAAAATATTTTTATGGGAAATTTGGAATGTGTTATCCCTTCCAAAAACAAATTTTCAATTGTCTTGGCGCTTTTTAATTTTTCATTTTTGGGAAATTTTTGGGCCATAATTATTTGTAGGCGCGCGATTTATCGCGCACCTTTCCGTATAATCGCACGACATTTCTGCGCATCGTCAATCCTCAATTGTAGTGATAAATTTAAGAAAATGGGTTACATTTAGTTAAATAAAACATTTATTGTGAAACACAAAGATGGTTCATTCAGATTAAAAAATTGGGATTATTCCAATATTGGATTATATTTTTTGACAATTTGTACCAAGAAGAAAGAACATTTTTTTGGAAATATTGAAAATGATATAATGGTTTTAAATGAAGTGGGCTTAATTGTGGAATCAAATTGGCGTAATATTGAAACACAATATTCAAATATTGAAATTGCCGATTTTGTGATTATGCCGAATCATTTGCATGGTATTTTGATAATAGATGGTTTAAAACATTTAAAAACCAATGATTTCGCCATTGATGAAAAAACAGGAGGAATTACAGGAAATAAAAACCCCATGTTGCATCAGAATATTTCAACTGCGGTTCGTTGGTTTAAAGGAAAAACAACGTTTGACTGTAGAAAAATAAATACAAAATTTGGTTGGCAGCCAAGATTTTACGATCATATCATCCGAAACCAAACATCATTTTTAAAAATTCAGGATTATATTCAAAACAACCCGAAAATGTGGTATAGAGACCGGAATAATGAAGCAGGTTTAAAAATGTAGGCGCGCGATTAATCGCGCGCCTACAAGATTATTGGTTTAAATTATTTTACTTCCCAAAGATTATTTTCAGGATTAATATCTGCCATTCTTCGCGTGGCATCTATCATCATATTTTTTACTTTTTTTCCGTTCTTTATTTCAAAAGTATAGGTCGGGTATGCCCACGGCCAATCTTCCAAAACGGTGCGCTTCAGTTCAGTAAATGGGTTTGGTTTTTCGCCCCACATCATCCGCAACGGAATGTAAAACAATTCCTGCGAACCGTCTTCATAGGTCACGTAAAGATCTATGGGCATTGGCATCAAGCCAATTCTTTCCAGAGTTATCTTCGTGCTTTCACCTTCGCTTTCCACAGCTTTTATTCCGTAATCGATGGTGTTTGTGGTTTGCGTCCAATCTGTTAGGTACCAATCCAACTCAAAGCCCGAAACCTTTTCCGCGGTGCGGATAAAATCGTTTGGTGTGGGGTGCTTAAATTTGAAATCGGAATAATACCGCTTCAGTGTTTTTGAAAGGTTTTCTGGTCCGATAACGTATCCCAACTGCGTTAAAAATACCGAACCCTTGCTATAGGCATTTATACCGTAGGAACGATTGGTAGCGTATCTGTCTGCGTGGGTACTGAGAGGCTGTTCCGCGCCGCTTGTGGCCATATAGAAATAACTTCTGTAGGAACCGGCGTGCGGATTTGGTTTGTTTTCCTCCATTACATAATTCATGGCTTCATCTGAAATGTAAGAAGTAAAGCCTTCGTCCATCCACTCGTGTTTGCTTTCGTTGGTAGCCAAAACAAACTGAAACCAGGAATGTGCAAGCTCGTGGGCGGTTACGCCAACTAAACTTCCAAACTCACGTTGTCCTGTAATCATTGTGCTCATGGCATATTCCATTCCGCCGTCACCACCTTGAATTACGGAATATTGCTCATAGGGATATTCCCCAATCTGCTCGTTGAAAAATTCCATCAATGCAGCCGTTTTCGGTTGCAGGTTTTTCCAATTCTCGGCAATTTCAGGATCGTTCTTGTAGAAGAAATGAAGCGTCACACCATTGGGCCCGGGATAGGTATCGTGTATATACTCATCATCTGCAGCCCAAGCAAAGTCGTGCACGTCAGGCGCTAAAAAATGCCAAGTATATTTTCCTTTTTTTGGTTTCATCCACTTTTGGCCGGGTAAAGTATAACCGTGACCTACTTCGGCGGGATTTTGAAGATAACCGGTTCCGCCGATTGTATAATCGGCGTCTATGGTTATGGTCACGTCATAATCGCCCCAAACGCTGTAAAATTCGCGGGCTATGTATGGGTCGGCGTGCCAGCCTTCAAAATCGTATTCGGCTATTTTTGGGTACCATTGGGTCATAGTTAAGGCAACGCCCTCAGAACTGTCACGCCCCGAACGTCGGATCTGCAACGGCACTTGCGCATCCCAGTTCATATTGAAAACGGTGCTTTCGCCCGGCAGAATAGGTTTGTTCAGCAATACCTGCATCACCGTGCCTTTAATGGTATAATCTGCAGCAACACCATTTTGTGTGAAAAGCGTTGGTTTAATGTATCCAATTTCCGAAGGTGATAATTTAGAAATACGATCCATCACGCGGCCATCCGGATCTGCGATGGTACGCGAGCGCACGTCCATTTCACTCCCTGGCTGGAATGCATTGAAGTAAAGATGATAGAAAACCTTTGTCAAGGTATCGGGAGAGTGGTTCGTATATTTCAACTCCTGCGTGCCTTTATATTGAAAGGTCTTCACGTCCATATCGACGGTCATTTTATAATCTACTTCCTGCTGCCAATAGCTATTATTGTTCTGTGCAAATGCCGAAAAGAATACCGCTATAAAAAAGAAACCGGTTAGAAGCTGCTTCATAAGTTAGCCATTTTATCTGCCATAATTAGGGCGTTGTACATATTTACCATTTTCCCCGATTTTGAAATATTTGCGAAGGAATCTGTATTTGAAGGTTCGCCGCCCAAAACTACCTGAGTGTTGATTGAAAGGCCGCTATCCATCAAAATTTGCTTTACTTGTGCTGCGGAGAGGCTTGGGTAATAGGAACGGATCATTGCTGCAACACCTGCTACTTCAGGTGCAGCCATTGAAGTTCCCTGTAAAAATTCGTAGGTATTTAAAGGTGTGGTTGCCCAGATTTTTACACCGGGCGCAAAAACATCGACGTTGGTTTTTCCGTAATTTGAAAAATTTGCAACCATTTCACTGCCGTATTTGTAGTTAAGCGCGCCAACAGTCAAAAAGGAATTTGCCATTTCCGTACCGTTGTCTATTTGATCGTTAGGGTACACATTTACGGTATCCAAATCCAAGCCGTCATTACCGGCTGCATTTACAATCAAAACATCTTTGGAAGCTGCATATTTAATAGCATCATAAACCCAATCTGCTTGTGGGGAATAGTATTTTCCAAAGCTGGTATTTAGCACTTTCGCGCCATTGTCCACTGCATAACGAATGGCCAAAGCGATGTCTTTGTCGTACTCATCCCCATCCGGCACTGCACGAACCGCCATAATTTTTACATTGTTTGCAACGCCATCCATACCAATTCCGTTGTTGCGCTGGGCTGCAATAATGCCCGCAACGTGCGTACCGTGCTTTACATTTTCACGTGTTGGGTCTGGCCCGGCTACATTATTGTCTCCATACACATTGTCCGCAATATCTTCGGGGTTATCGCCCAAAACGCTGCGGAAATCTTTGGTCATATTGAAATTGTTCTCTATTCTGTCGTCAAAGTAATCCAACCCGTTTTTAAGATCTTTTAAAACTTCGGGCACAGAATCGGCGAAATTCAGCATTTGGGAGAGCATCGCAATTTGTTGTTGTTCCTGCGCGGAAGGATTCTGTATGGCCGAAAGATCTTCTTTGGTATAATCTTCCTTTCCCAGTCTTTTTGCCATTGCTTCGTGCGTAGGTTGCAACTGTGCAAGGATTTGTTCGTACTGGGCTTTATTCATCGTAATCTCCCTTAACTCCTTTTCATATTCGGCTTGTGCTTTTTGGTAGAGCGCAAATTCTTCTCTATCGGCAGCACTTATGGAAGCTTCGCTTTTGCCTTCATATTTCGGCTTTAGTTTTCTTATAATACGAACATATTCCATGTTTTCACCTGTAATATTTCCTAAGAAATTCCAACCATGGATATCATCAACAAATCCGTTGTTGTCATCATCAATACCATTTCCAGCAATTTCCCCCGGATTGGTCCAGATTACGTTTTTTAGATCTTCGTGGTCTATGTCGACTCCGCTGTCAATAACTCCTACAATTACGGTTTCGCCTTTTCGCTTTTTGATTATTTCGCTGTAGGCTTTGTCAACGCTCATTCCGGGCACGGTATCGGTTACAAGGTCCATTGCCGGCCAGTGTTTTAACTGTTCCTCGGTTAGCGGCGTAATTTTTAAAGGATTGGAATCAATATTCTGAATGGGAGTGGCGACGATGGCTGCTCCGCTTCCGCAGCCTGCCAAGACAGTTGAGATGGCAACTGCGAATAGTGTAGTCTTAAAAATGTTCATTTTCTTTTGAAATAGGTGTTAATTAAAAAATTCGTTAAGTGATAAGGTTTCGTCTAATCGAACGCCCTTATCGGTATTTTTAACCGTTATTATCGGGTTGTGGGCATCGTGCTCCAAAAAAAGATAGAAGTTATTTTTGGCAGCTTTGTTCAGAAATTTTTCCTTTTCGGGAAGTGTAAGTAAAGGTCGCGTATCATAACCCATCACAAAGGGAAGCGGCAAATGGCCTGCCGTAGGAAGCAAATCTGCCATAAAAACCAGCGTTTTTCCTTTATAGTTGATGTGTGGAATCATTTGTTTGTCGGTATGTCCATCCACAAAAAGAATTCCAAAGTCCATTTCATCGGGCTCTGCAAAATCTGATTTGGGCTGCGATACAAATTTCAACTGCCCGCTTTCCTGCATCGGCAAAATATTTTCTTTTAAAAAGGAAGCTTGTTCCCTTCGGTTTGGCTCAGTTGCCCATTGCCAATGGTCTTTGTTGCTCCAAAAGGTCGCGTTTTTAAAAGCCGGTTCATAGCCTGTACGGTCCTTGTTCCACTGCACGCTGCCGCCACAATGGTCGAAGTGGAGATGCGTCATAAATACATCGGTAATATCATCGCGGTGAAAACCGTGTTTTTTGAGCGAATCGTCTATATTGAAATCACCCCATCGGTAGTAATATCCAAAAAATTTCTCGCTTTGCTTGTTGCCCATTCCCGTGTCGATCAAAGTAAGTCGATTGCCGTTTTCAATGAGAAGACAGCGCGCGGCAATATCTATCATATTGTTGGCATCGGCGGGATTGGTTTTGTTCCAAAGGGTTTTTGGAACGACCCCAAACATGGCGCCGCCATCGAGTTTAAAATTTCCAGCTTCAATAGGGAATAAATTCATAGTCAGGAGAAATGAGTCGCAAATTAATAAAAGCGTTACACTCGCACGGGCGTAGTGTAAATTAATTATACTATTTTTAACAATTCATTAATATTTCGTGGAAACGAAAAATGTTTAATTTACCGAAAACCCAATTGAATGGTAGAACTTGCTGGAATTATAATTCTCGGAATCTTGGCCCAATGGGTCGCATGGAAGTTTAAAATTCCTGCTATCTTACCCTTAATTTTAATAGGACTATTGGTGGGTCCGCTGTCCACATTAATGTCTGCCGATGGCACACAATGGCTCCAACCAATATGGAACGGCGAGAAAGGACTCTTTCCCGGAGAGAATCTTTTTTATTTTGTCTCGCTGGCCGTGGGAATAATTCTGTTCGAAGGCGGATTGACGCTAAAAAGGGACGAAATTTCAAAAGTAGGTCCCGCCATTGGAAAGCTCATAAGCATTGGGGCCGCCATTACATTTATTGGGGCCGGTATTGCGGCACATTATGTATTTGGACTTAACTGGCGCATATCATTTCTTTTTTCTGCCTTGATAATCGTCACTGGGCCTACGGTAATTACCCCCATTTTGCGAAACATTCCGCTGAAAAAGGATGTAGCCGCTGTTCTCAGATGGGAAGGAATTTTGATTGACCCCATTGGCGCTTTGGTAGCCGTATTGGTTTATGAATTTATTAGCGTTGAAGGTGATTCAGGCTATACAAAGCAGGCGTTGCTGGATTTTGGAAAAATTGTTTTGATTGGAATGGCTTTTGGAATTTCAGCAGGTTATGCTCTCTATTTTTCCATTAAAAAGAAATTTGTGCCGCACTATCTATCAAACGTGGTATCACTATCCCTAGTTATGGCCGTTTTTGTGATCAGTGATCTTTTCGCGCACGAATCGGGACTTTTGGCAGTGGTGGTAATGGGTATGTTTCTTGGTAACAGTGATTTGCCAAGCCTTAAGGAACTTCTTTACTTTAAGGAATCGCTCAGTGTGTTACTGGTTTCCATACTTTTTATTCTGCTTGCCGCAAATATAAGTATCGAAGATCTGTTGCTGGTCTATAATTGGAAAACGGCTATTCTTTTGGCTATCATAATATTCATACTGCGGCCTTTAACGGTGTTTGCAAGTACAGTGGGCTCTTCGCTCAAAACCAACGAAAAACTTTTTATAAGTTGGGTAGGCCCGCGGGGTATTGTTGCTGCGGGTATTTCTTCCCTTTTTGGAACGCAATTGGTTTCAAAAGGCGTAGTGGGAGCCGAGTATATTACGCCCTTGGTTTTTGCCGTTGTTTTGATAACTGTAATTATAAACGCTACAACCGCACGGGTTATGGCAGGCTGGATGGGTGTATTTCTGAAAAAATCTGAAGGAATACTTATGGTGGGAGCGTCCAAGGTTTCCCGCTTGATCGCCACGTATTTGCATAAAAATAACCGCCATGTAGTTTTAATAGATTCCAACCAATTAAATATCAACAGGGCAAAAGAATTGGGCTTAGAGGCCTTTACCGCAAACATTTATGCCGATGATCTTACGGATAATATAGAATTGAACGATGTGGGCTACTTATTGGCAATGACCGGTAGCGACGAAATCAACAAGCAGGCCATAAGCCGTTTTGGACGCTATTTTGGTGAAAATGGAACGTTTAGATTGATGACCTCTGAAGAAATGCGGAAACGGCAGAGTCTATCTGCAAAAGAATTATTTTCATACACGCACGACTACAGTCGTTTCACTGAAGTTGCGCAGGATTTCCCCTCTATTCAGGAAATTCCTGTGGAAAGCCACAATCAGTTTTTGCGCGTGCTGAATATAATAAGCGAGAATGAAAATGCCATACCTTTATTTCTAAAACGTCCCAATGGTTTTCTTGAACTCATTACCGCACCCACGGAACTGGAAGTGGAAGAAGGATGTAGTTTGGTCTATCTCGGGAAACCAATGGATTTTGAGGATGTAGTGAATGCTACCCGCTCTGAAAATGAAGCGAAAGAGAAGAAATAATCCTGAAAAAGAAACGTTTTTTAATAAATTCGATTTAAATGAAAAAATCTGTTCTTATAATAGCCTTGTTCCTGGGTCTAGCGGTCATTTCATGTAAAAATGATGATGGTGTTAGCTGTACTACCTGTTCCTCTGCCGAAACTTCAGATTTTCAGGTCTGCGAGGAAAAGGATGGCAACGCCTCCGTAAATGGCCAAAACACAGGAACGCCTTATGACACCTATGTTTCTGGTTTAGAGTCTGCTGGCGCAAACTGTGGCGGATAACTTAAAATTTTCTTAAAATTTTCTTAAAAAATGTTTGTGGGTATTTTTTGATTTTTCCATATTTGGCGTTTTAACTTAAAAAATTATCAATTATGAAGAAATTATTATTTAGTGCCTTGGTCTTAGCATTAGCTGTTTCATCCTGTAAGAAAGATGATGATGGTGATGACAGAACCTGTAATACATGTCAATTAGAAATTTTAGGTACGGCAACAATTACCGAAATCTGTGACAATGGAGATGGTACTATTTCTGTAACACAAGATGGACAAACGCAGACTACAGATTTAAATGGTGTAACTTATGCGCAATATATCGCTGCTTTCGAACAAGCAGGCGGGTCTTGCAACTAAATACTATCGTTGAATTACATAAAAGCCCTGAAGATGCAGGGCTTTTTTTAATCGTTTAATTTTAAGACCGCCATAAACGCTTCCTGCGGGATTTCTACATTTCCTACTTGGCGCATGCGTTTCTTTCCTTTCTTCTGCTTTTCCAACAGTTTTCGCTTTCGGGAAATGTCTCCACCATAACATTTTGCGGTAACGTCCTTTCTCAAGGCTTTAACCGTTTCACGAGCAATTATTTTTGCACCAATGGCCGCCTGGATTGGAATATCAAATTGTTGGCGTGGGATGAGTTGGCGTAATTTTTCGCAGATTTTCTTCCCAATATCATACGCATTATCGCGATGAAGCAATGCAGAAAGTGCATCCACAATGTTTCCATTTAACAGAACATCTACCTTGACTAGGTGCGACTGGCGCATCCCGATAGGAGAATAGTCAAAGGAAGCATAACCCTTGGAAACGGTTTTCAATCTATCGTAAAAGTCAAAAACAATTTCGGCCAAAGGCATGTCAAAAGTAAGTTCTACACGTTCGGTGGTTAAATAGGTTTGATTTGTAATTTCTCCTCTTTTCTCAATACAAAGCGACATTACAGAACCCACAAAGTCTGATTTGGTAATGATTGTAGCCTTAATGTAGGGCTCTTCTACCCGGTTCAATTTAGATGGGTCTGGCAGATCGGATGGATTGTTCACCAAAATTGGAACATCTGGTTCCTTATTGCTAAAGGCGTGATAGGATACGTTGGGGACGGTAGTAATAACCGTCATATCAAATTCACGCTCCAGTCTTTCCTGAATGATTTCGAGATGTAGCATTCCCAAAAACCCACAACGGAAACCAAAACCAAGAGCAGCAGAACTTTCCGGTATAAAAACTAGGGAAGCGTCGTTCAATTGCAATTTTTCCATGGAGTTGCGTAGCTCTTCATAGTCTTCGGTATCTACGGGATAAATTCCTGCAAAAACCATGGGCTTTACATCCTCAAAGCCTTCAATCATATTGACGGTTGGGTTTTTTGAATCGGTAATGGTATCGCCCACCTTTACTTCTTTTGCTTCCTTTATGCCCGTAATAAGATAGCCCACGTCGCCGGTTTTTACAACTTCCTTGGGTTGTTGTTTCAATTTTAGGGTGCCCACTTCATCGGCAAAATAGCTTTTCCCGGTAGCCATAAATTTTATGTGCTGTCCTTTTCGAATTTCGCCATTTAGCACTCTAAAATACGTTTCCACCCCACGAAAGGGATTGTAAACCGAATCAAAGATCAAAGCCTGTAAAGACTCATCCGGATTTCCTTTGGGTGGCGGTA
This sequence comes from Aequorivita vladivostokensis, assembly GCF_000952855.1. GTDB lineage: Bacteria > Bacteroidota > Bacteroidia > Flavobacteriales > Flavobacteriaceae > Aequorivita > Aequorivita vladivostokensis. The sequence continues at coordinate 208,082 of NZ_JSVU01000004.1, read as the reverse complement.
TGCGTTCAATAATTGCGGCTAAAATCTCATCAATGCCAATCCCGGTTTTTGCACTTGCGGGAATAACTTCCTCGGGTTTACAGCCTAACAGATCCACGATGTCATCGGTTACTTCCTCTACATTGGCAGAGGGAAGATCGACTTTGTTTAACACGGGTATTATTTCCAGATCATTTTCCAAAGCCAAATAGAGATTGGAAATGGTCTGTGCCTGAATACTCTGCGCCGCATCTACAATCAGCAAGGCTCCTTCGCAAGCCGCGATGGAACGGGAAACCTCATACGAAAAATCGACGTGGCCTGGGGTGTCAATTAAATTTAGTATATATTTTTCACCTTTGTAAACGTAATCCATTTGAATGGCGTGGCTCTTAATGGTAATGCCCCGCTCACGCTCCAGATCCATATTGTCAAGCAACTGTGCCTGTTTTTCGCGATCGGTTACGGTACCAGTGGCATCCAATAGACGGTCTGCCAAGGTGCTTTTTCCGTGGTCGATATGGGCGATAATGCAAAAATTGCGAATGTTCTTCATAAATAATTCCTTCTTCGTGCTACAAGTTGCAAATATAGATTAAAAGAGTGATTATATGTATTTTGATTGGCTCTGTTAAAATAATTGATTTTCGATAGCTTTTAATTAATAAATTTTTAACATATTTGTAGGGCAAAGTTGTAATACAACGATGCACTGTATTATCTCCCCAGAAAAGAATCATAGTAACGGGTGTCGCCCCAGATATCTACTTATGTTATGACAAGATTTATTATGTACTTTTTCTGCCTGAGCGGTGGAATTTTGATGGCACAGGACTTTTCTGTGACTGGGAAGGTAATGGACGAAAATAGCAACCCCCTTTCTTTCGTGAACGTACTGGTGTACGAAAATGCGGACGAAACCCCGAGGGAGGGAACCACAACTGACGAAGACGGTTCTTTTGCCTTAAAGAACTTGGCTTCGGGAACGTACAATATCAACTTTAGCTATATCGGATTTAAGGAAATACAGCATACCATCCAGCTTTCATCAAACCACGATTTTGGAAATGTGGTTATGGAGGAAAGCCAGAACATTCTGGATGAAACAGTGGTCGTAGCCAAGCTGCCCACGATACGCAAATCTGCCGGAAAACTTACTTTTGAAGTGGAAAACACTTCTTTTTCCGTGGGCAATACGATGGATCTTCTTAAAAAAACCCCGGGAGTTACGGTGATAGGTGAAAATATTCAAATTAAGTTTTCATCACCGATCATTTATATCAATGGGAAAAGAGTGTATCTATCTTCTTCGGAAATAATAGCGCTGCTTGAAAATACCGACGCCGCAAATATAAAATCGGTTGAGGTTATTACAAATCCATCTTCCAAATATGACGCCGAAGCCGGTACGGTACTGAATATTGTAACTTCAAAGTCTATTTCTATAGGTTATAAAGGTTCGGTAAATGCAACTTATGAGCAAGGAATATTCCCGAAGTATAATTTTGGAACTTCCCATTTTTATAAGAATAATTGGTTAAATGTTTACGCGAGTTATTCCTATGGAAATAAAAAAAATTATAAGGAGGATGATAATAATATCCGTTATTTTCAGCCCGATGAAGTATCTACAAAATCTTTTTGGGAAACCAAATTTGACCGTACAACGCACAGTGAGAGCCACAATGGAAATACCGTACTGGATTTTACATTGGATTCTAAAAATACAATCAGCCTTACTTCAAATGTTTCGGTTACGCCCAAAGTGGATTATGTGAATCACGGCAATTCCTTAATCCGTAATTCGCAGCGGCAGTTGGATTCTACAATTACTACGCTCAGTTATGTAGGTTATGAAACCCAGAATCTTACTTTTGCGATGGACTACAACCGAATTTTGAATGAAAAAGGCGCTACCTTCAATACTTCGGCCAATTATATTTATTATGATAATATTCAAAATCAAAGTGTAAGCTCTGACTATTTATTGCCGAATGGTGATTTTTTGAGAAACAATAGTTTTTATACAGATTCAAAACAAAATAGCCAGATATTCACCGCACAAGCCGATGTATCTTCTGAATTGTGGACCGGTGCTTTTGAGGCAGGTGGTAAGTTTAGCAGCATCGATACGGAAAGTAAATTGGATTTTTTTAACACCGTAAACAGCACTTCCACGTTTAACACTTCCCTTTCCGACAATTTCAATTATAAAGAGAATATTTATGCGGCCTATATCAATTTTGAAAGGCAATGGGAAAAGTGGAGCATTACGGCTGGTCTTCGGGGAGAGCTTACTGATGTAGATGCCCTTTCCCGTTCTTTGGGCCAGATTAATAACCAAACCTATTTCGATCTTTTTCCATCAGCGTCCTTCCATCACAACATAAACGACAATAATGGCATAGGCCTAAGTTACAGCCGCAGCGTCGAACGCCCGCGCTATCAGAGCTTAAATCCGTTTAAATATTTTATTACTGAACGCAATTCAATTGGAGGTAATCCCAATTTGGTTCCTGCAATTCAAGATAAAATTACACTTGCTTTTGACCATAAAGGAAAGTTATTCTTTGAAATTTATTATGAAAATGTAAAAAACAGCTTGGACATATTGATTTTACAGAATAATGACAACAGTACCTTAAGCAGTATCGATGCCAATATGATTAGAAATTATCAATATGCTTTCGACATAACCTATTTTGGTTCGCTCAACACTTGGTGGTGGATGCATATAAACACTTCTACTTTTTATTTGGCGAATGAATTTTACGCTCTCCAAAGCAGCCAAGAAAAATATACAAACGATACTTTTGGACAATATATTTATCTTACCAATCATTTCACGCTATCCAAAGACCGTTCTTTCACTGCAGATTTAACCGGAGTGTACATTTCGAATTTTGTTTTTGGAAATCGCTTTTTCAAAAACCAAAACTACGTGAATCTATCTGTCAGAAAGGATTTGTGGGATAAGCGCGCCAGCGTGACCATTGGCCTCGATGATATTTTTAATACCCTCAATAACACTGCGTCGGTTTCAGATTATTACAATCAAGACAATTATTTCTACACAAATATTGAAAGCAGATTGTTTCGTTTAGGTTTCAAATACAACTTCGGAAATGCCCGACTTCGTGATAACAGCAAAAAAATAGAAACCGACGAGGGCGACAGGCTAGAGGGCAAATAAATTCTTTTAAAATTTCATATTACTGATATTTACTACTTTTGCAGTTCCAAAACTTACGAATTGCCAAAAATAGGAAACATACAATTGCCAGACTTCCCGTTGCTGCTCGCTCCGATGGAAGATGTGAGCGACCCACCTTTTCGCGCGCTTTGCAAGGAGCAGGGTGCCGATGTGGTTTTTACGGAATTCATCTCTTCGGAAGGCCTCATTCGCGATGCAGCCAAAAGCGTGATGAAACTGGATATCTACGAAAAGGAACGCCCCGTGGGAATTCAAATATTTGGCGCCGTGTTAGAGTCGATGCTGCGCAGTGTTGAAATAGTTGAGGCCAGTGGTCCAGATATGATCGACATCAATTTTGGCTGTCCCGTTAAAAAAGTAGTTTCAAAAGGAGCCGGCGCGGGTATCTTGAAAGATATCGATTTAATGGTAAGCCTAACCGAGGCGATGGTAAAGCACACAAAACTTCCCGTGACCGTAAAAACCCGCTTGGGCTGGGACCATGATTCAATAAAGATTGTTGAGGTGGCCGAACGTTTACAGGATGTGGGTTGTCAAGCCCTTTCCATTCACGGTCGTACCCGGGCACAGATGTATAAAGGCGATGCTGATTGGAAACCCATTGCCGAAGTAAAAAACAATCCACGAATGCACATCCCCATCTTTGGAAATGGTGATGTGGACTCGCCCGAAAAAGCGATGGAAATGCGCGACAAATATGGCTTGGACGGTGCAATGATAGGCCGCGCCAGTATTGGGTATCCATGGTTTTTTAAGGAAGTGAAACACTATTTTAAAACTGGTGAACATTTACCGCCTCCTTCCATGCTTGAACGGGTTGATGCAGCCAAGAGGCACTTACAAATGGCCATAGAATGGAAAGGTGAAACCCTGGGCGTTTTTGAAACACGTCGCCACTACACAAACTATTTTAAAGGCATTCCCAACTTTAAGGAATACCGCATGAAAATGGTAACCAGCGATGATTCTGCCTCGGTTTTTGAAGCCTTTGATGAAGTTCTCGAAACGTTTGGGGATTACGAATTTGCTTAAGGAGAAATTGTATTCTAGATAAGCAAATCCTTGTTATCTTTGAATCTCAACTTTTACAATGCACAAGCTCAAGATACGCACCACCCATTATATTACCCATAACGTGAAACGCTTTGTATTGGAGAAGCCTAAAGACGTTAAATATACTCCCGGGCAATCCGCACTCATATCTGTCAATCAGCCAGGATGGGAGGATCAAATTAGGCCGTTTACGTTTACTTCGCTTCAGCATTGGGACTATTTGGAATTTATTATCAAAATTTATGACGACCATGAAGGCGTTACTTTCCAAATGGGCAAATTGAATACCGGTGATGAATTGTTACTTCACAAAATATATGGAACTATTGAATATAAGGGGCCCGGTATATTCATTGCCGGCGGAACGGGTATAACTCCTTTTATTGCGATTTTTCGGGCACTTTTTGAAAGTGGCAACCTGCGAAAAATTGCGCTTTTGTATTCAAATAAAACTAAGGAGGATATTATTTTGCACGATGAGTTGACTAAAATGCTTGGTCCGGCTTATAGAAATGTATTTACCCAAGAGGGAGTTATCGGGTTTCGCGAACGCAGGATTGATCGTAAATTTCTTATTGAGACCATTGGCGACTTTAGTTCCCGTTTTTATGTTTGTGGACCAGAAATTTTCACAAAAGAAATATGTAGTGCTTTGGTAAGCCTGGGCGCCGATCCAGAATACCTGATCGTTTAAATTCTTATAAAAATATAGAAATTTTATTTTTTGGGGTTACACCAAAAGTTTTTCCCGAACCCTACTGGCAGCAATTTTTGAAGCGATAATTCCTAATACCGTGATGGTAACGAATACAATTACAATATTTAAAAACTCCATCTTTACCGGATAGGCCAAAGTGCTGGTTATGGCCACAAATTCAAACTTCAGTTGCGCAAGTACTGCCAGGATTCCCAAAAAAATACCCAGCACACCCCCAAGCACGGTCATTAGCGTACCCTGTAGGAAAAAGATGCGGCGTATTTCGGGTAGGGAAGCGCCCAGATTGTAGAGGGTCTTTATATTTTTCCGCTTGTCCAAAACCATCATAATTATGGAGCCGATTACGTTGAAGAGCGCAATGATCAATACCAAAGTGAAGATTAAGTAAACCGCAATGTTTTCGGTATTCAGCATTTTGTAGAGGGCATCGTTCTGCTGGATTCTATTTTTGACGATGATCCCTTCGGGAAAGACTTTCTCAATTTCCTTTCGCACCATTTCTTCGGAAGCTGAAGGCGTCAATTTCATTTCAATGGAAGAGATTTTCGTACTGTCCAAGGAAAGTAAGTTTCTGGCAAAGGCCAAATCGGTAAAAACATATTTTGCATCCAAATCCTCGTTTACCTGATACACACCTGAAACCACTACATTTTCCTTGCCAAAGGCATCGGAAGGATCCAGCGCATTCAGTTGGCCCGTTCCCGGCTTTGGGACATAAATTTCCAGCGGAGCTCCGTAATCGCGAACGCCCATCGAGAGTTTGGCAATCGTAGAAAGGCCTACCACTACTTCGTTTTGGTGGGGTACAAACCACTCGCCATAATACATTATGCTGTCCAGTTGCGTAACTTTTCCGTAGCGCGGGTCCACCCCTTTTATGTAAGCAATGTGGTTTTTTCCTTTGTAATGAAGAAAGATGCGCTCCTCGATTATTTCAGAATAATCCTCAATGCCCACAATTTTTTTTAGACCTTCTTTTTGGGATTTGGAAAAGGTGATGGTCTTTCCGCTTTTTGGAAAAATTTTTAAATCGCTGTCAAAAACGTTGGTAAATTGCAAACTAAAGTCCTTTAGTCCCGAAAAACCGGAAAGCACTATAAACAAAGACATAGCACCCACCACAACGCCCACTGCCGCAATGCCGGTTATAATATTGATGGCGTTGTTGCTGCTTTTGGAAAATAAATAACGCTTGGCGATGTAGAGCGAAAAATTCAAGCTATGATTTTTTTCGTTTCGGAAGCAAATCGGGATTTTTCAAGGGGTTTTCTTCTCCTTTTACTGCTTTGTCAATCTTTTCTATATATTCCAAAGAATCATCATTATAAAATGAAAGATCGGGCATTTTGCGTAGCTGATGTTTCGTAAGCTGGGCAATTTGATGTTTTATGTTCGGCTTTAGTTTGTTGAGTTCCTTAACGATCGTTTCTGCTTTGTCAGCAGGAAACACGCTTACATAAACCTTGGCAATGGAAAGGTCTGTTGTAACGCCCACCTTGCTTACCGAAATAATAATGCCCATTTGTCCTGCCTCACGAAGCATCGCTTGCAGCACATTTGCGAGGTCGCTCTGTAGCACGCCGGCTATTTTCTTTTGTCTGTTGGTTTCTTCCATATTGCAAAAATAGAACATAAAAGTGTACGGATTGTTAAGGAAGCCACAAGCTTGTTGAATTTCAATGGAATTAAGTTTGTATTTTTGAACCATTCAAGAAGAAATTATGGAGAAAATTGAACATATAGGTATTGCGGTGAAGAATATTTCCGAAGCCAATAAAACTTATGAAGCCTTGTTGGGGAGCGCCCCCTACAAAAGCGAAAAAGTGGAAAGTGAAGGCGTGGAAACTTCTTTTTTCCGATGCGGCGAAAGTAAAATAGAGCTTTTGGAAGCTACAGATCCGGATAGTCCCATCGCGAAATTTATTGAAAAAAGAGGCGAGGGAATCCACCATATTGCCTTTGCGGTTACTGATATATGGGCAGAAATGGAACGCCTAAAAAATGAAGGGTTCACATTGCTTAGCGAAAAGCCCAAGAAAGGTGCCGACAATAAATTGGTGGCGTTTGTACATCCTAAATCGGCAAATGGCGTATTGGTAGAGCTTTGCCAAGAAATTGAGAATAAGTAAAAATAGTTTTGCAGTATTTGCAAAGTGTTTTACATTTGCAGACCCAATATTTATCCTTCCAAAGAAGTTTTCGACTTTCGATTGGACTGATAATTGAAATATTGAAAATATAACGGTCCCATAGCTCAGCTGGTTAGAGCACCTGACTCATAATCAGGGGGTCCATGGTTCGAGCCCATGTGGGACCACTTTTTTTCAAAAGGCTTATAACGAGCCACATTAAAACCTAAATAAAAGGCAATTTTCACATTAAAAATGAGTTATTAATCATCCGATAACTCATTTTTTATTTGAGGATAAAAAAAAATTATTACTTTAGGCGCATAAACACGATCCCCAAATCGTTAATGAACAACCATGGTAACATTTATTTATAGTTTTATAATGCTTGCTATTCAGTCGGCTTCTGCTGGGCAGGGACCGCCGCCGCCTTCCCAAAATCGTCCGCCCCATTTTCCAATAGACGATAATTTATGGATTTTGATTGTTTTGGGTATTCTATTTGGAGCTTATATACTTTTTAAAAGAAACCGTTCTATAAATAAGGCTTCATAATACTTTTGACATATTTCCCAATAATGTCAAATTCAAGATTTACTTCGGTTCCTTGTTCTATTTTATTAAAATTTGTGTTCTCAAAAGTGTAGGGGATAATTGCAACACTAAATGCCCCGTTTTTAGAATCAACTACCGTAAGACTTACACCATTTACCGTAATAGAGCCTTTTTCAACAGTACTGAATTCTGAATTTTTATATTCAAAAGTAAAAACCCAACTGCCATTTGAATTTTCCACTTTTTTACAAATAGCAGTCCCGTCCACATGACCCTGGACTATATGGCCGTCCAGCCTGTCACCCAGCTTCATGGCTCTTTCCAAATTCACCAAAGAACCTTTTGTTAGCGTTTTTAGATTTGTTTTATCTAAAGTCTCTTGAATAGCGGTAACCACATAAGACGCATCTTTTACTTCAACTACAGTTAAACAAACCCCATTGTGCGATACGCTTTGATCTATTTTCAATTCCTGAGCCAATGGGCTCTTAATTTCTATATGAAGATTTTCACCTTCCTTGGTAAGTTGGACTATTTCGCCAATGGTTTCAATAATTCCTGTAAACATCGTTGTATTTGGTTACATTTGTACTGCAAAAGTAACAATTATAAAAGCCAATAATAATGAGCAGAGAGGATAAAATTGTTGTCGGTGTTTCCATCGGCGATATTAACGGGATTGGAAGCGAAATAATTCTAAAAACGTTTGAGGATTCACGTATGCTGGAATTTTGTACGCCTGTTATTTTTGCTTCGGTGAAGTTGATGTCTTTCGTCAAAAAACATTTTGACACGGACATTAATTTTCACGGAATTGATAAGATAGAAGATGTTGTGCCGAAAAAGATAAATGTTTTCAATGTGTGGAAGGAACACGTTGATGTTTCTTTTGGTGAGGAGAACCAGACCGGGGGTGAATATGCCATTAAATCTTTAAAGGCTGCTGTTTCTGCATTAAAAGAGAAAAAAATTGATGTATTGGTTACAGCGCCTATAAACAAGAGTAATATTCAATCGGAAAGTTTTAATTTTCCGGGCCATACGGATTATTTGGCGCAGGAATTCGAAGGGGAAAGTTTAATGCTTTTAATTTCTGAAACTTTGCGGGTGGGACTCTTAACAGACCATGTTGCCGTTAAGGATGTTGTAAAAAACATCACTGGGGAACGAATCGATAAAAAAATTAAAACCATATATCGCACGTTGATTGAAGACTTCGGTATTGAAAAACCCAAAATAGCGGTTTTAGGGATTAATCCACATACGGGCGACAATGGCGTAATTGGTGACGAAGATGATACTATTTTACGTCCTGCGCTCGACAATATCCGCAAAAATGGAAAAATGGTTTTCGGCCCTTACGCCGCCGACAGCTTTTTTGGGTCTGGCAATTACAAAAATTTTGATGCAATAATAGCTTCCTATCACGATCAAGGTTTGATACCCTTTAAAACCTTGGCATTTGGAAAGGGCGTAAACTTCACTGCAGGTCTTAATCGCATCCGCACCTCGCCAGACCACGGAACGGCTTTTGATTTGGCGGGAAAAAACGAGGCAAACTTTGAGTCTTTTCGCGAAGCTGTATTCAGCGCGATCTCCATTTTTGAGACACGGGAGGAATATCTCGAAATCTCCAAAAATCCACTTCAAATTAACCGGAAAAGAGGGTATTCAAAAAAGAAATAAAAAAACTAATTGCTATTCAAATAATTTTTTATCTTTGCACCCGCCTTATCCGTAAGGTTAAGGTCTTAAATAGGTGTGAAAATGAAGGATTTGAAAGAGTTTACCATCCCTTTCGTAGGGCTGAAATTAGGAAAACACCAGTTTAACTTTGAATTAAAAAAAGCGTTCTTTGAGCATTTTGAGTATGACGAATTTAATGACGCTGCCATTAATCTCGACGTACTGCTGGAAAAAATGAGCACGTTGCTGGAGTTCACATTAACATTTAATGGAACCGTAAACGTTGCTTGTGATATGACAAACGAGCCCTTTGATCAAGAGATTTCAGGGGCGTATAAATTTGTTGTGAAATTTGGTGAGGAGTATAATGATGAAAATGAAGATTTACTCATTCTGCCGCACGGAAGTTACGAAGTGAACATCCAGCAATACATCTATGAATCCATTGTGCTGGCTATGCCTTCACGAAGAATTCATCCCGGGGTAAAAGACGGCACATTAAAAAGTGATATACTCGACAAACTTGAAGAATTGAGTCCAAAAGCGATAGATGAAGAAGCTGCGCCCGAGGATGAAAATACCGATCCCCGATGGGATTCATTAAAAAAACTATTAACGGATAAATAATAAATAGCAATGGCACATCCTAAGAGAAAAATCTCGAAAACAAGAAGAGATAAGAGAAGAACGCATTACAAAGCTACTGCCCCTACACTTGCAACAGACCCAACAACTGGTGAGTCGCACCTTTTCCACAGAGCCCACTGGCACGAAGGAAAAATGTACTACCGTGGTCAAGTTGTAATTGATGCAACTGAGCAAGTAGAGGCATAATTTTATATACTTTATTTTAAAACTCTCACAGCAACGTGAGGGTTTTTTTGTTTTTTTACTTCGCAAAAAGTCAAAAACAACTTAATTAGTGCCGAATTTCAAGTAAAATTTAGTAATTTTCACTCTTTTTAAAAGATTTTTGGTCTTTTTTGTGAATTTTAATTCAGCTTTATGAATACTATCACGGCAGCTATCACCGCTGTAGGGAGTTACGTGCCAGATTACGTTCTCTCAAACAAAATTTTGGAAACAATGGTAGATACCAACGATGAGTGGATTACTACCAGAACCGGAATCAAAGAGCGGAGAATATTAAAGGATAAAGACAAAGGCACCTCCTATCTTGCTATCCAAGCCGCAAAAGACCTTCTTCAAAAAAGCAATACAGATCCTGCCGATATTGATATGGTTATCATGGCAACCGCAACGCCAGATATGCCTGTCGCGGCTACCGGGGTTTACGTCGCAACACAAATTGGTGCCGTTAACGCCTTTTCCTATGATCTGGTTGCGGCCTGTTCCAGCTTTCTCTTCGGAATGTCAACAGCGGCACGATATATCGAGTCCGGAAAATATAAAAAAGTACTCCTAATTGGTGCCGATAAAATGTCGTCTATCATTGATTATACAGATAGAACCACCTGTATCATTTTTGGTGATGGAGGCGGGGCCGTTCTATTTGAACCAAATACCGAGGGACTCGGCGTGAAAGACGAATACCTTCGAACCGATGGCGTAGGAAGACCATACTTAAAGATTGATGCTGGAGGTTCTCTGCTGCCTGCTTCAATTGAAACGGTAAACAATAAACAGCATTACGTTTTTCAGGAAGGTAAGACGGTTTTCAAATTTGCCGTATCAAATATGGCCGACGTATGCGAAAAAGTGATGAAAAACAATAACCTTACCGGTGAAGATGTGGACTGGCTGGTGCCGCACCAAGCCAATAAGCGAATCATCGATGCTGCAGCTTCACGAATGAAATTGCCTGATGAGAAGGTAATGATGAACATCCACAAATACGGCAATACCACTTCTGCAACCTTGCCGCTCTGTTTGGCTGATTACGAAAAACAATTAAAAAAAGGAGATAATTTGATATTCGCTTCCTTCGGTGGAGGCTTTACTTGGGGCGCCGTTTATGTGAAATGGGCCTACGATTCAAAATAATTTTAACAACCCAAAAGACTAAAATTTCTAAATATGGATTTAAAGGACATACAAAACTTGATCAAGTTTGTGGCAAAGAGCGGTGCCAGCGAAGTAAAACTTGAAACGGAAGACATAAAGATCACGATTAAAACAGGATCTGAAAATGATAGAGGTGAAACCACCTATATTCAGCAAATACCTGCAATGTCGCAGCCGCAGATGCAGATGCAGCCCCAGACTCCTGCAGCTCCGCAATCGGCTCCGGCTACAGATGCTCCGGCTGCCGCGGAAGATTCTAAATTCATCACTATAAAGTCACCCATAATTGGTACTTTCTACAGAAAACCCGCGCCAGATAAGCCCGTTTTTGTGGAAGTTGGAAGCACCATCAGCGCAGGCGATGTACTTTGCGTGATAGAGGCAATGAAGCTTTTCAACGAAATTGAAAGTGAGGTTTCCGGTAAAATCGTAAAAGTCTTGGTGGACGATTCCTCTCCGGTAGAATTTGACCAACCATTGTTTTTAGTAGATCCGTCGTAAATATAAATCTCAAATTCCAAATTCCAAATTCCAAATTTTAACTTTGGAATTTGGTGCTTGTAATTTGTAATTTCAAAACAGTATGTTTAAAAAGATATTAATTGCAAATAGAGGCGAAATCGCACTGCGAATTATTCGTACTTGTAAGGAGATGGGAATAAAAACGGTTGCCGTTTATTCAACCGCAGATGCGGAGAGCCTACACGTTCGCTTTGCTGATGAAGCAGTTTGCATTGGCCCACCGCCTAGCAATTTGAGCTATCTCAAAATGTCCAATATTATCGCTGCCGCAGAAATAACCAATGCAGATGCCATTCATCCTGGCTACGGATTTCTTTCCGAAAATGCCAAGTTTTCAAAAATCTGTCAAGAGCACGGCATAAAATTCATAGGTGCTTCTCCAGAAATGATTGAGCGCATGGGCGACAAGGCTTCGGCCAAAGCTACGATGAAAGCGGCCGGAGTTCCCACCGTTCCCGGGAGTGACGGCATTATCGAATCATACGAAAAGTGTGAGAAACTTGCCGAAGAAGTTGGTTATCCTGTTATGCTGAAAGCTACTGCCGGAGGAGGCGGAAAGGGAATGCGCGCCGTTTGGAAAAAGGAAGAGCTTAAAAAAGCATGGGAAAGCGCAAGACAAGAGGCTTCCGCCGCCTTTGGAAACGATGGTATGTATATGGAAAAGCTCATCGAGGAGCCGCGCCATATTGAAATCCAAATTGTGGGCGACAGTACCGGAAAAGCCTGCCATTTAAGTGAGCGAGACTGCTCCATTCAGCGTCGCCACCAAAAACTTACAGAGGAAACGCCCAGTCCGTTTATGACTAAAAAGCTGCGTACCGATATGGGGAATGCCGCCGTAAAGGCCGCTGAATACATAAAATATGAAGGAGCTGGAACCATAGAGTTTTTGGTAGATAAACACCGAAATTTCTACTTTATGGAAATGAACACCCGTATTCAAGTAGAGCACCCAATAACCGAACAGGTAATCGATTACGACTTAATCCGCGAGCAGATATTGGTTGCAGCTGGCGTACCGATTTCGGGAAAAAATTATACCCCGCAGCTGCATTCCATAGAATGTAGAATCAACGCTGAGGATCCGTACAACGACTTCCGACCCTCGCCGGGTAAGATTACCGTGCTACACGCACCAGGCGGGCACGGCGTGCGCTTGGACACCCACGTGTATGCAGGTTATACCATTGTGCCCAATTACGATTCCATGATCGCAAAGCTTATCACCACCGCACAAACCCGTGAGGAGGCCATAAATAAAATGAAACGCGCTTTGGATGAGTTTGTAATTGAAGGCATAAAGACCACAATCCCATTCCACCGCCAATTGATGGATGAACCCGATTATGTGGCTGGAAATTACACCACGGCGTTTATGAATACGTTTAAAATGAACGAGCCCGAAGAAGAATAAATTTCAAATTCCAAAAATAAAGCATCAAATTCCAAAAAACGTACCTTTGGAATTTGGTGCTTTTTAATTTGGAGTTTATTATAAAATGAATCTGTCTTTCTGGGAAAATAAAACCTGGCTTTCAAACATTGATTACGCCATAATCGGAAGCGGAATTGTGGGCTTAAGCTGCGCGCTTTCGCTTCGGAGGAGATTTCCCAAAAGTAAAGTTGTAGTTTTTGAAAGAGGAACTTTACCGAGCGGTGCAAGTACCAAAAATGCTGGTTTTGCCTGCTTCGGAAGTATTTCTGAAATATTGGAGGATTTAAAAAACCATTCCGAGGAAGAGGTTGTACAACTTGTTAAAAACAGGGTAGAAGGGTTAAAATTGCTTCGGAATACTTTGGGTGACCGACAGTTGGATTACCAAGAATACGGCGGCTACGAACTTTTTACAAAGGAAGACACCGAGCTTTTTGAAACTTGCAAATCAAAGATTGGCTACGTAAACCAATTGCTGAAACCAATCTTCAAAGCCGAAGTTTTTTCAGAAAAAGAAAACCATTTCGGCTTTAAACATATTCAGCCAAAACTTATTTACAGTGCGTTTGAAGGACAGATTGACACCGGAAAAATGATGCTCGGGCTCATAAAAAAGGCCTCGGAAGAAAACATTTTGATACTGAATTCTTCAGAAATCACAGAAATTTCAGATAATGGCGAATCTGTTTCATTTCAACTAAATTCTTCCATCGACATTTCAGTGAAAAAAGTCTTTATCGCCACAAACGGTTTCGCGAAACAGTTTTTGGATGAAGATGTGAAGCCAGCAAGGGCGCAGGTTTTGGTTACCAAACCCATTGAAAATCTTCAAATAGAAGGAACGTTTCATTTGGACAAAGGCTATTATTACTTTAGAAATATTGACAACAGAATCCTTTTTGGTGGGGGCAGAAACCTCGATTTTAAAGCTGAGGAAACCACCGAAATGCAATTGACGGAATTGGTGCAAAACAAGTTGGAGGAATTGCTTAAAACCGTAATTTTACCACGGCGAACCTTCGAGATTGAAAGACGGTGGAGCGGCATTATGGGAATGGGAAAACAGAAAAAACCGATTGTAAAGGCAGTTTCTGAAAACGTATTCTGCGGCGTGCGTCTCGGCGGAATGGGCGTCGCCATTGGCAGTTCAATCGGGAAACAATTGGCAGAATTAACTAATTAAATACATTTCCCGCTCCCTCCCCCTCTTTCGGGGGAGGGAGCGGGAGAGGGCTTATGATAAAAAAACTATTCAAATTTATTTTTAAACTCATTCTTTGGTTTATCGGGCTTACGGTTTTGTGGGTACTTATTTACAAGTTCGTCCCGGTACCTTACACGCCTTTGATGGCAATCCGCTCGATGGAAGGAGATAAAAATTACGAAACCCGCCACGATTGGGTGCCGATTGAGGAAATTTCCCCATATCTGCAACTGGCGGTAATTTGCGCCGAAGACCAGACATTTTTAAGTCACAGCGGTTTTGACCGGGAAGCGATTGAAAAAGCATTGGAAAACAACGAAAAAGGAAAGAAGCTCCGCGGTGGCAGCACCATCTCGCAGCAAACCGCAAAAAATGCGTTTTTATGGCCGGGACGGACGTGGTTCCGAAAAGGAATGGAGGCTTATTTCACCCTTTTGATTGAAACGCTTTGGAGCAAGGAGCGTATTTTGGAAGTATATCTCAACAGCATCGAAATGGGTCCCGGAGTTTTTGGGGCCGAGGCTGCTTCGCAATATTGGTTTAAAAAGTCGGCAAAAAATCTTCGGGTTGAAAATGCCGCCGCGATTGCCGCAATTTTACCCAGCCCGCAGCGCTATAGAGCCAATCCGCCGGGTCCATACGTGGCACGGCGCACACAGTGGATAGTTCGCCAAATGCGGTATTACGGCCCTTTTGTGTTGGAAAAACAGGAACCCAAGGGGAAAAGCAACAAATCCCAAATACCAAATTCCAAAAAGAAAAAATGACCGCAGTAGAAATTAAGACCGAATTGCTGCAACACTGCCAAAAACAGGTTGACAACCGTTATTCCAAAATAAAACAGACCATTGCCGATATCGAGGAATCCTTGCTTGAGGAATCCAAAAGCAGCAGTGGCGACAAACACGAAACGGGGCGCGCAATGCTCCAGATTGACCGTGAAAATGCCGGAAAACAGTTACAGGAAATTGAAAAAATCGTGCAGCTTCTAAAGAAAATCGATGTGAACGCAACGTCAGACTATGCCCGCTTGGGAAGCTTGGTCTATACGGATAAATTTACCTATTTCCTCAGTATCTCCATAGGCAATGTTACCATTGGAAGGTCGCACTACCTTTGTGTGGCGCTAAATTCTCCCGTGGGGTTGCTTCTTTCGGGCAAGAAGAAAGGTGATGAATTCAGCTTCAATGGAAATGGTTATAAAATTATGAGCGTGAAGTAACAGTTATCCATTCTTTTTCTGGCTTCGTTGCGTCCAGAATATCCAGCTCCAAGACAGTTGCTATATGTTTGGCCACAGAAAAAGCATCTTCCATTTCATCACTAATATACGCTTCAATATGTTGATTCCTGTTGTAAAACATATTCACTTTAAAAACCTCAAAACCTAACGTTGCTTCTGCAGTGATTACTCGACTTCTACTATTTTTAATTGTTTTGAAAACGGAAATGTATTCTATTTCCGGCAATTTTTTCCAGAACCCAAAGTTAATTGCGAAAATGGAATAAACGTTTCGATATTTTCTTTCCTCTAAATTCAGTTCAAAACCCTCCCTTAAAGATAGTTTTAATGCTGCGCCTAGCAGAATAAGGCCAAATAAGGTTCCTGCAAAAAATAGGTAAACAGAGAACAATGAGAGAATTATGGCAAAAATTATTTTTATGTTAGCAACTGGCTGAAGATGACGGATATTTTTATGCATAGGCAATTTTGAAATTTTAAATATAAATTATTAAAACTCAATTTCCCTCAATAGTTTCGGCATTTTTTCGCTCATTGCCAAAAGCCATTTCAACTGTTCCCGCACCAAATGGGCTTCTTCCATTTTTGAATGAAAACTATCAGATGTTGAGTTTTTTTCATCTTCGGAAAACGGAATGCTTTTCCCAAAAGTGGCCTCAAAAATATCTTCCGTGCTCTCCGTTTCGGGTATCTGTTGGGAAGGAATTTCTTCCTTTAAAATAGACTCGGCCCTCTTGAGATTCTGAACAATTCTCTCGGAAACCAAATTGAAATTTTTTGAAGCAGGCGTGGTGGGATTGTTGAGAATATAGGTGCTCAACGACGCCAAGGACGAAAGGAAAGTGTGGTTTAAAACCACGATTTCATAAACCTTGTCCAGACTTTTCTGTCTCGATTTGGGCTCCTGCGTCATTCTCTGAAAGGCTGCGCTGAGGTCTGACATTTCCAAAAAGGACTTCTTGCGGGCCACTTTGTATTGGTCGGGAACGGTGCCTTTGGTGTTGTAATAGCCGATAATTTCTTCCAAATAGACCCGGTAGGCCTTAACCGTTTCCAGTAAGGTTTTTTGCATACTTTGTATTTCCCACGCGGGCCAGAGCAGCAGATTTCCCAAGGTGGCCAACCCTGCGCCAATAATGGTATCTGTTACCCGATACTGGATAACGTTAAAAATATCGGGCCGCATCAACGCATAAATAAAAACCACACTCAGCGTAATAAAAGTTGCTCCGGCTTTATAGTTGCGCTGCACCATGGAAAAGGCAATAACGAGCGAAGCGATTGCCAAAATACCGTAAACCGTTTGGTTTTGAGTAATCAAAACGATGCCCACGGCCAGCGCGCCGCCAATCAAGGTTCCGATGGTTCGTTCTTTGGAACGTGTTTTTGTCAGGCCAAAAGTGGGGCGCATAATTACAATCAAGGTAAGTAAAATCCAATACGGATTTTGGAGGGAAAACAGGATTCCCACCCCATAGCCAATCATTGTCATCACCGCCAACCTAAGCGAATGCTTGAAAATAGGGGAGCGCAGATTGAAATTTTCTATCAGTACCTCAAGGTCATAATTCTCTTTGGTCAAAAACCTGCGGGAATCTTCTTTTTTGAGGGTTGAAATTTCGCGTTTTGCGGGGTTTAAGAGCAACCATTCTATTTTTTCTAATTTCTTTATTTGCTCTTTTTGATATTTGAAAAGATTTCTGAGCAACAATAGATTTTCATCGTAAATTTCATTGGAAGCCGCTGCATATTCAGAAATATCGTCCTTGATTCTTTTTGCGAACATTTCTATTTTGGAACTTTTCCGAAGTTTTTTCGGCGTAGCAATATTGTCGGCAATAATGTTCAGCCTCTGGCTCATGGCAAAAAGCAACTCCTGGAAATTTGCCAATTGCGCGGGTTTCTTCCTAAAAAATTCATCCGTTTTTGCATAATTCACGGGGTTTGCCATCGCCAGTTCCAGCATATCTACCAACTGGACAAAAATGAGCAGGCGCTTTCCCTCGTAATCAGATTTTCCCGAGCCGGTCCTACTCGAAATTAAAATATCGCGCAGGGTTTCGTGGGTGTTGGTTAGCTCGGTTTTCGTATTTAATAATTTCTTTAAAAGCGGTGTCCGGTCAGCGGTTTCGGCAACCAATTCCCCACGTGTCCTTAAATAGTCTGCCGTTAGTTTAATGGTTTTTGAGAGATAATATTCAGTGGGTGCCTTCGGAAAAATAAAATGCCGAAGCAACGCAAGAGCCGCATACCAAAGCCCTCCGATACCGATTAACAGCATCCGCTCGTAGGGTTGTATAACGTCTGAAAAATTTGAAAAACTCAGAACCAGGGCAAAAAGCCCCGAAAAACTAATAAGCGAGGCCCGAAATCCATAAATGGAAAGATAGGAAATGCCGAACATCAAAATGCCCAAAATTGGAAAGACCAACCACAGCGATAGGTGCAGATAGCCGCCAATTAAGCTTACGATCATGGCCAGCAGCGTAGCCAGCAAGATTCCAGTAATTTTATGCCGAATACTGCCGCTGACATCGCTTGGCGATGCAAGCATGGCTCCCACGGTTACGGCTATTCCTATATCCAGCGCATCCAGTTTTACACCGGCCACAATGGGAAGGGTAAGTGCAATTCCCAAAAGAATGGCCTTGGAGAAATCTGTACTGTTTACAAACTCCGAAAGGTCTTTTAGTGAGGTGGCTACTATGTTTTTTGGAAATTTCAAAAGCAGTTGGTTTCAAAAGCTGCAAAGATATTGCGCCCAAAAGCGAAGTTCGTTAATCTTTTCAGAAATGTAAGTGTGTTATACTTTTATTAAATGTACGGCGGCCGTATGGCGAACGCTCTTTAAAATCTTAAATTTATACATATTCTTAAAAAATTTGCAGCAATGAACCAAGTAATTTTACTGAAAGACCGTCCAAAAGGGAAGCCCTCATTAAAGGATTTTGAATTTACCGAAGAAGAAAAACCAAAACCAAAAGAAGGCGAGATACTGTTAAAAACTAAATATGTTTCAGTAGATCCGTATTTGCGTGGACGGATGCGCGATGAAAAATCATATATAGAACCTTTTGAAGTAGGTAAACCTTTGGAGTCTGGCATTATTGCTGAAGTTTTGGAAAGCAACAATAAAAATTTCCAAAAAGGCGATTTTGTAAATGGAATGCTTCAATGGAAGCAATTTCAAACTTCCAACGGGAACGGATTGAATAAGGTAGATGGCGAAAAAGCTCCATTAAAAGCCTATCTGGGAATTTTGGGATTAACTGGAATTACGGCGTATTTAGGTCTCGACAAAATAGGAAAACCCCAAAAAGGCGAAACGCTTTTGGTTTCCGGCGCCGCCGGCGCTGTGGGGAGCGTTGCCGGGCAAATAGGAAAAATAAAGGGCTGCCGCGTTGTGGGAATTGCGGGAACGGAGGAAAAAATAGACCGTATTCAAGAAAAGTTCGGCTTTGATGCAGCAATCAATTACAAAGCCACCGACAATATGAAAAAAGCTATCGCAGAAGCCTGTCCCGACGGAGTGGATGTGTATTTTGACAACGTGGGCGGCGAGATACTAGATGCCGCTTTGGCAAATATGAATAAATACGGCCGGGTGGTAAACTGCGGCGCCATTTCACTTTACAACAAAACCGAATCCCCAACGGGACCACGGGTTGAAACAACGCTCATAAAAAACAGTATTTTAATGCAGGGCTTTACAGTCCGCGATTTTGTAAAGGATTTTGGCCCTGCGCAAAACCAATTGGCCAAGTGGATGGAGCAGGATAAATTGAGCTATTTGGAAACGGTGGTGGAAGGTTTTAAAAATATTCCGCAGGCTTTTATCGACTTGTTTGATGGGAAAAATAAAGGAAAAATGATTGTTGTGGTTTAAGGCGTTTCTGAAATTTTCAAATAGCACGACTCGTCTTTCTTTAATGAAAAGGCGTTGTTGAAAAATAGGATTTTTCCTTTAAAATCCGCTTCAATTAAATAATGGCTTCCTTTGAAATAGCTCTTTTTTACGGTTACTTCAAGCTTTGTTTTTTCTTCGGAAATTTTTAGTTGGTGTGGAAAAATGATGATTTCTTCTGAAGAAACTTCCGAAGAAATAAGACTTTTCGAAAGTAGATTCGCTTCGCCAAAAAATCCTGCCTGATATTCAGTGGAAACGTTTTCGTAAATAAATTGCGGCGTTCCGAACATTTCTTTAGAACCGTTTTTCAGCATTAAAATCTGGTCGGAAAATGACAATGCCTCATCGTTGTCGTGGGTTGCGGTGATGCAACTGATATTTTTCTCTTTTAGATAATTGAAAATTTTTCGTCGTAATTTATTTTTTCTGAAAACATCAATATTGCTAAAAGGTTCGTCCAGCAAAAGGATTTCAGGTTCGTTTGCCAATGCCTTTGCCAAAGCCACGCGCTGTTTTTGGCCACCGCTTAGGTTTTTTACCAATGTGTTTTTGAAACTTTCCATTTCAACAACTTCCAGCAGCTGCTCAATTCTTTTTTTATCTTCTTCTTCATCCAAACCGGAAAGATATGAACCAAGATTTTCAGCAACGGTCGTAAACGGCATAATGTTGAATTCCTGCGCCACGAGTTTCATAAATGGCTCGCCAGGAATGAGCGCTTTGGTAGGACCGAGCAATTTTTTTTCGTTGTAAAAAATGGAGCCGTTTTCTAAATGAAGTAAACCATATATCAAATGTAAAAGTGTTGATTTTCCACAACCGCTTTCACCTAAAATACTGAGGTGTTCTCCTGGTTTTAGTGTAAAAGAAACATCTTTTAAAATGGTTTTTTCGGAATAGGCGAAGGAATGGATTTCAACTTTTAGCATCGCAAAAAATTATTAAAATTCTGTTACCCCAGCCCTAAAGGGATCAGAATTTTTGAAGCCTCGTTTAATTTGAAATTTTACCCTTTCGGGCTGTGGGATAAAAATTTCAATATGAATTTATTTCGCCAAAATCCCATCACTTTCCAAAACGGGAAGCGCGGTCACTTTTTCTTCTGAAATACTATTGGGCTTGAAAATGAACTTTCGTTCAAAGAGTTTGCTTTCGGCGAAAAAAGTAACCAAATATTCATTGGTAAAACCCAAAACCTCTGTTGGGATAAATTCCACTTTAACCGAAGTTTTTGGTTTTATTTTTCCCAGACCATGACGCAGGGTTGAGGTTTTTTTATCTTCACTTTTTCCGCGGGATAGTACCAAAACCGTTTCAATTTCATCTTCTCGGTTATTCACCAGATAAATGTACCACTGTTGTTCGGTAAAATCCTTGTCCCATTCCTTTACGGCCACGATATGCACGTTTTCGGCTTTTGGGATTTCTATATCCTTTCGCATAATCAATCGTCAATTTTCCACATAATCCAAACCGCCAAAAGCGCAATGGCCGATACGCCTAGCAATATGGCGCCAATTATAATTTTAATGGCCGCAATTACGAAAGTAAGGTAGGCAACTACAATGGCAACGATTACCAAAAGGGCGATAACAAGATATTTTTTCATAGCATTTTTGTCTTAAATCTTATGTTTAATAGCGCAGCGGTCTTAGGTTTTTACAACACGCTTTTAAACTGTTCCAAAAAGCGCACGTCGTTTTCGCTGAACATTCTAATATCAGGAATTTGGTGCAAAAGCATCGCAATTCTATCGATACCTACGCCAAAGGCGAAGCCAGAATATTCCTCGGCGTCGATGCCACAGTTTTTAAGTACGTTCGGATCCACCATTCCGCAGCCGCCAATTTCCAGCCAACCGGTTCCTTTGGTAATTCGGTAGTCCGCTTCGGTTTCCAGCCCCCAATATACATCAACTTCGGCGCTCGGTTCCGTGAACGGGAAATACGAGGGACGCAAACGGATTTTGGACTTTCCGAACATTTCCGTAGTGAAATATTGCAGTGTTTGTTTCAAATCTGCGAAGCTTACACCTTTGTCCACATACAAACCTTCCACTTGGTGAAAAAAGCAATGTGAGCGCGCTGAAATGGCTTCGTTTCTGTAAACCCGACCCGGTGAAATGGTACGGATGGGCGGTTTGTTGTCTTCCATATAACGCACCTGTACGGACGAGGTGTGCGTACGCAACAAAACATCAGGATTGGTTTGGATGAAAAACGTGTCCTGCATATCGCGCGCCGGGTGATACTCGGGAAGGTTCAAGGCGGTAAAGTTGTGCCAGTCGTCCTCAATTTCGGGCCCTTCGGAAACGTTGAAGCCAATACGCAAAAAGATGTCGATGATTTTATTTTTTACGATGGAAATAGGATGGCGCGAGCCCAACGGAACCACTTCGCCCGGACGGGAAAGATCGCCGTAAACGCCTTTGGATTCTGAGTTGCTTTCAATAGCATCCTTAAGCGAATCTACTTTTTCCTGCGCTGCGTTTTTAAGTGTGTTTATAACCTGTCCAAACTCTTTTTTCTGCTCGTTCGGCACATTTTTGAATTCGGCGAAAAAGTCGTTCAGTAATCCTTTTTTACCCAGGTATTTTATGCGGAAGTTTTCAATTTCTTCTTTATTGGTGGAAGAAAAAGCCTGTACTTCGGCTATGTGTTTTTTTATGGTTTCTATCATTACAAAATCTTCTCTAAAATATTTTAATTTATCACTTTTTTCTCCAAAAAATACTGCACAATAGCCTCCTTCATCAGAACACTTTGCTCGCCAGCCTTAAGCGGGGGGAGTTGTTCCAAAACCTTATAGTGCGGCCAGCTGTCTTCGTCGTAGTAGTCAAATTCGTAGTATCCGTAGGGCTCCAAAAGACGGCAGATGGCAATGTGCATTAGGTTTAGTTTTTCGTCTTTTTTGAACTTTCGGTGCAGTTGGCCAAGCTCCTGCAGGCCAATTATGTAGATAATCGCGTCAAGGTCCAAAACCTCGCCATCAGCAAAACGGTCGCTGAGCATTTTTACCACTGCTTCCCACCGTTCCTTTAATTGTTCGTCGCGTGCCATTTCTAAATAAATTAGTCTGCAAAGATACAAGTTTAAAATTCCAAATGTCAAGCGCCAAAATCCAAAATGATAAATTTCAAATTTTCATAAAATTTTTAAATACTAGGCACTCCAAATTTGGGATTTGCGATTTGGGACTTGGAATTTTTAAATTGCTATATTTATGAAAAATTAAAAAGTATGAACACTATCGATATTGTACTTGGAATTATTTTCATAATCGCTTTTTTTGTGGGTTTTAAAAAGGGATTGCTCCGTTCGCTCGCTTCTTTAATCGGGCTCGTAGTTGGCGTTTACTGCGCTATGTTTTTTTCTGATTACGTGAGGGTTTATATTGAAAGATGGTTTGATTGGAGTGCAGATTTAAATAGAATTGCCTCATTTTTAATTACTTTCTTTCTCGTAATGTTCCTTTTTAGCTTATTGGGAAGGCTGTTGACGAAAGTTGCCGATTTTGCGATGTTGGGAGTTTTCAACAAACTTTTGGGAGGTATTTTCAACTTGTTGAAATTGGCGTTTTTAATAAGTGTGATTTTTATGTTTGTAAACGCTTCAGAGAACTATAGAATTCTTACTGAGGAAAAACGGGAATCGTCGCTTTTATACACGCCCGTTGCGGCAATTGCACCGGCAGTATTGCCTACAATAATGGAGGAGGTTGATAATTTAAATATTGACGATCCTGAAATTACTCCAAAAGAAAGCCCCGATGAAACGGGGCTTCCTGAGGAATAATAAAATAATTTACACTACATCTTTTATATTGCTACGTGCGTATTTCACGGCTTCCTTAAAGTCGTTGAAAATAAGCTCCTTCGGTACTAAATCTGGAATAATATCAATCTTTTCCATCATTACACGTGGTTGTGCCTGAAGATCTTCAAAAATAGGCGTAACGCCTTTTTTGGTGATGTTCATCAATACTTCTTCCATTGCATAAAGTCCCGATTGGTCTATATACGGCGTCTTTCCCATTCGTATAATTACGTGTGTAGCGGTATCAGGAATTTGGTTTGCCAACTGTTGAAAATCTGAAGTATAACCAAAAAACAGGGGTCCTTCCAAACGTTTTATAAATACTTCTTCTTTTAACCTTTCGGGAAAATTAACTTCGTCACTCCAAGCTAACGTAAGCTCATCGGCATTTTTAAGCGGAACTACTTTTGATTGGTCGGCGGTAAGGTCTCCAATTTTCTTCATAAAAATGATGGAGGCCAAAACCAGTCCTATACCTACTGCATAAACCAAATTCCAAAAAACGGAAAGTAATAAAACCACAATCATAATAGTAACTTCGGCCTTTTGCATTTTTGGGATTGCCTTCAAGCCTTTGTAATCCATTACTCCAATACCCACGGTTATCAAAATTCCTGCAAGAACGGCTGCAGGAATTTGTGATGCAACGGGCCCTAAGGCCAATAATATTACGAGCAATAAGACTGCGGCAATCATACCCGAAAGTCTTGTTGTTCCCCCTGATTTTATGTTTACCACCGTACGGATAGTTGCACCAGCTCCGGGGATACCACCAAAAATTGCGGCTACACTGTTACCAATACCTTGGCCCATCAATTCTTTGTTGGGGTTGTGTTTGGTTTTGGTCATATTATCTGCTACAACGGAGGTAAGCAAGGAGTCAATTGCTCCTAAAAACGCTAGCGTTAATGCAGTAAATATGTAAGGTGAAATCTGTCCAAATTCAAATTCAGTGAATATGTTCAAATTCGGAATTGGAAAACCTCCCGGAATCTGATCAATGGGCTGATAATTCAATTTTAACACATAGGCCCCCACCGAAACTACAAGCAATGCTACCAATGTGCTCGGAACCACAGTTGTAATGCGCTTAAAGCCGTAAATGATTAAAATGGTCAATGAAGCCAAAATAAATTCTAACCAATTAATATTTGCGATAGCTCTGGGCAAGGCTTTAATTGCACCTGCAACACCAGAGTTCTCAGCCTTTGCAAGCACTTTTGCCTCCTGAAGAATCTCTTCTTGTGAAATTTGTTCGGAACGGTTAATGGTTTCCTTAAAATCCTCGAGGACCAAAATCCCTTCACCAGCTTCGTCGTGCAAAATATTGGTCATTATTGCCTCTTCAGCCTGTGGTTTAAAAGTTTCAATAAAAGCAGTGTCATCTTCGGTATAATAACCCAATACTGGCAACAATTGGGTAATTAAAATAATTACACCAATAGCCGTCATAAAGCCTGAGACCACGGGGTAGGGAATGTATTTTATATATTTCCCCACACCAGTAACACCCAACAAAATTTGCATAAGTCCGGCCAATAAAAAGACCAATAAAATATACGGTAAGGCTTGTTCTACGCTACCATTGTGCGAAGCTATGATTCCAGCGATAACAACCATGGAAACTGCTGTCATAGGTGCTGTTGGTCCAGAAATCTGTGTATTTGTTCCGCCAAAAAGCGAAGCAAAGAAACCTATGAAAATAGCACCGTACAATCCGGCATCGGGACCAAGGCCCGACTGAACCCCGAAAGCTAATGCAAGGGGCAAGGCAACGATTCCAGCGGTAATTCCGCCAAATAGATTTCCTCTTAAATTTGTAAATATGTTTGTCATAATTAGTTTTTTAGGTTTTGGATATAATATGCTAATCGATTTTAAGAATGTGATTTGTCACACTGTTAAAAATCTTTTTTCAAAAGCATACTGAATCAGGTCCAATTACTTATTCAAAAAATGAGACGGCGCCTGTGTTAATGTCATACATAGCACCCACAATATCTATTTCGTTATTGTCTTCCATTTCTTTTAGAATTGGGCTCATATTCCTAATATTATCAACGGTTAGCGTCACATTCTTTTCTGCTACCGCATCTACGAAATCTAGATTTTTTGAATTGCGCTGGCCTTCATCTTTAGGTTCTGAAACGCTTTCAACTGCTGGTTTTATCTTTGCAAGCATCCCTGTTAGATTACCCATTTTTGCATCATCGCAAGCCCCTTTTACCGCACCACAACTGGTGTGGCCCAAAACCACGATCAGTTTTGTTCCAGCAAGTTTTGAGGCAAATTCCATGCTTCCCAAAATATCTTCATTAACAAAATTACCTGCAATACGTACGCTAAAAATATCGCCCAAGCCTTGATCGAAAACTAGTTCTGCCGAAACCCGAGAGTCTATACAGCTTAAAATTGTGGCAAAGGGAAATTGCCCTTCGCTGGTATCGTTTACCTGCTCCAATAGGTTTCTATTTGCCTTTAAATTATTTTGGAATCTTAAATTTCCTTCTTTTAAGAATTGCAGCGCCTTTTGTGGCGTCATCGTTGCTTGAGTTTCTCTAGTATGTGCTTTCATAATATGATTATTTGTTTTTTTGAAATTATATGAATTGTCCCCAAAGCCAATAAATTGACAAAAATTTCCAGATTGCAAATGCAATGGAATTTTTTTGGGAAATAAATTAAAAATTTGTTTTTAGAAAAGATTAAGCTTTTCGGGGAGGAGGTGACACTACGTCTAAAAATACGTTGGAATAACTGTCAATTTGAAAACCATCTCGGT
Source organism: Aequorivita vladivostokensis (assembly GCF_000952855.1). GTDB lineage: Bacteria > Bacteroidota > Bacteroidia > Flavobacteriales > Flavobacteriaceae > Aequorivita > Aequorivita vladivostokensis. The sequence goes on along the minus strand of NZ_JSVU01000004.1, from coordinate 181,815 downwards.
TTTGCTGTTTTTTCAGAAATTCTAAACTATTGCAGTTTGATTGTATTTTTTCAATATCGAAGACAAAATTGGGTTTGGGCATTTTGTTCGAATTTTCTTCCTCGTTCATCGAAAAAAATGTCGAAACATCAGCCTGATTACCAGAAAGACTTATAATAGCAGGTGTTACAAGAAAACTTGTAAAGACGAGCAACAATAAAATACTGGTTAACCGCAAGCGTGTTTTTTTAAGAAAAGCAAAAATAGCAGAATTTGGCTTAAATCCTGTTAACTAAATATTAATTCTAAAGTTGTTTTAAATCTGAAGCAGGAATCCAGCCGTCTTTTCCATCGGCCAAACTGATTCGAAACCAGTTGCCGTCCTGTGCCAAAATCTGGACTTTTGTTCCTTCGTGGAGCGTGAAGGCTATGTTGCTACCCATGGAAGGCTCGGTCTTTACCTCTATTTCACTTGCAAAAATAACTGCGGGTTGATTTTTTGAATAATCACCGTAAGTCAAAAATGCCATTGTCAATGACGCGACCAATAAAAACCCTGCAAACATGGAGCTCACAAAAAGCAAGCGTTTTCTTTTTTCAGAAAAAGCGAAATAGTAAAAAAGAAACAACGCTACAAAAAATAATGAAAAAGCAACTGCTAAAACCGCCCATCCTTCAAAAGTAAAAATGCTGGAAATACTATTATACCATTTTGAAAAGACCGTCTGCGGCAAGGGCTCTATCGAATCAATGCGTGCGTTTTCGGCAAAGGCAAGGTTGTTTTTAATGTCCTGGTCGTTCGGGGAAAGCTGCAGCGCTTTTTCGTAATAATAAATACTCGGGCCTATGTGGTTCAGCTTATACTGCGCATTTCCCAGATTGAAATACAGCTCGGCAGAATGTTCGCCGTTGTCCAAAATTTTCATCCAGGAATTGATGGCCTGTTGGTATTTTCCGTTTTTGTATAATTCCTTTCCTTGCTCAAAAAGCGTTTCATTTTGTGCAATTCCGGATGTAGAAACCAATAAAATAAGTATGTACAGTAGCTTTTTCATCGTCATCAATTTTTACTGTATTTGTTTGTCAATGTTTGAAATTACTTCCACCGCCTTGCTGTAATCCTGCTGTACCGATGCTGTTGAAGATGAAGCATATCGCGCAAATTCGCAGCTTTTCAAAAGGCTGATAAAGCTTTCTACTGTTGGGGCTTCCACATTTCGTTCGAGCAGCATTTTGGAAATAAGACCCTTTTCCATTTCCGAAGTTTCAATATTCAGCTTCGCTTTTAAATAATTGTGAAGTGCTCGCTCTAACGACTCATAAAAAGCAGTTGGGTTTTGAATGTTCCGCTTGGCTTCCGAAAGGTATTTTTTGGCGAGTTTGTTTGCGCGGCGCAACTTGTTTCCTTCCACATCGTTCAAGCGCTCTTTGCGTTTTTTTCCTGCAAGGATGAATAGGGGAATCAACAAGAATGGCCCGCCCAAAAGCGACCAAAACAATGGCGATTTAAAAAAACTTTCCTGTGCAATGGGTTTTAGGTTGGCGTCCAATTTTATGTATTTGAAATTATCTTTTGAAAGTACAACTTGCTTTTTCGCATCGTTGGAATTTGCAATAGGATTTGCCGAACTTATGGGCCCATTTCCAACTTCAATAGTGAATTCTTTTGAAGTAATAGTTCTGTATTTTTCAGTTTTCGGGTCGAAGAACGAAAAGGTAATCGGGTTCACCGGATAGGTTCCCTTGAACTGCGGAACAACAGTATAGGAATCCGTTATGCTGCCTGACATTCCGCCGATGGTGGTGTTTACGCTTTCGCTGTGTTCGGGCTCATAAACTTCTAAAGTATTTGGAAGTTTTACGGTGGGAAGGGTGAACAATTTTAAATTCCCTTTCCCAGAAACTTTCACGTCCAATTGAAGTGATTCGTTGGCGTTTAGTTGGGTTTTATTGGTGTTTACATCAAAAGTGAAATCGCCCACGGCACCGTTAAAACCATCCGGCTTGCCTTCCAAGGGAAGCGGTTTCACGTTAATGGTACGCTTTCCTGCCGAAATGGTTTTGTTCACACGCTCCATCACTCTTCTGCCAAATATATCGCGGCGGTTGCCCTGCACGTCTATGGGAATATCCAGCGTGAGCGGTTCTATTTCCAATTCGCCTGTTTTTTGCGGATAAAGTACGGTGGTTCTTAACACCACGTATCGATAATCCTGGCCATTGTATTTGCCTTCGTAAACCTTAAAATTGTTTTGATTGTCAATATTCTGGCTCCAAAAATCGGCGTATTTTGGAGTGTCAATCTCGCGCCATTGGCTGGTAATGCTCACGTCGTGCGAAACATAAAGTTTGTAGGTAACCGTAATTGCTTCGTTTAGGTATGGATTGGCTTTTGAAACTTCAGCAACCAAATGAACATTTTCACTGGCTACGTAATCGGCATTGTTGCCGTCTTTTGGCACATCGACTGCGGCGGTTACTTCCACCTCAACGGGAAGGGTTTTATAAGTTTCGCCTTCTATTTCAATCGTGGCTTGTGCAATGGTAATTTTTCCGCGGGTTTGCGGCGCTAAAAAATAGGAATATGTTTTTGAAAAACTTCGTTTGCCGTTTATCCACGAATTGCTGATGGATTGGTTGGGACCGCCCACAACGCGGAAACCATCAAAACTCGGTGGTCTAAAATTGTCGCCATCTTGGTTCATTTCAAAATCTATCCGTAAACGCTCGTTTATTCCAAGTCTTTTTTTGCTAACCTTGGCATCAAACTGAACCTGCGCAGTGGCAGCTATACTGCATAGCACAAATCCTAAAAGGAATAAAAAACTCTTCGTCTTCATAATCTACCAATCTTTATCCGTTCTCACTTTTGCGCCTTTTTGTTTTTCGGCATTTATCTTTTCCTGCGTTTTTTTCTCTTCGTTGTTCATTGCTTCCAACAGACTTTTCACTTGCTGTGGTGAAAGTTGTCCGGGGACTGGTTGCTGCTGTTGTGGCCTGTCGCCCTCCTCATCTTTTGGCTTGTCGGGCTTGCCTTGGTCCTTGTCTTTATCGCCTTCTTTCTTATCCTCGTTTTGGTCACCCTTGTCCTTTTGGTCTTTATCGTCGCCTTTGTCGCCCTCGTTATTTTTATTGTCTTGGTTTTGTTGGTCTTTTTTATCCTGATCCTGGTTATCCTTGTTTTGGTCTTTATCGTCCTTATTATCGTCTTGGGGCGGTGGCGGATTTTTTTCTAACATATCCTTCGCCAATGCTAAATTATACCGCGTTTCGTCGTCATTTGGATTGTTGCGAAGTGCATTTTTATACGCTTCCACCGCTTCGGCATATTTTTTTTCGTTCATATACGTATTCCCGAGATTGTGAAAGGCTTTGTGCTTTTCGGCTTTGCTGGTTGCGGTGGTTGCTGCTTGTTTAAAGCGAAGCATGGCCTCGGCATTTTTTTCTTTTCCGTAGTAAGCGGTGCCGAGATTGTACTTTGCAGTTTCGCTTTTTGGGTTGAGGGAAATCGCTTTTCGGTAATCTGCTTCTGCTTCGGGGAATTTATCCTTTTGAAGTGCTTGCTGGGCTTCACTCAAATAATTCCGTGCAGCTTTCAGCTCCTTTTTTTGCTCCTTGGTAGGTTGTGGTTGGGCAAATGAATTCAACGAGAAAAAGGCAGCGCACAGAATTATCGCAATTTTCCGCGTAGCATTTTTCTGAAAAAACATTCTATCCACAAACATCATTTTATTGTTTTTCCTTTTCATTAAACAAATTCAACTTTTTGACCCAAGCTGTTTGACGTTCCAAAAGGAACACATCCAAAACCAGCAAAAATAATGCCCCAGCCAAAAACCACTGGAATTGGTCCTTAAAATCGGTAAATTGCTTGGCCTCAAATTCCTTTTTGTCCATTCCGTTTAAAATGGCTTTAACTTGATCAACAACTACTTTGGTATTTGAGCCGTCAATATACTCACCATTGGCGGTTTTGGCAATCTCTTTAAGAGTTTCTTCACTTAAACGGGTGATTACCTGCTCGTTATTTTGGTCGCGTTTGTAATATTGAAGCACGCCATTTTCTTTGATAGGAATTGGGCCGCCCTCCAAAGTTCCCACGCCAATGGTAAAAATGCGGATGCCTTTTTCCGCAGCTTCCTCGGCAATTGTCGAAACATTGCCCTCGTGGTCTTCCCCGTCTGAAATGATGAAAAGCACGCGATTGGTCTGGTCTTCGTCGTCATAAAAAGTTTGCGCCAGTTCAATGGCTTGGGTAATGGCTGTTCCTTGTGAAGAAACCATATCGGTATTCATTCCACTTAAAAATAATTTTGCAGATGAAAAATCGGAAGTGATGGGAACCTGCGGAAAAGCGCTCCCAGCATAACCGATGATTCCAATTCTATCCCCTGCAAGACCGTTGATTATTTGGGTAATGAGCTGTTTTGCCTTTTCCAAACGGTTGGGCGCAATGTCTTCCGCCAACATACTTTTTGAAACGTCCAACGCAAAAACAATGTCAACGCCTTCGCGCTTTACCGTTTCGAGCTTGGTGCCTATTTTAGGATTTACCAATGCAAAACTTAAGCAAGCAATGGCCAAACAAAGCACCAAAACTTTTAAAACAGATTTAAAGAGCGAACGGTTTGGGCTCAATTTTTTCAGAAGTTCTTTATCAACAAATCGTTTCTGAACCGTTCTTTTCCAAACCAAAAGCAATAGAAAAACCACCACTATCACCGGAATGGCGAAGAGAATGTAGAAGTATATGGGTTGATCTAAAACTATTTGATCCATTTCTATAAAAATCCTTTAAATATTGTAGTTCGCAACAAAAACTCAAACCCAATCAATATTAATGCGAAAATGGCCCACGGGCGGAACATTTCATCATAATGGGTGTATTTGAACTCTTCGATATCGGTTTTTTCCAGTTTGTTTATTTCTTCGTAAATCTGCTCCAGTTTGGTGGTGCTCGTTGCCCGGAAATATTGTCCGCCGGTTTTTGCCGCAATTTCTTTCAGCAACACCTCGTCAATTTCCACTTGCACATTTCCGTATTGAAAACCACCGTCGGGACGAATGCCAATGGGCGACATCGCCATTCCGTTGCTTCCCAAACCGATTGTATATACTTTTATCCCAAACTCCACGGCAAGCTCGCTCGCAATTTTTGGGTCGATGAATCCTGTGTTGTTTACCCCATCGGTCAACAAAATAATCACTTTGCTTTTGGCGCGGCTTTCCTTTAAACGGATTACCGCCGTTGCCAAACCGGAACCGATTGCTGTTCCACCTTCAATGGTCGTGTTGTAGGTTATGTTTTTTAGGGACGAAAGCACAATAGTTTTATCGCTCGTCAACGGCGTGCGGGTGTAACTTTCGCCTGCGTATTCCACCAAGCCGATTCTGTCATTCGGGCGACCATTTATGAAACGCGCAGCTACTGTTTTCAATGCTTCCAAACGGTTTGGTTTTAAATCGCGCGCCAGCATACTTGCCGAAACGTCTATTGCCATCACGATATCGATTCCGCGGGTGGTTTTTGTTTTTGTGGATTCGTCAACGGTGCGTGGTCGCGCCATTGCAATAATCAAAGCTGAAAGTGCCAAAAGACGAAGCGCGAAAAGCAACGGTTTTAATCGCGCCAACCAGTTTTTGCCAGATTTGAAACCGCTGACACTGGATATTTTTAATGAAGCCGTTTGCTGTTTCCGCTTCCATAAATACCATAGCACGAGTACCGGAAGTAGGAGGAACAACCAGAAAAACTGCGGATTTACAAATTCGAAATTACTGCCCATCTTTCTCTGAAATTTCAAGCTCTATGGAAGCTTCGATTCTTTTTAATATTTCTTCGGCGTATTTGCCATCGTCCTGATACACTATCAAAACTTCCTGCAAGCCGTTCTGCTGCGCGAAAAGCAATAATTCATAGGTGCTTTTTTGTTTCAACATTTTAGTGTCTGAAACCTGCACGTTGAATTCGCCGTAGGCTTTCAATCCTTTTATGCCCTTATCTGTTTCAAAATCGTCGCGTTTCACTATTAGATTTTTCGCGCCACTTTGCTCTAAATCGTCCAAAACCGCATCAAGTGCCGTTTCCAGGGCAATGTCCTGTTTTTGGCTGAACTGTGTGGTTGAAACCATAATGTAAAGCGGGGAATTCATTTCGCCATAGGTGAAGAAATCCCTTCCCATCACCGCACTTTTATCGGCATTTGTGGTGGGAGCTTCCGCTCGGACAAGCACTTCGGGGGTTTCCAAAATTACCGCCGGGTTGCCGTATTCGCTCTTTATCCATCGGCCTTCGGCGAGCTCGCGGAGGTCATTGCCCAAAACTTTATCCTTTAAGTTGTCGAATCCGGTAGCGGCGCCGTAGATAATTCCTGCCAAAACAATCGCCGCAAGTACACCCGAAATTCCCAAAATCCATTTTCTGCGCTGGCGTTTTTTCTGAAGTTTTTCAATGTATTCCTGATTGGCCAAAAGCTCTTCCTCGGTGGGTTCGGGAACGGCTTCGTGGGTTTCGTTGATGATTTCCTCAATGGTTTTTCGGTCAACTTCCGCCTGTCCGGACTCTTGGTTCATTTTGGCAAATTTTACCAAATCGGCACGTTTGAAAATTGCATCCAGCTTGCGGATGGTTTCCAAATCAAAGTCGAAATTCCCCGCGTCTTTGTGCATCATCAGCCGCGTGATTAGCTCGTCACTGGTGCTCTCCAAAGCGGCTTCGTCCACTTCGCGGTCCAAATATCTTTTTACGATTTCGGTAAGGCTGCTGTAATATTCCTTGCTTTTATTTTCCTTCAGCAATTGCGAATTGTCGAGCTGTTTTAAGGCAACGATTGCTTCTTCGTAGGGCGGCAATTGCTTTTCGGCGGCTTCTTTTCGTTTTTTTCTTCGGAAGAGATAAATCGCAATCGCAATAATTAAAAGTATCGGAACCAACCAATACAGAAGCGACAACCAATCAAACGGCGGGCTTTTAACTTCCACCGCAGGTTTTATGTCGAACATTTTTTGTTTGGTCGTATCAACGGGAACGTCGGCCACTTCAACCTTTATGGAATCGGTCAAAAATGGTTTGTTGTTGATGAAAATGCGCTGCGGCGGAATGGTGTAATGGCCGCTATCAAACTGCGTCAATCCATATTTTTTTACGAGCCGATATTTGGAAGCTTCAAAAGTGGTATCGGTTTTATAGGACTCAATCATTTCCAAAGGCGCAAAAGTTTGCTCCTCGGGAAATACCACAACATCCGTTGAGTCTGCTTGTACATTGATGGTGTAAAGTATTTCCTCGCCAATCTTGATTTTTGTGGAATCGATGGAGGAGGTTACTTGCGAAAAGGAGAGGAAAGAGCAAAGAAAAAGGAACAGAGAAAAAAGAAACGAGCGGTTCTTTTGAAAACCAAATGGCTTCAATCTTTCAAATTTTGTAATATGGATTTTATTTTTTTTCAATTCAAATTTTGATTTCTTTTAAATGCGCGCGATGAATCGCGCGCCTACCTGCGTTTGAAATATCCCAACAATTTTTTCACATAACTTTCGTCAACCCGTGTACTTATAGTGCCTGCGCCACTTTTTGTAAACGATTCATTGAAATAATCCACCCTTTCGCGATGATAACTGTAATATTGGTTGCGCACATTTTTAGACCCTGTGTTTACCAATAAAAGTTCCCCTGTTTCCTGGTCTTCCATCTGCACCATTCCCAGATTTGGTATATTTTCCTCGGCTTTATCGTAAATTCTGATTCCCGTTACATCGTGCTTTTTGGCGGCGATTTTTAAAGTGTCGCGGTAACCGTCCGCAATAAAATCTGAAAGCACAAAAACGATGGCTTTCTTCTTCATTACGCTGCTTAAAAATTTCAAGGCGTTGGCAATATCGGTCTTGTTACTTTTTGGCTTGAACTCAATCAATTCACGAATAATTCGCAGCACGTGCGACTTGCCTTTTTTCGGGGGAATATAAAGTTCAATTTCATCTGAAAAAAGGATCAGTCCCGTTTTGTCGTTGTTCTGCATTGCTGAAAAAGCGAGCGTTGCGGCAATTTCGGTAATGATTTCATTTTTGAATTGTTCCTGCGTTCCAAAAAATTCGGAACCGCTAATATCAACCATCAACATCAACGTAAGCTCGCGCTCTTCCTCAAAAACTTTTACAAAAGGCTCGTTGTAGCGGGCCGTAACGTTCCAATCGATATTCCGGACGTCGTCGCCAAATTGGTACTGGCGCACTTCACTGAACGTCATCCCCCGACCCTTAAACGTACTGTGATACTCGCCACCAAACACGTGGTCGCTCAACCGACGCGTTTTGATTTCGATTTTACGTACTTTTTTAAGAAGTTCCTTTGTATCCACGATAGTTTCAGGTTTCAGGTTTCAAGTTTCAGGTTCCAAGTTTTTTAACTTGCAACCTTCAACTTGCAACTTTGAACTTTTACGGTACTTCAATTACATTAACAATCTTGTTGATGATGTCTTCGGAAGTAATGTTTTCGGCCTCCGCTTCGTAAGTTATGCCGATACGATGGCGAAGCACATCGTGCACTACCGCGCGAACATCTTCTGGCACTACATACCCGCGACGGCGGATGAAGGCATAACATTTAGCGGCAATGGCAAGGTTGATACTTCCACGTGGTGATGCGCCAAAATTGATAAGTGGTTTCAAGTCTGCAAGCCCAAAATTCTCGGGAGTTCGTGTAGCGAAAATGATATCGAGAATGTATTTTTCAATCTTTTCATCCATATAAACTTCCCGAACGGCAGCCTGTGCCCGAAGAATTTGGTCTATGGTCGCCACTGGATTGATTTGCTCGTAAGCGCCTTTTAAGTTTTGACGGATAATGAGTTGCTCTTCGGCAATCTGTGGATATTTTATTACCGTTTTCAGCATAAAACGGTCCACCTGCGCTTCTGGCAGCGGATAGGTTCCTTCCTGCTCGATTGGGTTTTGGGTTGCCATTACCAAAAATGGCTTGTCGAGGGTAAAAGTGGTTTCGCCAATGGTTACCTGCTTTTCCTGCATCGCCTCCAAAAGCGCTGATTGTACTTTTGCGGGAGCCCGGTTAATTTCATCCGCAAGTACGAAATTGGCAAAGATGGGACCTTTTTTTATGCTGAAGTCATTTACTTTCATATTGTAAATGAGCGTTCCCACAACATCCGCGGGAAGCAAATCTGGGGTAAACTGTATACGGCTGAAAGTACCGTGCACCGCTTTTGCAAGTGTGTTGATTGCAAGGGTTTTCGCAAGTCCGGGCACACCTTCCAAAAGGATGTGGCCTTGGCCCAAAAGTCCAATCATAAGCCGTTCCACCATATGTTTCTGGCCTACGATTACTTTGTTCATTTCCATAGAAAGTACATCCACAAATGCACTTTCCCTTTCAATTTTTTCGTTTAATGCCCCAATGTCAAAGGTCGAATTTGTATTTTCCATACCGTATTTAGATTCAATTTAAAGCCTTTATAAAAAGACGGTGCAAATTGAAAATTTATTGTAGAAAACCCTGTTAATGATTGGTTAAATTAAAAAAGAGGAATACTTTAAGTTTTCCTCTTTTTAAAATTTTTGTTTATGCTTTTTTAAAGCTGTAATTCAATTTGTCCCATATTGGTAATTTCACCTTGAACAACAATTACATTATTAATTACAATAGGTGGAATGCCCAAAGCAATATCAGCCTGAACGGTTACGGTATAAGTTCCATCTGGAACACCGCTTACTAAAAATTCGCCTGCAGGGTTTGCGTATGTAGAAATTTGAGCGCTGCCATTATCTGCCGTAATCATTGTAATAATTCCTGGGGGTATAATAACTCCTGAAATTGCACCACTTTCCGCTACAGTTGTTGCTCTAATAACGGGCTTGAGACTATAACCTCCATTGCCTTGTGCAACGATGGATTTGTCTACATCAAAATCGAGCATAAATTCATATAAAATTCCAGGTTGGAGATTTTCATTTACCTGAATTTTTAAACCCGATTGTTGTGCGCTGGGAGTATCTAATGGCAATGTTTGTCCATCAACAACTATAGTGTTGTCCTCTCCCAAAACCAAACGTATTTGACTGATGTTTCCTGCGGGTACTTCGTCATTAAACAATAATACATTTACTCCGGCAGTTAGTTCTAAAAGGTTGTAAACACCCGCGTTAATGCCTAAAACAACATCATCCTGCCCGCCATTATATTTAATGACTACTTCTTCAACATCGATAAAGACGGCATCATAGTCGCCTGGAGCATCAGTTAATCTAAGGGACAATTTTGCCTTTCCATCAGGATTGGTGGCATCATCATCACTACTACAGGCGGTAAAGCCGAAAATGAGCAAAGCAATTAAGCTAAATTTTAATAGGGATTTCATGGTTTTTTTTTTAGAATTAGTTTTACAAACATATAAACCGAGATTTATAGTTTTATGAGTGTTAAGAACTATTAACTTTTGGGTTAACTAATTTTAACCATTACGGAAATTATAGAAATAGTATTTTTAGAAAAAGATTGAATATGAAAAACAAGACAGCATTTATAACCGGAGCTACCTCTGGCATCGGAATGGCAACGGCAAGACTTTTTGCAGAAAATGGCTTGAAATTAATTCTCTGCGGAAGAAGAGAGGAACGGCTAAAAAGTCTTTCCGAAGAGCTTTCGAAGATAACGGAAGTGCACACTTTAAAGTTTGATGTACGCAACAAGGAAGCGGTATTTGCTGCGGTACAATCCCTTCCGGGGGAGTTCTCCACAATTGATATTTTAATTAACGATGCTGGCAACGCCCACGGAATGGATACCATTGACGAGGGGAATATCGACGATTGGGACGCGATGTTGGATATTAATGTGAAAGGCCTACTTTACGTTAGCAAAGCAATTCTTCCAAAAATGATGGAGCGCAAAAGCGGTCACATAATAAATATTGGCAGCACTGCAGGCAAGGAAGTCTATCCAAAAGGCAACGTGTATTGCGCAAGTAAACATGCTGTGGACGCCATAAATCAAGGAATGCGATTGGATTTGAACGGAAAGGGAATAAAAGTGGGAGCCATAAACCCCGGATTGGTGCAAACGGAATTCAGTGAGGTGCGGTTTAAAGGCGACTCTGAAAAAGCCGAAAAAGTATATCAAGGCTACACCCCCTTAAAACCTGAGGATGTTGCCGATATTATCTGGTTCGCCGTAACGCGACCGCCGCACGTGAATATCGCGGATTTGACGGTGATGTGTTTGGATCAGGCTTCTTCTACTATTGTGAATAAAGTTACAAGTTGAAAGTTGCAGGTTGCAAGTTTACCTAAAATTTTACCTTATGGCTAAAATAGAAAGATTTGAGGATTTAGAGATTTGGCAGTTGGCCAGAGAAATTTGTAAAGATGTTTGGAACATAATTCAAAATACTTCTTTGCAAAGGGATTATAAGCTTCGGGAACAAATAAATGGTGCATCGGGATCCATAATGGATAATATTTCTGAAGGTTTTGAAAGAGATGGAAATCGGGAATTTATTAATTTTTTAAGTATTGCTAAGGCTTCCTGTGGCGAAACAAGATCACAATTATATCGTTGTTTGGATAGAAACCATATTGATGAGGAAACTTTCAAAAGAATTTCTGAAAAAGCCATTTTAAATAGTAGAAAAATAAAATCATTTATGATATATCTGAAAAACTCAGACAAAAAAGGTTCAAAATATGATTAGAAAAAAATAACTTTTAACCTGCAACTTGCAACCTGCAACCTTGAGCGATGATCAACAAACGCCTACTTATCAAAAACCTGCTCGCCCATAACGACGAGAGCAGTTTCTATGATAAAAAGCGAAAAATAGACCTCGGCACCAAAGAAGGAAAGGCGAAATTTCTGAAACACATATGCGCGCTCAGCAATAGCAATCCAGCAAATAATTCCTTTATCGTAATTGGCGTTGAGGATGAAACCAACGAGATTCGGGGTGTCGATTTTTTTGACGACAGCAAGATCCAAAACCTCGTAAACGCCTATCTTACCAATGCGCCGCTGATAATTTATGAAAACGTCGCATTTCCAAATCTGCCTTCAGATAAGGTGGTGGGCTTGGTAACGATCCGTCCGAATGGAAAGATCACTTCGTTGCGCAAAAATATTTGGAAATATTGGGGCGGCTCCATTTTTCTGCGCGATGGCAGTATTTCAATGCCGAAGGATTTTGATATTGAGATAAAAGATGTGAATTCCGAAATAGTAAAATCCATTGAAAACGCCGCCAAAAACAATATTGAGCTCACGCTGGACGGGGTGATTGATTTTATCAACCATCGCCACAAAGATTTGGAAAGCCATTACAAGGTTTTTAAGGAACAATTTGTGGTATGTTGGGCGGGAAATCCAAAAAGGGTAAAGGAAAATTTATATTATTCGCGGGTTGATATTGAATTGATAAACGAACAGGTTCGGCTATTTTATTCGGCTTTGGATGAAATCAGCATTGCCTATACAGAGGATTATTTCAAAACTGTGGAATATGTGCATTTGGGATTGAACGAACAATTTAAATACTATCCGTTGGAAGAAGTAACCATTCACTTTAAAGAAAATGGTTCCTATAATATGGATTCAAAATTGATTTTTGAACCGCCACAGTTCAACAGAAAAACGCTTTTTCACATCTATAATGCCAACAATGCAGTTTTGGAAAAGCTGAAAAAGAACATTCCGCTCACCGCTTCCGAAGTAAAAGATTTGCGCAACCTGCCGTCAACTTACCTTATTTGCTATTTGAACGATTTTGAGGAAGCCAAGGAAAAATTGCAGGAAGCCAAGGAATTTTTAAGGGAATACGACGCCGAAGCATACCAACTTTTAAAGGAGTCGTTGCGTATTTTGCGGAAGGTGAGTTATAATTAATCCAATGTTAAACCTATTTTTATATCTTTAAACTTCAATTTTTAAAATTTTGGAACTATGGGCATTTTCGACACAATAAAAGAAAAACTAAGCAATGAATTTATTGACATCATCGAGTGGCTGGATTATACGCCAGACACTATTTGTCACCGTTTTGAGCGCTACCAAAACGAAATAAAAAACAACGCAAAACTCATCGTGCGCGAAGGGCAGACCGCAGTTTTTATAAACGAAGGCCAATTGGCAGACGTTTTTAAGCCGGGAACCTACACGTTGAACACCCAAAACCTTCCTATTTTAACCACGTTGAAAGGTTGGAAATACGGTTTCGATAGTCCTTTCAAAGCTGAGGTTTATTTTGTGAACACCCATCTTTTTACCGATGAAAAATGGGGCACCAAAAACCCGATTACGTTGAGCGATGACCGTTTTGGTTTGGTTGAAATCCGTGCTTTCGGAACCTATGCATACCGGATTAATGATGCCGGAAAATTTATTGTTGACATAGTTGGAACGGACAATAACTTTACAAATTTCGAAATAAACGAACATTTAAAAAGCCTTATCGCCACCCGATTTACAGATACTGTTGGCGAAGCAAAACTTCCCATAGAACTGTACGCGGCAAACACTACCGAGCTTTCCGAAACCTGCAAGGAAGTGATGCAGCCGGAGTTTAACAGCGTGGGAATTTCCTTGGAAAAATTCTTTATTGAAAACGTTTCCATGCCCGAAGACCTTAAAAAGGAAATCTTCGAATACAGCAGGATTGACAAGTTGGATTTGGATAAGCTCACCAAATTCAAAACTGCAAAAGCCATTGAAGCAGCTGCTGCGAACGAAGGTGGAACAGCTGGAGCCGGAATGGGAATGGGCATGGGCTTCGTGCTCGCGCAACAAATGGGCGGCATGATGAATCCACAAATGGGCCAACAGCAAATGCAACAGCAGCCACAGGGTGGAATGATGCCGCCGCCAATGCCTGCCGCAGTCCAATATTTTTACGCCGCCAATGGCACACAAGCCGGTCCGGTGAGTTTTGAGCAGTTGCAATCTTTGTTTGCAAGCAGAACGGTGAACAAAGACACTTTAGTTTGGAAAGCCGGTTTGGCAGAATGGACACCGCTTCAGCAAATTGAGGAATTGAAATCGTTTTTGGGCGGAAATACCCCACCGCCGCTTCCACCGCAATAATTGCGAGGCACGAAGCAATCCCAAATTCTAAACCGGGAGGTTTATATTTTCAATGGAAGAAATTTCACCAAAAAAATCCGAACTCAAAAAATCTTGTGTCAACTGTGGCGCAGAGCTTACCTATGCGCCTGGGACAACTGAGCTAAAATGTGATTATTGCGGCCATACCGAAACGATTGCCCCTTCCGAAAATGGTTTTGAGGAATTGGAATTGAAACCTTATCTCGAAAAGATGGGCTCGCAAAAACATAGCGAGGAAATCACGATGCTCCACTGTAAAAATTGCGGTGCCAACCAACACATTGAAGAAAATTATAAATCGCTTTCCTGCATTTATTGCGGTTCTCCCTTGATTATTGAAGATGCCTATAAAGAAGAATGGATACTTCCGGGTGCGGTTTTGCCCTTTCAAATTGATCAAAAAAAGGCATTTCAAATTTTTAAAAAATGGGTCGACGGACTTTGGTTTGCGCCGAACAATCTAAAAAAGGCAGCCATCGATCCCGAAAAGACGCGAGGGCTTTATGCGCCGTATTGGACGTTTGACGCCCAACTTTATGCAGATTATACAGGCCAGCGTGGCGAATATTATTACGTGACCAAAACAGTGGGCAGCGGAAAAAATAAAAGAACCGTACAAGAAAGAAGAACGCGCTGGTATCCTGCTTCGGGAAGTGTTTCGGGATTTGTTGACGACACTTTGATTAAAGCTTCCAATCAAAAAACAGGGGTTATTCCACAGAAAATAGCTCGGTGGAATTTAAAAATGCTGAAACCTTTTGACAGTTCCTATCTCGCGGGTTTTGTTACTGAAAAATATACTATTCCGCTTTTGGAAGGACATCTGGAAAGTAATAAAATAGCCGAAAGCATCGCAGACAGTTGGATTCGGAGCGATATTGGTGGCGACACCCAGCAAGTTTCATCAATGAATATGAAACTTTCCGAAGAAACTTTCAAGCATATTCTGCTTCCGGTTTACATAAGCACTTATAAGTTTAAAGGAAAACGCTATAACTTTTTTGTGAACGGGCAGAGCGGAATAATTTCTGGACAACGGCCGTATTCGTTTTGGAAAATATTCTTTTTTGTCCTCGCGATTCTTTGCGTAATTGGATTGATTTATTTATTTTCTAAATGATGAAAACAGTTGTAATCGGCGATATTCACGGAGGGTTTAGGGCATTGAAGCAAGTATTGGAAACGGTAACTCTTCCGAAAGGCACACAATATATTTTTGTGGGCGATTACGTGGATGGCTGGAGTGAATCTGCCGAAGTGGTTTCGTATTTGATAGATTTTTCGAAAAAAAATGATTGCATCTTCATCCGCGGAAATCACGACGAATTGCTTTATAAATATTTGAAATTCGGGGAAAAGAACCCCATGTGGCTCAGTCAGGGTGGGGAGAGTAGCGTGGAAAGCTATTCGAAAATTTCCGAAGAAGAAAAGCAAAAGCATCTTCAATTTTTTGAAAATTTGGTGAATTATCACATAGATTCTCAAAACCGCCTTTTTCTGCATGCGGGTTTTACCAATCAGCATGGGCCGCAAAGTGAGTATTATCCAAATATGGTCTATTGGGACCGAACCCTTTGGGAAATGGTCTGCGCGATAGATTCCTCCATTTCCGAAGAAGACGATAAATACCCAAAACGGCTAAAACTTTTTAAAGAAATTTATATCGGCCATACACCTGTAACCCGTGTTGGGTTTGACAAACCCGCAAATTTTGCCAATGTTTGGAATGTGGATACGGGCGCGGCTTTCAAAGGAAAAATCTCCATGCTCGATGTAGATTCGATGGAAATTTGGCAGAGCGAACCTGTTTATAAATTATATCCCGAAGAAAAAGGCAGGAATTAAGACTTCTTTATTACAAATTCCATCTTTCACTTGCTATCTTTGTAATTCCTCTAAAATAACACCATGGCGCTTAAAAATATCCGTTTGGAAGTAATGCAGACTGTTGAAAAGAAAATCGACAGTTATATTGACCAATATTTGATTCCCGTTGATGAAATTTGGCAACCCACCGATCTATTGCCCAATTTCCAAAAGGAAAATTATATGGATGAGGTTATCCAAATCCGCGAAGAGGCCAAAGAATTGGGCTATGATTTTTGGATCGTTTTGGTGGGCGATATGGTTACGGAAGAAGCACTGCCGACCTACGAAAGTTGGTTGATGGATATGGAAGGCGTGGATCAGCACGGCCGAAACGGCTGGAGCAAATGGATACGCCACTGGACGGGAGAAGAGAACCGCCACGGTGATACCTTGAACAAATATCTTTATTTATCCGGAAGGGTAAATATGAAGGAAGTTGAAAAAACCACCCAACATTTAATCAACGACGGTTTTGAAGTGGGAACCGGCCGCGATCCCTACCGAAATTTTATTTATACAAGTTTTCAAGAATTGGCAACGAATGTTTCCCACAACCGCGTGGGAAAGATTGCAAAGAAAAAAGGCAACAAAATGCTCGCGAAAATGTGCAATATAATTGCAGGCGATGAAATGCGCCACCACTTGGCATATCGCGAATTTGTAAAGACTATTTTTGAATACGACGCCAGCGAAATGATGATTGCCTTTCAGGATATGATGCAGAAAAAAATCATTATGCCGGCCCAAAACCTTCGCCAGAGCGGCGGAAAAATGGCTTCGGCGTTTGACGATTTCAGCAACGCGGCACAGCGTTTGGGCGTTTATACCACATTTGATTATATTGATATTCTTGAAAAATTAAATGCCCATTGGGAAATTTCAAAAATCAGCGGCTTGACCGATGAAGCTGAAAAGGCACGGGATTATCTTTTGAAATTACCTTCGCGAATGCTTCGTATTGCCGAACGTATAAAAATTCCGCAGGATGCCAACCGTTTTAAATGGGTTGAGCCGAACGGAATAATATAAAATCTAAAAGCCGCTTCAATTGAAGCGGCTTTTTTTTCTTTTAAAATATATTACTACAAGTCAAACTTAATTCCCTGTGCTAAAGGAAGCTCAGTGGTATAGTTGATTGTATTTGTCTGTCTGCGCATATAGATTTTCCAGGCATCGCTTCCGCTTTCGCGGCCGCCGCCGGTTTCCTTTTCACCACCAAATGCACCGCCAATCTCGGCACCGCTGGTACCGATGTTTACGTTTGCTATCCCGCAATCGCTTCCAGCGTGCGAAAGAAAACGTTCCGCCTCGCGAAGATTGTTTGTCATGATTGCTGATGAAAGTCCCTGCACAACGCCATTTTGAAGTTCGATGGCGTTTTCAACATCGCCGCTGTATTTCATTAAATACAATACGGGGGCAAAGGTTTCGTGCTGCACGATTTCGAAACTATTTTTGGCTTCGGCAATGGCTGGTTTTACGTAGCATCCGCTTTCGTAGCCTTCACCCTCCAAAACGCCGCCTTCAACAATAATGTTTCCACCTTCCGCAACCACTTTTTCAAGTGCTTGGTTGTACATTTTCACGGCATCCTTGTCGATAAGAGGCCCAACGTGATTTTTTTCATCTAAAGGATTCCCAATGCGAAGTTGTTTGTATGCAGCAACTACGGCATCCTTCACTTTGTCATAAATACTATCGTGAATAATCAATCTTCGGGTTGAGGTGCAACGTTGTCCAGCAGTTCCCACAGCGCCAAACACAGCGCCGATAACGGTCATTTTTATATCTGCATCCGGAGTTACGATAATGGCGTTGTTTCCACCAAGTTCCAGTAATGATTTTCCGAGACGGGCAGCAACAGCCTGTGCAACAATTTTCCCCATTCTAATGGAACCGGTAGCTGACACCAAAGGTACGCGCTTATCGTTGGTCATCATTTCACCAACTTTATAATCGCCGTTGATTAGGCAAGAAATCCCTTCCGGCAAATTGTTGTCTGCAAAAACTTTCGCAGCTATTTTTTGGCAAGCTATTCCACAAAGCGGTGTTTTTTCCGAAGGCTTCCAAACGCAAACATCGCCGCAAATCCATGCCAATGCCGTGTTCCAAGCCCAAACGGCTACCGGAAAGTTAAATGCTGAGATAATCCCGACAACCCCAAGCGGGTGATATTGCTCGTACATTCTGTGACCGGGACGCTCACTGTGCATCGTCAAGCCGTGAAGCTGACGGGAAAGACCGACTGCAAAATCGCAGATGTCAATCATTTCCTGTACTTCGCCAAGACCTTCCTGATAGCTTTTTCCCATTTCATAGGAAACCAATTTTCCGAGCGGCTCTTTCAATCTTCGCAACTCTTCCCCAAATTGGCGCACGATTTCCCCACGTTGTGGAGCTGGTTTCAATCGCCAGTCTTTAAATGCTGAAGTGGCGCTTTGCATTACTTTTTCGTAATCTTCTTTGGAAGTGGTGCTCACTTTTGCGATGAGTTGGCCGTCAACGGGCGAAAAAGATGAAATTTCCTCCCCGTTTGAAAACCATTCATTTCCAGTGGAAGTTCCTTGGTTTACGTCCTTAATTCCTAATTGTTCCAATGCTTCCTCGATACCGAAGCTAGTGGTTGTTGCTTGCATATAGTTATGATTTTTTATTCTGAAATTTATGAAGCGCAAAGGTACACAATGCGCTGAAGAAAGTAAAACGAAACGGTATCTGTTTGGGAATACGCCGTTAATCTTGTGTGAAACGTGGGTCGGCTTCCATCACCGTTCCGCATTTGTTACAAGTTCGCAGGTCTTTGCTTCCGTAGAAATGTTTGAAGTGTTTTAGAAAATCAGTTTCAATATCGCTTAGCGGGAAGTAAACTTCATATAATTTGTTGTTGCAATTGTCGCAAAACCAGAGTAGGCCGTCTTTTCCCTCAAGGTCGGTTCGTTTTCTTTCAATAACCAAGCCTATTGAACCAGCACTCCTGCCGGGAGAATGCGGCACCTTTGCGGGATGAAGATACATATCGCCAGGGCCCAGTTCCATCACTTTTTTCTCGCCATTTTCTTGGATTGCAACCTGAATATTTCCTTCAAGTTGATAGAAAAGCTCCTCGGTTTCGTTGTAGTGATAGTCCTTTCGGGCATTGGGACCGGCGACTATCATAAC
This sequence comes from Aequorivita vladivostokensis, assembly GCF_000952855.1. GTDB lineage: Bacteria > Bacteroidota > Bacteroidia > Flavobacteriales > Flavobacteriaceae > Aequorivita > Aequorivita vladivostokensis. The sequence goes on along the minus strand of NZ_JSVU01000004.1, from coordinate 162,704 downwards.
TATATAATCGTCAGATTCAACATATAAATTCTTGTTGCCCACCGGGGGTTTCAGAAGATCTCGATTTTCCTCAACCCACTTATTTAAATTGAAAGGTTTTTTAATAGCCATTGCCGTATTTTTAACTGTTACGTAAAAATACGGCAATTTAGACTAATAGAAAAAGGGATGTGAGGTTACTTTCTATAAAAGAGTTGTGTGAAATAGCTTCGGCCTTTGTCGCATTTCATTACACCAAACCCGGTGTGTGTGTAATTTCCTTCAATAATGGCTTTGTGTCCGGGGCTGTTCAGCCAAGCATTTACAACGGCCTCGGCGGTTTCATAGCCATAGGCAACGTTTTCGCCTACTACTTCGGCGTTGTCGTGATATTTTATTCCTTCGGAACGATAGCCAAAATTATCGTGGTTTATCTGCTCCTTTTCAATCATATATTCAGTGTGGTCCACAGCAAAGGCGGAAGCGTATTGGGTATCAATTTTTAGTATGGAAAGGCCCAATGACGCGCGATGGTCATTAACCAGATTTAAAATTTCAGAAGACATTTGGCTGTCGTTTCTTTGGGCCAAAGCCAAATCGATGTCGTACTTGGCGGCTTCAACTTCAACAGAATCCTCTTTTGAACAGGAGGTAATCACTAGGCATAGCAATGCCATTGCAAGTAGGTTGCTTTTTAGTAGGTGCATAATTTGGGGGGACACCAGATTTGGGGCTTGATGTCGATTCAAATATATAAAAAAATATTTAAAAAATGCACTTTAACGAATAAATTGCGCACTTTATCGGATTATCGACAGATTTTTAGCATCTCAAATACAATTGCAATTACGTGATGCACCGTAAATAGTATATTTCACGTATATTAGAGATGAATTTAAAATTAATGGTATGGTTAAAATTTTAACATATTTTATTGCTATTTTTCTTCTTTTCGGATGTAAAAACGAAGAAAAATCTACTTCTGAGAGGGAAAAGATTTCAGAAAATGCAACTCAAAAGGAAGAAAACTTTGGAATTGTCATCCACGGAGGCGCCGGAACTATTTTGAAGGAAAATATGAGCGATTCCTTGGAAGCCGCCTATAAAGCTAAGCTGAAAGAAGCAATTTCCGTAGGGTATGAAATTTTGAAAAATGGTGGCAGCTCTTTGGATGCCGTTACGCATACTATTAATGTAATGGAAGATTCACCACTTTTCAATGCCGGAAAAGGTGCCGTTTTTACGCACAAAGGCTCCAACGAGCTTGATGCATCCATAATGGACGGCGCTACGCTGAATGCGGGAGCAGTGGCGGGCGTGAAGCACATTAAAAACCCAATCGATTTGGCGCGGGATGTCATGCAGAAAAGCGAACACGTAATGCTTTATGGCGCCGGTGCGGAAGAATTTGCAAAAGGTATGGGTTATAAAATGATGGATACGTCCTATTTCTACACCCAAAACAGATACGAGTCTTTACAACGGGTTTTGGAAAAGGAAAAAAGCAAAAATGAAAAGAAGGTTTCCTTTGAAGATTCTTATATAAAAAATTCAAAATTTGGGACCGTGGGCTGTGCGGCCTTGGACAAACACGGCAACCTCGCCGCTGGAACTTCAACTGGAGGAATGACCAATAAACGCTGGAACCGAATTGGCGATGCGCCAATTATTGGCGCTGGAACCTATGCAAATAATGCAACTTGCGCCGTTTCTTCAACGGGTTGGGGCGAGTATTTTATCCGCTCTGTTGTTGCCTATGATATTTCTGCCTTGATGGAATATAAAGGAATGACGTTACAGGAAGCCGCTTATGAAGTTATCCAGAAAAAAGTACCTGCCCTTGGCGGCGATGGTGGCATTGTTGCAATTGATAAGGATGGAAATGTGGCGATGGAATTCAACACCGCAGGAATGTATCGCGCCACGATGAATTCAAAAGGCGAATTGACAATTGGGATATATAAAGAACAGGAGTGATTTGGGCTAAAGCACCTCTGGTTTGTTTTGCTATGTTATCATTCTTGCAGGATCCCCCTTTTTCCCATACATTTAATTTTCCAAAAACATCCTTATGAAGCCCTTCCACCGCTTGCTTTTTTTTGTTTTTCTCGCTACAATTTCTTCCTGCAAAGACAAAGACAAACATTCCGAAACCGACAACCTCTTTAAATTCAAGGAATACATTTCCTATAACACCTACGGAAACCAATCCATCACGACGGATATTCGGGTTGAATTGATGAAACCTCTGGAGCAATTCGAGCTAACGCAGAAACTTTCCGCCGATGAATATTTAAAAATTTCGCCATCAACGAAAGGGAAGTTGGTTGTCGAAAACGGCAAAACCCTAATCTTTCAACCTGCGGAATACCTAAAACCGGACACGGAATATACGGTAACGGTAAAACTGGATAAATTTTACGAAGACATTGCCAAGGAGTTCAAAACCTATACTTTCAGCTTTCACACCATTACGCCCAATTTTAAAGTAGATCTCGGGAATTTGCAGAGCTACAGCAAGCAATGGCAGTATGTGGAAGCCTCCATTGAAACATCCGATGTTATTTCGTTGGAAAAGGCCAAACAATTGGTTTCCGCTTCCCAAGGGGAAAAAAAACTAAAGTTAAAATGGCCCGCCGAAGCTGCCGATGCAAATTATTTCAATTTTACCATAGACAGCATTGCCCGAAAAACCACCGATTCTGAAATTCTTATTCAATGGGACGGCAAACCGATCGGTGCCGAAAACAAGGGCGAAAACACATTTAAAATCCCGGGGCAAAACGATTTTACCATTGTGGATATCCGCAGCACCGCCTCGCCCAATGCCCTTTTGAGCATCAATTTTTCGGACCCGTTGCAGGAAAACCAGGATTTTGCGGGCCTGGTGGCCATTGAAAACACTACGGATCTTCGCTATGAGGTAAACGGAAACGTTTTGAATGTGTATCCCCCAAACCGTGTAGTGGGTGATGTAAAGGTCACCGTCTTCACGGGAATCAAAAACACCGAAGGTTTCGGGCTGAAAAAGGAATTTTCGGAACTCGTTTCCTTTGAACAATTGAAACCCGCGGTGCGAATGGTTTCAAAAGGCGTAATTCTTCCAAATTCCGCTGCAACGCCGGTTTATTTTGAAGCGGTAAATCTTTCAAAAGTGGATGTGCGCGTCATCAAAATTTACGAGAGCAATGTGCTGCAATTTCTCCAAAGTTATAATCTGAACGATCCGAACACCTACGACATCAAGCGTGTTGGCCGAAGAATCGCTAAAAAAACCATCGAGCTAAAAAACGACGGTCTGGGAAACAACGGCAGTTGGAAGGCTTACGGCATCAACCTTTCGGAATATTTCAAGGCCGAACCGGGCGCTATCTATCAATTAGAATTCAGTTTTAAAAAGGATTATATAATTTATGATTGTGCCGAATCTAATTCCGAAGAAGAAAATACGGAGGAAAGCGAAGATGAATACTACGATGATTATTACGAAGAAGACCCCTATTATGCCACTGATTCCTCCGAAGATGAGGAAATTCGCGAGCAGCGTTATTGGGATAATGAAATTTACAGTTGGCGCAACTACAATTACAATTGGGAACAGCGCGACAACCCCTGCCATCCGGCGTATTACAATGAGGATCGCATAGTTACGGCCAATATATTGGGGTCCGATTTGGGCTTGATCGTAAAAAAAGGTAACAACAAAAGCTACCATTTTTTTGCCACCAATCTTATTTCCGCCAAACCGGAAAGTGGTGTAAAAATCAAACTTTTCAACTATCAGCAACAGTTGATTGAAACCGTAACCACCGATGGCGACGGTACTACTTTATATGATAGCGATAAAAATGCAGCCTTCGCCGTAGCACAAAAGGGAAACAATTTTGCCTATGTAAAACTGGAAGACGGAAATGCCCTTTCCATGAGCAATTTCGACATTTCAGGGAAGGAACTGCAAAAGGGACTGAAAGGTTTTAGCTACACCGAACGCGGCGTGTACCGCCCCGGCGACAGCATTCACTTGACTTTCGTGCTCAACGACAACGCAAATCCCTTGCCCAAAAACCACCCCGTAACCCTTTCAGTGACCGATGCCCGCGGAAAATTGGTTCAAAGAAGTGTTTTGAACACAAGTAATTCCGCATCAGGAGTTCCCCCTTCGGGGGCTAGGGGGCTGGAGAGTTTTTACTATTTCCCAATAGCCACCGACCCATCCGCCCCAACAGGAAATTGGAACGCAACCATTACCGTTGGAGGCGCGCAATTTTCGCATACGTTGAAAGTGGCGACCATTAAACCAAACCGGTTAAAAATTAAGCTGGATTTTGACGATGAAATTCTCGACGCCACAAAACCCGTAAAAGGAACGGCAAGCGCCATGTGGCTTCACGGTTCGCCTGCGCGCAATTTGAAAATTGATATGACAGCCACGCTTCGAGCCAGCAATTCAGCTTTTCCAAAATTTCCAAAATACAATTTTATCGATCCAATCCGAACTTTTTCCGAAGTGGAAATTCCCGTTTTGGATGCGCAACTTTCTTCTGAAGGAAGCACTTCTTTCAGCCAAAATCTGGAGGTTGGAAAGAACGCACCCGGAATGTTGAAAGCAACTTTTTTAACGAAAGTGTATGAAGGCGGCGGCGATTTTTCAATGGATATTTTTTCGAAGGATTTGGCGCCGTTCTCACATTTTGTAGGTTTAAAATCGCCCGAAGCTGGGCGTTACGGTTCCTATTTTACGGATGAAAACACAACTTTTGACGTAGTTTCCGTGGATGCGCAGGGCAAAGCTGCGGCAAATCGCGAACTTGAAGTAAAAGTTTTCCAGATTGAATGGCGTTGGTGGTGGAATCGTGGTTCGGACAATCTTTCAACCTATGAAAATTCAACCGTGCATCGTCCTGTGAAAGAATTCACGGTAAAAACCGATGGTAGCGGAAAAGGAAAATTCACTGTAAATATTCCCGAAGAAGAAGGCGGCAGATATTTAATTCGCGTAATCGATAAACAATCTGGCCACGCAACAGGGCGAATCACTTATTTCTACAGAAACTGGTGGCAGCGCCCAAGTGACGGTGATTCGGAAAGTGCTCGAATGTTACTTTTTTCTGCAGACAAAGAAAAATACAATGTTGGCGAAGAAGCGTTTATAACCTTTCCTTCGGGAAGTGACGGCCATGCGCTGATTAGCGTTGAAAACGGTACCGAAGTTTTGGCAACGCATTGGATTGAAACCAAAAAAGGCGAAACCAAAGCGGCTATAAAAATCACAAAGGAAATGGCGCCGAATATTTATGTGAATATTTCTTTACTTCAACCCCATAGCCAGACCAAAAACGATTTGCCGATACGGCTTTACGGCGTTATTCCGCTTTCGGTAGAAGATCCTTCAACGGTGCTTCATCCGAAAATTTCGATGCCTGAAGTTTTAAAACCTGAGAAACAATTCACCGTAAAAGTTTCCGAGGAAAAAGGCAAACCAATGACTTATACTTTGGCGGTTGTTGATGAAGGCTTGCTGGATTTAACACGCTTCGCAACGCCAGATATTCACGAAGCTTTTTACAGTCGCGAGGCTTTGGGGGTTAAGACTTTTGATATGTTTGATTACGTAATTGGCGCCTATTCCGGCAGTGTGGACAATATTTACGCAATCGGTGGTGGCGATGCGGCTTTGGGTGCAAAAAACCGAAAAGCCGACAGATTTAAACCTGTTGTGAAATATCTGGGACCATTCGAACTCGCCGCCGGAAAAATTGCAAGTCATAATATTATGATGCCAAATTACATCGGTTCGGTGCGGACGATGGTAATTGCGGGCGATAAAACCAAAAGTGCATACGGCAGTGTCGAAAAAACTACGCCCGTCCGTACTCCGCTGATGGTGCTGGCTTCGCTTCCGCGGAAATTATCACCGGGTGAAACCGTTACGCTCCCGGTTACCGTTTTTGCGATGGAGAATAAAGTGAAAACCGCCACGATTACCGTAAAAACAGGCGATGCGCTGAAACCGAAAAACGGTGCTTCCAAAACTGTTTCGTTCAGCGGACCGGGCGAGCAGATTGTGAATTTCGATTTTGAAGTTTTACCGACGAAGGAATTTCAAACCATTGAAGTAACCGCTTCCGGTAATGGCGAAAAAGCGAACTACAAAGTGGAAATTGACGTAGAAAACCCGAACCCCATTTCGCAAAAATCCACAAATTATACCTTGGACGGAAACGCTTCGCAAAACATAAATTTCGAAACTTTTGGCGTTCCGGGAAGCAATGCCGCAATGCTGGAATTTTCAACCTTGCCGCCGATGGATTTCGGAAAACGGATGGAATTTTTAATCCACTATCCCTACGGATGTTTGGAACAGACTACTTCTTCGGCATTTCCGCAGCTGTATTTGGCAGATGTTTTCGATATTACTTTCGACAAAAAGCAAGTAATTGAAAAAAATGTAAAGGCAACTATTGCGCGTTTGGGTAGATTTCAACTTTCTAACGGCGGACTTTCCTATTGGCCCGGCGAACGCGAAGCAGATGAGTGGAGCACAACTTATGCGGGACATTTCATGTTAGAAGCGAAGCAAAAAGGCTACGCTTTGCCTATAAGTTTTATGAGCAATTGGTTGCTGTACCAACAAAACACGGCGCGCCAATGGCGAAATAGTTATGCGGTGTACAACTCAAGTTTAACGCAGGCTTACAGACTTTATACCTTGGCATTGGCCGGAAAACCGGAGCTCGCTGCAATGAACCGCCTTCGCGAAAGCAAGGAACTGAGCAATGATGCCAAATGGCGACTGGCTGCGGCGTATGCTTTGGCCGGCAAAGAGGAAGTCGCGCAACAGATTGCACAAACCGCAAACATTAATTTTGTTTCGCAGAAATATGATTATTACACCTACGGTTCGCCTTTTAGAAATAGCGCAATGGCTTTGGAAACCTTGGTTTTATTGGGCGATCCGAAACAACGTGATTTAGCTATTTCAGTAGCGAAAGATCTTTCATCCAGAAATTGGTACAGCACTCAGGAAACTTCGTATGCTTTAATGGCGATGGCGAAAATGGTTGCCAAAAACGGCGGAAAGGCGATGGAGCTTACCTTTACAAATGCCGGAAAATCGGTTGAGGTGAAAACCGACCGCGCCATTGCGCAGCGCGACCTTTCGTTTGTAATGGGAAGCAATTCCGTTTCGGTAACAAACAAAAAAGGGAATGTGGTTTACGTTACGCTATCGCAACGCGGGAAACTTCCGCTCGGAAAAGAACTTGCCGAAAGACGCAATCTCTCCATAAAATCTGAATATTTGGGAGGCGATGGAAAACCAATTGATGTAACAAAATTGCGACAGGGCACGGAAATCATCGCGAAAGTAAGTGTTACCAACACTTCCAACAATTGGATAAACCACGTGGCTTTGGCAAAAATCTTTCCAAGCGGTTGGGAAATCGTAAACACCAGTTTTTCAGAATTGGGCGGTGGCGCAAGCGGAAACGCACGTTATACGGACATTCGCGACGATAGGGTAAATTTCTTCTTCGATTTAAACGCGGGTGAGACCAAAACTTTCAGTGTAAAATTAAACGCTTCTTATCTTGGAACTTATTATTTACCCGGAACGCAGGTGGAGGCTATGTATGACAACAATTATTATGCACGGAATAAGGGGATGTGGATTACGGTGGAGCAATAGGCCTCCCTCCCGTCCCTCCAAAGGAGGGAAGGTTTGGTGTCCATCAAATGAACGAAAAAGCTCCTTCCCCTTTTTCAGGGGAAGGTGGCATTTCAAATCGCCCAAAAGCGATTTGGAATGACGGAAGGGGTTTTTGCTATAACCGTAAATTTTATATGAATTTTGCTACTCAACCGGCATATTTTATAGAAATCAAATTATTATGAGTTTATGAAAATGGATTTCAGAATACTGAGCTTATTGTTATTATTCAACTTGATTTTTGGTTGCGGTGAAACAAAGCAAAAAACGCGTTCAGAAATTTATTCTGAAAAAACTGCTGAACTAATCAATGATTTATTAAAAGAAGAAGAAAACCAAATTTGTGATTGCATTTTAGAACCTAATAACCAATCAATGGCACAAATTTACAAAAGTGAAGTACCAGCTTTTGAATTTGAAAATTATATTATTGAAAAATTTAAACTTGAAACGACCGCAGGCATTGATAGTTTATATGGGATTAATGAAAAGTTGATTTTGAATCCAGATTTAATTACTGGAGGAATAAAATTTGTTACGCAGAAAGAATATGATTCCATATATAACAAATATGACTTTGAAGATGCAAGAGAAGTTCTTAATGAAACCTATCCCAATTTATGCTATTTCACAAAACCAATTTTTGATAGAGATTTTAAAAATGCATTATTTGATATCCATTATGAAACATCCGATCTATGGACGCCTCCGCCAAAAGTTAAAAATATTCAAGGAGTTTGGGAATATGATAGGAATTAATTAATGAAAAGAATTCTCCCCATCCTAAAAACCCACAAAATAAAACTAAGCCTCCTGCTCATTTTATTTGTAACCTGGCTCTTCTGCCTACCCTCGCCATTATTTAACGTTCCCACCGCAACCGTCGCCGAAAGCAACAGCGGGCAAATGCTCGGCGCACGAATTGCCGATGATGGGCAGTGGCGGTTCCCGCAAATGGATTCCGTGCCAAAAAGATTTGAAAAATGTATTCTTTATTTTGAGGACGAGCATTTTTACTGGCATCCCGGTTTCAATCCAATTTCCATTTCAAAAGCACTTTGGAATAATCTTACCAGCGATTCCCGCCGAGGTGGGAGTACGATCACACAGCAAGTAATCCGTCTTTCCCGAAAAAATAAAGGAAGAACGTATTTCGAAAAAATTATAGAGATTTTTCAAGCCACGCGATTGGAAGCAGGTTATAAAAAGAAATCTATTTTGAATTTATATGCTTCATACGCGCCTTTCGGTGGAAATGTGGTTGGGTTGGAAACCGCTTCGTGGCGGTATTTTGGCATTCCTGCCAGCGAATTGAGTTGGGGGCAATCGGCGGCGTTAGCGGTTCTTCCGAATGCGCCGGCGCTTATTTTTCCCGGGAAAAACGAAGAAATTTTAAAGAGAAAACGAGATGCTCTTTTATTGAAGCTTTTTCAAAATGAAGTAATTGATGAAACCACCTATCAATTGGCTTTGGACGAAATTCTTCCCGGAAAACCTTTGCCATTGCCAGAGTTTGCGCCGCATTTAACCGAAAAAATAAGAAGGGAACATCTCGGAAAAAGTATTGAAACCACGATTGATTTTTCGCTTCAACAGAAAGTGAACAATATTGTAAAAGAGCAAAATTATATGCTGGCGCAAAACCAAATCAATAATCTTGCGGTGTTGGTTTTGGATGTAAACACCCGCGAGGTTTTGGCGTATGTAGGCAATTCTCCAACAACTCGGGAACACAATAATTTTGTGGATATCATTGAAAAACCACGAAGCACGGGGAGTATTTTGAAACCATTTTTATTCACTTCATTATTGGATGCTGGCGAAATTCTTCCGAATACGTTGGTGGCGGATATTCCAACGACCGTAAATGGTTACACGCCTGAAAATTTCGATAAAAAATTTAATGGCGCGGTGCCAGCGAGTGTGGCACTTTCCCGTTCGTTAAATATTCCCGCGGTGCGGATGTTGCGGGATTTTGGGTTTCAGCGGTTTTATAATGTTTTAAAAAAGACCAATCAAAAAGCAATCGATAAACCTGCGGATTATTACGGCTTATCGTTAATTCTCGGTGGCGCGGAGAGCAGTTTGTGGGATATCACAAAAGCCTATGCCGGAATGGCTTCCACCTTAAATTTCTTCAACAATTCTTCCAGCGAATACCGAAAAAATGAATTTGTGGAACCCGTTTATATGAAAGATCACGAGGAAATATCCTTCGGGGAAATTCAGCAAAAACCCTCTGTTTGGAATGCCGGTGCGATTTACGAAGCTTTCGAAGCAATGGAAAAAGTGAATCGCCCAAGTGGCGAGGAAAACTGGGAATTTTTCACGAGCAGTCAACCGCTTGCTTGGAAAACCGGAACGAGTTATGGTTTTAAAGATGCGTGGGCCGTTGGGGTTACACCGAAATACGCAATCGGTGTATGGGTTGGAAACGCTGATGGTGAAGGTCGTCCGGGCTTAACAGGGATTCAAGCTGCCGCACCAGTTTTGTTTGATGTATTAAATGTTTTGCCACAAAGTGGGTGGTTTAAAATTCCGTATGATGAATTGGTTGAGGTTGAAATCTGTACCAAAAGCGGCCATCTTGCTGGACTTTTTTGCGAGGAAACAAAAATGGAATGGATTCCAAAAAACGGAACAAGAACGGAAGCTTGCCTGTATCATCAAACTGTATTTCTAAAGGATTCGGAAAATTTTCGGGTGAATTCTTCGTGTTATCCACTTTCAGCAATGGTTCAAAAGAACTGGTTCGTTCTGCCGCCGGTAATGGAATATTATTACGCACAACTTCACCCCGAATACCAAATCTTGCCGCCCTTTGCGCCGAATTGTTTGCAGGAAGGCGAAAAGTTGATGGCGTTTATTTATCCGAAGAAAAATGAAACCGTGCTTCTTCCGAAGAATTTTGATGAAAATGTAAACGAAGTCATTTTCAAGTTGGCCCATCGTTCGCCCGAAACTACCGTTTTTTGGTATTTGAATTCAAAATATATCGGAAAGACCGAAACCTTTCACGAATTGGCCATTTCACCAAAACCGGGAGCATATTTATTGACTACGGTAGATCAGGACGGCAATGAACTTCGTGAGCAGATTGAAATAAAATCTGCTTCAGAAAACCCTTAAAAATTATTTAACAAAACATTAATACTGATTGGTTCGGAATATTACGAACCAAACGTACTTTTGCATCTTCATTTTAAATCATACACATATTTTGACTAAAAAAGAAAACTTAATTGAGAAATTGGGAGTTCACATTGAGAGCAAGGATCAACTTGCTCCTCTGGCAGCGCGAATTCTTTCTACCTTGATTTTAACGGGCAAAAAAGGAGCCACATTTGAATCTTTGGTTTGTGAGCTTAATGCCAGTAAAAGTACAATTTCAACACATTTAACCACTTTGCAGGCCGCAAACCGAATTACCTATCACACAAAATGTGGCGATAGAAAAAAGTATTTCACACTTGTTCCAGATGTGATGATAAATTCCATGAATGAAATGCTCAAAAACTGGAAAAGCGAACGCGATCTGCATCTTGAAATAATGGAATATAAAAAGGAAATAAATGCAGAACTTCCTGAGGATTGTTCAGAAATCTTCGACTTGGAATTACATAAAGATTATTTGGAATTCCTTGCACAAGCAAGTGCTTCCATGGAAAAAATTCAAAAAAAGCTTACTGAAAAACATAAAAACGACTAATTAAATCAACAATGAAAAAGAAAAATTTTATTCATTCACTTCCCATAGCTTTAGGCATTCTGCTATTGTTTTCTTCTTGTGGCGATGACAAAAGTGCACAACAGGCCCAAATGGCACAACAAGCCCCAACTTTACCGGTTGTATCAATTCCAACGAAAACTGTTACAGCATTTACAACCTATCCTGCAAGTATTGAAGGGATTGTGAACAGTCAGGTAAATGCAAAAATTTCAGGATATATTACGGATGTTTTGGTTGATGAGGGTCAAAAAGTAAGAAAAGGACAAACGTTATTTAGACTGGAGACCCAAACTTTGAGCCAAGACGCCGCTGCCGCTCGCGCTAACGTGAATGCTGCACAGGTTGAGGTTGATAAACTGAAGCCTTTGGTTGAAAAAAATATTATCAGCAATGTGCAACTTGAAACTGCCAAAGCAAAACTCCAACAAGCAAAAAGTGGCTATAACAGCATTGCGGCAAACATAGATTACGGAAACATAAAAAGCCCAGTTGATGGTTATGTGGGTTCCATAAATCTTCGGAAAGGTGCTTTGGTGAGTCCATCTTCACAAGTCCCTATGACTACTGTTTCAGACATCAGCAAAGTGTATGCTTATTTCTCAATGAATGAAAAGGAATATTTGGATTTTATTCAAAATGCGGAAGGAAAGGATCTTGAGGAAAAAATAAAAAAACTTCCGAAAGTGCAATTGTTATTGGCAAACGGAAGCCTTTACGAAGAAGAAGGAACCATTGAAACTATTAACTCACAAGTAAATGCGAATACGGGTTCTATTTCTTTCAGGGCTGTTTTTGATAATCCTTCAAGAATTTTAACAAACGGTAACAGCGGAAAAATTAAAATTCCGAAAGTTTATACCGACGCTGTAGTTGTTCCGCAGGAAGCCACTTACGAACAACAAGGCAGTATTTATGTGTATAAAGTGGGCGAAGATGGCATGGCCACTTCAACCAAAATTGAGACAACGGCAGAAGTTGGAAACCTTTACGTGGTAGCTTTCGGCTTGCAGAAAGGTGATAAAATTGTTGCAAAAGGTGCAAACAAACTACGTGGAAATTCCAAAATAAATCCACAGGAAATGCCTTTTGACAGCATTGCCAAACCTATTGAAAAAGTTTTTAGATAACCGTTTAAGAAAAACCAATCATGTTAAAAACATTTATAGACAGACCCGTACTCTCTACGGTTATCTCGATAATTATTGTGATTTTGGGAATTTTGGGACTTTCCAATTTGCCCATTACCCAATACCCCGATATTGCCCCACCGACCATTCAGGTGAATGCAACGTATCCAGGGGCGAACGCCGAAACCATTCTTGAAAGCGTTATTATTCCGTTGGAAGAGCAAATAAACGGAGTGGAAGGAATGACCTATTTAACTTCTACCGCCACCAACAACGGAACGGCTTCCATCAGCGTGTTTTTTGATCAGGATGTAGATCCCGATATTGCCGCTGTAAACGTTCAAAACCGTGTGGCACGTGCAAATTCATTGTTGCCTCAAGCTGTAATTCAAACTGGGGTTACAACTTCAAAACAACAAACCAGTGCGTTGATGTTTCTTTCCTTTTACAGCACCAACAAAGATTATGACGATACGTTTCTTCAGAATTATTTAAAGATAAACGTAATTCCCGAATTACAAAGGGTAAATGGTGTGGGAGACGTGAGTGTATTCGGAGGAAAAGATTACTCCATGCGCATTTGGCTAAATCCTCAAAAACTTGCAGCCTATAGTTTGATGCCTTCCGATGTTGTTGCAGCTTTAAAAGAACAGAGTTTGGAAGCCGCGGCAGGTTCTTTGGGTGAAAATAATGGCGAAGCCTTTTCATATACCATTAAATATCCGGGACGTTACAAAACTGAGCAGCAATACAGCGACATTGTGATTAAAGCTTTGGGCAATGGCGAATTTTTGAGATTGAGCGATGTTGCACAAATAGAACTTGGCGCACAATCTTATGCAGGTGGATCTGTTACCAATGGAAATCCTGCGGTAAATATGGGTATTTTTCAAACGAAAGGTTCAAATGCACAGGAAATTATTGATGCTATAAAAGTAGAATTGGCTCAAGTGGAAGCCAATCTTCCCGAAGGCATCACGTATTATATTCCGTATGATACTAACAACTTTTTGAATGCCTCAATTGAAAAGGTGGTAATGACTTTGGTAGAAGCGTTCCTGCTAGTTTTTCTTGTGGTATTTATATTCTTGCAGGATTTTCGTTCCACTTTAATACCGGCAATTGCGGTACCAGTTTCGATTATTGGAACATTTTTCTTCCTAAATTTATTTGGATATTCCATCAACCTTCTGACGCTTTTCGCTTTGGTATTGGCAATTGGTATTGTGGTAGATGACGCTATTGTAGTCGTCGAGGCAGTCCATTCAAAGATTGACGAAGGAGAGAAAAGCCCGAAAAAGGCATCGCTTAAAGCCATGCACGAAATTTCCGGAGCTATTGTTTCCATTACCTTGGTGATGTCTGCAGTGTTTATCCCCGTAACTTTTATAAAAGGCCCTACGGGAGTATTTTATGAGCAGTTTGGAGTAACGCTTATTGTTGCAATTATTATTTCTGCAATAAACGCTTTGACTTTAACACCCGCGCTGAGTGCACTTTTCTTAAAAGGTCACGATGAAAAACAAAACAGCAATAAACCAGGTTTTATTCAGAAATTCTTTAACGGTTTCAACAGAGGTTTTAAAGCTACTGTAAACCGTTATGGAAGATCTGTCCATTTCCTATACAGGCATAAATGGATTACTGGAGTTATTTTGCTTTTGGCAGTTTTGGGAATTTGGTGGTCATCTGCAACTTTGAAAACAGGCTTTGTGCCCGATGAAGATCGTGGAATTATCTTTATGAACGTAGAACTTCCCGCGGGTTCTTCAATTGATCGTACGCGTGAGGTAAACCTAAAACTATACAATAAAATAAAAGACCTTCCTGGCGTACAAGGTGCGTCGGTTATTGACGGTCGAAGTTTGATCAGCGGTGCGGGAAGCAATTACGGACTTGGCTTTATTAGGCTTGACGATTGGAAAGACAGAGAAGACGAATCGCTTTCGGTGCAGGCAATAACTGGCCAACTTTTCGGAATTGCTGCGCAAATTCCAGAGGCGCAAATTATATTTTTCTCGCCACCAAGTATTCCCGGTTTTGGAAACTCCGCTGGAGCCGAAGTGAATCTTTTGGATCGCTCCGGTGGAAGCTTTACAGATTTGGACCAAACCAATCAGGAGTTTATTGCAAAATTGAGCCAACGGCCTGAAATTCAATATGCACAATCCTCTTTCAACACGCGTTACCCGCAATATGAAATGATACTGAACGTGCCATTGGCAAAAGAAGTTGGGGTTTCGGTGCAAACCATTTTCAACACTTTACAAGGTTATATAGGAAGTATTTTCGCAGCAGATTTTTCCCGCTTCGGAAAACAATATCGCGTGTATGTTCAAGCATTGCCGGAAGACAGGGCAAGTGAAAGCGATTTGAACAATATTTATGTACGTACTGCCAGTGGTGAAATGACGCCAATTACCCAATTCGTTACGCTGAAACGGGTTTATGGGCCACAATCGGTTACACGTTTCAATTTGTTCAATTCCACAAAAGTTACTGCTGCGCCGGCGCCGGGCTATAGCTCGGGTGATGTTATTGCCGCTGTTGAAGACGTTAGCCAAACCTTACCAAGCAATTTTGATATCGCTTACTCAGGTTTAACCTTGGAAGAAAAAAGCGCAGGCAACCAAACAACGATGATTTTCATTTTGTCATTGGTATTCGTTTACTTTTTGCTCGCAGCTCAATATGAAAGCTATTTATTGCCGTTTTCGGTTCTGTTTTCATTGCCAGTTGGGGTTTTTGGAGCCTATATTTCAACACAGTTTATGGGATTGCAAAACAATATCTACTTTCAGATTGCGCTCATAATGCTTATAGGGTTGCTCGCGAAAAATGCAATTCTTATTGTTGAATTTGCGCTTCAGCGAAGAAAACACGGCGAATCTATTTTGGATGCTGCCATTGACGGTGCCGAAGCGCGATTGCGACCCATTTTGATGACTTCCTTCGCCTTTATATTTGGATTGATGCCGTTGGTACTTTCAAACGGGGTTGGTGCCGCAGGTAACCGTTCCATTGGTACCGGAGCCGTTGGTGGTTTATTGATAGGAACAATTTTAGGGGTTTTTGTAATTCCAATTTTGTTCATCCTTTTCCAGTGGTTACAGGAAAAAATTACGGGCGCACCGACTGAAAAATTAGAAACTATTGAAGAAAACACTTCTCATGAAAAATAATAGCATATATAAAATTTTGATATTGGCAAGTTTGCCGTTTCTGCTGGTTTCTTGCTTTGCCGCGAAAGATTATGAACGGCCCCAAGTGGTAAATGAAGCAAATTACAGAACTGAAAATCTTCCGCAGGATACATTAAGCATCGCGACCCTTTCGTGGAAGGAATTGTTCACGGATCCTTTGTTGCAAGGTTACATTGAAGAAGGCCTGAAAAACAATATGGACATCCGGGTGGCGCTTCAGCAAATACGTATAGCCGAAGCGTATGTAAAACAGGGTAAGGCAGGATATTTTCCTTCCTTGAATGGAAATGCAAGATATACTCATCAGGAATTTTCTGCCGGAGGTCAGTTTGGAAGTCAATTTTCATCACTTGATCAATATGAATTGAGCGCCAACCTTTCTTGGGAAGCAGATATCTGGGGGAAAGTACGCAGTAATGAAAGGGCTTTTCAAGCTTCATATCTTCAAACTGTTGCGGCGCACCAAGCCGTAAAAAGTAGGTTGATTGCCAATATTGCTTCGGTTTATTACCAATTGTTGGCGTTGGATGAACAAATTCGTGTTACCGAGGAAACCATCGAAACGCGTTCAAAAGGTTTGGAAACAACCCAAGCTTTAAAGGAGGCCGGAAACGTTACCGAAGTAGGCGTAAAGCAAACGGAAGCACAGCTTTATACCGCCCAGGGAATTTTAATCGATTTAAAAAACCAAGCCCGCCTGTTGGAAAATACAATGTCTATTTTATTGGGAAGCGCTCCGCATGAGATTACACGTGGAAGTTTGGAAAATCAAAACATAGATATACCGTTAAATACTGGAATTCCCGCGCAATTACTGCGAAATCGACCCGATGTTATGGCCGCAGAATACAGTTTGATGAATGCTTTTGAACTTACAAATGCTGCGCGCGCAAGTTTCTATCCCTCATTGACGCTTTCGGCAACGGGAGGTTTTCAGAATATTGAGATTGATAAACTTTTCAATGCCAATTCGCTATTTGCAACTATTATTGGAGGGTTGACGCAGCCTATTTTCAACAAACGTCAAATCCGTACGCAGTACGAAGTCTCGCAGGCACAGCAGGAACAGGCTTATTTGGATTTTAGATTGACCATTATCACTGCCAGTAAAGAAGTTTCGGATGCACTTTATAATTATGAGGCAGCAACCGAAAAAATTGAGGTAAACCAAAAGGAATTTGAAGCTTATAATTTGGCAACAAATTATTCCGAAGAGCTTTTGGACAACGGTTTTGCAAACTATTTGGAAGTTTTGAATGCCCGGGAAAATGCGCTTAACTCAAGCTTAAATCTTATAAACACAAAGAATAACCAGCTTCAGGCCATCGTGGATTTATACGAAGCCTTGGGCGGCGGTTGGAGATAATTTTTTATATTTTTTTGTTGATTGTAAATCTGTCTTGAAACTTTTTTTCAAGGCAGATTTTTTTTATCGCAACGGAAACCCCTTTGCCGCCCACCACGGGTGGATTTCAATTTCCAATCTGCCCGCTTTTACCATCGGGTCCATATTGGCCAAACTGTCCGCCATTTTTTGGGTGGGAACGTTATAAATGGTGATACCGCGAATATCGCCATCATCGCCAAACGGGCCCGAAATATCTGCAAAACCTTCTTCATACATCCTACCCAAATGCGCCAAATGTAACTTTTGAAGGCTATCTGCTTCTTCTTTGGTTTGCGAACGCGTTGATCCTTTTTTCAAGAATGCGATGAAATATTGTTGCATCAAAATAGTGTCGCCCGATTTTTCATCAACATAATCGAAGGTTTGAAAGCCTTTTTGAGTAAGTTCCTCTTTCAGCTGCGCCATTGGAATTTTCTCTTCCTCTGGGCAAGGCTCGGTGATGTATTCTTTCTCAATTTTGGTTTCACAGCTAAAAAGTGTGATTCCTAAAATTATCAATAGTAGTTTAGTTTTCATTTTTCCAAGTTTTAAAAGGATTTTTACTCAAATTTGAATTGTAATATTTCACATCGCCTGTAACTTCCTTTCCCAGCCATTCGGGCTTTGAAAAGGGTTCGGTTTCGGAACCGAGTTCTATTTCTGCAATGATCAATCCTTCGTTTTCCCCTTTAAAATCATCCACTTCAAAAGTATGGTCACCGTTGGCTATTTCGTAGCGCGTTTTTTCAATAATGCCCGGTTCGCAAAGGTGAAGCAGTTCTTCTGCTTCTGCGAGTGAAATTTGTTTTTCCCACTCAAAGCGGGAAAGGCCGGATTGGTTCGATTTCCCCTTAACAGTTAAAAACCCATCGTTTCCCTGAATGCGGATGCGCACGGTGCGTTCCGGATTTGTGTTTAAAAACCCTTGAACGATACGCGTACGTTTGTGCGCCTCATTTTTAAAAGCTCCGGAAGTGACCAAAAATTTACGTTCTATTTCCTGCATTTTGGGCTATTTGTTTGATTTCGTTAGATGTGATTTGTTTTTTTGAAAACCCTTGTTTTTCCAAAACTTGCATCGCTTCGGCAATAGTGTCGGCCTTTATCATTTTGTATTTTTTCGGCATCAAAAACCCGAAGATTTTCATAAAAAAGGTTGCTATTTTTTCACCCAAACGGTTTTCATCCCTATCGCCCGCAATGAGGGACGGTTGCAAAATGTAGGTGTTTTTGATTTGCTGTTTTAAAACATCGCGCTGCATTTCGCCCTTTGTCTTATTGTAAAAAATACTGCTGTTTTCGTCTGCGCCCATTGCTGAAATTACGATAAACGTTTCAATCCCGTTTTGTTTTGTAAGCCTTGCGGCGGTAATGGGTATGCCGTAATCTATCTTTTTATAAGTTTCTTTATCGGGCGTTTTGGCTTTTGTGGTGCCGATACAACAGAGAACTACATTTGCCTTAAAGGCTTCGGAATGTTTTTCCAGTTGGAACATATCTATCAAATGTTCCTTGATTTTTGGGGAATTTTCTTCTGCGGACCTGCGCGAGAAAAGTATTATCTTTTCAAAAGCGGGGTCTTTTAAAAGTTTTTTGAGCAGGATACTTCCCGTCAAGCCCGTGGCGCCTAAAATTATTGCTGTTTTTTTCATAAGAAAGTATAAACCTAACAGGTTTTTTAAACCTGTTGGGTTTTGGTTACCCTAAAGATATTAAATTTACCGAATGCTGACCGAAATGCCAATCCGCAAAATAATACACATAGACATGGACGCATTTTACGCCTCCGTGGAGCAGTTGGACCATCCCGAATTGCGCGGAAAGCCTTTAGCGGTTGGGGGTAGCGAAAAACGTGGGGTGGTGGCGGCGGCAAGTTATGAGGCGCGCAAGTTTGGGGTGCGCAGCGCCATGAGCGGGGCGATGGCACGCAAGCTTTGCCCCGAACTTATTTTTGTGCGGACCAATTTTGACAGATACCGGGAAGTTTCAAAACAAATACGGAAGATATTTTATGAATATACAGATTTGGTGGAGCCGCTTTCGCTGGACGAGGCTTATCTGGACGTAACCGAAAACAAAAAGGGCAACCCCAGCGCGACGATGATTGCGGAAGAGATTCGAAAGAGAATAAAGGAAGTTACGGGCCTGAATGCCTCTGCGGGAATTTCTATCAATAAATTTGTAGCGAAAATTGCCAGCGACATCAACAAACCCAATGGACAAAAGACGCTCGGCCCCGAGGAGGTGGAGCCGTTTCTGGAAACGCTTGACGTAAAGAAATTTTACGGGGTGGGAAAGGTTACCAAGGAGAAAATGTACCGTTTGGGCATTTTTACGGGAAGGGATTTGAAGGGGAAGTCGCTGGAATTTTTGGAGGAACATTTCGGGAAAAGCGGTAGTTTCTATTACAACGTGGTTCGCGGAATCCATAAAAGCAAAGTGAAGCCGACACGTACGCAAAAATCGCTTGCTGCAGAACATACCTTTTCAGAAAATATTTCCTCTGAAATATTTATGCTCGAAAGGCTTGAGGAAATAGCCGTGGAAGTGGAAAATCGATTAAAATCGAAACGGCTTGCGGGAAAAACGGTAACGCTTAAAATAAAGTACCGCGATTTTACCATACAGACCCGCAGCAAGACCCTTGCTAATTTTATAAATTCCAAGGAAGGGATTATGGAAGTGGTTAAAGAATTGTTATTTCAAGAACGGATGAAGGAATCGGTACGGTTGTTGGGAATTTCCATTTCGCACCTAAACAACGGTACCCCAAAGAAAATGGAGGTGGCTACGGAATCCATAGATGTGCAATTGAAACTTGAGTTTTAAGCCCACGCCTAACCCCTCCCAAAGGGAGGGAGCTAAACCCCTTTTAAATTGGGATTTAGGTAGGACCCTAAACCAAAATTTTAAATATGATAGAAAGCTACGTATCTTTAAACTAATTTTAAACTTCAGCTTATGAAAACCGTAGCTTTTTCCCTTCTTGCCCTTGCAGGGTTCACTTTTCTTTTTTCCTGTAAGAACGATGCCAAAACCAACGAAGAAACCCAGACTGTTGCCACCGATAGCATTCCTGCGGAAACTGCGCCGGATGCTATGTACGTTACAGCCGTTAGCGGGCTGACATTGCGCGAATTCCCCAATCTGCAAAGCGCGAAACTTGCCGTAATGCCCTTGGGGACAAAAGTGAAAATCGTGAATGCCGAGGGAAAAACCACGATGAACGTGGGCGGGATTGACGGCGCGATGGACGAGGTGGAATTCAACAACCAAAAAGGGTTTGCGTTTAACGGTTTTCTTTCGAAGTTTTTTCCTCCCGGGGAAAATGCTTCGGCAAAGCATTATGCCGAGGAATTGAAGAAGGATTTTCCGAAGGTGGATTATTCTGAAGCTACGGGCGGGACGGCGAGCAAGCCTAGCAAGACCGAAACCTTGGTGCTGCCCACGGATAAATGGCATGAGGCGTTTTTTACGGCGCAACAGCTTTTTGATATTCCGAAGACATTTGCATTCCCCAACCAGAAGGGAGCCAATAGCGAGACGCAGCAGAACAATGATAAAAAGCAGGGGGTTTTTTTAAGCGAGCTACAGATTGCGCGCACCGACAATGAGCTTCAGAAAATTGTGTATAATTATAAAACCACTGGGTTCGGCTATACCGTAACCATTACCGAGGCCGCGGAGGGGATGAAACTTGAGAAGGTGGAGGTGGCGGATTAGGCTGGATTTTTTGAAAGAGAGTTGGGCGGTCCCTGAATTGGGTGTGGCGGTCTCCGAAATGCATCTTTCAATGACAGAATTACAGGTTTTTGGTTCGGAATTGTATCTTCATCTGCCAGAATTACAGGCTGCGGTGGAATAATTGGGTCTTTTTTCTTCCAAATAGGGTCTGGCGGTCTCGGAATTGGGGTTGGCGGTTTCGGAATTGAATCTTCTTGTTTCCGAATTGGTTCTTGTGGTTTCTGGAATGGGGCTGGTGGGTGTTGGAAGGTTACTGGCTGTGGCTTTTTATTGCCTATCAACGGATGTTTTTTAGGGTGGGTTTTTACCACGAATTCACGAATGTATTTTTTTAGAACCAACTTTGACAAAGTTTTGAACTTTGTAAAAGTGGTGGGGACGGAGGGCGCTAAGGAGGATTTTTGGCGGTGGTTTATGATTGTTTTTTCTTGGGGTGGGTTTTTACCACGAATTCACGAATGTATTTTTTTAGGACCAACTTTAAAATCAACTTTGACAAAGTTTTGAACTTTGTCAAAGTGGTGGGGAGTTTTATTTTGAACTTTGTTAAAGGTGGTGGGGAGTTTTATGGAGGGGCTATGGTTGTGGGGGTGTTTCTGGGTTTTTTCTTGTGCCGAGATCGACGATGGTGCGGGAGTTTTGATATTTATTATAGAACTCGGCGCGGGAGTTTTGATAGGTTACCATTAGCTTGTCTATTTGGTTTTTGAGGATGGCGTCTGCCTGGCTGAACAGCTCCACAAGGCGGGTGGTGGCGGTTGCGCGGGTGCCTATGGCGGTGCGGGGTTTGGCAATGATGGCGGTAAAGTCGTCTATTTCGCTTTGAAGCTGGGTGAGGTCTTGTGGGGTTTTGCCGTAATCTGCCAGTTGTGTAATTATGTTATTTGCCTGGTCGTGGATGCTCTGGCAAACGTCTTTTAAAACAGTGTCGCGCAATTCGCCAAGGGCGCTTGGGCTGTAGTTTACTTTGTTTCTTAACTCATTGTCGCCACTTTGTGAGGCATAGGCATAGACGGCTGCGGCTATCTCTACGGTGGCCTGGATCATTTCGTCTTCTTCCTTTTGTTTGTTTTGGGTAATCCCGGTGGTGCTCCCTTTTTGTATCTGGCTTTGGGCATCTATTTGTGCGAGGATGGTTTCAAATTCATTAAACGCCGTGGTAAAGGCAGGCATAGCGCTCCATACATCGCTATTTTCATTGCATACGTTTTGTACTGCTATGTACATGCTCCTTTTGTTTTCCTGTTTGTCTGTCATGGTGTTGGGATTTAAGGGTTTGTGAATGGGTTTTTGGTTGCTTTTGATAAAGATAAAAAATAAATTATATTATTATAAATGGTTTTAGGATGGATGGTAAAATAATTTTTGTTTCCTACAAATAATTCGCCTACATTTAATCTACTATATTTTCATATAACTAATTTATTAACCCAAATCTTTGAAATTATGAATAGCCTACTTCTATTTTGTGCATTCCGAGGAGGCCCTTCAATGCCTACGCTCCCTCTATTTCAACCCGGGTTTAACTATAAATTTTATGAATGTAGTTGCGATTGTCCGTTGCCCTCTGATTATAACGACATTTCATTTTCCTATACTAACCATGTAGTATTATCCATTGATAAGTACGAAACCAATTATAATCTTATTACCCATCCCAATCACACTGCTATCTATATAGATATTCCTATGTGCGAAGCGACGCGTGTGCGCCGGTGTTATGACAACGATAATATTAACCCTAAAAGCGGAAGTGTAATAAGATTTAACGACGGGGTTATTAATGGGAACGTAACCATAACGCCCAAAGATTCGATAGGGATAAACAATCCCGTGTTAATTGATGAGCTAAATCCGGGTCTTTATAATATTAAAAAGGATTATTATGATGGATCTACGGAAGAAAACGTAATATTTAAGGAAAATTAACTCATATTTCTTCAAGACAGCTTCTGAATTTTTCGGGAGCTGTTTTTTTAGATAAACAATTTACAATGAAAATTATACTTTTTATTCTATTCATTTCTCTATTTTCAAATTCTTACTCACAATTTGGCCCCCAACAAATAATAAGTACTGAAGCCGAAACGGCAAGAGATGCGGATGCCGTGGATATTGATGGAGACGGAGACAAGGACATCGTAGTTGCGTGTAGAACAGGAAATTTTAATATTGCTTGGTTTGAGAATTTGGATGGAGAAGGCAATTTTGGAATTCCGAATATTATTGCGACGAATTTATTTGACCAGAGTTATTCAATAACCGCAGCGGATTTAGACGGTGATGGAGATTTTGATGTTATTACGACCGCCGCGTCTGCTGATAGAGTTCTTTGGTACGAGAATCTGGATGGGCTGGGAAGTTTTGGTACACAAAGGATAATTACCGGAAATGCTGATGGCGCATTTTCTGCGATAGCTGTAGATGTGGATGGGGATGGTGATAATGACGTTATCTCGGCCTCTGACGTTTCGGGACTTGCGTGGTATGAAAATCTTGATGGTCTGGGTACTTTTAGCGCTCTTAAAATAATTCGTGATTTTACGGTATATGCCAATATGATTTTTGTTGCCGATGCCGATGGGGATGGCGATATGGATGTTTTTTCAGCGTCTAACGGGGATAATGAAGTGGCATGGCAGGAAAATATAGATGGATTGGGAAATTTTGGCCCTAAAAACGTAATAACCGTTTCTCTGCCCCATGCTTTTGCAGTGTATGCAGCTGATCTGGATAATGATGGTGATATGGACGTGTTGGCTACGGGGGTTGAGACGTTTGGTGGGGAAGTGGTATGGTTTGAGAATCTAGATGGAGCAGGTACTTATAGTGATAAGCAAACTATTAGCACGGAGGTACAATCGCCCAGATCGGTACTGGCGGCAGATATAGATAATGACGGCGATATGGACGTAGTTGGCTCTTCACAGAACGATGATAAAATTGCTTGGTATGAGAACCAGACGATTATGGGGATAGCGGAAAACGCAAAGGCAATGGTCTCTATCTATCCAAACCCCACAAAAGCTACGGTCTATATAGAAACAACTACTGAAACCCTTGTGGGTGCCACACTATTTGATGTATTGGGGAAGGAGGTTATTAAACTACTTGGGGATATTAGGGAGGTGGATGTTTCCGGCCTTGAAAGTGGGATATACTTTTTATGGGTGGCAACCGACAGCGGGGAAACCGTACAGAAACTTATAAAGGAATAGACTGCTTTAGGAACAACTTTGAAACAACTTTGAAACAACTTTGACAAAGTTTAAAACTTTGTCAAAGTAATTTAAAGTAATTTATTTCACCTGCGACACCCTTAAAGTATTTACCATTCCCTTGTCCACAATGGGCATAGCCGCTAAGTTGATTAGATAGTCGCCTTTGTGCACATAACCTTTTTCACAGGCAATGCGGTTTACATCGTCCACGGTTTCATCTGTACTTACATATTTATCGTAATAGAAGGCTTTTACACCCCATAATAAGTTTAAGCGGGCCAGAATGCGCTTGTTGCTGGTAAAGGCCAGAATAAAAGCGGAAGGCCGCCAGGCCGAAATCTGGAAAGCGGTATAACCACTGTTGGTAAGGGTGCAGATGGCCTGTGCCTCAATTTCGTTTGCCATATGGGCGGCGTGATAGCAGATGGATTTGGTAATGTAACGGTTGGTCTTAATTTGCGGTGGCTCTTGGGGCACGCGTATCAATTCAGAATTTTCCACGCTTTTTAAGATTTTCGCCATTGTTTTAATCACGGCCACGGGATAATTGCCCACGGAAGTTTCGCCGGAGAGCATAACGGCATCGGCGCCGTCCATAACACTGTTTGCTACATCATTAACCTCGGCGCGGGTGGGCGTAAGCGAAGTTATCATCGTCTCCATCATTTGGGTGGCGATGATTACGGGAATGCGGGCGCGCTTTGCGGTAAGCACCAATTCTTTTTGAATGAGGGGCACTTCCTCGGCGGGCACTTCTACGCCCAGGTCGCCACGGGCTACCATCAGACCGTCGCAGTAGGCTATGATCCTATCGATATTTTCGACCGCCTCGGGCTTTTCAATCTTTGCGATAATTGGGATTTTATATTCGGAATGGGCTTCAATCAGGGCCTGTAGTTCCTTTAAATCCTCGGCGTGGCGTACGAAGGAGAGCGCCATCCAATCTACTTGCTGCTCAATGGCAAAAATGGCATCCTCTTTATCTTTTGCGGTAAGCGCGGGAAGGGAGATATTGGTGTTGGGAAGGTTTACACCTTTTTTGGAGCGCAGCGGCCCGCCCTGTATAACCATTACTTTTACCTCGTTTTCCCTATTGGTTTCCAGCACTTCAAAAATAAGCTTGCCGTCGTCCAAAAGCACCCGTTCGCCGGGATTTACATCGCGCGGAAAGTTGTCATAGTTCATATAGACGCGTTCGCGGTTTCCGAGAAATTCTTCGCCTGTGCAGAACAGTAGCTGGTCGCCGGGTTGCACTATAACTTCTTCCTTCATCATTCCCACCCTTAGTTTGGGCCCTTGCAAATCGCCAAGAATGGCTACGTGTATATCCAGCTCTTCAGAAAGCTTCCTTATGTTCTGGATGTTTTTTTTAACCGTGTCGTAATCTGCGTGCGAAAAATTTACCCTAAAAACGTCTACGCCTTCCAGGATCATATGCTTTAGCGTTTCGATATCGGAAGTCGCGGGGCCAAGAGTGGCTACTATTTTTGTTCTTTTTTGATTTGACATTTAATCGAAAATTAAATTGTTTTTTGATTTTATGGCGTCCATTTCTATGGTATAGGCAGAAATGACCTGTTTTATATCGTTAATTTCTGAAAGGAATTTGCGCAGCGGCACACTGGCAAAGTCGGAATAAATTTTCAGAAAGTAATCTACTTTTTTTAATTCGGGCAGCAGGTAATGAACGGTTGCCTTTTCCGAAAACATTTCAGCAAATAATCCTCCCGAACTTTGCAGCCCTGCATCTACCGACTTGCATTTATTGGCCACTAATGAGAATCGGGTGTATTTATGCACGTCATCAAAATCATACAGCGGAAAGGTGATAAGCAGGCCCTCTGTTGAAAAATCTAAATCTATATGGCGCCTTTTTAACCGGAAGTTGAGGTGCCGGTTCATTAAATAGGCCAATTTATAGGCCTCCTCGCTGCAATGGATTGCAATTAGAGTAAAGGGCTCCTCAAAATCTTCATCAAAAATTAATTTGTGGGTTGCCATATTTTTTTGATGCTGTTGATGCTGTTGATGCTATGGAAGCTATTTTTGGATTCCTTACAAAAATAGGCAACTTTGGATGTATTAGCTAACTAACTTAGGCAGTATTGGAAAATTTGATAGAAAAATAACTTTGGTTTCAAGGCTTCTCTGAATCAACCTTTATCTGAAGTTTGTAAAAAGCTCTTTTGGCGGCGCGTTCCTCGGCTTTCTTTTTGGAGGTTGCGCGAGCTTTTGTGATTGTTTCGTCTTCCAGTTTAAGGCGCACCGCAAAATGTTTCAATTCGTCTTTGCCATTGTCTTCATAAACTTCAAAATTGAATTGTTTTTTGTGTTTTTGGCACCATTCAATAAAAAGGCTTTTGTAGCTGATTACCTTTCCTTCCAGTTTTTTGATGTCCACATACGGTTTTATGACCCTTTTTTGAATGAACTTTTCACAATACTTAAAACCGCGGTCCAAATAAATGGCTCCCACCAAGGCCTCAAAAACATTCCCATAAATATTGCCGCTGAATTGCTGCATGGGAATGGTGGTTTTTAGAAATTTGATTAGGTTTAGATCGCGCCCCAATTCATTCAAATGCTCTCTGCTCACCACTTTGCTGCGCATTTTGGTTAGATAGCCTTCGTTGCCTCCCGGTACTTTTTTAAACAAATGTGCTGCAATCACGGCACCGAGCATGGCATCGCCCAAAAATTCGAGTCTTTCGTAATTCTGGGGCTGGCCGCTGTTGTTTTTTTCGTTGGTGGAGCGGTGGGTAAAAGCGGTTTCGTAAATGGATAGGTCTTTAGGCTTGAACCCCAATATTTTTTTTAGGGAATTGAAAAATTCCCCGTTTTTATCTGCACGGGAAGAAAATATGTTTTTAATGGAGGCCATTAATTGTTTTAGGCATCAAGTTTTTTAAAGAGCACACAAGCATTGTGCCCGCCAAATCCAAAGGTATTGCTCATGGCCACTTTGATGTCGCGTTTTTGAGCTTTGTTAAGGGTAAGGTTTAAGGAAGGATCTATGTTTTCATCTACCGTAGTATGGTTAATGGTAGGTGGAACAATCCCGTGTTTCATTGCCAAAATAGAGGCAATGGCTTCAATAGCACCGGCAGCGCCCAAAAGGTGTCCGGTCATGGATTTTGTTGAATTGATATTTATATCCTTGGCATGTTCGCCAAAAACATTTACAATCGCTTTCAGTTCGGCAACATCGCCAAGTGGGGTTGAGGTTCCGTGGGTGTTTATGGCATCCACTTCGTTCGGGCTCATATTGGCATCGCGCAGGGTGTTCAACATTACACGCTCTACGCCAATTCCGTCAGGATGCGGCGCCGTCATATGGTAAGCATCGCTGCTCATGCCACCGCCCACAACTTCGGCATAAATTTTTGCGCCACGCTTTTTTGCATGTTCGTATTCCTCAAGGATAAGTGCTCCTGCTCCCTCGCCCAAAACAAAACCATCGCGGGTAGCGTCAAAAGGACGCGAAGCCGTTTCTGGACTATCGTTGCGGGTTGATAGGGCGTGCATAGCGTTAAAACCGCCCATACCTGCTATGGTTACAGCCGCTTCACTTCCACCGGTTACAATAATATCGCAATGGCCCAAACGTATGTAGTTTAGCGCATCTATCATTGCATTGGCAGAGGAGGCACAGGCAGAGACCGTGGTATAGTTGGGCCCCATAAAACCGTGCTTTATGGATATATTTCCGGGCGCAATATCCGCAATCATTTTTGGAATAAAGAAGGGGTTGAAACGTGGCGTTCCATCCCCTTCTGCAAAGTTTATTACTTCATCCTGAAAGGTCTCCAGCCCACCTATTCCGGCACCCCAGATTACACCCACGCGGAATTTGTCTATCTCATCGAGGTTTATTCCTGCGTCAATTATAGCTTCGTCTGAAGATACAAGAGCGTATTGGGCAAAACGGTCCAGTTTTCGGGCCTCTTTCCTATCAAAATGATCTTCTGCGTTGAAATTCTTCAATTCGCAAGCGAATTTTGTTTTGAACTTTTCGGTATCAAAATAAGTTATGGGCGCACAGCCGCTTTTCCCATTAACGAGGCCATCCCAATATTCTTCAATATTGTTGCCAATAGGGGTAAGGGCACCAAGGCCTGTAACTACAACTCGCTTTAATTCCATAGAAGAATTCTTATTTTGCTGCTTCTATATAGGAAATTGCTTGACCAACAGTGGCAATGTTCTCGGCCTGGTCGTCTGGAATCTGGATATCAAATTCTTTTTCGAATTCCATGATAAGCTCTACCGTATCTAGGGAGTCTGCTCCTAAGTCGTTAGTGAAGCTCGCTTCGTTTACAACTTCGTTTTCGTCTACACCTAATTTGTCTACGATAATCGCTTTTACTCGTGATGCAATGTCTGACATAATTCTTGATTTTTAAATTTAATTATAAGTGGCAAAAATAAAATATTTTAATTGAAAACACCATTTAATGTTAAAAATGTGGATTTGATATTTTTGAATTTTCACATTGTAACCAAAATGGAGAAATGCGCGTTGGTTTAATTTTTCTTAATTTCTAAAAATTACTTGGCGCATTCAATCTTCCCAATATTATAAAATATAATCGAAAGATTAAACCAATTTAAACAATTTTGGGCGAAGTAAAACCCTATTACTGTACTTTTGTGTTTTATTTGTTAATTTTTACTTCGGGAAAAACTTTTGGAAACGGGAATGAAGAAGCGGATTGTAATTTTTGCGTCGGGCAGCGGTACCAATGCCGAGAACATTATTAAATACTTTCAACGAACCCAGTTTGCCGAAGTCGTTCGCGTGCTTTCAAACAAGAAGGATGCCAAGGTTTTGGAACGTGCCGAAAGGCTTGGCGTAAATACAGTTTCTTTTACAAAGGAAGAATTGTTTTTTGAAAACGGCGTTTTAGAAATTTTGAAAGAAGTGGAGCCAGATATAATAGTATTAGCTGGTTTTCTGCTAAAATTTCCTGAAATTATTCTGAAGGAATTTCCGAATAAGGTAATCAATATTCACCCGGCATTGCTTCCAAAATACGGCGGTAAGGGAATGTACGGCAATTATGTGCACGAAGCAGTTATCAATAATAAAGAAGCTGAAACCGGTATAACCATTCATTATGTGAATGAAAATTATGATGAAGGCGCAATTATTTCACAGAAAAAAGTGACCCTTTCAAAAAATGAAACCCCCGAAACGGTTGCTGAAAAGGTGCATATTTTGGAATACGAATGGTTTCCGAAAATAATTGAAGAAGTACTTCGCAATGGCTAAAAAGCAGAAATTTTATGTAGTGTGGTTCGGGAATCCCGCTGGTATTTTTGGCAGTTGGGAGGAGTGCAAACGCAGCATTCAAGGCGTAAAGGGCGCGCAATACAAAAGTTTTGAAACCTTTGAGGAAGCCAAAAAAGCCTTCAATAAAGAATACGCCGACTATAAGGGAAAGACGGTAAAGAAAACACTCTCAAAGGAACAGCTTGAAAAAATAGGCGAACCCAACCTGTATTCCATCGCCGTTGATGCAGCATCTAGCGGCAACCCCGGAAAAATGGAATACCGCGGCGTGGATACGCAAACCCGAAAACAACTTTTCCACCAAGGGCCATTTCAGCAGGGTACCAATAATATCGGGGAGTTTTTGGCACTTGTACACGGTTTGGCTTTTTTAAAGAAAAACAACAGCGACCGAATTATTTACAGCGATTCGCGCATTGCGATGGGCTGGGTAAAAAAGAAAAAATGCAACACAAAGCTAAAGCGTACCGCGAAAAATAAAGCATTATTTGAATTGGTTGCCCGCGCCGAAAACTGGCTAAAAACCAACAAATACGGTACTAAAATCATAAAATGGGAAACCAAGGCCTGGGGAGAGATTCCTGCGGATTTTGGACGGAAGTGAAACCTGCAATAAGATTCTTTCAAAGCTGTTAAAAGCTCATCCTTTTATAATTAATTTGATTAAATTTGCACCCTCTTTAAAAATCCCTTTATGAGCAAACTCGTAATCGTTGGTACCGTAGCTTTTGATGCTATTGAAACTCCCTTCGGAAAAACCGATAAAATCCTTGGCGGCGCCGCTACCTATATAGGTTTGGCAGCTTCCCAATTTAAAGTTGATGGAGCAATAGTTTCAATCGTTGGTGGCGACTTTCCAAAGGAAGACCTTAAAATGCTCGAAGAAAACGGGATGGATATTACAGGCCTTGAGGTCGTGGAGGATGGAAAAACCTTCTTCTGGAGTGGAAAATATCACAACGATATGAATACCCGCGACACCTTGATAACCGATTTGAACGTGCTTGCCGATTTCAACCCACAAGTTCCCCAGAAATATCGCGACGCAGAGGTGGTTATGTTAGGAAACCTACATCCGCTCGTCCAATTGGGAGTTATTGAGCAGATGGATGCACCGAAGTTAATTGTGCTGGACACGATGAATTTTTGGATGGACAGTGCCTTAAACGAATTAATGCAGGTTATCGCCAAAGTAGATGTAGTTACTATCAACGACGAAGAAGCAAGACAACTTTCTGGCGAATATTCATTGGTAAAGGCAGCTCAGAAAATTAGGGAAATGGGCCCCAATTATGTAGTGATAAAAAAGGGCGAACACGGGGCGTTACTTTTTGATGATGACGATGTATTCTTCGCTCCTGCCATGCCATTGCGGGAAGTTTTTGACCCAACGGGCGCCGGCGATACCTTTGCAGGCGGGTTTACCGGTTATTTGGCAAGAACAGGCGATTATAGTTATGATAATATGAAAAATGCGGTTATCAACGGCTCGGCCTTGGCTTCGTTTTGTGTTGAAAAATTTGGCCCCGAAAGGTTGCTGAATCTAACAAATTCCGAAGTGCATCAACGCATACAGCAATTTAAGAGCTTAACACAGTTTGACATCAAATTAACCTAAATACGCGCCCTGAAATTACAGGGCGTTTTTTGTAATTTTATTTTGAGAAAAAGTTAGCATCCAAATAAACACAGACTTAATAACTTTTAACCATTAACTATTAACTTCACAAATGAGCGACGCGTTAAAACACGAATGTGGAATTGCACTGGTAAGACTGTTGAAACCCTTGGAATATTACAAGGAAAAATACGGAACGGCTTTTTACGGGGTAAACAAAATGTATTTGATGATGGAGAAACAGCACAACCGCGGACAGGACGGTGCAGGTTTTGCCAGCATTAAACTGGACGTAAACCCCGGAGAGCGCTACATAAGTCGTGTTCGGTCCAATGCCGCGCAGCCCATTCAGGATATTTTTGCACAGATTAACGAGCGTATAAATCTTGAATTTAAGAACCATCCCGAATATAAAGATGATGTTGCCGCCCAGAAAAAAAATATTCCATATATAGGTGAATTGTTCCTCGGCCACGTGCGGTACGGTACCTTCGGAATAAATAGTGTGGAAAATGTCCATCCCTTTCTGCGCCAGAACAATTGGATGCACCGAAATTTAATTATTGCGGGAAATTTCAACATGACCAATACCAACGAGCTTTTTGACAACCTCATAAAGCTCGGGATGCACCCAAAGGAAAAGGCAGATACCGTTACGGTAATGGAACGTATAGGTCATTTTCTGGATGATGCCGTAAGAAAATTATATAAAAAGGCGAAAGCCAAGGGAATGAACAAGCAGGAGGCTTCGCCCTATATTGCCGAAAACTTAAACGTCGCCAAAATTCTTCGGAAGTCTGCTTCCAATTGGGATGGAGGATACGCCATGGCAGGTCTTTTGGGGCATGGAGACGCCTTTGTGCTTCGCGATCCTGCGGGAATCCGTCCTGCGTATTATTATCAGGATGAAGAGGTTATCGTGGTAGCTTCCGAACGGCCGGCAATCCAGACTGTCTTTAATGTTCCCTTTGAAGAAGTGAAAGAACTGGAACCTGGCAATGCCATCATCATTGAAAAGGATGGAAGCATGAAACTTTCTGAAATACTTGCACCTTTGGAGCGCAGATCCTGTTCTTTTGAACGCATTTATTTTTCCCGCGGAAGCGATGCAGAAATCTATCAGGAACGTAAAATGCTCGGAAAACTGATAATGCCGAAAATTTTGGAAGCCATAAAATACGATACCGAAAACTCAGTATTTTCCTTTATACCGAATACGGCAGAAACTTCCTTCTACGGAATGCTGGAAGCCGCACAGGACGAGCTTAACAAACAGAAGAACGAGGCTATCCTGAAAGAAAAGGAAAGTTTGACTCCCGAACGCCTTCAGCAGATACAGGCGCACAAAATACGCACCGAGAAAATTGCGATAAAGGACGTAAAATTAAGAACCTTCATTACGGACGATAGCAGCCGCGACGATTTGGTGGCCCACGTTTATGACGTTACCTACGGCGTAGTAAAACCAGATGATAACTTGGTAATTATAGACGATAGCATCGTTCGCGGAACAACGCTAAAAAAGAGTATCTTAAAAATGCTGGACAGGCTACACCCGAAGCAGATTGTCGTGGTTTCTTCGGCGCCCCAAATTCGTTATCCGGACTGTTATGGAATCGATATGGCACGGTTGGAACATTTGGTTGCTTTCCAAGCGGCTTTGGAACTTCATAAAGATCGCGGCACTTACGCAATTGTGGAGGAGATTTACCATAAATGTAAAGAGCAAGTTGAAATGGAGGACGTTTCAGTTATCAATCATGTCAAGAAATTATATGCACCTTTCACCGACGAGGAGATTTCTGATAAAATTGCCGAAATAATAAGCGATGAGGATATTAAGGCTAAAGTAAAACTGATTTTTCAGTCTGTTGATGATCTTCATAAGGCATGTCCAAAAAATCTGGGCGATTGGTATTTTACCGGAAATTACCCAACAGCAGGTGGGAATAGGGTTGTGAATAGGGCATACATTAACTTTTACGAGGGCAATCCCGAACGGGCATATTAAAATTTCCCAAAATTTAATAGGCCCATTGCCGTTTATCGGAAAGCTAATTCACTTAATCGAAATTGTTGATTAACACTGTTTTACTGCTTAAACTTGAATTATATTTGAACTTACCATAAGGCGTAAGTAGGTTAGGTCTATGGTAAGATTTGGGGCAAAATAGGCAGGCTTAGGTCTGCCTATTTTCATATAAGCCCTTTACATGTCTTCATAATTTTCTCTATACCAATTCTAACTAATAATTTCTTCCCCCGACTTTTGGAAAAATAATTCAATTTCTTAAACAAGGACATCTGTACATCGAAAATTTCTCGCTTAGCCGAAGCGATGGGGTTGTTAAAATCTTAGTTTTAATGAGGTAATTTTAGCTGGAATATGTCAAAATATGTTTTTTAACGAAAATATTGGCAATTCATCTAAAAGCATAATTCTGAATGTATTATTGACCTATATTTGAACATACCATTAGCATAAGTAGGTTAAGTTCATGGTAGATTTGGGGCAAAAAAAGGCAGACACTTGTTTGCCTTTTTTTATGTCCCAAATCTTCGGGGTGGCGAGCAGTTCCGTATTTTCATTCTATGTTTCGGAAATTCAAAGCGAGCCGTTTCCCCTTCCCCCCGAGACACTCGTTTGCCTTTTTTTATACCCAAATCTCAACGGGGTGGCGAGCCATCAGCTTGCAGTTTCTTAAGTTCAGAATTTTATTGCGAGCCGTTTTTCTTTTTCCGGACGCTAGTTTGCCTTTTTTGTACCCAAATCTCAACTTGTGTCGAGCGGTCTTCGTTTCCTTTTTTACCCAAGGTCAATTATTTCGCATAAAAAAATCCGCAGTTCAAAAATGAAACTGCGGATTCGATATAATTTATTACTTGAATTTACTTATTCTTCGCATAATTAGAAGAAACTTCTTCCCAGTTAATTACATTCCAAAACGCACCAACATAATCAGGACGCTTATTTTGATACTTTAGGTAATAGGCGTGTTCCCAAACATCCAATCCTAAGATTGGCGTTCCGCCGCAGCCTACGCCTGGCATTAATGGGTTGTCCTGGTTTGGTGTAGAGCAGATTTCCAGTTTACCTCCCTTGTGTACGCAAAGCCAGGCCCAACCGGAACCAAATTGTGTTTTTGCTGCTTCAGAAAATTTCTCTTTAAATGCATCGAAACTTCCAAAAGCATCATCAATCGCTTTTGCCAGATCTCCAGAAGGTTTGCCACCGCCGTTTGGCGACATTACCTTCCAAAAAAGGCTGTGGTTGTAAAATCCGCCTCCATTATTACGGACGGCTTTATTATCCATATCCAGATTGGTCAAAATATTTTCAATTGTTTTTCCTTCCTTATCGGTGCCCTTGATGGCATCGTTCAATTTATCGGTATAACCTTGGTGGTGCTTGTCGTGGTGTATCTCCATGGTTTTTGCGTCTATGTGCGGTTCCAGGGCATCAAATGCATACGGTAATTTCGGTAGTTCAAAAGACATAATTATATTGTTTTTTATTGGTTATTACTAAATTCCCTCAAATTTAAACATAATAGTGGGCCGAAAGTGTTATAGCTTTTATAAGATTTCTATTTCACCATAGATTAATTTGATTTGAAAGCTTCAAAAACACTATTTTAGTGCAAAATGTGAATTAATTGAAAACCGAACCCTCCTTTTTAATTTATGATGCCGCGGCCGGAAGCGGAAAAACCTTTACCCTCGTTAAGGAATATCTTAAGCAGATAATTTCTGCCAATAGTGATGACTATTTCAAGCATTTGCTAGCCATTACATTTACCAATAAAGCCGTTGCCGAAATGAAGCAGCGTATAGTGCAGAGTTTAGTGAATTTTTCAGAGGAAAATAGCCTTCACGATCCATCGCCTATGATGCTGAATATTTCGGAAGAAACGGCACTGGACCTAAAGGAGATACAGGTGCGCTCCAAACGTATCCTGAAAAATCTACTCCATAATTACGCCGCCTTGAGTGTGGAGACTATAGATAGATTCAACCACCGCCTTATCCGCACCTTTGCACGCGATTTAAAACTGGCCACAAACTTTGAGGTAACCCTTGATACCGCCGAACTATTGGCCGAAGCTGTGGATCTTTTACTGAGCAAGGCGGGCGAAAACAAGGAAATTACAAGGGTGTTGCTCGATTTTGCTTTGGAAAAAACCGATGACGATAAATCATGGGACATTTCGCGCGATATCACCAATGCCGCAAAATTGCTCTACAGCGAGAATGACTCAGACCATGTTTCGATTCTGAAGCAGAAATCGTTGGAAGATTTTCTTCAATTCAAAAAGCAATTAGTACTTCAAAAGAAGAAACTTATTTCGGAAATTGAAAGGATCGCTTCCCAAACTCTTCAGCTCATTGAAGAGAGCGGTTTGCAGTTTGACGATTTCAGCGGCAGCTATTTGCCCAAACATTTTCAGAATCTTGCCAGTGGAAGGTTAGATTTGAACTTCAGTGCAAAGTGGCAGGAAACAATGGGCGAAAAGCCGCTTTATCCGGGAAGGGTCTCGAAAGGTATTGGTGACATTATTGATGAATTAACGCCCCATTTCATTACAAACTTTCAGCACACGAAAGAATTAGTATTTGAAATGCTTTTGATTGAAAATTTGTTAAGAAATATCACGCCTCTTTCGGTAATAAATCTGGTAAGCCAAGAAATAGAGGCGATAAAGCAGGAACGCAATATTTTTCCAATTTCAGAATTCAATTCGCTTATAAATAAGGAAATTAAAAACCAGCCGGCCCCCTTCATATATGAGCGGATGGGGGAGAAATACCGCCATTTTTTTATCGATGAATTTCAGGATACCTCAAAACTTCAGTGGGAAAATTTGATACCGCTAATTGACAACGCCTTGTCGCAGGAATTAAATCCGAGCGCTGGCAGTCTCCTGTTGGTGGGCGATGCCAAGCAGTCCATCTATAGGTGGCGAGGCGGTCTGCCCGAGCAATTTATAGGATTGTACGGCGCTGATAATCCCTTTCAGCGACAGAAAGAGGTGCTCTCTTTGGGAACCAATTATCGTAGCTGCGACGAGATAATAAATTTCAATAATGAATTTTTCACCTTTATATCTTCCTATTTTGCCGATGGAAGCCACAGTAAACTTTACAAAGAAGGAAACCAACAGCAATGTAACGACAAAAAAGACGGGTACGTTAAGTTTGAATTCATTGAGAAACAGAATAAATCAGAAAAGGAAATTGCTTATGCAAATCTTGTTTTAGAAACCATCCAAAGTGTAAAGGAGAAAGGTTTCACGGAAGGCGATGTTTGCATTTTAACCAGAAGAAAGGCAGAGGGCATAGCACTGGGCGCATTTTTAATGGAGCAGGGCGTGCCAGTAATATCGTCGGAAACCTTGCTCCTGCAGTTCTCTACTTTGGTGCAAATGCTTGTATCGGCCTTGCAGCTTTGTTTAAACCCTGGTAATGACGAGGCCAAAATTCAATTGCTTGATTTACTTTACGATCATTTGCAATTAGCTGAAGCTATTTCGGGTGAGCGACTTGAAAAACATACCTTTTTCATGAAATTTTTGAACATTTCCGAAGAGAAATTTACCGAAGTGTTAAAAGAGCATGGCATTGATTTTAACTTTTCGGCAATGCGTTCGGTTTCGCTTTACGAGGCTTTCGAGTATTGCATAGAAAAGTTCAAAATAGCCGAACTTGCAGACGCATATCTTTTTGGGTTTATGGATTTGGTTTATGAATTTGAGCAGCAGCCCCAAGCAGATAAAATTTCGTTTTTGGACTATTGGGAAACGAAAAAGGAAAGTGCTTCCATTCCTGCCGGGGAAGGTACCAATGCAGTGCAATTGATGACAATCCACAAAGCCAAGGGGCTCGAATTTCCAGTAGTTATTTTTCCGTTTGCGGACATTCAGTTGTTTGATGGTAAGTATGACAAGCTCTGGTATCCTTTGCAAAATGATGACTTTGGTTTTAAAAAAGGACAGATAAATTATAAAACTGAAATAGCAAACTACGGCCCGATTGGGGAACAACTATACCTTGGCCACAGAAGCCAACTGGAACTTGACAATATAAATTTACTTTACGTGACCTTAACCCGTGCGGTTGAGAAACTGTATGTTTTTGCTGAAATGCCCAAAGAGCCGAAGGATGGGGTTCCTTCCACCTACAACCATCTTTTCATGGAGTTTTTGAAGCATAAAAATAGATGGAATGGCGACCAAATGATCTATGAATTTGGAAAAGATTCTGAGAAAATTTCAAAGAAGAAAAAAACTGTTTCCCAAATTGAGCCACTATATCTGTCAAGCAGTCCAGCGAATCATGGTTTAAAAATGGTTTCTTCGGAAGAAATTTCCTTGGAAACACATACAATGGCTGCAATCACTACCGGAAATCTGCTTCACGAAACTATGGCGCAAATATTCACCCAAGAAGATGCAGAACGGGTTTTAATGGAATTGAAAGAGCGAGCCATAGTGCCGAAGGAGACATTTGAAAATCTGCAAAATACGGTGTGTCAAATCGTCCAACATCCCGATCTTAAAAACCTGTTTGATGGCACAGGTAGTGTGCATAACGAGCGCAGCATAATCACCAAAGAAGGTCTGGTTTTGAGACCGGATAGAATAAATATAAGCACTGAAAACAATGCAATTTTAATTGATTATAAAACAGGTAGCCCAAAAATTCACCATAATGATCAATTGAGGGATTATGCCAATGCCTTACAGGATATGGGAATCACGGTTTCAGAAAAAATGCTTATATATAGCCTCTCGGATGGAATAGTAATAAATAAAGCTTAATTTTGAAACATTAAAAAGCGCAATTATGTACGGAAAAATAAAGGAACACTTACAGAACGAATTAGAAGAAATTAAAGAGAACGGTCTTTTCAAAAGGGAACGCATTATTACATCACCCCAAGATGCGGAAATAACTATTTCAACCGGCCAAAAGGTTATAAATTTTTGTGCCAATAATTATTTGGGACTGTCTTCCCACAAGGCGGTAATTCAAGCTGCAAAAGATGCGATGGACACCCATGGATTTGGAATGTCATCCGTTCGTTTTATTTGTGGTACACAGGACATCCATAAAGAGTTGGAGCGAAAGATTGCAGAATTCTATGGCGCCGAAGATACCATACTTTACGCGGCTTGTTTCGACGCTAACGGAGGAGTATTTGAGCCGTTGCTTGGCGAAGAGGATGCCATTATCTCAGATTCTTTGAACCACGCCTCCATTATAGATGGAGTTCGTCTTTGCAAGGCAGCACGCTATCGTTATGAAAATAGCAATATGGAAGATTTGGAAAATCAACTTATTGCTGCAAATGAAAAAGGGGCTCGCTTCAAAATTATTGTTACGGACGGAGTGTTTTCAATGGATGGCTTGGTAGCTCCATTAGACAAGATATGCGACCTTGCTGATAAATATGATGCCCTGGTAATGATTGACGAATGCCATGCTACCGGCTTCATCGGGGAAACGGGCCGAGGCACCTTAGAAGAAAAAGGAGTTATGGACCGTATAGATATAATTACGGGAACACTTGGAAAAGCCTTGGGTGGGGCTATGGGTGGTTATACTACTGGGAAGAAAGAAATTATTGAAATGCTTCGCCAGCGTTCGCGGCCGTATCTATTTTCAAATTCATTAGCTCCTGCAATCGTTGGGGCCTCAATAAAGGTATTTGATCTGCTTTCCAACGATACATCGCTACGGGATAAACTTTGGGAGAATACCGCCTACTTCAAAAAGGGAATGAAAGCTGCGGGATTTGATATAATAGATGGTGAAAGTGCAATTGTGCCAGTAATGCTCTACGATGCCAAGCTTTCACAGCAAATGGCCGACTTGCTTTTGGAGGAAGGTATTTATGTAATTGGTTTTTTCTTTCCTGTGGTTCCGAAAGGAAAAGCCCGAATCCGCGTTCAGCTTTCGGCAGCGCACACGAAAGAGCATTTGGACAAAGCAATAACGGCCTTTACCAAGATTGGAAAAAAATTGGGAGTTATTGATTAGCAAATCCTTTATTTGCGTATCAATAGCAACGACTTTAGGAAAATTTTATTAGATTTGCTTTTGTTTATAATATTTAACAACTTACTTTTGCTCTTAATTAACACTTAAAAATTAAACAATCGAATATGAAACATCTTAACAGATTATTAGTTGCTGCTGTCCTTTTTATGGGAATCGGGGTGGCGAACGCACAAGACGAAAACAATCCTTGGGCTGTTGAGGTTGGTGTAAACGCTGTTGACGTTTATCCAGTCGGAACAAGCGATAAAGGACGTATTGATCCTTCCCTACGAGGAGACTATTTTGATGAATACTTTAATGCGAACGATCACTGGAACATCCTGCCTTCAGTATCAAGACTTGCTATCAGCCGCTATATGGGTGGTGGTTTTGTTTTTACAGCAGCGGGTTCTATCAACCGTATTGATAAAATAGGAGATGCCCCTGCAGCTGATCTTAGCTACTATTCAGCAGATGGGGAGATTAAATACAGCTTCAGAAACGCTTTTGGCGGTGGCTGGTTTGATCCATCTATCGGTATTGGTGGTGGTTATACCTGGGTAGATGATATCGGATTTGGTACTGGTAATGCACTTGCGGGTGTTAAATTCTGGTTCAACGATTACCTAGCACTTAACTTGCAGTCAACTTATAAGCACGCATTTGAAGATACTTATGGAATCACTCACTTCCAGCACTCTGCTGGTATTGTATTCCAATTTGGTGGAAAAGATACTGACGGTGATGGTATCTACGACAAAGATGATGAATGTCCAGAAACTCCAGGTCTTCCTGAATTTAACGGATGTCCTGACACTGACGGTGACGGAATTGAAGATAGACTTGATGAATGTCCAAACACTCCTGGTTTAGCTGAGTTTAACGGATGTCCTGATACTGACGGTGACGGAGTGCCAGATCATCTTGATGAATGTCCTACTGTAGCTGGTTTAGCTGCTCTTAACGGATGTCCTGATGCTGACGGTGACGGTATCGCTGATAAAGACGATGCTTGTCCTAACGAAGCAGGTCCAAAAGCTAACAACGGTTGCCCTTGGCCAGATAGAGATGGCGATGGCGTTCTTGACAAAGATGATCAGTGTCCAGATGTACCTGGTACAGTTGCCAACAAAGGTTGTCCAGAAGTTTCTGTAGAAGTTATCAAGCAATTGAACGACTACTCTAAAACTATCTTGTTTGACTATGACAAAGCAACCATCAGAAAAGAATCTTATTCTGCGCTTCAGAGCATAGCCGATATTATGAAAGAATATCCAAACGCTAAGTTCCTAATCGAAGGACACACTGATAGCCGTGGTAGCGATGCCTACAACATGAAGCTTTCTAAAGAAAGAGCTGCTTCTGTTCACGATTATCTTGTGAATATCGGAATGGATGATGATCGTCTAAGATCTGAAGGTTTTGGTGAAGAAAGACCAATTGCAACTAACAACACTGCAGCTGGAAGACAACAAAACCGTCGTGTTGAAATTTCTTTGGAAAAATAATTTCAACAGATAGATTATAATAAATAATGTGGAAACGCCTCCGAATTTCGGGGGCGTTTCTTATTTTTAGGCTATGATAACATTTCTTCAAGAAGCCCTGGCCCACATTCAATCTACTTCTGCCGATATATCCGAAATAACCTTTGTATTGCCAAGTAAAAGGGCAGGCGGGTTTCTATTAAATGAATTGAAAAAGAATTCCCATAAAACTTTCTTCGCGCCCAGAATCTGCAGCATAGAGGAATTCGTTACGGAAATGTCAAATCTTGAAATTATAGACAATACAGAGCTTTTGTTTAAGAGTTATGAAGCCTATCTCAATACGGAAAGCATTCCTGAAAAGGACGATTTTGAAACCTATTCCACTTGGGCAGGAACGCTGTTAAACGATTTCAACGAGATTGATCGACACCTAGTAGAACCCGCCTCCTTTTTTAGTTATTTGGCCAGCATTAAAACCATGGAAAGATGGGGTGTAAAGGATGAAAAGACCGAACTTATTAATAACTATATACAGTTTTGGGAAAGTCTCCCACTCTTCTATAGCAATATCCAATCCTTACTTTTAAAGGAGCATTTAGGTTATCAGGGAATGGTTTATCGAGAGGCCTCTTCAAATATTGAACATTATATTAACCACAATCGAAGAAAGCCACATATCTTCCTTGGATTTAATGCACTAAACACGGCGGAACAGCACATTATCCAAGAACTATTGGAAACTGGCCACACCAAGATTTATTGGGATGCAGACCGTACTTTTTATGAAGATTCAAAACACAGTGCTTCGTATTTCATTAGAAAATATATAAAAAATTGGAAATTCTTTAAGGACAACGCCCCTATCATTGTCGCCCAAAACTTCGAAAAGGCAAAGCACTTTAAATTTATAGAAGTTCAGAAAAATATCGGACAGGCTAAGTATGTGGGTGAAGTGCTAGCCACGCTTTCTCCCGAAGAAATAAATAAGACGGCCATTGTGTTAGGTGACGAAAATCTGTTAGTTCCCTTACTTTATTCGCTGCCTTCAAATGTAAAGGCCCTTAATCTTACAATGGGCGTTTCCGTTGGCAATTTTCCTGCTGTGGGATTTTTCGAAAGACTTTTCGCAATTCATCAGCGCAATACCGAAACGCTGTATTATAAAGATATTCTTTCAATTGTTAATCATCCGCTCGGTAGAAATCTTTTGCCCGATGCCGGTGAGCTCGCTCAAAAATTAGTTCAAAATAACATTACGCATATTTCCTTTCAGGATTTGTTGGAAATGTCAGAACCTTCCAATGCCGACGGGTTAGAACTACTTTTTAATAATTGGAGAGAGAAGAGTGAAATGGCAATAAAATCTTCCTTACGAATTATCGAAAAACTGCAAAACAAATACGAAACGGCCTCCATTGATAGGATAGTGCTACATCATCTCTATGATATTTTTGGCAAAATTGACGCGCTTAATCAAAAATATACACATCTGAAATCCGTTAAGAGCGTTCTCACCCTTTTTTCAGAACTAACCGCAACCACATCGTTAGATTTTGAGGGCGACGCGTATGGGGGACTGCAAGTAATGGGGGTTTTGGAAACGCGGGTGCTCGATTTTGAAAATGTTATAATCACCTCGGTAAACGAAGGAATTTTTCCTTCTGGTAAATCAAATGCCTCTTTCATCACGTACGATCTGAAACAACAATTTAATCTGCCGCTTTTCCCCGAAAAAGATGCTATTTATACCTATCACTTCTATCGATTGCTGCATCGCGCAAAAAATATAACCTTGCTGTATAACAACC
Source organism: Aequorivita vladivostokensis (assembly GCF_000952855.1). Lineage (GTDB taxonomy): Bacteria > Bacteroidota > Bacteroidia > Flavobacteriales > Flavobacteriaceae > Aequorivita > Aequorivita vladivostokensis. Next base: position 120,356 of record NZ_JSVU01000004.1, on the reverse strand, counting down.
ATTCCGAAGGAATAAATACAGGTGAAAAGAGCCGATTTATTCGGCAGTTGGAAATAGAAAAGCATCCAAACCACACCATCGAAAAGAAAGTGCTGGCACCAAAAGTTCAAATAGCGCCGCAATCACTAAAGCAGATCCAAAAAACGGAAAGTGTAATGCAAAGGCTGCGCGAGATTGCCGCCAAGGGATTTTCGCCCTCTGCCCTTACTAGCTATATCCGAAATCCATTGGAATTCTATTTTCAAAAGATTTTAAGGTTGAGTGAATTTGAAGAAGTTGAAGAAACCGTGGCTGCCAACACCTTGGGAACCATAATACACGACACTTTGGAAAAATTCTATCAACCCCTGGAAAATTCACTGCTTGCGGTTGACGATCTCGTGGGGATGAAAAATCGTGTACACGACGAAGTAACTGCACAATTTAAAAAAACATTTCGGGGAGGAACGTTCTCAAAAGGAAAAAACCTCATCATTTTTGAAGTTGCAAAGCGCTATATTTCAAACTTTATAGATCGAGAAATTGCCGAGGTGGAAGCGGGAAACACTATAAAAATACGTAAAATTGAAACCGATTTAACTTTGGAAATTCCAATCCCGGAGTTGGATTTTCCCGTAAAAATCCACGGCAAGGTTGATAGGGTGGACGAGTACAACGGACAATTGCGAATCATTGATTATAAAACAGGTCTGGTAAACCAAGGCGATGTGGAAATAATGGATTGGGAAGAGTTGAGCAAAGATTATAAATTCAGCAAGGCCTTTCAAGTGCTGACATACGCTTTAATGATGAACAAAGACCTGCCGATTCACGGGGCTGAAGCGGGAATAATTTCATTCAAGAACCTGGCAAGTGGATTTCTGAAATTTGGAACCAAAACATCCGCATACAGCAAACGGGACCAACAAATAACGGCCGAAACTTTAGAGACTTTTACTATTGAATTAAAAAAACTTATTCTGGAAATTTGTGATCCACAACTTCCTTTCACTGAAAAAGAAATAGATTGATGATAATTAGAAAAAACAGAGTGCTCACTTCAGAAAATAAAAAGCCAATCCTTTACGATGTTTATTACAATAAAACGGAAAAGCCACAGCCATTGGTAATTTTCTGTCACGGTTACAAAGGATTTAAGGATTGGGGCGCTTGGCATTTGGTGGCTGAAGCCTTTGTAGATGCAGGTTTCTGCTTCGTGAAATTCAATTTTTCGCACAACGGCGGTACCGTGGAAAACCCGATTGATTTTCCAGATTTGGAGGCTTTTGCTGCAAATAATTTCAGTTTGGAACTCGAAGATCTGGACAGGGTTCTAAATTATATTGAAAAAGGCAACGAAGATATCCCAAGTGAAAGTTCATCAATTTCTCTAATTGGCCATAGCCGTGGCGGCGGAATAGCGCTGATTAAAGCAGAAGCGGATGACCGAATAAATAAAGTGGTTACCTGGGCAAGTGTAAGCGATTTTAAAGCTCGATTTCAAGAAGAGTCTGAGTCTTTTAAACAATGGAAAGAAACTGGCGTTACCTATGTAGAAAACAGCCGGACCAAACAAATGTTGCCACATAAATTTCAATTCTATCGGGATTTTAAAGAGAACGAGGAGCGGTTTTCCATTCGTAGAGCGGTAAAATCGTTAAAGGTCCCACTTCTTATTGTCCACGGGAGTGAGGATCCCACGGTTTCGACGAAGGAGGCAAAAGCAATACATTCCTGGAATCCACAAAGTGAGTTGGCCGTAATTGAGGGGGCAGACCATGTTTTCAATTCAAAACATCCTTGGCAAGAAGAGATGTTGCCAAATGAATTAAATTCTGCAGTTAAAACTACAATTGCTTTTTTAAAATGAAGCTTGTATTAAAAAAATTACTATTTTTGGCATCCTAAACAGCAATTGGGGGATTAGCTCAGCTGGCTAGAGCGCTTGCATGGCATGCAAGAGGTCATCGGTTCGACTCCGATATTCTCCACAAAAAAGCCACCGTTTCCGCGGTGGCTTTTTTATTGTGAAAACCTCTACCTAATCCTGTACCGGCAGTACTAGCAAAGGTTTGCTCGTGTGAAACTCCCGTTTATGGATTTCGTTCTTTTCCCAAAGCTTCTTAAAGAAACCACGTTTTCTGCGTATTACGCAGAGCATATCTGGGTTAAACTGCTGAAAGTATTCTATTACGGCCTGAAAGGTAGTTGCCGCCTCAACCTGTGTATATGAATTTTGGATAGTCTTTAAATTAGGAGTTACATTTTTCATTTCCTCAGTAGTTTCAGGCGTTTCCACGTGAAGTACGTTTACTTCGGTTCCAAAACTCTGTTTAAACTGTCGGACGGCCTCCAATAGATTGTCGTTTTCAAAAGTGCCATTTTTAAAAGCCATCAACATCGTCTTTGGCGGTTGGAATTTTGCTCCTTCGGGTACTACCAAGATTGGAATGTTTGTCTGTTTTAGCAATTTGCCAGAAGTTTTTCCCAAATACACTTCCTCCTTTATTGAATTGCTTCGTGGAGACAGCACCATTAAATCAATGGGCACTTGCTTGCTTATACGCCCAATGCCTTCCAACACATCACCTTTTACGGGGTGTGCAATCACTTGTACGCCTTTTTTATTTACTTGTGAAACCACTTCATCCAAACGGTTTTCCGACTCTTCCTTTAAAATAGTATTCACTTTTGAAAGACCACCAACCTTGGAAAGCTCCTGAAAAACAGAAACCACATACACATTAGCTTGTATTGATTCTGCCAAGTCGATGGCATACTGCAAGTTGCTGATTGCGTTTGCCGAAGAACCTACGGGCACCAAGATATTTTTCATATTTTGAAACTTGATTTAATTAAGTGTAAAATTAATATTAATTGCCATTGAATATATAACGCTTTAACATTTCAACCAAATTTATATATTTTATCCCAAAACCCTTCCATTGCCTTTTTTCATTTTGCTTAGTTTTGCCGTTTCACGATGCTACAAACAGATATTTCCTTCAAACGTATCCAAGAACTCGCCATTCCGGCAATCATTTCTGGAATCGCCGAGCCGGTCCTCTCGGCAACAGATGCTGCCGTGGTGGGAAATATTAACGAGTTTGGAATTGAATCCTTGGCCGCAGTGGGTATCGTGGGTTCGTTTTTGTCTGCTTTAATCTGGATTTTGGCGCAAACCCGAAGCGCTATTTCTGCAATTGTATCACAAAATCTGGGCGCCGGCAAATTAAATGAACTTCACAACTTTCCAGCGCAGGCTATTTATTTCAATATTGCCCTCAGTGTTATCGTACTTTTTTCTACTTATTTTTTTGTGGAAGAAATCTTTAAACTCCTAAATGCCGAAGGGCTGGTGCTCACCTCTAGTATTGATTATTACAACATTCGGGTTTGGGGGTTTCCGCTCACGCTTTTTACATTCGCGGTCTTTGGATTGTTTCGCGGGCTACAGAATACATTTTGGCCTATGATAATTGCCACCATAGGCGCTGTACTGAACATCGGGTTGGATTTCGCCTTAGTCTATGGCATTGAGGGATTTATAATGCCAATGGCCATAAAGGGCGCTGCCTGGGCCAGCCTCATCTCTCAAACGGTAATGGCGGTCATTGCCTTTGTGCTACTTTTAAAGAAAACCGAAATTTCCCTAAAGCTGAAATTTCCCCTGCATCCAGAAATAAAACGATTGGTGAGCATGAGCTTCAACCTCTTTTTACGCTCGGTGGCATTAAATACGGCCTTAATCTTGGCTACCCGTGAAGCCGCCGCCTTGGGGAAGGAATATATTGCCGCCCACACCATCGCTTTTAATATTTGGATTTTCACTGCGTTTTTCATTGACGGGTATGGCGCAGCGGGTAATATTCTCAGCGGCAAATTGTTGGGGGAACGCAATTACAGTTCGCTTTGGAAGCTAACTAAAAAAGTGAACGGCTACAACCTCGCCGTAGCTGCTGGCCTAGTATTATTTGGATTGCTGCTTTACGAACCACTGGGCTTACTCTTCAACAAAGATGAAAAGGTACTTTCCATATTTTACGGTATGTTTTTTATGGTGCTCATCTGTTTACCATTCAATGCTATGGCGTTTACGCTCGACTCTATCTTTAAGGGGTTGGGTGAAATGGGCTACCTGCGAAATGTACTTTTGGGAGCAACTCTTTTCGGCTTCATTCCTGTGCTTTATTTTTCGAAATATATGGATTGGGGCCTGATAGGTATTTGGACGGCACTTATTGTTTGGGTGGCATACCGCGCGGTTGCTTTGATGGTTAAATTCCGAAGAAAATATATTCCGCTGATAGAAAATTAATACTTTTACGAAACAAGAAACAAGAAACAAGAAACAGGAAACAGGAAATAGGAAGCGATGGATTTCGAATTAACAATTAACGATTAACAAATCACATCCCGATGACTATCGGGACACGAATCACAAAAAATGGATTGGTTAAAATTCTTTGGCGGGCCTGGGCTCTTTTTGATATTGGCAGTATTGGTAATTGCAGCTGTGGTCTATAAAAAAATCAGAAATAAATAATTATTTTGAATTGAAAACCCCTTCCGAAATATTTAGAAACAATCCCGAATTACTTGAAAATAATTCGGTAAAAGAGCTGGTTTCCGAATATGAAGAAGTCTGCGAAGCCTTGATTGATCTGCAGCAGGTTTCAGAAATGAGCAAAGAGAAATACCTAAAAATTCTCGTGCGCGAAATTCGTGAAAGCATTTCGATGGAATTAAAAAGGGATTTGGAAGCGGAACGTTTTGGGGAAAGTGAACGTGTAAATTTTAAAAATGCGGTAGAAAATCTACAGAGTTATATTGCGGACTATTGCCGCGAACATAAGATATATCTCTGATGATTGATTTAAGCTTTTAGACTTCAGGGTGAGATTCCAAAAACTACCGCGTTTTTAGCCAGCCCGTAATGCTCATACGTTCCGAAGCTTTTACCACCTTCACTTCGTGTTCTAAAACTTGGCTTTCAAAAATTACCACTCGCCCCGGAAGCGGTAAAATATCCAGATCTTCCTTATCTGTATAGATGGTGAGCTCGCCACCATTTTCGCGCAGCCAATTGTCTTCGTTCAGATAGCAAACTATGGAAAGCTTTCGGCGGTCGTCGTTTTGAAACGTGTCCAAATGCCGCTTGTAAAAAGTGCCGGTTGGATATACCGCGTAGTGAAACTCTTTGTGCAGAATTCCCAAGAAGCAGGTTTTGTTTAGGTAATTGACCAACTCGTTTATTTTTTTGAAAAAGAGAATTTCGGCTTCGTTGGCATTCTTTTCGTCCATCCAAAGAATAAAATCGCCGCGGATGCTTTTGTCGATTTCCTCATTGGTTCGGTTGCCGATGGCAGATTTTTTGAAACGGTCCGCTTCGTATTTTGCGAGCAATGAACCGCGCAAAATCTCCACTTCTTCCGAAGAAAAAAAATCGTTCACAATGCTGTATTGCTGCTGGAGAAGATCGTCAATGATAGTTTCAAACAGCGGGTTTTCAACAAATTGCAGTTGCTCAAAAAGTTCTTCGGTCATTTTTATATATCTTTAAAAAAGTGGGCAAATATAGTGCAGAAACCGATTGGTTTTTTCATTAATTATAAAGATAAGCTTCTCCAGGGAGAAACCACGTGTGCTTTTACTCAAAACCACGTGTGGTTTTAGTGAAAACAACGCCTGCTTTTTTCAAAAGCTACATTTTAAATCGTGGGCGTATAAAATTGTATCTTTGTTGCCCCAACTTTATACAATGAAACAGATACGCATTACCAAGATTTTTTCTTTTGAAACCGGCCACGCGCTTTACGGCTACGACGGCAAATGCAGAAATGTGCACGGGCATAGTTATAAGCTTTCGGTAACTGTTATCGGCACCCCGATTTCTGATAACGATAACGTAAAATTCGGGATGGTAATCGATTTTGGCGACCTAAAAAAAATTGTAAAGGAAGAAATCGTCGATGTTTTTGACCACGCTACCGTTTTCAATAAAAATACACCCCACGTAGAATTGGCAAAGGAACTGAGCGACCGCGGCCACAGCGTGCTTTTGGTAGATTATCAGCCCACCAGCGAAATGATGGTGATTGATTTTTCTGAAAAAATAAAAAAGCGTCTTCCTAAAAATATAATGCTTCACTCCTTACGACTACAGGAAACCGATAGCAGTTATGCGGAGTGGTTTGCGGGGGATAATTAACAATTATTCAATCAAATATTCCGAAAGAATTGCTTTTAATTCCTTGATGGATCTTTTGTTTAAACTATCCATGTTGTTGCCTAATCGCAACTTATCTATGCATCTTATTTGATCTAATGCGATTTGCCCTCTTTTTCCTTTTAAAGTAATCTCAATTCGCATCGGAAAATTTCTAAGGGTAGATGTGATGGGCGCTACAAGAACTGTGTTCAAAATATTATTTGAAAAATTGGGGGAAATGATAACGCACGGACGACTTTTCTTTATTTCGCTTCCCAAGGTTGGATCCAGATTTGCCCAATAGATATCATACTGTTTTACCATTCCCAATCCGTATTATTTTCTTCCTCAAAAAAATCCGGCATCAATCTTTCGGGCTGCCCATATTTTGCCACATCTTCTGCCAGCATTTCTTCCCATCCTTCACGAGGTTTTGATTTTGCTGCGGTAATGATCATTTTGTCATCTTCAATTTCGATGGCAACTTTTTCCTCGAGGCCGATGAGCTTCAGAAATTTGGCTGGTATAATGATTCCTTTTGAATTACCAACCTTTATTATTTTCGCTTCCATTTTTGAATAATTTACACAAAGTTACTACATTGTTATAACAAAACATACAACTTAATAAAAAAGTACTCCGACAATTCACTTTCACTATCTTTGCTCCATGCAAATCCCGCAAGGCAAAAAAATATACTTTTCTAGCGATAACCATCTTGGCGCGCCCACACAGGCCGAAAGCTTGCCGCGCGAAAAGATTTTTGTGAAATGGCTCGACACCATAAAACACGATGCCGAAGCAATCTTCCTACTTGGCGATCTTTTCGATTTTTGGTTTGAATACAAGACCGTGGTGCCAAAAGGTTTTGTACGCGTTTTGGGAAAATTGGCGGAGCTTCGCGACAGCGGCATCCAAATTCACTTTTTTGTGGGAAACCACGATCTGTGGATGCACGATTATTTTGAAAAAGAACTCAATATTCCCGTTTATCACGACCCGAAAGAATTTATTTTCAATAATAAACATTTCTTCATTGGCCACGGCGACGGAAAAGGTCCGGGAGACAAAGGGTACAAGCGGATGAAAAAAGTTTTTATCAATCCGTTTTCAAAATGGCTTTTTAGGTGGTTGCATCCAGATATTGGCGTTCGCGTGGCGCAGCATCTTTCAGTAAAAAACAAGTTGATTTCTGGTGATGAGGACAAAGAATTTTTGGGCGAGGAAAAAGAATGGCTTGCCCAATACTCAAAACGAAAACTGGAAAACAAACATTTTGATTACTTTGTTTTTGGCCACCGCCATTTGCCGATGGAAATTAAGGTAGGCGAAAATTCAACCTATTATAATCTTGGCGATTGGATAAACCATTATACCTACGGGGTTTTTGATGGCGAAAAATTTGAATTAAAACAATTCAATTCAAAATAATTAAATTGTTTAGGTTGTAGGGACCGGGCATGCTCTGTCCCTACAACAACCAAAAATGAAATAAATGTTATTCCCGAATATCCTTTAACCGTAATTGCAGACTAACATTCCCCTGCCATTCATTTTCATCAATGCAATAGACTGCGTTAAAGGGTTTTCCGTTACAGGCAATATCCTGTTTATCTGCCAGCCCGAAACCGATTCCCGTAAATTGATTTGAATTTCCCTGTTTCACAACAACGCGAAGATGCGTTTTGTCTACACCCACACATTTTCCCCAGCCAGTGTCTTTTAGGTTTTGGGTCATAAATGTTGGTGTCATATTTCCCGGACCGAAAGGGGCGAACTGTTTTAAAATTCTATAGAATTTTGGGGTGATGTCTTCCAAATCTATTTCAGCATCTATTTTAATTTCGGGCGTGAGTAAATGCGGATCGATGGTTTCTGAAACCACGCGTTCAAATTCATTTTTAAAATTTTCAAAATCTTTTTCAAACAGCGTTAAACCTGCGGCATACATATGCCCGCCGAACTGTTCAATGTGTTCGGCACAGCTTTCCAAAGCGTTGTAAACGTCAAAACCTTTAACAGAACGGGCCGAGGCGGCGAGCTTTTCGCCACTTTTGGTAAAGACTAACGTGGGCCGGTAATACGTTTCCGTCAAGCGGGAAGCCACGATACCAATAACGCCTTTATGCCAATTTTCTTGATACACAACCGTGGTTTTTCGTTCTTCTTCCTTATTTTGGATTATTTGCTGAAGGGCTTCCTCGGTAATTTGTTTGTCAGCATCCCTGCGATCTGTATTAAAACTTTCAATTTCGGCGGCATAATTTTCCGCTTTTTCTAAATCGGTTTCAGTGAGTAAAGTAACGGCGTGATTGCCGTGTTTCATTCTTCCTGCAGCGTTTATGCGTGGGGCGATTATGAAAACCACATCGGTAATGGTGAGAGTTTGTTTTTTTATTTGTTTAAGAATTGCTTGCATTCCCGTGCGCGGATTGCTGTTTATTACTTTAAGTCCGTAGTGCGCGAGGATTCTGTTTTCGCCAGTGATTGGTACAATGTCTGCCGCAATTGCGGTCGCAACCAAATCTAAATACAGCAGTAAATCGTCAATTTGCAAGCCTCGCCTTGCGGCTAATGCCTGGATCAATTTAAAACCAACGCCGCATCCGCAGAGTTCTTTGTAAGGATATTCGCAATCCTCGCGTTTTGGGTCGAGCACGGCAACGGCTTTAGGAATTTCCTTCCCCGGACGGTGGTGATCGCAGATTATAAAATCGATATATTTTTCAGAAGCATACGCCACTTTATCGATAGCTTTTATGCCGCAATCCAAAGCAATTATTAGTGAAAAATCATTGTCTTCGGCAAAGTCAATTCCTTTATACGAAATGCCGTAACCTTCGTCATATCTATCGGGAATATAGGTTGAAACGTTGGGGTAATAGCTTTTTAAATAGGACGAAAGCAAGGCAACACTTGTTGTTCCATCCACATCGTAATCGCCGTAGATTAAAATGTTTTCCTCGTTTTCGATTGCTTTTTCAATTCTTGAAACGGCTTTGTACATATCCTTCATCAGAAAAGGATCATGCAGATCTCCCAAACTTGGACGAAAAAATTTCTCGGCTTCCTCAAAAGTTTCCACGCCGCGCTGTACCAAAAGCGAAGCGATTATGGGCTCCACCTTTAATGCTTTTGAAAGAGACTTTACTTTTTCGGGATCGGGTTTTGGTTTTAGGGTCCAGCGCATATACTTTGTAAATTCCAAGTTTAAAGATTCTAAATTCCAACTCTTGCGTATGCTGTATTTAGAATAAAGGGGAGAGCTATAAAATTACAAAATTACGATAACTGTTTAAGAGTTTTTTGTATTCAATAATTTATTATCTTGTGGGAATATTCTCCCCTACTAACCTTTAAATTTTGGAATTATGAAAACACTTTTACTTTTTTTGGCTGGAATGGCTTCTCTTGTATCTTTTGCGCAGGATGGGAGTTTTGATACTTCTTTTGGGGATGGGGGAGTTATAGTGATAGACTTAGATAATAGTCAAGACCTTGCATATACAATTGTGGAACAAAACGATGGAAAATTAATCTTATCGGGATCCAAAAATATAAATAATGTAAATGACAAAATACTTGTTAGGTTTCTGGAAGATGGTTCTGTCGACTCTTCTTTTGGAATTGATGGTATAGTTTCAGCGAATTTTGGGAGTGGTTTTTACGGATATGATTTTTTATTTGTTGATAATCAAGATAAAATTGTAGCCGCAGGAAACCAAGATCAAGGATCAAATACAGTTTTTATTGTTGCGAGATATTTGAATAGTGGTGAATTGGACAATAGTTTTGGCACCAATGGTACGGTTTCCATTCCAGGGAATTATAGTATGATGCACTTAGAGGATGATTCTTTTTTATTATTCCGATTTTCTGCTAACGATGAAGTTTCTATTTCACATTATCTTAGCGATGGCACGTTAAATCTATTATTTGGTGTAAACGGTACAGCGGTCTCAGATTATACTGGAGAAAGTTTTACAATTCGGGAAACAAAAGTGGATAATCAGGGAAATATTTTTGTTTTAGGGACTCTTGATAATAATGCAGATACTGATGTTTTTTTGATGAAATTGCTGCCAGACGGCTATTTGGACACAAATTTTGGAAATGCTGGGGTTACAGTTAAAAATATTGATGCTTTAAATCCCATGAATTTTAGTACGGCAAGTCTTGATTTTACAAATGATAATAAAATAATTATTGCCGGAAGTTGTGGGGCATGTGTAGATCTTTTCGAGCCAGTTATGCAGCCTTTCTTTTTAAAATATTTAAATGATGGTACACCAGACACTAACTTTGGAAACAATGGAACGGTTTTACTTCCAATTTCAGGACTTTATATTTCTGACTTGATAGTTCAGCAAAATCAAAGAATGCTCATTGGAGGCAGGCTTCCCGATTGTTTTGAAGGAGGGGGTGTTTATGTGCTATCACGATTTTTTTCGGGAGGAACCCTGGATAATTCTTTTACCGGGGCATCACCATCTGTAGAATTTTACAACTCAAAAAGTATGATGCAGGAAGACGGAAAGATTGTGACTATTGGTTATACATTGTGGTACAATGGTGAAGAAGACATTGTAATGCTCCGTCACAACAACAATCCTTTGTCTGTCCCTGAGTTTAAAAACCAAATAACAGATGTTTACCCAAATCCATCAAACGGAATTTTCAATATTGAACAGAAATCTTTTTCTGAAAATTCAGCTTATCAAATAACAGATATAACCGGAAAAATTATTACAACGGGTGAATTGACTGGAAAGAAATCACTGATAAATCTTTCTTCCGCCCAAAGTGGGGTTTATTTTCTGAAAACCCAGAACGGCGTTTTTAGACTGCTGAAGAATTAAACGCTTTTTTGAAATTTGGAGTTTGTGATTTGGAATTTGCCATCGGCAATTCCTATCTTCGGATAAAATATTCTAAAAATTACCGATGCCATTAGTAACACCGCTTTCCCCAAACCACGACGCCGAAACCAAACAATTGGCTGAATTTTTCAACGAAACCCTCGGCTTTAAAAAGAATGATTGCTTGGATAAGCAGCAATGCCACAGGTTGCCGCTATTGCCAAGCGCACGCCATCCGCGCTGCGGAACGCTACGGAGCGGAGCAGGAACAGCTTGACAACATTTGGGAATACAGAACCCATCCCGCCTTTTCGGAAGCGGAACGTGCCGCTTTGGACTTTTCTTTGGCTGCCAGCCAAGTGCCAAATGCTGTGAATGATGAAATTAAAGAAAGACTTTACAAATATTGGAACGAAGGCGAAATTGTGGAAATGCTTGGCGTTATTTCGCTTTTTGGTTATTTAAACCGCTGGAACGACTCTATGGGAACTGCTATTGAAGAGGGCGCTGTGGAAAGTGGGGAGCAGTATCTTGGCAAGCATGGGTGGAATAAAGGGAAACATATTTAATAATAGCATAAAAATGGTTAAAAAATTAATACTATTTTCATCATTTTCAGTACTTCTATTTTCCTGTAATAAAGTGATAGACGCTGTTGATGAAGTTCGGATGAATTCTAAACAGACAATAACTTACGATGATTTTGAGGCTGTTCGCAACAACTATGATATAAAATTATATTATGATAATGACAAGGAATTAATGACTGGGCATTTTGTTGTGGTTCATCAAGGAAAACCTTCCGAAGAGTTCCAAACCAAGCGCGGTTTCTTAAATGGCGTTTATGCTTCCTACAATGCAAATGGACAACTTACCAAGGGATACAACTATAAAAACGGCAGACAGGATGGAATCCAAAGGGAGTTTTATGAATCAGGTGAATTACTCTCTGAAGTTGGTTACGAAAAGGGAAAAATGGTTGGTGAAAAAGTAATTTATGACAAGTTTGGCGATGTTAAGGCAAAACTCAAAATGGAAAACGGAGTAGAATATAAACGCTATTATAAAGAAGGATAGGTGGCAATTGCCGAATTTAAAAAGAATTGGGAAGGAAAGGAACTCGAAATGATGGTTTTTTATGATGCTTTTGAAAATATCCAATTTTCCTTTGGAAAACGCAATCATCCGAATGAGAAAAATATTTTTTTATGTTTTTGATGCCAATATGGAACTTTCCGATACCGTTGACGTGACGATAGATCCACAAAAAGCATCTTATTATTTAAATTTGATCCAGCAATCCACTAGTCTGGTTATGGAATAGGTTTTATTTTTTTCCCGAAACTACCACCACGATCTCCCCCCTAGGCGGCTTGTTTTCAAAGTGTTTTAAAACTTCTTCGGCAGTGCCGCGAACGGTTTCTTCGTGCAGTTTCGTGAGTTCGCGTGAAACGGAAACTTGTCTTTCGGCGCCGAAATATTCCACAAACTGTGCAAGCGTTTTCAGCAGCTTGTGCGGTGATTCGTAAAAAATGATGGTTCGGGTCTCTTCGGCTAAAAGTTCGAGCCGGGTTTGCCTTCCTTTTTTCACCGGAAGGAAACCTTCAAAAACAAATCGATCGTTCGGGAAACCGCTATTTACAAGCGCCGGAACGAAAGCGGTGGCACCGGGCAGACAATCCACTTCAATGCCAGCTTCCACGCAGGCTCGGGTCAATAAAAATCCGGGGTCGCTAATGGCCGGGGTGCCCGCATCGCTAATGAGCGCGATGTTTTCACCACCTTGAATTCGCTTTACAATGCCTTCCACCGTTTTGTGCTCGTTGTGCATGTGGTGGGAGTGCATCTGGGTGTCGATTTCAAAATGTTTCAGCAGTTTTCCACTGTTGCGAGTATCTTCTGCAAGAATTAAATCTACTTCCTTCAGCACTTCAATGGCGCGCAAGGTCATATCCTTTAAATTGCCAATGGGCGTGGGCACTAAGTAAAGTTTTCCCGACATAATTTATGGACGTACAATTTTTCCGAAGAAATAGGAAATCAATAAAAATAAAATCCCCAACAGCGTTAACGTAAGGTTTGGATCGCCCAAGCGATAATGCGCAAAGGAGGCCAATACAAGGTCGAAGAACAGACCGGCATACGCCCATTCCATAACCCATTTTGGCTTTCGGAAAAGAATAACCAAAATTGCGAAAATTTTTGCAATGGCCATAGGCACCACCAAGTAGGAAGGGTATTGATAATCCTGATAATGGCCTTGAATGACGAGCGTGTCTGTTAAAAATAGAAATGCCGAATAGAGAAAAAGTGCACTGAGCAGCCCTGTGGCTATCCAGTAGATGGTTTTTTGGGCTGTCATATTTTGAAAATTTAGTTGAAACGCTTTTCAATGATATTCAAAAATCTTTCGGAATATTCATCTTTATTGAGCCAATGGTTGTAATCGGGCCGCACTTTTTCATTAATGAAATTTTGCGCTTCCTCAAAACTCTCCATCGTATTTATCTGGGAAAGCACGCGGGTATAATCCTCGGACTGGCCTTCAAAAAGGTGCTTTATAAATGCCAAACGGTCGTTCAAGCCAATATTCAATCCTTTGTTTATGGTGTCATTGAGCGATTTTGCGCGCGATTCGGTCATGGTTTTACTCGCCGGGGTTCCTTCAACTGATTTTGGAAAAAGCTCGGGTGCTTTTCTTTCAAATTCCGGCATCTGCTGATAATTTGAAGCAAATTCCTCCAAATCGTTCTTAGTGTATTTTACAGATGGCTTTGCCCTTACTTCGGCAGTTGAATGTTCGTGATTTTTCGGAAGCATTTCATCCAAAAGCTCATCAATGCGCTCGCTTTCCTCGGGCATCTGGGCTACGATGTCCTTTATTTTTTCCATCAAAGGCTCAATGAGGTCTTCTTTGTGCTCTGGCTGTGGCACGGGCTCGGGCTCGGTAAACCAGTTTTCTTCCCGGAAACTTTTGGAATCGAGCGATTCGGCAAGCGGTTCTTCTGAAGGTTCCCCAATTTGATTTTCAAGATATTCCAAAACGGCCAATTTTTCATGCAGCTCGATCACCAATCCCTTTACCGAAGCGGCATTAAATGTTTTCTCTTCCTCAATAAGTTGCTTTGCGAGACCTGATATTTGCTCGCGGAGTTTCTTCTTCATATCTTTTTAAATTAACCGGAATTTCTATTTTGTTTTTATAAATTTACGCATCCTTTATGTAAACGTCAACTATTTTTGTTTTCTTGTTCAAATCTACCATTTTATGGAGATTTCAAACAATCTTCAAGTTGGACAAATCGTTTGGAAATTTAATTAGTACCCAATGTTTCGCGTAAAATTAAACTATGTTTCTTGAAAATACCGTAAATCAGAAAGAACAATTTGGCTGGATTGAGGTAATCTGCGGTTCCATGTTTTCAGGAAAGACCGAAGAGCTTATCCGAAGGCTGAAACGCGCCCAGTTTGCCCGCCAAAAGGTAGAGATTTTTACCCCTTCCATAGACACGCGCTATGCCGAGGATGCGGTGACCAGCCACGACAGTAACCAAATTCGCTCCACGCCCGTTCCCGCTGCCGCAAACATTCCAATCTTGGCAGATAACTGCGATGTGGTGGGCATTGACGAGGCCCAGTTTTTTGATGACGAAATCGTAAAAGTTTGTAACGACCTCGCCAATCGCGGCGTGCGCGTGATAGTCGCAGGCTTGGATATGGATTATAAAGGCAATCCCTTTGGTCCCATGCCCGCCTTAATGGCAACGGCCGAATATGTTACCAAAGTACACGCCATCTGTACCCGAACGGGAAATCTTGCCCATTACAGCTACCGAAAGGCAAAGAGCGAGGCCCTAGTCCTGCTCGGTGAAACAGAGGAATATGAACCTTTGAGCCGCGCCGCATTTTATAAGGCACAACTGCGCGACAAAGTGGTAAAACTGGAAGTGAAGGATGCCCAGCAAATTATTGATAACAAAGCTTCCCGCCACGACGGACAGGCCGAAGAAACCGGTAAACAAGCCTAATATGCCCAAAGCCACCGAAACCTTGTTGGAGATTGACCTCAATGCGCTCGACAATAACTATAAATATCTTACTTCAAAATTAAAGCCCGAAACCAAAGTTTTGGCAGTTGTAAAGGCGTTTGGCTACGGAAGTGACTCCGTTGTAATTGCCAAGGAACTTGCCGCTTTGGGCGCTGATTATTTTGCCGTGGCCTATGCCAATGAGGGCGAAACGCTACGGAATGCTTCCATTGAAACCCCCATTTTGGTGTTGCACCCGCTTCCGGTAAATTTTGAAATCATTGTGGACCGCTGTTTGGAACCCAGTATCTATTCCAGAAAAATGCTGGAGGAATTTATCGCTTTCGCGGAAGGAAAAAAGCAGAAGGAGTATCCAATTCACTTAAAATTCAATACGGGCTTGAACCGCTTGGGTTTCGTGGAAAAGGATTTGGATTTTATCGTGGAAACACTTTCAAAATCTCAAAGTGTGAAGGTGAAATCGGTCTTTTCGCATCTTGCTGCAAGTGAAGATTTAAAGCTGAAGGAATTTACAACGGGGCAGATTGACGATTTCAGAAAAATTTCAGAAGAAATTATCGCAAAATTGGGATATAAACCTTTGTTGCATTGCGCAAACACTTCGGGCATCATCAACTATCCCCAAGCCCATTTTGATATGGTACGCACGGGAATAGGTCTTTATGGCTATGGCAATGACCCGGCGGAAAACAAACATTTAAAACCCGTAGGCACGCTGAAAACGGTTATTTCGCAAATACATACCGTGCAGAAGGATGAAAGCGTAGGCTACAACCGTGGCTTTGTTGCAGGGAAAACTACGCGTTCGGCAACGCTTCCCATTGGGCATGCGGACGGAATTCCGCGTTCCTACGGAAAAGGCAAGGGATGGGTAACTATACATGAGAAAAAAGCCCATATTCTCGGCAATGTTTGCATGGATATGATTATGGTTGATGTTACCGGTATTGAATGTCAGGAAGGTGATGAGGCCATTGTATTTGGACCTTCTTCCACTGCTGAGGAATTATCGGCCGCGATAAATTCTATTTCCTATGAATTGATTACCGCAGTTTCACAAAGAGTGAAACGGGTTGTTTGTAGGAATTAATCCCTTTTGGGAAATTATTTGAGAAAATGAATTCTTTTTAAGTAAATTAGTGGCTATTAACTTCTAAAACCAATCAACATGCTAAAAGAATTTAGGGATTTTATTATGACCGGCAATGTGGTAGACCTTGCCGTAGCTGTTCTACTTGCCGCTGCAGTAGGCACTGTTGTATCAAGTTTCACCAATGATGTGATGATGCCCATAGTAGGTAATTTTACCGGAGGTGTTGACTTCGCCGATTTAAAAGTAGTGCTTTCAGAGGCCGTGGTTGCTCCCGATGGAGAGATTACCAAGCCGGAGAATGCCATTATGTACGGAAAATGGATAAACTCTATCATCAATTTAATTATCGTTGGTTTTGTATTGTTCTTGATAGTGAAAGCCTACGGAAAAGTACGCAAGAAAAAAGAAGAAGCTCCTGCGCCAGATCCAGGGCCCTCTGAAAAGGATTTACTGATGCAGATTCGCGACGAACTCAGAAAAAAATAATTTACAGCCACCGCTGCATTACATATTCTAACCTAACCCCTCTTCAAAATGGAGAGGGTTTTTTTTGCTTTTTATTCAGAAATAATAGCTTACTATAAATTACTTTTGCCTAAAATTATAAAACAATGAAATTAGCTTTGGTAGGTGCCACCGGGATGGTTGGCGAAGTAATGATGAAAGTGTTGGACGAACGCAATTTCCCCATTGATGAACTGCTTTTGGTAGCTTCGGAAAAATCTGTAGGAAAGGAAATTTCCTTTAAAAGAAAAAACCATAAAGTAATCGGTTTAGAGGAGGCTGTTGCGGCAAGACCCAATATCGCCCTATTTTCGGCTGGCGGAAACACTTCCTTGGAATGGGCACCCAAATTTGCTGAGGTTGGCACTACCGTAATAGATAACTCTTCAGCGTGGCGCATGGAAGCCGATAAAAAGCTTATCGTTCCGGAGATCAATGCCCACTTACTTACAAAAGAAGATAAAATAATCGCGAACCCCAATTGCTCCACCATACAGCTGGTGATGGCTTTGGCGCCACTTCATAAAAAGTATAAAATGAAAAGGGTGGTGGTTTCTACCTATCAATCTGTTTCGGGAACGGGCCTAAAGGCTGTACAGCAAATGGAGAATGAAATGGCGGGAGTAAAAGGTGAAATGGCCTATCCGTACCCAATCCATAAAAACGCGCTTCCGCATTGTGATGTTTTTGAAGCAAATGGTTACACAAAGGAAGAAATGAAACTGGCCCGCGAACCCCAAAAAATATTGGATGACCGTACATTTTCAGTTACTGCCACGGCGGTGAGAATTCCTACGGCCGGTGGCCACAGCGAAGCGGTAAACGTGCAGTTTGAAAACGATTTTGAATTGGGCGATGTTCGAAAAATATTGCACGAAACTCCGGGCATAACCGTTCAGGACAATCCAGATACCAACACTTACCCGATGCCTATGTACGCGCACGACAAAGACGAAGTGTTTGTGGGAAGAATTCGTCGGGACGAGTCACAACCCAATACGTTGAATATGTGGATTGTGAGCGATAACCTTCGGAAAGGCGCTGCTACCAATGCCGTTCAAATTGCAGAATACTTGGTAAACAATAAGCTCGTTTAAGCATTTAAGAGAAAAACTAAGAATTTTTTTAAAAATTTGTTAAAAAAACGAACTTTATTTAAAGGTGCGTTTTTTATTTTTCAGTACCTTTAAAGGATTAACCCTTAAACGTAAAGCCTATGAATTCAACATTTACTAAAATCCTGAGAATCATTTTAGGCTTGGGATTACTTTTTTTTGGACTAAGCAAATTGATTAATCTTCACATTATGCCTACACATATTTATACGGGAGATGCGGCAATTTTTATCGATTCGCTTAGCAGCACAGGCTACATTCTAAAAGTCATTGGAATTTTGGAAATCTTTATCGGTTTGCTTTTGCTTATTAACAAGTGGGTTTCGTTTGCATTGCTTTTGTTGGCCCCCATTACGGTTAATATCTTATTATTTCATTTATTTTTGGATACACCAGGTCTTCTTGTGGCCTTGGTAATAACTATATTGAATGTTATTTTGATTTATAAGCATTGGAAAGTTTATAAACCCTTATTTCATTAAATTCAACTGTACGCAGTATTTAAGGGCTTCTTTGCGGAAGCCTTTTACATATTGCAATATTTCCTTTTAAGTAAAAACATTACATTTACATTTCGAAAAAATCAATAATATGAAATTTACAATTGTTCCAGCAATCCTTGTACTTGCCTTTGTGGGCTGTAAGGAAGAACCAAAAAAAGAAGTTATTTCCGTGACCTATCCTCAAACAAAAAAAGTTGATACCGTTGATACCTACTTCGGTGAAGAAGTAAAGGATCCCTATCGTTGGTTGGAAGACGACCGAAGTGCCGAGACCGCTGAATGGGTAAAGGCCGAAAACGAGGTGACTTTTGATTATTTGAATAAAATTCCGTTTCGGGAAGAATTAAAGGAACGGCTTTCCGATTTATGGAACTATGAAAAAGTGGGGCCCCCGTTTAAAGAAGGCGACTATACTTATTTCTACAAAAATGACGGTCTTCAGAACCAATATGTGCTATATCGCTACAAAACTGGGGAAGACCCAAGTACTGCCGAAGTATTCTTAGATCCCAATACTTTTAAGGAAGATGGCACCATTTCATTGGGCGAAACAAGTTTTTCCAAAGACGGTAGCAAACTGGCCTATAGCATTTCCGAAGGTGGAAGCGATTGGCGAAAGGTACTTGTAATGAATACCGAAACCAAGGAATTGGTAGGCGATACGCTAAAGGATATCAAGTTCAGTGGCCTTTCGTGGAAGGGTGAGGATGGATTCTACTATTCCAGTTATGACAAGCCAAAAGGTAGTGAGCTTTCCGCAAAAACAGATCAGCATAAAGTGTATTATCACAAAATGGGAACACCTCAAAGCGAGGATAAGGTAATTTTTGGTGCCACCCCAGAGGAAAAGCACCGGTACATAAATGCGAGTGTTACCGAGGACAACAATTATCTTATAATTAGAGCAAGTACTTCAACTTCGGGGAATAAACTATTTATAAAGGATCTAACAAAGCCCGGCGCTGCGTTCGTAACTATTTTGGATGATACCGACTCTGATACCTCTATTTTGGAAAACGTAGGTTCAAAATTATATATAGTTACCAATAGAAATGCACCAAATAGGAAGATAGTTACCGTAGATGCCAATAATCCTACTCCAGATAATTGGGTAGATTTTATTCCTGAAACAGAAAATGTACTTTCGCCTAGTACCGGAGGTGGAAACATCTTTGCAAATTACATGGTAGATGCCGTTTCAAAGGTATTACAATATGACTATGATGGAAAATTGATCCGAGAGGTAAAACTTCCTGGCGTTGGTTCGGCAGGTGGTTTTGATACAAAGAAGGAAGAAAAGGAACTGTACTATTCCTTCACAAATTATGTTACTCCCGGCAGCATCTATAAATATGATATTGCAAGCGGAAATTCTGAGTTGTTCATAAAACCTGAAATTGACTTCAACCCTGAAAATTTTGAAAGCCACCAAGTTTTTTATAATTCAAAAGATGGTACCAAAATCCCGATGATCATTACTCACAAAAAAGGATTGAAAATGGACGGCAAAAATCCAACTATTCTATATGGCTACGGTGGTTTCAACATAAGTTTGACGCCAAGTTTCAGCATAGCAAACGCGGTTTGGATGGAGCAGGGCGGTATTTATGCCGTACCCAACCTTCGCGGAGGCGGGGAATATGGAAAAAAATGGCACGATGCCGGCACTAAGATGAAAAAGCAAAACGTGTTTGACGATTTTATAGCTGCCGCTGAATATTTAATAGAAAACAATTATACTTCCAGTGATTATCTCGCGGTTCGTGGCGGCTCAAATGGAGGCTTGCTTGTGGGCGCTATCATGACGCAACGCCCCGAATTGATGAAAGTGGCTCTTCCGGCAGTGGGTGTATTGGATATGCTTCGTTACCACACCTTCACCGCAGGTGCAGGTTGGGCGTACGACTACGGAACCGCGGAAGACAGCAAAGAAATGTTTGAATATTTAAAAGGCTATTCGCCATTGCATAATGTAAAGGAAGGTGTGGAATACCCCGCAACTTTAATTACTACTGGCGATCACGATGATAGGGTAGTGCCAGCGCACAGTTTTAAATTTGCTGCAGAACTTCAGTCTAAACAAACGGGCAGTAACCCCGTTTTAATTAGAATTGAAACCGATGCCGGTCACGGAGCGGGAACACCCGTGAGCAAGACTATCGAGCAGTATGCGGATATATTTGGATTTACCCTGTTTAATATGGGTTATGAAGAATTGCCTGAAAATATCAATAAGGAAATAAAGCAATAAAAGAAAAGCTCCTCAATTTGAGGAGCTCTTTTTTTAATCTAGCTTTTCAGTTAGTTTATTAAATGTTTTTCTAGGGTCTTTATTTTCGTAGAGCACTTCGTAAACTGCATTTATTATGGGGGTCTTGGCTTTTTTCTTGCCTTTTTGTTGGTTCAGTTTATAGGCGCTCTTGGTAGCATAATACCCTTCGGCAATCATACTCATCTCCAATTGTGCGCTTTTAACGGTATAGCCTTTCCCAATCATTGTTCCGAATAAACGGTTTCGGCTAAAAACAGAATATCCGGTAACCAATAAATCGCCTAAATAAGCAGAATCGTTGATGTCACGCTTCATTTTGTGAACCTTTTTCACGTATTTTTTCATCTCGCGGATGGCATTGCTCATCAATACACTTTGAAAGTTGTCACCATACCCGAGCCCGTGTGCAATTCCAGCTGCCACCGCGTAAATATTTTTGAGCATTGCGGCATATTCTATCCCCAATACATCGTCACTGGTAGTGCATTTTATGTAATCGCTACCCAGTACATTGGCCACCAGCTTAGCCTTTTCATCATCCGCACTGGCAATGGTTAAATAGGACAATCTTTCCAATGCTACTTCCTCGGCATGGCAGGGTCCAGAGATGACCCCAATATTATTGAACGGAACTTTAAAATGCGTATTGAAATGATCGCCCACAATAAGGCTGGTTTCTGGAACAATTCCTTTTATGGCTGAAAATACAATTTTGTCTTCCAAGGAAACGGTTAGCTTTTCCAATTCCTTATGAAGGAAGGCGGATGGAATAACAAAGATCAGGCAATCGGCACACCGCACGGTTTCATTAATATCATTGCTCAACTTAAGTTGACTTAGATTGAATTCAACAGAGCTTAAATAATTGGGGTTATGGCGATGCTTCTTTATGAAATCTACAGCTTCCTTACTCCGCATATACCAACAAACCTCCTCAAGGTTTTCACAAAGCATTTTCACGATGGCTGTGGCCCAACTTCCACCGCCAAAGACTGCAAATTTTAGTTTTTCTGACATTGATTTAATTTCTTATTTCAAAAGTACACAAATAGTTCCAAAACATTTAACAGTAGCTTAAGATTGGCGGCACAATGTTTTCAAGGTAGTCGGCGTTATGGCTTTTGATTATTGAGATGAAACTTCAAATCATTTCGAAAGTAGTTTCAATGATTTTGGTTGGTTATTTAGTTGAGGCCGCCCCACAAGTGTTAGTTTGGTGGGGCGGTTTTTCATTTCCGTAAAACTGGATTTTTAAAAGTAAAACGGAATTATTTATAAAAATTCATCTCATCCAAATACGTCCAAACTTCCGCCGGAAGCATAGGCCGAATATTTTTCCCAGCTTTTATGCCCTTGCGAATAAATGTTGAAGAAAGCTCAATTATTGGCGCATCAACTATTTTAATTTGCGGGAGTTTTTCCCCCCTTGAGGGGTGCAGGGGGGTGTTTCCTTCCGAAATTCTCGGATAAACATAAATTGAATAGCGTTCTAAAATTACCTCATAATTTTTCCACTTGTGAAGACTTTTCAGATTGTCTTCGCCCATAATCAAACTGAAATTTTTTTCGGGATATTTTTCTTCCAAATGCACCAAAGTATTCACTGTATAATTGGGCTGTGGCAGGTCAAACTCCACATTGCTGGCCTGTAGCTTCGGATACTCCTCCACGGCAATCCGCACCATCGCTAACCGATGATGGTCTTCCAAAAGCGTTTTTTTCTTTTTATGTGGATTGTGTGGCGTAACCACAAACCAAACCTCATCCAAATCACTGAACTCCACCATGTGGTTGGCAATGATCAAATGCCCCACGTGAATGGGGTTGAAAGTGCCGAAGTAGAGTCCTGTTTTTTTTGCCATTTTTATCTGTAGAGACGCACCGCCGTGCGTCTGCACGTTTATATTTGGGATACGTTCCCGCATCTGAGACGCACGGCCGCGCGTCTGTACGGGATTATTTTTATGATTTTATAAAATCTTCCACCAAATCATGCGCTTCCTTGAAGGCCGTTTCCAAATCGTGGTTTTTAATGATTTTGTCGAATTGCGGCGCGGTCGCCAATTCCACCGAAGCCTTTGCAATACGCATATTGATGCGTTCATCGCTCTCGGTTTTGCGTTTTTTAAGTCGAATTTTCAGCTCGTCGATACTGGGCGGTTTTACGAAAACTGCCAGCGTTTTTTCCGGATATTTCTTCTTAATCCGAAGTCCGCCAGCAACGTCAATATCAAAAATCACATTTTTTCCGTGGCTCCAAATGCGTTCCACTTCACTTTTCAGCGTCCCGTAAAAATTGTCACGGTACACTTCTTCCCACTCCAAAAAATCGCCATTTTTAATGTGCTGCTTAAATTCCTTCAACGAGATGAAATAATAGTTCTCGCCGTGCTTTTCATCGCCACGGGGCTCGCGACTTGTACACGAAACCGAAAATTCCAAGTTGAGGTCCTCCTGTTTCAGCAAATGTTGTACGATAGTGGTTTTCCCACTGCCGGAAGGGGCCGAAAAAACAATCAATTTCCCTCCTTCCATCTATAAAACGTTTAGCGATTGTTCCTTAATTTTTTCAAGTTCGTCCTTCATCTGCACCACTACTTGCTGCATAGGCGCATAATTTGCCTTGCTGCCAATGGTGTTGATTTCACGGCCAATTTCCTGTGTAATGAAACCCAATTTTTTTCCGTTGGAATCGTGCGATTTTAAGGATTCCTCAAAATATTCCAAATGGTTTTTAAGGCGAACCTTTTCCTCGGTGATGTCGTATTTTTCAAGGTAGTAGATCAATTCCTGCTCAAAGCGGTTTTCGTCCACTTTTTCCTTTAAATCCGCAACCGCCTTGCGCAATCTTTCCTTTACGCCGTCAATTCTTTCGGGATCCAAAGCAATCACTTCTTCCAACAATTTTGAAATAGTTTTGGAACGCTCAAAAAAGTCGTTTTCCAAAACCAAACCTTCATCGGTCCTGTATTCGTTTATGGCTTCCAGCGCTTTGTCAATTCCTTTTAAAATAGCTTTATATTCCTTCTCGTCAATTTCCTCGCGTTCGGTTTTTAAGGCATCGGGCATGCGCACTGCCATTTTTAAAAGTTCAACGGGATCACCGTTTACCACGTTTGCCAATTGCTTTATATATTGCTTTACAACGCCTTCATTCAGCTGCGTGGTTACCTCCTCACCCGTCACTTCAATATAAAGTGAAAAATCCACTTTTCCACGTTGTAATGATCTTGCGAGCAAATCGCGGATTTCAAGCTCCTTTTCCCGGTAAGCCGAAGGTACACGCGTGTTGAGGTCGAGCCCCTTGCTGTTTAAAGATTTGATTTCAATGGTAATGGTTTTGGAAGGCAACTGAACAACTTCTTTGCCGTAGCCCGTCATGGATTGGATCATATTCCTGTTTTAATGAAGGGCAAAGGTAATAAAATTAGGTGGTAGGTTGTGGGTCTCAGGGGTGAGGGTTTTCAAACCCAATTATTCATTCAAGAATTGCATGGTGCGTTTTTCACTGTAATACAATTTATTGGTTTGGTGAAAACCTACGTGCCCGCCGTATTTTGGCGTTTCGAGAAAAAGGTTTTTCATTTTTGAAGCCAAATCTTTGGGGTAGCATTCCGAAGAAAGAAAGCTATCATTTTCGGCATTTAAAACAAGGACCGGAATTTGAATTTTCGGAAGAAATTGCAAGCTACTGTTCTTTTCGTAATAATCAAACGCATCCTTAAAACCGTGAGCCGGCGCCGTATAAACGTTGTCAAATTCCAAAAGGGAGGTGATTTTTTTGTAATCTGAAGCCGTCATTTTTTCGGGGAACTCCTTCATTTTCGTTTTGTACTTTTTCCGAAGATTTGTCAAAAAGGAGTTGCGGTAAACCCAGTTTGAGAATTCATTCAAAGATTCCAAAGAACCTTTTAAACTCAAGGGCGTGGAAATGGCGACGGCTTTTTTTATTTCCTTCGGAAAAGATTCCCGCTCGCCTAAATATTTCAAAAGCAGATTCCCGCCCAAACTGAAACCTACGAGCGCTATTTCACTGTATGTATCTTTTATCAAAATAGAATTGATGACGACTTCCAAATCGTCCGTTTTTCCTGCGTTGTACGATTGATACGAAAGATTGGCCTCCCCACTGCAACCGCGAAAATTTATGGCCGCAACGTCCCACCCGTTTTGGTTCAGGATTTTTGCCTGCCCTTTCATATAGGTTCGCTGGGCGTTTCCTTCCAAACCGTGGAGCAGGATTGCAACTTTCCGTGAATTTTCTTCGGAAAAAGACCAATCGATATCCATAAAATCGACATCGGGCAATTGCAGGCGTTCGCGCTGTTGCATCAAATTTGGCGACGGACGGAGCTTCGCGGAATAAATTGTAGCGAAGTGTGCGTTTCTAAAAATTATGGGAGGCTCAAACTTACTGGAAACTAAAGGCATAGTTATTTAAAAATTACAAGCAAAATACCAAAAACAATAGCATCAATAGCAACTACAGAATCCAAAGTGTCGCTTTAAAACATTTAACAGAAACTAAACATATTTACTATGCTTGCATAACAAAAGTACTTTAAATTTGCATAAAAGTTTGAAGATGTACACAAAACAATTTGAAATACGCTGGAGCGATGTGGATGCCAACCGCCACCTGCGCAACAGTGCCTATATAGACTACATGAGCCACACCCGGATGAGCTTTATGCTGGAGAGAGGCATGGATCAGCGGCATTTGGCCGAATACAACTTGGGCCCCGTGGCATTTTATGAGCATATGTATTATTTCCGAGAGTTTTTTCCCGGGAAGCCTGTTACGGTTTCATTGCAGTTGAAAGGTCTTTCGGAAGATGGAATGTATTTTGAATTCCTGCACAATTTTTATGATGAAAACGGTAAAAACTATGCCCGTTGCGAAATGATGGGAGCTTGGATTGATCTTACGGAAAGAAAACTGGTAGGTCTTCCGAAGAAATTTTACGAAATATTCAATGCGTTGGAAAAGACAGACGATTTCAGAATTCTTACCAAAGAAAACACCCGAAAGTACAGCCAGCGGCCAAAGGATCTTTAGTCGGAAATTTTACGGGCGCGCTTTATAGTGGAAAGATAAACGCCCAAAAAGATTAATGCTGCGGCGCCTATTCGCAAAGCGGTTAGACTATCGGCGCCAACTATTACTGCGAAAAGTACCGCTATTACAGGTTGCAAATAAATAAACGCGCCAATGGTGGAAGGGCTCAATTGTTTTAGGGCGTAAATATTCAAAAGATAGGTCATAACCGTGGTGCAGATAACCACAAAAGCAAGTTTCCAAATAGCTTCAAAAGGCAGGTTGGTCCAATTTACTTCCGAGAATTCTGAAATGCCGATTGGCAGGTTTATTAAAAACGCAAAGAGAAATAGAAATTTCATCAAAGTAATGGAACTGTACTTTGGAACCAATGGTTTCACCAAAATCAAATAAACGGAATAGGAAGTAGCGTTTATGATAAAAAGCAAATTGCCGAGCGGGATATTTGGAGCGTTCGGCTGCGCTTTCAACCCAAAAAGAATTAAAACCAAAGCCCCGCCAAGTCCCAAAAATATCCCGAGGCTTTTTACCCAAGTAATTCTTTCCCTTAAAATAAAAGCGGAAAGCACCAATAGCAAAACTGGGGAAATTGTGATTATTACCGAACTGTTGATGGGCGTGGAAAGACTCAATCCTTTAAAGAAGGCGAGCATATTCAAAACCATTCCGAAGAAAGCGCAGATTATAAAACGAAACCAATCGCGGCGCTCAACTTTTTCCGAAGGGAAGAAAAGGCTAATGACCCAAAAGACTAATGCTGCGCCCGAAACCCGCAACAAAATAAATCCAAAGGGCTGGATTACATCTGGCATCAATCCTTTGGCGATAGTGTGGTTTATACCATAGATGGTACTCGCCGTGGTTGCGGCCAAAAGTGCAAAAATGCGTGGGTTGGTCAATTGTTATGAATAGATTTTTTTGCGGCTGCAACAGTTTTTGGGCTGCTGCCTATGAAGATTTCATCATTGTTTACGATTACCGGGCGTTTCAGAAAAGTGTAATGTTCCAAAATAAGCCCTTTGTAATCTTCCTCGAGCAAATTCTCTTCTTTTAAATTGCGCTCTTGGTACAATTTCGCCCTTCGGCTGAATAGCTCCTCATAACTATCGGTAAGATTAAAAAGTTCGTCCAATTCTTCCTCGGTGATGCCCTGCACTTTGATGTCCTGTTTTATAAATGACGAGGGAATTTTTATTTCGTCCATTACCCTTTTGCAGGTATCACAACTTGATAAATAATATACTTTTTGCATAGTTCAAAATTAATCAATACTGAGGAAAGGTTCGGCTTCTTTCATCGCAATTTTCAATTCAATGGGGCCGTCTGCATAACTTGCAATGTCGTATTGATTGTAAACGAATATTAAGCTATCCTGCGTAAAACCGACACTTTCCGGTAGATAAAATTCATCATTTTCAAACCAGAAGCCGTTTTCATTAATGGATTGGTCTTTTGCTATTTTTTGTTCTTCGCGAAACTTCTTTTCTGCGAAAGCCGTAAATTCCTTGTTGTTTTTAAAAAGCTCTTCTGAAGTAAGCTCCTCTCCGGTTTTTGGGTCAATGTTCAAAAATGAAGTGGTGCCATAGCCGTGGGCCCCGCCGGTAAAAAGGTATTGGCGCATTTCGAAACAGATATGTTTTTTTGAGGAATAAATTTCATTGACCGAGATTTCCGCAAAATATTCCCCGGCCATATCTGGAAACTGGGCTTTATCAGCATTATAGGTTTCAATAAAATTTGTTGCCGCTTCTTGAATGGTTTTGGCTGTGGGAATGGTGTCTTCCCCCATCAATAAAGACGAAAAGATAAAGTTTTTTATTTTCGTATTAATTCTTTCGGAAATTTCATCATCGCCAAAAACCTCCACATAGTTTATGGTAACTTCGGGACATTTGCTGTTTTTGCATATTGCAAGTTCCTTTTCCGTAAAACTTTCAGAAGAGATCTCAATATTTTTCTCTCGGTCGCATCCCACGACAATTAGTGCAATCAATGCCACAACCGTAATTTTGCTGTTCATACGTTAAAAGGAATAGATGGTTAGCTTTAGCAAACGAAACCCTTACATTTGCTATTCAAAAGTAATAACTTTAAAATCAGCGATTGCAAAAGTTATATTAAAACCTGAAATATAGTTTTGGCGTTTGGGATTCTTACTTTAAAAAAGACCATTTTCTTATGAAATTCAACACAAAAACAATACACGGCGGGCAGCACAATGTAGATCCGGCCTATGGTTCGGTTATGCCGCCCATTTATCAAACTTCCACCTATTCACAGACTACGCCTGGTGGGCACAAGGGATTTCAATATTCGCGCAGCGGAAACCCCACGCGTGCGGCTTTGGAACGTGCTGTTGCAAGTATTGAAAACGGAGAGTTTGGCCTAGCTTTTGGAAGCGGTCTTGCAGCAATTGATGCGGTGATGAAACTATTAAAACCCGGCGATGAGGTAATTTCTACGAATGATCTTTATGGCGGAAGCTATCGGTTGTTTACCAAGATTTTTGAAGGCTTTGGCATAAAGTTTCACTTTGTAGGAATGGAAAACGCCGATAAAATTGAGGAATATGTAAATGATAAAACAAAACTCATTTGGGTAGAAACACCAACCAACCCGATGATGAACATAATCGATATTAAAAAAGCGGCTTCCATTGCAAAAAAGCACAATGTTTTGCTTGCCGTGGACAACACTTTTGCTACGCCCTATTTACAACAGCCATTGGATATGGGTGCCGATATTGTGATGCACAGTGCCACAAAATACCTCGGCGGCCATAGCGATGTGGTTATGGGCGCTCTGGTAGTAAAGGACAAAACACTTGCGGAAAGGTTATACTTTATCCAAAACGCCAGTGGCGCCATTTGCGGGCCACAGGATTGTTTTTTGGTTTTGCGAGGGTTGAAAACGCTTCACATCCGAATGCAGCGCCATTGCGAGAATGGAAAAGCAGTGGCTGAATTTTTGGCGAACCACCCTAAAATCGAAAAAGTATATTGGCCCGGTTTTGAAAACCATCCGAACCACGCCATCCCAAAGGCACAGATGAAGGATTTCGGCGGAATGATTTCCTTCGTTACTAAAGGGAATAATTACGAAGAAGCCATCAAAATAGTTGAAAAGTTGAAGATTTTCACCTTGGCGGAAAGTCTTGGCGGCGTGGAAAGCCTTGCGGGACATCCCGCAAGTATGACGCACGCCAGCATCCCGAAGGAAGAGCGCGAAAAAATTGGTGTAGTTGATTCGTTGATACGTCTTTCCGTAGGCATTGAGGACGTTGAAGATTTGATTGCAGATTTAAAGCAGGCAATCGGGTAACGATTCCCTTAAATATTAAATAAAGAAAAAGGCTCGGAGTTATTAATCCGAGCCTTTTTAATATAATTTGAAATAATTTAATTTATGTAATAGATATAGCCCACATTTAACCAATAGATCCATTCATTGGCTTTGTTTTCGGGAACTGGCGTAGTTCCGTTATTTTCAAAAGTCGGGTTAAGACCGTCTACCCAATCAGAGAAGTAATAATGCCAACGGCCGTCAAGCATTAGGTCGCTCAAATCCGTAAGTTTATATCTGATTCCCACACTCCCTACTACTGCCCAAGTTGAAGCCGGATCTTGCTGGAACGCGTTGAAATATTTATCAGGGGTGGAGATGGGGCTGTTTAATGGCCCGAGAGAAGATTTAATTTCAGGATCAAAATTTACCCAATGAACCCCCAAGCTGATAAATGGTGCAATCTTGTAGCCTCCTGCTGCAAAATCACGAATGCTTAAAGGAAAATATTCAAGTTGCGAACCCACCTCAATAACGGTAACTGAACCGCTCATTGCACGTAGCTGATCTGCAAAGAGTGATGTTTGGTCCGGCTCTACCCACCGCCCAAAATGCTCCAAATTTGTTTTGTGGTAATCAATTTCATTGCGTATTTTAAAATGATCGTTAAAATACGTATCCCGGGTATAGCAGTTACAATCGGCGCGGTAAGAGAAGTTGAGGTAATGGATAAGTCCTACCCCGAACCCAGTATTCTTTGCATTAGTCTCAAAATTGTTCCGTTGGCCAAAATCTGAATAAAAAACTACAGGTCCTGTAATTAAACCCACTTCGTGTGAAAAGCCAAACTGGCTGTAAGCTTCTTGTTTAGAAAAAACCAACAAGAAAAATACCAATAGCAAAAATCTGGTATTCATCATATATATAGGTTTAGATTGAGACACAACAAATATATAAAAACATATTTAACAGGGAAATTTAATGAAGCTATTTAGCTAATTTGTAAAAATTTGGCGCCCAGTTTTTATCATAACGCTTATATTTGCTCCTTCCTTATGTAAATGGTTTTTTAAAGTACGTTTTTCTTCAAATTCCTAATCGCTATTTTAGATAAAACCCATTGTTACAAACCATTGCCGACGGAAATTCGCTAAAAGTAAAATAAAATTTTAACCAATGAAGCAAAGTATAAGAGATTTCATTTCTGAAGTTGAAAAACTCAATCCCAATGAACCTGAATTTCTTCAGGCAGTGACCGAAGTCGCTGAAACAGTAATCCCCTTTATTGAAGAAAATGAAAAATATGCAAACAGGCAATTGCTGGAGCGCATGGTAGAGCCGGAGCGCACTATTCTTTTTCGAGTGCCTTGGACGGATGATGATGGCAAAATACACGTAAACAAAGGGTACAGAGTTGAGTTTAACTCGGCAATCGGCCCATATAAGGGCGGTTTGCGTTTTCACCCTTCGGTCAACCTTAGTATTCTCAAATTCCTGGGGTTTGAGCAAACGTTTAAAAATAGCTTGACTACCTTGCCTATGGGCGGCGGAAAAGGAGGCTCAAACTTTGATCCGAAAGGAAAAAGCGATGCCGAAATTATGCGGTTCTGCCAAAGTTTTATGACAGAACTGTTCCGTCATATTGGCCCGGATACCGACGTTCCCGCAGGCGACATAGGCGTGGGCGGACGTGAAATAGGATATATGTTCGGTCAATACAAGCGTATTCGCAACGAATTTACAGGTGTACTCACCGGAAAGGGGCGCTCTTATGGAGGTTCGCTCATCCGTCCCGAAGCCACGGGGTATGGCAACGTATATTTTGCCAAAGATATGCTAGCCACACGAGGAGAGAGTTTTAAAGGTAAAACGGTGGTTATTTCCGGTTCGGGGAATGTTGCCCAATATGCCGCCGAAAAAGCGATCCAGTTTGGTGGAAAAGTGGTCACCTTTTCAGATTCTGCGGGGTATATTTACGATCCCGAAGGTATCGATGAGGAAAAGTTAGCTTTCGTTATGGAGTTGAAAAACGAAAAACGCGGCCGAATTTCCGAATACACAAATAAATACACAGGAGCCAATTTTGTAGAAGGAAAGCGCCCGTGGGAGGTAAAATGCGATATTGCCCTTCCCTGTGCCACCCAAAACGAATTGAACGGCGAAGAAGCTAAAGTGCTTTTGGACAACGGTTGTATCTGCGTGGGCGAAGGCGCCAATATGCCCTGTACCCCAGAGGCGATTGAAGCCTTCCAAAAAGCGAAAATTCTGTTTTCGCCCGGTAAAGCATCCAATGCAGGGGGAGTGGCAACCTCTGGTCTGGAAATGTCGCAGAATTCCTTGCGTTTAAGCTGGACTGCAGAGGAAGTGGACGAAAAACTTCACGGCATAATGAACGATATACACGCAGCCTGCGTACAGTATGGAAAAGATGGGGATGGATATGTAGATTACGTAAAAGGCGCAAACATTGCCGGTTTCGTAAAAGTTGCCGATGCCATGCTCGCCCAAGGAGTAGTTTAAATATCACAAATCAAAATAAGGATAAAGCCTTTCCGTTGATCTTTTTTAGCAATAAAAGATATGGAAAGGCTTTTTCATTCCAGTACCGCAATAAATAGTATTTTAGCGTGTTAATATTCAAAACCATATATATTATGAAGCAGTGGGCAATTGCTTTGCTAATTATACTTCCCTTTCTGGCAGGCGCCCAGAATTTTGAGGACCGCTGGACGGGTCATTTCTCCTATGTTTCCATAAAAGATATTTCACAAGGTGACAATAAAATTTTTGTGGGGGCTGAAAATGCCGTATTCACCTACGATCTTGCCACGCAGCAGATAAAAACGTACTCAACCATTAATGGGCTTTCTGGTAATGCCATTACAACCATACACTATAGCGATACTTTCAATTTATTGGTAATCGGCTACGAAAATGGGCTGATGGAGATTATTAAAGAAGGTGAAGAAAACGTTTTAAAAGTAGTTGATATTTTAGAAAAACAAACCATTCCCCCAGATAAAAAACGCATCAACAACTTTACCGAATACAACGATAAGGTTTACATTGCCACCCAGTACGGAATATCGGTTTTTGATTTGGCCCGACTTGAATTTGGTGATACCTATTTTATCGGCGACGGCGGTAGCCAAATTGATATTGTCCAGACTGTCGTGCAGGAACCTTATATTTTTGCTGCCAGTTCTACCAGTGGAATGCGCAGGGCTCTTGTGGCCGATGATAATTTGATAGATTATCAAAACTGGACTACCATAATAGGCGGCGGATTTAGGGCTGCGGAAAAATTAGGAAACGAGCTTTTCGCTTCCAATAGATCAAACACCATTTTGCGCTTTACGCCAGATGGAATTACCAGCGCAGTCCAGAATTTCAATTCTGAAGTACTTAAATTTCGATTAGCAGATAATTTATTGACCATTACTACAAAATCCTCCATTCAGGCTTATTCTGATGGTTTTGTACAGGAGGCGGCGGCAAGTACCGTTCTGGACTTCGACCTCGATTTACTTTCCGGTTATGGTTTTGGTAACAATTTTTACATCGGCACCAAGGAGGATGGGCTTTTAATAGTGCCTTTTGGAGGTATGCAGGCTACCCAAATTCTTCCCAATGGGCCTATTAGAAATAGGCCTTATGCTTTGGATGCATCACCCGGTCAACTTTGGGTCGCTTTCGGCGAGGTGGACATAGATTTCAATCCGTATCCACTTTCTAGATTTGGTATAAGTCATTTAAAGGATACACTTTGGAACAACATACGTTATGAGGAACTGAGTGCTGCGGTAGGTGGAGAGCCTACCGATCTGGTGAAGGTTACTATCAACCCCGAAAAACCCGAGGAAGTTTTTATAAGTTCATTTGAAAAAGGACTCCTTAAAATTGTAAATGAAGAGCCCACCATACTTTACAACGAAACCAATAGTCCACTTGATAGAATTATTGTAACCGCCCCGAACGGCAATATTGACAATGGTATAAGAATATTTGGTTCCGAATTCGATCGTCAGGGCAATCTCTGGTTTGTTCAGACCAAAGCCGATGAAGGCATTATTAAGTTAACGCCAAATGGACAATTCCAGAAAACCGATATCACGGATATCTTGCCCAGTCCCCTTTCAGAGCTCGCTTTAAATAAGTTGGCGATAAGTAGGGAAGGAAACATTTTTATTGGCACATACAGCAACGGGTTAATTGGTTATAGCCCAACGCTCAACAAGTTCAATAAGATTTCCGATAATCCCGGGGCGGGTAATTTGCCTACAAATAACGTCAGGGCCCTAGCTTTTGATGCGCAGAACAGATTATGGATCGGCACCCTGAAAGGATTACGGGTGTTGTATAGTCCCGGAAGTTTTTTTGATGAGGGCACCACTCCAGATTCACAATCAATTATTATATTGGAAGATGGAGTGCCACAAGAACTACTTTTTGAACAATCAATTACCGATATTGAAGTAGATGGGTCAAACAATAAGTGGATTGCAACAGCCACCTCGGGTGCCTTCTATCTATCGCCAAACGGACAGGAAACCTTGCTGCGCTTTACAAAAGATAATTCGCCCTTACCTACCAATAACGTACAGGATATAGCGATAGATCCATTTACCGGGGTAGTATATTTTGCGACCACGCAAGGCTTGGTGGCCTATCGGGGAACCGCTACCGCACCCGGAGACAATTTGGAGAACGTTCACGCTTTTCCCAACCCTGTACGGCCCGGATTTAATGGAAACGTAACTATTGACGGCCTCACGGCGCAGGCCAATGTTAAAATTACCGACATCACCGGTAGCCTGGTTTTTGAGGAAACCTCTCAAGGCGGAAGCGTGCTTTGGGACACCACTGCTTTTGGAAGATATAAAGTGCGATCGGGCGTGTATCTGGTGCTCGTTACCACTGAAGATAACGTTGAAACGAAGGTTTCAAAAATAATGATAATCCGTTAATGGTCGTTGCCACCAAAGCCATTGTTTTTTCAGCAATTAAGTATTCCGAAGCACATCTTATTGTAAGTTGTTTTACGGAAACGGCGGGTATTAAGAGCTATTTGCTCCGCAATATAATGAAGACCAGGAAAGGCAAACTGAAGGCATCCTTCTTTCAGCCGCTCACCCAGTTGGAACTTATCGCCGAGCACAAAAACAAAGGCACTTTGGAATATATTAAGGAAGCCAAAATTTCCTTTCCATATAAAACCCTGCATACCGATATTGTAAAATCAGGATTGGTTATGTTCTTGGCTGAAATGCTGAAAAACTGTATCCGTGAGGAAGAAACCAATAATGAACTCTTTGTTTTTTTGGAAAATGCGTTCCAGTGGCTGGACGGTCATGATGAGGTCGCTAATTTCCATATTTTCTTTTTATTGCAACTAAGTATGTATTTGGGTTTTTACCCAGACGCCACGGCTATTGAGAAAAACTATTTCAATATTGTGGAAGGAAATTTTCAGGAAACAAATACTTCCAATTATTGTGTAGATGGCGAGCGGGTTGAAAACTTTAAATATTTCTTCAAAATAGACTTTGAGACACTAAGCACCGTTAAAATCAGCAAACATGAGCGAAAGGAATTGCTTGAACTTATGCTTGCATATTACAGCTTTCACGTGCAGGGCTATCAAAAACCGAAATCGCTGGCGGTTCTCAACCAATTATTTTCATAACTTAATGGAAGGTGCTAAAGTTTAAGCTGTAAGTGCTCATAACGTTCTTTGCCCAGTTGCTTTTGGCCAATGGCCTCAAAACCTAGGGCGAGGTATAATTTTTTGGCATTGGGATTTTTAAAATCTACCAATAGACCAATCTTTTCATGGCCTTCCACTCTGGATTGGGCAATCGCGGTAGCCAATAATTTCTTGCCAATCCCCTTTCCCTGATGGTTTGGCGCGACGCTCACGGTATCAATATACACCTCCCCGGGAATGGTTTCGTCTTCAATAGTAATATTGGTGGCGTTGTACTCTTCAGCAATATATTTTAGAAATGGAGCGCGATATTCCGGCAATAACTTACCATCATAAAAGGTGATCGATCCCAGGATTTCTCCCTCTTCCTCATAAACCAAAGTGTGTTCAAAGCTATACTGGTTGGCTTTTTTCTGAAAGAAATATTCAAACAAAGGAATAGCTTCCGCAGCTTCTTCAGTATTGGCAAAAGTACAGGCCAGATCCTCCATGGCCTGCACGATTAAGGGCGCCACTTGGGTATAATCGGTTTTTTTGGCTGGGCGGATAGCTTCTGTGTTGAGGTTTTTCATAATGGCATTGGTAAAAATGTAAAAAAATGAAATTCAGCAAAGGGCAACAAAAGTATAACAGTTTCTTAAGACACAATTATTGCCCAAAACAATATATTCATCAAAAAGAAAAAAATTATGGAAAAAGAACAACAAAAAGACCTGAAAACTATTAATCCCTCAACAGGGAAGACAATCAAGAAATATTCTTTGATGACCGATAAGCAGGCGGACGATGCGGTGAAAAAATGCCACGACGCCTTTATGGATTGGCGTTTAGTTTCCCACAAGGAGCGTGGAAAGATAATAAAGGCCATCGGGAAGGGCCTAAAGGAAAATGCAGAGGAACTCTCAGAATTGATGACTACCGAAATGGGGAAACTCCTAAAACAAAGCAAACAAGAAGTTGAGCTTTGTGCAGGTATCTGCGACTGGACGGCGGCCAACGGTCCTGAAACCCTGAAGGATGAGGAGCGCGAACTGCCCGACGGTGGCAAAGGGTTGATTACCTATTCTCCCATTGGTGTAATTTATGGCATCCAGCCGTGGAACTTTCCCGTGTATCAGGTAATTCGATATTCCATAGCAAACCTTATGGCCGGAAACGGTATTTTGTTGAAACATGCCGAAAACGTTACCGGTACAAGCCTTATGCTTCAGAAAATTTACGAAGATGCCGGCTTGCCCAAACACCTATTTACAGTTTTAAAAATAACCCACGATCAGAGCGATAAGATTATAAAGCATGAATTGGTGCGGGGTGTTACCCTTACTGGAAGTCCCGATGCAGGGCGTACCATTGCCAAAAAGGCTGGGGCCGCGCTAAAAAAGACCGTTATGGAACTGGGCAGTAACGATGCCTATATTGTTCTGGAAGATGCAGATCTGGAACTGGCGGTAAAGATGTGTGTGAGAGGAAGAATTTATAACAACGGTGAGACTTGCGTGGCCGCAAAACGTTTTGTTGTGGTAGATAAAATTTATGATGAATTCCGCGATGCTTATGTGGAGCAGATGAAAAAAATAACTCACGGCGACCCAACCGACAAAGATTCAAAAATTGGTCCGATGGCGCGGAAGGATCTTCGCGAGACGCTTCATGAGCAAGTGGAAAAGAGTGTGAAGAAAGGAGCCAAAATTCTTTGTGGTGGCGAAATGCCCAAAGGCAACGGATTCTTTTATCCGGCTACGATCCTCGATAATGTAAAACCGGGACAGCCTGCCTATGATGATGAACTATTTGGTCCCGTGGCGTCGCTTATCCGTGCTAAAGATGAGGATGATGCCATGCGCATTGCCAACGACAGCAGATATGGTCT
The DNA here is from genome assembly GCF_000952855.1 of Aequorivita vladivostokensis. Lineage (GTDB taxonomy): Bacteria > Bacteroidota > Bacteroidia > Flavobacteriales > Flavobacteriaceae > Aequorivita > Aequorivita vladivostokensis. Next base: position 83,853 of record NZ_JSVU01000004.1, on the reverse strand, counting down.
GGGCGGGGGAATATTCTCTAAAGACGAGAAGAAAGCCATAGACCTGGCCAGTAAATATTTCGATACAGGAATGGTTTTTATCAACAGCTTTGGCCTTGCACAGCCAAATATGCCCTTTGGCGGCGTGAAGAATTCTGGATATGGCCGTGAGCACGGTGGTTTCGGGATGAAGGAGTTTGTAAATGAGAAAGCCATAATGCGTCTTAAAAACTAATGACTAATTATAAATATTCAAAGTATGAAAAGGTTTCTCTTAATTGTGTTGCTGTTGCCGCTTTCAATTTTTTCACAGGTTGAAACACAAAAGAAATTGCCCGATCCTTATGCAACCAAGCCCGTTTCCAATTATTCCAATGTTATAGGTTGGGAAGATGGCCAAACACCTAAAGCTCCCGCGGGTTTCACCGTTACGAAATACGCAGATGGTTTTCAAAACCCCAGGTGGATGTACGTAACTCCCAATGGCGATGTGCTGGTTGCAGAAAGTAATAGCAATTACAGCATTCTGAAGCAAATTGGTGCTACAATAATAGGGGCAGGGGGCTCCAATAATCTCGCAAAAAGCGCTGACGTAATTACGCTCCTTCGGGATACCGATAATGATGGTATGCCTGATTTACGGCAAACTTTGCTTACTAAAGAGGATGGCCTCAACCAACCTTTTGGAATGTTGGTTATTGATAATTGGCTGTATGTAGCAAATACCGATGCCATTTTGCGCTATCCATATGTGCCGGGACAGACCAATATTACGGCAAAGGGCAAAAAGATTGCAGATTTGCCCGCAGGAAAGGTAAACCAGCACTGGACGCGGAACATACTTGCCAATGCCGATAATTCCAAAATTTATATAGCCGTGGGCAGCGGTGATAATATAGGCGAAAAGGGAATGGAGCACGAGCTACTGAAAGCAAACATTCTTGTAATGGATCCCGATGGCAGTGGCCTAAAAGTATATGCCACTGGCTTAAGAAACCCAGTGGGAATGGATTGGGAGCCAACTACACAAATACTCTGGACTACCGTTAATGAACGGGACGGCCTGGGCGATAATCTAGTGCCCGATTACTTAACCTCCGTGCAGGAAGGTGGTTTCTATGGATGGCCTTATATGTATTGGGGAAATCATCTAGATCCTCGAGTGCCTATTCCACCCAATATAAAATTACAGCAGCCCATTGTGCCCGAGGTTGATCTCGGCTCGCATACCGCTTCCTTAGGATTGCTATTTTACACGGCAGACGCTTTTCCGCAGAAATATAGAAATGGGGCATTTGTGGTACAGCACGGCTCTTGGAATAGGGATATTCTTTCTGGTTACAAAGTAGTGTACGTTCCGTTCAAAAATGGGGAACCTGCCGGTAAACCAGAAGATTTTCTTACTGGGTTTATAGTTGACCCACAAAAGGACGAGGTGCGTGGCAGGCCGGTAGGGGCAGCGCTGCTTCCCGATGGGTCCATGTTGATTACCGATGATACTACCAACCATATTTGGCGTATTGCATATACTGCTGAATAATTCATTTTGTTTATTCTTTTTCCAAAAAATCTAAACTTTATGATTTCCTTAAAAGGCTGTCCCCACATTGTTTAGTATCTTCAAAATAAAAAACTATGAGCACAAAAAATCTTTACAGTACCGAAGCCAAAAAGAAAATTAAGGAAATGGCCGAGTCCATAGATTTTACTATGATGGCTACCAACTTAAAAAATCAGCCGTTCCACGTTATCCCTATGAGCACGAAAGAAGTGGATGACGAAGGCAACATTTGGTTTTTAAGCAATAAAACCAGTGAGCACAACCAGAACCTTGAAAAGGAAAACAAGACCCAACTTATCTATGCCGATAAGGGCAACTTTGAGTTTCTGAGTATTTACGGTCGTGCACACATAAGTACGGACCGCAACAGAATTAAGGAATTATACGGTAGTGGTGACGATGCATGGTTTGATGGCGAGGATGACCCTATGATTACGGCAATTAAGGTGGTGCCCGAAGACGCCCATTATTGGGACACCAAAAATGGAAAAGTACTTTCCCTATTAAAAATGGCAAAGGGCGCCGTTACCGGCAACGAGCCAGACTTAGGCGTACAGGGCGATTTAAAAGTATAATTATACTTCCTTCCTAATTATATCCCTCCAAAGGTGGTTTTGTCTTTGGAGGGATTTTTTAGTTTTTCTTCTTCTGTTTTTTGTCCCACCAAATGTAAATTCCAAATAATACCAGACTGGCCAGCGACCCCCACAGCAGGCCGGATTTTAGGGATTCGGTGTTTTGGCCCGTTATCGCTATTAGGAAGGTGAGGGGCGCAATGCCCAATAGCGTTGCCGAAATAAATTTCCAATATCGCATGCGCAACAAGCCGCCCACAAAACTGATGGCATCGTTGGAGAGGAACGGGTTTAGGCGTGTGATAAAAACTGCCCAAAAGCCATAGTTGTTCAGGAAATCGGTCATTTTTTCGGTGGTTCCTTTCCCCAAAAGGCGCGCGGTCAATTCGGCACTCAAAAATTTTCCTATAAAATATCCAACGGACGAGGCGCAAAACACCGCAATAAGAATGATAACACTCCCCCAAACCGGTCCGTAGGCCAAGATGGAAACTATCATGAGCAGGACGGAGGGGATTACCAAGAGAAACATTTGGACAATCATCGCGAGGATAATTACCACCGGGCCCATCCACCCAAAATCGCTCACCCAATTTTTTATGCGGGTTTCATCGTTGCTGGTAAGCACTTGCCACGCTTCATTAAGAAACTGGTTTACCTGCGGAATCGCAAAATAGGAAAACAACAAGACGGCAAGAATCGCCACGGAGGCATATAAGGGCGCCTTGCTCTTTTTTACGGAAAGATCCGCAACGTCTTTTTGCTGCATACAGGGGTGGGAATTTGTTTTTTAGACTTCGGCCTCCACTTGTGGGTTTACCGCTTTCGCCTTGCGCAGCAAATCGGCGGGATCCATTACGTTGGAGATGCCTTCCAGCTTACACAGGTAGGCAATGGCTGCGGCGAGCCCTCCAAAAAGTGTTTCCTTGTCGGTGGGGTTTTTGGGCTTGGCATTTTTGTGGTGCAGGGGCAAGGTGTAGCCGCAGCCTTTTAAAAATTCGGCCTCTATGTTTAGAAGTTCCAAGGGCGTATATCCGTTGAACCGCCGTCCCAGGCTTTGGTGCACGCGCCCCACATAACTGAGTTGAAACATCCCGTGCCCATTGCTCAGGTGCTTCCAGCTATCGGTACCGTCACAAATATTGCCCACGGCGCATTGCTTGCAGCACTCGGGGTTTAAGGTGTTGTTATGAAAAGCGGTATAAAGTTTTTGAAGGGCCTGGTCCAGTCTTTTTGAAGTTTTCATGGGAACTGATTTTTTTTACTTCCTATGAAATTACTAAAACCTGAGAAGAACGCCTCCCTTTTTTTGAAATTTTTAGCGAAATGGAAACATACCGTCCTATTTCCGAAGCGACTATTTTTTAGAAACCGATATCTGCTTCCAGAACTTTTTTAAAAGAGTCTATTTTTCGTCTAATATCACTGTTGTTTAATAAAATAGTATAACGGACTAATAAAACACTATAACAGTCTAATAAAATTATACGGAAGACTAATTAAATGCCATAACAGACTAATTAAATGGTATATAAGACTAATTAAAGTATACGTTTGACTAATAAAATTATCTGTTTAACTAATAAAATTATCAGTTTGACTAATAAAATTATTAGTTTGACTAATTAAACGCCACAACAGACTAATTAAATAGCATAACGATCTAATAAAAAACCATACAGATGAAAACGAAGTTACACCAACGCCAAAGACCCACTGGAGCCGCGATGGAAGAGGAGAATAAAATACTGCAAACCAAGGTGGAAACGTTGCAGGCGGCTATCTGTAAATAAGGGTTTTGTATTATATTTGAAGATAAACAGTATAACTGTATTATGGGAAAAATCATCTTATGGTTTTTTCTCATTAAAAAAACCGAGATGATCAGAACAATAAATATCAATCGGAATCTTATCAAATTTGGTGTTCCGCTTGTTCTTTTAGGGACGCTAATTTTGCTAATGAAATCTTCCTTTCTAAACGGGAATGATACTTTAAGCTTTGCAATAACGACTGACTTACTTTTGACAGTTCCACTTGTTTACTTTCTGCTAATACGAAAATCCAAAATTCCGAATACTACGGTTATTCCTGTGATGATAATCGGGCTTATAATTGGTTCATATTTTCTGCCCCCAGAAAGTCAAACCTATTTGTCAATTTTCAAAACTTGGGCCTTGCCAATAATTGAAATTTCAATATTGACTTTCGTAATAAAGATTGCAAGGTTCTACACCGGACTTCTTTAACGCCCTTAAAAGTACTTGTTATGATATTCTTCCAAAAAAACTTGTATTGCCTTTTGCAACTGAAGTTGCGGTTTTCTATTATGGTTTCATAAATTGGAAAACCAAAAAACTTAATGATAATGAATTTTCTTATCACAAAAGAAGTGGAACACCAGCTCTTTTTTATGCCTTCATTCTAATTATTGGTATCGAGACAATTGCTATTCATTTTTTACTTACACGCTGGAGTTTAATTGCCGCTTGGATTTTAACAGCATTAAGTATTTACTCAGCTATCCAAGTTTTTGGATTCGCGAAATCGCTGACACAAAGACCTATTACTATCAATCAAGAGAGTATTACTTTAAAATATGGTATTTTAAATGAAGTTGAAATCCCCTTTTCTGATGTTGACAAAATTGAACTTTCCCAAAAATCACTAGCAAAAGACAAATTGACCAAAACACTCTCGCCACTTGGAGAACTTGAAAGTCACAATGTAATACTTCACTTGAAAAAGGAGAATGAATTAATGGGTCTTTATGGCATCAAAAAGAAATTTATTATACTTGGATTCCATGTGGACGAGCCTAAAAAATTTAGTGAAAGAATGAAATGCTCCCTACAACATTCTGTATAGTATATACTATGGGGGATACGCACCATTCAGTAGCCGTTGAAAGCAATTCGAAAAATGGGTTGATATAGAAACTACAAAAACAATTATAAAGCGAATAAAAGACCAATATTTTCAATCAATTCTTTAAGAGCTTGATGGTATGGCTTTTCTTGTTAGATGTAATTTTACAAAAATAAACACCGTTTGCCTGTGAGGCCAAATCAAGCAAGAAGCTGTTTTTTCCTAAGGAAACCTGTTTTAAATTCAAAGTTTTTATATTTCTTCCCATTATATCAAACACCTCAATAGAAACGGGACTGGCATCCGTTGAATAGAAAACTATGGTAGTAGTTTCAGAAAAAGGATTTGGGTAATTTAAACCATCCATTTGTTCATTAAAATCCGCGTCATTCACGCCCAGGGTTCTTTGTAGGGTTCGGTCTATACAATCAAACCCATCAATCCCGTTTGGATTATAAATACTAAAACCTTCGCTTTGTGTAAGTGTCCAAATATTTCCGAAGGAATCTACGGCTATATCTTCCACCTGTTTGTGCGCAAGTGGGGAGCTTCCGTCCAACAATGTAGTAAAGGTATTTCCCGTGCCATCAAAATATGAGATTCCGCCGTAATAGGGAAATATTTGTGTATTGTGGGCACTTAAGTAAATATTGTTGTCTGCATCAAAATCGATGGCGGTCACATAGTCTGCGGCTATGTTGCTGTTACTTTCGTTCCAATTGGTCCAGATGGTGCCGTCATATTTCCACAATCCCGTGGTGGTACCCAACCACATATGGTCATTGGCATCAAAAGCAACGTGAAGTACGTGCTCGATACCTTGAGGAGATAAGTCTATATTGGTCCACGATCCGTTTTCAAATACATCTATCCCTTGGTAACTACCCACATACATGGTATTACCACGAGACCCCAGACTATATGGAGGACCGGACAATCCGTTAGACATATTCCAGACAGTCCAAGTGTCGGCAACCTTATCAAACATAATAGCATTATTGTCAGTAAGAGCAAACAATTTACCGTCATCTGTGGCATTTAATTCTTCAATAAATTGAAGTGCCGGGGTGGAATTGGTATTGTCATAAGTAGTCCAGGCGGCATAGTCCCAATAATTACCGTCCGGAACATGAATGATATAGCCCGAGGTGCCAGTGTATGAAAACCAAATATCGCCATCGGCATCTTCAGTAATTGAGGTTCCGATGGTAGTGGAATATAATGTCTGCGGATTTGGGAATAAACCCCCGTTCTCAGGGCCATATACTTCCCAATTTGGGCAATCAAAAACCTGGATCCCACCGTTGCCATTGGCAAACCATCTGCGACCTTGACTATCAATAAAAATATCTTCGTTGAAATTGGTTGGCAGTCCAGTATTGTAAGCTGTATATTGAATCCAGCCCGTACCGTCATTCTTTGCCACCACGCCGTAACCCGATACCCAGTATGTGCCATCATTGTCTATGTATGAATCGAACATGCTTAAATTCATATATTCGGAAGTCCAAGTAGTGCCGTCAAACAATAAAACGCGAGAGCTGGAACCTTCGGCTATGATAACCTGGTCGCCGTGAAGGGCTAGCGAACGTCCTTGCACATTTGTAATGGGCCAATCGCTCTCGTTGATCTGCGTCCAGTCTGTGCCATCAAAAATATCGACCGCACTGCCCACCAAGGCCCAAACCCTGTTTTGGTCATCAATGGCAACTTCCCAAACATTATCTGCCGAAAGGCCGCTATTTGCTGAGGTATAATGTTGCCAAGTAGTGCCATCATAAGATATAAGACCATTGTTTGAGGCTATCCACTTTACATCGTTGTCATCAATGGCTATATCCCTTAAATTGATTCCCGGGGGAAGGCCCGAATTTGTGGAGGTGTAATAGCTCCAATCCGTACCGTCAAAATAACCCACACCACCCAAGTCCGGGTCGGTATCGGTATTTACGGTCCAGACGGTATTGCCGGCGCCTATGGCTATACCTTCAACATTGGTGCTTAAAAAAGGTGTGTTGCTAGTGTCATAATGGGTCCAAATGAGTCCATCGCCGGAAGTAGTTATACCGGCTTCAGACCCGACCCATATAATACCTATACTGTCAAAGGCAATGTCATAAATCAATCCATTCGGTAAATATTCATCTGAATAGGTGGACCAATTGGTATAAACAGTGTCTGTAGTAGCAATGCGCACCAAACTGCCTTCGTCGGAAGACTCGTAGCCCCCGGTCCAGATATTTCCAAAGGCATCCCCTTGCACAACAAAATGAAGTGCTCCACCAATACCCGTATTTTCCCTACGGATGTAGCTCCAGTTGGGATCTTGGGCGAACAGTTGCGCACTAAGAGAAATTAAAATCAAATTGATGAGTAGCTTTATTTTCATGACTTTTGGTTTTTTATTTAAACAAGACTATCGAGAAAAACCCTACCTAAACTTTTGCGTATTGCGTGCAATAAATCTCCATTCTTTCAAAAATACTATGTAAAGTATTGAATTTTAATGAAATAAACAACATTTAAAAATACATTGGCACACTTTTAACCCATTCTCGCTACAGGATAACTTTATAATAATTAATTTTGAAAAAATTCAGAAAACTACATTATGAAATACGATCAAATACCCAGCAAACTCTTTATAAAAAACCGCAAAAACTTTATGGCCCAAATGAAGCCAAAGAGTGTGGCGGTCTTTAACAGTAATGATATTTATCCCATTGGCGCAGATAGCACCATGCCATTCCAGCAGGCACGCGATATTTTTTACCTAACCGGTGCCGACCAAGAAGAAACCATTCTGGTTCTTTTTCCCGATGCACCAAACAAGGAACACCGCGAAATGCTGTTCGTGCGCGAGACCAACGACCACATTGCCGTTTGGGAAGGCGAAAAACTCACTAAGGAAAAGGCTACCGAGGTAAGCGGCATTAAATCTATTTATTGGCTAAAGGAATTTGATAAAATTTTCTTTGAAGTAATGACGCAGGCAGAGCGTATTTATTTCAACACCAATGAGCATTATCGCCAAAGTGTGGAAACCGAAACCCGCGAAGATCGCTTTATCCAGAAAACAAAGGAAAAATTTCCGGCGCACAGTTGGGAGCGAAGCAATCCTATCTTGCAACGCCTGCGTAGCGTAAAGGATAAAATTGAAATAGACATCCTACAGCAAGCCTGTGATATCACGGAAAAAGGGTTCAGAAGAATCCTTAATTTCGTAGAACCCGGCGTTTGGGAATACGAGATCGAAGCTGAATTCATGCATGAATTTTTAAGAAACCGTTCCCGTGGTTTTGCCTATACCCCCATCATTGCCAGTGGAAATAACGCGAACGTGCTACACTATATAGAGAATAACCAACAATGTAAGAAAGGTGATTTGCTTCTTTTGGATGTAGGTGCTGAGTATGCCAACTATTCCAGCGATATGACGCGCACCATTCCCGTAAGCGGAAAATTCAGCAAGCGGCAGCGCGAGGTGTACGATGCCGTAAAAAAGGTAAAAGACAATGCTACAAAAATGCTCGTTCCCGGAAATTATTGGAAGGAATATCACGAAGAAGTGGGCAAACTAATGACGAAAGCCCTTTTGGATTTAAAACTTTTGGACAAGGCTGATGTGAAAAACGAAGATCCAAACTGGCCTGCCTACAAAAAATACTTTATGCACGGCACCAGCCACCACATTGGGCTGGATACGCACGACTATGGTATCCTGTGGGAAAAGATGACCGAAGATATGGTTTTCACCGTTGAGCCGGGAATCTATATTCCGGAGGAAGGTTTCGGCATCCGATTGGAAGACGATGTAGTTATCCAAAAAAAGGGCGAGCCATTTAATTTGATGCGTAACATTCCTATTGAGGCAGAGGAAATAGAGGACTTGATGAATTAAGCCCTTCTAACCCTACCGACGTGTCTACAGCAGGCAGGTACGAAGGTGAAATTAATAATATAAACTTCATTTGAAGAAATAATAAAAAGTTCAGACCCCACAGTTCTTTTAAGATCTTTGGGGTCTTTTGCAAAATATGATGTTTCAATTCAAAAATACTCCAATTCATTTTGAAACCTTCGGAAAAGGGCCAGCAAAGGTTCTTCTCCACGGGTTTTTGGAAAGTTCCAATATGTGGAATCCCCTAATCCCAGAGTTTTCAAAAAAGAATACCTTAATAACGATGGATTTTCCCGGCCACGGGAAAAGCGGGGTTATTGCAGAAATACATACTATGGAGCTTATGGCCGAAGTAGTGCAAGAATTACTTCAACAATTGAAAATTTCGTCAGCAACGTTCATCGGCCATTCTATGGGTGGTTATGTTGCTTTGGCTTATGCTGAAATGTTTTCAGAAAAAGTTGAAAAATTAATACTTCTTAATTCAACACCCGAAGCCGATTCCGAGGAGCGAAGGGAAAACCGCAATCGCGCCTTAAAGGTTATCCGCCAAAATCCGCAAGCCTATATCAGCATGGCCATTGGCAATCTGTTTGCCGAATCCTCTCGCGAAAGATTTGACAAGAGGATCGCAATTTTAAAAAAGGAAGCATTCGCATTCCCCGTAGAAGGAGTAACCGCCGCCATTAAAGGTATGCGGGACCGAAAGGACAGATCGGCAGTTTTAAAAAATTTCACTAAACCAAAAAACGCGATATTGGCAAAGGAAGATCCCATTTTACCGGTTTGGGATACAAAACGGATATTCGACCAATGCGATGCTTCAGTAAAAATAATTGAGGGCGGCCATATGAGCATGATAGAAAATGAAGAAACCGTTGCGGAATATTTGCATTTAATCGGATAAAATTTGCACTTTATCTAAAAAAACGTTAATATTGAATCATTAACCCCAAATTATTTGTTAAGATGGATAAAGTTACGCCCCAAAGCCGACCTCCAATCTTGAGCCTTGTATGCAGTGCGTTTGGCCATGATTACATTGTTACCCGTAAAATTACCGATCACATTAATGAATATAAATGTGCTTGTTGCGGCAAGGAAGTCTCAAACAGTTATTCAGGTAAATTTGAACTGCTTACCCGCAGGCAACGTGAGATAAATGAATGCCTTTCTACGTTTTTTATGAAAAAGAAAAAGCTTTCAATTCATTAAAAAGCCCACACTATTTTTGATAATTCTGTTTCCTTTCAAAGGAAAGCAGATTTGTATTGCCTTGTAAAAAGGTTATTCCTCATTCTTCAGCGCATTCCACCCGCGTGCAATCAGAGGTATTTTAGTTCCCGCACGGCTTATTAAATGCACACCTTCTTTTTCGTCGGTTATATGACCAATGACCGTTAAATGGGGATTACCCTTTATTTTTGGGAAATCTTCGGTACTAATGGTGAAAAGCAACTCATAATCCTCACCACCACTTAAGGCGATGGTGGTGCTATCCAAATTAAACTCCTCACAGGTAGCAATAACCTGCGGATCCAGCGGGATTTTATCTTCATATAAATTACAACCCACTTCGGAATTTTTGCAGATATGGATAATTTCGGAAGACAGGCCATCGCTAATGTCAATCATCGCTGTTGGTCTCACCTCCAATTCTTTTAATAAATTAGTAATATCCTTACGGGCCTCGGGTTTCAATTGTCTTTCCACCAAATACGAATACGGTTCCAGATCGGGCTGTGAATTTGGGTTCACTTTAAAAACCTCCTTTTCGCGCTCCAAAACCTGAAGTCCCATATATGCCGCACCAAGATCCCCAGTTACAACAAGCAGATCGTTTTCCTTAGCGCCACTTCTATATACGGCGGCACCTTTCTTTACGGTTCCCAAGGCAGTAATGCTTATTAACAAGCCTGTGGTGGATGAGGTGGTGTCGCCTCCTACTACATCCACATTGTACAATTGGGCCGCGGCCTGGATGCCAGCATATAGTTCTTCCAAAGCTTCCACTGGAAATCTGTTTGATACGGCCACGCTTACCGTAATTTGGGTGGGTTCAGCATTCATGGCGTACACATCGGATAGATTAACGATCACTGCCTTATATCCCAAATGCTTCAATGGTACGTAACTCAAATCAAAATGGACGCCTTCCACCAATAAATCGGTTGTTATTACCAATTCCTCCTTAGGGTCGCAGGCTATAACGGCAGCATCATCGCCTATTCCCTTAACAGTCGATTTTTGTTTTATTTTGAAATTTTTGGTTAAATGATCAATCAGGCCAAATTCACCTAAATTTTCAATACTTGTATGGGAGCTGTCCTTATTTTCAAACATGGTTCAGATTTCTTAGGAATTTTGGCAAAAGTACATCTTCGAAAACCAATATAAAAGTCAAATAAAACATTGCTTAAAAAATCACAATACTAATATTTAACCTTTTGCGTTTGTAGAAGAGGTTATAATATGTTTACATTTAGCCGTTTTTTAAACCATATAATATCAATAAATGAAAAAAATATTACCAGTTTTAGCACTTTTTTTAGCAACTTTTTCCTTCGCACAGACACCTTGTGTTAATGGAATGGCGGGTCAATATCCCTGCAGTGGCTTAGATTTATTATCGCGAATCAGCCTGGGCACTTTCGGCTCAGACAGGGGCAATGATTCCTGGGGGTGGACAGACCCTTTGGATGGAAAGGAATACGCTTTGATGGGTCTGGGCAACGGTACAGCCTTCGTGGATATTACAGACCCAGTAAACCCTGTGTATCTGGGTAAACTTCCTACCCATACCGATCCTAGTTCTTGGAGAGACATAAAAGTTTACAATGACCATGCCTTTATTGTTAGTGAAGCTGGAGGACATGGCATGCAGGTATTCGATTTAACGCGCTTGCGAAGTGTATCCAATGCGCCAGAAACTTTTACCGAAGATGCCCACTATAACGGTTTTGGTAATGCCCACAACATTGTGATAAACGAAGAGACTGGATATGCCTATGCCGTGGGAACGGTGTCTTTCAATGGCGGGCCGCATTTTGTAAATATCCAAGACCCTATAAACCCAGTGGGTGAAGGGGGTTTCAGCAATGATTATTACTGCCACGATGCACAGGTGGTTATTTACGATGGTCCCGATTCAGATTACACGGGCCGTGAGATCTTTTTCGGAAGCAATGAGGATAGAATTTCAATTGTTGACGTAACCGACAAAAACAACCCAATAGGTATCTCAAACGGTTTTTACGGAAGTGTTGATTATACGCACCAAGGTTGGTTAACCGAGGACAAGCGCTACTTTATTATTGGCGACGAACTGGACGAGGCCAACTCCGGTTTTAATACGCGTACCATCATTTTTGACGTAACCGACCTTGACAATCCTGTGGTCCATTTTGAATACGAAGCAACTGTTGCCGCCATTGACCATAATGGCTACGTAAAAGGAAATGAATTCTATCTTGCCAGTTATCGTGCCGGCCTAAGAGTTTTTGATATTAGTGATGTAGAAGGGGAAAACATGGTGGAGACCAAATTTTTTGACACCTATCCTTCTAGTAACTCTGCCCGCTTTGATGGCGCCTGGAGCGTTTATCCATTCTTTGCCAGTGGTAATATCGTGATAAGCGATATCAATAGCGGTCTATTTATAGTTAGGGATCCGCTTTTGGGTGTAAATGAAAACACAATTTCAAACTTTGCCATCACTCCAAATCCGGCAACGGATGTAGTGGAGGTGTTTTCAAAAGTGGACCCAATTTCAACCATTGAAATCTTCAACGTCTTGGGCCAAAAGGTAATGGCTCTTAACTTTGGCGACAGTCTTTCGGAAAAGATCAATATTTCTAACCTTCAATCGGGAATGTATGTAATGAAGATAAATTCAACTACGACAAAAGGATTATTAATAGACTAAAAATCCAGATATCCCCATTATGCTAATTACTAAAAGCCCCAATTACAAAGCCGTTCCACTTTTGCTTGCAATAGCGCTAGTATTATTTTCCTGCGGAAAGGATGATGGCCCAGGACCCGAATCCGAGATAAATGGTGAAATAGAGCTGATAAAAACCTATGGTGGAAGCGGCATTGACGAAGCAGTTTCCGTAGTTGAAACTGGGGACGGTAATTATATGGTTCTGGGTACCACCCGAAGTTCCGATGGCGATATTACGGACAGAGCCGGAAACGATAGCGATTTTTGGTTATTGAAACTTTCGAAAACCGGAGAAATCATCTGGAGCAAGACCTATGGCGGAAGCGATGACGAAAACGCCTCCAGAATAACTAAAACCAATGACGGGGGTTATTTATTGACCGGTTACACCACTAGCAGCGATGGCGATATTTATGAAAATGCAGGATTCCAGGATTATTGGGTGGTTAAAGTAGATAACGGTGGTACCATCCTTTGGGAAAAAACATTTGGATTTTCCGGTAGCGATCAGGCTTTTAAAGCTTTTCAAACCTCAGATGGCGGCTATTTCGTCACTGGGTATTTTGATGTATCTGCCAGTGGGGGTGCCGGGAATGATTTACAAAAGGGGGTACTGCACGGGGTTGGTGAATTTTGGGGAATTAAGTTGAATGCAACTGGCACTATCCAATGGAGACGTTATTTTGGCGGAACCAATAATGACCGAAGCTACGACGCCTTGGAAACCGATGACGGCGGCTTTTTGATGACTGGCACCTCCGAAAGTGAGGATTTCGATAAAACCGACCCAAAAGGAAGCTACGATTATTGGGCAGTACGCCTTAAAGCCAATGGCGATTTGCTGTGGACCAAATCCTTTGGTGGAGATGAGATCGATAATTCATACGCCAGCATTAAAACCCAAGATGGCAACTATATTATGGTTGGCGATTCCAGAAGTGCTGATCAAGATGTAACCGCACCACGCGGCAACGCAGATGCTTGGTTGGTAAAATTTGATGACAACGGAAGTAAAATTTGGCAAAAATCCTTTGGCGGTTCCCAGTTTGATACCGCACACAGCATCGTACAGCGCAGCAATGGAGATTACATTCTTTCGGGACACAGCCGTAGTTCTGATGGCGATCTGAAAACTAACAACGGTGTAAACGATGTGTGGGTTTTTGTTATAGACCAAAGCGGAAACTTAAAATTCCAAAACACCATAGGTGGCTCGAGCCTTGATTTTGCTTCAGAAGCAATTGAAACGACCGACAATAAAATTTTGGTTGTAGGCAATAGCGAGAGCGATGATTTGGACATTCCTTCAAACAAAGGCTCGAAAGATTTTTTAGTGATTAAAATAAAGTAAACCATATAAACCACATCTCATATCTTTATGAAAAAAATTGCTTTCCTATTTGCCCTGGCTTTTGCCATAATTGGTTGTAACAACGACGATGATGTAGCCGTAGATGCCGCCGTTACCTTTGAATTTACCCAGAATTGGGATGGTGATCCTGTTACCGCATCCAATTTCAATGGAGCATCTTCATACACAAATGCCCTCGGCACTACCTTGACCATTTCCAAATTGCGATATCTTATCTCCGGTATTGAACTTCATAAGGCAGACGGTTCAACCATTAAGTTTGATGATTATCAATTAATAGATGTTACGGACGTAAATTCCCTGAAACTTAATCCAACTTTAAGGGTGCCCACGGGCGAGTATACTGGAATTTCCTTTATCTATGGTTTTAATGAAGCCGATAACGTGAGCGGCGCCTATCCAGACCTGAATGCCGCAAGTTGGAACTGGCCCGACATGCTGGGCGGGGGATACCATTTTATGCAAATGGAAGGGAAGTATGAAGATGCCAATGGTGCGTTACAGTCCTATGCCTACCATCACGGAACCGCCCGTGTGAGCGAAGGCGTTTTTGAACAGAACTATTTGAGTTTTGATTTCGAGAGAAACGTCACTATTTCTGGCGATACTTCCATCGAGATTAAAATGGATGTTTCAGAATGGTACAAAAACCCCTATACTTGGGATTTAAACGTATATGATACCGATCTAATGATGAACTATGCAGCACAAAAATATATGCACGATAACGGTGCAAGCGTTTTTAGCATTGGTGCTATTTCACAATAATTTAAAATGAAGGAACTGCCATGAAAATTCTTAAATATTTCTTCGGCGTGTTAATCTTAAGCCTATTTATCGCTTGTTCATCCAGCGATCCGGATCCCATAGATCCCAACGAAGATTACGTGCCAACACCAAAACCCCTGGCCGTTCCCCCTATTTTTAAACGCCTTTTGCCGCCACCCAATATTCCTGCGGACAATCCCCAAACCGTCGAGGGAGTGGCCTTAGGCCGAAAACTTTTCTTCGACCCGATACTTTCGGGCGATGGCACACAGGCTTGTGCCTCCTGCCACCAACCAAGTAATTCATTTTCCGATACCAATCGTTTCAGCGTTGGAATAGACGGTCTGGAGGGCACCCGAAATTCTATGCCCATCTACAATATGGCCTGGAGCACCACAGATAAGTTTTTCTGGGATGGACGCGCCAACAGTATTGAGGAGCAAGCCCTCGGACCCGTGGAAAACCCAGTTGAAATGCACAACACCTGGGAAAATGCAGTCGCCAGTTTACAAAGCCATGCGGCCTATCCAGAAATGTTCAACAAAGCCTTTGGCACCAGCAATATTACCAAAGAATTGACCGCCAAGGCAATTGCCCAGTTTGAGAGGACGCTCATTTCTGCCAACTCACCTTTTGACAAATATCTGTTGGGTGAAGGCAGTCTTACACCCCAGGAATTGAACGGCTTCCAAATATTTATGGACGAGTCCCGAGGCGACTGTTTCCATTGCCATGGCAACGACAATAGCCCCCTGTGGACCGATAACGCTTTTCACAATAATGGCCTGGACGCGATAATTACCGATAAAGGCTTGGGAGAGGTGACGGGAGACCCCAATCACGATGGGCTTTTTAAATCGCCATCGCTGCGCAACCTTGCTTTTACCGCACCCTATATGCACGATGGCCGTTTCGCAACCTTGGATGAGGTGATAAACCATTACAGCGAGGGGCTTGTGTATTCAAGGACCATTGATCCGCTTATGAAAGCCGTTTCCCGCGGCGGAGTGCATTTAACGGAATCTGACAAAGCAGACCTAAAGGCATTTCTACTTTCACTTTCCGATTCTTCATTTATCAATAATCCCGATTTTCAGGATCCCAATTGATTCCTGAAGTAATTTTCAATTTCTAAAATCCCAAAAAACTTGGGGTGTTAATTATTGTTTAAAACTATGGCTCTATAGTTTTAAAATCCCACTTCCGTATGGTTAAAAGTGCGAATTGATGTATATTTGCCGTCTAATTTAGAATTAATCTATATATGATTAAGGTAAGTGAAAGCGCTAAAACCAAGATTGCCCAGTTGATGGCCGAGGAAGGCTTCAACATTGCAAATGATTTTGTGCGTGTTGGGGTTAAAAGCGGCGGATGTTCGGGCTTGAGCTATGAATTGAAATTTGACCACAGTCTGGGCGAAAACGATAAACTTTTTGAAGAAGAAGACGTAAAAATAGCCGTAGATAAAAAAAGCTTTTTATACTTGGTAGGCACCACGCTGGAATACAGTGGCGGGCTAAACGGAAAGGGTTTTGTTTTCAACAATCCCAATGCAAATAGAACTTGTGGCTGTGGAGAATCTTTTTCACTTTAAAAAAAAGCCCCCTATCCCCCCAAGGGGGAACTCAGACGTGCTTTTTACTAACGACTGAAAAAAAGTCGACAACTGATTTACTGAACACTGAACACTGAAAACTGATGACTAAATACACTGAAGACGATTTAAAAAAAGAACTGGAAACCAAGGAATACGAATATGGTTTCTATACCGACATAGAGTCCGATACCTTTCCCGTTGGCATCAATGAAGACGTTGTGCGCGCCATTTCAAAAAAGAAGGAAGAGCCGGAATGGATGACCGAATGGCGATTGGAATCGTTCCGCCATTGGAAGCAAATGATTGAACCCGATTGGGCCAATGTGCACTATGAAAAGCCGGATTTTCAAAATATTTCCTACTATTCCGCCCCAAATAAAAAGCCGAAATACGACAGTATAGACGAAGTAGATCCCGAACTTTTGGACACCTTCAAACGGCTTGGCATTTCGCTGGACGAACAAAAAAAACTTGCCGGGGTTGCCGTGGATATTGTGATGGATTCCGTTTCCGTGGCAACCACCTTCCAAAAGACCTTGGCGGAAAAGGGGATTATTTTCTGTTCTATTTCCGAAGCCATTCGTAAATATCCCGAACTGGTAAAAAAATATCTGGGAACCGTAGTGCCGCAGCGCGATAATTTTTACGCCGCCCTTAACAGTGCCGTGTTTAGTGATGGTTCCTTTTGTTACATCCCAAAAGGCGTTCGCTGCCCGATGGAGCTTTCTACCTATTTCAGAATTAACCAGGCCGGAACCGGACAGTTTGAAAGAACCCTCGTAATTGCCGATGAAGGCAGCTACGTAAGCTATTTGGAAGGCTGTACCGCCCCAAGCCGCGACGAAAACCAGTTGCACGCCGCCGTGGTGGAACTTATTGCCCTGGACGGTGCCGAGATAAAATACTCAACGGTCCAAAACTGGTTTCCTGGCGATAAGGAAGGAAAAGGCGGGGTTTACAATTTTGTGACCAAAAGAGGCCTTTGCGAGAAAAATGCAAAAATTTCCTGGACCCAAGTAGAAACGGGAAGTGCCGTAACCTGGAAATATCCAAGTTGTATTCTGAAAGGCGACAATTCCATCGGCGAGTTTTACTCCATTGCCGTGATCAACGATTATCAGCAGGCAGATACGGGTACAAAGATGATCCATATTGGTAAAAACACGCGCAGCACTATTATTTCCAAAGGAATCTCGGCAGGGAAATCACAAAACAGTTACCGCGGGCTGGTAAAGATTATGCCCAATGCCGATAATGCGCGGAATTTTTCGCAGTGCGATTCCTTGTTGATGGGCAACAGTTGTGGCGCGCACACCTTCCCCTATATTGAAGCAAAAAACAAAACCGCCCAAATAGAACACGAGGCCACGACCAGTAAAATTGGCGAAGACCAAATTTTCTATTGCAACCAGCGGGGAATTGATACCGAAAAGGCCATTGCACTGATCGTAAATGGTTTTAGTAAGGAAGTGTTGAACAAGCTGCCTATGGAATTTGCCGTAGAGGCCCAAAAGTTGTTAGAAATCAGCCTCGAAGGTTCTGTGGGTTAAATCCTAATTATCTGAAGAACCAAGTAAAACTAAATAAGACAACCTATGAAAAAAATCGTTTTGTTGTTAATGCTTACCACAGTGGTATTTTCCTGTAAAAATTCCGAAGAAAAAACCACCGAAACTACTGAGATAGCTGCCGAAACCCCTGAAAATATCAAAGCCTATAAAGGAGATTTTATTGACTCCGATGGTGCCTTGGTACTTATGGGAACGAATTTTATTTACGGCGTAAAACGCAACGATAGGGCCAACCAACTCTCGCAACAGGTAGCCAAGGTGAAAAAGAATGATTTCGACATGGTGGGCGTAGTGGTAAGAGGAACTATTTCAAAAAATACCGATAGCGACAGCGAGTGGGATGAAGTGATAACAATAACCGAAATTATGAGGGTTAACGATAAACCTTCAGAAGCAGATATAAAATTTGAAGAATCAGCAAAGAATAATTAATATGTTAAAAATAAAAGATTTATACGCCGGATTTGAAGGAAAAGACATACTACAAGGCATCAACCTTGAAGTAAAAGCCGGTGAAGTTCACGCCATAATGGGCCCCAACGGCTCAGGAAAAAGTACCTTGGCCTCGGTGGTGGCCGGCAAGGAAGAATATGAGGTAAGCCGCGGGTACATCACTTTTGAGAATGAGGATATTTCAGAATTGGATCCCGAGGAAAGAGCACACAAGGGCATCTTTCTTTCGTTCCAATATCCTGTGGAAATTCCTGGGGTTTCGGTGACCAATTTTATAAAAACGGCCATCAACGAAACCCGCAAGTCGAAAAAGATGGACGATATGCCCGCATCCGAAATGCTAAAAATGATTAAGGAAAAGGCAGACATGCTGGAAATTGACCGCAAATTCCTTTCCCGTTCATTGAACGAGGGCTTCTCCGGAGGTGAAAAGAAACGGAACGAAATTTTCCAAATGGCAATGCTGGAGCCCAAACTGGCCATCCTCGACGAAACCGATTCCGGCTTGGATATCGACGCCTTGAAGGTTGTGGCCAACGGCGTTAACAAATTGAAGAGCAAAGACAACGCTGTAGTTGTAATTACACACTATCAGCGGCTTTTGGACTATATAGTTCCAGATTTCGTACACGTTTTAATGAACGGAAGAATTGTAAAATCCGGCACCAAGGAACTGGCTTACGAGCTTGAGGAAAAAGGATACGATTGGATTAAGGAGGAATTGGTTTAAAATAGTTTCTGGTTTCTGGTTTCAAGTTTCTGGTTGGATAAAAAAACTAAAAATTTATGGCCACAATTGAACGGTTCGAAGATTTAGATATTTGGAAAGAAGCAAGACTTCTTTCCAAAGAAATAATCCAGTTATCAAAAAATACTGAACTGAAAACCGATTACAAACTAAGAGACCAGATAAAAAACGCATCTGGCTCCGTAATGGACAATATAGCCGAAGGGTTTGAAAGAGACGGAAATTTAGAATTCAGACAATTTCTATCAATTGCAAAAGGTTCCGCGGGAGAATCTCGCTCGCAATTATATAGGATTTATGATTCTGAATATATTTCAGAAGAAGAATTATCTTCTCTGGTTAATAGATATTTGAACTTAAGTAAACGAATAGCGAACTTTATCATATATCTGAACAAAAATGAATTTAAGGGCAACAAGTTCAAATAACTTGAAACCTGAAACAAGAAACTTGAAACAATATTTTCATGAGTTTTAAAGACAAATTATTATCATCATACATCGCCCTCGAAGATTATTTGGAGTTTGATTCGCCATTGCACGATGTGCGGAATAGCGCCATTAAAATCTTTGAGGAAAAAGGATTCCCAACAAAAAAAGAAGAGGCTTGGAAATATACCTCCCTCAATTCACTGTTGAAACCTGATTATAGCGTCTATTCACATAAAGAACGGAACGTAGAGCTTAAAAATGTACGCAAGTATTTTCTGCACGAAATTGATACCTATAAATTGGTTTTTGTAGACGGCGTTTACAGCTCTTTCCTTTCGGAAACCACGCACGACTCATTGGATGTCTGCTTGATGTCGGCAGCGCTGAACAAGGGCAAATACAAGCCCGTGATTGAAGCCTACTTCAATAAGGCCGCAAAAAGCGACAGCCTGACTGCGCTCAATACGGCTTTCACGAAGGAAGGCGCATATATTCATATTCCGGCGCATAAAGAGGTGGAGAAACCTATTGAAATCATCAATTTTTCCACTGGAAATGAAGCTGCCATTTTCCTGCAACCAAGAAATTTAATTGTGGTTGGTGAAAATGCACATGTCCAAATTATCGAGCGCCACCAAAGTCTTTCCAGCAACCAGGTGCTTACCAATTCGGTTACGGAGATTTTTGCTGAAAAGCGCGCTTATGTGGATTATTATAAAATTCAGAATGACGAAATTACCGCTTCGCTGATTGACAATACCTATATTTCGCAACAGCGTGATACGGTTTGCCGCGTGCATACATTTGCCTTTGGCGGCAATTTGGTCCGCAACAACCTCAACTTTTACCAAAAAGGAGAAAATTGTGATTCCACATTAAAGGGAATTACCATTTTGGAAGGAAAACAACACGCAGACCATAACACCCTCGTCCACCACATTGCGCCAAACTGCGAAAGCCACCAGGATTACAAAGGGCTCTTCGCCGAATCGTCCACAGGGGTTTTTAACGGAAAAATCATCGTTGAAAAAGATGCCCAAAAGATTGACGCCTTTCAGCAGAACAACAACATATTGATTGACGACAAAGCCACGATAAATGCCAAGCCGCAATTGGAAATTTTTGCCGACGACGTAAAATGCTCGCACGGGTGCACCATTGGCCAGTTTGATGAGGACGCCTTATTTTACTTGCGGAGCCGCGGCATTGGGTTAAAAGAATCACGTGCATTATTGATGTACGCCTTTGCCAACACCGTTTTGGAAAGCGTAAAAATTCCAGAGTTGAAAAGCCGAATTAACAAACTCATCGCCAACAAAATTGGAGTTAGTTTGGGGTTTGAGTTGTAAAAGTATCACCACGAATGCACGAAAAATTAAACTTAACTGTTCGTTTATTCGTGGTAAAACCGCTTCCTAAAATTTCAAATTTATAAATAACTAAATGTCCTTCAACCTTCAGAAAATCCGCAATGATTTCCCCATCCTTTCCCGAAAGGTAAACGGCTATCCGCTGGTGTATTTGGACAATGCGGCCACCTCGCAAAAGCCGCAACAGGTAATTGATGCCATTGTGGATTATTACAGCCGTTACAACGCAAACATTCATCGCGGCGTGCACACCCTTTCGCAGGAAGCTACCGATGCCTATGAGGCGGCTCGGAAAAAAATACAAACCCATTTTAATGCGAAGGAAGCCTACGAAATCATTTTTACGGCGGGTACCACCCACGGAATAAATCTGGTGGCAAATGGTTTTTCTGAAATTCTAAAAAAAGGCGATGAAATAATCGTTTCCGCAATGGAACACCACAGCAATATCGTGCCGTGGCAAATGCTCTGCGAAAAAACGGGTGCCATTTTGAAAGTGATTCCAATGAACGAGGAAGGCGTTTTGGTTTTTTCGGAATATGAAAAATTGCTTTCCCAAAAAACGAAACTGGTTTTCGTAAACCATATTTCCAACGCCTTGGGTACCATCAACCCCATCGAAATAATTATTGAAAAAGCGCACGAATATGGAGCTTCCGTACTTATCGACGGCGCACAATCCTGTTCGCATATAAAGCCCGATCTTCAAAAACTCAATGTGGATTTCTACGTAACCTCGGCTCACAAAATGTGCGGACCCACGGGCGTGGGGATTCTTTATATGAAAGAGGAATGGGGCAACAAACTCGCACCCTACCAAGGCGGCGGCGAGATGATTGCCGAAGTTACTTTTGAAAAAACCACCTATGCGGGGCTGCCGCATAAATTTGAGGCGGGAACCCCCAATATCTGCGGCGGCATTGCTTTTGGAGCCGCAATAGATTATTTGAACCGGATAGGTTTCGAAGCGATCGAAGCCCACGAAACCGAGCTCTTGAAATACGCCACTGAGAAACTCTTGGAAATTGAAGGTTTAAAAATCTACGGCACGGGGCCTGATAAAACCTCAGTTGTTTCTTTCAATATTGAAGGCATCCATCCGTACGATATTGGAACGATTGTAGACAAATTGGGCATTGCCGTGCGCACCGGCCACCACTGTGCGCAGCCCATTATGGATTTTTATAAAATACCCGGAACAGTGCGCGCTTCCTTCGCATTTTACAATACACTGGAAGAAGTGGACGCTTTGGTAAACGCCGTGAAAAAGGCAAAAATGATGTTGAGCTGATAGGCAATGCTGTACCGATTGCAGATTTTTGTGAAACTTGAAACTTGAAACTTGAAACAAAAATAATATGAAAACACTCGCCACATTATCACTAATCCTGTTTGCCGTAATCTTTACGGGTTGCGACGAAACAAAAAAAGTAATCGACGTTGCCGGAAGTGTCCAGCTTACGGGCAGTTATACGGTAACCGCACTTAACGGAAAGAAATTGGTAAACACCACAAATCCTACCTTTACAATGTCGGCTTTGGACAATTCCTTCCGTGGCACAACGGGTTGCAATTCGGTGTTTGGCAATTATACCATAGACCTGTATGCCATAAACTTCGGTGATCTGGCCGTAAGCGAAAAATTTTGTACAGAGAAGGAAATTATGAAAACAGAACGCGACTTTCTGGATGCGCTCAACAATGCAGGTTCGTATGCCTTGGAGAATGGCATACTTACCCTTTATTCAAAAACGGACCGCAGCGTACTATTGAGTGCTAAGAAGGACGAAAAATAATTGAACAAACTATGACGATTGAAGCAATACAGGAAGAATTGATCGATGAGTTTTCCATGTTTGAAGACTGGATGCAGCGTTATGAATATATGATAGAACTCGGCAAATCCCTTCCGTTGATTGACGAAAATTTAAAGACCGACGACAAGCTGATAAAGGGCTGCCAGAGCAAGGTGTGGCTCAATTCAGAAATGAAGGATGGAAAAATAATTTTCACCGCAGATAGCGACGCCATCATCACCAAGGGAATAATCGCGGTTTTGGTACGGGTTTTTTCAAACCAAAAGCCACAGGCAATTCTGGATGCGAACACCGACTTTATTGACGAAATAGGCTTAAAGGAACATCTTTCACCTACCCGCGCAAATGGGTTGGTATCTATGATAAAACAGATGAAAATGTATGCCTTGGCATACCAAACACAACTTAAAAATTAATACAATGGAAACAGATATAAACATGGCCGAACTTGGCGAAAAAATAATAGCAGTTATAAAAACCATCTACGATCCCGAAATACCCGTTGATATTTATGAACTTGGACTTATTTATGATGTTTTTATAAACGAAGATCGCGAGGTAAAAATACTGATGACGCTCACCACCCCGAACTGCCCCGTAGCCGAAAGCCTACCGATGGAAGTGGAGGAAAAAGTAAAATCCATGAAAATGGTGAAGGATGCCGAAGTAGAAATAACCTTCGACCCACCGTGGTCGCAAGAGCTTATGAGCGATGAGGCAAAACTGGAGCTCGGAATGCTTTAGCC
Source organism: Aequorivita vladivostokensis (assembly GCF_000952855.1). Lineage (GTDB taxonomy): Bacteria > Bacteroidota > Bacteroidia > Flavobacteriales > Flavobacteriaceae > Aequorivita > Aequorivita vladivostokensis. The sequence goes on along the minus strand of NZ_JSVU01000004.1, from coordinate 60,150 downwards.
CCCTAAATCCCCTAAAGGGGACAATTAAGTAACTTATTAACCCAATAACTTTTTTCCTTTGTCCGAAGAAATAATAAACCGTGTAGCGAACAGCAAGATTGTAACCTTCAACCTTGAGGATATTTATCCAAAAGGCGAAAGGGTCGCTTTTGATATTTCACAATGGTTGCTGGAAGGTATTGTGTTGCGCGAAAGTGATTTCCGGGAGCAGGCAAAACAGCACGATTGGAGCCGGTACCAAGATAAATTTGTGGCTCTTTTCTGCAGTACCGATGCCATTGTTCCGGGTTGGGCGTATTTGCTATTGTCGCTGCATTTGGCTCCCTTTGTAAAAAAAGTCACCGTTGGAAGCTTGGACGAATTGGAGAGCATTCTTTTTGCCGAATTGCTTCAAAATTTGGATGTTTCAGAATACACAGATAAGCCCTTAATAATCAAAGGCTGCGCCCACAAGCCCATCCCGCAGAATGCTTATGTGCTCTTGGCGCAGAAACTGCAACCAGTGGCAAAGAGTATTATGTATGGAGAGGCCTGTTCTTCGGTACCACTATTTAAGCGGAAATAATATTCTCTTTTTTTGATTGATTGACTTTGTAAAACTTCACTGAATTGGCCCATTTCTTTTTAACTATTAAAAAGAGTGAGTACTTTTGCCAAAACATAACATCAATAAAATGAAAAAACTTTTACTTCTTGCAGTCCTCTTCGCTGCTCCCATCGCTATAACAGCCCAAGAAGAAAAACCAAAAGATACTATCCCTAACGGATGGACACGCGCGGGAAACCTTTCGCTATTGTTCAACCAAGCGGCTTTTAACCACGAATGGACCGGCGGGGGAACTTCCAATTATTCGGGAAACCTTTCGCTTACATACGATTTCAACTATAAGCACGACAAACTTAGCTGGAATAACCGCTTTATTGGCGAATATGGGATTACCAAAAACAAGGACGATAAATATTCCAGAAAGACCAATGACCGCTTGGAATTCAATTCTATATTGGGCCAGCAGATAAAGGAAAGCAATTGGTACTATTCCCTATTTTTAAATTTTAAGACACAATTTGCAAAAGGATACGAGTTTAACAACGACCTCAATCCAGAAGATGAAGGGTATCGTACCGAAACTACACATTTTTTATCGCCGGCTTACATTCAGTTTGGGCCCGGTTTGCTTTGGAAAAAAAGTGATAATCTGTACGTAAATATTTCACCTGCCACTGCCAAACTTATTATGGTTGACAAAGATTTTACTGCTGTAGATGAGTCGGTTCCCGGAGCTTTGGACGCCTATAATGAAAACAAATATTTTGGCGTGGATGCCAATGAAGGCAGCCGCTTTGAATTTGGTGCGTCTGTTTCGGCTTATGCGAAATTTGATATTATGGCGAATGTTTCCGCAGAAAATATTTTAAATCTTTATTCAAATTACCTCGAGGATCCGCAGAACGTGGATATTGACTATACCCTAAATCTCGTGATGAAGGTGAACAAATATATCTCTTCAAACGTGACATTTCAAGCTATTTATGATGATAATGCCGTACAGGGTTTTCAAATTCGCGAAGCTTTGGGTGTTGGTCTGACTTATGGATTTTAATAGTCAATAGACGGTAGTCGGTAGTCGGTAGTCAAAATAAAAAAGCTGTCAAGTTTTTGCTTGGCAGCTTTTTTTTTGCTTTCTTCAACTATTTTTAATCTTCCTCGGTATATTTTTCATACAGAAAATTGTTGTACGGAAAACGGGTGGTGTGGATTTCCTTTACCTTTTCATAAACCAGCTTTCGGAATTCGCCGAAGTTTTCCTTATTAAGGGCCGAAATAAATATGGCATCGCCGTTTACCTTGGACATCCAGGTTTGTTTCCACTCCTCCAAGGTGTAATGGGCCTTGGTCTTTTCGGTCATTAAATCGTCTTCCTGGATTTTCTCAGGATCATAGACATCAATTTTATTGAAAACCATAATCGTAGGCTTGTCTGCACTGCCTATTTCTTCCAAAATTTTATCGACGGAATCTATGTGGTGCTCAAAGGAGGGATGGCTTATATCTACCACGTGTAACAGTAAATCTGCTTCGCGAACCTCGTCCAACGTGCTTTTAAAGGATTCCACGAGCTGGGTGGGCAATTTTCTGATAAACCCAACGGTGTCCGTAAGCAAGAACGGTAAATTGCCAATAACCACTTTCCTGACAGTGGTGTCGAGGGTTGCAAAAAGTTTGTCTTCCGCAAAGACATCGCTTTTGCTTATCACGTTCATCAAGGTAGATTTTCCCACATTCGTATAGCCAATGAGCGCTACCCGCACAAGAGAGCCTCTGTTGCCGCGCTGTACCTCCATCTGCCGGTCAATTTTCTTCAACTTATCCTTCAGCAGAGCAATACGGTCGCGCACAATCCTTCTATCGGTCTCAATTTCCGTTTCCCCTGGCCCGCGCATTCCTATACCTCCACGCTGGCGCTCTAAGTGGGTCCACATTCCGGCAAGTCTGGGTAGCAGATATTGATATTGGGCGAGTTCTACCTGGGTGCGGGCATAACTGGTCTGTGCACGCTGGGCAAATATGTCCAGGATTAAATTGGTGCGATCTATAATTTTACACTGAAGTATTTTTTCAATATTTTTTTGCTGAGCCGGTGAAAGTTCATCGTCAAAAATAGCTACGCCCACTTCATGCTCGTCCACAAAGTTTTTTACCTCTTCCAGCTTTCCTGTGCCTATAAAGGTCTTAGGGTTGGGCACTTCCATTTTTTGGGTGAAGCGTTTTAATACTTCGCCTCCGGCTGTGTAGGCCAGAAATTCGAGCTCGTCCAAATATTCATTGGATTTTTCTTCGTCCTGAAATTGAGTTATCAGGCCGATCAATACTGCTTTTTCATAAGATATGTCCGTTGGTTCTATCATATATTTTTATTGGTCTGCGTAGTTTATAGTTTAGATAATTGGCAATCGAAAGGAAAATTCTGAATTACTGAATTTATTTTGGGCCAGAAATTTCTTTTTCCGATTGAGCACAAAGGTACAAAACACAAGGCTAGACTTCTGTGTACCTTATGAGCAATTTAAGATTCAATTTTCTTCTCATGCACCATTAAAAAAAACGCGATTAAAATGGAAAGGTTATTCCTTAGAAAATTCATATATTTCGCTGTTAAAAAAAGTTAACCATAATTACGTATTTAATAACCACCAATATAAAACTTTATGAATAAAAAATTACCTCTCTATTTACAAAGTTGCCGCCATTATTTTCGAGTCAACTTTAATCGAAATGCCCTCCTATTCATTAGTTTCATAACACTTTCCTTTACTGCCGTTGCGCAGGGGCCAGGCTGCCCTAACGTATATGCGGGGGAAGATGTGGAACTGGATTGCGGCACGCCTTGTACCGATCTTACTGCAAGTTTTTTGAATACAGGTGAGACGACTAGTTATGATGTATCGTCAATACCTTACGATCCTCCTTTCCCTTTTACGGGCGGAACATCCGTTTCCGTAAATACAGATGATGTGTGGTCGCCAGCAATTCAGTTGCCTTTTGACTTCTGCTTTTTTGGAGAAACCTATACCGAAATGGTTATTGGATCGAACGCCGTAGTTTCCTTCGACTTAGTAAATAATCCGCCAAACGGCTATTGCAGTTGGTCTTTTGATGAGTCCGTACCAGACCCCAACCTCTTTTTTACTGCTATTTTCGGTCCCTATATGGACGTGGATCCATCCGTAAGTGGCTCCGGACAGATAAACTGGGCCGTATTCGGGGAAGCTCCCTGCCGGACTATGGTGGTTAACTTTCCTGGAATTCCGTATTTTTCCAGTTCTTGCAATCAATATGAGTTAACTTCTCAAATAGTAATTTATGAAACCACAAATGTGGTGGAAATTTATGTTGAAGAGCGCACAGATGCTTGTTCTAATTGGAACGACGGAAATGCCGTTATTGGAATTCAAAATCAGGATGGAACCCAAGGATATACTCCCCCAAATAGAAACACCGGCAATTGGAGCGCTACAGAAGAAGCATGGCGTTTCACACCAAACGGCACATCTAATGTTGTGTTTTCGTGGCTTGATGATACAGGAACTGTTATAAGCAACGACCCAACCATAACCGTTTGCCCTACTGACCCGTCCACAACCTACACCGCCCAGGCAGTTTACACCAATTGCAATGGTGATGTAATTACGGAAATAGATGAGGTAACCGTTACCTCAATCGGTTCATTTCTAGTGGATCTTGGTGAAGACCAAGAACTGTGCGAGCAATCTAATTATGAGATTACAGCCGTACTTACTGGTGCAGATCCTGCAGATGCAACCTTCCTCTGGAACACGGGCGAGACTACCCAGTCAATAACCGTTAGCGCCTCTGGAACCTATACCGTGGAGGTTACTGTTGGTAGTTGTACCGTAACCCAATCTGTAACCATAAACTTTAACGATCGACCGTTGATTGATTTGGGCCAAGATATTTCCACCTGTTTCTTTGAACCTGTAATTCTCGATGCTAGTCCGTCTAACTACGACACTACCGAAGTTACTTTTATTTGGAGCCTTGATGGAACCATTTTGACAAACGAAACAAATGCAACACTTACGGTCACACAATACGGCACCTATAGTGTAACGGTATCCAAAAATGGTTGTGAAGCTACCGATACTGTAGTAGTAGGGCCACAAACCTTACAAATTACTTTAGGTGATGACTTTACGAGTTGTTTTAACGAGGAAGTAATTCTTGTTTCCGAAGCTATTGATTTTGATCCTACCTTAGCTACATACGAATGGGCTCTAAATGGAACTACAATTGCTGGAGAAACACAGTCTACGCTAACCATTACTGAAACTGGAACCTATACGGTTACCGCTTTTATTGGAGAGTGTATGGCTACAGACACTATAGTTGTGTCCTTAGGCAATGTTGCAATCGATCTTGGCGACGATTTCCAAACCTGCTTTGATCAGCCTGTAATATTGGATGCATCTCCTAGTAATTACAATCCAGAAGATGCCACCTATCAGTGGAGTTTGAACGGCACAATCTTGGCCGAAGAAAGTGCTACTTTAACCATCACTGAAATAGGAACCTATAGCGTAACCGTCTCAATAGGAAGTTGTTCCTCAACAGACGAAGTTACCGTATCCTTCCGGGATGATCTTGAAGTGAATTTGGAAGAAGACTTCCAGATATGCGCTAATGAGCCAAGAATACTTACCGCCGCTACGGCCGAGGAAGGAGCTTCCTTCCAATGGTTCTTGAATGGTTCTATTTTAACTGACGAAACTGCAAACACACTGGAAATTAATCTGGAGCCTGGAACAATGGGAATACAGACATATAGCGTAGTGATAACCGTAGGCGGCTGTTCCGGAACCGAGTCCGTTGACGTTTCACTCTACCCAATCGGAAATTGCGTAATTAGTCAAGGACTTTCTCCAAATGGCGATGGTTTTAATGACACATTGGACCTTACCTTCCTTAAGGATAGATCGGGAATCAATAAACTTCAAATCTTCAATAGATTGGGAACTATGGTTTTTGAACAGAACAATTATACCAACGAGTGGAGAGGCCAAACCAATGATGGTGAAGACCTTCCTACCGGGACGTATTTCTACGTAATTGACCTTGCCGGAAATGATGCGGTTTATGGCTCACAGGCCACAGGCTGGATCTATCTTAACCAAGAGGCTAACTAAAAACCATTAAATACTTTTTAACTACCAAATAGATAAAAATGAAAAAACATATATATATCCTAATTGTATTGATGGCAGGGTTGCTCTTTCAGAAAACACAAGCGCAGCAGGACCCCCAATACACCCAGTACATGTACAATATGAACGTGGTGAACCCAGCCTATGCGGGCTCCAAGGAAAGTCTTTCACTCACCGCACTTTACAGAAACCAATGGTCGGGAATGGACGATAACCCAGTTACCTTCACCTTTTCGGCACATTCGCCCATTAGCGATAAAATAGGTCTGGGCCTTTCCGCCATAAAAGACGAGTTGGGTCCCGTAAGTGAGACGAATGTATATGCAGACTTCTCCTACACCCTGCAATTGGGCAGCACCGTAAAACTTGCCTTGGGTCTAAAAGCCGGGGCCACCTTTCACGAGGTGGGCCTAAGCGGTCTGGAACTCCAGGATCCAAATGACCCTTTCTTTTCAGAAGATATAAATAACACCTACCCAAATATCGGGGCAGGTGCTTTTCTGTACGGCGATAAGTTTTACGTAGGATTTTCGGTTCCTAATATGCTGAAATCCGTTCATCTTGATGAAAACGGAATCAAGTACGGTTCCGAGACCAACCATTACTTCGCCACCGCAGGATATGTCTTCCAAGTTTCGGATAACTTTAAGTTGAAGCCTTCCGTGATGGTGAAATCTGCCTTTGACGCTCCCGTTTCCTACGATGGAAACCTGAACGCGCTGTTCTATGATAAATTTGAACTTGGAGCATCCTACAGATTGGACGATTCCTTTAGCGGCTTGGTTGGGTTCCAGATTACCCCAAACATCCGCGTAGGCTATGCTTATGACCACGTAACCTCCGACCTTAAAACAGTAGGCCCGGCCTCACACGAAGTGGTGCTGACCTTCGATCTGTTCTTTAAGCCGCGCGTTTTACGTTCACCAAGATTCTTCTAATAACCAAACAAATTTCATTTAAGATGAACAAGATATATACAATCCTTTTACTCATAGCGGTAAGCAGCACAATGGCTTTCGCACAAAACAGTAAAACAAAAAAGGCCGATCAGTATTACGACCGCCTGCAATATACCGATGCCGCTGAAGCCTATCAGAAATTGCTGAATAAGGGCGAGGGCAGCACCTACGTGTTTACCCGTCTGGGCAACAGCTATTACTTTATTAACGATACCAAAAAGGCCGAAACCTATTACAAACGCGTGGTAAAACGCAAAGATGTAGCTGCCGAAACGGTTTATAACTATGCCCAATCGTTAAAGGCAAACGGCAAGTTTGCCGATTACAATACCTATATGAAGCAGTTTGCCGAAATGAAACCGAACGATTCCAGAGCGGTAGCGTTTATGAAAAACCCTGACTATCTACCGGAAATTATTGACGAAAACGCCCAGAAATATGCGGCCACAAACCTCGACGCCCTTAACTCAAAGTACTCCGATTTTGGGGGTACCGTAGTGGGCAGCGATTTCTATTTTACTTCTGCGAGAAATACTTCCCGCAAAAAGTACGGCTGGAACGAAGAACCTTTTTTGGATATTTACATGGCTTCCGTGGTAGGTGGAACGGTTAAAGGCGAATCGCTTTTGAAGGGAGACGTAAACACCAAATACCACGAGAGTACCCTAGCCATTACCGCAGACGGTAAGCGCATGTATTTTGACCGAAACGATTACTACAACGGCAAGTATAAAAAGAGCGAAGAGGGCATCAACGAGCTGAACATTTACTACGCCGAAAACGTTAACGGCGAGTGGAAGGACGTTAAGCCAGTGCCATTTAACGACCGCGAATATTCCACCAGCCACCCGGCTCTTAGCCCAGACGGCAGCACGCTTTACTTTACAAGCGACCGCCCCGGCGGCAAAGGCCAGGCAGACATTTATAAAGTATCCATTTCAAAAGACGGTACTTTCGGCACGCCCGTAAACCTTGGTGACAATATCAACACGGAAGGCAAGGAAGGTTTCCCCTTTGTAGATTCCAATGGTACCCTATACTTTAGTAGCGATGCGCACTTGGGTATGGGCGGACTGGACGTTTTTGCCGCAGCGGCCAACGGCGATGGTTTTGGAGAAGTAAGAAATTTGGGTCTGGGCGTAAACAGTAGCGACGACGATTTCGCATTTGTTTATTATCCAGCAACCGAGGAAGGTTACGTATCATCTAACAGAAAGGGGGGGAAGGGTAGCGACGATATCTACAAAATACAGAAAATGCAATCCTGCGAATTGCTAGCCCTGGTAGTCGATGCCGAGACTGGCGCAGCGCTTTCTGGCGCCAGAGTGGATCTTTTTGACAGCAAGGAGAATAAGCTGAAAAGCCAAACCACCGATACCAATGGAAAAGCCACCATTGCAGTGGCCTGCAACCAAGCGCACGTACTACAGGCTTTTATGGATGGGTATGAAAGCAATGCCGAAACTATTGCTGCACAGCGCAGTGGCGAGAAAAACGTACGTATTGCCCTGCGACCCATTGACCAGATCGTGGAAGGCGAAATGGTAAAACTGAACCCGATCCTCTTCGACTTTGACAAGCACAACATCAAGCCACAGGCTGCTTTTGAACTTGACAAGCTGGTAGAATTAATGAAGAAAAACCCGGATATGGTAATTAAGGTAGAGGGCCATACCGACAACCGTGGTAGCGATGCCTACAATATGGACCTTTCAGATAGACGTGCCAAAAGTACGGTACAATACGTCATCTCCAAAGGAATTGCCAAGGACCGTATAAGCGGCCAAGGATTTGGCGAAAGCCGTCCCGCTGCGGATTGCGGATCAACCTGTACCGAAGCTCAACATCAACAGAACAGACGTTCAGACTTTATTGTGGTGAAGAAATAAACAAAACTTTATATTGATATTAACTGGTAGCCAACCAGAAAAAGAGCCCCTGCCATTTCCGTTATGGAATGTGGCGGGGGTTTTCTTTTGGGTAAATTGAAAGCTGTGAGTTGTGTAAAATTTCTACTTTAACAGTGTAATGAGGCAATCGATCGATAGCGAAGAACTTGAATATTAAATGCCTTTTTAGAGATTTCAGAGCTGCTACTATTTAAATTTTTTGGTCGGATTGATAGGCGAAATTCGAATGAATTAATTTTGTAGGAAAAAAGGGCTATTTTCTTACGTTTTAATGACTTTGCTATGGCTTTGCTATGGCTTTGCTATGGAGTATCCTTGGCTTGGTTATTTTTGTGACCCGTCCTTGACCCGTCCTAAAATAACTATACAGGTTAAAGAATAAATCCTGATATAGTTATACAAGTTTTAACGACCGTCCTAGGGGAGGATTATAGCTTATAAATCAGTTCCAATATATCTCAAAAAAAAGCTGCAAGTAAAAGTTTACTTGCAGCTCTATATAATTTTATTATTAATCCCTATTCCACTACAGAAACATTATCTATTTGGTAGGTTGTGGTAGTACCGTTGGACGCGCCTTCATATTGGTAAGCAATATAAACCACTTGGCCGGCGTATGCCGAAAGGTCCACGTCGCCTGAAGGGGTAAACTCGTCGCCATAACCACTGGAGTTTCCGCTGGAAATGGTAGCGCTAAGGTTGGTCCAGGTAGCGGTGGTAACATCGCCGGTAAAATCTGTTGAGACCTTTACGGTAAGTGCCGCGCCGTTGTTAAACCCGTCGTTGGTTTCAAAAGAAAGGGTTGGGCTAGAGCCACTTGGCAAAATAAGCCCGGGGGTAACCAACCACACTTCATACGGATTCTCGTTTGAGTTGTAGGCAGAAGTCTGGGCGTATTGATTGTTGTCGAACGCTCTTACTTCCCATTGTCTGGTTCCGCCATTTACGTTTACGTTAGTCCATCCCGCAATATTAACGCTGGCGCCAGTACCTGAATTTTGAGATTCAAAATCCTGGGTAAAAGGAAGCTCAAGTGCATCTATGGGCCCGCCATTGCCGCAACGTTCGCCGGTCATATCCACATCATTAGTATCACGGATAAACACTTGGAAATCGTCGTTGAAAACACTTAAAATAGCTGTTAAGCTACCATTGCCCTCGGGAAGGGTAAGGTTTTTGAAATCTGCAAATCCACTTGTTCTAAGAATGATTGAGTTGCCTTCACAGTTCTCCACATTTCTGTTCACCCCGAATGTATTATTCAAATTTCCGTAGGATTCCACACCGGCCACGCCATTGGGGAATTGAACATCCTGAAACTGGATTAATGTACTCAAATATGGATTTAAGTATGGATCATTATCTGGCGCAATCTGGGCTTCAGTAATAGAGATAACTTTAGGCACTAAGTCTACGCTTTCAAGGGAACGATAAATGCGCGACTCAAAATCTTCAATTTCCATACGGCCAATCTCGTCACCATTTTGTGTTCCCAAGGTGGGCAAGCCTGCGTATAGCCCAATGTACAAACCATCTACACGGAAGTAGATCTTACGGCCTGGCTCATATTTGGTATAAAGGTCTGTGGCGTTGGTAGAAATGGAAATTCCAGCAGTGGGATTTTCCGGCTTATCCTGAATGATAAGTTGCTTGTAGTAATTGCCAGACTCATCGCTTGAAACTACATAGCCCTCAATAAACATCTCTGTCTGTGAACCATCGCCCGCTTCAACAATCTTAGGCTCAAAGCCTCCGTAGATAGCCTTAACCGCGCCTATGCTTGAATTTACGTTTATGTTGGGTTCTTCCAGGTTAATTTCAGGAATGTTATAATCATCATCCTGCACACAGGAAGTAGCAATTATTCCTAAGAAGAATAGGAATGGTAAAAGTTTTATGTTCTTTAAATTTTTCATCTGTATATAAATTTAATGCTTTTTTTCTTAATTAAAATCTAACGTAAAGGTTTAAATAATAGGTTGTTCCATAGCCATACCAGTATTTTGAACCAAATACGGGAGTGTCATTTTGTGCGTCATCACGAAGCGCCCTAAAGTTTCCGTTTCTACCCTGTTCAAACCCGCCGGTTTTATACTGCTTGTCCAAAATGTTGTTTACCGTTGCAAAGAAGCCTACATAGTAATCCTTAATTTTCCATGATTTCCCGCCTACAACGTTTACCAGCATATAGTCATCGAATTTCTCTTGTTTCAGCAACTCCCTTGCTACGGCCGGATCGTAATCGTTAAAGGGCATACCATCACTAGGGTCTGTGTAGAAATTAGCAGTTCGGGTAATTGGCGAAATATCAATATAGGCATTGTTAAAATAATTGGTAGTTGCGCCTACCCACCAGAAATCTGGATCGCGATACTCAAAACCTATCTGGTACGCCTGTTGCGGACCTCCGGCAATTTTATAATCCTTTAATGACGATGGCCCGTAGTATTCATAAGCACTTTTGAAATCGTCTGAGGTTAAATACAGCTCCGGATTATTGTCATAAGTGTTCTGTCCATAAGCGGCGGCTCCCTTTAACTTGATGGTTGGAGTAATTTGAGCTTCTATCCCCAATTCGGCACCAATATTCTTCTTATCTATTCCAGTGAGTATTTCCTGTACGAATGCGTTATCGCTTCCATCGTTTTGAGTACCACCACGCGCGTAAACCCCATCTAAATAATAGAAGGAAATTTCAGTAGCATCCTGCATTAAGGTGTAATATCCGGTTAAACGTGCCTTAACAATTGGTGAGCGGAAAATATAGCTTCCGTCCACGCTTATATTCTTCTCAGTGTTTAGGATGTCTCTTTCCAAGCTAAGATCGTTAACTGTGGCGTTGTTCTGGCGTGAGTTTGAAAATGAATTGCGCAGGGTAGGGGCATCGGTAAAGTATGCTGTATTAACCTCAAAAGCGTGTCTACCTGTTAACTTGTACGTAGCTCCTGCCTTACCTCCGTAGGTTGTAAAGTCCAGTTTCTCACTTTCTCCGAAAGAATTATCCGGGAAATTACCATTTCGGTATAGACCATTTCGTTGATAAGAAGTTTGGCCCACTTTACCTGCTAAATAAAAATCTACTTTTGAATATGAAAACTGGGCTTGGGCGAAACCGCTATAGTCACTCGCATCCAATTCATAATGATATTTGAACATATCGTCCTCGCCCACAACACGGTTTGGGTTGTTCAAGTCGTTTTGTGCCGCATCGCCAAGAGAAAAACTATCCACATCCAGGTATCCGTTACCACCCAACAAATCAATCATATTTGCAAAATTGTCGGATTTAAGGTTTCGGTAATTCAAGGAAGCGGTAATATCTATATGGTCAGTAATCTGCGAATTCAAAATAGTGTTCGCGGAAAGTTGCTTGTCGTCATTTCTATCTTCGTATAAATAGTAACGCGATGTACCGCCATAGAAAATGTTTGTTTCATAAATATTCTGCCAGTCTATTTGCCCATCATTCACAAATTCTGAATAGGCTTGGTAGGCCCCGCCGTAATTTGGTCCGTTGGGATCTGCCAAAAAGAAACTGGGCAGTTTTTGATAGTAAGTAGGGTCTGGGTTAGGAGCATTGTCATATCCCAAACGGCTGTTTCCTGTTTTTCCGAATTGATAACCTACATTGGTATTAAGCTGCGTTTTTTCTGAAATATCCCAGAAATGGTTTAGCATAATTACGGGCTCTTCAACCTCTTTAATACGCGAGTTGCGAATTTCACCATCCTGCTCTCCCCAATAGGCATTGTAGCGTGTTCCCTTTAAATCGTAAACTTCTTGCGTATTGGGTGATGATTTTCCTCTACGGTTAGGCGTGTAGAATGCGGTAAGGTTTAAACTGTGCGCATCGTTAAGCTTTTTTTCAACCGAGGCAAAAAACGAATTGGCGTCATAAAGACTTCCGTCGTTATATCCTTCTTCCCCAAAACGTCTGGCCAGCAAAACCGAATATGCCCATCCGCTGGGAAGCAAACCACTGTTATAGGAGCCCATAACCCGGCCGCGATAGCTTCGGTTGCTGGTGGCATAAGAAAGACGCCCACCTTTGCGATATTGGGAGGCTCTCATTATAATGTTTGTAGTTCCAGCAAGATGCCCGAAGTTGAACTCGTTTGCCGAAGTACCCATAGAGAACATCTGGTTTCGCTGCACATCATTTAGACCGCCCCAGTTGGACCATTGTGGTCTTCCGTTGTAGAGTTTGTTCATCTCCAGACCGTTGATAAGTACTTTTCCATCTTCGGAATCGTAGCCTCTTGGTCGGAAAAAAGTAGCGCTAAAGTCATACGACGCCGCATTAAGAAAAACATCCTTAGAAGCTTGCAATAGGCCCGAAACGTTATAGGCGGTGCCATCGTCTTCGTCCAATTGGTCATCGGAAAGACTGATTACGCCTATTTGCGCTTCTACCTCTGTAAGATCAACTTCCATCAAGATAGACTCCAGGGTTACGGGAGCAGTGTTCTGTATGGTAACAGGAATCCTTAGCGTAAGGTAGCCTGGTTTAGACAGCTCCAAGACCTGCTCACCCTGTGGAAGATTTTTCTGCGAAAAAGAAAAAGTTCCTTCAGCATTGGTGGCGGTGCTGAAAATACTGTTTACGAGGTTAACCTGCACGTCCGGGATCGGTTCGCTGGAATTGGTGTCGAGCACACTACCAGTAATTACGGCTTCTTGGGCAAATAATGAAAAGCCTGAAAAAACCAATAAAGTAAAAATGAATTTGTTCATTCTAAGATTTAAAGTTTGAATATTAAGAATAGCTTTAAAATAGGGTGCAAAAATAAATTTTTTAAATGAAATAACTACTTTTGGCCCTATTAATGAATAAAACTTTATAAACACGTAACTTTTAAATAACATTATGAAATTACCCCATTGGTTTTTCTCTTTTACCCTGCTTATATGTGCGGTCTCTTTTGGCCAGAACGAGAAGCAGTACAAAGTAACAACAATAGCCTTTTACAACGTTGAGAACCTTTTTGACTACGAAGACGATCCACTAATTTTTGACGATGACCGTACCCCAGAGGGAAAGGATCATTGGACCCAAGAAATTTACGAAGCAAAATTGGCCAATATGGCCAAAGTTATTTCAGAGATTGGTGAGGACGTTACTGGAACTTCCCCTACGATTATTGGCCTCAGCGAAATTGAAAACCGCCGTGTGCTCGAGGACCTTTTAAACCAGGCCCCCTTGGTATCCAAAGATTACGGCATTGTACATTTTGACAGTCCCGACCGCCGCGGGATCGATGTGGCGCTACTATATCAGAAAAAATTATTTACTCCCACCAATTATAAAGCCTACGAGCTGTTGCTTTATGATGACGAGGATCGCAGCAAGCGAATTTATACCAGAGACCAACTCTTGGTAAGCGGCATGCTGGATGGCGAAAAGATACATGTAATCGTGAACCACTGGCCTTCGCGCAGTGGCGGCGAAGCCCGGAGCAGGCCAAAGCGCATAAAGGCTGCAGAACTCAATAGGCATATCATGGATTCGTTGTTCAGTGAGGACCCGTACGCCAAAATAATTACCATGGGCGATTTGAATGATGACCCCACAAACCAAAGCGTTAAGGACATTTTAAAGGCCAAAAGTGAACGTGAGGATATGAAACTGAAAGAGTTGTACAATCCTATGGAGGATATGTTCAAAAAAGGATTGGGCACCTTGGCGTATAGGGATGGCTGGAACCTTTTTGATCAAATTATTATCTCTACCGAACTGACAAAAAAGGAGTACTCCAGCTATCGTTTTTACAAGGCAGGCATTTTCAATAAAAACTATCTTGCCACCCCACGTGGACAGTACAAAGGCTATCCGTTTCGAAGTTTTGTGAATGGATACACCGGTGGTTATAGTGATCACTTTCCGGTGTTTATTTATTTGATAAAAGAAAAATAGACTGCCATTTCAAAAAAAGGAGGCGCGCAATTAATTGCGCGCCTCCTTTTTTATTTACGAATACAAGTCTTTCTTAAAACCAATCGTTCCACGGTATTCTGCTTAGCATTAAAACCAAAGCAATGGTATAGAAAATTGCAAGGGTTTTAAACTTGCCGCTGGAGAGCAGCTTCTTTTTGTGTTTTGAATAGCCAATAGTTATAAATACCACGGTCAAAATCATAATCAATGGATGTTCTACGGCATACAGACGTGCGGTGGAATCTTTCATTACAACGCCCATTCCCGAGTTGGTGATATTCTGTAAACCTAAAGGTGATACAAAATAAAGCACGAGCCCAATGAGCAATTGGATATGGGTTACGATAAGTGCAAAAAGCGAAATTCTAAAATCCTTTGCCCCGTATTCTCTTTTTGAGAAAAATCCCGCCAGTGCATTGAACGTTGCGAGCAACACGATAAGCAGCACTAAATAGGCCCAATAGGAATGAATAAATTGAATAGTTGTGTACATAGATCATTATTTTTTTGAAGTGTCCCAAATATAAGGTTTTATCTATAAAAAAATGCCCCAAAAGTTCGGGGCATTTTTATAATAATTTACTTATTTCTTAGAAGTCGTAACGGATGCTAGCGTTCCAAGTTCTTCCGTTGCCGTAATAGTAACCGAAGGAATCTTTTTGGCTCAAATACATCTCGTTTGTAGCGTTGTAGCAATTTGCTCTAAGCGTAATGTCTTGACCGCCGAAATCAAACTTGTAGGTAATTCCGGTATCTAGTACACTGTAGGGCGAAAGACGCTCTGCTTGGTAAACTTCACCTCTTTGGGCAGCTATTACCACATCTTCGGCATCCACAAAACCGTACAGGTCTGTATAGATATTGTAATCTGCATCTACACTAAGACCACCAAAAATGTTGTATTTAAAACCAAATCCAAAAGAAGTTTGAGGAGCGTTTCCGATTTTAGTACCGGTCAAATCCACTGTTCCCTCTTCCAATATCACGTTGGTCTCATTGTCTCTCGTTTGGAAAGGAGTGGTTCCGTCATATTTCCAGTTACCGATGCTTCCGAAAGCTCTAAGCATAAAAGTGCTAGAGTAGCGATATTTCCCTTCAAATTCAAAACCTTTATGAACTTGGGTAATATCGGTAAATCTTTGGTAGCGATCCACTTGGTTTGTAGGATTTGGATCAGATGGATCTGCATCAATAATGCCGCCCTGTAGGTATCTGTTACCCCAAGTAGTATAGTATCCGTTTAAATCTAAGCTGAAATTTCCAGCACGCAGCCTATATCCTGCTTCCACACCCAAAATTTCCTCATTTTCTACTTCCTTATCACCTTCAAGGATGTAATTTGAGTTTCTAATATCAGAGAAGATATTGTCTAGGAAAGGCTGTCTTGAATAGTATCCCGCATTGGCAAAGATTGTATTGTTTTCAATAAAGGTATAGCCCATACCTCCTTTAATGTTATAACCCATCTTATTTACTTTTTCAGACTCACCAAGACCATTAACGCCTTCAACTTCCCTGCCTTCGGCACGGCCTTCTCGCTGGTAGCTTTGGGTAGAAACTGCTCCTTGAACGAATGCTGAGAAATTATCGACTTTGTATTCGGCTTGACCGAAACCACCTATATAGTTTATATTTTCGGAATAGTCATAGTTAAAACGCTGGGCTTCATCTGCAGAATTGAACAACGCTGCCCAAGGGTTTGCCTCAAAAGTTTCACTTATTACATAATCACTGTTTCTGGCATCACCATAACCACGGTTATCCGCATAGCCTTGAAGACCCAAAAGATCGTTCATTTGATACCAGTGGCTTCCTTTGTAGAAACGGGTATCCACACCAAGATTAAAGGTGAAATTATCACTTACGGCACTTTTTAGGTTTGTAAGAAAACCGAACCAGTTGTGATTGTTAACAGACATTCTTCGCACAACAGAACCTTGTCCGAAACTGCCGATGCCGTTTTCGGCACTTGCGATGTTGTTTTCTTCGAGTTGGTCAAAATCTATTTCGCCATTGCTGTTTCGCACCGCATCAATGTTACGTGAGCTACCGGCAGGACCTGTTCCACCACCACGACCGAAGGAAGCGTATGCCACCGAAGATAGGTTGGTGTTTTCGCTTAAGTTCCAATCCCAGTTAAGGTTAACGATAGGTTTGTGGTAGTAGTTTCTTCTAAAGGTAAATCTTTCACCGTTATAGAAGCCTGAGTTGCTGTTATATCGTTTTCCGTAGCGCTCATAATCCTCCAAAGAGTCAGAGAAGTTTTGGTCGTGCCATTGTGGGGCACCGGTCAACAAGAAATTGAAGGAGTGGGTGTCATTTGGCACATAACCGATGCCAATGAAATAGTTCTGTCCCTGACCCGCGGTTCCATCAGAATATTTTCTATGTGCTTGCCAGTGGTCAAACAAAAAGGAATACGCCCATTTGCCTTTTAGACCAGAATCGTAGCTTAATGTTCCTTTGAAATAACTATCGTTACCTGTCATAAAACGTGCAAAGCCACCTTCTTTTCTTCCAGCGGCACGAGACACGATGTTTACAGTTCCTCCAACAGATGAGATGGCCAATTTTGAAGAACCCAGACCACGTTGAACTTGAACTGCATTAGCCACATCAGACATACCAGACCAGTTAGACCAGTACATTTTTCCGTCTTCCATACCATTGATAGGCTGTCCATTCAAAAGGAAGGCAGTATTTGTTTGGTCAAAACCACGCAAGAACATTTGCGAGTCGCCAAAACCTCCGGCTTGGTTGGAAACGTAAACACTTGGAGTACTCTTAACCACTTCTGGAAACTCAACGTTACCAACTGCCTTAGCTTGAATTTCGGCAGCTGAAATAGTGGAAACGGCAATAGGCGTTTGACGGTCCTTTGCCATATCTATAATACCTCTTCCTACAATTACTACCTCTTCTAGCGCATCAGAATCCACTGTAATTTTAACAGTGCCCAAGTTTGCAGTTCCATTTATGGTTTTAAAGGGAACTTTCTCAATAGTGTAGCCAATATACGAGATGGTCAATGTACCTGTTGTAGCGGAAGTTTGCAAAGTGAAATTTCCGTCGAAGTCGGTAATGGCACCATTTGTAGTGCCAGTTTCAACAACATTGGCACCTGCCAAGGGGTCGTTTGATTCAGAATCGATCACCGTACCGGTAACCGTAGTTTGTGCAAAAGCGGCGAAACCGCCCAATAAAAAAACAAGAAATAGAAACTTTCTCATGAATTTGAATTTAGGTTTAAAATTTCGGCAAAAGTACAATCTTATATAATTTCAAACTAATAAAAACGATTAAGAAATCATTAAGAAAAATACCCAAGAATAAAGTTAAAATTTTGAACCTAAAAGCCTGATAAATTGAAAGTTAGTTAATAACAATCTTATTAACATATAATTTTGGAAGAAAAATTAAAATGCGATGCAATCCAATGCCTCCTTCATTGGCCGCAGATTGGCGAAATATTGCTCGTGCAATTCTTTCGGAAGGGGTTGTGAAAATGGTGTATCCTCCTTGAAAGGGTCAACTTCTTTCCCGTTTTTCCAAAAACGGTAGCATACGTGCGGTCCGCTGGTATTTCCGGTCATGCCAATCCAGCCGATTACGTCGCCCTGGCTCACGTGCTGACCAACCTTTACATTCCGGGCTTTCATATGCAGGTACTGGGTTTCATAGGTCCCGTTATGCCTTATTTTTACATAATTTCCGTTACCACCGCGACGCTCAGATTTAGTAACTACACCATCTGCAGTAGCTAGAATGGGTGTGCCGATGGCTGCCGCAAAGTCTGTTCCCCGGTGCGGGCGTAGTTTAAATCCGTAATACTTTATTCTTCGGTTTAAATTATACCTAGACGATATTCTGCTGAATTTTACCGGCGCTTTAAGAAAGGCACGTTTTAAATTGTTTGCGTTTTCGTCATAATATCCTGAGAGCTTTCCCAGAGAATCTGATGAAAATTTAAAGGCGTACAATGGCTTGCCCCTGTGCTCAAAATAAGCTGCCTTTATTTCCTTAAGTCCACCCGGAATGGTATCGTCTATAAACTTTTCGGTATAAATAACTTTAAAGCGATCGCCAGGTTGCAGTTTAAAGAAATTGATGGTCCAGGCATATATATTTGCGAGTTGGTCCGCCATAAAAGGACTCAGGTTCTGTTCCTCCATGGTTGCGGAAAGGGAACTGGTGATTACCCCAGAGGCCTCACGGTCTTCATAGCGCACGGGTTTTTGGCTGTTATAGATAGAAAGCGTGTCCCTAAAATCCACAACTGCATAATCCACTTTATTGGTTTCATAAATGAAAACCTGGGTTTGATTAAGAGAGTCTTTTGAATTTAACAGCACATAAGGTTTACCCACCACGATTTTTCTAACATCAAAACTGTCTCGGAATTTTGTGGCCACCTCCATGATTTTTTCCTGTGATACACCATTGGCGAAAAGTATGTCGCCAAAAGTATCGCCTTTTCGAATGGTATCTCGTATTACGTTAAAATCATTGAGAATGTAACCATATTGCTCGATTATTGGATCTGCTACCGTCTCGGGTTCGGTTATTTCATCTTTGGGTTTTTCGCAGGCAGTAGTGAGCAGGGTAAGGGTGAATACGGCTAAAATTAGTTTCTTCAATGCTGGGGAATTTTCGGTATTATTTATTCTTAGTCAACTAATATTTTAAAAGAATGTTGCAGTCCTTTGAATTCGGTTAGGGTTGCCTTAAGCGACCCCACCGCCAAATCTGCCTTCACAAGCAGTGGAATTTTGTTGTTATCATCACTTATCCAGACTGTTAGGCTTTCCTTTTCCTTAAAAACACGGCCCGATTGTACATAAGGCCTAAAAATCAGAGTTCGGACGCGCCCAAAATTAGTATCTAAAACTTCTTTTCCAAGGAATTTTAACCTGAATTTGTAATTTTCTTTGTCGAAGAACATGTTCATCTCTACCACGTCGCCTGTTTTTATATTTTCGGTGTCCAATTGGTTCCGAAGGTAATAAAAAGCAGAAATCATGTCCTGCGTATCTTCTGGGAACGAAAAGACCGTGGTTTCATTGTGTTTTTTATCGTTTACAGTTGCTTTTTTGGTGTTGTGGTTAAAGTCTATTTCAATATCCTTGGTGTAGCCGCCTTCGTCAATTTTTCGAATAAACTTGTAGGGAATGTCTTTCTCCTTGTCAATGTAGGATTGATAGTCGTCCTCAACCTTAAAAAACCATTTTGAGACCCCGACCGTTTCGCCATAACCCCGTACGTGGAAGACATCCTTGCCTTTTATCGTGGCGCTTTTCACTTTTAAAGTTGCATACCCTGCGGTAACAAAACCGTAATGGACACGGAATTTGAAATATTCGCCATCGCCGTAAGCCCGTTCTTGTGCAGGGAGAAAAAGGATGTTTCCAAAAAGAATTAAAAGCGCAAATAGCTTTTTCATAGATACAGACTTAGGGGTTTTAACGGTTCGGAAATAACAACTATTGTTCCAAAAAGCAAATGGGGGTTTTTGACGGATGACAGAAAACGGATGACAGAAAGTCTAAACTGCTGCCATCCATCTACCATCTACTGTCCTCTATCTTCTCAAAGTGTTCCTCTTTGGGCCTGTTCGCGCTCGATAGATTCAAAGAGTGCCTTAAAGTTTCCGGCCCCAAAACCTTTAGCGCCCATACGCTGTATGATTTCGAAGAAAAGTGTGGGCCTATCTTCCACGGGTTTGGTAAATATTTGGAGCAGATAGCCCTCCTCATCGGCATCTATCATGATGGAAAGTTTTTTCAGCTCATTAATGTCTTCTTTCATCATTTTCATATGGTCTCCCAACCTGCGCGGAATATCATCGTAGTAAGCTTGGGGCGGGGGTGGTAAAAATTCTACGCCGCGCTCCTTCAGCTGGCTAACTGTTTTAATGATATCATCCGTAGCCACTGCTAAATGCTGTACACCGGAGTCTTCATAAAAATCCAAATATTCCTCTATCTGTGATTTCTTTATTCCTTTGGCAGGTTCGTTTATAGGAAATTTTATTCGCCCATTGCCATTGCTCATCACCTTGCTCATCAGCGCCGAATACTCTGTGTGGATCTGCTTATCGTCAAACGAAAGGAAATTTACAAAGCCCATTACATCCTCGTACCATTTTACCCATTTGTTCATTTGGCCCCAGCCTACGTTGCCTACCATGTGGTCTATATATTTCAAGCCTGTAGGGGTTGGGTTATAATCGCTTTTCCATTCGCGGAAACCTGGTAAAAATGTTCCTTTGTAGTTTTTGCGTTCCACAAACATATGTACTGTTTCGCCGTAGGTGTATATCCCGCTGCGCACCACTTCGCCGTGTTCGTCTTTTTCAACGGTGGGTTCCATATAGGGTTTTGCGCCGCGTTTGGTGGTTTCTTCAAAAGCACTTGTGGCATCGTCCACCCAAAGGGCAATTACTTTAACGCCATCGCCGTGTTTTACTATATGGTCGTTTATTGGCGATTTGCTGTTTAAGGGCGTTGTTAAAACAAGCTTTATTTTATCCTGCTTTAGCACATAACTTACCGAATCGCGCGAGAAGGTTTCCAAACCTTTATAGGCGTATGATTGAAAACCAAAGGCGGTTTTATAGAAATGTGCGGACTGTTTTGCATTGCCCACGTAGAATTCTACATAATCGGTGCCCAATAAGGGCAGAAAATCTTCTGCGCCCTCAAATATTTTTTCCAGTCCGTAATCGACTGATTTTACTTCTTTGCTCATAATTTAAGTTTTCAAATATTTTATTAATTTAATTCAGAAGATTCTCAATTAGAATATCTTCATCCAAATCTTTCCAATGGATACCTTCACCATCTCCAATAAAGCGCCAGTTGTTCAATTCATTTTCCGTAGCATCTCTTAACTTCGGAAACCATTCCATAGGAATTGAAAGTTCCCTCCCATCTTCCAAAAATATCTTCATCTTGTGGTTTTCAAAGCTTAAGCTAACGGCATTATTCGATTTAATTATTGAAATACTCATTCCATTTATTTTCAATTAACCGCAAAGGCGCAGAGAACGCAAAGACCACAATCTACTGCTTACTGCAACTGCGACTGCCAACTCATCCCTCCAACCAACTCTGGTAATAGGTACCATCCGAGAGTTTTAAACCATCTTCGGTAACTTGTAACGGTTTAAAAGTATCTACCATAACGGCCAGTTCTTCTGTTTCCGTTTTACCAATACTTCTTTCCGCGGCGCCGGGATGTGGGCCATGGACAATACCGGCAGGGTGAAGCGTGATTTGTCCTGCTTCAATATCGTTTCGGCTCATAAAATCGCCATCTACGTAATATAACACCTCATCGCTATCTATATTGCTGTGGTTGTAAGGCGCCGGAATACTTAGCGGGTGATAATCATATAGCCTAGGCACAAAACTACAGATAACCATGGCATCTGTTTCAAAAGTTTGGTGCACTGGCGGCGGTTGGTGGATTCTTCCGGTGATAGGTTCAAAATCGTGGATTGAAAAGGCGTACGGAAAGTTGTACCCGTCATAACCCACAACATCAAAAGGGTGTGTGGCGTAAACCATTTCAAAAATATCGTCCTGTTTTTTCACCTTTACCAAAAACTCACCTTTTTCATCGTGAGTTTCCAACTCTTGCGGCTTGCGGATGTCGCGTTCACAATAGGGCGAATGCTCCAGCAACTGGCCAAACCAGTTTCTATATCTTTTTGGGGTGTAAATGGGGCGGCGCGATTCAACAATAAAAAGTCGGTTGTCTTCGGTGTCGAAATCTATTTTATAGATAATTCCGCGGGGAATCAATAAATAATCGCCGTATTTAAAATCGAGATTGCCTAAAAAAGTTCGCAGTTTTCCGCTGCCTTTGTGGATGAAAATCAACTCATCGGCGTCAGTGTTTTTATAAAAATAATCTTTTTGCGATTCTTGCGGCGCGGCAAGTATTATGCTACAATCGCTATTGGTGAGTACCGTTTTACGACTGTTGAGATAATCTTTTTCCGGTTTTACATCGAAACCTTTTAGCCGAAGCGATTCCAAATTATTGGCACGTGCAATCTTCGGGGCTACGTTGTATTGCGCTTTTATTTCCTTGACCTGCGTGGGTCTGTGTTCGTGATAAATATTGCTGTACATTCCATCAAAACCCACGGTTCCGAAAAGTTGTTCAGAATAAAGGCTCCCGTCCGGTTTGCGGAACTGCGTATGGCGTTTGGGCGGTATTTTGCCCAGTTTGTGGTAGAAAGGCATCTGTTATTGTTTATTACTTATTTTTATTTTTTATTGATTCTGAAGAATAAGATACGTTAAAATCAAGCTTCCTACAAATATCGGAAAAATAATAGAGCTAAGCCGCTAAGTTTTTACTAAAACCGATACCCCAATGTCACATACCATTCGCTTTCATTAAGCTCAGGCGAATAGGAATATTTAATCTCCATCGGTCCTAGAACGGTTTCCAGCCCATACCCTGCTGAAAATCCCGAATAGTCTACCCCGTCAATCCACTGGCCGTTTTCAAAAAGATCATTCCCCACATTGGCAATATTCACCGAAATATTGACGTGGTTCTTTCTGAAAATTTCATAATCAAAAGTAAGCGTTGACTTAAGATAGGTATTTCCGCGGAGCGAGATGGCCTCGTAACCCATAAACGGAATAATATTGTTCATCTCCTTAAATCCATAGCCCCCCAATGCAAAATCCAAGGAAGTGGTTTCGGGACCGCCCCATTTAAAACCACCCTCGGTTGTTAAATGAGCCGAAATTGTGTTAAAAAATGTATGGGCATAACCCATTTTTGCTTTTGCCAAAGAGAATGGCTCAAAACTCTTGTTTCGCCCGTGGGCCAATAAATACCAATGAAAATCACCTGAAAAATAAGCTCCTTTTTTTGGAAAAAAACTATTATCATAAGTGTCATACTTCAAAAAACCAAACGCACTGTAATAATTGGTGCTTTCAAAAACCGTTCGGGGAAGGTTGTT
Organism: Aequorivita vladivostokensis; assembly: GCF_000952855.1. GTDB lineage: Bacteria > Bacteroidota > Bacteroidia > Flavobacteriales > Flavobacteriaceae > Aequorivita > Aequorivita vladivostokensis. The sequence continues at coordinate 36,636 of NZ_JSVU01000004.1, read as the reverse complement.
TTCATCTGTACCTATAGTTTCCGAAAGATAACGAAGGTATTTATGCTCTCCTCCCAAACCGAAAATCAAGGTCCTGCGGAAAAGGGTCTCAAAATAAAGCTGGTTGGTAAAATCGCTATACTTAATGGAAAGTTTATTGACAGGCACCGATATCTCCGCATCAAAATCGGGATTGATAAAATCCAACGGCACATCGGTTTCAAAAAAATGATACTTGGAATTGAAGCCCACACTCCAGTAAAATCCCTTGTCTATATAATATTCAAAATTGTACCGCAAGTTGTCGCCAGCAATTAAATCCAGCGAGGCAATATCGTTATTGGTAAGAAGCCGCTTTTTGGTAATATTTACCAATGCGGCCGTTCGGAAAAGGTCGTCATAATGTGCCGCAAAACGCAGCATCATGGAAGACCGGCTCTCGCGCAGTTGTAGCAGGAGTGTATTTTCATTGTTTTCATCCTCAATCAACCTATAATTAATGTCCTGGAAATTCCCAGTTGCCGAAAGGTTGTTTATCCCCTCACTAAAATCTTCATAGGTTATTTCATCGGGCGTGCGCAATTTCAATTTCCCCAAAACATAGCTTCGGGTATATTTTTCGTTCCCCTCTATTTTAACTTCTTTTATATAAATAAAGTCATTGGCATCGAACTTTACTTCTTCACGGTTTACAGGCTTTTGCCTCGAAGCGATATTTTCAAGCTCCTCCCTATATGATTCTGCTGCAACAATTCCAGATTCTACAATATTTTTCCCCTCATCAAAAGAAACTACCGAGAAATCCTGAATGTTCGGATGAATATAGACATCTGTTTTTTCACGCTTCTTAATCATTTCGTTAATGGTTCGATAGTTATTTATCTGGACCAATACATCAAAAGCAGATCTCAAATTGTCCCTATTTTTTAAGCTATCCTGTACATCAACCCCTATGATTATATCCATCCCTTTGGCGCGCACCTCCTTCACGGGATAGTTGTTCACCACCCCGCCATCAATCAAGACCTTATCGTCAATCACCACAGGACTGAAAAGCGACGGCAACGCCCCACTGGCAGTTACCGCGCGCGGAAGATACCCACGGTCCAAGATTACCTCTTTCCCCGTTTCTACATCGGTAGCCACACAGAAAAAGGGGATGGGAAGTTTGCTGAAATCTGAAACGGTGCTCACATGGTTCGTTAATTTGGAAAGCAGGTTATACACATTCTGCCCCTTTGATAGTCCCGAAGGGAAACCTACCTTAAATTTATCAAAAGGCAGCACCAAGGCATATTTTTCCGACTCCTGCTTTTCGTAAAAAGTCTTTGCGCTCCGCGGAATATTGTCCTGTATCAAACTGCTGAAATCCGTTTCCCGAAAAATACTGTCAAGTTGCGTTGCCGAATATCCCGAAGCATACAGTGCCCCGATAATTGCGCCCATACTCGTGCCGCCAATGTAGTCTATCCGCACGCCCGACTCCTCAATAACTTTCAGCGCGCCAATATGCGCCAAACCTTTTGCCCCGCCACCGCTCAAAACCAGACCTACTTTTAGGTCTTTCTCAGCTTTTTCTTGTGAAAAGGAGAAGGATGAAATTATTAATAATATTATAAGGGGCAAGTGCTTCATCAATGGGGTTATAGTTTATTGCTATTTTTTATTATTATTATTATTATTTATTGCTGAAATGTTCTACCAACTTCTTCGCCCTGCTCGGACCGATCACTTTTGAAAGCTCCTCAAAACTTGCCGAGGCAATCCGCTTCGTGCTTTTAAAGTGTTTCAACAATTCCACGACCGTTTTTTCGCCAATGCCGGGAATGGTTTCCAGTTCAGTATTTAAAGCCTGCTTGCTGCGTTTGCTCCGGTGAAAGGTAAGGCCAAAACGGTGCGCTTCGTTGCGCAATTGTTGTATTATTTTTAAAGTCTCGCTCTTCTTGTCTAAATACAGCGGGATGGGATCATCGGGATAAAACAATTCCTCCAAACGTTTTGCAATGCCTATAATAGCAATTTTCCCGCGTAATCCCAGTTTGTCCAGACTTTTTAGAGAAGAAGACAACTGGCCCTTTCCCCCATCTATGATGATGAGTTGTGGCAAGGGTTGCTCTTCTTCCAGCAATCTTTTGTAGCGGCGATAAACCACTTCTTCCATCGAGGCGAAATCATCGGGACCCTCCACGGTTTTTATGTTGAATTTGCGATAGTCCTTTTTACTCGGTTTCCCGTTTTTGAAAACCACACAGGCCGCCACGGGGTTTGTGCCCTGAATATTACTGTTGTCAAAACACTCTATATGTCGCGGTTCCTCGCTTAACCTTAAATCTTTTTTCATCTGCGCCATAATGCGCTTTTCATGACGGTCGGGGTCCACAATCTTTGCCTGTTTAAACCGCTCCATGCGGTAATATTTCGCATTTCTTTCGGAAAGGTCGAGGATTGCTTTTTTATCGCCCAGTTTGGGAACATGCGTTTTTATGTCCTCGCCCAGTTCCACCTCAAAAGGCAAGTAAATTTCCTTTGAAAGCGAATTGAACCGTTGCCGGATTTCCACAATCGCAAGCTGAAGCAATTCTTCATCCGTCTCGTCCAATTTCTTCTTTATTTCCAACGTATGCGAACGGATAATCGCGCCGTGCGAAAGCTGCAGAAAATTCACGTAGGCATAGCTTTCATCAGAAATTATCGAAAACACATCCACGTTATTAATCTTCGGATTTACCACCGTGCTTTTGCTTTGGTAATTCTCCAAAATATCAATCTTTTCCTTTACCCGCTGTGCCTGCTCAAACTTCAGATCGGCCGCCAAGGTTTTCATCTGGGTTTTAAATTTATGTAGCGAATCCTTAAAATTTCCCTTCACAATATTCCGGATGGCCTCAATATTATCGTGGTATTCCTTTTCGGAATAAAGCCCCTCGCAAGGCCCCAAACAGTTTCCCAAGTGATATTCCAGACATACTTTATACTTGCCCGCCCTAATTTTTTCTTCGGAAAGGTCGTAGTTGCAGGTGCGCAACGGATACAGGCCTTTTATCAAATCAAGCAGCGTGTGTACGGTTTTCATACTCGTATATGGCCCGTAATATTCACTGCCGTCCTTTATCATTCTTCGTGTGGGGAAAACCCGCGGAAAGCGTTCGTTTTTAATACAAATCCACGGATAGCTTTTGTCGTCCTTCAGCATCACATTGTAGCGCGGCTGATAGTTTTTAATTAAATTGTTTTCCAACAAAAGCGCATCGGTCTCGGTCTTTACGACAATGTGCTTAATGGTCACGATTTTCTTCACCAAAAGCCGCGTACGATTATTGTCAAAATTTTTTGTGAAATAGGACGAAACGCGTTTTTTCAGGTTTTTTGCCTTGCCCACATACAGCAGTTTCCCGTCCTTATCGTAATATTGATAAACGCCGGGCGAATCGGGAAGGGTTGCAATTTGAAGAGTTACCGAAGCATTGGCCATAGGCTCAAAGATACTTGCTATTTTGTTTTTTAAGGAATTTTTCCGCTATCAAAAATAGTTAAGAAACGGTTAAATGAAGCTTATTCAAAATCCAAATTCCCCAATCTTGCGTATCTATTTACAACCAACCCAAAATAATGCTTAAAAGCAAATTACATATTTCCTTTAAAAAGTATTTTGTGCTTTCCCTGTCGATTTTTTATCTGCTCAACCCGATGCAGAAACAGCTTTCGGAGGGAATGCACATTTTTTCGCACGTAATGACGCATACCGATTATGGGCATCACGAAGAAGATCATTTATTGGGTCGGGAGCACACGCACGAACACAAACTGATAACTTTTTTCTCCAAAATATTTTCTTCGGAAGAAAAAACCAGTGATCACGAAGGCGTGTATTTCAATTATACGTTGGATAAACATTTTGCACAGGAATATCCCCCAATCGATTTCAAAAATGAAACTAGTACCAAACACAATTTCTTTTATGCTTTTCATATTCCGAAAAGCGTAAAAACCATCCCCAGCCCGCCTCCCGAAACATTCTTTTCATAGTTTTTTATCTGAATGAAATCTTGATTCAGACTATTCATTTATTTAAATTTTTTAAACCAATCACCCATGAAAAGAATACTCTTAATGGGGCTGATGCTATGCTTTGGTATTGCGCAATCGCAATCGCTAAAAGGAAAAGTGGTAGGCCCAAATAACAACCCGCTGGAAAATGTGGCGGTTTTTGACCGAACCTCCGGCAACCATACCCACACCGATACCTCGGGAAAATTTTCACTTGAAAATGTGGAGGAAAACGACATCATCAGCTTCTCCATTTTAGGTTTCGCAACCTATGAATATTCAGTTACCGCTGAAAGTTTTGCGGAACCCATAAACATCACTTTAAACGAAGCCGCCGTTTCTTTGGAACAGGTAACCATCACGCCCGAAGTAAACACGCTTAGCCAAATTGTGGCGGTAGATTTAAAGACCGCGCCCGTAAAATCGTCGCAGGAAATTCTTCGGAAAGTTCCGGGATTGATTATCGGCCAGCACGCCGGCGGTGGAAAAGCGGAACAAATATTTCTGCGCGGTTTCGACATTGACCACGGAACGGACATCAATCTTTCGGTGGACGGAATGCCCGTAAATATGGTGTCGCACGCGCACGGGCAAGGGTACAGTGATTTGCACTTTGTAATTCCCGAAACGATTGGTGAAATTTCCTTCGGAAAAGGTCCGTACAACGCGGAATACGGCGATTTTGCCACTGCGGGTTACGTGGCCTTTAAAACCTTGGACAAACTCGACAAAAGCTCCGTTTCCGTGGAATACGGGCAGTTTGACGCTTTTAGGACCGTTGGACTTTTCAATCTTTTGGATACCAAAAACAGCAATGCTTATGTGGCGGCCTCTCTCAACACCTTTAACGGTCCGTTTGATTCGCCGCAGAATTTTAACCGCTTTAATATGATGGCGAAATACAACCTGAAATTGCCCGACAACCAAAAACTGCAACTTACCGCTTCGCATTTCCAAAGCAAGTGGGATGCTTCGGGGCAAATTCCGCAGCGCGCCATTGACGATGGTTCCATCGGTCGTTTTGGCGCCATTGACGATACCGAAGGCGGAAACACCAGCCGCACCAATTTGCTGATAAACCATTCCAAATTGCTTTCAGAAAACAAAAAGTTGGAAACCCGTGCGTATTATTCGCATTATGATTTTGAGCTGTTTTCAAACTTCACTTTCTTTTTGAAAGACCCAGTAAACGGCGACCAAATTGCGCAACGCGAAGACCGAAATATTTTGGGTTTCCAAACCGAGTTTTCAGATAAAATAAATTCTGAAACACTCGATTTTAAGTACACCGCAGGAATTGGCGTTCGTTACGACGATGTGAACGACGTGGAACTCTCGCACACCAAAAACCGTTATGAAATTTTGGATCGGATTGCCTTCGGAAATGTGGATCAAATTAACAGTTTTGCGTTTTTGAATACGGAATTTGGTTTGGGCGATTTCAAAATAAACCCTGCCGTGAGATTGGATTATTTCAAATTTGATTACGAAAACAAACTTTCGCCAACCTACGATAACCGAAGTAAAAGCAAGGTTTTCGCCAGTCCCAAGTTGAATTTCATTTACAGCCCCAACCGCGATTTCCAATTGTTTTTGAAAACGGGAATCGGGTTCCATTCCAACGATACACGAGTAGTTGTTGCCAATGGCGGCGAGGATATTTTGCCCGCAGCTTACGGTGCAGATTTGGGCGGAATTTACAAACTGACGGACAATCTAATTTTTAATACAGCCCTGTGGGCGCTCTTTTTGGAACAGGAGTTTGTGTACGTGGGCGATGCCGGAATTGTGGAGCCCAGCGGAAAAACCCGCCGATTGGGCGTTGATTTTGGCCTGCGTTACGAAGCCTTGGACTGGCTGTATTTTTACGGCGATGCAAACTATACCTACGCGCGAAGCACCGAGGAACCCAATGGTGAGGATTACATTCCGTTGGCACCGGATTTTACCTTAACCGGTGGAATTGCATTTGAAAATCTCGCAAACTTTTCGGGCGGATTGAATTATCGTTTTATTAAGGATAGAGCCGCAAACGAAGACAAAAGTATTATTGCCGAAGGTTATTTTGTGACCGATTTCAACATAAATTATACTTTCAGAAACTTTGTTTTCGGGATTGCCGTTGAAAATCTCTTCGATACCGAATGGAACGAAACCCAGTTTGCAACCGAAAGCAGATTGTTTGACGAGCCGGAAGCTGTGGAAGAAATACATTTTACGCCCGGCACGCCTTTTTTCCTAAGGGGAAAGGTAACCGTTAATTTTTAACTAATGATTTTATGGGCAATGTTCTTTTTGGTTAAATTGCACGCACAATAACCAACTATGAACATTGCCATTTTATCGCGTGGGGAAGCGCTTTATTCCACCCAAAGTCTTTTAAAAGCTGGCGAAGCGCGCAACCACACCATGGAGGTTTTGGATCCTTCCTATTGCAACCTCGCCGTGGAAAACGGAAAAGCCGTCCTCTATTTTCAAAATGAATTGGTGGATGACCTGCACGCGGTAATTCCCAGAATTGGTGCCTCAAATACTTATTTTGGTACGAACGTGGTCCGCCATTTTGAATCGATGGGCGTGTTTAGCGTGGTTTCTTCCGAAGGAATTACAAACAGCCGCGACAAATGGACCTGCTTTCAAATTTTGGCAAAACATCAAATTCCCGTGCCACGAACTGTTTACGCTTCGTTTTTTGAATTTGAGGAACAACTAAAAACCTTTAACGGCAAGCCAATAATTATCAAACTTTTGGAAGGCACGCACGGCGAAGGTGTTATTCTTACCGAAAGTCCGCAGAATGCCTTAGCAACGATTGAAACCTTAAATGCCGCCGGCGTGAAATTTTTGCTACAGGAATATATTGAAGAAGCGAATGGCGCCGACGTTCGTGCCATAGTGGTGGACGGCGTTGTGGTTGCGGCGATGAAACGCAAATGTAAGCTTGGCGATTTCCGCAGTAATCTGCACCGTGGCGGCACTTCGGAAATGATTTCCCTCTCTTCCACAGAGGAAAAAATTGCCATAAAAGCGGCAAAGGCAATGAATTTGGGGTTTTGTGGGGTGGATATTCTGCAATCGAAAAACGGGCCTTTGGTTTTGGAAATCAACAGTACGCCGGGATTGGAGGGTATCGAAAATACCTCGGGAAAGAATGTTTCAAAAAGCGTAATTGGGTTTATTGAGCGGAATAAAAAGTAGCAGTAGCCAGTAGGCGCGCGATTCATCGCGCGCATCTTAATCAAATAATTTAATGGAAAGTAGAAAGTCGCAGTTTGCAGGCTTCAAAATTTTGAATTTTTTTGTTTTTTGGGATTTATTTGGAATTTGTTATTTGCCAATTGGAATTTATATTAGTTAACTTGCAATTACAAAATTTCTATAACATTGAAAAGAAACATAGGCAGAATAGACAAGGCAGACTTTCCATTGCTGAATCTATATGATATTGAAGTGAAAATTGACACGGGCGCCTACACTTCTTCCATACATTGCAAAAACATGAAAGTTGAAGATAACTACCTGAAATGCAACTTTTTGGACGAAGAGCACCCCAGCTACCATGAAAAGGAAATCATTTTTGACGAATATGACGTAAAAGTGGTAAGAAGCAGCAACGGCCAGTCTGAAGCGCGATATAGAATTAAAACGGAAATTGTTCTTTTTGGAAAGACACATCCCATTTATTTAACATTGAGCGACCGCGAAGAGATGCGTTTTCCCGTACTTTTGGGGCGAAATTTCCTAAGCAAGAAATATATGGTTGATATTAACAAAACCAACCTTTCCTACAAACTAAAAACCAAAAAATGAACATAAAGATATTATCGGCAAACGCAAATTTATATTCCACCAAACGTCTTGTGGAAGCGGCAAAAGCCAGAAAACATGACGTAGAGGTTATAAATCACGCAAAGTGTGATATTGTTATCGAAAAGAAAAATCCGGTAATTATTTACAAAGGTCACAAATTAGACCACACCGATGCCATCATTCCAAGGATTGGGGCGTCTGTAACTTTTTATGGAACCGCGGTAGTGCGACAGTTTGAAATGCTGCGCGTTTTTACCACCACCGAATCCCAGGCCTTGGTTCGTTCCCGTGATAAATTGAGAAGCCTTCAAATTCTTTCCCGCGCGGGATTGGGGTTGCCGAAAACCGTTTTTACCAATTATTCTAAAAACGTAAAAGAAATCGTGAACCAAGCCGGCGGTGCACCCGTAATCATTAAGTTGCTGGAAGGCACACAGGGCATTGGTGTTATTTTGGTTGAAACCAGAAAAGCCGCGGAATCTGTAATTGAAGCTTTTAACAATTTACAGGCGCGGGTTATCGTTCAGGAATTTATAAAAGAGGCCGGAGGTGCAGACATACGTGCGTTTATAGTGGACGGACAGGTAGTTGGCGCAATGAAACGGCAGGGAAAGGAAGGCGAATTCCGAAGCAATCTGCACCGCGGTGGAACAGCTTCCGTAATAAAACTTACCGACGAGGAAGAAACCGCCGCCCTGAAGGCAGCAAAAGCCATGGGCCTTGGAATTGCTGGGGTTGATATGTTGCAATCGGCACGTGGGCCATTGATTTTGGAAGTAAATTCATCTCCCGGTTTGGAAGGAATTGAGCAAGCCACGGGTAAGGATATTGCAAATTCAATCATAAAATATATAGAACGCAACGTATAACTATGGCCAAAAAGGAAGAACGTGATATTGTAATTTTAAACGAACGGATTGCGCTGGGCGAAAGTCGAACCGTGGATTTCAGCATTGCGAAACTTTACACTTCCACCAAAATTGAAATTCCTATTATTATTGAACGTTCGAAAATTCCCGGACCCACAGTTTTGATAACTGCCGCCATCCACGGCGATGAAATAAATGGTGTGGAAATTGTACGCCAACTCATTGCCAGAAAATTGAACAAGCCCAAACGCGGTACAATTATTTGCATCCCAATTCTGAACGTTTTTGGTTTTTTGAATGGCGACCGTTCTTTCCCCGATGGGCGGGACCTCAACAGGGTTTTTCCCGGAACCAAAACGGGTTCGTTGGCTAGTCGTGTTGCTTATCATTTTACCAAAAAGGTTTTGCCGCACGCCGATTATTGTCTCGATTTTCACACCGGCGGCGCAAGCCGTTTCAACGCGGCACAGATTCGCATAAAACCGGGTGATGAAAAATTATTGGAACTCGCAAAGGTTTTCAATGCTCCCTTTACGGTTTATTCAAATACCATCGAAAAATCATATCGGAATACCTGTCAAAAGATGGGCATTCCAGTTTTGCTTTTTGAAGGCGGAAAAAGCCGGGAAAGCAACAAACATATTGCAAAGGAAGGCGTTGATGGCATCTTGCGGGTACTGGCTCATTTGGACATGTTGGGCAAAAGACACGTAGCTCCCGAACCAAATGCCAAAACGGTTATTATTGAAAAAAGTAAATGGATACGCGCATACCGAAGTGGTTTGCTACACGTAAAAATTGATTGCAACAAACACGTTGAAAAAGGCGAATTTTTAGCCACGATCACCGACCCATACGGAAAAATGCGGTTTAAGGTTACTTCGCCCAATGAAGGCTATATAATTAACGTAAACCAATCGCCGATTGTAAACCAAGGGGATGCCATTTTTCATATTTCAACCGTAAATACCGCAAATACGGAAGACGAGGAAATGGAAGATTGAAAAGGATTTTGGATTGACGATTTACGATTTACGATTAACGATTGATGATTTTAGATTTGGCTCTTCGTGCCGATAACTCGGGAGCGTTCAGGGTGACACTATTGGGATTTGGAATTTGGGATTTGGGATTTGGGATTTAAAATTTGGAGTTTCTATATTATTATGGCTGATAAAAAAACACTTCGTTTGAAATATAAAAAACTTCGGGAAGAGCTTTCCGAGGAATCCATTGAGGCAATGAGCCTTCAGATTGCCAACCAGGCTTTGAAACTTCCTATTTGGGATAAAACGTATTACCATATTTTTCTTCCCATTTTGGCAAAAAAAGAAGTGAATACGGAATATCTGCTGCATATTTTACAGGGAAAGGATAAGAGTATCGTTGTTTCAAAGGCCGATTTTAATACTGGGGAAATGAAAAATTTTCTTTTGCAGGAAAACACGGTTTTAAAAACTTCGGAATATGGAATTCCCGAGCCCGTTTCGGGTATAGAAATTTCCCCGGAAATGATTGAGGTTGTCTTCGTTCCTTTGCTCGCATACGATAAAAGAGGCCATCGCATCGGCTACGGAAAAGGGTTTTACGATCGATTTTTAAAACGGTGCAATTCTGAAGCTATATTTGTCGGGCTATCCTTTTTTGACCCCGAACCCGAGATTTTCTTTGAAGCTTTGGATGTTCCCCTAAATTTTTGCGTTATTCCAAAAGAGATATTTGATTTCCAAAATTGCCGATGATCTTCATAAGTTAAGACAGCGATAACCGAATCAAAAAAAATTATGGAAACAGATTTTGGAAGTGCGATTATTTTCTTTTTACCCCAAGTAGCTTTTATTCAGTTTCTTTCTTCGGAAATGCCTTTTTATTGAAAAGAAGCAACAAAATAACCCCAATGCTGATGGAGGAATCCGCCACATTGAAAACTGGGTCGAAGAAGGTAAAATACTCCCCGCCCCAAAAGGGAACCCATTCGGGCAAAGTGCCGCCGTACAAGGGAAAGTAGAGCATATCGACCACCTTTCCGTGGAAAAGCGTGCCGTAGCCGCCGCCTTCGGGAAACAAGGTAGCCACTTGGTGATGGCTATCGTTAAAGATAATTCCGTAAAAAACCGAATCGATAATATTGCCCAAAGCACCCGCAAAAATCAAGGCCACGCAGAAAATAAGAATGGTGGGCATGTTCTTTCTCACCGAATCCCAAAGCCAATAGCCAATTCCGCCGATTGCAACAATTCTAAAAAGCGTTAAAAACAGCTTGCCGTATTCCCCGGGAATTTTTGCGCCCCAGGCCATGCCTTCATTCTCAACAAACAAAATCCGGAACCAATCAAACACGCGGATTTCTTCGCCTAAAACAAAATGTGTTTTTATGTAAAACTTTGAAACCTGATCAATCAACAAAATCAGGATAATAATAAAAGTAGCTTTTTTTAGGCTCATAAAGGCAAATAGATAACGCGGGCAAAAATAGCAATATTATTCGGTTTGTAGGAGCGAAATGTCACCGTTAATACTTTCGGCTTCAACGAAAAACTTTCCGTTGCCCCAAAGTTTGTTCTCTACCGTTCCGTGGGTTGAAGTTGCTTGGCCGGAAACCGTTGAGGTAGCCCTTACCCATATGTTGCCGTCGGTAGTTTTAAGATGTGCATTTCCCATAAAATTGGTTAAAACGCAAGCGCCGTTTTCTATGGATACCGCAAGCTCATAAATCCTTCCTTCGGCAGTAACGGCGGCAAGCTTCGATTTAATTTCCAATGAAATGGTTTGGGGAATAGTCAAATCTACTTCTACGGCCATCACTTTATGGGCGGCCAATTTATCGTCTTCGGGCAAAAAGAAGGGAGAAAAGTCGGTTTTTAAGGAAAGCGTATTTTCAGTAATATTTTCCTCGACAATCACATTCTCGGAATGCTCTCCGGAAATATGCACGGAGAGCTTGATGGATTTTTCTTCGGAAGCGTGTACCGTTATTTTAAAAATAGCGTCGTCTTTTATGGAAAGCGTTTTTATTCCTTCCGAGGAAAATTCCTTTTGAATGGTTTTTTGCGCCACGGACGAATTGATTCCGAAGCAGATTAGAGCGATAATGAAGAATATTTGGCGCATAAATTAACTACAAAGTACGCAATCCCGTTAGCTATTGGGATTCGCAGGGGACGCAAAGGAAATATTTCAATAAAAAAGCCCCGAAAAAATTCAGGGCTATAATTTTACGGACTCAACTTGCTCCCCTTTGGGAAGAGTTAGGCCTATTTCTGCAAATTCTTCGCCTCAATACTCAAGGTAGCGTGCGGTACAAGCTTTAGGCGCTCTTTGTTTATCAATTTGCCAGTCACGCGGCAAACGCCGTAAGTTTTGTTTTCAATACGCACCAAGGCGTTCTTCAGGTCGCGGATAAACTTTTCCTGACGGATGGCCAGTTGGGAGTTCGCTTCCTTGCTCATCACCTCGCTGCCTTCGTCGAAAGCCTTAAACGTGGGCGATGTATCATCGGTGCCATTGTTACTATCATTCTTGTAGGAACTTTGGATTAGCTCCAATTGTTCCGTTGCCTTCTTTATTTTTTCGTTCAAAATTGCTCTAAATTCTTCCAGTTCGGCATCTGAATATCTGGTTCTTTCTGTCTCTGTCATAATCTAATGTTTTTTAATGCTTATACGTGTTTCAATATCGTCAAATGCAATTTCCGTTCCCTCTTCAATTTTAGGCTGAAATTGCAAAACCTCGGTTAATGTCTCTTCTTTTATATACTTCAGGTTTTGGGTTACCGCATCCGTTAGTTTTTCGTTCTCCTCAAGGGCGACCTCAATTCTGTCGGTCACTTCAAAACCACTGTCTTTTCTGAGGTTTTGAATTCTGTTTACCAATTCCCTGGCTATTCCTTCATTCCGCAACTCGGGGGTTATGGTAACATCCAGTGCCACAGTAACTCCGTTTGTGTTTGCAACCAACCAGCCCTCAATATCCTGCGAACTGATGATTACGTCAGCGAGCGCCAAAATAGTACTTTTTTCGTTAATAAAAACTGATATTTGCCCGTCTTTTTCCAAAGTTGCAATTTGCTGTTGGTCAAAGGCTGAAATGGCAGCCGCCACGGCTTTCATGTCTTTTCCAAAACGTGGCCCCAAAGCCTTAAAATCTGGCTTTATCTGTTTCACCAGCATGCCCGAACCTTCGTCTATCAGTTCTATTTCCTTTACGTTTACCTCGCTTTTAATCAATTCTGAAACCGCTAAAATTTCTTCCTTTTCAGAATCTTCCAAAACCGGAATCATTATTTTTTGGAGCGGTTGGCGTACTTTTATTTTCTCTTTCTGTCGTAACGAAAGCACCAGCGACGATATTGTCTGCGCCTTCTGCATCTTGTGCTCCAGCTTTTTATCAATGAATGACGCGTCTGCCTTTGGGAAGTCGGTTAAATGTACCGATTCCATACCTTCTTTTGAAGTGCCGACCCTCAAATCCTTATAGAGTCTATCCATAAAGAAGGGAGCCACGGGAGCGCCCAATTTTGCAACAGTTTCCAAACAGGTGTAAAGGGTTTGGTAGGCTGAAATTTTATCGTCATTATAGCTGCCTTTCCAATATCTTCTTCGGCTCAATCGCACAAACCAGTTGCTCAAGTTTTCCTGTACAAATTCTGAAATGGCACGTGTAGCCTTGGTTGGCTCGTAATCTGCGTAATACTCGTCCACTTTTTGGATGAGCGTGTGCAATTCTGATAGTATCCAGCGGTCAATCTCCGGGCGTTTTTCCAGCGAAAGATCCTTTTCAATATACTCAAAATTATCGAGATTGGCGTAAAGACTGAAGAAACTGTACGTATTGTAAAGTGTTCCGAAGAATTTATTGCGCACTTCCGAAATGCCGTCCTGGTCAAACTTTAAGTTGTCCCAAGGATTTGCGTTGCTGATCATATACCAACGCGTGGCATCGGGACCGAAAACGTCCAAGGTTTCAAAAGGATCTACGGCATTGCCCAGACGCTTGCTCATTTTCTGGCCGTTTTTATCCAAAACAAGTCCGTTTGAAACTACGTTTTTATAGGCAACATCGTCAAAAATCATGGTCGCGATTGCATGCAGGGTGTAAAACCAGCCACGGGTCTGGTCCACGCCTTCCGCAATAAAATCAGCTTTTCTCCATGTTTTTTCAACCTTTTCCTTATTTTCGAAAGGATAATGCCATTGTGCATAGGGCATGCTTCCGCTGTCGAACCATACATCTATCAAATCGGCTTCGCGCTTCATTGGTTTTCCGCTTGGGGAAACGAGGATTATTTCGTCAACAATATTTTTATGTAGGTCAACCTTTGCATAGTTTTCCTCGGAAAAATCGCCGGGCTTGAAATTTTCGAAAATGTTTTTCGGCATCAATCCCGCGCCTACGGATTTGTCCATTTCCGTCATTAATTCTTCCACCGAACCGATGATTATTTCTTCCTTGCCATCCTCCGTTCGCCAAATGGGCAACGGAATTCCCCAATAGCGGGAGCGGGAAAGGTTCCAATCGTTTGCGTTTGCAAGCCAGTTGCCAAAACGGCCTTCGCCGGTGGCTTTTGGCTTCCAGTTTATTTTTTTGTTCAGCTCGAACATTCTATCGCGGAACTCGGTAACTTTTATAAACCACGAATCCAGCGGATAATATAGAATAGGCTTATCGGTACGCCAGCAGTTTGGATAGCTGTGCAAATATTTTTCAACTTTAAAGGCTTTGTTTTCGGTCTTCAGTTTTATTGCGATTTCAACATCAACCGATTTTTCGGGCACTTCGGCATCATCGTAATATTCGTTCTTTACATATTTGCCTGCAAGTTCCTTCATTTCGGGACGGAATTTCCCTTGCAAATCCACAAGTGGAACCAGATTTCCATTTTCGTCTTTTACCAGCATTGGCGGCACTTCCGGCGTCGCTTCTTTTGCAACCTTGGCATCATCGGCGCCAAAGGTTGGCGCGGTGTGTACGATTCCCGTTCCGTCTTCCGTAGTAACGAAATCGCCCGCAATTACCCTGAAAGCGTTTTCAGGATTGTCGTGCGGCTTTGAATAATCCAAAAGCTGTTCGTATCGAATTCCGACTAAATCGGCACCTTTAAATTCTTTCGCAATAAAATAGGGGATTACCTTATCGCCCTGTTTGTATGATTCGAGGATTTCCTCGTTTGGTTTTTCCTCATAATTCTTCGCAAACTGGCTTGCGACCAAATTCTTTGCGAGAATTACATTTATGGGCTGGAAAGTATATTGGTTAAAAGTTTTCACCAAAACATAATCAATCTTGGGACCCACGGTCAACGCGGTATTGCTGGGAAGCGTCCACGGTGTGGTAGTCCACGCCAAAAACCAAATGTTGTTTGACTCTTCGCCAAGGAAATCGGGCAAGGTTTCGGCCATTGCCTTAAATTGGGCCACCACCGTAGTATCGGTAATATCCTGATAGGTTCCCGGCTGGTTGAGTTCGTGCGAGCTCAAGCCCGTTCCCGCTTTTGGGGAGTAGGGCTGAATGGTGTAGCCTTTATAAATTAAGTCTTTGTTGTAGATTTCTTTCAAGAGCCACCAAACGGTTTCCATATATTTTGGCTCGTAGGTAACGTAGGGGTCTTCCATATCAACCCAATACCCGGCGCGCTCGGTAAGGTTGTTCCAAACGTCTGTGTAGCGCATTACCGCTTTTTTGCAGGCTGCGTTGTATTCTTCCACTGAAATCTTTGTCCCGATGTCTTCCTTGGTGATGCCGAGTTCTTTTTCAACGCCCAATTCTATGGGCAAGCCGTGCGTGTCCCAGCCTGCCTTCCGGTCAACTTTAAAGCCTTTTTGGGTTTTGTAACGGCAGAAAATATCTTTTATGGCGCGCGCCATAACGTGATGGATTCCCGGAAGACCGTTGGCAGATGGCGGCCCTTCAAAAAACACAAATGGCTCCGCTCCCTCGCGAATGGAAATACTCTGCTCAAAGATGTTTTCTTCTTTCCAAAAATTGAGTACTTCTTCCGCCAGTTTAGGGAGGTCCAGCCCTTTGTATTCTTTAAATTTTTTGCTCATATCTCGGGTACGCGCAACAACCGCAAGTGGGAAGTTGAACTTTTTTTATTAATTAAAATTCCTTAGAGAGTAATCTCTGGAAATAAGTGTGCAAAAGTAAGGTTTTTTTGAAAAAAACGAATGGCTGCTGTGAAATGCAATTTTCAAAAAAAAATAACCGCTTAAAACCATTGCAACAAATGGAATAGGCTGGAAATTAAAAAGACCGCCTTAATAAGTAAGACGGCCTCGAATAAAAATATCAAAATACCTGACTATTGCTTGCTAAAGCGCATTTCCTCGGTATATACGGTATGGTCGCCATTGGGCTCGGTGGTTGTTTCGGATAAGGTTATCCTAAAGCCTGTGGGGTTAAAATCATGGACCATATAAGTAGAGCCGTCAATAGTGAGTTGCGTGGTTGCAGTATTTACCGAATAGCCGCTTACCTCGTTGTCCAGATCTATTATATAGGTTTCAGTATTGGACTGGTTGCCCTGCGAGGTGGTCTCAGTAACCCTGTAAGTACCATTGGCAGTTACCGTATTGTCTGATGCAAACACTACAGGCACGTTAAAGGTATCGCCAACTTGGGTCGTGGTTGTAACTACATCAAACCCATTTACATTTACCGTTTCCACTTCTTTACTTTCCAGATATATGAGGTTGTAGGTACCGGTAAGGTTTTCTTTGTTATAGTTATAGGGCGGTGTACCATCATCATCTTTACTGCACCCCATAGCCACGGCAGCGAGAACAAAAAGAAACATTAATTTATTTAATTTCATAATTCAAAGATTTTTAAATTTTCGGCGAATATAGCATCATTTCAAATATTAACAGCAAATGCTTGTGTTTATTTTGTGGAATGGAGAATTTTGTGAGCGCCCTCAATTATTTTGGGTGAAATGTGCCCAGCACCGAAGCTTAGGCAAATGGATTGTCGATGCAAACAAATGTCGAGGCTTTAAAATTTCATGTTTTTTTTAAGGGTTTTTTGCCAAAAGCGGGTCATGATTTTGTATACTCCAATTTTTCCCCCAAATTTGATGTCTTTATTAAGGCTTTCTCTATAATACCATTGAACTAATGAAAAAAATATTTCTTTTCCTGCTTCTCGCCACGGTTTCACTTGCTTCCGTCCAAGCGCAGATTCTTGATCCCGTAACCTGGTCCACGAGCGTTAAAAAAATATCGGAAACTGAATACGATCTAATTGCCAAGGCCACCATTGAAGATAAATGGCACCTCTATTCGCAAGAGGTTCCGCCGGATGGGCCGTTGCCGACGCTTTTCACTTTTGAGGAAAATGCGGCATACAAAGGAATAGGTAAAGTACAGGAAAGTCAGGGAATCACGGAACACGACCCTGTGTTTGATATGGTGATTACCTTTTTTGCTAACACCGCCACTTTTACAAAACGAATTAAATTAACTGGCGATAAAGGAACCACGGTAAAAGGCGAGGTTGAGTTTATGGTGTGCGATGATACGCGCTGTTTGCCACCTTCTTACGTAGATTTGGTTTTCCAAATACCCGCTCCCCAAAAAACGGAAGCGGCCGTAACACCTGAAAATGGCGACAATACCGAAATCACGGAAGAAACCCTTGGGCTTGCCAAAGCAGATACTGTTTTAACCGAAACTACGGAGGTGGTAAAGGACTCCGTCCAAAGTGTATCGGATGCATCAAAAACTGCCCTGGAGCAAAATAAGAAACAGGAGAAAAAGGGGCTCTGGACTATTTTTATCGTTGCCTTCCTGTTCGGTTTTACTGCGCTGCTTACGCCCTGTGTATTCCCCATGATACCTATGACGGTGAGCTTTTTTACCAAACAAAGCAAGTCGCGGGCAAAGGGTATAAAAAATGCCATAATTTACGGCATTGCCATCATTGTAATCTACGTTTTTCTGGGTGCAATTGTTACCGGTATTTTTGGCGCCGACGCGCTCAATGCGTTCTCAACCAATGTTTGGTTTAATGTAATATTCTTCCTGCTCATCTTGTTTTTCGCCTTTTCGTTTTTGGGAGCTTATGAAATTACACTTCCAAGTTCGTGGGCAACCAAGGCAGATAAGCAGGCAGACCGTGGCGGAATGATAGGGATCTTTTTTATGGCCCTTGCCTTGGCCATTGTATCGTTCTCCTGTACTGGGCCTATTATCGGGTATCTTTTGGTAGAGGCAGCATCCAAGGGCGGAATCGCTCCCTTTGTGGGAATGTTCGGTTTTTCACTCGCCCTGGCATTGCCCTTTGCGCTTTTCGCCGCCTTTCCGGGATGGATGAATTCCCTGCCTAAATCTGGCGGATGGCTTAATACCGTAAAGGTATTTTTAGGGTTTTTGGAATTGGCGCTCGCTTTCAAATTTTTGTCAAACGCAGATCTCGTGCTTCAACTCCATTGGTTGGAAAGAGAGGTTTTCATCGCCATTTGGATTGCCATCTTTGGTGCCTTGGCGCTTTATCTTTTCGGAAAAATCCAATTGCCGCACGATTCGCCATTGACGCATATTTCTGTAGGTAGATTGAGCCTTGGTCTTTTGGTCCTATCGTTCACGATTTATATGATTCCGGGGCTTTGGGGCGCACCCTTGAAATTGATAAGCGGTTTCCCTCCGGCGATGAATTACAGCGAATCTCCATACGGGGTGGGCTTTACAAAATTGGGCGGTGGCGGAAGCGCTTCGGCAAATGAATTCCCCGAAGGCGCCTACTTAGGGCCGCATGATATTATTTCGTTTCACGATTACGAAACCGGTCTGGCCTACGCCAAAAAAATAGGCAAGCCCGTACTGATTGATTTTACAGGCCACGCTTGCGTAAACTGCCGTAAAATGGAGGAACGCGTGTGGAGCGAACCGAAAATACTGAATCTGCTCAAGGAGGACATAGTTCTAATTTCGCTTTATGTGGACGATAAACGGCCATTGCCCGAGGGCGAGGAGGTAATTTCTGAAATATCGGGAAAAAAGCTTCGCTACATCGGCCAAAAATGGAGCGAGTTCCAGATATTACGCTATGAGGCAAACGCCCAACCGTTTTATGTTTTAATGGATCACAATGAGGAAAATCTTATTGAGCCCGTAGGCTACACTCCCGATATTGACGAATATTATGCGTGGCTCCAAAAAGGGGTGGACGCTTTCAAAAAATAAAGCTGTAATGGCTTGTTTTAAGTAGTATTGCTTAACTTTAAGTAATTTTTAAAACCCGGAATCATGATTTCTTCGGAAGAAAAAGTAAGAATTACAGCGCTGGAAAAGTATTTTGAACCTTTCCGGAAGAACATCGTGGGCATCGACCAAGAGTTTGATTCCCCCTTCGGAAGAAAAAAAATAATCTATACCGACTGGACCGCCAGTGGCCGATTGTACGCTCCCATTGAGGAAAAAATGTTGAAGGATTTCGGCCCGTTTGTGGCGAATACCCACACCGAAACTTCGGTGACGGGAACCGCGATGACCAAGGCCTACCACATAGCGCGGAAAATCATAAAAAAACATGTAAACGCAAATGAAAATGATGTGCTCATTACCTGCGAAAGCGGAATGACGGGTGCCATCAATAAGTTCCAGCGCATTTTGGGCCTGAAAATTCCAGAGAATATTAAACCCTATACCAATATTCCGGACGAAATTAGACCCATTATATTTGTTACCCATATGGAGCACCACAGCAATCAGACCTCTTGGTTGGAGACCATTGGGAACGTGGTGGTGGTTCCCCCGAACGATGAGGTTTTGGTATGCTTGGAAACCTTTGCGGCAACCGTAGAACAATATAAGGACCATCCCATAAAAATTGCAGCCGTAACCAGTTGCTCCAATGTTACGGGTATCCGAACGCCCTATCACGAAATAGCCAAACTGATGCACCAAAACGACGGCCTGTGCTTTGTTGATTTTGCCTGTTCCGCACCCTATGTTCCAATAGATATGCACCCCGAGGAGGAAGGCGCGCATTTGGACGCGATTTTCTTTTCGCCCCATAAATTTTTAGGCGGACCGGGATCCAGTGGTGTGCTTATTTTCAACAATAATCTCTATAAAAATACCATTCCCGATAATCCCGGAGGCGGTACCGTTTCGTGGACTAACCCGTGGGGAAACCACAAATATATTGACGATATTGAAACCCGTGAAGACGGCGGTACGCCCGGATTTCTGCAAACAATCCGCACGGCGCTTTCCATTAAATTGAAGGAAAAAATGGGGGTTGAAAATATCCTACGGCGTGAACATGAGCTTTTGGAAATAGTTTTCGACAAACTCGGCAATATTCCAAACCTAAAGATACTTGCGCCGCAAACGCACGACAGGCTGGCCGTAATCAGTTTTTATATTGATGAATTGCATTTCAATTTAGGCGTAAAATTGCTCAACGACCGTTTCGGAATACAAACGCGCGGCGGCTGTTCCTGCGCTGGAACCTATGGGCATTACTTGCTCCACGTAGATCAGGAAACCTCAAACAACATTACTTGCGAAATAGACGAAGGCGACTTAACGCACAAGCCTGGCTGGATACGGATGTCCCTGCACCCCACAACCACCACCGCCGAAGTGGATTACGTGTGTAATTCCATAAAGGAACTGGCCGAAAACTTTAACGAGTGGAGCCAGGACTATAAATACAACTCCAAAAGCAACGAATTTTTTTACCAAAACGAAAAGCCCAACAACACGATGGAAGCGTGGTTCGCTTTTTAATACCCTTTCAAACACTTGAAAAAACTGCTACTTTTTACCTTTCTTTTTTCGTTTGGCCTTTCCGCGCAGGAATATGTTGACCTTTTTCGAATGGGTTATGGGCAAACGTTCAACAATAATTTTGAAGGGACTGACAGCAGTACGTATGTCAAGTTTTTTGATGCAGGGTTTACATTTCCTCTGGTTATCAATGAAAATCACGCCCTGATTACCGGCGCGGATTTCAGCAGAAATAATCTTCAGCTTTTTCCCGAGGCCGAGTATACAAGCCTGTACAGTACGAACCTGAAATTGGGATTGGCTTCCACTTGGTCGGAAAAATGGAGTACGACCGTGGTGCTGCTTCCGAAGATTGCTTCCGATTATAAAAACATTTCGGGCGACGATTTTTTCTTTGGCGGTTTCGCCCTGCTGAAATTAAAGCGGAATGAAAATTTGAAATATCGCTTCGGCGTATATGCTTCGCAGGAGGCTTTCGGCCTATTTACCACCCCCATTTTGGGCTGGTATTATTTAAGCCCCAATAAGCGGTTTGAAATGGATATGAGCCTGCCCATTTCGGCAGATGTAAGTTACAAATTGGGGATTACGACCGTCGGGATGGATTATTTCGGCATCGGACGAAGCTATAACGTGCACTACGAAAATTCCTCCACCCTGTACGCCGACCTCAGCTCGTTGGAATTTGCGGGCTATCTCCAGTTCAATGCTTTGGAAGAAAGTGTGCTATTACGGGCAAAATTGGGCTATTCCAGTAATAACTATGAAATGTATGCCGAAGAGGAAAAGATGGATTTGGGCATTTCGGCTTTCAGTTTTGGCGACGATCGCACCCAGTTGAATCCTTCACTAAATGGCGGCTTTTTTCTGAAATTTGAAGCGATTTATCGGTTTCACTTAGAGAGCGATTCCAAAGCCCGAAAAGAAGATTCCAAATAAACTTTAATACATAAAATTCCCTATTCCCACAACGGAAAAAAATTGTTTTTAATTTCCCTGAATTGGGATTATCCGGCTTCGATATTCCGTCTTTTTTCATTCACAAAAAAATTCTATCTTTAAAATATGGAAAGATCCTGTCCGGAATGTGGCCATAAAATCATGGGGCGCGCAGATAAAAAATTCTGTAGCGACTCCTGCCGTAATGCCCACAACAATCAGCTCAACAAGGACAATAAAAACCTGGTCCGCAACATAAACAATCGCCTTCGGAAAAATTATCGCATTCTCGAGAAACTGAACACCGATGACAAGACGAAAACTACCAAAGATAAATTGCTGCGAATGGGGTTCAGTTTTGATTACTTCACCAGCATTTATACCACAAAAACAGGTTCCACTTATTATTATTTATACGATCAAGGCTATCTTCCCCTTGATAATGATTTTTATCTTTTGGTGAAAAAGGATCTTAAATAATTCCGAAACTTTAAGAATATTAACGGCTTAGCCCTCTCTGGGTTTTGATTTGGCAAATCATTATATATAATGTAACACTCTTTTAACCAGCCCGATTTCGGATATAAGGTATCTTTAAACTTCAAACAAAAAAACTACTTTATTATGAAAACGAAAAATCTATTTATGATGGTGATGCTGTTTTTCGGCGTTACTCTATTCGCACAAAATGCGGACGACAAAAAAGTAATTAGCGATGCCCAAAAGGCAAAAGCTGCCTTTCTTGAGGCCAACCCAAAACTGCAAGGCTATTTTGATGATGCAAAGGCATACGCCATTTTCCCAAATGTGGGGAAGGGTGCATTAATTGTAGGTGCGGCATCCGGTAATGGCGCCGTTTACGAACGGGGCGTGCTAGTAGGGATGGCAAATTTAAAGCAACTTGACGTAGGGGCACAAATAGGTGGAAAAGCGTATAGCGAGGTTATATTCTTTAAAACAGATAAAGCCGTGCAGGAATTCATGGATGATGATTTCAGCTTTGGATCAAATGTTTCCGCAATTGCCGCTAATCAAGCGCCACCATCTCTAAACATAACTTATACAGACGGAGTAGCCGTATTTACCTTACCAAAAGAGGGATTAATGGCAGAAGTGTCTGTGGGTGGCCAAAAATTTGATTTTGAGGATTTCGATTAAACCTAATTTCAGAATTAAAAGGTCTCTTTCTAAATAGACTTTTAAAAACCGTTTTAAGAAATTTTATCTTAAAACGGTTTTTTATTTTGAATGGTAGATTAATTAAAAAAGTCGCCCGGGAATTTTCCGGGCGACTTCAATTTAACAATCAACAATTATGAAAATTTATTCTTTTAATAAACGTCTCACTATATTTCCGTCCTTGCCTTTTATCTTTACGTAGTACGAGGCCGCTGCAAGTAGATGGACATCGATTGTTTTCGAAGCTCCCATTCCGCGAAGGTCTTCGGCCAGCACCAATCTACCTCGTAGGTCGTAAATCTCCAATCTCTCCAATTCCTTGCTCTGTGGATTACTTAGATTGAGCACATTTTTGGCTGGAATAGGGTATAGGGCAACACTTCCGAGTTCTGGATTATTATTTGGATTGCCCAATACACTTTCTACTGTAAGTTCAAATTCACAGGTGCCAACGTTTCCGTATTCGTCAGTTGCAGTTAAGGTGATGGTATAAACACCGTCTGGCAATAAGGAGCCCGCTGCAGGATCTTGACTGGTTATTGTTACAGGATCGGTACAGTTATCCATTGCTGTGGCTTCTCCTGTTGCAAAATAATCCGGAACGCTATAGAAAAGATTTCCGGCTCCAGGATCTACTGTCTGGTCTGCAGGACAAGTTACAATAGGAGCCATAACATCAACTGCAGTTACCGTAGCTGTACAGGTGGAAAGGTTGCCGTTATTATCTTGGCTAAAAACCTGAACAGTTATGGGATTACCGATATCAGCACAACTGAATTCTGTTATGTCCACGGCTACAGTAAATATCCCGCAGGCATCATCATTGGAGGCGATTACATCGGAAGGATCCAGAGTTGCGGTGCCATTTGCGCCAATCTCAATAGTAAAATCTTGACAAACGAGCATCGGACTTGTGTTGTCCTCTACCGTTACCGTAGCGGAGCACGTAGCGGTATTTCCATTAACATCGGTTACGGTTAGTATCACTTGGTTTGCTCCAATGTTAGAGCAATTAAAGGTATCGATATCAAGATCATAGCTTACAATTCCGCAAGCATCGGAACTGCCGTTGTCTATATCAGTTCCAGCAATGGTAACAGTACCAGTTACAGGATCAAGTTCTACAGTAATATCTTGACAGGCCACAATGGGTGCGCTAACGTCTTCTACAGTTACTATTGCCGTGCAGGTGCTTACATTTCCGTTTACATCTGTTACCGTCAATATTACATCGTTGTTTCCAACATTGCTGCAATCAAAGGAATTTATGTTTATGGTGGTAGATGCAATTCCACATTGGTCTGTACTACCTCCATCCACATCTGCCGCGACAATACTCGCATTTCCGCTGGCATCAAGTTGAATTGTAATATTCTGGCATACGGCTACGGGAGCCTCATTGTCAATTACTGTAATATTAAAACTACAAGTACTTAGATTTCCATTTACATCGGTAGCGGTAAATTCTACAGTGCTTATTCCTACTGGAAATTGGCTTCCACTTGGTAGTCCAGCAGTTTGCACTACCGTGTCCACACCACAATTGTCCAAGGCAATAGGCATTGGATAGCTTACTGTGGCAAAGCAATTGCCGGCCTCCGTATTAGCAGTAAGGTCTGCGGGACATACTATAATAGGGGCAATGCTATCTTCAACCGTTACTACGGTGGAGCAGGTGGATGTGTTTCCATTTACATCGGTTACCGTTAGGGTTACCGTATTTGGACCTACATCAGTACAGTCAAAGTTGGTCACATCTATCATTGTAGTTGCTATTCCACAATTATCCGTACTGCCGTTTTCAATGTCGGCTACCGCGATTGTTGCTTCTCCATTTGTATCTAATTGAATGCTAAAGGGAGCGGCACAGTTGGCTATTGGAGCTTCAATATCATTAATAATTACGTCAAAACTACAAGTGGTAGTAGTGCCTGCCCCGTCGGTTACCACAAAGGTGTTTGTTGTGGTTCCAACTGGGAAAGTAGCCCCAGAGGGAAGACCTGCCGTTTGTACTGTAGTAGCTCCTGAGCAATTATCGGTACCTACGGGAGCAGTATATGTTACTACAGCCCCACAAATTCCTAAGTCGTTGTCTTGGGTGATATTTGCAGGACAACTAATTACTGGCGGTGTTGTATCAACTACAGTAATAGTAGTAGTACAGGTATCAGTAAGCATTCCATCACTTACCGTAAGGGTTACATTCGTAATCCCAAGCGGATACGGACCAACGGGGCTAACAGTAAAAGTAAGTGGGTCGCCATCGGGATCGCTGGAGCCTCCATCAAAGTCGGAAGCAACTGCATTACCTTGACAGCTGCCATCAGCATTTACTGTTACGGGTTGGCATACCGCTACTGGAGGTTGATTACAAGCACTTAAAGGATCGGTAATGGTAACTATCGAAGTACAGGTCGAACTATTGCCGTTCACGTCGGTTACGGTCAAGGTTACGGTATTTGGACCAATATCTGAACACGTAAATGCCGTCGGGGAAACACTTAAGGAAGCAATTCCACAGACATCCATCGATCCATTATCTATATCAACTGCAGTTATGGTTGCATTCCCAGAGGCATCCAATGCTATTGTTGTATCCTGACATACCGCAGTAGGGGCAGTACTATCTTGAACTGTTACCGTTGAAGTACAGGTAGAAGAATTTCCATTGGTATCCGTAACTGTAAGTGTAACGGTATTCGGCCCGACATCTGCACAGGTGAAACTGCTGGGTGATACCGAGAGTGATGCAACTGCACAATTATCTGTAGAACCATTATCCACATCAGCGGCAGTAATACTTGCGTTACCGGCAGCATCCAATAATATTGTAATATCTTGGCAAGAAGCTGTGGGCGCAATATTATCTTCCACAGTTACGGTTGAGGTACAAGTTGAACTATTCCCGTTTACATCGGTTACGGTTAAGGTTACGGTATTTGCACCAATATTTGCACAGGTGAAAGCCGCTGGAGAAACGCTTAATGAAGCAATTCCACAATTATCGGTTGATCCATTGTCTATATCTGAGGCCGCAATTGTTACGTTTCCAGTAGCATCCAGCTGGGCGGTAAACGCTTGACAAGTGGCAACGGGTGCAACAATGTCTTCCACTGTAACTGTCGCCGTGCAAGTACTACTGTTGCCCGCAGCGTCTGTTACTGTTAATGTTACAGTATTGGCGCCCACATTTGCACACGTAAAGGTATTTGGAGAAACACTTAAGGTGAATGAGCCTGAATCATCACTTGAGCCCCCATCTACATCGGACGCGGCGAGAGTAACATTACCGGTCCCGTCCAATTGTATGGTTACATCGGTACATACGGCTACCGGAGGTGTTGTATCCGGAGGCAATACATTATAACTACAACCCGATTTTGCAGTAGGCACGAATTCATTTATATCGTTACTTGTCCAGTATTGAATGTCATTAATAATTGCTGATAATTCAGCAGCGGTTCCCGTAAGCGGAAGACCACCCGGGACTGAGGTACAATCAAATTGCCAATTATCGACTTCGGTGTCTGGCGTTCCGGCCACATAAAGTCTTATTGCATTTACACCATTTGTCAATTGATCTGGCAAGGACGATGTTGTGCTTGACGTATTATCGCCATCCCAATCGGCATCGGTAGTGCCGCCTGGATCTACGTTACTATGTATTCCTGTAATAAAAGTAGGTGAAGCAGCTGTACCCTGATATGCGAAAAGTTGATCGCCAATGGAGGATAAAATACTTCCAGTCATAAAACTTCCCGGCAAGGTTACAATATCGCCCGCGCTCATTGCAGAGGAGGCATACCAAGTTGCACTACCATCCCCTCCTCCTACACAGGTTATTGTATTCGGATTTGAAACCCCGCAATCAGTAAATTTTATATTGGTTCCTGCAATTATATCTTTTAAAATAATAAATGCAAATGAATCATTCCCGTCAAGATTAAACCCTACGAAAGCGATATCCCCTGGGTTCAATGTTGTTGAGGGCGGTTCATTTACGGTCACGGATATAGTACAGGAAGCACTGTTCCCTGCCTCGTCCGTAGCAGTAAGCACAACAGAAAAAACACCAACGCCCACCATTGTTCCGGCCGTTGGTGATTGTGTAATAGTAATGTTTGCTGGTATCGAAACATTATCTGTGGCGCTGGTTCCGCTTACCAAATCTGGAATTGCAGCCATTCCATCTACGCCAGCGGTAATGGGTGGAGGAGTTGGCGCGCAAAATATTTCAGGAGGAGTGGTATCTCCACCTCCGCTAACCGTAAAAGTACATCCGCTTTCGAGTGCGGGATTATAAGGTGTATCGTTATTGCTTCCCCAATTCGCACGATTGTTTACAATTGCGCGAATTTGTGCGGGTGTTCCCGCAACGGGGCCTCCTGCGGCAACACAGCTGAACTGCCAGTTGTCCTGTTCGGGAACCAAACGAACGGCGGTTACGCCGGTCACCAAAGCATTTGGAAGGGCCGATGTTGAATTGGAGATTGCCGCACCATCCCAGTTTGCATCATCTCCAGAGCTATCATTATACTGTAATCCAGCAATAAATATCGGAGCTGCCGTGGAGCCTTGGATAGCAAAAAGCTGATCGCCAATGGCGCTATAAGCAGCCGGAAATAGAGGGCTCATATCTATTGTAACAACTTCGCCGGCAGTTCTGGCTATACCAGAGGTCCAGGTGAATTCACCATCGCCATTAACAGCAAAAAAGCCGGTGCCGTCATTCCAGCCCATATCAGTAAAAATGATAGTGGTTGCGGCGTCAATATCCTTTAGGAGAACAAAAGCCACAGTATCATCGGCATTTGTGGCTCCATCTGAATTACTTCCTACGAAAGCAATATCACCTGCAGTCAGAACGGTTTGGCTAAAACCTACGGTGGATATCAATAACGCAATAAGCAGTAGGGTAATTTTTTTCATGGTTTTTAATTTTACTAGTTTATTTGGGGGAACATTAAATTTGGAAAATTTTAATTTCTAGATGGAAAAATACCCACTAAAGCAATACAGTAATTAATACACAAGAATGGATTTTTTACGGGAAAAGGTTGATTGTTACCTGCTAATCCGATGGCGTTGGGCGCCATGGATGTATTTTGGGAAGAAGCAAAGGCATTTGTCCCATCTCCGGCAATAAATGTTCCCGAAGGATTATCGGAACTTCCTTCCTCAGCTGCCAAAAGGGGGTGCGTATGGGAGGGCATGTTTGTGCTTAAAAGCGTAACGCTATCCGTACCTCCTGTTTGACCCATAACATAGTTCGGCAACCCCGGCCCTTGGCCCATATGCAGAGGGAATCTTCCACGAAGGTCAGGAAGACCAAAGGTGGTTCTGCCGTCACCGCCAAATTGGGTGCCCAGCAAAGAAAATAGTGCCGTATTTTGGGATATTGCCAATAATTGGCCGTTGCACATGGCCCAGCCCCTTGGCGCAAAATTGAATCCGAAAGCTTGAATTTGTCCGATAAATGGTTCCATAATAGATAGTTTTGAATTGGTTAAATTGAAATATTGAATTGAATGTGTGTTTGATCCATACTAACTGTTCTCTCGGGAAATAGTTTTGTTCCCAATTTTTGGTTTCTTTCCCAATGTTCACTGGTTATATGTGCTCCAGAATTATTAAGGAGCAATTCTGTAAAACTGGTCTTTTCAGTACTTGAAATCTTAAAATAGATACGTGCATTTTTTCCTTTTTCCCTATTTGGAAAATCGGTTATGAATTCATAATTGCCCTGTTCATTAGCGATGATTTTTGCACGATGCCGATATTTCGCAGAATTTGGGGAAAGATGCCAAACCTCCACGGTCGCATTGGTAACAGGTGTGACCCCATCGCTTTGATAAATGGTTCCCCTAACGGTAACCGGATTTAAACTTAAAATACCTGAGCGTAAATCGGTCTTTCTTTCAGCATAGGGATTATAGCCTAAATATGGACTGGCATCACTATTGAAGGCCGTTGTAATTGTAGGTGAAATAACCGCTATCCCAGTTATGGCAAAAGCAGAATTGCGCAGAAAAAGTCTTCGCGAGGTAGTGTTTTTCATAAGTGATTAGTTGGTTTTTGAGGAGTTATTCACATAAAAAGCAAGACCTTAAAGGCCGTTGAATAAATTTTAAATCCTTAAAAATTTGTTAACGCAAGTTATTGGTTTTTTTTCTAATCACTATACGTAGTACTACGTAAATTGAATTCTAAATTTTGAGGTATGTTATAATTGAAGTTATGGATCCAAACTTAGGTACTGTTTATTTCGAAAAATTTAAAGCACAAGGATTACCAAAATAGCACTTACGGAAATAAAAACCCATAAAGAGAAGCCAAGAATCATAGGCTTCCAGCCCGCAGATTTAATTTTATCCATCGATAGCCCCGCGCCTATCAAAAATAACGTGAGGACCAGTAATGACTTGGAAATGCTCGTGATGCCAGTGGTCAATATTTCGGGAATGGGCAAGTAGCTGTTCAGGATTATTGCCAAGATAAAAAGAAAGATAAAATAAGGAATCTTCACGCTTTTCCCTTTTCCCTTAAAGAGAAATACCGAAAGCAGGGAGAGGGGAATTATCCACAGGGCCCTTGCCAATTTTACGGTGGTTGCCACTTTTAGTGCTTCTTCGCCAAAAGTATAGGCAGCGCCCACTACCGAGCTGGTATCGTGAATGGCAATGGCACACCAAAGTCCAAATTGATGCTGGTTCAAATCCAGCAGATGTCCCAGCGGCGGAAAAACGATCAAGGCTATGGAATTCAAAAGAAATATTACCCCAAGCGAAATGGAAATATCCTTTTCCGAAGCATTGATAACGGGAGAAACGGCAGCAATTGCACTCCCACCACAAATAGCCGTTCCGGATGAGATGAGATGGCTGCTCTTTTTGTTCATTTTTAGAAGTCTTCCCAAAAAATAGCCCAGAATCAAAGTTGCGGAGATTGAAAAAACGGTAAGCAAAAAACCATCTTGTCCGGCGGCCAAGGTTTCCTTTAAGTTCATTCCGAAACCCAAACCTACCACAGCTATCTTCAACAGCCAGTTTACCGCTTTGCTGTTAAGCGTAAGAAAGGGGTGGCCCAAGAAATAGGAAAAGAGAAACCCGCCCACCAAGGCCACGGGGCTGCTCACATAACCTAAAATGCAAAGTACCATACAGATTATAAACAGTACCTTTACGAGTGTTTCATTCTGCCGGGCCCAGGATTTCATGCTTCAGTTTCTTTTTTTTCAGGATTATCTTCGGTGCGCTCAGGCTCCGAGGCTGTATTTTTAAAAACCACTGTTCTATAGGGAAAGGGTATTTCTATTCCCTCCCTGTCAAAACGTTTTTTTATGCTTTCCAATAAATCACAGCGCATGTTAAAGGAATCGGAATAATCGCGGGCCCAAACCCAAGCCCTTATAGTAACTGAGAAATCGTTAAGCGAAGTGAGTGCCACCCGCACAATGGGCTGGCCGTCCAGTATTTCGATTTCCGAGCGATTGTCAAGAATAAGCGGATGGCGCATGCATTCTTCCTGCATGATTTTTTTTGCCAGATCAATATCGCTATCATAGGAGATCCCTATTTCAATACGGTCGCAGATTTTAAGTTCGCCCAGATCGTAGTTTATCAGCTTCTCCTTGTTTATAATGGCGTTTGGGATTACAATCATTTTGTTCTCGAAATTTCGGATTACGGTATGCCGAAGGGTTATATCGGTAACCGTTCCCACCATGGTATCGGTAACCTTGATAATATCGCCAATTCTGAATGGTTTAAAGGAAATTATAAAGACCCCGCCCACAAGGTTGGCCAAAGCCTCCTGTGAGGCCACACCTGCAATAAGGGCAATAACCCCCGCCCCACCTAGGGCGGTCTGCGCCACGCCTTTTAAGGACGGAAAGGCCAAGAGCGCAAAAAGGACCCCGACGCTATAAATACCGATGATGGCAACGTATCTTAAAAATTTAAAACTGGTGGGATCTTCCCGGTTTTCTATTTTTAAGTTAATCCGCATTCGGAACCACATATTGGTTGAAGCTGCCGCTACTATGGTAATGATGGCAACCACTGCCAGATAAAGTATCAGCTTAAAATTCTGCTGCAGGGCGTCCTCCCTTTCCTCGCCCACAAATAGGGAAACCAATAGAATTATTCCCAATACCAGCCACAGGGCATTCAATATCCGCTTTACCCAGTTTACGGCTTTTGGGCTTTCGCCGGGATATTTCTTCAATTCCTGCTTTAATAGCCATTTATGCAAGAGATTGGTCAAAAACCGCAGTACAAATACCGACGCTATAATAATGGCAGCGTAAAGAATATCCTCCTTATAAGTTTCGAAAAATGCAGTCATAGTGAACAGTCACTTTTTTTAAAAGTTAATTTTAAGGGGCCGAAGTTTGCATGCGTATCCTCTTTTCCTTTATCAAATAAATTCCCCACAA
The DNA here is from genome assembly GCF_000952855.1 of Aequorivita vladivostokensis. GTDB lineage: Bacteria > Bacteroidota > Bacteroidia > Flavobacteriales > Flavobacteriaceae > Aequorivita > Aequorivita vladivostokensis. The sequence continues at coordinate 5,641 of NZ_JSVU01000004.1, read as the reverse complement.
GATAAGCAATCCACCAATCACATACCAAAGACTGAAACGCTCCCCATCCAAAAGGCCCCAAATGACTGCCACTAATGGCAAGAGATAAGTAACCGTGCTCGCAAAGACCGCCGAGGTTTTTTGTATCAATTTATAATAAAGAATCATCGCTATTGCTGTTCCAAATACGGTTAAAATACTCAAATAACCCAGAGCCTCCACAGTTTCAGAACTGGCAAAGTTATGATCGAAGAATCCAGAAAAAATTAAAATGAACAGCGACGGCACCATCCAAATTCCAAATACCGCCCCCGAGAGTTGTACCGACGGAATATGCGATAGCTTTTCTTTAATAATCAAACCGGACATTCCGTAACAGGCGGTGGCCAAAACAACCAGCAGGGCATAACCCAATTGCGATTCCTGGGAAGTAGTTTCAGAAAAGTACATCAGCAACACGGCGCCCATAAAACCGATGATCGCGCCAAAATATTGCAAGCCCTTACTCTTAATTCCGAAGAAAAGATAGCCGAGGATTAAAACGAAAACCGGAACCAGGGAATCTAAAATTCCCGCCATGGAACTACTAACGCGCGTTTGTGCTATGGGGAAAAGATACATCGGCAAAAAGTTCCCGAAAAACCCGGTCAAGGTTACCCAAAAAAGTGATTTTCTGTCCATTTTCCTCAGTGCGGAAAGGCCGAGATAGCCTAATAGTATTCCTGAAACCGCAACCCTAAAGGCGCCAATTTCATAAGGAGTAAAAACGAATAGGGATTTTTTTATCAAAATGAAGGAACTGCCCCAAGTAACGGCAATTACCGACAATAAAATCCAACGGTTTTCATAAAATCTTTCCATTCGGCCACAAAGATAAAGAGCAATTGTGGGGACAATTGCTCTTTAGTGAAAATTTTCGTTTTTATTTTTTGCAAACGCCCGCTACCCGCAAGTGTAAAGCAATAAATGGGATATTTAATTTGAAGCTAAAAACATAAAATAATTTCTTCCATTTAATTTAACAGTTTAATGGATAGCTGCTTATCATCTTTTAATTCAAACCGGCAATCCTCAAAATCGGGAGCTGAAAAGAGGGGTTTAAAATTGTTGGAAAAGGCATACGGCTCCTTCGGGATACCGAACATGTTTCGGTCGCAGGTGTCATTGTCATTCACGTCGTGGTAGAGGGAGATGGCGTAATTTCCCTTTGGTAAATTTTTAAAAGTGAAAGTTTCCGAAGAAGACTTCACAGGAATGTTCACACTGCGAAATGCCTGGTCGCGCTCCAAAAAACGATCGCCCTTGTCAAAGAGACCGATACGCAAACTGCCTTCGGGAGTTTCAATATCGGTAACGGTTACGGTAAGGGTAAAATTTTCGGGTTGCGCTGGCATTATTGCAAACCAGGCAAAGAGTATCCAATGGATCATAGGCGTTTAAAAGTTTTAAAAAATTATAACCCCACTTAATATAAAGGCTTGAAACTTTCTTATTCCTCGGTGGTTTCAGTGGCATTTGCCATGCCGTCATTTGCAGCGTGCTTAAAAACTGCCAACACGTTGTTTGTGGAATCGAGTAGCGTTAAGAGGTTGTCGTCCAACTTCAATTTATTGGCTTGTGAAAATTTTTCGAAATACTCCTGTTCATTAATTACATTGCGGACGCAGGCCATTTTTGTACTGCCCATTTTCGAAAAGGTAATCTCGGAACCATTGCGAACATAGGAGCCAAAAAAGTTATTGCAGCCCGCAAAGCCGTTGATTTGGTTTTGGTTGGAATTGAAAGCGAAGCCAATTTTACGTTCGCCCTCAGCGGGAGTTTTTATGGCGGGCACGCCAGCCATTCTTACCAATTCCCAATAACCGTTTGCCAAGGCTTCTTCGGTGGGCGGAGTGGTTTTTGCGGCTGTGTCAGTGGTTTTAGTAGTGCCGCAGGAATACATTGCGAAGGCGGCAAATAGAACGATCAATGCTTTAGATTTCATCATGATTTTGAGGTTTAATGGTTTTTTGGGAAGTTTAAAGTTTCCCTGTGTGCAAACTACATATCTATTTTAGAACCTTCTCTTATGGAATCGCTAAATAAAACGAAATGAAATCATAAATTATACGGCGAAATGTGCGGTTTCTTTTGAAAATAACATTATAAAAAACTTAATTGTCTCCATTCTCCGATTGGTCAACGCGATCTGCCTTCTGTTTTTCAATGCGTTCTTTTTCCTTTTCCACATATTGCTGGTGGGAGAGGGAAGCTACAAAATCTTTCTTTCTACTGTATAGATTTTTGATTACTTCAGCCTTGCCGTAAATGGTGATCACATCCTTGGGCAGGATTTTAAAACTGCCGGTGGGCGAGCCAATGTATTCACAGTCCTGCCTGTCTATCCCCAGCACGGTTATGCCTTCGTGCCGCAGATCCAATTCCTCGAGGGTTTTATTGGCCATCCAGCTTTCCGCATCAATCTTTCGTTCGCTTATCTTGTAATTGTCCTTAAAATGTAGGACCGCGGCAAAATCCTGAATATCCAGATCGGTATAGCGCTTCAGCATTTTGTTGATGATTTTTGAAAGTATTTTATCCAGCCATTCGCTTTTAATGGCAAACCAGACCAAGGTCATTCCCACTATGACAATCAAGAGTCCATAAAGTTTGGAAGCGAGGGTCTCGGGCAGCACGAACGTGAGGATGAGGGACGACATAACCGTTACGATTCCGGCATTACCAACCAGCATGAGGGTAAAGATAATTCTTCGCCGCACGGGATGGTTCATTATTTTTTCCGATTCGGAAGTGGTAAAACCAGCGCCGGTATATGCAGACCGGGCCTGAAAACGCGCGCTCTGGGTAGAAAGCCCCGTGTGCACCAAGGCGATGGTGGCAATTTTTGTGATCAGGGCCGAAAGGGAGACCACGAGAAATAAGGTTATCGCTGCAATCATTTCCCCAAAAATACTAAGAATCGGAAAGGGACTGGGCCGTGTTTTTAAAAATTTATGAAGTCTCCCTTTGAATATTCTTTTGAAACGGAATGTTTTTGTGGTTAGGTATTAATTGCAATCGCAAAAATTTATAACTTGACGTCTCAAATTAAAAGCCGATACTTCTTCCAATAAAATTGTTCTTATGAAAACCATTTCACTTAAAGCCCTATCCTTCATTCTTGTTTTTTCATTTCTTAACCTCTCCGTACAGGCGCAGGTTTTGAGCAGTTCGCAAATTGACAGCCTGGTGCAGAAAACAATGAAAACCTTTGACGTGCCCGGAATGGCGGTGGCGGTCTTGAAGGATGGCAAGGTGTACCATAAAAACACCTACGGGGTACGGTCGCTAAAAACCAACGAGCCGGTGGATGAAAATACGCTTTTCGGCGTGGCTTCAAACACCAAGGCCTTTACCACGGCGGCGCTGGCACAGTTGATTGACCAGGGCAAGTTGGGCTGGGACACCAAGGTAACCGATATTATTCCCGAATTTAAACTATACGATCCGTATGTAACGGCGGAATTTACCGTCCGCGATTTGGTAACCCACCGCAGCGGCTTGGGACTTGGCGCAGGCGATTTAATGATTTTTCCGGCAAACAACACTACCACCAAAGCTGAAATGATCCACAACCTGCGCTATCTAAAACCTGTGTCGTCCTTCCGCTCGCAGTTTGATTATGACAACCTGCTCTATATTGTGGCGGGTGAAATCGTGGCGCGGGTTTCTGGCAAAAGTTATGACGATTATATTGCGGACAATTTCTTCAAACCTCTGGGATGGACCGTTCGCTGCTTTCCCTTCCGGCCATTACGGCCGATAACAACCGTATTGACGGCCATGCGCCCGTAAACGGGAAACTGGAAATTACGGGCAATACCTTTACGCAGCTCGCCACGCCTGCCGGGGGCATTTATGCCTCCATCAACGATATGGCTACTTGGGTGCAGGCGCAATTGAACAAGGGAAAGTATGGCGAAAAACTTCAGGATAGTCTTTTCAGCAAAAAAATGCACCGCGAAATGTGGACGCCCCAAACCTTGTTGCGAAGCCGCGGGCCCTACAATACCCACTTTTCTGCCTATGGGCTGGGCTGGTTTCTCAGCGATGTAAACGGCTATTTTCAGGTAATTCATACAGGCGGGTTGCTGGGCATTGTGAGCCAGGTAACCTTGATTCCCGAGCTTGAACTTGGTATTATCGTGCTTACCAATCAGCAGAGTGGCGCCGCCTTTAACGCCATTACCAATTCCATAAAGGATGGCTATTTCAACATACAGGGCGAGGACCGGATACAGCAGTACAATGAGCGCCGTTTGGCGGGTGAACGGGCTGAAGATAGCATTACCGCAAAGGTGGAGGCCGATATAGAAAAACAGCTAAAGAGCAAGGATGCCAAACCAAAGCCCGAAACCGTTACCGGCACTTATAAAGATCCGTGGTTTGGAAAAGTAACCATTAACGAGCAAAACGGAAAATTGCGGTTTAAGGCTGAAAAATCATTGGATTTAATAGGAACCCTTACCTTTTATAAAGGGACCACCTATGTGGTGCGCTGGGACGATGCCTCGCTGAAGGCAGATGCTTTTGTGAACTTTGGGCTAAATACCGAGGGGAATGCCAAGGGTTTTACGATGAGCGCCATTTCGCCCTTAACGGATTTTAGCTATGATTATCAGGATTTGGACTTTGTGCGGGTGGAGTGAAGGTCGCAGGGTTGCAAATTAGGAGTTGTGTACCGTTAATCAAACATGAGTTCCTCGTAATTTACTTTGTCTGAAATCTCTGCCACGTTTCCGGGATATTCCTTTCCTCTCAGTTTTGCGACCGTATGGGCCGTTAATTCGTCTTGAGGATATTCCCTTATCAGGTTTTGAATTTGCTTAATATCCAGTTCATCCTCAATTGGAGCGAGCCATTTGTCCTCCAATTCCCTGGGTAGAATTACCGGCATTCTGGGCCCTTTTAATTTCGGGTTGTTATGGATTTTTGCCATCAACGCATTTCCGGTGGTTGTTACGAGCGAAAACGTGTTGAGTATCCCGCCGCTTTCGGGATTTCTCCATTCGCTCCAGAGTCCTGCCAAGGCCATAGGTTGGCCATCCTTCCGATATACAAAAAATGGGTACGTGTTGCCATTAAAGTGATGGTGTTCATAAAAACCATCTACATACACAATGCATCGGTTGTTTTTTGCCGCGGTCCTAAAGGAAGGTTTTTCAAAAATGGTTTCCCCGCGGGCATTGAGGGTGTTGTTCCACTGTTTTTTAAGTTGCTCCTCGTCCCGCACCCAATGGGGAACCAGGCCCCAAGTGGCCACCTCCGGAAATTGGGGGGACCGGTCTGTATAGATTAAAAGGTCTGGGTGGCTGAACCCAGAGGTATGATAGATGGGCAAATCGGTTAAGGGGGCGAGCTTTTCTATGATTTCTTCAACGGCCTGCGCGTCTGCACGGCGTCTTGCGCGGTGCAGTTGGGCTTCTAGACTGGCTTTAATATCGTAGCACAAAATTTAATTTTTAAAGGTATAAAACGGTCTCGTGTAACCGTCAATTACCGGTTAAATTAGCGTTTACTTTCGGTTTAGCACACACATTAGCTGTAGCGTTTTTTTTAATCCCATAATTTTGGTCTATCAATTTTCATTGCTCTTAAATACGACAAAAATTGCCCTGCATGA
>NZ_JSVU01000003.1 GCF_000952855.1 Aequorivita vladivostokensis | reverse complement strand
GGGCGGGGGAAGCTGGTAATGTTTCCGTGCCTATTTTATACAGCTACGTCGTACTCCCGAAGGGCATCATTCAATGAAGTTTTTAGATTGGTGCTTTCCTTGCGCTGTCCGATAATCAAGGCACAGGGCACTTGGTATTCTCCCGCAGGAAACTTTTTGGTATAGCTACCTGGAATGACCACCGAACGAGCGGGAACCGAACCTTTGGTTTCCACGGGCGCATCGCCGGTAACGTCTATAATTTTGGTGGAAGCTGTAAGCACTACGTTGGCGCCCAGAACGGCTTCCTTTCCTACGCGAACCCCTTCTACCACAATACAACGCGAGCCAATAAAGGCGCCGTCCTCAATAATTACTGGAGCGGCCTGCAATGGTTCCAGCACACCACCAATGCCTACCCCGCCACTAAGGTGAACGTTTTTGCCAATCTGCGCGCAACTGCCCACCGTGGCCCAGGTATCTACCATAGTGCCTTCGTCAACATAGGCGCCAATGTTTACGTAGCTCGGCATAAGGATTACGCCTTTTGAAATATATGCCCCGTGACGTGCCACGGCATGGGGCACCACACGCACTCCTTTTGCTTCGTACCCTGATTTTAGTGGAATTTTATCGTGATATTCAAAAATACCCACTTCCAACGTTTTCATTTTCTGGATTGGAAAATAAAGTACGATGGCTTTTTTTACCCATTCGTTTACCTGCCAGCCGTTGGCAGTTGGTTCGGCGCATCGCAGTTTGCCTTCATCACAAAGGTTTACAACTTCACGAATGGCGACAATGGTTTCGGTTTCGGTAAGTAGGGAGCGGTCTTCCCAGGCTTTTTCTATGGTTTGTTGGAGTTCGGTCATATTTTATTGATGCTATGGATTCTGTTGATACTATGGATACTGTGGTTACTTTTGTTTTTTTCATCCGTCATCCGTCACCCAGCATCCCTTCCACAAATATAAAACCTCCAATCCAAATAACTGTCCAATTGTAGCATACTATTTCCGAAACCCTTATTTTTGCAGTCGTTATGGGAAGAGTTTTAGCATTGGATTACGGCAGCAAGCGAACGGGTATCGCCATTACGGATGAGCTGCAGCTTATTGCCTCGGGTCTTACGACCGTGGCTACTTCAACGCTGATGGATTTTTTGAAAAAGTACATTGCTTCAGAAAAGGTGGACCTGGTTTTGGTAGGCGAACCTAAACAGAAAGATGGAACTCATTCCAATATTGAGGTGGAAATTCAAAAGTTTCTGAAGAAATTTTCTGAAACCTTTCCCGACTTAGATGTGAAGCGGGTTGACGAGCGATACACCAGCAAAATGGCTTTTCAGACCATGATTGATAGCGGCCTGAAAAAGAAACAGCGTCAAAACAAGGCCCTGGTGGATGAAATTAGCGCGACGATAATTCTTCAGGAATATCTTTATAATAAATAGAGGAAAGAGGTAGTCCCGCGATTTATCCCGGAACCATAGAAACAATAGATTCCTAAGTGTCCATAAAATCTCAAGTAACAATAAAAAATAAAAATAGAAAATAAACAATGATTCTTCCAATAGTAGCCTACGGCGACCCTGTATTAAGAAAGGAAACAGAAGCAATAACCAAGGATTATCCGAACCTGGATACCGTTATCGAAAATATGTTTGAGACCATGTATGAAGCCCGGGGCATCGGCCTGGCCGCCCCACAGGTAAATCTGCCTATCCGCCTTTTTATTGTGGATGCTACTCCGTTTGAGGACGATGAAGACCTGAGCGAGGAGGAACAGCAATTTGTATCTACCTTTAAAAAAGTATTCATCAACGCCCGGATAATTGAGGAAACTGGCGATGAATGGGCCTTTAACGAGGGGTGCCTGAGTATCCCCGATGTGCGCGAGGATGTGTTCCGAAAGCCTAACATCGTGATGGAGTACGAAGATGAGAATTTCAATAAACACAAAGAATCCTTTAGCGGAATCGTAGCGCGAATCATCCAGCATGAATACGACCATATTGAGGGTATTCTCTTTACCGACAAGCTTTCACCCTTAAAAAAACGATTGATAAAAAGCAAATTGGCAAACATTTCAAAAGGCAAAGTGGGCATTGACTATAAAATGAAATTCCCCAATGCAAAAAAGAAACGTTAACACACTTGCGTATATTAATCAAACCAAAGATATTTGTAACCCTTTAAACAAATTAAAAGTATTTTATGAGCTTAGAAAAAGTGCTTTCCATTTCCGGTAAACCTGGACTTTATAAACTAAAAACCCAAACCCGTACCGGCTTTCTTGCAGAGTCGCTTCTGGACGGAAAAACCATAAACGTGAGCGGCCGCCACAATGTGAGCCTGCTTTCTGAAATTGCCGTTTATACCTTAACCGAGGAAGTTCCACTTCGCGAAGTTTTTAAGAAGATTTCTGAAAAGGAAGACGGAAAGGAAACCATAAGCCATAAAGCATCAAAGGAAGAGCTGGAAGAGTTTTTCTTCGGCGTAATGCCCGATTATGATGAGGACCGCGTTTATGCAAGCGATATCAAAAAAATTGTGCAATGGTACAATATGCTTGTAAAAAATGGTTTAAACGATTTTTCCGAAGCCAAAGAAGAGACCAAAAAATCTGAAGAGGGTACAAGTGAAAAACCCAAGGAGCCCAAGAAACCAGCCGCGAAGAAAGCTGCTGCGCCAAAATCGACTGCGCCAAAAGCTTCTTCGGCCAAAAAAGGCGGTGCTACTAAAAGTGCGGCATCGCGCAAAACATAGCGAGGAATTTTAAGTTGTCCAGTTATATATTAGTGAAAAATCCCTCAATCCGTTTCGGGTTTTGGGGTTTTTTTGTTTTTTGTGAAATATTCCAAAGGCGTAGAATCGTGAACTCGCAATTAATTTTTCTACTTTTAACCCGAAACTGATTTGTCACCCTAAGCAGCCTGTCCCAAGCAATGTCGAAGGGCAGTGCAAGGGCTGAAACCTGAAACCTGAAACAAATGAATTCCCGAAAAGACCAACTTAAAGCTTTCGACAGACTATTGACCATTATGGACGAGCTGCGCGAGCAGTGCCCGTGGGACAAGAAACAAACCATGGAAACGCTCCGTCACCTCACCATTGAGGAAACTTATGAATTGGGCGATGCCATTTTGGACAACGACCTGCAGGAAGTGAAGAAGGAGTTGGGCGATGTGCTGTTGCATATTGTGTTTTATGCCAAAATAGGTAGCGAGACCAATGATTTTGACATTGCCGATGTTTGCAATGATATATGTGAAAAACTCATTTCCCGACACCCCCATATCTACGGCGATGTAAATGTGGCAGATGAAGAGGAAGTAAAGCGAAACTGGGAAAACCTAAAACTGAAGGAAGGCAAAAAAAGCGTTTTGGAAGGCGTTCCAAAATCATTGCCAGCATTGGTAAAGGCGAGCAGAATACAGGATAAAGTGGCGGGCGTAGGTTTTGACTGGGAAGAACCGCAACAGGTTTTTGAAAAGTTACAGGAAGAGTTGGGCGAACTGCAACACGAAGTAAATCAGAACAACACCGAAAAAATAGAGGAAGAATTCGGCGATGTGTTGTTCTCTATGATAAATTACGCAAGATTCCTAAAGGTAAATCCCGAAAACGCACTGGAACGTACCAATAAAAAATTCATAAAACGCTTTCAGTATTTGGAAAGCAAGGCAAAGGAAATGAACAAATCGTTAAAAGATATGACCCTGGCCGAGATGGACGTTTTTTGGAACCAAGCAAAAGAATCAGACGGTCGGTAGAGACGTAACGCAGTGCGTCTCTACAATCCGAAAATTATTCTCGAACCTCTTTAATTTTTGAAAGCTTCGCCTTCCAAACTTCAAGTTGTTCTTTGTGGCGGGCTATGTTTTTGTGTACCTCCTTTACCAATGGATTGTTTTCATCAACGTGGTGGAAAAAGCCAAGATTGTTCTCCAATTGGCGTATTTCATCCTTTGTCTCATCAATCTTTTTAGAGATAAAGAAATGCTCATTCTGCAATTTTCGCTCGTCCTCGCGGTTTACCAGCGTGTTCAGTTTATTGTCAAATTTAATAAGCTCGGTTTCTTTCTTGCCTAAATCCAACTTTCCGAAAAGGCTGTCCAGCATCTTATTGAATTTCTGCTCTATGTTGCGTTTGTTATACGGTACGCGACCGATTTCCTTCCAAGCGGTAATGTGCTCCTTTATAGCTTTAACATCTGCTTTGTGATCGCCGCTCAGTTCAAACGAGGATAGTTTTTCCAGCATTTTTTGCTTCGCTTCAAAATGCTCCACTTCCTCTTTATTGGCTTCATTTTTCTGTGCGTGGAGCCTGTCAAAGTAGTGGTTACAGGCTTTTTTGAATTGTTTCCAGATTTTGTCGCTGTCCTTTCTTGGTACGTGGCCGATATTTTTCCAATCGTTTTGGATTTTTTTCATCAGCGGTGTTGTAGCTTCAAAATCGTCGCTGTCCTTATTTTCCTCAGCAATATTAATGAGCTCGCGTTTTTTCTCCAGGTTGGTGTATTGCTCCTTTTTCTGGTTTTTGTAGAAACTGTTTTTCTGATGGTTAAAGTTACCTGTGGCATCTTTAAAAGCTTTCCAAATTTCCTTATTGTTGGCGCGTGGAACCCTACCCGTATTGAAAAAAGCATCCCGAAGTTCCTGCACTTTTTTAATTGCATTCTGCCAACCTTGGTGGCTTGGTTTGGCCTCTTCGGTGGCTTTTTTAATTTCTTCTATTATTTCTTTTTTCTTTTCAAGATTGGCTTCAAAATCTTTTTCCATTTCGGCCAATTGGGCTTGGCGCTTGTCGTGGATTACCTTTGTGGCCTCACTGAACTTGTCCCAAACTTCATCGCGATATTCCTTAGCAACGGGACCTATATCTTCCTTCCACATTTTATGGAGCATCTGCAATTCGCGGAACGCCTTATTGATGTCCTCTTCCTGTGCAAGCTCTTCGGCGCGCGTAATTAATTTGAGTTTGGCGTCGAGATTGTGTTTAAAGTCCAAATCGCGAAACTCGCGGTTCAGATGCAGAAAATCGTAAAAATTCTCGACGTGGTGGTGATAGGTATTCCAAACGGTATTGTACTTATCGCGCGGTATAGCGCCAGCAACATGCCATTTTTCCTGAATTTCCTTGAAATGTTTGTAAGTAGTGTTTATGTTTTCCTCTGCGCCCAAAAGTCCCTTTAGTTCCTCTATCAATTCCCAGCGCTTGTCCAGGTTTGATTGCAGGTCTTTTTTAAGGTTTTTATAATGATTGTTGCGTCTTTCTTTGTAGTCAAAATAAAGCGAATTGAATTCTTTTTTTAGCGGAGTAGTGTAGTGGAAGTCGATGATATTCCCGCCTTCAGCAAGAAATTCCTCTTTTTTCTGCTCCAATTCCTCGTTGAATTTACTATTGAATTCCGAGCGTATTTCTTCAACATCGTGCTTTAATTCCTGAATTTTTTTTGTTTTTAAGAGCCTCTCCAGTTCCGCCACTAATTCTTTTTCAGAAAGTGTGCTGTAATCTTTTTGCGCCTTTTCCTCCTGGTCTTCTTCCTCGTCCTCAGCCTCTTCTGATGATGCTACTTCTTCTTCGTCCTCTTCATCCACTTCATCCTCTTCTTTCTGAGTAGTCACAATCTTTTCATTGGCCGTTGCCTCGTTGGTTTCCTTTTCCTCTACGGCATCCTTTTCCGCAACCATCGCATCTTCCACAATGTCTTCTTCCTCAGCTTCTTCGGCAGCAACAGGTTTGCTTTCCCCATTTTCTTCAGAATGTTCTTCTTCTGCTTTTACTTCTTCAGCTTCCGTTGCGGCAGTTTCTTCCTTGGCCGAATCTTCGGGGTTTACAGATGCAGCATTTGTTTCTTCCGCAGATTCAGTTGTTGGAATTTCCTTTTCGTTTTCTTCCTGAGGCAATTTCTCGTCAGACATTTGTTTCAATGTTTAGGTTCGTTTTTCTTGGAGGGTCAAGATACTAACAACTGCGCAATTGGCAAAGCACACAGCGTTTTTTTGAAGTTTTTTATTTGAATTTTATGAATTCCAGATTTCCCACGCTTTCTCGGCCTGTAGCTCCAACGTTTTCAAGCCATTGGTGGTTTGGGCTCCTTGTATTTTTCCGCGTTTTAAAAATTCGGTCTCGGCGGGATTGTAGATTAAATCGAAAAGCAGATGGTTTTTTGTGAGAAATTGATAGGGAAGTGGCGGACAATCAGCGATGTTCGGAAAGGTGCCAAGCGGGGTACAGTTTATTATTAGAGGATGGTTTTCAATCGTGGATTTATCCATTTCCGAATATAGCAAACCGGCAGTTGTTTTTTTCCTGCTTACAAATTTGAATTCGAAACCCAACTTGTGCAAAGCATAAGCGACAGCTTTTGAAGCGCCGCCCGTGCCCAGTATTAACGCGGTTTTCTGCTGAAGAGGTAAAAAGGCTTCCAACGATTTCTGAAAACCGAAATGGTCCGTATTGTAGCCTGTGAGTTTTCCTTCTTCAGAAATTTTAATGGTGTTTACGGCGCCAATTTTTTCGGCATCAGCGTCCAAGCTATCAAGGAAGGGAATTATTTCCTCTTTATAAGGAATGGTAACGTTCAGCCCTTTTAAATGGGGTGTTTCCTGAGGTATCTTTTGAAATTTTTGGATTGAAGAAATGTCAAAATTTTCATAGGTATGCGCCAAATTTTCCCGTTCAAATTTTTCAGAAAAGAATTTTTTTGAAAAGGAATAGTCTATATTTCTTCCGATTAATCCAAACTTAGCCATGATGTCTCTTTCTATGGTTGTCGTACCAATCCAAACTAAGGACAATCGCAACTCCGACTATGATAAACACGATAGCGAGAATGGTCTCCGAATTAAATTCCGAAGGAAAAAAGCGGTTGTAGCCCCGTATAATTTCCCTGCCATTGGCATCAAATTGAATTTGGCCGAAAGCATCTAGCTCGTATTTTTTTTCTTTCCACGGCCAAACCACGCCAAGCGAACCTGCGATAAACCCAATGATAACGGCGTAGGTAGCTTTTTTGAACCTTTTTAAAACGTAAGCCAAAAGATGGGATAGCGAGACTAACCCTACCAACGAGCCCAACGAAAAAACGGCCAATACCTTTAAAAGTTCAATGCGCTCCGCGTTATAAATCCAATTGAAATCGCCCTGAAAAACATCTGCAAACGTATCAAAAAGTGAATTTACCGAATCTACCAAAAGCAGCACGTAATTTCCCAAAAGAATTAGGATGAAAGAACCCGAGAGGCCGGGCAGGGTCATCCCCGAAACGCTGATAATTCCACAGAAAAAGACAAAGAGTAGATTGCTGTTTTCTTTGGCGGGCTCCAAAAAACTGATGGCAACGCCCGCAGCGACACCACAGAGTAGATAGCCTACATATTTTCGGTTCCAGTCGCCAAAATCTTTCGCGATAAAATATATGGAGCCGATAATCATTCCGAAAAATGCGCTCCAAACGAAGAGTTCATAATACACAATCAGGTAGTCCAAAAGTTTGGAAACGCTGAAATAGCTTATCACCATTCCCAAAATCAAAAGGCTTAAAAACTGGCCGTTGGTATATCTGTAAAAACTCTTGAAACGCCCGTCAATAAATAGTTTGAACGCTTTTTTATTTACTTTTTGAAGCGAATAAATAAATTCCTCATAAAAACCTGCCACGAAGGCCACAACGCCACCCGATACACCGGGCACCTTATTGGCCGCGCCCATTCCCAGCCCTTTAAGGACCAGCCAAACTTTATCGGAGAAGGAACGATTTTCGTACACGGGTAAGTTAAAAGTTAAGGGTTAGGAGTTAAATGTTATGGGTTAGGAGTTAATTGGATTGTTCATTGGTGCTTGAAACTGCGACTTTATTTACGGCGATTCTTTCCAATAAAAAGATGGTCAGAAAACCTATTACGGCAAATATTATAGCGTACAAAATTTGTGGATTGCCCTCATAATTTTGCGGAAATATGCTTCTTTCAATAAAAGGTATTTGTTCTCCGGAGTGGCTTAATCTGTATTGCAAAACTTCCTTCCACGGCCAAATCTTGTTCAGCGCGCCAATCATAAAACCGGTAAGTACCGCAAGTATCAGATTTTTATGGTGCTTAAACATCCAGTTGAGAGCTCTGGAAAAAACTTTTAGACCAATAACGGCACCTACTGCAAATATTAGAAGCTTGCCCAAGGCACCCACAAAAAGTGAACTGTCCAAAGTTGTAATGCCTTCGCCCAATTGGGTCACAATGCCGATAACGGTGGTGTATGCGCCCAAAAGCAACAGGATAAAGGCCCCCGAAATACCCGGAAGTATCATTGCTATAATTGCTATAAAACCTGCGAAAAAAAGAAACCACGTGCTGTCCGGAGAGCCCACGGGGTCTGCGATTGTTATTAGATAGGATGCTATGGCAGCAACAATCATCATCGTAATCACCGCCAATCGCCAGTTGGTAATTTGTTTGCCCACGTAAACAATACTGGCAATTACCAACCCGAAAAAGAACGACCAGACCATAATTGGGTAAATCTCCAAAAGCCAAGTAATCAATTTTGCCAAGGAAATGATGCTGATAAAAACACCTGAAAACAGCGCCAAAAGAAACCCGAGGTTATAATGTTTCCACGCTTTTAAAAAACCGTCCGCTTTCCAGATTTTGAAGAACCCGAGATCCAATTTATGGATGGTTTCTATCAATTCTTCATAAATTCCGGAAATGAAGGCGATGGTACCGCCCGAAACGCCTGGCACAACATCGGCAGCGCCCATGGCGAGGCCTTTTGCGGTGATAACTAAATACTGAAGAAAATTCCGTTGAGGCATAGGTCTATTTTGCTAAAACCCCAAAAATACAGAAATTAAAGCGAAGGATTTTTGTGTTGTTTGATTATTTCCACTACCGCTGGCATTTGGTAAACCTGCGGAAAAAGTTCCTCAATAATCATCAAGAATTCGGGCTCAGATTTTAGGGCATTTTTTAAGTGAAACGCGCCTTTGTCATTTTCGTTCAATGTGAAATAAAGCCCTGAAAGACGGTATTCTATCTCGGCGTGTTCCGGATAAAATTCCAAAGATTGATTGAAATTGTTCACTGCGGCCTCAAATTCACCGAGATTGGTCAAAATATCGCCGCGGGTTAACCAAGATTCTAGTTCATAATTGCCCAATTCCAACGCCTTTCTGAAACCGACTTCCGCTTCCTCAAATAGGTTGAGTTTATTGTTTATTTTGGCATAACGCTTCCAGTAAAGCACATTTTCACTATCAATATTAATAGCTTTTTCTATATAATAAAGCGCTTTTTGAAATTGTTTGTTTTTTATGTAAAAATCGGTGATGGCGATCCAACCTTTGTCAAGCAAGGAGTCTTCCTCCACACATTTTGTATAAAACTGGATGGCCATTTCGGCATTGCCCAATTTTTCGTAGCATTTCCCTATTCGCAATAATGCGTAAGAAGTTGGGTCATCGAGTCCTAAGGTAATGGAGTAGCTTTCAATGGCTTCTTCATATCGTTTCAGTTTTTCGAGCACTCTTCCTTTTTCAAGGTAGGCTCCTATAAAACGGTCGTCACTGATTATGGCAAAATCAAAGGCGGCAAGGGCTTTTTTATAGTCCTTCAGTTCATAATACTGCTTGCCTATTTGGTGCCAAGCTACCTCACAATACGGGTTTTTGTTGAGAAAATCATTCAAATAATCAATGGCCGCTTCGTATTCATCCAAGAATTCAAAACAGTAAATAATATTGTAGAGTGCGGAATAATCTTCCTCGTCTTCCTCCAAACATCTCATAAAATAGAGTTTGGCATTTTCGTAATCTTCGAGGAATAAATATTCCATTCCCAATAACGACAATACATCGGCTTCGTCGGCAGTAATCTCCAAAGCCTGTTCCAGTAGGGTGATAGCCTCTTTGTGCATGTCGCGACGCGAGAAAATATTCGCCTTTTGGATGTAGATTTCCTCGTTGCTTTGTTCCAATTGGTGCAACTCATCCAAAAGCTCATCAGCAATGTCCAGTTTGTTTTCAAAAATGTACATTTCTATTTGGAAAAGCTTAAGGTTTGTGGAGGATGGGTGTTGTTCCAGCCCTAATTTGGTCGCTTTTTTGGCAAGTGCAATTTTTCCATTTTCAAGGTAGTGATGCACTATTTCCTCAAATTCCTCTGAGTCGAAAAACAGAACGCTGTTGGTTTTCAGCATAGATTCGAATCTTTCCAGCGAGAAGTTGTTATGCTCGTTTGAACTTAATTGCATACGCACGGTTTAACGGTTTCTTCTATTTTAAAGATAATAATGTATAAATAAGTTCAATTGTTATGCCGTGTTTATTGTTAACGGACTTATCAACAGTAGGTTTGTTTATAAATACCTGTAAACAAAGGCTTTGCGCAACATCTATCTCTTTTGAAGCGAGTTTAGAACGCCTGTCAGTATTTTACAGCCCTCCTCAATTTCGTCATTGCTGATTGTCAGTGGTGGCGTAATACGGATGGCCCGACCTTCAAAAAGTAGCCAAAAAAGCACCAATCCTCTTTCTTTGCAAGCCAGGATTACTTCGGAAGCGATTTCGGGACTTTCCACCATTGCGGCAAGCATCAGGCCTCTGCCGCGTACTTCCTTTATTAGTGGATGTTTCAGCAATTTTCTAAAAAGTTTTTCTTTTTGAAGTGTTTGCTGAACAATATCAGTTTCCGTCAATTCCTGAAGCGTTGCCAAAGCGGCAGCCGCTATCACGGGATTTCCGCCAAAAGTGGTAATATGCCCCAGCTTTGGGTTCTCCTGGAGCAGTGCCATCACTTCGTGTGAAGCGGTAAACGCGCCAATGGGCAAGCCGCCGCCCATGCCTTTTCCCATCACTAAAATATCCGGCACGATGCCGAAATGTTCAAAAGCGAAAAGTTTGCCGGTTCTTCCAAATCCGGGCTGAATTTCATCCAAAATCAAAAGCGTTCTGGTTTCATCACAACGCTTTCGCACTTTTTTCAGATAATCATTTTCCGGCTGGATAAAACCAGCGCCGCCTTGGATGGTTTCCAAAATAATAGCAGCCGTTTCCGTGTTTATTTTTTGAAGATCTGCTTCACTATTGAAATTTACAGGGAAGCAATCCGGAACCAAAGGTTTGAAAGCGTTTTTGCGCTCCTCGTAGCCCATCACGCTCATCGAGCCCATGGTGTTGCCGTGGTAGGCATTATTTGCGTAAAGAATTTGCGTTCTTCCCGTTGCGCGGCGGGCGAGTTTTAATGCACCTTCAATGGCTTCTGTGCCGCTGTTTACCAAATAGGTTGTGTTTAAATTCTTCGGAAGATTTTTGGCCAGCAGTTTTGCAAGTTCCACGGCGGGTTCTTGAATATATTCGCCATAAACCATGACGTGCAGATATTTTTCAGCTTGCGTTTTTATTGCAGAAACAACGCGCGGATGGCAATGCCCCAGTGTGCAGGCAGAAACTCCCGCTACAAAATCCAAATGCTTTTTGCCGGAAGTATCGTAAATGTAACTTCCTTCGGCGTGTGAAATTTCCAACGCCAACGGATGTGGTGTTGTTTGCGCTTGGTATTTGTAGAAATCCTCAGTCATTAGTTCCCGGTTTGAATGGAATCATTTACTTTCTGTTGAATGGAATCCCGTTCCGCCTCGCTTTCCAAAGTTTCGGGTTTGGGGTCGTCCGGTCGGTTTTGTAAATCTTTTGGGGAAAGTTTGGACTCTTCGGGAAGTTCAATTTCGTCTTCGGGAATATCCTCAAAAAATTCGCCCTCGTCCTTCGGCAGTGGGATTCCCGTAATTTTTGGAAGCACGGGCGCGGGTTTTCCCTTAAATAAATCTTCCACGGAATACAGCCGTTCATCGCCCCGCCATTGAAACCCGGGGAGAATCCTCGCATTCTCAGGCAACATTGAGGGCGGATACACTTTGCCATCTGCCTTTTTTATAAACCTAATTCCGGTAATCTGCTGCTCTTCCAAATACATTTGAATGGAACTGGAAACCGTATTGTTTATACCGACCAATTTCTCGTTATCATCTCGGGAATAATAGATTACTTGTGCGTTTTTATTGATATTTACCGTGTCCAGCTCATTATTTGTAAAAAGTCCGATAAGCCGTTCGCCCTTTACCTGATTGAAGCCCAGGCTATCTTTTTGCACCAAAAAAGCATTGTTGAAAACTTTGAGCGTATCCAGTTTATCCGTTATCGTATCTGAAAGAATGTGGATGGTATCGCCAATCATTTGGTTTTCGCCGCTCCACAAAACTGGGTTTCGCAATAGTTTTGTAATTCCCCTTTTTTCGTTGACGTAAATACTGTCACATTTTCCGCTGGTAGGATCGTCGCCAACTTTTCCGGGTTTGAAAAGCCGGGCGCGATAAAATCCTTTTACAATTCTATTCTCAGGTTTGCCCGTAACGCGCAGTGTGTCTGCGTGCACATAAATGGAATCGCCGTCGCGAACCGTGATTGCCACGGCTCTTTTCGTAATAAAAACCGAATCCTTTTCGCGGTAAACTTCGGCGTAATGGCCGCGGATTACACTTTTATTGATGGTGTCCAAAACCCGAATATTATTGGTGGCAGAGGCAAAACTCTTGTTTCGGTCAAAGTAGATGCTGTCTCCGTAGAGCGTTCGGTTTTCGTAATCTACTTTTGAATTTTTTACGAAATAGCCCGTATCGCCACGCGTATCGTAATAACCGCGTTCGCAATAAACAGTGCTGGTTTCGCTCACAATAGTCGAAGGGCCGTATAGGTACGCATCTCCCGTTTCTGAATAAAAATCGAGTTGGTTGCTATTAACGGTATACTTCGGGTTTACGATTTTTACATTTTGAAGAAATTGGTACTTTTTACTTTCGGCAAAATACCTCCCCGAACGGCTGGTCAAAACGCTGGAAGTATCCTGCACCGTGCCGCCAGTCCTGTAATAGGCCTGTTGTTTTATCCTGTCGAAATAAAGCGTATCTGTTTTAAGGGTGGTTTTCGGTTCTGTTAAAACTACATCACCGCTTGCAAAAGCAAATTGCGTGTTTCCGTTGTATTCAGCGTATTTGCTGTTCATCGAGACGGTGTCGCCTTGCGTAATCCGCACATCGCCATAGGCCTTTACAAAATTGTTTTTTAGGTAAACAAAGGCTTGGTCGCACCACATTTCCACACCTTCGTGTACGATATACACCTGCCCGGTTTCGTCTTTGGTGTAAATGGCGGCATCGGGAAATTCGGGCCTTATTTCAAGGTAACCGGACTGTATATCCACCTTTTGTTTTTCCTGTGCGGAACCATTTACTCCGAAGAAGAGGAAAAAAAGAAGAAAAAAACTATATATCGAATTTATTTTCAAATGATATTTTTAAAATCCCAAATCCCATCTCGCTAACTATCGGGACCTTAATCCCTAACCCCGATGAATGGTTTGTTTTCTGTCCGGCCCTACGGAAACAATTTTGATTGGCACTTCCAGTTCTTTTTCCAAGAAATCGATATAATCGTTCAAGGCCTGTGGCATTTGAGAAGCTTCGGTCATTTTGGTTAAATCTGCCTGCCAGCCCTTCATTTCAGTATATACCGGCGTTACGTTTTCGGCCTCAATATTATATGGAAAATGATGGATTGTTTCACCTTTATAGTTATAAGCAGTACATACTTTAAGTGTGTCGAAACCACTCAACACGTCGCCTTTCATCATAATTAATTGGGTAACGCCATTTACTTGCACTGCATATCGAAGCGCTACCAAATCTAACCAGCCGCAACGACGCGGACGGCCTGTGGTTGCGCCAAATTCATTGCCCACACGGCCCATGGTTTCGCCATCTTCGTCAAAAAGTTCGGTAGGGAAGGGGCCACTGCCCACGCGAGTGGTGTAAGCCTTAAAAATTCCGAATACTTCCTTTATTTTTCCGGGAGCTATTCCCAAACCGGTACACGCTCCTGCGGCAGTAGTGTTTGATGAGGTTACGAAGGGATAGGTGCCAAAATCTATATCGAGCAAAGACCCCTGAGCGCCTTCGGCAAGAATGGTTTTGCCATCTTTTTGGGCTTGGTGCAAATATTCCTCGCTATCAATAAAGGTAAGGCTTTTCAATACTTCAACCGCTTTGAAGAATTCCGCTTCAAGGTCTGCCAAATCGTATTGCACATCCACATTGTAAAAATCAATCATCGCTTCGTGCTTATCTGCCAGAGCGCGGTATTTCTCCTGCCAGTTGTCCATTTCCAAATCGCCGACACGCATGCCGTTGCGACCGGTCTTGTCCATATAAGTTGGGCCAATGCCCTTAAGCGTTGAGCCAATCTTCGCTTTTCCTTTTGAAGCTTCGGAAGCAGCATCCAATAAACGGTGGGTAGGCAAAATAAGATGCGCCTTTCGCGAAATAAGCAGGCTCTTTTTAAGGTCTAAATTGAATTTTGCAAGATTATCGAGCTCCCTTTTGAAAATCACGGGGTCAATCACCACGCCGTTCCCCACCAAATTGATAGTTCCCTCGTGAAATATTCCACTGGGAATGGTGTGCAAAACGTGCTTGTGTCCGTCAAATTCCAAAGTGTGGCCCGCATTCGGCCCGCCCTGAAAACGCGCGATTATATCATAGTTTTTTGTTAGGACATCGACAATTTTTCCTTTGCCTTCGTCGCCCCATTGCAATCCAAGTAGTAAGTCTACTGCCATAATTTTTATTGATTGTTCCCGTCATCGGTAGTGGCGGGATTTTTTCTATTTCCGTAGAAATAAAGTGAATGGTTGGTTATTTCAATGTTAAAAACCTCTTCTATGGTTTTTTTTATGTTGTGAATCCGCGGGTCGCAAAATTCAATCACTTCGCCATCGGCGAGAATAACGTGGTCGTGGTTGCGGTCAAAATACGATTTTTCATAGTGTGCCTGGTTTTGGCCAAACTGGTGTTTGCGCACCAAGCCGCATTCCAAAAGCAATTCAATAGTATTGTAAAGCGTGGCACGGCTTACGCGGTAGTTTTTATTCTTCATATTTATGTACAGCGACTCAATATCAAAATGGTCGTCGTGGTCGTAAATTTCCTGAAGAATTGCGTAGCGTTCCGGCGTTTTGCGATGCCCCTTTTGCTCAAGGAAGCCCGTAAAAACGTTCTTTACAATTTCTTGATTATTTATGTCTGTTTTTGAACTCATAATTAAGTGTGCAAAGTTACTCAAATTTTAGATGTGGCATTGGCGAAATGGTAGAAAATGAAATCATCCGTGAAATGGACTTAAGACGAATGACTTCTTTACGAAAATGTTAAACCGCTAACCTTTTTTTCATCATCCCACAACCTAAACCCGGGTAACCTTATCAATTCCGTTTATTTTTTTGATGTTGTCCACAAGATTGTTCAGAATCGATTTATTTTTCACCACTACAACTATTTTCCCAGTGAAAACCCCGTCATTACTGTCGAAGTGGACGCTTTTCATATCTATATGAAGGTTGTTTGAGATTACTTTCGTTACTTCATTTACCAAACCAATCGTGTCAATTCCCGAAATGTTAAGGACGGCTTTAAACTCGCGTTGCGTGCTGTCAATCCACTTGGCGGGCATAATGCGGTAGCTATAGTTGCTCTGGAGTTGCAGCGCATTCGGACAGTTGGTCTTATGTACTTTTATACCTTCATTCACCGTTACGAAGCCGAAAACATCATCACCGGGAATGGGGTTGCAGCAGTTTGCCATTTTATAATCGAGTTTGTCTTCGTTCTTTCCAAAAACGAGCTGGTCAAATTTTTCAGTGATTTCTTCCTTGTTAACATCCTCGGGCTTGTCGGGCTTTCGGATTCTATTTTTGAAGAAACTGATAAAGGCATTGCTTCTCGAAGCGGCAAAATCCTTCAATTTTTGGTTGTCGATGATTCCTGCGCCAACGCGATAGTACAAATCCAAACTCGTTTTCACCTTAAAGAAAACTACCAATTGATTGAGTAGGCTTTCATCGAGGTTCAGTTTCAGCGATTTTAATTTTCGGGCCAAGATTACCTTTCCTTCCTCGGCGAGCTGTTTCTTTTCGTCCTTCAGTGACGATTTAATCTTTGAACGCGCGCGGCCAGTGGTGGCATAATTGAGCCAGTTGGCCGTAGGTTTTGCGTTATCTGAAGTAATAACCTCTACTTGGTCACCACTTTTGAGCTCGTGGCTCAGCGGGACGAGTTTTCCATTCACCTTTGTACCGCGGGTGTGCATCCCAATTTCGGTGTGAATGTGAAAGGCGAAATCCAGAGCCGTGGCCCCTTTTGGAAGTGAATACAGGTCTCCTTTCGGGGTAAAGACGAAAATTTCCTTGGCGTAAAGATTCAGTTTGAATTCCTCTACAAAATCCACGGCACTTATTTCTGAATTCTCCAGCGTGTCTTGTAGTTTGTTCAGCCAGTTTTCGAGGCCGCCGTCGTCTTTTTCCTTGTTTTTGTATTTGTAGTGGGCAGCAAAACCTTTCTCGGCAATCTCGTTCATCCGCTCGCTGCGAATCTGCACTTCTACCCAGCGGCCTTTCGGGCCCATCACGGTTATGTGCAGTGCTTCGTAACCCGTTGATTTGGGGGAAGAAATCCAGTCGCGAAGCCGTATTGGGTTGGGGCGGAAATGGTCGGTAACTATAGAATAAATCTTCCACGCGAAGAATTTTTCGTTTTCGGGCTTGCTTTTATAGATAATCCGCACGGCGAATTTGTCATACACCTCGTCAAAGGTGACGTTCTGCGCAAGCATTTTTCTTCTGATGGAAAAGATGGATTTGGGTCGGCCCTTTATTTCGTATTCTAAATTTTCGGCATCCAACGAGTCTTTAATCACTTTGTTGAAAGCCTCTATATAAGCGTCCTGTTCTTCCTTGCTTTCCTTTATGCGGCCTAAAATATCTGCGTACACATCTGGCTCGGTAAACTTCAGCCCCAAGTCCTCCAATTCGGTTTTTATGTTGTAAAGCCCAATGCGGTGGGCGAGCGGGGCGTAAATGTAAAGCGTTTCCGAAGCGATTTTCCGCTGTTTGTCCGGCGGCATGCTGTCCATAGTCTGCATATTGTGCAGCCGATCCGCAATTTTTATGATGATTACGCGAATGTCCTCATTGAGGGTAAGCAGCATTTTTCTGAAATTTTCCGCCTGCATGGAAACGTCTTCAGACATATTTATATGGGCAATCTTGGTAAGCCCGTCCACAATGCGGGCCACGGGAGTGCCAAACATACGCTCGATATCCTCCAAGGAATATTCGGTATCCTCAACCACGTCGTGCAAAAGGGCGGCAGCGATGCTGGTAGCGTCCAGCCCAATCTCCGAAGCAACAATTTTTGCGACCGCTATAGGGTGAAAAATATAAGCCTCGCCACTTTTGCGGCGCTGCTCCTTGTGGGCATCAACGGCAAGGTCAAATGCGCTGCGGATCAGTTTTTTATCACCTTTGGTAAGGGTGCGGTAACTGATCTTGAGCAGCTGTTTGTACTGCTTGGCGAGCTCCTTTTTCTCTTCTTCTAAAGCGGCTTCTGTCATAAACCTAAAAGTATTGAAAAGTAATTGAATTGGCAAGAAAATTAATTGGCTTGGGGATTGAAACGGCCTCAAACAATACGAAATCACAAAATAAAGGACTAAGTTTCTTCCAAAAGGCGTTTCCTTTAAAATAAGCTATTAGAATTATAGCGCTTCCTTTTAGGCATCGATCAAATCTCAGACAGCTTAAACGGTTTACTTCTTTTTGTTTGTATCAAAACTGAAAGGAAGCAGAATGATAGCTTTCTTATTCCCTAAATCAATTTCAGGAATATTTGTTCGTTGGTACCCTGTTTTGAGTCCTCGTTGCTCGGAGAGAGTAGGTAGTTGTCGAAATGAACTTTTATTGCTTATTGGTTTAGGATAAACTGTTTTCTAATCGCGCGATTGCCATCCTGAAACGCAGCTATATAAACACCATTCTCCAAGAAACTAACATCTGTAGCGCTATTTTCAATGCGTAGCGTAGTTTTGTAAACCGCTTTTCCCAAAACATCAAAAATGGTCATTTCTAAAGGTGCCACAATTGGTGAGTTCAAGTGTACATTTAATGTGCCACGTGTAGGGTTGGGGTAAAGTACCAAACTCACGTCAAGGTGGTTTTCCGAAATGCCCAACGGTTCGCGCCCCACCGCAAAATGAAGTGCCGAGCTCAATGTGCCTTTGGTTACTTCAAAAACATAATCGGGATCCATATTATCAATGATATCATTCGGACCATGGGTATATGGCGATTCGTTGGCCTCATAGAGACCCGTAATTACTTCGCCGTTATTTTCAAAAGGCATATAATCTGAGGAATATGCGTACGAAATCTGGGTCTGCAAATTAGAATACAATCCAAAACAGTTAGCCATTTCCTGCGTGGCCAAGGCTGATGCTGCATTATTGTAGTTTGGGGGGGATTCGTCGCGCTCACATATTATGGTGTTATTGTTTTGGCCCGCAACGCCGCCCACTTCGTCTATGTTTAAAACCAATTTGATATCTAAATTCTCAGGAATAACGGTATTATTCACATAATATTCGCTGCCGATCAAACCTTCTTCCTCCCCGCTAAAGTGAATGAATTTGATGGAATATTCAGTATCTATATCCTTCAATAGTCTTGCGAGTTCGAGTATCAAAACCGTTCCGCTGCCGTTGTCGTTGGCGCCGGGACCGTTCACGGTGTCGTAATGGCCGTCGATTATCAAAAATGTATTTGGATACAGGCTGCCTGTTTTGGTGACTATAATATTTGAAGTATTTTGCCCAAAAACAGTAAAATCTTGGGTTTCAATGGTCGTGTACCCCAAACTTTGGTAGCGGCCAATTATCCAGTTTTTTGCGTCGTCGATTTCGCTAGTCCCCGGTTCTTTTACTCCGAAATCTTCAAACGTTATTAGATCGGCAAGAATGTTTGAAGCGGAAACATTATCCACCAGGCCATTGTAATAGGGATTGAAAACTTGGGCGGTAGTGTTGAAACAGATGAAAAGGGAAAATAAAATTGCGAGTCGCGAAAATGATTTCATTGAAGGAGTTTGTTTTTTTTGCGAAAATAATTGATTTCTATTGAATTGAACGTCATTATTAGGAAATATAATTCCAAATATTGCGGTATTTCACAAGCTGGGCATAGGTATTTTTAATAGGAATATTTTCTTTGGAAGTAAGGTTGGGGTAGGCCTTAAGGGTCTGTGCTGCATAGCTTCGGGCAATCTTTAATATTTCGGAATCCTTTACGATGTCTGCAATGCGAAGGTTTAGCACACCGCTTTGTTGGGTGCCCATCAAATCGCCGGGGCCGCGAAGTTTTAAATCCACTTCGGCAATTTCAAAACCGTCGCTGGTACGGACCATAGTCTCTAAACGGGTTTTGGCGTCTGCCGAAAGTTTGTGGCCGGTCATTAAAATGCAGTAACTCTGCTCGGCACCACGGCCAACTCTGCCGCGCAATTGGTGTAATTGTGATAGTCCAAACCGTTCCGCGCTTTCAATAATCATCACGCTGGCATTTGGCACATTTACGCCAACTTCAATTACAGTTGTGGCAACCATAATTTGTGTTTCGCCTTTTATAAAACGGTTCATTTCGTATTCTTTGTCAGCAGGTTTCATTTGTCCGTGAACGATGGAAACTTGATATTTCGGCATAGGAAATTCGCGCACGATGCTCTCGTATCCGTCCATCAAATCCTTGTAATCCATGGTCTCACTTTCCTGAATCAAAGGGTACACAATATACACTTGTCTGCCCTTTGAAATTTCGTCTTTTATAAAGCGAAAAACCTTCAGTCTATTTGCATCAAAACGGTGCACGGTTTTTATATCTTTTCTGCCCGGCGGAAGCTCGTCAATTACACTAATATCCAGATCGCCATAAATGCTCATTGCAAGGGTACGGGGGATAGGTGTAGCGGTCATAACTAGGATATGTGGGGGAATGGCCCCTCCAACCTCCCCGGAGGGGCCTCCCTTATGCCATAATTTGCTCCGTTGTTCCACTCCAAAACGGTGTTGCTCATCCACAATTGCAAGCCCTAAATTTTTAAATTTTACCTTATCTTCCAGCAAGGCGTGGGTGCCAATTAAGATGTCTAACTCGCCATTTTCAAGCTTTTCGTGAATTTCTTTTCTTTTTGAAGTTTTGGTTGATCCAGTCAACAATTCAATACTGGTATTCAGTTTGTTACACATTTCAAATAATCCGTTATAATGTTGGACTGACAAAATTTCAGTCGGCGCCATTAAACAGGCCTGAAAACCGTTGTCAAGTGCTATTAACATTGACATGAACGCTACTATGGTTTTCCCTGAACCCACATCGCCCTGTAAAAGTCGGTTCATCTGCGCATTGCTTCCCAAATCGTTGCGGATTTCCTTGATGACGCGCTTCTGTGCCTCGGTCAATTCAAAGGGCAAATGTTGCGAATAAAAGGTGTTGAAGTTATGGCCAATTTTATCAAAAGTATGGCCCTTGATTTTCGATTTATGGATGAGGTTTTTTCGAATTAATTGCAGCTGAATATAGAACAATTCCTCAAATTTTAATCGGTATTGCGCCCGTGCCAAATGCGCCTGGCTTTTTGGAAAATGTATGTTGAAAAGTGCCTCCTTTTTTGACACCAATTTCAACTGTTCCAAAAGTGGTTTTGAGAGGGTCTCGGCAAAGGCATTTTTGCTCTCCAAAAACAGCTGTTGCATCAACCCATTTATCACCCTATTTGTGATGCCGCTATTGCCTAATTTTTCTGTGGAAGGATACACGGGTTGCATCGCAGAACGAATACTTTTTTCGTGTGCCTCGAGCAACTCCATTTCAGGGTGCGGCATCGAAAAACTGCCGTTGAAATAATTCGTCTTTCCGAAAATTACATAGGGAACATTCAGCTTTAAATTTTCACGAATCCATTTTTGGCCACGGAACCAAACCAATTCCATCGTTCCGGTTTCGTCAATAAAAGTTGCAACTAATCGCTTCCCTCGTTTTTGTTCTACGGTTTTAATGTGGGTGATTTTTCCGATAATCTGTACCTCGGCATTGGTCTGTTGGAACTGCGCGATTTTGTAATACTGGGTACGGTCCAAATATCTATTCGGAAAAAGATTCAACAAATCTTGAAAAGTGTGAATGCCGAGTTCCTTTTTCAGCAAATCGGCCCGGTTGGGCCCAACGCCTTTTAGGTAATCTATCGGGGTTTGCAGAAAATTGGCATTCATATAATTAGGCTTCCATTTTAAGAAAAAAAATTCCCTGGCTTACTTCCTCTGAAGTTTTAAATGATATATTTGTTGCTATATCTTGGCTAATTTAATCATTCAAATAGTATTTACAGATGAAAAAAAACTACCTTTTATTTGCATTGGCATTTTTTCTGCAACTTTCAGTGTTTGCTGAAAATCTTGCCATTCCCGAACTTACTACGCGGCTCACGGAAGATTATCCGCTTGAAATGCCCGTTTTAAAACCGTACCCTATTTATATGAATGCCTCGGTAGATTCGCCTGATAGCATTTCAGAAGTAATTGTAAACATAAACGGCACAGATTATCCAGCCGTGGCAGAGACCGGTTTTTATTACCTTTTGTGGACGCCCGCCAATTACGGAGCGCACACCATTGTAATTACTGCCAAAACCACAGATGGCGATGAAACTTCCCTCACCCGTACTATTACGGTAAACCAAACTGCTAACACCCAAGTAGTGCGAAGTTTGGAAGATGTGGTTATCGAATTTACGGGCCAAAACGACCGCTGGTACTACGGAACACATACCTTTCCGCAATTCGTGGGTGCCTATAACGATATGAACGCGTTTTTGGAAGTGGAATGCCCAAATATTTCAGGCGGTTGTGATGATTGGGACCGCTGGGCATTTATAGATGTGAAGGCCCCGGACGGCAATTGGATTCAATTAATTAGATATATTACGCCTTATGGAGTAGGTTGCAACCACGAATTGGAGGTCACCGATTATATGTCGCTGCTACAAGGGGAAGTGGAAATTCGGGTATTTATTGACACTTGGGGCACGGGAGGCTGGCAGCTTACATTGGACACGGAATATACTGCTGGAGCACCCCAATACGCTTACAGTAATGTAGTTGAGGTTTGGGATGATGGCTACGCTTTTGGTGATCCCGCAAACTTACAGCCGGTAGAAACGTTTAGTGTAGATATTCCTGCGCAAGTACAGGCTTCCCACCTGCGGGTTTCGAATACGGGCCACGGTTGGGGCGCTAATAATACTGCCAACGCTGCGGAGTTTTTTAACGCCACCCATTATTTCGACATTAATGGAGCGCAGACTTTTACACAGCATCTTTGGAATCAATGCAATCCAAACCCTGATAACTGTACGGGACAGCAAGGCACGTGGCAGTACGGCAGGGCAGGTTGGTGCCCTGGAGCTATTTCACCGCCACATATTTATGATTTTACGCAATATATAGGAACTACTTTTAATCTGGATTATAGGTTCCATCCAAACTATCAGGATAATTGCCATCCTAACAATCCAAATT
This sequence comes from Aequorivita vladivostokensis, assembly GCF_000952855.1. Lineage (GTDB taxonomy): Bacteria > Bacteroidota > Bacteroidia > Flavobacteriales > Flavobacteriaceae > Aequorivita > Aequorivita vladivostokensis. The sequence goes on along the minus strand of NZ_JSVU01000003.1, from coordinate 415,536 downwards.
GCGTATCCGGGCAAACTTGTTCCGATTGTAATGATGGTTACAACCCTATTTATTACGTAGATACCCACATAATTAACCAAAGCAACAACCCCATGGTTTACGGTAATATTTTAGGGGTGAATACTATAGACAATACACAGGTTTATGATATTTCGGTATTTCCGAACCCTTCAAACGGCATCTTTCATATTAAAACGAAATATCCCGAGAGCATCTCACGTTTGACGATTAATACTGTTGACGGCAAATCGGTAAAGGCATATTATTTTAATTCGGTGGCCGAATTGAACAATTATTCCTTTGATGTTTCCAACCTTGCAAAGGGTGTGTATTTCATCAATCTTGAAAATAGTTACGGCACAGGGGTGAAAAGGATTATTTTAGAATAGAAATTTAATTCACACACTTTTAAAAAGGTTATTTTTGAAATCCAGGAATAACCTTTTTTTATGTTTTATTTTTTGAAATTGGACTCAACCACATTGCACCAAAGATCTCCAGCAATACTATTTCTGTTATTTTTTGTGTTTGCGGGAAACTTTATGTTGCAAGCGCAGCAGACCAATGTCGTAGATTTTTTGAGGATTGAGGCTTCAATTGGTACGAAGGCTGACGAAAAGAAAGTGGAAGGTAAATTTCTAACTGCTTTTAAGGTTTTGAAAGAAACGGATTCCATTTTTATGGATGCCGTAAATATTCAAATTAATGATATTAAAACTGCAAATTTCAAAATAACTTCCGATGAAAAGAAGGTTTGGTTTGTAGGCAATTTTGAAGTTGGCACCACTTACAAAGCAGATTTTTATTATGAAATGAAACCGAAACAAACACTCTATTTTTTCGGAGATGAAATCTGGACGCAGGGGCAGGGTAAATACACTTCACATTGGTTGCCGAGTATTGACGACGTAAACGATAAAATCGAGTTCGATTTACAGCTTTTAGCACCAATTGATAAAGTTGTAATTGCAAATGGCAAATTAATCGATTACGGTAATTTACACGAAGTAAATACTTGGCGTTTCAATATGAAAAACCCAATGTCCAGCTATTTAGTAGCTTTCGCAATTGGCGATTTCAACAAAAGGGAACTCGTTTCAAACTCAGGAATTCCAATTGAATTGTATTTCACGCCGAAAGATTCCCTAAAAGTAGAACCCACGTACCGTTACAGTAAAGAGATTTTTGACTTTTTGGAAACTGAAATCGGCGTGCCGTATCCGTGGCAAAACTACAAACAGGTCCCCGTCCGCGATTTTCTGTATGCGGGAATGGAAAATACGACCCTCACAATTTTTTCCCAAGCCTTTGTGGTGGATTCCACGGGCTTTAATGACAGAAACTACGTAAACGTAAACGCCCACGAGCTGGCCCACCAATGGTTTGGCAACCTGGTTACCGAAAAAGCTGGCGAGGACCATTGGCTACAGGAAGGTTTTGCCACCTATTACGCGTTATTGGCCGAAAAGGAAATTTTTGGCGATGATTATTATTACTGGCAACTCTACCAAACAGCGGAGCAATTGAAAGCGATGAGCGATGAAGGCCAAGGCGAATCTCTTTTAAACCCAAAGGCGAGCTCGCTTACGTTTTATCAAAAAGGTGCGTGGGCGCTGCACATTTTGCGCGAGCGAATCGGGGAGGATGCTTTTAAATTGGCTATTAAAAATTATCTGGAAAAATATAAATTCAAAAATGTTGCTACCCAAGATTTTTTAAATGAAGTAAAAAACGTTTCCGATGTGGATATTTCGACATTTGAAAAAGATTGGCTGCAACAAACGGCATTTCAAAGTGAGGATGCTTACCAATCCTTGCTGAAATCGGCCTTCATCCGTAAATATTTTGAAATTTCCGCGCTTCGGGCCGTTCCTTTTTCAGATAAAAAAATACAATTGAAAACGGCGCTTACCTTTCCGAATGATTTTATAGGGCAGGAAGCTGTTTATCAATTAATGGATGAGCCACTTGCTGAAACGCTTCCACTTTATAAAACTGCTTTTAACAGCAATAATTTATACGTTCGGCAGGCAATTGCCCTTTCGCTGCAAACCATTCCGAAGGAACTTCAAACCGAATATGAAAGTTTGTTGCAAGATGATTCCTATGTAACGATGGAATCTGCGCTGTATCAACTGTGGATGCAATTTCCGGAAAAACGGGCAGCGTATTTAAATAAAACGAAGGGAATTGAAGGTTTTCAGAATAAAAACATTCGGCAGTTGTGGCTTGCTTTAGCCTTGCTTACGGAGGGATATGATAATCAGGAAAAGGAAAATTATATAAGCGAACTTAAACATTACACTTCCCCCGATTACAGTTTTGAAATCCGGGAAAAGGCTTTTGAATATGTAAACGAACTGCAACTTTGGGATACCGAAACGCTCAAGAATTTGGTGGAAGCCACTGTGCATCCCACTTGGCGATTTGCGAAACCTTCAAAGGCCTTGTTGAACAATCTGCTTCAAAATGAAAAGTATCATGAACAGGTAAAGGTTTTGGGCAGGCAGGTTTCCGAAGGGGCTGCAAATTATTTAAATTCAATAATAAAGGAATGAGAGCGTTGGTTATTTCGGGCGGAGGTAGTAAGGGCGCGTTTGCAGGTGGCGTGGCTCAATATTTAATGCAGGAGTTGCATCACAATTATGATCTATTTGTGGGCACCTCCACGGGTAGTTTGCTCATTTCGCATTTAGCGCTGGACAAGGTTGAGAAAATCCGCGAGATATATACCTCGGTAAACCAAAAGAGCATTTTCAATAGTTGTCCGTTTGTAATAAAGGAAGATAAATTTGGCGGAAAACAAATCGGGATCGACCATTATACGGTTTTGATGAATTTTATAAAGGGGAAAAAGACTTTTGGGGAAAGCCTAAACCTTCGGAAGTTGATCGAAAAAACATTTACCGAGACCGAATTCAACAATCTAAAAGCTTCGGAAAAGGAAGTAGTGGTAACGGTTTCCAACCTGTCTTTAAATCAAGTGGAATACAAATCGGTCAATGATTTTGAGTATCAGGATTTTTTGGATTGGGTTTGGATTTCATCAAATTTCACCCCGTTTATGAGCCTCGTAAAAAAGGACGGCTGCGAATATGCCGACGGTGGTTTTGGCAGTATGGTGCCTATTGAAGAAGCCATCAACCGCGGGGCCACTTCTATAGATGTGATTATTTTGGAAACGGAAATTACCTATTACAATCGGCTTCCCTCTAAAAATGTTTTTTCGCTGCTAACCAATATGCACAATTATATGGCAGACCGCATAGAAAAGCAGAATATACGCATTGGGAAATTTGTGGCGGCCAATAAGGATATCATCATTAATCTGTATTACACCCCTACGGTTCTCACTACAAATTCCTTGATATTCGACAAAAAGATGATGACAAAATGGTGGGAGCTTGGTTTTCAATATGCGGATCATAAGAATACCGAGCTGAACGAAATTCGTACAAAAGACGACTGATTTTCCTACTTTCCCAAGGGGGATTTCCCCCAAATTTTCAGTGTTTTCCCTGTTTTTTAGGACGAAGTTACTTGTAGCGCGTTAATAATCAACTCTTTTGAATTATCTTCACTTTTAAATAGGGTAGGGGTCACTTTCAGATTCCTTCTATTGTCATTAAATTTATCCCACAACTTTAAAACCAATTTAAAAATGAAAACACAAACTGCCCAACGATTCTTATTTCTGATTTGTATCAATTTAATGTTCTTTAGTTGCCAAGAGCCCACTACACATACCGAGCCACCATACGAAGGGCCACCAAAGGACAATATTATTACAGTAGAGCGGGCACGGGAGATGTATGATGCCTATGCGCAAAGACGCGTGCCGATTATCCAAAAATATGAGGACAGCATTACCGCTGACGGGTCCAAATTCACTCCAACACGTTACGCGGAATATGATTTGGCGACCATCAAACAATATATTGCCTACATAGAGTACGAGGCGAAGAAAGCCGAGATAGATATCCAAACCCTGCGGTTTTACCTATCAAATTATCCCAACAGCGACAAATTTCCGAATGGCGATGCCGTTAAATACCCCAGAAGAAATAGTTTATTTGTGGTGCCAACTATGGCATACGACGGAAAAAATGTAGGTTTTTATCTTGAGGATATAGACGGTGTATATACCGCTGTGCCCATTAATGGAAACGGACTAAGGGATAAGGGTGAAAATACTACCCCGAACGAACCCCAAGGAAGTGTGAATGAGGCTGGGTTTTTTATCTCTACCAATGCAGCAACTCAGGGAATGGGCGCGACCAGTGTAATTTTGAATGATAGCAGCATTACACCTCCGCCTGCCAATGGGGATGATTTCGGTGGTGGTAATTAAACTAACTTTTCTGTACTCTTGGAATCATTTTTAGACAGTATGCGATATGCACATTTGGCAATTTATGCCATTGTCTTTATTGTATCACTGATTAAATTTCCGCTTTATAAGAATTCTGCCTTAAAGGTGCTGCCGATTATATTGTTCTTTACATTATTGACAGAATCTTTGGGATGGTATATAGTAAATGAATATGGCCCGCCAAACGCCATTGTTTATAATATATATTACTTCTTTTATTTTTCGCTTTTCTATTATGTGTTTCTGAAGACCATAGACGATAAAAAGTTTAAACTCTATATTAAATGCGGCATTGCCGTCTTTTGGTTATTTTATGCCTCAGATTGGATTTTTACTGATTTTATTGGGTCAGGCTTTTTAAGTTCCTATATGGCCGGTGCCGGAATCTTGGTTTTTTGTATTATTCTCTATTATATTAATATTTTGCAGTCATCGCGGGTGCTTGTTATAAAAAACGATTTATTGTTTTGGGTAAGTGTAGGCCTATTTTTGTTTTATATTGGCTATATTCCCATAAAGATTATTAGAAGCTGGTTCTATAAGCCAGACAGCTTCTTCGAGATTTTACTGGTAATACAGTTTTCGCTAATAATCATTATGTACTTGTTTTTCTTAACAGGATTTCTATGGATGAAAAGGAGATCATAATAATTGCGGCAATAGCCATCCCCATAACCCTCGTAATTGTAGTTATCGTGCTTTTCAGTGTTTTTTCCAGACGAAAAAATCGATTGCTTCAGGAACAGGAAAACGCAAAAAAAGCCTTTGACCGCGAATTGGCGGAATCGCAAATAGAGATTCGTGAAGAAACCTTGCGGAATATTAGCTGGGAATTGCACGATAACATAGGCCAATTAATGACCCTGGCCAAGATACAGGCCCAGATGGCGCAGGAGAGGCCCGAACTGTTGGCAGAGGTTTCGGAAACCATAGGTACCGGAATTGACGAATTACGGGCACTTTCAAAGTTGATAAATCCCGAAGCCTTAAAAAGCCTAAGCTTGAAAGAGGCCGTAAGCTTGGAGATGGAGAGGTTCAATAGACTTAAATTTATTGCCGCGGAACTCAAGGTGCAAGGATCTATAACTCCTATTGAAAGCAACACTCAAATCATTCTTTTCAGAATAATGCAGGAATTTTTTTCAAATACAATAAAGCATTCCAGGGCATCGACATTAAAAGTGATTTTAGATTATTCCGATGAACTTTTAACTATATCTGCCGAAGACAATGGTGTGGGTTTTGACAAATCAGATAATTTTATGGGCATCGGGTTGAAGAATATGAAAACCCGTGCCCAGTTAATCAATTCTACCTTGAAAATAAACTCGGTAAAAGGCCAGGGCACAACCTTGCATCTTAAGTATAAGTTTGTATGATTAAAATTCGTTTAAATACAAAAATCAAAAGGCGTTAAAAAATGAAATATTCAGTAGTAGTAGTGGATGATCACGTATTGCTTTCCCAAGCCATCGGTGGCCTTGTGGAGGATTTTAACAAATTTCAAGTGTTGTACTTGTGCAATAACGGTAGAGAATTGCTCGATAAATTTGCCAATCCCAACAATGTTCCAGATTTGGTTCTAATGGACATAAAGATGCCTATTCTCAACGGAATAGAAACTGCTGAAATATTAAAAAAAGAGTTTCCCAAAGTAAAAATCCTGGCTCTTTCCATAGAAGAGGATGAATATACTATCTTGAAAATGTTACGGGCCGGTGCCAGTGGGTATTTGATGAAGGATACAAAAAAAGATATTCTTGAGAAGGCCTTAGAGGAAGTAATGGAGAACGGGTATTATTACACTAATACTGTTACACAGATTCTAATGGATTCCCTGGAAAATGAAATTGACACAGAGCTAAAGGAAAAAGAAATTGAGTTTATAAAACTTGCATGCACCGATATGAGTTACAAGGAAATTGCCAAAACCATGTGCTGCAGTTATAAAACCGTGGAAGGCTACAGAGATGCCGTTCATAAAAAGCTGAAAATAAAAAATAGAATTGGCTTGGTGCTTTTTGCAATTCATCACAATCTATTCACGCCTTAAAAAAGTTCACTCACCTCCTTTTTTACGTAAGCCAGCGCTTTCTGTGAAGGGGTGACCTCCTCCATAAAATTTTGTAACAACCATTCCCGCATTTTATCCACATTTCCTTCCTTTTCGTGCATCGCCCCCTGACGGATAACGTGGATTGTTGCATTTTTTGCGGCATTTACCAGGTTCCAGCATTCGGGAGTAACATAAATTTGCTGCGTTAAATTATGGTCAAACTCCTGTTCAATGTTTTTTATCAATAAATTTTCGTAATCGTCTTTTGAATCGGAAAATGGTTTTACCCGAACCAATAACTTATTGGGGTCTATACGCTCCAGAAATAAAGTAATACGCTCATATGCCTGTAAACGGAGAGGCAGCACTTGTTTCTGCGCCTCTTTTTGGACCAAATACCTTCGGCGGCCTTCTTCGTTGGCGGTATGGCCCTTAAAGAAAAAATAGGCAATGATGCCCACAACAATTGCTGGCAATAGATAGGCAACGTAACTAATAATTTGGGTGGTTTCTTCCATAGTTTTTTATTGGGAAACAAACTTAAGATGTTTTGGGAATTTTAACAAACGTAAATCTTCCATTAATGTTAGTAACGTACCTTATTCTCTTTTCGCATTGCCTTCACTTCTTTTTTAGCCTCTTTTTCATGATAATTTCCACCCAGATACTCGCAGTGTGAAAGCGCATGCATACTTTCAAAAGGCACGGCACATTTATGGTACATAAAAGACTGTGATAACGTTTTTATCAAATTTTTATCGCCCACGGTAAGATCCACATCATCCATTGTGAACTGGCATGGATGTTCATAGCCACAGGCATGGGTCATTTCCAACAATTCTTTTCTAAAGTTCTTAAAATAGAAATGCGCCCGAACAGATTTGTCCTCAATATTAATGCCTCGTTGTAGCCACTTGTTTTGCGTGGCCACCCCACTGGGGCATTTGTTGGTATGGCATTGTTGTGCTTGAATGCAACCTATGCTCATCATAGCTTCTCTTGCCACGTTTATCAAATCGGCACCCATGGAAAATGCCATGGCTGCCTTAGCCGGAAACCCCAGCTTCCCACTTCCAATAAAAACAATGCGATCGCAGAGGTCGTGCTTTTTAAAAATTTTATACACCTCCGCAAAACCAAAAAGCCAGGGAAGGGAAACATGGTCAGCAAAACTTGGTGGCGAGGCTCCCGTACCGCCTTCACCGCCATCTATGGTTATAAAATCTGGGCCTTTGCCGGTTTCTTTCATTATTTTTGCAAGTTGTTCCCATTCCCCCAAACGGCCCACAGCAGATTTAATTCCTACTGGCAGACCCGTAGCCTCGGCAATATTTTCCACAAACTCAACCATTCCCTTCACGCCATTAAAGGCCGAATGATTTGGAGGCGAAAGCACGTCCTTTCCCAATGGCACGTGTCTTATTTCGGCAATTTCCTCAGTTATTTTTGAACCGGGCAACACGCCTCCTTTACCGGGCTTCGCCCCCTGAGAAAGCTTAATCTCGATGGCTCTTACCTGAGGGTTTTCATTTACCAGCTTAACGATTTTTTCCATGGAGAAATTTCCATCCTCATCGCGCACCCCAAAATATCCCGTTCCAAAATGAAAGACTACGTCGGCACCCGTTTTATGATAAGGGGAAAGTCCACCCTCACCCGTATTGTGGTAAGCGTACGCCAAACCGCACCCTCGATTTAAGGATTCCACCGCCCTTGCCGAGAGTGAGCCAAAACTCATTGCAGATACGTTTATTATCGAAGTTGGTCGATAGGGTCTTCTGCGTTTGTTATAACTGCCCATTACTTTAGCGCACGGCAAAAAGTAAGGGTTTTTATAGTTGGGATTGTCCTTTTCCACCTTAAAGGGAAGCATCGCATTGTTTATGAAAATGTAGTTAGGTTCATAAATATCCCGATCGGTACCAAAACCCTCATAATTGTTTTCATTTTTTGCCGAAGCATAAATCCAGCCGCGCTCTATCCTGTTGAAGGGAAGCTCCTCGCGGTTGTTCGCAACAATATACTGCCGAAGCTCCGGCCCAATACTTTCCAGCATATACCGAATGTGCCCGATAATGGGGAAGTTGTGGCTTATAGTGTGGTGCTTGTTAAAAAAAACGTCCCGAATGGCAACGAGCGCTAAAAAGATAAGAACCCAACCCCACCACGGAACTTGGGATAGAAAAGAAAGAATAGATTCCATTAAAAGTTTTTTTTATAAAGGTATTCAAATTTATGTGGTTTGGGAAAATTGTTTTTGGGAATAGTTTCTTTTTAAATCGAAATTTTTGTTTATAATTTCTCCAAAATCATTTTAGATAAAAGATTGATAATGGCTATTTTCACAGCTTGAAGAAAATGAAGTTTTGGAAAAATATTTAGAACAACTCAACGAAGCCCAACTAGCGCCAGTACTGCAAAAAGACGGCGCTATGATTGTAATTGCCGGCGCCGGTTCTGGAAAAACGAGGGTCCTTACCTTCCGGATTGCCTATTTAATGTCTCAAGGGGTGGACCCGTTCAATATTTTGGCACTTACCTTCACCAATAAGGCGGCACGCGAGATGAAAAACCGTATCGCAAAAATCGTGGGCGCCAGCGAGGCAAAAAATCTTTGGATGGGGACCTTCCACAGTATTTTTGCAAAAATCCTTCGGTTTGAGGCGGACAAACTGGGCTATCCTTCAAACTTTACAATTTACGATACCCAGGATTCGCACAGCGTCATACGGTCGGTGATAAAGGAAATGAACCTGGACAAGGATGTGTATAAATACAAGCAGGTTTATTCGCGCATTTCTTCCTATAAAAACAGTTTGATTACCGTTAAGGCATATTTCAACAACCCCGAATTGATGGAAGCCGATGCCATGGCCAAAATGCCGCGACTCGGCGATATTTACAAAGCATATGTGGACAAATGCTTTAAGGCCGGCGCAATGGATTTTGATGATCTTTTGTTAAAAACCAATGAGCTATTGACCCGTTTTCCGGATGTTTTGGCAAAATACCAAAACCGTTTTCGTTACATTTTGGTGGACGAGTACCAGGATACAAACCACAGCCAGTATCTAATCGTGCGTGCCCTTTCCGATAGGTTTCAAAATATCTGCGTTGTGGGCGATGATGCCCAGAGTATTTATGCCTTTCGCGGTGCCAATATCAACAATATTTTGAATTTTCAGAAGGATTATGACGATGTAAAGGTTTTCCGTTTGGAACAGAATTACCGTTCTACCAAAAATATAGTGAATGCCGCGAATGCAATTATTGAAAAGAATAAAACAAGACTTGAAAAAGTAGTCTGGACCGCAAATGACGAAGGCAATAAAATTCTCGTAAACCGCACCATGACCGATGGGGACGAGGGCCGATTTGTGGCGAGCTCCATTTTTGAGAATAAAATGAACCATCAATTGAAGGATGGCGATTTTGCAGTTTTATACCGAACCAATGCCCAAAGCCGTGCCATTGAGGATGCGCTTCGGAAAAAGGACATTCCGTACAGAATTTACGGCGGGCTCAGTTTTTATCAACGCAAGGAGATAAAAGACGTGTTGGCTTATCTGCGGTTGGTGTTAAATCCGAAGGATGAAGAGGCGCTGAAACGTGTTATCAATTATCCCGCGCGGGGTATTGGCGATACCACGATGGAGCGATTGATTGTTGCCGCAAACCATTATAACCGCTCAATTTTTGAGGTGATGAAAAACATCGATAAAATTGATTTAAAGATAAATGCCGGCACCAAAAGCAAATTGCAGGATTTTGTGACGATGATTGAAAGCTTTCAGGTTTTGAATCAAAACTATGATGCTTTCACCATTACTGAACACGTTGCAAAAAAAACAGGTTTACTGCAGGAATTAAAAAAAGATGGCACTCCCGAAGGCATTGCCCGTATTGAGAATATAGAGGAACTACTGAACGGGATGCGCGACTTTGTGGAAGAGCAAAAGGAAATAGCCGATGCCACGGGCTCGCTTGCTGAATTTATGGAAGACGTAGCCCTCGCTACCGATTTGGATAACGACAAAGGCGATAGCGACCGTGTTGCGTTGATGACGGTGCATTTGGCAAAAGGGTTGGAGTTTCCCTATGTATATATAGTGGGGATGGAGGAAGATCTTTTCCCCAGCGGGATGAATATGAACTCCCGCAGCGAACTGGAAGAGGAGCGAAGATTGTTTTACGTTGCGCTTACCCGCGCCGAAAAGCAGGCGTATTTAACTTACACCCAATCGCGATACCGGTGGGGAAAATTGATTGATGCCGAACCCAGCCGTTTTATTGAGGAAATAGATGAAACCTTTTTGGAATACTTAACCCCAATTACGGAAAACCGCTACAAACCGCTTTTGGATGCTGATATTTTTGATGAGGTGGACCACAGCAAACTGCGGCTAAAAAAGCCGGTGGCCGGCAAGGCACCAACGGGCCCCACGGAAGCACAGCTTCGAAAATTGCGGAGATTAAAGCCCGTTACCAGCGATACCGACAAAAATTTTAATGCGGAAGACGCCAATCTAAAGCAGGGGACAATGGTGGAGCACGTTCGCTTCGGAAAAGGTAAAATTCTCAAAATCGAAGGAGTTGGCGCTGACACTAAGGCCGAAATTGATTTTGAAAACGGCGGTTTAAAAAAGCTATTGCTCCGTTTTGCAAAATTGAAAATTGTTAATTCGTGATTTGTTAATTTGGGATTTGTTAATTTGGGATTTGTTACTTCGGGATTCGTTATTTCATTAATTTGTGAGGTTCTTTAAAAAAATTTAAGCACCCAGCACCCAGCACCCTGCATCCTTAATCCACTCCCAAATAAGTATCAACTGCGGTACTTAGCTGTTCTTTCATATTTTCGATATCATTTGGTGCCCAATCGCCGTGGCCGCCATCATAAACCGTGAAACTATGGTCTATTTGCGAGTTGTTCAGTGCATTTTTTAAAGTTTCCCCATTTGACAGTGGAACCAACGGATCGGCATTTCCGTAGAAAAGCAGGGTAGGGCTGCTGGCGTTTGAAACCCGTAGCGCGGGACTCAAAACTTCAGCATAATTCGTTTCGGGAGGATAAGCGCTTTCGTCCACCAAGGCTGCCATCAAAACCGGAAAATTGGGGTTGTCGCTATAGAATGGGTCGGTAAAATCTGTCGGGCCCACAATGTCGCCCACTATTTTCACTTGATCGTCTGTATCATAAACATAATCATACATCAGCGAAATATGTGCTCCGGCACTGGCACCGATCATGGCAAATTCCGGAAGGATTTGAAGTTCGTCTTTTTCGGCGGTCAGTTTATTGATAATTGCATCCACGTCCAAAAATTGGTTGGGAAACGCAGGGGTGTCCATATCGGCAAGCACATAGTTCACATTTACTATTGCGTGATCGGGATGTCTTAATTTTATGTAGGGAATAAAGAAATCCATATCAGCCTTATCGCCTCCGGTCCAACCCCCGCCGTGGACCAGGACGATTACCTTCGTTTTGTTGGAGGATCGGTCTGCGGGAAGGTATAGGTCGTATTTTTGTTGCGGATCATTTCCGTAGGAAACATTCAGCATCGTTTTTTCCTCTAATGATTCGGTTGTATTGTTATCGTTATCTTTGGAACAGGAAATGAAATGGATTTGAATTCCGAAAAGAAAGATTAGCACGAAGATTTTTTTCATAAGAAATTTTTGTTTTTCCCATAACGCTCGAAATGGGATTTTATGTTAAGTATTTGAAACTTATTCCTATTTTTAAAAAATGTAAGTAACTTTAAATAAAAATATGATTCGCAAGGGTTCAGAAGTAACGTGGAAATGGGGCAACGGCGACGCCGAGGGAAAAGTAATTGAAACTTTTTCAGAAGAAATTACAAAAACCATTAAAGGAAGCAAGATTACCCGAAAGGGAGATAACGGAAATAAGGCGCTTTATATTGAACAAAACGATGGCGACAAGGTTCTAAAACTTGAAAGTGAAGTGACCAAAAAAAATTAAACTAAAGCATGGCTGAATTTATTAAGATTTACGAAGAAAACCCCAACCCAAAGGAGATTAAGCGCGTTGTGAAGATACTTCGCGATGGCGGGGTTATCATTTATCCGAGCGATACTGTATATGCCCTGGGCTGCGATATAAACAACAACCGCGCAATGGAACGTGTGGCGCAATTGCGGGGAGTGAAACTGGAAAAGGCAAATTTCTCGTTCGTGTGTGAAGATTTAAGCAATCTGAGTGATTATGTGAAGCAGATAGACACCCCCACCTTTAAAATTTTGAAACGAAATCTTCCGGGCCCCTACACTTTTATCCTTCCGGGAAATAACAATCTTCCGTCGGTTTTTAAGAAGAAAAAGGAAGTGGGGATCCGCGTTCCCGATAATTCCATAACCCGGGCCATAGTGCAGGAGTTAGGCAATCCTATTATTTCAACCTCCATTAAGGACGAAGATGAGGTAATTGAGTACACCACCGATCCGGAACTAATACTTGAGAAATGGGACAATCTGGTAGATCTGGTTATAGACGGCGGCTATGGCGGCAATATTGCTTCCACCGTAATAGACCTTACCGGGCCGGAACCCGTGGTAGTTAGAGAAGGAAAAGGAAGTTTGGAATTATAGATACCTAATACGGAAGACCAAAAATTAGTTTACCAACGTGTTTGCCAACGAAATATAATGGCAAACTTTTCTATTTCAATAAATGCTGTAGCCCGCGATAAATGTTTTTTTCCAAGATGTCGATTTCGCCATCGGTGAGAAACATTTTTTTTATGTTGTAAAAAAGTCTGTCTATTTCCGTTGGTGAGTAATCAAAGCGCTCTACCGTATGCTGGATTTTCTGTATCCGCTGATAATCGTTGTCCTTATCAAACTCTTTGTGTATTTGTCTGTATTTTTCCTCACCTACTTTTTTCATTATAAAATTGCGTTCTTCCTCGGTTTCCACAAAATTGGCATAGGCACAATAAAGTAAAATATACGCCTTAAGCTCCTCGCGGGTCCAATTTGTTTTGAATTCTTCCATTTCTTCGTAAATATTTAATAAGGTTTAATATTCATATCCAAGATACGAAAACCTTTCAAAAGATTGATTTGATGAACCAATAAAAAACCCGGCCTGTTTGGACCGGGTTTGTATTATTGGCATTCAGATTTTATTTTCCGCCTGCCTCAAGGTTTTTCATTTCCTTTTCAATCATATCGTAGAACTGATCGATTTTAGGTAGTACCAAGATACGGGTACGTCTGTTTGTTGCTCTGTTCTCGGCAGTTGTGTTTGGTACCAATGGATCGTACTCTCCACGACCTGCGGCCACCAATCTTTCAGGTGCAATACCAAGATCCTGCAATGCTCTAACTATGGCAGTAGCACGCTTTACGCTCAAGTCCCAGTTGTCCAAAAGAACACCGCTGCGGTAAGGTACGTTATCCGTATGCCCTTCAACCATCGCCTCAAAATCTGGTTTGCCGTTGATAACTTTGGCAACTTTTCCTAAGATTTCATTGGCTCTTGAAGAAATTTGGTAGCTTCCGGTCTTAAATAAAACTTTGTCTGAAAGCGAAATATAAACTACACCTTTTTCAACATTTACCTCAATGTCCGGATCGTTTATACCCACTTCTCTTTTAAGACTAGTTACTAAAGCAAGGGTTACACTATCTTTTTTGTTAAGCGCGTCCTGCAAACGGGTAATCTTTAGGTCTTTTTCCTTTAAGCTTTCCAATGATTTTTCAAGGTTGGTAGCACCTTTTGAGGTCAACATAGTAAGCTCTTTTGAACTTTGAATAAGATCCTCATTGGTTTTTTTCATGTCTGCCAAACGCTCCTCAAGTTGTTTTGCGCGGGCTGTTGCCGCAGCTCTTTCGGTAAGGCAGTCGTTAAGTTTAACGGTAGCCGTGTTCAGCAAATCCTGCGTGTTTTGTTGTTTAGCTTCAAGTTCTGCGTATTTCTTCTTGGAAACGCAAGAAGTAAAGGCCAAACTGGAGCATACTGCTAGAATCAATAGTTTCTTCATAATTTGTTAAGTGTTATATTAGATTGTTTATTTCAATAAATCTGAACCAAAATTATTAAAATAGCGGTCGCCTAAAAAACGATTAACAATACTTTAAGTTATAAGCTATTGAAACGGCTCCTTTTTCATTATAAAATGCTGAAATACAATGGATTTTATTTTGAAATATTTCATCTTGGAAGCATTTCTGCGTCTCTTTTTAAGAAATTTCGGCACCAAAAAATAAAAACTGAAGTGTGCTTTTATGACTGCCAAAAAATGTTTTGGCTTTCCTTGGAACAAAAACTGAAAAGCTGCAACGGCGTCCAACACCATTCGAACGAAAATTGCTGAAAAGGCCTGGGCTCCACCGGCATTTTTTAACAGATTTAAAAGCGAGTTTCGAAAATTGTAAAAAGTTTTCTGTGGGTTTAAAGCAGCCAGCGTAGCGCCACCCACGTGATATACCTGCGAGGTACCTACATATAGTATCTTTCCGCCCTTGGCTTGCAATCGCCAGCAAAGGTCAATTTCCTCTTGGTGTGCAAAATAGTCTTCATCCAGTCCGCCAGCTTGCCAAAAAGCATCGGTCTTTACAAAAAGACAGGCTCCCGAGGCCCAGAAAATTTCGGCTGTATCGTTATACTGCCCGTGGTCCTTTTCCAAAGTGTTGAAAATACGTCCGCGGCAATACGGATAGCCGTATTTGTCAATAAAACCGCCCGCCGCGCCAGCATATTCAAAATACTCCCGGTTTTTGTAATCAAGGATTTTTGGTTGTGCCGCAACTACCGAAGCGTCTTTTTCAAATTCTGAAATTATTGGTTGCAGCCAGTTTTCGGTTACCTCCACATCGCTGTTCAACAGAACGAAAATGTCTTCGGAAAGGTTTTTTAAAGCATCGTTATAACCTTTGGCGTAGCCGCCGTTCACTTTATTTTGAATGATTTTTACCGTGGGGAAATTTTCGTAAATAAACGAAATCGAATCATCAGTTGAAGCATTATCGGCCACATAGACAGTGGCTTCGGCAGAAAACTTCACCACAGAGGGAAGAAATTTTTCCAACAGATCCCTTCCATTCCAATTGAGTATGACAACGGCTACTTTCACGGGTGTAAAGATAGATTTTTGAAGTGTTTTTTAAGGACTTATTTATAATCGGGAATTTCTTCTAAAAAATTGTAGCGTTCATTCCCGAAATCCATTTGGCAGAAATAATGTCCCAAACCGTTGGTAACCATTAAATACTCTGCTTCCAACGCTAAATTATACCGCGCAATTTGGTCAAATGTGAGTTGTGAAATTTCAATTGAGGGCGCTTTGCATTCCACAATCAAAAAAATACTCCCGTCATTGTTGAAAACCACGATGTCGTATCGTTTTACGGTGTTGTTCAACTTCAACTGTTTTTCAACGTTTATAAGGCTTTTGGGATATTTTTTTTCTTTCAGAAGAAATTGAACAGCGTGCAGACGAACCCATTCTTCGGGAGTGAGCACGACGAATTTTTTTCGGATTTCATCAAAAACCAACGTTTTATTTTCGCTACTTTTGAAGCGAAAGGAATATTGGGGGAAGTTGAGTTTTTGCATTTACAAATATTCAAAATTTAATATTCAAAATTCAAAATTAAGTTCCTTCAATCTAAAATCTTCAATCGTAAATCGTAAATCGTCCAATGCCGCTCGACAAAGTAAAATCCATCATCACCGATATTAAAAACGGAAACACAAAACCCATCTACTTTTTGATGGGCGAGGAGCCGTATTATATTGATGGCATTTCAAAATATATTGAGGAAAACGTTTTGAGCGAGGAAGAAAAGGGTTTTAACCAAATGGTGCTTTACGGCCGTGATGTTTCGGTAGAAGACATTATCAGCAACGCCAAACGCTACCCAATGATGGCGGAAAAACAGGTGGTTATTGTAAAGGAGGCGCAGGATCTTTCGCGCACCATAGAAAATTTGCTTCCGTATGCGCTCAGCCCGCAGCCCACAACCGTTTTGGTGCTTTGTTATAAATACAAAACCTTGGACAAACGCAAAAAACTGACCAAGGAAATTGCCAAAACAGGGGTTCTTTTTGAGAGCAAAAAACTCTACGAAAACCAAGTGCCGGACTGGATAAAGCGCGTTCTCGCGGGGAAAGGTTATACAATCACCCCAAAAGCCGCACAAATGTTGGTGGAATTTCTTGGGAATGATTTAAGCAAGGTAAACAACGAGCTTGAAAAGCTGCAATTAATTCTAAAGCCCGGCGAACAGATTACGCCACAAATTATTGAGGAAAACATCGGTATCAGCAAGGATTTCAATAATTTTGAGCTTCAGAATGCAATAGGCGAAAAGGATATAAAAAAGGCTTTTGCAATTATTCAATATTTTTCGCAAAACCCAAAAAACAACCCTTTGGTGATGACGGTGGCCTTGCTGTACAGTTTCTTTTCAAAATTGCTGAAATACCACGCGCTTACCAACAAGGGCGATGCTGCAAAGGCTTTGGGCGTTCATCCTTTCTTTATAAAAGACTATCAAACCGCCGCCCGAAATTACCCAATGAAAAAGGTGAGCGCCATCATTGCCGCAATCCGCGAGGTAGATATGAAAAGCAAGGGCGTGGGTGCCGCCAACCTTTCGCAGGGCGATTTGCTAAAGGAATTGTTGGTAAAAATTTTTAATTGATTTTGGTAGGCGCGCGATTAATCGCGCGCCTACATTTTGATTAAAATGGTCATTTTTTATACAGTAACGACGACTGAAAACTCATTTTTTGTCGACCGAATATTTCCCCGCGCCCAAAAGTGCAATCGCAATAAAACCTATTAAATATAGTATAGCTTTCTCCTTAATTCCGAATGGGTCTGCGGCGTGAACCACAAAGGCAGCCACGGCCATTGTAATTATCACGGGAATTGCGGACAATCGCGTTTTAAAACCAATTATTACAAGTATCGGGAAAAACACCTCGCACAACACAGCTAAAATTAAGGTTGCCGTTTCGCCAACGCCGATGGGGTCGCCAAAGGAAAAATCACCCGAAAGCATTTTTAAGAGTTTCGGAATGCCGTGTGTGAGCATCATTATACCAAAGCCCATACGGAGTAGTAGCAATCCTAAATTATAACTGGTCGTGTTGTTCATTTTTGTGTCTGTTTAAATTATGAAAAACGAATATAGCAAAACATTTCAATCAAATAAGCAAGTAACCCATTTCAAAAAATTGGCACACCCCTTTTTAAAACGTATTTTTGCAGCTTCAAAAAAATATTGAATGACAAAAATTAAAGCTTGGTTTGCCGCGGCGAGATTGCGAACGTTGCCGCTTTCGGTTTCTGGAATTATTGTTGGTGCAGGTTTGGCTTCACACTACTATTATAGTTCGGTACTTTTCTGGCTCGCAATATTGGTTACGATCGGTTTTCAGGTTTTGTCAAATTTTGCCAATGATTACGGCGATGGCATTCGCGGCACCGACACCGTAAGGCACGGCGAAAAGCGTATGGTAGCTTCGGGAATTATTTCACCTAAAGAAATGAAAATTGGGATGATCATTACCGGAATCATCACTTTTTTTCTCGCCACGTTTTTGATTTTCAGAGCTTTCGGAAATGAAAATTTTGTCATTTCCTTTATATTTTTCAACTTAACTATTGTTTCCATCATCGCTGCGGTAAAATATACTGTTGGGAAAAGAGCCTACGGTTACTCCGGTTTGGGCGATGTTTTTGTGTTCCTGTTTTTTGGGTTACTAAGTGTTTTGGGAAGTTATTACTTGTTCACCCACCAGCTTCAATGGCAACTTTTATTGCCCGCCACGGCAATCGGTTGTTTCAGCACCGCCGTGCTGAATTTGAACAATATGCGCGACATTGAAAACGATGCGGCTGCCAAAAAACTTACCTTGGTCGTAAAATTGGGGTCCACAAAAGCGAAAAAATACCACGCTTTCCTGTTGCTTTTTGGAATGCTTTGCGCTGTGCTCTACACTATCATAAATTATCGGGAACCCTTACAATTTATATACTTAATCGCTTTTATTCCTTTCCTTTTAAACATAAAAACCGTTTTAAAAAACAAATCACCAATGTTGCTCGATGGCGAATTAAAGAAGGTTGCGCTCAGTACTTTTTTGTTTGCAATCTTGTTTAGTATATTTATGTGATAAAAAAAGAAATTATGAAAATTACATTTTACGGACAAAATTGCCTCGGCATAGAGATTAAGGGAAAACACATTTTGGTAGATCCCTTTATTAGCGGAAACGAGCTTGCAAAAGATAAAATTGACATCAACCAGTTAAAGGCAGATTATATTCTTTTGACCCACGCCCACCAAGACCATACGCTGGATGCGGAAGCTATCGCAAAAAATACGGGAGCGGTAATTGTGAGCAATTTTGAGATTGCGAACCATTATGAGGAAAAAGGCATTGAAGTACACCCGATGAACCATGGCGGCAGTTGGAAGTTTGAATTTGGAAAGGTAAAATACGTAATTGCCCATCACACCAGCAGTTTTCCTGATGGCAGTTACGGCGGCCAGCCCGGCGGTTTTGTGATTGAGGGCGAACATAAAAACATTTACATTGCGGGCGATACCGCGCTCACAATGGATATGAAATTGATCCCGATGCGCACAAAGCTGGATTTGGCAATTCTCCCCATAGGCGATAATTTTACCATGGGTATTGACGATGCCATCATTGCCAGCGATTTTGTGCAGTGCGATAAGGTTTTGGGCGTGCATTATGACACGTTTGGATATATCGAAATAGACCACGAAGAGGCAAAACGTAAGTTTTATGACGCCAATAAGGATTTGATGTTGCTTGAAATTGGCGAGAGTATTGAACTTTAAATTCCAAAAATTAAATTCCAAATTCCAAAGGGCGCTCTTTTGGAATTTGGAATTTTAAAATTTGGTGCTTCAACCCTAAATCTACTTATACTTTGAAAGCCTCTTATAAAAAACACATCCTAAACTTCAAACGCCCCAGCGGCACTTCCCGCGGTGTTTTAAATACCAAGGAAACCTATTTTCTTATTCTGAGAACCGAAGAAGGTTTCGGAGTGGGCGAGTGCGGCTTGCTTCGCGGTTTGAGTGTTGACGACCGCCCCGATTACGAAGAAGAACTTGCAGGCGTGTGTGAAAACATAGAATTGGGCGTGAGTGAAGCAGATTTATATGAAGCCTTGGAGGAATTTCCGTCGATACAATTTGGGGTTGAAACCGCTTTTAAATCGTTGCATTCCAAAAATCCTTTTGAACTTTTTCCTTCGGAATTTACGAATGGCGAAGCTTCAATCCCCATAAACGGTTTGGTTTGGATGGGCGATAAAGTTTTTATGAAACAACAGATTTCAGAAAAACTGAAAGAAGGCTTCACGTGTATCAAAATGAAAATTGGCGCTATCGGTTT
The DNA here is from genome assembly GCF_000952855.1 of Aequorivita vladivostokensis. Lineage (GTDB taxonomy): Bacteria > Bacteroidota > Bacteroidia > Flavobacteriales > Flavobacteriaceae > Aequorivita > Aequorivita vladivostokensis. The sequence continues at coordinate 395,694 of NZ_JSVU01000003.1, read as the reverse complement.
CAAGACTGAAATCGAACTTTTAAAATCCATCCGAACCGAATTTTCCGCTTCCGAAGTGGAACTGCGCGTAGATGCCAACGGCGCCTTTTCGCCCAAGGAAGCTTTGGAAAAATTGAAAGTGCTTTCAGATTTGCAATTGCATTCCATTGAGCAGCCCATCAAGCAAGGCCAATGGCAGGAAATGGCGCGACTGTGTGAGGAAACACCGCTTCCCATTGCTTTGGATGAGGAGCTCATTGGTATCTTTTCAGAAGACGAAAAAAATAAACTTTTAGAAACCGTAAAACCGCAGTTTATAATACTAAAACCTTCATTGGTTGGCGGTTTCCGCGGAAGCGATACTTGGATAAACCTTGCGGAAAAACACAATGCAGGTTGGTGGATTACTTCGGCTTTGGAAAGCAATGTGGGTTTAAACGCCATTTCGCAATATACCTTCACAAAAAACAGTAAATTGCCGCAAGGTTTGGGCACGGGCAGCCTTTACACAAATAATATTAACAGTCCGCTAAAAGTTTCAAACGGTACCTTAGATTATAAACCCTCCATTGAGTGGGAATTTCAGTTTTAATACAACAAATTACTTAATCACTTAATATTTCAAAATGTACATACAACAAGCCTTTAAATTTTTGCATGAATGGTGGCGTTATCTGGTAGGATTTATAATTATTTTTCTTGCTAGTCAAATTGGTACTATCCCGTTGTTTATTGCGGTAATGTATAAGAAGTTGTCCGGAGGGGAGAGTGTTTATTCTATAGACGAAAAAGAAATTCTTACAACCCTAAGCTCCAATCTCACGCTATTTTTGATGTTGCTAAGTTTTGCGATAGGTTTATTGGCGGTTTATTTTGTTGTGAAATTTTTACATAAACAGCCTTTTGTTACCCTAACAACTTCACGTAAAAAAACAGATTGGGGTCGTGTGTTTTTTGGGTTCGGAATTATAACAATCACAACGCTTGCTGTAACCGTTCTGGATTATTACAACAATCCTGATGATTATGTTTTGCAGTTTGATTTGGTTCCGTTTTTAATTCTTGCGGTAATTGCAATCATTATGATTCCGCTGCAGACCAGTTTTGAGGAATATCTTTTCCGTGGGTATTTGATGCAGGGAATCGGCGTTTTGGCAAAAAACAGATGGTTGCCGTTGATTATCACCTCCGTGGTTTTTGGAGGGCTCCATTTGGCCAATCCAGAGGTGGATAAATTGGGGAATGTTATAATGATTTATTACATCGGCACAGGTTTCTTTTTGGGAATTATGACGCTGATGGACGAAGGAATGGAGCTTGCATTGGGCTTTCACGCGGGAAACAATTTGATTACGGCCTTATTGGTCACCGCAGATTGGACCGTCTTTAAAACCAATTCCATTTTCAAGGATATTTCAGAACCCTCGGCAGGGTTTGATGTAGTTGCACCTGTGCTTATTCTGTATCCTATCTTTCTTCTGATAATGGCTTGGCGCTACAAATGGCGCGATTGGGGCGGTAAACTATTTGGAAAAGTAGAAGAGCCTATTGTTTTGACTAAAGAGAATAACCCGAATTCAACTTTTATTGAATAGTGAAACCGTTGCTCCATCCCCAATTCGGATTAAACGGCGAAGCATTTCCTTCTCCTGAAGCGTTAAAGGAACGTGCAAATTATTTAATTGAAAATGGAAAGGATGATGAGGTTGCGATTGGGAAATTTATTTTGGAATGGCTTGACAAAAATGATTTTATAACCGTAAAAACCTCCGGTTCCACAGGAACGCCGAAAACCATCACCCTTCAAAAAGAAAAGGTTTATAACAGTGCCGAAGCCACCGTGAAGTATTTCGATTTAAACGAGAATATCAAGGCCCTGCTCTGCCTTTCTTCGGAATATATTGCAGGGAAAATGATGCTGGTGCGGGCAATGACTGCGGGTTGGGATCTACACACTACTGCTCCCGAAAAAAATCCGCTTGAAAATATTGATGATGCTTTCGATTTTTCGGCAATGGTTCCCTATCAGGTTTTTCACTCGTTAAAAGATTTACACAAAGTGAAAAAGTTAATCGTTGGTGGAGGAGCAGTTCCGTTAGAATTGGAGCAACAATTACAAAAAGTAAATACTCGGGTATTCGCAACCTACGGAATGACCGAAACCATCAGCCATGTGGCGGTTCGCCCGATAACTGGAACGGAGAAATCAGCTATATTTTCTGCGCTTCCGAAGATAAATTTTTCTTTGAACGAGAACAATTGTCTGCAAATCCACGCCCCGGAAATTTCCGAAGAAACGGTTGTAACAAATGATGTGGTGGAATTGATTTCACCAACTTCCTTTAAGTTTTTGGGAAGAGCGGACAATGTAATAAACACCGGCGGGGTAAAAGTGCACCCCGAAGTTGTGGAGGAAAAGCTTTCGCTTCACATAAACCAACCCTTTTTTATCGCTTCGGAAAAGGACGATGCTTTGGGCGAGCGGGTTATTTTAATTATTGAGAGTGAAGAATATTTTCAATTAAAGGATTTTTCCAGAGCATTTAAATCGCTTTCTATATACGAAAAGCCTAAGCATATCTACTCAGCGACTCATTTTCTTTACACAGAAACAGGGAAAATAAAACGGGCTGAAGTTTTGAAGAAATTATCAATTAATTGATCTTTAAACTAAGGGTTTGTCAACTTTTTGAAATTCAGATTTTAAGAGTCCTTCCAATTTCAGTTCTCTCTCAACCTTATCTCGCGTTGGCCTTTGGGCTATTAGCCAAGCCAACAGGATAAGCGAAATAATTAAAAAATACTGATTGCCATCATTTATAAAGGCTACAATCCCTAATAGTGCAGGACCTTCCAAGAGTGCATACCTAATAATTGCTGCGGTCTGAAAACCATTTAGCTTTTCGAGCAAAGTGGTTTTTGAATCTAATTTCTTGATATTTTTCGCATAAAGAAAATTACCAGCGACTATTCCAGAAATCGCCATAATTGGAACTACAAAAAACATGACATCGCCGGAATAACTTAAGTTCAATTCCTGGACTTTCGTCTTCATATAAATCAAGAACCCAGATACAAAAACACCTGCGACCAAAGCAAGGTGAATTAAGTTATACGTTCTTAAGAATGTTTTGACCGTAATAGGATGGGTTTCGTTTTGCATATTAAACCGTAGTCTATACCTGTATTACCCCCAAATTAAAAGCCTTCTCAATAGGCGCATGGTTTGCTGCTTCAATGCCCATTGAAATCCACTTTCGGGTGTCCAATGGATCAATGACTGCATCGGTCCAGATTCGTGAAGCTGCATAATATGGCGAAATTTGTCGGTCGTAACGTGCTTTTATTTTGTTGTAAAGTTCTTTTTCCTCTTCTTCCGTAATTTCCTTGCCCTGTTTTTTAAGAGAAGCAGTTTCTATTTGAAGCAATACCTTAGCAGCACTGTTTCCGCTCATTACAGCAAGTTCGGCGCTTGGCCAAGCAACTATCAATCGCGGGTCGTAGGCTTTTCCGCACATGGCGTAGTTGCCCGCACCGTAACTATTGCCAATTACTATGGTAAATTTCGGCACAACGCTATTGCTAACCGCATTCACCATTTTGGCACCATCCTTTATAATTCCACCGTGCTCGCTTTTGCTGCCAACCATAAAGCCCGTTACATCCTGTAAAAACACGAGCGGGATTTTCTTTTGGTTACAATTGGCAATAAAACGCGTGGCCTTATCGGCACTGTCACTGTAAATTACGCCGCCAAACTGCATTTCGCTGGGCTTCGTCTTGGCTTTTGTGGTTTTTACCAAAGTACGTTGATTGGCAACAATGCCCACGGCCCAACCGTCAATGCGGGCATAGCCTGTTAAAATTGTTTGTCCGTAGCCTTCTTTGTATTCCTCAAAAGCGCTGTCGTCCACGAGGCGTTTTATAATTTCGCGCATATCGTATTGCTCGGCGCGGGATTTTGGTAGAATTCCGTAAATATCTTCCTGTTTTTCCCTTGGTTTTAATGCCTTTTCACGGTTGAATCCCGCTTTGTCAAAATCGCCGATTTTGGAAACTATGTTTTTTATCTTGTCAAGCGCATCTTTATCGTCTTTGGCTTTGTAATCGGTCACGCCGCTAACTTCGCAATGGGTTGTTGCACCGCCAAGCTCTTCGTTGTCGATACTTTCGCCAATGGCAGCTTTCACCAAATAACTTCCCGCAAGAAAGATGCTTCCTGTTTTATCAACAATCAATGCCTCATCGCTCATAATGGGAAGGTATGCGCCACCAGCAACACAACTGCCCATCACGGCTGCTATCTGCGTAATGCCCATACTGCTCATTACGGCATTGTTTCTAAAAATTCTTCCGAAGTGTTCCTTATCGGGAAAAATTTCATCCTGCATAGGAAGATAAACCCCCGCGCTATCGACCAAATAAATAATCGGCAAACGGTTTTCTATTGAAATTTCCTGCGCACGAAGATTCTTTTTCGCAGTTATAGGAAACCAAGCTCCAGCTTTTACTGTAGCATCATTTGCCACAACGATGCACTGTTTTCCTTTCACATAACCAATTTTTACAACCACTCCGCCACCTGGAGCGCCGCCGTGTTCTTCATACATACCATCGCCCGCAAAGGCACCGATTTCAATACTCGGTTTTTTTTCGTCGAGCAAATACGCAATCCGCTCTCTGGCAGTGAGCTTGCCCTGTGCGTGCTGTTTGTCAATCCGTTTTTGGCCTCCGCCGAGCTTCACTTTTGCCAGTTTATTCTTTAATTCTGAAACCAGAAGTTTATTGTGATCTTCGTTTTTGTTGAAGTTTAAATCCATTGAAAAAGTATGTTTGCGCTAAAATACAAAATGCCGGAAAGTTTCGGCTTTAAAGTTTGAAGTTTAAATTTCACGGATAAAAGTTTATTTATTTTTTCATAAAGGCATTCTGCACCCAGCACCCAGCACTCCTCAAAAAACTATGACATTTTGTTAACGAAAATCTGTTTTATATTACCGATATTTGTTTTTGCTCGTAAATTTGCAAACCGAAAAAGAAAAATCAACCAAACAGAATAGATTATGGGAATGAATAAAAATACGGTACTGGCTTGGGCCACTTTTATAATGATTGTAGTAGGTGTAGTGCTAATAGGCATGGGCGCTTTCCGGTATGACGATGTTGCCGGCTGGGGCTTTGCTTCGGTCGGGATTGGTTTCTTTGCCATTGCCTGGGTTTTTAATGCGCTGAAGGGACGAGTTTAGTTTTCAGTCTCAGTCTCAGTTGCAGTTTAATTAACCCAATAACCCAATAACTTTTATCCAATTCCAAATTGTAGAATGTATGTCTGATGAAAAACAAATCCGGGAACGGCTCGCAAAACACCTCGACAGTGGCGAGGCCTTTATGCCCGTAACGGAGATGTTGAAGAAAATTTCATTTGAAGACATCAATATGCGGCCGGGCAATTTGCCGTATTCACTCTATGAATTGTTCTATCACGTGGTTTTCACCCAAAAGGATATTGTGAAATTCACGTGTTCCGATGATTACACCGAGCCCAAATGGCCCGACTATTATTGGCCCAAGGAAAAAATCTGTAAGCAGCAAGCGGAATGGGAAACCCTAAAAGCCGAATACACCACAGACCGCGAACGATTGAAAAATTTTCTTTTGGATGAAGAAAATAAATTGACCCAGCCCGTGAAAAACGGCAAAAACGAACAGACCCTTTTGCGCGAAGTCATGCTGGTTATAGAACATACGGCGTATCACACCGGCCAAATGCTTGTGCTTTTGAGGCTTCTTAACCTTCATTAATAAAAATCTAACAAATCCCGAATTAACATTTAACGATTAACAATTAACTAAAATGAGCGACGATAAAAAAGTAATATTCTCAATGTCCGGGCTGACCAAAACCTATCAAAGCGCGCAGACTCCGGTTTTAAAAAATATATATTTAAGTTTCTTCTACGGTGCCAAGATTGGTATTCTCGGTCTAAACGGAAGTGGTAAATCTACGTTGTTGCGAATTATTGCGGGCGAAGAAAAAAACTATCAGGGCGATGTGGTTTTCGCGCCCGGCTATACCGTAGGCTATCTGGAACAGGAACCGAAACTGGACGAATCCAAAACCGTTTTGGAAGTTGTAAAGGAAGGCGTGCAGGAAGTAGTCGATATTCTTGACGAATACAATAAAATAAACGACATGTTCGGTCTGCCGGAAGTTTACGAAAATCCGGCAAAAATGGACGAACTGATGGAGAAACAAGCAAAGCTTCAAGATAAAATAGACGCCACAAACGCTTGGGAACTCGACACAAAACTTGAAATTGCGATGGATGCGCTACGCACACCGGAGCCCGATAAATTAATCAGCGTACTTTCGGGAGGGGAACGAAGAAGGGTTGCACTTTGCCGACTTCTCCTAAAGGAACCAGACGTTCTTTTGCTGGATGAACCTACTAACCACTTGGATGCCGAAAGCGTGCATTGGTTGGAGCATCACCTTGCGGAATACAAAGGAACTGTGATTGCCGTAACCCACGATAGATATTTCTTGGATAACGTTGCTGGCTGGATTTTGGAATTGGATAGGGGAGAAGGCATTCCGTGGAAAGGGAATTATTCCTCTTGGCTTGAGCAGAAATCGAAGCGTTTGGCACAAGAGCAAAAACAGGCCGGAAAACGCCAAAAAACCCTGGAGCGCGAGTTGGAATGGGTCCGTCAAGGTGCAAAAGGCCGCCAAACTAAACAAAAGGCGCGTTTACAGAATTACGACAAACTTTTAAGCCAAGACCAAAAGCAACTGGACGAAAAGCTGGAAATATACATCCCGAACGGCCCGCGTTTGGGAACCAACGTTATTGAGGCCAAGGGCGTCTCCAAAGCCTATGGCGATAAATTGCTGTATGAGGATTTGAATTTCAAACTTCCGCAAGCGGGAATCGTCGGGATTATTGGTCCAAACGGTGCCGGTAAAACAACCATTTTTAAAATGATTATGGGTGAGGAAACGCCGGACAAAGGTACTTTTGAAGTAGGCGAAACCGCTAAGATTGCTTATGTTGACCAGGCCCATTCAAACATAAACCCAGATAAAACCATTTGGGAAAATTTCAGCGATAGCCAAGAATTGATTATGATGGGTGGGAGACAAGTGAATTCCCGTGCATATTTGAGCCGTTTCAACTTTAGCGGAAGTGAGCAGAACAAAAAAGTTTCGATGCTTTCCGGTGGGGAACGCAACAGACTTCACCTTGCAATGACTTTAAAGGAAGAAGGCAACGTGCTTTTGCTTGATGAGCCCACGAACGATTTGGACGTAAACACGCTGCGTGCCTTGGAAGAAGGTTTGGAAAACTTTGCGGGTTGCGCCGTTGTAATCAGTCACGACCGTTGGTTTTTAGATAGAATTTGTACGCACATCCTTTCTTTTGAAGGTAACAGTCAAGTGTACTTTTTTGAAGGAGGTTTCAGCGAATACGAAGAAAACAAAAAGAAACGTTTGGGTGGCGATTTGATGCCGAAACGAATCAAATACAAAAAATTGATACGCTAAGCTATGTGGAAAAATATAATTTTGATCGCTTTGGTAATTGGTGTTTCTTCTTGCGGAAGTAAGAAAACAGCTATGAAATCTTCAAACGAATCCAAAGAAGTTGTTCTTGGAAAAAGTGAGGTTCTTTCGTACAAAAGTTTAGGAAATGGCGTTGCTACAATTTCCATACAACTTTATGAAAACAACACTTTTAAATTTAATTTCAAAAGTATTCCGCAGCCAGGAACGGACGAAAAACCTGTGAAAATTTCTGAAAAGGGAACGTACACTTCAGATGGTAGTTGGAGAACCTTAAATTTTAAAAACCCAAAGTTTTCGCTTGCAGCAATTTTTGATACGCAATATGCAACGGCTTCAGATTTTAAGGTGATTGATGAAGAAAATGTAAAAATAAATACTTCGAAAAAAGCAATCTCCATTTGGGGAGTTGTTTGTGAGAAGCAGTAAAACAACTTTAAGTATAAAAAAACCGATTCACTTTTGAATCGGTTTTTTTATGACTGAAAATTTACTTTTTTATAATGAGTTTCTTCGTCACAGATTGCTTCCCATTATTGACTTTCACCAAATAAATTCCAGCAGCAAGTCCGTCAGTTTTTACGGTGATATTTTTATTCGCACTAAAATTTCCTTTGAACAATTCTTTTATCCTTTTCCCTGAAATATCATAAAGCTGAACAGTTCCATTTGAAGAAAGATTTTGTGAAATTGTAAATTCCGAAGTAGCGGGATTTGGATAAATTTTAATTGAATTTGAAGCCAATTCATTTTCACCAATTTCTAAAATATCGCTCACATCATAACTGTGCATCGCCCTTCCGAAAGTTCCCGCAAATAGGGTTTTGGTAGGTTCGTGAAATTTTAAATCCATAACAACCGTCATTGGTAGGTTATTTCCTAAAATTGTCCAACTGCCACCATCGTCTTTGGAATACCAAACGTTTAAATCGGTTGCGACAAAGAGTATATTTTCCGCGGGATATACGATAATGTCGTTCACGGGAATGTTTGGAAGGTTTGAGGAAATATCAGTCCAATTCTGGCCGCCGTCCGTGGTTTTAAATACGCGCGGGGTGTAATCCAAGTATTTAAACCCTGAAACCGTTACATAGGCAATCATATCATCACTGGGCACCATCGCGATGGAAGTAATGTATTGGTCGGGCAGGCCGGCGCTTACGTCCATCCAGGTTGTTCCGCCGTCAAAGGTTACGTTTACGTTTCCGTCGTCGCTACCAGTATAAATCACATCGAGATTGTTATAGGAAGAAGCAATTGCCGTAAGCGTTCCGAAAGCCAAGGAACCGCTGGGATGCAGCCCATCGGTCAAATCAGGACTTATTACCGACCAGTTTGCCGCCTTGTTTGAAGTATATAATCTGTTGGTGCCATAATACAATATTTCGTGATTGAAAGGCGAAATTATCACGGGCGTATTCCAGTTGTTACGGTCGCTGCCGCTGATTCCGTTGGTTGCGTTGCTGAAGGTAGCTCCGCCATTAGTTGAACGACCGAGGTTCCCATATTGTGATTCCACATAAATATAATTATTGTCCACGGGATCCACATTTACGTGAAAACCGTCGCCTCCCCATATTGCGTTCCAATCGCTTGCCCCGCCGGTAATGGTTCTAATTGTGTTATTGTCCTGTGTTCCGCCGTAAAGTCGTTCGGGTTGGGTATTGTCAACTTCAATATTGTAAAACTGCGTAATCGGAAGGTTTAAGAATTTGGTCCAACTGCTTCCGCTGTTATTCGAAATATAAGCGCCGCCGTCATTTCCGGAGAGCATAAAATTGCTGTTCGTTCTCGAAAAATCCAGCGCGTGATGATCTACGTGCATTCCCGGCAATATTTGCCACGAGGCGCCATTGTTGGTAGATTTCGCAATATCAAAACCTACAATATACACTTCGGCTGAATTGCTTGGATTAACACGAACATTTCCAAAGTACCAACCAAAATTCGCATCGATATTACTCAAGACATTGGGAGGAGTTACCAGCGTCCAGTTGTCGCCGTTATCCGTAGATTTATATAGTCCGTTGAAAACATTTGTAATTTCATTTGTGGTGAAACGTGCGTACACCGTGGAAGGATCAGATTCTGAAACGGCAATCCCAATACGTCCGGTTTGGGCGTTTGGCGCGGGAAGGCCATTTGCGGCCCCCAATTCCGTCCAAGTGTTTCCTCCGTCCAGAGAACGATGGATGGCAGAGGTTACCCCGCCATAATCGCGCTCCCACGGTTTGCGGGTGCGCTCCCACATTGCGGCATAAATAATATTTGTATTCGCCACGTTCATCGCAACGTCTATCGCTGCGGTGGAATCGGTTACAAAAAGAACCTGCTCCCAACTTCCGCCGCCATTGGTGGTTCTGTAGATTCCCCGCTCATCATTTTTTCCGTATAATTGTCCCGTAGCGGCGGCAAAAACGCGGTCCGGATTCGTAGGGTCCACTACAATTCTGCCAATGTGGTTGCTTTCCGGCAGACCAATATTCGCCCAAGTGTCGCCTGCGTCCTCACTTCGGTAAATTCCATCGCCAAAATAGGCGCCATCGGTAGCGCTTCCATTGGCTTCGCCGGTTCCTGCATAGATAATTTGCGCGTTGGATGGTGCAATGGCAATATCGCCGATGGAAAGTCTGGCTTCTTCATCAAAAATAGGCGTCCAATTTGCACCGGCATCATAACTTCTGAAAATTCCCCCAGTGGCTGTCGCTACATATAAATGGTCATCGTTATCGGGCGAAATCGCCACATCGGTAACGCGGCCGCCGGTGTTTAACGGGCCTACAAACGTCCATTCCCCAGCTTGTTCGGGAGACCTATTGGCAAGAATTTGTTTTGATTGAAGAACAGCTTCTTTATAAGCTTGCTTGTTTATATAGTTATTTGGATACGCGCGCTGGTTGTACATCCATTCGGCGGGGTATTCCATTTTGCCGGTTTCTTTTTCTTCGGAAATTTCTTCGGAAGCGTTTTTACAACTCGAAAAAAGAAGTAGGGAAAACAAAGCGAGTACAGTTGAGCGGAAGGGCAGTTTGTAGTTTTTCATCAAATAGGAGTTTAGGACTTAAAGTTTTAATGGAAAAATAATGTAAAGGACTGATTGTAAATATCGTAATTATTTTTAGGGATACAATTCGAAATGAAAACTTTACGGCTAAAATTTTAAACTCTATTTCGCCAAAGTATCGCTCACCAAATAGGCAATCGCTTTGCCTACTTGATTTAAAAAAATCCCTGCACCGGGAGCGCCTTCGCAAATATGCAGATAACGCGCATTTTTGTTTTTTGAAAAGTGGGAAACGAATTTTCGGGCCTCCGTCAAAGTAAATCCGCTGGGCGTCATGGCACTGCTGCCCATCATTTCAACGGAATCCAAATCCAGTTCGATTCCGAAGTTTTCATTGCAGCAGAAATTTTCTGCGTCTTTCAATGCTTCTGAAAACGATAATTTATTATTGATGGAAATATCTTCATATAGATTGAATTTTACTCTATGGGAATTCTTTTCCATTGAATTGAAAACAGTTTCCGAAGTATAATTTCTGTGAAGTCCAAAAATGAAGTATTTATCCAAAAAACCATCCTCAAAAGCATACGAAAACCCGTTGCCACTGTGGCGATGTTCCAAAGTTCGAAAATCTGTATGCGCATCAAAGTTGATGCAATTGAGAGCTTTTTCTAAACCTTCCGAAGTGCCTTTCAAATTTCCAAAACTGTTGTTGTGGCCGCCACCAATGATGATAGGAAACTTGCCAGCCGTAACAATTGCTTTTACAACTTCCGCAACTTTATGGTCTATTTGGGTAACGAGTTCGCCTAATTCTTCAGCATAATGAATTTCTTCTTTTGAAATACTATCAGCCTGCTTCATTTGGGTGTCGCAGTCAATTTCACCCAAAAGAATCACGTTTTCAGCGTGGATAAAATGATTGTGCTGCATATTTAAAAGGCTTCCCAAAGCGGCTTCCCATGCTTTGGATGTACCGGGATTTCCAAAATTAGCGCGAACGCCAATGTCTTCGGGAATTCCTAAAAGCACGTATTTTGCGGGATGGTTTTTTAGGTCTTCAAGCTTTTCAACAAAGGCTACTTTTTCGCCAAATTTGGTTTCCCTAGCCCGCTTTTTTATAGTTGAAGCTACATTTTTTTCAGAATAAATTTTCAAAAATCCCATTACACTTCTTTACCATTAATAATTACGGAATCAATCAGATTACTGCCGAAGGCGTATGGTAAATAACCATACGATGGAACTGGTTTTGTGATAATGAGATTTGCCATTTTTCCTTTGGTAATACTGCCGTGGGTTTTACTAAGGCCCATGGCGTAAGCGCCATTTATTGTTGCGGCGTTTATAGCTTCTTCGGGCGTCAATCGCATTTTTATACAGGCAGTTGCTACCACAAAATTCATATTTCCACTGGGTGTGGAACCGGGATTATAGTCTGTTGCAAGTGCCAATGGCAAGCCTGCATCAATCATTTTTCGTCCGGGGGCGTAGGGAATACTCAAAAAATAGGAGCAGGAGGGAAGCGCCACCGGCATAGTATCGCTATCTTTTAAATCCTCAATGTCCTTCTCTGTCATCACCTCCAAATGGTCCACGCTCAGGGCGTTGTGTTTAACAGCTGCCGCAATGCCTCCGATACTGTTGAATTGATTTACGTGAACTTTAGGGATAAGATTGTGCTTTTTTCCTTCGGAAAGTATCCGTTCCATATCGGCAACCGAAAAATAACCTTCCTCACAGAAAATATCTACATATTCGGCGAGCTTTTCTTCGGCAACTTTCGGCAGCATTTCGTTGCAGAGCAAATCCAAATAACCGTCTTTGTTGCCTTTGTATTCCGTGGGAATTGCGTGTGCGCCCAAAAAGGTTGTTTTAATGGTAACTGGATATTCTTCCTCTAGTTTTTTAGCCACGCGAAGCATTTTCATTTCCGCTTCGGTTGTAAGTCCGTACCCGCTTTTAATTTCGATGGCGCCAGTGCCGAGGCGCATCACTTCTTCAAGTCGCGCCGCAGATTGATGGTACAAATCTTCTTCCGAGGTTTTTTGCAGTTTTTTTGCGCTGTTCACGATTCCACCGCCTTTTTCAGCGATTTCTTGGTAGGTTAAACCGTTAATCCTATCTACAAATTCCTGTTCCCGATTTCCAGCATAAACAAGGTGGCTGTGGCTGTCGCACCAGGCTGGCATCACTATTTTTCCGCTGCAATCCAAAGTTTTAAATCCTTGGTGTGGCCCCATTTTATCCATAGTTCCGTAATCTTCTATCACGCCGTGGTTTATAAAAACCCAAGCGTTTTTGAGGGTTGGGAGTTCCTTCATTTCTTTTCCGCTTAACTTTTCAGGACAGTTTTCGCGCACTTGGAGCAATTCTTTTATGTGGGTGAGCAGTAGTTTCATGGACGTATATTTATTTCTGAAATTAAAGTGTTGCCAAAGTATATCTCCCCACTGGTCAATCCATTTGGAACTACAAAAAATACATCGAGTACATTTTTGTCAATGGTGTTTGGACGGAAATAGATGGTGTGGGTTATCGGTTTTCTATTGGTTCCAAAATTAAGATCTATGGGGCAATCCTTAAAACCCGTCACCGAAAAATCATTAAAAGTATTCGGAACGGAAGGATCATACTTTGCAAAAATTGGTTTCTCGGTATTATTTGTAGTCAACATTTGAAAACCTTTTGACCGGAAAAACGTGGCAAAATAAACTTCTGAAACACTGAAGCGAGCTTTATATTCGTGGCTCACAAGGGAAAGCTTGTTTGGATCAAAAAGTGTTTCCTCTCCATTTTCTGACCTTACTTTAAGGCGAATTTGTACTCTTTTGTTATCCTTTCCCGAGTTTATTAGATAGGTACCGCCAAATTGAACCGAAAGCACGCCGATTTTTCGCGCTTTTACCATTTTTATGCTAAGGTCGGTTCCGGGTATGGCAACTTGACCATTTGCGGAGAAACCGAGCGTAAAGACAAGAAGCAAAACAAAAATTTTATTCATTGCATAAATATAGAAAAAAACAATGGCACGGCTTCATTATTACAAACGGTCTAAAATATAATTTATACCTTAGTCATCGAAAAAATAAAAATCATCATGAAATCCGAAAAATTAGGCCTCAACACCATCTGCACCCACATTGGCGAGGTGAAGGACGAGCAATTCAAGGGCGCAGTTTCGCCGTTATTTATGTCCAGCAGCTATGCGTATGAAGATGTGGAGGTCAAGCGGTATCCGCGCTATTTCAACACTCCAAACCAGGAAGCGCTTTGCAGGAAAATAGCAAGGCTCGAAAAGTGTGAGGCGGGGCTAATCTTCGGAAGTGGAATGGCCGCCGTGAGTACTGCAATGCTGGCTTTTTTGCACAAAGGCGACCACGTTGTTTTACCGCAAACTCTGTATGGGGGCACTTATAATTTTGTGGTAGAGGAATTCCATAAATTCGGAATAGAATATTCCTTTGCCGAAGGTTTTTCGGAAGCGGATTTTTCTGAAAAGATTCAAAAGAACACCAAAGTGCTTTTTGTGGAAACCCCTTCCAATCCACTGATGCGAATTACCGATTTGGAAATGATTTCAAAATTGGCAAAACAACACGGCCTGATTACGATGATTGACAATACGTTTGCTTCGCCGGTAAACCAAACCCCGGCCGATTTCGGCATAGATATTATGATTCACAGCGCCACGAAATATATGGGCGGACACAGTGATATTTTGGCAGGAGCGGTTGCGGCAAGTGAAGAACACATAAAAATAATCTGGAACCTCGCAAAAAACCTTGGAGGAAGCTTGAGTGATTATACGGTTTGGCTTTTGGAACGCAGTATGAAAACCATGGTACTCCGCGTTAGGGCCCAAAACAAAAACGCCAAAAAAATGGCGAAGTGGCTCGACGGCCACCCCTTGGTTGAAAAAGTGTATTATCCCGGATTGAAAACCCATCCAGACCACGCAATTGCAAAAAAACAGATGGGCGGTTACACGGGAATGCTGTCTTTTGAAATAAGTGAATCTTTGAATGTGGATGACTTTTTAAAAGAATTGAAAATGATTAAACCGTCCATGAGTTTGGCGGGAGTGGAATCTACCATTCTTTCACCTGCAAAAACTTCGCACGCTTTGCTTTCCGCTGAAGAAAGGAAACGCCAAAACATTAGCGATGGCTTGCTGCGTTTTTCTGTGGGTATTGAGGAACCGGAAGATATAATTGCCGATTTGGAAGGCGCTTTCGAAAAGGTTTCAAAGAAAAATTTAGTTTAAATTTAAAAGATAGTCGCCCTCGCAGACAGCTTTTTGAACTTATAAACCCATAAACATATAAACTTTAAACTTTTTTATGAAGATTGATATACTCGCCATTGGCGCACACCCCGATGATGTAGAATTGGGTTGTGCTGCCACTTTGGCAAAAGAAATTAGCAACGGAAAAACGGTAGGAATTTTAGACCTTACCCGCGGCGAACTTGGTACCCGTGGCACAGCTAAAATCCGCGACAAGGAAGCTGCCGACGCGGCAAAAATTTTGGGAGTTAAGTTTCGGCACAACCTTGAATTTTCCGATGGTTTTTTGGTAAACAATGCTGCCTCGCAGCTTGAAATCATTAAAATAATCAGAAAATATCAGCCCGAGGTAGTGCTTTGCAATGCCACTGACGATAGGCACATTGACCACGGTAAGGCGAGTAAACTTGCCAGCGATGCTTGTTTTTTAAGTGGTTTGCAAAAAATTGAAACTATTTATGAAAGCAACCATCAAAAAGCTTGGCGGCCAAAGCACGTTTATCATTACATTCAATGGAAAAACATTGAGCCGGATTTTGTTGTAGATGTAACGGGTTTTTTGGAGAAAAAATTGGAAACGGTTTTTGCCTATAAAAGTCAATTTCACCGAAAAGAAGCCGATGAGCCAGAAACGCCAATCTCCTCAACCAATTTTAGGGATAGTATAACATACAGAGCACAGGATTTGGGAAGATTGATAGGCACCGAATTCGGAGAAGGTTTTACTGTTGAACGATATCCTGCGGTAAATTCAATTTTCGATTTAATTTAATTTTCTTCAAAAAGAGTATTGCGCAACCGTTATAATTGATTTATATTTGCGCCTGCTTAGCAAAGTTGTGTTTTAATGCACAATAAATGGTGGTTGTAGCTCAGCTGGTTAGAGCGCCTGATTGTGGTTCAGGAGGTCGCCGGTTCGAACCCGGTCTTCCACCCGAAAATAAAAATCCTCCCTTTTTTTGGGAGGATTTTTTCGTTTATCGATTGTTGTAATTTCCTTCTTTAATCAATTATAATTCTGTTTTCGCGGTTGGCGACTTCCCAAGCAGTCAAAAATATGAGCTTCGCGCGCTCGGCCATCAAATCATACTCTATCTTATCGGGCGTGTCCGTTATTTTGTGGTAATCTTCGTGTACGCCATTGAAGTAAAAAATAATGGGAACGTTGTTTTTCGCAAAGTTATAATGGTCACTTCGGTAATAAAAGCGGTTCGGGTCGTCGGGGTCGTCATATTTGTAATCCAGCTCCAATTGGGTGTATTTCTCATTCACTTCCGCGGAAATGTCCTGCAGTTCCTGACTTATTTTATTGCTTCCTATTAAATAGATGTAATTTGGATTCTCCTTTTTTTCGGAGTCAATCCTGCCTATCATATCTATATTGAGGTTGCACACGGTGTTTTCCAACGGGAACAGCGGATTTTCGGTATAATAACGCGAGCCATAAAGGCCGATTTCTTCTCCCGTAACGTGAAGAAACAAAATGGAGCGCTTGGGGCCCTTGCCATCTTTTACGGCTTTTTGAAAGGCTTGGGCTATTTCCATAATAGCAACGGTGCCGCTGCCATCGTCGTCGGCTCCATTAAATACATTTCCTTCATTGTCCATGCCCACATGGTCCAAATGTGCAGAAATCACTATTATTTCTTCAGGTTTTTCTGAGCCTTTTATAAAAGCGATTACATTTTCAGAAGACCGTGGCTCTCTTTTTCCTGCGAAATAGCTTTCAGGAACTTCCTGAAAATAATCAGTAGTTCCCGGAGCAGCGGGGATGCCTTCTTTTTTGTAAAAATCGCGAATGTATTCAGCCGCCTTTTTTTGGCCTTTGGTACCGGTCATCCGGCCTTCCATTTCATCACTGGCATAGATATACAGGTGTTTTTTTAAATCCTGCGCGGTAATGGAATTGGCATATTCAACATTTTTTTCTTTGGGATTGATTGTTTTCTGAGCGGAATTGCAAGAAAAGGACAATGCCGAAAAAATAGCAATAAATAGAATTTTCATATGGTAATAATGGAAGATTATTCAAAGGAGGTTAGTTCGTAATCAGAAGCGTTTGAACCACTTTCTCCTGTTTTTTTATAGTTGAAGGTATGGGTTTTTATTACCTCATTGCCTTCCCGGTCTTGCGACTTTATGGTTACTTTAACCAGATAGGTTACGCCCAGCGTACCCGATTCGGTTTTTTTTTCTGTTACTTCAATATTTTCATCGCTGAACTTTGTGCCCTCGGGCAACTGTAATTTTTCAATGGCATCTTTTTTTGCCAATTCGCGAACTACATCTTCTTGTTTGTTTTCCGTAGCGCAGGAAAGGACAAACAGCGAAACCATAACCAAGATTATTTTTTTCATATTATACACTATTAAGTTGACGGGTAAAGATAAAATAAGTTCTAAGCCATAATGCAAAATTTATGTGAAAAATGATACTTTGGATATTTTCATCTATAATTTGGAAAATACTATCCTTATATTTGTGAAAAAAGGAAAAAATGAAGGTTGAACAAATTTATACAGGTTGCCTATCGCAAGGCGCTTACTACATTGAAAGTGCCGGTGAGGCCGCTATTATAGACCCTTTGCGAGAAACCAAGCCTTACTTGGAACGTGCCGCAAGAGATAATGCAAAAATCAAATACATATTTGAGACCCACTTTCATGCAGATTTTGTGAGTGGACACTTATCGCTTTCCCAGCAAACCGGTGCGCCTATCGTCTATGGCCCCCATGCCAATCCTGCCTTCGATGCAATTTTGGCCAAGGACGAGGAGGTTTACAAATTGGGAAAGGTAACCATTACCGCCCTCCACACGCCTGGGCACACTATGGAAAGCACCACGTATTTGCTGAAGGATGAAAACGGAAAGGATTACGCTATTTTTAGTGGCGACACGCTTTTTCTGGGAGATGTGGGCCGTCCGGACCTTGCCCAAAAAGGAAATGAAATAACACAGGAAGACCTTGCGGGTATTCTGTTTGATAGTCTTCGCAATAAAATCATGCCTTTGGCGGATGACGTAATTGTATATCCGGCACACGGCGCCGGTTCTGCCTGCGGAAAGAATATGATGAAGGAAACCGTGGACACTTTGGGCAATCAAAAGAAAATGAACTATGCCCTACGTGCCGATATGACGCGAGAGGAATTTATAAAGGAAGTTACCGATGGCTTGGCCCCGCCACCGTTGTATTTTCCCATGAACGTAAAAATGAACCGAGAAGGCTATACCGCTTTTGATGACGTAATTGCTCAGGGAACAACGCCTCTTGACCCTGAGGCTTTTGAAAGAATGGCCAATGAGACCAGCGCTGTGGTTCTGGATGTTCGCAATCAGATTGATTTTATTGATGGCCACATTCCACGCTCCATTTTTATTGGACTGGACGGAGGTTTTGCACCTTGGGTGGGAGCGTTGCTCGCAGATGTGGAACAAAAAATATTGTTGGTAGTACCTCAGGGAAGGGAAGAGGAGGCTGTAACCAGATTGTCAAGAGTAGGTTTTGACAGGACGCTGGGTTATTTGCAGGGAGGCATAGACGCCTGGAAAGAAGCTGGTAAGGAAATAGATACCTTAGACTCTGTTGATGCGGAAACATTCAAGAAAAAGTTGGAAAACAATATTCCGGTATTTGACGTCCGCAATGACGGGGAGTACGCCAATGGTCGCATTTCTTGCGCGGCCCACGCGCCATTGGGGTTTTTAAATGAATATGTAAGTGCATTTCCCGATAACGGTAAGTGCTATCTCTATTGTGCGGGCGGCTATCGCTCCGTAATTGCCGCTTCCATCTTAAAAAGTAGGGGCATTCACAATGTAGTGAACGTAGCCGGCGGCTTTGCGGCTATTAAAAACGCTGGTATTCCCGTTTCATAGATTTTTTAAAATATTGATTATTAGGAAGCTCTCAACCATAAGTTGGGAGCTTTTTTCATTATGCTTGGTTGAAGTTTCGAGATGATTTTATTAAAAATTTTAATTTTTGTCGTATGACATAAATTGTTGTAAATCAATATTTAAAATCATTTTGTTAAACATTTCAGAAAAAAGATTAAACAAAATATATTATTTATTAGTTTAGCACCGAACTAAAAACTATATATTATGAAAAAAGTATTACTAATTTTTGCAATTGTCCTATTTACCGGCAATTCGTTTGCCCAAACAGCCCGTGTACAAGTGATACACAACTCAGCCGATGCGGCTGCAGCAGAAGTAGATGTCTATATAAACTCTGATTTGGCATTAGACGATTTCGCCTTTAGAACCGCAACGCCATTTTTGGACCTTCCTGCGGGGGTTGAAATAAACATCGGGATTGCTCCTGGCAATAGTACCGGCGTTGGAGATGTCTTACTGACCGTTCCCGTTACCCTTACAGCCAATGAAAAGTATATCGTCGTAGCCGACGGAATAGTTAGCCCAACAGGTTATAGCCCTGCTCCGCCACTCAGTTTGCAAGTTTTTCCAATGGCGCGGGAAATGGCTGCAGATCCTGCCAATGTTGATGTGCTTGTACACCACGGATCTACAGATGCTCCTAGGGTAGATGTTGTGGAAACCGGTATTGGTGCGGGTACCATTGTGGACGATATTTCCTATTCTGAATTTCAAGGATATCTAGAGTTGCCTACAGCTGATTATATTTTGGATATTACTGATGAAACTGGGGCAGTAACAGTTGCCCGTTACCAAGCACCATTGGCGACACTAAGCCTGGACGGTGCAGCTCTGACCGTTTTGGCTTCTGGTTTTTTGGACCCAACACAGAACTCAGACGGACCGGCATTTGGATTATTCGTAGCGAGTCCTGCAGGTGGTAATCTGCTGGAATTGCCATCTGTGCCGTTAAGCGTATCTGAATTTAATGCTTCTGTATTTGCAATTTACCCAAATCCCGCCACCGAACGTATCAACATTAGTGCTCCCGGAATTGATTTAAATAATCATTCCGTAGCCATAACGGATATGTTGGGACGTGTTGTTTCAGAAAGTGCTTTCAGTGATTCAATAGACGTAAACAATCTTGAGAAAGGCGTTTACAATCTTACTATAATGGATGGAAGTAGTGTTGTTACCAGCAAAAGGTTTGTGAAAAACTAAATTTTGCACATATTGTTAAGTTGAAAAGCCCTGTGAATTTTAATTCACAGGGCTTTTTTATTCTTTTTCTTCTTCGAGCAATTCAATGATTTTTAATCATCTGCAAGGTCTTCCAACGTTTTTACTTGATTTAGAGTCGAGTGTATTTCAGACGCTTGCTTCTGCAGTACACTGGAAATATTTGGAGGAAAAGCGTTTTCCTTTAATTTTTCCTCATATTCTTCCCAACTTGCCTTTTCGCCGCGAATGCACTCCTCGAGTACCGCTTCGTCTGTATTTCCGGCAATTGCACTTTTAATGTCTATCCAAGTTCTGTGCAGGTCGCCGGTAAAGCTTCCGCTGTCTTTTGGTTCTTCGTTTAAGTTGCGGATTTGTTGGTCCAGCTCCGTAGCAAATCTGCTGCGCTGTGCTGCCTGTTGCTGTAAAAATTTCTTCAAGTTGTTGCCTTTGGCATCTTTCATTGCCTTGGTGAAGCCTTTCTCGGCATCATAATTTTTTTCCAAAAGCTCCTGTAAATTATCAACCAGCTTATCGTGGTTGTGCTCCTTTGCTTTTTCGTGTGTAGTTTTCATAGTTTTTCGTTTTAAATTTTTACTAAAGATACCTTTCTTCGCGGGGCCTGTCTCTTATCATTTTCACAATTGAGAAGTGTTTAACGAAAGTTGTTAATCTTTTTTAAGAATGTTTGTTTCATTTCCGAATTATAAATAAATACTAAAGCAAAGGGTAGGAATGCGCATAATGCCTAACTTTCAATAAAAAATTATGGACGTACGTTCTAACGAGCCATTTTGGCTTATCCGCAATGCCTTGCCGCAGAGCTATCCTTCGCTTAAGGAGTCTATTTCTTCAGAAATTTTAATTATTGGTGCCGGAATTACGGGAGCGCTAATGGCCTATAAACTTATTGAGGAAGGAAAAAAAGTCATTATGGTAGACCGCAGGGACGTCTGTAATGGCAGCACCGCCGCGAGTACCAGTATGTTGCAATATGAAATTGACGTGCCCTTGCATAAACTGATAGAGCAGGTGGGCCTAACTTGTGCGGTTTCAAGTTATCAAAATTGTGAAAAGGCTATAACCGATTTGAAAAAAATCATAAGCGCAATAATGGTAGATTGCGGTTTTGAGGAAAGATACAGCGTTTATTTTGCATCCTCTAAAAAGGATATCCCTTTTCTAAAAGATGAATTTGAAGCAAGAAAAAATCACGGTTTTAAAGTGAAATGGCTTACAAAGGATGAATTGGAAAAATTAGGGCTGAAAGCGTATGCCGCCATTGAATCAAAATCCGGAGCCGTGATGGATGTGTACAAACTGGCGAATGCACTTTTGGAATATTGCACAGATAAAGGTTTGAAAATTTACGACCGAACCGAAATTGAGGAAATAAAATATAAAGACGACAAATTGATTGCCAAAACGAAGACTGGCTTTTCTATTGAAGTAGCAGATGTGGTGCATTGCACCGGCTACGAAAGTACCGAAACGCTCAAGGAAGATATTGTGGATTTGAAAAGCACCTTTGCCCTGGCATCGGAAGCCTTTGAAAAAATTCCGAAAGCTTTTGAAAAGAGAATTTATTGGAATACAGATTCCCCTTATTTATATTTCAGAAGTACCGACGACGGGCGGATTGTAATGGGTGGTGGCGACCGCGAGTTCAAGAATGCTGCACGGCGCGATGCCCTGCTTCCCAAAAAGGAGAAAGAACTTGTAAAAAGTTTTAATAAATGTTTCCCGGACATCCCTTTTGTGATGGATTACTCTTGGGCAGGCACATTTGGAGAGACAAAGGATGGTCTGCCATATTTCGGAAAACCGGAGCCTAAAAAGAATGAACATTATATATTAGGTTTTGGCGGAAATGGCATTACCTTCAGCGTTATGGGAATGGACGCAATTGTGCATTCCATCAATAAAACGCCCCATCCTTATTTGGAATATTATAAATTCAACAGATAAATAAATACTTTTAATTAAAAAAAATTACCAAAATGATAAAATGGTTTGAAGCATCCACCGCCTCCCTGATTGCTATTGTTTTAACGGCAATCGGAATTTACATCGCCACAATTCTATTTACCCGACTGGCTGGCAAACGAAGTTTTTCAAAAATGAGCAGTTTTGACTTTGCTATGACGGTTGCAATAGGGTCCGTAATCGCCACGACCATCTTGTCCAAGTCCGTTAGCTTATTGCAGGGCGCTGTGGGTCTGGCTGCGGTATATTTGCTACAGATTTCGGTAGCGATGCTGAGACGTTTTAGCATTGTTCAGAAACTAATAGACAACCAACCGATGCTTTTGATGGACGGGGAAGAGATACTTCACGAAAATTTGAAAAAGGCCCGCGTCACTGAAGCCGATCTTCGCTCCAAATTGCGGGAGGCAAATGTACTTGAACTCTCACAAGTAAGAGCGGTAATCTTTGAATGTACCGGTGATATTGCGGTGCTCCACACAAAGGACGATGATGTGGAAATAGAGGATTGGCTGCTGGAGGACGTGGGACGCTAAGTGTTAATTCCGTTCTAAAAATTTGATTGCCTGCCAATTGTTGTGTAATTTATCACTTCAACAAAAAATATAGAAATTATGGAAAAGAACGAAAAAAATTTGGAAAAGGAAAAACAAAGTAAAAAAGAGCAGGCTATAAACAAGAGTGCCACGCAAGGAAAGGATATTAATTATCAGGAAAAGGAAAGAAAGGAAAAACATCAGCCAAGGGATACGGCTTAAAAAAACAAGTATCAAAAATCGCCATAGCGCTTACGGTTCTATGGCGATTTTTTATTGGATTCCACTTCGGTTTTTCTATATTTTACAATCTTTTCAATCAATTGCCACGGTAATTCCTCCGAAAGGGGAAACTGTATAGAACCCTTGCCGGTTTTATAGTTTGAAAGTTCTTTTTGAAAAGCATCATTCCCAGAAGGAAGCGCGTAAAATCCGATATGGTTTTTATAGCCAGCAAAATATACCAAAGATTTTCCGTGGAGTTTGAACGCGGGCATCCCATAACTGATGGTTTCTTCGGCCATTGGCACCCATTCTTTTATCATCATCCTTAATTTGCAAAGCTTTTCTTTAGTATTTAATGGGAATGAATCAATATAGGTTTCTACCTGGGTCATATTGATAAATTTTTACTTCCATTCTTCATAAGCACCACAACCTTCAAAATTTCTGAAATCTTTATCGTTCTTTAATTTTAGGGAAACCTTCACCTTATGTGTCATTTCTATACCGTTCATTGCCCCTGTGCATTTCTCTTCAAGTAGCGTCACTTTTATGATTCCGTCTTTTTGGTCGGCGGTAAACGTTGTGGAATTACCAGAAATTTCAGGATTTGTGAGGGGTGCGGTAAACGATTTTAGATCTGCATCCGCCGATTCAAACAGAATTTTATCAGCATCCAGCGTAACGCTCCAAAAAGGCTCGCTTCCGCTTCCTTTAAAAGCGCCGGAAAATTCACGATTGGCGGGAATGCTATCTAGCCTGTTTTCATTGTATTCCATCGTGGCTTTGGTATCAGTGGGGACTATCGGCTCCGCTTCGGGCTCTTTGGTGTTTTTGCAGGAGAAAGTCAGCGGAATTAAAATAAGTAGCGTAAGTAATACTTTGATATTCATAATATTGTTTTTTTAAACTTGACTTATAAAGCTAAAAAAAATATGTTGGCCCAAAGAATTGCATAGGCTTATTTTAACAGTGGGCGAATTTGGGTTCAGGAAATTTTTTTCAGAATTTTCCTGGCGCGTGCTTGGTATCCTGCACTTTTTTGCGGCGCATTTTCTATGAGAATGTTTTTTAACTCAGGATAAATCCATTTTTTGTCATTATCCCACCCCAAATAATAGAGGCATTGCATAGCGGGAGCCTGGCAGGCTACTTTCTGATCGGTAATGAGCCAATCAAAGCAGCACTCTGTTATAATTTTTCTTTCATTTTTGTTTAAAACCTCATAAAATATCCCGAAGCCTTTCATAAAATGATAATGGCAAAGCATTTCGCAAATTTTTGCGCAGGAGCGCAATGCCGAATCATTTTTAATTGTGGGCAGTTTTTCAAAAAACAGGTGCATGTATTTAAAGAAGTTTTTTGCTTTGTGTTCACAAATAATCTCCAACACCCAAGCAGATTGGACCAAAAGTTCACTATCCTCAGTAAAGCACCATTGCAGTGTTTCCCGAACATAATGGGGTTTTTTGGTAATCCAAAAGGCAACCTCCTGCCTTTTATTTCGACTGCTGTCAACCTCCATCAATTTTTGTTTTAAATCTTCAGGCAACATAATTTTTATTTTAGAAGTTCAACAACTTTTGGAACGCCAATAGAAGCTTTTTCAGCAAAAACTGTAATTCTTTTGCTCTCTGAAATGGAAGGTTTGGGATCGACAAAATAAATATGCGCATCCGGTTTGGCATACTGCACCAACCCTGCGGCGGGATACACTTGCATCGAAGTTCCCACAATAATAACCGCATCGGCTCGCGCTACAACATCGGCCGCAACCTCAATCATCGGCACCATTTCGCCAAACCAGACAATGTGGGGGCGCAGTTGGTGATTGTTTTCACAGAAATCTCCCAAGTTCAAGTCCTCTTTCCAATCTAAAATTAAATCTTCATCAAAAGTGGAACGCACTTTTAAAAGTTCGCCGTGAAGATGTATTAAATTGGTGCTGCCTGCCCGTTCGTGCAGATCATCAACGTTTTGGGTAATTATAGTAACGTCATGGTTTTTTTCTAAATCAGCCAAAGCAAAATGAGCTGCATTTGGTTTTACGGTCAACAATTGTTTTCGGCGTTGGTTGTAAAAATCCAATACCACTTTTGGGTTTCTCTCAAAACCTTCGGGTGAGGCTACTTCCATAACATCGTGACCTTCCCAGAGCCCATCACTGTCCCGAAATGTTTTTATGCCACTTTCTGCGCTCACACCTGCGCCAGTCAATACTGCTATTTTCATAATTGATTATTGAATTACTAAGTTATTTAAAATTGCGGTTTTTAGAAAGAAACTATTAAACCAATAACTTTTATCTTAGCAAAATCGAAATTGAAAATTGATATTTTTAAACCAAAAATCTTTTCCACTTTGGACTTAGCATTGTTTCAATATTTACAAACCTATCTTACCGAACGTAGAACAGCCTTGTTCAAAAAAGTGCTCTCTGAACGTACGCGTCATTTCACCGTGGCAACCGAAGACGTGTACCAGCTCCACAACACCAGCGCGGTAATGCGTACCTGCGATGTTTTTGGCATTCAGGATTTGCACGTGGTGGAAGAACGTCTCGGAAAACGCGTGGATAAGGAAATTGCCATGGGCGCGCAGAAATGGGTAAGTCTGAAGCGGTACCACTCCATCACCGATTGTATTAAAAATCTTAGGGATTCGGGCTATCAAATTATTGCCACCACGCCCCACGATGCTTCGACTTTGTTGCACGAATTTGACGTTTCAAAAAAGAGCGCCTTTTTCTTCGGAAAAGAGAGCGACGGATTGAGCGATACGGTAATGAACGCCGCCGATGGTTTTCTAAAAATCCCTATGTACGGGTTTACGGAGAGTTTGAACATCTCGGTTTCCGCAGCGATTATTTTGCAAAGCGTGGTTTCAAAAATGAAGCAGAGCAAAGTAAACTGGCAACTTTCCGAAGCAGAAAAACTGGAGATTGAAATGGAGTGGATGAAAAAGACCATCAAGGCTTCGGAAGAAATAATTGAAAGATATTACCTTGAAAATCCCGAACAATGATTGCTGAAAGGATAACTTTGCGAACCAATCCTTTGTTTGAATTTGAATTTCTTGAAAAAGGTTTTCAAATTAAGGATGACTCTAAAGAGAATACAAATAGGTTTTATAGTTTTGAACTCATAAATAAAGTTGAGGCGAAAACAAAATCAACAAATTTTTTTATCACGGCAATTAATTTTATACTTTTTTCGGGTCCTAAATATCACTACTACGATAGACAACAACTCAAATTTAAATATGAAAAAGATGAGGTCGTTATTTTCGTCGAATGTTGTGATTTTGAAACTGTTCTGCAAATTTCAGAAAAAATAAAATCTTACATTTCAAATCTAAATTCTCATTACTAATAATGAAACTCGTCTTCGCCACCCACAACCAAAACAAATTCACCGAAGTAAAAGCCATGCTTCCGCACCATATTGAATTGCTCAGTTTAAACGATATTGGTTGCGATGAAGACATTGCCGAAACGGCAGACACCATTGAGGGCAACGCAATTTTAAAGGCGAATTACGTTCGCAATAAATACAATTTAAACTGCTTTGCGGATGATACAGGGCTGGAGGTAAAAGCCCTAAACAACGAACCCGGTGTTTACAGCGCCCGTTATGCGGGAGTTTCGCACGATTCAACCGCGAATATTAAAAAATTGCTGAAAAATTTGGAAGGCAAAGAAGACCGCTTGGCAAGATTCAAAACGGCAATTGCCTTGAATATGGAACACGAAGAAATTATGTTTCTCGGAATCTGCGAAGGTGAAATAATCAAAGAGCCCCGTGGCGACTCAGGTTTTGGTTACGATCCGGTTTTTCAACCCAAAGGCTTCGATAAAACCTTTGCAGAAATGACCCTCACCCAAAAAAGCGAAATAGGCCATCGCGGAAAGGCGATGCGGCAGTTGATTGATTATCTTTCGAAATAAGTTTTCAGTCGCCGTATTCAGTCGCAGTTTTCAGTATAAAATCTATAAAGTCTTAAAATCTGTAATTGATGATAAAATACTTAATTTAGAATCAAATTCAGAGGTACGCGAGTACCTATATAAAAATGGAATCGGCGTTGTTCGTCAACTACTTTGCTTACCCCGTACAGCACGCCGCCGTCAATGCTCAATATTTCTTTAATTCTATATTGAATTGCCAATTTCACAAGACCATCTATGGCGCTGTAATTTTTTGGTTGAACGTCCTTTACATTATCAAAAGACGGTTTATTCAACATAAATCCAACCCCGATTCCTAAATTGAAATGCAAGTGAGAATTACCAATTTCTGCGCCTACAGTTGGAATTAAATTGATGCTATGAAAAGTATTATCGCCATAATTTGGAGAGGAGGTAGCAACATAAAATAGATCTGCCGCATACGAGAAAGTGTTTTCTGTATAATAGGCCGCATAACCACCAAAGGCAAAATGACTGTCACTCTCAGTTGTTTTGTTGCCGTAATCTATATCGTTGTCTCCTACAATTATTTTGGATCTATCTTCAAAAATAAAAGCTGAACGGTGATATTGAATTAATGGGCCAAATTCAAAAGTTTGGGAAATGGCCAAAAATGAGTTTAGAAAAATCCCTAGTAGTAGTAAACGTTTGATCATAATTGTGCTTGAATAATATTTTTCAAAAATAGAAATACAAAAGTTATGTAGCGGAATTTATTTTAATCTTTTTTAATTAATAATTACTGAGATGCAATTTACTGGTTTGAAGAGAGTTTTCTGCTTCTGAAAAAAAAATTGCCAACGGATGTCGTAAACTAAAAACTTTAAACTACTTTTGCGCCCTTGAAAAAAATCAATCGCCAGAAGCTTTTGGTTTTCAGGAAAAATCCTCAGGGTGAGGAGTGTTATAGTGAAGCTGTCCGTTTTTTATATGTCCAGTAGCTTCCCATTAGCACACATATAAAAATTTTAATACATAAAATGACAGCATTTAAAGCACTCGGCTTGGAAGAAAATCTTCTAAAAGCCATCGCCGACATGGGTTTTGAAACCCCTTCGGAAGTACAAGAAAAAGCAATCCCAATCCTTTTGGACCGCGAGACCGACATGGTTTCCCTGGCCCAGACAGGAACCGGTAAAACCGCAGCCTTTGGTTTCCCCATGTTGCAAAAAATTGACGTAAACAGTCGCACTACCCAAGGCCTTATCCTTTCGCCAACCCGCGAACTGTGCCTTCAGATTACAAATGAAATGATCGCCTACGGCAAATATATGCCGGGCCTTAACGTTACCGCCGTTTATGGTGGGGCAAGCATTACCGATCAGGCGCGCCAAATTAAAAAGGGTTCCCAGATTATCGTGGCAACCCCGGGCCGAATGAAAGATATGATAGGTCGTGGCCTGATTGATATTTCAAAAATAGAATACTGCGTGCTCGATGAAGCCGACGAAATGCTCAATATGGGCTTTTACGAGGACATTACCGAAATACTCTCGCACTCGCCAAAGGAAAAAAGCACTTGGCTTTTCAGCGCAACGATGCCGAAGGAGGTTTCCACGATCGCAAAGAAATTTATGCACACGCCCGTGGAAATTACCGTGGGTACCAAAAACGTTGGTTCCGACCAAGTTTCGCACGAATATTATCTGGTAAACGCCCGCGACCGCTACAATGCCTTGAAGCGTTTGGCAGATGCAAATCCGGAAATCTTTTCCGTGATTTTCTGTAGAACAAAACGCGACACCCAAAAAGTTGCCGAACAGCTTATTGAAGATGGTTACAACGCCGCGGCCATTCACGGCGATTTGAGCCAGAGCCAACGTGATACGGTAATGAAATCGTTCCGAAATCGCCAAATACAAATGCTGGTAGCAACCGATGTTGCCGCCCGGGGCATTGACGTGGACGATATTACCCACGTAATAAATTATCAACTGCCAGACGAAATAGAAACCTATACCCACCGTAGTGGCCGTACCGGACGCGCTGGAAAGACGGGTATTTCCATGGTGATTGTTTCAAAAAGTGAAGTGCGAAAAATTCACACGATTGAAAAAATGATCCAAAAGAAATTCATTGCCAAGGAAATACCTTCGGGAATGGAAATCTGCGAAGTACAAATGTTCCACTTGGCAAACAGTATAAAGGACGCGAAAATAAACCCTGAAATAAACGCCTATCTTCCGAATATAAACGAGGTATTGGCAGATTTTTCAAAGGAAGAGCTCATCAAAAAAGTGTTTTCCGTAGAGTTTACACGTTTCTTGAATTATTACAAAAACAGTAAAGACCTCAATATTTCTGGGGAACGCAATTTTTCTGATGAAGACGCAAAGGACAGTACCCGCTATTTCATCAACATAGGTTCAAAAGACGATTTCGATTGGATGAGCCTAAAGGATTTCCTCCGCGACTTGCTTCAATTGGGCAAAGACGATGTTTATAAAGTTGACGTAAAGGACAGTTTCTCTTTTTTCAATACCGATACCACACATCAGGAATTGGTAATGGGCATTTTCAATGATTTCAAACTTGATGGCCGCCAGATAAATATTGAAATTTCCAAAGATACTGGCCGCAGTAAAGGCAAAGGCGGTGGCGGTGGTCGCGATCGCGGCAAAAGAAGAGGCGACAGAAACGACCGTGGCGATGGCGGCGGAAGAAAAGGAGGATTCAAAAAGCGCAGTGGCGGTTTTGAAGGTGGCGGCGACAAGCCAAAATTCAAAGGTAAAAGCCGAAGGGGAGCCCCGCGCCCAGATGCAAAAGGCACAGGCGGAAGACGCCGAAGAAAAGGATAATTCTGAATAATTAAACTTTAGCACCACTTTAACGTCTATATAAGTATATTTACGGGCCTTTAATCGAGGCCCGTTTTTTTTAAAGTTTATGCAAACCTTCAACTTTCTGCAGGAATACATACTGGAAAACGACCGTGTGCGGCTCAGGCCGCTGCACCATAAAGACTTGGATTTACTGCTTCCCTTTTCCGAGCAGGAACCCGAAATTTGGAACTACTCCCTACAACCAGCCAATGGTCTGGAAAATTTAAAAACTTATATTGATGCCGCCATTTTTGGCAGAACGCAAGAAACCGCCTATCCCTTTCTTGTTTTTGATAAACGCACCGGAGAGGTGGCCGGCAGCACCCGATTTTACGACTATCAGCAAACACACAATACAGTTCAACTCGGTTATACCTGGTATGGCAAGAAATTTCAGGGCACAGGGCTCAACAAGCAATGCAAAATGCTATTGCTCCAATTTGCTTTTGAAACATTAGATCTTGACCGGGTGGAGTTTCGCGCCGATGCCAAAAACGCCCGGAGCATTTCGGCAATGAAAAGTATTGGTTGCACCGTGGAAGGCATTTTGCGAAACAATTGCGCCGCACCCGAAGGAAGAAGGGACAGCATCGTGCTGAGTATTTTAAAGGATGAATGGTTTGGCGGGGTAAAAGAAAATCTAAAAGCTAAAATTGAAAAAGAGCGGAACATTTCCTCCCAGTGAAATTTTTCCGTATATTAATTCACTATATGAAAAAACACATCCTACTTTTTGCCCTCTTTTTTGTTGCCGCAATTTCCTTTGCCCAGGAAAATACGATAATCAAAGGTACCGTGATGAACGATGCCAACGATAATCTTTTGGAAAACGTAAATATCGTGAACCTCAACCAGGTTATAGGTACCACTACCAACGAAAAAGGAGAGTTTGCCATAAGGGCTGCCGTTAATGACACGCTATATTTTTCGTACCTCGGTTTCAAGTCGCTGCGCGTTCGGGTGACCAATGACTGGCTTAGGTTTGGCGATATAAAGGTAAAAATGACCGAGCTGGGCATCGCCCTCGAAGAAGTAGTAGTAAAGCCGGTTCAACTTACAGGTTATGTAGAGATTGACGCAAAACTAATCCCTATTTACGATAATTACCGCTACCGAATTTCAGGTCTAAATACAGGGTATGAAGGCGGAAGCAACCAGCCGGGGGCGGTAAGTAAGGTGTTAAGTTCTATTTTCAATCCTGCTGATTTTCTCTATAACGTCTTCGGAAAACGACCGAAACAGATGCGCAAGCTACGCCAAATGAAGGAAGATGACGAAATCCGGAACCTTTTGCAAAGTAAATTCGACCGTGAAACGCTTATGGCTGTTCTGCAGTTGGAACGTGTGGATATAGATGAAATACTCAACAAATGCAGCTATTCCAAAGATTTTATCCGCACGGCAAACGATCTGCAGATTCTCGATGCCATCAGCGGCTGTTATGAGGAATACAAGATTTTGAATAGGGAGAAGTAATAATTTTTCTACTTTTTTTAACTTCAATCAATTTCATTAAAAGTATTTTTAGTGAAAATTGATTCTATGAAAGAAATTATTATCGCCCAACGCAATTTTTTCAACACCCACGCCACCAAAAATCTTCACTTTAGAAGAAAGCAATTAAAAATTCTTCAGCAGGCATTACAAAAAAATGAGTCCCTGCTTCACGAAGCCATTTACAACGATTTCAAAAAGTCGGAGTTTGATAATTACACTACGGAGCTTTCCCTGCTTTACAAGGATATTAAGGAAGCACGGAGCAATATTTTTAAATGGACGCACACCAAGCCCGTTTCTACAGGGATTCTAAACTTTCCCGCTTCCAGTTATATCATCCCGGAGCCTTTGGGTGTGAGTCTTGTAATTGGCGCTTGGAATTACCCATACCAACTTTCCTTCGCTCCGGTTATTGCAGCAATAGCCGCTGGAAATACAATAATATTAAAACCCAGCGAACTCCCCTCAAACACTGCCGCCGCTATGGCGAAAATTGTAAAGGAAAATTTTGATCCGGCATATTTCACCGTGGTTGAGGGTGGGGTAGAAGAGACCCAAGAGTTGTTAAAACAAAAATTTGATAAAATATTTTTTACCGGCAGCACCAGAGTTGGCAAGATCGTTTACAAGGCCGCCGCAGAAAACCTCACGCCCGTAACTTTAGAGTTAGGTGGTAAAAGTCCTGCAATTGTTACTGAAAGTTGCAATCTGAAAGTTTCGGTAAGACGACTGGTATGGGGGAAATTTCTGAACGCAGGCCAAACCTGTATTGCTCCGGACTATGTCCTCGTTCACAAAAGCATCGAACAAAAATTTCTCGAACGGGCTAAAGAGGAAATAATAAGCCAGCACTTTGCTTTTGAAAATGACAATTACCTTCAAATAATCAATAACGATAATTTTGAGCGGCTTACCAAAATGCTCAATCCTGAAAAAATATATTATGGCGGCCAAACCCACAAAGAAACCCGCTACATTCAGCCCACCATAATGCAAAATGTAACTATGGATGATGCGGTGATGCAAGAGGAAATTTTTGGCCCCATCCTGCCCGTAATAACTTATAAAACTATTGAAGAGGCTATTGCTAAAGTGAATAGTCTTCCCAAACCGTTGTCTTGTTGTCTCTTCACAAAAAGTAGTTCCATAAAGAAGAAAGTATTAAAAGAGATTTCCTTTGGAGGCGGCGCAATTAATGAAACGGTAATGCACATCAGCAATTCGAACCTGCCTTTTGGCGGCGTGGGCCAAAGCGGTATCGGCAACTATCATGGAGAAGCCGGCTTCAAAGCCTTTACCCATTATAAAAGCGTGATGGACAAACCCACTTGGCTGGATCCTTCAATTCGATATTATCCACACACACCGTTTCGATTGAAGTTGATGCGGTGGTTTTTGAAATTTTAATTTACTTTATGAAAAATAATATGCTTCTTTCTTTCCTGTTTTTTGGTTTCACATTTTTCTCGTGTGCGCCAAAAAAGCAAAACATAATCGCAATTGATGTGCTCTTAATTCCTTCGGAAGAGATGTATGCACAGTCACTTCAGCTTAATTCCCTAATAAATCAAAGTAATCCCGAAACCATAAAACTTGATAAAAACCATGTGCCGCACATCACTCTCTTACAAAGTTTTATTAAAGAGGAAGATCTGCCGAAAGTGAACGGTGCTCTAGAGGGGCTTTTCAAAACAATAAAAAATGATTCCTTAAAAGCAGAAAGCCTTTTTTATTACAAAGACAAAGCGGAAAGCTTTTCAATGATTGCCGTGGAAAAAAACGAACAGTTATTGAAGCTCCACCAAAAGGTCATAGAATTGGTAAGACCATACATAGTGAAAAACGGTTCTGAAAAATCCTTTGTGCAAAACCCTGACGGCAGCCCCATTGGCGAATCTACCTTAACCTACGTTCCAGAATTTGTAGAAAAACACAGTTTTGAAAACTTTGACCCGCACATCAGTCTGGGCGTAGCGCCAACAAAACTTTTGGACAGCTTGGCAACTCAAGTTTTCAAGCCCATTACATTTAAGGCCGAATCGCTGAGCGTTTATCACTTGGGCGATCACGGCACCGCGCAGAAACTGCTTTGGAAATCTGAATAATTTCGCGGAATATTTCACACAAAAAAAGCACGCCAATTTTCATTTACGTGCTCTAATTTATTGGGAATTATACAGGGAATCTTAA
The DNA here is from genome assembly GCF_000952855.1 of Aequorivita vladivostokensis. GTDB lineage: Bacteria > Bacteroidota > Bacteroidia > Flavobacteriales > Flavobacteriaceae > Aequorivita > Aequorivita vladivostokensis. The sequence continues at coordinate 362,535 of NZ_JSVU01000003.1, read as the reverse complement.
GCTTTTTCCAGCGCAGCCTTAATGTAAGTGTCACCTTCTAGAATTTCAAAGGTTTTATTCTTTGCTATCGAACTATCCAAAGCCCCAACCAAGGTTTCGGCTACATCGCGCCTTGAAATTTCACCGCGTTGATTTAATTTGTTCTCTAATTTAATTTTTCCTTTTCCATCGTTATTGGTCAAGGCTCCGGGACGTACAATGGTATACTGAACGCCAGATTGTTTTAAATATTCATCGGCGTTGTGCTTGGCTCTTAAATATTCTTGTATTTCATCTGCCTCTTCAGGTTTGTCCGCACCCATGGAGCTGAGCATTACAAATTTTTTCACCCCTTTGTTCTTTGCGGCGTCCATCAGTTTTTTGGCGCCTTCCTGATCTACTTCTTTTACTTTTTTCCCTCCGGAACCTGCGGCAAAAATTACTCGGTCTATGCCGTTAGTAGTTTCGCTTACGTCTTTTTCCAAATCGGCCAGAATAGTTTCCACGCCATTGTTCTGAAAATGCGATATCTGTTCTTCCTTCCGGACCATCGCAACGGGTTTGTATGTATTGGATTCTTTTAAAATTGAAATTATCTTTTTACCTGTGGTGCCGTGTGCACCTGCTACTAATATTTTTTCCATAATAACAATATACAAAGCCTCTAGGGCCTAGGGCAACTATTTGGCAATCTTTAACCCCGATTCAATTTTATTGAAAAATTTTTTAACAAAAATAGTTCAGGGCGCCTCCTAAACTTCCTCAACTATAAAAAAGCCATCGTTGCCCTGGCTTTGATAGAGCGGCATAAAGATATAGGCATCCCATCTGCTATGGACTGGCTCACCGTTTTCATATGCCAATAATTCACCTTTGTTTATGGGCTGAAAATTGCTGTATCCGGGTTCCATTTTAAATTCATCGTCCTTATTGATTCCGTGGCGGTATGTTATTTCAAATGTCTTGCGATTTTTTCTTTTCGCTTCCAGCATTTTCGCTGCCTCAGGGTAGGTTTCCAAAGAATCCAAATCCAACCCGCAAGCGTTTTGGAGTGCCAGCCATATAATTCCTTCGTGATTTTTTTCTGAAATTTTACTCTCGTGTTGTCCTCCTTCAAAAACAAAACCTGGCATACCAATTCTACTTTCGAAATGGTCTATACAGCCTAACACAATATCTGAAAAGCCGCGGATGATGTAGGTGGGAAATTGGTGCGCCCACCCATCGTTATCGTTCACATCCTGTACCGAAATATAAGGCTCGCTGGCAGATGAGGTAGTGTGGCAGTCTAAAAAATAACGCTTTGTAAAATCCTTCTTTGGAAATTTTTCCAAAACATCAATTATTTCAAACATTTCCTTTTTTTCGTGCGAATCTATTTTTCTCGAGGCAATGTTCTCCTTGGTCCAGGTTCTGTTTAAATCCTCGTCAATATAGCGGACGCCTTGATACAATGCTTCTTTATTTCCCGAAACACCCACTACCTTTCCTCTTATGTTTGGTTTTTGGGCTTTTAAAATTTTAAAAATCTTTAATAGCGCGACAATGCCACTAGGTTCATTTCCATGGACGCCCCCAGTTATAAAGAGCAATGGCCCTTTTTCTCCACTATCATAGGTTCCTATAATTCTTGGTATATGGTTCATCTAAATTTTAAATTGGTTTTTTTAATAACGATTAGTCCATGGTTGCCAAAACCCTGTTGCTCAAACTGTTTTTATAATATTTCAGATATTCCATTTTGCGCTCCAAGGCGTCAATTACGGTATCCGTAAATGCGGGAAGGCCAATGTCTTCGCAGTAGTCCAAACCTCCTGGGCTCAGTACGTTTATCTCTATCAGTTTATCATCCACGATATCCAAACCGACAAAGAAAAGCCCGTCCCGTATCAATTTTGGGGCGGTAAGCGCAACAATGTGCTCCATTTCCGGGGTAAGTTTTGTCTTTTTTGCCTTCGCTCCCAGCGAGAGGTTGCTGCGGAATTCGCTTTTGTCTGAACTCACCCGTCTTATAACGGCTTTCTGCCCGTCTTCCTCTAAAATTTTTCCGTTCATAAGAATGATGCGGACATCTCCCTTACTTACTTCAGGTAAAAATTCCTGCGCAATTATATATCCTTTTACGGTAAGGGTTTCAACAATCTGGTTGAGGTTTTTCTTATCCTTGTCAATTAAATAGACATCTTGGCCGCCACTACCTTCCAAAGGTTTCAGTACCATTTTTTTTCCGTTCTTTTCCCAGAATTTCAATAGATCTTCCTTGTTGCGGGTAATCAAACTATTGGGTTTAATCTCTGCCGGTAACTCTTCAAAATAAAGTTTATCGATAAAGGCGTGGCTCATTGCAAAGGCGTCATTGAGTACCAAAACCCCCGATTGCTGGATCATTCTTGCAAAGGCAATTCCACTGTGCTCGGCCCAATGTCTGTCTGAACTTTCTTCGGTTGGGTTGTTCCGAAGAAAGAGAATGTCCATATCGGTACTGGGTATCGCTTTTGGTTTAAGTTTGTCGTCCTGGACCTGTTCCCAAAATTCCTCTACCTTATCGCCTTTTACCGAGGCTGGAATTTTCTTGCAGCGCAGGCTTATATTTTTGTCACGATGGAAGATGAAATCACCAACGCTCATTACAAATACTTCGTGGCCGCGTTCGTGTGCCTTTTTCAAGATTACGACTGTGGTCCCGCAGGCCTCAGTTTTAATGTCGCTTATTACAAAACATATTTTCATTTTTCTTTTTGTTGTAAAGGAAACCGCAGGGTTCTGGATTTCGCTTTGGTTATATTTTTCGTTTTAGGGTGCAATTTTTTAAACCATTTCGGAAAGTGAAATTCCCTCCCGCACCTTTTTCATTCGGTCCTTATAGTTTGCCGTGTTTAAATATCTGGGCTTTAGGGTGGGCGGTTTCAGCAATTTTCTTTCTGTCAGATCCTTTATCATCGGTACATGTTTTAGGGCGAATTTTCCAGCGAGCAAAAATTCCAGATCGCCACCCTGCATCAAATACTCCTTAAGTTCCACCAAACCTTTTAAATAGATTATATCCTTTAAAAAGCCGCCACCCTGAAATATTCGCGAGGTAATATTGAAGGCGGGTTCTTTTGAAAAACCGTTCTTTGAATAAAGCAAGTGAAAAACTTCCTTAAAATTTGCACCATTCAGTAGGGCTTCCCCCGCAATTACACGACCTGCGAGCGTGCGTAGTCTATTGCCCGTTAGGCCGCCGATTAAATACTCCGAAAGCACGGCCATCCCTTCCTGCAGCGGATCGTAATCTGCCAATCCTTGCGAAAGCTGGGTGAGGGGCTGCTGGATGCCGTTGTAATAGGTAAGGGCGTGCGTGCCAATTTCGTGCTGGATTAGGGCAGAGGCTTCCGATTTTGTGAGCGTGTAATCTGCCGGCAGATAGAGTTCGCCCCGCGAAACCATCATTACATTCACATCTTCACGAATATGAACCCTGCACGAATAATCTGATGCTTGCTTTCTGAAGAAATCAAATTCCGCTTCGGCCATTTTTCCAAATTCCGTGGCGTCAAGTGTCTTTACCTTTTCTTGCTGCCTGTCTTCTGAAATATTCTGAAGAATTTTCTTCGCTTCGGTAACTAAATTTTTATCAAGGCCCTGATAGAGTCGCACACTTCTGTAGAAAAAATTCTTGGAGCCGCGCTCTTTCAGCATCGTCAATTGTTGGTCAATCTCTTCGCGTTTTTCATCAAAAAGAAAGGAAAGTGCAGGATCGTCAATTTCGTCAATGGGCAAATCGTAAAGTTTTCGCTTTAAGATATCGGGATCAATGGGTAGCAAACGGTAGTGGTAGGCGTTGAGTTCCTCAAAATTGCTTTTGAAAAAACATTCACGCAGGGACTGAATATTTACAGGAGCTACCAACAACAGGAATTGATAGCTGCTTTCTATTTCGGTAAGGCCGCGGTCAATTTTGTACACTTCCTCGTGTATGGTGCGTTTTCCCAAGGCCGCAAAACTTTCGAGCTTAGAGGAGGTTTGTATCCGAATAAACTCAAAAACGGCTTTATGGATTGCCGCCGCGAAGCCTTCCCTAAATTTCCTGAAATAGAGCGGGTACAACTCGCCTTCCGTATTTCTGTAAACAGGCGGAATTTCAAGGCCAATCAGCGTTCCACCGCATTCTTTTATTTCCTCAATGCTGCAAAAAGCTTCTTTGCTTTCAGGCAGCCTTTGCTTGGTCTGTTCAATCCTGGCGGTAAGCAATTGACCTCCATATCGTCTGCTCTCAAGTTTTTCCAACTCTTCCCTTAAAACCTCCAAGGAAACCGGCAGTTTGTGGGAGGGCCCGCGAATTACGAATTCCTTACTGTTTGGAGCCCCGCTGTAAATTTCCATTAAGATGAAGGAGCCAAAACGGGCACTCATCTTCTCTGTAAGCTCGTTCACGAATTTCTGGAAATATTCAAAATTATTCTTTCCTACTACCAAATAGGAAGCGCCAGTCCGTGCCAAACGCATGGTGGCTTTATCATTGGGAATGTTTCGGTAAATCATCAAAAAAGGTATGTCGTGCTCCAAAAAGAGATAGCCGCCGTGGGGGAGTTCGGTAACCGTTCTTTCTCCAGGTTTTAGCTCGCTTAAAAATTCTTCTTTTTCGGGAAGGGCAGTTGCCTTCATTGCCTCTGTTTTTTAGTTGTTTTACGATGATTAATTGGGAAGATAAAAAAAAGCCAGCGGTGCTATTGGCGGTTTAAAGATTATTTAACAGCGAATTATGGGAGCTTTAAGCAATTCCAACGCCACGCTTAGAATAAATAGTTGCCAGTAACGGAATGCTGCGGTTGCTTAATTATATGTATTTTTGCTGTTCAATCAGAAACTATGGATCATACATCAAAAATGCTTCGCGACGGCGCGCTAAAAGGAAAAACAATAGTAGTAACCGGCGGCGGCAGCGGCCTTGGAAAAGCAATGACCACCTACTTTTTGGAGCTCGGCGCCAATGTGGTAATCACCTCCCGAAACCTTGAAAAATTGCAAACCGTAAAAGAGGAGCTCGAAAAACAAACAGGCGGAAAAGTTTTACCCGTTCAATGCGATGTGCGCAATTACGATGAAGTGGAAGCAATGGTGGAAACCTCTGTGAAAGAATTTGGCACCGTAGATGTGTTGTTGAATAACGCCGCGGGAAACTTTATTTCTCCCACTGAAAGACTTTCCGCAAATGCTTTTGATACGATAATCGATATTGTTTTAAAGGGAACAAAAAACTGCACCCTTGCTTTCGGAAAGCATTGGATTGACAAAAAAGAAGATAATAAAACCGTTTTAAATATAGTTACCACCTATGCCTTCACAGGTTCAGCCTATGTTGTGCCCAGTGCCACGGCAAAAGCCGGCGTATTGGCAATGACGCGCTCTTTGGCTGTGGAATGGGCAAAATACGGCATCCGTTTTAACGCCATTGCCCCGGGACCCTTCCCAACCAAAGGCGCTTGGGACAGATTGCTGCCGGGCGATTTGAAGGAAAAATTCGATCCCGCAAAAAAAGTTCCCGTAAAACGCGTGGGCGAACATCAGGAACTCGCTAACCTCGCCGCATATTTAGTTTCCGATTTTTCGGCATACATCAATGGTGAAGTAATAGTAATAGACGGCGGTGAATGGCTGAAAGGCGCCGGACAAATGAACTTGTTGGAAGAAGTGCCCCAACAAATGTGGGATATGCTGGAGGAGATGATCCGATCTAAAAAAACCAAATAAAGAAATTCCAAATTTCAAGCACTAAATTCCGAATAAATTCCAAAAATTAAAATCGAAAAACAGTTTTTGAAAATTTTCAATGCAGAACAGGGTGGATTTCTTTGAATTTATTTTTTGGAACATTGAACATTGAACATTGAATTCTATTTGGAATTTGGATATTGGAATTTGAAATTTTCCCCCAAAGGGGTTCTGTTAACAAATACAATTTTCTATCCACATAAATAATTGTACTTTTAACCACTAAAATTTTAGGTAAATTAATGGGTAAAATAATTGCAATTGCAAACCAAAAAGGAGGCGTGGGCAAGACCACGACCTCAGTAAATTTAGCGGCCTCCTTGGGCGTTTTGGAGAAGAAGGTTTTACTTATTGATGCAGATCCGCAAGCCAACGCCACCTCGGGCTTGGGCATAGATGTTGAAACCGTTGAAATGGGTACCTATCAGCTGCTTGAGCACAGCGCCAGCGCAAAGGAAGCCATCGTTTCTACAAATTCCCCCAACTTAGATTTAATACCTTCCCATATAGATTTGGTGGCTATCGAGATTGAACTCGTAGATGTGGAGAACCGCGAATATATGCTAAAAAAGGCCATCGAAGGCCTAAAGGCAGATTACGATTATATCCTTATTGATTGCGCGCCATCGTTGGGATTGCTTACTTTGAATGCCCTAACGGCTGCTGATTCGGTTATCATCCCTATTCAATGTGAATATTTCGCCTTGGAAGGACTTGGAAAACTTTTGAACACCATTAAAAGTGTCCAAAAAATTCACAACGTAAACCTCGATATTGAAGGTCTGTTGTTGACTATGTACGACCAGCGCCTACGCCTTTCAAATCAGGTAGTGGATGAGGTGAAAAAGCATTTTGACGAAATGGTTTTTGAAACAATCATTCAGCGAAACGTGCGTTTAAGTGAAGCGCCCAGTTACGGTGAAAGTATCATCAGTTACGATGCCGCGAGTAAAGGCGCCGACAATTATTTAAGCCTGGCGCACGAATTAATTCAGAAAAACGAAAAAGAATAAATGGCGAAAGCGACCAAAAAACAAGCCTTGGGCCGCGGACTTTCAGCACTTTTGAAAGACCCGTCCAACGATATAAAATCTGTTGCAGACAAGAATGCCGACAAGGTTGTGGGCAGCATTGTAGAGCTGGAATTGGGCAGTATTGAAGTAAACCCATTTCAACCGCGAACCAGTTTTAACGAAGAATCGCTTCGTGAATTGGCTTCTTCTATCAAAGAATTGGGCGTTATCCAACCAATTACGGTTCGAAAACTGGATTTCAACAAATATCAATTGGTAAGTGGCGAACGCCGTTTTCGCGCTTCAAAATTGGTCGGTTTAGAGACTATTCCAGCCTATATTCGTATTGCAAACGATCAGGAATCCTTGGAAATGGCTTTGGTTGAAAACATCCAAAGGCAGGATTTGGATCCCATTGAAATTGCCCTTTCCTACCAACGATTGATCGAGGAAATAAACGTAACCCAAGAGGAACTGAGCGACAGGGTAGGGAAGAACCGCTCCACGATCGCCAATTATCTTCGTTTGTTGAAATTGGACCCAATTATCCAAACCGGAATGCGCGACGGTTTTATCTCGATGGGCCACGGAAGAGCGTTGATAAACGTTGAAGATTTAAACGACCAACTGGATATTTACGAAAAGATTTTAAGCCAAAGCCTATCGGTTCGCGACACCGAGGCCTTGGTACGGGGCTATAAAAACCCTGAAGAAAAAACAAAGCCACAAAAAGCCACTGCGCCTCCCTTCGCCAAAAAGGCAAAGAAGGAATTGTCCGATCTTTTTGAGACTTCGGTAGAGGTCAAGGTTTCTAAATCGGGAAAAGGACAACTTGTGGTTCCTTTCAAAAACAAAGAAGACTTCGAACGTATTTTGAAGCTAATCAAAAGTGAAAAATAATTTCCTAAATATTTTTTTTTTAATCTTCGCCACAGCACTGTTTGCGCAGACTTCTGATACTTTAACTGTAAAAAAGGAAGAAAGGGTTATTGTGGTGAATGATTCAATTCTGCCAAAAGAGGAATACAATCCCTTGGCTCCTGCAAAAGCTGCATTTTACTCCGCGGTGGTTCCGGGCCTGGGGCAGGTTTACAATAAAAAATACTGGAAAATCCCCATTATCTACGCAGGAATGGCGGCTGGCGTTTACTTCTATAAGCAGCAGGATGATGAATACGATCGTTTTCGAGATGCTTACAAACGAAGACTTGCGGGCTATGACGATGATGAGTTCCAAGGAATTTCTGACGACCGATTGATAAATGCCCAAAAATCTGCACAAAAAAACAAGAGCATCAGCATAATTGTAACAGTGGCTTTTTATTTGCTGAATGTAGTTGATGCCAATGTGGATGCGCATTTGCGACAGTATGAAGTAAGCGAGGACCTTTCACTACAACCCAATTTTGATTACAACCAATTCAATGCGAAACCACAGTACGGAATGTCGTTGACATATCGGTTTAAATAGAAGAAAGAATAAAGAAAAGAGAATAAAGATGAAAGAACACGGAAATATGAAACAAGAATGTATGCAAGTTTTTGTATGCGTTTCTCATACTTCCTTCACCAGTCATCCGTCACCCAGCACCCAACATCCCGCACCCAACACCCGCCAATTATGAAAATAGCACTTCTCGGTTACGGAAAAATGGGCAAGACCATTGAAAAATTGGCTTTGGAAAAGGGCCATTCCATCGTTTTTAAAAGTACGAGCGAATCTTCCGAAGGAAATTTTGACGAAGCTGAGGTAGCCATAGAATTTTCTTCTCCCGAAGCTGCCGTTGAAAATATTTCCAGGACATTGAAAGCGGGAATACCTGTTGTTTCGGGCACAACGGGCTGGCTTGAAAAATATGATGAAATGGTAAACTTATGTAAAAACCGTAACGGAAGCTTTATCTATGCGTCCAACTTCAGTGTGGGGGTAAACCTTTTTTTCAGCATAAACGATTATGCCGCAAAGTTGATGGCGAAGTGGAAAGATTATAAAGTTTCCGTGGAAGAAATACATCACCTTCAAAAAAAGGACGCGCCCAGCGGCACGGCCATTACCATTGCCGAGGGAATATTGAAGCACAGTGATAAAAAGGATTGGAAGTTGGATGCTTCCGAAGAAAATACTTTAAATATTACAGCAAAACGGGAAGAAGATGTAAAAGGGACACATATTGTTTCCTACGACTCTCCCATAGATACCATATCGCTAAAACACGAAGCCCATAGCCGCGAAGGATTTGCTTTGGGAGCCATTTTGGCCGCAGAATTTTTAAAGGATAAAAAAGGTATTTTTACGATGAAGGATGTGCTGGGATTGAAGATTAACGATTGACGATTGTGGATTGCCAAATCCCAAATTAGCGAATCCCGAATCCCGAATCCCGAATCCCGAATTAACAGCTTTTAATAAAAAATAACAATAAACAATAAACAATAAACGATGAGTTGGACAGGTTGGTTTATATTTTTTTTGATAGTTCAGGTAATCCATTTTGCCGGAACCTGGAAGTTATACCAAATAGCAGGTAGAAAAGCTTGGGAAGCAGCCGTGCCGGTCTACAATGCCGTGGTTTTGATGAAGATTATCAACCGGCCGTGGTGGTGGACCATTTTGCTTTTTGTGCCCATCGTAAATTTGATTATGTTCCCAGTGGTGTGGGTAGAAACCATACGCAGTTTCGGCCGTAATTCCACAACCGATACGGTTTTGGTCTTGCTTACATTGGGTCTTTATATTTATTACATCAATTACACCCAAAATGTAACCCACATAAAAGATAGAAGCCTGAAACCGCGTACTTCCACGGGAGAGTGGGTGAGTTCCATACTTTTTGCGGTAGTTGCAGCTACCATAGTGCATACCTATTTTATGCAACCATTCACTATCCCTACTTCTTCTTTGGAAAAAACACTTTTGGTGGGCGATTTCCTGTTTGTGAGCAAATTCCATTACGGAGCGCGCACGCCAATGACGCCCATAGCCTTTCCGATGGTCCACGATACCATTCCCGTAATTAAAACGAAATCCTACCTTTCAAAACCGCAGATTCCGTATTTCAGATTTCCGGGATTCCAGGATATAAAGCGTAATGATATTGTAGTTTTTAACTGGCCCGTGGATACGGTGAATGCCTTTCAGCAGTACGGCGACGGCAAATATTACTACAAGCCTATTGATAAAAAATCGAATTACGTAAAGCGCTGCGTAGGCCTTCCGGGAGATTCTTTGGAAGTGCGTGATGGTTATGTGTTTATCAACGGAAAACAAAATGAACTGCCAGATAGGGCGAAGCTACAATTCAGTTACGATGTGCAGGTGAATAGTCAGCTAAACCCTGAAATGCTTTACAATCGTTATGATATTACCGATCGTTATGGCTTCGGAAATAACACCTATCGCTTTGGAGGAATTTCGGAAGAGTCATTAAACATGCTGAAGAACAATCCAAATGTGGTTAATATTTCCCGCTTCCGAAGTGAAAAAGGGGTATGGAATGAAGGTACATTTCCAGATAGTCAAAATTATCCTTGGAACAATGATTTCTTTGGACCTCTTTACATTCCGAAAAAAGGCGCCACCGTTTCCATTACGCCCGAAACATTGCCGCTGTACAAACGGATTATAGAGGTTTACGAAGGAAGCGAAATAGGTATTGACAATAAAATAACCCAATCTGGAACTCAAGTTTTATTAAACGATCAACCAATTACTGATTATACCTTTAAAATGGATTATTATTGGATGATGGGCGATAACCGTAACAACAGTGAGGACGCTCGTACTTGGGGATTTGTACCTTTCAACCACGTCGTAGGCAAGCCCGTATTCGTTTGGATGAGTTGGGATGGCATGAATAAAAAGGTGCGTTGGGAAAGACTTTTCACCACCGTTGGCGGTAGCGGAAAACCTGTTTCCTATTTTATGTACTTTGTAATTGCTCTTATTGCCTATTTCGCTTACGATTTCTACAGAAGAAGAAAGAAATCTGCTAAGAGGTAAAGTTTTACCACGAATGCAGGAATAATTTTATAAATATTCGTGTATTCGTGGTCATTTTTTATTCAGGCACCAATCTAAAAATTCCCTGTCCTTCCACGGCAATATAAATCAACCCATCCGGTCCCATTTTTACATTCCGTACCCGCCCAATATCCTGTGCAATTTTCTCTCGGTTTGTAACTTTTTCACCTTCCAAAGTGAGCAATTCCACATAGGCAAACTTCAAAGAGCCGACCAATAGTTTTCCTTTCCATTGCGGGTATTTATCACTTGTTACAAAAGCCATCCCAGAAGGTGCAATTGAAGGTACCCAATAATAAATGGGCGGCTCAATCCCTGGTTTTGTGGTTTGATCGGTAATTTCCGTACCGCTGTAATTGATGCCATAAGTAACGATTGGCCATCCATAATTTGCACCCTTTTTTACGATATTTATTTCGTCACCACCTTTTGGGCCGTGCTCGTGCATCCAGATCTTTCCAGTTTCTGGATGCTTCGCCATTCCTTGTGGATTTCGATTTCCGTATGTGTAAATAGCTTTTTTGGCATTCGGGTTATTGTAAAAAGGATTGTCAGTTGGGATGCTGCCATCCTCATTCAATCTATAGATTTTTCCGCCATCACGGGTTATGTCCTGTGGATTTATTTCGCGTTCGCCACGTTCCCCAATAGAGAAATATACAAAGCCATCATTGTCAAACTCAATCCGTGAACCGAAGTGCTGTCCGGCCGTAGTATTGGGTTCGGCTTTGTATAAGGTTTCAATATTCGTAAGCGAATTGCCTTCCAGCTTGCACCGCATCAGCGCCGTATTGCCTCCTTTTCCGGGTCCTTCCTCAGAAGCATAAGTCATATAAATCCATCCGTTTTCAGCGTAATTAGGGTGTAATTCAATATCCATCAATCCCCCCTGCCCGCTGTTGTAAACGGCTGGCACGTTAGCTATCTCGGTTTTTTCACCATTTTTAAAATGAATCAATCGCCCATCCTTTTCGGTAATTAACATACTGCCGTCGGGAAGCCACGTCATTCCCCACGGAATGGTCAGTCCATCCACCGCTTCTTCTACTTTATAAGTTTGTGGTTCGGTTTTAAGTGCTACATCGTCTTTCTTTTTCTGCTGGGCGCAGGAAGCGAAAACAACAAAGGCGGTTACTAAAAAAATGTATTTTTTCATAGTGCTTGATTTTAGCTAAAGATACCAAAAGTTGGACGGAATTTTCTAAAATCATTCCCAATTCCTTTTTGCCGAAACCTCCAACATACCTTATCTTTAACCAAAATTTTCAAATTTATGGATGAGAGCTATCGCATTAGCGTTGATGACAGTTACGAATTTCAATTGAATGCTAACGACCTTGAACAAATTGACCAGACAGAACTTTCGGGACAGAAAGTTCACCTACTCCACAACAATAAATCCTTTGCAATTGAACTTTTGAAGAGCGATTTTGTCAATAGAAAGTATCGAATAAAAGTAAACGGAAACGCTTACGAGCTAACTATTGCCACACCTTTGGACCAGCTCATTAAAGAGATGGGACTTTCTCTGGGGAATGACTCTTTTGAAGACGAAATCCACGCCCCAATGCCGGGCATTATTTTGGAAGTGAATGTTTCCGAAGGCGATGAAGTTAAACAAGGCGCTTTCCTTTGCGTTCTCGAAGCGATGAAGATGGAAAATACGCTCACGGCGCCGCGCGATGGCGTTGTAAAATCGGTAACGATTGCCAAAGGCGAAACGGTCGATAAAGGAAAATTGCTAATTGAATTGGAAAAAAATGATTAAGAAAATATTGGTCGCCAATCGAGGCGAAATTGCTTTGCGAATCATGAAAACCGCCCGAAACATGGGCATTAAAACGGTTGCCGTTTTTTCGGAAGCAGATAGAAATGCGCCCCACGTAAAGTTTGCAGATGAAGCCGTTTGCATAGGCCCGCCACCTTCCAACGAATCGTATCTTTTAGGCGATAAAATCATAAAGGTTGCAAAGGAATTGAACGTGGATGCCATCCATCCCGGCTACGGATTTTTAAGTGAAAATGCCGAATTCGGTGAAAGTGTCGAAAAAAGCGGAATGATTTTCATCGGCCCAAAATCGCATGCCATCCGTATTATGGGAAGCAAGCTTGCCGCCAAGGACGCCGTGAAAAAATACGATATACCAATGGTTCCCGGCACCGATGAGGCCATTACGGATGTTGCCGCAGCAAAGGAAATCGCAAAGGAAATTGGTTTCCCAATTCTCATAAAAGCGTCCGCTGGCGGTGGCGGAAAAGGAATGCGCATCGTTGAAAATTCCAAAGAATTTGAGGACCAAATGAAACGCGCCATCAGCGAGGCCGAAAATGCTTTCGGCGACGGCTCCGTCTTTATTGAAAAATTTGTCACATCGCCGCGGCACATCGAAATCCAGGTTTTGGCTGATAATTTTGGCAACACCGTCCATCTTTTTGAGCGGGAATGCAGCATTCAGCGTCGTCACCAAAAAGTAGTAGAGGAAGCGCCTTCCTCTGTTTTGACGCCGGAACTGCGCAACCAAATGGGCGAGGCTGCCGTGAAAGTCGCAAAAGCCTGCGATTATGTGGGCGCGGGCACGGTGGAATTTCTTTTGGACGACAAACACAATTTCTACTTCCTCGAAATGAACACCCGCCTACAAGTGGAGCATCCCGTTACCGAACTCATTACCGACCTCGATTTGGTGGAACAACAGATAAATGTTGCCAATAATGAAAAACTTTCCTTTTCGCAGGATGATTTAAAAATCACGGGCCACGCTTTTGAACTTCGCGTATATGCCGAAGACCCACTGAACAACTTTATGCCAAGCGTTGGAAAGTTGGAAGTGTATCGTCCGCCAAGCGGAAAAAACATTCGCGTGGACGATGGTTTTACCGAAGGAATGCAGGTGCCAATCCAATACGATCCCATGCTTTCAAAATTGATAACCTACGGAAAAACCCGAAACGAGGCAATGCAGCGAATGCTGGAAGCCATTTCGGAATACGATGTTGAAGGCGTGAGCACCACGCTTCCTTTCGGAAAATTTGTCTTTGAGCACGAAGCCTTCCGTTGCGGAAATTTCGACACCAATTTTGTGAAGAAATATTGGTCCGAAGAAAAGCTGAAAGCCGTCCATGAAGAGGAGGCCAAAGTGGCGGCGCTATTCGCATTAAAACACTATTTAAAAGATTCAGAAATACTTCGTATGCCGAAGTAAATTCTTTGCGCCCTCTGCGTCTCTGCGGTGCAATTTATTACCGCAAAGGCGCAGAGTTCGCAGAGGCTTCAATTATCACAAATATGACCGACAACAATAAAAAACTGCAAGCAATCCTTTCCGAAGCCAAAAAAGGCGGCGGCGAAAAACGAATTGCAAAGCAGCACGAAAAGAAAAAACTCACCGCCCGCGAACGTGTGGAATATCTTCTAGACGAAGGCTCTTTTGAGGAAATGGGCATCCTCGTAACCCACCGCACGACCGATTTTGATATGCAAAACGAAGTATATTACGGCGATGGGGTGGTTACGGGCTATGGCACTATCAATGGTCGTTTGGTGTATGTTTTCGCACAGGATTTTACGGTTTTTGGCGGCGCCCTTTCCGAAACCCACGCGGAGAAAATCTGTAAAATAATGGACCACGCCGTGAGCGTTGGTGCGCCTGTGATTGGCTTGAACGATTCCGGTGGCGCGCGAATTCAGGAAGGCGTTCGGTCTTTGGGTGGCTACGCCGATATCTTTTACAGAAACGTACAGGCTTCTGGTGTAATCCCGCAGATTTCGGCAATTATGGGGCCTTGTGCCGGCGGCGCGGTGTATTCCCCTGCGATGACCGATTTCACTTTGATGGTGCAGGACAGCAGTTATATGTTCGTTACGGGACCCAATGTGGTGAAAACCGTTACCAATGAAAACGTTACTTCCGAAGAACTGGGCGGTGCGCGGACCCACGCCACCAAAAGTGGGGTGACACATTTCACGGCGGCGAATGATATAGTGTGTTTGGAACAGATAAAAACCCTGCTCAGCTATCTTCCGCAGAACAATAAATCCGTAACTGAAAAACTGCCTTTTGAAGCTGCCGATGAGTTTCGGGAGGAACTGGAAACCATCGTGCCAGATTCCGCAAACAAACCTTACGATATGCACGAGGTAATCAAAGGAATTATTGATGCTGATTCGTTTTTCGAAGTGCATAAGGATTATGCAGATAATATTATAGTTGGTTTTGCGCGATTGGGCGGCAGAAGCATTGGCATCGTTGCAAACCAACCGATGAGTTTGGCGGGCGTTTTGGATGTTGACAGTTCCAAAAAAGGTGCACGGTTTACGCGTTTCTGCGATTGTTTCAACATTCCGCTATTGGTTTTGGTGGACGTGCCGGGTTTTCTGCCGGGCACCGATCAGGAATGGAACGGCATTATTCTGAACGGCGCAAAATTACTTTATGCTTTAAGTGAAGCCACCGTGCCACGGGTTACTGTAATTACCAGGAAAGCTTACGGTGGTGCTTATGACGTGATGAACAGCAAGCACATTGGCGCCGATATGAACTACGCGTGGCCAACGGCTGAAATTGCCGTGATGGGCGCAAAGGGCGCCAGTGAGATTATTTTCAGAAAGGAAATTGCCGAGGCTGCCAATCCCGAACTAAAACTTTCGGAAAAGGAAGCGAAATACGCCGAAAAATTTGCCAATCCCTTTAAGGCCGCACAGCGCGGATTTATCGATGAGGTAATCCAGCCCCGCGAAACGCGCAGAAAACTGCTGAAAGCTTTTGCGATGCTGGAAACGAAAGATGTTCCACGACCAAACCGAAAGCATGGGAATATCCCTTTGTAATTTTTTTTAGTGATATTTATGTCCTGTCGAGCCTGCCTATCTACGGAGAACAGGCAGCCGCAGTCGAGACCTCGTTTTGGGAAATTTTCTTTTTTTAATGATGGTTGTCATAAATGAATGGGTTGGAAATTCATAATTTTAATGATTAACCAAGCCCGTTCCAAAAATGCCCATAACCAACTTCAACATAAAAGGCCTGACCGATGCCGAGGTCTTGGCTTCGCGGAAAAAATTCGGCAGCAATGTTCTCGAATCAAAAAAGAAGAACCACTTTCTTGAGGCTATAAAAGGCTTGGTAAAGGAACCGATGGTCATTTTACTGCTGGTCGCCGCAACGCTCTATTTTTTCACCGGAAATACGGGTGACGGTATTTTCCTCGCCGCCGCCATTCTTTTGGTCGCTGCCATTTCACTTTATCAGGATGCTAAAACCCATAACGCCCTCGAAAAACTAAAGGAGCTCTCCCAACCGCACTGCAAGGTAATCCGCAATGGGGAAGTCATCGAAATAATGAGCCAAGAAGTCGTCGTGGGAGATTTTTTGATGGTGGAGGAAGGGTCAACTATTGTGGCCGATGGCGTTATCGTCCATTCCAATGACTTTTCGGTAAATGAGTCCATTTTAACGGGGGAATCCTTTTCTGTTGAAAAAGATGCAAATTCCGCAGACAACAAAATTTATATGGGCACCCAAGTGGGGGGCGGGCTTGCCATTGCCGAAATAACCGCGATAGGCAACCAAACCAAAGTTGGGAAAATAGGGAAGAGCATAGAGGATATTTCTTCCGAAAAATCGACGCTGGAACTCCAGATAAACAATTTCGTAAAAAAGATGGTAATCGCCGGAGCGGTGGTTTTTCTTTTGGTTTGGGGCATCAATTACTACAATTCCGAAGACGTTTTGGACAGCCTGTTAAAGGCGCTTACCCTTGCCATGAGCATCTTACCCGAGGAAATCCCGGTTGCCTTTACCACCTTTATGGCCATTGGCGCGTGGCGGCTGATGAATATGGGCGTAATCGTAAAACAGATGAAAACCGTGGAATCCCTGGGTAGTGCCACGATAATCTGTGTGGATAAGACGGGAACGATTACGGAGAACAAAATGCGGCTCGATAAAATTTTCACGCTGGAGACCGATAAGGTCACTTCGGTAAGAGAAGAGCTTTCCGCCAGTGAAAAGGAACTTATAATCACCGCCATGTGGGCCAGCGAGCCCATTCCTTTTGACACTATGGAGCAATCGCTTCACAGTTTTTATGAAAGGATTGCTGAAAACGATGAAAGACCCAATTTCAAAATGGTCCACGAATATCCTCTGGGAGGCAAACCCACGATGATGACCCATATTTTTGAAAATGACAGAGGCGATAGAATCATCGCTGCCAAAGGCGCGCCCGAAGCTTTGATGGCGGTGTCAAATTTAAGTGATAGTGAAAAGGAAATTTTAAAAAAGACAATAACGGATCTGGCAGCCCAGGGTTATCGGGTTTTGGGTGTGGGTATTTCAAAATTTGAAGGAACTGACTGGCCAAAAAAGCAACAGCATTTCAAGTTTGAATTTAAGGGGCTCGTCGCTTTTTACGATCCGCCGAAAGGGAATATTTCAAAAGTATTCCAGGATTTTTACAATGCGGGCATTGCGGTTAAAATTATCACTGGCGATATTGCCGAAACCACTGCGGCCATTGCCAAAAAGGTAAATTTCAGGGGCTTTGGGGAAGTTATTTCAGGCGATGACCTTGTAGACCTGAACGGTTCGGAACTGGCAAGAATCACTTCGGAAAAAAATATTTTCGCGCGGATGTTTCCCGAAGCGAAACTTAAAATAATCAACGCCCTGAAAGCACAGGGCCACATTGTGGCGATGACGGGCGATGGCGTAAACGACGGCCCGGCGCTAAAAGCCGCAAATATCGGGGTGGCAATGGGGAAGAAGGGCACCGAAATAGCCAAACAATCCGCCTCGCTTATCCTTGTGGACGACGACCTTTCCAAAATGGTGGAGGCCGTGGCGATGGGCAGAAAAATCTATTCCAACCTAAAAAAGGCCATTCAGTATATCATTTCCATCCACATTCCTATCATCCTTACCGTTTTTATCCCTTTGGTCTTGGGCTGGGTCTATCCCAATATCTTCACGCCCGTACACGTTATTTTGTTGGAATTGATAATGGGCCCAACCTGCTCGATAGTTTATGAAAACGAACCGCTGGAAAAGGATTCCATGCTCCAAAAACCACGGCCTTTTTCCAGCACCTTTTTTAATTGGAGCGAACTTTTCACCAGTATTATCCAAGGATTGGCGATTACGGCCGGCGTACTTGCGGTATATCAAATTGCTGTAGGCAATGGCGCAAATGAAGCGATAACCCGAACTATGGTATATACCGCGCTCATAACCGCAAACATTGTGCTGACCTTTGTAAACCGCTCTTTTATCTACTCCATCTTTACCACATTCAAATATAAAAACAACTTGGTGCCAATCATAGTGGGCATTACCGTGGGCATTACCCTGTTGCTCCTTTTTGTACCGCCCTTCACTAAGTTTTTTCAATTTGAAAGACTTGATATAAACCAGCTCGGCATCAGTGTTGGGATCGGGATGTTGAGTGTGTTGTGGTTTGAAATCGTGAAATGGTGGAAACGCAAACAAATTTCAAAAACAGCTATTTCCTCTTCTTAATCAGATTTAAGTTATTGATAAACAATAATTAACTGATTTTTGTCATAGTAAAAAACTGCTTTCCAATGTAAATTTGAGTGTTTCACGAAAACGTAAACATTATGAAAAAGTTCAATTTTTTGTTTGTTGCCACCATGCTGCTGTTTTCAATTGGCGCGGAAGCACAGGAAAAATGGTCGTTGGAATTCAGGCCTGGACTTAATTTTCCCACTGGTGACGTGGGCAATACCGACACTAAAATTGGCTTTGGTTTCGAACTTACGGGAGCCTATAAAATTATGCCCCATTTAGCAGCTTATGGGGGTTGGGGCTTAAACGAGTTTAAAGGTGAGGATAGTTTTTTATTGGAGGATATTACCTTAAAGGAAATGGGATACACATTCGGTTTTCAAATCATAAAACCTATCGGCACTTCCGCATTTTCTTACTTGGCAAGGGCTGGAGCGGTTTACAATCATATAGAAATTGAAAATAACAGTGGCAGTATTGCCGCCGACACTGGCCACGGATTTGGTTGGCAAATTGCTGCAGGAGTAGATTATGAGTTTGCCCCCAACCTCGCACTGCGCCCCATGCTTCGCTACCGTTCGCTTTCTAGGGATATAACGATTGAAAATACTTCAACTGAATTAAAACTGAATTATATCTCATTTGGAATTGGTTTGGCTTGGGATTTTTAAGACTGAACTCACAAAAGCATTTTAAATGAAAATTGCATTCTTCATTCTTCTTTTACTCCACGGCCTTATTCATTTAATGGGCTTTTTAAAGGCTTTTGACTTCGCCGAAATTCCACAATTGTCACAAAATTTCTCAAAACCGCAAGGTCTTTTATGGCTCGCGGTCGCTTTGACTTTTATAACGATAGGAATTCTATTTCTGTTGAAAAACAATCTTTGGTTTTGGATTGCTATAGCCGCTGTAGTAGTATCTCAGGTTTTGATTATTGTGAATTGGCAGGACGCCAAATTTGGTACTATCGCCAATTTGATCGTTCTTATTGTAGCCCTTCTGACAATGGCGAACTGGAATTTTGAATGGGAATTTAAAAAAGAAGTTTCCCAATCTTTTGAAAGCGTGAACATTTCCGAAGAAATAATCTCTGAAGCCGATATTGCCCAGCTTCCTATTCTGGTTCAGAACTACCTGAAATACGTCGGTGCAATCGGTAAACCTAAAATAAAAACTGCAAGAGCTATTTTTAAAGGGGAAATGCGGGAAAAGGGAAAGGATTGGTTCGCGTTCACTTCGGAACAGTATAATTTTTTTGAAGATCCCACGCGCTTGTTTTTTATGAAAGCCAATTTCAAAGGCTTGCCCACCCAGGGTTACCATCGGTATAAAGAGGGAAAGGCATCGATGCTCATAAAACTGCTGTCCGTTTTTCCTGTGGTAAATATCGCGGAACCCGAAATGTTCAAGACCGAGACCGTCACTTTTTTTAACGATATGTGCCTTTTTGCGCCAGCAGCCTTGATTGACAAACGTATCGAGTGGCACACCTTGGATAATAATTCGGTAAAGGCTGTTTTCCATAATGGAGAAGTTTCAGTATCGGCGATTTTGAAATTCGACGAGAGTGGGCGATTGATCAATTTTATTTCGGAAGACAGGGTGGATGTGAATTCCAACCAAAACGTCCCGTTTTCAACCCCGGTTACCGAATACGGTACGGTCAATGGCTATAAACTGCCCGTTGCTGCCGATGCCGTTTGGCACTTTCCCGATGGCGATTTTGTTTACGGAAAATTCTATTTACAGGATGTTCAGTATAATTTGAAAATTTCAGATTAGGAAAATGGCCTATTCAAAAAACAAGAAACTGCTGTTTATAAAAAGCCTCCACACGGTTGTTTGGCTGTTTTTTAATGTGGTGATTTTCTATCTTTTATACGCCGCCATCGCCAATAAAATTGACAAATGGGTCTGGATCTGCATAGCCATTGTTTTGTTGGAAGGCTTGGTTTTGCTGGCTTTTAGAATGTTTTGTCCGCTTACGATTATTGCCCGAAAGTACTCTGACTCCTCCAAGGCCAACTTCGATATTTTCCTTCCCAATTGGTTGGCGAAATACAATAAATTGATTTATACTACCATTTTTGGTATTGCGGTGATTATTGTAATTTATAGATGTGTCGCTTAAGTTGTGCAATTGCGAATATTTCACAGGTATATAATTGCAATTTCTCTCCACCTTTCAGATATTTACAAAAAGAACAGATGCTATGAAAATAATCTCGTGGAACATCAACGGCGTAAGGGCGATAACCAAAAAGGATTTCTTTGGGGATTTTTCAAAAATGGATCCAGATATTATCTGCTTTCAGGAAACCAAGGCCCAGGATGACGAGGTAAAAACGGCTTTGTCCAAAATCACCCACTATCACCAATATTACAATTCGGCAGAGCGGAAAGGCTATTCTGGTGTTGCGGTCTTGAGCAAAAAGGAACCCTTGGCAGTTACGTACGATATGGGCGTTGCGGAACACGACAACGAAGGCCGGGTAATCTGTTTGGAATTTGAGACCTTCTTTTTGGTCAATGTATATGTTCCCAATTCTGGGCAACAACTGGAAAGGCTGGATTATAGAAAGACTTGGGATGACGACTTCCGAAGCTATCTTATAAATTTGAAAAAATCAAAGCCTGTAATTCTTTGCGGCGATTTAAATGTTGCCCACCGCCCCATTGACCTTAAAAATGACAAGGCCAATTACAACAAAACGGCCGGTTATACCCAAATTGAAATTGACGGAATGGACAATTTGCTCAACGCAGGTTTTGTGGATACCTATCGGCATTTCCATCCGGATAGCGTAGCCTACACCTACTGGAGCTATCGGTTTAAGGCTCGGGAGCGCAATAGTGGGTGGCGCATAGATTATTTTTTGGTAAGTGAACCCTTGCTCGAAAAAATAAAAAATGTAGCAATATTATCGGAATATTATGGCTCCGACCACTGCCCAATCCAACTTGAAATTGAATTGTAGTCAATTCTTAAATAGGTTTTCGTTTTCCTTTAAAGCGGTCATCGCTTCAGAATACCCCATTTCAAAAATAGCATCCGTATTGCTCATACCGAATATGGCAAAGCCTCCCACATCTTTGGGCGCAATAACCAAATCGCATTCGGGGAATTTTCTTATAGAATCTGAAACCGCCCTGATTTTAAGTGCCCTATCGGCAACATTATAGGAATGATTCAAATCCTTGATGCTGATTTTCTGTAGGGAGTTGATATACACCCCAATAATTGTATCGCAGTGTTGCTTTAGCGGCTCCACGGGAAAGTTATTCAGTATTCCCCCATCTATATAGTACGAACCATTAATCTCGGTTGGGGTAAAAACACCCGGAAAGGAAGCGGAAGCTATAACCGGTTTTATAAGCTGCCCTTTGCTGAAAATTTTTAAATTTCCCGAAATCACATTGGTCGCGGTTATAAAGAGCGATTTTTCAAGGGCGTCAAAATTATCCCTCGGAAAAAACACCTTTAGGTCGTCATAAAACTTTTCGGTATCCAAAAACCCCGGTTTGGTGAAAGCAAATCTTTTGGTGGTAAAAATTGAAACGGTTTTAAAGAATTTTAATATTTCAGACCAATGGACCCCCGCCGAATACAGCGCTCCCACAATGGCGCCCACACTGGTGCCCGAAACGTGGGTGGGTGAAATGCCGTGCTCCTCCAATGCCTTTAATACCCCGATATGCGCGGCGCCCCTTGCTCCGCCACCGGAAAGGACTAAACCAAGATTCGTCATTGTTCTAAATTTTGATAACAAATTTGTAAAAATTAAAGCAAATAAACCCTGACCAAAGTCATAATCGAGCTCAAAATTGATAGTTAAATTTGGATGGTATCTGTTTGCTAAGAATAAGATTTTGAATCTGTTAATTAAATTTATTGCTGATGTTTGTCATAGTTATTCCCTATCCTTAGGATTATCTTTGGGTTTCCCTGTTGTATATGAAAAAAGAAAACTCCCTTATAACCCGCACAAAATCGTTTTTCGCCGAAATTGGCGATATGACCTTATTTGCCGGCCGTTTTTTTCGGGAATTGTTCAGTCCGCCATTTGAATTTAGGGAATTGATACGTCAATGCTACAATATGGGCATCCGCTCCCTGTTTTTGGTAATGGTGACGGGTTTTATTTTGGGCTTGGTCTTTACGCTTCAATCGCGGCCCACTTTGACCGATCTTGGCGCGGCCTCGTGGATGCCATCCATGATCAGTATTTCCATAGTGCGGGAAATCGGCCCGGTAATAATCGCCTTGATCTGCGCGGGAAGGATTGGCTCCGGAATAGGTGCGGAACTCGGCTCCATGCGTGTAACCGAGCAGATAGACGCTATGGAGGTCTCGGGCACCAATCCGTTCAAATATTTGGTGGTTACCAGAATATTGGCGGTTACCTTAATGTTGCCCTTGCTCGTAATTGCGGGAGATACCGTCGCATTATTCGGATCTGCGATAATTGAGAATTTAAAGGGAGATGTTTCCTATACGCTTTATTTTAATAAGGTTTTTGACGCCTTAAGCTTTAGCGATGTGCTTCCCGCAACCGTCAAGACCGTATTCTTTGGCTTTGCCATCGGCCTGATGGGTACCTACAAAGGCTACAATTGTTCCAAAGGTACCGTGGGGGTAGGGGAAGCCTCAAATTCAGCGGTAGTTTATTCCTCAATGTTATTATTTATAATAGATTTTATTGCCGTATTTGTTTCGGATATATTTTTTGAAGTTTAAATGAAAAAAGAAAACCAAACACCAGTCCTTGAGTTAAAAGATATCCATAAGAGCTTTGGCGAAAACCATGTGCTCAAAGGTTTCAATCTTCAACTTTTTAAAGGGGAAAACCTGGTGATTATGGGCAAGTCTGGATCGGGGAAATCGGTTATGGTCAAGTGTATTGTGGGCTTGATCCAGCCCGATAGTGGAAGCATTACCATTAACGGTCACGACATCATCACCATGGGCCAAAGGGAATTGGATTTTCTGCGGACTCAAATCGGTTTCCTCTTTCAGGGCAGTGCTTTGTACGACTCAATGACCGTTCGGGAAAACTTGGAGTTTCCGTTACGAAGACACAAAGATAAAATTGAGGATTTTAAAAGTACGGAACAATCCGTACAAGATGCGCTAAAAAGCGTGGGACTGCTGCACACCATCGATTTGATGCCTTCCGAACTTTCCGGCGGAATGCAACGTAGGGTAGCACTGGCACGGGCGCTAATTTTAAAACCCAAAATAATAATGTACGATGAGCCCACAACGGGCTTGGACCCCATTACGGCAAACGAGATTATCCAGCTTATGCGAAGCATCCAAAAAGAGTATAACACCTCCTCCCTCATTATCACCCACGATGTGGATTGCGCAAGGGTAATATCGAATAGAATAATATTATTGGTAGATGGAATCAACTATGCCGAGGGTACTTATGATGAACTGTCAAATTCCAGCGATCCCCAAACCCGGGCATTCTTTAAAAACTAAAAATTATGGCTAAATCAACTTCCCAAAAAATAAAAGTCGGTCTTTTCGTAGTGGTGGGCACCGCCATTCTTATTGCGGCGCTTTATTCCATCGGCAACCGACAGCATATTTTCAGCAAAAACATTGCGCTCTACGCTACCTTTGGGAACGTAAATGGTTTGATTATAGGCAACAACGTGCGTTACTCCGGTATAAACGTGGGCACCGTAAGCAAGATTGAAATGATCGAGGAGGGAAGCATCACCATCCAAATGATGATTGAGGAAAAAACGGCAAGATTCATTAAAACCGATGCTATTGCTTCCATCGGTTCCGATGGCTTGGTGGGAAGCATGGTCGTGAACATTATTCCAGGGAAAGTTGCCAGTGCCAAACCCGTAATTTCCGGCGATACCATCCAGTCTTACAGCAAGATTGGCGCCGACGATATGCTCTCCACCCTGAACACCACCAATGAAAACGCCGCCTTGCTCACCGCCGATCTGTTGAAGATTACCAATAAAATCCTTGAGGGCAAAGGCACTTTGGGCGCCTTGGTAACCGATACCTTGCTGGCCCAGGATTTAAGGCAGACGGTAATTGAACTCAAACAAACCGCTGCGGGTACTTCCACGGCGGTTGCGCGCATTAACGCCCTTA
Source organism: Aequorivita vladivostokensis (assembly GCF_000952855.1). Classification (GTDB taxonomy): domain Bacteria; phylum Bacteroidota; class Bacteroidia; order Flavobacteriales; family Flavobacteriaceae; genus Aequorivita; species Aequorivita vladivostokensis. The sequence continues at coordinate 338,112 of NZ_JSVU01000003.1, read as the reverse complement.
TTTCAAAAGTCAATTATGATGAAAGTGCGGCGGCCGTGCTTTTGAGCGATACGGTTTCTGCCAACCAAATAAGGGGCGTATTCAGCAATCTTGAAAAATCGAGCGAGGACATTAATGAAATAACCCAAAATCTCGATGCCTATCTCTCCGAAATAAAATCGGGAAAAGGTGCTTTGAATTACATTACGCAAGATGAGGTTTTGGTCAAGAATATCGATTCCACGATGCTGGATATAAAAGAAGCTGCCGAGAAATTGAATGAAAATATGGAAGCGCTGCGGCACAATTTCCTTTTCCGCGGTTATTTCAGAAAACTGGAGCGACAGGAAAGGCGGGAAGCCAGGAAAAATTAATTTTAAATTCGGTATTTTCGTAAGTCAAAAAAAAAACCAACCAAACAAAGTGATAATGCTCGATAATTTAAAGGAAAACTTCTCCCATATTTTTGAGGACGCCCTAATTGATGAAATTGGCCAAGTAGGTGTTTTAAAGGAAGTAAAGGAAGGCGAAAAGGTAATTGAGATTGGCGATTACGTACGCTCCATACCCTTGCTCCTCAAGGGGGCCATAAAAATTTTAAGGGAAGACGACGACGGGGACGAACTGCTGCTCTATTTTTTGGAGCGCGGCGATACCTGTGCCATGACCCTAACCTGTTGTTTGGGGCAGACCAAAAGCGAGATCCGAGCCATCGCAGAGCTCGACACCACTTTGATTATGATACCCATCCAAAAAATGGAGGAGTGGACGGGCAAGTATAAAAGTTGGCGCAACTTCGTTTTTCAAAGTTACCACGCCCGCCTTACCGAAATGCTTGAAACCATTGACAGCATCGCATTTTACAATATGGACGAGCGCTTGGTGAAATACCTTCAAAACAAAAAAAAGGTAACCAATGATTCCCTGATCAATTCCACGCATCAGGAAATTGCGTATGAGCTTCACACCTCGCGCGTGGTGGTGTCGCGTTTGTTGAAGAAGCTGGAATCCATGGGGAAAATCGAACTTAACCGAAATAGCATTAAAATAGTTTCTCTTTAAATTTTTGAGTAATACCTAATCATTTCATTTTAAAAAGTTTGAAGTGTAACTTTTGTTACTGCCAAGCGTGAAGTTTCCCTTTATTTTTGAATTGTCCACAACTTTATACTCAAAATATGAAACTTTTAGCCACATTATTTTTGATCAGTTTATTCACAGCCTGCAATACCAATCCCCGCAGCGAATATTTAGCGATTGCCGAAAATGCAGAAAACTTAATACTTACAAGCCCTCAGGAACATCCCGGCAAGAAATTGATGGAAAACAACTGTTACGTTTGCCACAATCCAAAAATTTCGGAAGAAGCGATGATTGCCCCGCCTATGATAGCGGTAAAGATGCATTATATTTCGGAAAACACTTCAAAGGAAGCGTTTGTGGAAAATTTCGTCAATTTCTTAAAAAATCCTTCCGAGGAAAAATCAAAAATGCCCGGCGCGGTCAAGAAATTTGGCTTAATGCCCTATCAATTCTATCCAGAGGAGACTATCAAGCAAATTGCAGATTATATGTTTGATAATGATATAGAAGAGCCCGAATGGTTTGATGCCCACTACAAGCAAATGCACGGCGACCGACCGCAGATGAAGGGCCGAATGGGTCGCGGAATGGGAAATGGTAAAGGAATGGGTAAAAACCAAAATACAAATGCGCAACCTTCCGTGAAGGAACGCGGCATGCAAATGGCCCAGACCACCAAAGCCGAATTGGGAAAGAACCTGATGGGCCAAATCCAGAAAAACGGGGTTATTGCCGCCCTAGACTTTTGTAATGTTCAGGCTTTGCCCATAACAGACAGTATGGCTACCGTCCATAAAGCATATATTAAGCGCGTTACGGATAAACCGAGAAACCCAAAAAATAAAGCCAATGCCGCAGAGCTACAATATCTTGAAAACTTCAAAAAACAAGTGGCTGCCGGAGGCGAGGTAAACCCGATTGTGGTTGATTTGGGCAAGGAAACAGAATTTTATTACCCCATCGTTACCAATTCCATGTGCTTAAAATGTCACGGCACGCCCGGAAAGGAACTGGAAACCCTTACTTTGTCCAAGATACAGGAACTGTACCCAATGGATAAGGCTACTGGCTACGGCGAAAATGAAGTGCGCGGCATTTGGAGTATCCGTTTTGAAAATTAGCATATGAATTATTACGAAACCTTTTGGAACCACAAATACCTCAGTGGTGAAACGGGCTGGGATATTGGCTGCGTTTCTAAGCCAATAAAGGAATACATCGACCAACTTTCAGATAAAAATTTAAAGATTTTGATCCCTGGTGGCGGTAATTCCTATGAGGCGGAATACCTTTTTGAAAACGGTTTCAACAATGTTTTTGTGGTGGATATTTCATCAATTCCCTTAAAAAATCTTGTGGAACGCATCCCGTCATTTCCTAAGGAAAACCTTTTGCACGCCGACTTTTTTGAATTGGAGGACACCTTCGACCTGATTTTGGAACAGACTTTTTTTTGTGCGCTGGAACCATCACTTCGTGAAGAATATGTAAATAAAATGCACAAACTGCTCAAGCCAAATGGCAAGTTGGTAGGATTACTTTTCAATATTCCCTTAAATGATGACAAACCTCCTTTCGGGGGAAATAAAACAGAGTATCTCTCCCTTTTTAAAGAAAAATTTAAAATAGAGACAATGGAGGTCGCTTATAATTCAATTCCACAAAGAGCGGGAAATGAACTGTTTTTTATGCTTTCAAAAAAATAGGGCATAGCCACATTGTAACCGATGTTACTTGATACCTCAATTAAACCAGCTATTTTTGACCCTTAACCCGTAATTATGGCATTAATAGAAATCCTTGGATATATAAGCGCATTGTTTATAGGTTTATCCTTGGGCATTATTGGCGGCGGGGGTTCTATTTTGGCAGTACCGGTTTTGGCTTATTTATTTTCGGTAGATGAAAAATCTGCGACCGCTTACTCACTGTTCATTGTCGGAACCAGCGCATTGGTTGGTGGAATAAAGCAATATTTCAAAGGCTATGTAGATTTGCGGACTGCAATTGTATTTGGTTTTCCGGCAATTATCGGGGTTACATTGGTAAGGCATTATTTAGTGCCCGCTTTGCCGGATGTATTATTGACCATAGGCCAATTCCAACTCACCCGAAGAATGGGGATGTTTGGTCTTTTCGCACTTTTAATGATTCCCGCTGCCTTTTCCATGCTAAATGGAAAAAAAAATCTAACCAAAAAAACTACTGGAAAAGTAAAGTACAACTATCCTTTAATATTGATTGAGGGATTGATTTTAGGCGCCGTAACAGGTATCATTGGTGCGGGTGGTGGCTTTTTGATAATACCTGCCCTGGTTCTTTTGGCCAATGTAGAGATGAAGGTGGCCGTAGGGACTTCACTCATTATTATTGCGCTAAATTCATTGATTGGTTTTTTTCTGGGCGATGCCCTGGTACGACAGATAGATTGGAATTTTCTATTGACCATCACAACAATATCACTGATAGGTATTTTCATCGGTAGCTATCTCGGGAATTTTATCGATGGAAAAAAACTGAAAAAGGCTTTTGGCTATTTTATTTTTGTAATGGCCATCTTCATCTTCTATATGGAATTTATAGTCAAACAGTAGTGTAACTTATGTTACTGTACACAAATTCATTATAGCTTAATTTTATCTAAAATTTAAAAAGAATAGTTAAAATTAATTATTATGGAAACAACTTCAGAATTACAACAAGTAAACACAATGCCGAGAATAGGAGATAACGCACCAGATTTTGAGGCAGTTACAACAAAAGGAAAAATAAAGTTCTCAGACTTTGCCAAGGACAAATGGGTAGTGATGTTTTCGCATCCAGCCGATTTTACACCTGTCTGCACCACCGAAATGAGTGGTTTCGCACAGCGAAAGGGTGAGTTTGACGCACTCAACACAGAGCTTTTAGGTTTGAGTATAGATAGCATACACGCACATTTGGGCTGGGTTCAAAATGTAAGGGAAAATACAGGCGTATATTTTGATTTCCCAATCATTGCAGATTTGGATATGAAGGTTTCAAAACTATACGGGATGCTTCAACCCAATGAAAGTGAAACAGCTGCCGTACGCGCGGTATTTTTTATCGATCCCAATAAGAAAATACGCTTAATAATGTACTATCCATTAAATGTGGGTAGAAATATGGATGAAATTTTACGTGCGCTGAATGCCCTTCAAACATCAGATAAATATGGCGTGGCAATGCCCTTGGATTGGAAAAAAGGGGATAAGGTAATTGTAGGGCCCCCAAAAACATTGGATGAGCTTAATGAAAGATTGGCAGACGATTCGTTGGAAAAAGTAGATTGGTATTTGGCGAAGAAAAGTATTTAAGCACTTAAAAAAATCAGCCTTGGGGTTTTGTCCCCAAGGCTGATTTTTATTATATTTAAATAAAAAGGATTATGAAAATTAAACAATTTGAATACGAACCTCTTTCACATTTTTCATACGCCATTATCAGCGATGGCAAAATGGCTTTGGTAGATCCCGAAAGAAACCCAATCCAGTATTACAAATACGCCGAAGAAAACAATGCCAAGATAGTTGCGGTATTTGAAACCCACCCTCACGCCGATTTTGTGAGTTCACACCTTCAAATTCACAATGAAACTGGTGCAAAACTATATTGCAGTGAGAAAACGGGCGCTGATTACCCACACGTCTCTTTTGACGATGGCGATGAGGTTAAAATGGGCAATACCACTTTTAGGGCTATAAATACCCCGGGCCATTCGCCCGATAGCGTTACCATTGTTGCCACGGAAGAAAACAAGACCGCCCTTTTTACGGGAGATACCCTTTTTGTGGGCGATGTGGGCCGCCCAGACCTGCGCGAAAAGGCCGGCCATATGAAGGCCAAACGCGAGGAACTTGCAAAAATGATGTATGATACCATTCAAAACAAATTCACCGACCTGCCGGACATCGCCTATGTTTATCCAGCCCATGGCGCAGGCTCGCTCTGCGGAAAAGGGATGAGCGAGGACGCCTCCTCAAGTACGCTGGGCAACGAACGCATTGGCAATTGGGCATTCAAAAAACAGACAGAGGAGCAGTTTGTAAACCATTTGCTGGATTCCCAACCTTTTATCCCGCATTATTTTGGGTATAATGTGGACGTAAACAAAAACGGCGCAAAAAACCTGCGGACTGCATTGGGCGGTATTTCATTTAAGGTGAATGTTGAAAAGGTCGAAAATGGTGCCCTGATTATTGATATTCGCGATGAGGAAGATTTTAAGAAAAACCATTTGCCGGGCAGTATAAATATTATGGCTACTTCCGACACATCAAAGTTTGAAACCTGGTTGGGGTCTATTGTACGGCCCGTTGAGAAATTCCATTTGGTTGTCGATTCCATTGAAAATGCTGAAAAAATTCTTCACCGTACGGCTAAGATTGGTTATGAAGCCAATGTGAAAACAGTATTTACCCTCGGGAGTGCCAGTTTTGAAAAATCGGCTGCTTTCAATTTGGAGGATTTCAAAAAGAATACAGAAAAGTACACCATTGTTGATATCCGTAATGAAAGTGAGGTATCCGAAGAGAAATTCTTTGACAAAGCCATTGCTATTCCACTACATCAATTGCGCGAGAAAGCAGATGAAATTCCTACCGACAAACCCATAGTGGTACATTGTGCAGGAGGATACCGCAGCGCTGCCGGCAGCAGTATTCTGGAGAAAGAGTTAAAGATTGAAAAAGTTTATGATCTAAGCGACGATGTTGAGGATTTTAAATAATCACAGTTTCACACCAAACGCCAAATCGCCAGCATCGCCCAAGCCAGGCAGAATATAGCCTCGGCTGTTTAGTTTTTCATCTACGGCTGCTATCCAAAGATGTGTATTTTCGGGAAATTTATCCTGGATATAAGCTATTCCCGGTTTGGCGCCGATGATGGATAGAATATGGATTTGCTTTGGCGTTCCGTGACTTTTAAAGGCTTTAAGTACGTTTTCCAACGTTTTTCCCGTTGCCAGCATCGGGTCGGTCAATATCAAGGTTTTTCCCTCAATGGAGGGCGATGCCAGATAATTTACTACCACTTCAAAGGCATCATCGCCATCCGCGTGGTGCCGGAATGCAGAGATGTAGGCGTTTTCGGCCTTGTCAAAAAAACTTATAACCCCCGTATGGAGGGGCAGGGCCGCCCGTAAAATGGAACAAACTACTATATCTGTTTCGGGTACTTTCATTTCCTTTTCCCCCAACGGCGTTTTTACCACTTCCGTTTTATAGTGCAGTGTTTTGCTCATTTCATAACTGAGAATTTCCCCAATACGCTCAATATTTTTCCGAAAGCGCATGGAATCCTTTTGAATGGAAACATCGCGCATTTCCAGAACAAATTGGTTGAGAACAGAATTTTCGTTGCTGAAGTCGTGGACTATCATGGTTTTAAATAGATTGGTATTTTCTGAGGTTCAAAATATGGATAATTTAGATAAAGGTAGAAAAAGGAGCAGCATATTTTACAAACTGTAACAAAAGTTGCATTATAAAGAAGCTGCATCTTTTATCTTTGTTTAGATTTTCACCATCAATTTTCTGAAGTATGGAAGATATGCTCTTTTATGATAGAATGCAATTTGCATTTACTATCACTTTCCACTATTTATTTCCACAATTGACCATGGGATTGTCTTTAATGATTGTCTATTTTAAATGGAAATTCCTAAGAACCAAAATTGATAAATACAACGATGCCGCGAAATTTTGGATGAAGATTTTCGCACTTAATTTTGCAATGGGTGTTGTTACCGGAATTCCAATGGAATTTCAATTTGGAACCAATTGGGCAAAGTTTTCAGAGCTTACAGGGGGTATTATAGGGCAGACCCTTGCAATGGAGGGGATGTTTTCCTTTTTCCTTGAATCTTCGTTTTTGGGATTGTTCCTTTTTGGAGAAAAATTAATGGGTCAAAAGCTCCATTTCCTAACGGGATTTCTAGTGTTTTTAGGGTCTTGGGCTAGTGGTTATTTAATTATAGCTACCCATTCTTGGATGCAACATCCGGTAGGTTATGAAATTTTAGAGAATGGAAAATTTGTGCTTAACAATTTTGGGGCTCTGTTTTCCAACCCTTGGTTGCTGCCTTCTTATTTGCACAATCAATTGGCTTCAGTTATTACAGCATCTTTTGTAGTGGCAGCCATAGGCGCATTCTATCTGTTAAGCAATAAACATAGTGAATTCGGAAAACTTTTCGTAAAAACTGGAGTGATTTTTGGTTTGATTTCTAGTGTTTTGGTGGCTTTTCCCACAGGAGATTGGACCGCTAAGAATGTTGTAAAACATCAACCTGTAACTTTCGCGGCTATGGAAGGAATTTTTGAAACAGAAGATAAAGGTTCTGAAATTATTTTAATTGGTCAGCCAGATACGGAAAATAAAAAACTCGACAACAAAATTGCCGTTCCAAATGTGTTGAGCTTTTTAACTTATCAGCGATGGGATGCTAAAATAAAAGGCTTGAATGAATTTGATGAAAGTATATACCCCACTAACATTCCTGGATTGTATTATTCATATCATATTATGGTTGGCTTGGGTACAATTTTTATTGCTTTAATGCTTCTTGCAAGCATTCAATTGCTCCGAAAGAAACTCTATAAAACCAAATGGATTTTATGGTCTCTGATGTTTATGTTGCCATTTCCATATATAGCGAACACTACAGGGTGGTACACCGCAGAATTGGGTAGGCAACCTTGGTTGGTTTATAATCTCTTGCGAACTGCTGATGGCATTTCGCCAACCGTCTCATCGGGAAACACATTATTCACCTTGCTTGGTTTTATTGGTCTTTATTTGTTATTGGGATTGCTATTTTTAATGCTAGCAGGAAAAATCATCAATAAAGGGCCTGAAACCACAAAACAAATCTAACTATGGAATTATTTTGGTATATCGTTTTAATGACAATGTTGACCATCTATGTTATTTTGGATGGTTATGATTTTGGTGCAGGCATCATCCATTTGTTTTTTGCCAAAACCGAAAAGGATAAAAAAGCTATTACAAGCGCAATTGGCCCATTCTGGGATGCCAACGAAGTTTGGCTTATTGCTGCTGGAGGTGTGTTGTTTTTTGCTTTTCCCACTTTATACGCATCATCATTTAGTGGCTTTTACTTACCGTTGGTTATGATTTTATGGCTCCTCATTTTTAGGGCAATTGGTCTGGAACTACGTGGGCAGATCCATAACAAAATGTGGGAAACTATATGGGATAAAGCTTTTGGAATTGCAAGTTTGCTATTGGCTCTTTTTTTTGGAATTGCTTTGGGAAATGTAGTTAGGGGCGTGAATTTAGGAATGGTAACCGATGGTGTTTCTGAACACGAACCCCATTATTTCTTTTTACCACTTTGGAATTCATCCTTTAGCCCCCATGCAGAACATTTAGGTATCATTGATTGGTTTACGCTGCTATTGGGGGTGGTAGGGGTAGTGGCATTAACCATTCACGGAGCAAATTGGATTATCTTCAAAACCAATTCCGATTTAAATCAAAAGCTAAAAAAAGTAATCTTTAATTTAAATTTTGTGATGTTGGCTTTGGTAGTAATTTCTTTATTTAGCTGGCATATCATTGAACCAAAACCTTTTCATAACTTTATAGAACGCCCATGGCTTTGGATTTTCCCACTCATTGCTTTCACGGGACTTTTCGGTTTGTTTAAAGTGAAATCCTTCAAGAAGGATGGCGTGGGTTTTTTGTTTTCTTCCTTGTTTCTATTTGGCGGATTAACCACTACCGTGGCCTCAATATTCCCAAAAGTATTGCCTTCAACCAATGATGTAAATCCTTCCTTAACGCTTTATAATGTTGCTGCGCATGAATATGGATTGTCAGTTGGTGTATATTGGTTTGTAATTGCTGCCATTTTAGTGGCTGTTTATATGTTTGTTCAGTACCGTATTTTTAAAGGGAAGATGGGCGATGTGGGCTATGGGGAACATTAACAGTGTTCTGAAATACATTTATTATGACAGATACACTCATTGCAATTATCAGCATTTTTGTTGGCATTATTGGAGCTAATGTATATGGCACCATTAAGAAAAAATATACAATGGGATTTACAGCAAATACCATCGCAGGAATTTTCGGCAGTATTTTCTTTATTAAAATATTTGGAAAACTTGGTTTTGATCCTATTTCAATAATGGAATCTGGAGGCGTAAATGTTGTTTTGTTTGCAATTAATATGGCGGTATCACTATTAGGCGCTGTTATCGGTTTGATTGCTGTCAAGATTATAAGAAACGGACTTGATAAAAAGCTTTAATGGAGAAGTTTTTTCTGCTGTGTAACAAAAGTTACTGTTTTTTCAAATAAATAAAATCAATTTTGAAGAGTCTAATTGTCTCAATTTTATATGATTAAAATCATTTTAGGGTTTTATTCATTGATGTAAATTAGACATTTAAAATCTTCGAAAAATGTCAAAAATCGTAATATTGGGTGCAGGAATCTCGGGTCACGTAGCTGCCTCACACCTTCGCAGAAAACTGGACAAGACCCACGAAGTAATCGTGGTTTCGCCCAATAGCAATTATCAGTGGATTCCCTCAAACATCTGGGTGGGCATTGGCCGAATGAAATCAAAGGAAATACTTTTTCCGCTTGCACCTTTATATAAAAAGAAAGGAATTGGTTTTAAGCAGGCGAAAGTTACCTCCTTTTATCCCGAAGGCGATAGCGAAACTGAAAATCCGTTTGTGGTGGCTGAATATGTTTCTGAAGAAAAAAGAGGCCAAACCGAAAGAATAACTTACGATTACCTGATAAACGCCACAGGTCCCAAACTCAATTTTGAGGCTACTGAAGGATTGAATCCCGGAACAAACAAAACGTATTCGGTTTGTACCTATACCCATGCAGACCACGCCAACGAAGGTTTACAGGCCCTAATTGCTGAAATGAAAAAGGGTAAAGAGACAAAAATTGTTATCGGCACAGGCCACGCAAAGGCTACCTGCCAAGGTGCTGCCTTTGAATATATATTGAATGTGGAACAGGAGCTTCGCCGTCAAAAGGTTCGCGACAAAGCTAAAATCACTTGGATTTCCAACGAATATGAATTGGGAGACTTTGGAATGGACGGTATGTTGCTAAGCTACGGCAGCAACATTATGAAATCGCACGAAATGGTCGAGATGGTTTTTGAAGATCGCAATATCGATTGGATTCTGGGCGCTGGCGTAAATAAAATTGAAGACGGACTTGCACATTATGAAACTTTGACCGGGGAATATAAAACCATTGAATACGATTTTGCGATGCTGATTCCATCCTTTTCGGGCCACGGATTCAAGGCTTTCGATAAAGACAATAACGACATTACGGAGAAACTTTTTAAAGGGTTTATGATAGTGGATGCAGACTACGCGCCAAAACCTTATGAGGATTGGACCGTACAGGATTGGCCCGAAACTTATCAAAACCCAAGCTATAAAAATATTTTTGCTCCGGGCATTGCTTTTGCGCCACCGCATAGCATTTCCAAGCCCCGCAAAAGTCCAAATGGCACCGAAATCTTTCCAGCGCCACCAAGAACGGGGATGCCCTCTGGAATTACGGCCAAATTGGTTGCAGACAATATTATAGACAGTATAAAAAACAATACGGAATCCTTGCACCACAAAGGCTCTATGGGCAATATGGGCGCGGCCTGTATCGCCTCAGCGGGCTTTGGGATCACAAAGGGCAGTGGGGTTAGTATCACTACCTTTCCAATTGTGCCAGATTACAAAAAATATCCAGATACCATGGGCAGAAAACTGGGAAAAACCTTTGGAGAAATCGGGTTGGCAGGCCATTGGCTGAAACTGATGCTGCACTATGCCTTTATTTACAAGGCCAAAATGAAACCTTTTTGGTATTTAATTCCTGAATAATTAGGCATTAGGCAGTAGTTAGTAAAGTGAGAATCATAGGTAGTATTCAAGAACCAATAATAATAGTAATAAAAATAAATAATAAGAAATGACACAGAGAATATCAAAATTCAAACGTTTTGTGATGATGAACCCCATCATCCAATTTTTTAAGTTTATTTTTTTAAGCATTAAAGTATTGCTCATTGTGGCCGGAGGTCATGGGGGTACGCGTGAAGTTCACAAGTAATCTTATTTCTATGCGCCTACTTTTCATAATTATTGACTAATTTTACCTTTTGAATGAAATCACTGTTTGCCATATCATTTTCCTTGCTTGTCGTTTTTCAAAGCGTAGGTTTTGGCATGCAAGATATTTTTCTGCTTGGGCGCTTGGTTCAGCACGCTGAATACCACTCTAAAAATTACGGCGACGATTTCTTCAATTTCGTTGAAAAACACTACGGCTCCTTAAAAATGGAGCACCAGAAAAATCACAATGAGGAAGACGAGGAGCATGAAGAATTACCTTTTCAGCATATTTCCTGCCACCATCTTTCAACAGATGTGGTGCTGGTTCCTTTTGAAATTTCTATTGTAAAGGTGGAAATACATGCACGGCAATCGCACACCTTCCACTATCAAAATCTATACTCCTCACTTGAAAAATTCTCAATTTTTCAGCCACCTAAGTTTGCATAACTAAATAGGCCTTTCTTGGAAATAATTATTTCCAATTTCTTCTAGAGGCCACCATTTATCGCTTTAAAAGCGGTCAGTATCAATTTTTATTATTTCGATTTTCAACAGTTTTATGTTGAAGATGATAAACCCATAATTTGTTATGTTAACAAAAATCATTCAATTCAGTATAAAGAACAAACTCATCATCGGTTTGTTTACGCTGCTGCTGATAGGCTTTGGGGTGTTTTCGCTCACGCAGCTTTCCATAGGTGCCGTGCCCGATGTCACCAACAACCAGGTGCAGGTAATTACCACTTCCCGCAATCTTTCCACCCAGGATATGGAGCAGTTTATCACCTATCCCGTGGAACTGGAAATGGCAAATTTGCCGGGGGTGCTCGAGATCCGTTCCGTTTCCAAATTTGGGCTTTCGGTGGTTACCATCGTCTTTGAGGAACGTATGGGCACCTATCTGCCTCGCCAACTCATAGCCGAAAAGATAAAATCGGCCTCCGAAAACATTCCCGAAGGTTTCGGCACGCCGCAAATGGGCCCGATAACCACGGGGCTGGGCGAGATATACCAATACATTCTCGACGTGAGACCGGGCTATGAGGACGCCTATACCGACACCGAACTGCGCACTATCCAGGACTGGATCGTTAAACGCCAACTCTCCGGCATTCCCGGGGTGGTGGAGGTAAACACTTGGGGCGGCCATTTAAAACAGTACGAGGTGGCCATCAACACCCATAAGCTGAACGCCATGAACATCACGGCCGCGGAAGTCTTTACCGCCTTGGAAAAGAACAACAGCGTTTCTGGCGGAAGTTATATTGAAAAGGAAAACCAGGCCTATTTTATTCGGGGCGAAGGCTTGATTACCTCTTTGGAGGACATCCGAAATATAGTGGTAAAAAACGAGAACGGCTTTCCTATTTATGTGAAGGATATCGCCAAAGTGCAATTTGGAAGCGCCCCCCGTTTTGGCGCCATTACCGGCAACGGCCAAGGCGAAAAAATCCTCGGCCAGGTAATGATGCTAAAGGACGCCAACTCCAATCAGGTTATCAAGGATGTGCAGGACCGGGTGGCCGAAATATCCGAATCCCTGCCCGAAGGCGTGTACATCAATCCGTTTCTCGATAGGAGCGTGCTCATCGGGAAAACCACCTTCACCATTGCCGAAAACCTCATTTTGGGCGTGCTTATCGTGATTTTCGTGGTAGTGCTATTGTTGGGAAATTTCCGCTCGGGGCTCGTGGTGGCCTCCGTTATTCCGCTATCGCTACTCTTTACTCTTTCTATGATGTACCTCTTTGGCGTAGATGCCAACTTGATGAGCATGGGCGCCATCGACTTTGGAATTATCATCGACGGGGCGGTAATCATCGTAGAGTTTGTCGCCTTTAAAATCAGCAAGCACGCGCCTAAGCTAAATGCACTTCCTTCTTCGGAAAGACAAAGTGAAAAGGACGAGCTTACCGTGAAGAGCTCCTCAAAAATGATGAATTCCGCCATTTTCGGGCAGTTGATTATTTTGATTGTTTTTATCCCAATTCTCTCCCTCAGTGGGGTAGAGGGCAAAATGTTTATCCCGATGGCGCAGACCTTCAGCTTTGCGCTTATTGGAGCCATGGTGCTTTGTTTTACATACGTTCCCGTGGCCGCCTCATTGTTTTTAAAACCCACTAAAACTTCAAAAAGAAATATTTCAGTCAGACTAATGGCTTTTTTGAATCGTTTTTACGAACCGGCAATTCGTTGGGCATTAGGTGCTAAAAAGTTGGTATTGGGAGTTGCAATACTGATTCTAGCTTCAACAATTTATCTTTTTTCAACTATGGGTGGCGAATTTGTACCAACGCTGGACGAAGGCGATTTTGTTATCCAGCCCGTGCTGAAAACGGGAACTTCCCTTAGCAATACCATTGCCATCACCACCCAGATTGAAAAAATTCTTATAGAAAAATTCCCCGAAGTGGACCAAGTGGTCAGCCGTATCGGTGCCGCCGAAGTGCCCACCGACCCCATGTCTATGGAGGAAAGCGACGTAATCATCACCCTAAAGCCCAAAAAGGAATGGGTCTCTGCCAAGAGTAAAAATGAGCTGGCGGAAAAATTTAAGGAAGCCCTCACGATAATCCCCGGGATGGAAGTGGAATTCACCCAGCCTATTGAGATGCGCTTTAACGAACTTATCACAGGGGTTCGCGCCGATATCGCCATCAAGATTTTTGGGGAAGACCTCGACCTGCTCAGCAGCCTTGGCAACGAAATAAAAAACCTTGTGGAAAACGTGGAAGGCGCAGATGATATTATTGTGGAAAAAGTAGCCGGCCTGCCCGAGATGAACGTAACTTTCAACCGTGCCAAAATTGCCCGCTATGGCCTGAACATTGAAGATTTAAACGAAATGATTGCCATGGGCTTTGCAGGGAAATCCATGGGCAGCATTTTTGAGGGCGAAAAACGCTTCGACCTCGTGGTACGGCTGGATGAAAACAACCGTCGCGACCTTTCAAACCTGCAAAACCTCTATGTAGATACTCCTTCCGGGGAAAAAGTGCCCTTGCGCGAACTCGCGGAAATTAAATACGCAAAAGGCGCGGCAAAAATCTCACGCGACGACACCAAGCGCCGGATAGTAGTGGGCATCAACGTGCGGAGCCGCGATCTGCAGAGCGTAGTGGACGACGTACAAGAATTGATTGACGCCAACATCAAGCTGCCCGTGGGCTACACTATCGATTACGGCGGGCAATTTGAAAACCTACAAAGCGCCAAGGACCGCCTGCTGATAGCGGTACCCGTGGCCTTGCTGCTGATATTCGTGATGCTGTATTTCGCCTTTAATTCGGTCAAGGAGGCTTTGATGATTTATTCCGCCATACCCTTGGCGGCAGTGGGCGGCGTGTTGCTGCTCTGGCTTCGCGATATGCCCTTTAGCATCTCGGCAGGGGTTGGTTTTATTGCCCTTTTCGGGATTGCCGTCCTCAACGGGATAGTGTTGATAGAACATTTTAAGGAACTCAAAAAAGAAGGTATGACAGATAAAAAGGAACTGATAGTACAGGGAACAAAAGACCGACTGCGGGCCGTGCTCTTGACCGCTTCGGCTGCCGCCCTTGGGTTTTTGCCGATGGCCATTTCCACCAACGCCGGAGCTGAGGTGCAAAGACCCTTGGCAACCGTGGTTATTGGCGGCTTAATAACCGCTACCATTTTAACCTTGGTTGTGTTGCCGGTGCTCTATTCAATTTTTGATTCAGATAAAAAAACAATCAGTTTAAAAAGAAAAACTAAAAAGTTGCCTGTGGCCATACTTATTTTCTTGCTTGGCTTTTCGGGAATGGCGCAGGAGTCGCCCAAAACATTGGAAGACTTACAGCAAATAGCTTTGGAAAACAATGCTGGCCTAAAAGCCGCTTCGCTTCAGAAAGAGGAAGCAAACGCCTTGATAGGGAGTGCTTTCAGTTTTGATAAAACTACGGTCTTTTATGAATTCAATGAAAATGATTTAGGACCAAACAACGAGCCGCTCGAAGTTTTTGGCGTGCAACAGGATTTTCTTTTCCCCACGGTTTATTTCGCCGAAAGGAACGTCAACAAGCTGCAGTTCGAGATGCAAAGCAGCCAATACAACCTGCAAAAGCGAACCACCGAAGGCATGGTGGCGGCGGCCTATTACCAATATCAATTTGAAAAAAACAGGGAGCGTGTATATCAAAGTCTGGACAGCCTCTATCAGAATTTTGCCCACGCCGCCCAACGCCGTTTTGAGCTGGGGGAAACCAATTATCTTGAAAAAATAACCGCCCGCGCCAAACAGCGACAGTTGGAAACCGATTATAGGCAGAGTAGGGAAGATGTGCGGATTGCAATGGAACGTTTGAAGGCAGTTGTTCAATCCCAGGATAGCTTGCAGGTTTCAACCCAAACTTTGGAAAAACTGAAACTTTCACTTTCAAGTATGGAAGCGCACCCAGCAATAGATTATTATGAAAATAGAACAGATTTTTTTAATGCAAAGCGCAGTCTTGAAAAACAGCATTTGTTACCAGATATCAGTCTTTCCTATTCCTTGGGAAGCAATTCGGGCTTGAGCCAAAATCTATATGCCTATCAAATTGGCCTTAAGATTCCCTTGCTCTTTAGCGGGAATGCCTCAAAAATAAAAGCTTCCAAAATTGCGGCGGACGTGAGCCAGCAGCAGGCTGAGGATTATAAAATCCACCTCAATTCACGAAAACTTCAATTGCTCAACGAGGTTTCAAAATATGAAGAAGCACTGAGTTATTATGAAACCGAGGGAAAATCCCTTTCCGAGGAAATTTTAAAAACGGCAAATATCGGTTTTAAAAATGGGGAGATTGACTTCTTTCAATACATCCAAAGCCTTGAAAACGCCTATGAAATTGAACTGCAATACCTCCAAAATCTGAACAATTACAACCAGGCGGTCATCGCCCTCAATTATTTAATACTATAAAACCTTTGTTATGAACTATATAAAATCAATTTTGTTGCTTTTGGCTTTAGTTTTGGCGGCTTGCAACAATTCCGAAAAAGAAAGTCCCCTCCTAACCTCCCCAGAGGGGAGGGATGACATCGTACATCTTTCAAAAGCGCAGTTTGAAAATGCAAAAATGGAGGTAGGCCAACTCACCGAAAAGCCCTTTGCCACTGCGGTACAGACCAGTGGGATTATTGACGTGCCGCCACAGAGCCGGGCCGTGATAAGTGCCTTCGCGGGCGGATATATTAAAAACACCCCATTGTTGGTGGGTAATAAAGTTTCCAAAGGGCAGCGTTTGGTAACACTGGAAAATCCAGAGTTTATAACGATGCAGCAGAACTATTTGGAAACCGCCGAGCAGCTTTCCTATTTAAAATCGGAGTACGATCGGCAGCGGATTATGTTTGATGAAAAAATCACTTCCCAAAAAAGTTTTCTAAAAGCCGAAAGCGAATACAAATCCAATTTGGCGCGCTACAACAGCCTCAAGAAAAACCTTGAAATGTTGAATATAAATCCAGCATCGGTCCAAGCGGGAAATATCGTTTCAGCTGTAAATATTTACAGTCCCATAGACGGCAACGTGACCCAGGTTTTTGTAAACACGGGTACCTACGTTTCCCCGGCCGATAAGATTATGGAAATTATGAATACAGACCATATCCACTTGGAATTAAAGGTTTTTGAAAAAGATCTCCTACAGCTTAAAAAGAAACAGGACATTTTATTCACGGTGCCTGAGGCCTCAAAAGAAGTTTTTAAGGGCGAGGTACATTTAGTGGGAACTTCCATTGACCCGAACAACAGAACTTCTTTGGTCCACGGGCATATAGATGAAAAGGATGAGCAAAACTTCACTGCCGGAATGTTTGTGGAGGCGCAGATTGTTACGGGCACTTCAGACCAGTGGGCGCTTCCGGAAAACGCCGTGGTGGAAATGGAAGGGAAACACTACGTGTTAAAAATTGAAAATGAAACTGCCGACGAATTTGAAATCCTTCCCGTAGCGGTAAAGATAGGCCCCACTTATAAAGGGTTCACCGCCATTGAAAACGCCGAAGCATTTAAACCAGATACGAAATTTTTGACCAAGGGCGGGTTTGTGCTGTTGCAGGAAGAAGGGGGTGGGGGGCATAGTCATTGACCCAAAAAGCTCCTTCCCCTAAGTAAAAAACTTCAATAAAACCCCTAAACTCAAAAAAAGGGGAAGGTGGCCGCCGGAATTTATCCGATCAAAAAACGGATTGTGATCGGCGGCCGGAAGGGGTTTTGTCTCTCTGTTTTAATTGATCTACCCACCCCGTCAACTAAAGTTGACACCCCTCCCTTTCAGGGCGGGGAGCTTTTGTTGTTATCCTATAATTATATATTAAAGCTCCTTCCCCTAAGCAACCTCTTCAATAAAAACGCTCCAATTGCCTACAGGGGAAGTCCTTTGCCCATTGTCTATTTAGGGTTTATGTTAAACCGAACGGTTCGTGCTAATTTACACGCAACTTTCCAAGTACAGACACCTTGCCCATTATGCAAAAAACCCATTCATTTCAGTATTTTCTGAATTTTAAATTCGTTATTTTTATAAGAAAATCCGAAAGTCCAACACTTTAAGTAACAAATATGATAGAAAATGAAAAGAAGGCACTTATTAGTCACCCTACTTGCCGCCCTGCCACTTTCCCTTATCGCCAAACCTGTAACTTGGAAATTTGATATGCGTACCAATAAAGGCTTTAAGGTAAATTCAGGGGAAGCGAGATTTGGCAAGCATTACAAGATGAAAGGCGTAACCCTGAATATTTTGGGTATAAAGATATCGGGAAGCGATACCGACAACGATCTGGCCGTTTTTGAACAGACCGGACTTACCCCCAAAGGTGGCCCGCCCCTGCATATCCATCCTTTTCAGGATGAATGGTTTTACGTTGTGGAGGGCGAATACCTGTTTCAAGTGGGCGATGATAAATTTGAAATGAAAGCGGGCGACACCATTTTTCTGCCCCGAAAGGTGCAGCACGCCTTTATCCAATTATCGGAAAAAGGAAAAATGATTGTTTCCTACCTGCCCGCGGGAAAAATGGAGGCCTTTTTTAAGGTAACAGACCAATGGACTTCGCCCCCTTCAAAAGAGGAAGTCGTAAAAGTTTTTAAGGACCACGATATGCTGGTAGTAGGCGCGCCATTAAAACCGGATTGATAACTAAGCACAAACGCTCAACAGGTATAAAAATAGGCCAATTAGCCCTTAGCTTAAGTCCTTTAGCACATACCATACTTTGTGCTTCTCAGGAAGTTTAATGCTTTATAATCGCCCGCTTTTTTATAAACGAATCTTTGCGGTCATCCAAGAATATCTACAAAAAACTATAAGTCGATGGGAAAAATAATTGCAGCATTAAATATGACAATTGATGGATTTTGCGACCATACTGCCGGTATTCCTGATGAGGCAATACATCAACATTATACCCAACTTCTAGCGCAGGGAGATGCAATCCTGTACGGCAGGATTACGTATGGACTTATGGAATTCTGGCGGACGGTTCTGGATAATCCTTCCGAGAACAAATCGATGCATGATTTTGCCGTAGTTATTGACAGAATTCCAAAAATAGTTTTCTCCCGTACGCTTAAAAATGTAACTTGGAAAAGTGCCACAATAGCCAAACGCAGCCTAAAAGAGGAGGTTTTGGAACTCAAGCAACAACCGGGAAAGGATATCTTTGTGGGCAGCCGCAGTTTGATTATCCAATTGCTGCACCTTCAATTGATTGATGAATTCCAACTTTGCATTCATCCCCTGGTCGAAGGAAAGGGTTTGCGGTTGTTTGAAAACATAAACAACAGGATTATTTTTAAACTCGTTAAGAACAAAACTTTTAAGAATGGAGCTATAATTCTGTATTATCAACCGAAAAACAAATAACAGGGCAAAATCAAATCTTTATATATGCGCAATGGTCGCGCTTTAAACCCATTGTACAAGCCTCGAGAATATACCGTAGGCCCCTGAAAAATTTACAAATAGCAATAAAGCCTCTCATAAAAGACCCTTGTAAAGACTAAAGTTTCAGAAAACCCACAATCCTTCGATACTTTCATAAGTGTGTCCGTCGACGGCAGTTGAGTTTTAATGAATTGCGTATCTTAAACTTCCCAACTTCATTTTATCTACATCAAAATCACAAGATCCAGAATTTCATAGGTATAAATTAGTGAGCCTGTTTCCTCTACCTTAAACTTAATAAGTGCGGTTCCTATTGGATAATTATTATATTTAATAAATTTAAATCTTCAAATAAGTACTAAAATAGACGGAATTGCACCCATGGACTATAGAACCTTAGAACAACAGCGCCTTGAATTTATCAACCAAAAATTTTTAGCTACTCCCTTGGCCGGTCTTATTATTTGGGCCTTGATTGGCACAACCGGCATTTTCTTTTCCGATTTTATTGCCGTTTGGGCTGTATTTATTGGAACGGGAAGTATAGTATATCTCGGCCTGTTTCTTTCAAAATTCACAGGCGAAAACTTTCTCGACAAGAGCAGGCCAAAAAACGAATTCGATACCCTTTTTCTTTATACTGCTGGGCAGGCCATCCTTGTTTACTCCATTGCCATCCCCTTCTTTTTGATAGACTATACCTCTCTTCCCCTTACCGTCGGCATACTCACTGGACTTATGTGGTTGCCGTTTTCCTGGATCGTAAAGCATTGGGTCGGCATTTTTCACGCCCTCATCCGAACTATTTTGGTACTCGCCCTTTGGTACTTACTGCCCGAATATAGGTTTATAGCAATTCCCTTTGGCATCGTTTTGATTTATATCCTCACCTTATTAATTTTAAACCACAGAAAGACTGTTTACAAAACAAAATCTTAGACAATGGAAAAAATAAGCAGGGAATTCAATCTTAGAATAGCAAGGGATAAGGCCTTCCAAAAATTTTTAAACGAACTCAACGCCTGGTGGCCAAAGGAATACACTTGGTCGCAGGACAAACTCAAGGAAATTCGGATTGACCGGCAAAAGGGCGGGCTCTGTACCGAAATAGGGCCTTACGGCTTTCGTTGTGATTGGGGGCGCGTAACTGAGTTAGAAGAAAACGAAAAAATAAAATTAAAATGGCAGATAAGCCCCACCCGCGAACCCGTTCCCGATCCGGAAAAGGCAAGTGATATTGAAATTGTATTTTCGGAAAATGGCGAAGGAGCAAAAGTATATTTTGAACACCGAAATTTTGAAAACCACGGCAAGGGAGCAGCTGAATATCGCGAAATGATGGCCAGCGCACAGGGTTGGGACTATATTTTAGGGGCTTATAAAAAATACTGCGAAAAGTGAGTTTTTAACAAATGGATAAAAGCCCCCGTTGGTGCGCGATTGCCCCGCGTTTCTTCCCTCGTCTTTCCCGATAGACTCATTATTTTCATCTCAGTCATTTCATTAAAATTCAAATTCAAATTCAATATCGTTTTCGTTTTCGTTTTCGATTTCGATTTCGATTTCGATTTCATTTTCGTTTTGACTCCAAAATGATGGCTCAAAAAATTAGGTCAATAAATAATAAGAAACCAACATCCATTTCAATTTTATACGTATCTTGCTACTACCGCACGCTTGGGCTGCTATTCTCCTCCAAAAACAGCCTCGTGAAAAATTATATAATTTCCTATCAAGAATTATAGTATTCCACCACAACAATTTTATAATTTTATTCCAATAATTATATTACTTTTAGCTACAAGAAACGGGCGATGCAAACGCAACTAACTGTGTTTTGCATTGCAATTACCTGAGCTTTATTAGAAATTAACCATTCACTCAATAGCAATCTTCATGGCACTCAAATACCGCATCACCAAACGCAAGGACAACATTGGCCCCGAGGGCCAGGAATACTACATCATGCAGGCCATTGGCACGGGCGAGATAGATATTAAACGGCTCAGTTACCTGATAAGCAATGAGTGCACCGTAAAGCGGCCCGACGTGGTAGCGGTGCTCACCGCCCTTGGCGATAAGATGAAGGAGCTGCTGGCAGACGGCCACGTGATCAATCTCGAAAACATTGGCCGCTTTAAGATGGGCTTTAAAAGCACCCCCCAGCCCAGTCCTGAATTGTTGCGGCCGCACGAGATAAAAAAGTTCCACATCAACTACCAGCCCACCCCGGAAATGAAAAATTGGCTAAAAGGCAAATCCATAGATGTGGTAAAGGAGCCACGGAAGCGGTAAAAATGCAATCTGTTGGCTTTCAGTCTTCCCGCAATTACAGAGGCATATTTCATCGATTATCTACATCTTAAATTTTTCTTAAAGGGAAAATATTTTATCTTTCGAGTTCTCCCCAGAAAATTTGTCGCCAATGCGGATTTCCGTAGTGGGATGGATTTTTATTGTTTTATATTTGAGGAATTAACTAACCAATTTTACAAGATTAATGAGTTCCAGTTTTTCGTTTCTCCAAAAAGACTACCCGGAATTATTCACTATCTGTGAGATTGCTGAGGAATTGATTCATATTGATCCAAGTTCCACACTTTCTAAGACTCGTCTATTTTCCGAAAAAATTAGCATATTGATCTGGGACTTTGAGCAAATGGGAGATTTGCATGGAACTCAGGTTGACAGAATCAATCAACTTTATTACAAAAACATTCTTCCAGAAATTGTAAAAGGGATTCTCCATACAATTCGTACATCTGGGAACAGGGCAAGTCATGATGGAACAGGTTCAAAAGAAGAAGCACTTTTTATTCTTAAAAAAAGCTTCCAGTTAGCAAAATGGTTTTATGAAACCTACAATAACGATTACGTTGAACAAAAGAAATATCATCTTCCTGAAAGAACCCAAAATAACGTAGAAGAGCTAACCGCGCAGTTGGAAGTAATTTCAAAACAAGTTGTAGATTATAAAAACAAAATTGAAACTCTAAACCAGAGCAAAGAAGTTGCTGAAGCCCGTAAACGAAGAGGGGAGAACATCGCTAAGAATCTCGATTTAAACGAGAAAGACACACGCCTAATTCTGATTGATCCGCAACTGCGTGCATCTGGATGGGAATGTAATACGGAGACTTTAAATTATAAATCAAATAAAACCCTTCCGGAAAAAGGCAGAATGATGGCAATTGCCGAATGGCCTTGTGATGGTAAATGGGCAGATTATGCTTTGTTTATTGGAAAAACACTCTATGGAATTGTAGAAGCCAAAAAATATGCAAGCGACATATCCACAGATTTAAGACAATCTAAAATCTATGCGGAACGACTTCAACAAAAAGAGGATATGCTATTTCTTAGCGAATGGAATAACTATAAAGCGCCCTTTCTATTTTCAACGAATGGGCGTGAATACCTAGAGCAGATAAAGACTAAGAGTGGGATTTGGTTTTTAGATGTCCGCAATGAGCGTAACAGCGCAATAGCATTAAAAGGATGGTTTTCACCACAAGGTCTTATTGACTTGTTTGAAAAAGATTTAGATAAGGTTAACAATCGACTTGAAAAGAGTGATTATGACTATCTTCAAGATAGAAATGGTCTTGGTCTACGAGACTATCAAATAGAAGCCATTCAAGAAATTGAAAAGAAACTAATCAATGAACCTACGGATAAGCGTTCATTGTTGGTGATGGCAACTGGAACAGGTAAGACCAGAACCGTTATTGGTCTAACCTATCGTCTTATTAAAGCAAACCGTTTTAAACGAATACTTTTCCTTACCGATAGAAGACTCTTGGCGACACAGGCCCTAGGGAATTATAAAGACAACAAGATTGAAAGACTAAACACCTTTGGGGAAGTTTATCACATAGACGAATTAAAAACAAGAAATCCAGATTCAGAAGCACGATTGCACTTTGCTACCGTGCAGAGTATGGTAAAACGATTGTTTTATTCAGAAGACAATACCTTGCCCATTGATACGTATGATTGTATCATTATTGACGAAGCGCACCGAGGATATAATTTAGATAGAGAAATGGAGGATGAAGACCTTCAATTTAAAGATCAGGACGACTATGTAAGCCAATACAAACGGGTGATTGAATATTTCAATGCTTATATAATTGGTCTAACCGCAACCCCCGCCTTGCATACCACTCAGATTTTCGGAAAACCTGTATTCAGTTATTCTTATAGGCAAGCAGTATTAGAGGGTTATCTGGCAGACCATGAGCCACCCTATCGAATTAAAACCCGTTTGAGTGAAGAAGGAATTCTTTGGAAGAAGGGCGAACGGCCTAAAGTTTTTAATCCTGAAACCAATAAAATTGAAGAGCTCGCTGAATTGGAAGATGACCTTTTAATTGAAATTGAACAATTCAATAAGCTAGTGCTCACCGAATCGTTCAACAGAACTGTATGCAAAGAGTTGGTGCAGCACTTAGACCCTGAAAGTGATGAGAAAACCCTCATTTTTGCGGTAAGGGATTCCCATGCGGATACGATTGTAAAAATACTGAAAGAAGAATTTGCAGCAATTGGTATGGATGTACACCAAAATGCTATCCAAAAAATAACAGGCAATGTTTACGACCCGGAACAACTCACAAAGGAATTTAAAAACGAAAAATATCCCAACATAGCCGTTACGGTAGATTTATTGACAACTGGAATAGACGTGCCGAAAATATGCAATTTAGTTTTCCTTCGCAGAGTAGGCTCTCGTATTTTGTATGAACAAATGATAGGCCGTGCCACCAGAAAATGTGATGAAATAGGGAAGGAGTACTTTAATATTTATGATGCCGTGCGGGTACACGAAGCTTTGGGCGATTATACACAAATGACTTCCGTAGAAAAACCTTCCACTTCTTTTGTGCAATTGGCTGAAGAGCTTGACCATATTGAAAGCGATGAGCGCATAAAAACGCAGATAGAACAAATTATTGCAAAACTACAGCGGAAGAGAAGAAAGATTGAAGAAAACGATATAGAGCGTTTTATGTATGCCGCAGATGGTCTTGAACCAAAAGAGTTCATTGAAAAATTAAAGGAAATAAAAGCTAGCGAAGCAAAGCAAATAATACAAAGTTATGGTTCCCTTTGGAACTATTTAGATACTAAAGTATATCGTCCAAAACATCAATTGGTTTCAGAACACGAAGATGAATTTTACGGTATTGAACGCGATTATGGAAACGCCAAAAAACCAGAAGACTATATAGAAAATTTCAAAAAATTCATAGAAGAAAACCGCAATAAAATAGCCGCTATTCAAATAATATGCAATAGACCTACTTCTTTGGACAGACAATCTCTTAAAGAATTAAAACTTCTTTTGGACCAAGAAGGCTTTAATGCCAGAACATTACATACCGCTTGGAAAAATGCCAAAAATGAAGACATAGCTGCGGACATCATTTCCTATATTCGCACTTTGGCTTTAGATGTGCATTTGGTCGCACACAAAGACAGAATTGACAACGCTTTTCAAAAAGTGTATGCAATGAGAACTTGGAACAAAATCCAACAAAAATGGCTGGAACGCTTCCACGCCCAACTAATTGCAGAAACTGTCCTTACCAAAGAAGACCTAGACAAAAATCCTTTTAAAGAAGAAGGAGGCTTTAAGCGTATTGACAAAATATTTGAAAACAACCTAGAAGAAATATTAAAAACAATAAATAAAAACCTATACGCCGAAGGTGCGTAAAACAATATAAATAACTAAATGGTTCCTTCCCCTTTTTCAGGGGAAGGTGGCTTTTCAAAACTGCCAAATGCAGTTTTGAAAAGACGGAAGGGGTAAATCTACAAATCATAATAATTAGATATTGAGTGCACCCTCTCCGACCTTTCCTTTTCTAGCGAAAAAGAAAGCCCACCTCTCCCTGAAAAAGGGAGAGGAACTAGAAAAATAAAAACCTGAAAATCAGTATCAATTCTATGAGCGCCGACCAAATTGCCCAAAAACTATGGAATCTATGTAACGTATTGCGGGACGATGGCGTAACCTATCACCAATACCTTAACGAACTTACCTTTATACTATTCTTAAAGCTAAGCGAAGTAAAGGACTTTGAAAACCACATCCCTGAACGCTACCGCTGGCAAAGTTTTGTTAACGAACACGACAATAACGAAGCCTTTTTGCGCTACCGCAAATTCCTTGCAGAAATTAGTGCCGAAACCACCAGTGAAAGCATCAAGGAAATATATGCAGATGCTTCCACGAGCTTACGCAAACCCGTAAACTTCAATACGCTGGTTCAGGCTATAGACCAATTGGACTGGTATGAAGAAAGCGACAGAGACGTAATGGGCGATATTTACGAAAGCCTATTGGAAAAAAACGCAGGTGAAAAAAAGAGCGGGGCAGGGCAGTATTTTACACCACGACCCCTTATTAATATTATGGTGAGCTTGATGGTGCCAAAATTAAAAGAACGCTGGAACGATCCCGCAGCAGGCACTTTTGGGTTTATGATTGCCGCCTATGCTTATTTAGATAGAAAGTATGATATAAATTTTAATCTAGACGAAAATGCTCGCAAGTTTCAAAAAGAAGAAGCCTTTAGCGGCGTAGAACTTGTTGGCGATGCCCACCGTTTGGCACTGATGAACGCTCGTTTGCACGGAATGGAAAGCCGTATCTATTTAGCAGATACCTTAACCGAATTCGGAAAAAAGTTAAAAGATTTTGACGGCGTACTCGCCAATCCGCCTTTTGGAACAAAAAAAGGAGGCGAACGTCCTACCCGTGACGATTTTACCTTTCCCACCAGCAACAAACAACTCAACTTTTTACAGCATATATACCGAAGCCTAAAAAAAGATGGCAAGGCAAGAGCGGCAGTAGTCTTGCCAGATAATGTTTTGTTTGAGGACGGTGATGGCCAAAAAATACGCCGTGACCTTATGGATAAATGCAACCTGCACACCGTGTTGCGTTTGCCTACGGGTATTTTTTATGCAGCAGGTGTAAAGACCAACGTACTCTTCTTTACCAGAGGAGCCACCGAAACCGGCAACACCAAAAATGTATGGTTTTACGATATGCGTACCAACACTCCCAACTATGGCAAGCGCACCCCTTTTATAGAAAATGCTTTTGAAGGTTTTGTAAAAGCCTATACTGGCGGTATAACAGTAGATAGATTAGAAAAAGAATACAATGGCGAAATAAGCGACGAAAAACGTAAGGCTATAAAAGATGAACGTTGGCAATGCATACCTAGAGAAACCATAGCTAAAAAGAATGACAGTTTAGATTTAGGTCTCATTGCGGATGAGAGCATTAGCAACTCTGAAGATCTAGGCGAACCTATAGACATTGCCAAAGAGGCTTTAAAGGAAATTAATAGCATTACGGAACAATTGAATGCGATGATAAAGGAGTTGGGATAATGGAGAAGGAATTACCAAAGAATTGGGTCTTTTGCCCGTTGGATGATTTAGCGAAGATTCAAAGTGGCGGTACACCAGCTCGAAGCAATTCGTCATATTGGAATGGAGATATTCCTTGGGTTAAAATTTCTGACATAAAAGGCCTATCTGTAGATCGAGCAACGGAGTATATAACGGAAAAGGGTTTAAAAAATTCATCAGCTACTATATTTCCAAAAGGGACAATATTATTTACAATTTTTGCCACAATTGGAAGAATTGGAGTTTTGGAAATTGAAGCGACTACAAATCAGGCTATTGCAGGTATTACGCCTTCTGAGCTCATCAATAAAAAATATATAACCTACTCTTTATTGGAATTATCCTCTTCGATACTGAGTGAAGGTAAAGGTGTTGCTCAAAAGAATATAAACCAAACAATATTAAAAAATACATTAATTCCTCTCCCCCCATTACCTGAACAAACCCGCATTGTTGCCAAACTAGATCGATTATTTGGGCAGTTGGAACAGATAAAAGAAAGCTTAGATAAAATCCCCCAATTTTTAAAAGATTTTAGGCAGCAGGTGTTGACGCAGGCGGTTACGGGGAAATTGACGGCGGAGTGGAGAGAACTTAATAAGGAATATACAACTTCATTAAAAGTAGAAAAAAATACCAATTTTTATTTACATCCTATTCCAAATGGCTGGATTCATACAACTATTGATAACATAGGTAAAGTTAAAGGCGGAAAAAGACTTCCGAAAGGTCATGATTTAGTTGATGAAGATACAGGTTTACCTTACATCCGTGCTAGAGATTTAAAACAAGGATCAGTGTTGACTGAAAATTTAAGGTATTTGTTGCCTGAGACTCAAGAAAAAATTAAGAGATATACTGTAAAGGAAAACGATTTGTATATAACGATAGTAGGTGCGAAAATCGGAGATGCGGGTATTATTCCTTTTGAGATGGATGGGGCCAATTTAACTGAAAATGCTGCGAAAATTACTGATTTGGAAAAGGGAGTTGATCACGATTATTTAGCACTTTGGTTACAATCATCAATTTGTTTTGAAAATATGATGCAATCAATAAAATCAGCTGCGCAAGGTAAATTGGCATTAACAAGAATTAAGGAACTTCCAGTTTATATTGGAAGTATAGAAGAGCAACAGGAAATAGTAGCCCGAATAAAAAACCTCTTTGCCAAAGCAGATGCCATCGAGCAACAATACCAAGCCCTAAAACAAAAAATAGATACATTACCGCAAGCCATTCTGCACAAAGCCTTTAAAGGCGAGCTTGTGCCACAGATGGAGAGTGATGGGGATGCGCGGGAGTTGTTGGAGGAGATAAAGGCTTTGAAAAAACAAACTGTCAAGCCCATAGGCAAAAAGAAAAATTTTAGGGTGAGCGCAGTCAAACCTCTTAAAAAGCCTAAAACTTATAAGGTTGAAGAAGTTGAGTTGGGTAGGGTTGCGGAGGAAATTAAAAAATATAAATAGGAGCTTATGTATAAAATTATTTCTATTCAATTTTATAATCATCCGGTATTAGGAAATCATAATATATCATTAGCAGATCCTGGTGAAGAAAGCAGATCTGCTTATATCTCATTAATTATTGGGGGTAATGGTACAGGGAAAACTAAAACACTAATTGCTATAAGTGAAATTTTGAACTATATTGATGATTTTGATCCTTTTAGTAAATCCCAATTAGACTTCACTTTTAAAATTGACATTTTAAATAATAAAACACGCTCAATATTTGATAATATTAACTCTCGTTTATCTTTAAATGATGATGCCGTACTATTTGGATTTGAAAAACAACAATTTTTACCAAAAAGATTAATCGCAAATGCGTATACATTTAATGACGATTTTCCTTTTTCAAAAAAAACAGACTTTTATGTGTATGGGGGTTTAAGAACGGCTTCAAATAATATTTTTATTAATAAGCCAATTGAAACTATTTTTAAAAACCTTTCTAAAATAATTAATAAAGAAAATCAGGTTATTCTATTAGATCGAGTTTTTGATGAATTATTTTTAAAAAAAAGAATCACAGTTTTCTACGCAAAACGACCCAATTATAATAAACTTTTTAAGAATAAAGAGATTTTACCCCTTCTTGTTGAAATTACTTCCAACCAAAATAGTAATCCAAATGAATTACAGATTGAAAAATTTCGAATGTTACTAGAGAAATTTATTAGTCAAAATAATAAAACAAAGAAATTTGGCGATGAGTCAATCTTAAGATTTATCAATGACAACAATTCAGTTCGTGATTTATTAAACTTATTAATAAACCTTTTCGATAAAGAGACTATTGATGGTAGATCATTAACACTTGATTTTAAATTTGAATATAATTGGACGGAAACTAAAGATGATGAACAGAACGCTAAGTTTAAAGAGCATTTTAAACATTTTAAATTTTTATCTGATTTGGATGTTGCTTCTTTTGATTCATTTGAAGTTTATAGGGATGTATTTTATGACTTTCAAAAAGCTAGTTCTGGAGAGATACATATGTTACATATTGTTTCTTCAATCATTGCTAATATAGAGCCTAATTCAGTTGTAATTATTGATGAACCAGAAATAAGCTTGCACCCTAATTGGCAGAACAAATTAATTCACACATTAAAACCAATTATAGAAGTATTTAAAGACAGCCATTTTATTATTGCTTCACATTCACATTTTATTGTTTCAGATTTGGACCATAAAAACTCCTCTATTACCTCTTTAAAACGAGATGTCAATAATGGCGACTTAATTGTTAAAAATCTAGAGATGATTGATACAGAAGGTTGGTCAGCTGAACAAATTCTTTTTGAAATTTTCGAGATGCCCACGGATCGAAATTATTATTTGTCCTTAAAGGTTCAGGAAATTTTAGATGAAATGTCTAAAACAAATCCAGATCATAAAAAAATATCGGATGCTCAAGAAGAATTAAGAAAATACAATTTCGATAATTTACATAGGCAAGATCCATTTTACAAAGTTTTAAAAACTGTTATAGCTAATGACTTGGAAGCGTAATCAAAAATTAAAATATAATTATGGGTTGGTTTATGATAAGCCAATACCCAAACCAAGAAAATCTACATCGTGGACGAGCCCTTCGTACAAGAGTATCAAAGTATTTATAAAAAAGCATTATTCAATCTTTCAAGATAATAAATGTGCTTACTGTAGAATGCCTATAAATTTTGGGGGTTATGGCGATCCAATAGAACATATTGTGCCTAAATCGCACAAAACTTTTTGGATGTTTCATCCCAAAAACCTCTGTCTCAGCTGCTATGGGTGTAATACAAAAAAAAGAGATAAAAATACTCTTCTGAATGATCACGTTACTTATTCTAATGCTTACAAAAATTATCCAACAAATAGCGCAGATTTCAAAATAGTTCATCCCACTTTTGATAATTATTCAAAACATATAAAAATAAATGGAATTTTTTGCACCCCTAAAGATGGTAGTATTAAAGGAGCCAATACAATTGAAATATGCCAATTAAATAGATTGGATTTAATACATAAACGGGTGCTTTACAATAGAATTTCTAGAAAGAAAATTAATGAGATATATATGGAAAAATTGAGAGATACATCAACTCCCAAATATGAAATGGATGCTATAACCAACTATGCAAAAAAGCTAGCAGAAAATTATAATTATAAAAAAAAGGTCTTAGCGTCAAAAAATAAATAAGCATTATTACAGTAGTAATAAAAAAAAATATCGAAAAATTCAATGTATTGTTTTAATAAAAAAGTGTTGAAAAAATTATAAAATAAATTTAAATACATTAGGAATGAAATTCAATCCAAATTCAATAACTAAAGAACACGTTCATAAAGGAGTTAAAGCAATTGAAAAAGAAAACCAAGATTTAATACCTTCAACAAGATGGAATGTTATAGTCGATGGAAAACCATATCCGCCAAAGGAAGTAATGCGTTATGCTCGGTATGAATTTGACGGCTCCTATGATTGGCCCAGAGGTGGTGGCTGGCCCACTAATGATTTTTTAGAGAAGATGGGCTTTCAGCTTATAGATAAATCTTCACCATACGACCCTCTTACAGAATTAATAAAAACCTACAAAAAACACATAAAGGAAAATGGTATAAATGACGAAATATACAAATGGAGACTTTTGGGTAAATATGGTGGTCGTCCTAATACCGAAGTGAAGGATTTTAAACACGAAATATACTCAATTGAATTTGCCAACTTAATATATTACAAAGGGATTGATGTAATGCGACACATAGTAAATGAACGGGAGGAAAGATATAGAGAACAATTTAAAATTCTTTTTGATGAAGATTTAGCATTGCAGGAACGTTTGGAGACTTTTACAAACAATACCCTTAAAATATACAGAGAACTAATTACAGAAGAAAGATTTTCACATCATCATGATGAGCGAACAATGTCAACACTATTGACATTTCATAATCCCACAAAATATACCTTTTATAAAAATTCATTTTATCAAAAACTGTGTAAACTTTTAAAAGTTAAGGCACGTCCTAAATTAAAGAAATACACACATTATCTTGAATTGGTTGATGGTTTTATTGAAGATTATGTCCGTCCAGATAATGAACTTATAGCACTGATAGAACAGTTGCTTCCAGAAGACGGTTTTAAGGATGAAAATCATCTAATCTTAGCCCAAGACATTCTTTATACTACTTTAGATAAAGAACTTGGTATTACTAGAGCGTATTGGCGCATTGGCACCAAAGATGACACCACGAGTTATTGGTCTCAAATGCACAAACAGAACCAAGTATCTATTGGGTGGGCAGAGATAGGTGATCTTGATGAAAAAGATATAAAATCAAAGAAGGATATTTTACAACTTCTAAATGATGAAGGGTTTTATAACGAAAATAAAAAAAACGTGGCTTCAAGGAAAGCTGGAGAAATATATAATTTTTATGAAAATATAAATATTGGAGATGTAGTTTTAGCTCAAGATGGTTTTGATATTTTAGGTATTGGCTTAGTTGACGATGACTACAATTATAATGGTGGAGAAGACTTTCCACATACAAGATCCGTAAGATGGAAAACAACCAATGTGAACTTTAAAAATGAACAGGGAAATTTAACTACAGTTTATAAAATCACAGATTTAAATACAATTCATAACGTGGAAAGAATATTAGCAAATCCAACAAATGAAACCGATAACTCGAAAAGCCATGAAAGTGAAAGCGCCTTAAATACAATTATGTACGGGCCTCCAGGTACTGGAAAAACATACAATACCATTAATAATGCTTTAGAAATATGTGGAGTAAAAACAGAGGGTCTTCCTAGAAAAGAAGTAAAAAAACTGTATAAAGAATTGGTTGAAACAGGGCAAATTGTATTTACCACGTTTCACCAGAGCACAGCTTACGAAGATTTTATTGAAGGCATAAAACCATTAGAACCAGAGAAGGAAGGAGATCACATTATCTATAAAGTTGTTGATGGTACTTTTAAAACACTGGCGGTTAAGGCAAACACACCGAGTCAGAGAAGTTTTGATGATTCCTATAATAAATTTATAGAATCGTTGTCATCCGATCCAGAAGCCATTCTAGAGTTAAAAACTCCCACGGGGAAAACATTCGGAATTTCATTAAACAAAAATGAAAACTTAAATCTTCATACAGGAAAGACCCAAATTAAACAAGGTACCCTTACCAAGGAAAATCTCTTGAAAGAATTGAATGGAGAAAAAAAGTTCATAGGATGGGAAGGTTACTTTAAGGGTGTTCTAGGCCATTTAGAATCAAAATATGGATATAAAAGAAATATAAGTATTGATAGAAAAAACTATGTTCTTATTATCGATGAAATAAACAGAGGAAATATTTCTGCCATATTCGGTGAATTAATCACGTTGATTGAAGAAGATAAACGTCTTGGAAAGGACGAAGCCTTAACCGCAACATTGCCTTATAGCAAAGACTCTTTTGGTGTTCCACCCAATCTTTACATAATCGGCACAATGAACACCGCCGACCGTTCTGTGGAAGCTTTGGACACAGCCTTAAGGCGTAGGTTCAGTTTTGTGGAAATGCCACCCGAGCCTGAAAAAATAAAAGAAGGAAAAGGATTGGAAGTTATCGACGGAGTTAATCTTCCCAATTTACTATCCACCATCAATAATAGAATTGAAAAATTATTAGACAAAGACCATATGATTGGCCACAGCTATTTTATGGGCTTAAATAAAGCTGCAGATTTAAAGCAGGTTTTCCACAATAAAGTATTGCCACTGCTTCAGGAATACTTTTTTGGCGATTATGGGAAGTTAGGTTTGGTTCTGGGTGATGGATTTTTTGAGTTAACAGAAGGCAACGACAAAGATATATTTGCTCCTTTTAATGATTATGACAGCAGCGGTTTAATGCATCGTAATGTTTACCATCTAAAAAACGTGAGCAAAATGGATGATCTGGACTTTATTAAAGCAGTGAAAAATGTCTTTAAACAAAATGGCTAATTCCAAAAATCCAATACGAGTTTTTGAACATGAATGCTTATGGGTTCATAAAGGAGAGGATAAACTTTTACCAGAACAATTGAAATCCTTCCAAATTTTTTATGGAGAAAAAGGAGTTCCATACTATAAACTGATTCATAACGGCATTCAATTCAACGAATATGTAGGTGTAATAAAAGTTGGCGACCTTACCGTTGAGGTTTTGCCGAAAGCGGATAAAAGTGAGGACAAAGCACTTTGGCAAAAAACACTTATTAACATACTTAAGACGGTTGGTGTTTTTAATATTCACGCACCTAGTTCTTCTACATTACAATTAAGAAGCAATTCTATTTTAGATCTTTATTTTGAACTTTTTATAAATGAAATAGAATACCTGCTCCACAGCGGACTTATAAAAAAATATAGAAAAGTAGAACGAAATGCACTTGCTTTAAAAGGAGCAATTAATTTCGGTAAACACATCCAGAAGAATTTGGTCCATCAGGAGCGGTTTTATGTCCGCCAGACCGTTTACGATTTAGATCATAAAATACATCAGCTCCTTTATAAAACTATTCGATTAATACGCACTATAAATACAAACTCCATGCTCACCAGTAGGTTAGGAGCACTGGAGCTAAATTTTCCCGAAGTATCAGATTGTACTGTTTCTGAATCTTTTTTCAATAATTTTCAATATACAAGGAAAACCGAGCCTTACAAAAATGCTCTTGAGATAGCACATCTATTACTGTTCAATTACCATCCGGATGTTTCTTCTGGCAACACTAATTTGTTGGCGTTGATGTTTGATATGAATTTACTTTGGGAGCAGTATGTTTATGTAAGTCTCAGAACAGAATTGCGTAATGATTATACCATAAGCCCACAATCAAGTAAAAAATTCTGGAAACCCAACAATGGTTATAATTCCACGATGATTCCAGATATTGTTATCAATAAAGACCAAGATAATTGTATTGTGCTAGATACTAAATGGAAAAACTTAAACGGTAAAAATCCAAGTCCAGAGGATTTACGACAACTCTATGTATATAAAAAATATTTTAAAGCCAAAAAGGTTGCATTAGTCTATCCAGGTGAACAATTTTCAATAAATGGAGGGAAATACTATAAAAGTTCAAATAGCGAACTCAGTATGAATGAATGTTCCGCAGTAACCTTAGCTATTGATAAACATGGAAAGAGTTCAAAGATTGTGTTGGATAAATTTATTCAATATTATTTACAGAAAACCTAAAAATGAAATTTGCCCTAATAAATGGTATAAAAAAAACAGCAAAACCATCAGAAGTAGGAATATGTATTTGTTGCAGCAGCCCTGTGAGAGCCTATTGTGGATCAGAACGAGTCCATCACTGGAAACATATAAATGCTGTTGAATGCGATTCTTGGAGTGAAGGCGAAACCGAATGGCATAGAGAGTGGAAAAATAAATTTGATGCCAACCACCAAGAAATCATCCTACACGATCCAAAAAGCGGGGAAAAACATATAGCCGATGTTTATTTAAAACCCATTGATGTAGTCTTGGAATTTCAGCATTCCCCAATTCATATTGATGAAATAAAAGCCCGCGAATCCTTTTACAAAAAAATGATATGGATTGTTGATGTTCACCCTTATAAAGACAATATTAGTTTTCACAACGATATAGGAAATGCAGTTTACGATTGCGAGCACGCTTATATGGAAACAAGATTTAAGCAAATTAGCAAATTGTCTAAACAAGGAAAGCAAAAAAAAGTTGAAGAATTAATGGATGATGACGATGTGTATACTTACTTTGAAAATATAGAAAAAAGATATTTTCCTGATTATTTCAAAAAAAAATATAGTTCGGATACAGCCAATAATCTACTTAATATTTTGGAAAAAGAAAGAGAAAAAGTAAAGCATTCAAGTAAAAGTTTAATGGGCTATTCGCTCTCTGAAGAATATAAATCCCGCTTGCAATCAACACTTTATAAACACTTAAACCAACCCTATCTCTTAATGGTTTGGAAGCATAAACATAAAAGGTGGCAACACGCGAATTCTCCTTTATTTTTTGATATTGGTGATAATTATGTTTACCGTAATATTGAAAATTTAAGGTATGGAAATGGACTTATAGTTAAAAAATATAGCAAAGCAAGTTTTGTTTCCCATTACAAAGACCGAAAATAACATTCTCCAACTGGCACATGGCTCCAATAGCTATCGGGAGCAATATGCGACCAAATCCATCCCCGCCTTTGCGCGTTTGCAATGCGTGGCCAAATCTCAAATCTCAAATCTCAAATCTCAAGTCTCAAATCTCAAGTCTCAAATCTCAAGTCTCACGTCTCACGTCTCACCTCTCACCTCTCAAATCTCACGCCCAAAACCATAAAAATATGTTGTTTAGTCCTTTCAGGATTTATTCTTTAACCTGTATAGTTATTTTAGGACGGGTCATAGTTATTTTAGGACGGGTCAAGGTTGGATCACCTTCACGGATACTCCATAGCAAAGCCATAGCAAAGTCATTAGATTGTAAGAAAACAGGTGCTTTTTCCTACAAAATTTAAAATAGTGTATTTCCTACTTCCCCCAACCTATAAAAAGACCTGTAATTGCCTGTGTTCATACACGTTTTAGTAGCCGTTGGGGACTAGGCTCTGGCTGGTGCGTTTACCATGCGTGTCTCTATTTAGAAATTTATCAAACCCCAACCTCCTAAAAACCAAATAATTCGTGCATTCGTGGTGCCCAAATCTCCATATCCCACTAAACAATCCCCAAAAACCCCGGGCTGGCACCCCTAATTGGCGCGCATTTGCAAAGCGTGCCCAAATCCATTGCCCCTAAAACATATCAGTCTCCGCAACAACCCACTCCCATAATCCCCCAAAAATCCGTATCTTAAGCTTTCATTTTTAAAATCTACGGACTATGAAAAAACTAATGACTCTTTTCGTTTTGGCAGTGGCGTTCTCCACCTTCGCCCAAAACAAGATCCTTCCAAAAGACATACAAATTAAGACCGCCGTCTTGGCCGCCCCCGAAATGTATCGAGAAGATGCCACGGTTCTGGGCTATAACCAAGAAGGAAGGCTCGTCACCCTGCGCGAGGGCAACAACGGAATAGTATGCCTGGCAGACGACCCTAACAAGGCGGGCATTAGCGTAGCCTGTTACGGCGCCGAACTGGAACCCTTTATGGCCCGTGGCCGTGAGTTGGTGGCCGAAGGAAAATCAAACGAGGAAAAGCAGCAGGTCAGAAAGGCCGAAATAGAGGCGGGCATGCTTAAAATGCCCGAGGAACCCGCAATGGTCTATGTGCTGGCCGGCGAGGAAAATGACTATAGCGCCGAAACGGGCGAACTTCTTAAAAGCAAAATACGCTACGTAATCTACAAACCCTATATGACGGGTGAAAGCACCGGGCTGCCCACAAAACCCCAAGCCCCCGGCATGCCCTGGCTGATGGATGCGGGCACCCACCGTTCACATATTATGATTACCCCGGCGAATTGAGGTTAGATGTTAGATTTGAGAGGTGAGACGTGAGACGTGAGACTTGAGACGTGAGATGTTAAATTTGAAACGTGAGTGTCTTGAAACAACACAAGAGGTCTTAAGACTTAGGACTCGCTTTACCTATGAGAAATATAGAACGAATCCATTTCGGCCTAAGTCCTACGTCATATGTCCTAAAGTCCTACGTCAAGGAAAATTTACGTTGAACTATCAAGACATCCTTAATAGGATTTATTCAACAAACAATTAAAAATCTTCGGTTGTGTAATCTTTGTTACAGAACTTCCCAAACATCAATCTTACATTTGTATCAGATTGTTCAAATAAATTAAATAATCTAAAGCTATGAGTTATTACATCAGTACAACATTAAAAAACACAAGTTTTGAAGATGCCATTGAAAGGACAACGGCAGCTTTAAAGGAAGAAGGTTTCGGCGTGTTGACCGAAATAGATATAAAGGCTACCCTAAAAAAGAAGTTGGATGCCGATTTTTACAATTACACCATTCTAGGCGCCTGCAACCCACAAATGGCACATCAGGCATTACAGGCTGAGAACAAGATTGGCACTATGCTGCCCTGCAACGTGATAGTGCAGGAACGCGAGCCCGGCACCGTTGAGGTTTCGGCGGTAGATCCCGCGGCATCCATGATGGCGGTGGAAAATGACTCCTTGGCGGAAATAGCCAAGGACGTGCAAAAAAAATTGACCAAGGTTATTAAAAGTATTTAGGGACGTTTCGTGGTTGGTTCGTTCCTGATAAGTGCAGATTTTATTGGTTAGGGAAGAGGCTGTCTTAATAGGCAGTCTCTTTTTGATATAATAGGGTGGTGTTGAGGGATTAATATTCAATATACAATACTCAATTTTCAACATTCACTACCGACTACCGACTACCGACTACCGACTACCCACTACCCACAACCTACTACCCACAACCCACAATCAATACGTCTTCGGTAACATTAGTTACTGACCAGTCCTTATTTCTGAAGTATGTTTGCACCAAATTAATTATTAAAATGAAGATTAAAAATATAGTTATACTAATTGGGGTGCTGCCAGCGATGGTTTTTGCGCAGCAAACCGTTCCCATTTCCAAGGCCGAAGTGCTGGAAAAGGTGATCCAACAAAACAACAAGCTGAAGATTGGCGAACAGCAGGTGCTTGCCGCCAAAGGCGATTTCAACCAGACGAACGCCGTGTTCCTTCCCAATATCACAGCCTCGCACAGCGGAATGGCAACCACCAATCCGTTGATGGCCTTTGGGTTTAAACTGAACCAGGAAATAGTGACCCAAGCCGATTTTGATCCTAACAAACTGAACGATCCCTCCCAGATCAATATGTTTACCACAAAGCTTGAGGTGCAGCAGCCGCTGATAAATGTGGATGGTATCTTCCAGCGAAAAGCCGCAAAGGCAAAATGGGAAGCCACCCAAATGCAGTTGGTGCGCACAGGCGATTACCTTGCCCTCGAAACCGAAAAAGCCTATATGCAGTTGCAGTTGGCGTATAAGAGCGTTGATGTTTTAGAAAAAGCATTGAGTGCGGCCAACGAAAACCTGCGATTGGCTAACAATAGTTTTAAGCAGGGATATTTGCAACAGAGCGATGTTTTGGCAGTGCAGGTGCGCGTTACTGAGGTAGAGAACCAATTGCAATACGCCAAGAGCAACGTGATAAACGCTTCGGAATATCTTGCCGTATTGATGAACGAGGAAGTTGCCGGAGTTTTAAAACCAACGGATTCCTTAATGGTTGCTTCGGAATTGAATTCCGCTGAAACCCTTTCCAATTCAAGAGCCGATATTCAGGCGATGGAGTTTGCTGCCGAAGCCTATAAACAAAATTACAAGGCCGATAAAATGACTTTTCTGCCAAGACTGAATGCTTTTGGAAGCTATGAGCTTTACGACGACCAGATTTTTCAGGCAGATGCCAATGGTTATTTGTTTGGCGCAGCTTTAACCTGGAATCTCTTTGAGGGTTCAAAACGCTTCGGAAAGACCCAAAAAAGCAAAGCCGAATTCAACAAGGCAAATCTGGAATTGGAGCAATACAAAGCCGAAAGCAAATTGGAGCTGAACAAAGCAAAACGTATGTTCCAAGATGCGCAGAACAATTTAAAATTGACCGAACTGGCATTGGAGCAATCAAAGGAAGCCTTGCGCATCCGCACCAACAGATTTAAGGAAGGCCTGGAAAAAACCACAGATCTTTTAATGGCGGAAACACAGTATTCCCAAAAGCAGTTGGAATATTTTAATACCGTTTTTCAACATAATTACGCCTTGGCATACCTTCAATTTTTAACGAAAAACTAATGAAATTGATCCCGATAGCAATCGGAAGGAAATTAAAAATAATTTAAATATGTACCCGAGTAAAATTCCCCCTTTGGGGGCCAGGGGGACAGACGAAATCGAAATCCAAAAATCGAAATTAAATACAGTATCAAAAAGATTTAAAAAATATTTATATGAAGTCACTATACACAAGTTTGTTTTTCCTCGGAGTTTTAAGCCTAGCCAGCTGCGGCAATGCTTCCGAAGAAAAAAATATAGATAATACTTCTGCAGTGCCAGTAACCGTGAGTTCAGTAGCTGCGGAAAACAATTCCCCGTTTTTAACCGCCAGCGGCAAGATAGAGGCCGCCAACAGCGCCACCCTCAGCACCCGGATGATGGGCTTTGTGGATAAGGTACACGTAAATGTGGGCGACAAGGTGGCAAAAGGACAATTGTTGGTGAGTATCAACAATTCAGACCTATCCGCAAAACAAGCCCAGACCAGTGCCGGGATTACCGAAGCGCAAGCGGCTTTTAACAATGCCGAAAAGGACTATCAGCGGTTCCAAAATCTTTTCGCCGAAAACAGCGCGAGTCAAAAGGAACTCGACGACCAACGCGCCCGATACGAAATGGCCAAGGCCAGATTGGAAGGGGCAAAGCAGATGAAAAACGAAGTGCAATCGCAGTTTGCCTATGTAAATCTTCGCGCGCCATTTAGCGGGGTAGTTACCAATAAATTCATTGAGGCAGGCGATATGGCAAATCCCGGGGTGCCATTGATTTCAGTGGAAGGACCAGGGAATTTTGAAGTAACGGCTTCGGTGCCAGAGAGTGAGATTTCAAAAATAAAATCTGGAAGTGATGTGCAAGTAATTGTAAAATCTTCGGATAAAATATTACCAGGAACGGTTACCGAAGTGAGTACTTCGGCCAAAAACACGGGCGGACAATATTTGGTAAAAGTAGTTTTGGATAAAACCGATGCCGATATTCTTTCGGGCATGTACGCCACGGTTCAGTTTCCCATAGAAAAGAAAACAGATGTTACCACAGTAATGGTGCCAAAGGAGGCCTTGGTAAAGCGCGGACAATTGACGGGCATTTACACCGTGAGCCAAAGCAATACCGCCTTACTGCGCTGGTTGCGCCTTGGTCGCACGTTTGGCGATAATGTGGAAGTGCTTTCGGGCCTTGCCGCTGATGAAAACTATATTATTTCTTCCGAAGGAAAACTTTTTAACGGAGCGAAAGTAACCATTAAACAATAACGATGAAGGACGGATTAGCAGGCAAAATTGCCAAATTATTTATAGGCTCCAAGCTCACGGTACTGCTGATGATCGTGTTTATGGTCATTGGCGTTTACAGTTCGTTTTTGATACCGCGCGAGGAAGAACCGCAGATTGATGTGGCCATGGCCGACATCTTCGTGGGCTATCCCGGCGCCTCCCCGACCGAAGTGGAATCGAGGGTGGTAAAACCTTTGGAGAAACTGGTTTCCAACATTCCCGGGGTGGAGTATGTGTATTCCACTTCTTCCAAGGAAGGGGCGATGGTAATTGTACAGTTTTATGTGGGCGAGGATATTGAGCGTTCCTTCGTAAAACTTTACAACGAAATGAACAAGCATATGGACCTAATGCCTCCAGGCGTTACCATGCCGCTTGTAAAACCGCGTGCCATAGACGATGTGCCTATGCTCGGGATAACGCTGTGGAGCGAGAATTACGACGATTTCCAGCTAAAGCAGCTTGCCGATGAACTTACCCAAGAAATTGAAAAGGTAAATGAAGTTTCCCTCACCGATAAAATTGGCGGAAGGAACAGACAGTTGCGCATAGTGTTGGATAAGGACAAACTGGCTGCCAGCGGTCTCGACTTTTTGGGCGTTGCCGAAATGATAAAGGCAAACAACCAGCAACTGGGCTCGGGCAGTTTTGATAAGAACGATACGGAGTTTTTGGTTACCACCGGGAATTTCCTAAAATCCGCAACCGATGTTGAAAACTTGGTAGTGGGCGTACAGCAGAACCAACCCATTTATCTAAAACAAGTCGCGGCTATTTTTGATGGCCCCGAAATCCCAAGACAATATGTTTCCTTTGGGTTTGGGGGCGCTGGTGAAAATGCTTCAAAGTATCCTTCCGAATATCCCGCCGTAACCATTTCGGTAGCAAAGCGGAAAGGTGCCGATGCGATGAAAATTGCCGATGTGATTATCGACAAGGTTGACCATTTGCGAAGCAACCTAATCCCCGACGACGTTCACGTAGA
Organism: Aequorivita vladivostokensis; assembly: GCF_000952855.1. GTDB lineage: Bacteria > Bacteroidota > Bacteroidia > Flavobacteriales > Flavobacteriaceae > Aequorivita > Aequorivita vladivostokensis. The sequence continues at coordinate 296,990 of NZ_JSVU01000003.1, read as the reverse complement.
AATTACGAGAAATTACGGGGAAACCGCTTCCCAAAAAGTTTCGGAATTGTTGATGCACCTGATAGGCGCAATCCTTGCCGTTACCTTGATTGTAATGCTCGCAATGGGCTGGCGCGGTGGTTTGGTGGTATTTCTTTCAGTACCAATTACGTTTGCCTTGACACTTTTGAGTTATTATTTGCTTGATTATACGCTGAACCGGATCACACTTTTCGCTTTGGTGTTTGTAACGGGAATCGTGGTAGACGACTCCATCATCATAGCCGAAAATATGCACCGGCATTTTAAGATGAAACGCCTGCCGTTTAAGCAAGCGGCTATTTATGCAATAAACGAGGTGGGGAACCCAACCATTTTGGCAACCTTTACCGTAATCGCTTCCGTATTGCCTATGGCTTTCGTCTCGGGCTTGATGGGGCCGTATATGTCGCCAATGCCTATAGGAGCTTCCATCGCGATGATACTTTCATTGTTTGTGGCTTTAACGATAACACCTTATTTGGGCTACATTTTCCTAAGAGAAAAAGAAAAGCCTGCCCGCCGTGGTGGGAAAGGAAAAGCGCCAAAAGAAGAAAAACCTTTGGAAAGCACGCTTATCTATCGCATCTATTCAAAACTTGAAACCCCTTTGATTGAAAACAAAAAGACGCGCTGGCTGTTTTTGGGAGTTACCGTGCTGTTGCTGTTTGGGTCTGTGGCAATGTTTTTTACCAAATCGGTAGCCGTAAAAATGCTGCCTTTCGACAATAAAAACGAAATGCAGGTAGTGATCGATATGCCGGAGGGAACTACTTTGGAAAGGACAGCAGTAGTTGCGCGCGAAATTGGACAATACCTTTCCACACAGCCCTTGGTTGTAAATTATCAAAACTACGTGGGCACTTCGGCCCCGATAACCTTCAACGGTTTGGTACGCCATTACGACCTTCGCGGGGGTAGCAATATGGCCGATATCCAAGTGAATTTGGTAGGCAAGGAAGACCGTAGCCTGCAAAGCCACGACATCGCGAAACAACTGCGACCCGGGATCCAAGAGATAGGGAAAAAGTTTGGCGCCAATGTTAAAATAGTGGAAGTGCCGCCGGGACCACCCGTGTTATCAACTATCGTAGCAGAAATTTATGGTCCTGACTACGACCAGCAGATTGCCGTGGCCAAAAAGGTAGAAAACATCTTGAACGAAACCCAGGATGTGGTTGATGTGGACTGGATGGTAGAAGCCGACCAAAAGGAGTACGAATTTATCATTGACAAGGAAAAAGCCATGCGCTACGACGTGGCACCACAGCAGATTGTCCATACGATGAATATGGCGCTTTCGGATAGGCCAGTAACCCATCTATACGATGAAAACGCCACCAATCAGGTGGGAATATTGCTTGCTTTGGATGAAAAGGAAAAATCCACCATCCAGGATATTTCGCAGTTGAAGATTGCTTCCAAACAGGGCAATATGCTTTCTGTGGGCGATTTGGTTTCTGTTCAAGAAAGCACACGCGCCAAGAGTATTTATCGCAAAAACCAAAAACGGGTGGTTTATGTGTTGGCGGATATGGCGGGAGAACTCGAGAGTCCTGTTTACGCTATTTTGGGGATGACCGATAAACTTAATGAAATTGAGTTGCCCACGGGTTACAAGATGAACGAGTTGTATTTGGAACAGCCCAAATATGAAGACGATTTCACCGTAAAATGGGATGGCGAATGGCAGATTACACTGGAAGTATTCCGCGATTTGGGGATTGCCTTTTTGGGCGTAATTATCATCATTTACATCTTGATCGTGGGTTGGTTTCAAAACTTTAAGGCACCTGTGGTAATGATGGTTGCCATTCCCCTGTCGTTGATAGGAATTGTGCTAGGCCACTGGATTATGGGCGCGTTTTTCACCGCAACCTCATTCATCGGGATGATTGCCCTAGCGGGAATTATGGTGCGAAACTCGGTGTTGTTGATTGACTTTGTAAACTTGCGAACTGCCGAAGGAATTCCATTGAAGCAAGCCGTGATAGAAGCGGGAGCCGTAAGGACAACCCCAATTTTATTGACTGCGGGAACGGTGGTGATTGGTGCTTTTGTAATCCTGTTTGACCCAATTTTCCAAGGACTTGCCATTTCGCTGATGGGCGGAACTATTGTTTCTACAGTACTGACTTTGCTTGTAGTGCCGTTGGTTTATTATATGATTGAAAATAGACGGGAGAGGTGAGATTTGAGACTTGAGATTTGAGAGGTGAGATTTGAGAGGTGAGATTTGAGACGTGAGATTTTAGACATGAGATTTGAGACGTGAGATTTTAGACGTGAGATTTTAGACGTGAGATTTTAGACGTGAGATTTGAGATTTAAATGAGAAACAAAGAAAGTAGACTTAAGACATAAGACATAAGACATAAGACATAAGACGTAGGACGTAGGACAGTCAGGTTTGTATGACTTTGAATAAATAATAACAATAAACAATAACAATAAACAATAACAATAAAAAATAGAAAATAACCCAATGAAACTACTAATAGTAACCGTTGTGGACGAATTTCAGAAAGACGTGCTGCGACTTTTTAAACAAGCGAATATTGAGAGCTTTAGTGGTTCCGATATTGAGGGCTATAAAAATGGGACCTCTTCGTTTATGATGAACGCCAGCTGGTTTCCCTCCCAAAAAAGTGGGGCGGACAGCAGCATGTTTTTCTCATTTACCGAAGATAAAAAAATCGATTTGTTTTTCGAATTGGTAAAGAAATTCAACGAAAACCTGGAGACCAACAACCCCATGCACGCAGTGGTGGTGCCTATTGAACGGAGTATCTAGGTTTTTTAGTTATGGATTATGAGTTATGAGTTATGCGTTATGAGTTGCTCCTAAAATTTTAAAACTCCTTAACCCGAAAACTAAAAACTAAAGACCGCAACCTGCAACCTGCAACAATAAACAATAAACAATAAACAATAAACAATAAACAATAAACAATATGATAAACAGATATATCAGAGCAATTGCCGGAACTTTTATTTTAATCAGCCTTTTGTTGGCCGTGTACGTGAATATCAATTGGTTGTGGTTCACAGCCTTTGTGGGAGCTAACCTACTGCAATCATCATTTACCCGCTGGTGTTTGATGGAAAAAATCCTCAAAAAACTTGGCGTAAAAGAGGAAGGCGATAGTTGCTGCGCATAGATTACTTTCCTTCATTTTTAACCTTCAATCCCTGCAACTAAAAAGTTGGGGGGATTTTATTTTTGGATTTCGAGACCCTTTGGTATTAAACCCTTCCATATATGATATTGGTCATTTCAAAATCGGTAAATAAGAAATATATTTGGAATATAAACCAATTCAAATTACCATGACTATAAACATTCAATACGTGAAAATGCCCACCAGTGAGGCGATGAGTGAATATGTAGAGAACAAACTTCAAAAACTTGCTGAAAAGTATGATTGGCTTATTCGTGCCGATGTAAGCTTTAAAATGGAGAACAACGTGTACGGCAAAGGCAATATATGCGAAATGGAGCTGAGCCTACCGGGCCCAAAAATCTTTGCCACTTCCAAGGAAACAACTTTTGAGGCGGCCGCCAAGGAAACCATTTCCGATTTGGAAAAGCAGCTTAAAAAAAGAAAAGCAAAATTCACAACCCATTAAATTTCAGATCATGAAAAAAATATTAGTTCCCGTTGATTTTTCCCCGCATTCCGAATACGCAATGGAGGTGGCTGCCAAGATAGCCAAAAGAAAGAATGCGGAAATCGTTGCGGTCCACATGATGGGCTTGAGCGACGCCGTGGTAACCCGTGATGAAAGTAGGGAAGTTTTTGAGGCGATGTATTATATGAAGTTGGCTGAAAAACGCTTTGCCGAATTTCTGGATAAAGACTATTTAAAAGACGTAACCGTAACCGATGCGGTACACAATTATAAAATTTTCAGTGAATTGAACGATGTGGCCCGCGAGTTTGGAGCAGATTTAATTATCATGGGCTCGCACGGCAGTTCTGGCCTTAAGGAGGTTTTTGTGGGAAGCAATACCGAAAAAGTAGTGCGCACTTCCGAAATCCCCGTTTTGGTGATAAAGCACCGTCATGAATATTTCAACCCGGAAGTTGGGGTTTTTGCCTGCGACTTTTTGGAAAACTCAATCGGTCCCTACCAGCGCGCCCAAAAAATGTTTGAAGATTTGGGAATTGAAATGCAAATGCTCTATGTGAACCTGGCGGGTGATTTCCGCAGTACCCGCGAAATAGAAAAACGCATCCTCAACTTTTTAAAGAGCGCGGGCGAAGAGAACCCACTGGAAACATTAAACAAGGTGGTACAGTATAACGAATATTCTGTGGAAGCGGGAATTTTCGGCTACAGTCAAGTGAGCAATGCCGATATTATCGCCCTGCCCACACAGGGCCGCCAAGGGCTGGCGCACTTCTTCTCAGGAAGCATAGGTGAGGATGTGGTAAACCATTCCGACTTGCCGGTAATGACCTTTAAAGTATAGTTAATTTAGTTAATTGCTATCGACAACAATTAACGATTTAAAACAGGAACTCTAATTTTGGGTTCCTGTTTTTTATTTTTTAAAGAACGGTATTCAAGGCAATTTCAATCATTTTTGAAAAACTGCCCTCGCGTTCCTCGGCTGTGGTGCTTTCCCCCGTTACCAGACTATCTGAAATGGTCAAAATGGCCAAGGCCTTCACATTGAATTTTGCCGCTATGGTGTAAAGTCCGGCAGCTTCCATTTCTACGCAAAGCACGCCAAACTCGGCCCATTTCTTATAATTGTTGAAGTCATCCTCATAAAACTGGTCGCTGGAAAGTATGTTTCCGGCCTTAATGGGAATGTTGTTTTCCCTTGCGTAAAGCGCAGCTTTCATAAACAGGTCAAAATCGGCGGTGGGCGAGTAGTCGCAGTTTACAAAGCGGGTGTTGTTGATGCCCGAAGTGGAGGATGCCGCCATCGCAATCACAATGTCGCGAATGTTGATGTCCTTTTGATAGCTACCTGCAGACCCTACGCGGATCAGGTTTTTCACACCGTAATCGTTGATTAGTTCGTGACAGTAAATCAAGGCCGAAGGAATGCCCATGCCGGTGCCCTGTACTGAAATTGGCTTGCCCCTAAAAGTGCCCGTGTAGCCCAACATGCCGCGCACGTCGTTGTAACATTTGGGGTTTTCGAGAAAGGTTTCCGCAATCCATTTGGCGCGCAACGGGTCGCCGGGCAGCAGAACGGATTCTGCAATTTCTCCGGGCTTGGCTTCAATATGTGTGCTCATCTGTGTCTTTTTTAGTGGCCGTTACAATCTCGATTCCCGAGGAAGTGCCGATTCTGCTCACGCCCATTTCTATATATTTCTTGGCGGTGGCAGCATCTTTTATTCCGCCGGAGGCTTTTATTTTTAAACTATCGCCTACTTCGGCAACCATTATTTTCACGGTCTCTTCCGTGGCACCGCCTGTTCCGAAGCCGGTGGAGGTTTTTACAAAATCGGCATTTGCCTTTTTTGAAATATGGCAGGCTGTCCGTATTTCGGCATCGGTTAAATAGCAGGTTTCCAGAATTACCTTTAAGGTTCGGTCGCCAATGGCTTTTTTTACAGCGGCGATTTCATTCTGCACCTCGCTGTACTTCTCGGCTTTTAAAAAGCCGATGTTCAGCACCATATCAATTTCATCGGCACCGTCCTTTATGGCTTGTTCGGCCTCGCAAACCTTGGCGTGAAGGCTTCTTGCACCCAAAGGAAAACCCACGACCGAAGCTACTTTTACGTCGCTATTTTTTAATTTTTCTGCAGCTAAGGATACGTAACAACTGTTTACGCAAACCGCATAAAAGTTGTGTTCTTTTGCTTCATTGCAAAGGTTTATAATGTCTTCGGGCGTAGCAGTGGCTTTTAGTAGGGTGTGGTCTATATATTGGCTCAGTTCCATCAATTTTTATGTTGATTGATGATGGAGACCAGTTCGTGTTTCTGCAGGACGCCGCTCTGTCGCCAAAGTTGCTTGCCGTTTTTGAAGAGAATCATCGTGGGCACCCCACGCACCTGAAATTGTGCAGCCAGGGGTTGGTTTTTGTCAACGTCTATTTTTACGATTTTTACGTCGTCGCCCAATTCATCCTTCACCTGTTTCAGAATGGGCGCCAGCATTTTGCAGGGACCGCACCAATCGGCAAAAAAATCGACAAGCACGGGCGTTTCCGAATTTATGATGTCTTTAAAATTGCTTTTCATATCATTTGTTTTTGTCCCCAGTCCCTAAAGGGGAGCATAGCCGGCTCTATTTTATGGAGCTTAGAGAGCTCCCTTTAGGGCTGGGGTATCTTTCCTCTTTTTTCTTTCTTCTTATAAATCAACCAATCAAAGGATTCTTTTTATACTTCCGCAAAACGGGCATCAGCATTTCCATCGGAATCTGGATGGAATAGGTTCCCGTATAGGAGGGGCAGATTACGCAGTCGTCAAAATAGAACTCTACTACATCGTCGTTGATTACAAAATTGTTTTTTGCATCGAAGAAATCATCTGCGGAAATGGCCCAGCAATCGTAGTACATTTCGCCGGAATTGATTTTTTCCTTTAAAAGCGTATTTAAAATCTCGCGCAATTCTTCCTCGGAACCATTGTTGAAAAAATCCTCATAATTCATAAATACCGCCCTTTCCAGATCAAAATTCATGGTCTCAAACGTATAGGCCGCGTGGGCGGCACCTGTGTAGTGGTTTTCTTTGTAAAAAAGCACGCTGATGAGCCGGTCGTTGAGGTTGTATATTTTGTAGTCAACCTTCCGCAATTCGTTCTGTTTGGGAATTCCCAAGGAATCGCAGAGCCGCTTTTCCTCTAAAATCTGTTTCTCGACACCTTTGGCATCCAGATAATATTTGCTGATGTATTCGTTGAAATTTTCAAACTGCGGTTTGATTTTCTCGTTGAGGTAGGGGTACTTAAAATCCAAAAGATAATGGTCGCCCTGCTTTTTGAACGATTTGGAAATCAAAAGATTTTCCATTTCGGCGCGCGAATCTGTTTTTTCCAAAAGTTCCCTGCGCTTTAGAATAAGGGTCTGTTGCTGATTTTCCAGGTTTTTGTCGGAAACTTTTAGGGAATCCGTTATTTCCTCAATTGAGTCGGTATCATTGTGCGGTTCCTCTTTTTTGGGATCGTTTTTACACCCAAAAAAAAGGATGAGCAAGAGATAGGGCAGTAGGTTTTTCATTTTAATTCGATTTATCGTTTAAAAATACGCAAACCTTTTTTATACCGAAAACAGGCAGGAAATTTTTAGGATTACTGGCTCAGCAAGTTTTTCAATTTGGCGAGCATGATCAATTCGCTTTTGTTCTTCCCAGCGAACGAGCCCGCAATGGCGTTGGCCGTTTTCCAGATCAGTTTTTTCCGCTCGTCGGTAAAGAGTTGTGGATTGTCCTTTTTATAATCGGCAAAGCTGTCAAAGCAGTCGTTGGCGTCCAATTGTTCATAATCGAACCAGTCAAAGACCACTTCTATTTGGTAGGCGGCATCGGTATGGAAGGGGTCTTCATAATCGTCGAGGTCTTTCCATTGCTCGGAAACGATTTTCTTCAACATATCGTATTCAGTCTTCCGTACCACTTTGTCGGCGGCGGCTATGGCATAAAACAGCTCGCCCATTTTTTGGTAAAAAAGCAGTTGTGGCTTCTCCATGGTTCCCATAGGATTAAATTTTTCAAGGTTGTTTTAGAGGGTAAAAATAGAAGACCAAGCTGTATTAATCTATGATATAAATCAGTTATTCCAAAACTGTTTAATTTGCGTATTTTAGCGTCGTGAAAGTATTTGAGGAAAAAAAGGGAAATATTTTTAGGATTCTTTCCGAAGCCATTTCCGAAGGCATAGTCATCGTTAACGAAAAGCAGGAAATAGTAACCTCCAATGAGGCTGCCGACCGCATGTTTGGCTATGGCCCCAAAGAGCTTTTGGGCGAGAATATCAATCTGTTGATTCCGCGGGAATACAGGCACAGCCATACCCAACAAGTGGAAGAATACCTGGAAAAAAGCGACCCGCGCCAAATGGGCCACGGGCGCGACCTGTACGGACGGCGCAAAGATGGCAGCGTTTTTCCCGTGGAGGCAGGGCTTAACCCGTTTGAGATTTACGGGAGCAAATACGTGATGGCGCTGGTAACCGATATTTCCGTGCGGAAAGGCCAGGAGCGGGAAATTATTGAGCTCAACATGCAATTGGAGCAAAAAGTTGAGGCCCGCACAAAGGAACTGAAACAGACCATCAAAGAACTAAAGGAAGAAGTGGCCAAACGCAAGGAGGCGGAATACAAAATTCTGGAATCACTGCGCAAGGAGCGGTAGCTGAACGAATTGAAAACCAAATTCCTGTCATTGGTTTCCCACGAATTTAAAACCCCATTGAGCGGCATTCTCACCTCGGCTACCCTTGCGGGAAAATACACCGAAACCGATCAACAGGACAAGCGTGAAAAGCACTTAAAAACCATCCAGAGTAAGGTTAAATACTTGAATAATATTTTGAACGACTTCCTTTCCATTGAACGTCTGGAATCAGGGAAGGCCACTTATAAATTTGATACTTTCCCGCTGAGCAAAGTGGTGAACGAGGTAATCTACAACGCAAACATGCTCTTAAAGGAAGGCCAGCGCATAAATTACCCACAGAATATTGACGATATCTCGGTTAATTTTGATGAAAAAATCCTTGAGCTATCGCTTACCAATCTTATAAACAACGCCATAAAATATTCGCCTGCGCATACCTTGATTGATGTGGAGGTTATAAAGGAAAAGGAGGCGCTCACCATAAAGATTATAGATGAGGGCATGGGCATTCCCGAAAAGGAGCAGAAATATATTTTCAACAGATATTTTAGGGCTGAAAATGCGCTGCTGGACCAAGGCACCGGCATTGGCCTGAACATTGTGAAAAGCCACTTGGAAAGTCTCGGCGGCACCATTATCTTTGAAAGCGAGGAGGGCAAGGGCAGCACGTTTACCATTACTTTCCCCAACAAAAACACTACCGAATAGTATGAAGACAATACTTCTTATTGAAGACGATACCGCATTAAGAGAAAACACCGCCGAACTTTTGGAGCTTTCCGGATACAAGGTTTTTACGGCGCCAAACGGCAAAATTGGCATTCAAAAGGCTAAAAGCGAAAACCCGAACATTATTATTTGCGACATAATGATGCCGGAAATTGATGGCTACGGCGTACTTGAGAGTGTTGCTTTGGAAGAAAAAACGAAACATATTCCCTTTATCTTTCTATCCGCAAAAACGGAGCATAAGGAAATACGCAAGGGCATGGACATGGGCGCGGACGATTACCTCACCAAACCCTTTGACGAGCAGGAATTGCTGAGCGCCATTGAAAGCAGGTTGGCCAAGGCAAGTATTCTGGCCATGCGCGAAAGCAATAAGCAAAGGGACAATGCCGAGGACGACGAAAACCCCCAAAACCTGAATCAGCTAAAGAACTTTTTTTGTGATGAAGGCGAAGTGTCCAACTATAAAAAAGGCGAAACAATTTACCGAAAAGGCGACCACTCAAACAGTATGTTCCTAATTTTGAAAGGCGTAGTAAAAACACATACGATGGATGCCAATGCAAAGGAACTTATTACGGGACTCTACAAAGCCGATGACTTTTTAGGCTTCACTTCCTTTGACGATAACATTCCCTATAACGAGACCGCCACAGCCGTGGAAGAAACGGAGGTTGTGGGAATTTCAAAAACCTATGTGCGCGATATTCTCAAGAAAAGTCAAGATGTTTCCTTGGAATTGATGAACCTTTTAACCGATAACCTTTCCGAGATAAAGCAGCAATTGGTTAAAATGGCCTACAGTTCAGTCCGGAAAAAGACGGCGAGCACCATTCTTCAATTTGTGGAGATTATGGATAAAAAGCCCGAGGCGCCGCTCCGAATTTCAAGGAACGACCTCGCTACTACTGCCGGGATTGCTACGGAAAGCCTTATCAGGACCCTTTCAGATTTTAAGAAAGATGGCATCATTGAAATTGAGGGCCGCGACATCCGCATTGTAGATTTGGAAAGTCTGCGCGATATAGATTGAGACTCCGAGCTCTTTTTTCCCAAAGCTGATTTTTATCATTTTCTGTCCCGACCCATAAAGATATTTTTGTCGGTAAGATTATGATGCTATGATAAATATACTAATCCCGACGGATTTTTCAGAAAATGCACAGAACGCCATTGCGTATGCACTTGCATATTTTTCCGATGTTGCGGTGAATTTTTATATCCTTCATGTTTCGCACACACATACAAGTACTAAGGAAGAGGAACAGGAGCTCTTTTCTGACTTTGATGCTGAAATGCAGACGGTTCAAAGCACTTCTGCCACGTTGCGGGAAGAAATAAGGAAATTCCAAATCCGTTCCCAAAATCCAGCCCATAGCTTTTTCCCCCTTCACGAAAGCCTTAACTTGGTAGAGGCCATTAGAAAAAATGTAATTGAAAAGGAAATCGATTATATTTTGATGGGCACCAAGGGAACTACTAAAATTAATGGCGGGGAAATGGGCAGCAATACCTGCGATGTGATTACCAAAGTGAAATGTCCCATTCTCGTTATTCCCGAAAACGCCAAGTTTAACGGCGTTAAGAACATCGCCTTTTTAACCGATTACAACTGCATTTATCGCAACAAAATAATCACCAGACTTTCGGAGACGTTGGACCTGCATCGTTCGCCGCTTAGGGTGCTTCATATAAAAGCCCAAAATACGGGGCTTACCGCCGCACAGACCGACAACAAGGGGTTTTTACATTATTTTTTTAAGGATAAAAAGCACAGTTTCCATTTTGTGGAAAATAAAGACTTGGAAATAGGCATACAGGATTTTGTGGAGACTTGGGACATCAGTCTTGTTTCCATCGTGGCAAAAAACTTAAACCTTATCCAGCGGTTACTATTGCGGCCTGCCGTAAAATCGATGAACTATTCGGTGAATGTGCCTTTTTTGGTGCTCCATGAGTGAGTTGAAATTCAAAATTCAAAATACTGAATACCAAATCATTCCTCTTGGCCAATAGGATGGTCTTCATAAAAATCCTTAAAGGTCTTATCGGTGGTATAGCTGTCTCTTAAAACCTTAAAGACCGAGAATATTAAAAGCGCTTGGCCCAAAACGGTCAAATAAAATACCCACCCGAACGGAAAATCCATAGCCGCAAAAATTGCGACCGTAACGAGCACGAATGTGGTTAGTACGAGATATGTGATAGCGGAAAGTTTCATAGCCTTTTAGTTTTAAATTACGAAATAAATGGCTTGCGCCCTCTTAAGGATTCCTTAAAAATCAGGCTGTTGATTGATATTTATCATAGTTTTACTGTACTGTAATGGTTATATTTACGTAATCATTCAAAAACAGACCACCATGCGAAAAATATTGATTCCCACAGACTTTTCGGACAATGCAATGAACGCCATTAAATACGCTACTGAGCTATTTAAGCACGGCCCCACCGAGATATATTTGCTCCACGCTTTTTCCGATTCGGTGTATGAGGACAAAGCCCGCTTGGCCGATGCTGTTTTTGAGGAATTGCAGGAAAAGGCGCTTCAAAAAGCAAAGGAAAATCTTGAGGAAACCCGAAAACAGATTCTCAGCTTTTCCCCAAATCCAAAACATACCTTGCATACCATAGCCGAATTTGGCCTGTTGGTGGATTCGGTAAACGATTGGGTAGAAAAGGAGAATATAGACGTGGTGGTTATGGGCACCAAAGGTGAAACCGCCGATAAAAAAATAACCTTCGGTAGCAACACGCTGCAGGTAATAAAATATGTGAAATGCCCCGTGCTCGCCATTCCTGCCGTTTATGGCGATGTGCATCCTAAAAACTTGTTGTTTCCCACAGATTATTTGTTGCCCTACAAACGCCGCGAACTGAAACTGGTGAGCACCATTGCCAAATGCTTCGCTACCAAAGTAGATTTTCTCTACGTTTCAAAATTTCCAACCCTTTCCTTGCGACAGCAGGATAACAGGAATTTTTTGGAAGCGGCTTTCTGCGACAACCAAATAAATTTCCATCAAAAAGGCGGGACAAATGTTACCAAGGCCATTAACACTTTCATAATTGAAAACCCCATAGATATGCTGGTGATGGTCAATACGCGCCATTCCTATCTGGAAAACATACTCTACCAGTCAACCATTGAAAAGATTGGGTTGAAAATTGACATTCCCTTTTTAGTACTTCAAAATTTACCGAGATAAACCTTTTAATTACATATTGAAAATGAAAAAAATCCTCGTTCCAACCGATTTCTCCAAAAACGCCTATGCGGCCTTGTTTTATGCCACAAAACTTTTTAGCGATGAAGCACTGCAAATAACCATTCTCCATTCTTTTGGGGAAGAAGTGGGGAAGCTAACGAGCCGTGTGGATATTGGCCGTTCAGAAAATATAATTGAAAAATTGTACCGACAATCTGATGAGGACGGCCAGCAATTGGTGCATCAAATAACACTGGATTCTTCCAAGGTTGCACACAAATTTGAAGTGATTTCCACGCCGGCAACCCTGTCAAAAACCATCAATAAATTGGTTGCCACCGAAGGAATAGACCTCGTGGTTATGGGCAGCAAGGGCCGCACGGGTGCCGAGGACGTACTTGTGGGGAGCACGACGGTTAAAATCACTAAATCGTTGGAAGGTTGCCCGTTGCTCATTGTTCCGCGCGAAGTTGATTACGTAATTCCCACAAACATTGCGTTTGCAACGGATTTTAACGATTTCTACCAACTTTCAAAACTGCGGCCCATCGTTCGGTTGGTGCGACAGTACAATTCAAATTTGCACGTGGTCCACGTAGGTGCGGAAGGCGATTTGGACGTGCTGCAACAGCAAAATCTGGAACATTATAAAAATGACCTTACGGAATATGATACCGAGTTCCATTTTATTCCGAAAAAGGAAAATATCTCAAAAACCCTTCATAACTTTATTGATGGACGAAATATGGATTTACTGGCCCTTGTGTACCACAAGCATGCTTTCCTTAAGCAACTTTTTAGGGAGCCCGTGGTAAGTAGGGTAGGGAAGCATACCCATACGCCTACTTTGGTAATTCCTATTAAGAATTAAAATTTCAGAAGATGAAAAAGCGAATATTGATTCCCACAGATTTTTCAAGAAACGCCTGGAACGCCATAAAATATGCCATGGAGCTCTATAAAAGGGAACCTACGGAATTTTTTCTGCTGCACACCTATTATCTTTCCGGGTATTCAAAAGAGAACCTTTTGAGCCCAGAGCCTACGGAAGAAGCCCTGCAAAAAGTTCGGGAAGCTTCGGAGAAAAACATGGAGAAACTAAAGGTGCAAATGGGTTTTTACGAAGAAAATGACAGCCATAGCTTTCATTATTTAAGTGAATTCGGTTCCTTTTTCGACGTAATGAAGAAAACGGTTGAAAAGCAGGATATAGAACTTGTAATTATGGGAACCCAGGGCGAAACGGACAATAAAACCGTGATTTTGGGCAGCAATGCAGTAAATGCGATGGAAAAAATCAGGAATTGCCCGGTGCTCGCCATTCCTTCAAATGTTTTGTTCAAGGACCCGAATGAAATTGTTTTCCCCACAAGTTTCAGAACGCACTATAAAGAAAGGGAACTGACCACTTTGGTAGATATTTCGCGCTGTACCAATTCCCCAATCCGTATCTTACATATTCAGAACAATAAAGGCTTGACCAGAGCACAGCAGGAAAATAAGGCGTTGCTGGAGAAAATTTTGGAAGCCGCCAGTTTTACCCACCATACGCTCTACGACGTTGACATAAATGACGGGGTGCGCTGTTTTGTACAGAGCCGACAGAGCGAGATGATTGCCATTGTGAACAAAAAGCACAATTTCTTTGGGAGTGTTTTTTCCAACCCCATGGTCAAAGAACTCGGAAAGCACGCCAATGTACCGTTGCTGGCGATGCACGATTTGAGAAATTGAGTCCTTATAAAAATTTTATGTGAATCAAAACAAAAAAGTTGGTTATGCAAAAGCAAGTTTTAATCCCTACCGATTATTCAAAAAGTGCCTTCAATGCCATTGTTTATGCGTTCGAGCTTTTTGCGGAGGAAGATTGTACGTTTCACATTTTCCATTCCTATTTTTTAGCGCGTTCGGCCAAGGGCAACGTGTTGTTTCCTGAACCCGAACCGGCTGATTATGATAGGGCGGCAAGGCTTTCGGGCGAAAGAATGGAATGGTTGAAAAAGAAGGTGGGCTTACTGGCAGACAATCCGAAACATACCGTTTATTTCGACCACAAATTTGGAACCCTTATCGAGTTGTTGGAAGAAAAGGTAATGCGCGATAAAATAGACCTTATAGTTATGGGAACCCGCGGTATAACAGACGATACGAAGGTAGCCTACGGCCGAAACTCCGTAAACGTAATGGAAAACATCAGAGGCTGTGCCGTACTTGCCGTGCCCGCCAATGTTTCCTATAAAAAGATAGGCAGCATCGTTTTCCCTACCAACTTTAAGACCCATTTTAACGAGCGGGAAATGAAAACCTTTGTGAAGATTGCGCAGCTCGGAAATTCACAAATCCAAATCCTGCACATTGGCAAGGAGAAGGACCTTTCGGAAAGGCAAAGGAACAATCGGAAGGAATTGGAAAACCATTTCAGCGAAGTAAAATATACCTACCACTGGCTTGAACATAAGGGCGTAAAGGAGGGCGTGCTGTCCTTCGCAGACCAGCAAGATAGCGGGATGATAGCTTTTGTGAACAGAAAGCATTGGTTCTTTGGCAGTGTTTTTTCAAATCCGTTGGTTAAAAGTCTCGGCGTCCACTCCAAAGTACCCATCCTAGCACTCCACGATACCAGAAACTAACCCCAATTATGAAGAACAATGCCATTGAAGTATTAAAGCATTCGGGTGAACGGGCCATATTTTCAATTGAAAAACTGAAAAATTCCCTTCGGAAAAGCGGCGCAGAGGAAGCCTTAGTCAACGAAATAGCCAATAACGTCCGCGATGAGCTTTACCAGGGTATTTCAACCAAGGAAATCTACAATCGCGCCTTTGCACTTCTGAAGAAAAAGAAAAAAGGCTATGCTTCAAAATACAAGTTGAAGAAAGCAATTTATGAGTTGGGTCCCACGGGATTTCCATTTGAGAAGTTTGTGGGCGCCATCCTATATTACAGCGGTTATGATGTAAAGACGGGCCAATTTTTGAACGGTAAGTGCGTAACCCACGAGGTAGATGTGGTAGCGCACAAAAACGGCCAATATATAGTAGCCGAATGTAAGTTCCACAGTGATGAAGGGCGAAATTGCAATGTAAAGGTGCCGCTCTATATACATTCCCGTTATGGTGATATCCTCAACAATTACGGTGACGGCAACAAGGAGGAAAAGCCAAATGAAGGCTGGGTGGTCACCAATACCCGATTCACCGAAGACGCTTTGACCTACGGCAAATGTGTGGGCCTTTACCTTTTAAGTTGGGATTTCCCGAAAGATAACGGCATCAAGGACCGCATAGACCGTTTGGGGCTTTATCCAGTAACCGTTTCTACCTTGCTCAGTCAGCGCGAAAAGCAATTTCTCCTCAGTCGCGATGTGGTGCTTTGCAAACAGTTGATAGACGACCAATTTTATCTCGACCATTTGGGAGTTTCGGAAAAGCGGAAAGCACGGATTTTGGAGGAAATAAACATTTTGTGCCAAAAGAGTTGATTATGCAAAAAGTAAAAATACATTTCCTCGGAGCTGCGGGAACCGTAACAGGTTCAAAGTTTCTAATTAAAACTTCGGAAAAGAATTTATTGATAGACTGCGGTATGTTCCAAGGTCTAAAAGAGCTGCGTGAAAAAAACTGGGAACAACTGCCAATTGATGTTTCAGAAATAGATGTAGTACTGCTCACCCACGGCCATTTGGACCATACGGGTTATTTGCCGCGATTGGTAAAGCATGGTTTCCGTGGAAAAATTATAGGGACTGCGCCAACGCTTGCAATTACAAAAATAATCCTGTTGGACAGTGCTAAAATCCACGAGGAGGAAGCCGAAAAAGCCAATGAGGAAGGATATTCAAAGCACAAACCCGCCGAACCGTTTTATAGCGTGCAGGAAGCCGAAGCGACTCTGGGATTTTTTCAAACTAACGCAAGAGATGAATGGTTTGAACTTTCGGAAAACATCAAATATCGTTTCAAGTATAACGGGCATATTATCGGAGCAACTTTTATCGAGCTGGAAATTTTTGGCAAAACTTTCGTCTTTTCCGGAGATATTGGCAGGGAGCACGATTTACTGCTTTATCCACCCGAAAAACCGGAGTGGGCGGATTATCTTTTTATGGAAAGTACCTACGGAAACAAAAATCATCCGCAGGAAAGCGTTTCAGATAAATTGGTGGAGCTCATCACCAAAACCATTCACAACCGTGGCAATTTGATAATTCCTTCTTTTGCCGTGGAACGCTTACAGACGCTTATGTTTTTGCTTTGGAAGCTGTACGATGAAAACCGTATTCCGAACATCCCCATATTTATTGATAGTCCGATGGGCAACAACGTGCTTTCGGTATTTCAAAATTTTCCGGATTGGCACAAACTGCCGATGAAAGATTTCAACGCAATGAACAATCGGATGAACATAATTACTTCCTATAAAGAAACTTGGGAAACCATTGACAATCCGCAGCCAAAAGTGGTGATCGCGGGGAGCGGAATGGTTACTGGCGGAAGGGTTTTAACCTATTTAAAGCAGCTGATTGACAAACCGAACACAACCGTTTTACTGGTAGGCTACCAAGCCGAAGGAACGCGCGGCAGAAAACTTTTGGAAGGTGCCCATGAATTGAAATTCTTTGGAAAATATTATCCGGTAAATGCCGAAATACATCACATAGAAAGCCTTTCCGCACATGCAGACCAGCAGGGTCTTTTGGATTGGGCGAGCAATATAAAGAACATACCCGAGGAAACATTCCTTATTCACGGGGAACCCACGGCCCAGGATGCCCTGCGGGTTAAATTGCGGGATAGTTATGGTTGGAAAGTAACTATTCCGAAGTTGTATGAAATAAGGGAAATTTTGGTTTAAGGCTTTTTAATTCACCTTTCTATAACTCCAAACCGCCAATACGTTCATAAGTATTGCAAAAAGCAGCGTCTTCAACAGTTGTGGCAAAATGTCGCCCAAGCCGGATCCTTTCAGCAGAACCATCCGCACGATCTCGACAAAATATTTTATAGGGTTGAATTCGGTAACGATCTGTGCCCATTTCGGCATGCTTTCTATTGGCGTAAACAAACCACTCATCAAAATAAAGATCACGACAAAAAACCAAGCGATGAACATTGCCTGTTGCTGGGTGTCTGTGAAATTTGAAATGAGCAAGCCCATTCCAAGGATCACTAAAATATATATGGAAGTGTATGCGTAGAGCAAAACAATACTTCCTTCCATTGGGATATTGAAAATTGTCTTTGCAAGTATCAAGCCTATGGTCAGCAGCCCCATTCCAATAATCCAAAACGGAAAAAGTTTACCGATAATAAACTGACTTTTGCGAATGGGCGTTACATTTATTTGCTCCAAAGTGCCTATCTCCTTTTCGCGAACGATGTTCATTCCGGAGAGAAACAGGGTTATCATCGTTACCAACAAAACCAAAATCCCCGGTACCATAAAAGTTTTATAATTCAAAGTGGTATTATACCAAAAGGAAGGGATACTCTCAATGGTGACGGGCTGTGCAATTTTTTTTGATGTATTCCTAAAATTCATTTTTACATCTTTATTAAAACTTTGCACAATTTGGTTTACATAAGCACTTTCCACACCGGCCGCCGCGCCATCGATGGCGTTTATGGTTATAGAGAGATTGGCGTTTTTTTCCTTTAACAGATTTCTTTCAAAATGGTTCGGAATTACCATTACCACATCCACTTCGCCCGAAAGCATTGCGGCACTGGCTTTTTCCTGCGAGGGAAAATCGGTCAGAACGTTGAAAAAGGTAGAGGCGTTAAATTTCTCAATCAGCGCGCGGGAGGTTGAGGTGCGGTCGTAATCTATGTACGCAAACTTGATGTTTTTCACCTCGTAGGTGGCCGCATTGGAGAGAATAACGAGCTGCAAAATCGGAAGGATAAATATGATAGGCAACATCCCTTTATTTCTAAAAATCTGCTTGAATTCCTTTTGTATTATGTAGCCGATGGTCTTCATTATTCCAGCCGTATTTTATATTTCTTTACACTCAAGCCAATAAAGAAAAGCGTCATCCCCATCAAGATCAGCGTTTCCTTCCAAATAAAGGCCATTCCCACCCCTTTTAGCATAATGCCTTTAATGATGATGATAAACCATTTAGCGGGAATGATGTTGCTGATTACCTGAAGGGCCACCGGCATGCTCGAAATGGGGAAAATAAACCCGGAAAGTAATATCACGGGCAGCATCAAGCCCATCAGCGAAATCATCATGGCCGATTGCTGCGTTTCCGCGATGGTGGAGATTAATATTCCCAAAGCAAGGGAAGTGATAATAAACAGCACACTCTCCAGGCCGAGTAAAATCAAACTGCCCTGCAATGGCATCTTAAAGATGAAAATGCTCAAAAGCACGATGACCGCTGCATTTATAACCGATAGGAAAATGTACGGCACCACTTTCCCGATAATAACCTGAAAAGGTTTTAAGGGTGAAACCAAAAGAATCTCCATGGTGCCCAATTCCTTTTCACGGGTGATGGAGATGGAGGTCATCATAGCCGAAACCAACATCAAAATAATTGTCATCACGCCGGGGACGAACATAAACACACTTTTGAGTTCCGGGTTGTAAACCATCCGTGTCTGCGGAATTATCTGATACTCCACAACTATCGCCCCATTTTTTTCCTGCTGATAATTTTGAAGTATCGCATTGATGTAATTGGTGATGGAATTGGCCGTATTAGGGTCGGTGGCGTCAGTTATTATTTGAATGGTAGCTTTCTGTTCTTTGATTAAATTTTTACTGAAATTTTTTTCAAAATTCAATACCGCTTTTATTTTTCCTTTTTTGAAAGCGGTCTCTATATCGGCTTCCCGGGTCAGGATCTGTTTTACGGTGAAATATTTTGAAGCTGAAATCTTATTGATGATCTCTTCGGTTGAAGCATCTTTTGAATGGTCCAAAATGGCGATATCCACATTGTTTATTTCATTGGTAATGGCGAAGCCAAAAAGCAAAATCTGCGCAATGGGCATCCCGAAAAGTATAAACAACGACCGCCTATCCCGAAAGATGTGGTAAAATTCCTTTTTTATAAAACCTATAAATCGTTTCATTTTCCCCTCTAACTCCCCAAAGGGGAGAACTTATTTCGTTGTTAATTTTTAATTGCAATCGGCATTTTCTCCCTTCCCTTTGGGAAGGGTCGGGGATGGGATTCTCGCTAATTTCAAAAACACATCGTTCATCGAATCAACTTTAAATTGTTCCTTTAGTTTCTTCGGCGTGTCCAGGGCTTCAATTTTTCCTTCCACCATTATTGAAACGCGGTCGCAGTATTCGGCCTCGTCCATGTAATGCGTGGTTACGAAAATGGTCGTGCCTTGGTCGGCGGCTTTATAGATCATTTCCCAAAACTGTCTTCGGGTAATGGGGTCCACACCGCCCGTGGGCTCATCCAAAAAAACAATCTTGGGGTCGTGCAAAAGCGAAACCGAAAACGACAGCTTTTGTTTCCAACCCAAGGGTAGGGAGCCCACCAATTTGTTGCTGATGTTTTCCAAGCCCAATTCCGAAATCAAATGCTCCCTTTTCTCCCTTATTTTTTTTCTCGGCAACCCATAGATGCCTCCAAAGAATGTGATGTTTTCCTTTACGGTTAAATCGTCGTAAAGAGCAAATTTCTGGCTCATGTAGCCAATGTTCTTCTTGATGGATTCCGGCTGGGAATACACATCAAAACCCGCAACAGTAGCTTCACCCGAGCAAGGCTTTGAGATTCCTATAAGCATTTTCATAGCCGTGGTTTTTCCTGCGCCGTTCGCTCCCAAAAACCCAAAGATTTCACCTTTTTTGACTTCAAAACTGATTGTGTTTACAGCTGTGAAATCACCAAATGTTTTGGTTAATTGATTGACTTCTATTACATTTTCTTCTTTCATTACCGCGCTAACTCCATAAAGGCATCCTCTATATTTGCTTTGGTAGATTCTATGTGAATAGCTGTTAGGCCTTCTTTTTCCAGATAGGATTGCAAATCGGCCATTTCAAATGAATCCCTCTTGTCGGTGTAGTGTACAAATTCGCCAAACGGAAAGACGCTATATACGTGCTCGTATTGTTGCAGCGACTGTATCAATTTGTACATATTATCTGCGCCAACATTGTAAATGGTTTTTGGGAATTGGCTTACAATGGCTTCGGGGGTGTCGATTTCCAAAATCTCGCCGTCCTGTATCAAGGCAATTCTATCGCATAATGCCGCTTCGTCCATATATGGGGTTGAAACCAATATGGTAATTCCCTTTTTTTGCAAGCGTTTCAACATTTCCCAAAATTCCTTTCGCGAAACCGGGTCAACGCCGGTCGTGGGTTCGTCCAAAAAAAGCACCGTCGGTTTGTGGATCAAGGCGCAGGAAAGGGCGAGTTTTTGCTTCATCCCGCCGGAGAGTTTTCCTGCGCGCCTATCTTTAAATGGTTCTATTTGAACGTAAATATCCTCGATTAGATCGTAGTTCTCCTCAATCGTCGTCCCGAAAATAGTGGCGAAAAACGTCAGGTTTTCCTCCACCGTCAAATCTTGGTACAATGAAAAGCGCCCGGGCATATAGCCTACGGCCTTGCGAATAGCCTTAAAATCTTTTACAACATCAAATCCAGCAACTGTGGCAGTACCTTTATCGGGAATCAACAGCGTGGTCAAAATCCTGAAAATGGTGGTTTTCCCGGCGCCATCGGGCCCGATTAGGCCAAAGAGTTCGCCGGGATTCACATCAAACGAAATGTCCTGAACCGCTTTTACCTTTTTATAGGATTTGCTGATATTGCTGAGGGAAATACCCATTTTTTTGTGTTATTTAGTTATTAGGTTATTGAGTTACTGAGTTACTGAGTAACTGAGTAACTGAGTAACTGAGTTAATGGGTTATTTTGAATATTCACTAACTTAGTAAACTAATAACTCAGTAACTTTTCCCTCTTAACCTTCAAATTTGATGGTCACTTCCATCGTAACCTTCGACTTTATTGAATTTGAAATCAAACAGGCTGCCTCCGATTTTTGGAGGATACGCTCCGCGCGTTCGCGGTCCTTTTACTCTTTAATGGTTACGGTGGGTTCAAGAATTACTTCCGTCATTAAATACTTGCCGTCTACGCGTTCCAAGATACCTTTCGATTTGCAACTAAAGCCCGAAAATTCGAGTTTTGAGTTTTCGGCAATTGCCAAGAAAGTGGTCATCAAGCAACTGCTTACAGAGGCCGTATAAAGATGTTCGGGCGACCAGATATTGGGCATTCCCTTTGGGAATTCGGGTGGAGTGGCCACCTCGATGCAATTGTCCGGGTGCGAATTGCCCTCGGCCAATTCGGGCGAGCACATCATTCCTTTCCGGTCCTCGCGCCAGGTAATATCTACGTTATAATGATGTTTTTCCATTGTTTATAAATTTTATTTATTGAAAATAATTGTAATAACCTTCCAGGTTTTCTTTGATGCTTGCTGTAACTTCAGCCCCTTCATCTGTGCTTGAAACCTTTCCTAAAGCCTCAATTTTTTCGATAAGTGGATGCAGAAAAACGTGCAGGTTGTCGTGCGACGGACCTTCCATGGTACATTTTTTTACCACATAATTTTTATCCTCGTTCAGTTTTGACGCAAGTGTATGGTAATCTTCCACGGTTTTTGGATCGCTGGTTTTAACCAAATTGAGCATTTTGTCCACCCCTTCAGTTGTTTCCAGATTGGCTTCCCATTTGTTGCCATTGTCCAATTTTATTTCGTTAACCCAAGAATTGTGCATGGTGTGGGTTTCGGCAGCCATTTCTTCCATTTCATGTTCGTGGACTCCTTCAGTGGTTTCAACGGTGTCAGTACTTTCGTGCTTGTGTTTTGTTTCGTTACAGCTTACTAATAAAGCTGAAAGAATTGCTAATGATAAGATTGTTTTTTTCATAATGTAAATGTTTAGTGTTTATAGTTTAGAATTTATTGTTGTTTTGGCGAAAGCAATTATATGACCATCCAAATCGGCTAAATATCCTACGGTGTCGCCCCAATCGCGCGCCTGCAGGCCACTGATGTTTTTTCCGCCCAATTGGATGGCCCGTTGTATATATTCAGCGGGGTTTTTAACCTTTAAATACAATTCGCACCGCGGGATGCCGTTGGCGGTTTTGGGATGCGGCATTGCCGGGCAAATAATATTCGAAATACCGCTCTCCGGCATCAACCCCAGTTTCACGGTTTCCGAGAGGTTGAATTCCGTCATCCCCGGCACGTTCAAACTCGGACTTGTTTTGAGGAGTCCTTCGTAAAATTCCGCGCTCCGGGCCTGATCAGCGACATAAAGAATAAATTCAATTGTTTCCATAATTTTACATTTTACTACCGACTACCGACTACCGACTACCGACTATTAATCCACATCTCTGCCGGCATGCCGATTTTTAGACTACCGTCGTTTTTTACCGTTACCTTTACCGCATAAACCAAATTTACTCGTTCCTCTTTGGTTTGGATTATTTTGGGGGTGAACTCTGCCGAAGCCGAAATCCAACTTATGGTTCCTTGGTAATCTTTCATTTCTTCACCGGAATCAATTTTTACGGTTACTTCTTGTCCAATTTTAATGTTTGGGAGCTGCGTTTCGCTTACGTAAACACGCAGGGTCATTTCTTCCAAATCGGCGATTTTGTACAGTGGTTTTCCAAAGGAGACCATCTCTCCCGGCTCGGCATATTTGGTCAGGACCGTGCCCTTTATCGGGTTTGTGATTTTGCTTTTGGCAATCTGCTCTTCAATTTGCGCCACTTTGGCGTCTATTGATTTCACCTCGTTTACGATGGGCGCATTTTGGGTCTCCACGTTTTTTATCTGTTTTTTCAATACGTCCACCTGGCTGTTGGCCTGGTCCAATTGGCGCTGGGTGGCAGCGTTTTCGGCAAACATATTTTGGATGCGTTCCTGCTCGGTTTTTGCGGTCTGCAATTGCTCGTTCAAAACGCTTACTTGCGACCAAACGCCTCCCGATTTTGATGCCACCGTTTCTTTTTGGGCAAGCAGTTGTTGCTTGTTCAAATAAAGTTGAAGGGTATCAACAAGGCCTACCGCGGTTCCTTTTTCGAGAACCTGTCCTTCCTCCACGTTCAGATATTCCAGTTTTCCGTTTGCTTCGGAAGAGATTGTGATTTCAGTTGCTTCAAAATTGCCGTAGCCATCGGCTTTTTCACCGTTGGAGCAGGAGAGAAGCGTTCCTAAAAGGAATGTTGATAGTAGAAAATATTGCTTTTTCATTGTGTTTTATTTTTACCACGAACCTGCCTGTACTTCGACTACGCTCAGTAACCTCCGGGCAGGCAGGTTCACGAATATTTTTTTGTGTTTCGCATCAATCTATTTATTGTAATTTAACCTATCCGCAGGTTTATAAAATGATTTCATTTTCTTAGGAAGTCCTGTTTCCCTTCAGTCCTGTTTCCATAGAATATTCGTGAATTCGTGGTCATCTTATTATCCCCCTTTAATTACTTTATAATTTGCCTTCGCCAGCGCCAGTTGTAACTCGTGCAATTGTTGGTCAATTTTTGCTTCATAAAGATTGTTCAATTCTGTAATGTATTCTGAAGAAGTGATGGCGCCATTTTGTAATTGCGAAGTGGTGGCCTCCAATACTTTTTCGCGCAGCCCAATAATTTCGGAGTCTTTCAGCAGCATGGCCGCGTATTTATCGATATCGTTCTCAGCCTCTTTCTGCTGCATTTCGTTGTTCAGCAAAAAGGTTTCTTTTTCAGTGAAAACTATTTCCTTTGAAATATCGACGGCTTTTTTTTGTTCCTTGGTTTTTCCCCAATCAAAAATGTTCCAGTTCAGTTTCAACCCGATCATATAAAAATCCTGAAAGGAATTGTCCAACATATTCAGTCCCGGATTGCCGTAGCCAGCCTGTGCAAACCCCAACAATTTTGGGAAGTTGCTTTTAGAAATAACTTCTTTTGAAGTTTCCAGTTGCTTTTCCTGCAGATTGAAAAGCTCCAGTTCGGGTCGCTGCGACTCCATTTCGGGGGCAATGAAAATAGAGGGCTTGGCCAAAGTGGTGTTGCTGTCCAAATCCTGAAAGACCAATAACGATAGGTTTTTCAAGGCTTTTTGTTTATCGAAATTAATCTGCGAAAGTTGTTGCTCTAACTTGAGCTGTTCCGCTTTCAACAGTTGTTCGGAAGCGGGAAGGACCGCGCCGTATTTCACGCCGGCGCTTACTTCCTTTAACCGTGCATCAAGCTGTTCCATCTTTGAAAGGAGCAATTTTTCCTGTTCCTGAAAGAGCAAAACGCTGAAATAATTTTGGTTGATACGCGACTTTAAGGTATAAAGATTTACAACGACCTGCTGTTGCTGTGCCGCAAGTTCTGCGGTTTTTAATTTTGTGTTTGCCGCGATATTTCCGCCGTTATAAATTAATTGGTTGGCGTCCAGCGTGGCGCGATATTGGTCTTTGTTTGGAGGCTCAACGGTTGAATTTGGAATTTGAAAGGGAAATTCAATCACATCAGATTGATAGGTTGCCTGCGCGTTAAAATCCAATTTGGGAAGTTTTCCTTTCTCCAAGATTGCAATTTCAGACTGTGTTTTTTCTTCCAATAAAGCGGTTTGCCTGGCCAGAGGATAATTTTTTCTGGCAAGGGCGTAGCATTCCTCCAAAGTCAATACTTGCTGGGCCGAAACAAGTAGCGGGCCGAAACTGAGAAGTATGAACAAAAGCCTTTTCATTTTTACTTTTTTATTGAATTGATAATAAACCCAGCAACCTCGGTCTTGCGCCGTTCCATCAACTGTTTAAAGCCCTTGTCGTCAATTTTTAAAAACCCTTTTATTAAAGGAGTTGCCACGAAAGGAAAGATATTCAGGGAAATAATATTGATAAAAAGTTGCTCGCCATCGATGGGTTTCAGGATGCCTTTTTCAACTTCTTCATCAACCTGACTTTTGAATTTTTCAAGTGTAGGAAAGGCTGCACTTTTTTGGATTTTTTCAAAAAACTTGGGGTTGCGGTTCAGTTCCTGGATGATGAAATTGGGCAGGTAGGGATGCTTCGAAATAAACGAAATATAGTTGCTTGTGAAGTTTTTTACCTTCTCTTCAATCGAGGAATCATCGTTCAGAATTTTGTTGAGCTGTGGTGCCAAAAGGGAAAAGGCATTGCTGAAAACCGCTTCAAAAAGCAATTGTTTGCTTCGGTAATAATAGTGCAGCATTGCTTTATTGATGCCTGCCGCATCAGCAATTTCCTGCATACGGGCGCCGTCCATTCCCTTTTTCTGAAAAACGTTTTTGGCGGCATTTAAGATTTGCCCTTCGGTGTCCTGATTTTTATTTGTCTTTGCCATATTTCAACTTTATGGTTTAACCATTTGGTTAACAAAGATAGAAAATTTATCTTTATACCCATCTTTTTAGTTGGAATTCATAAATCCTTCCTCGAAAGAGTGACATTTATCATATTTGGCAGGATGGAATTGGGTAGTTTTATTTCATCTTTTAAAAACTGACGGAATTTGAAAAGTAGAAATGTATCTTTACATACGGTTTGCTTAAGTGCTAGCCTCGATTAATTAATATATATGACAAGACTATTTGCCTTTTTGGTTATCATCTTTTTATTTGCCAATTGCTCCAGTAGCCGTTTGGTGGATGAATATATTAATGCGGAAACTCCCAATTTTCAGGCAAACAAGGTTTTGGTTGTGGGATTGACCCCACATGGCGGGCTGCAGCGCCAGTTTGAGTACAGCTTGCAACAAGCGCTTGAGGCCGAAGATGTTATTGCCATAAAGAGTGTGGATTATTTTGAGGAACCTGTGCATGAAATTAACCAGTCTGAGGAAAACTTGGCCAATCTAGAGAAACAGCTTATAGATGCAGGCTTCGATGCGGTGCTTTTTTCAAAGGTTACGGGGCAGGAGAGCAAGGTTACTATGGCGCAATCGTACCGAAATATTGCAAGATCTTTTGAATCTTTCAGCGATTACTACAGCGAGAACAAACCGGTGTCGGCCAGCGAGCAACTAGAAGAATATCCTGTTTATAATACCGAAACTTCGTTGTATTGCCTTTGTCCGGGGAAAGAGCGCGATTTAATTTGGCGCGGAAAAATTGACATAGTTGATCCTCCAGCAGCCACTGCCTCCATTCGCGATTATGTTCGGACGTTGATACAAGCATTAAAAAGAAACAACCTTTTGATTATAAAATAGCCCAGAGGTTTTTTAATGATGAAGTACTAGTAGCGGAATGGGCGACCCATAACTGATTTTTGAGGTTTCGGAACCAAAGATAAACCGATCCAAAAAACTTTTGCGTTCCACGATCATAGCGTGCAGCTGCACTGGAATTAACTGTTCAAAGGCGTTGATGGCCACTGAGGCCGGAATATTCTTAATGCTATATTGTTCTAAGTTTAACCCTTTAAATGAGCGCTCTGGTTGGTTCGTTTGGGCGGCAAGTTGAATATCCTCCTCTTCAATTTCAAGGATTTTAAGTGAAGCTCCATTCTTTTTGACTATTTCCGTAATTAAAGAAACCGATTCTTTTGAAACTTCATTTTGATAATTTAATGACAGCAGGACAGCTTCAATATTTTCAAAAGTATAGTCTTCGGGAACTATAAGAACGGGACAATCTACGTTCCGGATAACTTTTAGCGTATTGCTTCCAAAGAGAACCTCTGCGGCGCCGGTAGCGCCGTTAGACCCCATGACAATTAATTCAATATTATTTAGCGCCACTGCCTGATTGATGGCATCCACAATATTGTCAAAATCCAGTTTTGGAATAAAAGTGAAATTTTCCTTTTCGGAATTTGATTCACAGAACTGAACCATATTTTCCAGCGCCTTTTTATTGTCGTTTAAAATACCTTCATAAATAGAAGTGCCCGGAGCGCCATAAAGCACATCGGCGGTTATATAACCGGTGGGTTTTTGAGAATTGAGAATGTGAAAGGTACAATTTTCACCTTCAAAAAATTTCAAGGCATACTGAATGGCATTTTTGGAATTACCAGAAAAATCCGTCGGTAGGAGTATATTTTTCATCTTATTGAATTTCATCAAAACTACTTATTATGAATTGAGAGTAAAATGATTTTCCTCATAATCTAAGGAATTAAAAGCGCGCATCTTTGTGCTCGGAAAGCGTTTATTTGACAAGCTATTTCAATTGAAAAAATAAGAGATAAAAACATCTCGTTTATGATAAAAGTCATATTCTATCTGTCATCTGAATGGTAATTTTGTCCCATAAATTAATTCAAACAACTATGAAAATTATAATGAAATCACTAGCCGCAATTGCAATCGTAACCTTGATAAGCTGTGGCGGAAAAGAAGAAAAGAAAAGCAATGATATCCAAATTGGACAGAAACCAGCGGCAACCGAAGCTTCTACTGAAACTACCAATGCCGCATCTGATGTAAAACCATCAGAAACGGTGGATCTTACCAACAAGGGAATTGGGCCTATTAAGAATTTAGAACTTCCCGCTGAAATTGATCAAGCGATGGCAGCAAAGGGAATGGAGGTTTACAAGACAAAATGTATGGCCTGCCATAAACCGGACAAAAAATTCATTGGTCCTGCCCCAACAGGCATTTTGGAAAGACGTACCCCAGAGTGGATTATGAACATGATCCTAAATCCTGAGGAAATGACCAAAAATGACCCACTGGCAAAAGCACTTTTGATAGAATTCAACGGATCCCCAATGGCCAACCAAAATTTGACGGAGGAAGAGGCAAGACAAGTATTGGAATATTTTAGAACTCTTTAATATATATACTTAAACAACCGACCCCCTTGCAGGGCTTACGGTCCTGCAAGGGTTAAAAACCAAGATCAAAATGAAAACAACAATTAAACTGCTATTTGTTTCAGCTGCAATGCTCGTGTTTTCAGCTTGCAAAAACGAAACTAAAACCGAAGGGGATGCAACCGTTGTAGAAAATTCCGCAACTGCCAATTCCACTTCTGAACGACAAGGTCAGGCCTTTATAGAAGATGATGAATCTACGCCCAATATTCTTCAGATAGCCATTGACTCTCCAGACCACACCACACTTGTGGCAGCGGTACAGGCAGCCAACTTGGAAAATGCTTTGGTAAACGCAGGTCCGTTAATGGTCTTTGCACCTACAAATGCTGCTTTTGAGGCACTTCCTGCGGGAACTGTTGAGAATTTGCTTAAGCCTGAAAATAAGGATCAACTTGCCGCTATCTTGAAAAATCACGTTACGCCAGGCAACTACTCCAAAGACTTTTTGAAAAAGTTTAAAAAATTGGGGCAAGCTGGAGGTCAGGACGTAACCGTGGAGACAAAAGGAGATGACGTATATGTGGGAGGCGCTAAGATTATAGCGAGCGTGCCCGCCGGTAACGGAATTATACACGTAGTTGATAAGGTAATCTTGCCTGCAAACTAAACAATCGAAAAACTTAAATTAAAACAATAGAAAAATGAAAAAAGCAATTAATATTTTAGTTTCCCTTGTTATGGTTGCCGGTTTGGTGAGCTGTAATAATGGTGAAAACAAAAAAGGCAGTAAGGGGCAAGGCGGTCTGGCCACCAATGCCGCTGAAAAAGTTTACGTAGCCCCGGGCGAGCACGATGAGTACTACGCGTTCTTCTCTGGAGGGTATAGCGGTAACTTAACGGTTTATGGACTTCCTTCTGGACGTATGTTCAAGGAGATTCCGGTATTCTCGCAATTCCCAACCAGTGGTTACGGATATTCTGAGGAAACAAAGCCTATGTTTAATACATCATTCGGGTTTGTGCCTTGGGACGATTCCCACCACCCCGATATTTCACAGACTGGTGGTAAACTGGACGGCCGATGGATTTTTATCAACGGTAACAATACTCCACGTATCGCCCGTATTGATTTGGAAACTTTTGAAACCGTAGAAATTATTGAGTTGCCAAACAGTGCAGGTAACCACAGTTCTTCCTTCATTACTGAAAATACAGAATACGTTGTAGCCGGAACCCGTTTCTCAGTGCCGGTACCACAACGCGATATGCCGATTAAAGATTACAAAGGAAACTTTAAGGGAGCGCTATCTTTCATTAGCGTTGATCAGGAAACTGGCCGTATGGGTATTAAGTTCCAATTGATGATGCCCGGTTTTAACTATGACCTTTCGCACCCTGGACGTGATAAATCCCACGGTTGGTTCTTCTTTACTACCTATAACACTGAAGAAGCGAATACATTGATGGAGGTAAATTCATCACAAAATGATAAAGATTTCATTGCCGCCGTAAACTGGAAGGTAATTGAAGACTATGTGAATAACGGAGGAGGAACTAAAATGCCTGCCAACTACGCTCACAACGTTTACGATCACGACACACACTTGGCCACAAGCACTTTGGAAAAAGAGGTGTTGACCGTAGATCCTACCAAGGTTCCCGGTGCGGTATTCTTTTTGCCAACACCAAAATCTCCACACGGTTGCGACGTAGATCCAACAGGAGAATATATAATTGGTAACGGTAAACTTTCTGCCGACCTTACAGTACACTCTTTCACCAAAATGCTTGATGCTATCGAAAACAAGAAATTTGACGGCGAAGCTTACGGCATTCCAATCTTGAAATTTGAGGACGTACTTGCAGGTACCGTGAAGCAGCCAGGCTTAGGCCCATTGCACACTGAGTTTGACGGCAAAGGAAATGCTTATACCACTTTCTTTATCTCTTCTGAAGTTGTAAAATGGAAACTCGGAACTTGGGAGGTATTGGACCGCCAGCCAGTTTTCTACTCCGTAGGTCACGGGATGATCCCCGGTGGAAACTCGCGGGAGCCATTTGGAAAGTATTTTGTTGCAATGAACAAGATTACAAAAGACCGTTACTTGCCTACAGGACCAGAATTAGAGCACTCCGCACAGTTGTTTGATATTTCAGGCGACAAAATGGAACTGTTGCTGGATTTCCCAACGCACGGAGAGCCACACTACGCTGCCGGTATTCCAGCAGACATCCTGAAGAAAAACTCTAAACAGTTTTACAAATTGGCAGACAATAAAAACCCATACGCCACACTTTCTGAAGCTGATGCTCGTGTAGAGCGCAAGGGCAACGAGGTTCACGTTTATATGACTACCATCCGTAGCCACTTTACCCCAGACAACATTGAGGGCGTAAAAGTAGGGGACAAGGTATTCTTCCACATAACAAACCACGAACAGGATTTTGATGTACCTCACGGGTTTGCAATGATAGGCGCAAATAACGCTGAATTGTTGATAATGCCTGGACAGACCAAAACCTTGGTTTGGGAACCAAAACAGGTGGGAGTATGGCCGTTCTATTGTACAGATTTCTGTTCTGCACTTCACCAGGAAATGCAAGGATATGTTCGCGTAAGCCCGGCAAATTCCAATATGGAACTGAGTTGGTCCTTAGGTGAAGATTAATTAAGAAGTTTTTAGTTGTGGAAATACTAGATTAGTGATTGATAGTATTTTCAAAGGAAAGACGGGGGTTGTTGATTTCCCCCGTCTTTTAAAAAAAATTGACGAAGCAGTCTTACTTCCATTCAATATAAAATCAGCATCGCACTATCTGCACAAATGCTTAAACCGAAAAACCAACCGCACGGACGTTTAAGATTTAAAATTCAAAAAAATGAAAAAAGCAGGAATAATAATGATAATTGGCTCCTTGCTGCTATTGGGTCTCTTTAAATTTCCATTGTGGAATATTATGCTGGGCGCCCCCCAATATCCCGAACCGCTGGGAATGGATATTTATATTGAAGGAATAGAAGGTGTAAAGGAATTTGACATTCAGAACATTGATGGCCTAAACCATTATATCGGAATGAAGACCATCCCAAAAGCAGAGGATATGTGGGAATTTGAAGTCTTTCCTATCGTAATAGGCGCGATGGTCGCTCTGGGTGTAATTATAGGAATACTGGGTTTCTTCGGAAAAATCAGTTATAAATGGTTCCTTGGCTGGTTCGTTTTAATGTCTGTATTGGGCATTTTAGGAATGTACGATTTTAACCAATGGCTTTTGGAATACGGAACCGATCTAGATCCAAAAGCAATCATGAAACTTTTGAATCCCGATGGCACACCAATGACCTACAAACCACCCTTATTAGGGTATCAAAAAATGCTGAATTTTGATGTGGATTCGTGGCCAGGAACAGGTGCCTATATGATCTTTGCGGGAATGATGCTTACCGTAGTAGCCTTTTTTGTTGGAAAAAAGGAATATAAAAAAGCTTAAAAAATTCAGCACTAAAACAATAGTATTATGAAATATTTCATTTTCTTGGGTATAATCTTTTCTTCAATCTTGGTTTCGTGCAATATAAGCCCGCAACAGATAGAGTACGGAACAGATGCCTGCCATTACTGTAATATGACAATCGTGGATAGGCAACATTCCGCTCAGTTGGTAACCACAAAAGGCAAGGCCTATAAATATGACGCCATAGAGTGTATGGTCCATTCCTTACAGGATGAGATGAAAGACACCGAAATGGCACTGTATCTGGTTGCAGATTTCAACCAACCCGGACAATTGATGGACGCCACAATGGCTTCCTACCTTGTGAGCGATCAGATTGCGAGCCCGATGGGTGCGAACCTTTCGGCTTTTGAAAATGAAAATTCTGGACAAAAAGCACAGGAAAAATTCACGGGAGAACTTTTCTCTTGGGAAGAAATCCAAATTCACTTAAAGCAATAACAATTAGTAAAGTTAGGATGTCAGCGAGTTTCTTCAAAACTTGATTCCCCGAAGAAACTTGCTGGAATCTAACAGTCCGTCTATTGCGCGGAACTTTTTTCAACTTGTTCCGTTTCCTTTAAATTCAGTATCTTCCGTTATTTTTATAAAACCCGTTCACGGCAAATGCTCCGGTATTGCCAAATTTTGAAACTATTTTGAAAAAAACACTTCACATATTTACGCTGGTTATTTTGCTTTTTGCAACCGCTGCCGCTATGGGCAAGACCATAACCGTTTGCAGTACCTGTGAGGCTAAAACAATTCAGGAAGGTATAAACCAAGCCTCAGATGGCGACACCGTTTTGGTGAAAAAGGGAATTTACAAGGAAGTAAATATTATAGTGGACAAAAGCATTATTCTACTCGGCGAAAACCTGCCAACCATCGACGGAGAGGACAAAGGTGAAATCATTAAGATAGTGGCCGACAACGTTACGGTGGACGGTTTCAAAATTATAAATGTCGGCACCAGCTACACTTCAGATTACGCCGCCATTCGCGTAATTAAAAAGAATGGGTATCTCATCCAAAATCTTCAGCTCGAGAAACTTTTCTTCGGAATTTATCTCGAAAGGTCCAACAACGGAAAAGTGTTAAACAACACCATAAAAGGTGATGCCATTAACGAATACAATTCCGGCAACGGCATCCAGCTTTGGTATTGCAATGACGTTGAGGTGCGCGGTAACGACGTGCAGAACGTCCGCGACGGAATTTATTTGGAATTTTCAGACAATATAAGAATCAGCCACAATCTCAGTCGGAACAACCTGCGATATGGGCTGCACTTTATGTTCAGCAACAACGATATTTACGAGTACAATACTTTTGAGAACAATGGAGCGGGCGTGGCCGTGATGTTTTCGAAGTTTATAGAAATGAAGAACAACGTCTTTAAGGAGAACTGGGGCACCGCAGCATTCGGTCTTTTGCTAAAAGAAATAAACGATGCCACTATCTCCAACAATGTTTTTAAGGAAAATACCGTAGGTATCAATCTTGAGGGCAGCAACAGGGTAACCTATCACAACAACGATTTTATAAGCAACGGTTGGGCCATAAAGGTGCGTGGTGCTTGTTATGCCAATTCCTTTAAAGAGAACAACTTTCTTTACAACTCTTTCGATATTTCCTATAATAGCAATATAAACGACAATGAGTTCGACAATAATTATTGGAGCAATTATACGGGTTACGACCTTAATAAGGACGGAATTGGCGATGTGCCTTACCGTCCCGTAAAACTGTTTTACTATATTGTTAACCGTACTCCGGAAACCATCATTCTATTGCGAAGCCTTTTTATAGACATTATTGATTTTTCAGAAAAAGTTTCCCCCGTTTTCACGCCCGATAATTTGGTGGATGAAAACCCAAAAATGAAGCCCATAAAACATGATAGAAGTTAAGGATTTACATAAAAAATTTGGCAAGAACGAAGTGCTCAAGGGCATAGACCTCAATATTGAGCGTGGTGGAATTTTCTCTGTCCTGGGGCCAAACGGCTCGGGAAAGACCACCCTCATCAAATGTATTTTGGGAATGGTACTGCCAGATTCCGGAGCGATTTCCGTAGATGGAAAACCGTTGAAAAACAATTTCAAATACCGAAATGAAATTGACTATTTACCGCAAATAGCCAATTTCCCCGGCAACCTGAAAGTGAATGAGCTTATCGCGATGATCAAGGATCTGCGCGATTCAAAAGCTACCAAGGATGAAGAGTTGATTGAGCTTTTCAAGTTGCAACCCTTTCTCAATAAAAAATTGGCAAACCTTTCGGGCGGCACAAAACAGAAAGTGAATTTGGTGCTTACGTTTATGTTTGACAGTCCTCTGATAATTCTCGATGAACCAACGAGCGGCCTCGATCCCATCTCGCATCTGCGGTTGAAGAACTTGATTTTTTCGGAAAGGGAAAAGGGAAAAACCATTTTGGTTACCTCGCACATTTTGAGTTTTGTGGAAGAAATTGCCGACGAGATAGTTTTTCTTTTGGAAGGAAAAATCTACTTTAAGGGAACCATTACGGAACTGAAAACCAAGACCGAACAGCCCGATTTTGAACACGCCATAGCCTCCATTTTATCCTCAAGTTATGCTTAAGATACTAAAATACAGTTTTTACGATTTAATGCGAAGCCGCTGGAGCTACGTATATTTTCTGTTCTATTTACTGCTGGGCGTGGTGCTCTTGTTTTTGAACAATGACCTCTCAAAAGCGGTGATAACTCTGATGAACGTAATCATTATTTTGGTACCGTTAATCGGCACTATTTTCGGGGTGATGTATTATTACAATTCCCGCGAATTTACGGAGCTGCTCTTGGCACAGCCCGTAAAACGGAGCTCCATCTTTTTGGGGCAATATTTTGGAGTCGCCACCTCGTTGGCGATGAGCTTGGTAATTGGTTTGGGCCTCCCTTTTGTTTTCTATGGAATTTTTAACAGCAATGCCATCTGGGATTTTACACTTCTGCTAGTTACAGGCGGATTTCTAACCTTTATTTTCACCGCACTGGCTTTCGTTATAGCTCTTTCCAATGAAAACAAAATCAAAGGTTTTGGCTATGCCATTCTGCTTTGGTTGTTCATGGCCGTAATTTATGACGGTATCTTTTTGATGTCGCTTTTATATTTTGAGGATTATCCGCTGGATAAGTTTTCACTCATCGCAACCATGCTGAACCCAGTAGATCTGTCGCGGGTTTTGATACTTTTAAAACTCGACATTTCGGCATTATTGGGCTATACCGGTGCGGTATTCCAAAAATTCTTCGGCACCAGTTTTGGACTGTTGCTTTCCTTTGCGATGCTAATTGTTTGGGTAGTAGTGCCAACCTTCTTTATTTGGCGCATTGCGAAGCGGAAGGATTTTTAAGGTAAAACATCATAAAAATTTCATATAAAAATATCACTCTACCGGGGTGATATTTTTTTTGAAATCATTTCTCGCCCTATTAAAGAGTAATATGTATTATTTATGATTTTTGTCATACTATGGCAATTTTGGATTAATCATCTTTACCAAATTTTCAATCCAAATCCATTCTCAAATGCAAATTACCAGTCCGCATACCTTTCACATTCCCGTCATGGGCATTGCCTACACCATTGATTCCCCAATAAAAGTTGCCTGTTTTGGCATCAACTCGGCCATTTCGGTTATTGAGGATAACATTTTGGAAGTAATGCGGAAATATTACTATGGCCAAAATAACGAACCATACGTTCCCATTACCGTAAAAGAGGAGGATTACAGAGCCAGGCGTATAACCGATTACCTAAACCTGATGCAGCGCATCGTCACTTCAAAAATGGAACAGTTGAAGGCCTCCACATTTGAAGCGGGATCGGATCTTGTAAAATATTTCGAAATGCTTCCCGATACAAGCCTGCTAAAGGAAAAGTATAACGAATGGCTTTTTACCCTCAATCCCGAAAAGAAGGGATTATTGGAAAAATTGCTGCTAAAACTGGTGGTGCCGGGAGCGGTGGAAGTGAATATTATGACCAAGGTAGATAAAGAGAATTTGGACAAAAACAAGGATATAATTGAAAACGGATCGGATGCGCTGACCGCCCTAAAAGGTTACGCCAAGAGCGAACTTACCAACTCGTCCCTTATTTTTTCTGCGGGAATGAACCCGCGACTTTATAATTATATGGAAAATTTTTCGGCCTTTGATGCCTATGAATGGGGCTGTTTTCACAAAAAGGTGGTGATCAAGGTAAGCGATTACCGTTCGGCGCTGATACAGGGGAAATATTTGGCGAAAAAGGGAATCTGGGTCAGTGAGTTTCGCATTGAATCCGGACTTAATTGCGGTGGCCACGTTTTTGCCACCCAGGGCCTATTGATGGGGCCGATTCTCCAGGAATTTAAAAAGAAAAGACAGGAATTGCGGGAAAGCCTTTTTGAGCTTTACAATCCTGCACTCACGGCCAAGGGAAAACTTACCTTTTATGAACCGCATCCCATAAAAATTACGGTACAGGGCGGTATTGGCACCAGTGAGGAAGATAACTTGCTGCGCAATTACTACCAAGTGGACGGCACGGGTTGGGGCACGCCCTTTCTGTTATGCCCTGAGGCTACTACGGTTGATGAGGATACGTTGGAGTTGCTCCGCCAGTCGAAAGAAAGGGATGTAGTTCGGAGCAATGCGTCGCCTTTGGGGGTACAGTTCAATTATTTAAAGGGAACCACCGCCGAAAAGGAACGTTTGGAACGTATAGCAAAGGAAAAGCCTGGCAGTCCGTGTACCGAAAAACTATTGGTATCCAATACCGAGTTTACCAAAGAGCCGATATGTACCGCGTCGAGCAAGTACCAAAAGATGAAATTGGAGCAATTGGAAACCTTAAATCTTTCCGAGGAAGAACTGGAGCTGCAGCGCGAAGAGGTGTTGGGCAAAGAATGTCTGTGCATCGGCCTGAGCAATGCGGCGGCTATTCGGTATGAAGTGTCCTTTCTAAAAAAGCTTACGGCGGTAACCATTTGCCCGGGGCCGAATATCGTCAATTTCTCAAAGGTTGCCAGTCTGCGCGAGATGACTGATCATATTTACGGTCGCCAAAATATAATGCAACACCCCAACAGACCTTTAATGTTTGTTGCCGAGTTAAGGCTTTATATAGATTTTTTAAAGAAGGAAATGAAGCACACCTTAGCGCCAACTGCCCGCGATTTCAAAACTTGGGAAAAATTCAGTGAAAACCTTCTCGATGGGATTGCGCATTATTATGACTTGGTGGCAAATTATATTTTAGACAATAAAGCCCAATTTGAAAAGGATTTAGCCGATGCCAAAAAGGAGATTTTGCAGTTGCAGGAATTGCAGTTGCAGGTTGGGTAATGGGTCAGAGATTCAAATCTTGAAAATACGCCACAATATTTAGTATAAAGGAATGTGGTAGCAAATAAGCAGTTGCCTTTCAGATTATCCCCAAGCCAAACATTAGTGCTTTTGAGAGCCCTCGCGGCTTTTCGTGCTCCGGGTAACTTGCTCAATAATCTTGTATCAAAATTTCTGTCGGGATATTTAAATCAGCGTTCAGTTTTCTAATCATTTCCAAAGTCAGTTTTCGTTTTTTGTTCATTATTTCGCTCACTCGACTTTTAAAACCAATCATTTTTACCAAATCTTTCTGTTTTAGGCCCATTTGTTCCATTCGAAAATTAATTGCGGCAATCGGGTCGGGCAGGTCAATGGGAAAATTCTCATTTTCATAATTGTCTATTACCATTGCCAGAATTTCCAACTCGTCGCCTTCCTCGGTTCCTCTTTTGGCATCAAAAATAACCTCCAAGCGCTCCAAGGCTTTTTGGTAATCCGCTTCGTTTCTAATAGGTTTTATTTTCATCTTAAATTTCGTTTGCGTTAATTTTATCATATTCTCCTTGTGTTCCTATAAAACGTATCCAAGCCAGTTGATATTCAAAATTAAACTTAACAATCAGTCGATAATCGTTTCCTTTAATATTGAAGACCATTCGGTTATCTTTTAAAATACTTGCACTCGGGTATTCGGATTTAAGATCGTTGATTGATGACCAATTTGATTTTTCAGTTTCACGATACCAAGTTTTCAATTGAAGTTCGCAGTCGCCGTACTTTTCCCAAAAATCCCGCAATGTTCCTCTCGAAAATATTTTCACGTAAAATAATTTGTAGCAAAGTTAACACAAAAGTTACCAAAATGATAACTTTATTTTTTACTTTTTTCAGTAAAGGCAACTGGTGCATACAAGCTATTTAAAAGCATAACATTTTAGCCTTCGTAAGAATAAGAACATAAGGCAGTACATAATTATTTTTAAATTGAAATCTCGATATATAAATTCTAAACCACCTTTCCCAGCTCGGCCGAGGTCCGCTCTCATCAATTCTTAGAAAAATCCTAAAAATTCTAATTTATATGATAATGGTCATATTACATTTTTGTCATTCTTATTTATTTTGCTATTAAGATATATAAGTCTTAAATATAATTTTAAACCTAACCAATATGCTATCCAAACAACAAGCACGGGCATTTTTCCTTGGGGGAACACTCGTAACCTTTCTGATCTTTATTGGCCTTACCATCTATTCCTTCAGCGACGGCCAGGACCAAACCAATTATGAAAACATTACCGCCCAAGTGGTGCGCGGTAAGGTAATCTGGGAAGAGAACAACTGTATGGGCTGCCACACCATTCTGGGCGAGGGCGCCTATTATGCGCCGGAACTCACAAAAGTAATTGAACGCCGTGGCGAAGGCTACGTAAAAGCCGTTCTTATGACGCCCGTACCCTGGGCTCCCAACGAGCGAAAAATGGTAGCCTACGGTTTTTCCGAGGAAGAGGCCATGGACGTTATCGCCTTTTTTAACTGGATAGGCGAGATAGACCTAAACGGTTTTGACCGCATTGTTTCGCCGCTGGCAAAAGACAAGCAACTCACCAACAACTAACCACCAATTAAATTTTATACCGATGAAATATAAATCTCAAAAAGTAGCGTACTGGTTTTTTGCACTTTCCATGCTTTTACTGGTACTTCAAATAACCTATGGCTTTGTTATGGGTTTTGCCCGTATCGGGATGGACGGTCTACACGACTTTATTCCCTTTAACACCGCGCGCGCCGTCCATACCAATTTGCTTGTGGTCTGGTTGCTCTCCGGGTTTATGGGCGCTGCCTATTACATTATTCCCGAAGAGGCCCAACGCGAACTCGTTAGCGTGAAACTGGCGTATGTACAGCTCATTTCGCTTGCAGCGGTTGGCGTTGCAGCCATTGTCGGCTATCACTTTAACTGGTGGGAAGGCCGTAAATTTTTGGAAATTCCACACCAGCTTGACTATTTGGTAGTTTTAAACGTACTGCTGTTTTTGGCACTCATACTTTTGACGCTCTTTAAAGGAAAACGAAAAACCACGACGGCATTGGTGCTTAGCATGGGGCTGCTGTTTGCGGCGCTGCTGTACATTCCCGGAATGTTCCCCTTTGACAGTCAGGTAACCGACAGCTTTTTTCGCTGGTGGGTAGTGCACCTTTGGGTTGAAGGCGTGTGGGAACTCATTATGGGCGGTATCCTCGCCTTCCTTTTAATAAAGTTAACAGGCGTGGACCGCGAGGTTATTGAAAAATGGCTGTATGTAATCGTAGGTCTTACTTTTCTTTCCGGCGTACTGGGCACGGGCCACCACTACTATTATATTGGTGTGAATAAAATCTGGCTCATCGTTGGTGGCATTTTCTCTGCCCTGGAGCCTTTGGCCTTCCTTGCTATGGCACTTTTCGCGGTAAATATGTACCGAAAGGGAGAAAAAAAGCACCCAAACAAGATTGCTTTGTTTTGGACGCTCGGCGCTGCCATTGTTTCCTTTGTGGGGGCCGGTCTTTTAGGTTTTGCGCACACTTTGCCGCAAACCAACCTTTACACCCACGGCACCTTGGTTACCGCAATGCACGGCCACTTGGCATTTTGGGGTGCGTACGCGATGATTGTTTTGGCAATTATAAGCTACAGCCTGCCCAATATGACGGGACGTAAATTTTACGACGGCGTTCGCGGGCGTGTGGCTTTTTGGACCACAAATATTGGAATGATCGGGATGACGATGGCCTTTGGTGTCGCTGGCGTTGCGCAGGTTTATTTGGAACGAAAATTCGGAATGGAATTTATGGCCGTCCAAAAGGAAATCAGCATTCACTTTGTGGTGCTTATACTCTGCGCCAGTCTGTTCGCCATTGGGGTCCTAACCTATATCTATGATTTTTACAAGCACGGACGCCCCACGGATGAAGCCCTGGAAACCGTGGAAAGTAGCTATCTCTAATTCTATAAAGGCCTGAAGCTGGTTACGCTCTTATACCTGAAAGCCCGGGAATATTTTCATATAAAACAGTTTTAAGTCATTCCCGACCAGAACTATGTTTCGGGCCTTTTAATAATAGTTTTCCGCTGTACAATTTCGGTACAGTTGAAACGACACTAAAAATCTTGAATTATGTCAATCACAGAAACAATCACCATAAAGGAAAGCCTAAAATTCTCTTCGGAAATACCCTTTTATAAACCCATAGACCGCGAGGTTGAGGTTTTTCGGCATGCTTTTAAAAACAAACTGCCCATTTTGCTGAAAGGACCAACGGGCACTGGCAAAACACGGTTTGTGGATTTTATGGCGCATCAGTTGGAGCAATCGCTCATCACCGTTTCCTGCCATGAGGAAACCTCTTCCACAGACCTTATTGGGCGCTACATTATCAAGGGCGCCGAGACCATTTGGGTGGACGGGCCGTTGACGACAGCCGTAAAAGAGGGCGCCATTCTTTATTTGGATGAAATTGCCGAAGCCCGCCCAGATGTGGTGGTTGCCATACATTCCCTAACTGACCACAGAAAGGAGCTTTATATTGACAAATTGGGCATTACCGTAAAAGCACATCCCGATTTTATGCTCGTGGCCTCTTTCAATCCCGGCTACCAAAAAGGTTTTAAAGAGCTGAAACCATCTACCCGCCAGCGTTTTGTGGCGCTTTCGTTTCAATATCCGACCGCTAAGGACGAAACCGAAATCGTTGCAACTGAAACTGGCTTGGACAAAGACACTTCAAAAAAACTGGTGAACATCGCCAATAAAATCCGCAATCTCACCGAGTTGGGGCTTACCGAAACCGTTTCCACCCGTTTGTTGGTTGACGCGGCAATGCTTATAAACAGCGGCCTTCCGAAGCGGCTTTCCGTAAAAGTAGCCATTGTGGAACCGTTGACCGACGACGCGGAAATTACCCAAGCACTCACCGACCTCTGCGATTTGATGATTTAAGCCAAAAGCCATGTTTGAACCCGATGAGTTTATCTTTGCGAAGGTCGCCAAATTCCTAAAACACCGAAAAAAAAGTGCGAGGGAAGCCATTGCGCACACCGTAAAGCTTTGCGAAATAAAGCCACGGCTTACGTTGGTGGCACGAGCCGTAACGGGCCATTCCATCGAAATTTTTGAGGCAGAGCAGGAGGGCGGTTATAAGAACAATGCCTTCTTTTTGCCCGAACGGTTTTCGGGTTTTGATACTTCGGAAAAAAATCTTGCTTTTTACATTTTTAGGACGCTTTATCTTTCCATCCAAAAAAGTTTTCATCTAAATTATGAATTGGGCGAGGAGCACACTTTGGAAGAGGCGCGGAAAATTTCCGAGGAAAATTCTGAAAAAGTCTTAAAGGAGATTTTCAGCCAATTCCCGGGAACGGAAACCATTTATACCGAACTGAAATTGCTTTTTGAAGAAAATGCTTCGGAAAAAAATCCGCCCGATTATTCGTTTATTTATGGGAAATGGATGGAGAATTCCCCGGAAACTGTGAAGAAAAAGGTGCTTGAGAATATTTCGGAAAAAGTAAAAACCGCCATTGAGGAAGAGATAAACACCATTTTGAAGGCCAATGCGGTGGAAGAGATAAAATCCATTGAGGTTGACAAAAAAGCGCAGGAAGATTATGTGCTTACCCACAATTTTGAAAAGGCCGAAACCGCGGAAGAGTGGGAGGGCGGTTGGCGCGATTTTGACGGCGATGACGAACTGGACGACCACGCCAATGCGCTAGAGGACTTGAATATGAAACAGACCGTGCGGGTGGACGACCCTACGCATTCCATCTATCAGGCGGAGTTTATTGAAAATACCACCATTTCGGAGAGTGCCGAATTGGAAACTTCGGGCCATCACATTTTGTACGACGAATGGGATTATTCCAAACGCACTTACAAACCGGATTTCTGCAAGGTTTTCCCCCAAACGCAAACCGAAACCGATTTTGATTATTATAAAAATACGCTTCGCGAGCACGCTTCCACTTTGATGGGGCTGCGGAAGATGCTCACTTCGGTAAACAATAAATACCAGCAGCAGCGCAGGCAATTGCAGGGCGAGGAATTTGATCTCGATGCGCTCACGGACCTTTACGTTGACGTGCATTCGGGCCACACGCCGTCGGAAAATATCTATCTCTCAAAACGCAAAAAGGAAAAAGACCTTTCCATTTTGATGCTTTTGGACAGCAGCCTTTCCAGCGATGGCTATGCCGCAGACAACAGGGTGATTGATGTGGAAAAGCAGGTCTCCATCATTTTTGGGGAAATTTTGGAGGAATTCAATGTGGATTTTTCCATCGCCGGTTTCTATTCAAAAACCCGAAACCACAGCACCTATCTAACTTTAAAGGATTTTGACGAACCGTGGCAAAAGGCAAAAAACAAGGTGGGCGCCCTGCAGCCAAGTGGTTATACGCGTATTGGTACGGCATTGCGGCATTCCGGAGCCTTGCTCGATAATCGCGATACCAAAAATAAATGGGTCATCCTGATTTCTGACGGAAAACCCAATGATTACGACAAGTACGAGGGCAAATACGGCATCAACGATGTAAAGCAAGCACTTCGGGAATTGAACCAGCGGAACATCAATTCGTATGCCTTGGCTATTGAAGCGCAGGCAAAATATTACTTGCCACAGATGTTTGGGCAGAACCATTTCCAGATTTTGACCACTCCCGTGGAATTGCTGCAATCGCTGGTAAAACTGTACGATAAAATAAAACACCAAAGCTAAAATGGACACTACGGCCAAAATAGATTACAAAAACATTTTTTACCCACCGGGCGGCATCCTGCTGTGGATTATTATTTATTTGGAATTGGTAACCTTCGGGATTGCCCTGGTTTTTATGGCGCTGAATGCAAGGGCAGAGCCCGAACTT
This sequence comes from Aequorivita vladivostokensis, assembly GCF_000952855.1. Lineage (GTDB taxonomy): Bacteria > Bacteroidota > Bacteroidia > Flavobacteriales > Flavobacteriaceae > Aequorivita > Aequorivita vladivostokensis. Next base: position 254,190 of record NZ_JSVU01000003.1, on the reverse strand, counting down.
TTTCACGAATCCCGCCTGTTGCTAAACACGGCTTATGGCGCTATAAATACCGTTTTTCTGCTCAGCAGCGGTTGGTGCATGGCGCAGTCGGTGCATTTTCTGAAATTGGGGAATTTTAGCAAAAGCAAGTGGTTTCTTCGGTTGACCATTCTCGGCGGAATGTTGTTTTTGATTTTGAAAGCCGTGGAATACGCCGATAAGATTGAAGCAGGATTAACGGTGGGTTACAATGCATTTTTTGGATATTATTGGATGCTCACCCTTTTTCACGTAATACACGTGGTGGTGGGGATCATTATTTTGCTGGTTTTGGGAAGAACCCTCAGCAAAAAACCCCAAACTCTCAAAATTGCCGATTACGAATCGGGTGCAGCCTTTTGGCATATGTGCGATTTGATTTGGCTGTTGCTATTCCCTATAATCTATTTACTCTTTTAAAAATGGAACGCACTTTTAACATCACCTGGCTTGTTTTGATTGGCCTGACCCTGCTTTCCGCGGTGTTTGCCAATCTGGATTTTACCTATGTTGCAATAATCATTTTAGTGCTTTCCTTTTTGAAGTTTATAGGCGTGGCATTCTTTTTTATGGAACTTAAAAAGGCGAATGCTTTTTGGAAGGTACTGCTCGTGGCGTTTTTGACGCTATTGCTTGTTGTGGTTTGGGCGGTTTAAAAGACTGAATAGAGAATATTATATTCGAAGAAAGGGATTAGTGCTTTTCATAGGATACAGTGTTGCAAACAGTTTTTCCTCACAGTTTATAACTCAGGCCGAATTGTAAAACAGAACTTTTATTATTATCACGTTCAGTAATTCCATAATTATATCTTAGTCCAATTCGATAATTTTCTGAAAAAGTAAATCCCGCTCCAACATTCAGAGCAACTTCAAATTTATCATAATCGTCATTTCCAAAACTGAAATCATTATTATTATCAGTTATATCTTGATTGATTACAAATCCGAATTGTGGTCCAAATTCTAAATCGAAATTTTCACTGAAATAATAATCAGCCATAATTGGAAGTAAAATTAAATTCTGCTTAATATCTGCTTTAAATCTTTTGCCGAAAACAGGGTCGTTAGGGTCACCCATATTTATGTTTTCTGAGAATTCAATTTCTGCATTTTGTGTTGAAAACAGCAATTCAGGTTTTATTCTAAAATTGTCAGTTAATTTAAAACTTAAAAATCCTCCAAGATGAAATCCAATTTTGGCATTTGTTTCTGCAGGAATATTGTCATCAATAATTAGGTTGGAATAATTTAGACCTGCTTTTAATCCAAATTCGATTGGTTCATTTTGAGCTAAAACGCTAAAATTCATTAGCAGAGTAGTTATTCCGATTATCAATGTAGTTTTTTTCATTCCTGATTTTGTTTTTAAATCGTTTGCAACATGTAGATAAATACAATAGTTGCATTTATACCCATTGTATCTCTAATTGATTATTTTCAAATATAACACAAATACCCACTGTTTCCGAACCATCGCAGTCAGCATTTCCGCAGTAGTATAAACAGTTACCCAACCCGCACCCGAGCATCCACGGCAACAATATTTTTCCGGGTGCCAATCAACGGATTGATGTCCATTTCGGTAATTTCCGGGGCGGCCTCCACCAAAGCCGAAAGCCGTTGGATGATTTCCACAAACTCGTTTTCGTCAACGCCCTCTCGGCCCCTCGCACCCTGAATGAGTTTATACCCGCGAAGCGATTGTACCATTTGCTGGGCTTCGTTTTTTGAAATAGGGCTTAAACCCGCCGAAACATCGTTTAGCACTTCGATGAAAATCCCGCCCAAACCGCATAGAATGGTGTGGTTGAAACCCGGCTCCTTCATTACGCCCACAAACAGTTCCAGTCCCGCCAGTTGCGGCTGCACCATCACCGCCGTTGCGGAATCTATTTGCATCAGCCTATCAAAAGTTTCCGAAACTTCTTCCTTTGAAGTGATATTCAGCACCACGCCTTTTGCGTCGCTTTTGTGGAGCGGGCCCACAACTTTCATCACCACCGGAAATTCCAGGGAATCCATCGCGGCGAGCAGTTTTTCCTTTGAATTTTCAACCACTTCCGTAACCCGTGGAATTCCCGCAGCATCCAACAGCTTCTGCGTTTGGGCGGCATCCAAATAACCCTCGGAGGCCGTATCGATAACGCCTCGGATTTTTTCGATGTCAATTTTCGGGAGTGAAATTGCTTCGGAAACAGGTTCCGGCGTATTGAAAACCTGGGAGAGGGCTTTGCCCAAAACCACTTCATCGGGGAAGTTGATGTGCCCTTTTTTCAAAAAGGATTGGATTTCGCGCTGCGCGTTTATCACGGAAGGCAGCACGGGAAAAATGGGCTTGTTGCAGATTTCGAGCTTCACGCTCAATACATTATAGACATTTTCCACATCAAAAAGTCCCGGACTGCCGAAAACCACGGCCATCGCGTCTATGTTGTCAAATTTGTGTTCGCAGTAATCGATAATGATGCCCAATTGTTCGGCAGTGCCCGTGGCCAGAAAATCGATGGGGTTGGCTACGGAAGAGCCGGGGTAGAGGAAGGTTTTCAGCTTTTCGGCATCGGGCCCGGATATTTCGGGAACTTTTAGGCCGCCTTTTGAAAGCTCATCGGCCAGCATCACCGCCGAACCGCCGGCGTGGGTAATGATGGCAATGTTTTTCCCCTCCAGTTTTTTGTAGTTGAAAATGGAGGCCACGCTCAGCAGTTCCTCGCGGCTGCTGCAATACACAATCCCCGCTTTGTGGAACAGCGCGCGCACCGTCATATCGCTACTGGCAATCGCGCCCGTGTGCGAAGTGGCGGCACGGCTGCCTTCGGCGGTGCTTCCTGCTTTAATGGCCGCTATTTTCGCACCTTTTTTTATAAGGGAGGAAGCGTGTTTCAACAGCTTTTGCGGATTGGAAATGGTTTCGAGATACAACAGTTTTATCAACGGGTCTTTTTCGGCATCGAAGTTTTCGTCCATATATTCCAAAATATCCTCAATGCCCGTCTGGGCTGCATTTCCAACGGAAAATACGTTCGCGAAGGAAACGCCCAGCGCCATTCCGGCTTCCATAATAAAGACTGCCGTGGCGCCCGACCCCGAAATGAGGTCGCATCCCTCTGGGTTGAACTGCGGCACGGGAGCGGTAAAAACGCCTTTGTAATTTTCGGTGATTACGCCGATGCAGTTTGGGCCAATCAGGCAACCATCAACCGAATTGACCGTCAAAACTATCTGCTGTTCCCATTGTTTTCCCTGTTCGCCCGCTTCGCCAAAACCTGCGGAAATGATTATAAAAGCCTTCGTATTTTTTTCTTCGGCTAAAATTTTTACCGTTTCGGGACAATATTTTGCCGGAATGGCAAGAATGGCGAGGTCGGTTTGGGGAATTTCCATTACTTCAGAAAAACTTTTTATGCCCTGAACTCTTTCTTCCTTTGGATTCACCACGTAAAGATTTCCCGCAAACCCTCCGGCAAGAATATTTTTAAGCATATTTCCACCGGGCTTTTTGGTATCATTGGAAGCACCGATTATGGCGATACTTTTCGGATTTAGTAGTTGGTTGTTGACCATATTTTTTTAGAAATGAAGTTGAAATGCAAAGTAAATTCGAGGGATTTTTGGGAAGTACGAAATTAAAAGATGTTTAAGTCCTAAAAACTGATAAATATCATATTTCGCACAGCAGTGAAAAGGTATTTTTATGCCCAAATAATTCAAATTGAAATGGTCTCCAATCCAAGGCCTTATATTTGTATTATGGCGATTTTGCTCGCCCTTTTCGGCTTTTATAACTATGTAATCTATAATACCGATGGCTACGTGGCCGTCGAAAAGTTATCCCCAGTGGCAGTGAAAGGCCAGCAGCTGTTCCAAAGCAACCGTTGTTGGTCCTGTCACCAATTGTACGGTTTGGGCGGTTATTTGGGCCCCGATTTAACCAACGTGTATTCTACAGAAGGCAAAGGCCCAAACTATATAAAGGCATTTTTGAACAGTGGCGTGAAGAGTATGCCGCAATTCCATTTTACCGAAGAAGAAAAAGATGCTCTGGTGGAATACTTGAAACAGGTGGATGAAACGGGCATTTATCCAAATTATGACGCCGAGATTGAGGCCACGGGCTGGGTTAAAATAAAGTATCGAAATGAAGAATAAAGTGCCGCTCTATTTCTTGTTGTTTGCGCTCACCGCCCTGTTTTTGGGGATGCTTTTTGGGTTAACCGCGTCGTTTCAATACCTCTTGCCCGATTTTTTAAAGGAAACGGTTCCCTTCTCCAAACTGCGGCCCTTTCACGTTACTTCGCAAACTTCGTGGATCGTGCTCGCAGCCACGGGCAGCATCTATTTCTTTATCGCTTCGGTTGAAAAATTTGAGCTTTTTTCGCCCAAATTACAATCGCTGCATTTCATACTTTTCCTGTTGACGGGCGTCGCCATTTATTTCTCTTTCGCTTTCGATTATACCGAGGGGCGCGAATATTTCGCCTTTAAACCCATTTTGATGATTCCGATTTTACTGGGCTGGGTACTTTTCGGCATCAATTATTTCAAGACGCTTTACACCAATATGAAAGGGTGGCCCGTCTATTTTTGGATGTGGGGCACGGGCATCGCCTTTATGTGCTACCATTTGATGGAGGCGCATTTTTGGCTTTTCGATTTTTTTAGGTTGCATTTTATAAAGGATTTCGCCGTACAATGGAAATCCACCGGCTCGTTTACGGGCTCGTGGAATATGCTGGTTTACGGTATTTCAATTTATCTGATGTCCAAAATCAAAAAGGATACCGACGTGGCTACCAATAAAATGGCGTTTTTCTTCTACTTTTTGGGACTCACCAATTTGATGTTCGGCTGGGCGCACCACACCTATTTACTGCCCACACAGCCGTGGATCCGCTACGTTGCCTATGCGATAAGTATGACTGAGTGGATTGTTTTGGCGTCGATTATTTACAATTGGAAACGTTCCGTTTTAAAGGTGGAAAAAGAAAACCACCCCATGGCATATCGGTTTTTGCTGGCAACCGATTTCTGGATTTTTATAAACATTATTTTGGCGCTGTTGTTCTCCATTCCTGCCATCAATTTCTTTACCCACGGCACCCATATTACGGTGGCGCATTCAATGGGAACCACGATCGGTATCAACACGACGATCCTATTTTCGGCCCTCTTCTTTATTGCCCATTACGTGCGGCCAACCCTTCAGACCGATACCAAATGGGTCAAACGAGGCTTTGTGGCTTTCAATATTTCGCTGTTTATCTTTTTCGTTTCGTTGATAATTGCCGGGGCCAAGCGCAGCTACTGGATGTACGTTTCAAAGGAAGGATCGTTTGCGGAAATGCAGGATTCAATCGTGCCGTACTATATTTCATTTTTCATCTTTGGAATAGGGATTTTTGTTTCGCTGTTGATCGTTGCAACGCCTATTTTCAAAGCATTACTTCAAAAAATTAAAACTTGATTCCCGATGGATTTACATCAAAAAATAACCGAACTGAAAAAGCAGAAAAACGCCGTAATCCTAGCGCACTACTACCAAGTGCCCGAAATTCAGGAAGTGGCGGATTATGTGGGCGACAGTTTGGGCCTTTCGCAAAAAGCTGCGGAAACGGATGCCGATATGATTGTCTTTGCCGGTGTGCATTTTATGGCCGAGACCGCAAAGATTTTGAACCCCGACAAAAAAGTGTTGTTGCCCGATTTGATGGCGGGCTGCTCGCTGGCAGATTCGTGTCCGCCCGATGCTTTCCGCACATTGGTGGAGGCGCATCCGGACCACGTGGTAATAACCTATGTGAATTGTTCTGCGGAAGTAAAGGCCTTGAGCGATATTATCTGCACCTCTTCCAATGCCGAAAAAATCGTGAATTCCGTGCCGAAGGAGGTTCCAATTATCTTTGCGCCCGATAAAAATCTGGGGAAATATATTCAGAAAAAAACCGGTCGGAAAATGCTGCTTTGGGACGGCGCCTGCATTGTGCACGAAGCGTTTTCGATGGATAAATTGCTGAAACTTTACAAAGAGCACCCCGGTTCAAAAATTATTGCGCACCCCGAAAGTGAGAGCCATATTTTAGAGACCGCGACCTATATCGGTTCCACGGCGGGCATGATTGATTATGTGAAAAAACATCCTGCGGAAAAATTTATAGTCGCTACCGAAGCAGGAATCCTTCATAAAATGCAACAGGAAGTACCGCAAGCCGTGTTGATTCCCACGCCTGCGGAAGAGGACAACACCTGTGCCTGCAGCGAATGCGCGTTTATGAAGATGAATACTTTGCAGAAACTCTACGACTGTCTGTTGCACGAAACCCCGCAGATAGAAGTTTCGGAGGAAATACGGAAAAAAGCCATTCTGCCCATTGAGCGGATGCTGGAACTATCGAAATAATGCTGGAAACCAATTTTTTGATTATCGGTTCGGGCGCTGCGGGTTTAACACTCGCAGTGAAACTTGCGGCGGAATTTCCGAAGAAAAAAGTAACGGTTGTAACCAAAGCGCACCAATCGGAATCGAACACCAAATATGCACAGGGCGGCGTGGCGGCGGTTTTTGACTTGAAGGAAGATTCCTTTCAAAAACACATTGAGGATACGCTGATTGCGGGCGATGGACTTTGCGACGCCTCCGTAGTGGAAATGGTCATAAAAGAAGGCCCAAAAAGATTGCGCGAACTGATGGCGTGGGGCGCCAAATTTGACACCGATGCCGACGGCGAACTGACGCTCGGTAGGGAAGGGGGCCATTCTGAATTTAGGGTAATACACCATAAGGACACCACGGGCAATGAGATTGAGCGTACACTTTTGGAACGCGCCAATCAACTGCCGAATATAACTTTGCTGCCGCATCATTTTGCGATAGATTTGATTACGGAACACCATTTTTCTGAAAACAAAACTGAGAATCTTTCGTGTTACGGCGCCTATGTTTTGGACCAGATTTCCGGGAATATTTTTACGATAAAGGCTGACTGCACCACGCTGGCTTCCGGGGGAATGGGACGTGTTTACGGGCACACAACCAATCCCGCCGTTGCCACGGGCGATGGCATTGCGATGGCCTATCGCGCAAAGGCGCGCATTCAAAATATGGAGTTTATACAGTTTCACCCCACAGCACTTTACGACGGAAACAACGGCGCTTCCTTTTTGATTTCGGAAGCGGTGCGTGGCTTTGGAGCATTTCTTCGGAATAAAAAGGGCGAACGGTTTATGTTGAAATATGACGAACGCGGCGAATTGGCTTCCCGCGATATCGTTTCGCGCGCCATAGATTCCGAGATGAAAAAATCGGGCGACGAGTGTGTTTTTCTGGATTGTACGCATTTGGATATTGACGATTTCAAAAAACACTTCCCAACTATTTACGAAACCTGTTTGAAACGAAACATCAATGTGGCAAATGATTGGATTCCCGTAGTGCCCGCATCGCATTATTTGTGCGGCGGAGTGGTTGTGGATATGGATGGAAAGACTTCGGTGAAAAATCTTTTTGCCTGTGGCGAATGTTCGTACACAGGTTTGCACGGCGCCAACCGGTTGGCATCCAATTCGTTGCTGGAAGCATTGGTCTATGCGGACCGCATTTTTCAGTATCTCTGTAAACATAAGCCTTCCCACACGACCAAAGCCATTCCGGAATGGAATGACGAAGGCACGGTTTTATTGAAAGGCTCTGAAATCCTTCAGCAAAAAACGGAGCAATTGCAACGGTTGATGCGAAGATATGCAGGCGTGGTTCGGAACAATAGCGATTTAGAAAAAGCTTCAGCACAGTTGGAGGTTTTATATTTTGAAATGGAAGCCCTCTACCAAAAACACAAATTGAATACGGCCCTCTCAGAACTTCGCAATATGGTAAATGTGGCGCATTTGATTATCCAGCAATCCCTGAAACGAAAAGAAAACCGTGGCGGATATTTTAATGAAGATTATAAAAAAGTAAAAAAATAAGATGAAAAATTTAATAGAAAACTCCGTAAAAAAAGCAATGGATTATTCCGAATACAACTTGCTTTTCAAACAATTGGTTGCCGAAGGCCGGACCACTGCAGAAGAAACCCAAGAAAAGATTGATTATACAAAGCTGAATTTTAGCCGTACCAAGCGACTGGACAAAACCGCTGAAATTCCGGAAGAAAGCATGGAGGTTTTCAAAAACATTTCTGAAAAACAGACTTGGTTGGTAATCAGCGAACCGTGGTGCGGGGATGCGGCGCAAACGCTTCCATTCCTAAACAAGATTGCGCAACTTTCGGAAAACATCGAGTTGAAGATTGTGCTTCGCGATGAAAATCCGGAATTGATGGATGAATTTTTGACCAATGGTTCGCGTTCCATTCCCGTGGTTATTATCCTTGATGAAGATTTCAACGTAATTAATACTTTTGGTCCGCGCTCGAGGGCTGCGACAAAATTGGTTGCTGATTACAAGGAACATCATGGAAAAATTGACGACGCCTTTAAGGAAATGCTGCAAGTGTGGTACAATAATGATAAAGGAATTTCAATAGTAAATGACCTTACCGAGTGCATCAAGGTTTCGGTCTGATTTTACAAGAACAGTTGGGTGTTCTCCGTGCCTCCCTCTGTGAACTTTGTGGTTAAAGTATCGACGTAAAAAAACCACAAAGAACGCTAAGAATTGCACAGAGGGCAGAGAGTGATATTGCGTTTTAAATCGTTAAAATCTGACTAAAATCATTTTAGAAGCAGATAAGATTACCAACCTTTGCATAAAAATAAAATTATGCAAATCGTTTCCGCCCAAGAGGCCGTATCCATAGTAAAATCAAATAATCGCGTATTTTTTCAGGGCGCGGCAATGACGCCTAATTTGTTGATAGACACTTTGTGTGAGCGTTATCGCGAGCTGAAAAATGTTGAAATAATCCAAATCCACACCCACGGCGAGGCCAAATACACCCAAGCGCCTTACACTGAGGCATTTAAGCTTTCCAGTTGTTTTGTGGGCGATAATGTTCGGAAAGGTGTCAACACGATTCACGGCGATTATATTCCGGTCTTTTTAAGTGAAATCCATTGGCTTTTCAGAAGAAACATCCTACCGTTGGATGTAGCTTTCATTCAAGTTTCCCCGCCGGATAAGCACGGGTATTGCTCGCTTGGCGTTTCAGTTGATGTTACCCTGCCCGCCATCCAGACTGCAAAACGTGTGGTTGCCCTCATCAATCCGAACGTTCCGAGAACCCACGGCGATGGCATTATTCACATAAACAACGTAGATTTTGGAGTAGAAATAGATACGCCAATTTATGCTTCAATTTTGGGAGAAACTTCTGAAATCGAGGCTACCATAGGCCGAAACGTTGCCGAATTGGTCGAGGATGGCGCCACCCTTCAAATGGGCATTGGCAATATTCCAAATGCGGTACTCCACAACCTGGGAAACCATAAACGATTGGGAATCCACACCGAGATGTTCAGCGACGGCATCCTTCCATTGGTTGAAAAAGGAATTATAACTGGCGAGGATAAAGAGATAAAAACGGGTAAGATAGTTACCTGTTTCGCAATGGGAACCAAAAAATTATACGACTTTATTGACGACAACCCGATCGTGCATTTCAAGGAAGCAGGTTATACCAATGATACTGCCATTATTCGCCGAAACCCGAAAGTTACGGCCATAAACAGCGCCATTGAGATTGATTTGACTGGCCAGGTCTGTGCCGATAGCATCGGGATGTACCAATATTCTGGGGTGGGCGGACAGATGGATTTTATCCGTGGCGCCTCGCTTTCGGAAGGCGGAAAACCTATAATTGCGATGCCTTCGATTACCAATAAAGGCATTTCCAAAATCACCCCCTTTTTAAAAGAAGGCGCCAGCGTTACAACCACGAGGGCACACGTGCATTATGTGGTTACGGAGTACGGAGTGGTGAATCTCTTTGGAAAAGGATTGGAGCAACGTGCCAAAGCGCTTATTTCCATTGCCCATCCCGACCATCGGGAAGCCTTGGAGCGCGAGGCTAAAAAGCGTTTTCACAATTAGAAAATTCAACCTGCTTGCCAAAACGAAAGAGGGGGTTGGTATTTTTTAAGATAGATTTATCCTTGAATAAAATTGTTATTACTTACTTTTGAAAAAAATAAATCTGTATGTTTTCAAAAGCGTGTGAATATGGCATAAGGGCGGTGCTCTTTATCGCAAAACAATCACAAAAGGATTTGCGCCCCAATATTACGGAAATAGCCAAAGCAGTTGATTCACCCGAACCTTTTACGGCTAAAGTTTGCCAACAGTTGGCGCGGGCCGGAATAATCCTATCCAAGAAGGGGCCGAATGGAGGATTTTATTTGGAAAAGGATTCAACTTTAAGATTGGCCGATATCGTTTCTGAAATAGACGGTGACCAAATCTTTACCGGGTGCAGCCTCGGCCTCCGCGAATGCTCATCGGAACATCCCTGCCCGGTTCACGATCAATTTATGGACGTGCGGAATGGTTTGAAGCAAATGTGCGAAAATACCTTGGTGATGAACCTTGCGGCTAATTTGGAAGAAGGCGAAACATTTTTGAAAATTTAGAATTATACAATGACGAAGGATATACTGAAATTAGATGACGTAAAGCATTTGGTAGATTCCTTTTATGGAAAAATACGAGAGGATAAGCTACTGAAAGAAATTTTCAACAGTAATATCCAAGACCGCTGGCCGCAACATTTGCAAAAGATGTACACTTTTTGGCAGACTGTTTTATTGAGTGAGCATACTTACTATGGCAGTCCATTTCCACCGCACGCAAAAATGCCCATTGATAAAGAACACTTTGACCGGTGGCTGCAATTATGGTTTGACACCATAGACGAAAATTTTACGGGTGAAATAGCCGACGAGGCAAAATGGCGGGCATCAAAGATGGCTGAAATGTTTCAGTTTAAAATTAATTATATCCGTGAGAAATCGGGCTCTAAATACGTTCAATAATGGAAAAGAAAAAACCGATTAAAAGACACAAAGCCTTGCAGCCCTTGAGCCGCCAGCATCATTTTGGCCTACTTTTTAGTTGGAAATTGCGCAAAGGTTTCAGCAAGAATGTTGCTCCCGAAAGACTTCAAAAATATGCCGCCTGGTTTTTTGAGGAAGAAATAAAGCCACATTTTGAAGCCGAGGAAAAGTATGTCTTTCCCGTTTTGGATGAAAACAATGAGTTGATCGTGCGCGCCTTGAAGGAACACAGGCGCTTGGAACGGCTTTTTAAAGAAGCAGACAATCCCGAGAAATCCCTGAGCCAACTGGAAGAAGAACTGGATGCGCACATTCGTTTTGAGGAACGTATCCTCTTCAATGAAATCCAAAAAGTGGCTACCGAAAGCCAACTTGAAAAAATTGCGGAAATCCATTCCGAAACCGAAACGCCCCCGGAATATTCCGATCCATTTTGGGAGAATTGATCTTTTTTCAAATATTTTAAGATAAAAATATCCTTTTATGATTTAGGTCATATTTTGGGTGTTATTTTATGCTGAAATTTGCCCCATACTATTCATAAAAAGATAAATACCATGACAACACTTCAAGAAAAAACCGTAGCCGATGTGGTTACAGAGAACATAAAGGCAGCCCACATTTTCAAAAAGCACGGCATCGATTTTTGCTGTGGTGGTGGCATTAGCATTAAAAGAGCCTGTGAAAAGGCAAAAATAGATCCCGCTATTCTGGAAGCTGAGCTTTTGAGCCTTGATGCGGTACAGGACCGGGCCAAAGACTACAACAGTTGGAAACTGGATTTCTTAACAGACCATATTATAAATGTACACCATACTTACGTGGAGGAAAACAGCCCAATGCTGTTACAATACGCGCAACGAGTAAACCATGTTCACGGCCATCATTATACCGAACTTGGAGAAATCGAGGCTTTGGTAAAACAAGTTGTGCAAGAATTGGCTTCGCATATGAAAAAGGAAGAATTGATTCTTTTCCCCTTTATCAAAAAGCTGGTCAAGGCTGAACGCGAAGGTGGAGACATTCCTGCAATCCATTTCGGAACCGTTGAAAATCCTATAAAAATGATGGAGGGGGAACACGAGGAAGCCGGTGAAATACTTAGACATATAGCAAAGTTAAGTAACAATTTCACCCCGCCCCAAGGCGCTTGCAATACCTATCGTGCCTTTTACGCGAAACTTGATGAATTTGAACAGGATCTGCACCAGCACGTGCATTTGGAAAACAACATTCTGTTTCCAAAAGCCTTGAATTTGGAGAAAAAGCTTAAAAAAAATTAACCTGCTTTTAAAATTATCCCCCGGCCCCAAATCGTAGATTTTTTTATTTGATTGGTTTTTAGGACAGTTCGGAAAATTGGCAACTTTGAATGTTTGCTGCCAAAAATCCGGACTGTTTTTTTAATTTTGAAGCTTGATGGATTTAAGAAAACACATAGCCGCAGCGCTCCTATATTTTTTGCTCGTGGCGCTTATGGGCGTATTGCTGCGTTTTTTCTTTGTAACACCCATTTCGCTTAACTATAAATATATACTCCACGCACATTCCCACACGGCTTTGTTGGGCTGGATTTATTTAGGGCTGACCACTTTAGTCTATAAAATCTTACTTTCCGAAGCGCAGAAGCCGAAACTTTATAAACGCATTTTTTTATTTACAAATCTTTGTATTGTGGGAATGCTTGTAACCTTTCCAATTCAGGGGTATGCGTTGTATTCCATCATTTTTTCCACGTTGTTTTTGTTCGCTTCCTATTGGTTTGCCTGGTTTACAATGAAATATATTCCGAAGCATTTTAAACAGCGATTTTCTTGGAAACTCATAAAAACCGCGCTGTGGTATTTGGTCATTTCCAGTATTGGCCCGTGGGCAATCGGGGGCGTGATGGCAACTTTGGGCCCGGAATCCATTTGGTACAAATCCTCTATTTATTTTTATCTGCATTTTCAGTATAACGGTTGGTTCCTAATTGCTTTGTTGAGCGTTTTGTTCTATTTTTTTGAGGAAAAGGGAATCCACTTCAACCCCGAAAAATTGAAATCGTTTTTTCTGCTTTTGAATTTTGGAGTGATACTTACGGTCTTTCTTTCCTTTCTTTGGTTTGTGCCGCCCACGGTTATTTACCTTTTGGGACTGGCCGGCGCCGTGGCCCAGCTTTTGGCATTTTTTGAACTTTATTCATTGTTGAAAAACCATTTTTCGGTTTTGAGAACTGAATTTGGCCCAGCCTGTTTTTTTCTTTTGAAATTTGCCGGAGCCTTACTCGCTTTAAAGATTTTGATGCAGCTTTTCTCTGCCTTTCCCTACGTTGCTGAATTGGCATTTCGATTGAAGGATTTTGTAATCGGTTATCTGCATATGGTTTTCCTCGGCATCGTAATCATGGCAATGCTCGCCTTTTTGGAATATTTCAAATTGATAAAACTGTCCAAAAACTTTTTGTGGATTTTCTTTTTCGCTTTCATCAGCACCGAGCTGCTTATTTTCTATAAAGCCTTTGCGCTTTGGCTGGGCCTGCCTTTTTTCGCTGAATATTATTGGCTGTTGGCCATTTTAAGCTTTGCCTTTCCGCTGGCGGTGGGAATTTTATTTTTCAGAAACATTAAAAGTTCATATCTTTCTGCTTAAGGCAAAATAATCGTGCGAACGGTTATTACAGAATAAGATAAAAGCTGATAATTGTCATTTCTCGAAACCAAATCTCTTGCAACCTTTGCAACAGGTATAACGAGCAATTTTTTAGATTGATGGTAAACTGTTTCCATTGTGGTGATGCGTGTTTGGACGTTGAAATCAAACATGAGGATAAATCCTTCTGCTGTCACGGCTGCAAGACGGTTTTTGATATTCTGCACGACAACGATTTAAGCTATTATTACGATCTGGAAAATACGCCCGGCATTTCCCCAAAGGAAATTGCGGGGAAATATGATTTTCTCGACAATGAGGCAATTGTGGAAAAATTGCTGGAATTTAACGACGGAAATATGCAGATTGTTTCTTTTTTGATTCCTTCCATCCATTGCAGTAGTTGCATTTGGATATTGGAAAATCTCAATAAACTAAATCCTTCCGTTAAATCCTCACAGGTTAACTTTCCCGAAAAAACGGTACGGATTACTTTTTCTGCTGAAGAGAATTCGCTCAAAAATTTAGTGGTTCTTTTAAGCCGAATAGGTTACGAACCCTATATTTCGCTGGACGATTCCGAAAAAAAGGAAAAATATATCAACCGAAGCCTGATCTACAAACTGGGCATTGCGGGCTTTGCCTTTGGAAATATTATGTTCCTCTCATTTCCCGAATATTTTGAGCATTCCGAATTCTGGCTGGACCAATTCAAGCCGTTTTTCCGCTGGTTGATGTTCGCGTTTTCGCTGCCCGTGGTCTTTTACTCAGGAAGCGGGTATTTTACCTCTGCATATAAAGGACTTCGTTCTAAAATCCTAAACATAGACGTTCCCATCGCTTTGGGCATCGCGGTGCTTTTTATACGAAGCACGATAGACATAGTATTCGACTTGGGCACCGGCTTTTTTGACAGTCTCTCGGGCTTGGTTTTCTTTTTATTGCTTGGGAAATTTTTTCAGCAGAAAACCTACAGCTACCTTTCCTTTGAGCGGGATTACAAATCGTATTTCCCAATTGCCGTTACAAGACTTTTTAAGAATGCTGAAGGAAATACCATCGAGGAACAAGCAGAAGTTTATACCGTACAGAAAGGCGACCGCTTGTTGATTCGCAACAACGAAATAATTCCCGTAGATGCTATTTTAATTAAGGGAAATGCACTCATTGATTACAGTTTTGTTACCGGTGAAGCGGAGCCTATTTCAAAACAGAGTGGCGATAAACTTTTTGCGGGCGGCAAGCAACAAGCCGGTATTTTGGAAGTGGAAGTTCTGAAACCCGTAGCCCAGAGCTACCTTACCCAACTGTGGAGCAACGACGTTTTCAGCAAGGATAAATCCGGCATTTTTGAATCGATTACGGATAGTATCAGCAAACGATTCACTGTCGTTCTGCTTACCATAGCATTTATTTCTACCATTTTTTGGCTTGTGGTCGATCCTTCCAAAGCCTTTAATGTGTTTACCTCGGTTTTGATCGTGGCCTGTCCGTGCGCTATTGCCCTTGCTGCGCCATTCACTTTGGGCAATGTGCTGCGCATCTTCGGAAGGGAAAAACTCTATTTGAAGGAAGCCTCAGTAATCGAACAAATGGCGAAGCTGGACACCGTGGTATTTGACAAGACGGGAACCCTCACTACCAATCAAAAAAATATGATTAGCTATGAAGGTATTGCGCTTTCAGAGGAAGAAAAGCAATTGCTCACGAGTACACTACGGGCATCGAGCCATCCCTTGAGCCGCTCGCTTTACAATATGCTAGACAAAAATAACATCCAAACCTTGGATGAATTTGAAGAAGAAGTAGGGAAGGGGATTTCCGCAACTGCTAAAAACAATTCCATAAAAGTGGGATCCTATGAATTTGTGGGATATTATGATGAATTGACTTCCGAAGTAAAAAATAGAACTACCGTCCATATTAGCGCCAACCAGGTTTACAAGGGTTGTTACATATTCAACAGCGAATACAGACATGGTGTTGCCGAAATTTTTGAACAATTGGGTGCCGATAAAGATGTGGTTGTCCTTTCGGGCGACAACGAAGGCGAGCGTGAACGGCTTGAAGAATTACTGCCCAAAGGCACAAAACTATATTTCAACCAAAAACCGGACGACAAGTTGAATTTTATAAAAACACATCAGCAAAAAGGAAAGCAGGTACTTATGATTGGTGACGGTTTGAACGATGCAGGTGCCTTAAAACAGAGCAATGTAGGTTTTGTTATTTCGGAAAACACAAACGTTTTTTCCCCGGCTTGCGATGGGATCTTGGACGCTACCCGATTTAATAAAATAGGGGATTTTTTGAATTTTTCGAAAAAGGGCATAAAGATTATCAAATGGGCGTTTTTATTTTCCCTATTTTACAATCTCATAGGGTTGACATTTGCGGTTACGGGACATTTAAAACCAGTGGTTGCTGCTATTTTGATGCCCCTAAGTTCAATAAGTATTGTTATTTTTACAACAATAGCTACCCAATATGCGGGAAAGAAATTAAGAACGAATATAAATAAGTAAAATTGACGAATGTCATATTTTAAGGGCGTTTGCAATAATATTTTTGAATCATAATTTTCAGGTATGACCATAATTTATATGCTATTGGCAATCAGCGTTTTTGTGGCGCTCATTTTTTTTGCGCTATTTATCTATTCCGTAAAAAAAGGCCAGTATGACGATACCTATACCCCTTCCATCCGTATGCTTTTTGAGGATGAACTGGTAAAGGAAGGCAGCGCGAACATAAAAAACACTTCAAAAAAAACCATAACCAAACCAGAAACCGAGCCTGCCACCTGGCAGGAATAATTCTATTAAAACTATGCAAACAGAACAGTTTTACTACGACAACCAGATTGTCAAAAAATTCATCAATGCAACCATTTTTTGGGGCCTCATTGGTATGAGCGTGGGCTTATTGCTCGCTTTTATGTTTTTGTTCCCAAACCTGACCGATGGTATTTCGTGGCTCAGTTTCGGGCGTTTACGTCCGCTGCATACAAACGCGGTGATCTTCGCCTTTGTGGGTAACGCCATTTTTGCAGGGGTTTATTATTCCACCCAGCGTTTGCTAAAAGCGCGAATGTGGAGTGATTTTCTAAGTAACCTAAACTTTTGGGGTTGGCAGGCGATCATTGTTGGCGCTGCGATAACGCTTCCATTGGGCTACACAACTTCAAAGGAATATGCGGAGCTTGAGTGGCCATTTGATATTGCCATCGCAATAATCTGGGTTGCTTTTGGTATCAACCTAATTATGACTATGGTGAAAAGGCGCCAACGCCATTTATACGTTGCCTTGTGGTTCTATCTGGGAACTTGGGTAACCGTAGCTGTTTTGCATATCGTGAACAGTATGGCCATTCCGGTGAACGCTCTGAAGAGTTATTCCATGTATTCCGGTGTACAGGATGCGCTGGTGCAATGGTGGTACGGGCATAATGCGGTTGCGTTCTTCCTTACCACGCCTTTCCTTGGTTTAATGTATTATTTTGTGCCGAAAGCGGCCAATAGGCCGGTATATTCCTACCGACTATCCATTGTACACTTTTGGTCGTTGATTTTTATTTATATCTGGGCCGGACCACACCACTTGTTGTATTCCGCACTGCCGGAATGGGCCCAAAACCTGGGCGTTGCGTTTTCCGTAATGCTTATTGCTCCTTCTTGGGGAGGTATGATAAACGGGCTTTTAACCCTACGGGGCGCTTGGGATAAAGTAAGGGTTGACCCCGTATTGAAATTTATGGTAGTGGCAATTACCGGTTACGGGATGGCAACTTTTGAAGGTCCAATGCTTTCGCTTAAAAACGTAAATGCAATTGCCCACTTTAGCGATTGGATTATTGCCCACGTTCACGTTGGGGCACTGGCCTGGAACGGATTCCTGACCTTTGGTATGATCTATTGGTTGGTACCGCGACTTTTCAAAACAAAATTATATTCCGTGAAATTGGCAAACGCCCATTTCTGGATTGGAACATTAGGTATTATAATGTATGCCCTTCCTATGTATGTAGCAGGTTTTATGCAAGCTTCTATGTGGAACCAATTCAACCCAGACGGTACGCTTACCTACGGAAACTTCCTGGAAACCGTTACCCAAATTATCCCAATGTACTGGATGCGCGCCATAGGTGGAACGCTCTATATTACGGGAGCCTTCATTTTACTTTATAACGTTGTAATGACGGCAAGAAAAGGTAGCAAGGTTACTGATGAATTGGCCGAAGCTGCGCCACTTGCGCCGGTAACGAAAAGGCAGACTGCCGGCGAAGGTTGGCACACTTGGCTTGAGCGTCGCCCTGTTAAATTAACTATTTACGCAACCATCGCCATTTTAATTGGAGGTATGGTGCAAATTATACCTTCGCTAATGGTAGATGATTATGTGCCGAAAATTTCAAGTGTGAAACCATACACACCTTTGGAATTGGAAGGTAGGGATATCTATATCCGTGAAGGTTGCGTAGGCTGCCATTCGCAGATGATTAGACCATTTAGAAGTGAAGTGGAACGTTATGGCGAGTATTCAAAATCTGGGGAATATGTATACGATCACCCATTCCTATGGGGAAGTAAGCGTACCGGTCCTGATTTGCATCGCGTGGGTGGAAAGTATTCAGATAACTGGCACTTGAACCATATGTACGATCCGCAGAGTACTTCCTCAGGTTCAATTATGCCTTCCTATAAATGGTTGATAAATTCAGAATTGGATAAATCAGACACCGAAACAAAAATGCGCACGATGGTAACCTTGGGAGTTCCCTATACCGAAGAGGAAATAGCGAATGCGCAACAATGGATGGATGAGCAAGGTGCAAAAATTGAACAGAATCTATACAGCGATCCAGATTTTGTGGCTACGTATGAAGCCAGCAAGAAATACGCTGAGGAAAATGGGGAAGCATTTGTAGAAATGAAAAACCGTGAGATAGTTGCCGTTATTGCTTATCTGCAACGTTTGGGAACCGATATTAAAGTACAGAACACCGAAGATGCTTCGGCTAAAAACGAATAGTTATGTTGAAATTTGTAAAAGGAAACCTCGAGAACATAGACAACGTTCAAATATATCCATTGATTTCGCTATTGATATTCTTCATCTTTTTTGTGGTACTCTTTTATTGGGTAATTACTGCCAAAAAAGAACATATAAAGGAAGTAAGCAATATTCCATTGGACTTAGATACTAACAACCAAAACGAAGAACTACTATGAAAACCACAGCATCATATTTAAGAGTTATCGGCTTTATCATCCTCGCCTTTTTTCTCTTGGAATTAATCATTGACTCCGGTGACCAATGGGCCATCGTAAAATATCCTATTATTTGGGCTGTTCTGGGCATGTTGTTCTTCTTCGCAATTGCATTGGAAATTATTGTTGCTGCCCTACAACGTGTATTATTTGACGGCTTGACCGGTGAAGCCCAAGAACGGTATCTTTTAGCCGAGAAAATGCGGGAAGATAGCCGTTTCGGTTGGTTCAAAAGAAAATACAAGGAAATGCTCGATGCCAAACCTGTGGCAAAAGAGCAGGAAATTGTATTGGACCATAACTATGACGGCATTCGTGAATTGGACAATAACCTTCCGCCGTGGTGGGTGTATATGTTTTATGCGACCATCATCTTCGCAGCTGTCTATTTAGTTCGGTACCACATTTTTGATGGCACAAACCAAACCGAGGAATATGAAATAGAAATCGCGCAGGCTAAGGCGGAGGTAGATGAATATAAAAAGAACAATAAAGACTTAATCGATGCCAATACCGTAGAATTACTTACCGATGCGGGCGATATTGAGGCAGGAAAAAGCATATATATTGCCAATTGTGTAGCTTGTCATAAGGATACCGGGGGAGGAGGTATAGGTCCAAACCTTACCGATGACTATTGGATTTTAGGTGGTGGTATAAAGAATATTTTCCATACCATAAGCGAAGGTGGTCGTGCCGGAAAAGGGATGATTGCTTGGAAGACCGACCTTAAACCAAGCGAAATGGCCCAAGTGGCAAGTTATGTTATGACGCTTCACGGCACCAATCCGGTGGATGCCAAGGAGCCTGAAGGAGACATTTGGGTAGATGAAAATGCCCCTGTTGATAACGTAGATGTAAAAGTTATAGACTCTACTACCATTAAAATTGAAATGACCAACGATCCGGTTATTGATGATTTACAGGCAGATGGAAAGTAACTTTATATATATAGGAACCATTAAAAATTAAATTTTGGATACCCCCGAAAACGAACGTTTCCGCGATAGTATAGGCACCATCGATGAAGAAGGCAAGAGAGCATGGGTTTACCCAAAAAAGCCTTCCGGAAAACTGTATCAATACAGAAAATATGTAAGCTATATCTTGCTTGCGTTTCTGTTCGTAGCACCGTTTGTGAAGATTAACGGGAACCAATTTCTGCTCTTCAACGTTTTGGAGCGCCGTTTCAATATTTTTGGATTTCCATTCTGGCCGCAGGATTTTTATCTTTTTGTGATCATGATGATTATAATGGTCGTATTCATTATTTTCTTTACGGCCGCCTTTGGAAGAATTTTCTGCGGATGGATCTGTCCCCAGACCATTTTCATGGAAATGGTTTTTCGAAGAATTGAATATTGGATAGATGGGGATCGCGGGGCACAGATCCGCTTGGATAAGCAACCCTGGAATGCCGATAAAATAAAAAAGCGTGCCCTTAAATGGTTTATCTTTTTTATCATTTCATTCCTCATTGCCAATATTTTTCTTGCCTATTTGATAGGTAGCGATCGGTTGATTCAGTACATTGTTGATGGACCGTTGGAGCACATTAGTACCTTAATATCATTGTTGATATTCACGGCGGTGTTCTATTTCATCTTTGCTTGGTTCCGAGAGCAAGTCTGTATTATAGCTTGTCCCTATGGAAGATTACAGGGCGTGTTGCTGGACAATAAGTCAATAATTGTGGCGTATGACCACAAACGTGGGGAAAAGGAAGTAGGCCGCGCAAAGTTTAAAAAGAACGAAGATCGCGAAGCTTCCGGAAAGGGAGATTGTATAGATTGCTTTCAATGCGTTCACGTTTGTCCTACCGGCATCGACATACGGAACGGTACACAACTGGAGTGCGTAAACTGTACGGCTTGTATTGATGCTTGCGATAGTATAATGGAAGCGGTAAACCTTCCAAAAGGATTAATACGCTATGCAAGTGAGGAAAATATTGAAAAGAAAGCACCTTTCAAATTTACTCCCAGATTGAAGGGATACACCGCAGTTTTGGTTATCCTAATTGGCGTGCTTACCGGGATGTTATTTTTAAGAAGTGATGTGGAAGCAAATATTCTGAGACTGCCAGGACAGCTTTACGAACACAAGGATAACAACATTATCAGCAATGTTTTCACCTATAAATTGCTCAACAAAACCACGAAAAATATTGATAACATCCACTTTAAGTTGAAGTCGCCAAAGGGAACCATCCACAGCGTAAAACAAGGGGAAATAGTAGTTCCCGCACAGGGATTGGCTGAGGGAACACTTTTTATTGAAATTAACAATGCAGCTTTGAGCGGCGATAAAAACCGTGCGGTAATCGAGGTTTATAGTGGTGAGGATCTAATAGAGACCACAAGCGTCACTTTCCTTGGGCCTAGAAGTTATAATTAATTAAGAACGAGCTATGAAAATAAATTGGGGAACAGGATTGGTGATTGGGATGGTACTTTTTATAGGCTTTATCCTATTTTTCGTAATAAAAATAAGTACCGATAAGCAGTACGATTACGATCTGGTTACCGAAGAATATTATAAGAAGGAATTGGTCTATCAAAAGGAAATTGATGATAGAGCCAATTCAAACTCCCTAACGGTCAATATTACAGGTGAAAAAACGGACCAAGGCTGGATGCTCACGTTTCCGGGAAACTTGGATTATTCCAAAATTACAGGTACTGTTTTTCTGTATAGACCGTCCAATAAAAAGCTTGATTTTCAAGAGCCTTTAAAGCTTTCGTCTAACAGACTATTGATCCCCGATGAACGATTGGTAGCCGGACGATGGAACACAATTGTACAATGGAGTTATGAAGGAAAGGATTATTTATATAAAAAGGAAATAGTTTATTAGTGGATGAGTTGAGAAGTTTAAAAGTCTAGGTTTCATTCAAATTTTGAAAATGTATTAAATTAACCCTTAACCCTTAACCCTTAACGCTTAACACAGAAACCAGAAACAAAAAAATGCTATACACCGCCCTCATATTCGGATTACTGGGAAGCTTCCACTGCGTGGGAATGTGTGGTCCCATAGCATTTCTGTTGCCGGTGGACAGAAGTAATAATGTGAAGAAAGTTGGGCAGATTTTTCTCTATCATTTCGGAAGAATTTTCGCTTACAGTATTATTGGGCTCGTTTTCGGATTGGTGGGAAAAAGTTTGAATCTCTTCGGTTTTCAGCAACAACTTTCTATTTTCATAGGAGTTTTGATGCTTGCGGTAATATTTATTCCGCAGAAAACTTTCAACAATTACAATTTTTCTAAACCAATTTATCGTATCATTTCCAAAGTAAAGTCGGCGCTGGGAAAGGAACTCAAAAAGAAAACTCCAGATACTTTTTTGACTATCGGTTTCTTAAACGGTTTCCTACCGTGTGGGTTGGTATATATGGCAGTTTTTGGAGCTATCGCTTCTGGCAATGCCCTACAGGGAAGTTTGTATATGGCCGTCTTCGGACTGGGAACCATTCCTTTAATGACTTCCGCCATATATTTGGGTAATTTTTTAAACGCTCAGGTAAGGCAGCGCATCCGTCGTGCCATTCCTGTGTTGATGGTAATTATAGGCTGTCTTTTTATAGTTCGAGGCTTGGGGCTGGGGATTCCCTATGTATCACCCAAACCAATGACCGAAAACGTTGAGGCCAATTATGACTGTAAGACCGTAGCCTCAGAAAACAAAACAAATCAGTAACCAATAAAATATTCAAATTATGATAAATGCAATGATTCCTTTAGCAAATTGGGGCATAGGTACCGCACTAATAATCGTTTTCGCAGTGGTTTGTGTAGTGCTGAGCGCGATGGTAATAAACTTTGTGATGAAAGGGGAGAAGAATGAGTAATTCTCTTTATTTTTTAGTAACTTAAATTTAAAATTACCGTTATGCAAAATATAGACAGTATCTACTTAGTGGACTATTCCGGAGGGGTAATTGCTACCATTATCTCCATAATTGTAGCTTTTGCTATTATTGGCGGACTGCTTTTTTATGTTAAGAAAAAGCGCAGGAACAAAAAAGGGATGGTTCATAACAAGCCTAAAAAGAACGATCACCCGGAGAATTTGAAGTAAAAAAAAGTCTGCTTCATAATGGAAACAGACTTTTTTGACGGATTGCCAAAAATTTTTATTTTGCCAATTCAATAATTGCTGCAATGGTTTCTTTGTTGTCCACGCCCAGCCCTTCTTGCTGATGAACCATTTCGCCGCGCTGGTCAAAAACACTTATTATGTTTGAGTGCGAAAAATCCATTGGCGAAATCTCTTTGTAATTAACCGCTAAGACAGCCGCAAATTCACGCGTGTCGGCTTCTGTGCCTCGCAGGAAGAGCCATTTATCATCTTCCATTTCATTTTCTTTACTAAAAGCTTTGAGTCTTTCAGGCGTATCGGTTTCTGGATCTATACTTACAAAAACATATTGTACGTCGTCCTTTTTTTCCTCAGGCACTTGTTTTTCAATATTTCGCATATCTGCAACCAAACGCGGGCAAGCGGCCTTACAGGTGGTATAGATCATAACCATAACCACAACTTTTCCCTGCAAATCCTTTAGTTCAATTTCTTCACCATTCTTTGTAGTCCAGTGGGAGGGAAGGTTATAGATGGACATTTCCGGAATTGCTTCATTCGCTGCCTTTTTTACTTTAGAAGCTGTTATGGCTTCAACATCTTTTTCTGAATTATTATTGCATGAAAATAAACCCACCAATGCAATTATTATTGCGACATATCTTAAATATTTCATCTTGCTAATTTTTAGTTTTCAACATCCTTCGCACAACGAAAGCCTAAGTTTTGGGAAGAATAGCGCGCTTTCATACTTCCGCGAAAGGCATAGCGCATAAAGGCTGCGTAATTCATTAAGTCTGAAGCACCGATGGCCGCGCTTCCGCAGAATAGATTTGAGTCTTTGTCTCCGTCTTTTCGGGATTCCCCTGAGATTAGGACAGAATTAAAATCCAATGTCCATTCCCACACCAAACCGTGAAGATCATAGATTCCCCAATAATTTTTGAAGGTTTCACCTATGGGGTTTTTAAATGTTTTTGGGGTTTCATACCAGTTTAAAATAAACTGGTTGTAGGATTCTATCCTTCGGGCATCCTGCACTTTTTCATTGGCCATAGCGGCGAATTCCCATTCGTCCATGGTCGGTAAACGTTTGCCTTGGCATTCGCAGTATTTTTTGGCAGCAAACCACGAAATGTTAGTTACTGGGGCATTTGGTAGCCCTTGAAAGGTTTGGTCATTTTTCCAATTGGTCAAATAACTTTTATCGGCAAATAGGGGTTTTACGTTGCTCTTTTTCCACTGCGGATTTTCTTCAACGAATTTTAGAAAATCTGCATTAGTTACTGGATATACGTCCATTAAAAATGGCTCCACTTTTACAGTTCTGTCCTCAGCACCGTAAAGCGGTAAATAAACACCGCCCTTCACTAAGCTCATCTTATTATTTTGTGCGGTAACTCCACAAAATATTAAAGAAAGGACTACGGAAAGGGCGGCGCTATTAAACTTCAATCTGATCAAATTTATTATTTATTTCTAACGGCTTTAACCATTTCTGGAGTAACCTCTTTTTTGGAGTTGCCCCAACTATTATAAACGTAAGTAAGTACGTTTGATACTTCTTCATCTGTAAGTGCCTGAGCAGTCATTACGCTATTGTATTTTTTGCCGTTTACGGTTATTTCGCCCGATTTTCCGTGCAAAACAATATCAATAGCCCTGTCCACATCAGCATTTAAATAGTCTGAATTTGCCAATGGAGGAAAGGCGTTTTCAATACCTTTACCATCAGCTTGGTGACATGCAGAACAAGTAGCCATATATTTATCTTTACCAAAGGTCATACGCTCCTCAAAACTTAAGGCTTTTACTTCTTCCTTGGGTTCTTTTCTCGCTCCGTTTGGCATAGACTGGATAGCTCCACCTTCCGGCAGGTAAATTCCATCGTGAATTTCACCAGAATAGATACGCTTGTCTTCTTCACCTTCTACTTTCAACATAGCCAAAGCACCTTTATTAAAGGCTCTGAAAATGGAGTGGTCCACAAGTATAAATGTACCGGGAACATCCACGCGGAACTCCACAATTGCCGCGCCACCCGCAGGAATTAGTGTTGTCTGTACATTATCGTTTACTAAGTCACCGCCTTCCACATATACTTTGTCAAAAATTTCTCCAATAACGTGGAATGAAGAAACCAAGTTAGGCCCGCCATTTCCAACAAAAAGACGGACTTTTTCACCAACCTTCGCGGTTATGGCATTGTCGCCTGTCATTGCACCTACGTGACCATTGAATACCACATAATCTGCCTTTTCATCGATGGCTTTTTGCATATCGAACGCCTGTAGGCCACGATCGCCGTATTTGCCTTCGGTATAGAAATCACCCTGCATAATATAATATTCTTTGTCCACTGGAGGTAAGCCACCTTCCGGCTCTACCAAAATAAGCCCGTACATTCCGTTGGCAATGTGCATTCCCACGGGCGCGGTAGCACAGTGGTACACATAAAGACCTGGGTTAAGCACCTTAAAGGAGAATACTTTTTCGTGGCCGGGAGCTACAAATGAAGATTCTGCACCACCACCGGGACCATTCACAGCGTGAAGGTCAATGTTGTGCGGAAGTTTGTTGTCCGGGTGATTTTTCAGGTGAAATTCCACCTCGTCGCCCACGCGGGTTCTGATAAAACTTCCTGGAACAGTTCCCCCGAAAGTCCAATAAACATATTTTACGCCATTGGTCATTTCGCCCTCACGTTCTTGAATTTCCAAGTCCACGATTAGTTTTTTGGCCATTCGTTTTCCTACGGGAGTAGGTACGTTGGGTGGGGAGGTAAGTTCCGCAATCATTTCCTGATTTACGGGAATTTCCACCGTATCGTTATATTTTTTGTCTGACTGGTCGTTTACGCAGCCCGAAAGAAATGCCACCGCGCCAAGGCCCAGAAGCATATTGGTAATTAATTTTTGTTTGATAACTAATTTCATAGGTTCGGTTTTTAAAATGTGGTTGTTTTATTGGTTATTATTATCAGTTTCGGGTTTTTGCCAAGTGAATAGTACAGGGTTTATGGTCACCATTAACCAGCCCCAGTTATTTGTATTCTTGTCAAAATTATTTTTTACGATTTCTATACCTTCTGCCGCAAAAAAGTGTGAATACCCAGCTTGGATACCCACGAATTGGCTCAATTTGTGCGAAGTTACCAAATCCAATTCAAAGCCCAAATCTTTTGACGTATTGTCATCTATTTCCGCGGCAGCGAAAAACTGATGAAGTGCCAATTGAACGTTAGACTGTTTATTGAAAGCATATTTCATATTTCCATATAAGTCCAGCAAGCCTACATTGTTGATGTGGTTGCCTACATAGAAGTAATCCATAAACCCATTAAATTTATGATTGGTACCATACAATGGGTTAAAAGCTTTGTTTTCTCCATCGGAAGTGGCGCCGTAATCATTTCCGCTCTGCAACTCGCCGCCTAAGCCAATTTTTAAACTTTCCAATGCGGAATAATTTGCTTCAAGTGAAAGGAGGTAAGCGCTCAAATCATTATTTGCCACGTCCTTCCCGAATTGATAGTAAAGATTTGAGGCAAAATTGAATTTACTCAAATTAGCCTTTAAATGAAGTCCCGCAGTTTGGCTATAGCGCGTATCGTTTTTTGATTCGTCTATTTCGTCTATATATTGCAAACCATTGTTCACAAATAGGAAGCTCGCCGAAAGTTGCTCCCAATCCTTGTGAAGCCATAGATATTGAAGACTTTTATAGGTATTTGTGGTAAGCATATTTCCAGTCAAGGCTTCCCCATCCTGATTGTATGCCGCACCAAAATGAAACTTCAAAAAGCTGGGTTCATATTTTAAAATAGCGGCATCGTGGCTTCTGCCTTGCTGTGCCCAACCCACATTTCCGAAGAAACGCTGGTCATCGTATATAATTTCCTGGCGGCCAATTTTTAGGGAAAGGTCTGAAATCAACAAGACATCTGCCCAGGCTTGGTGCAATGAAAATCCGTTTTCGTCTGCAACGTTCAGCTGTGGCACATCGCCCCAAACCCTCACGTCCTGGGGACTTAAATAGAAATGAAGTTTTTCGGTTTTGTAACCGAAGTTCAATCGCGTGCGCTGCGAAACGAAGGTCGCGGGGTCTGCATTATCTGGAAAGAGGGTTTTGTAACCGTGCCTGTATTCAAAGCGGGGACGCAATTCGGCGTCAATGGTAAACTGTGAAAATCCCTTGGTGAAACTAAGTAACAGTAGGAAGAGAAACACACTTTTTGAAACCTTCATAAAATGTTTTTTTTGATTTCTGATACAAAGGTCAGTATTGTGTTTGCGGTAAAATATGACGTAAGTCACAAAATGAAAAAAAACTCAATCTTTTGTAAAATTGACTAAACCGTCATTGAAAACAACTGTGTTTCGGGCTGGCTTCGTTGCAGGAGCACATCAAACGCCATGCAGATGTTTCGCACGTAAGGCCTTCCTTTTTCGGTAATCTGAAGTTGATTGGAACCTACTTTTACCAGGCCGTCGTCTTCCATTTCCTTGAGTTTGGAAAGTGCTTCGGGCAGTTCCTCAAATTGCATGGCCTTTTCTTCCCAAGAAGTTTCCAGCTTGCACATCATATTGAGAATGTGTTTGCGGATAATTAAATCCTCAGCATTCAGGATGTGTCCGCGATATACAGGAATAATATTTTGCTCCACCAATTCCTGATATTCCTCTACGTTTTTCACATTTTGACCAAAACTGTACCAACTGTCCCCAATGGCAGAAACGCCAAGCCCCAGCATGAGTTGGGTCTTGCTATCGGTATAGCCCATAAAATTGCGGTGCAGTTTTTTGCTTTCCACGGCTTGGTAGAGGCTATCGGTTTTAAGGGCAAAGTGGTCCATCCCGATTTCAATATAACCAGCCTCTTCCAGCATTTTTTTGCCGGTTTCGTACATTTCGCGCTTTTCTGCGGCACTGGGCAAATCTTCCTCTTTAAAGCCGCGCTGGCCATTTCCTTTTATCCACGGCACGTGGGCGTAGCTGTAGAAGGCAATGCGGTCTGGCATCAATTCCTTGGTTTTTTCTATGGAATAAATAACGTGTTCCTTTTTCTGAAAGGGAAGCCCGAAAATAATGTCGTGGCCTACGGAAGTGTAGCCAATTTCGCGGGCGGTTTCGGTTACATTTTTTACGTTTACAAAGGGTTGCAGCCTATGGATGGCTACTTGCACCGTGGGATTATAATCCTGCACGCCATAGCTTACACGGGTAAAACCGCAATCGTAAAGCGTCTGTAGATGGTCGCCCTTGGTATTGTTGGGATGGCCTTCAAAACTGAAGGAGGGATTTTCGGCCATGGTGGCGTCGCGAAAAATTCCCTTTATGAGCAGTCTTAAATTTTCGGCAGAAAAAAAAGTAGGCGTGCCACCGCCAAGATGTAATTCCTTTATAATTGGGCGTTCGGGGAACATTTCCAAATAAAGCCGCCATTCCTTTAAAACCGATTCGAGATAGGGGGTTTCTACGTTATGGTTTTTTGTAATGCGCTTGTTGCAGCCACAAAAAGTGCAAAGACTTTCGCAGAAGGGCAGATGAATATATAGACTTATGCCTTCTTTGGAGTTGCTCTCCGAAAAACTCTGCATTACCCCTTTTTTCCATTCATTCAGGGAAAAACCTTCATTATTCCAATAGGGAACCGTTGGATAACTCGTGTATCTCGGGCCCGCGACATTATATTTTGAAACTAAACTGTTTTGCATCTTTTGTCAATTCTGGTGTCAAAAGTACTTTTGAAGCATTTAATATAAAATGATAAATATCAGTTTAAAAGATTGTCGAGTTCAATAAAAATCCCTGAAAATCATTGGATTAACGGGGATTTGTGAAATAGGAAATGTCACTATTATAATTATTTCTCTGTATTGTCCAATTATAAAAATATTATGTCTCGTCAGAAGGTTTTGGCGCCCATTTGTTATAGGGCGTCATATCGAAGCTGTTTACTTCTTCCATACTTAATCCCAGTGCCTTTGCCACGCCTTCTCCGTATTCGGGATCGGCTTTATGGCAATTTCTAATATGGCGTATCTGAATAAATTTTTCGGCACCGCCAATTTGGGCGGCCGTATTGTCAAACAATTGTTGCTCTTTTCCATCGGCCTTAATGATTCGGAACAGATCGCCCGGCTGGGTGAAGTAGTCCTCATCGTCATCCCTGAAATTGTGCGCATAGGCAGTGCCGTCCAATTCCAGCGGCGGCTCCTTTGCCTTTGGCTGTTCCTGCCATTCGCCATAGCTGTTTGGTTCATAATGATTGGTGCCGCCATAGTTGCCGTCCACGCGCATTGCCCCATCGCGATGGAAGGCGTGGTACGGACAAGTGGGTTTATTTACGGGAATTTGATAATGGTTTACGCCCAATCTGTACCGTTGCGCATCTCCGTAGGAAAACAACCTTCCCTGAAGCATTTTGTCTGGTGAAAAGCCTATGCCGGGAACAATATTGGTCGGGTTGAAGGCAGCCTGCTCCACATCCTGAAAATAATTTTCGGGATTTCTGTTCAACTCAAATTCACCGACCGGAATCAGCGGAAAATCTTTTTTGGACCACACTTTGGTCAAATCGAAAGGATGGAAGCGGTAGGTCTTTGCCTCTTCTTCGGTCATTACTTGAATGAACATTTTCCATTTAGGGAAATCTTTATTTTCAATGGCATCAAAAAGGTCTCTTTGGGAAGACTCGCGGTCGATGCCCACCAATTCCACTGCTTCTTTGTCAGTTAGGTTCTCGATGCCCTGCTGGGTTATAAAATGAAATTTTACCCAATGCCTCACATTATCTTTGTTGATGAAGCTATAGGTATGGCTCCCAAAGCCGTGCATATGCCTGTAACCTTTCGGGATTCCGCGGTCGCTCATTACAATGGTAACTTGGTGCAAGGCTTCTGGAAGGAGTGTCCAGAAATCCCAGTTGTTGTTTGCGCTTCTCAGATTGGTTTTAGGATCGCGCTTTACCGCGTGGTTCAAGTCTGGGAATTTCATTGGGTCGCGGAAAAAAAATACGGGGGTGTTATTGCCCACCATATCCCAAATACCTTCCTCGGTATAAAATTTCAGCGCAAACCCCCTGATATCGCGTTCCGCATCGGCTGCGCCCCTTTCTCCCGCAACGGTGGAAAAGCGGCTGAACATTTCGGTCTTTTTCCCCACTTCGCTAAAAATCTTAGCCTTGGAGTATTTGGTAATATCGTGGGTTACGGTAAACGTGCCGAACGCACCTGAGCCCTTGGCATGCATCCTTCTCTCGGGAATTACCTCTCTGTCAAAATTTGCCATTTTCTCAAGAAACCAGGCGTCCTGCATAAGCAAAGGGCCGCGAGGTCCTGCGGTTTGTGAGTTTTGGTTATCACCAACTGGGGCGCCGGTCTGTCTTGTGAGTTTTGATTTTTTATCCTCTATTGCTTTTGATTTTAAAGTTATTAAATAGCTTATCAATTTACGAAATTTCTTAGTCAATCGGTATGACCCTTTTCAATATTTGCCAAAGGATTAAGGTTTACAGCCTTCTGAAATGAGACTTTTTGTTGAATTTTTCATGAGTTTGAAAAGTAAGTGCAGAAGGGGAGGTCTTTAATTAATCGAATTTTAAAAAACGCAAGGTTTAGCATCTTGCCAGTTTACGACCGATTCCAGATTTACTTTTTCTGACCCAATTTTATAACTTAAAGGTCATCACCGGAAGTTTTGATTGGTTGGCCAAATCTTCAGAAATACTTCCCCTCAAAAGCCTATTCAATCCTTTTCTGGCGTTGGTGCTTATGGCGATTACGTCGGCATTGGTTTCTTCAGCATACTGCATCAGCCCATCCTCGATGGAATGTCCGGCTATAAATTTCACCTCATTTGCTCCACCGGCTTCGGAAAACTTTTTCAATTTGGCGGAAAATTGCTTGGAACTGAGAAAATCATTGAACGGACGGTTTACATAAACGGGTTGTATTGCACAGCCCAATTTTGTTAGAAGCGACTTCGCCTTTTTGTAGGCGGGTACACTTTCTACGCTCATATCCGTCGCGAAAATTACTTTTTTAAGGCTGAAATCCCCTGGCGGCGATTTTATAATGAGCACTGGAGTACT
The DNA here is from genome assembly GCF_000952855.1 of Aequorivita vladivostokensis. Classification (GTDB taxonomy): domain Bacteria; phylum Bacteroidota; class Bacteroidia; order Flavobacteriales; family Flavobacteriaceae; genus Aequorivita; species Aequorivita vladivostokensis. The sequence continues at coordinate 223,109 of NZ_JSVU01000003.1, read as the reverse complement.
GCTGTTCCGCACCATTTTTTCGGCGTTGGACCCTGCGAAAATTCCGTCTTGTAACGAAAGTCCCTGGGATCCCATAATTATCAAATCGGCATTTATTTCGTGGGCCAAGGCATCCACTTCGTTGTAAACTTTATGGCGCTTTATTACGGGTATTACGTTCACGCCTTCCAAATATTTTTTGTCCAAAAACGGCTCGAGCTGCTTTTCGGCCAATGCGAGCATGAATAGCATTTTGTTCATATTTTGGGAATCTGATTTTGAAATTATGGATTCAGATAGCTCCAACATGTGCAAAACGTGAAGTGTTGCATTGTGCTCTTTTGCCAAAATGGCTCCGGTTTCCAGAGCAAATTCTGATTGCTTTGAAAAATCAACAGGAATAATAATGTTTTTCATTTTTTATATTTTTTATGGTTTATACTTTAATAAATTTAGATTGCTCTATTTAGCTCATTCTTAGTTTTCAATTGCTTTAAATTACAGGAATGGCGACGTCAAGCGCACCAACTTCTCCCACAAATGAATATAGGTTGGTCTTTTCAGCCAGGTTTTTGCATCAATTAGTTCAGACTCTTGCAAATCTTTTTCAAAGGCCTCCCTCAGTTGGGCGGCGGTATCTTTACTGTAAACCATTGCGTTTACTTCAAAATTTAGGTCAAAACTGCGGTAATCCATATTTGCGGAACCCACGATGGCCAAATCGTCATCAATAACCATTGTTTTTGCGTGAACGAAGCCTTTGTTATATCTATAAATTTTTGCACCGAATTGCAGCAGTTCCGAATAATAGGAATTTGCCGCGGCATTCACCATTCTTGAATCTGAAACCCCCGGAATAATAATCTTTACATCTAGCCCGCCTTGCACGGCAATAATCAAGGCATCCATAAGGCTTTCGTCGGGAATAAAATAGGGACTCGTTATAAAGATACTCGATTTCGCGGAGCTAATGGCCTCCAAAAGGGAGTAAAAGATGACGGGTTGCTCGCTGTCTGGCCCGGAGGCCGCAAACTGTACAATCTTATCTTCTAAGGTTTCCTGGTTCGTATTGTCCGGAAAATAATATTCTGAATATTCCAAATGCGACGCACTGCAAAAATTCCAATCGCACATAAATAGATATTGCAGATAGGCACTGGCCTGGCCTCTTATCATTAAATGCGTGTCCCTCCAAAACAGATGGTTTTCCCTGTTTAAATCGTTTCTATATTTGTCGCTCATGTTGATGCCCCCGATAAAGCTGACCATTCCGTCAATGATGACTATTTTTCTATGGTTTCTATAATTGATGCGGCTGGCAAAGGCGTACCAAATTATTTTGTAAAAAGGAGCGGTCTGCACCCCGGCATCGCGCAATTTTTTAATGAACTTTTTTCCCAGCCGGTGGCTTCCAAAATCATCGTATAAAAAGCGTACTTCCACCCCTTGCTTTGCTTTTTTGATTAGCAGGTCGGCCCCTTGTTTTCCCGTTACGTCATTCTCATAAATATAGTATTCAATGTGGATGTGGTATTTGGCGTTTTCTATGGCCTTTAATAATTCCGGAAATTTTTCTTCGCCATTTATCAGGAGTTTCACATCGTTATTTGCGGTAAGCGGACAGTTGCCGGCATTCCGTAAATATTCAACCAAAGTCTTACTCTTTCTTTTGATTAATCCCGAATTGCTTATCGTTTCAGAATAGGCGTTCATTCGGTTTTTGATGCTTTGCCGAAGCGGCTCATCCTCTACAATTTTTTTGGAATACAGTTTTCGTTTTCTATAATTAATTCCGAAGGAAAAATAGAAGATTATTCCTACGAAAGGAATAAATAAAATAAACAGAATGTAAGCCAATGCCTTGGTACTGCTGCGCGTATCATAAAGCACCCGAAGAATGACCAAAATGACCAAAATTATATAAGCAATCTCGAAGAGTAAAATCCACTTCATAAAACGTGATAAATGGGTTTCAAAAAAGCTGTCAAAATTCTACATATTTCAAAAATTGTTAAACTAATGATTAATCATCCCACTCGGCACGGATTTCTTTCACAATCGCATCATACCGTTCTACCAAATTGGCTGATATTCTTTTGGAAGATTTGTGGAGTTTTCTCAATTGAAAAGCCAATAGAATGCTGAAAAGTCCTGCAAACAGGAAGCTTAGCGCTACTAAAATTACAACACTGAGGCCTGCGAATAACGGATTCCAAATCAAGATGAATGATACAATTGTACCGATTATGCCCAATACCAAAAGACCGCCCCAATTTTTGCTGCCATATTTTTTGACATCTATGGCAAAGCCGATTGTGGAAATGGAGCGGAAGAGAATTACAAAACCGATATAGAAAGCCAGTACGGTCAACGACAAAGCGGGATTTAAGAGTAATAGAAATCCTACAATCAACGTGATAATGCCTAATGCGAGGGACCAACCCCAGTTGTCCAAATGGTCCTTGTTGGCAAGCGCGAATAGGCTTTCAGACAGGCCGCTGAACAAAAAGGAAAGGGCAAACAGCAACGATAAGGCCACGAGCGAACCCGCGGGCGAGGAAAATACCACGATGCTAACCACCACAAAGAAAATACCCACGAGCAACGGAATATACCAGTGTTTAATGGTTTGTTTTAAGCTCTTTAAAAATGATGTTTCCATAATTATATTTTTTAATTGTTAAGTTAAATTCGCAAATAGGCATTTAATTTTCTTGCGCCCTTCCAAAATACCATTATGCCATTTTTTTAATATTATGGACCACGCCGCCATCCACCAAAATATCGGTACTTGTAATAAAGCGTGCGGCATCACTCGCCAAAAATTGGACTACGTCGGCGATGTCCTCGGGCTGTCCGTTGCGTTTTAGGGGAGTGGCCTGTTTAATCATATCCATTCTTTCGGGATGTTCCTCTGCGGCTTTTAGCGCCATTGGGGTTTCAATAACTCCGGGCGAGACCGATACAATTCTGGCTCCTTTTTCTCCCCATTTATCGGCGTTTTTATGGGTGAGCAGTTGCACGCCCCGTTTAGCGAAATTGTACATAGTGTCGGAATCGTCATTCACAAATTTGGCTACGGTTTCAAAAGAACCCGATGCCTGTGGGTTTGTGAGCGCCGCGTCGTATTCCTTGTTTTCGGGCACCGTGTGTGCCATCATGGAAGAAAGCAAAATTGCAACCGAGCCCGTGTTGGCAAGTTCGTAAAAAGCATCAATCAAAAGTTCAGTCGCCACCAAATCTATGGTATATACTTTTTTGATGTCCTTTACCGTTCCGCTAACGCCGGCGGTATGGACCAGGGCTTTTAAGCGGCTTTTTTGGGCAACGTAGTCCGTCAGTTTTTTTATATCGTTCTTATCGGTTATATCGCAGGCAATCCCCGAAACATCAAAACCTTCCTTTGAAAATTTTGCTACGGCTTCATCCACTTTTTCCTGCGAATAATCGGTTAGGATTATAGGCTGGTCCTTAAAGGCTTTTGCACAAGCTTGACCTATGCCTCCGGCGCCTCCGGTAATTACAATCAGTTTTTTAGAATCTTTCATTTCTTACATTTCTTAATATCTCGTTATAGCTCCAAAGCCGTTGAATTTTGCCAATTCTCCCTTCGGAAGAAAGACTACATCGCCGGCAAAATCCATGTTCATCTCAATCATTTCGTCATATATATTATCAATCACATCCTTGTCATTTCGTTCGGCAACTGATACATATCTAATTTTGCCGTTTTCCAAAACTGCCGGTTGGAACAGGCCTTTTTCTACAAAGAGCGTCTGGATTCGACCTTCATTGATCGCCTTGAAAATTTCATTAGTATCGCTCAAAAATTTGTTGTGGGTAACCGCTTTCAGCAATTCTGATTTTCTTTCCGTATTTCTTTCTTTGATATGGGCTTCCATTATTTTCCAGGCATCAGATACAATCGCTTGGGCCTTGTCGGCAATTCTGTTGTTATTTAAAAAGATATCGAAAATGCTGTCCTTTTGATCGGCGATCTTCAGGTATTCGGGATAATTTTCCCCTACCGTACAGATCAGGACCGGAAGCGGGTTCTGGTTTCTTATGGCATTCACTTCCTTATCCACCCTGTTAAAGAACTCGGCAATCAGATTGCGCTGCCTGGAAGAAACCACAGGTTCCATGGTGTTTATATTATCGAATTGGGTGTTTTGCATAGGAAACGGCGACCCAAACTCCTTTACCACCTTGTCGTTCATTGCCTCTATCAACCGAACTTTGTCCTGGCTCAAAACCAGTACATAATAGTTGGCTTCAATATGCATGGCCCTCACCAAATCTCTGGTGGCAAAGGTGTTGTCAATTATAACGCGGTCTGTTACCGGTATGAGTAGTCGTGTAAATTCGGCGATGTCGTGATTTACGAAAAGCAACAAACTTTCTAGGTTATGGCTATGGTCAATCTGCGCGGCAAGTGTTTTTAGCCTGTCTGCCAGAGCGGTGGCATCCCTTTTTGAAGTATCTGCCATAAGCCTGTCTTCGGCTTCTTTTATTAGATTTTTAAGGGTTAATTCGTCCTTTAGGTATCCCGGTTTGGTTCTGTGGGTATTTAGGATTATGGTAATGCAATTTTCAGAATATATATTCTTTAGTTTTTTTAATGTTGTATTCATAGTGACAATTTTTTAATGGTTGATCTTTTTTGGAATTAATGGACTTCAATTTTTCCTATTAAAAAAGGGACTGAAATAATTCAACCCCTTCAATTTTAAATTTACGGTTATGAATTTAGTCGCGCATAGCCTTTAAAATCTGCCCATTTGTGTTGAAGGTAATTACAATACTTTCGTTCCAGCTTTTTTCCAATTCAACTACAAAAGTTGTATCTCCTCCTTTTTCTACGGATTCAACGGAGTCAATTTTATAGTTGGGATAATCTCTCTTTATGATTTCCATTAAATTTGCTGGAATCTGGGCTCGTGTAATGTTTTTTTCCACTTTTACCATATTGCCGTCTTTGTTGAACCATATTTCGTGCTCCATTTTGCCAACTTCAAACTCTACTTTATAATCCGTTCCGCTTCTTTCCCATTCAATATCGGTAGCGTTAGGATAGACCTTTAAAAGACCTTCGGTAAAACTTTTTGGAACTTCGCTCGATTTTAAATCCTGCGCATTCATTGCCACCGTGGCAAGCATTGCGAAAAGTACTAATGTCAATTTTTTCATATTCATAGTTTTTATCGTTATTTGTTAAAGATACGAAATGTTTACCTGACAATTAATGACTTATATCATATTGCGCGATTGGACTTTTATGCTGAGATTTCTATTCTTTTTAAAATTACTTTGAAGAATATCCTAATTTGCAAAAAGTTAAATTAATCTATTTAGGCGTTTGGAAGCATCATGGGCACTTCCATCAAAAGTATTTCGGAGTTTTCAAGCGCTTCAATTTTGAATGAATTGGTATAGCTGATGCCGAGGCCGTCCCTTCTTTCCAAAATTTGTTCGCCAATTTTCGCCTTTCCCTCAAGGATAAAAACATACACGCCATTTCCTTCCTTTTTCAGGAAATATTCCTTTGAAATACCCTTTTCAAATTTTGCCAAATGAAACCACGCATCTTGATGTATCCAGACGCCGTCATCATCCTTATTTGGAGAAACGATCTGTTGAAAGTCATTCGGTTTGGCATTGGCTGTGGCGTCTATTTGCCCATAGCGTGGCGTAACGTTCATTTTATTTGGAATTACCCAAATCTGCAGAAACTTTACGGGCTTGTCGGGATCGTTATTGTATTCGGAGTGCATCACTCCAGTGCCGGCGCTCATAACTTGGATATCGCCAGCCTTTATGATGGTTTCGTTGCCCATATTGTCCTTGTGCCTCAGATCGCCTTCCAAGGGTATGGAAACAATTTCCATATCCTTATGCGGATGGGTACCAAACCCCATATTTCCTGATACCGTATCGTCATTCAGGACGCGCAATACGCCGAAGTTCATACGTTCCGGATTGTAATAATTCGCAAAGCTAAAGGTGTGATAGGAATCTAACCAGCCGTGATTGGCGTGGCCTCTGCTGTCTGCTTTATGATAAATGGTTTTCATGATTTTTTTTATTAATTGTTTTTGAAGTCTGCTCTATGCAAGTACGTCAGAAAGGCTATCATCCCTATCGAAAGTTTTCTTGGCATAAGGGCAGAGTGGGATAATCTTTAAATCGTGCTTCCGCGCGTAATCTACGGTTGCCATTACCAATTGTTTGGCAAGGCCTTTTCCGCCAAACGCTTCCTCAACGCCCGTATGGTCAATTATGAATTTATTCTTACCGGCCCAGGTAAAGGTCATTTCACCGGCAAATTCATCGTTTTCATAAATTACAAAGCGTCCTTTCTTTCCGTTGTCTTCGCGTTCTATTTTAGTCATAATTATCAGTGTTTTTAGGTTATTGAAAATGTTGAATACGCAATTACATTTCCTTGAGATCTGGAACCTTGAGTTTTTCAATATCCCAGTTGGCTTTTTTGGCACCCGCGAGATACGTAGATTCCAAAAACGCTAACAATTCCTTTCTTGGGTCTTCAGTGTTCACTAAATCCTTGTATTTTAGAAGCGCCATGGGGCTGCCATTGTTGTCAATCCATTGTGCCGATGTGGGTTTTATGGTTTCTTTCTCCAAACCATCCGGTGCAGGAAATGTATAGGAATAGAAAGCGGGTTCGGGCACATTTTCGTCGCCAGCCCAAAATCCAAAACTTATACACTCGTGCGAGTACGCATCTTTATCTGAAATTCTCGCGTCTGCGGGCATTGGTGGGGCTTCGTGTCCGGAAAATCGCGTTACCACCAAATCCATGGAGTGCCAATAAAGATGGACCGGACAGGTTTTGCCGTAAAAACGTCCACTGAATTCTTTAAAAACATTACTGGTCCACAACATGGTTTTCCAAAGTTTGTGGGTGTAATCTTGGTCATAATGATGGTATTCGGTGATTTCGTCAAAAGGTTTGTCGATATCCAAATCAAACGGGACATCAACGATGGATACGGAAATATTCGCTTTTTGGAGCATCTTCATAAGATTTTGATAAAAAGCGGCAACGGTAAGCGAATTGTGAAGTGGAAAATGTTCTGAATGACCTTCGCTGGTGTTGACTTCCAGTTGGTGTTTCTTCACATTTATTGTAATATCAAACTGTTCCGTACCTGATTTATAAGGAATGGGGCCCGTGGTAAACCCAGTGGTTCCAATATATTCCGTAATGTACCACCAATGGTTTTTTCGGGGCGTCATTTTTAACCGGACCTTTCCCATAATCTGCAAAAAAATATGCAGGGTCATTTTCTTTTCTACATTTCCTTTATAATGAAGGCTTGGCAATTGAATTTGATTTTGCATACTGTTTTGGTTTTAGATTGGAACTCGTTTAAAATAGTGGGCTTTGGTCTAATCGTTTCGTGTTATTTAGGAAATTTTCCATCGCGAAAGTTTATATACCCTTCGTAACTTTTAAAGTTAAGGTTTTCAAACCTAAGAACTGATTAAACCAAAGCCTTTTCTATTTTTACTGCTTGATAAATTGAAGATTGGCAATAAGTCTAACCTTATCGCTCACCACAATGCTACCCGCTTCGGTTACCGCGCTCCAGTTTAGGTTGAAATCTTTTCGGTTAATGGTTCCAGTAGCCTCAAAACCAGCTTTGGTCTGCCCGTAAGGGTCCACGGCTATTCCATTAAAATCTACGTCAAGCGTAATTTCCTTGGTTACGTCTCTTATAGTCATATCGCCGACCATTTTCTCACCGTCAAAGGATTTTGATTCAAAAGTGAGTTTTGGGAATTTTTCGGCATTGAAAAAATCATCCGACTTTAAATGCGTATCTCTATCCTTATTTTTTGTGCTGATAGAATCAATTTTTGCGCTAAAGCGGAATTTAGCATTTTTAAAGCTGTCATCAGCCGCTTCGATAGAGGCGTCAAAATCGCTAAAACTTCCGGTTACTGTTGAAATCATCATGTGCTTTACTTTGAATTCGATTTCAGAATGTGCGGTGTCTACTGACCAATTTGTTTTGTTCTCCATTTTTTTAAGTTTTAATTATTATTTGTTTGAATTAATTTTTTGTTTCTCAATAACAAGTAGTCCATAGAATACTTGCCAGCACCCATTACCATAATCGTGATGTAGATTGCTGCGTAGAGTAGCGGCAATTCCTGTTTTGCGAACCCATCGTTACTATGGATTATAAAGGTTGCGACCAGCATGGTAATTAGTAATGGTAGGGCGGCCAGGCGGGTTCCCAATCCGAAGATTAAAAGAATGGAACACACTACCTCTGCAAAAACCGTAAGCGCAAGTGAAGCTGTGGCTCCTACGCCAAGAGGGTCTAAAAATTGTATGGGCTCACCGCCGAATAGAGTTTGAAATTTTCCCATGCCGTGGGTAAGCATGAAAATACCTACCGTCAACCGAAGTATAAAAAGCAATAAATCAAGTTGTTTAGGATAAGTGCCGGAAGTAAAAATGTGTTTCATCATTTGTCTTAAAAGGTTTTGTTATGCTAAGGATTTTTATTTGATACAAAACTACGGCGCAAAATAGACCTGCGCATTGATGTATGATAAGAAGATAAGGTTTTGTAAAACAGACCTTTAATAGGAGGTTGGTATTGGGAGTCGCTGTTCCCGATACTCTCTTTGAAAAGAAGTTGCGATGACAGGATTTTCATAATATTAGAGAAATCCTCGGTGCAAATGGAAAATGAACGCTTTTCACGTTCCCATCCATCCACTTACAAAAGCAATACTTTTGACATTACTCAAAATAAAAAATGACCTGGCTAAGCCAGATCATTTTCCGTTAAGTCGGGATGACAGGATTTGAACCTGCGACCCTACGCCCCCCAGACGTATACGCTACCAGACTGCGCCACATCCCGATTGATGTTTAAAATCATACTTTTCAATTAAGTATGATTGGCAATATTTTTTTCGGAATCTTCGAGTGGTGCAGTTTACACTGAGCGCAGTCGAAGTGCCACATCCCGATTTTTTAAAAAATTCCAAATTCCAAATTCCAAATTCCAAATCGTAAATCGTAAATCGTAAATCGTAAATCGTAAATCGTAAATCGTAAATCGTAAATCCGAATTTGGAAGTGCAAAAATAACCAAAATATGAAGTTTCGCAATAAAGTACTTCAATTAATATTCGAATATTTCAAAAGCTGAAATTTCCTTGGTTAATTAGCATCTTCTTAAGGTATTTTGGAAATTACAATCTCTAATTTTGAAGAAACTGCTCTTAAAATGAATTCTTCAGAAAAAATCAACGAACACTACGACCTTATCTGCGCGGGCGGGGGCATTATGAGCGCCACCCTTGCGCTAATGCTGAAACTGATAGACAAGAACCAAAAAATACTAATTCTGGAACGGCTGGACCAAGTGGCGCTTGAGAGTTCCGCAGCCTGGAACAATGCGGGGACTGGCCACTCCGCCTTTTGCGAAATGAACTATACACCCGAGCGGGAGGATGGTTCCATAGACATTTCAAAAGCAATAAAAGTGTGTGCGCAATTTGAAAAATCGAAACAATTTTGGTCTTTTTTGGTCGAAAGGAATTTTATTGAAAATCCTAAAACCTTTATTCATGCGGTTCCACACCACAGTTGGGTGGAAGGGGAGCTCAATGTAGCTTTCCTGAAAAAACGCGTTGCGGAAATGAAAAGGTACCCAATGTTTGAGGGGATGCAGTTTACCGAGGATGCTGCTGAAATGCAAAAATGGTTTCCGTTGATGATGACGGCGAGGGACGCTACCGAAAAAATTGCCGCCAGCCGAATGGAACTCGGAACCGAGGTCAATTACGGGGAACTTACTCGGACTTATTTTAGAATTTTGGAAGAAAAATTTGATACGCCCGTATTTACGCAGCACGAGGTGGAAGATGTAGATCCCGAAAAAAATGACGATTGGCTGGTTAAGATAAAAAATTTGGCAACAAAGGAAAAAATCCACTGCGATGCCGAACACGTTTTTATAGGTGCCGGCGGTGGTGCCCTGCCGTTGCTCCAAAAAGTGGAAATTGAAGAAAAAGAGGGCTATGGAGGCTTTCCGGTGAGCGGCGAGTGGCTTATCTGCAATAAGCGTGAGATAATCGAAAAACACCACGCCAAGGTATATGGCAAGGCCGAAGTAGGCGCACCGCCAATGAGCATGCCACATTTGGACACGCGCTACATAGATGGAAAAAGGGAGCTGTTGTTTGGCCCCTTTGCGGGGTTTAGCACAAAATTCTTAAAGCAGGGTTCCTATCTGGACCTGTTCAAAAGTATTAAATGGGACAATATTCCTTCTATGTGGGGTGTTTTTTGGCATAATATTCCTCTTACCAAATATTTAATCGAACAAGTGCGGATGGGCCACGAGGATAGAATGGAAACACTGCGAAAATTTGTGAAGAACGCCAAAAGCCACGATTGGGACCTTAAAGTTGCCGGACAACGGGTACAGATTATTAAAAGGGACGAGGAGGAGGGAGGCACCTTGGAATTTGGTACCGAGGTTGTCCACAGTAAGGATGGCAGGATTACAGCTCTTTTGGGAGCATCGCCCGGCGCTTCGGTGGCGGTGGATATTATGGTAAACTTGCTCCATTTCGTCTATCCATTAAAGGCCGAGACCAAGGAATGGCAACGGAAATTTTCTGAAATGATTCCTTTGTGGAATCAGGAAATAGAATCAAATCCCGAAATGTTCAAAAAAATACGGGCGCAGTGTTCCGAAACACTTCAAATAAATCTTCCGCCTAAATACATATAGACCCTTCCAATTTCCAAATAACAATTCTTCAGAACTTTTGGATGCCAATTGTTTTGAAAGTTGTTATTTTTGCCATTTAGAAAAATATTGAAGAAAACAATCATGAGCGAAACCATAGAAAGAATAAAATGCCTTATTATTGGCTCTGGCCCAGCAGGATACACTGCCGCAATATATGCCGCGCGTGCCGACCTAAAGCCTGTACTTTACACAGGTTTGGAGCCTGGTGGACAATTGACTACTACCACCGAAGTTGACAATTTTCCCGGTTATCCCGAAGGAATTGACGGTCCTACAATGATGGTGCAGTTACAGCAACAAGCGGAACGCTTTGGAACAGAGGTTAGAATAGGAATGGTTACAGCTGTTGAGTTTAGCGATGAAGTGGGAGGAATCCATAAAATCACCGTGGACAATGCCACGAAATTGGAGGCAGAAACAGTGATTATTTCCACCGGTGCAACCGCGAAGTATCTCGGATTGCCAAGCGAACAAAGATTGCGTGGTGGCGGCGTGTCTGCCTGTGCGGTATGTGATGGATTTTTCTATAAAGGACAGGATGTTGCCATTGTGGGAGCGGGTGATACCGCTGCGGAGGAAGCTACTTATCTTGCCAATATTTGTAACAAGGTCACTATGCTTGTTCGAAAGGATTATATGAAGGCTTCCAAAGCTATGCAGCATCGTGTAAACAATACCAAAAACCTTGAAGTACTTTATAACACTGAAGTGGACGAAGTTTTAGGCGGCCAAGTAGTGGAAGGTTTACGAATGGTAAACAATCAAACCGGTGAAAAGAAGGAGATAGCAATTACTGGTTTATTTATAGCCATTGGTCACAAACCGAATACTGAAATATTTAAGGGACAATTGGATATGGACGATACGGGCTATATAATTACTAAAGGTAAGACCACTAAAACCAATAAGCCCGGCGTATTTGCCAGCGGCGACGTGCAGGATAAGGAATACCGCCAAGCGGTAACTGCTGCGGGTACAGGTTGTATGGCGGCTTTGGACGCGGAGCGTTACTTGGCGACAATCGAGACTGAGGTGACGGCTTAAGGAGAAATTTTACAAACAAAAAATGCCGCAGTTTAGCGGCATTTTTTGTTTGTTTAAACTTTTCTTTAGAGTTTAATAAAGGTCAACAATTCAACATCTCCATCGCCTCCGCTTATATCGGAAAGTTCAATTTGCGAATTGGTGACAGACACAATATCCCAATCGTCATTTATTTCGTCAAATGGTGTTTGCTCGCTGAACTGCAATACCAACTCCTCGCTACTGGAAGAATTATCGTAAGCCCAAGTACCATTTTCAGTTAAAAGATCATTTTGTGCCTTTACGGTGCCATCACCATTAAAAGTGAAAATGAAGCTTTCAAAATCCATAGTGTGGTCAGACTGTCCATCTATCAATTTGCTCACCTTCCACTCACCTTGTGGGAGTGTGGTTTTTATGTTCTCAAATTCGTTGGTGTTTACATTTCCCGAGTCATCATCAGAGCTGCAGGATGCGAATGTTACGATTGCGAATAATATCAATATCTTTTTCATAATTTTTGTTTTTTCCAAAGATGTGGGTTTAGCATTTAAAACCTCTTAAAATTATGATAAATGACAAAAGACCTAACAGTAATTTAGCGAACTGTTAAGCCTTTTTTAGCAATTCGGGGGTATTTTTAAAATGAACTCCGGTCGATAGCTCTACATTTTATTTACGCTTCCCGAATGGCTTTTGTTTGAATTTACGGATACAGGATTGCCGTAATAATTTATTTCGCCACCGCTACTTACGTGTGTTTCCAATTTATCCTGCACGTTTACGCTTACTTCGGCCCCGCTGGAGGCTTCGGCATTGCAATTTAGCACCAAGAGTTCCTTTGCGTCCAGTTCACTTCCGCTGGAGGCGTCGGCATTGAGGGACGATGCTTTTCCGGAAACTTTTAAATCGGCACCGCTACTGGATTTTGCTATTAGTTCTTGCGCAAAAACTTCTACTTCCAGTTCTGCACCGCTGCTGCTTTTTAGGTTCAAATTCTGGCTTTTTATTACAGAATTCCCAGTAACGTCGGCGCCGCTGCTGGCTTCCACCGTGTTGAGTTCCTTGAAGGTAACATAAACCTTTTTGGCTTTAGAACGCCCAATATTTTCAGAAGTGGTAACGTGGAGCTTTCCGCCTTCAATATCGGTTTCAATATATTGAAGCAAATTTTCGTCGGCTTCCACTACAATTTTATTTTCATCACCTTGGGTAAGGTAAACGTCAAGCCCCGCACTTCCACGTACTTCCGTGAAATCTGACGTCACTTCCCGTTCTTGGGTAACTACCTTTCCGTTGCCGTTTTCTCCGGTAGTAATATTTAAGTTACAGGCGCTCAAGATTAGTGCCGCACCCATTGCGATTATCAAGTTTTTTGTTTTCATATCGATTGGTTTTAGTTTTAATCTATTGTAATTGTAAGCGTCTCACTGGTATTGGCCGAAGCGCTATTTTTATTGTTGAAGCCTTCTTTTACCTCTTCCTCCCAGTTTTTATTTTTGATTGTTTTCACACTGTCAACAATAATTTCGGAATTGATGATTTCGGTTGAATCCGCTTCTTTCGTCATTTCTCCCTTTGCTTTGCAATCCAGGCACTGCACCTCGCTTTTTAAAATTCTGTAATAGTGAGCTTCATTGTCCCAATTGCTCAACTCATCAAATTCTGAGTTATATCCATAATAGGAATTTGCGTTCTCTTCAGAATAAATCACCGTGCCTTCGGGTACATAAACCGTTATTTCAATTTGCTGGTCGCGGTATTTGTTTTTGGTATCGGTTGTAAAGAACCCATCCAGCAATAAGCTGCTGTTATCAAATGAATAATTGTACATAATGGCTTCGGCACGCTTTTTTGCGTCCAGCTGATTGTTGCCCTCCGCCGTTTTATCAATTACGATTTTTCCTATGGAATCTTTTGTAGGCTCAATATTCAATAGAATATCGCTTGAATAAATTACTCTTTTGTCATCTTCGGTATATTTCAATTCAAGACCGTTTTCACGACTCACTTCATAACTATATTGTTTATCGGCGCGCATCGCAATTCTCAGGGTGTCTCCTGTGCGAACAGCAAGGGTCTGCTCTTCAATGAAATTGCCATCGTAAGCTTGTTCGGTTGCCTGTTTTATTCCCAAAACGGCCAAACCAATTACGGATAGTGCCCAAACTACAATCAGTAGGATTTTAACGGTAGAGCTCATTGATTTCAGATTGCTAATTAAAAGTTTCAATCCTAAAATGAACAATACAAAAAACGGAATACCCACTGCAAACAGCGATAATAAAGCAATCAGCCACAGAGGAACATTGGTTGTATCAACCAGCGCGATATACTCTGTCAATTCGGAATTGCCCCAAAAATCGATTGAACCAAAGGTGAAAAACCCTACTACAAGCCCAATAATCGTAAAAAGTGAAACGATGATTATCAGCACACCAATAAACTTGACGAATACTTTAAATAGGGTCATGATTACGTTTCCCAAGCCATCGAAAAAACTGGATGTGCCACTTTTCACTTTGTTGCCGTACTTGTCGTAATCCACGTTTTTTACGCGATCGGCAACATTGTCAAAACCTTCTTTGAATTTTCGCTCTATGTTCGAAATATTCACAGGTTGGCCCGTCATTTTCAATTTTTCCGAAGTGGTGAGCGCTGGCGGGACCAGTATCCACAGCAGGATATACACTACTATGGGGGAGCCCATTCCGGCTACGACCAATAGTATCCACAAAAGACGGATCCAAATAGCGTCTATGCCGATGTAGTGCCCAATTCCGGAGGATACCCCAGAAATATATTTGTTATCCACATCACGGAAAAGTTGCTTGTGCGAAGCATTTGCTCGGGATTTGGTATAGGTTTTTGAGGAAGGCGGTACGTCCTCAAAAATTTCGTCATCAACTTCATAATCTTCAGGTTGTCCCATCACTGAAATCACTTCGTCAAGATCTTTTAAAGTGACTACCTGTGAAGGGCTTTCAATTTTTTCGGAAAAAAGTTCGCCGATGCGGGCTTCAATGTCCTGCATGATTTCTTCACTACCGTCAGCTCCTTTCAGCGATTTGCGGATGGCGTCCAAGTAGCGCGAAAGTTTCCCGAAGGCATCTTCGTCTATGTGAAAAGAAGTGCCTGCCAAATTTATATTTACAGTCTTGTTCATTTTGTGTTTTTTTCGCTGGTTACTTTGTTCACGGCCTGTTGCAGTTCTGCCCAGGTATCGTTCAATTCGGTTAAAAATAGTTTACCGGTATCGGTAAGTTCGTAATACTTGCGTGGCGGTCCGCCGGTGGATTCTTCCCAACGGTAGGAAAGCAGCCCCGCATTTTTCAGCCTTGTAAGCAGCGGGTAGATGGTGCCTTCCACGACAAGCATTTTTGCGTCCTTTAGAGTTTCAAGAATGTCTGAGGTATATGCCTCGCCGTCTTTTAAAACGGAAAGGATACAGAACTCCAAAACTCCTTTTCGCATCTGTGCTTTTGTGTTTTCGATTTTCATAATTCGTTTTTACTTGTTTTTAATTCTTGTTCGCTATTGATGATGAATGAATAGGGGAGCACACTGGCGGTCTCTTCGCAATGTTGATGAGTCAATGCGCTAACAGTTTCCTGTTCCGTGGGCATACTTACGCCTATAAATTGTAAAATGGCGGCCAATAGGTAACTAACTAATGTGCTCATTTTGAATAGGGTTTTTAAGGTTGGTTTTTATAAATGGAATACAAAGTGGGTATTGATAAAGTTGCCCGCGCGAAGCGTGGATGGACGCATTTATTACGGCATAGAGTTCAAAAACGAACAATGCCAAAAGCAATAAAATGGCCAATCCGAACAATAAAATGTAACCGGACAAATTCTGTATATTGTTTATTGAAAATTCGCCAGCATTGTTATCAATGGTCTCAATCAAAGAGATAAAATCCGTTGCGAAAATGATAAAGAAGGGGAGACAAATCAATCCAATAAGTATAGTGTAGATTAAAACACTCAGTTGAAAATTGATTGCCTGCTTTCCGTGCTCGTCCACAAAAGCCTTTTCCTTATTGAATGTCCAAATCAATAATGGCGCGATAAAATTCGCGAACGGGAAAAAGTATTTTAAAAAGGTAGATAAGTGAATAAATGCACTTACGTTTTTCTGGTTTTCTGAAATTGTAGTTTCCATTGCTTGTTATTTTCTTATGCAAATATATGTCTAAAAGACAGTAGTGTGTTACGCATAGTACTATAATTAACATATTTTTAACAAATAGGAAGTGTAGATTATATTGAATATCTTCGTGAATTATTTAAGTCGAAATGAAACTGAGCCCAAGTAAAATCAATACTTTTTTATTATTCAAATTACCTTCCGCTTACTTTACCGGTGTTCGGGTAAAATCAATTTCAGAAACAACTTGCATAACCACGGTAAAACATCGATGGATAAATCAAAACCCGTTCAAATCCATTTTTTGGGCGGTACAGGGGATGGCTGCAGAGCTCAGTACCGGAGCTATGGTTATGGCGAAAATAAAGGAGAGCAATAAAAACATCTCGATGCTTGTGGCGAATAATAGAGCGACCTTCACAAAAAAGGCAAAGGGCAGAATTCTGTTCACCTGCAATGATGGCCAATTAATTCATGCCGCAATACACAAAACCATTTCTACGGGGGAAGGCCAAACCATTTGGATGAAATCTGAAGGAAAGGATGCGGCCGGGGATGTCGTTTCTACTTTTGAATTTGAATGGACTTTAAAGATTAAATAGTGTAAACCTCAATTGTGCAAAGGTTTGCGAAACACAGAGAGGTGATTAACAATTTTTTAACAAGCTTAATTGGTGCGCAAACAGAATTTAATTCGAAAAAAATGGTTATATTTAAAACGCATTAAAACAAAATCTTCTGCCTATTGTAAAAATCTACCTACTTAAATTTTTAACTAAACCTCAATTAGCTATGGCAAGAGCAATGTTTGATTACACCAAAGCTGTACTTTCAAAAGTAAGTTTTGACGTCAATTTGTTTTGCAAGGAGTTGAAGAAAGCGTTAACCAGATTACTTCCCTACGAAGTAGAAGAACTAAAAGTCTGGATTGATTCGCTTATCAAGCAGAACCCCCAATTAAATCAATGTCTAATTTATCTAAACCCATAAAAAAATCCCGCCTTTTTCGGCGGGATTTTTTTAGTTAATAGTTAATGGGTTATTAAGTTATTTCACTGACCATTGAATACTGACCTCTGAATAAGGGCTACTTTTTAGTCGGACTTATAATTTTCACATCCTGAAAAGCAATTGCCCCGCGGATTACGCCAGAAATAATATCGTGCAGCGCATTGATAATTTGCATTTTCAACTCACTTTTACTGTAAATCAAGCTCACTTCGCGCGCAGGCGAAGGTTCCTTAAAATATCTTAAATTCTTGGTTTGCGAAGGCAAAATATCCAAGGTATGTAAATAGGGAAGGAGCGTCATGCCCAAACCTTCATCGGCAAGTTTTATTAACGTTTCAAAACTGCCGCTCTCCAATTGAAATTTTTCACTTCCCCCGTTTTTTGAAGCTTTGCAGAGGTTTATAATTCCATCGCGGAAACAATGCCCGTCTTCCAGCAATAATATATCCTCAATGTCAAGGTCATTGGTTTCCAACTTTTCCTTTGTGGCCAAACGGTGATTTTCCGGAATGTAGCCCACAAATGGCTCATAATAAATGGGTCTTTCTTTTATTTTTTCCTGTTCCAGCGGAGTGGCTGCAATGGCGGCATCCAAATAGCCATCGTTAATTTTTGTAATGATTTCGTCTGTGTTCAGTTCTTCAATTTTCAATTGCACCTTTGGATAGCGGTTTGAAAAATTCTTCAAAAACATAGGAAGCAATGTTGGCATTACGGTAGGAATGATGCCGAGTTTGAAAGTCCCGCCTATAAAGCCTTTTTCCTGGTCCACCACATCCTGCATGCGTTCGGACTCATTGACAATGTTTCGAGCCTGCTCCACAATTTTTTTACCGACGCCCGTAAGTTCAATTGGTTTTTTGCTTCGGTCAAAAATCTGGATTTCCAATTCCTCCTCCAGTTTTTGAATCTGCATACTTAGCGTGGGTTGCGTAACAAATGTTTTTTCGGCGGCTTTTGTGAAATTCTGTTGTTCCGCAACTGCCAGCACGTATTTAAGTTGGGTGATTGTCATTGTAAATTATATTTATGCAAATTTACATGTTTAATCAATATAATTTATAATGAAAATTTAAAGAAGCCCTCTCGCCTTTATTTCCAAATACTTATTGATGGTGTTCACCGTAAGGTTTTCAGGTGCGGTAAGAATAGATTGGATGCCGTATTTGTGTAGCTCGTTTACGATTAGCTTCTTTTCATAAATGAATTTTTCGGCAATTGTCTTCTCAAAAACTTGATGGGTGGTGGTTGCTTTTTTGTGCATAAAAGACTTCAATTCGGTATTCTCAAAAAAGATAACGACCAAAAGATGCGTTTTGTTGATTGCCTGCAAATACGACAACTGACGGTGCAGCGCATCCATCGTTTCAAAATTTGTGAAAAGCAAAAGCAGGCTTCGTTGCTTAATATGTCGCTTCACATCAACATATAATCTCGAAAAATCACTTTCCGAGAAATCGGTTTCCACATTGTAAAGTGTTTCCAATATAAGGTGCATTTGGGCACTCCGCCGTTGCGCGATGACACGGTCTTCCACTTTTCGGGAAAAGGTGAACATTCCGGCTTTGTCGTGTTTTTTGAGGACTATGTTTGAAATAACAAGCGTAGCATTAATTGCATAATCCAGCAAACTCAGTTGGTTGAAGGGCATTTTCATCACCCTTCCTTTATCGATTACCGAATAAACCGGCTGCGATTTCTCGTCCTGAAATTGGTTCACCATCAAACTGTTTCGTTTTGCCGTGGCTTTCCAATTTATGTTCCGCACGTCATCGCCAGAAGTGTAATCCTTTATTTGCTCAAACTCCATGGTATGGCCAATTCTTCGGATTTTCTTAAGTCCGAAAAGTTTCAGTCGATTCGTAAAGGCAATAAAATCATATTTTTTAAGCTGAAGAAACGAAGGGTAATTTGGCACCATCGCTTCCGCGGAAAACTGTTGTTTCCGGGCAACCAATCCCAAAACCGTAGAAGAAAAGATATTCAAATTTCCGAAGTGATATTCGCCACGCTCTGTTGGCCGAACTTGATAGGTGAATTTCTTTTCTTCGGAAGCATTCAAAATAGCTTCAATCTTAAAATCGCGAATCTGCCACTGAATGGGCAATTCGTCAATAATTTTTACGGAAGTTTTAAACTGAAACCTATTTACAACCTTAATTTCAATGGAATTATCATCACCGTTGGAAAGTTTTTCGGGCAGTATTCGCTGTGCCTGGATTCCAGTTTTATTTCGATATAATAGGAAAATATCGAAAATAAGAAACACCAAAAGCAAATAAAACAGAAGCTTGGCCACGCCAAACAGTTCCTGAAAGAAGTATGATACTACAAACAGCACCGCAAGGGAGAACAGGACAATGAAAAATTGTTTGTTAAGGTATAGGCTCTTTAGGGGTTTTATCACTTTTTATAATTTATTTCTGGTTTCTGGTTTCTGGTTTCTGGATTCAGGTTTCAGGTTTCAGGTTCCAAGTTTCAGGTTTCAGGTTTCTGGTTTCAGGTTTAAATGAATTGGGTCTTTTATCTTCGGAATTGGGTGTTTGTCTGCCAGAATTTCATCTTTTACTGCCAGAATTTCATCTTGTAGTGTCATAATGACACCTTTCTTTTCATTAATTATATCTGAAAGTTCAAGAATTGCATCTTTCACTTCAAGAATTGCATCTTTCATTTGAAGATCTTCATCTTTCACCTCAAGAATTGTATCTTTTACTTTAAAAACTTCACCTTTTACTTCAAGAATTGCATTTTTTCCCGCCATATTCAGATCTTATGTTTTTTAAATGCAGTTTGCAAACTCATATATTTACACTATCTATCGCGGAATTTCAATAGTTTCAATGATCTGTTGCACAACTTTATCTGCCGTTATTCCTTCCATTTCACGCTCTGGGGTTAGCATTATTCTATGCCTTAAAACCGAAGGCGCTATTTTTTTAATATCGTCCGGCGTTACAAAATCGCGGCCGTTCATTGCAGCCAATGCTTTGGAAGCATTCATAATTGCCAACGATGCACGTGGCGAGGCACCCAAAAATAGATTTGCGTTGGTTCGCGTATTGTCCACAATTGCGGCGATGTATTTTAGCAAATTGCTTTCAATGATTATTTGTTTAATGGTGTGTTGATATTCCGCAATCTGTTTTGCGTTCAGCACTTGTGTCACGCTATCCAAGACGAAAGCATCTTTCCTGTGGTGTTCGTTTTCAAGAATGTGGATTTCCTCTTCCAAAGTGGGATAGGGCACATTTATTTTAAAAAGAAAACGGTCCAATTGCGCTTCCGGCAGGGCGTAAGTGCCTTCCTGTTCCACAGGGTTTTGGGTTGCGAAGACCAAAAATGGCGGTTCCATTTTATATTCGGTACCATCCATCGTTACTTGGCGCTCTTCCATAATTTCGAAAAGCGCGGCCTGTGTTTTTGCGGGGGCGCGGTTTATTTCGTCAATCAAAACAATATTTGAGAAAACGGGACCTTGCTTGAATTCAAACTCGCTCGTTTTTACGTTGAAGATTGAAGTTCCCAAAATATCGCTCGGCATCAAATCTGGCGTGAATTGGATTCTGCTGAAATCTACCGCCAACGTTTTAGCCAACAACTTTGCGGTCAATGTTTTCGCAACGCCGGGTACGCCTTCAATCAACGAATGGCCATCGGTAAGTATTGAAATGATGAGCATTTCCAGCATATCGTGCTGTCCAACGATTACCTTTCCGAGTTCGGCTTTTATTTTTTCAACAGCTTCCTGCAGATTTTTTAAATCGATTCGCGTGTTGAATTCCAACGGATTTTCCTGTGTTTCTTCCATAATTTTATAGTCTAAATGCTTCTATTCGCTTGTTCAGTTCCAGTAAATCGGCTTCACTGTGGACTGATTTTTCTTTTAAATGTTTTATTAAGTGCATCAATTTCTGGGTTTTTTCCAACGTATTTCCACTTTTTAATGCCAGTTTTTTGATGAAATCTTCCGTAATTTCATTTGTGTTCACATAGTATTTTGAGCGAAGGGTTTCCAAAAAATAAGTAATCTTCTTCGCTATAATATTGCTGTAATCCTTATGCTGAAAATATAGGTCGCCGATGGTTTTGGTGAATTCAACCGAAGTATTTTCCAACGGCTCAATCACTTCCACAATCCGCTGTTCCCTTTTTCCCTTGAAAAGTACAAAAATCAACAATCCGCCAATCAAAACATAATATGCCCAAGTAAGCGGTGCTTGGTCCAAAACGAACCGCATGGGCGAGGTTACTACTTTTCGGCCTGATTTTAAATATTCGTCCCAATAAATTTTGTCCGCATCAATGTATGAAAGTACGTTGGCGGCGTATTGCTCGTTGCCTTTTAGCAGGTAATAATTCGAAAAAGCTTCGGGTAGGTTGTGCAATAAAAACTGTCCTTTTCCGAAGTTTACTTTCACATAATTCAAATCTCCCAATACACTTTCGGCATTTTCAAAATATCCCAGGGCCGTGGTTTTTAAGGTGTCAATTTCGTTAAATGAAGCTTTAAAAACGCCTTTTTTGAAAGCGGGAAGCGAATCCTGCTTTAGAGAAGGCGAGAAAAATTGAGGGCGAATTTCTTCTTCCAAAATATTGTAATTGGCCGTGGATTCGATGCCCAGGGAATCCCGCAGAATGTAACCAATGCTACGGGAAGCGATAAATACTGTGTTTCCGTTTTCCACATATTTTAAAATTTCATCGGTCTGTCTTTCATCAAAGAATATTTCGTCGTTGATAAATATATAGGCCGAATTTTGCGCATAGGTGCTGTCCGTCAAAAACTCATAGGGGTCTTTGGCAATCTTTTCTATTTCGGCATTTTTGAATAGGGAAGGAGCTTCCTCAAAAAGCACAAACCCGCCGAACGGAATTTTATCTGCCGAAGTGTAACTGGCGCGCCAATCGATAGGTTTTGGGCGCACGAGCTCCGTAATCACGATGACCAGCAACGTGATTCCGAAAATCCACAGTACCCTTTTTGAACGTTTATCCAGCATTTTTCAGGTTTTGGTTGAGTCGTTCAAAATCTTTTTCGGCGTTTTCAAAACCGGCCTTATCCAGTGCGTATTCGCCATACCAAATGTTGTCGTAGAGATAGGAGGTTTTTTTGAAGTTTTCCTTTAAGGTAATATTCTCAATTTCGCGGTAATAGTCGCTATTGGTTTTTTCAAAATGCCAATCGATGATGTTGTTCAGCGACAGTAATTTCAACGATTTAAGATACATATAGCGAATTGCCAAGCGGTAATTTTCTTCCTTTAGGGCATTTTTTATATAGCTGTCCAAATCAATATTTTCAATGTGTTCTTCTTGAATATTGAGCGGTGCCACCATTTTACTTTTTCTGCTGAAAAAGGACGAAGCATTATCGCCCACGAGCAATTTCACCAAAATATAAATTGCGAAAACGATGAGCAGGCCATAAATAATGAATTTAACGACTTGGTACATTTCCGGTGAAAGATGGATGCCGAAAATTTCCCCAATTTTTTTGAAAAACCATTGGATTGCGCGGCCCAAGAAGTTTTCGGCCTCGCCTTCCATGGAATCGTATTCAAAATCACTTTCGGAATATTTTTCACTTAAATTTTCAGAAAAATGTTTTGGAGCAACCTTAGTGCTGTCCACCGCAACGGTCAAACTATCCGCTCCAAATGCGGTTGCAGCGAGGGAATTCAAAAGAATGAATAATATGAGGAGGTATCTATTCACCGGCGCCAATATTTTCGATACGCTCGCGCGTGGCTTCGTTATAGGTTTCTTCGTGCAGGGAATAATATAGCAACCCATTCACAAATTGTATCATGGACTGGTTGAGTGTGTAAAGTATTAGGAGCAGTGCGAGAGCCAGTGTCCATATTACGTTTGCCACGGCGGAATTGGCAAGGTCCACCCCTGTATCCAAAGAGTGAAAGGCATAGACACCAATCAAAATGCCCGGAACCATCAAAACGACCATCATTAAAATGCCGAGCAGCATTCCGATTACCAGATTTGAGAGCACGCTTTTCCAAAAGAAACTTTTCAAAAGTTTCCAGCCTTCCCCGAAAGCGTCGGTTACTTCTTTATTGTCGTTTATCATGGCCATAAATGAAAGGCCCATCCAGCCGTTGTATGCCAAAACCAAGATGTAGTATGCAATGGTGCCCAAAAGTGGAATGAAAGAAATAACCATCCCGACCACCATAACCAAGAAATACATCAAAATCATCAAAACGATAAAGAGAATTATTTTGCCGAGGTTTTGTTTTACGGTTTCCCACACTTGGCTTTTTTCTACGGTTTCACCTTTATTTTTTTCATATTGAATCATATAAGCCGCGGCCAGACTGTAATTGAGAATTGCGGTGACTACGAAAAGAATTATAAACCCAATGATACCGCCGATAAAATAGGCCTGATAGTTTGAAGTATCAGTATCAATTCCATAAACGGGCGTATTGACAAAAGTGCCGACAAACCCTGTAACCAAAAGGTAGCTTACTCCCAAAAATCCGAGAATAAAGAGCCCATTGTAGCTGATGAAAATGTTTAAAAAAGGCTTGAAATTCTGTTTAAAAAACTCGAAATAGACGGTAATTATTTCGCCTACGTCGCGCTGCCGTTTAAGCGGTATATGTTTGTGCTGCATGCTTTTTGTTGAGGATAATGGGATAAATAACGTAATAATAAATAATAAGCGCCAAGGAACTAAAAATAATGGTCATTGCCAACCAAACGGGCATATTGCTATAGCGGGTTATGAACCCTTCAATAAAACCGGCAATGATGAAAAAGGGAATGGTGCTGACCACAATTTTAAGACCGTCCTTTGCGCCTTTCAAAAATGAAACTTTCCGTGAATATGTTTTGGGGAAAAGAATGCTGTTGCCCATTACCATTCCCGCACAGCCTGCAATAACGATAACCGAAATCTCAATGGTACCGTGCAACCAAACGCTTTTAGAGGCTTCAAAAAGAAGGTCGCGGTTGTAGAAAAAGGTGAAAAAGGCCCCGAGCATAACGCCATTGCTGAATAATATGTAGGCCGTTCCCAAAGAGGTAATCACGCCAAAGGCATACGCCAAAAACGCCACGCGGATGTTGTTGATGGTAATTCCCAAAAAGGTACCTATTTCACTTCCGCTTTTGTAAATGGCGGTCGGGTCGCCTTTGTCGATATTGTTCAAGGTTTCGTTTACATAACTATCGCCCAGAATCAACCGAACGAATGAATCATCGTTTACTGCGGAAATAGCGCCAATTGCCGTGGCGGTAGCGAACAGCAAAAACGAAAAGAGCAACATACGCTGATGCTGCCGGAAAAACAGCGGAAATTCGTATTTCCAAAAACTCACAATGCGGTTTTTGGTTTCTTTTTTATTCTTGTAAATCTTTTGGTGCGCTTGCGAAGCCAACGAATTTAAATACTGAAGTGCCTTGCTGTCAGGGTAATAAGTTTGCGCATAGGCAAGGTCGTTAGTGAGCTGAATGTAATGGTCCGCAAGCTGGTCTGGACTTATTTTTGAATTAAGTGTGATTGCTTTTTCAAATGCAATCCATTTTTCCTTATTTTGCTTGACGAATGCCGCTTCGCGCATCTTCTTAAATTTTCGATAAATATAACCACTTGCTTTTACATGGCAAACTTAGAAATCAATACTACCCAAAACGTAAATCTGGATTATAAGATAGTAAGTGTGGGCGAGCGTATTTTGGCTTTTCTTATAGACCTTTTCCTGTTTTTTGTGTATTTCTATATCGTAGAATTGGCCACCGAGGCAATGAATATGGCATTTAGTGATAATTGGACTGTTTTTGGGCTTCAGCAATTGTTGCTTTTGCCGGTAATGTTCTATTCGCTTTATATGCACATCCTTTTCAACGGAAGGACCGTAGGAAAGATGGCGATGAAAACCCGCGTGGTAAAAGTGGACGGAAGTCCCGCGCGCTGGAGCGATTATATGGTTTTGTGGATGCTCCGGTTGGTAGATATTTGGATTTTTTTGGGTTCCATTGGCTTGCTGTCGATTATTTTTTCCGATAAAAGACAAAGGGTGGGTGACCATGCTGCGGGAACTGTTGTGATAAGTACAAAAAGCAAGGTAAAAATAAGCCACACTATTTTGGAAGAAATAGCTGAAGACTATCAACCCAAGTTTTTAAACGTAACCAAACTGAGCGACAAAGACGCCAGACTTATAAAGGAAACCTATTTTATTGCAATGAAATCCAACGATTTCAAAACCTTGAACGCGCTTCGGAAAAAAGTGGAAAGCGTTTTGGAAACGTCTTCAGATTTATACGATAAACAATACATAGATACCGTACTGCGCGATTATAACCATTTTACACAGAACATGTGAAGCTGATATTACTCATAGACATTTTAGGGACCATCGCGTTCGCTATTTCAGGGGTGCTTACGGCCCTCAATAAACGGTTGGATCCATTCGGGATTTTGATAATTGCCTTTGTAACGGCTGTTGGCGGTGGAACATTGCGCGATATTCTTATTGATGCCAACGTGGCATGGATGCGCAACCTTACCTATGTTTATGTAATTTTTGGCTCCACAATTTTTGCAGTTATTTTCAGAAAAAGACTGGGTTACATACGCAGATCATTGTTTTTGTTTGACACTATCGGGATCGCGCTATACACTATTGTAGGTGTGGAAAAGGGGATTGCCGCTGGTTTTCACCCTATAATTTGCATCGCGTTGGGAACCATGACAGCCTGTTTTGGCGGTGTTTTGAGGGATATTCTCTGTAATGAGATCCCGATTATCTTCAGAAAAGAAATTTATGCCACGGCCTGTATCCTGGGCGCGTCTGCGTACTTTCTGTTGCAGTATTCCCCCATACCCGAAGATTTTATCGTCATTATTTCAGGCTCCATCGTAATGATAGTTAGATTATTGGCGGTTTATTTCAATCTTTCGTTGCCGAGTATCTACAGGAAGGATGAATTGGAAGGAAGTTGATGGGTTGAGAAGTTTACGGGTTTAAAAGTTTATGAGTTTAAAAGTTTCGAAGAATAATCGAATAAATTTTTTAAAAGATAAAACCCTCTGATCTTTTGCTTGAAATTTGGAATTTGTGATTTGGAATTTGTGATTTGGAATTTGTGATTTGGAATTTGTAATTTGGAATTTTCTACTCTATCACTTTTGCCGAAATATAAATATTGTTCAACGGCCAATCCCCATCATCCGCTTTCACTTTTGAGATTTCCTCCACCACGTCCATTCCCTTGGTCACCTTTCCGAAGATGGTGTATTTTCCGTTTAAATGTGTGGTTGAAGATTTTGGCCCAAGAAATATAAAAAATTCATACGGCGCCGTTCTGTTATCGGGGTTTTCTCGGTATTCCTTTGCGCCGGAAACCGTGCCATATTCGTGCACACGCCCGGGAATTATTTCTGCGGGAAGCAAATATTCCTTTCCTAGCTCCGCGCGCTTTTTTTGGGTTGAGGTAAGGTCGCTATTCCCCGCCTGGATTATAAAATTTGGAACAACGCGGTGAAAGAATGTTTCATCAAAATAATGCTGCTTTACCAAATAGATAAAATTGGCGCGGTGCAGTGGGGTATCTTTGTAAAGTTCAATTTCAATATCGCCAAAACGGGTGGTAATCAAAACTTTGGTTTCGGGATTTTTCTCTCCGTATTCAGTTAAAAAGGAAACTGCGTTTTCATTCGTGATTTCCGGAAAATTTTGAGTTTCTTCTTTTTTGGATTCAATTTTTTTTTCTCCTTCAGTTTTGATTTCGTTTTCGATTTCAGTTTCAGTTTGGGAAGCCTTTTTCTTATCTTCACAGCTTCCGAAGAACAACACAATTCCCAAGCAATAAATAATCAACTTTCTCATAAATGGATTTTCGCGATTTTGAAAAACGGATTGTAAAAGTAACAAAAATGGAACTTCCCGGCGAAACGGTCCAATTTAAAATGGCGCCAATGGAACGCCTTCAGGAATTAAAACGTGTGGCGCGCAATCAAAATTCCGCAAAAAGGGCCGGTGTACTGTCTCTTTTTTATCCTTCGGAAGATTTTGAAACGCGATTGATTTTAATTCTTCGGAAAACGTATCACGGGGTTCATTCCGCGCAAGTTGGTTTTCCCGGTGGCAAATTGGAGCCCGAGGACGAAACCATTCAGGATGCGGCCCTCCGCGAAACAGAGGAAGAAGTGGGCGTGCCGCGCAGCGCTATATCGGTCTTGAAGCAACTCACTGAAATCTACATTCCGCCGAGCAATTTTTTTGTACAACCCTTTTTGGGAATCACTTCCCAGTCTCCAAAATTTGTTCCCGAGGAAAAGGAGGTGGAAGCCTTAATAGAAGTGAACTTGCGCGATTTTATGGACGACCTGAACATAACCACCCAAACCCTGTCCACATCCTACGCCGAAAGCATTGAAGTACCAGCCTTTCAATTGAACGGGCATATCGTTTGGGGCGCTACCGCTATGATGCTCAACGAAGTGCGGGAATTGTTGAAAATGGCACTGTAACAGCTTATTTTAGTATATTTGCTGGGTTAAACGAAATTCAAAACAGGAAGTACGAAATTTAATAGCCCCAACTTGAAAACCATACCTGCGTACTGAGCACAGACCACTGATTACTGAATACTGATTACTGAAAAAATGAGTCTCTTCAAAAAAAATCCTTTTGGACACATACTTTTCTTAAAACTCTGGCTGATACGGATAGCGGGTCTGTTGACACACAGACGCTTTAAGGGTTTTAATGAATTGAAAATTGACGGTAGTGAAATTCTAAGGGAACTGCCGGACAAAAATGTACTCTTTGTAAGCAACCATCAAACCTATTTTGCCGATGTTGCGGCGATGCTGCACGTATTTAATGCGAGCCTGCACGGGCGGGAGGATAGCATCAAAAACATTGGTTACCTGTGGAATCCAAAACTGAATATTTATTTTGTTGCGGCAAAGGAAACCATGAAAGATGGTTTGTTGCCGAAAATTCTGGCCTACGCCGGCTCCGTAAGTATTGAGCGCACTTGGCGTGAAAAAGGAAAGGAAGTCAATAAACAGGTAAAGATGAGCGATGTTAGTAACATTACCAAAGCACTCAATGATGGCTGGGTGATAACCTTTCCGCAGGGCACCACCAAACCTTGGAAGCCTATTCGAAGGGGCACCGCGCACATTATCAAAAAAAATAAACCTGTGGTAGTGCCTATCGTCATAGACGGTTTCAGAAGGTCTTTTGATAAAAAGGGAATTCGAATAAAAAAACGCGGCATCCTCCAATCGATGGAAATTAAACCTCCCTTGGATATTGATTACGAAAATGAAACAATGGAACAGATTGTGGAAAAGTTGGAGTACGCCATAGAGCAGCATCCATCTTTCCTAAAGGTGATCCCAACCTCCGAAATCCAGAGCGAGGAGGAACTCAACAAGGAGCGGGAATGGCGGTATTAAATTTAGTCGGTAGTCGGTAGTCTGTAGACGGTAGTTGTAAAAATATTGCGAACAAACCCATCAAAAAACCTTGCTGGTCGGGATGGATTGGATTATTACAGCTTTATTCTCTGACTCCCTTTCTTTAAATCTCTATCTTCTTCAATTCCTTATAGTTTTTGTGCAGTCTTCTTAAAAGAATACCGTAAACAATCCTGTAGAACAGCAGAATAAAACCGATCATCACAATTCCAAAAAGTATTTGTATTGCGAAAAACATCTTCATAAATCTTTCTTGTGAAATTTTTGTGATCCCGTAATCTTCGGTCATAAAATGAAATACTATATCTTGGTTGAAATAGTAGAAAATGTTTATTCCTATTATGAGCAAAACGGAGGCGGTAACATTGCAGATCACAAAATACTTTACCGTTTTACGCGTACGGAGAATATTCTTCATCAAATCTCTTATGGAATCGGTAGTGGAGATTTTGCGATAGTTTCGGTAAAAAAGAATGATAAAAACTCCAAAGACCGTATAGTTGAGCACGTTTACCCCCACCAGAATATTGTGAAGCCCAATGTCATCGCTAAACTTGGTGCTGGATTCGGGCACCAGGAAGGAAAGGAGCGTCCAAAAGAGAATCTCCGCTATACTTATATAGAATATCCATTTTACGATTGAAGAGGATTTCTTCAACAGCATTTTATAAATATCTTCATAGGAAAGCTTGGGGAGCTCCTGCTCCGTGCTTTGCCATTGTTTTTTTAATAGTTCAAGTTGATCCATAGTGGGTTACGGATTTAAAATGGTTCGTAATTTTTCCTTTATCCTGTTCATCTTCACGCGTGCATTTACTTCGGTTATACCCAGGGTTTCAGAAATTTCCCTATAGTTTTTGTCTTCCAAATAGAGGAAGACCAATGCTTTGTCAATATCGTTCAGATCCTTCACGGCACTGTACATAAGTTTTAATTGTTGTTCTGTTGTATCATCATAGGGCTCTGAGGAAATTTTAAAGCTAACCCCCTCATAATCCTGCGTTTTTATGGTGCGTTTTGATTTTCTGTAAAGTGTAATCGCGGTATTTAAAGCCACACGGTACATCCACGTGCTGAATTTTGAATCGCCCCGAAATTTAGGATACGCACGCCAAAGCTGAATGGTTATTTCCTGAAACAGATCGTTGTGAGCGTCACTGTCATTGGTGTATAACCTACAGATTTTATGTACAATGTTTTGATTCTCCTCAAGCTGGGTCACAAAACTATGTTCCAGTTCTTTGTTCAATGGTAGTTTGTTAGCTTTTGATTAGTATTTGCCAAAAGAGCTTTGTTACAAAAATCATAAAAATTAAACGAACTCCCTTTACAATGCCTAAATTTAAGCTATAAAAAAAACGATGAATATTCCAGAAACCAGTGTGCCCCGAATTGTAGTTATAGGTGGCGGATTTGCTGGTATTTCCTTCATAAAAAAGCTTCAAAAAGAAAAAGTGCAGATCGTACTTTTTGACAGGCATAACTACCATACATTCCAGCCATTGCTATACCAAGTTTCCACAGCGGGGCTTGAACCGGACTCCATAGCATATCCGCTTCGCAAAATTTTCAGAAAAAACGTGGATTTCCACTTCAGAATGGCTGAGGTTGAAACCATCCAGGCTGAAAACAATACAATCCATACCTCAATAGGAAGTTTACATTATGATTTTTTGGTGATTGCTACGGGTACGCGTACCAATTTCTTCGGAAATGACAGCATAGCCGAAAACAGTATGCCTATGAAGACGGTGCCCCAAGCATTGAACATCCGCAGCCTGATGCTCCAAAATATCGAAAAAGCCGATATGACCCCTGATGCAAGGGAGAGAAAGCGCCTGCTGAACTTTGTAATTGCCGGGGCCGGACCAACTGGCGTCGAACTTGCGGGAGCTTTGGCTGAATTTAGAAAAGGAATTCTGGAAAATGATTATCCCGAGCTCGAGGAAGAAGAAATGAACGTTCACCTTATTGAAGGGTTGGACAGGGTGTTGCCTCCTATGAGCAAGGAAGCTTCGGCAAAGGCGCAAAAATTTCTAGAAAATCTTGGCGTGCAACTTCATTTGGAAACATTTATAAGCGATTACGACGGAAAGACCGTTACTACAAAAGATGGTCAAAAGTTTGAAACCGCAACATTTATCTGGGCTGCCGGGGTAACGGGCGCGTTGATAAACGGAATAGACGGAAAGGCGCTTGTGGAAAAAGCCAATCGTTACCGAGTGGACAGGTATAACAAAGTGGAAGGTTTTGACAATATTTATGCGTTAGGCGATATTGCCTTGATGGAAACCGAGGAATATCCCAAAGGCCATCCGCAAGTTGCGCAGCCTGCCATCCAGCAGGGGAAACATCTTGGAAAGAACTTCAGAAAAATGCTGAAGGGTGAAAAAATGGAACCTTTTGAATATTTCGATAAGGGAACCATGGCCACTGTTGGTAGAAACAAAGCGGTTGTGGATATACGCAAGTTGCACTTTGGCGGGGCCATAGCTTGGTTCCTATGGATGTTTGTCCACCTCTGGTTTTTGGTCGGTTTCCGAAATAGGGTCGTTACTTTTTTTAACTGGACGTATAGTTACATCAATTATGATCGCGCCGCACGGTTGATCATCAGGCCTTTTAAAAAGAACTAGTCTTCACTTTTACGGGCCAGAAGGCACTGTTCATTATTGTCTTTTCAATTGTACGGGAATTGATGAGCCGCTTGTTATCCAACTGCCGCCCACTTCTTTAATATTTACATCCAACACGTCCGAGGTTTCAAGTTTTTTCACATTTACCTTTACCTCGTCGTAAGTGTCCACGCTTTTTAGGTTTACATTGAGTTCATCGGAAGTATTTATATCTACCAGCCGCACGTCCATTACCTGATTGATTGGTTTGGGCTCAATATTTTCTGAAGCGTAGGCAGAAGGGAATAGTTCAAAATCCTTTACTACGTTTATCGTTAAACAAACTGCGATAATGGTCAGGATGGTTTTTGTGTACATATCGGTTTTCATATTTCAAAAATTTAGGAGATTATCGGTTAAAGATATGCAAAAACCTGATTACGAAGGAATCGAGCCAGATTAACAGTTTTTGTATTTATCGTGAAGGCCGACACCATTTTTTATCATTGGCATACACTTTTCCAATCTACTCAATTTGGTTTTTTCCTGTTTCGCCTCGGTTATATATTCGGCATATTCCCGCTGTTTACCGGGAGTCAGTTTTTGGAAATGTTCTTTTAAAGTTGTGTCTTTTTTAAAAGCTTCATCCAGTAACGGCGGGATTGAAACACCTTTTTTTCGCACGGGTTTTAATTCCTTTCCAGCTTTGCAGTTTGCTATGGCTTCTTCTACATATTCCAAAACAATTTTTTGTTCAATTTTATCATTTTCTTCAAAGCGCCATTGCCGAAGGGCTTTGGCCTCCTTAGCGTTTATGAGCTTGTTGTGTTTGTCTTTTAAAAACACCCCTTGATGGAACCACAGCGCCATATGGTTTTTGAAATCGGCCATTCCCACTACCATTTTTCCGGTGAGGGTGTAGGTGGGTTTGCCCCATTTTAATTCTTCTTTCAAATCTGTTTGCAATATTATTTCACGCAACTTTTCTAGTTTTTCCTTCCATTTTTTTTGCTTCGCAATAAAAGCATCTATTTTTTGTGAATCGGTCATGGTGCTTTCTTTTCTTCCGAAGATACAATTTTCCATTTCTTCCTTCCTAAAAAAGCTTTGTTGAATTTTTTAGTAAAAACCGTAAGTTCCAAAAAGGCTTAGATAATTACATTTAAAAAAATTAGTCCTTTAGAAAAATAATTGTTGATAAATAAAATATATTTATTGTTTATCAATAAATATTTATTTACTTTCGCAAAGTAATTTTAAATCAATCTTAAATGAAAACAAATATTATAATGAAAGTGATGAATATTATATTTTGGATCGTATTCATCGGTTTGTGCCTAGAAACTGGAGCTTTACTCGTTTCTCTTTTTGTGACCCTTTTTATCAATTCTAATGGTGCCGAAGATACGTATATGGGGCTCAACCTTTTGGATTTGTACAATTTCAACGTGGAGCACTACATTGGTGTAGCCAGCTTTTCAATAACCTTATCTGCCCTGAAAGCTTATCTTGCCTACCTTGTCATCAAGCTTTTTATGAAGTTTGATTTAAACTATCCTTTCAACGAAAAAACAGCCTCGGTCATTACACTAATGAGCCATTACGCCCTGAGCATTGGGGTTGTGGCCATCATTGCGGAAAATTATGCAAACCGTATAATGAGGCAGGGACTCACCCTCCAAATAGACTGGGGTGCCGAGCAATTTCTATTCTTTGCGGGAATTATTTACATTATAGCATTGGTTTTTAAAAAGGGAGTGGAAATACAAAGCGAAAACGAACTAACAATTTAAATTATGCCTATAATAGTAAACTTGGACGTAATGATGGCCAAACGGAAGATGTCATTAAACGAACTTTCCGAAAAAGTAGGACTTACGCTTTCCAATCTTTCCATTTTGAAAACCGGAAAAGCAAAAGCAGTGCGCTTTAGCACGCTGGAGGCTATTTGCGAAGCTTTGGAATGCCAGCCTGGGGATATTTTGGAGTTTGTGGAGTGAATCTACATTTGAAGACCTAAATTCTACAGTTCGGTCTATTTTATTCTGAAAAAATACACCAAAATTTAATCTTTGACCTGAAAATAAAACCAACCATTTTATGAAGATTTCAGTTATTACTTTTTTACTAGCTATTTTGCCGGGCTTGTTATTGGCACAAACCACCATTTCAGGGACGGTTATGGACAACAAGGGAATGCCGGTTTTTGGAGCCAACGTATATTTGGAAGGTGCTTATGATGGAAGCACAACCGAAGCGAACGGAAATTTTTCTTTTGAAACTACCGAAACAGGCACGCAGGTCTTGATTATTTCTTACGTTTCTTTTGAGCCCTTTAAGTTTGTGGACGATGTTACGAAAATGAAAAACTTAAAAATCACACTTCGCGAAGATGTAAATTCCTTAGAGACCGTAACCATTTCAGCGGGTTCCTTTTCTGCGGGCGATAACAGTAGGATTTCGGTTTTAAAACCTTTGGATATTGTAACAACAGCCAGTGCTTTGGGCGATTTTGTGGGCGCATTGCAAACCCTTCCCGGAACCACGACCGTTGCCGAGGACGGTCGCCTATTTGTCCGCGGGGGCGATGCAGGCGAAACCCAGATTTTTATTGATGGCATTCGCGTTTTTACGCCCTATTCGCCCACCACCAATAACATACCCACGCGCGGTCGTTACAGCCCTTTTCTCTTTGACGGCATTACGTTTTCCACTGGCGGGTATTCTGCAGAATATGGGCAGGCACTGTCATCCGTATTGCTTTTGAATACGATTGATGAGCCGAACCAGGAAAAGACCGACATTGCCATTATGAGCGTGGGCGCAGGTTTGGGGCATACCGAAAAGTGGGAAAACAATTCGTTGAGCGTGAACGCTTCCTATATAAATTTGGCGCCCTACATCGCGTTGTTGCCCGACAGGAATGATTGGCAAAAACCATTTGAAACCGCTTCGGGTGAGGCCGTTTTCCGTCAGAAAATAGGGGATGGGCTTTTGAAAATTTACGGAGCTTTTGATACTTCCGACTTTGAACTTACGCAGGAAGACATTAACCAACCCGACGGCGCGCGTTTTAAATTAAACAACCAAAATTTTTATACTAATGCCAGTTACAGCCAAAGATTGAGCAAGGGATGGTCCATCTTCGGTGGCGGAAGTTATACCTATGCAAATACAAAAGTTGGGATAGACCGGGCCGATATAAAGGATGTTGAAAACTCCGCACACCTTAAATTAAATGTGAGAAAACGCATCAGCAATCGGTTTAAATTGAATTTTGGCGCAGAGCAATTTGTGACCGATTTCAATGAAAATTATGACGAACCGAATTTTGCCGCAAAACTGGGTTACAACAATAATATTTCCGCAGCATTTACGGAGGCCGATATTATTTTTTCGCGGAAACTTGCCTTAAAACTGGGCGTTCGCGGGGAGTACAGCCAGTTGTTTAAGGAATTTACAGTTTCACCGAGAATTTCTTTTGCATATAAAACCGGAAAGCATAGCCAGCTTTCCCTTGCCTATGGCGATTTCTTCCAGCAACCCGAAAGTGAAGTGCTCAAATTCACAAATAATCTGGAAGCGCAGCATACCCAACATTATATAATGAACTATCAATACGCAGCCAAGGATAGGATTTTTCGCGCTGAGGTTTATAGAAAGCAGTACAGCAATCTTGTGACATATAACGATGAATTTCCCGACATAAATACTACATTCTCAAACAAGGGCGATGGCTACGCACAGGGACTGGATTTGTTTTGGCGCGACAATGAAACACTTAAAAATATAGATTACTGGGTAAGCTATTCCTATTTGGACACTGAACGGAAGTATAAAAATTACCCCATTGCGGCCACGCCGAGTTTTGCAAATACGCATAACCTTTCGGTAGTTGGAAAATATTGGATCAACGATTGGAAAAGCCAGATCGGGTTCAGTTATCAATACGGCAGCGGCCGGACCTATACCGATTTGAACACACCCGGATTTCTTCAGGATAAAACCCGCGACTATAACAGTGTGAGCCTGAATTGGGCATATTTACTCTCTCCACAGAAGATTCTATATGTTTCTGTGAACAACGTTTTTGCATTTAAAAATGTGAATGGCTATCAATATTCGAACATCCCGGATGCAAATGGAAACTTTGCGCGGCGGGAGTTGCTTCCCGCAGCCGATCAGTTCTTTTTCGTGGGCTTTTTCTGGACTATTAGTGATGATGGCAGGGACAATCAGCTTGATAATCTGTAGCCTTCTAACGCTCAAAATGGGATATTCGACGAGGGAACTTTGACAAAGTTTTTAAAATTTGTCAAAGTTGGAATGGAGGAATACAATTCAGCCTACAAAAACAACAGTTGGGTTGAAGGATTTTTTCAAAAGAAATATTTTGATCGAAATTTGAACAACAATAAAAAATAACAATAACCAATAAATAATAACCAACAAAAAATAGAAACCATGCAAAATGTAGTCACTTATTTAATGATTTTTTTCACTGCTCTTATAATGCAGGGGCAGACAGATTCAGCGGTAAATACGGCTGCCGCGCCCTCAAAATACCAACAGGGAATGCGAAAGGCATTCCAACTTTGGCAGGAAAATAAATCGTGGGAAGCTGCCAATGTTTTTGAAAGAATAGCAGCGGCCGAACCGGACAATTGGTTGCCGCCGTACTATGTGGCCCAAATTAACGTAATCAACAGCTTCACGGAAAAGGACGAGGCCAAACTGAAAGCCCAATTGGACAAGGCTCAGGATTTCATCAATGATGCTACGGCAATTTCAAAAGACAACCCAGATTTATTGGTTTTGCAGGCGCATTTGTACACGGCCTGGATTGTTTTTGACGGTCAGAAATACGGAATGACCTATTCCCCTAAAGCTTCAGAGCTTTACAACAAAGCCCTGGCCCTTGCGCCTGACAATCCGCGGATTATTTTGGCAAAGGCAGAATGGGATATGGGCGGCGCCAAATATTTTGGGCAAAGTCTGGAGCCGTACTGCAAAGACATTCAACGGGCCATTGAACTTTTTGCTACCTTTAAACCAGCAGGTGAGTTCTATCCGACGTATGGCGGGGAACGAGCCAAACAAATACAGGCAGAAAGCTGTAACTAAAATTTTGCCGCCAATTCACGAATACTCCCCATCCTCGTGCAAGGTCTTAAAGACTTTGTAGGTATAAAAAAGGAAACATATTTATGCGCATACTAAAAGAATTTGGAAAAGCATTTTTTGTGGGAACCCTGGTTTTCATCATCCTCGGTTTGATTCAATATGCCAATGGTTATCAATATGATAACGGACGTGATATTCTGGTTGCTTTCCTTTACAATCAATTGTATTCAGTAATACTGTATATGGTCAATGCGTATTATTTTGTTTTCTTATTGAAAATATTCCCAGACCAGGTTTTTCAAACAAAAAATCTGTTGAAAGGACTTTTGGGAGGCGTTTTGGTTACACTTTTTGCACTACTGCTTATTCGTTTTATAACAGAAGTCATAATAGACGGTCGAGGTTTTGCTGAATTTATTGCCGCCGAAAAGATGGAGTATTACTACATCTCGTTTATTATTTCGGTTGTGGTTACGACCATTTTTTACGCAGTTTATTATTACCGAAACAAGCAGCAGACTATTGTAAAGGAGCAGAAAATAATAGCCGGCACGGCCTCCGCAAAGTTTGATGCGTTGAAGAATCAATTAGATCCGCATTTTCTTTTCAACAGTTTGAATGTGCTCACCAGCCTGATTGAAGAAAATCCCGAAGCCGCAACGCGTTTTACCACTTCGCTTTCAAAAGTGTATCGCTACGTTTTGGAACAAAAAAACAAGGAGCTCGTTACCCTGGAGGAGGAATTGAAATTTGCGGAACTCTATATGTCGCTATTGGCGGTGCGTTTTGAGGACAGTATTGTTTTTACTTTGCCTTCAAAATTGGAGAACCCGCAGGCAAAAGTGGTTCCATTGTCGCTTCAGCTTTTGTTGGAAAACGCGGTAAAGCACAATCAGGTTATGCCTTCAAAAAAGCTGTATATAACCATTGCGGAAGAAAACGGCAGTTTGGTGGTTACCAACAACAGGCAGCCAAAACAGGTCTTAAAAGAAAGTACCGGCGTGGGCCTGCGCAACATTCGGGATAGGTATGCACTATTGACGGAACGCCCGGTGAGCATCAACAAAAATCCAAAGGAGTTTAGCATTGCAATCCCGATATTGGGTGAAAATCTTCAAATTATGAACACACCACAAACCTTTATTTCAGAGAAAAAATACAAGCTGGCCAAAAAACGTATGGAAAAGTTGAAGGCCTTTTATATTCATTTGGCACTTTATATACTGTTCGTGCCCATATTTATATACTTGAATTACATTTCGAGGGCGGGATTTCCGTGGGCGCTTTTCCCGATTGTGGGTTGGGGTATCGGAATTACGAGCCATGCTGCTGAAACGTTCAATTACAATCCATTTTTCGGAAAGGATTGGGAGGCCCGTAAAATCCGTGAGTTGATGGACAAGGATGATTAAATTACAGTTCATCCCCCGGAAACCACAGTTGGGATGTTTCATTTTTTAAAAGAATTCTATCTGTGTTATCTTTATGAAATAAATTAAAAAACCGAAACTATGGAAACCGGGAACCATAAAGACAGCAAATATTTGAAAGCCAAAAGACGCGTGGCCGAAATCAAGAAATTTTACACCAGCCTGATGTTTTATGTATTATTTATTTGCGCTTTGGCGGGATTGAATTATTACACCAATGAATTGAGGTATCCGTGGTTTCTCTGGGCGGCATTCGGTTGGGGAATCGGCATCTTTTTTCAGGCCGTAAAAACATTCCGTTGGGCGCCTTTTATAGGCAAGGATTGGGAGGAAAGAAAGTTGAAGCAATTTATGGAGGAAGAGGAAAAGAACGCCAAAAACAACTGGAACTAATATGGAATATGCTGAAAATATAAAGTTGCGAAAGGCCCGAAGAAGGGTAGAGGCGCTAAAAGGATTCTATAAGCATTTGCTGATTTATATAATTGTAAATGTTGCCTTATTTATCGTAAGAGGAAGGGTTTTGGAGTTTTTTCAAATTGAATCGAACGATAAAAATTTTATGGAATGGATTGATTGGAATATTTTAATAGTTCCAATTTTTTGGGGAATCGGGCTGCTGTATCATGCAGCGAAGGTTTTTCAATATAAATCCAAGACCCTGAAAAATTGGGAAGAAAAACAAATAAGGAAATTTCTGAAAGAGGAATAAAAACTGTTAAAATGGAAACCAAAAAAAGTTTGGCCTATTTGCGGGCAAAGAAAAAAGTAGAGACCCTAAAGGCATTTTACAGTCACATAGCGGTATATATCATTGTGAATGGAGCAATCATCCTTGTTTCGGCCAATGTTTTTAATTCAAAAGAAATAGATTTTGCCGACTGGGGTAATTACGTAACCGCCATTTTTTGGGGCATCGGTCTGGTGTCGCACGCCCTCTATGTGTTCTTTGTTATGAATGTGAACAACAACTTTTTAAAGCGGTGGGAAGAGAAAAAAATTAAACAATTTTTAGAGGAAGACCTTTAAAAATCGATCCCGATTGCTATCGGGACGAAATCGGAAAACCTGCAACCTGCAACTTGAAACCTGCGGCCAGAAACCAAAAACCAAAAACCAGAAACCATCAAATGAACGCACTCATCATCGAAGACGAAAAGCCCTCTGCCCGTTACCTCCAGCGAATGCTCGAAAAACAGCACGTAAACGTAAGCCAGATGCTCCATAGCGTGGAGGAGGCCGTGGCGTGGTTTCAAAACAACGAACACCCGGATTTGATATTTCTGGATATCCAACTAAGCGACGGACTTTCCTTTGAAATCTTTGATACGGTGGAGGTGGACAGTGCCATAATTTTTACCACGGCCTTTGATGAATACGCGCTGCAGGCCTTTAAACTGAACAGCATAGATTATCTGTTGAAGCCGATTGACGAGCAGGAATTGCAATGCGCCGTCAAAAAATATCAGTCGTTTAAGCCCAGCCCCAAAAACGTACAGTTCAATTTTGAGGATATTAAAAAATTGCTCGTAAACCCAGTGGAGCGCGAGTATAAAAAACGATTTACCACAAAAATAGGACAGCACATAAAAATGATTTCGGTTGATGAAATTGAGTGTTTCTATTCCGAAAACAAAGGCACGTACGCACACACAATTGATGGCCGCGATTATCTTTTGGAAACCACTTTGGAGCAACTGGAGCAGGAACTTTCGCCCGAAATTTTCTTTCGAATCAGTCGAAAATTTTACATAAATATCAATTCAATAAAAGATATAATCGCCTACACAAACTCCCGCCTTCAGCTAAAACTGAACAGTTATCGGGATCAGGAAGTAATCGTTGCCCGCGAACGGGTAAAAGATTTTAAACTTTGGCTGGAGTAGTTACTCTTTCCTTTTGAACGATTCAATCCTATTTTCCTGAAATGAGGATGGCAAAAGTTTCGGAATAAATTTTACCAAGAGTGGCAACAGAACCGAACCGCCCGGAAGCAAAAATATGGTGAGCGACGGAATGGTTTTACAAATATCCAAAAGCTGCTCCTTCACTTTCCTTTTTTCGTCCGCAGAAAGGTCGCGCAGGGTGGATTGCCCCAGCAACAGCATTAATTCGCCGCTTTCTTCAAGTTCGCGTGTCAATCGGTCCTTATTTCTAATAATCAAAAGCTTTACCGTAGAAGCAGATTGTTTATAAAACTGCTTAACTGGATGCGAATATTCAAAGAGCAGGATTTTCTCGGTATATTTCTGCGAAAACACATTCAGCGCCAAGAGGCTTTGTTGAAGCTCCGTTTCGGAAAGATCAAGCGTAACCAATAATTGCTGCAAAAACTGATGTTCTATTTCGTCCATCTTTAAATCTTCCCAAACCGTTAGGCAGCAAAGGTCCAGCAGGTATTTTTTCTCCAATGAATTGTCGCTATTTTTCAAATAGTTTAAACTTTCCAAAAAAGTTGCGGCGCCACCTTCGGTATCGTCAATTATATATTGTGAAGAGGATTCGAAGAGTTCAATCAATAACTTGTCGTACTTCGTTTTTTTCTTTTTGGATTTCAGCGTATGGAAACAAGCCGTTAAAACAACAGTTTCCAATTGTTTGTAATATGCTTTGGCGCTATCGGGATCCTGTAACCATTGTTTAAAGGCGAGGACATCCAAATATAAGAGTGCATAGGTTAAAAGCGAAACCGTATTTTTTTTCAACAAAGTATTTGCTTCCTGTAATCTCGTGGAAAGTATGTGCTCCAAAACATTTTCGGGTTTTTGTGAAAGCGAAAATTTCTGAAAAAATCCCGTTTTCTTTTTTTCCATTTGCTGGTAAAAAGATAGGATGCTGGCAATAGCTTCTTTGTTGGTAGCATTTACATTTTCATCAAAAAAGGAAAACAGCAGCGCGTGAAAGAGGTTTATTTTTGTAAACTCTTCCTTCGTTAGCTTCAGGTTTCCCAGTTTCTTCTTTGGTAATGCAGAAACGGAGACTCCATATATAAAGCCCGTTTCCTTTAGGGCTCTATAAAAGTTTTGGTTATTTTCAAAGGAAGAGATAAGTTCTTCTTTGTCAAAAAGATTTAAAAATTTCAATATCCAATCAGGAGCGGAGGGGTTCATTTGGTAAATCGATCACTAAGTTTTTGGTTGCCAAAGCTAATGTTTTTCACGTTAACAAATGATTAACGCACTTTTAAAAACCATGCAGTTACATTTAAACGTAAGTATTAGCGAACAAGTAAAAATAAATAATATAAACCAACAAGAAAGATGAAAAAATCAAAACTTTTTGCAGTAATCGGTGGAATAGGCGTTGCCGTACTATCGATATTTTTAATATCCGCGGATCACATTGATGCGCCTGCAGTTCAGGGAACTACAGCAGATATTACCGACTTTTATGCCTTTCAGGGCGAAAATAGCGGAAACCTAGTGTTTGCGGCCAACGTGCAAGGGCTATTAGCTCCGGGCGAACCCACCGAGCAGGCCAAATTTGACGAGACAGTATTAATCGAAATCAATATTGATAACAATAACGATTTAAAGGAAGACTTGGTCATACAGGCCATTAGACGTGGCGATTCCATGTACTTCTTTGGCCCAACGGCTCCGGCTACACAAGGGTTGGTTAGTACTATTGCCACATCAACTAGAAGAAGTGTGAAAATTTCAACAACGGATGATGTGCAAATTGCCGAAAAAGACGGAATGAAATTTTTTGCCGGACCCCGCGAAGATCCGTTTTTCTTTGATTTCAATCAATACAATGCCATATTGGCTGGCGATGCCCCCGGCTTTGAAAATCCAGGTACAGATACCTTTGCTGGCTCAAACGTTTTGAGCGTTGTTGTTGAAGTGCCTAAATCAATGCTTCCAGGTGGAGTAGCGGGTGTTAATCCATTTGCTCCGAATACACCTATCTATAATGTATGGGTTGAAGCCAAAAGAAAACAATAAAAATTGCTAACCTTAAAAATTTAAAAAAATGAAAACATTAAAATATATAACTTTTGTTGTTGCAATGTCAACATCGCTATTGTTCATTCAGTGTAAAGATGATGACGATAATATAATAACGCAGGCAACGTGTACGGATGGAATTAAAAACGGAGATGAAACCGATATTGACTGTGGTGGACCCCTTTGTGAGCCATGCGAGCAAACACTCGATTTCAGCGGAAACTACGTGCAGGAGGACCAAATGGGTCGCCCGGGTATCAATACCGTGTTTGGTACCGAAGGTTTTAAAAATGCCTTTAACGTAACAGTCCCTTCAGAAATGCAAGCTGCATTTCAGGATAAATTTGAGGCCAAATTATTGGCTCTTAATGCTGGGTACACAGAAAATGCATTAGGCTTAACAGCCGAGGAATTTACAAAAATTCTTTCCAATGATGTACTTTGGGTGGCGAAAACAGGCATCACCACCTATTTTAACGGCACAGAAATCTTGACAGGTAGAACCTTGAGCGATGATGTGATAGATGTATCATTATTATTGATCTTTGGTGGACCAATGGGTGATGAAAATCCTGGTCTTACCAGCGATGGCGTACCAACCAACGACGTTGCATTCTCAAGCAGCTTCCCTTATTTGGCTGGACCATTTTAATAGACCTAACTTAAAATCAGAAAAGAGAACCGATTGCGTTCTCTTTTTTGGTTTTAATATTTTTCAATTAGGTAAAACCAACTTTAAAAAAATTTATATGAAAAGAATCATCACAATACTGGTTGTTGCCGTGTTTTTTGGATGTCAGGAAAAGGCTGAAAAAATTACCGATAGCAATGATTACGACAAATATCTCAGCACCCACCACACACCCTCCAAAGATGCAGTAGAAAAGGAATTGCAGTTTTGGCAAACCCGCTTCAATAATGACTCTACCCACTTAATGGAAATGGGCCGGTTATCGGGAATACACGCATCGCTTTTTGGAAATACGGGTGATATTTCAGAATTGAAAACTTCC
Source organism: Aequorivita vladivostokensis (assembly GCF_000952855.1). GTDB lineage: Bacteria > Bacteroidota > Bacteroidia > Flavobacteriales > Flavobacteriaceae > Aequorivita > Aequorivita vladivostokensis. The sequence continues at coordinate 180,540 of NZ_JSVU01000003.1, read as the reverse complement.
GAAAAACTGATAAAGAAATCAATTGATGTTGCAGCGCGAAATAAAGATAGCTATTTGCGAAGTTTGGCGCATAATTATATTTCGCAGCATAGGTTCAAGGAAGCGCAGGTGCTTCTGGATAGTGCTTATTTGTACCCGGACAACAGAAAGGAAACAGAAATGATGCTCTTTGATGTTGCCATGGAATTGGGTGAATATGATAGGGCAGATACACTTTTAGGGAAAATTAAGGACACTCAGGATTTCAATTATTTAATTCGATTGGCCAAATGGAGCGATCACAACGGAAATCTTGACGCTGCTATCAAATATTTAGAGCAGGCCAAACAAATTGCCGAAACCCGCGATAACAGAGGTTTCAAATTGTGGATTTATAGCAACATAGGCGATTTCTATGGTCATGCCGGCCGTCTGGAAGATGCGTATAACAGTTATTTAAAAACATTAGAGCTCGAGCCAGATAATCATTACGCAAAAAAGCAGCTAGCGTGGATGGTTTATGCTGCTGAAAAAAACACGAAAGAAGCAAACCGTATTCTGGATTCATTAATGGTGAACCATAAAGCTCCTGATTATTATTTGCTGAAGGCCGAAATAGCTGAATATGAAGGCAATTCTTCGGAAGTAAAAAAACAAAATGCAATGTTTCTTAAAGCTGCCCAGGATTCTAATTATGGCGCAATGTACAATACGTATTTAATTAATCTTTATGCCGAAACAGAACCAGAGCAAGCCTTAAAACTTGCGGCGATGGAAATTAACAATCGTGCCACGCCGGAAACATATCAGTTACTTGGGTATGCCCAATTAAAAGCTGGCCACAAAGAGGCTGCCCTAAAAACGATTGAAGAATATGTCATCGGCAAAACTGAAGAACCAAAAGCTCTATTTCACGCTGCGTTGATTTATAAAGCTAACGGCATGGATGATAAGGTTGCGGCCTTAAAGGAAGAACTTATGGGCGCCAGCTATGAGTTGGGGCCTGTAACAGCCAAGGAAATAGATAAATTATAAAATTTTAAAACCAATCTCCTAATATTTACGTAAGTATAGTTGAGGTTGGTTATCTATCAAGAAGTTGATAGATTTTACAAGACCGGTTGATCCGGTTTTCAGAGTTTTTTTGTTAGTTGAAGCGTCCGTCATTTTTGGCGGGCGCTTTTACTTTTATATAAAACAAAAAAAATCTGGACTTCGGTCCAGATTTTTTTAATTGCTTAATTATATTGTGATAACGCCCAGCGTATATAATTGCGACATGGTGGGTGTCTCGCTTCCGCCCTCAGGCTCTAGAGTTATTCCGAACGCTTCGGCATCCGGGAAATTTACGAACTTGAAAATCCCTTCTCCCATCTCATTTTCAGTAGAAATCAGTCCCATACTGGTAGGAGTGAGCGGTTCCATTTTAAGCGACCATACCTGATAAACCTTTCCTCGTGGTGGTGTTGGCAGTCCTTTGGTGTCTATGTAAGCAATGTTTTCACTTTTGTTTAAATATACCTTTGCAAAGGCTTCAGGAGCCACAGCCTGATTGCCGGGAAGAGTATAGACTTGATAATCTTTTGATCTTAAAACTTCCAGCACTTCATTATTTTCAGCCAATTGACTTTCAGCTTTTGATTTTTCTTCGCGTAAAATGGTGTTTTCGGTTGTTGTAACCTGAAGTGAATTATTGAGATCGTTAGTTTGTTTTAACATCCACATAATTCCTCCCATAAATAGAATGGCCGCCGCCCAACCGGTAATTGCCGGCCAGTTTAGGGACCTTACTTTAGGGTCCTCGGTTTTATTGCTGGCATTTCGGATTGCCTTTAAAATATTTGTCCAATTCATTTCTTGAACAGGCGGCGCAACCGTTTCTGCAAGGTGTAACAAAGATTGTTCAATAAGTTCTACTTCGTGCCTTACTTCGGGAAAATCCTGAATTGCCTTTTCTACTTCCAATGCTTCATCCGGCGGCAGTGCGCCGCAGACGTACATTTCTAAATTTCCTGATGTTATTATTTCTTCGGGGTTCATATTATTTTATCCTAAGACCATTACCCGTAATTCATTTATACAGGTACGGTTTCTTGTTTTTAATGTTCCTAACGGTATGTCAAGTGTCTTTGAGGCTTCTGCTTGTGTAAAGCCCTTAAAATATAAAAGGTCTATTATTTTAATACAAGCAGGTTTTAGCGCGTCAACAAATTTCTTTATGCCTATGGCATTGGTTTTTCTGTTTAAACTATCTGAGGATGATAGTATATCTACGAAGTTTGTTGTACTTAGGTTTTTTCTGGAATTTTTGAAAGCTTTGGATCGGGTCTCATCGATTGCGGTGTTTCGTGCAATGTTCAGAAGCCAGGTAAAGAAGCGTCCTTTTTCTATTGAATAGGAGCCTGCATTGTTCCAAATTTTTATAAAAACATCCTGTAAAAGTTCTTCGGCAGTTGCTTCATCTAAAACAATACTATAGATTATACCATATATGGCTTCACTGTACATTGTATATAATTGGGAGAAAGCTTTCTCGTTCCCGCCTTGCATCTCAGTAATGAGATTATTGGGTTGTTCCATGAAATGTTGATTTTCTTGCTAGTAAATGTAACGAAAGTTTTTAAGAATTTTATTTTTCCTGGAATAGGAATGTCAAATTGCAAATTTTGAAATCCACTATGTTAAATTTCATCAGTATTTTAAGAAAATGTTGTGAAAAAACTAAATTTTAATAGCTTTACAGAACTTAACCAACTTACAGGCTAATATTAATCCAAACAAATCAAAAAAAAATGAAAAAAGTTACCCAGAGTTTATTCTTGGTCATCTTGCTCATGTTTTCGGGCGCCTTGGCTGCTCAAAATTTTTCGAGAGCAATTGACCAACAACTAAATCATTTTGTAGAACAGAATGATTTATTACCACAAGACGCGCAGTGGCAAGTAACCAGCGAAACCTTCAGCAAGAAAAGTGGTATTCAGCACATTTATTTCAGACAAACTTTAGATGGGATTGAAATTTATGGTACCGAATCCAGCATACACCTTACATCCAATGGTAAGGTAGTATCAAAAGACAGTAAATTTGTGAAGAATACCGCACAAAAGCGCACAGGGTCAAATGCTCCTGCACTTACTGCGGTACAAGCGATTCAGGCTGCGGCTTCGCATTTTAACTATTCAATTACAGATTCTTTTTCAGTTTTGGAAAGAGCTTCCGGTGTTGATAGAAAAACCTTATTAAGCGATGGCGGAATTTCCCTTAGCCCAATTCCTGCTAAGTTGATGTACGCAATCACTGATAATGATGGGCTGGTACTTACTTGGGACATTTCAATTCAGGAAAAAAGCCAACAAGATTGGTGGAGTTTAAGAATTGATGCCAATACTGGAGCTATTGTAAATCAGGCAAACTGGATGGTAAGCTGTGCCACGCACCACGATCATAGCAATGATGTAAAGGAAATGAATTTTAATGCTAATTTGTATGATATTCCCAATTATGATGAATTGATTGCAGAGTCTACCGCTGCCTGTACAGAATGTTATGAAGTTTTCGCGCTACCTCTGGAAAGTCCATATTACGGGGCTCGCACTATTGAGGTTCAACCAGCCAACGCTACTGCCTCTCCTTTTGGATGGCACGATACTAATGGCGTGGCCGGTGCTGAATTTACCACTACCCGTGGTAATAATGTGAATGCTTATGAAGATGGTAACAATCCGGGATACCAACCTGATGCCGGTGCCAATTTGGAATTCACGGGATATCCGTTCAGTCAAATTTATACTAGTGGAAACCAATATGAAGATGCTGCCATAACCAATCTTTTTTATATGAATAACATTATACACGACGTGATGTACCAGTATGGTTTTGACGAAGTGGGCGGTAACTTCCAAGAAAATAACTATGGCAACGGAGGCGCGGGAAGTGACTCTGTAAATGCCGAGGCACAGGACGGTTCAGGTACCTGTAACGCTAACTTTGGAACTCCACCAGATGGTGGAAATCCTACGATGCAAATGTATATATGTGGCGACAAGGATGGTGATTACGACAACCTTGTGATTATCCACGAATATGGCCATGGTATCTCAAACCGTTTGACCGGAGGTCCATCAGCTGCCGGATGTTTGCAAAATGCAGAACAGATGGGAGAAGGCTGGAGTGATTTCTTCGGAGTGTTAATGACAATTGAGCCGGGTGATACTGGCACTGATGCCAGGGCGGTAGGAACATATCTTTTTGGCCAAGGTCAAGGAGGTGGTGGTATTCGTGATTATCCTTATACCACTGATATGGGAGTAAATCCTCAAACTTACGATTTTATTAAAACTGCAGCTGTGCCGCATGGCGTTGGTTCAGTATGGGCTACAATGCTTTGGGAAGTAACTTGGGCCCTAATAGATGAGCACGGATTTGATGCTGATATTTACAATTTTACCGGAGACGTGAACCAAGATGCCGGAAACATTCAAGCTATGGCCTTAGTTATAGAAGGTATGAAATTACAGCCTTGTAGTCCTGGTTTTGTGGATGGTCGTGACGCAATTTTTGCTGCTGACCAAGCCCTTTATGGTGGCGCCAATGAATGCTTACTGTGGGATGCTTTTGCAAAGAGAGGATTAGGTTTCAGTGCAAACCAAGGCTCATCAGGAAGTAGAAGTGATGGAACACAAGCCTTTGATACTCCTTCTCAAACTGCTTCCCTTTCTATTCTTGATGAAGTATGCGCATCATCTGAGGTGCTTACTGATTTGGGTGGAGGATCACCAAGCGGTGGTACATATAGTGGTCCCGGTGTAACAGATAACGGTAACGGTTCTACTTTTACTTTTGATCCCGCAGCGGCCGGCGTAGGAGTTCACACAGTTACTTATGACGTTCCTTCAGGACCTTGTTCCGTGGCGTCTTCTGCTACAGATACTATTGAGGTACTTGCCGTACCTGCAGGGCCAACTACCACAGGAGTTACAGATTTCTGTGTGGGTGAACCTGTAACAGTAACGGCAACCCTAAATGATCCTTCTAATATAATTAGGTGGTTCGATGCTCCAACCGGTGGAAACTTTCTTTTTGAAGGTGAATCATATACATTTACTCCTGTGGGAACCACTACCGTTTATGCACAGGAAAGTGCCCCTGGACCATTATCACAATTGGTTATTTCAGAAATAAATTTACAGGCTCCGGATAGATTGGAAATTCAGAATGTAGGCATAGCTACCGATTATACGGGCTATAAGGTAGCGGTAAGTGATACTCCTTATACAAATATCAACTCAGTAAATTCAATTGTTAAAAATCTGGGAAGTATGGCTGCCAATTCCGTTATGGATTGGAACGATGACAGTGGTGCCGGATACTGGGGCAATAATATATTCTGGGACAATTCGGGAACGGGATGGATATTAATAATTGACCCAAGTGGAAACGTAGTTGATTCTGTATTTTGGAATTTCAGTGCTTCTGAGATTGCTGGATTTAACGTAACTATTTCTGGATTTAACATTACCGCAGCAGACCTGGATTGGACTGGTGTAGGTGCTTCGTTGGTGACCGATTGTGGTTCCGATTCTTATAGAAGGGTTGGTGATACAGACACTGCAGCCGACTGGTCTGGTATTTGTGAAAATTCAGATTTCGGAACGCCAAATAGCGATATCAATTTAGGAACACCTGGTTGTGCCGGTGCACGCACCGAAACAGAAGTGACCGCTGAAACTGAGAATCCTGTTCTAACCTGTCCTGCGGATGTAATGGTAGAGGTAAACCAGGGAGAGCAGTATCAATTACCTGATTATACAACTATAGCAACTGCAACCGACAACTGCCCTGACCCTGCAATTACTCAAGATCCTGCGGCTGGAACAATGGTTGGCCCTGGCGTTACCACAATGACAATGACTGCGACCGATGGTGCAGGAAATGAAGACACTTGTACATTTACGGTTACCGTAGATGAGATTTTGGGACTTGGTGATAATGAATTTGCCAATAATATTTTATTATATCCAAACCCAACTACTGGCGAACTCACGTTGTTGAATAAAACGTCTACACAACTTAGTAACGCAGTTATTACAGATGTGAAGGGAAGAGTTATTAAATCAATAGACTTGACAGAAGCGGGAATGGAAACCAATTTCTCTTTGGAAAGTCTTGCAACTGGAATGTATTTTGTAAAAATAAATGCAGAAAATACAAGTATTGTAAAGCGTATCGTGAAACAATAAGTTGTAAATAGTTATATTCTAATAACCCGCGTCAATTTTATTTGGCGCGGGTTTTTTTACATTTCAGTTTTCAATAACTTTGGCAGATGAAAAAAATATTATTCCTTGCGGGAAGCAACAGCAGTAAATCCATCAACCATAAATTCGTCAGTTTTGCAGCTTCTCAGGTTGCGGGTCAGAATGTGGAAATAATTAAGTTGACAGATTATGACCTCCCCATGTTTGGAGAGGATATTGAACGCGAAAAAGGCTATTCCGCAAATCTAAAAATGCTATACAACAAAATCAGGGAAGCCGATGCGCTGGTTATTTCGGTTAACGAGCACAATGGAATGGTTTCGGCATATTTCAAAAATACAATAGATTGGCTCTCCCGTTTGGACCGAAATTTTCTGGACGGCAAAAAGGTTATGTTGATGAGTACTTCCAATGGAAGACGTGGTGCTGCCTCGGCTTTGGAATATACAAAAAGCATCCTTCCCAGATTTGGCGCCATAGTAGTGGAAAGCTTTAGTTTTCCTTCCTATTCACATAATTTTTCGGAAGAAAATCAATCAATTTCAGACGAAATACTTTTGTTGGGCTTTACCGATGTACTCCAGAATTTTGTACACCAACTTGAACAATAATGCGGACCGTAAAGAAATTTCCTTTTTCTTTAAACGAAGACTTCAAAATCCGCCTTCTGCAATGGGCACAACAGTTTGATGAGGTTGTGTGGATGGATAGCAACCACTATTCACAAAAGCACGAAACCTATCAGGCAATTTTGGCGGTCGATGCCTTTACGGCAATAAAAACCGATACCTACAGCGCTTTTGACAATTTGAAGGAATATCAAACCACTACGAAGGATTGGGTTTTCGGTTATCTTACCTACGACCTTAAAAATGACGTGGAAAAGTTATCATCCAATAATTTTGACGGACTGGGTTTCCCCGAGCTGTATTTTTTTCAACCAAAAAAGGTTTTTCTTTTTTTTGAAGACAGTGTTGAAATGCACTATTTGAATATGGTAGCCGATGAATTTGAAACAGATTGGGAAGCCATTTTGGAAACACCCCAAAAGCCCGATGAAGGTGAAACATCGAAAGCCATTAGTATAAGTCTTCGCACTTCAAAAGATAGTTATATCCAAAAGGTTGATCAGGTGCTTGGGCACATTGGTCGGGGCGATATTTACGAAGCAAACATTTGCCAGGAATTTTATTCGGAAGGCGCCGAAATCATTCCTTTTGAAATTTTTAGGCGGCTCAATGAAATTTCAAAACCGCCCTTTTCAGTCTTTTTGAAGTTGAACCACCTATTTGCTCTTTCGGCCTCTCCGGAACGCTATCTTAAAAGAACGGGAAATACTGTAATTTCCCAACCCATCAAAGGCACGGCAAAACGGTTGAAAAATAAGGAGGAAGATTTAAAAATGGCGCAGCAATTGGCCGCGGACCCAAAAGAACGCAGTGAAAATATTATGATTACCGATTTGGTTCGCAACGATTTGTCACGAATTGCCGAAAAGGGCAGCGTTACCGTAGATGAACTTTGCACCATTTATACCTTTGAACAGGTCCATCAAATGATTTCGACCGTGAGCTGCCTTGTGCCGCAAGATTTTTCGAGTGTGGAGATTTTGAGAAATACGTACCCAATGGGCAGTATGACAGGTGCTCCGAAAATTTCGGCCATGCGAATAATAGAGGACACTGAAGATGCAAAGCGCGGCCTCTACAGTGGAGCCATCGGATATTTTACTCCGTCGGGAGATTTTGATTTTAATGTGGTTATTAGAAGCATTCTCTACAATGCTACAAAAAAATACTTGAGCTATTCCGTGGGCAGCGCGATTACCATTAATTCCCTTCCCGAAAAGGAATATGAGGAATGCCTACTTAAAGCAAAGGCCATGCGGGAAGTTTTGAACACGGAGTTTTAGGTTTGATGATTTATTATTACTTCCTATTAGTTAATAAACTTATAAACACCATTTATTAGTGTTTTAACTTATAAACATATTTTATTAGTTTAATAGCTAATAAAATTATATCTTTGGAAAAAAGTTTCATGGAATGGCCTATTCAGTAATCTCTGGCGACATTATTTCATCCACAAGTTTAAGCCTTGAAGACAGTAAGCTCGTGGAGGAAAATTTGAAAATTCTGCTCCAGGATTTGAAGACGATATTTAATGCATATGGTCGAATCATTAAAGGAGATTATTTGGAATGCGTTGTTCCGAATGCGTCTGAAGGCTTGCAGGTAGCATTGGCCGTAAAAAGTTTTGTGAAAGCCATTCCAATAGATGTAAAGAAATACAAAAAGGAGGATAACCGTTTAAAACAGTTCAAAACCCACGGCATACGGTTGGCAATAGGTTATGGGGAGTTGAGCCGCTACAATCCCGAGCAAGGTATTATAGATGGGGAGGCAATCTACCTGTCCGGCCGCGAAATTAGCGGAGAATCCACCTATAACAAGGAACGTATCGTGATAAAAAACACCATGTTTTTTGCGTCTAAAGATGAGGATTTAAATAAAAATTTTCAACCTTTACTGGCGTTGTTGGACGTTTTGCTGAGTAAAGCCACATCGCGGCAATGCGAGGTTTTATATTTAAAACTGTTGAACAACCAAGAGGATGAAATAGCCAAGCGCCTCGGCATTGGGCAATCTGCAGTCAATCAGCATTCCACCAGCGTGGGCTGGAACGCCATTGATGAAGCGGTTAACTATTTCAAAATGGTAATTTCAAAATAAAACTATGGGACTAAAGGAACTTTTGCTGCTCCAGTTCATCGCGCACCTATGCTTGGATTATTTTTTCCAGACCGACAGACTTGCGAAGCAAAAAAACACCATCGGCTTTAAAAGTCCTTTTCTGTATTGGCATGCCTTGGCTTGTTTTGCACTGGCGTGGCTGTTTTCCCTACTGCTAAGTTTTGTATTGGCCGCGGCTATCATATCCATATCCCACTTCATATTGGATGGATTCAAGCGTCATCTCAACAACAGTCGTTACTTTGGAAGATATGCCTTTTTTATAGACCAGGCCGCCCATCTGGCAATACTAGTAATAGTTGTGGTTCTATTTAACAAATGGCACGGTATCAACCCATCCATCGAGGTTTCACTCAATTTTAAATATTTACTTATAATTACGGGATATTTGGTCTGTCTAAAACCCGCGAATATTTTTATAAGAGAAGTGTTCAAGGCTACTGAAATACAGGTCAGCAGCGATAATGAGATGCCCAATGCCGGAAAGGTAATAGGCGTTTTGGAGCGTATTCTAACCCTTACGTTTATCATAGTTTCACAATATTCAGCTGTGGGATTTTTAATTGCCGCAAAATCCATCCTTCGCTATGGAAATAACGAAACCTTAAAGACCGAATACGTGCTTATCGGTACGATGCTCAGTTTCGGAATAGCCGTAATTGCTGGAATAATCATAAACTTTTTCTAAATAAGAAGATTGCTGACCCAATTCACAAAAAATATTGAAACCAATTTTTCTTTCTTAAAAGGAAAAAAACTGCTCATTGCCTGTAGCGGTGGCCTTGACAGTGTGGTTCTAACCCACTTGGTGAAAAATCTCAGTTTCGAAATGGCGTTGGCACACTGCAATTTTTCGCTGCGCGGAAAAGAAAGCGATGCGGATGAAATGTTTGTTATTGGCTTGGCAAAAAATTTGGAAATCCCGGTTTTCGCCGAAACTTTTGACACCCAAAAATTTGCCAAAGAGCATAAAATCTCAACCCAAATGGCGGCCCGTGAGCTGCGCTACGGCTGGTTTATGGAAATTTTAAAGAATTTCAAGTATGACTATCTTCTAACGGCCCATCATTTGGACGATGATTTGGAAACATTCTTCATCAATCTCTCTCGGGGGACTGGCTTGAGCGGCTTTACTGGAATTCCGAAAAAGAACAATAAAATTATAAGACCACTTTTGGATTTTTCACGTGAGGAAATTTTGCAATATGCCGAAACAAATAATCTAAAATGGCGCGAGGACAGTAGCAACCAAAAAACTGATTATCTCAGAAATAAACTGCGTTTGGAAGTATTGCCAAAATTTAAGGAATCTAGTGAGCCGGTTTTGAAGAATTTCCAAAAAACCCGGCACAATTTGCTGGCCTCCCAAAATTTAATTGAAGATTACTTGGCTTTGGTGTATAATTCGGTTGTTACTCAAGCTCCCGATTCGTATAAAATCAACATTCCAAAAATAAAGGACTTACCGCATACGGAAGCGTTGTTGTATGAACTTTTGAAAAGTTTCGGATTTACCGAGTGGGATGATGTTTCAAATTTATTGGAGGCGCAAACAGGCAAACAAGTTTTTTCCAAAACGCACCGGCTTTTAAAAAACCGTGACGAATTGATTTTAACTGAAATTAATTCTGAAAATTCAAAGGAAGAATTTTTGATTTATGAAGAAGGAATCACCGCGCCAATTACTCTAAAAATAGAGCCTTCAAAATATATCGGTGAAACCGAAAAAAACTTGATTTATGTAGCTTCGGAAAAACTGAAATTCCCATTAAAACTCAGGAAGTGGGAGCGGGGCGATACTTTTCAGCCCTTTGGGATGAAGGGAAAGAAGAAATTGAGCAAATTTTTTAAGGACGAGAAAATTCCCATGCACGAAAAGGAAAAAATCTGGCTGCTTTTAAGTGATGGAGAGATAGTCTGGGTAGTCGGGCATAGAATGGACGACCGTTTCAAGGTAACCGATAATTCAAGTAAAATTTTGAAAATAACTTGGAGGCCTTAATAGTTAAAACAAGAATCCCGACCATTGGCCGGGATTCTTTAACAAACCTAACTTAGTAAACTTTAAAGTGCACCAAGAATATTTTCTATCCCCACAAAAAATATTGCTTTGTGCATTATCCACTAATTCTATGATTCAAATATATGCCAGTTATTAAATTTCCACAATACGTACTTACACGTATTTTTTTCTGATTAAAATCATTTTGAATTGCAAACAATAATAGTAACTTTCCATTTATGAAAATACCAAAAAAAATTGGGATACTAACCAGCGGCGGAGATGCCCCAGGTATGAACGCCGCCATACGCGCAGTGGTTAGGGCCTGCGCCTATCACAATATGGAATGCACTGGCATTTACCGTGGTTTTCAGGGCTTGATTGAAGGCGATTTTAAGGAATTGAACGCACGTTCGGTAAAAAATATTATCAATCGAGGCGGCACATTTTTGAAATCTGCCCGTTCCAAAGATTTTAGAACGGAAGCAGGTAGAAAGCAAGCCTTCCAAAACCTTCAGAATGAAAGCATAGATGCCTTGGTGGTTATTGGCGGTGACGGTACATTTGCGGGGGCATCGGTTTTCGTACAAGAATTTAACTTTCCCATTGTCGGTCTTCCCGGAACAATTGATAACGATATCAATGGCACCGATTACACCATAGGTTACGATACGGCTTTGAATACCGTTGTGGAGGCAATTGATAAAATTCGTGATACCGCAAATTCACACAACCGTCTTTTTTTGGTGGAAGTTATGGGCCGCGATGCTGGCGACATCGCCCTAAACGCAGGTATTGGCGCCGGCGCAGAGGAAATCTTGATACCCGAGCAGAATATGGGGCGCGAACGCTTGTTGGAATCCTTAAGCCGAAGTAAAAAATCGGGAAAGACCTCAAGCATAGTCGTAGTTTCCGAGGGCGACCAGATAGGCAAGAATATTTTTGAACTGGCAAAATATATTGAGGAGAATCTAAAGGAATACGAAGTACGCGTCACAGTATTGGGACACATACAGCGCGGCGGGGCACCCAGTTGCTACGACCGTGTCCTCGCCAGTCGTTTGGGGGTAGGCGCCGTAGATGCGCTTTTACGGGGCGAAACCAATGTAATGATGGGAATAGTCCACAACAAGGTTACCTCTGTTCCGTTTTCAGAAGCACTAAAAGGAAGCAATGAAATAGATGAGGAATTAATACGTGTTGCAGATATTATTTCAATATAAAAATTTGCAAAGAAATAAGAATAATAAAGACATAAGAAAAGATATGACTAAAATAGGAATTAACGGCTTTGGCCGCATCGGGCGTTTAGCCTTTAGAATTGCATCAGAAAGAAAAGATATTGAAATAGTTGCGGTGAACGACTTACTTGAGGTAGACCATTTGGCCTATTTGCTGGAATTCGATTCCGTACACGGAAGATTTCCGGGTAAAATTGAGGTGAAGGATGACAATTTGATTGTCAACGGAAAAACAATACGAGTCACCGCCGAAAAAAATCCCGAAAACCTGAAATGGAGCGATGTAAATGCAGATATAATTATTGATTGCACCGGCATTTTCAAGGAAGTTGATTCCGCATCGGCACACTTAAAAGCTGGCGCCAAAAAAGTGGTGATTTCCGCGCCTTCCAAAACTGCGCCTATGTTTGTGATGGGCGTAAACGACAAAGAGGTAAAGCCTTCGGATACAATTATCTCCAATGCCTCGTGCACTACAAATTGTCTTGCGCCCATGGCTAAAATAATCAATGACGAATACGGAATTGTGGAAGCATTGATGACTACGGTCCATTCAGTTACAGCCTCGCAGTCCACCGTGGACCAGCCTTCGAAAAAAAATTATCGTTTGGGAAGAAGCGCTCTGAGCAATATTATTCCCACTACTACAGGGGCGGCGGTTGCCGTGACCAAGGTAATCCCGGAATTAAAGGGAAAATTGACTGGAATGGCGTTCCGCGTTCCCACCACAGATGTTTCCGTGGTAGATTTAACCGTCCGCACGGAGAAACCCGCAACGTACGACGAAATAAAAGCACTCTTCAAAAAAGCTTCCGAAAAGGAGTATAAAGGCATAGTGAATTATACGGAAGCCGAAGTGGTTTCGCAGGATTTCGTTTCGGACCCATACATTTGTACCTTTGATGCCAATGCCGGCATTGCGCTTAACGATAATTTCTTTAAGTTAGTGGCTTGGTATGATAACGAATACGGCTATTCCGCAAAATTGGTTGACCTTGCCGCTCACGTTGCAACGCTATAAATTATGACCCTAATAACCGATGGTGGTTCTACAAAATGTGATTGGGTATTGTTGGATAATTCCGGCAATATCGTGTTCAAGACCGCTACTTTAGGGTTGAATCCTGCGATTGTTCCCAAGGAGGAATTGATAGCTCGCATTGTTGAAAACCAAACTCTAAACGATGTTTTCAAAAGTGTTGAAATGCTCGATTTTTATGGAGCGGGCTGCGGCACTGCGACTCCGAGAAGTATTTTAAAGGAAGTTTTGCAAGGTCTATTTGTAAAAGCCAATGTCAATGTATATGGAGATATGGCGGCAGCGGTATTCGCGACTACTACAGCACCGGGAATTGTGTGCATTTTGGGCACGGGAAGCAACAGTTGCTATTTTGATGGCACCGAGATTCACTCCCCAATTCCTTCCTTGGGCTTTATTTTAATGGATGAGGCCAGTGGCAATTACTTCGGAAAAAAATTATTGTTGAATTATTTTTACCAACGGATGCCATCGGAAATTGCGGAAGAATTTGAAAGAGAGTTCAATTTGGGGGCAGATTATATCAAAATAAATTTATACAAAAAACCAAATCCAAACGCATACTTGGCGTCATTCGCGCAGTTCATATTTAGGCAGCCTGGCCGCCAACCTAATTTTGAAAAATTTGAAAGTGGCGGGAAAGAAATAAACCCATACTTTTACGCGCTGATAAAAGAGGGTATTTTAAATTTTATTGAATATCGCATTCTCTGTTATGAAAAAGCGCACGAAGTGCCAGTCCATTTTATTGGTTCCATCGCACATTTTTCGGAGAAAATTATAAAGGAGTGTTTCAATGAACATAATCTGGAACTCGGAAATATTGTTCAGCGACCCATTGATGGACTAATTGATTATTATAATGCGAAAATTTCAAATAGAAAATAACAGTTCCGCAAAAAAATGTATGCAGTCGCAGTCACAGTTGGCAGTGAGAAATGAAATCGAATTAAATCACAAATAACAAATCCCAACTCTAAAATCATAAATCGTAAATCGTTAATCGTAAATCAAAATGTCCTTACCAAAAGTAAATCCCACAAAAACCGATACTTGGAAAGCGCTTGAAAAACATTTTCGGGAAATGGAAATGCTGCAGATGCAGGATGTTTTTTTAAAGGATTCCGATCGCGCGGACGACTTTAAAATTGAATGGCAGGATTTTTATTTGGACTATTCGAAGAACAGAATTACAGATGAAACCCTTTTGCTTTTGCTAAAACTTGCTGAGGAAATAAATTTGAAAGAAGCCATCGTTCAGCAATTCTCGGGAGAAAGGATTAACGAAACCGAAGACCGCGCCGTACTGCACACCGCCTTGCGCGATTTTAACAATATGAAACCCGAAGTATGGGAAACGCTTCAAAAAATGAGGCATTTTTCAGAAGAGATTACAAACGGCTCAAACAAAGGGTTTACCGGGAAAGCAATTACAGATGTTGTAAACATTGGCATTGGCGGCAGCCATTTGGGCCCGGAAATGGTAACTGAGGCACTTCAGTTTTACCGAAATCATTTAAGAACACACTTTATTGCAAACATTGATGGCGATGATGTGGCCGAAAAACTCAAATCACTGAACCCGGAGACAACCCTTTTTATAATCGTTTCCAAAAGTTTTACCACGCAGGAAACCATTGCAAACGCTTCCGTAGTAAAAAAATGGTTTTTAAAAAATGCTTCGGAAGCCGATATTGAAAAACATTTTATAGCCGTATCAGCCAATGTAGAAGGAGCAAAGGAGTTTGGCATTTCCGAAGAAAATATTTTCCCGATGAAGGATTGGGTAGGCGGCAGGTTTTCACTGTGGAGTTCGGTCGGTCTGTCAATTTGCTGCAGCATTGGTTTCAATAATTTTGAGGAATTACTAAAAGGTGCTTTTGAAATGGACAAACATTTCAAGAACGAGGATTTCAATCAAAACATTCCAGTGGTACTGGCCTTACTTTCAGTTTGGTACAACAACTTTTTTAATGCAGAAAGTGAAGCCGTTGTTGCCTATTCGCAATATCTGCACAAATTGGTTCCATACCTGCAGCAGGCCGTGATGGAAAGCAATGGGAAGAGCGTGGACAGAAACGGCAATAAAATAGATTATCAAACTGGGACGATAGTTTGGGGCAATGTGGGCAGTAATTCGCAGCACGCCTATTTTCAACTTTTGCACCAAGGAACAAAACTGATTCCGACGGATTTTATAGGTTTTAGTGAACCATTGCACGGCAATAGTTACAATCACAATATTTTAATGGCCAATTTCTTCGCCCAGACCGAAGCACTTTGGGAAGGAACGCACGCCGAAAAGGTTGAAAATCCATTCAAGTTTTTCGAAGGCAACAAACCGACCAATTCCATTTTGATAAAAAAATTGACCCCGAGAAACCTCGGAAGTCTTATTGCCATTTACGAACACAAACTTTTCGTGCAGGGCATTATTTGGAATATTTTCAGTTATGACCAATGGGGCGTGGAACTGGGGAAAACTGTAGCAAAAGGAACATTAACTGCTATTGAGAAGAATAATCCTTCTCTGGTAAAGAATCCATCCACCAGAAAACTTTTGGCCCAATTTTTAAAAAAATCACAATAAACTATAAACCACAAACCCTACACTACAAACATTTTTTATATCTTTCAGTTGTAAACTCCCCGTTTATACTTACTGAATTATGCTTACAAAAGTTTATGGAAGCGCCGTCTTTGGCGTAGAGGCCACAACTATTACCGTAGAAGTAAATGTGGATAATGGAATAGGTTACCATCTTGTGGGTTTGCCGGACAATGCCATTCGCGAGAGCAATTTTCGCATTGCCGCTGCACTTCAGAACAACGGATACAAGATTCCCGGGAAAAAATTGATCCTCAATATGTCGCCCGCAGACCTTCGGAAGGAAGGTTCGGCTTATGACCTTACCTTGGCTATGGGCGTTCTCGTGGCCACGGAACAGATTGAAGAACGAAACCCTCTTTCGGAATATATCATCATGGGCGAACTTTCCCTCGACGGAAATCTTCAGCCCATTCGTGGTGCTTTGCCCATTGCTTTAAAAGCCAAGGAAGAAGGTTTTAAAGGATTTATTCTTCCGAAGCAAAATGCGAAAGAGGCAGCAATAGTAGAAGGAATCGAGGTTTTCGGAATCGAGAATATAAAGGAGGTTATTGATTTCTTTAATGAAAACATCCCGCTGGAAAGAACAGAGGTAGATATGGTTGCCGAGTTTTACGAACATTTGGAACATCCGGAACACGACTTTGCCGATGTAAAAGGCCAAGAGTCCATAAAACGCTGTATGGAAATTGCCGCAGCCGGTGGCCATAATATTATTTTGATAGGTCCGCCGGGTTCTGGAAAAACAATGCTCGCCAAACGTTTGCCCAGCATTCTGCCGCCAATGACCTTACAGGAAAGCCTGGAAACAACCAAAATACACAGCGTCGCGGGACGCACGATGGAAAAGGGTGGAATTATGACCTCGCGCCCGTTTCGGAGTCCACACCATACCATAAGCGACGTAGCTCTCGTAGGCGGTGGGCAATATCCACAGCCAGGAGAAATAAGTTTGGCCCACAACGGTGTTTTGTTTTTGGATGAATTGCCCGAATTTAAACGGGGCGTTCTCGAAGTAATGCGGCAACCGCTGGAAGACCGCGATGTAACCATTTCCCGCGCAAAATTTACCGTAACCTATCCCTCCAGTTTTATGCTCGTGGCGAGCATGAACCCAAGTCCGGGCGGATATTTTAACGATCCCGATGCTCCGGTAATGTCTTCACCTGCCGAAATGCAACGCTATTTGAGCAAAATCTCCGGGCCTTTATTGGACAGGATTGATATTCATATTGAAGTCACGCCAGTACCTTTTGAAAAATTAAGCGATGAACGCCGTGGCGAATCCAGTATTGTAATTCGCGAGCGGGTTACCAATGCCCGAAAAATACAGGCCAAGCGCTTTTTGGAATTTGAGAATATACATTACAACGCCCAAATGGGTGTGAAGCAAATCCGTCAATTTTGTAAATTAGACGAGTCTTCATTGCAACTTTTAAAAACTGCAATGGAACGATTGAACCTTTCGGCCCGCGCGTATGATCGAATTTTAAAGGTAGCACGCACCATCGCCGATTTGGAAGATTCCGAAGAAATAAACGGCAACCATATTTCCGAAGCCATTCAATACAGAAGTTTGGATCGGGATGGATGGTTTGGCTGAGATTTCGATATTGTCCAACTATCTTCGTTTTAACTTATTTTTAAGACATATACTTATCACACATAGTATCTTTAAAACTTTCTAAATTAAACTAAATATGTTCAAAATTTCCCTCAAAACAAGTGTTATCGCCTTGGCTTTAACATCGCTACTTGTCTTTTCGTGCAAGACAAAACAAGTAAGCTCCACAGAAACGGCTACAGAGATGGCTACAGAAAATACGGCTGAAGATAACGCAAAACTTTCCGTGCCTTTCGAAAAATACGAACTCGAAAACGGTCTGGACGTTATTCTTCATCAAGATAAAAGCGATCCAATTGTTTCAATCGCCATTCAGTATGGCGTAGGGTCAAACCGTGAAAAAACCGGGCGCACCGGCTTTGCCCACCTTTTTGAGCACATGCTTTTTCAGGAATCTGAAAACGTGCCACAGGACCAATTCTTCAAAACAATCCAGGATGCGGGCGGAACGCTAAACGGTGGAACGTGGAAGGATGGTACAATTTATTACGAAATAGTTCCCAAAAACGCCATGGAAACCGTAATGTGGCTGGAGAGCGACCGTATGGGTTTTTTAATAAACACTGTAACCGAATCGGCATTTTATAACCAACAGGAAGTGGTGCAGAATGAAAAGCGCCAGCGTGTGGACAACAATCCGTACGGCCATACCAGTTGGGTAATTGACAAAAATCTGTATCCCGAAGGCCATCCATACAATTGGCAGGTAATTGGCGAATTGGAAGATCTTCAAAATGCAACCGTGGAAGATGTAAAGGAATTTTACGATCGTTTTTACGGTCCAAACAATGCCACTTTGGTTTTGGCTGGAGATTTTGATACAGCCGAAGCCAAGCAAATGATCGAGAAATATTTTGGCGAAATAAAGCGTCGTCAAGAAGTAGAGCCTTTAAAACCGCAACCGGTCACACTTTCAGAAACCAAAAGACTTTACCACGAAGACAATTTTGCCACCGCACCACAACTCAATATTGTTTGGCCAACGCTGCAACAATATACTGAAGATGCCTACGCATTGGATTTTTTGGGAGAAATACTTTCCCAAGGAAAAAAGGCCCCTTTGTATAAAATTTTGGTTAAAGAGAAGGATTTAACCGCTAGAACTATGGCTTACAACAATTCCAGTGAATTGGCCGGTGATTTTCAAATTTCAATCACAGCCAATAATGGTGTCGATTTGGATGAAGTGGAAAAAGGAATTTTTGAAGCCTTTGCACTTTTCGAAAAAGAAGGCGTAACAGACAGCGATGTGGAAAGAATTAAAGCCGGATTAGAAACCCAATTTTATAACGGTATCAGCAGTGTGTTGGGCAAATCATTCCAATTGGCAAGATATAATGTTTTCACGGGTAATCCTGGATTTATAACGGAAGATATCGAAAATATCAAAAAGGTTACAAAAGAAGATGTGATGCGGGTTTACAACCAATATATAAAGAATAAACCGTACGTAATGACCAGCTTTGTGCCGAAGGGACAACTTGAACTTATTGCGGAAAATTCCGAAAAGGCAAACGTAGTTGAAGAGGAAATAAAGGAAAACATTGCCAAGAAAATTGAAGATACAAATACTGAAATTGTAAAAACGCCTTCCCGCTTTGACCGTTCAAAACCACCCGTTCAGGGAGCGGCGCCCGAGCTTAACATTCCGGAAATGTGGACGGCAAATCTTGAAAATGGATTGAAAGTCTCTGGAATTGAACAAAACGAGATACCCACCGTGAACTTTAGTTTGGTTATTGAAGGCGGCCATTTACTCGATGATATGCAGAAAAATGGGGTCGCCAATTTAATGAGCGACATCTTGATGGAAGGAACGGCCAGTAAAACGCCGGAGGAGCTAGAGGAAGCAATTGACCTTTTGGGCGCCAGCATCAATATGTACACTACTGATGAATCCATAGTAATCCGTGGAAATACGCTTACCCGAAATTTCAGTGAAACGATGGATTTGGTTACCGAAATCTTTTTGGAACCCCGTTGGGACGAAGAGGAATTGGGACGTATAAAAACCAAGACAATTAACCAAATTGAGCGCTCCGATGCCAATCCAAATGTCGTCGCGAATCGGGTTTACAATAAAATTCTTTACGGGGAAGACCACATTTTCAGCTATCCAGCAATAGGTACCGTGGAATCTGTGAGGGCGATAACGATGGACGATTTAAAGGAATATTACAATAAGAATTTTTCGCCATCCATCAGTAGCTTTCAGGTAGTTGGAAAAATTGATAAAGAGACGGTTTTGAAAGATATAAAAGAGTTGGAAACGCGGTGGGCAGCAAAACCGGTAACCATTCCCGAATATCCTGTCGCCAACAATCGCGATAAGGCTTCACTTTACTTTGTGGACATTCCTAACGCCAAACAATCGGTAATCAACATCGGATACATTGCCCTGCCACGAACCGATGCCGATTTCTATCCAGCGGAAGTGATGAATTATAAATTGGGTGGTTCCTTCTCTGGTAATGTGAATTTAATTCTGCGCGAGGAAAAAGGATATACCTATGGCGCCCGAACCAATTTCAGCGGAAGCAAGATTCCGGGAACGTTTACCGCTTCGTCCAGCGTTAGAACGAATACTACGGGCGAATCCGTTCAAATTTTTAGGGATGAAATTTCAAAATACAAAGAAGGCATATCACCCGAAGATTTAGAGTTTACAAAGAATGCGCTCATAAAATCAAACGCGCGCCGTTTTGAGACCCAAGGTTCACTTTTGGGAATGTTGCAGGAAATCAACGAATACAACCTTCCGGCAAATTATATTGAAAAGGAAGAAGCAACCATCAAAAATATGACTTTGGAACAGCACAAGGAATTGGCCAATAAATATTTGGACGCCTCAAAAATGGCCTATTTGGTGGTCGGAGATGCCGCTACCCAATTTGAGCAATTTAAGGATATGGGCTTTGACGAAGTGAAGCTTCTCGATAAAAATGGAGAGGAAGTAAAGCTTGAGGAAGTAAAGAAGTAATATTTATATTTAGAAATTTATTTACCACGAATCCACGAATAAAAAAATTATTCGTGGATTTGTGGCTTTATCTTTATCCAAATTCGACAGTTTTATGAAAAAATTCTATCTGCTTTTTTTCTCTGTAATCCTTCTTTTTGCCTGTAAAGACCAGAAAAAAGATAACTCAGAAACTTCCAAAAAAGATGAAACTTCCATTCAAGCGTTTCCCGAACCAACCTTCACTTTGGCTGAAGCCAATAAACTTATTGAGCTTCCACTGCATTGCGTGGGCACGGAATATCCTTATAAACCTGGTGAAACCTTGGAAAGTAAAGCAGATTTGGTGGAACCAATCGCCGTGCATCCTATCTTTTATGGGTGTTTTGACTGGCACAGCGCCGTCCATGGCTATTGGTCTATGGTTACGCTGCTGAAACAATTTCCAGAAATGGAAAAGGCAGAGAAAGTTAGAAAATTGCTGAAAGAAAAGATCACAGCCGAAAATGTGACTACCGAGCTTGCCTTTTTTGAGAAACCCATCAATAAATCCTTTGAAAGAACCTACGGTTGGGCTTGGCTCCTAAAACTTTCCGAAGAACTACACAATTGGGACGACCCATTGGCGAAGGATTTGGAACAAAACCTAAAACCATTGGCAGATATTATTGTGCTTCGTTACAAAGAATTTCTTCCAAAACTGAATTACCCAATCCGGGTGGGCGAGCACACCAATACAGCCTTCGGATTGACTTTCGCTTATGACTACGCTGAAACAATGGGCGATTTGGAATTAAAACAATTGATTGAAAAGCGCGCCCGAGATTTTTATATGAATGATGAAAACTGTCCTATTGATTGGGAACCCAGCGGCTATGATTTTCTTTCGCCTTGTTTGGAAGAAATTGACATCATGCGCCGCGTACTATCACCAAAGGCAAAATATTCCGATGGGGAAGAGTTTATAAAATGGTTGGATAAATTTATGCCCCAACTTGCTGATAAAAACTATCATTTAAAAGTAGGGGAGGTAAGCGACCGTACTGACGGCAAATTAGTGCATTTGGACGGCCTAAACTTTAGTAGGGCCTGGGTTTTTTACGGGTTGGCGAAACGGTACCCGAAATACAAACATCTTGAAAATTTAGCGAATGAACACGTGGCCTATTCCTATCCAAACTTAGTGGTTGATAGTTACGAAGGCGGCCACTGGCTGGGCAGTTTCGCTATTTATGCATTAAATACGCTACACGGAAAATAGGCTAATGTGTGCGGTTTTCCTTTAAAAACTCACGTCTAATTCCCTGTTGTAAAATTTTAAGTGAAAGTGTTTCAGATTTTTCACTTAAAACCTGCAAGCAGCAAAATTGGATGATATTTAGAATATTGGAGCCCGTGAGTTCGTATTTTTTTGAAATTTCCTCCCAATCAATTTCTTTTGAAATTTTCAGCTTTTCGGGAAGGTTTGTTTTCCAAATAACGGCCCGTTCCTTTGCACCGGGCATTTCGAAAGCGATAATAGATTGAAACCTGCGCGTAAAAGCTTCGTCAATATTATCCCGAAAATTGGAAGCCAAAATAATTAATCCGGGATGCGATTCCACGCGTTGCAGTAGATAGCTAACCTCTTGGTTTGCATATTTATCGTGGGCATCTCTAACATTTGTTCGTTTTCCGAAGATAGCATCGGCCTCGTCAAAAAACAAAATCCAGTCTTTATGCGCGGCTTTGTTGAAAAGGTTTGAAAGGTTTTTTTCGGTCTCGCCTATGTATTTGGAAACCACTGTTGAAAGATCGATTCTGTAAACGGGTTTGTGGGTGTATTTTCCCAAAAGGCTTGCGGTCAGTGTTTTTCCCGTACCCGCTGGTCCATGGAAAAGTACTCGGTAACCTGCTTTCAAGCGTTTCTCCATTCCCCAATTTTTGAAAAGATGGTCGTTGTGTTGCAACCACGTTTCAAGCTCCTTTATTTGTTGCAAGGTTTTTTCACTTAAAATCAAATCATCCCACTCCAATTGGGTTTCAAGTTTTTCAGCCGGAAATTGGGTGCTTAATTTTGGTGGCGGCACCTCTCCCGTGGTGAGCTTGTGGATAATTTCTGGGAAAAGCACCAATTTTCCGCTCATCATAGGTTCTCCCGAAGGTGCATTTTCGAGGTATAGCACATTTTTTTTGTTGAAGAAATGTGCTTCCGAAAAGTAGTCCATGCACTCCATTCTTTTTGTGAAATCGGAGCCTCCCAAAATAAATTGAACGGTTTCGCCCGTGGGAAGTATGCCGCGGTGATTTTGACCTTTTATACCGCCAAACTCAACAAAATCGGTCCCTTTTGGGAATTCCTTTGAAACCACATCGAGCAAAATTGACGGATAAATGGAAGGTGCGAGAGCCAAAAGAAGAACGACTGCTTCTGCCTGTGAAAGGTTTTCTTCTTTTAGAAATTCGCCCAATTTTGATTTCCCCAGTTTTTTTAAATCCAAAGTAGGTGCTTGCGTCCCAAAATCTGAGCTGGGATTTTTTATTCGCCACGAAATGACCGCTTCCAAAAAGTTGAAAATTTTAGTCAGTTCTATTTCAGAGGTACTTTTCATAAGAAATTTTTAAAAGGCGATTTCCGGGTTTTCATTTTTTTCCATAGCCTTGGTATTAATAAGTTTTTTGATTTCTGAAAATTGCTCTTCCAGCAAAGGATGCTTCAAAATGGCATCGATATAATTTAAGCTGCTTATACTTAAATGCCGCGAAAGGGTAGGTTCGTAAAATTCCCAAGGGTCAAAAAAGGGTTTGTTTGGTTTTTCTGTCAAGGAAAGTATCAAATTGTTTTCCTTTTCCAGAAAAACTTCAAGTTTTTTGCGGGTTTTGGAATTTGTAATCGTGCCCTTAAAAAACGCTTCCACATCATCAATGGAGACTTTGTGCGGCATAAAAATTTTGAAATAACGCAATTTTCCATCGGCGGCTTCTTCCCAATTGGTCAAATAATCACTGAGGTAGTTGGGGATTTTATCAAGATTGAGCCCCGTTTCCAAATCGACGATTATGTTATCCGATTCGTTTTCGTTTTTGTGGATGTGGAGGATTTTGTTTTCTTTTTTGAATTTTTCAACCAAATAATTCACATACAGACTTTTGCTGTTTATAATTTCAACATAAGCAATCTGTTTGTCGCCCAAAACCTGATTGCGAAGTAAATAATGGTGCAAATCCAAACATCCCAAAAGTCCACTATTGTCAATGGCCCCTGCATCGATAAAATGGCCGTGTCCCTTTATTTTTGCGGCGGGACTGAAAATAGGGAAACGGTTGGTAGTAGAAACGGCTTGGTAAAAAGGAATGGTTTTATTGCCCGCCAAGTCGGCCAGATTTTCTGCATAGGGAAAAATGGCGTTGAAATCTTTTTGCTTCACGGACCACAGAATGCCACGGTTTCCTTTTTGGCCGGCGGTATTCATAATGAGAGACGGAAAGTAGCCGTCTTTAAGAAAAGCTTCTTTCCAATAATCGCGAAAAGAAACTTTGGAAAGATGTTTTGAAGGTGTGTTTTGGATGTTGTTTTGATATTTCACCATTGCGTAATAAGGACGGTCGCGTAAGCCGATTCGCTGGCTAAACGGCCACAGCTTTCGATAGGTATCCAGCCCGAACGTTAGCGTTAAATCCAGAGATGTATAATTTTGTTTTGCGAGGGAATCTATCTTTTTTTTGATGCGAAGCGTATCCAAGGCATCTTCCTTGAAAAGCCCCGTATAGAGCGCCAAACCTAACGAACCGCCCGAAGCGCCAGAAAAGGCGATGCTTTGTTTCAACAGTTTTCCTTCTGTATTAGTTTGTAATTTGTTCAGCACATTAAGTGTCCAAACGTTTGCTTTTAACCCGCCACCGTGTGAAGCTATAAAGAAAAGTGTGTTGTCCTTTTTTGCTTTTAGACTATCCAAAAATATCGCTTCGGGTATTTCGGTCTTTGTGTTTTCAACCAAATCCAGTTCGTGGGTGGTGACTTCGGTATTTGTACAATTTGTAATAATTAGGAGCACAAAAAATATAAAGATTATTGCCAAAAAGGCACGATAACCTTTCGTGTTCAGCAATTGCTTTTTTCTGGCAACAAAAAAGTACTTACCCAGACTTGCTAATACAAAATAGTAAAAGTAGAAGAAGGCGAGCAAAATGGGAACGCCATTCATCAGCGGCCATCCCAAAATGCTGGCCATTGTGAGAACGAAAAGAAAAATTGCGGCCACTAAAAAGTTCAAATAGAACATTAACAGATAGTTCTCGGATTTTTCCAAAAAGTGGATTTTTTCAAAAAATATCCGTACGGGAAGATATTTGGTGCTGGTTAACGTATCTAAAATCAAACTGAATTTGGAGCGCAACAATCTGAAAAAAATATAATTGAACATAAAGACATAGCTGGTTAACAGCAGCATTATAAACCCTCCCGGGCTGAAATTGCCCCAAGTAAGTGTATTTATGAGCAGAACAACGCACAGTATAGCAATGATTAGGTACCACAGGGCTAATTTTCGGTAGAATTTTGTCAGCTTTTCAGGAAGTTCTTTGGTGGTTTTTTCACTTTCGTATTTGGTGATTTTTTCCTTCAAATAGATATAAAGTACAAAAGGGACGAGAAGCAGCACGTAAATAATAATCTTCACTTTATCAAAA
Source organism: Aequorivita vladivostokensis (assembly GCF_000952855.1). Taxonomy (GTDB): domain Bacteria; phylum Bacteroidota; class Bacteroidia; order Flavobacteriales; family Flavobacteriaceae; genus Aequorivita; species Aequorivita vladivostokensis. The sequence goes on along the minus strand of NZ_JSVU01000003.1, from coordinate 155,410 downwards.
GGGAAATCCTCAAAAATGAAGTTTGGCTTAAAACTGCTGATGATGAAGTGTATCCAAACAATGTGTATCAAAATGCCCGTGGAATAGCGAAAATAATTGGCCCAGTTATCGGGTTTGTAACCTGAGCTCTTATCTGTGGTAAACGTATAGACCGTAAATTTTTTAAAAAGCCACCAGTTTAAAGGGTGCTTTGCGTGCCAGTTTGTATAATCGCCACTGTTGTTGAGATCAGCTGCATAATAGGTATAAATAGGGTAGTGGGAAAGCGCAACAGCAAGCCCGTTAATGAAAAAGAATGCCAAAAACAGGGATACCCATTTGGTCTCTATCAAATCGACCATCATAGTGAAGGCCTGATCCATTTGGGTTAACAACAAAAGAATGATCAAAATGACCAAAAGGCTTAAAATAGAAGACTTAAAAAAGTTTTTGAAAGATTTGAAAAGATGATGCACGACATCAATCAGCTTTGTAATCCACGATTTTTTTTCTTCAGTTTCTTTCATTGAAAAAAGATATAAGTTTCTAATTTAAAGATAATTATCTAGAAAAATTTCTTTTGAAATAATAATAAACTATACCAATGGCTCGATGGAGAAAACATCCAGTTTCGTTTTTCTGAAATTTCGGGTTCTTTTTAAAACAGCAATCCCGTTTCGGGAGCCCGCTTGGTTGGTGTTTCCCTCAATGGTCTCAATCACGTCGTTGCCCACGGAAATGATAATTCCGGTATGCGTCCAATCATATCTAGATTTTTGCAAAAGGAAAAAATCGCCCGGTTTCATCACCGAAGGATTGTTGCGAACCGTTTGGTAGCGCGTCAACAACCCTTTGCTCAAACCTGTTGTCCCAACGGTATCGCAACTGTAAGTAAGCGGCATCAAGCTGCGGAAATCCTTCCCGAGCGCGCTGGCGGCTTGATCTAAAATTGTTTGTGCAAAGCCCATGCACCAGTACCAAGGCGAACCGTCATGTCCGTCCATATACGCCCGAACCCACGGGCCACTGTTGGATTGTCCTTTTATTTCGAGTTCGAAAGGGGCATTCCTTAAATGATTTTCAGCCGCTTCCACCATTGCATTTCTTAGCGTGTTTGACAGCAATGGTCTTTCAAAGGCATCTTTCATGCCTTCGCAGAGTTTTTCAAAAAGTTGTGGGGTAACTATCCCGGTCTGGCTGCTATTTGTTGCCTTTTGAAAATTTTTGACCGCTTTTTCGGTTGCTGGGCCAAAATCGCCGTCAATTCCGGTTACAGTACCACTTTCGGGGTTTTGAATGGCATAGAGTGAAAGCCAAGACTGTATTTTCATCACATCTTTTTTAGTATTGTCGCCGTGTCTTTTTTGGGTCTCGTTAATGGTCAGCTCTTTTAGATATTTGTCTTTTTTCATGATTTCATCTGTTAAATTGTTTGTTTTTTGAGGAAAATTATTTTCGATTCCTGAACGGCGACGAGCATCCCGTTCCAAGCGCCAACGGTGTGTATGAAACTATCGATTTCAAAAATTTCAACATCTTTTTGAATAATTGCAGATTTCCATTGGTAATTTCCGTCAATGTCCATTTCCTGTTTTTGTAGCCAGAGCGCGGCTTCGCTTCCCGAAACCGCCTGTAGTTTTCCGGTATTTGCGTTTTTTGAAGCAACACAATGTTTTTCTTCACTATGCTGAAATTTTAAACACACGGTGTTGCTTTCCATCCATCCAAAATAAATATCTTCATTTGATTGCCCAACTGTTATAGACTGTGAAATGTTTAAGGAATGTTGCTCATTTGTAATCAAATCAATTACGATCGTTTTGTTTTTTTCTAAAATGATCGCGAAAAGGGTTTTCGTGACGGCGATGAGTTTTGCTGGCGGATTTTCAACTGGTATTGGCTGAAGTTGTTCTATTTCAGAATTATTAAAATTTAAGATACCACGCTTTATTTCATCGGCTTTTTCCTGCCAAGCAACATATATTTTATCCGTGCCGCCAACCTTGGGCCAAATACTGGGAGTGATTTCCAAAGGTATTTTTTGAAGAATTTCTCCGGAAAAATTTATAGCTACAATTATGGCGTTTCCCTCATTATCACTGCCGGAAATAATTATTTGGCTTTCAAAAATATAAGCAGATGTCGATAATATGGGAAGGGTTTTAATTTTTTCAAAAGTGAAAGAATAACTCATTTTAAATACAAAAGTTTCTCTCTTTGCAATTGAATTTGTTAAGATGAAAAGACTTTCCTTCCAAGAAACCAAAACGGCATTCGTTTCAACAGCAACGGGCAGTGAAACGGTTTTTTCAATTTTCAGAAATGATTTATACTTTGTCATCTTAATATTTTTCTGAATTAGGCATTGTCGTGCATAAATTCCGCAAAGGATACATAAGCCGGTATAAAAGCGGCCTCCACGCCGGGTGTTGAAGCGGCGAGGGCTTCCAAAAGCAATGATATCTGCTGCCGCGGATCAGCCCGGAAAAAGTCTGGACCTATAAACAGCGTATCGCCTGCAATGGTGGCTCCACCCATCCAAGACACTACACCAACGGCAAGGCCAAAGACTGTTAAGTCTCTTTTTACGGCAAAGCGCATCAATTTATATTTTTCAACGATAGCGGCTAATTTCACCATATCGTCCAAAGTAGGTTGGTTTGGCGGAACGGAAGGATCATTTACGGGAAATCGCAATGCAGCTTCGTGCATATATGCATTGGCCCAAGTTGCGGCCCAGGTTTGGGAGCCATCGCGTACTAATTGTGCTTCCCCGAAGAGTTGCCCCGAATGGCTTGTTGCCCAAGCCAATCTTTTCTCCAATTGTGCAATTGCAAGTTTCAGTGGGTCTTCATCCGCAGCATCTATCCCTATAAAAGTATCATTGGACGGCGTGCTTATTCCGGCCGGCACCGCATTTGCATTTCCTGTAGTCTGTACTTCTTTTGCGAAAAGCGCAAAAAGTGCATAACTGTCTGAATTTCGTAAACGGTCTTCAGGCGAAAGTTGGAACATCATCCGTTCGTGCCTATAAGCCACGTCTTTTGTTCCTTCGGTAGGAGCTCCCGCGCCACCCAAAGGTGTGGTTCCGTGGGCGCTTTCGTGAATTAGATTTCTAGCGGCATCATTGGTGTTCAAACTTTTAAAGGTAGGAACGCATAAAGTCATGGTTGAAGCAGAATCGACACCATTATTATATGCTATTGGCCCATTTTCACAACCGCCGGTATCACATTGGCCGCCACAATTTGTAATTGCGGGCAAACCTGCAACATGCGCTTGCAGTCTTAACAAATTGCTTGAAAGTGTTGCTAAAATGGCGGCATCATTTCTTCCGAAAAATTGCTGTACTAAATTTGGGTTAAAATCTGCGTGTGTTGCATTTGCAGCATTTATGGCTGCAGTCATTGCGTCATTGGCTATGGGCAATGCGGTATTAAAAGCTGTCAATGTATCGGGATCCATCGTTGCACAGGGCTGGGTAGGCGGATTTACTTTTTGTGGAGGATTGCTTCCCACAACTATTGCATCGCAATCCAAGGTTGTGGGAGTAGCCGTTCCTGTTAGGATTTCAACGCTTCTCGCACTTGCAAAATCACTTCGTGTTGAAGTGGCCGCGGCATTTCCAATAGCCGAAACAACGCTTATGGCGTTTGGATTCTGCTGTAATCTTGCCAAAACCGCATTGGCTCTATCCTGCGCAAGGGTGGTGGGCTCTTCCATGCTTGCAAAGCCAATCAGCCTTACATTCGTGGGCGTTGTCAATTTTAAGGCATCAATTGCGGCAATTCCACCAGCAGTAAGAATGGCACTTCCCGCTGCGAAAAAAATCTTGTCCTGCGAAGAAGCAGGTATTCTCGTAATCTGAAAATCGTTTGGTCCCGCTGTTGGCATTACGGCCGGCAGCGCACCAGCGGTTGGCTGGAGGGTTACTAGGCTTTTTCGGTTTTGGGTTGAATCTATGGCTGAAAATTCCCCCGTTTCCCCATGTGCAAATTTGTTAAAGGTTGCGGTTGAAGGAATACCGGGACTTCCATCGCTAGGGTTTTTCAGTTCGTTTTCCACGGCATTTGCGCGATCGCAGGAAAGACGCCAATTGGTTGAAGCCGCTCCATCACAGCTCGCAAAGCCATCAATGCGTACAGTGTCATTGCGTGCGTCGGCGTGCCACTTTGCCGCAATTGCTGAAAGCGCTGCTTTGCTTTGGGCGTCTATGGCCCAGTTTCCGACCACATAATTTATTTCAGTATTTTGATGAGTTGGGCGTGATGTTTCGGTAGAACATCCGTTCATACCCGTTGAGGGAATGGTGGCAGGGCTATTTTCGCAGGCCCGCTGAATGTTATTATGAATGCCCTTATTTTGCTGAATTACGTGCGTAAGCTCGTGCGCCAACAAGTGTTTTCCAGATTTTGTGGAAGGATTGAATTTCCCGGAATTGAAATAAATATCGTTGCCATTTGTAAACGCCTGCGCTCCCAAAGCACGGCTCATTTGTACCGAAGTACTGTTGCTGTGAATGCGGACATTGCCGAAATCTGCCCCAAAACTTTTCTCCAATTGTGCTTTTGAATTTTTGGGAAGAGGAGTGCCATTGCCTTTCGTGCTTTTTAAAGTGCTTTCAATATTTGAAGCTGAAGCATTGCTGTTTTTGGAAGATTTTTTTTGAATGTTTTCTTCTTTCTGTTCGCAGTCTACACATTTTTTTTGGATTTTGGAAATCCCATCTTCTTCCGAGGCTTTTGAAATAGCGACCTCCTTTTCACATTCCTCACATTTTTCTTGGATTTGTTCGTCTTCAACACTCTTTAATTGAACCAACGGGGTTATGGAATCGGAAAGCGGCTTTTGTTGGATTTCCGTATTTTCTTCCTCGGTTTTTTTCTGAATTGTTGCTGGTGGAAAAAAAGTTTCCGAAGCACGGAAGGCACCATTTTCCATTCGCTGCACCACTTTATCGGCTACGGAACCGGCTTCTTTTTCATAAGCATCGTCGGCTTTTCCCACAGATAGCTTGGCCTGTGCCGCAAAAAAGGGCGTATTGCCTTTTGTGGGCTGCAAGGAATTTGGTTTTCCGTTTTGGGCGCTATTTATTGAAAAAGCTCTCATAATTTTACCAATCCACAAACAGGATTTTTTCCTTCCACGGAATTTTGATCAAATGCACATTCCACGGCAGTTTGTCCAAAAGAATATCCTGGGTTTTGCGTTGAATATAAAGCTGTTGTTTTTCTGCTGAAATCGTGAGTTTGCCTTCCCGTTGCAAAAATTCGTTTTGAAGAATTGCAGTGGAATTGCTTTTCAGTGCCGTCCAATGGCCAAGCACGGCCTCCAGCAATGTCTCACAGGCCATTTTTTGCTCCTTTGTCAACAAAATATGACGGTTAATTGGATGGTTTAGAGGAACATTGCAAAGAAATTTCTCAAAAACAAGTTCGTACTCATACGCCTGTTCCTTTCCCGTTGCCAAATAGTGGAGCGCGTGGATGGCTTCGTCCATTTTTTCAGGTTTGATAGTCTTTTCCGAAATAAAATCCATTTTTTCAAAAAACATTTTTAGGAAGGGATGCAGTAAAATCAATCCGGCATTTTGTACCAAAATACCATCCTTATTTGTTTCAGCTTCTTCTTCAGCGTCAGTAATGTCTATCTCTTTTTGGCTCTTTTCTGTTTTAAGGGAAACTTCTCTTTCAGCAGTTTCCTTTTGAATATTTTTAGTGTTCAAAGAAATATCCAAACCGAAACTTTCCTTTGAAATTTGTAGCAATTTTGAGACTTCTTTGGCGGGAATATTTTGAAATATTGTTTCAACTTCTTCGGCGTTTTTATGAATTGAATACAAAAGCCCAGCTTCCCAAAATTGGTTTCTGAATTTTCTGGGAACTTTGCTTTTCGAATGACCTGATTCGGTTTTTTCTAAAAATGTATTTACAATTTTGAACAACTGGTTATTATCAAATTGATAAATCAATCGCTTGCGAATCGTTGCTTTTGAAAGAAGGTTTTTCAGTGCTTTTAATGTTTCACTTTTGAAATTTGCAACCTCAAAATAACCTTTCCACATATCCGGTTTTTGCTCAAACCACCATGGCAGTGTCCCTGTTTTTAGAAAATGAAGAAATGCTTCGGCCTCGTTTTGCGCAGGCGACGTGGTTTTAAAATCATTCCACTCCGGGCTTAAAATATTTTCTTTATTAATCGTTTTTTTTAATTCATTGATAATTAATATTTTGAGGTCTTTCAAAGAATTTTTTTCTTTAATCGAGATTTCTAAGAAAATATTTTCGATTCGTATAATTTTTGGATTGTTTTTTTGAAGCAAATTGAAATAACTGTCCATTTCCGGAAGGATTTCTTCTTTAAAAAAATCGCCCAATCCATCTTTTAGCTGCATACCATGGGCAAGTGAAGGGGTATTTACCCCAATTTGCACTTTTTTTATGATATTTTTTGGCGCAACCATTTGTGGTTTAGTTTTTTAGACTTATATTTATGGTTCGATTCAGAGATGAATTACTGGGTTGTGTATATTTTAGTTCAAGTTCTTTTATAGTTTGTACTTTAGTTCGTTCGTTAGGTTTACTATCGTCGGTCTTTTGTCTTACTTGTAGTGCTAGTTCTTTAGTATTTTGACCCATAAGGGTATCATTCGGATTGTACAATTTTACCGACTGATACCCTTCTTTTTTTGCGCTATTTTCAGCTAATCTTCTCATATTCTTATCGCATTTTCGCCCGTTGGCGTTCCAAAATAGAAATCGGCCACGGTTTTGTATTTTGCCATTGCGGCGTCCAAAACGCTTGAGTATTCAAAATTTGTGATGTAAATGGACAGCTTTGTAACTCCGGTTTCATTGTGAAGATATTTCCGCAGGTTCACGAACAGCACAATATCATCGTGGGTGTTTTTCTTTTTTCGTCTGTGGTGGTCGAGCATAAACTTGTTCACCCAAGTGCCGTTTACCCAATCGCCGTCCAATCGGAATTGTAGGTTCGTGCCACTTCCGGCCGCCTGGTTCAAATCGCGTTTTAAGTTGCCGATTATGGTTCTAATCTCTTGTGGCAACTGTGCTGAAGAGGTAACCATTCGGGTCAATCCTGCTTCAATTATTATAGGATTGGTAACCAATCGCTCAGTGAGTTTGCTCCATTTTGCCCATTTTTCATCATAAGTTCCGTAATCATCATCTTTATTTACTGGTGCAATCTGTGCGTGCAGTTTTTGATAGAAGGCCTCGCGGTAATTTCTCAAATCACGGCAACGCATCGCATCGGGCCTGAAAACGCGATTGTTTCGGAACATGCCATTGTTGCTGTATGTATAAATGGCATTGTTGTTTGCCTGTGAAATCTCCCGCAGACGAATGGTGAAAGTGTCTTCCTTCGCACGCGTAATGACCAGCCTTTTCTGACTTTCGTTAAAGTCGAAAACCACGCCTTTCTCAAATTTTTTATTTAGCGCTTCGGTAACTGCGTGTATCCTTCTTAAGAATATTTCCTTTAAAGGAATTGTAATTGTAGTCGTTCTATTAATTAGCGGTTCGCCGTTAATCCTGTATTCAATAACCTGCAGCACATAATTTTGCGGCATCGGTTTATTGCGGCTCTGTGTTCCTTTCAAACTTCGTGAAAGGTTGTTCATATATTTTAGCGAGCTGATCCACGGATAGGTACATTCCATCAAAGAGCAGCAACCGTCTGAAGCAGTGCTGATTTTATTCGAAATACAAAAATCGGCCACCACATTTTCCCTTTCGGAAACCAACACGAAGGTTCCGCCTTTGGGAACTCCCGCTTTATGGGCAATTGAAGGGTTTTCCCTTAAAAAAGAAGTAAATGCCTGCGCATCTTTTTGAAGGTCGAAAAGCAAACAGTCAAAATCCAAAGCGTAGTCATTCTTTAAATTATTTATTGCATTGCGGCTGTCCTGCGCGGGATGCCCAAAATGCCCTTCAATCCTGTAAAAATCGTTGCAATCCAACTCAAATTGCAATGGATTTTGCACCCAACTGTTCGGCGCGAGATTTTGTTTGTGAAAGCTTACGTTGAACCGCTGTTTGTAATTTTCGGTTTTGTTGAAATCCCAAGCTGTGAGCATTTCAGCATCAACTTCGTAATAAACGGGGATGGCTTTTTCGCCTAAATTTCCGCAGGTTTTTGAAGGCGTAATGGCAATCTGTCTTTTATCGGAAAGATTGAAATTGTCCAAAACCAAAACCACGCGCTGAACCAAACTTTTCGCCGTTTTTAGATATTTGGCGTATTCATTGTTTGTTGGCGAATGGTAAAAATCGTGGCGCAATTCGGGATAAATTTCTTCGGACGAAAGTGCGCCCAGCAACAAATGCTTCGGAAATGCCTCAATATTTGGGCAACATTCGGTTTTCAATTTTAAAAGAATTTCAGCCAATTCATTATACGTATCGCTTAAATCGCGTACCAAATCGTAGCGGTATTGGACCTTTTCATTGGTGTTGAAATCATCCAAATTATTTATCTGGTTCAACATCGTGTTCGACGTTCCGTCCTTTATATCCAAAACGTCGGAAAAACCTTGAAACAATTGCTGAAACGCGGAATGCAAACCGTTTTTTGAAGAAGTGATGGCAGCTTTATAAGCAGCGGCCAATTTTGTATATGAAGTTGCATTGCTATCGTTTAAAATTACCTTCGGAACAGCGGTTTGCGGAAGGTTTGTAAAAGCTTCGTAAACGTTGTGCTTCGTAAAAATGGCATCCTTTGCATTTACGATATTTTCAACATCTTCCCGGTCAATCAATAACACCCGAAGATTTTGGATATTTAGCTGCCCTTGATTGTCGCAATTTGTAGTGGTACAGATGTCTGCTTCTTTCGGAAAACTTTCCAAATACAGTACGACAACTTTTTCATTGAGCAATTGTGAATTTATGGGAAGATGTCCCGCTTCCAAATCAACCTTTTCCTGCGGAATCAACTCCCATAAATCAATCGTTGCATTGCCGTTTCTGAAGTGTTTGTACTTAGCCTTATCATCCTCAAAATCAATAAAATGCGAATATTTGATGCTTTCCAAAACAATGGAGGTATCGGAAGAGTTTTTTATACTTTTTTGAAGTTTCAGCAAATCGCCATCGGTCGTAACACCGCAGCCCTGCGTTACGGTTACAAGCGAATTTTGGTTGTTTACCGAAACCTTAAATCCGCACGCGACGCCAACGCCCACAAGGCATACGCGCGTCAAGCGGTCTTGGTCCTCAAAATATGCTATAAATTCGTTCAACTGCCCGGAGGTCAGTACTTGGTCGTCCACGAAGGAGCGGTACTGTGGAGTAATTTCCATTAATTTAGTGCCCATAACTTTGGTATTTAAAGTTTGCCCAGGTTGGTCCTGCCCAGGATAATATCTTGTTGTTCTTCGTCATCATCACAATCGTGAAGCGTTCCCTGCGTGTAAATGGTGTGCAGTGTGCTCATAATTTTGATGAGCCTTTTCAATTTTGTGGTCGGTTGTTTTTGGCCCATATCGGTTTTTGCCAATAGCCAGGCTTTGTAGGCTTCTTCCAGTTCCACCATTTCATTTTCCTCGCCCTTGGTATCGTAACTTTTTGGGTAACCAATCCAACAGATTTTTGCCAAAATATGCGAAGGCAATTCCTTTTGAATCAGTTCTTCCAAAAACCTTCGGAAATCCACATTGCTGTAGCGTTCCGTCCATCCCGGCAAAACGATGGAAACCCGGAAAGAGTAGGGGTCAATGCCTTCGCAACCCTCGCAATTGTCGGTACAAATCGGTAAAAAGGTATTTTCGGGAGCGGTGTCTTTTGTTACGTCGGGGCGAAGCAGAATATGCTCAATAACGTACATTCCTTCATTGAAATCGAGCGTGTTTACAAATTCAACGGTTTTAGCAATTGCATTTTCGGCAGCCGATTGTGTTGAAAAACTCGAAATTCTTCGGGCAATCACGTGGCTTTCATCAGTTGTATCGGGAATGTTCGGATTGGTAAGATTGAAGTAAAACTTTCCGGCGGTATTCACTTTTATCTCATAGTTTTCAGCAAAGCGGCCGTAATTTTTCACGTCTAAAATTTCCTTGTAAAGCGAAGCCAAATTGTGGTAATGCTTGCTGGAGGAAGAAAGGATTTCCTTGTTTTTGCTTCGGAAACGGAAACGGTATTCAATAATGCCATCGGTGTCAATTTCCTCGTAAATTTCCAACGGGTCGTCAGAAAAATTTCTTCGGAAATAATTTGGGTTGCCGCTTAAAAGTGCGATGCGTTTTTGGAATGCCGAAACATTGCCGGTGTCCCACAAATCAGCCTCTTTCTGTTCGTAATAATTAAAACTCAAAGGCCGTTCACAGCCAATCATCCCATATTGCTGAAGAAAACCTTCCTTGGTTTTGATTACCGCAGCATCGGTATTGCTGCCGTAGAGTTGTTTCATCAAAAAAGCGTACTCGCTGAAACTTTCCGCAAAGCGGGAAAGCAAATGGTCCAGCATTTGGTTCCTGCGGGTAACTTTATCGTCAAGGTCGGAGAACAAAATATCCGTAATGGTTGAATCGTAAGAATAATTGGCTGATACCAATTCCGAAAGGTCTTTTACGTTTTCAACCATCTGCGTGAAATAACTTTTGTCCAGTTCGCCGTTGATTGAAAAAATATCCTTTACATTTTTTAAATGTGCGAAATAGCTTGCGAAAATCTGGTCAAAAAAGAGCAGATATGCTTTCAGTTGTTTCACTTTTGCGCGGTCTGCAATGGTTGCCGTGCTTTTCACGCCCAGTTCCCCAACGCCGTAAACCTCGGGAAAATCGTTTTGTATCGTACTGTAATTGCCAACATCGGAAAACCGTCCAACGGGCAGTTCCAACGATTTTTTCTGCGAAGCGATATCGAGAATATTGGCTTCGATTTCATCGTAAATTGCTTCCAAATAATCGTCAACCGCTTTTTTGTTTATGTTCAGCGGAAGAAATCCTTTGTAATAGCTGAACGAACTATTATCGCAGCGTTTCGGCTTTTTTCCGGCGGGAATGCAGAGATTCCAGATTTTTTTGGTTTCGGGTTTGCCATCACAATTGTTGATAGTGATGTCGCGGATAACGTCAACGCCTTCAATTTTTTGGATTAAATCAATCAAATCGGTCAGCCGCACCTCTTTTCGAAGTTCTGTTTTTCGAAGTTCTGAATTGTCAATAAATCCATTATTCAAAAGCGGCCCGTTAAAGATTTCATCGGGCGCATAGCCTTTTTCAAGCATATCCTTTAAAGAGTAGAAGCGGAGGGAAGGCGATAAATATTCGTCAATTGTATAAAGAATCTCGGCATGCACTTTGTCTTCGTCGGCTTCGGGTTTCAGTTCCACGATTGCGCAAACGGCAACGGGATGGTTTTCAACTTCCTCGATTTCAATTACATCTTCGCAAAGATTTCGGTGTGCTTGATAAACCGTTCTAACCTCTTCTTTCAGTCTTTTTATTTCTTTGTTTCGTTTCGCTTCAGTATTGAAAATTTCAGGATCCAATTCATCCAATTCCACCAAAACATCGTACAATCCGTTTAAAACAAATTCCTTTTTATACTTTTCCTTTATTTCGAAAGGTTTATAAGACAGTTTGTTTTCCTTGCAGTTGGCATATACTTTCTTTTCGTGTTTTATGAGCCAGGCATTTTTCACGCCTTCAATGTCTATAAAGAGTTTTCTGTAATCTAGCGCCGTTACGGGTTTTATGGGAAGTGCCTTTTCCGCGGTTAAAAATTGGTCATTCAAAAAACTCGGGTTGTCCTTCTCGGCCAAAATGGTTGCCAATGGAAGGGAAAGCCGCGCCCCCAAGTCGGTAATTGCGTAGCACAAAACCTCCAAAGTGGTGATTCCCGGGTCGTGGGCGTTGTAGTCCGTCCACAGACCGCTGCCCAAAGCCTCGATGTATTCGATTCCTTTTTTTCGAAGGAATTCGAAATCGAGGTCATCCTGGGTGGAAGTATCCTTTGCGATGGTGCTATATGTTTTTACGGAAGACATATGGCTGGTTTTTTAGGGTTTTGTTCCCTGCATTTGGATTGCACGGCGGTAATAAAATGCTTTTTGGCCGATACCAAAATTGCTTTCGGGCTGGAGGGAATTATGTTTGTTTTTTCTATGTTAGCCGAAGTTTCCGGAGTTCTGTGTTTCACCACCACATCGTCCAAAAAGTCAACGTACGCCAGGTTTTCCAAATAGGAAATGAGTTTGTTTTTATGGAAGGCGACGCCAAAATTCAGAACCGAGGTTTCCGAAAATGCCCAAGGTGAAAGGTATTTTTTGATGTCTTCCTCAATTTGTTTTGTATAAAAATTTTCGTCAAAGCCTGTATTGAACTTCACGCCGAGCGTAACCTCAACTTCTTCGTAATCGGGGTTTATAATTTCCGCGGAAACGAAAAACGTGTTCAAACCATTGATATAATTTTGGATTTCATTCCGTTTTGCCGTGCTCAGCCGCGGTTGAAAAATATCGAAGGCATTGTTGTTTTTAATATCGGGAATCACAGCGAGCGTAACATTTCCGGGGGCGTGAAAATCATTGCCTTTGGTGTGGTTTAGGCATTTCACTTTATACACCTCGGGGAATTTATCAAGAATTAAATGTTCGTAATCCCACAGTGAAATGGCCCGGTCGCGATGCCTGATCCGTTCGCTCACGCGGCGATAGTAGCTCTCATCGCTTTCCTCGGGTTTTCCACCGAAGGAATTATAGGGTTGTGTAACACTTTTTATTGCGGAATCGCGCTGGGTAAGTTTGCTGATGGTTTCGGCAGACAGACCGTTTTTAAGGTGCGAAAGTTCATTGCCATTGTTTACGAAAGTTGCCGTAATAACCTGTGCGTGGACGTTTATAAACCTACAAACCGCATCGAAGCTCTTTGGATTTTGTGCACGCAGCCAAACCATCCCCGAAGGCAACAACGTATTGTTTTCGGTAGCTTCGCGCGGAATTGTGATGGTTACAATTCCTGTTTTTAGGAAGTTATCTGTTGTATTTCCCAACACATAATCACTCGAAAGTTCCATCCAAGAATTGTTTGAAAGCACCGCCCACGAAATTTTTTCAGCAGAAGAAAAGGGTTCTGCCAACGGATTTTCGGTTCCTTCCAATAATTGAAAAAGGAGCTGCACTTGCTGTAAAGCCTGGGTATTCTCAAGGCCGATGTAAAGTTCACCGCCAGCACAATACGTTGGAACCAAAGTCTCGGAAGTTTCCGCCTGTCCAAAAGGATGCTCGTGAAAGAGTTGGATTTTTTCAAGATTCGCGGTTTCTGAAACGCCAAATTCCACTTCTTGGCTCGCGGTGTAGCTTAGTTCAATTTTTTCAATAATTGGAGTGTACGGTTCGTTTGGAAGCACGGTATCTTCTTCCGTGGAAAGCGCGAGCGCATAAACCTTTGGGAACAGTGCGTGCAAAAACGATTGGTTCAACGATAGTTTTATTGGCCCGTTTTTTCCCGTTGTGTAATTTGCGTTATTGATGGAAAGATTGCTTTCAAAAAGCTCCCCGTTTTTGCTGAAAAGCGGAAAGGCATTATTTACGGTTACCAAATTTTCATTGTTTTCCACGGAAACCTTCGCCTTAAAATAATCGTTTCCGGTTATGTAAAGATTGCTCGGGCTTGATGTGGGATTAAACGTTAACCCGGAAGGTTTTGCATATTTTTTGGTTACTGTATTGAAATTGAAATAGAGCGTTTGAAAATACAGATTTGGCGAAAGGTTGAAATTGCTATCGTCTTTTCTGTAAGCAATATAATGTTGTTTGAAATCGGTCGGCGTGTTTAGCCACGAGGCGTGAAGAGAAACTGTATCCCACTTTTTGCTGAACATTTCGGGATAGTCAATATAGAAGGCGGAGCGTTCCATAGGCTGCGTTCCGAAAGGGAAAAAGGGCTTGTCTGTAGCAAGGGTTCCGAAATCATTTTTCAGTTGCAGATTTTCAGCTTCGGAAACTGATACTTTCACGGTTATTTTTTTCACTTTTTTCTGAAGCAATTCGGTATAAAGTTGGTAACCGATGCTGAATTCGGGTTGTTTCGTTTTCAGCAGAAATCGAAATACCGGTTGTTGGGTTTCGAAATTTTCTTTGTGGATTTCTTGATTATACGGAACAATTGCCTTTTCCGTTTTATCAATTTTTAAACAAAGCTGCACTGTTTTATTTCCTACGGAAGCAGTAAAACCCTTTACTGAAGCCGAAATTTTAAAAGGTCCCAACCAGCCTTTTTCGCCAGTGGCAAAAACATCAATACAATCAATTAACTGGGAAATATTGAAAACCGGAATTGATTTTTCAAGATTGAAAATAACTTGGATTACGCGTTCTCCTTCGGCCAAATTCAAGGTCGGTGCTGCAATTGCAAATCCCAGATTTGGGGTTTCCAAAGGAATTGAAGGTTTAAAATGGGTTGGGTAACCAAAGGGCAACCAATTTGCATCGGCTTTAAAAGGTTCGCCTTTACCATCTGCGGAATTTACTGCTGACGCGGCAAATAGCCCGTTAAATTCATTTGGGTTTAGATTGTTGGTTTTTCTGTGATGGTAAATGCTTTTTAAGGCACCAACAGTCGCTTTGTTAACGACTACTTCTTTATCAGTTGCGTATTGCAGTCGTTTCCCCAAAGCATCTTTTCCGGCCTCCAGTAGCGTATGTTCATCTACTTTGGAAGTAGAAAAATTCTTGGCCAATTCAAAAATAAGATGAACACTATCTGCGACCGGAGCTTTTTTGTCAATTTGAAGAATTTCGTTGTAATAGAAATCGAGATGTCTTTTGGTTAGTGCATTAAAATGTGCTTTGGAAATTTCAAGCAATTTCAGAAAGCACACAAAAAGCGCAAGGTGCGGGGAGAGGCGGTTTGAAGTTTCGGCCTCTCTTAAAAAAGCTGCGATTTTTTCCTTTTCAATAAAAAATGATTCCCAATTTCCCGAAGGTACAGCAGCATTTTCAACAGAAAAATAATTTACTTCCGAAGCAAAATTATTGGCAAACTTCATCCAGTCTTCCGTTGAAAAATCGTTCAAGTTCAGATTTTCCGGAAGCATGGCGCTGAGCGACCTTTGGGTCTGTTCGGTGCCCTTATGGTTTATCAGAAATTTATTTTCGCAGTCTTTTGCCATGGTTTTTATACTTCGGTGCCTTCGGTTTTGTAAAATGGAAAAACAAGGTTTGCCTTCGAATTTGTGATTCTGACAACGTATTCAATATTTATTAAGACCTCGCCGTTCAGCTCATTTGTGGTGTCTAGCGATACTGTTTGTGTATCAATTCGTGGTTCGTAATACAGAATTGCGGTTTTTATAAGTTCAATTATATAGGTCTTTAAGGTTACATCAAGCGGTTGAAATAATAGTTCTTCCAGATTGCAGCCATAATTGGGTAGCATTACTCGCTCGCCCAAGCGGGTTGATAAAAGAATTTCAAGGCTTTTGTTGATATCTACCACTCCGGCCGTGGTGACCAATTGGCCCGTTTTTTTGTCAAAATGGGGCGGAAAACTCCAACCTTCTCCTAAAAATGTATCTGATGTATTCATAATTATCCTCCTATTAATACCGTGAATTCCCCCAAAACAATACTTCCTCCGTGTGCCGTGCTATCTCCCAATCTCGCTGCGGGCATTCCGCCGATAAATACTGAGGACGAGCCCATTATAATTGAGTCCGGTGGTCCCGCACAGGTTGCCATATCGCCAACTCTGGCCGCGGGCATTCCGCCAATCAAGACTGTTGGTTCGCCCGCTGGGAGTATTGGCCCGCCAACGTGCGGACTTCCATTTGGGTTGGTCATCGGGCAAATGTGCATATCGTTTATTCGGGCTGCTGGTGGCATTTTTTATGTTTATTGTTTGTAGTTTATTGTTAATTGGGGATTTGTTAATTTATTAATTCAGGCTTGTTAGTTTGTTATATGAAACCTCAATTTTATCTTTTACGAATCCCGAATCCCGAATCCCGAATCCCGAATCCCGAATCCCGAATCCCAAATCCCAAATCCCAAATCCCAAATCCCAAATCCCTAATTTATTTGTACCAATGATCCTTTTAAAACTGCAACGGCACTGGTTGAAACTTCCGCTCCAGCACTGCCTTCTGCTTTAAATTGGGCATTCGCTTTTACATTTATATTCATAGCTTCAATGTTGCAATCACCGGTTGCTTTTATACTGAAATCTTTTCCGCTTTCAATTGCAACTCCGTCACTGTCCATTGTTATTTTGTTTGAATTTTCATCCTCAATTACAATTGCTCCCGCATCTTCGTCTATGGTTACTTTTTTCCCGCCAGGCGTTTCAATAGTGATTGATTTTTTCTCATCATTGAAAATGAGTTTCATTTCACTTCGGGTAACAAAACCTTTTTCGTGATTGTCGTCGGAGGCTTTCAAAGGGGCGGGTTTTGCGCTGCTGTGGAGCATTCCGAGGATTACCGCATGGTTTGGATCGTCGTTTACGAAACCTACAATTACTTCGTCTCCAATTTCTGGCAGAAAGAAAGAGCCTCGGTTATTTCCGGCATCCAGAGTTGCGATACGTGTCCAAATGCCCTGTTCTTCATTATTGATGATGGGTATTTTTACCAAAATTCTATTCTCGCCACTGGGGTCTGATTCCAATTGTGATACGATTCCAATTTGCAAACCACTTACCGCGGGAATGATTCCGGCAGCAGGCAACTCTGAAATATCATAAGTTTCACTGAACCATTTTGGGTTTATCCCGAATTCGGCGTCAACGGTCCAATTGCCATCCACAATTTCGTGTCGAATGGCACTGATGAAAATTTTTCCGTTAAAACGGTCGCCCACACCTTCCAACTTGAGCATCGTTCCGGGTTTTACCGTTGGAATGCCCTGAAATTTTACCCGTCCGCGGGTTTTCGAAAGTTGCTGGAATAGACTTTTTGCATCGCTCCAATTTTGCAATGATGCCGAATTATAATTGCCGCCGCTTTTCAATTCTAAATTTTCAAGGTTTATTACATCTGCTAAATCGGAAACCGAAATATTTCCGTTTAGGGAAATTGCGGGGTCAGTGGCTTCGGCTTCCACAATTTCCTGTTCGGAAGGATTCCAGCCGTATGCGGTAATTGTGTTGAATTGGTTTCGGGCATCCATTTCGGCGTCAAAGTCGAGTAGGGTAGCGCCAAAGACAACGGTTTCAATGGCATCTTGGGAAAGGTTGGGTTTTGAAACTGTTATTTTTCCATCATCCACGGTGCAAATCTGTCCGTTGATTTGAGCGCGCGTCATTATAAAGTCCCAATCGGAAGCGCGGTACTGCACCATTTCCTTATTGGTGAACGAAGTTACTTCCACATCGCTTTCCAAGGCGTATTTGCCAATAATTTCTTCAATAATATCGCTGTCCTTGCTTTCGTAGTAAAAATTGCTCTTTCTGCCAATGGTCATTTTCACGGCCTCGTCCCTGCATTCCACAATTAAAACGGAATTGATCTCGCGGATTTTAATGCTGTGTTTTATGATTATTCCTTTAAAAATAGTTTCATCATCGCTGTGATAGCCTGCCTTTATTTCGATATTTTTCCCGGGAATCAATAAATCCTCATTGCTTAATTCGAAATCCTGCGATGCTGCATTGCCATCAATAAATACAATCTGTGCAAAGGGAATTCGGTTTATTTCCTTTTCAACAGAAATATTTTTTACTTGATAGGCAGACGAAATTTCGCTGCCGTCAATTAATATTTTGAAGGTTACCAAATCTGCACTTTGCGATGTTTCTATGATTCTACTATTGGGCATATTATGAAACTTTTTCTATGGGTGGAAATTTTATTTGTTGGCCAGGTTTCAATCTTCGGAAATTTGTGAGATTGTTGGCTGCTGCAACTTGCAAGTAATATTTTGAATCACCGTAAATTCTGAATGTCATCAAAGGCAGGGTGTCGCCCTCTTTCACAATCCGTACGTGTGTTAAATCTGGCGAATTGTTGTTTTCCTTTGCCAATCGCAACAAATCTTCAACAATTCCTTTAAAACTTGCTTTTACAACGGCACGCAACGGAACTCCTTCGGGAGAAAAAAGCTTGTATTCAATCGTCATTTCGGCCAAAATTCCCTTAAAAATAAGTGTGCCCCAACTAATCATTAAATAATTGGGTTTGTGCTCGTCGCCGTTATAATCGAAGACAATTCTTTTGAATCGTTCAATATCGGCCACGATTCCTACCCCGAGATCATTGCTATGACCTTTAATTATCCCGGTTCTATCAAAAAGAAACTCAAGGTTTAAATCCTCCGGGACGGAACGAACGTATTTTGGTTGTGATGCGCTGGTGCCTTGACCCTGCGCTTCGGTATATTCCACCTTATATTTGAAGGCATATTTTTCTGGGTTCAATAAAGAAGAAAATATGCCGTCACCCACGATTCGTGTAAACTTGTTATCGCGGTACGCTATTATTTTCAGCTTTGTAAGTTCCCCTTTCATTATCGTTCGTTTTTTCGGGATTCAATTCGCATAACCTCTTCCACGGCAGCTTTTATCACAGCTTCCGCTTTGCCTCCTGATTGTTTATCAGGAGAGGCATTGGTTTGCTCAGTACCGTTCACATTTATTTTTATGTTAAGCTCTTTGATTTCGATAGGCATTTTATACGAGTGTAAAATAGTTATAGGCCAATTCTATGGTCTCAATCGTTACTTTGCTTTCTTCGGCATTGAAATCGTCGACGCTCCATTTTACGGGATAAACATGCACAACGTTCCAAGTTACAAGCGGTTCATGCTTCTCGTTCAGCAATTTTACTGTGAGATCAATCGGTTTAAACTGAAAACTTTCAATTGCGTTCCGGCACCATTTTATGAGTTCGGAATCGGTTACCATTCCGCGTTTCAAAATGAGGTTTGGAAATTTGGACCGCACCGGCAATTTATGCTTGAACCTATTTTCGCCTCCCTCTGCAAACTCCTCGGTCTCGATATCTACGGAAAGCCCCGATACCGATTGGAACTGAACGTCTTTTTCCTGTGAGGAAATTCCGTTGAATTCCACCTTAAAATGAAAGCTTACCGGAGGATATTCAGTGGCCATCAATCTCCGTTTTGGATGGTTAGACCTTCGTGGGCAATCTCCAGAGTTTCAATGGCGGTTTCGTTGCCGTCGCCTTTCAAATCTGTGGATTGTACCTTTATCGGAAAGGCGTTTTTCACCTTCCAAACTATTACCGGCGCGTGCTCTTCGTTCAGCAATGAAATGGTGATGTCGCGGCGCTCAATTTTATTTAGGCTTACGGTATTCCACCATTTGTAAAATTCATTGTCGTTCGCAAACGAGCCGCGTTTTAAAGTGATATTGCTGTATTTCTGCATTCCCGGCATCTTTATTTTGCTGTATTCCGGGCTGGCACCGTGACGGTACTCGATCAATTCGGTTTCTACGTCCAGTCCACTGACCTCGGTAAAACCTATGTTTGTTCCTCCCCAGTCCACTGAGAAATGAAACTTTACTAATGGATATGTATTTGCCATTTTGCTATATGTTAAATGTTAATGGTTAAATGTTAAGTGTTTTGTGTTCCGTTTGAAATAACTGCTCACTGATACTGAAAACTGCAAACTAAGACTATGCTTCTTGCATTTTGTGTGAGAATTTCAACACGATGAATTCTGCAGGGCGTACTGCTGCCATTCCTATTTCGATGTTCATGATTCCGTTGAGAATATCATCTGCGGTCATTGTTTCGCCCAAGCCTACGCGAACGTAAAATGCCTGTTCGGGTTTGGCTCCAGCTAATGCTCCGGCGCGCCATTGAAGAATTAGGAAATTTTCAATCATCGCGCGTACTTTTACCCAGGTATTGGCATCGTTGGGTTCGAAGACGAACTGTGCCGTAGCTTTTTCAACAGACTCTTCCACCATATTGAAGAAACGGCGAACGGGAACATATTTCCACTCGTTGTCATTGCCTGCAAGAGTTCGTGCGCCCCAGACCAAGATTCCCTTCCCCGTAAATGACCGGATGGCATTGATGGATTTTCCTGAGGTATGGATGTTCAAATCCTGCTGTGCTTCGTGTGTAATTTTGATTGTGGGCTCCACAGCGGCACTCACCGATTCGTTTGCAGGGGCTTTCCAAACGCCCCGATTGCTGTCCACTCGTGCATAAACCCCGGCCATTGCACTGCTTGGCGGAAGTGTTACGTATTGTTTTTCCAGTTCCGTCTTTATTTTGTTATAAAGTATCAAGTTGAAATCGGAATCGCCACTGTCTGCAAGCTCGCTTAATGCTTTGGTGTCATAAACGCCCGTTGTTGTTGAGTTTGATTCATCAGTTACATTATGAGCCAAGGTTACGTTAGCGTCATCATACGCGTAACTGTAAACTGTTCTTAAAAACGGATGGTAAGCTGCGCCATATTTCAATAGGTCAACGCCGTTGCCCAAAGAGGCTGTATTGCGAATGTTATCGCTGTTGTTAGCGAAAGCATCTATAATAACAAAGCGGTCTTTTAACTTTTGCGATTGCATCAATGCCCTGTTTATAAGCGAGTAGTAGCTTGAAGCGGTGGAAACAGCCATCGCATCTGGAAATACATACAGGGTGGGCTCATCAAATTTTTCAAGTTCGTCCAGTCCTCCCGAAAGCAACGGTTGGTTAACGGAACCACTTGTGTAATCGCCCACAGAGCAGATGTAGCAAGGCCCTCCGCCATTGTCAAAGTACATCCGAAGGGCATAATACATTACATACGGACTGGTAGTTCCCAGCGCCACGCTAAACTTTTGATCTAAAAGCTGTACCGGTGGCCCGCTGTTTATGGTATCGTTGATGGTTACGGTAATGTTTGCTTCCTTCTCCGCCTTTCCAAAATAGGTTTCGTATTCCAGCAGCGAAACAATACGTTTCGGTTTGTTGCGGACGGTTGTGTCGCTGATTTCGGTGTAGCCAATAAAGGCCGGGATTGCTGTTTCCACTTGGGCCACAGATGGTGGAAACTTCGATATTTCCTCCACATAGACCCCGGGTGTTTTGTACGTAGTTGCCATAGTTTTTGTTATTGGTTAATAAATATTTCTGAAATGGTTTTTATGATATTTCCGCCGCCGTCCTTTTCAAATATGAGTCGGGATGGGAATGCGGAAGGTCTTTCTTGGCCGTTAAAACTGTAACCTATAATACCGTTTTTGGCCAACGGAAGTGTTGTGGGATCTGTAGAGTGGAGGAGTGTATTGGTTGAAGCATCGCGGTAGTTCCAGATGGTGCTTCGGTTTTTTAATTGAAGTTTGAAGGTTTTTGGAAAAGCGGGAATGGTTCCGTTTGCGTTTAGAATATTCCGTGCGTTGCCGTCGAAGGGAACAGTGTCGTCTCCCGCCATTTCCAACGAAATGATTCCGAAAAGCCCAATCTTTTCTTTGGTGGAAAGATTTTTTGCCATTTCACCATAACTTGTTTGGTTTATAGTGAAATTTTCTACGGGCAGGGTAGTGGTTTCCAAATCTAAATAATTGAAAGAAACGCCTTCGGAAACAGGTTTTTTGTTTGAAAAATAATAGGGAATGGCCGGCTTTGGATTCACCGTTGAATAATTTTCGAAAAGCGGATCTTTCACATAAATCAAAAAATTGAAAACCGTTGTTTGCGGAAGGTTTACAAAAGGTCTGTATGTTCCCGAATTGGGCGCAGTTTCCTCGGCTTTCGCATATATGGTGAATCCGCTGTGAGTAGTTTTGAAAACTAGCTTGCTCCCTTTAAAAATTTCCTGTGTTTCTTCGGAAGGAATTATTTCACAGAAATCCCCAAAATTGTATTTGTTGAGCTGCGCTTCCTTTAAAGTAGCATTCGCATCAAAAGCTATACTGCCATCATCCAAAAAATAGTGGTGGTACAGATTCATACCGAACAGAATTTTATATGTGGCAGTAAAACTCATGGCATATTGTTATTGAGGATTCCAGAAATTTCAGTAATCGGTTTGCCTTTTTCAACTAGTGAGTCGCTTTCAATTTTCACGACGCTTATTTTGTATAGCACGCTTGGCAGCGCTTTTGCGCCCAAGGTTCCCCAGATGTAATTTAGTTGCTCAAAGGTTGGGGTGTAGAGCTCGGCAATAAAGCGAAACTCTTTTATATTCTCCAAAACCGGAATGGTTGGATTCAATGGTGTGTTTGTTTGCGTAAAGATTTTTTTTGACTGGAAGAACTCTATAATATAGGAAAGCGCCGTCAACGAGCTGGTATACGTACTTCGGTTGGCCGAAAAAAGAGCGAAAATATTTAAGTTTACGGGAGCATTCTTGTAAAGCGTTTCTCCATTTTTGAATTTTACGTTTGGATTGTTTTTAAGGGCTGTCTCTTCCTCAATATTTAAAAGCGAAAGCACCACTTTGTCGTTCTTGGTGTTGAGGTCCGGATCGTCGTGTTTGGACACGTTTTCCAGTACCACCAGATTGCCGTCCGTGGTTTTAAGCTCCAAATATTTTGAAACCTGATCTTTTACTATTTCGAGTGTTTCGTAGATCATCTGCGGGGAATTCTTAATAGATTAGATTGGGAAATTCAAATATATTAAAAGTTAAAAGGCTATACAACAGTATTTTACCTGAATTTTTTCGGGTGGTTTCCCTACTTTTTCAATAGGGAAAACCCTGATTAATTAATAGGAAATTTCCTATTATGGGAGAGGATTTTTCCTGTTTATTGGGTGGGGAAAGTGCTTTTTTGATTGTTTTTACTACATTGCTGCCAATTAACCAAAAACCAATTTCAATTATGTCAAAACCATCAAAATGTATTACCGTTGACAAAGCAAGAGAATTACAGGATAATTGGGTGGCCACCCGAGCTGTGGATATTGAGCGCGCAATGGGATCAAATGATACGCGGGAATTTCTTTTTAGTCTTGAGGAACTTCAAGAATTTTTGGATTATGTGCGCGCAGAATCGAAAAAACAGGAAATAACCAATCCTGGCGTACGTATCTATTTTGGTGCCTATGATAACGATACTACAGATAAAGCTACTTGCTTTTTAGCTCCAACCGTTGGGATAAATAGCGGAGCGCCGAACAATTATAAAATAGATCCGTTCAACACGGTTATAGGTGGATGGCCTCCTCACAGTTACTAGGTATCCAAATTTTGAAATGTTTAGCGCGTGAAGGAGCATTTTCTGGCCAAAAGTAAAATTTCGGGAAGGTAAAATAACAACTTAAGTCTGTTTATTAAAGCCCATAAATACAAATGTAGGGCAGTAAATCCCTGCCTATTTCTCAAGTTTTTTAATTCTCTCTTTTTTATGAAAGATGGAAAAACTAAGATCCTTAATAAAAAATATTGAATGACAGCTGCAATTATAGCTCACCTTCTTGAATTATCGGCATTTATTGCCGCTTTGTTTTATTACAGAAAAAATAAATCAAAGCCTACTTTTTACTTGATGCTCTTTTTAGGGTTTACGGTTTGTGTGGAAATTTTGGGTTGGTACACCATTCTCATGGATTCGGGGTATCTATCATTTCTGAAGAATAGTGTGTTCCAAAAAAATTATTGGCTTTTTAATATCTATGGAATTATTAGCTATTTGTTTTATATCAATTATTTCAAATGGCACTTAACTTCAAGGGACTCCGTGAGAATATTAAATTTTAGTTCGCTACT
Organism: Aequorivita vladivostokensis; assembly: GCF_000952855.1. Classification (GTDB taxonomy): domain Bacteria; phylum Bacteroidota; class Bacteroidia; order Flavobacteriales; family Flavobacteriaceae; genus Aequorivita; species Aequorivita vladivostokensis. Next base: position 131,797 of record NZ_JSVU01000003.1, on the reverse strand, counting down.
TTTAATAGTGGTGAGTCTTGCGGAAATTGCCTTTTCCAATGATTTTTTTAATATCTTTTTGCCCATTTTTCGATTGCTCGGAACCTTCTTGGTCCTTTTGAGCATTTCTTTGTATTATCTGGAATTATTGCGAAGTGAACAAATTCTGCAGGTACAGAAAAGCTTACCGTTTTATGTATCGGTCGGCGCATTGATTTTCCATTTATGCACCACGCCTCTGTTCATTTACAGCTCATATTTTAGCAATTCTATTGATCCGGGTTTTGTACGTTTATATACACTGGTTATCTTTGGGACTAATTATTTATTCTATTCCATCTATATTGCTGGATTTTTAATATGCTCACGGAAAAAGGACCCTTACTTCCCCAGGAAAAACTTTTAATAGTTTACTTTATTGCGGTGTTGCTGTTCTTTACAATCTTTTCAATTGTTTTTGTAATTGCTTTTCAAAGAAGAAAAAATAAATTTCTAAAGGATAGGTTTGAAGCAGAAAAGCGCTATCAACGTGAACTTGCCGATTCTAAAATAGAGATTCAGGAACAAACCTTGAAAAATATTGCGTGGGAGTTGCACGATAATGTGGGCCAATTGCTATCTGTTGCCAATATTCAATTAAATGTATTAATGAATGCCGTACCCCCGACTTATCACGGACAAATAAAGGAAACGAAAGAGGTAGTGCAGGAAACGGTGCAAGAAATTCGGTCGCTCTCCAAAGTTTTAAATAATGACGTGGTCTTAAAAAATGGATTGCTGGCATCCCTACAGGTGGAACTGGACAGGGTAAAGCGATTGGGATATTTGGATGCTTCAGCACAAATAACAGGCGATATTATACCTATAAACAGCTCCAGTGAAATTATAATTTTCCGTATTCTGCAAGAATTTCTGTCAAACGTGTTGAAACATGCGCGGGCTTCAAAATTATTCGTACATTTAGAATATAAAGAAACAACGCTTGATATTTCGGCCACGGACGATGGTATAGGTTTCGATACTTCTTTGAAGACCGATAGTTCGGGAATGGAAACCATGAAAAGCAGAGCCGCATTGATTAATGCAGATTACCAGATCATTTCAGAAATAGGAAATGGTACCCGGTTATATTTGAGCTATCCTTTTAAAGCAAACGCATGAACTCCAAAGAAAAACATACTGTTGCCATAGTTGATGACCACTCGCTTTTTGCGAGATCTTTGGAAAAACTTATAAATTCCTTTCCGAATTTCACAGTGTTATTTCACGCAAAAAATGGATTGCAGCTTCAACAAAAAATTGAAAAGAGTAACGTTTTGCCAGATATAATTCTCTTGGATATAAATATGCCAGTAATGAATGGTTTTGAAACTGCTGAATGGCTCGCAGATACCCATCCCGGAATAAATGTGCTCGCACTCTCTATGGAGGATGAGGAACAGACTATTCTTAAAATGCTTCGAAGAGGGGTGAAAGGTTATCTGTTGAAGGATATTCATCCAGAAATTCTAAATACGGCTTTGGAAGAATTACAGGAAAGAGGCTACTACCATTCCGAAAAGGTATCTGAAACCCTGTTACATTCCTTAACTCCCGATGAGGAAGGCAGAATCCTTGATTTTAAGGAAAATGAACTTACTTTTATAAAATTGGCCTGTTCCGAAATGACCTATAAGGAGATAGCCAATATAATGGATCTGAGCCCGAAAACAATTGATGGTTATCGGCAAGATTTGTTTAAAAGACTAAAAATAAAAAACAGGGTGGGATTGGTAATTTTTGCGTTGAAAAAGAAACTGATCCAGCTCTAATCGCAGGCATTCCATATCACGTCAGTAGGAGCAGCGGCTTCTATTATCAGTTCTTCTTTTTGTACTGGATGGATTAAAGTCAGTTTTTTAGCGTGAAGATGAATGCTGCCATCGGGATTGCTTCGGTCAAACCCATATTTCAGATCGCCTTTTATGGAGCAACCAATAGCGGACAGCTGCGACCGAATTTGATGGTGCCTTCCCGTTTCCAAAGTAATTTCCAATAAATAATAATTGTCCAGTCTTTTCAAAAGTTTGTAGTGGAGAATTGCCTTTTTACTATCCTGAACTTCTTTACTATGGGCGTACGACTTATTTTGCTTTGGATTTCTTTTTAAAAAATGCGTTAATGTATCGGCTGTTTTGGGCGGCGCCTCCTTTACAATTGCCCAATAGATTTTTTCGGTTTCCCTTTTGGAAAACATTTTATTTAAGCGGGCCAGTGCTTTGGAAGTTTTTGCAAAAACAACAATTCCACTTGTGGGTCGGTCCAATCTGTGAACTACGCCCAAAAATACCGCACCGGGTTTATTGTATTTTTCGGCGATGTACTGTTTCACCACTTCGGAAAGAGGTAAGTCTCCCGTTTTGTCGCCCTGTACAATGTCTCCCGGGCGTTTATTGATAACTATTAAATGATTGTCTTCAAAAAGAATTTGAAGATTATCCTTGGTGCTATGTGGGCTGGATTTCTGGATTGTTGGATTTTCGGATTGCTCGATTATTGGATTCTAAATAAAAAATCTAACAATCAATTAATATTGTTCACTGTCATTTGGAAAATCACCACTTTTCACATCATCGCTGTATTTGCTGAAAGCGCTTTTCATTTCCGTATATAAATCTAAATACCGCCTGAGAAAACGCGGATTGAATTCGTGGGTCATCCCAATCATATCATGTGTTACCAGAACTTGTCCATCAACACCGTTACCCGCACCAATGCCGATTACGGGAATGCTTATTTTTTCAGAAACTTCCTGAGCCAATTTTGCCGGTACCTTTTCCAATACAATAGCGAAACACCCTGTTTTCTCAAGTAAAATAGCATCGGCTATTAATTTATCTGCTTCTTCCTCCTCCTTTGCGCGCACGGTATAAGTCCCGAATTTATAAATGGACTGGGGCGTTAAACCCAAATGGCCCATAACGGGAATACCTGCATTCAAAATTCGCTTTATGGATTCTTTTATTTCCTTTCCGCCCTCCAGTTTTACGGCGTGCCCACCGCTTTCCTTCATAATACGGATGGCAGAGCGCAATGCTTCCTTTGGGTCACTTTGATAACTTCCGAAAGGCAGATCAACAACCACCAAACTACGCTCAATAGCCCGAACTACCGAGGCTGCGTGATAGATCATTTGATCCAAGGTTATCGGCAGGGTGGTTTCGTGGCCAGCCATTACATTTGAAGCTGAGTCACCCACCAAGATTACATCAATGCCAGCACTGTCAACGATCTTAGCCATGGTAAAATCATAGGCCGTGAGCATGGAGATTTTTTCACCTTTCTTTTTCATATCTACCAAAGTTTTGGTAGTGATGCGCTTATATTCTTTTTTGGCTGTTGACATATTCTTTAAAACTGGTTCTATTAAAATGTAAAAGTACTATTTTTGAATAGTAACCAAGTAAAATTTTCAAGATGAAATCTCTAATCTTTCTTTTTTCAATTTTTATGGCAGTCCAAAGTTTTGGCCAAGAATCGCTCTCTACGGAAAATGCCAAAATAATCATCAATATTTTTATGGATGGATACCGTGCGGGCGACACGCTAAAAATGAAATCGGTGATGCACCCCAACATGACCATGAATCGCGCCTATCTTAATACCGAACAGGAAAATATTCTAATCTATATTAGATCGTCAGATTTGCTTCAGTATGCCGCTACAAAGGGCAAAGAGCTGGATTGGGATGAAAAGTTGACCGATTATATTGTAAATAGCGACGGTAATATTGCACACGTTTGGGCGCCGTATGAATATTACATGGACGGAAAATTTAGCCATTGTGGGGCCAATTCATTTACGTTGGTTTACACGGACGAGAGTTGGAAAATCCTTAATCTTATAGATTCCCTTCGCATTGGGAGCTGTAAGAAGGAATGATTTTAACAATCGCTAATATTCACTTGCACAGCAAGACCACCCTCACTGGTTTCCTTATATTTTGAAGTCATGTCCTTGGCCGTTTCCCACATGGTGGCAATCACTTTATCGAGGGGCACCTTTGCTTTGGAAGGATCGCTATCCAAAGCCATTTCGCAGGCGTTGATGGCTTTAATGGCGCCCATTGCATTGCGTTCAATACACGGAATTTGCACTAAACCTGCAATGGGATCGCACGTCATTCCCAGGTGATGTTCCATTGCAATTTCACTGGCCATTAAGCATTGTTCGGGCGTGCCGCCCATTAGTTCACAAAGGGCACCGGCGGCCATGGAGGAGGAAACGCCGATCTCTGCCTGGCAGCCGCCCATAGCTGCCGAAATGGTAGCACCTTTTTTGAAGATACTGCCAATTTCGCCAGCCGTGAGTAAAAATTTACGAACGTCCTCAAAATTTGCATCGTGGTTTTCAATCACCATATAATACAGCATCACGGCTGGAATTACGCCCGCGCTTCCATTGGTTGGTGCCGTAACAACACGCCCTAAGGAAGCATTCACTTCATTTACGGCCAAGGCAAAGCACGAGACCCATTTCAGAATTTGACGGAATTTTACCTCGGTATTTCTAATGGCAGCAATCCATTCATCAGCATTGGTGTATTTGCTATCGCCAATTAGGTTCTTGTTCATTTCAAAAGCACGACGTGTTACATTTAATCCGCCGGGCAAAGTACCTTTCGTATGGGCGCCAACGTACATGGAATCGAGCATTACATCCCATATTTTTTTTAGGCCGTCGTTTATTTCGTCTTCGCTTCGCAGCGACTTTTCGTTTTCGAGTACTATTTCAGAAATACTTTTTCTTTCAGCTTTGCAATATGCCAGAAGCTCCGTTCCCTTTTCTATGGGAAAAGGAAATTGCGCAAATTTTGCCAGTTTTATTTTTTTACGTTTTCGTTCCTTCTTCACGGTAAAACCACCGCCTATTGAATAAAACGAAGAGGATTTTTTGGAGCCATCCTTTAATGTTGCCTTAAAAGTCATTCCATTTGGATGAAACTCCAAAAACTTTCGGTTGAAAATAATATTCTGCTTTGGAAAAAAGGGAACTTCCAACTCCCCGTTCAGTTTTAATTTATTTTCTGAATTGATAAAATCAATTTCCTTTTCAATATTTTCTATAGGAAAAGTTACAGGATCAAAACCCGAGAGGCCCAGCATTACTGCAATATCTGTGGCGTGTCCTTTGCCCGTAAGCGAAAGGGAGCCGTACAGATCCACTGAAATCTCAGTTATCTCATCAAATTGATTTTTTTCTTTCAATTCCTCAATCCATCGCAGGGCTGCGCGCCACGGACCTAATGTATGCGAACTCGATGGCCCGACGCCGATCGATAACATGTCAAAAACGCTGATACTCTCCATTCAAATTTCTTTTAAAAACAAAGATAGCATCTTATTTAATCATGAATGAAGAATTGATAATTATGAATTTATTTTTGAGCATTGAGCATTGAACATTCAACATTGAATCACCTCCTTCTGTTGGGCAACAGCGGCGGCGGCGCTCCCGTGAACGGGTTCCAGCGACCGATGCTTTTGGCCTCCATTCCCGCAGCGCGCATAACCGCACGGTCGCCGTAACGATCGCGCATTTTGTCCATTGCGTGGTAGAGGTTGATTATTTTTTCATTGTCGTCAAAAAGGTCTATCTGGAAACCGCCTTCCACTAAATGGCTGAAGCGAACGCCCACCATCCGCACCAACAACCGGCGCTGATAGAGTTTTTTAAATAGTTCCATCACCACGGGAATAATTTTATGGTCTGCGGAACTATACGGTATTTTTTTCTGCACGGTATAGGTCTGGAAATCTGAATACCGTATTTTGAAGGTAATGCAGGCAGTAAGCTTATTGCCCCGCCTCAATTGAAAAACCAGATTTTCTGCCATAGCAATGATGATGCCTTCCAGTTTTTTTACATCGGTAGTGTCGCGGTCAAAGCTACGTTCGGTAGAAATGGATTTGCGTTCGGTATATTGCTCTACGGGCGTGTTGTCTATACCGTTTGCTTTCTGCCAAATGGTCTGTCCGTTCTTTCCAAAAACTTTGGTCATCATTTCTACGGGCATTTCTTGTATTGTTTTTATTTGTTTTATGCCCAGATCGCAGAAGGCCCGGTAGGTAACTTGACCCACCATGGGAATTTTGTTTACTGATAAAGGGGAAAGAAAGGGTTTTTCGGTACCTTTTAAAATATGGATTTGGTTGTTGGGCTTTGCTTCGCCCGTGGCTATTTTTGAAACGGTCTTGTTCACGGAAAGTCCGAAGGAAATGGGCAGCCCGGTTTCTTTTATGATACGTTGCCGCAATTCTGAAGCTAATTTTTCGCAACCGAAAAACTTGTCCATTCCCGTAAGATCGATATAAAATTCATCTACCGACGATTTTTCATAGAGGGGCACACTTTCTTTGATTACTTCGGTAACCGTGTCAGAAAACTTACTGTAGGTACTTGCATCGCCTCGCACCACGATGGCTTCGGGACAAAGCTGTCGCGCCAACTTCATCGGCATGGCCGAATGGATACCAAAGCTCCGCGCCTCATAACTGCACGAGGCCACCACGCCACGGTCGCTTGTACCGCCTATCAATACAGGTTTGCCGATCAACTTGCGATCCAGCAAGCGCTCGCAGGACACAAAAAAGGTGTCCAAATCCATATGCACTATGTTTCTTTTGTCGTTCATTTTTAAAAAAAAATTGACTTAGGGCGATAAAACGTGGGACGTATGACAACATGAGCAAGCTGAGACAATCCCTTCGGGTTCTGTTCTTGTGTTTTTTTAGTCCTACTTCCTACGTCTTATAGCGCAGCGGTCTTACCTCTTATCGTCTTTCGGCTATTATCCGTAACAGTTCCCCCTTCGGGCCTGCCTGCCGGAGACACGTAGGCAGGGGGTAGGGGGCTTGGGCTATACCGCGGATCCTGGATTATCGCCAATCGCTCCATTTTTAAAACCTCAATAGTGATACAATCAAATTCTTCCATCACCTTTCCCGTAATGCTGTAAACCCCTTTTCCGCGGAAGCGATATTGACGTGCCACCGGTGGAAAGTGTACCGTATCCACAAAATGGCCGTCGCGGTCCACAAAATTTCCGAAGTACATATAATCGCCGCGCGAGGTACGGGTTCTTTTGGTGGTTATTAAATATCCTTCAATAGTTATCGTTTTTCCTATAAACTGTGGAAGTTGTGCGGCCCGTAATCTATTTTCCGAAGGCTTTGCAAGCAACTCAAAAGGACTGCACAGCGGAAACCCCAACAGTTCCATTTCGTCAAAAGCGTCTTCCATTGCCGTGTGCAGCAGCGATGGCGTTTGGTAATCTATGCGCTTCGGTCGGAAAAGGGTAGGGGCGTCCTCCTCAAAACTCACCTTGTTTATCTTCATATAGGCTTTCCATAGCAGTTCGCGTTTATTTCTTCCCGTAAAGCGGAAGGCGTTTATTTTTATAAGAATGGTAACTTGCTCCATTCCGATGGAAATGCGCTCCAGAAAATCATCCAGACTTTTAAAAGCACCGTTTTTGTTGCGTTCCGCGATTATTTTTTGGATAAGTTTCGATTCCATAAACTGTAAAAACCCGAAGCCGATGTAAATATCCTTCCCATAAATGACCGTTTCATTGAAACTGCGGTTTATGCAGGGCTGCAGGATGTTTCCGCCGTGCATTCGTGCCTCGTGTACGTAAAGTTCCACGCTGTAAAATCCGCCACCGTTGTTAAGCGTCGCCACTATATATTCCAACGGAAAATAGGCTTTCAGAAAAAGACTTTGGTAGCTTTCAACCGCGTATGAAGCGGAATGTCCCTTGGCAAAGGCATAGCCCGCAAAACTTTCTATCTGCCGCCAAACTTCTGCTGTAAAGGCTTCGTTCTTGCCGGAATTTTTACAGTTTTCAAAAAACTGGTCCTTCACTTTTTGGAATTCTTCCCGCGAGCGGAACTTGCCGCTCATTCCCCTTCGCAACATATCTGCCTCGCCCAGATCCAGCCCGCCAAAGTGGTGCACCACTTTTATAACGTCTTCTTGGTACACCATCACCCCGAAGGTCTCGGGCATAATATCCAGCAGCACGGGATGGGCATCCTTGCGTTTTTCGGGATGGCGGTAGCGCAGCACATACTCGCGCATCATCCCGCTCTTGGCCACGCCGGGGCGGATTACCGAGCTGGCCGCCACCAGCCCCAGATAATCGTCCACCTGCAATTTGCGCAGCAGCATCCGCATGGCGGGCGACTCCACATAAAAACAGCCTATGGCCTCCGCATTGCGCAGGAGCGTCTTTATCTTTTCGTCTTTTTTGAAACGGGTAATGTCGTGGATGTCAATGGGTTTTTTCTCGGGGTGGTTGTATTTCACTATTTCCACGGCATCCTTTATTTTTCCCAATCCGCGTTGGCTTAAAATATCGAATTTATAAAGTCCCACATCCTCTGCAATTACCATATCAAATTGCGTGGTGGCATAGCCCTTTGGCGGCATAAAGGTGGCGGAATAATAATGGATGGGTTTTTCCGAAATCAGGATCCCGCCCGCGTGGATGCCCAGATAATTGGGGAACCCTTCAATGTATTTGCCATAAATAACCACCAATTGCGAAAGTTTGTCCAGCGAATTGAAATCGTAGTCGCCGCCCGACAGTCGGTCTATCTCCTCTTTCGGCAGCCCGAAAACCTTGCCCAGCTCGCGCACCGAGGCCTTGTATTTAAAGGTGTTGTAAACGGCGATGAGCGACGTATTGCTAAAAGTTTTAAAGATGAAATCGGTAATGTCGTCCCGGTCCTGCCACGAAAAGTCAATATCGAAATCGGGCGGATTTTTTCGGTATAGATTTATGAACCGTTCAAAATAAAGGTCCAATTCCACAGGGTCCACATCGGTAATGCGAAGTAGATAGGCGATGATACTATTGGCGCCACTGCCGCGGCCCACGTAAAAATAGCCTTTGCTGCGGGCGTATTTCAGGATTTTCCAGTTGATAAGAAAATAGGAAACAAATCCTTTTTCGCGGATTATTTCGAGTTCCTTTTCCATCCGCTTCATTACCCGTTCGCCCGGGCGTTTGTAGCGATAGGGCAGGCCGGCATAGGCCAATTTTTTCAGCAAACGGAAATCCAGCGCCTCATTGGCGGTGTACGATTTTTGATTACAGGTGGTTTTTTTTGAAAAATCGAAATGCACGTGACAGCGCTTCAAAAGCTGTTCGGTATTTTCAATGAGCTTTGGAAATTCGGCAAAAGATTTTTTCACTATTTCCTCCGAAATAAATACATCGGACTCGTTGCCCTGTTCCGAAGCGGACAATTTGCTCAGCAGCGTATTGTTGTCGATGGCGCGGAGCAATCGGTGGGTGTTGAAACCTTTTTTATGTTTGAAAGTCACCGTGTGCAAAACCACCAGCTTTTCCTGCCGGTGCTTCCACTGCGAAAATTTCAAGCGGTTGATGTCCTCCATTTTTACGCCCAGGAATTCGTTTTCCAAAAGCGTTTCGCCTTCAAAGGAAGCAAACGGATATATAATAAAGGTATGTGGAAGTTGCTCGGCCCTGGCGGGAATTTTTAGGTTTTCCGTGCCTTGGCGCTCGTGGAGAAAGGCAGAAAGGTATTCATTTATATAGTGAAAACCTTCGTTGTTTTTGGCAAGCATTATAAATTGCTGTTTGGCGCGCTTTCTGAAATCCACGCCCAAGATTGGCTTCACATTATAATTTGTGGAAAGCCGTACAAATTCCAAGCAGGCAGAGGTGGAATTTACATCGGTAAGCGCCATTGTCGTTGCGCCATTGGCTTGCCCCAACTCCAGCAACTCGCTGATTTTGAAGGTTCCGAACCGAAGGCTGTAATAAGTGTGGCAATTCAAAAACATGACATTGGGTTTATTCCAAAATTATGGAAATATTCCAATATCGAAAAGAAATTCCAAATAAAAAATTCCAAATAAAAACAGTGCAAAAATCTATTTTTTCTTGAATTTGGATTTTGAGATTTGGCGCTTAACTACGGCCAGCAATATATTCAATAAAAATTTCTGACATCATGGCAGTCGTCCTCCGCTGGCACAATCATTGTCTTATACAGACCGTAAAATAAAATTGAATTAACTAAATATATAACACAATAGATATGAGTAAAATAATTGGAATCGACTTAGGTACAACCAACTCCTGCGTTGCCGTGATGGAAGGTAGCGAGCCAACGGTTATTCCTAACGCCGAAGGAAAAAGAACAACTCCTTCCGTAATTGCATTTGTGGAAGGTGGCGAAATTAAAGTAGGGGATCCTGCAAAACGTCAGGCTGTTACCAACCCTACAAAGACCATCAGCTCCATTAAGCGATTTATGGGGAACAAATATTCCGAATCAAAGAGTGAAGCGGAACATGCAGCATATAAAGTGGTAAAAGGTGATAACGATACCGCCCGTGTTGACATTGACGGACGTATGTACACCCCACAGGAACTGAGCGCAATGATTCTTCAGAAAATGAAGAAGACTGCCGAGGATTATTTAGGACAAGACGTTACCCGTGCGGTAATTACCGTTCCTGCATATTTTAACGATAGCCAGCGCCACGCAACCAAGGAAGCCGGTGAAATTGCCGGTCTTAAAGTGGAACGTATTATCAACGAACCCACTGCGGCAGCTCTAGCGTACGGTCTTGATAAAAAGGGAACCGACCAAAAAGTAGTGGTATTTGACTTTGGTGGTGGTACGCATGACGTTAGTATCCTAGAATTGGGGGACGGCGTTTTTGAAGTATTGGCTACCGATGGTGATACCCACTTGGGTGGTGATGATGTTGACCAAAAAATTATCAATTGGTTGGCTGATGAATTCAAAAAAGAAGAAGATTTTGATTTGAAGAAAGATCCAATGGCGCTCCAGCGTTTAAAGGAAGCTGCTGAAAAAGCAAAAATTGAATTGTCTTCCTCCACACAAACCGAAATCAATTTGCCTTACATTACGGCTACTGCTAGCGGACCAAAGCACTTGGTAAAAACGTTGACACGCGCAAAGTTTGAGCAACTGATTGAGCCACTTGTAAAAAGAACTATCGAGCCTTGTGAAAAAGCAATGAAAGCTGCTGGTTTGAGCAAGAGCGATATAGATGAAGTAATTCTTGTTGGGGGTTCTACCCGTATTCCTGCAGTGCAGGAAGCCGTTGAAAAATTCTTCGGAAAAAAACCACACAAAGGGGTAAACCCAGATGAAGTTGTAGCTGTTGGTGCCGCAATTCAAGGTGGTGTATTGACCGGAGATGTGAAAGATGTACTTCTTCTTGATGTAACCCCACTTTCACTTGGTATTGAAACTATGGGTGGTGTAATGACCAAATTGATTGAGGCCAACACTACCATTCCTACCAAGAAAAGTCAGGTATTCTCTACAGCGGCAGATAATCAGCCCAGTGTTGAAATCCACGTATTGCAAGGGGAGCGCCCAATGGCGAATGACAACAAAACAATCGGTCGTTTCCACTTAGACGGAATTCCGCCAGCACAGCGCGGGGTGCCACAAATTGAGGTAACGTTCGATATTGATGCCAACGGTATCATTAAAGTAAGCGCTACTGACAAGGCTACCAACAAAACGCAGGATATCCGTATTGAGGCTTCTTCCGGCTTGACCGAAGAGGAAATCAAAAAGATGAAGGCCGATGCCGAGGCAAATGCCGAAAGCGATAAGGCTGCGAAGGAAAAAGTTGAAAAACTGAACGAAGCAGATGCAATGATCTTCCAGACTGAAAAGCAACTGGAAGAGTTTGGCGATAAATTATCTGATGATAAGAAAAAGCCAATTGAGGAAGCTTTGGAAGAACTGAAAAAAGCTTACGAAACCAAAGAGGTGAGCAATATTCAGCCAGCTTTGGATAAGATTAACGAAGCTTGGAAAGTTGCTTCAGAAGAAATGTACAAAGCCCAGGCAGACCAGCAGGGTGCCCCAACCGGTGATGCCGGAGCAGGAGCAGAGCAGGGAAGCACAGGCGGCGGCGCTGAAAACAGCGACGTTGAGGACGTAGATTTTGAAGAAGTGAAGTAAGCTTTTAGAAATAGATTAATGTGAAAACCGCAGCCTTAATTGGTTGCGGTTTTTTTATGAGTATTATTTACAATTTATGATTAGAAAAATAATGAGCAGAATTGATAATTTGCAAACTATCGTTTAGTTTACATAAATTTTTCCGAGTGTTGGAATGTGGAGCTGTATAAATATTGTTGAAAAACGTGGAAGGAAAGAGAAAAATAAACCTGAAACTATTCCTTCAAAAACTTTCCGAGCAACCGATTCGTTTTTTCGGGTTTTTCTAAAACAAGAGTGTGGGCTGCATTTTTGATTTCCGTCCATTGGGAATTGTAAATATTTTGATGATATTCTTTGGCGATTTCATGAATGTCCAACGCATCCAATTGCCCTGTGATCAGCAACGTTTTTTTGGTTATGGTATTTATTTGTGTATTGTTTGAGAGCTTGGACCACGATTCGTTCCAATGCTCGTTTACATTTTGTAATATAATTTGTTCTATGTAACGCCGGACGGGTTTCCGTAACCTTGTTGCAGGCTGGCCGGGGCCATCGGACCAATTACGTTGGAAATATTCTACAAACATTGCCTTTTGGTTCATTTTTTTGGCAAGTTGCCGAAGGTCGTAATTTTGCTGTGCCAGCGGATCTTTGAAATATTGCCAACCGTTCATTCCCGGAGAAATCAATACGAGTTTTTCTACGTTCTCTGGATATTTTAGACTATAGTCCACAGCGAGCATCGCTCCCCATGATAGCCCCACAAGGCTTATTTTATCAAGTTTCAGCCGGCTGCGCAACTGTTCAATAATTTCATAACCGTAAAGCTCCTCTTCGCCATTCACGGTGCTGCCGTGGCCCAAATCGTCAAAAATGATGGTTTTATATCCGTGACGGTTTAAATATTCTACTTGGCTGTTCCAAATGCTATGGTCCAGATAGCCGCCGTGTATTAAAATGATTGGGTTTCCATTTCCGGCCACTTCAAAATAAATATGATGGTCTTTTATTTTGAGATAATTCTCGGCTGTCTTTTCCAAAGATGAATTCTGCCCAACCATCGAAGGGCCTTGAAGAGTAAAGATGGAGAAAAGTAAAACTATAATTTTCATCGTCATAAATAATAAAGGGAACTTCCTACCACTGCGAAGGAACGTTAAAACCTGCAAACCATACCCCACGCTTAAAATGAAGTAAAGAATTATAATTATTTAGTTATCAATGCCGTGCCAAATTAAAAGTTAGGTGCTTAGGGCGTATCTTTAGAGTACATTCTTAAAGAGAGGATGCTCACTTAGGTGTACTAATTTAAAACCTTCTATTATGAAAACAACTATTTCAAAAATACTTTCCACTACGGCCCTGCTATGTTTCTTGGTAGTTTTGGCACCTACAGTTACAGCACAGGAACTAAAAAATCACGTGGAATATAAGGGAAAGATTACTGACGGCAATACCCAAGAGCCCCTGGAGGCGGTAAGTGTAAATTTGAAAAACACCAACATCAGCACCATCAGTAATATTGAAGGAAAGTTTGTGTTGAAGGTTCCGCAAAATATGACCGATGGCAGCTTGGTATTTAATTTCTTGGGGTATCAACCAAAGGAAATTTCCCTTAATACACTTTCAAAAAAGGAAAACAAGATTGCGCTAGAGCCAAAAATAACACAGCTTTCAGAGGTAAATATTGCTACATACCTCAATGCGGAAGCCTTGGTAAAAAAGGTTTTTGAGAAGAAAGCCGAAAACAATTTGAACGATCCGGCGGTGATGACCGCTTTTTACCGGGAAACCATCAAAAGACGAAACAGGAATGTTTCCATTACCGAAGCGGTCGTAAATCTTTATAGACAACCCTATACGTCCAATTCCAAAGATGTGATAGAATTGCACAAAGCCCGAAAAAGCACGGATTACAGACGTTTGGATACCGTGGCATTTAAGTTGCAGGGCGGGCCATTTGCAGCTTTGTACTTAGATGTGATGAAATATCCCGAATATCTTTTTACCAATGAGACCATTGGCGACTATACCTACAATTTCGAGCCGCCAAGTACGATCAATAGCAGGCCGGTATTTGTGGTTTCGTTTTTACAGAAGGAAAGGTATGTCGATGCGTATTACAAAGGAACATTGTACATAGATGCCGAAACATTGGCACTGGCCAGTGCGAGCTACAACTTGGAGATCGTAAATGAAAAAGAAGCGAGTAAGTTGTTTGTGAAAAAGAAGCCCAATGACATCAACGTCTATCCTTTGGAAACTTCATATCACGTAGATTATCGCGAAAAGGACGGAAAATGGTATTATGGCTACAGCAATATGCAACTTACCTTTAAAGTGGACCAAAGAGGAAAGCTTTTCAATACCAATTATACGTTGGCTACCGAAATGGCTGTAACCGACTGGGAAAACAATGCTGCCGGCTCCAAGGCAAGTATTGAGAAAAAGTTGAAACCCACAGTGGTCATGAGCGATGCGGTTTCCGGCTTTTCCGACCCGGATTTTTGGGGCCCCTATAACGTTATTGAACCCGAAGAATCCATAGAATCTGGAATTAATAAAATTCAACGGAAGTTGGAACGAAACAAGAGTTAAAATTATTGTTGATAGTAATTGCGAAAATGAAAACTGCCCAACAGCTGAAAATACCGTTGGGCAGTTTTTTATATTGAAATTTAAATAAAATTATCTCAATTGTTTTCTGTGTATTTAATATAGACCACCAAAGCACTCGTCGCATTTTAAAAAAAAGAGCGACCTAAGAAAGGCCGCTCCATTTTAAAAGCTTGTTTTTTAACCAAATATTAAGCTTTAAGGTCTCTGGAGTGGGTGGGGGCCACTGAGTCAAAGACCTGGCGCAATCTACTAATAATTTCTAATCTAGCAACACATTTTAACGATTAAATATGTAATTCATCGGTTTTTAAAAAAATAAGCGGCCCACTACAGGCCGCTGGGAAATGAGGAAATAGAAATAGTGTTAATCTTCACTCTCGTCCCGTTCTATGGCTATAATGGACTGAGTGGGTTCAAGTTGTGGGGAGTTATTTAATAAATCGATTTTTGCACCTGAATTTGACAGCAAAATCACTGAAAAGTCATCAGGGTTGGTAAAATTATTTTCGGCAACCATTAATTCGGTAAGGTTTGGGCAACTGGCCAATCCCTGCGGCAAGGTTCCGTAAAGGTCATTGTCGAATACGTTAAAGATTTCAATCTTGCGAAGTTCACCTAGACTTTCAGGCACGGTCCCGCTTAGTTGGTTACTACTTAGGTGTAATTGTTTTAAATTGGAGAGTCGGCCTAAAGATTCGGGAATGTTTCCGCTAACAGCAGTTCCATTTATGGCCAAAACTTCTAATTTCGACAAATTTCCAAGTTCAGATGGGATAGCTCCCGAAACGGGATTAAAGGATAATTCCAATTTCTTTAAATTTTTCAAATTTCCGAGCGAGGAAGGCAAAACACCGTTCAAATTATTAAACAACAGATTAATTCCAGTCACATTATTATTCTCTACTGTTATCCCATACCAAGTATCGACTGGTTTCTCAAGATCCCATTGCACATTCCACGCCAGACCATTAGTTGCAGTATAGAGATCTAAAAGAACTTGTTTTTCCTGTTTGCTCACCTGCGCCATAACCATGGACGCGATAAACATACATACGCAGGTAAATATTGCCTTTTTCATAGTTTGGGGCTATTTGGTTGTTAAAGCGAAGTAAAAGAAAAACAAAAGAAGTTAAAACACAAAATTATTCGATGAAATACACAATATTCTTAAAATTATATGGAATGTTTTAATAATAATTCCCTGTTAACCTCATGAATTCCATCAAAAACCTCAATTTTCAGCCGATCTTGAAAAAGTTTGGTGCCTTTAAGTTTCTCTTCAGTCTCACGGGCTTCTGTAATGTACTGGTCCTTGTTTCCGTAAAGATAGATTACCTCGGCATCCGTTTTGAGATATTCAAAATCGTTAGGTTGCAATTCATTTGGAATTCCCCCCGAATGAAGAATAAGCTTATCACACTGAACTTTACGGCTGGCAACCCAGCGCGTAGCTATGGAAACACCTTGGCTATAGCCCATAACTATTAAGTTTGCAGTAGTTTCGGCAAGCTCCTTTTCATAAATTGCGTCGATATATTTCAGTATATTTTGGGTCTCAAGTTGTGTATTTTCACGCGTAAGCCAAGAGGCGCCAACGTGCTTAAAATCATTTCCTTGGTAATATTTTGAGGGAGCCTGTGGTGCAATGATGAAATTTTCTTCGGCATTTAATTCGGAAAAATAATTGATAAAGTACTTGCTCAAATAGCCCATTCCGTGAAAAACCATCCATACATTCTTGGTTTTTTCGGTTAACTCATTGAGGGTGTGGTATGTATTCGTAGTTGTATAGGTAACCTCTTTCTGGATGCTCATTTTGTTGAATTCAATTTTGTATTTTTACAAATGTAAACCAATACAATGAAGTACACCAACGACGAAATTTTGGCGGCCTGCAATAAAATGTGCCAAAATACCTTAATGGAAACACTGGGCATAGAATTCACCGAAGTGGGCGATGATTTCCTCGTTGCCAAAATGCCTGTCACGCCAAGGGTTCATCAACCCGATGGGGTTTTGCACGGCGGCGCCTCTGTAGCCTTGGCCGAAAGTGTGGGCAGTGCGGGGGCATTTATGTTTTTGAACGCAAAAGATGTAATAATCCGTGGAATTGAAATTGCCGCCAACCACGTAAAAAGCGTGCGCGATGGTAATGTATATGCCCATGCCAGTATTATCCACAAAGGAAGGACCACCCAGCTCTGGCAAATAAAAATTACGAATGAAGACGGCGCCCTCGTTTCCCTCGTAAAACTTACCACCCTTACCTTACCAAAAAATTAATGGACTTTAACCTACTCACTGAAAAAATCGAAAAACATTTTGAAGAAGGATTGCCCTTTGTGGTGTATTCGTTGCCGAACCAAAAAAGTGTTTCTACTTTGTTTCAAAAGAGCCCAGAACTTTGTACCATTAGCGAATTGACGACCAACGGTTTTGTTTTCGCGCCTTTTGGGTATAATGATTCAGCATACTTTATTCCTGAGAATGACTCAGAAATAGTTAGTGCAGAATTATCGGGAAATACTATTGAATTGACGCCCGTTCCGGTAGCCGAAAACGCTTCGGAGCGGAAAACTTATTTGGAAAAAGTTCAAAAAACCATTGACAATATAAAACGACGAAGGGCTACCAAAATCGTTATTTCGCGTCCGAAAGATTTTCCACTATCAAATTTCTCACTTAAACAATTGTTTGAGCGTTTGTTTGCGGCCTATCCATCGGCCTTTCGATATATATGGTACCATCCGCAAACGGGGATGTGGTGTGGTGCAACGCCTGAAACCTTAGTGCGGGTTGAGACAGACTCCTTTAAGACCATGGCCCTGGCGGGAACACAACCCTTTTACAATTCGGAAAAGGTTTCCTGGGGCCCAAAGGAACTGGACGAACAACAAATGGTAACCGATTCAATAACCAACAGTCTGCAGCGCGTAACCTCGGTATTGAAGGTTTCCAATCCGTACACATATCGCGCCGGGTCGTTGCTTCACTTAAGAACCGATATTACCGGCATTTTAAAAAGGGGAAAAGCCACGCTGACAAAAATTGCCGCTGCCTTGCATCCAACGCCTGCAGTTTGTGGCAGTCCACAAAAATTCGCCAAGGAATTCATACTCCAAAACGAAGGATATAACCGTGAATTTTACACAGGGTTTTTAGGACCCGTAAATGAAAATGGAGCTTCTGCCTCACTAATGGTTAACCTGCGGTGTATGAAGATAGAAAACAATACGGCCCGCATCTATGTGGGCGGCGGTATCACTATTGGCTCACAGCCGGCCGATGAATGGCAGGAAACCCAAAATAAAATGCAGACAATGCTACAAGTATTGGCGCCAATGCTGTAATATTTTCGGCGTCTTCGTACCTTTGCGCTGCATGAAATTCTCAACTAAGATTCTCTCACAAACGCTTGTGCAATTATGTTTGGACAAGGGTATTGACCATATAGTTATTTCTCCCGGATCGCGCAATGCGCCACTTACCATCGGTTTTGGAGAACATCCCGATTTTAAGAGCTTTAGCATCGTAGATGAACGTTGCGCCGCCTTTTTCGCATTGGGTATCGCGCAGCAAATTAATAGGCCCGTGGCGGTCGTCTGTACATCGGGTTCGGCCTTGCTCAATTATTATCCCGCGGTGGCCGAGGCATTCTATAGCGATATTCCTTTGGTCGTCATTTCCGCAGATAGGCCCGCAGACTATATTGACATTGGCGATGGGCAGACCATCCGACAGGAAAACGTTTTTGAAAACCATATTCTTTACAGTGCAAATTGCAGTGAAGGCGAAGATTTTCAAATTAAAAATGAAACCGAAATAAACGTTGCCTTAAATACGGCAATCGAGCTGAACGGCCCCGTTCATATAAACATTCCTTTTTCCGAACCTTTATACCACACGGTGGAAAACCAACTGGTTTGGCCGCAGAACGTTCCTGCGCGACAGCGGACAGCAGGCGTTGAGGAAAATCTGGATGCTTTTGTAAGCCGATGGAATTCCAGTAAACGCAAAATGGTATTGGTGGGAGTATTACCGCCAAATAGTGTGGAAATGCGTTTTGTGGAGCAACTTGCAAAGGACGATAGTGTTTTGGTGTTGACCGAGACCACTTCTAACCTTCACCACGAAAATTTCATTACGGCCATAGACCAACTGATTGCACCTTTAACCGATGGAGATTTCAAAAAATTGCAGCCCGAAATACTACTCACCTTTGGCGGAATGGTGGTTTCAAAAAAGATAAAGGCCTTTCTGCGCAGTTTTCCTCCAGCGGAACATTGGCACGTGGATCCAAAGAAAGCCTTTGATACTTATTTTGTACTGTCGCAGCATTTCAAAACAAGCGTCAATGGTTTTTTTGCTGAATTTCTTCCGAAGACAATTTTAGTGGAAAGTAACTATCAAAGCCATTGGCTCGCAATAAAGCGACATAGATTGCAGCGGCACGCAACTTATGAAACTGCAATCCCATACTCGGATTTTATGGTTTTTTGTGAAATATTCCACAGCCTTC
The DNA here is from genome assembly GCF_000952855.1 of Aequorivita vladivostokensis. Taxonomy (GTDB): domain Bacteria; phylum Bacteroidota; class Bacteroidia; order Flavobacteriales; family Flavobacteriaceae; genus Aequorivita; species Aequorivita vladivostokensis. The sequence goes on along the minus strand of NZ_JSVU01000003.1, from coordinate 112,669 downwards.
CGCAAAATATCCAGTTGCAATTGAGCAATAGCGCCACGATTCGCTACGCCCAGCTTTTTGAAATTCCCGCTTCTGCCGAAGTATTCTGCAATAGAGGCACCAGCGGAATAGATGGAAGTACGAGTACTGCGGTAGGAGCGGCTTACGCTTCAAGCTTGCCAACGGTTTTTATAACCGGCGATCTCAGTTTTTTCTATGACAGCAATGCGCTTTGGAACAATTATATTCCCAAAAATTTTAAAATAATTGTCGTGAATAACGGCGGGGGCGGTATTTTCAGAATTCTTCCGGGGGAAAAGGATACGGAGATTTTTGATACTTATTTCGAAACAAAACACAACCTAAACGCCGAACAGCTTTCGGAAATGTATGGTTTCAAATATGAAACAATTCACGGAAAAGAAGATTTGAAAAAAACGCTGAGGGATTTCTTCAGAATAACTGAAGGTCCTGCTTTATTGGAAGTTTTTACGCCGGCAGCGATAAATGATAAGGTGCTTTTAGACTACTTCAAATTCATTTTATAAATACCCTTTCCCCCAAATGGCGGCTTCTGTAAGATTGTCGAACATTTGAAAGGGTTTTTTGCAAAACTTAGCCTCCAGTTCTGCATTGGTGTGTCCCACTTCGCTATAATTTACCACTCCTACGGCTCGTAGTGTAGGTACTTTGTTCAAATATTTGTAATCCATCGGCTTAATGGAGTAGGAATGCACGCGATTGGAAATATATACCCAAGGTTTAGTTCCTAAATAATTTAGTCCTTTTAGCAAAATGGAAAAACCAGTTTTATACGAAAGAACCACACCTTCATTGGCTTCAAAAATAACGATGCCATTATAAAAATAAACCATGCCAATATCGGTCTCCAATCTTTTTTTCAACTGGAAGTCTGAGGGAAGGTTATGTAGCGTTATTTTTTCCATTTTCAACGTGAATTTACATTTTAAGTTTGATTTGTATATACGTGGTGTACACTTTTTTTTGATAAGAATACAGTACCTTTGCAACTATGATAAAACTGGGCGAATACAATACTTTGGAGATTCTTCGGGAAACCGAACCGGGTCTATATTTGGGCGATGACGAGGAAAATGTGGTGCTTTTGCCGCATAAATACAAACCAGAGGAATACGAAATAGGCGATGAGATTACCGTCTTTATATACTTGGATAACGAAGAGCGGCCCATTGCCACAACGCTGGATCCCTTTCTTCAATTGAACACCTTTGGGTACTTGCATTGCAGCGATGTAACCGAATATGGCGCCTTTATGGATTGGGGCCTGGAAAAGCAACTATTTGTTCCTTTTAAAGAACAGGCGCGGCCCATGAAGAAGGGTAACTGGTACATTGTCTATTTATATATTGACGAAAAAACCAATCGATTGGTGGGAAGCAGCAAGACGAACCATTTTCTCCAAAATGAAAACTTGACCGTAGAACCGTTTCAGGAAGTAGATATTTTGGTTACGCACTTAACTGAAAAAGGTGCGAACGTTATTGTGAATGGGCAACATAAAGGGCTAATATATATTGAAGATATTTTTGAGGATATCCGTACGGGGGATAAGATGAAGGCTTTTATAAAAAAAATTCGTCCCGACAATAAAATTGATATCGTACTGCAAACGCCGGGCTATAAAAGCATTGAGCCGAACGCCAATTTTATCCGCGAGGAATTGGAGGCTGCCGGTGGTTTTTTGCCACTTCACGACAAAACGGATCCTGACACTATCAAAAACATGCTTGGGATGAGCAAAAAGAGTTTTAAAAAGGCAATCGGCACGCTTTATAAAGACAAGCAGATTATAATTAAGGAAGATGGAATTGAGCTGATTTAGCCAGGCTTTTCCTCAAATTCTGGACAGTCAATGCGTATGGTTTCGGTGTTTAAAGGTTTCTGAAGATATTCGCAATAATCGCCTCCATCTTGTTTCGTGTGGAACTTACAGGCAAAACACATCCGCTGCACGCTGATTATTCCAGCTTTGTTCAAATTGTAAATAAGTTTTACAATGGTTTCATAAACAGTTTCCAATTGGGCTGCGTCAAAAGTGTCGAACTGTTTTTTTAGCGGATTTGCGTAATTCTCGGTTACCGAAACCAATTGTTTTCCCTTTTCAGAAAGCGCTATCAGATAACTTCTGCTATCGGAATTTGAATAATCCTTTAAAATCAATTTTTTTTGTTTTAAAGATTTCACCGCATCGCTGATGGTAGGTTTGGTAACGTCAAATTCCTTTGCGAGATAACTCACCGTGCAGAGCGAACTTTTATGATAGGCAACAAAAATGAGGATCTGGATCTGGATGGGGCTCACGCCAGCTTTTTTTGCTTCGGCCCAGAGTAGAGTACGGAATACTTCTGAAATCCGTTCCAGGCCAACCACTATCTTGTTGCTCACACTTTCCTGCTGAAAAGAGGTATCGAAAACACTTTTTTCCATAATAAAGCCTGTTAAGGGGTAAGCCCTAACAGGCAAAGTTAGTAATCCTAATTGATTTTTCAACCTTTTACATCCGCCATGGAAGCTCCATAATTTATATGAAGTACATTTCCAGTGGGCGTAACCAATGCCGGAACAGATTTTACCCCAGCGTTTTCAGCTTGTGTAATTTTCGATTTATCCTCTCCCAAATGGACCACCTCAATGGTTTCGGGATTCATCAATTCAAGGATTTCGTGCTCCGCGCTTACACATACGGGGCAACCGGCGTGATAAAAAACAGATTTTTTCATAATTAATAAGGATTTAGATATGGCAATATCGCTTGGACAAATATAGTAAGGATTCCTAACATTAAGCGATAAAACTTAGTCATTTTTCTAAAATTTTATAATTAAATGGAATTAATAGCCGTGAATACGGTAGGGAGCGCAGCGTGGGCACACGCCGTAGGGAGGACAGGAGTCGGCAAAAAGAAAACCACGGGAAGCGTCTTTGTAAGCGATGTTTTTAACCTTGGTTGAGCCATCGGCACTATAACTGCTGTTGCCATAGACGCCGTATTCCTTTGGGTCCAAAGAAATTTTAAGGTCAGATTTCACATAATTTTCACTTGCGGACATTGCCTCATACATACTCACCGGTTCGCGGTAGTTGTTTTTATTCATCTTAAAAGAAGGCAGCTTGTTTGAATTTCGTTTTGAAAAATCGGCGTTGGATAGTAATGAAGTGCTCATTAGACTTTCAATTTCAGGCAGTTTCACGAAATCCAATTTAAATTTATTGGACTCAAAGTCTAACTGTGCCGAAGCTATCAGCGGAAACAACAAAAGAAGAAATAGCAACTTTTTCATCGGGTCAAATATAACAAAATTTGTTCCAAGTTTAAAGTGGGTAGTTAGGTAGTAGGTAGTAGGTAGTAGGTAGTAGGTAGTGGGTAGTGGGTAGTGGGTGGTAGAAAAAAATGAACCCTTTCAAAATTAAAACTTTGGAAGGGCTGTGATATGGAGGATTTTGTTTTTATAAATTTAATTTTTTAGATGTTTCCTTTGGTAGCGCATCTTTGTGGACGGTAACGCTAACGGCCTTTAACCGCATATACGGCTCGCTAAAATAAACATATCCGCCATTGGCAACACGCGTTTCATCTGTGCCCCAACTGTTTTTTACCTTGTAATATTTGGTACCGTGCTGATCGAGGAGCATTCCCGTTATGTGCATTAAATGGTCATCGGTAGTGTTGTAATTCTCAAACTCCTCTTGGCGGTATTGTTGTGTAATTTCCTTTTCGGGATAGGTGCTGTGTAGGGCCTTTAAGGTATTTTCCTCATTTTCGGGAATAACGGCCACCCCGTCTTTTGACGAAAAACTGCGCTCGCTTACATCGCAATCCAATTCAACGGTAAACCCGTTTTCCAAAGCATTGTCTATGGTCGCCATCATTTCATCCAACGGAACATTGTAAAAACTACCGTTGCTCCAGTTGTCGGGGATGTTCAAAATAAATTTTGAATAAAACGGCTCGTGTGTAAAACTGGTGATACTTACATAATCTGCCGGTTGGATATTGGTCATCGCCAGAAAGGTTTGGGGCGTATATCGTTTCCCTTCAAAGGTAAAGCTGTCCACATTTTTGCCGATGTACACATCAAGCACGCCCTCAATTGCGGCACGCCATTTCTGGCTGAGTTTTCGTCCCGGATTGTCAACGTAAGTTTTCAACATTGCTTCAAGTACGGCAACCAATTCAGCGTGGTTGTATTTGTTTTCTCCCAAAAACAGGCCACTAAACGCTTCTTGGGGAACCAGACCATTTTTTGCCACCGAATTCATCACATCGTGTGCCAGGCCTCCCTCGCTAAACTGCGCTTTTCCTTGACGCATAATATAATTTTCGGCTTTTAGGGGATAAGTGTTCCGCACTTGGTACATTTCGCTTAAATCAATGCTCCGTCCCGTCAGGCGCATAATTTCACTTTCCAAAAACGAAATACTGCTGAAGCTCCAGCAAGTTCCCGTGATGCCCTGGCTTATAACGGGCGTCGTTTCAAGGTCAGTAACCGTTGTGAATTTGTAGGTTTCTTGGGCGGTTAGGTTTAATGTGAAAAGAATTCCGAAGAAGAAGAGGATGCTTCGCATTGTTTATTTTTTATTGTTATTATTTATTTTGGAGATTTCGAAGGTGTTTTTCTTTGCCTTCACTGCGCCTTTGTGGTAAATATCACCGCTGAGGCGCAGAGAACGCAGAGGTTTTTACGATCATTTCAAAAAAATAGAAAATAATAATAAACAATATCTTCTATCTTTGAAAACAAAAATAACAATTATGGCTACACCCAACTGGAAAACGGCTAAAGAATATACAGATATTACCTATAAAAAATCAAACGGCGTGGCGCGAATCGCTTTTAACAGGCCCGATGTGCGCAATGCGTTTCGCCCAAAAACTACGGCTGAATTGCTCGATGCCTTTCACGATGCGCAGGAGGATACTTCCATAGGCGTGGTGCTGCTTTCCGCCGAAGGACCTTCGTCCAAGGACGGGGTGTACAGTTTTTGCAGTGGTGGCGACCAAAAGGCCCGTGGCCATCAAGGCTATGTGGGCGAGGATGGGTATCACCGTTTGAATATTCTTGACGTGCAACGCTTGATTCGGTTTATGCCGAAAGCAGTTATATGTGTGGTTCCGGGTTGGGCCGTGGGTGGTGGACACAGTCTGCACGTGGTCTGCGATTTAACCTTGGCGAGTAAGGAACATGCAATCTTTAAACAGACCGATGCCGATGTAACCAGTTTTGACGGCGGCTACGGAAGTGCTTATTTGGCCAAAATGGTTGGGCAGAAGCGGGCACGTGAAATCTTTTTCCTCGGAAGAAATTACTCGGCACAGGAAGCTTTTGAGATGGGAATGGTGAATGCCGTAATTTCGCACGACGAACTTGAGGATACAGCTTATCAATGGGCGCAGGAGATTCTTGCAAAAAGTCCTACTTCCATTAAAATGTTAAAATTCGCAATGAACCTAACCGATGACGGAATGGTGGGCCAACAAGTGTTTGCGGGGGAAGCTACGCGCCTTGCTTATATGACGGAAGAGGCGAAAGAAGGCCGTGATGCCTTTCTTGAAAAACGGAAGCCAAATTTTGATAAGAAGTGGTTGCCGTAGTCAGTACTCAGTATTCAGTATTCAGTATTCAGTATCAGTACACAGTAATCAGGAAACTATAATTTAATGCACCAACTCTTCACTTACAATGAATAAACTATTCAACTTGCGCAGTATATGGTATTCGCTTTCGGCAGACCAACGGTTTTTTATTAGACGGCTTTACTATTTGCCAAAAGATATTTTGGATGGTATTACAGGTAAACGACACAAATATGTTCCGCCGCGCGGCTATATCTATACGGGTTCGCCAGCGAGCGCTGAGGATTATTTGAAACAAGGGCAACAACAATTAGAAATGTTGAAGGAACACGCCAGGCTTCAACCTGACCACAGTGTTTTGGACATTGGCAGTGGCATAGGCAGGACGGCGATTGCACTGACCGGTTATTTAAACCAAAATGGAAGCTACGATGGTTTTGATGTGGTGGAAAGAGGCGTACAGTGGTGCAATTCACGAATACATAAAGAAAACGCTAATTTTAATTTTAAATATGTTCCGCTTTTTAATGACCTTTATAATACGGCAACGTTAAAGGCAACGGAATTTATTTTTCCCTATGCGGACAAGTCCATAGATGTGGCCTTCTCCTTTTCAGTCTTTACCCACATGCAGATTGAGGAGATACAGCATTATTTCAATCAGATAAATAGGGTTTTGAAACATGGTGGGGTTTGTTTTTCTACATTTTTTCTCTATGATGAGTTCTCAGAAACATTTATTTCAACTAAAAAAGATTTCAGTTTTCCCATTAAAAAGGATGGTTTTAGGTTGATGAGTGAGAATGTGAAATCGGGAAACATCGCTATTCACAAGACAAAATTGTCCAAGATGCTTTCTCTTGAAAATTTTGAGTTAATAAATATTATCGATGGATTCTGGAAAGATAAAGTATGTGATAATTCCAAAGCGGAATATCAAGATATTGTTGTATTTCGGAAACGCTAATAGACTAAGGAATATATAGGGTAGCAATACGGGAAAATACTTCGAGAAAAATTGGTCTTTTTTAGAATTAATAAAGTTTAACTTCCTTCATTTATCTCACTATTGACCAGTTCTTTTTGTACCCAGGCCATAGCTTCGCTGAGTGTGTCGAATACTTCAAATTTTTTCTTGTAGAACATGCTTTCCAATCTGGCGTTTGACTTTGCGAGGTCGGTTTTGGCCACTATGGCTATGGCAATCAGTTTGTGTATTTTGGAGGTTTCGAGATAGGTGAGCGGATCCACGGCGTAGTTAAAGTATCTGTTGGAAATATATACTACCTTTTTGTTTGCAAAATGTTCATCCAAAACTTTTCAGAGCTTATCATTGTGCTCCGGAGTTACGGTTACGCCTTCCTCAAATTGATTCACGATAAAGTTATCAAAAATGAAAACTTCTGATTCCGGAAATTTGTAATAATGAAACATGCCCATGGCTCTTTCGGTTGGATGGTTTCCTTAAAGGTACGTATTTTTTATTTTTTCTTTTTGAAAACGTTCTATAATGGAACTGATTTTATCTTTTTTTTGGGGAATAAGCACATTGAGAATGAGATAATTGCAAAAAATTCGAGAAATTTCTGGTTGCTTGATTAGGTTGGGAATCTGCTATTCCTTTTTTGATGCAAAGTAACCTTTCAAAATTAATTGCACGCCCCATTTCATGATTTCCATCGATTGTTTATTATTTAGGCCAACAACATCTTTAGTGACTATTAAAGGTTCAATTCCCATTAAAATAGTTAACAGATTTATTAATTTTTCGCTTTCCTTGTTATCGATGGATGTATTTTCAAAGGCAAGCTGTAGCGTTTTATTGCGTCTTGCACCTCGTTTTATTTCTGATGGATTTGAGGTTATGACCGAGCTTAGATATTTTCGAAATGCGCTTTCATGTTCTATGGCCAATGTGTTATAATAATTTTGGATGTAAAGAATCCTATCCTCAAGACTATCCTCTTTGATATTTTCAACAATTTTATCTGGATTTTCTGTTTGGATATTGAGAGCGGCCTCATTCACTAAAATTTCAATGTTTGAATAATAGCGATAAACTGTAGCCCTTGAAATACCACATTCTTTGGCAATATCTTCCAGCGTAAATTCTAAACCTCTATTTAGAAAATATTGGGCGCTGTTTAATATTTTATTTCTCGTTTCTAATTTTTGATTTATCCGACCGGATTTAAAATATTCCTTTTTCATAAGACAAATATCTCATAAAACTTGGTTTTTTCAAAATTGTATTTTAAGTTTGTGAGACAAAAATCTCATAAAATGAATAATCAAACTACTAAATGGGTATTGGTCCATAAAATAACCACCCACGAGACATCCGGGGACTTCGATTTGATGCTGGCAGAAACTCCCGCACATATTCAAGGACCTCCACCGCATTTTCACAACAACTTCAAGGAATCATTCGTGATATTTGACGGTGAAATGGAATTTTTAGTAAACGGTGAAGTAAAAATTGTTAAAGCGGGAGAGTCGCTCGACATTCCCCCTAAAACGCTGCATACTTTTTCAAATAATAGCAATTTACCCTGTAAGTGGATAAATATTCAGAGTCCCAAGGGATTTAAAGGATTTTTTGATGCCGTAGGAATACCTGCTGAAATAGAAAATGCCCGAGAGAAGTCCCATACTCCCGAAATTGTCCAGAAAGTAATTGAAACTGCCGAAGCATTTGATATGAACATCAAAGTTCAATAAAAACGCCAGCGATAGTTTTCTTCGCTGGCGTCATAATGTTTAATTAAATTTTAAAATTATGGCAAATTTTATGGATAGTTTAAATATACAAAAAAAAATTCTTTCATGAACAAAAATTAAAACTCACGTCCCAAATCTCACGTCTAACGTCCCAATTCTCATCCTCACTACTTCGCATACGCATCGGCATGTACATTTTTAACCGCCCGCCCGCTGGGGTCGTTCATATTTTTAAAACTTTCATCCCAATCGAGGGCTACTTGACTGCTGCAGGCTACGCTGGGTACGCTGGGCACTGTTAGTGCCGCGGCATCGCTGGGGAAATGTTCCTCAAAAATGGTTCGGTAATAGAATTCTTCCTTGCTTGTTGGCGTCTGGATGGGGAATCGGTAATGGGCATTTGCTATTTGGTCGTCGGTAACTTTTTCGTTTACCATTTCCTTTAGGGAGTCTATCCAGCTATAGCCCACGCCGTCGCTAAACTGTTCCTTTTGCCGCCACGCAACTTCTGCGGGGAGCATATCGCCAAAGGCTTCGCGAAGCACCCATTTTTCCATGGCCTGTTTGTCCTGTGGGGCTTTCTGCCCGGCAAGTATCATTTTATCTTTTGGGTTAAGGCGCATGGCCACGTCCATAAACTCTTTGTCGAGAAAAGGTACACGGCCCTCAATACCCCAAGAGGCCAGGGATTTATTGGCGCGAAGACAATCGTACATATGGAGTTTGTCGAGTTTCCGCACGTTTTCCTCGTGGAAGTCCTTTGCCGAAGGAGCTTTGTGAAAATAGAGGTATCCGCCAAAAATCTCGTCGGCCCCTTCACCGGAGAGTACCATTTTTATGCCCATGGCTTTAATGGCACGGGCCAGGAGAAACATAGGGGTGGAGGCGCGAATGGTAGTAATATCGTATGTTTCAACGTGATAGATTACATCCTGGATTGCGTCCAGCCCTTCTTGGATCGTAAAGTGGATTTCGTGGTGCACGGTTCCCAAATGGTCCGCTACCTTTTGGGCGGCAGCCAAATCTGGCGAGCCCACCAACCCCACCGCAAAGGAATGGAGCCGAGGGTACCATGCGCCCTCGGTATCGCCAGTTTCCACACGTTTATCGGCGTATTTTTTGGCCAGGGCAGAGGTGATGGAAGAGTCCAATCCGCCCGAAAGCAGTACACCATATGGTACATCGCTCATCAACTGTCTCTTTACGGCCGCATCCAGGGCTTCGCGCAAATCCTGAATGCTCGTCTCGTTTTCCTGCACGGCATCAAAGCTCATCCAGTCGCGGGTCCACCATCTTTTTAACTTGCCGTCGCTGCTGTGCAAATAGTGGCCGGGAGGGAAAAGTTCAATTTTGGTACAGTAGCCTTCCAGCGCCTTCAGCTCGCTTGCCACGTAAAATGTTCCGTCCTTATCCCAGCCCATATAGAGCGGTATAATGCCCATATGGTCGCGGGCAATCAGGTATTCGTTCTTTTCGGCATCGTATAAGGCAAAGCCGAAAATGCCATTGAGTTCATCCAAAAACGAAGGTCCTTTTTCCTTGTAGAGCGCTAAGATAACTTCGCAATCGCTTTTTGTTTGAAAGTTGTATTTTCCTTCAAATTGCTTGCGCAGTTCCATATGGTTATAGATTTCGCCATTGGCGGCAAGCACCAGCTTTTTGTCTTCGGAAAACAGAGGCTGTTTTCCCGAAGTAGGATCTACAATGGCCAAGCGTTCATGGGCCATAACGGCTTTTTTGTTGCTAAAAATCCCGCTCCAGTCTGGGCCGCGGTGCCTAAGGCATTTTGCCATGGTCAGTAACTGTGGCCTCAAGTCTTCTGAAGGCCTTTTTAAATCGAATGCACATACAATTCCACACATAATTGAAAGGTTATTTGGTTAATAGTTTATAGTTATTTGATAATTGGTTTTTATTAAAATCTCTTCAAATATTATTTTCTGTTTCTGTTTCCCCCTTTTGGGGGCAAGGGGAACAAGAGGCAAAAAAAAAGCCCGTCAGGAAAAAAACCTGACGGGCTATATATCGCGACAAGTTTTTGTTACGGCAGCTCGTTATTATTATTGTTATTATTTAAACTGTTGAAAGACATAAACCTGTATTTGTTTTATAATTGAATTGCTAATTTAAAGTAATTAATTCCAGACTTCCAAATATTTATTGAATAAAATGTAATTAATAGTTGAAACTATTGAATATTCGATAAAGTGCAGGATTTTGTGATTTTAAGGTGAATTCCTTCAAATCTAATTCATCAAAATTTTAATCTCCAATGGGAGCGAATCTTTGGGGATTTCATTGCCAGCTGTGTTGTAAAAAATATATTGTACGCCAATATCCTTTAAAAGTTTTACCATGTAGATTTCGCGTTTTGGATTGTAAAAGGTGATAAAATCTGCGTGGCGGATAGTGTAGTCCTTATAATCCCTGTCAATTTTAAGGCGAACCTCTGCCGGGATTATTTCACTGGGCATAAATTCTGAATTGAAAATAAGCACCCCACTGGGAAGATAGGAGGCTGAAAACCCGGGACGGCCGTCGTCTTCAAATTTGGCGATGTACCTTAGGTTTGGGGCGTCCTGCATTCCGTCCATTTCTTGTACTCGCCATTCAGAAACAAAGTTGGTAGGAAATAAGGTTTCCTGCCGGTCCAATACAGGCTGTGGCACTTGTGATTGGGCGATAAAGCGAATGTTGTCGTTTACATCCTGTGAGGTAACGACGGAGGTAAAAATGATACTCAGCAATAGTGTAAAAATGTTTCTCATGGCGCAATATTTTTAAATTACGCTATAAGATACATAGCCTAGCTGAAGTATAACAGGACTTTAGCGTTATCTTAACTTGGGAAACTCCGAAGGATTTGCCTCGTGCATGATGGCGTAAACCCTTTCATAGACATCTTCCACGGAAGGTTTGCTGAAGTAATCACCATCGGTGCCATAGGGCGGACGGTGGTCCTTTGCCGAGAGGGTCTGGGGTTTGCTGTCCATAAATTTATACCCGCCCTGTACTTCAATAATATGGTTTAAAATGTATGCCGAAGCACCGCCCGGCACGTCCTCGTCAATTACCAGGAGTCGGTTCGTTTTGGCTACGCTCTTCACCATATCGTGATTAATGTCTAAAGGCAGTAAGGACTGCACGTCAATAATTTCAACATCTATACCTGCCTGTTGCAGTTCTTTGGCGGCTTCTTCCACAATTCTCAGGGTGCTTCCGTAGGAAACCAGGGTGATATCAGTTCCTTCCTTAATGGTTTCCACAACGCCAATTGGGGTTTTGAACTCGCCGAGATTCTTCGGCATTTTTTCCTTTAAACGATAGCCGTTTAAGCATTCTATAACCAGGGCGGGCTCATCGGTTTCCAACAGCGTATTGTAAAAACCGGCGGCCTTTGTCATATCGCGAGGTACCAGGACATACATTCCGCGCAATAGGTGAATCAAACCAGCCATTTGTGAGCCACTGTGCCAAATGCCTTCCAATCTGTGGCCACGGGTGCGGACAATCAACGGGGCTTTTTGGGTGCCGTTGGTTCGGTAACGAACGGTAACCAAATCGTCACTCATAATTTGAAGGGCATACAGTATGTAATCCAAATACTGAATTTCCGCGATGGGTCGCAAACCGCGCATCGCCATGCCGATTCCCTGGCCGAGAATGGTAGCTTCGCGAATACCGGCATCAGCTACACGTAGCTTGCCGTATTTTTCCTGCATGCCTTCCAGGCCTTGGTTTACATCACCAATTTCACCACTGTCCTCCCCAAAAATCAATACATCGGGATGCTTGCTGAAGATAGCGTCAAAGTTATCGCGAAGCACGACGCGGCCATCTACTTCCTCGGCATCGGTTGCGTAGGAGGGAAGCACCTCCTTTATGGTTTTGGCGTTCTCTTTGGCCTCACTGTAAAGATGGGCACTGTATTTGGGCTGGATTGTTTCGCAATAATTCTCAATCCAATCCTGAAGTTGTTTCTTTTCAGAAGAATTTTCCCCTACTACATAGCGCAGTGCTTTGCGCGCGGAAGCGAGGATATTTCTACGCAATGGCTCCTTTTCGGAAGCCAATTCATTCTTTATTTTTTCAATGAAATTTTTGTTTGGGCTGCTCTCGGCTAAGTTGCCCAACAATACCACGGCTTCCTGCTGCTCCTTTTTCTGGGGAGCCACAAAGGCTTCCCAGGCTGCTTTTTTGCCGTCGCGTACTTTCTTTTTTATTTCCTTTTCTATTTCTGAAAGTTCCTCATCAGTAGCAATATCACTGGCAATCATCCATTCGCGCATTTTCAGGTTGCAGTCGAATTTTGCCTCCCACTCCAAACGGTCCTTGCTTTTGTAGCGTTCGTGCGAGCCACTGGTACTGTGGCCCTGGGGCTGGGTAAGTTGCTGTACGTGGATCAGGACGGGCACATGCTCCTCCCGGGCAATCTTAGAGGCACGGTTGTAAACTTCAATCAATTCTGGATAGTCCCAACCTTTCACGCGGATAATTTCATAACCATCCTCTTCCTCATTGCGTTGGAATCCTTTTAATATTTCTGAAATATTCTCTTTGGTGGTTTGGTATTTTGCGTGGACTGAAATTCCGTACTCATCGTCCCAAACGCTCATTACCATGGGTACTTGGAGCACGCCCGCGGCATTTATGGTTTCCCAAAACAGCCCTTCGCTGGTGCTGGCATTACCGATAGTTCCCCAAGCCACTTCGTTTCCGTTTATGGAGAAATTGGTTTTGTTTTCAATCCCTTTTACATTCCTGAAAATCTTTGAAGCTTGCGCCAAGCCCAATAATCTTGGCATCTGACCTGCCGTGGGCGAAATATCGGCACTACTGTTTTTTTGTTGGGTAAGATTTTTCCAACTGCCGTCTTCATTGAGGCTGTGGGTTGCAAAATGGCCTCCCATCTGCCTTCCCGCGCTCATAGGGTCCGCCTTTATATCGGTATGGGCATAAAGACCTGCGAAGAATTGCTCAATAGTTAATTTCCCGATGGCCATCATAAACGTTTGGTCGCGGTAGTAACCACTGCGCCAATCTCCATTTTGGAAGGCCTTGGCCCAAGCCAGTTGCGGTACTTCCTTGCCATCGCCAAAAATCCCAAACTTTGCCTTCCCTGTAAGTACTTCACGGCGGCCCAATAGACTACATTCACGGCTGGTAACAGCTATTTTATAATCGTTTATAACTGTTTCTTTGAAATCGTCAAAGGAAATTTCGCCGTTGGTCTTTGGGTCTGTCTGCATTTCAATGGGTTTTAGTTTTGCAAAAATAGCGAAATTGAGGGGGTTTCGCAACGCTTAGTTATACACAGGCGGTTTTTGTAACAGAGCGGATTTGTGTTTCAATCTTTTTTTGAAGGAAGAGCGCTCACAATCAACAATCTAAGCAAAAGAATAAAAGGAAACCCGTGGAGCAAGACATCAAACCAGTCTGCTCCCTGCATGCCTTCGGCGCCGCCTGCAATCCATTTCAGTTTACCCCAAATGTGGGGTTCGGGCAAAAATGGTGCTAAGCCCAAGGTTAGGCAAAGGAGGATGACGATTCGCCAGTTATTTAATAGTTGCATTTTTTGATTTTATTTGAAATACCGGTTCTTAAAATTTCGGCCCTCTTTAATACCATCTTCGCGTAAAAAGTCCCAACAGGGTTTTTGGGCTCAAAGTAATTATAAACCTAACTTTTTCATCATAATGGGGCAGATTTGGTTCAAAACCCAAGTTTGAATAGATTGGGAAGTAAAGCTCAAAATAATCGGCCACCAGACTTACCCGCACCCCACTGTCAAAAACCGCATTTGTGCCGCGTTTTTTGTTGCTGACCAAACCTACATCGGCATAGGCATAGATCCATCTCCAGATGTTCGTGCTGGCATTTACGGTGGCCATCCAGCTGTTGGCATATGCCGGCTCCAACTGCGACTTAAAACCTCCTTCGGCTATGATGAGCTGCTGGCTAAAAAGCCCCGAATCTTCACTTCTTCCGTAGTAATTATAATCGAAAAGATAATCGTTGGGACGGTCTAGGGCAAAGCTGAAGAAATCTTCATTTTCACGGGTATCGTTAAAGAGAAAAACCCCTGCAAAGAAGCGAAGGTTCAACTGGCGGTTGCTCAGAAAGAGCTTGCGGTATTCCAAATCAACCGATAGCTTGCTGAATTTTGAGGAAATTTCATAGTCGGCAACGCCCCTAAAATAATTGATAAGGTTGGGATTTGAATACACATATTGCATGTTGAAAACGCTGTAATTCGGCTCCTGGTTGGGATCGTTTGGGTTTTCGTCCCGATATACGTTTACGTTTCTGAGATTGATGTATTGTTTTTCGTTATTTCGCAAATCGTCGTTACGAAAGGCGAAGGTAATGTATGGCGTAAAGCGCTTATAGAAAAGTCCCCGATCGTAGGAATAATAATTTCCGGAAAAACCGTAGCGCATGGCGTAGAGATTGCCTTGGTCCATAGTCTGCGTATAGCTGATGGAGGCACTCCCCACAAGGGTTTTGGAACGAAACCCAAACTGCGGCTCCAGACTGTAATGCACGGCTTTGGGCAATACTGTTTTATTGTAAAGCCGCAATCCCGCCGAAATACCGTCATAGAGGTTATATTCAAAAATGGGCATGAAGAAAAACTGGGTGTAATTTGGGTCCTCCACATCCTGAAAAAGCCGGAACTGTAAGGGTTTATTCAGCAAACCTTTTACGGCCTTAAAGTTGTTTCTTCTGTTGTATTCGGGAATTTTTCCTTCGTAATTGAGCGCCAGTTTCCGGATGTTTTCCGCAGGAATGGTTACCGTAGTTATACTATCCACGGGCCTGGTCCAGGTTTTATAGACAACTTCCTCTTTGTTGAGACCGTAAAGCGAAACGGGCAATTCGCTATTTCTGTTGTTCTTTATAAAGACCTTTAGCGAATCGCCTTGTTTTTCAACTTTCTTTATTTTGAAATCAATCGTGGTACGAGTATCGGCAAAATCCTCAAAAAACCAATTTATGGGAAGTTCGGTGTTTCGGGAAAGCACCGTTTCAAAACTCGAGGATTTAATGGGCTTCAATCTATTTTCAGAATAAAACTCCTTAATACTTCGGTTTACGACACCGTCGCCCAAATAATCGTTCAAATACCTAAGCCCACTTGCGCCGTAGTAGCCGTTGGCAATATTCATATTGAATTTCAACAAGGAGTCCTTTGGCGTGGTCAGGGCCTGATGGATGTTGTTGCGTGCCATATTCAAATAGAGGATTGGATACTGGTCGTTAAATTCCAGATCTGCCGCGTGCGCCCATCGGATTATCCACCAATTGCTCAGATTGCCTATTATCTTCATTTTTGGGTAATAGGTATCCACATATTCCATCATCAGGTAAATTTGCAACGCATCCTGAAGCCAGTAATCATCCCGGGAATCCATAATGAGGGTATTGTCAATATAGTTTCGGGTAATGGTTTTTAGCTGCTCCATATCGTACTCAAAACCATCGGGAAACGGACTGATAAACCGTGGCAATTGGTTGAGACCGTAAACGGGATTGGTTTTATAATCGGTTTCGCTAATGACCATTTTTTCAAAGGGATATGGGCCAAGCCGCTCATGCAGAAAATGAGCAATTCTATCAATCAACAAGGCCTGCACTGGCGGATTTACCTTACTGTTCTGTATGTTTGTGATTACCTGCAGCTTATCTGTTTCAATAGTTTCAAAAGTGGGAATCTTTTCTAGGTAGATTGTTGCGCTCGTGCGCTCCCTTCCTGCAAGAGCAATGGATTTTATGTTATGGGAACTGGACTCGTCCAGCAAATCCAAATCTGAAATGAGGGAGTAGTTCTTCGGAAAATGGAGGCTCACCGAAAATTCGGACGGCGTTAGGTAGAGGTCGTCAATATTTTTATTGCTGTAAACCTGCCATTGGCCATTGTAAACAGCGGGGGAAATATACCAATACCGAAGCTTGTAATTGCCGTTTTTATCTACCCCGTAGCGCGTAAATTTACTATCTGCAACCTTAACGCTATATTCCAGATTGAAGGTGTAGCTATCTCCCGGCAGGAGGGGAGTCTGCGGGATTATTCTCAATATATCCACTTCGTCACCGCGTTGCCACTGTAATGGATTTTTGGCCGTACCATAAATTTTTTCAATGGTGGTTTTGCCACGTTCTTCTTCTTTTTCAAAATGAAAGGAGCTGTCGTAATTTTCGGCAAAGCGCTTGCCCAACGGACTGGTTTTGGTGGAAAAACTATTGGCCCAATCAAAAAGGTATAACTCCCTTAGCGTATCTGCAGAAGTATTTTTATAGGTTATCTGTTGTTTTATTGCCAGCGTTTTTTTGCCCGGAAGGAGCGTCGCATCAATGTTTATAACATGCTGCGCGCCTGCCTGGGCTGCCAAACAGAAAAAAAGTAGGTATAGAATCCTTTTTGGCATTAAGGAGTTTTAAGAAATTTTAGGGTTTGGAAGCCTGGGATGTTCGTTTTTAAATAATATATTCCATTGGCAAATTGGCTTATATCTATCGAAATATGCCCTGTATTTTCTGAAGTGAATTCCAAGAGTTTTTGCCCCAAAGTATTGTAAATTTCAAAAGAAACGCTTTCCGAAACACTCGACGCCAGACGAATGTTCAATTCTGAGGAAGCCATTGTGTTTTCTAAAAGAATAGCGCTTATAATCGCAAAATCCGGATTGTCCAAAACAATTTCCTTGTCCGTTTCCAGGTCCATCACAATGGGCAGATGATCGCTCATATTGTAAAGATGCTCCCGCAATTCTTGGCTGAAATCTCCAGCGCAGTCGGGGCTGTTTATACTGTTGTCGTAGCAATTGCCATTGTTCCCAAAAGATTTATAGGTGTTTTCAATATATTTTAATTTGGGGTTGCCCAGCATATTTTCTGAAATGGTTATAAAATCAAACCTATCGTCCAGCCCGCCGCCGGCTCCCGCGCCAAAAGGACCTGAGCTTAAACGGGTGCTTTGCGAATGTATATCCTGAAAACTATCATTGTTATGCCACGACCCCGGACGATCAATAGGATCTACCATTACAATGGCGTTCGTGGGGTCCAATAATTCTTGGTATCCCGGCTCGCTCGAAGTATAAAAGTTGAAATCACCACTGAAAATTACGAAGGAATCGGGATCCAAGGTTTCCAGTCTGTCGGTAAACTGGTTTACCATAACCAGACGCAATGTTTGGTTCCCGCTACCTTGGCTGGATTTAAGATGGGTTACGAAAATCTCAATTAGCACTGGGTCTGTTTGTTGGTCGGCGGTGCTGAGTTTTAAGGTATAATGGTTTATATCGCGCACTTGTGTTGGGATAACTTCAGCAGCTTCAAGGGTGAACATTCCTTTTCTGTAAAACAGGATTTGTTGATGGTCTGGGTCGCCGGATTGGCTGGGCTGAAATGGAGCCCGTAAATAATTGACGCCTTCATCGTTGAGCGACGTATTCAAAATTAAATCGGCACCATATTCACTTTCCAGCTCGCAAACCATAAAGATATCGGGCTCGTAATCGTCGATTATCTCCATTAAAATCTGTTCGCGATTACTGGGCTGGGCAGAGGGAAACTCCAACAGGTTGTAAAACATGGTCTTTATGGTTCCCTGTGCATTTGCGCAAAGCGAAATTATAAAAAAGGCAACCGTAAGTATCGTTTTAAACATTCGGATGGTTTAAGAATTAGAAGTTCGGGCTTAAATTGTATTCGTTATAAAAATCGTTTAATATTTGAAGGACTTCGTCTTCCGAATCAACCAAATGTACCAAGTCCAAATCTTCCGCACTTACGTTGTTGTTAGCTTCCAAAAGTGTTGTTTTAATCCATTCAAAAAGGCCTCCCCAAAATTCTGTTCCAACAAGTATTAACGGAAACTTATCAATTTTATGGGTTTGGATAAGGGTCAAGGCCTCGAAAAATTCATCAAGCGTTCCAAAACCTCCAGGCATTACCACAAAGCCTTGGGAATATTTTACAAACATAACCTTTCGCACGAAGAAGTAATCAAAATCGATGCTTTTATCACTGTCTATATATGGATTATCGTGCTGTTCAAAAGGCAAGGTAATATTAAGCCCCACGGAAGTTCCGCCAGCCAAATGGGCGCCTTTATTACCCGCTTCCATAATTCCCGGTCCGCCGCCTGTGATAACGCCGTAGCCGTTTTCGGTAATTTTTTTGGCAATGTTTTCTGCCAGTTTGTAATATTTATGGTCCGGTTTGGTACGGGCAGAGCCAAAAATTGAAACACAGGGGCCTATTCGGCTCATTTTTTCATATCCACCCACAAATTCTCCCATAATCTTAAAAATGGCCCAGGAGTCGTTGGTTTTGACTTGATTCCAGTTTTTAGGTATTTGTTCGTCTCTCATTTATTTCAGTGTTCGATGTTATGAGTTAAGTGTTAAGTGTTATGCGTTAAGCGTTATAAGTTAAGTGTTACTCGTCCCTCACGAATGTAATTCTTTTTTAAGGAATCGGGCGGTATAACTCTTTTTGTCTTCGGCTACTTCTTCCGGGGTTCCCAGGGCCATAATTTTTCCGCCCTGTTTGCCGCCTTCGGGGCCAATATCTATAATATAATCAACGGTTTTAATAACGTCCAGATTGTGTTCAATAATCAGTACCGTGTTTCCTTTGTCAACCAGTTTATTCAGCACTATCATCAAAACACGAATGTCCTCAAAATGGAGTCCCGTTGTGGGTTCGTCCAAAATGTAAAAGGTGTTTCCCGTATCGCGTTTGGAGAGTTCGGTAGCCAGTTTAATTCTCTGTGCTTCCCCGCCCGAAAGCGTGGTGGATTGCTGGCCCAACGTAATATAACCGAGACCAACATCCTTTATGGTTTTTATTTTTCGGTGGATTTTTGGAATGTTTTCAAAGAATCCATTCGCTTCATTAATCGTCATTTCCAAAACGTCATAAATGGATTTCCCTTTATAACGTATTTCCAAAGTTTCACGGTTAAAACGTTTGCCTTGACAGGTTTCGCATTCCACATAAACATCGGGAAGGAAATTCATTTCAATAACGCGCAGACCGGCGCCTTTGCAGGTTTCGCAGCGGCCGCCGGCAACGTTGAAACTAAAACGGCCCGGTTTATAGCCACGAATCATCGCTTCGGGAGTTTTGGCGAAAAGATTGCGTATTTCAGAAAAAACACCCGTATAGGTCGCTGGGTTGCTTCGCGGCGTGCGGCCGATGGGCGATTGGTTTATATCGATTACTTTGTCAATATTTTCAAGCCCTTCAATTTTTTTGTAGGGCATCGGTTTTTTTACGCCATTAAAAAAATGTGCGTTGAGAATCGGGTAGAGGGTCTCGTTGATAAGCGTACTCTTTCCGCTGCCGGAAACGCCCGTTACACCTATCATTTTTCCCAAGGGAAATTCCACTGAAATGTTTTTCAAGTTATTTCCCGAAGCACCTTTCAGCTTTAGCGTTTTGCCGTTTCCTTTTCGGCGTTTCTTCGGAATTTCAATTTCTTTATTTCCATTTAAATAATCTGCGGTAAGGGTATTGTGGTTTTTAATTTCCTCGGGAGTTCCTTCGGAAACAATCTCGCCACCGTGCCTTCCCGCTGCCGGGCCGATGTCAATCACATAATCGGCGCTTTCAATCATATCTTTGTCGTGCTCCACGACTATAACGGAATTGCCTATATCCTTCAATTGTTTCAAGGAAAAAATCAAGCGCTCATTATCGCGTTGGTGCAGGCCAATACTGGGCTCGTCCAAAATATAGAGCACGCCCACCAACTGCGAGCCAATCTGCGTTGCAAGTCGGATGCGTTGCGCCTCACCGCCCGAAAGTGATTTTGAGCTGCGGTCCAGAGCCAAATACGTCAACCCCACATCCACCAAAAACTGAAGCCTTGAGCGTACTTCCTTTATAATTTCCGAAGCGATTTTAAGCTGCGTTTCCGATAGGTTGTTTTCGAGGTCTGCAAACCATTCCGCCAATTCCACCACATCCATGTTAGCGAGTTCGGCAATGTTTTTATCGTTCACTTTAAAGTAAAGCGATTCCTTGCGAAGCCGTGTGCCGTTGCACTCCGGGCAGGGAATTTTGTCCATATATTCCTTTGCCCAGCGTTTTAGGGAAGTGGTTTCGTTTGCGTCGAAAGTATTTTGGATAAAAGTGGCAACCCCCTCAAAATCTATTTTATAACTTCGGGTGATGCCGAGTTCCTTTGAAGCAACTTCAAACTTTTCATTTCCGCCGAAAAAGATAACATTCTTGGCTTCTTGCGGAATACTTTCAAACGGATCGCTCAACTTAAATTTGAAGCGTTCCGCAATCAATTCGAGTTGCTTAAAAACCCAATTGTTCTTTTGTGGCCCGTGCGCGGCCAAGGCACCCTGCTTGATGGATAGTTTTGGATTCGGAACGAGCTTGTTCAAATTTACCTCGTAGAGTTTCCCCAACCCTTTGCAATTGGGGCACATCCCTTTTGGTGAATTGAAGGAAAAATTGTTCGGCTCGGGATTTGGATACGAAATTCCCGAGGACGGGCACATCAGCGACCGGCTGAAATAGCGGGCTTCGTTCGTATCGTTATCCAGGACCATCAGTACATCATCACCGTGATACATTGCGGTGTTTATGGTTTCGGAAAGGCGCTTGTTGTTATCGCTTTCGGCGGAAACCTTCAGTCGGTCGATAACTATTTCAATATCGTGGGTTTTGTAGCGGTCCACTTTCATGCCCTTCACAATATCGCGCACCTCGCCGTCCACGCGTACTTTTAGGAAACCTTGTTTGGCAATCTGTTCAAATAGTTCGCGGTAATGCCCCTTTCGTGACCGGACAACCGGAGCCAAAATGCTCACTTTTTTATCGGCGAAATCTTCAAGGATAAGCTGTTTTATCTGCTCATCACTATAGCTGACCATTTTTTGCCCCGTGTTGTAACTATAAGCATCACTGGCGCGGGCGTAAAAAAGACGGAGGAAATCATAAATTTCAGTAATGGTGCCAACGGTAGAACGCGGACTTTTACTCGTGGTTTTTTGCTCAATGGCGATTACTGGGGAAAGGCCTTCAATTTTATCTACATCAGGGCGTTCCAAGCTGCCAAGAAATTGGCGTGCATATGCTGAAAAAGTTTCAATATAGCGACGTTGTCCTTCGGCATAAATGGTATCAAACGCCAAGGAGGATTTTCCGCTGCCGGAAAGCCCTGTGATTACTACTAATTTTTCTCTTGGAATGCGAACGTCAATGTTCTTTAAGTTGTGGACGCGGGCGCCCAAAACTTCAATAAAATCCTCATTTTTCAGCATAGCTGGCAAAGGTACTCAATAGATTGGAAAATAAAGAATGCATGGCAATGGCACGGTGTTAATTTTTGGTAAAAAATGAAATGTTTTTTTAGCGGTTTACTTCCTTTGAAAGAAAAATATGAAATGTGACCGCAACGTAGAAGATGGTACTTATTACGATGGAATAACCGACAATAATAGCCAGTACCGAAAACCCGAGCATTAAATAGGTAAGCGGCAGTAGCACACCAAAAACCATTAACAAAAAAAACACGATGTATAGATAGTATATAAGTCGTGGGGTTTTTCTATTTATGTGGCTCTGAAATTGGGATAGTTTCGGAATGACATCCTTGGTCAAGTGCTCCCAGAGTTTCGAAAAGAAAATTTCATTAAAGGAGGAGTTTTCAAACTTGTCCTGGTCTATGGTATTGGCAAGCGTTAAAATTTTCTCCCTGTGGCGCTCGAAAACGGCTTCCAGATTTAATGATTCCTTATAATTTCCGAATTTATATCCAAACACATACCACAGGCCTGAGCCGCATTTGTGTTCAACCCATTTTTCAATGATATCGTTGTCATAAAAAATAGGATAGTTTATAGTTTCGGGAATGTGCTTGTCTTTCGGGTCGGTCATCAACAGCGATTTTAATTCCAAATAAAGGTTCTCCGTTTCACCGAAATGATGTGTTTCTTGAAGAAACTCGATGGCCAGCTTAGATTTTCCTTTGTAAAATTCCTTAACATCAAAATAAGTGAGATCCGCATAGTCCTTTTCCATATAATCCTTCAGCCCGGGAAGCCATATGTTTGAATTGAACAGGATTTCGGCGATAGTGCGGAAATTGTGCATTTTTTGGGTGGTCTTGCTTATTTTGTGAATGATTTTGGCTTTAAATAATTTCTGTCGCATTGCCGAAGCCGCTAGAAAAACCATCAAAATGGCGGATAAAAATCCACTGATGCCTATATAGATTGAAGTGAGTTTCTTAAGATTGTCTTCAAAACCAAGAGAATTGAGATATTTGTCATAGAGTAGAAATATAAGTCCCGCACAGATGGCCCCACTTATCGCAAAAGCGATAATAGAGTACCAATCCTTGAACGAAAGTTTATTTCCCATAGGCTATAACCGCCAATCTTTCGAAAGGCACTAAAGTGTGATTTTTACAGCAAGAATTTGGTAACAGAAAGCTTATGTGAATAATTTCTGCAAGAGTGATAAAGAAAAGCGTATTATGGTTTCTAAAATTGATGAAATATCGTTTTCCCTAACGGCTTTGATCCAAATTCTTTAAAAAATCCTTGGTTAAATCCCTCAAATCTAAACCTTTTTATTTCCTACAAAAATTCCTTTCGATATAATGCAGAACATTTCGATTAAGCGTGCAGATTGGGTTTTTTAATAACCAACAGCCGTATCATCCCCACGACTGTCGGCACCTCCTTGAAGTTTGCCGTTCGGGAGTTTTAGGATGGCGTCCACCTTCCCAATGATGGGATCTGTTTCTGTGTTTTCGGGATAGCCTTTCTGTTTCAATGCTTCAATCAGATCTTTGGGAAATCGTTCAAATTCATACCTGATGGCATCGGGCAACCACTGGTGATGAAATCTGGGCGCATCCACGGCTTGTTGCATATCCATATTAAATTCATACACATTCAAGATTGTTTGTGCTACTGAGGTGATAATCGTTGCCCCGCCGGGAGTACCTACGACCATCCAGAGTTTGCCGTCCTTTTCTACTATGGTCGGCGTCATCGAGCTGAGCATTCTTTTTTGGGGCGCGATGGCATTTGCCTGTCCGCCAACCAGGCCATACACATTCGGTTCGCCCGGCTTTGCGCTGAAATCGTCCATTTCATTGTTTAAGAAGAAACCGAGTTCGTTGACGAATAGCAAGGAGCCAAAGGTTGAATTGAGTGTTGTGGTAACCGAAACCGCATTCCCAAAGGAATCAACGATTGAAAAGTGAGTGGTTTCAGGACTTTCGTACCCCATAATTACACCGGGCTTAATTTCTGCTGAAGAAGTTGCGGCATCGAAGGAAAAATTTTCCATTCTTCGGGAAAGATAGGCTTCGGAAAGCAAGGAATCGGTCGGGATATTCACAAAATCCGGGTCGCCCAAATAATAACTTCTGTCGGCGTAGGCGCGGCGTTCAGCTTCGGCCAAAACTTGGATGTATTTTTCTGAATTGTGGCCATATTCCGAAAGGGGAAAAGGTTCAACCATTTTTAAAATCTGCGCCAAACAGATGCCGCCGCTGGATGGTGGCGCCATGGAAATCACTTTTAAATCCTTATACTTAAAAACAATCGGTTCGCGCCATTGGCCCTCGTAAGCCTCCAAATCTTTTAGGGTTATTATGCCGCCTTTTTCTTTCAGGAAGGAAACGAGTTTTTGGCCCGTTTCGCCACCGTAAAACTCAGCTCGGCCATTTTTGGAGATACGTTCCAAAGTATAGGCCAGTGCTAAATTTTTCAACGTATCGCCAGCTTTTAGATTTTCTGTATAGAGAATTGTTTCGCCGTTTATTTCTTCAAAATAGGGAATATACATTTCCAATTCCTCTGCCTCCTTCTCAGTTATTATATATCCTTTTTTTGCCAGTTCAATCACGGGTTTTAAAATAACTTCCATCGGTAAACTTCCGAATTTTTCGTGGGCCGCAAACATGCCGGCAACCGTCCCGGGAACGGCCACCGACATTGCGCCAATGGAACTTTTGTTAGGAATAACGTTTCCATCCTTATCGAGGTACATATTTTTTGTGGCGGCCATCGGTGCTTTTTCCCGGTAATCCAACGAGCCTATTTCGCCGTATTGGGTTCTGTAAACCATAAAGCCGCCGCCGGCAAGATTGCCTGCGTTGGGGTAGGTTAGGGCCAAAGCCATATTTGTGGCAATCATGGCATCAAAGGCGTTGCCGCCCATTTTTAGGATTTCCGTGCCAATTTTTGAAGCCTCCGCCCGGGCCGAAACTACCATAGCACTGTCTGCTATTACCGCTTTCTTTGTCTCAACTCTGGGTTTTTCAACAACGGTTTGCGCTTCAGGTTTTTCCTTGCAGGCAAATATGAGAAGTATGATTAATAGGGGATAGATTTTCATAATTATTATTTTTCGAATTTAATTATTTGGGCGTAGAGACGCACGGCCGTGTGTCTGTACTGCCCATCCGTGCGTCCGTACGGGCCAATCCAATTTCATAATTCTTTTAATTTTTGATGGGAAAAAGCAATCAATTCATCAAAAAAGGAAGTGAATTCGGCTTCAAATTCATTATAGTATTCTTCGAGTTCCGCCACGGCAAGGTTCATTTTTGAAACGCCTTTGGTACGCACGTTCATCTGCGCCAAAATTTTGCTGATTCCCTCCACGGTGGCGTAGCTTAGCAGCCAGTTGTCGGCAATCATATACGGCATCATCCGTTGGATACGGGCGGGCAGCATGGTAAAATTTTTCCGAAGCAATTTATAAAAATCCGATACATATTCATCCAAAGGCACTTCGGAATATTTGCTCCAATTTTTCGCTAAAAAATGGTCGTAGAGAATATCCACGATTACCCCGCTGTAATGGCCGTAATTTTTGTGGAGCCGCGCCGTGCTCTGGTGTACCGTCGGGTGGGCATCGGTAAAACTGTCGATTGCACGGTGCAGCAATATACCTTTCGCGATGGCCGGCGGATATTTTAAATATCTTTTTCCCTTAATGCCGTCAGCAATAAAGTTGCCGATGATAACACTTTCGTCATTGCCGGAGAGATAGATGTGGGCCAAAAAATTCATTCAATAAATATATGTATTTTTGCGCTGTAAAAATTCAAAATGGATCTATTACCCAATTTGGATGCAGTATGTTGTTTTAGTGCCTAGACTTTAATGCATTTAAACTTCCCAGAAAACAGAAATTATTTTAACCCTTGCCCACGGCATGGGGCTCCAAATACTAAATACGATTTATACTTAAAAAGAACGAAATAAAATGACTTTAATAAAATCCATTTCCGGCATTCGCGGAACCATTGGCGGTACGCAAGGCGAAAATTTAACTCCCATTGATGCGGTAAAATATGCCGCGGCCTACGGAAGTTGGATAAAACAGCAGCGCAACAAAGAGAATTACAAAGTGGTCGTGGGTCGCGATGCGAGAATTTCAGGGGAAATGATCCAGCAATTGGTTATGAACACGCTAATTGGAATGGGCATCACGGTTATTGATTTAAACCTTTCCACAACGCCTACTGTCGAAATGGCCGTGGCGATGGAACACGCCGATGGCGGCATAATTTTAACGGCAAGCCACAATCCCAAACAGTGGAATGCCCTGAAATTGCTAAATAACAAAGGCGAATTTTTAAATGCCGAAGCCGGGCAACAAATCCTGGATATTGCCGAAAAGGGCGTTGTCGAGTTTTCCGAAGTTGACCATCTGGGTGAAATTCACAAGAACGATGCCTACATCGATTTACATATTGATGAAATATTGAACTTGCCCTTGGTGAAGGCCGAGGCCATAAAAGACTGCGATTTTAAAGTGGTGGTCGATGCGGTAAATTCTACGGGCGGAATTGCCGTGCCTTTGCTTTTGGAAGCATTGGGCGTGGAACCCGTGAAATTGCACTGCACACCAAATGGTCAGTTTCCGCACAATCCCGAACCTTTAAAGGAGCATTTGGGCGATTTGATGGAAAGTGTAATAGCGAATAACGCCGACTTCGGGATCGTGGTGGATCCCGATGTGGACCGACTTGCTTTTGTAGATGAAAAAGGTGAAATGTTTGGCGAGGAATATACGCTGGTTGCCGTGGCCGATTATGTTTTGCAAAACACTCCCGGAAACACGGTGAGCAATATGTCATCATCACGTGCCCTGCGCGATGTTACCGAAAAACATGGCGGAACCTACTTTGCCAGCGCTGTGGGCGAGGTAAACGTGGTAGAAAAAATGAAGGAAACAAATGCAGTAATAGGAGGAGAGGGCAATGGTGGTATTATTTATCCAGAACTGCACTACGGTCGTGATAGTTTGGTTGGTATTGCTTTGTTTTTAAGCTTTTTAGCGGAAGAGAAAATTGCGGTGAGCGAACTTCGCAAAAAATACACCGCTTATTTTATGAGCAAAAGGAAGATTGAATTAACGCCACAATTGGATGTTGATGCAATTTTAAAGACAATGGAAGCAAAGTATGCCGCGGAAGAAATAAACACGATTGACGGCGTAAAAATAGATTTCCCCGACAACTGGGTACATCTTCGAAAATCAAACACTGAGCCTATAATTAGGATTTATACCGAGGCAAAAAGCCAGGAAGATGCGGATGCTTTGGCGGATAGGATTATTGGGGAAATAAAAGCTATTGCGGGTATATAGCGAGAATTTAATTGCCCAATAAAGAACGCCTTCTCCCGTACAATTGGGAGAAGGTGTTTTACAAGTTAAGGTATCCTTTTTATATTGTATTCGCGATTGAACGCAGTATTTTATCAGTCGTAATGGAATCTACATTTCGCGATTAATATTTCTCCTTCTTTATATTGATAAATGAGCCGGTGTTCGCTATCAATTCGTCTTGACCAAAACCCGGCGTATTTATGTTTTAGCGGTTCGGGTTTTCCTATACCGTCAAAAGGATTGCGAGCGATGTTTTTCAGAAGTAAGTTTATTTTTCTCAGTTTTTTCTTATCTGTTCTTTGCCAATACAGATAATCCTCCCAAGATTCGTCAACAAATATGTACTTCATTTTAATTTTCGATCAAATCCTTCTCAAAATTCTTTCCCTCCCTTAATTTTTCGATAGCGGAATCCAATCTCAATTCATTTTTTCGGGAGGAGAGCTCATGGTTGGTAGCCATCAAGGAATTGTATTCCTGTAGCGACATCACTACAATTCCAGAATCTTTTCCGCGATTTATAATCAAGGTCTCAAAATTCTTCACAACGCTATCAAGATAGGTTTTAATGTTTTTTCTGAAGTCGGAGACAGTCGTGATTTGCATGATATTGTATTTAATTTTGTACAAATATAGGTGCAAAATATAAATTTGGCAATTTTTATCAATTACTCCCGATGCGGAAAAAATAGGAGAGGGCTTTGGCAGATAGGATTATTGGGGAGATTAAGATTATTGCGAGAATATAAAAGATTTTTATTCTACTGGTGCCATTGGGTACTACGTATATTTACCTTTTTACAAATTTCCTTTTTAGTGTTTCCTTTTTATTATTTTCTATTGAAATGAAGTATATACCTGATTTTAAATTCCCAACATTTATTTGAGATAGATTTTTTGTGTTATATAAAACCTGTCTTCCTTGGGAATCATAGATAATGATTTTTTGTATGGAAAGATTTTCATTGTATTTTAAATTGAGAATATCAGTAGCGGGATTAGGATAAATTGATAGGGATTGATTGTTAAATTCACTTATCGATAAGTATCTATTACTATATATTGCCTGGTCCCCATTAGAAGCTGTTATAATAAGGGTTCTGTCCTGTCCTGATTCGGTAATTACATAATGAAATGGATCGAAGGGTGGTTCATTCCAGAAGCTCATATATAAATCAGAGTACAGATTATTCTCTTCAATTGAGCAACCTCCTGCAAGCCAATTTATTCCTTCCGAGAAATTGAACTCAGTAGTTCCATTATATTCAATTATGCCATATCCGCCTGTACCATCACATACTCCTGTATAAAAATCATTAGGCTCAATAAAATCTGCGGGAACGTGATTTTGCTCACTATTAATTGGAGGAATATAACTCTGTCCATCCAAAATCAAATCATGTAAAATCCAAGTTTGCTCAAAAAGCCGCATATCTTGTGATAAACACGTCAAGCTTATTAAACTAATCCAAAGGAATATAAAATTTTTCATAGGTTGGTTGCTTGGTTTTATATAAAAATATTCAATAATATCAACAATTACTATTTTGGATTGTCGGTACTTATTTATTAATGGTTATTAAAGATATTAAAAATAAGTTGTTTTATATCAAATCTTATTGAACATTCCTCAGCTTCCACCGTTTATGCGACCATAAATAAAACTCAGGCTTTTCGCGAATCTGTGCTTCCAAGGCATCAAAAAACATTCGGGTTATCTGAAAATCTGGGTATTCCTTTGGATTGTCAACCAAAGGAATAAAAGTGGCAGTGTAATACCCGCGTTTCACTTTTTCAACCTTTAGATAAAGCACTGAAAAGTCGAGCTTTTTTGCCAGTTCCTCGGTCCCGGTGAACATTGGCACATCTATCCCCATAAAGGTATCGCGGTGTTTGAAAGCACCGAGTTTTGGGGTTTGGTCAGAGAGAATGTAGGTTAGCGTTTTGATGCCTTTTTTCCACTTTCGGAAAAGCACGCCCACAATTTTTTTATTGCTCACAATGATGCCTCCAAAGTGTTCCCGGGTTTTTTTAACCAATGCATCAAACTGTTTGTTGTCCAAAGGTTTGTAAACGGCGTGGGCTTGATGCTGCATCAATTTGTTGAGAATTCCGCTCCATTCCCAGTTGCCGTAATGGCCTGCCATTAGCAGGATGCTTCGGTCGTTTTGGTAATAATTGTCAAGGATTTCGGCATTGGTTACCACAAACCGTTTGCGGATTTCCTTTTCGGAAATGGTAAATGCCTTTATAGTTTCAAAAATGATGTCGCAAAGATGTTTAAAGAACTGCTGTGCGATATAGTCCCGCTCCTTTTGTGTTTTTTCGGGAAAAACGAGGACTAGATTATCCTTCACCACTTTTTTGCGATACCCAACAATATAATAGACCAAAAAATACAGCGCGGTGGATTTTAGGTATAAAATACGCATCGGCATAATGGAAAGTAGCCAAAGAATTGGATAAGCCAGGATATAAAGCAATCTTTGCATAGCGAATATTCGTGCAAAACTAATTAAATAAATGTTCAATCTTCAACGTTCAATATTGAATATTCAGGTTAGAATCACGAATCAACAATAACTTTTAATATTTAATTTTTCATTCCAAATGCAAAACCTACACATCGCAACCATTATAATCATTGCCGCCAACGTGATCATATCTATGAAAGGCTTCAATGATTTTGCCTTTTTTGAAAAGTACAAGTTCAACATTGCGGGAATACGCCGCGGCGAGCATATTAGAATGTTCAGCTCTGCTTTTTTGCACGCCGATTTTTCACATTTGCTGTTCAATATGCTTACGCTTTATTTCTTTGCACCGGTAGTTATTATGAGCGTTGGGGTTACTTATTTTGTGATAATCTATGTGGCGAGTTTGCTGATAGGTAATTTGCTTTCCTTTTATTTCCACAAAGATGAATACCACTACAGCGCAATAGGGGCAAGCGGTGCGGTGATGGGCGTGCTATATTCCGCTATTTTGTTTTTTCCCGATATGGGCCTTTATTTGTTTTTTATCCCTATCCCCATTCCGGCGTGGCTTTTTGGGATGGCATATTTGTTGTATTCTATCTACGGAATGAAAAAAAGATTGGGAAATATAGGCCACGATGCCCACATTGGTGGGGCTGTTGGCGGTTATGTGCTAACGCTTGTTTTTGCGCCCTATTTGTTCCAAACAAGTCTATGGATTGTTGTCTTATTGGCGATTCCTTTGATTCTTTTATTCGTTCTCCATAAATTGGGTAAAATATAGTTGGAAATCTTTTGATGAAACATCCGCAAATAACAAAAATCTAAAACCTAAAAAATCTATGAAAACTCTTAAAACACTTTTAATTTTAGCAATTACGACCACTACCGCAATGGCACAGAATACGTTACCGCCGCCCACTATCGATGTTACCGGGGAAGGTATCGTGCGCGTGGTACCCGATGAAGTAACCATAAACATTCGCGTTGAAAATACGGGAGAAAACACCAAGACGCTAAAAGAGCAAAACGATGCGACGATTAATGAAGTTTTAAAATTTCTAAAAAAAATGGACATTTCCGATAAGGATGTGCGTACGGAATATATGAACCTCAGCAAAAACTATGATTACAACAGTAAAACCTACACTTTTGCCGCCAATCAGTCCCTTTCGGTAAAATTGCACGATCTAAAAAAATACGAGGCGGTAATGAAGGGGCTTATAGATACGGGCATCAACAGAATTGATGGCATAAACTTTTCTTCCTCCAAAGAGGAATCGCTTAAGAGTGAGGCCCGTAAAAAGGCTGTTGAGAATGCCCAAATGAAGGCGAGGGAATACGCTTCAGTTTTGAACCAAAGTGTTGGAAAAGCAGTTTCAATAAGCGAATTCAATAATTCGGGAGATCCACGGCCAATGTACAAAACGGCTATGATGGATTCTTCTGCCAGTGGCGGCGAACAAACGATTGCTCTTGGCGAAATGGAAATTAAATCAACTGTAAACGTAAGCTTCCTTTTAAATTAAGCCCAGGTGGTTGAAAGTTGGAGTATTTTATACGTTTAAAACATTTCAAAAACGATAAATCATTAAACACAAAAAAACCTCGGTCGTTCAAAAGACCGAGGTTTTTTAATATTTTTCTACCGACTACCGTCAATACCGCAATTACTCTCCTGCAAACAAAGTAGCAATCTTGGCTTCCAGCGCCGCGCCGCGAAGGTTTTTATCTATTATAACCCCATTTTCGTCAAGAAGGAAGGTAGCGGGTATGGAACGCACGCTGTACTGCTGTGCAATAGGGTCCTGCCAAAACTGGAGGTTTGAAACGTGGTACCAATCCATTTGGTCATCCTTGATAGCTTGTAACCATTTGTCTTTTTGCTCTGCCTTGTCCAGGGATACGCTAATAATATTTAAGCCCTTATCGTGATATTTATTGTAAACCTTTACCACATTAGGATTTTCTATTCTACACGGTCTGCACCAGGAGGCCCAAAAGTCGATAATGGTGTATTTGCCCAACGCATCTTTTAGAGACATCATTTCACCCGTTGGGGTCGGGGCGCTGAAATTTGGAGCCAAACTTCCCACTTCAGCTTTTTTCATTGCCTCGAGATTTGTTTTAAGGTCCTGTACCATTTCAGTGGAGGCTACCTTGGCGTCCATTTTTTCAATATAGGCACTGGCTTCTGCGGGTGTAAGTTCTTTTCGCCCGGTCATTTCAGAAATTAGCATGGCCGCGAACAGGCTATTCAGATTATTGTTCAAAAATTCCTTTTTATATTCCGTTTCCTCTGCTACAATGTTCAAATTTTGGCTTTGTATTTCTGCAACGGTGGCCGTATCGTTCATTTCTCTGGCGGCGCGAAAACGCTCCATATTTTCCTGCTTTCTTTTGTTGAAGGCAGTCATTTTATTGACAAAATCACTGTAGGCCTCATTTTGTTTTCCCCCCATTACGCGAGAGGCTCTAATGCTATCTTTATAAATAGTAGCCTGCATATCCACGTTTTCCGGAAAGAACAGTACCGAACCCTGCACCTCATTCAGCCTTAAGAAATTCAGACTTGTATTTTCACTATTGGGATAAGTGGCCGAAAATTTTCCTTCATTAATAACGATCGTATCCAGCAATTTTGGCTGTTTGTTTTCCAAAGTGTAAACATACATTTCAGTGCCATCCTCAAAACCAATGGCATCACCTTCCAATTTATAGGAATTGGTATCTTTATTGCAGGATATTAATGGAATGGATAAAAGTAAAGCTAAAATCAGTCTCATAAATTTTGTATTTTTAGATTGGTGGCAAAAATAGCTGTTTATTCCCTCATTGTGTGAAATGAGCTATTATTTTATTATTTATTAACATATTTTCGGGGCATTAACCCGTACTTTTATCCTTTAAATATCGCTTTAGTATGAAGAAATTGAAAAGGGATTTTCCGTTGAAAGTTAAGATAGGTTTCAAAAAAGTTTTTGAGGCCTTTAAGGAGAATACACCCGAAACGGAAGTCGAAAAAAATCTCGCGGCCGAAATTCTTTCCGTGGAAGAAAATTTTCCCGAGCTCTCGCAGGGAATAAGCGATTTTGATTTGCTACCAAAATATATGAAGCAGATAGACACCCTTTTGAACCCACTGTTCCCTTCTGTATTGGGGAAGAACGAAATAAAGTTTGCGACCATTCCCTTTCAAGACTTCGCATTTAAAAGTACACAGCGGTATAAAAATTTAATAAAAGCGGCTGGTCCCGATTTTAAACTGGATATTATAAATTTTGATGACGATCAGTTCTACATCATGGGGTGCAGTATCATCCTGAGTGAATACTATGATAGAAAAGTAGATTTTAGACGCTCTTATTATTACAATATTCCCGACGAGCGCGGTATGGTCAAAAATTATAGATTGCTCTATAATGCCGATTTTGTGGAGATCCAAAAAACCGATGAGGCAAAGGATATTTCTGAAGAGGACATCAACGAACTTCTGGAAAGCTTTGACGACGTTTCGGTGTGGAAGGAAAAATTTCCACCGGAAAGTTGGATTTTCAACGGCTTCGTTATTGCTTCCTTAACCGATGTTACCTTGAATGTGTCCATTTCAGATTTTAAATCGAATCTTCTAAGGTTGGAAAAGAACGGGGGCTTCGAGAATACCGAATTCAGCCGTATTTTCCGTTCCATCTTCGACCTGAAGGATTTAATGATCGGCTTTACGGATTATAACGAGGAAACCGAATCTTTTGAAAGAACCCTATTTAAGGAGATTTCAAGTTTCATTCTCAACAATAAGAAATCGCAGTTAAGTAAAGATGCGCTTTGCAGTGCTTCCTACTATACGCTTTTTAAGCAGAAGGAGTTTTATTGCGTTACCGATGCGGAACGCTATCATAAAATGTATCCAGAGAATTTGCTTTATAAGAAAATGCTGGATCAAGGAATGCGAAGTGCCATCTTCGCCTCCATTGTACACAATGATAAAATTTTAGGGGTTTTGGAGCTGGTTTCGCCCAATGCGAACGATTTAAACACCATAAATGCCAATAAACTGCGCGACATCATGCCCTTCTTGGTGGACTCTGTTGTACGCTCCAAGGAAAACCTTGAAAACGAGCTGGAACTTATAATCCAAGAGGAATGTACTGCCATTCACAGTAGCGTGCACTGGAAATTCCGCAAAGAGGCGAAACGTTATCTCAATACCATAAATGAGGGCAACCCAACCTTTTTCAAGGAAATAGTTTTTGAGGACATCTACCCGTTATATGGGCAGACTGATATAAAAGGATCTTCCGAGGCGCGAAACGAGGCTACCAAGCAGGATCTCATTCTTCAACTGAGTTATATCGATGGGCTTTTGAAAAAACTTTCAAACCAGGCATCGCTGCCTATTTTTGAGCAGATGAAGTTTACCATTGCCACTTTTTCACAAGAAATTGAGGAAAATCTGCAAGTAGATACCGAGCGTAAGATTATGAATTTTATTGCTGCGGAAATAATTCCTTTGTTAAAACACATCCGTCAAAAAAACGATGTATTTAAGGAGTGGGTTGATGAATATTATAAATTGGTAGATGTAAATACGGGCTTTGTATATAAGTATCGAAAAGATTATGACGAATCGGTAATGCTTATCAATAAAAGATTGGCTGCCATTCTAGACCGAAAGCAGCAGGAAGCACAGAAAATGTATCCGCATTATTTCGAGCGCTTTAAGACTGATGGGGTAGAGCATAATCTCTATATAGGAGAGGCAATTACCAAAGAGCGCTCTTTCAATAAAATATATCTAAAAAATTTAAAACTGTGGCAACTGCAGGTAATGTGCGAGATGGAAAACAGTTTTTACCGATTTAAGGATTCCTTGCCCATTACCTTAAATGTGGCTTCCATGATCTTGGTTTTTAACGGTTCCCTATCGCTGCGGTTTCGTATGGATGAAAAGCGATTTGACGTTGATGGCACGTACAATGCGCGTTATGAAGTTGTAAAGAAACGTGTGGATAAAGCCAACATTAAAGGCACGGAAGACCGTATTACGGAACCCGGAAAAATAGCCATTATCTATTCCCAAAAAGAAGACGAGGAAGAGTATCTAAAGTACCTGCACTTTTTGCAATTCCAAAAAATGATAGATACCGAAATTGAGGTTCTGGAATTGGAGGATCTGCAAGGCGTTACAGGCCTCAAGGCATTGCGCGTTAAGGTTCTATACAGCAAAAGCAATGACAAGGTAAAGGAATACTATACCTACGAAGATCTTATTTCGCAAATTGAGGAATAATTAAAATTCCAAATAAAAGAAAACCGCAAAGGAAACCAAGGAGATAATTGTACCCGCCACAAAAATGGTATAGGTCAATCTCAGAATCCGGTATTTTCTATCCAGCACCTTTCCCAGGAAATATAAATCCTTGGTGAGTGATTTATAGACGTAATTTCTATCTTTAAGCAATTCCTCTATCGCCCATTCGTACTGTTCCAGTTCCATCTTGTGGAAATTTCCGAAGAAAGTGAGATTCACACTTCTGTTGGCAACGTCCTCTTTGGTAAACTCGCCTCGGGTTACGTTTGGTCGGGTAGCTATTACTGCCAAAATCATAGTTATGGCGCTAAACAATACAAAGATGGCGGTGGGAATAATCAAATAATTATTGTTATCCAATTTTGAGATGAGATTGGAAAGCACCAACGAAATGATAATAGCATTTACCGAAAGCATAATATTTGCTTTTGTATCGGCAATATCGCTTAATTTCATATGGTTTCTCAGGGCGGTTCTATAGAAGGTTTGGATACCGCGTTCGGGGCTATCGTTTTTATATTGGGCTTTTAACTTTGCCTTTACCCGCTCCTTTTGAATCTTCTCCTTGCGCTTTTTCCGCTGGCTTAACAGATCGGCTAGATTATCCTCTTTTACGGGCTGCCATTCCTTTAGGGCATATTCGGTATAAAACTGGTGGTCCTCCACCAAAACTTTTATGTTTTCATCCAGCCATTCGCGGGAAGTGTAATTATGTACTTTTTGAAATAGGTATTCCTGGCGCAGAAATTCGCTGGCCTCCTTAAAATAATCTTTTCCGAAGTGTGATGAGTCCGCATCGCGAATAGCTTTTTCAAGGTCTGATTGCGGGGTAGTGTCCTTAAATTTTGTGGCAAGGATACATTTTTCGACACCCTTAATAACATCTTCCTCTACATTGTGCTCCTCTAAAAATTTACGTGCAATCTTCGCACCTTCCTCTTCGTGATTTTCCCTTCCCACAATGTAGCCCGTATCGTGCAACAAAGCCGCCAAACGTAGTATTAAAGCATCTTTAACATCAAATTGGGAGTTTTCAATAATTTCATTTATACTTTTATAAACACGTTTTGAATGGGTATAATTGTGGTAAACGAAAGTACTTGGAAGCTTGTCCTTAAATAGTTGAAAGATAAAATTATCTGCAGCTTCAACAATATTGCTCATAGATTTATTTTAGGTATCCAAAGTAGTAAAAAATCAACGCACATAAATATATATGAATAAAATTAACATCTTTATAACTTTTGTTGCCACCGCGCTTTTTTCAGCTTGTGCAACCTACAATCCACAATTTAGAAACCCCAATTCCGAAGTTCCCAGAACGCTTTCCGAAAACAAACTCGATAAGACATTTTATCTTATAGGAAATGCCGGGAATTTAAAGGAGAAACCCTCAGAATCACTTCAAGCCTTAAAAAAATATCTCTCGGAAAATAATTCCGAAGACAGTTATGTACTGTTTTTGGGGAACAGTTTTTATCCATCGGGGATGCCGCCCAAGAATGAGGAGGCAAAGACAGAGGCAATCAAAAATATGCAGTTGCAAATCGACGCATTAAAAGGGTTTAAGGGCAAAGTAGTTGTGCTGCCCGGCAATCGCGACTGGCGAGGGGGCGTGGACGGCCTAGAACTGGAGGAAGATTATCTAAAGGCCCAGTTTAACGATGCTGATGTATTGCAGCCCAATAACGGTTGCCCTCTGGAAAGCATCGATATAAATGACAATGTGCATTTAATTGCTCTTGACACCCAATGGTTTTTGGAGGATTGGGACAATAATTCGAAGATGAACGATAAGTGCGATATAAAGACCCGTGAAAAATTGTTTATTGAAATAGAGGGAGAGCTAAAAAAGAACGCCACCAAAACCATTGTATTTGCCATGTACCATCCTATGATTTCCTATGGGGAGCACGGGGGTAAATATCCGGCAATCCACAAAGATTTTTTTAGCACATTTATTAAGCAGATAAAAATACAGGGGGCCATTTCCCCACAAGATCGTTACAACAAACGGTATAACGATTTAATGAGTCGATTGAAAGTGCTCACCAAGGATCTTGACCGTTTGGTATTCGTTTCAGGGCAGGACCAATCCTTACAATACAATGATGATGGCACTGTGAAG
Organism: Aequorivita vladivostokensis; assembly: GCF_000952855.1. GTDB lineage: Bacteria > Bacteroidota > Bacteroidia > Flavobacteriales > Flavobacteriaceae > Aequorivita > Aequorivita vladivostokensis. Next base: position 75,764 of record NZ_JSVU01000003.1, on the reverse strand, counting down.
CAGATCGTGTCCGGTGCAGGTTCAGGCGCTACCGCTGCGGCGCTTGGGCAGTTTGGCCAATTTGTTTATGGGCACCCAGGTTTTGCAAAACTGGAAGTGGGAAAGAACGGTGCCTCGCAAGTTGAATTTTTTAAGGCCACCGAGGGCGGCTTTTATGAAACTGTATTTGAGACAGAGATATTTCCGGCCATAAAAACATATGACCTTTCCACCCTGCCTACCACCTTTCCAAAAACTGTGAAAGCGCAAGTTTATACAGATGAAATGGTTGATAAATCGGGATTCTATAAAGCCTTGTGGGGCGAGCATTACCGAGAACTTTACGGAACAGAGGTTACCGCAAAGACCGTTTTGTTGGATACACTTTATGGTGGCTTGAAAGTAATACGAGCTGGCGGAGGACACCAGACCCGATCCTTACGACTTGAAGATAAGGATGGAAGAACCTACAATATGCGCGCCCTGAAAAAAAGTGCCGTTCAATTTTTACAGACCGTAATAATTAAGGATAAGGAAATTGAAAACGATTTTTTAAACACTATTCCCGAAGATTTAATATTGGATTTTTATACGGCCGCCCATCCTTATGGGGCATTTACCATACCTAAATTGGCCGCGGCCGCAAATATCCTGCACACTAAGCCTAAGCTTTATTACGTGCCAAAACAGAAAGCACTGGGCAATTTCAATGCTGATTATGGCGATGAACTCTATATGATCGTGGAAAGACCTGATGAAACCTTTACCGGTCCTCTCTTTGATTACCCAGATGATATGGAAAGCACAGACGATCTTTTGGCGAAACTTCGCGAAGACGAAAAATACAAGTTAAATGAGACGGCCTATATCCGCGCGCGTGTTTTTGATATGCTGGTAGGCGATTGGGACCGTCATAATGACCAGTGGCGTTTTACCCAGCACGATAATGATGATGGCACGGTAACCTTTGAACCTATCCCGAGGGACCGCGATCAGGTGTATTCCAAGTTTGATGGCGGCTTATTTGATTTGGCACGGACGGTATTTAACACCTCCCGTCAATTTCAGGTATATGGGGAAGATTTAAAACATACCAAATGGTTTAACGCGGCCGGTATAAAACTGGACCACGCCCTGATTCAGAACCATGGAAAAGAGACGTGGCTGGAGCAGGCAAGAAATATTCAAAAAAATATTACGGATGAAGTTATCGAGAGCGCATTCAATGATCTGCCAAAGGAGGCACAGGACAAATATGCTGCGGAAATAAAACAAAACCTTAAAGGCAGGCGCGACAAAATAGTTGAGATTGCCGAAGATTATTACAATTATTTATCCAGACTGCAGACCGTGCTCGGTACCGATAAGGATGACTATTTTGAGATTACCCGTCTGACGGAAGGAAAAACAAATATAAAGGCCTACCGAATAAAGGACGGAAAGAAAGCCGATTTAATGGTAGATAGAACTTTTGATGCAAGTGAAACTAATTCCATCTGGGTTTACGGGTTGGATGACGATGATGTTTTTGAGGTGAAGGGCAAGGGAGATAATCCTATACATTTACGCATAATTGGAGGCCAAAACAACGACACCTACAAAATAGCCAATGGCAGAAAGGTTAAGGTTTACGACCAAAAGAGCAAAAAGAATACCGTGGAACAAAAAGGAGGTGCAACCTTTAGGTTTACCAATAATTATGATTTTAACACTTACGATTATAAAAAGCAGAAGCAATCCATCCATCTCTTTTTGCCTACATTAGGGTACAATCCAGATGATGGTATAAAAATAGGGCCTGCGTATGTGTTTACCTTTAACGGTTTCCAGCGCAATCCATTTTCGCAGCAACATCGAATAGGTGCGGGCTATTACTTTGCCACCAATAGTTTTGATATAAATTACGAAGGTGAATTCGCAAATATCTTTGGCAGTTGGAATTTCCTGTTGGGCGGTTATTACAAGAATCCCAATTTTTCTGAAAACTATTTCGGTTTCGGAAATGAAACCCTTAACCCTCATTACGAGTTTGATTTTGAAAAGGATTATAACCGTGTTCGCATAGGAGGATATGGAGGATCTATTGGGGTGAAGAAAGTATCGCCTTTTGGCAGCACTTTCATATTCAAAGCTCTTTTTGAGGGAATAGAAGTGGAGGGCACCGATGGTAGATATATCACCCAAGTAACACCCACCCCTGTGGCACTGGACGAAACCAAGTATTTCGTTTCTGCAGAGGGAACCTACCAATACGAAAGTTACGACAATAAAGTAAACCCAACCCGCGGGATGAACTTCAACCTGGTTGCGGGGGGAACCCAGAATATCGATGATAGCGACAGGATTTTTGGTTATGTAAAACCACAAATTGTTTTTTATAACGCCTTGACGCGAAATAGAAAACTGGTGCTAAAAACAGACGTTCGCGGTCAGTTTAATATAGGCAATAATTTTGAGTTTTATCAAGGCGCCCAATTGGGAAGTGATACTGGGCTCCGCGCTTATCGCGACGAAAGGTTCACCGGACGAACCGCCGCTGTAGCCGGGGCAGACCTGCGCTATAGTTTTAATAAATTCAAGACTGCTTTGTTGCCCATCCAGCTTGGCGTATTTGGAGGCTATGATGTGGGAAGGGTATGGGTGCCCAACGATACCTCAGATAAACTGCACAGCTCCTATGGCGGGGGACTGTGGGTAAACACTGCCGATTTATTGAGCGGTACGTTCAACCTCTTTGCGGGGGATGAAGGCTTGCGATTTACCTTTGGCTTGGCGTTTTCAATGTAAGTATATGATTTTTAAAAAGTTCTATTTATTATTTTTTGGAGTATTCCTCATTTCTTCTTGTGCTACCTATGCACCCCAGTTTAAGGACAAGGAAGCACAACCGGTATATCCTTCAGAAAAAAAAATAGAAAAGACTTTTTACCTGGTAGGCGATGCCGGTCTTTCCCCAATGGGCGGAATGAGCGATGCCCTGCACACCTTCAACAATTATTTAAAAACAGAGAAAACCACCGGGAACTACACCATATACTTGGGTGATAATATTTACCCTTCGGGGATGGACCCCGAAGGCCATCCGGGCCGAAAGGGGTCAGAAAATATGATTGACGCACAGTACAAGGCTGTCAAGGATTATTCGGGCCACACTATTTTTATTCCCGGCAATCACGAATGGTACAATAATGGGGTAATAGGCGTCGCCCGGGAAGAGCAATATGTGGAATCGCTGTTTCCCGATCAGGACGCATTTAGGCCAAGCAGCGGCTGCCCTCTGGAAAGTGTAGAGGTATCTGGGAACATCCAGTTGATTATTATAGATACCCAATGGTTTTTGGAAGATTGGAACGCGAACCCCACGATAAACGCCAAATGCGATATAAAAACCCGTGAAAAGTTTTTTATTGAACTGGCTTTGGAATTGGAAAAAAACCAAAACAAGACCATCGTTTTTGCCATGCACCATCCTATGTTTACCAATGGTAATCACGGGGGATATTTCGCTATTCAGAAACACTTGTACCCACTTCAGAAAAGAATACCGATGCCTTTTTTATCCTCACTTGTAGTACAGGTACGATCGCAGGGAGGCGTTTCGGTGCAGGATAGATATAATGAGCTCTATAACAATTTGATGAACAAACTGCAGGAGCTCGTAAAAAACAACAAACGACTTGTTTTTGTATCGGGTCACGACCATAATTTGCAATACATAGAAAATAATGGGCTAAAGCAGATTGTATCCGGGGGAGGCGCAAAGAAATCATACGCCGCTCTGGGCAATGATGGGTTTTTCAGTACGGGGATGCAGGGGTTTGCGGTATTGGATGTCTTTGAGGATGGTTCTTCGTGGGTACGGTATTTTGTAAAGGGCGAAAACTATCAGCCCAAAATGATTTTTCAAAAGGAGGTAGTTCCAGAGCCGGTAAAAACAGATATTTCAAAACTGCCCGAAATATTTCCGCAGCAATATACCGTGCCAATTTTTAAACAGGACAGCATTAACGAAGCCTTATTCTTTAAGACCGTTTGGGGCGCTAAATATAAAAATGCCTATTCCACACCCGTTACCGCACAGGTGGCGTCTCTAGACACGCTATACGGAGGCTTGCAGATTGTACAAGAAAATAAGGACACCGATTACAGCTCGTTATTATTGACCGATAGAAATGGCAATCAATACCGTATGCGGGCCATGGGTAAAAATGCTTTGCAGATATCGCGAAAGCTCATTTTTGAGGATAACGAGAACAAACCCTCGGACGCCCAAAAGGCAGATGTACCTACTGTAAAGGGGCAAAATACTAATTTCTACACCGCAACCCATCCGTATGCAATTATGGCGATTCCAGATATGGCCCGCGCCATAAATATTTTTTACACCACCCCGCAATTGTATTACGTTCCAAAACAGAAAAGACTTGGGCGATACAATGAAAACTTTGGGGACGATCTGTATTTAATTTCAATAGAGCCCTCTGAAAAGAGTGAAGGGGAAGGGTTGTTCAAATATCCCGACGATGTGGAAACTACTGATGATATATTGATTAAACTGCGAAAGACGGGCGATGTACAGGTTGACGAGGAAAATTATATAAAATCCCGATTGTTTGATATGCTCATCGGCGATTGGGATCGGGAACCAAACCATTGGCAGTGGGCAGAATTCTACAACCGGTACAAAAAAAATGTGTATGTGCCCATTCCCAACAACCGCGACAATGCCTTTTCAAGCTTTGAGGGAAATATCTTTGATTATACCCGTTCCATCTTCAACGGTTCCTTGCAGACCCACGTTTATGGTGATAAACTAAAGGATTTGGAATGGTTCAATAAAGAAGGTGTGATTCTGGATCGGGCCTTATTGAAAAATTCGGGCAGGGCACAGTGGAAATATTTGGCAGAATCCATACAGGACAGTATTACCGATGCGGTAATCGAAAAGGCTTTTAACAGCATTCCGCCAGAAGTTCAGGATGAAGCCCTTGAAGATATTAAGCAGAAATTAAAGGAACGAAAGAAGAATCTGGTTACCATCGCAGATAATTACTACAGCTATCTTTCCACATTGCAGACTATTGTAGGGACCGATTATGACGATCTGTTTGAGATAACAAGACTTCCCGACGGCAAGACGCAGGTGAGAAGCTTTACAACCATCAATGGAATAAAGTCGGATACTATAATTGATAGAACATTCTCAAAGAAGGATACCAAGGAAATCTGGATTTACGGCCTTGGGGGAAAAGACAGATTTGTGGTGGATGGAAAAGGGGATAATCTAATCTATCTTCGATTGATAGGGGGAAGAAGCGAAGATACTTTTAGCCTGAAGGAGGGCAGAAGGGTAAAAGTTTACGATCACGAAAGTATGCCCAATATTGTGGAGGAAAAGAAGGGCGGCAGCTTACGCTTTACCGATGTGTACAATTTAAATACGTATGACTATAGAAAGCAAATAGACCGTTTGCAAACCTTGGTTTCAGCTATTGGGTACAATCCTGATGACGGGTTTAGGGCGGCCTTACAGTATGCTTATAGGGTTGATAACTTTCAACGCAATCCATTTTCGCAAAAGCATATCGTTAATTTCGCCTATTTTACCGATATCAATAGTTTTGAGCTTTCGTATTCGGGGGAGTTTGCGAATATAAAGGACGATCTGAACCTCAGCTTTGGGGCACGGCTTACCAGCCCAAATTACAGCATCAATTTTTTCGGCTTTGGAAATGACACCAAAAATTGGCAGGAGGAGAAAGGATATGACTTTAATAGGGTAGAAGTGCAGCATATTTCGGGAAATATCGGGTTGCTTCGGAATAGTAATTTTGGTAGTTTCTTCAAGTTACAGACTACTTTTGATGCCTATGAGGTAAGCAATAACCCAAGCAGCTTTATTTCCGAGGTAGATGCAAGAAACAAGGGCGAAACAAATTATTTCGGAACCGTGGAAGGGATATATAACTACCGCAGTTTCGACGATCCGCTGAATCCTACCATCGGGATGCTTTTTGATTTAAATCTTGGAGTTACCGATAATCTGGAGGATTTGGATGATGTTTTCGGATTTCTAAAAACCCGGCTCGGCTTTTATAACACCCTGATAAAAAACAGGAAGTTGGTGTTGAAAACCAATATTAGTTATCAGCTAAATATTGGGGATAGATACCAGTTTTACCAAGCTGCGAATTTGGGTGGCGATAATGGGTTGAGAGGTTACAGGGAGCAAAGATTTACAGGGAAATCATTTATGGTGGGCAGTGCAGATCTACGCTATAGCTTCCCACAATTTAAGATCGGTCTGTTGCCGTTTCAAATCGGAATATACGGAGGGGCCGATCTGGGACGGGTTTGGTTACCGAATGAGGATTCAAACAAATGGCACAATTCCCGCGGGGGCGGGTTTTGGATAAACGGTTCCGGAGGGCTTAATGCCAATCTGAGCCTATTCAATTCCACGGAAGGAACGCGGCTCAGTTTCGGGTTGGGATTTGACTTTTAGATAAGCTCAGAAAATTTCAGCATAGGATAATAAAAAACTGGCAAGGGACATTGCGCCTTGCCAGTTTTTTAATCTTATATAGTTGGTAAATTAAGCCTCGGGATGGTTTTCATCCTTCTTCATGGACCAAGCATCCAGCATCCAGCTTATTTTTTCGATATGGCCAATAAAACCACCGATTAGGTCTATGGTTCCCTCATCTCCTGCTTCGTCAGCTTTCTCAACCACCTTGCGCATTTGCTTTAACAGTTTTCCGTGGTCATCCAAAAGAATTTTTACCATTTCAGTATCCTTGGTATCTTCAGAAGATTCCTTGATGTTGCTCATTTTTAAATAATCGGTAAAATTGCTGGTGGGTTGGTAACGGAGCGTTAAAATACGTTCAGCAATTTCATCTACTTTCAACTTTGCATCTTCATACATATCCTCAAATTTGATGTGAAGGTCAAAGAAGTTGTTCCCCACCACATTCCAGTGGAAATTTCGAAGCTTTTGATAGTATAGGTGATAATCTGCAAGCAGCACGTTCAGTTCTTTTGCCGTGGTTGCGGTTTTCTTTTTGTCTAGGTTTAAATAGCCCATAATAGTCTGTTTTTTAAGGTTTCCCCAAAGATAGCCAAAGGGTAGGGCAAAGCCAATTTAAAAAGAGTATTTAGCCTTTTTTTAACTTGTGCTTAAAATCCCATTCTTGGCACGCATTTTAGCAGAAAAATCATCTTTTTGGATTTGTAGGAAAAAAGGGCGCTTTTCTTACATTTTAATGACTTTGCTATGGCTTTGCTATGGCTTTGGTATGGCTTTGCCGTGGAGTATCGTGGAGTGACCTTATTTTGAGGGCTTTTTCTTTTTAGGATCGCCATCATTTGCCCGATTTGGGGGCTTTGGCAAATTTGTATCCTTCTCAATTTCATCCTTGTCCTTTTCGACTTCGCCATATTGGTTATGGTCGCGATTTTTTCCGAATCCGTCAACAGTGTTTCCCATGAGTATAGTTTTTTCTTAAAATTACAAAGATTTTGTTTTGCTGCCAAGGAATGAATGGAATTATAAAACCGCGCAAACTTTCCTTTAAATTCAAAATTGTACCTTTCCGGTCCTTAACAAAACTGACTATGAAAACTCTTTTGACAGTAGCAATACAGGCAGCCCTGAAAGCCGGAGCGGAGATACTCAAGGTTTACGATACCAATTTTGCCGTGGAGCATAAAGATGATAATTCGCCCCTTACCCTGGCCGATAAAAATGCCAATGAGGTGATCAACGGTTTTCTAAAACCTACACAGATTCCTATTATAAGTGAAGAGAACAAACAACTGGACTACTCGGAAAGAAAGGGATGGGACCGTTGCTGGATTGTGGACCCGCTGGACGGCACCAAGGAATTTATAAAACGCAACGGAGAATTTACCGTAAACATTGCCTTGGTTGAAAACGGGAATCCGGTGCTAGGCGTAATTTACGTTCCCGTTTCAAAAGAGCTGTATTTTACTACTTCGGATGGAAATACTTCAAAAAAAATTACAGTTTCTTCGGAAGAGGATCCTGTTGATGAACTCTTCAGAAATGCTAAGGAAATCAGACCGCGTGAGGCTACTAATGTAGTGAGAATTGTTGGCAGCCGGTCGCATTTGAATGAAGACACTAAGAATTTTATTGCTGAAATAGAAAAGCAAACCCAGGTAGCGATTGTTTCCAAGGGAAGTTCGTTGAAGTTTTGCTTAGTGGCTGAGGGCCTGGCGGATATTTATCCACGCTATGCGCCTACGATGGAATGGGACACCGCCGCTGGCCACGCCATCTGTAAGGCCGTGGGCGTTTCGGTAATTGACCAAAGTACCGGAAAGCCCATGATATACAATAAACCCAATCTACTGAACAACTATTTTGTAGTACGTAAAAAATGAGGGACCCATCCCGAAAAAGACATATAGCCAAAACCATTACCTGGCGAATTGTAGGCACGGTGGACACTATTCTATTATCGTGGCTCATAACCGGGAACCCTATGATGGGGGTAAAAATTGGATTGGCCGAGGTGGTTACCAAAATGGCCCTCTATTATTTTCACGAGCGGATCTGGTTTGGCATAAAACTTTCCAAAAACGGGATCATCGGAGAAAGCCGAAAGAGGCATATCCTTAAAACCTTTACGTGGCGGGGGGTAGGAACGTTGGATACCATGTTGCTATCGTGGATAATCACCGGAAATCCGTTGACCGGGCTCAAGATTGGCCTTTCTGAGCTTTTAACGAAAATGATTTTATACTATCTTCACGAACGCGTTTGGTACCGCACAAACTATGGATTGCCGAACAGAAATTAAATTTTATGGAAGAAAACGTAATTCCGCACCACTTTAGCATAACACAACGCCAACGCAGCGATCTAAAAAGGCACGAACCGCTGTTGGTATGGTTTACGGGGCTTTCGGGCTCGGGAAAATCTACCATAGCCAATGCCTTGGAAAAGGCACTTTTTATAAGGGGCACGCACACCTATCTTTTGGACGGTGACAATGTGCGCAAGGGGTTGAACAGCAATCTCACCTTTTCACCGGAAGACCGAAGCGAGAATATCCGCCGTATTGCTGAAGTAGCAAATTTGATGCTGGATGCAGGTTTGGTGGTGCTGGCATCGTTCGTATCGCCCTATCGGGAAGATCGCGAAAACGTAAAACGGATTGTGGGCTATGAAAATTTTGTGGAGGTTTTTGTAAATACGCCTATAGAGGAATGCGAACGGAGGGATGTAAAGGGGCTATACGCAAAGGCGCGGGCCGGGGAAATCGAGAATTTCACCGGGGTAAACGCGCCCTACGAACCCCCGATGGCCCCGGATGTTGAGATTGATACCATGAAGGTTTCTGTGGGAGATGCGGTGGCGTTGATTGTAGAATTTATTGCTAAAAAGATGTAAAGGGGATTCGTTAATTCGGGATTCGTGATTTGTTAATTCGGGATTCGGGATTCGGTGATTAGGGATTTGTTTCTTCTGGATTCGTTATTTTGGGTGTTGGATTTATTTTGAATTAGAATGATAGGATTATTAAACGTAAGATTATGGCAGGAAACTTTGAAGAGCTGCATTGTTGGCAAGCTTGTTATAATTTGAGAAATTATTTGAAAATTAGTGTTTTGGAGAAATTGCCAAAAAATGAAAAATTTGAACTTCACTCGCAAATATTGCGTGCAGCACGTTCATCAACCGCAAATATAGCTGAAGGATGGGGCAGGTATCATTATAAAGAGAATATTAATTTTTTACGTTTTTCGAGAGGTTCAGTTGCGGAAATTCTTGACCATTGCATCGAGGCAAAAGACTGTAATTATATAAATTTGGAAACTTTAGATGAAATTCGTTTAAGAACTGAAAAATGTGTACAGTTAATTAACGGTTATATAAGATACCTTCGGAGTAAAAGTGATGAAAAATAAACAGATTACTACGGTGCGTTAAAAAAATAACAAATCACAACCTGCCTGTAGTGCCTATGGCAGGCAGTTTCCGAATCAACGAATCCCGAATCCCGAATTAACAACTTAACAAATAAACCATGAGCAAGTATTATTTAAATTATTTGGACGAACTGGAAAGCGAGGCCATCTATATTTTACGCGAGGTGTGGGCGCAGTTTCAAAATCCCGTGATACTATTTTCAGGTGGAAAGGATTCCATTCTCGTTACGCATTTGGCGAAAAAGGCATTTTATCCTTCCAAAATCCCATTTCCGCTGCTTCACGTGGATACGGGCCATAATTTTCCCGAGACCATTCAGTTTCGCGATGACCTAATAAAGGAACTGGGCGTGCAACTTATTGTTGGCTCGGTCCAGGAATCTATTGATACCGGAAGGGTTGCCGAGGAAAGGGGAAAAAACGCCACCCGAAATGCGCTTCAGATTACAACGCTTTTGGACGCCATAGAAAACAACAAAATAGATTGCGCCATTGGCGGCGGAAGACGCGACGAGGAAAAGGCACGCGCCAAGGAACGCTTCTTTTCGCACCGTGATGATTTTGGACAATGGGATCCCAAAAACCAACGTCCGGAGCTTTGGAATTTGCTGAACGGAAAACATTTTGAGGGCGAACATTTCCGTGCTTTCCCGATAAGCAATTGGACCGAAATGGACGTTTGGAACTATATAAAGCGCGAGGGTATCAAGATTCCTTCCCTGTATTTGGCACACGAACGCGAGGTGATATGGCGAAACGGCTCGTGGATCCCGGTTTCCGAACATTTAAAACTGGAAGAAAACGAAAAAGTTGAAACCAAGAAAATCCGTTTTAGGACCTTGGGCGATATCACCATTACCGGTGGAATAGAATCTGATGCGGACACTTTGGAAAAAATTGTGGCAGAAGTTGCTGCAATGAAACAGACCGAACGCGGTAACCGCAGTGATGATAAGCGCAGCGAGACGGCTATGGAAGATAGGAAGCGGCAGGGATATTTTTGAGGAATCCGAATTTATCCTAATTTATCCGAATTTATGCGAATTTATCCGAATTTATGCGAATTTATCCGAATTTTAACGAATTTATCCGAATTTGGGGATGGAAACTACTAAGATATTATTTAAGGACGAAAGCTATAAAATTATTGGTGCTTGTATGCAGGTCCACAATAATTTAGGTCCCGGTTTTTTGGAAGCTGTTTATGAAGAAGCGCTGGAAAAGGAGTTCCGTAATTTGAGCATCCCCTATAGTAAGCAAGCTAAGCTAAATATTTTCTATAATGATGAAAAGTTGAATAAAACCTATAGAGCAGATTTTATATGTTACGAAAAAATTATTGTCGAGATTAAGGCGGTAAGTATAGTTCCAATGGCTTTTTCCAAACAATTGAGAAATTACCTGAAAGCGACAAACCTTGAACTGGGAATACTCATCAATTTTGGAGAGTCATCCCTAACCTATAAAAGAATTTTAAATAAACCCAATCCGAACCCTTCGTAATAATTCGTATAAATTCGTGCAAATTCGAATAAATTAATAATAACATGGAAATTGACAAAAACCAACTACTAAGATTCACCACCGCAGGCAGTGTGGACGATGGCAAAAGCACGTTGATAGGAAGATTGCTTTACGATAGCAAGGCCATTTTTGAAGACCAACTGGAAGCAGTGGAAAATACGAGCCGTAAAAAAGGCCATGAAGGAGTTGACCTTGCTTTGTTCACTGACGGACTGCGCGACGAACGGGAGCAGGGGATAACCATTGATGTGGCGTATAGGTATTTCACTACGCCCAAGCGAAAATTCATCATTGCGGATACGCCTGGCCATATTCAATATACCCGGAATATGGTTACCGGGGCGTCCACGGCCAACGCAGCGTTGATATTGATCGATGCCCGCCACGGGGTGATTGAGCAAACAAAACGCCACGCCTTTATTGCTTCGCTGTTGCAGATACCGCATATTATTGTGTGTATCAATAAGATGGATTTGGTTGATTATTCGGAAGAAATTTATGAAAATATCATCCACCAATTTGAAGAATTTTCATCCAAATTATATGTGAAGGATATTCAATTTCTTCCCATTAGCGCTTTGGATGGCGATAATGTGGTAAACCGTTCCACGAACATGGATTGGTACCAAGGCGCCCCTTTATTATATACTTTGGAAACTATGCACATAAGCAGCGACATTAATAAAATAGATGCCCGTTTTCCGGTACAAACAGTTTTACGCCCACAGCGGGAAGGTTTTATAGATTACCGAGGGTATGCGGGCCGTGTGGCCAGTGGAATCTTTAGACCTGGTGATGATGTAGTTGTATTGCCTTCCGGTTTCCCTTCAAAAATAAAGAGTATAGATACCATGGACGGTACCTTGGAAGAGGTCTTCGCGCCGATGTCTGTCGCCATTACCCTCGAGGACGACATAGATATAAGCCGCGGCGATATGATCGTGAAGGAAAACAACCAGCCAAAGCCACTTCAGGAATTTGACGCCATGCTCTGCTGGTTCAACAATGCCCCGGCACGGCCACGGGCAAAATATACCATTGTGCACACTTCAAACGAGCAAAAGGCGATGATAACCAATGTGGTCTATAAAATTGACATAAACACCTACGCCCGCGAGGAAGACGATAAGGAGTTGAAGATGAACGATATTGCCCGAATCAGCATCCGCACCACGCGGCCGTTGATGGTGGACGAGTATCGGGACAACCGGATAACGGGCAGTTTTGTGTTGATTGACGATGCTACGCATGAAACCGTTGCGGCGGGGATGATTGTTTAAATGTTGATTTTGGGATTAGGGATTCGTGATTCGGGATTCGGGATTCGTGATTCAGGATTTGGGATTTGGTGATTCAGGATTCGGGATTTGGTGATTCGGGATTCGGGATTCGTGATTCGTGATTTGGTGATTAGGGATTTTTTAATTAGGGATTTATACAATTTTGTTTTTGCGGTTAATTGCTTGTGTATATTGTGAATAAGAATACTTTTGCAAAAAAAACCAATGCGCCACTTTATTTTTGCGAGCTTTCTAGTTTCGTCCTTTATTTGCCAGTCCCAGACCTTTGAAGAGTATATTTCATCTTTTCCCGATAGGGAAATGCAAATGCACAATTACAACGTTTTTCAGGTGTATGATAGGGGTGTGGCCAGATATTACCCCGGAGGTTATGAGGCCTTGCAACCAAGCGTATATGGCCCTAATAATTATAGTGACGTTGTAAATATTTTAGAATACATAGGTCCTGATAATATATTTGTAGCCTCCTTTAATATTCCTACAACTGCCAAATTAAAAAGATTTAACGGCGTGGAATGGTTGGATTTTCAGCCGGCGCTGCCCAATGGAGCAATGAAAGTTTCGGATATTTTGTACCGAAGTGAGAGTGAGATCTATGTAGCGGCGCAAAATCTGTACACACAAACTTCCTTAGTCTATAAATTTGATGGCACCCAATGGGTCGATTTAAACTTAATGCCCTTCGGTCACTATCCCCCCTCCTTATTTTATATCAGCTCCACAGAAATCTATCTTACCACGGCCGGCCAACTTGCGGTATATAATGGAGAGGAATGGAGTATTATTGACCACTTCGGCATAACCACCAATAAAATTTTTGTTGATGTTGTGGATGCCGATCACAAATACGTTACGGGCCGCCACCAGCTTCTCAATTTTGCCAATGGTACAATGACTCCCGTAGGAAATATATTGTTGCCCAACGAGAGCCAGAATGATGTTACGGTTACACACGTACAGGCCATAGCGAATGACAATATTTATATAGCCGCCAAAATTTACGTGGGCTTTAGCAACGCCACCTTTGTTTCGCATTGGGATGGGAGCAATTGGGAACGTATGTGGACTTTTGATCCATCCAATCAAGTGGATGATTACCCTACTTATTTATTTGAAGAGAACGGGAATATTTTTGTAAAAATATTTAATAGGCCCATGTTTGCCTATTTGCCCAATTTTGTAGATGACGATGGCGATGGGGTAGCAAATAATGAGGATGCCGATCCTGCTGATCCCTACATTTGCAGGGATTTGGATGCCGACGGTTGCGATGATTGCAGTCAGACGGGCAACAATGGCTCTGGAGGAAATACGGCAAACGACGGAGATGATTTTGACAATGATGGGCTTTGCGATTATGGCGATTTAGATGATGATAATGACGGAGTGCCCGACCTAGTTGATGCCTTTCCGTTTGATCCGAATGAAGATACCGATACGGACGGGGATGGAATAGGCAATAATGCCGACCCCGATGACGATAACGACGGCCAACGGGATATTGATGAGCTGGCTTGCGGTTCAGATCCATTGGATGAAAACAGCCTTTCGCCGGATTTGGATATTGATGGCATTCCCGATTGCGTAGATGATGACATTGATGGCGATGGGTATTCCAATGCGGAAGAAATTGACTGTGGCAGTAATCCGTACGATCCATCAGACACCTGCGAGACGGCCGGGATGGGAGAAAATAGTATAGAGAGCATAAAAATATATCCCAATCCCAGTACTGGCATTTATACCATTACCAGTGCGTTGCCGATAGCACACTTGGTTGTTTATTCCATAAATGGAAGTAAAATTAGAACCCTGGAACCGCAAGAGCCTGTGCAACATCTAGACCTGAGCCACTTGCCAAAAGGTATTTATTTGCTAAAAATCAAAACCCAGACTGGCACCGCAGTAAAAAAATTAATTAGGAAGTGAAGTTGGAGTTTATATACAATTTCTTTTTTAGAAGCAGCTATATGATTATAGAATAGGGTATTTTTTACATTCGAAAAACAGCTCCAATTTTGTTCAAAAAATTATATAGTTGCTTGTAGATTAGCATTTTTAGACAAAATATTCCTTTCAGTTATCAACAATTTTCTATACGCCAGGTAGTAAAATACCGAACCTTTATAGATTTATCTACTCGAAAATTATTGTAGAAAACCCCTCTTTTGGAAAAGGGCGTTGCCCTTTATCTATAATAAATAGCGTTTTATCCTATCAAATTTAATTCGTAAAAAGTTAAAATGCTGATATACAGATGGTAATCCGTTGAAAAATGATTTTTACCGGATTTCGCGCTTTAATTACCACTTTTTACCATAAAAAACAAGGATTTTTTTTGTTGATAAGTGTTAAAATTTATTTTCAAAGAGAATTGTATTTCTTCTTAATTTGCCGATGTCAATGCAATGAAGCGGCGACCGCCGAAAGGCGAAATACTAATTCTATATGGTTTTATTAAAGCCAATGGAGCGTAAGAATCCCCAAGATGTGGCCGCTCCGCCCAAATTTTATGCCCAGGCTATTTCCCAGGGCATCACCGATCTGGAAAGGTTGGCGTATTTAGTGTCTAACCAATGTACCGTAAGGGAAGCAGATTGTCTTGCCGTGCTCAATGCCCTCCAGCACAATGTGATGGACGAACTGGCAATGGGAAGGGTAGTGCAACTGGGTACCCTGGGCAATTTCCAGATTGGCGTGCGATCAGAAGGTACCGACGTGCAGGATGATCTGAATGTGGCCGCGGTACGGTCGGCACACGTAAACTTCAGGCCAGGACCACGGTTCCGGACATTCCTGAAAACCGTAAGATATAGGATGACGGGCAGCTAGTAATTGCGTCATTCTTCTATTTTACATTTCTGAAAATAAGTCCCGGGGAACGTTCTTTCCCGGGATTTTAATTCTAGAAAAACTACGCGCCATTATAAAAAACATCTACATCTTTTTCTTAAACTGCTACGCCCTTCCCAAAATTCGCTAAGCGAATAAAAATATTTCATAAGCAGTTCCAAAAAATCCCTAAGCACTTTCAAAAATCCCGCATTTTTTGATTGTTTTTTCTCTTTTAGAGCCATTTCTAGCCGCTCCGTTTTCTGAAATCATACATGGGCAGGTTATGGTAATAAACAATTTATAAACAACTTGTCAACAACTAATTAAACGTCAAAACTGCTCTCAAAAGCGAAGTATTGAGGGAAAACCTTCTTAAAAAGAAAAAGCCCAAAAAAATCAGGCAGCTAGTAATTGCGAGTTCTTCTGGGCAGTTCTGAAAATAAGTCCCGGTTTGTTAACCGAAATTTATGGTATAAAGTTAGAACTTATCTACTCCATCCACAACAGCATTGGCAAAATTCTATCAGCAGAAGACCACAAAGCGATTATTAACAATCCTTCTCCCACAAAGCCAGAATCCGTCATTCCCTGAACGCTGCACCTAAATAACTTACATTCTAGAGAAATGTGGTTATATGGGAATTTGGCAATAGGCCATTTTGGAACAATTTGTATCTTGGATGCGTAACTTAAATTCAGAATATGTTTCCCTTTAAATTGACCCAAAAAAAAGACACGCTTAAAACACAAGAGCACTTCTACTACGCGACCGCTATAAAAGTTGGCAGTTTGGAGGAGGAGGCACTAATTGCTAGCTTAAGCGAGCGAAGCAAATTGCATCCGGTGGACTGCGAGCGGCTATTATACCATTTGGCCGATCTCATGGAGGAAACGCTTATGGAGGGAAAAACCGTAAGCCTACCGAATTTGGGGATTTTTCGGGCCACCATTAGCAGTAAGGGAGTGGCGACACCCACGGATTTTAAAAAAGAATTTATAAAAGGTTTAAAGATTGCCTTTTTGCCGCATAAGAGAATGAAGGCAAAAATGAAGACGACGCAGTTTAAACAAATACGGGAATCGGGAAAATCAAAGCTTTAAATTATTGATTTTGAGTACTAGATTTAGTTTGGCTTTGGTTGCATTATAATTTATTCCAGTTAAAAAACTTGAGCATACTTACTTAATAATTTTCCTATCACTCCATTAACATTTAATCGGTTTTAATTGGCAGTTAATCGATAGCGGTTAGTTATCTTTGCGGGCTTATCTAATAAACTATTTTGTTTGTTAAGAATTAGGTTGATAATTAAATTAAGAGCATTTTTGAATTTCAAGAGTTATTCTGAGCAACTATTACAAAGATTACTAAAGAATCAATTGTTTAAGGATTCTTTTTGGTCTTTAGCTGGCAATGTTATTGGTCGGGGTTTGGCATTATTGGCCGGAATTTTGGTTGCACGCTTTTTGGGTAAGGATGTGTTTGGAGAGTACGGTATTATAAGGAACACGATTTTAACCATTGGAGTATTTTCAACATTTGGTTTAGGATATACCGCAACCAAATATATTGCCGATCTAAAAACTAGTAAACCTTTCTTAATAAGAACTTTTATCTCCTATGCCATACAAATTACCTTGATTTTTAGTGGGTTAATGGCAGTAGGGCTTTTTATTTTTGCCGCACTTATATCTGAAGAATTGCTTGGGGTTGCGCATCTAACTTTGCCGTTACGGTTACTGTCTATTTTAATAATCTTTAATGCTTTAACTACCACTCAAGTAGGAATACTTTCAGGTTTTGGAAAATTTAAAGCTATGGCAAAGATCAATATGTCCATGGGAATATTGACCTTTATCTTTAGTGGTATTTTGGCTTACTATTTTGAATTGGAAGGTGCCTTATTAGCTTTGCTCCTTGTTCAAGTTCTTAATTTTCTTTTCAATTTTTTTTTAGTCAAAAAAAGTGTAAAATCATTTCCAAAATCCCTCAGTAAAGATAAGAAATTTCGAAAAGGAATAATTCAATTTTCTACACCTATTGCTTTACAGGAAGCTGTATATTCGCTTACTTCATGGCTAGGTTATTTACTGTTGGTAAATTATGCGAGTTTTGGAGAGTTGGGAATGTATTCTGCTGCTATGCAATGGAATGCCATCGTTTTATTCATCCCCGGAATATTAAGAAATGTGATACTTTCACATTTATCAGCAACTGCTTCAAATGATAAAAGACATGGTACTATCTTAAAACAAATTATAGTGGTTAACCTAGGAGCTACTTTAGTGCCATTTATTGGTATATTATTGTTTTCTTCATGGATATCAAGTTTTTATGGCCAAACATTTCAGGGATTAGATGATGTCCTTACCCTAGCAGTATTTTCAACAATTGCCATTAGTGTTAGCAATGTATTTGCTCAGGCATATACTTCAATAGGAAAAAATTGGCAAATGTTAATTTTTAGAATGATTAGAGATATATTAATTTTAGGTTGTTTTCTAATCCTAATAAATTTAATCTCCGTAAGACCTGCGCTTATAATGATATATAGTCAATTATTTACCAATTTTTTATTTTTAATCATAATTTCAATAAACTATAAAATGATTAGGAAATGGGAAATTAATTATTAAATCGCCGAAATGTTTAACGGCGATTAATTTTTTTGATTTTAGATAAAAATTTATGACTTATAATGTTTCTTATTTTATTTTAATCGGAGCCATTATTTTATCAGCTCTCCAATATTCTTCTATTGGAATTGGAGGTAATAATTATATTCTGTTTAGAACTCTAATTATAGCTTTGATGGGCTTACTATTCTTGTTTAATTTTCGCGGAATAATAAATTCATTTGTAAAAAATTCTTTTATTAAAATACATTTGGGAGTTACTACATTAACCACATTCTGTTTGATTTTATTTTGGGGAATGGTAGGAGATGTGGATTTTGGCATAGGTAGAGATTTATGGATTTCTCTCACTTTTCTTTCCATAGGTTATAATTTTGATTTTGATGAAAAAAAATTCTTGGGATTGATATACCTCTTCATTTTATCTAATACACTTGCGGCCTTTAGCCTGGTCGCGAAATTTGCTTCAGGTTTCGTCGTAGAAGAACTTTATTGGGATGTGCCTAAAAATCAAATTGCCCCCGTTTTCGGTATTGCCTTTCTATTATCTTTATATTTTTTGTTTTATAAAAGCCGGAAGGTGAATTGGATTTTGTTGCTGTTAAGCGCATTGCTTTTATTATCGATAATTGTTTTACGTGGTAGGGCGGTTATTCTCGGCTGTTTAATTTGTTCATTTATATTTCTTTTTACAAGAATCAGGAAAAATAAATATATTATTCTTTTACCCATACTTCTAATACCTGTTATTCCATATTTATATAAATTATTGATTGATTCATTATTTCTAAATTACGACTCTACAAACATAAATTCATTATCTTCGGGTCGCTATAATACTTATACAGAGGCATTTCACTTTTTTGTAGAAAATCCATTTTTTGGACAGCAAGGACAAACTACATTAAATGGAGGTATAATACATAATTATGTACTGTATGCATTGGTGTCCTACGGATTAATGGTTAGCTTTTTTATCCTCATATTATATTTTAAATATTTTAAATTGGTTATAAAAAGTATGATTAAGCCGAAACCTTTGTATTACGAATCTGGAGTTTTTGTTTTTGCATTATTTATGCTCGTTAGTTTATTTGAGTATACGTTCCCTTTTGGACCCGGGAGTGCGGTGTTTTTTCCTTTTCTATTACTGGGTTTTTATATAAAAAAAAATGAGTATGCAAAATAAAACTTGTGCCTTACTAAACTTTGGATCATTCTATAGAACATCAATTTTTATTTTGATGGACAAAGAGCTTAATTGTGATTTTTATTTCGGAAATAAAACACGCACACCAATTAAAAAAATGGACTATAAAGTTTTACGAAATTTTCAAAGAGAATTTAAATATTTAAGAATTTTTGGAAAGTTTAATTGGCTTAGAGGAACTACTTCTCTATTGTTTAAAGATTATGATATATATATTTTGACGGGTGAGGCCTACTGCCTATCGAACTGGTTAATCTTAATTTATTCCAGAATTTTTAACAAAAAAGTATTTTTATGGACCCACGGGTGGTATGGTCGCGAAAGGGGAATTGCAAAATATATAAAAAAATTTTTTTTTGGACTGAGTAGTGGATTATTCCTATATGGAGATTATTCCAAAAGTTTATTATTATCTGAAGGATTCAAGGAGAATAAATTAATCCCAATTTACAACTCCTTAGATTATCAAAAGCATTTAAATGTCAGAAAATCTTTAACAAAAACCTTAATTTATAAAGATAAGTTCAAAAATGATTTTCCCACCTTAATTTATGTGGGTCGGATTCAAAAATCAAAACGCATAGATCTAATTTTTCAAGCGTTAAAAAAATTAAAAGAAAATGATATAACCCCAAATTTTGTTTTGGTTGGAAATATAATTGATGATTATTTATTAGAAAAAATGGTTAATGATTTAGAGATTGTAAACCAAGTTTGGTTTTATGGGGCTTGCTATGAACAAGAAAAATTAGGAGAGCTTTTTTATAATGCTATTGTTTGTATATCACCTGGAAATGTAGGTTTGACAGCCATTCATTCTCTCAGTTTTGGAACTCCCGTCATAACACATAATAACTTTAAATATCAAGGTCCAGAATTCGAAGCTATTGTTGAAGGTGAAACAGGTTCTTTATTCGAAGAAAATAATATTGATGATTTGGTAAAAAAGATAAAACAATACATTGACCTTAGTGAAGTGCAGAGAGATTTAATTCGTAAAGAAAGTTATCGAATTATAGATGAGCGTTATAATCCCTATTTACAAATTAAGATTATGAAGAGGGCTGTACTTACCTAGGGAACGTCTTTTATGAAAAATTACTTTGTTTAATAAATTGAAAATCTTGCGGTGTTATTATTAGATAGTTTATATATTAACAATAGTGGCGGAAAGGTACTGCTTGATTATTTAGTACAAAGATTAGAAAAAAAGAAGGTAAATTGTTTTTATCTTTTTGATAAGCGCTGTGAAAACGATTATAATTTCATCCCAGATAATCGTAAAATTTTTCTAAAGGCATCGCTCTTAGCGCGAAATAACTTCTACATAAAAAACAAATCAAAATTTTCCAAAATATTTTGTTTAAGCAATTTACCGCCCTTAGTTAAATTTAAAGTACCTGTTTATACATATTTTCATCAACCATTAT
The DNA here is from genome assembly GCF_000952855.1 of Aequorivita vladivostokensis. Taxonomy (GTDB): domain Bacteria; phylum Bacteroidota; class Bacteroidia; order Flavobacteriales; family Flavobacteriaceae; genus Aequorivita; species Aequorivita vladivostokensis. The sequence continues at coordinate 54,888 of NZ_JSVU01000003.1, read as the reverse complement.
TTTTAGCCATCCCAGATTCAGTTTCTACCATTACAAGAATTAAATTGAGAGCTAAATCTTTTGTTCTAAATATATTAAAATCAAATACAAACTATTGGTTAGTACAATCAACACTCATCAAAGAAGGATTGGCACAAAAATATAAAATTGACCGAAACTTAATTGAAGTTTTGCCGTTTTTCCCTCCTTTAGATGGAGATAAGATAAATATTCCACGTAGGAAAGATGGGTTTGTATATATTAGCAATCAAGGCCCTCATAAGAATCATCAAAATTTGATTGAAGCTTTTTGTAATTTCTATGATAAAACAAAAATGGGTATTTTACATCTAACTATTAGCGCACAGTCTTCACCTTTAATTGACATAATTGAAAAAAAAATAAAACTGGAATATCCTATTGTTAATCATGGCTTTGTATTGAGAAGAGAATTATACGAGCTATATCAATCAAATGAATATTTAATCTACCCCTCTCTAGCAGAAAGTTTTGGTTTAGGATTAGTTGAAGCAATTGAAAATGGTTGCAAAGTAATTGGAGCAGATTTACCATATACCTTTGCCGTTTGTAAACCTTCTCTCCTTTTTGACCCATTAAATGTAAATAGCATAATAAAGGCGTTAATTGATTCACAAGGAAACAATATTAAGGAAACCAAACAACTGGTTTTTAATCAGATAGATGATTTAATTCAAATTCTAAAAGAAAATAATGAAGATACAAAATAAAATCCTCTTAATCACTGGCGGCACGGGCTCCTTTGGCACAGCAGTACTCAACCGTTTTCTACATACCGACCACTTTAAGGAAATCCGCATTTTTAGTAGAGACGAGAAAAAGCAAGACGATATGCGCAACCGCTATAAAAATGATAAAATTCGCTATTATATAGGTGATGTTCGCGATTATGATTCGGTAGCACCTGCCACCCACGGGGTGGACTATATTTTTCATGCCGCTGCACTCAAGCAAGTACCTTCTTGTGAATTTTTTCCAATGCAAGCGGTACAGACCAATGTTATTGGCACTCAAAATGTAATTCGGGCAGCTGCAGCCAATAAGGTAAAAAAGGTTATCTGCCTGAGTACGGACAAAGCGGCATACCCTATAAATGCTATGGGAATTAGCAAGGCAATGATGGAAAAGGTGGCCATAGCCGAGTCTAGAAACCATGAATTTACAGATATCTGCCTAACGCGTTATGGAAATGTTATGGCTTCCCGTGGCTCTGTAATTCCCTTGTTTCTAAATCAAATACAAAAAGGAGAGCCTATTACGGTTACCGACCCAAATATGTCCCGGTTCTTTATGTCGCTGGATGATGCGGTTGATTTAGTTTTGTTTGCCTTTGAGAATGGAAATTCGGGTGATTTGTTTGTAAACAAGGCACCTGCTAGTACCATCGGCAATTTAGCGCAGGCGATGATTGAGATTACAGGTAAGCAAGTTCCTATAACGGTAATTGGTACAAGGCATGGAGAGAAATTGTATGAAACACTCTGTACCCGTGAGGAAATGATTAAGGCGGAAGATATGGGCGACTTTTATAGGGTACCTGCCGATAATAGAGACCTTAACTATGCAAAGTATTTTTCAGAGGGAGAGCAAGATGTTTCCAAAATTGAAGATTATCATTCGCATAATGCGGAACAACAAGGGGTAGAGGGATTAATAAATCTAATCTCTAAATTACCGCTAATCCGTAAGGAAGTTTTTGGGGAAGAGGTAGAAGACTATGTTCAATAAATAAATACGCTATGAACCTATTAAAGGGCAATATCTATAAAGATGGGCGAGGATTTATTTCCTATAATAATCACTTTGACGCTTCTGAGATAAAGCGTATTTATATCATTGAAAATGCCGATACTGATTTTGTTCGTGGTTGGCAGGGACATAAGATTGAGCAGCGATGGTTTGCCTGCATTAAGGGTAGTTTTCGAATACAGGTTATTGCCATTGATTCATTTGATAAACCGAATCCGGAATTGCCCATAGAAAGTTTTACCGTTAAGGAAGGGCCTTTGGATTTTTTGCATATTCCTTCTGGTTGTGTTACAGCTATTCAGGCTTTGGAGGAAGCTAGTAAATTGTTGGTATTGGCAGATCATTTGATAGGGAAGGTGCAGGACGAGTATCGATTTGATATTGATTATTTTAAAAAGTAAGGTTTATCGCAGATTTGTGCGGATTGGTTTCGCAGATTTACGCAGATAATTAGAAAAATCAGCGGACATCCGCGGTATTTAAATCTGCGATAACCTGTGCTGAGCCTGTCGAAGTATCTGCCAGAAACCTTAAAAGAATATAATATGTTAAGAATAGGAATTACCGGCCAACATGGCTTTGTTGGCACACATTTGTACAATACTTTAGGTTTATATCCTGAGGAATTTACACGTGTTGAATTTCAAAAAAAATATTTTACCAACGAGAAGGAAATGGATTCTTTCGTTGCCCAATGTGATGTCATTGTCCACCTTGCAGCAATGAACCGCCATAATGACCCAGAGGTTATATACAAAACAAATTTAGAGCTGGTCCAAAAACTTATAGCTTCCTTAAACCGTACTGAAAGTAAAGCCCATATAATTATGTCATCTTCTTCTCAGGAGGAGAGGGATAATCCCTATGGCAAATCAAAGAAAGAAGGTCGGGAGAGATTTGTAGAATGGGCAAAAGAGGCCAAAAGCACTTTTACTGGGATGGTTATTCCCAATGTATTTGGCCCCTTCGGGCATCCATATTACAATTCCGTGGTAGCAACCTTTTCCCATCAAATCGCAAATAGGGAAACCCCCGAAATCCAAGTAGATGGTGATTTAAAACTTATATATGTAGGAGAGTTGGTAGCAGAGATATTAAAGGTAATTCGCGAAAGAAAGAATGAAGCTTTATATACCGTAGCTCACACTTCGGAAGCTAAGGTATCTGAGTTATTGGATCTCCTTCAAAACTATAAATCACAATACCAAGACAGAGGAGAAATACCATCTCTCAACAATACTTTCGAATTAAACTTATTCAACACCTATCGTTGTTATATGGATATTGCCAATTACTTCCCGGTAAAATTTACCCAACACACCGACCCAAGAGGATCTTTTGTAGAGGTGATACGTTTAGGAGTAGGAGGGCAGGTCTCCTTTTCTACTACGGTGCCGGGAATAACCAGAGGCAATCACTTTCACACCCGCAAAATAGAACGTTTCGCGGTAATTAAAGGCAAGGCCCTAATTCAACTGCGAAAGATAGGAACCGATGAAGTACTGGATTTCTATTTAGATGGGAATGAACCTGCCTATGTTGATATGCCTATTTGGTACACACACAACATAAAGAATATTGGAGATGAAGTATTATACACCAATTTCTGGATTAATGAGTTTTATGATCCGGAGGATGCAGATACTTATTTTGAAGAAGTGTAACTTTGTAAATCCCAAAAACCGCTTTAATTCGCTGACTTTAAAGAATATAGAATGAAAAAATTAAAAGTAATGACAGTAGTGGGCACCCGCCCTGAGATAATACGATTATCAAGAGTGGTAATTGCCTTAGACTCCTCTGAGGCCATAGAACACATTTTGGTGCATACGGGTCAAAATTACGATTATGAATTAAATGAAGTTTTTTTTGAAGACCTAGGCATCCGCAGACCTGACTATTTTCTAAATGCTGCTGGCCCAAATGCCGCAACAACAGCGGGACAAATACTAATAAATATAGATCCAGTATTGGAAGAAGTTGCACCGGATGCATTTTTAGTTTTGGGCGATACAAACTCTTGCTTATGCGCTATAGCCGCCAAGAAACGCCGCATTCCCATTTTTCATATGGAAGCCGGAAACAGATGTTTTGATCAAAGAGTACCTGAAGAAACCAATAGAAAAATTGTTGACCATATTAGCGATATAAACTTAACCTACAGTGATATAGCAAGGGAGTATTTATTGCGCGAAGGGTTGCCAGCAGATAGAATCATAAAAACCGGATCCCCCATGTTTGAGGTTTTAAATAATTATGCCTCAGAAATTGAATCTTCCAATGTTTTGTCTAAATTAAATTTGGAAAAAAATAAATACTTCGTCGTTTCTGCCCATCGTGAAGAGAATATAAGTTCAGAAAAAAACTTTAAGGGTTTAATCGACTGTTTAAACACCATAGCTGAGAAATACGATTATCCTATTATTTTTTCTACCCATCCACGTACTCGCAATATGATTGAGAAAAGGAAAGTAGGAACCCATAAAAATATTCAGTTCCTAAAACCCTTGGGCTTTCACGATTACAATGCCCTTCAAAAGCATTCCTTCGCTGTTCTATCGGATTCTGGTACAATAAGTGAGGAATCTTCCATTCTCAATTTTAGAGCCTTAAACATTCGTGAAGCACACGAACGGCCCGAAGCAATGGAAGAAGCATCTGTTATGATGGTAGGTTTAAATACTGAACGTATTCTTCAAGGCTTAGTACAATTACAAAAGCAACAATTGGGAGAAAGCCGCAATTTCAGACAAGTATCAGACTATAGTATGCCCAATGTTTCGGAAAAAATGGTTCGCATTATTATTTCCTACACAGATTATATTAACCGAGTGGTTTGGCAAGACAATAAATAGGAAATAATTATGAATGTTCTATTTCTAACCATGGTCAATATTACCACGCTGAAAAAGAGAGGAATTTATCAAGACCTCCTAAATCATTTTATTGAGCAGGGTCATAATGTCTATATAGTTGCTCCGGTTGAAAGACGGCATAAAACCAAAACGTCCTTTACCCAAGAGGGAAAAGCAAATATTTTAAACGTACAATCTCTTAATCTTACAAAAACCAATGTGCTAGAAAAAGGATTGGGCCAAATCCTTATTGAAGGTCAATTTTTATCGGCAATAAAAAAGTATATAAAAAATGTTGATTTTGATTTAGTTCTGTATTCAACTCCTCCCATTACGTTTTCCAAGGTCATCGATTTTATAAAAAAACGTGATGGAGCATATTCATATCTATTGTTGAAAGATATTTTCCCACAAAATGCAGTGGATATGGGAATGATGAAAAAAGGAGGACTGTTGCATAAAACCTTCGTAAATAAAGAAAAGCGTCTTTATAAGATCTCAGATACTATTGGATGTATGTCTGAAGCCAATAAAAAATTTGTTCTTGAGCATAATCCAGATATATCAAGGAATAAAGTAGAGGTGAATCCTAATACGATAAAACCTAAATTTATTGAATACAGCGAAGAAGAGAGAGTAAAGATTAAAAATAAATACAACATACCTATTGATAAGAGAATTTTCGTTTACGGCGGTAATTTAGGTATTCCTCAAGGTATCGATTTTTTGATAGAAACTATTTCAGACCTTAAAGAACCCCTAGCCCATATTTTAGTGGTAGGAAGCGGTACTCAATTTAAGAAAATAGAGATCTGGTTTAATCAAAATAAACCAACCAACGCTACCTTGCTATCCGGTTTGCCAAGGGATGAATACGACGTCCTCCTTGCCGCTTGTGACGTAGGAATGATCTTTTTGCACAAAGATTTTACCATTCCTAATTTCCCTTCCCGTCTTCTCGCATATTTAGAAATGAAAATGCCCGTTTTGGCGGCAACAGATATAAATACAGATATTGGAAAAATTATAGAGGAAGCCAAATGTGGATATTGGGTAGAAGCTGGAGATGCAAACGGCATTCAAGTTAAAATTTCGAAGCTATGTGCAGATAATTTAGATATATTGGGGGATCGGTCTTGGAACTTATTGCAGAATGAATATTTAGTGGAAAGAAGTTATAACCTAATTGTAGAAAAAATAAATGTATAGAAATATTGTTAAGCCTACGTTTGATTTCTTGGCGGCATTTTTCGGCCTTATAATTCTATCCCCTATTTTTGTAATAGTAACGATAGGATTAATGATTGCCAATAAAGGGACCCCCTTTTTTTTTCAAAAACGACCTGGGAAAAATGAAAGGATTTTTAGCATAATCAAGTTCAAGAGTATGAACGATAAAAAGGATTTGGAAGGACATTTACTTCCTGACGCCCAACGCCTTACTAAAATCGGCGCTTTTGTTAGAAAAACTTCTTTGGACGAAATTCCACAGTTAATAAATATCTTGAAGGGTGATATGAGTTTGATAGGACCTCGACCTCTTTTTGAAAGGTACCTTCCTTTTTATACCGCTAGGGAAAAATTGAGACATACTGTTAAGCCTGGTATAACTGGTTTGGCTCAGATAAGTGGGCGTAATTTTTTAGGTTGGAACGAACGGTTGGAAATGGACGTGAAGTATGCGAAAGAATTATCACTACGATTGGATATCCAAATCTTAACTAAAACTGTAATCAACGTTTTAAAAGCAGAAAAGGTGGAAATTATACCTGGTAAATTAGGCAACCCTTTAGATATTGATAGAAGTCGAACAATAAAGAAATAAATTATGTATAAGTTGAGAAGGTTAAAACTTGATGATTTAGAACTAAGAGTTCAATGGATGAATGATCCGAGAGTTTATGAAACAATGCATTTTGTTCCTCCAATTACATTAGAGAAAACTCAAGATTGGTTTAGGAATAATGTCGGCAACGATACTCGAATGGATTTTGTTATCGAAGAAGATGGAGTTGTCTGCGCAATGGATGGATTGACAGGAATAGATCCCAAATTACGTAAAGGAGAATCTTATACCATAGTGGATCCAAATTATAAGGGAAAAGGAATTGGCACAAGAACTCTTTTCTTAAAATCTATTTATGCTTTCGAAATTGGAATTTTAAATAAAATTTGGGCATTTATTGATGCAGATAATATTGCATCAATTAAAATGTGCGAAAGAATTGGTTATAAGGTTGAGGGTATCTTAAGGCAGGAAGTAGTTCGGGAGTCAGGTTTAATAGACCGCTATTATATGGGATGCTTGGAGGATGACCTAAAAAAAGATGCTTTCGCATATGAGGTTATTAATGATGAGATTATTCTGTGCTAGATGATTCAAAAATTAGATTTAAATCTGGCCGTTTTTCGTGATGATTTATACCCCAGCCTAGGCGGTGGAAACAAAGGCCGGAAGATGGATTATATAGGCAAAACAATTTTATGTGATCAGTATGACAGTATAATTACTACGGGGGGTATTCAATCCAACCATTGTAGGGCAGTGGCAATATTTGCTGCACGACATAAGTTGAGATGTACCTTTGTACTACACGGGGATAAGGAGCGATATAATAGCGAATCTGGAAATGCAAAGGTTATCCGCCTTTCAGGGGCTAAGATTGTTTTCGCAAAAGAGCCTTCAGATATTAGTATTTTAATGGATCACGCAATGGATGACTATTCAAATTCTGGATTTAATCCATACTATATATGGGGTGGAGGGCATACAATGGAAGGAGGGCTAGCTTATATTGAAGCAATTAAAGTCTTAAAGGATTACACAGTTTCTGAAAATTGGCACCCCGATTATATCTTTCTTGCTTCAGGGACTGGATCAACTCAGGCGGGAATTATGGCGGGTTTGGATAAATTCGATTTTCATAATACATCAGTCATCGGTATTTCTGTTGGTCGAAATTCCGCTCACGCTGAAAATGTGGTTCAAGAGTTTTATAATGAACTCTGCTCTAAATATAATATTAAAAATAACATGCGCAAAGCGATTGTTCTCGATGAATATTTATGTGGCGGTTATGCAAAAAGCAATTATGAGCTAGACAGCCTATCGTTGAACTCTATTAAAGACTTTGGTTTTATCCTAGACACAACTTATTCCGGTAAAGCATTTTTTGGGATGCAAAAGTTTATTAAGGAAAACAAACTTAAAGGGAGGATTTTATTCTGGCATACTGGTGGTACTTTTAACTTTTTAGCTAAATAAAGAAATGAATATCTTATTCACTTGTGCAGGTCGTCGTAACTATTTGATAAACTATTTTAAAGAAGCTTTAAATGGCGTAGGTACTATATATGCGACGGATATGGATTTGACAGCACCAGCTTTGATTGATGCTGATGTGGCCATTAAGGTTCCCCCTATTTATGATCCAGATTATATTAGAATTCTCAAATCGGCTATAAAAGATAATTTAATCGATGCGGTAATTTCTTTGAACGATTTGGAATTGCCAATATTGGCAATTCATAAGCTAGAATTGGAAGAAACCGGTGCAAAATTAATCGTTCCTAACCGGGAGACCATAGAAATTGCTTTTGATAAATGGAAAACTGTACAATTTCTGGAAGCCAATGGATTAAAATCTCCAAAAACCTTTATTGACTTTGATGAAGCAAAAAAAGCAATTGAATCTGGAGAGCTCAAGTTTCCTTTAGTTTTAAAGCCCAGATGGGGAAGTGCCTCGATTGGTATTGATTTTGCTGAAAATGTGAGAGAGTTGGATTTGGCCTATGAACTTCAAACTATAAAATTAAACCGAACAATTCTAGCGGAAGCAAGTAAGGATGATGTAAATCGCGCTATTCTAATACAGGAAAGAATCATAGGAAAAGAATTTGGTATGGATGTTTTAAATGATTTTGAAGGTAATTACGTTGGTAACTTTGTTAGACAGAAACTATCAATGCGTTCTGGTGAAACGGATAAAGCCATTTCTATAATTGATAGTCGATTTGATGCTATTGGTAAATGTATAGGGGATAATTTAAACCATCTCGGCAATTTAGATTGCGATATACTAGAGAAAGAAGGAAAGCTATATGTTCTTGAACTCAATCCACGTTTTGGAGGCGGCTACCCATTTTCCCATGAGGCTGGGGTAAATACCGCTGCGATTTACTTGGAATGGTTAAGAGGAGGTAATACCATTGAAAAATTTATAAACTATAAAGAGGATATTATGTTCTCCAAGTGTGATCGACTGTTAAGAGTTAATTAAATTTTATCCCATAAATAAAAGTTGAATCGCCATTATCCATAATGTTCCCGAGGCCACAGTAGTGGTTGGGAATCCCGGCAGGGTGATAGGTTGAGGTAAGAATGCGGACTCAATACTTTAAGTTGTATTTTAGAAAGTTTAAAAAAGATCTTAGCTGCATTTATACTACCCCTTTGACCTGCATTTAGGACAGGTTGCTCTCTGTGATACTTAATACCCAACCCATTTAAAAATTGCTAACCAACAATAATATTTCTATCAAGAGGATCTTCGACATAGCATTTTCGATAATTGGTCTCCTGATTTTTGGCTGGTTACTACTCTTGTTATTGCTTTTCGCCTATTTTGATACGGGGAAGGCTCTTTTTTGCCAGCCAAGGGTGGGCCAATATGGCAAACAATTTACCATTTTTAAGATACGGACATTACAAACTTGTTGTGGGAGCGTTTCAAAATATGGAAATTTTCTCCGGCGTTCCAAATTGGACGAGTTGCCGCAACTGCTAAATATCCTTTTTGGACAAATGAGTTTTGTGGGCCCACGTCCCGATATTCCCGGATATTACGATAAACTGGAGGGGGAGGAAAGAAAAATATTGGAGCTGAAACCGGGTTTGATCAGTAAGGCGGCTTTAAAATATTATAATGAGGAAGCCCTTTTGAAAGAACAGACGGATCCCCTAAAATACAATGATGAGGTTATCTTTCCCGACAAGGTACGAATGAACTTGGACTATTATTACAATAGATCGTTTGCGGAAGACCTAAGGATTATGTGGCTCTTTTTGACGAAGTAAATTTTTTCTCAATTAATTTTTAATGTTGCGCAGCTGTTTCTATGTATGGTTCAAAACTAATCTAGCTACTTTCGGAAGGTCTTCACCTACGTTCGAGCTGTATCCATTGGCGTTGAGGTAGGTTTAAGCTACTCAAAGGCTACTCAAAGGCTACTTAAAGCCTACTCAAAAGCTACTTAAAAGCTAAAATATTTATATGGTTCGCACAGAATATTAAATTTGAGGGATAGAATAAATTTGTCAATCCCTTATCATTTAATGTCGTCATATTATTTCTTAACTTTGCGCCCTTTTAAAGGTGCGATACTATTAGATATTATGCTGTTACCTCATTATAGGGTAAGCTTTATGCGATATTACTGTAAATGAAATTTTAAATATATTTCCCCAACATCAAATTAATGGACTCAAAAATATATCTTTCCTCCCCACATATGGGCGGCGCGGAGCAGGCTTTTGTCAACGAGGCATTTCAGACCAACTGGGTAGCGCCCTTGGGGCCGAATGTGGTAGGTTTTGAGAAGTCATTGGAAAGTTATCTTGGCCATGGAAGCCACGTTGCAGCATTAAGCTCGGGTACAGCAGCAATACATTTGGCTCTTATTTTATTGGGCGTGGAAAGAGGCGATGAGGTTATCTGCCAGAGTATGACTTTTTCGGCCTCGGCAAATCCCATTGTGTATCAAGGGGCGACCCCCATTTTTGTCGATAGCGAGCCTGAGACTTGGAACATTTGCCCAAATTATTTGGAAGAGGCAATCAAGGACCGAATCGCAAAAGGGAAAAAACCCAAAGCAATAATCGCCGTACATCTTTACGGAATGCCCTATAAAGTTGATGCGATAAAGAAGATTTCCGAAAAATATGAAATCCCCATAATAGAAGATAGCGCGGAAGCATTGGGCAGCACCTATAAGGGCCGAAAATGTGGCACCTTTGGCGATATTTCAATCCTTTCCTTTAACGGCAACAAAATAATAACTACCTCGGGCGGAGGCGCTTTGGTTTCCCGAAATCCAAAACACAAGGAAAGGGCAATCTTCTTGGCAACCCAGGCGCGCGATGCCGCACCGCATTACCAACATTCTGAAATAGGCTATAATTACAGGCTCAGCAATATTTCGGCAGGGATAGGCCGAGGGCAAATGGAAGTCTTGGACAAACACGTAGGCTTGCGAAGAAAAATGAACCAGTTTTATAAGGAGATTTTTGGAAGGGCAGGTGGCGTGAAGGTTTTTTCGGAACCCACATCCGATTTCTTTTCAAACCATTGGCTCTCCTGCATTCTAGTGGATAAAAAGATCAGCGGGTTTTCCAATGAAGATCTGCGTGTGGCCATGGCGGAAAATAATATTGAGAGCAGACCGTTATGGAAGCCGATGCACTTGCAACCGGTTTTTAAGGACGCGCCATATTATGGCGATACGGTGGCCGAAAATCTTTTTGAGATTGGTTTGTGCCTGCCTTCGGGCTCGAACCTTAGGATTGAAGAAAAAGTGAAGATTAACGATGTTTTAATGCAGTTAATCGATAATTAAGCTATATTTGTAGTCCCAAATCCTACGAACTTTGCCTCATAATAACAAATTTTTAGAGCGATTACGCATGCGAACCAAAGCCATAGGTTTATTGAACCAACGCTATTTACCCCGTTGGGCAGTTTTTCTGCTGGATATTTTTATATGTTTGGTCTCTTTTGGGATTACCTATTTAATTTTGGAGGGAACCCCTTTAAAATTTCAGACCGTTTGGCCCCTTTGGGGGCGCGCTGCATTTTTTATAGGCATGAACGTCTTCTTCTTTTATATTTTTAGAACTTATGCGGGCATAGTTCGCCACTCCACATTTACCGACGTGTTTAGGGTAGCTGCGGCTTCCTTTTTGACTGCATTTTCGGTGATTGTATTCAATACGGCCTATTTCAGCTTTACGGATGAAAAAATATTTCTCACTACGGCTGCTATTCTTTATATGTTTCTCTCCTTTACCTTCCTGTTATTCTTTAGGATAGTAGTAAAGGAATCCTACCAATACCTGCGTAGAATGAACAGTGGGAATTTGAAAAAACGGGTGGTTATTGTTGGCATGGACAATCAGACCATAAATTTGGGAAGAGCGCTAACCTCAGAATCTGATCAATCCTTCCATTTGGTGGGTTTCGTTTCAGAGGATAGTTCAAACAAAAGCTTAAATGTATTGGGGAAACCTGTTTTTTTAACGCCCATCCATAAGGACTCCACAGAATTTTCAGCTCTTATGGTTAAGCATAAAATTGACGGTATCTTGATGGTTCGCGATTCCTTATCGGTTTCTGAAACAAATGAGATCGTGGAGGCTGCCTTGGCGAACGAGCTAAAGGTATTCAATATGCCTTCAGTTGAGAATTGGAATAAAAAAGAAGACCTGGAGACCCAGATAAAGCATATAGAAATTGAGGATCTACTGGACCGATATCCTATTGAAATAGATACCGAAATCATCAAGAACGATCTGGAAAATAAGACCATTTTGGTAACAGGCGGCGCCGGCTCCATTGGTAGTGAAATTGTGAAGCAATTGGCTATGTTCAATCCATCGGAGATAGTGGTGCTGGACAATGCCGAATCTGCACTTTATGAAATGGAGCTTTATTTGGAGCAAAATTTTCCCGACCTGAATTTTACGACCGTGCTTGCCGATGTAAGAAATATTGAGCGGTTGGAGATGATTTTTACTTCCTTCAAGTTTCACTTGGTATTCCACGCGGCCGCATATAAGCATGTGCCGTTGATTGAAAAAAATCCTTATGAGGCGGTAGGAGTAAACATAAGCGGAACGGTAAACCTCGCAAATCTTTCAGTGCAGCACGGGATAGACAAGTTCGTTATGATATCAACCGATAAGGCCGTGAACCCCACCAATGTAATGGGCGCGTCCAAAAGGGCTGCGGAAATGTATGTGCAATCGCTTCAGGAGAAAATTGGCACCCATACCCGATTTATCACTACCCGCTTTGGTAATGTTTTGGGCTCCAATGGGTCGGTGATTCCCCACTTTAGAAGGCAGATAGCCGCCGGTGGCCCGGTAACGGTAACGCATAAGGATATTATAAGATATTTTATGACCATCCCTGAGGCCTGCCAACTTGTCCTACAGGCAGGTACAATGGGCAACGGAGGCGAAATATTTATTTTTGATATGGGCAAGCCCGTAAAAATTCTCGATATGGCCGAACGAATGATTAAATTGTCTGGTTTTAAGCCCTATAAGGATATTGATATACAAATAACCGGTTTGCGACCTGGGGAGAAATTGTATGAGGAATTGTTAAATGATACCGCGCAAACCTTGCCTACCTTCCATTCCAAGATCTTGGTCTCCAAAGTACCGGTAGGGGATTTTCATGGTGTGAATATGAAGATACAGGCTATTGTGCAGGCTACTACCCAAACCAAGAAAACGGAAGTGGTGATGAGGATCAAGGAGCTAGTGCCAGAGTTTATAAGTCAAAATTCCGAGTATCAGATGTTGGATCTGCATCATCAGAATTAATTGGAAAGTATATTTTTAATGCCGAGACCTTCATAAAATATATGAAGGTTTGTTTATTTAAGGTGTGTAGCAAATGGTTTTATAGTCATAAAAACAGAAGAGAAGGTGATGTAACGCATTAGTTTTATAGATTAAAAACACAATTCTCTAGGTTAAAAGCCTTATTCCTTTAGGGAGGGCATTAGAAAAGTTTATATTTGCAAAAAAGTTATGAGACAATTTTTAATTAGGTTTTTTATACTCTCTGTACTCGTTACGGTTGGCGTATCCTGCGTATCTTCAGAAAAGATTGTATATTTTCAGGATCTGTCTGAAGGGCAGCGCCTATTGGATACCATTCAAAAAAATAGCAAAATACAGCCCGACGATCTGTTGAGTATCGTGGTTTCGGCATACGATTTAAATGCGGTACGTCCCTTTAACCTGATGAGCGAAACAAGACCTGCATTGGAAACAACGACAGGGCTTAGCTATAATGCGAACAACCAGCAACAAGCTTATCTTACTGCCCAGGATGGAACCATCGATTTTCCTGTTCTTGGCAAAATAAAGGTGGCGGGCTTAACACGGACGGAACTAAGTGATATGTTGACCCAGCGTATTTCAGAATATGTAAAAGACCCGATAGTTACTATCCGGATCTTAAATTTTAAGGTTAGTTTGTTGGGCGAAGTAAATAGGCCCGGCACCTATAATTTTGAGGGGGAACGCCTTAGTCTGCCCGCAGCCCTTGGCCTAGCGGGAGATTTGACGCTCTATGGAAGAAGGGATAATGTATTGGTGATACGCGACGATGGCAAAACCAAAAACTATAAGTATTTGGACCTCAGAAGTGCCGATGTTTTAAATAGCGAATATTATTATCTGCAACAGAATGATGTGGTTTATGTAGAACCAAATAGGGCACAGGTACAAAGCAGCAGCTTTAATAGAAATACCGCCATTTACGTGAGCGTTGCCTCGCTGCTTCTATCAGCCATGGCCATTATTTTTAGATAGTACGCCCAAGAATCCGCTTGTAAATACGTTGGCCCATTATTGCAAAAAAGTTGAATAGGCAATTTCATATCTAAAGCCTTTAAAATTGTCCAGTAGATTACGTTATGAACGACAACCTAAAAAATCAAGAAGCAGAAGAACTTTCCCTAAGGGAGATGATTGAGCAATATACCCGATATTGGTACTTTTTTGTTATTGGGGTACTCATTGCCTTGGTCTTGGCTTTTCTTTATTTGCGTTACACCCCGCAATTATACCAAAGCAAGGCAACTATTATCATAAAGGATGAAAAAACCCAGAGTCCGCTGGAAATGGCGGCCTTTTCACAATTTGGCAGTTTTCTCTCCCGGTTTAAGACGAACCAGATTGACAATGAGTTGGCTATTTTCAATTCAAAGAGGCTCATTTCAGAAACGGTAAAGGAGCTACAGCTTAATATTAAGTATGAAGTGATGGGCAATATAAAAACCTCAGAACTTTATGGATACAGACCCTTTGAAGTGAAGTTCCAAAGTTTTGATGAAAGTTTCGTGGATCCGATCCCCGTGCTTTATTTCAAAATGCTATCTGAGAGTGAATTTCATCTGGAAAGTGAACCGCTTAATATTTCAACCAATTACTCTTTTGGGGAACAAATATCACTACCCTTTGGTGTAATTACGGTCCTCCCAAATCTGGACGATGCTGAAAAATTTAGGGGATATAAAAACAAGACTATTTTAGTAAGTTATAATTCCGTGGAAACCGTGGCCTTGCGATTTCAGGAACGCGTGAACATTCTTAATACAGATGCCAAGAGCAATGTGGTAGAACTTTCCATACAAACGCAGAACAGGGAGAAAGGCGAGGATTTTTTAAATGAATTGGTACGGCAATACAATAAGGATGCGGTACAGGACCGAAACGAGATTGCGAAGAAAACTTCTGCTTTTATTGAATCCCGATTGCAGATTATTACAAGGGAGCTGGACTCGGTAGAAACCAATAAGGAAGACTTTAAAAGTACCAATAGGTTGACGGACATTCAGGCCGAGGCCCAAATAACCTTGGAGAATGCAAGTGAGTTTAACAAGCGGCAATTGGATGTCTCTACCCAAATGGAGTTGAGCAACACGATGATCGACTATATGAAGAACGCAGATCGGGATGAGCTTTTACCAGCCAATATTGGTATTTCAAATGAAAGCGTGGGCAGTGCGGTGAACAACTATAACGAACTTATTTTATATAGAAATAAACTGCTGCAAACCTCCACTCCCAAAAATCCAGTGGTGAAAAGCGTGAATGACCAGATAGCCCAAATGCGCAGTAGCATATTGGAAAGTCTCGAAAATTCAAAGAATGCCTTACGCATAGCGATGAAGGATCTGAACATGCAGGAGAATATTATCAGTTCTAAAATATCGCAGGTTCCCGCGAAGGAAAAAATATTTAGGGGCATAGAACGGCAGCAGACCATTAAGGAGCAACTTTACCTCTTTTTACTGCAACAGCGGGAGGAAGCCTCCATTGCCCTAGCGGCTACGGCAGATAGGGCCAAGATAGTGGATAGCGCCTATGGCCCGCAGGAGCCGGTATCGCCAAAAAAATCCCTGATTTATTTGGGTGCCCTCTTGGCGGGACTGCTTGTGCCATTCGGCGGTATTTATAGCTTTAATTTATTGAATACCAAAGTTAAAGGAAGAAAGGATGTAGAAAGACATCTTAAATCGATACCTATTATTGGGGAAATACCAAAGGTGCAGAAAGGAGACTCAGACCTGATAAAGCATAACGACCAAAGTATAATGGCAGAGGCCTATAGGATTTTCAGGACCAATCTGCAGTATTTGTTTATCAATAAGTTGGAGAAGAACGAAGAGGGGAAATCCCTAATCGTAACCTCCACCATAAAAGGAGAGGGCAAAACGTTTGTAGCATTCAACCTGGCCCTAACCCTTGCCCTTACCGGGAAAAAGGTAGTTTTGGTGGGTGCCGACATACGGAACCCGCAATTGCAACGGTATTTGCCTGAGCATTTAAAAGCTAAAAAAGGTCTTACGGAATATATTGTATATGAAGACCTGCAGGTAGCAGATGTAGTGGCACAGAGTGAGTATAACGAAAACCTAAATATAATTGTATCGGGTGCCATTCCGCCGAATCCCGCGGAATTGTTAATGCAGAAACGCACTTCCACTTTAGTAGAGGAGCTGCGGAAGCAATACGATTATATAATCTTGGACACCGCGCCCGCAATGCTTGTAACCGATACCATTTTGATCAATAAGCTGGCTGATATCACCCTTTATGTAGTGCGGGCTGACTATACCGATAGGCGCCTGTTGGATTTTGCCAAAGATGCCATTGAGGACGGTCGCCTTACCAACGTGGCAATGGTATTGAATAATGTAGCTTTAAACAACTTCGGTTATGGTAATAAATATGGGTATGCCTATTCGCGCGAGGAACGTTCGTTGCTCAAACGAATTTTGAATAAGCAATAAGCTGCTACTTACTATGAAAGGTTTCCTGGTTTTAGTTTTGTTATTTCCAATGTTTCTCTTTTCCCAAGAATTTGGGATTGAGGGGGAAGTGGGAACCAAAATTATCGTGACCAATAAA
Organism: Aequorivita vladivostokensis; assembly: GCF_000952855.1. GTDB lineage: Bacteria > Bacteroidota > Bacteroidia > Flavobacteriales > Flavobacteriaceae > Aequorivita > Aequorivita vladivostokensis. The sequence continues at coordinate 38,055 of NZ_JSVU01000003.1, read as the reverse complement.
GATGACAATCCGTTTTGGTTCCACACCAATACGAACTATGGAGTGGGAGCGCTAACAAATCTTTCGGTAACTGCCCAACTTAATGCCAGTCTTAATTATTCTACTTTTAAAATCAATGCGGGTGCAGCCGCCTTTGGCAGGGATGGAGTGAAAGATGCCATCCAGCGTCGGGATTTGTATCTTCAGTTTGAAAATTCGTGGCTGTTGGCAACCGCAGGAGCTAAGAAACAAGAGGAAGTATTGGATGGTCTTTCCGCAACCAATCAAAACTTTCTATGGTCCGGAAATGCCCGGCCTCTACCTGGGTTTCTACTGGAAGCCAATAACCCTTTTAAAATTTCAAAAACCTTTGCCATTGATTGGGGAATAGGACATTATGTTATGAACGTTACCCGATATGTGGACAATACGCAACTGCATTACAAGCGTTTGGGGTTAATCACAAAGTTTAATGAAAACAACATCCTTACGCTAAAAGTGCAGCACTATGCACAATGGGCAGGTACTTCGCCGGAATGGGGCAAGTTAAAGAGCGGGTTTAAGGATTTTGTAAATGTATTTTTTGCACACACCACGGAGGAATATGGTATTGAGGGCGAAACCCTAAATAAGCTGGGCAATCACCTAGGGAGCATTTTATTGCAATACGACCTCAAAAATAAGTTTGGGGAATTCTCTATCTATCACGACCACTATATTGAGGATGGAAGCGGCACACGATGGGCGAATTTTCCCGATGGGCTGTGGGGTATTTATTTTAAACCGAACAACCAGCGTTTTATAAGTTCGATACTCTACGAATATATCGACACTGTGGACCAAAGTGGGATATCAGTTGGCAGCGGAAAGGACAATTATTTTAGCAATTCCATCTACAGGAGCGGCTGGACCTATGAGGAGAATGTAATTGGCGTCCCGTTTATTTTATACAATAAGGAACTATCCTTGGAGAGTACGGAATCGCGGTATATCAGCAACAGATCCAAAACACACCATTTGGGGGTTATGGGACAGTTCAATAACTTAACCTGGAAAATAAAAACCACTTATTCAAAATATCTCGGCACTTATGGCGCCCCTTTATATCCGGAGTGGAAGTATTGGTATAACTACGGTTCGCTATCGTATAAAACCGAAAAACTGGGTATTTTCACGACGATAGGAGGTGTTGATTTTTCTAATAGAACCTCCACGGTTTTTGGTGCTGGCTTGGCCTATTCGTACCAATTTTAATTTCCTGAGATCCCTGTCCTTTTTAAATGTTACTATTTTCATAATTTTTTTGAAATGAAGCCAATTAACTTTGGTGGAACAGAAAATAGCCGTTAATTTTGTCTTTTATTTATAATCAATATAAACTATAATACAATGAAAAAACTAATTTTAGTATTCGCGGCCGTCCTTGCAATAAGCTGTGGCGACAACAAGAAAGAAGAAAAAAATGACTTAAAGATCGGTGCTCCGGTAGAGGAAACCACACCTGCCGAAACTACGGATGATTCAGTAACGGAAGTAACGATTACCGGGAACGACCAGATGAAATTCAATAAAAGTGAAATTCGCGTAAAAGCGGGTCAAAAGGTAAGACTTACCTTAAAGCATGTGGGAACAATGCAAAAAAACGTAATGGGCCATAACTGGGCACTACTTACACAGGATGCCGATATGGCTGCCGTGGGACAGGCTGCAGCTGTTGCGGAAGATAACGACTATATTCCTGCGGATATGACAGATAAGTTTATAGCGCATACCAAAATGCTTGGTGGGGGTGAAAGCGACACCATTGAATTTGACGCTCCAGCTCCAGGTACCTATACTTTTATGTGTACTTTCCCTGGGCACTATGCTTTAATGCAGGGTAAGTTTATCGTAGAATAATCGGATTAATCAAAATATCTTTTAAAAGCCGCAATCTAAATTGCGGCTTTTTTATTTGTCGGTGTTTTTTCCCTTAAAGAGAAAACCCAAGGGCAGCATCAAAAAAATAAATAGGTACCTTCCCGTTATCAGCCCCACGATGGTCACTACCGCCGCCGCTACCATAAGGATGATTTTAGTGTTTTTGCTCATTTGAAGAGTTTTTAAAATAGGGATTAGGGATTAGGGATTAGGAAATAGACGCTAAAAACTTGAAACCATCAACTTAATCTCCCCCATAAACCAATTCAATAAAATCAATTTTTGGAATGTCGCCAAAGTATTCTTTTATCTCAATATCCTTGAGCAAGTCGGAAATGTCTTCTTTTTCGTAACGGGCGCCTTCCAATAGTTTTTCAAGCTTTTCCACGGGTTCTTTTCCGAAGAAATCGCCGTAGATTTTAAAATCCTTGATGTGTCCCTTTTCCACAAAAATACGAAGATCAATTTCACCAATTGGAAAACGTTTGCTCCGCTGTATGTTGAATTTTGGGGAACGTCCGAAGTTCCAATCCCAAGTGTCGTATTTCTCTTCTTTCAATTCGTGGACAGCTTTCCATTCTTCGGGCGTTAAATGATAACTCTCAAACGGTTCACTTTCCTCGTATAGTCCTTCCAATAACAATTTTCTGAATTCTTCGATTTTTAAAGGTTGCTTTAAAAATTCAGAAATATTGGCCACGCGGCTGCGTACCGATTTATGGCCCTTGCTCTGAATTTTACTCATTTTGACGTTAAGCGCGTTTACCACTTCGCCCAAATCCGTATCAAACAAAAGTGTGCCGTGGCTTACCATTCGTTTTCCAGTAGAAAACTGGGCAGTGCCAGAAATTTTCTTTTCATCCACCTGAATGTCGTTGCGGCCCTTAAGTTCCGCATTTAGGCCCAAACTGTTCAAAACCTTTATTACGGGCGCGGTGAACTTTTTAAAGTTGTTCAAACTTTTTATATCGTGATCGGTAATAAAGCTGAAGTTGAGGTTCCCAAAATCGTGATATACCGCACCACCGCCCGAAACCCTTCGCACTACGTGAATATTGTTCTGTTCAATATACTCGTGGTTAATTTCTTCCAAGGTGTTTTGGTTACGGCCAATAATAATGGACGGCTCGTTTATGTAGAAGAGCAGATAATCATTATCTGCGCTAAAGTTCCGCAGGGCGTATTCTTCCAGTGCAAGGTTGAGTCGAGGATTGGTGTTGCCTTCGTTTTCTAGGAAAATCATGATGTTAAAAGTTTTCGCAAAGGTACAAACTTCAAGGCTTAAAGTTGATACTTTAGTTTAAAGCCGCTATACCAATTTCGAGGCATGCCGGGGTAGTAGTATCGCGGTTCGGAACCCCCAAAGCCGGTGGCATTTATCAAAACCGAGGAGGCATATTTTTCATCCGTAAAATTATTTATCCCTGCATTTATTTCAAAAGAGAGCACTTTTGAAAGTTGATTTTTATAGGAAGCCTTAGTATTGAAAACCGTATATTTTTCTGAATAAAGCGCGTTAGCGTCGTTAAGTGGAATTTCGCCAATATGAAGAAAATTAGAACTCAAACTGAAGTTTTTAAAACTAAGATTTATGCCTCCGTTTACTTTTTTATCGGGCACTCCCGTAAGTTGGTTTCCCGAAAAATCACTGTCGCCATCCACGAAGTCGATAAATGTATGGTCGGTAATTTCCGCATTTAAGTAGGGAGAAATATATAAAAATCGTCCTACGGATTGGTTATAGGAAATATTTAATTCAATCCCTTTGTGTTGCGTTTTGCCCGCATTTCTGCCAATATACTGATCGTCGCCGATGCGCTCCGCTACCAGTAAATCGTCAATATCCAACAGATATGCATTCACCTGAAAGTGAAGTTTTCTCTTAAAAAGAAAGAGCTCGCTTCCCAATTCATAATTAAAACCCTTTTCGGGCCCGAGGTTGGGATTTATAACTCCGTCCGGCGTAAGGGTCTCCTCAATGGAAGGATAATTAAAGCCGCGACTGAAGTTGAAATAAACGCTACTATTTTCAGTGAATTGATATAATAAGTTTACATTAGGTGCCAAAATGGGCTCAAAATTGCGTTCCGCACTTTTATTGGAAGCCCCAACATTAAAGTCGTCGGTAAAATCATAAGTGGTTTGGTTAAAATTGAGGCCAAACTGACCTTTAAACTTTTGGGTAAAGGGCAAAGTTACGGTCGCAAAAACATTCAAATTGTCCCTTTTTTCAATATTATCACTTAACAATTGCCCTTCCAAACTGCCGTTGCCATTGTTTTCCTCATATAAATTTTCAATCGTTTTCCAGTTGTATTCATCTTTGTAAAATTCCCCTCCAAAACTGAGATTGGCTTTATTTTTTAAAAATGAAAAGTCTTTTGCAAAAACCGTCCGTGCGCCGTATCCATTGGTGAATTCATCCAAAATGTTGAAAGGCCGCGGCTCGTAATGGTCTAAATAGGTATAAAAAACACTGCTGGTATTGCTGAAATTTTCGGAAAATCGATGGGTATTGCTCACTCCCAACAAGGTCTGTTTATTATCCTCAAAACCCTGCGCAGCCTTCCACGTAAAGGCCGCTTGGGAAGGGTCTTCCTCAAAAGCCGTCCTGCCAATGGAGCTGGGAATCTGGGCGAGATAATCCACATAATTTATCAGTAAACCGAGTTCGTTTTTAGGATTCAATTTATATGAGGAAGTAAGGAACAAGGTTTTCCTATCATAATCGCTATTCTCACGAAAGCCGTCCGTTTGCAAGTGGTCGTAATTTAAATTTAAGGAAAACCTGTCGGTTGCAGTCGCGGCGGCGACCGTGTTTTTAATCAGTCCAAAGGAGCCAACGGAAAGGTTGGTGGCGAAGTAAGAATTGCCCACGGCGGCCTGTTTGGAATTTATCAGCAGGGTTCCGCCCAAATTGGTGCCGTATTGTGTGGCTTTGGGCCCTTTTACTATTTCCATGGTCTGAATATTCTCGGGATCAATCGCGTCTATTGCCGTTTCGCCACCGCCATTGGTAATGGGAATTCCGTTAAAATAGGCACGGATTTTATTGGTGCCATAAAGCGTGCGCGAGCCAACGCCCCGAATTACGATCCGGTTGGTATTGATGGCCCCGCTCTGTATATAAACCCCGGGCGTTTCATTGATGGCTGAAACTAAATCCCTGGGGCTGTATTCCTCAAATTTTTCAGCGGAAATTTTCTTCGTGGAAATCAGGACCTTGCTTTCCTTTTGATAGGTTGAAGAAATAATCACTTCATCGAGTTTTTCAGATTTGGATAGCGGTGAAAGTTGAAAAGCCTCGTTATTCTTGGTCATTTGCACGGTAACATTGTAAAAATCTGGATGCTGAAGCGTTATTTTTAAGGGAAGCTTGAATACTTCGGAAAGCGTAAATAATCCTTCGTTATTGGTTTCAACGGTCTTTTTACCATTCACAAAAACCGAAACCTCAGGTATTGGGGAATTATTTGTATCAAATATAAAGCCCTTCAATTCCTGGGCTTGCAAGGTATTTAATAAGGCGATTATAAAAATAGTGGCCAACGTACTATGAAATGTTTTTCCCATAAAATTATTTGTTTTAAAAATAGCCAATAACTGGACGAAAGGAGGCACACTTTATAAGTTTAATCAATTTTTAACTAGGGGTTAGTGAATATTTCAGGATTGATTATTGTGAAAAACTTCGCCATTAAAAATTTATATTTGCGCTCTATGGGCAGATTGGTACAAATTGCGATATTACCGCGGCAACAGGAAGATTTGGATTATATCCTTGAACTTGCTTTGGAAAAAGAGAAGCTGCGCAGGGATGGAATTAGCGATTGGCGGATTCGCAAGCGCTCCATTGATGCGCGCCGGAAACCCATCAAAATAAATCTGCAGATTGAAATATGGCTGAAAGGTGAAAAAAGGGAAACCATTCCGCCATTCGTGCCTCAAGATGTTTCAAAAGCAAAGGAAATAGCGATCATTGGCGCTGGGCCGGCAGGGCTTTACGCAGCGCTTCGGGCAATTGAGGCTGGATTGAAACCGATTGTTTTTGAACGCGGAAAAGACGTCCGCGAGCGCAGGAGGGATCTAGCGGCAATCAATAAAGACCAAATCGTAAACCCGGAAAGCAATTATTGTTTTGGCGAGGGCGGCGCGGGAACCTATTCCGACGGAAAACTTTACACACGTTCAAAAAAGCGGGGCAATGTGCTAAAAGCCTTGGAATGGTTTGTTCATTTTGGCGCCGATGAAGATATTCTTGTAGATGCACATCCACATATTGGCACCAATAAACTTCCAAAGATAATCACTGCAATGCGGGAAGCTATTATCGAAAATGGTGGTGAAGTGCATTTCAATTCAAAATTGACCGACTTAAAGCTGAAAGCGAATGCTATTGAAGCCATTCAAATAAATAACGAAAAATGGTTTGAGTTTGAGAATGTAATACTTGCAACCGGCCATTCCGCACGGGATATTTTTTATTTGCTTCACAATAAAAATATTAAGATTGAAGCCAAACCGTTTGCCATCGGGGTTAGGGTGGAGCACCAACAGGAACTGATCGATTATATACAATATCACGGCGAGGTGGACAATCCGTTTTTGCCACCGGCCAGTTATGCCTTGGTGGAGCAGGTGGATGGATTGGGTGTGTATTCTTTCTGTATGTGTCCCGGCGGAATAATAGCGCCCTGCGCCACGGAACAGGAGGAGGTGGTTACAAATGGGTGGAGCCCAAGCAAGCGCAACAATCCGTATGCGAACAGCGGCATTGTGGTGAGTGTGGAGCCGAAGGATTTGCCAAACTATAAAAAAGACGATCCTTTTGTATGCTTAAATTTTCAGAAGGAAGTGGAAAAGCGTTGTTGGGAAGCAGGAGGGAAGACCCAAAGAGTCCCTGCCCAGCGGATGATTGATTTTGTGGAGGGAAAGCTTTCAGAGGATTTTCCGAAGACTTCCTATCAACCCGGAATTGTTTCGGCGGATTTAAATGAAGTGCTACCGGCCTTACTTTCAAAACGTTTAAAAAAGGCGTTTGTAGCCTTCGGAAAAAAGATGAAAGGATATTATACAAATCAAGCAGTTTTGCATGCGCCGGAGAGTAGAACTTCTTCCCCCATAGCAATTCCAAGAAATTCTGAAACGCTTGAACATATTGAAATAAAAGGTTTGTATCCTTGTGGCGAAGGCGCAGGTTATGCCGGGGGAATAATTTCCGCAGCCATTGATGGGATTAATTGTGTGGATGCGATTGTTCTTAAATTAGAAACAAGAAAGCTGTAATTCCACAACCATACTACTGTAAGCAATTTCAAGGATTTCTTTCCTTTTTTCTATTCCATTCTTGCATACTTACAATAAATACTTCGCCATTTTCTATTTTTTATCCAGATAATTTGTTTTGTGGAAACCCAAGTGATGACATTTCACAAAGAAATTCGATGGACTTTTAAAGGGGATGAAAACCAATCCCTATAATTAAAAAATGATTTTATGATGAAAAAAAAATTACGACACTTATTTTCTTTATTAATAATATTTATGACTACAGCCGCCTTTTCACAGGATTGGGAAGTGGTTGGTATTCCCGGATTTTCAGCGGGAATTGTTCAGGATATTTCCTTAGTATTTAATACTAATGGAGAACCGTATGTTGCCTATAGGGATGGTGGTAATTCATTTAAAGCTACTGTGATGAGGCATAATGGAAATAACTGGACTTCTGTTGGAACAGCAGGATTTACTCCCGGGGAAGTAAGTTATACTTCGCTCGTCATAGACAATAGTGGAACGCCGTACATAGCATATTCCGACAGTTCACTTGACTCAAAAGCAACGGTAATGAAGTTTGATGGCACCAACTGGGTAGTTGTTGGTACTGCTGGTTTTTCTGCAGATACTGCATATCACACTTCCCTCGCAATTAGCAACACTGGTGAATTATTTGTCGCATACCAAGATTGGGCGGAAGGTTATAATGTTACTGTTATGAAATTTAATGGAAGCAACTGGATACCTGTGGGCAGTCCTGGATTTTCCGGTGGTGGTTCAATTTATACCGATCCTGCTCTCGCCATTGGCAATAGTGGCAATCCTTATGTGGCATTTCGTGATGCTGGAAATGCAAGCAAGATGAGCGTGATGGAATTTGATGGAAATACTTGGGTTTATGTAGGAATTCCAGGATTCTCAGCGGGTAATATTATATATCCATCACTTGCTTTTGATAGTAATAATGATTTGCACGTGGCTTACACAGATGGTGGAAATGAAGGTAAAGCGACTGTAATGAAATTTGATGGGAACAACTGGATACCGGTTGGGAATACCGGATTTTCGGAAGATGAAGTTTCATTTACCTCGCTTGCATTCAGTAATGCTGGAGCTCCGTATATAGCTTTTCGCGATAAAGCAAATGCAAATAAGGCAACTACAATGTTTTATAACGGTACAGATTGGGTAGCCCTTGGAACGGAAGGATTTTCGGAAGGAGCAACGGGTTATACCTCACTTGCATTCAGCAATACGGGTATGCCTTATGTGGCCTATTTAGATGCAAATAATGGAGAAAAGGCTTCTGTGATGCGTTATACCGGCACCTTGGAAATAAATACTGTACAAGCTGTGCCTTTTTCGATATATCCCAATCCTGCGCAACACAACATTTATTTGCAATGGGAAGAAGGCACCCAACCTAATTCTGTTTCAATTAGGGATATGCAAGGAAGAAATGTGATGGAAATTTTTCCGGTTATCAATACTATTAACATTGAAACATTACGTTCGGGAATCTATTTTTGCGTATTTGAAAATGCGGATGGTGTATTTTATAAAAAGTTTATAAAGAAATAAATAAAAACCTCTCCATTCTTAATTACTTTTTTGTTTTTAATTGGAAATAAAAAAAGACTACTTTTTTTGGTAGTCTTTTTTGCATCGATACGGTTATCAAATTTATTTTATTGCGAGGAGCTCGAGTTCAAAGGTAAGATCTTGCCCAGCCAATGGATGGTTTGCATCTACAATAATAAACCCGTCCTTTACATCGGCAACCCGCAATTGGCGCTCACTACCGTCTGGATTTTTAGATACAAGCCCCATACCCACTTCAGGCTTTATGTCTTGTGGCAAATTCTCACTCGGTATTTTTTGGAAAAGTTCTTTTTGAACTTCGCCGTAAGCTTCTTCTTTAGGAATGGTAATGGTTTTCTTTTCGTTTTCTTTCATATTTACCAATCCTTTTTCAAAACCTGGAATTAAACGACCTTCCCCCAGTTTTACCTCCACTGGTTCGCGTTGTACGGAACTGTCGAACACTTGTCCGTTGTTCAATTTTCCTGTGTAGTGAAGTTTTACGGTTTCATTTCCTTGTACTTGACTCATAATTTTGTTTTTTCAATTATTGTTCAATAAGGGGGCAAAACTATGGGTTTGCATTGCCAATTCCACAAAAAGAAAGCATTAATCTTGGGATTTATGGAAATATTAACGGATTTACCCTTGTATAAGAGGTGGTGGGGGATAATGAAGAGAACTGATTTAAAATTTGTAAATTTAGTTTTTACACTACATCAGTAATTAAGCAATGGACCAACCAGTAAAAATATTTAGGTTTGACGTTGAAGAGGCAAAAAAAGTTGCTTCTTCAACTAATGAACCTCATATCCACGATTTTGAAGAAATCCTTATAGGAATGGAGGGTTCTATTGAGCATTTCATAGATTTTGAAACCACAACCGTAGATGCTCCCTATGTTTGTTTTGTAAGCAAAGGTAAGGTTCACAGAGTAAAGCCTATAGTAAAAGATGGTAAGTGCGATGTTTGGGTAATTAGGTTTGGTAGTGAATTTGCAGCTGAAATTATTTTTCAACTTTACGCTGCATTCCACAATACGGCTAATATATTTTGGCCGGTGGAAAGGCTTACCGGCCGCCTTCCTGTTTTGACTGAAATGATGTATAATGAATTAAGGCAATCACATCCTGATTTTTCCGTCATTCGCCATTTGCTTAATGCCGTTATTTCGATTGTATTATCAGAAAAACAGAAACAGCAGCCCACAGATATTTCCTCAAACCAAAATGAGACTTTTACCAATTTTCTCGCCATTTTGGAAGAAAATTTTAGGCGCCCCTTGAGCGTGGGATATTATGCGGAAAAATTGTTTATGAGCACCCGGAACTTAAATTTAATTTGCCAAAATATTCTACAGCAAAGTGTTTCGGAAATCATTGAAACCAGAAAATTGACTGAAGCCAAAAACCTTCTGACTTCCACAGATAAAACCATTGCCGAAATAGCCTACGAATTGGGTTATAATGAAAATTCTTACTTTTCAAATGTCTTCAAAAAAAAATCGGGACAAACACCAGGTGAGTTTCGGGATGAAATGCGAAGCCTGTTAACTTCCTAAAATTATACCTCTACTACCGAAAAGTGTAATTCTTAACATCCGTAGTGTTACTATTTTTGTAATCAAATAATTAATTAACAATTTAATTTTAAATGATTATGAAAAAAGTACTGATTTTAGTTGTAATGTCCCTATTTACAATAGGAGCTTTTGCACAGACCCAATGGCAGGTAGACCCAAACCATTCTTCGTTAAACTTTAGCATCAAGCATTCAGGCATTAGTTTGGTGAATGGCAAGTTTTTAGACTACACAGGTAGTTTAACCACTAATGGCGAGGCCTTGCGTGATGCACAATTTAATTTTAACGTGCAAGTGGCAAGTATCAACACCAATGTAGATGCGCGGGACAAACACTTGAGAAGTGCCGATTTTTTTGAGGTAGAAACCTATCCGACGATGACCTTTAAAAGCACTAAAATTTTAGCGACCGGTAAACCAGAATATTTTTTATTGTATGGCGAGCTTACTATTAAAGGAGTTACAAAACCAGTAATTTTTGATGTGTACTACGGGGGAACTGCCAAGAGCGACCAAGGTGAAAAATTAGGTTTGAAAGCGAAAACCACTATCAACAGGTTTGACTATAACATTAATTTTGACCCTACCGCAGCTGGTATTGGTAAGGATGTGGATATTGTAGTTCATCTACAGTTCGCCAAACAGTAAAACTATTTAAAGGGAAGTTATTCATATTTTGAATTTAGAAATCATGAAAAAGTTTAAAATCCAAAAGATAAGCAGAGAAGACGTGTATGGCAAAGCAAGTTTCGTAGTTAAATTACGTCAATGAATAGAAAACAATTTTTAAAATCAATGGCACTATTGCCGCTAATAGGTTCAAGTATGAATTTGAAAGATTTAAATAAAATGACAGCAACAATGAGTAGTACAGAAAAAATGCCTGTACTATTCTTGGGTCATGGAAGTCCTATGAATGCCATTGACGAAAATGAATTTGTGGCAAATTTTAGACGGCTGGGAAATGAATTGGTACGCCCCAATGCAATACTCTGTATTTCTGCCCATTGGGAAACGAATGGCACATATGTAACAGCAATGCAAAATCCTCCTACCATTCATGACTTTGGAGGTTTCCCACAGGAGCTTTTTGAAGTACAATACCCAGCACCGGGAAGCCCTCAACTGGCAAAACAGACCAAAGCGATAATAACAAAAACAAATGTAGGATTAGATGATAAATGGGGGCTCGACCACGGAGCATGGAGCGTTATAAAACATCTCTATCCCAATGCCGATATCCCGGTAATTCAAATGAGTATTGATTATACACAGCCTGCAAAATATCACTATGAATTAGCAAAGGAATTGAATGGCCTTCGCACAAAGGGTGTTCTAATTGTGGGAAGTGGAAATATGGTACACAATCTTCGCATGGTTTCGTGGAAAAGGTTAAACGAAGTATATGCCTACGATTGGACTATAGAGGCCAACGAAAAGATGAAAAACTTTATCGTTAACGAAGATCACAAAAGTTTAATAAACTTTAAATCCCAAGGAAAAGCTTTTGAGTTAGCCATCCCAACGCCCGAACATTATATGCCGTTGATTTACACCTTGGCATTAAAGACCAAAAATGAAGAAATAACAATATTTAACGACAAACCTGTTGGAGGTTCACTTACAATGACTTCAGTAAAGATAGGTTAGAAACAAAACAATGAATTATGAAAAAATTACTGGATATTGAATTAAAAGAGAACACAGTTGGTATGGCTGTCTTATTATTAAGGTTGGGTGTGGGTATAATGATGCTTGTTCATGGAATTCCAAAACTATACATACTGTTTAGCGGAGATATTCAGTTTCCCATTGTTATGGGGATGAGCGCAACGTTTTGATTAGTACTAACTGTGGTTGCAGAAGTTTTATGCTCTATATTACTGCTAATTGGACTTTTTACCAGAATAGCGGCCATTCCATTAATTATAACCATGTTGGTAGCCGTATTAATGATTCACGGTAGCGATCCTTATGCCATAAAAGAATTAGGACTGTTTTACTTGTTGGCCTATGTAGTTTTGTTAATACTTGGCAGCGGTAAATATTCTTTTGATGCTATTTTGAAAAACTATCAACTAGAAGAATAGATATCTACAGCTATGTCCCTGTCAAAAACCATATTGGTTAGGTCACTTGTGCTTTTTCAAACACATGGAATCAAGACCGTTAGAATGGATGATATAGCCCGAGAAATGGGTTTATCAAAGAAGACCATTTATCTTCATTATGGCAGTAAAAAGGAATTGGTTCAAAAATGTATTCACCATCTTTTTGATTTACATTTTTCAAATATCAAAAGGATTCAAGATGAAAGGGGAACACCGATAGAGAAAATAATAAAGATTTATGAATACGCCGTAAAACATTTAATAAAAATTACACCTAATTTTTATTTTGATTTAAAAAGAGGTTATCTGGAAACCTATCAGTTTTATGCCCTTCAACGCGGTAAAATAGTTTTTGGTATAATTAAAACCTTATTGAAAAAGGGGCAAAGGAGTGGTGATATAGACCCCACAATCAATACCCAGTTGTTTTGTGAATTTCATCTGATAAATCTGGATCAAGTAATAAGCCATAAAACCGCACTTATGGAATATAGCTTGCAAGACCTATTGGACAACACTATTAGAGTGAGCCTGAATGGTATTATTAAAAGACAATAATTTATTCAGCTCTTTTTAAATTTAAATCCTGCATGTTAATGAAGGCAAGTTACTTTCCGATGCAGAAATTAGCAAAAATGTTTCCAAGCAGTTCGTCATTCGATATTTCACCAGTTATTTCACCGAAATAATGCAGTGCCTGCCGTATGTCTATTGCCAAAAGATCACCACTTAAACCATTGTCAATACCTTCCTGTACTTTGATTATTTCTTCCAAAGCCTTTAGCATAGCGTCATAGTGGCGGCTGTTGGTAACAATGGTCTCATTGTTTCGAAGCGCGCCGGTGTTTACGAATTCGAGGAGTTTGTTTTGAAGTTCTTCAATTCCATCTTTTGTTTTTGCAGAGAGTAACAAAAAGGAAGAATTTTCAACCGCGTTCAGGGAGATATTGAGTTGTTGGATTTCTTCTGTGGAAAGTTTATCAACCTTATTGGCAACAATTATAAGATTTTTTAGCGGATATTTATTTTTAATAGTTTCAATTTCAATCTTAAATTTTGAACCTTGAATCTTGAATTTTTCCGCATCAAAAAGATAAATAACTACCTGCGCCTGTTCTATTTTCTGAAATGTTTTTTGAATTCCCAAACCTTCTATCACATCCACCGTTTCGCGAATTCCTGCCGTATCAATAAACCTGAAACCAATGCCGCCAATGGTTATTTCGTCTTCAATGGTATCGCGCGTGGTTCCGGCAATATCGCTTACAATCGCTCTTTCCTCGTTAAGCAAGGCATTTAGCAGGGTAGATTTCCCTACATTCGGTTCGCCCACAATGGCAACGGGGATGCCGTTCTTTAAAACATTTCCAGTGGCGAAGGAATCTATAAGTCGCTTCAGAACATGGGTTATTTTTGAAATAAGTTTCTGAAATTCTTCTCGATTGGCGAATTCTACATCTTCCTCAGCAAAATCGAGCTCCAATTCTATGAGGGAAGCAAAATTTAAAAGTTCCTCGCGAAGTTTTTTTATTTCAGAGGAAAATCCGCCGCGCATTTGTTGCATTGCCAATTGGTGGCTGGCAGCACTGTCGCTAGCGATTAAATCTGCAACTGCTTCGGCTTGGCTTAAATCCATTTTTCCGTTCAGAAACGCACGAAGCGTAAACTCGCCCGCTTGGGCCATTCTGCAACCCTTCCGAAGGCATAACTGTAAAATTTCCTGCTGGATGTAGTTGCTTCCATGGCAAGAAATTTCAACCACATCCTCGCCCGTATAACTATTTGGGTTTTTGAAAATGGTTGCGAGCACTTCATCAATCACGCGTTCGCCATCCTTTATATGGCCTAAATGCACGGTGTGGGTTTTCTGTTTGGCAAGCTCTTTCCCTGAAACGGAAGTGAATAGGGAAGAAGCAATAGCAATTGCATCTGGTCCCGAAAGACGAATTACCGCTATTGCCCCCGCACCTGCTGGGGTTGCCATTGCCACTATGGTGTCTGTGTGTGTCATTGGCTGCAAAGGTACGGTTAACTTTGGAAAATAAATACTGGCAAAATTGCCATTAAAAAAGCAGCACGATGGCTGCTATTTTTAATTTCTATAAGCTGTATCCCTCAATAGGCGAAATTTTTAAAATTTCCTGTCATAGTAACCGTCGGTCCTGCACCTGAAGTTCCGGTAATAGTAAAGTTTCCCGAGATTAAACGGCCGTCCTCGTTTTCGGGATTTTCACGGTTTTCCAGAATATTTATTTCTCCCTCTGAAGCACCGTAGGTTACCTGATTGGTTTGATCGCGAATTATAACGCCAGTTACGAACCCATTGGTAGCAACATCTCCCACGATTTTGGTGATTCCACTTCCAAAGCCCCCTGTTTGGTTTAAAAAGATACGGACAATGTTTGTACTTTCATCGGTTATGGCTAGCGTCAATCCATTATCGCTATAATCGCTTGAATAGAAGCCTAAACGCGATGTATAATTGTTGCCAAAGCCGCCACCGTTGATGGTTGCACTAAATTCCGCCTCGGGAGCACTGTCGCCACCGCCATCGTCTTTTTTGGAGCAGGAAAACATAAGTACGGAAAAGAATAGAATACAGATTGTTTTTAGATTTTTCATATATTTTAATTTAATGTTTGGTTAGCATTAATCGACGAAACTTTTTATTGTCATCGGCTTTATTATAGTTTTGGAAAAATTATTGTCGGAATTAACTGTTTAGTTGCAGTTTACAGTTCTCCAAGTTAAAATACGCCTCTAATTCTTGATGAATTTTGTGGAAGCACCAGAAACGGTAAACACATAGGCGCCAGCGGAAAGATTTTCTATATTGATCCTTTCGTTCGGCTGTATCATCCCCGTTGCTACTTTTGAACCGTCTATCGCATAAATGGTGAAAGGTTGCGGATCTTGTAAATTTGAAACTTGGATAAAACTGGTAGCGGGATTCGGAAACAGATGGATGCTCTTGGCCGATAGATCGTTCACCCCAAGTGGAATGGTGATTTTGGATATTTTATTGGCGCCTTTTTCCAATATAAATAGGGTATTTCCGGCAATTTCAATATCGGTGGGACTACTGATGCCGCTTACAATTTCTTCCGCAGTACTGGAACCGTTGGAAAGGTCTTTTTTAGAAATCTTATTCCCGATATATTCGGCGATGAAAAGATTGTTTCCCACAACTCGTATTCCCAAAGGCCTGTTTACTCCCACAACTACATCTGTGGGTTGGGTGTTTCCGCTGGTTACATCAACCATGGAAACTCTATTTGCCTGGCCCTGGCCCATATATAGTATGTTTCCCAGCATAGCCAACCCAGAGGGGTTAAAATTGAAATTGGAAGTGGCTACTACCACGGGGCTCGGGTTAGGGTCGGTGACATCAAATTTAGCTACAAAATTATCGTTGGGATCTGAGTAATACATTGTGTTTCCGTCAAGCAGCAAATTACCGGGGGTGTTTAATCCAGAGATGACCACTTCTGCGGTGGGCGTGGGGTCGGTTATGTCAATTTTTGAAATTTTACCTGCATTGAATTCCGAAAAATAAAGCGTATTTCCTTCCATAGCCATTCCTACGGTGCCATTGAGTCCACCAATTACCGATACCGGGGTGGGTGAATTTTCGGTAATGTCAATTTTGAAAATTTCTGAAGCGGTGGAATAATACAGGTCAGTGCCATTAAGAAACAATCGCGACGGATTGTCAAGACCTGTTACTACGTCGGTAAGTTGGGCCTGAATTGTTGAGACGCCCATCAATAAAATTGAAACAAAAAGATAAAATTTTTTCATGACTTTAGTTTTAAGGATTACTATCAATTAAGTATCGTCAGAAGTTTGAATAGTCATCATTAAAAAAAGAAATAAGCCAAAAAAAAACCGCCCCAGACTGGGACGGCTTTTCTAAATTTTATCGTAAAGAGAGCGATTTAATTGTTGAGCATTACCGGCATTACCAGCATAGTAACGGTTTCGCCTTCGTCCAGTCCATCGACCGGGGTAAGGATTCCTGCACGGTTGGGCAGGCTCATTTCAAGGGAAACCTCATCGCTTGTAAGGTTATTCAGCATTTCCGTTAAGAAACGGCTGTTGAAGCCAATCTGCATATCGTCGCCTTGGTAATCGCAGGTCAAGCGCTCCTCTGCTTTGTTGCTGTAATCAATGTCCTCTGCGGAAATGTTCAACTCCGCACCCGCAATTTTCAAACGGATTTGGTGCGTGGTCTTGCTGGAAAAGATGGAGACACGACGTACGGAATTCAAGAACTGGTTTCTGTCAATCACCAATTTATTAGGGTTTTCCTTCGGAATAACCGCTTCGTAATTTGGATATTTCCCGTCAATCAAGCGACACACCATTTCGGTGTTTTCAAAAATGAACTTGGCATTGCTGTCGTTGTATTCAATGGTAACATCTTCCTCGCTACCGGCAAGTATGCTTTTTAAAAGCGTTAAAGGCTTTTTCGGCATAATAAATTCCGCGGTTTGCGAAGCACTGATGTCGTCGCGGGTATATTTTACCAATTTGTGCGCATCGGTGGCAACGAACACTAGATTATCTGTTGAAAACTGAAAAAAGACACCGCTCATTACTGGGCGTAAATCATCATTTCCCGAAGCAAAAATTGTTTTGCTGATGGCCGTAGCCAGCACATCGCCCTGGACCACTGTGGAAGAAGGATCCTTCAATTCCACGGCGTTTGGAAACTCCTCGCCACTGGCATAGGCAAGGGCATATTTACCGTGGTTGCTGCTTATTTCGATGGTGTTGTTGTCTTCAACAGTAAATGTCAAAGGTTGCTCCGGAAATGTTTTTAGGGTTTCCAACAAAAGCCTTGCGGGAATGCAGACCATTCCTTTTTCGGTGCTTTCCACTTCCAGTTTTGAGGAAATGGTCGTTTCCAAATCGGAAGCGGAAACGGTAAGGGATTTTTCATCCAAATTGAACAGAAAATTATCTAAAATAGGAAGCGTATTATTATTGTTGATAATACCACCCAAAACTTGCAGTTGCTTTAATAAATACGAACTCGATACGATGAATTTCATTGAATATTTATTTTTTTGATCAGAATAATGATAAATGCCTTGGTTTTAGCATACCTACAAATATATTTCAATTGAAGTGTTTGTTAAAACAAACTTATTAACATTTAACGGGTGTATCGGCGTTTGCGGTAGAAGTTGAAAGCGATTCCGAAAAGCGCAAGTAAGCCCAACGGTAACAGCAGGTTAAGCGTTTGCCATTTTGAGCGCGGTTCCACCGTTTTTTGTGGATCGAGAAATGGCACCGCAATTTGCCGCGTGCGAATGTTTATAAGTCCGCTGTCGTCCAAAAGGTAATTGACGGTATTCAGCAGAAATTCCTTATTTCCGTAGAACTGATTGGTCATTTTATCGAAGCCAAGCTCGAGCGGGCGATTGCCCTGCAATTGGTTTTTTATGATGTCTCCATCACTTATAACAACCATTTTTGAAGGTTTGCCGTCATCTATATTTTTCACGTTAAGCTTAAGTGGCTTCACGCGATTTTTGAACGCTGAAGTGAACTGTCCTTCCAGCAAAACCGCAAGCGGAATTTCCCCTGCATTGTACTCATTTGGGTTTGGGCCTTCATTTACCACCTGCAAATTCTTTGGGATTTCCACATCAAAGTCAATAGGGAAGGGAAGTCCCACGATTTTTGAAATAGGCGAGGTGGAAAGCAGCACGGTCTTTTTAATGTTGTTCGGCAGCGTATCGATGGCACTGGCGTAATCAAATTTAACGGCCTCGATGTTTGAAACTATGGGGTGATTGTTTGCACTGCTGCTCAATGGACTGAAAAACCACGGATAGCGGTTGTACTGCGCTTCGCGTTCGTCGCCACTTGCCAGAACTATAGGGGCGGAATAAACGTCTTTTACCAAATTTGGATTGATGCGGATTCCGTATTTGAAGAAGAAATCATTTAAATTCAAATCCTTTCCAAAGGCGAACATATTTCCGCTTATGGTGTCCATCTGCATTTGTGTGGCATCCATCAACCACAGCGATTTACCGCCGTTCATAATAAATTGGTCCAGTACATATTTTTCCGCATCGCTGAATGGTTCCGTAGGTTGGGCCGCAACTATTAAATCAAAACCGTTGAGTGCATCTAAAGTCTTTTCAGGGTTGGTTGCTACCGAATCCAAGGTAAAAGGCGCGATAAAATAATACTCCCGAAGTGTTGCGAAGAAATCGGCAATATAGCGATCGTCATATTCTCCATTTCCTTTCAGAACCGCAATTTTTTTCGATTTCTGCGTGGCCAGTTTCTTAAAACCGTCTGCGAAAGCATATTGCAGATTTTGGAGGGAGCTGTTTACACGTTCTTCGGAAGTGGCGCCCAGTTGGTTTTTCAGCAACGGGATTTTAACTGTTTTGCCATCGTGATGGGCGAGTGCCCACGGATAGACGAGTTCGGTACTCTGCTTGCCGCTTTCGGTCACGGAAACCTGCGCGGGGGTCAATCCAAACTTTTCAAATTGCGATTGAAAGGCTTCGTTGCCTTTTTCGGTGGGATTGATGAAATCAAACTTAATATTTGAATTATATGCGGAAAATTCCTCCAAAAGTTGCTCGGTCTCACTTTGAAGCCTTCGGAATTCCGGGGGAAAATTTCCTTTCAGAAAAACATCGACTATAATGGGAGAATCTACGTAATCAACAATTTCCTTTGCTTCCGCGGAAAGGGTAAAACGCTTGTCCTGCGTAAGGTCAAAACGTTTGTAGAAATAATTTCCGAGGACATTCAAAAGAAGTAAACCTCCGACCAAAACGGCTATTGAAACGATATTTTTTTTAATTGAAGCCTTCATCATTGTTTCTTCAATTTAAAAATGGTCAACGCTATGAAAAACACCGTCACGCTTAAAAAGTAAATTAAATCGCGCGTGTCCAGAACGCCACGCGCCACGCTGTCAAAATGCGCCTTCATTCCCAAAGTTGAAATATCGACAGCGGAGGAGGTAAAGCCCTCAAACCCATAATAGAGCGCAAAACACAGAAATACCGCAATGATAAAGGCTACAATTTGGTTCTGCGAAAGCGTGGATGAAAAGATGCCGATGGAAGTATAGGCAAATACCAAAAACAGCAACCCGATGTAGGAGCCGATAGTGCTGCCCACGTCCCAATTACCGGGCGGATTGCCCAATTCCGAAATTGTGAAAACGTATAAAATTGTTGGAATTAACGCAATTACTATTAAAATCACGGCGCCAAAATATTTTCCCAAAACGATTTGTTTCAGCGAAATGGGTTTCGTCAATAAAAGTTCCAACGTACCCATTTTCATTTCGTCGCTAAAGGAGCGCATACATACTGCGGGAATCAGGAATAACAATACCCAAGGCGCGAGTTCAAAATAGGGGGAAAGGTCCGCAAACCCAGAATTGAGAATGTTGAAGTTGCCGCTGAAAACCCAAAGAAACAGCCCATTGATCACCAAAAACACGGCAATCACCAAATACCCAATGGTGCTGGAAAAGAAGGAGTTTATTTCTCGTTTTATTATTGTGAGCATCTAATTATTTTAAGGAATGTAAAGTGTCTACACTCCATGCTTCCGCTTTTGATTTAAACATCGGTTTTGTAACACTCCAAACGTTTTTGAAAAGTTCACTTGTTCTATAGTTTTCCAAATCGGCTTCCTCATTCCAACGGCTGTAGGTGAAAAAGATTGTTTCGTCATTCTTATCCTTGTAAAGTTCCAGAAAAGTGCAGCCCGGGAAATTTCGGATTTTTTCTTTCACCGTTTCAAAATTAGCCAGAAATGCAGGGATATTCTCCTTTTCAAACTCCATTTTAACTATTCTTGTAAACATATTTTCCACTTAACACTTAACACTTAACACTTAACGCTTAACACTTATCACCTAACCCTTAACCCCTTCCGAAATAAAATTAATCGTGATGGTATCGCGAAACTCAAGCCCAAACAAGCTCGCAGCGCCACCAACTGAAGTGGGATTGCTCTTATAAATGGCCAGTTCCAAAAACTGTGATGAATTCCAAAGCGCCAGTCGCTTTCCGTCCTCCTCGCGTTTTTCGGGTGGCTGCCCAAAGTTAATGGCATCACTGTAATGTGTGTGTATTTTATTGAATTTCTCAGAACGTGCGTTAATTAAAAAGTCCCTTCCCTTACCCACGCTTTCAAACAGCTTTCTGCTAATGTTGCTGATCACATTTCCGTAGTTGTCAATATAGATAACATTGCCGATTATTTGGCTTTCGTTGTTGTTTACCACGGGGCGAATGCCCGTTAGCTCCTTTATTTCAGAAATGGGCTTTCCAATTACCTCCAGCGTTCCGCCGCGGGCAATGTGGCCAGCGACTTTTACAAAAACATCGAGTACCGGGAAATTACTTATAATGCGATCGTGAATGTTTATTTCAACTATTTTTTCGGGTCGTATTTCCGAAGTGAGCATAGAGATAATGCCGTTGTCCGCACACACAAAATAATGGCCGTCCATAAAAACCGCAATGTGCTTATTTTCTGGGTTCAATTCAGAATCGACCCCAATTACGTGTATGCTTCCCGAAGGAAAGCTTTTGTAGGCATTTTGGATGATATACGCCGCCTCATGCAGATGGAAGGGTGAAACCTGGTGCGAGATATCAACAATTTTGGCATCTTCCATTTCGGTATAGATGGCTCCCTTTACTGCGCCAACAAAGTGATCTTTCTCTCCAAAGTCGGTAGTAAGCGTGATTATGGGCATAAAATGATTGTTGATATTTTCTTAAAAGATTTACCACAAAAATAGGTTACTTTTGTTAGTGGCAAAACTATTTTTTGCATATTCCAAATAATAAAAAAGCACGCCTTTTGAACGAACTTATCATCGAACTTACAGAGATCAGTCCAAGGGAATTCTTCGGACTTGAAAACGCTAATATTGACCTTCTTAAGAAGTATTTTCCAAAACTTAAAATCGTTGCCCGCGGCAATAAAATAAAGGCCTATGGCGATGAGGACGTGCTGGAGGAGTTTGATAGGCGCATTACCATGCTGCTCGAGCAATATATGAAATACAACAAAATTGACGAGAACGTAATTGAGCGTGTACTGTTGAGCCGTAGCAAGGAAGATTACGAAACTCCCGAATTCAATAATAAGGAAGTGATAGTGCACGGGGTGAGCGGAAAACCTGTAAAGGCACAAACGGCAAACCAACGGAAATTGGTTGAGCTTATGCGCAAAAACGACATGGTTTTTGCAGTGGGTCCCGCCGGAACTGGAAAAACATATACTGGTGTTGCACTTGCTGTTAAAGCACTGAAAGATAAAGAAGTAAAGCGCATTATCTTAACAAGGCCTGCGGTGGAGGCTGGGGAGAATCTGGGTTTCCTTCCGGGCGATTTAAAAGAAAAGCTTGATCCGTACATGCAGCCGCTATACGATGCCCTTCGCGATATGATACCGGCGGAAAAGCTGGCATCACATATTGAGACGGGCGTCATTCAGATTGCGCCCTTGGCATTTATGCGCGGCCGTACTTTGGACAATGCCTTTGTAATTTTGGACGAAGCCCAAAACACTACCCACGCGCAAATGAAGATGTTTTTGACCCGTATGGGAAAAAATGCCAAGTTTATGATTACGGGCGATCCCGGACAGATTGACCTTCCGCGGCGCGTGATTTCGGGTTTAAAGGAAGCCTTACTGGTTTTAAAGGATGTGAAAGGGGTGGGAATTATATATTTGGACGACAAAGACGTAATCCGCCACCGTTTGGTGAAAGAAGTAATTGCCGCCTATAAGAAAATTGAGAACGTAGATTAAGAAATCCCAAAATATTAAACTCCAAATTCCAATTTTTAAATCGAAAATCGTATATCTAAAATCAAAATGAGTAATACCATAATTTCAACAGATTTCAATTTCCCCGGACAGAAAAGTGTTTACCACGGAAAGGTCCGCGAAGTCTATACTTTGGAAAACAATATACTTTTAATGATTGCCACCGACAGGTTGAGTGCCTTTGATGTAGTGATGCCGAAGGGAATTCCATATAAAGGCCAAATTTTGAACCAAATTGCAACTAAAATGATGCGCGATACGCAAGATTTGGTGCCCAATTGGTTGATAGCTACACCCGATCCAAACGTTGCTATTGGTGAGGCTTGCGAACCTTTTAAAGTTGAAATGGTAATCCGTGGCTATATGAGTGGTCACGCCGCTCGTGAATATAAAGCTGGAAAGAGAATACTTTGTGGGGTTACTATGCCCGATGAAATGAAGGAAAACGATAAATTTCCGCAACCAATTATCACGCCTGCCACCAAAGCCGAAATGGGCGATCACGACGAAGATATTTCGCGTGAAGATATTTTGAAACGAGGAATTGTTTCCGAAGCAGATTATCTTCAGTTGGAAGATTATACCCGAAAACTTTTTCAGCGTGGTAGCGAGATTGCTGCAAAAAGAGGGTTGATTTTGGTGGATACCAAATATGAATTCGGAAAAACGAAGGATGGAAAAATAGTTCTTATTGATGAAATCCACACCCCTGATTCATCCCGCTATTTTTACGCGGAAGGCTACGAAGAAAGGCAAAAAAACAATGAACCACAGAAACAACTTTCGAAAGAGTTTGTACGCCAATGGTTGATTCAAAATGGTTTTCAGGGATTGGAGGGGCAAAAAGTTCCATTTATGAGCGATGAATATATTGAAACTGTTTCGGAAAGATATATTGAGCTTTACGAAAACATTACAGGCGAAAAATTTATAAAGGCCGATGTTTCCAACATCCACGAGCGTATTGAAAAAAACGTATTGGAATATTTAAAGTAAACAATTCATCTTCAATTTAAACTTAGGCCTCTTTTCGGAGGCTTTTTTATTGGTATTTCTTTACAAAAGCATTATTTAAATTTTGTGTTTCTGAAAATTAATTCAGCTGACCAAATCCTTACAATCACTTACTTCCCTTATTAAAATCGGCCAATTTAACTGTCTAATTTATAATAAAGTAAAACCAGAACCTGCTTTCCTTCGTAAGTAATAGTAAATCCCGAATAAACCACTTCGGGATTATTATTAATTAACCAGAATTGGATGAAAGCAACTTTACGGACAAATTTCATAGAAAGAATATAAACGTGCAAAGGGCCCCGGCTTGTTGCACGTTTTGTTTTTTGACGTAAAGTGGTTTTCAAAAAATTTGAAAAAAAAGACTGCTAACTTAAATCTTAAATTATGAGAAACATTTTTACGCGAAACCTTTTAATATTGGTTTCAATTTTAATGACTACGGGAATCGCCATTGGGCAGACCTATAATGTCACGAGCGGGGCCAATAGTGGCGCTGGAACGCTTCGGAATGCAATCAATCAGGCCAATTCTGATGCCTTTACACCTTCTTTTATAACTTTTGATCCTGCAATTACGGTTCTACTAACTGCGGGACAAATAGTTGTAAACGATGAATTAGTAATTACTGGAAATGCGGACGGCAGTACAGTAATCGATGGAACAAATGCAAACAATCGTGCATTACGGTTTGTGGATGTTTCTGGAAGTTTGGATCAATTGACTTTTCAGAATTTTACGAGCAATGCCAATGGCGGAAGTGTGGTTGCGCAAAACGCGGGAACTTTTGATGTTTCCAATTGTGTATTCACAAACAATGAAGCCCAGGGCATAAATGGCGGCGGAGCATTATATCTGAATAATGTTGCAAATTCCACAGTAACCGATAGCGAATTCAATTCAAACACCGCAACGGCTACGGCTGGAAGTGGAGGAGCGATTTTTGTAAATTCCTCTGGGATTTTAATAGTTTCCAATAGCACATTTGCGGGTAATTCCGCAGTGCGTGCGGGGGGTGCAGTAGAAACCAATTCTGCCGGTATGATTTCCTTTACCAATTCCAATTTTGTAAATAACACTGCCATAGGCGGGACGGCGCCCGGAAATGGTGGGGCTTTCCACATAAGCGGGGTCGGAAATTCTACATTTACAGATTGTATTGTACAGAATAACACGGCCGTTGAAGGTGGTGGGCTTTGGAACGGCACCGGAATAATGACCATAACCGGAAGCGATACCGAATTGAGTGGAAACGAAGCCAAGGGAAACGATCCTGATCAAGGCGGCGGCGCTCTTTACAATGATGGAGGAACGATGAATATTGACTCCTTCGCAGATATTTTTAGCAATATAGCCACAGGAACCTCTGGATCTGGAGGAGCTATTTTGAGTACTTCGGGAACATTGAATATCAATTCCGCGGCGCTTACTTCAAACGGTGCAAACCGCGCTGGTGGAGGAATTGAAATTATTGATGGAACAGCAAACCTTGTTGATTTACAATTAATATTCAATGACGTAAACGGAACTGCAACAGGCGGAACTCCAAATCCGGGAAATGGAGGAGGACTTCACGTAACGGGCAATTCGGCCAACGTAACCCTAAGCGGAATTGTGTTTTTGAATGCAGCCGCTTCTGAAGGGGGTGGTTTGTGGAATAACGGCGGAACGATGACCGTTCAAGCCGGAGATGTAATTTTTGGAGATACCTTTATTGATTTTAATACTGCCGCAGGTAATGCTTCTGATAATGGTGGTGGAGGAATCTTCAATAACGGAGGAACACTTATTCTTGCCCCAGGAACTCAAGTAGTGCGAAATGTAGTAAGCGGAACCGCTGGTTCTGGTGGTGGAATTTTTAATCTTACCCCAGGAACTTTAGTTGTTGATGGTGTTAATTTTGAAGATAACACAGCAAACAGGGCAGGTGGTGCGATTGAATTGAATTCTGCTATGGGTGAAACTTTTACATTCAATAATGTTGTAATGAATCAAAATACTGCGAACGCTCCAGCTCCAGGTAATGGAGGAGGACTTCACATTAGCGGTCCCGGAAATGTAAATTATAACGGGGGAAGTATAACAAACAACATCGCCTTTGAAGGTGGTGGACTATGGAATGGCACGGGAACGATGACCGTTTCTGGAACTACGATAACAGGAAATAAAGCAACTGGAGATGCAACCGGCGGTGGTGGAATTTTTAACAATGGAGGAACTCTAAATGTTGATGCCGCTACCACTTTAACTGCTAACGCTGCAATGGGAGCTACTCCCGGGGGACGTGGTGGCGCTTTGTTCAACAATACTGGAGGCACGTTGAATGTGGCAACCGGAAGTACAATTTCAGGAAACTACGCAAGTCGTGCCGGGGGTGCTATTGAAGATGCTTCAGGAAATACTTTAACATTGGATGGTGTTACTTTAAATGGGAATTCAGCAGGTGTAAATATCGGGTTGGGAAATATGGCAAATCCTGGAAACGGTGGAGCTATTCACCTTTCAGGAACTACAAATGCAGATATTTCAAACAGTACAATTGAAAATAACCAAGCTGCCCAAGAAGGTGGTGGATTGTGGAACAATGCTGGAATTATGACGATTGAAGCAACAGTTTTGACTGGAAATTCAGCGAGTGGAGCTCTAGCCGATGATGGTGGGGGCGCATTGTTCAATAACGGAGGAACATTGAATGTTCTTGCAGGAACTGAAATAACAAACAATAAAGCTGACGGAACTGCTGGTTCTGGTGGTGGAATTCACAGTACAGGTGGCGATGTAACCGTAACCGATGCAATTATCACAAGTAATATATCAAACCGTGCAGGTGGTGGAATTGAAATCGCTGCAGGAACATTAACAATGTCTGGAACAACTTTAGATACTAATGATGCAGGTGTTGCCCCGGCGGTTGCTGCCCCCGGAAATGGTGGTGGACTTCACGTTGGTGGAACCGGAAACGCAACAATTACCGGTGGAACTGTTGACGCAAACATAGCCGCTGCTGAAGGTGGCGGTCTTTGGAATGGTGGCGGAACAATGACGGTAGACGGAGTGCCAGTTACCAATAACATCGCCAGCGGTGCAAATGCCGACAATGGTGGTGGAGGAATCTATAATGATGGAGGAAGGTTGGACATTCTTGCGGGAACTTCCATAAATAATAATATGGCCAATGGAGCCTCGGGTTCTGGGGGTGGTATTTTATCTACTGCAGGAACTGTTACGATTGCTAATATTTTAATCCTTCAAAATTATGCGAATCGCGCAGGAGGTGGAATTGAAGTAGTTGACGGCACATTAAATCTTAATGGAACTTCAATTGCTTTTAATGATGTAAACGGAACAGCTGGAACTCCAAACCCAGGAAATGGTGGCGGAATACATATTTCAGGAGCTACCACAACTTCTATAAATGATGCTACTGTTTCTGCAAATATGGCATTCAATCAAGGTGGAGGTCTTTGGAACCAAGCTGGAAGCACAATTAGTGTTACAAATTCTATGATTGATTTGAATAAAGCCATCAGCGGAGCCGGGGGTGGAGGAATTTATAACAATGGTGGTGATCTTAATGTTACCGATGGAACTATTCAAAGTAATCTTGCTAACGGCGTATCAGGTTCTGGTGGTGGAATTTTAACTACTGACGGCGCAGTTACTATTACAGGTACTATGATTGATGGAAATGCCGCAAACCGCGCTGGCGGAGGTGTTGAAATTGTTGCTGGAACATTAGATATTACAAATGCTTCTTTAATTGGAAACAAAGCAGATATCGCCGCAGGTACACCAAATCCTGGAAATGGTGGTGGAGTGCACGTTACAGCTGTTGCAACTATAAACATTACAGGAAGTACCCTCACCAATAACGATGCAGCAAGCGAAGGTGGTGGTCTTTGGAACCAAGTAGGAAGTACAATGACTGTTGATGGCACTTTATTGGATAGCAATCAAGCTGCTGGGGATGACGGGACAAACGGGGGTGGAGGTATCTTTAATAATGGAGGTACTTTAATCGTTCAGAATTCTTCAACTATATCTAACAATGCTGCAACCGGAACTGCTGGCTCTGGGGGTGGAATCCAAAATGTGGATGGAGGTTCTTTAACCGTTAATGACTCTAATATTTCAAACAATTCAGCAAAAAGAGCAGGTGGTGGTATTGAAGACAATTCTTCCGTAACTCCGGGAACTGTTACACTTTTGAATACAAACTTGGACAATAATACTGTTGGAAATGCGCCCGGAAACGGAGGTGGATTTCATATAACAGGTCCCGGAATTGCCACGATAACAAATGGTACCGTAAACGGAAATACAGCCAAAGCAGAAGGTGGCGGTTTGTGGAATGGAAGTGGAACAATGACCGTGGATAATGTTACTATAGATGGAAACACTGCAAGCGGAAACGACGCAGACCAAGGTGGTGGCGGTATTTTCAATGAAGGAAGTACTTTAATTGTTCAAAATGGAACAACCATCAGCAATAATATCGCAAACGGAACTGCAGGTTCTGGCGGAGGTATTTTGAATAATCTTGGAAGTTTGACAGTTTCTGATTTTGAATTAAGTGGAAACACTTCAATGCGTGCCGGTGGTGCAATCGAGGAAAATTCAATTGCGGGAAGCTTGCTGACCATTACAAATTCAGATTTGATAAATAACAGCACAGCGTCTGCTCCAGGAAACGGGGGTGGACTTCATATATCTGGTGCTGGCGATTCAAACATTACTGGCGGAAACGTAAGTGGAAACACTGCATCTAGAGAAGGTGGTGGACTTTGGAATGGAGCTGGTATTATGACTGTTGATGGAACTACAATTGATGCAAACATTGCTAGCGGTCCTATGGCCGATGATGGTGGCGCAGGTATTTTCAACAATGGCGGTACTTTAAATGTTTTGAATGCTACAATTTCAAATAACATCGCTGATGGAGCCGCTGGTTCCGGTGGTGGAATTTTTAATAATGAAGGAACACTTACAGTTACAGATTCAGATTTGACCGGAAATACTTCAATGCGTGCCGGTGGTGCAATCGAAGAAAAGTCTGTTGCTGGAAGCCTTTTGACCCTGACAAATACAAATTTAATGAACAACAGTACAGCTTCAGCGCCTGGAAACGGTGGTGGAGTTCATATTACTGGTCCCGGTGACTCAAACATTACTGGCGGAACTGCAAGCGGAAACACTGCTTCAGCTGAAGGTGGTGCATATTGGAACGGCTCAGGAATTATGACGATCGACGGAACAACTGTTGATGGAAATACCGCAAGTGGGGCCGATGCCGACCAAGGTGGTGGAGGTATTTTTAACGAAATGGGAACATTGGTTGTTATGAATGCCACCATTTCAAATAACATTGCAGATGGAACTTCAGGTTCTGGCGGTGGTATTCTGAATAATCTTGGATCATTAACTGTTTCAGATTCTGAATTAAGTGAAAACACTTCAATGCGTGCCGGTGGTGCAATTGAAGAAAATTCAATTGCAGGAAGTGAGTTGAATCTTACGAATGTAATTTTCACTTCAAACACAACTTCCGCATCACCAGGAAATGGAGGAGGACTTCATATTACAGGCGCTGGTGATTCAAACATAACAGGTGGTTCTGCAACTGGAAATATTGCAGGTGCCGAAGGTGGTGCGCTTTGGAACGGTGCTGGAATTATGACTGTTGACGGAATGATGATTGATGCCAACATAGCTCAAGGAGCCGACGCCGACAACGGTGGAGGTGGAGTTTTTAACAATGGCGGAACACTGAATATTGTTAACGGAACTTCAATCACAAACAACCTTTCAATTGGAGCTTCAGGTTCTGGAGGTGGATTGTTGAGTACTGCGGGTGATGTTACAATTACAGATTCTTCATTAAGTGGAAATTCAGCAAATAGAGCTGGTGGTGCTATTGAATTGATTGACGGGACACTTACATTCACAAATTCTGAGATGACCGATAACGACGTTAATGGAACAGCAGGAACGGCTGCTCCCGGAAACGGTGGTGGTCTGCACGTAACCGGAAATAGTGGTTTAATCACGATTTCCGGAAGTACAGTTTCAGGAAATGAGGCTGCTCGCGAAGGCGGCGGACTTTGGAACCAAAGTGGAACAATGATGAATATTGACACTACAACAATCGACGGCAACAGTTCATTCGGTACAGCCGTAGATGATGGTGGTGCTGGAATTTTCAACAATGGCGGAATGTTAGAAGTTGTTACTTCAACCATTTCAAATAATACAGCAAGCGGAGCAACAAGTTCTGGTGGTGGTATTCACAATGCTTCTGGTGGAGATGTAATGGTTATGCGAAGTACTATTTCAACCAATACGGCCAACGGCGCTGGAGCTGGAATTTACAACAACGGAGCAAGTTTTGATTTAAATGCTGTAACCGTGGCAATGAACAACGCTCTTGCTGACGGAGGTGGTATTCAAAGTGAAACTACAACTTCTTTAAAAAATACTTTGGTTGCTCTCAATACAGGAATTTCTGGAGTTGATGTGAATGGAAATTTTGTATCGAATGATTACAATTTAATTGGAATGGACGACGCAAACGCTTTCCCTGAGCAGGCTAACGATATTGAAGAAGTAGATCCAATGCTTGGCCCGCTTCAAAATAACGGAGGTGCTACTTCAACCCACGAGCTTTTATTAGGTTCCTTGGCATATAATGCAGGCGATCCGGCCGATTTGTTTAATGATCAAATTGATCAAACAGTTTTTGAAGGAATTCGGGATATTGGAGCTTTTGAGGCGCAAACCATTTTACTTTCTATTGAAGATATTACAGAAGGTGGAAGTGGAATCATAATCTATCCAAACCCGTCTAGAGGTATTGCTACCGCTAAAATTCCAACAACTTTTGGAACAGAAATAAACATCGTTATTATTGAATTAGGTTCTGGAAAAGTTGTTCGTGAGGTAAAAGGCAATGTGGGCGAAACCGATCTTGATTTCAGTAGTTATGCCAATGGAGTATATATTATTAAAGTTATTTCTGAAACATCAACATCTACCCATAGATTGATTTTGTCAAAGTAATTGTTTGCTTGAATTTTTGTTAGTTTGAAGACCCTTTTCCCTTACACGGAAAGGGGTTTTTAATTTTGTGCCCGATGGTTAAAACTGTACACATATCCTAAACTAAGCTCTGTAAAATCAGCTTGTCCAAGATTTGCGTTGAGGTGGGCACCAACGTAGAAATTGTTTTTCGGCGCTTGTTCCATTCCTATCAAATAATATTTAAGCCCTAATCTGGAAGAAATACGGTGTTTCTTTTTATAGCTCCCATCCAGTTCTCCCAAAACCCAACTTTTTGGGATTTCCCTTGGGGTATTGTCCCAGCCTTCGTTAATGCGCCACTCGAGCTTGTATGCCGGTTTGTGCAGGTTGTAACCCAATTGCAAATCAATCCCCACGTGGTTTAGGAATATTTCGCCGTGTACGGTTATACCCAAATTGGAAGCATAATACCAGGGATTGCCCTTGAAATAATCAAACTCCCTTCCGGCCTGCACCAAAGATTCGTTGCCGTTGATATAATCGTAATAGTGCTGGTAGAAGCGATAATAAAAACCCAAGCCGATTTTAAAGGTATTATTATAAACTCGACCATATTCACCCGCAATGGTGTAAACGTTTCTCTTATCGTTAAAGGCCAGCGCAAACACATTTTGCCCAAGTCCGCCCCGCACAGCGATATAACTATAAACCGATTTTTGGTACTCTGGAAATTTTTCATGAGAAGTAATCCCAGCACGGCCCAATGGGTTTTTTATGTCTGCCGAAAGGCTCACTAAAAATGAGTTGTATCCTTGGTTCAACAAGCGGGTATGACCGTTGGAATGGTGTGAATATCCCAAGCCAAGCCGCCAGTCCAAATCTTTGGTGGAGAGAAACTGGTAATATAAGTACATTCGGAATGCCCAAGTGATATCTGTTGTAACCGCTTGGTTTTGTGGATTCGTTTCTTCGTTGAATTTTTTTGTGAAATAGGAAGCGCCCATTCCTGTAAGAACACTCCATTTTTCACTTCCAAAGGCTTTAAATTCTATAAAAGGCATTGCGCTTATGGCAATTCCCAAGCTGTCGCGGTTTCCAAAATCGGTTATTCCCAAGGAAAGGCCCGTCTTGGGAGCCTTTAAACGTTGTGCCCATTGTTGGGGATTGTTGTTATGGTACCGTCCAAAATTTAGAATAAGCTGTTTTTGCAATTTTGTTTCGGGGAAACCGTCATTGGCCTCCATAGTAAGCCCCACGAGAATTTCAGGAGTAAAAGTAAAGGCACTTTTTTTCCAATCGCCTTGGTTTTGGGCAAATGAAATTAAGGTGACAAATAGAAAGAAAATGGTTGGCTGTTGTCTCATTTGGCGCTGCAAGTAACAATTTCCCAGTTAATTTTAAAAATTTATAGCTTACATTCGTAAAGACTTTAATCATTTCCCTTGAAGAAAATAGACGCTTTTATTGCCGAAATGGCCTCCTTTGCTTGGGGTTTGCCGTTATTGATAATTTTGATAGGCGGCGGTTTATACCTCTTGATTCGAATTAAATTTCTGCCATTTCGTTATTTGGGGCACGCGCTCGCCGTTCTACGCGGAAAATATGATAATGAAAGCGATGCCGGCGAGATTACACATTTTCAGGCCTTGACCACTGCGCTTTCCGCCACCGTGGGAATGGGGAATATCGCGGGAGTTGCCGTTGCCATTGCCATTGGCGGACCGGGAGCCGTATTTTGGATGTGGGTGAGCGCGGTGATTGGGATGTCAACCAAGTTTTTTACGGCTACGCTCGCCATTCTTTACCGTGGAAAGGACAGCGAGGGCAACATTCAAGGGGGACCGATGTATTTTATAACGGAAGGTCTTGGGAAAAAATGGCTCCCGTTGGCCGGAATGTTCAGTATTGCCGGCTTGGTGGGCGCGCTGCCGGTTTTTAATGTGAATCAACTTACCCAAGCCATAAATGATATCCTTTTAAAACCCGCGGGACTTTACAGCGGTTTTAAAACTGATTTAATTATAGGGTTGGTTTTGGCTTCGTTAACCGCCATTATAATTTTGGGAGGTCTTTCCCGAATTAGTAAAACGGCTTCCAAGATGGTACCGGCAATGGTCTTGCTTTATTTTGTTTTGGTCCTTATCATTCTTGCAGTGCATATTGACGTAGTACCGAAATATTTTGGATTGATATTTTCCGATGCGTTTTCCGCAAATTTCTACAAGGGCGATGCGTTTTTAGGAGGCGTAGTTGGGGGTATCATTCTTTTGGGAATCCGGCGCGGGGCATTTTCAAACGAGGCGGGGATAGGAACGGCGCCCATGGCCCACGGGGCGGCAAAAACCAATGAGCCCATTCGCGAAGGTCTGGTAGCAATGCTTGGCCCGGCAATCGATACTTTGATAATTTGTACGCTCACAGCGTTGGCAATCTTGGTTACGGGCGTTTGGCAGAGCAGCGATGCAAATGGGGTGAGCTTGACGGCTTCTGCTTTTGAGGAAAGCATTCCATATTTCGGCAAGTATGCACTATTGGCCTGTATTGCGATATTCAGTATCTCTTCCCTTTTTTCATATTCCTACTACGGCAGCAAGTGCATGTCGTTTCTGTTTGGCGCAAAAAACAAGGGGATTTATAACTATTTCTACATATTGAGCATTCTCGTGGGAGCCACCACTTCTTTAAGTATGATGATAAATTTGATTGATACCTTCTTTGCGTTGATGGCCATTCCGACCATGACGGCAACCATAATTTTGGCTCCCAAGGTAATAAGAGAGGCGAAAATTTATTTTGAAAAATTAAATCGCAATTAATTCAGGCTGTCAAGTTTTTGGTTTACTAAGGCTGTGAATTTCTTTGCGCCATCGGGGTTTAAGTGGTTTTCATTTAAAAAATCCTTTATTTTGAAATGTACGGTATCAGTCTCTTTGTTTAGAAGAACCACGTTGTCGTATTTTTTCAGAATTACCGAAAGCACACTGTCGCGACGGCGTACTACGCTTGGGTTTCGTCTTTTAATATAATTTTTATACAAAGGCATAGTGCCAATTATCACTTTTAATTTTTTGGCTTGCATATAGTCTAACATTTTGTAGAGGTATGCTGTATTGCTCTTAAAAATATCAAGATTTTCACGAGTATATATTTTGAAGAATTGATTCTTAATTTGGTCGGGATCGTAATGCAATTTTTGGAAAGTCCCATAATAATTATTGGTGTCGAAACCATATTCATTTAATTCTGACTTATTTGTTTTGTTGCTAAGAAGATAGTAATCCTTCAATTTGGAGGAAAAAAAACGAGGATAAGAAAGGTAGACGAGTCTGTCCTTAAAATAAGTGTTTCTCTCAAAGGTATTAACCCCATAATATTTTAAGTAAATGTTGTTTTTCCAATAATCCTTTGAATGGTAGGGCAATTCCAAATGCATATACGATACTTCGAACAGCACATATTTTAAGTTCGGCAATCTATCAATAGTGCCCTTGAGGATAAGAAAGTCTTCTTTATGGTGTTGTGAACTTGAAGCCAGATTAATGGCCGATACATTGGAAAGCGCTGGATTGAACCCGCATTTTACCTGAGATGAACCTAGACCAATCAACATAATCTTATCTGAATGGGAGTCTAAATATTCACCAACGATTTTATAATTTATAGGTAGCTGCAAAGCCAATATTTCCAAAACACAGTATACTATAATTACAGGTGCGAAGAAAACCGCACAGTCTTTTAAAAAACGTCGCTGCGCTTTGTTAAAACTGGAAATAGATAAACTCCTCTTTAAATCCGGCATATTGAAAAATAATAAAAATAAGCATATAATAAATGACCCAGCGTATTGGCGATCGGGTGTATCTATCAATTCGGCTCAATGGAAAATCTTTGCGGCGAGTTAAAATTTCCGCAATAAGCATACAAACCGTAAATGTTAGAAAATATTTATTTAATAATATCCCTATTTCCCTACTCGGGATAAAACTTAGAATACGTTGTACTATTAGCCAAGCGTCATTGATATTCTGGCTTCTAAAAAGAATGGAGGATAGGGTGATGATAAGTGCGGAAAACAATGGAAACAATGGTTTCATCTTAAGTGGTTTATAATAAAAACTGGATCTTCTATTATTCCGCAGAGGAATTCTTTCCAAGACAATCAAGAATCCCTGAAAAATTCCAAATACTAAAAATGTCCAGTCCGCACCATGCCAAAGACCGATCAAACCCATGGTTAAAAAAATGGCTATGTTTCGGCGCACATTGCTGCGCAGGTTTTTTTGGATAATGGGAAAATAAACATAATCTGTAAACCAACGGGTAAGGGTAATATGCCAGCGTTGCCAAAATTCGGTAACGCTTTTTGCCAAATACGGAATATTGAAATTTTTGCTCAATTTGAAACCGAAAAGCTTGGCCGTACCAATGGCAATGTCTGAATAACCCGAAAAGTCGCCATAAATCTGTAAAAAGAAGAGCACCGAGGCATATAGCAAGGAAAGGCTTCCATAGTTTTCGGGACTAGCATATACCATATTTACAATGTATGCGGCATTATCGGCAATCACCATTTTTTTAAATAATCCCCAAAGGATTTGGCGCAGACCTTCTTTTACTTGTGTGGTGTCAAACGATCTTTGTTTGCTGAACTGTGGCAACAAGTCGGAAGCCTTTTCAATGGGTCCCGCCACCAGTTGCGGAAAGAAGGCTACGAAGCCCAAAAAATTGAGAAGATTTTTTGTGGGGGCAATTCGGTTTTTATATACATCAATGGTATAGCTCATTGTTTGAAAAGTATAAAAACTGAGCCCTACGGGAAGTATCAAATTCAGCGTACTAAAAGCGTATTCACCCTGCTGCATATTAAAAAGCAGTGCAAATTCATCAATAAAAAAGTTATAATACTTAAAGAGAAAGAGTACACCCAAATTCCATACGATACTGCCGTAAAGAAACATTTTTTGTCTATTCGCATTCTCAGTTCCCTTGATGGCCAGTGCGGCGAAATAATCTACCAAGGAACTGGCGATTATCAAAAAAAGGAATCGCCAATCCCAAAGCCCATAAAAGAAATAACTCGCGGCGAGCAGAATAAAGTTTTGTGCTTTTATTCTTTTAAAACCAACAGCCCAGTAGAGCAGGAGGGTAATGGGAAGAAACAATCCAAAGGAAAAGGAGTTGAATAACAAAAGTGGCCGGATTTTGGGGTAAATATAACAAAAATGAAACCGCTACAAATTTATGTTTGTAGCGGTTTTTTTTGTTAAGATGGAAATGTGTGAATACCCTTACATTTACCTTTATTTATACAAAATAACTAAAACTATCCCCATCCTTAATATTGAGTAAAGTTTCATAAATAAGCTTGATGACGTTCTCCACATCATCGCGATGCACCATTTCCACAGTTGTGTGCATATAGCGCAGTGGCAGCGAAATCAAGGCACTTGCCACGCCGCCATTGCTATATGCAAAGGCATCGGTATCAGTTCCTGTGGCCCTAGAAAGCGCCGCCCGCTGGAAGGGTATCATTTTCTTTTCAGCAGTGTCCACTATCAGATCGCGCAGTTTTTGCTGAACTGCCGGGGCATAAGCAATCACCGGACCACAGCCAATTTCTGCCAGGCCCTGCTTCTTTTTGTCGATCATTGGGGTAGTGGTATCGTGGGTAACATCAGTAACGATCGCAATATTTGGTTTTATGCGTGCTGCAATCATTTCAGCTCCGCGGAGCCCGATTTCTTCCTGTACCGAATTTGTGATATAAAGCCCAAAGGGAAGTTTCGCTTTATTTTCGTGAAGCAATCTTGCCACTTCGGCTATCATAAACCCGCCCATTCTATTGTCGAGGGCGCGGCACACGAATTTGTCTTCGTTCAAAATATGGAATTGATCGGGATAGGTAATAACACATCCCACATGGATTCCCATTTTCTCAACTTCCTCTTTATCCTTTGCACCTACATCAATAAATATGTTTTCTGGTTTAGGAGCTTCCTCTTTCGATTTGTCGCGTGTATGTATGGCTGGCCAACCGAACACCCCTTTTCTAATACCATTTTTTGTATGGATATTTACAATTTTAGAGGGAGCAATTTGATGGTCACTGCCCCCGTTACGTATCACGTAAAGCAATCCGTTGTCGCATATATAATTAACGTACCACGAAATTTCATCGGCGTGGCCCTCAATTACCACCTTAAATTTTGCTTTCGGATTGATTACCCCTACCGCTGTTCCATAGGTATCCGTAAAAAATTCATCGACATAGGGTTTTAGATAGTGCATCCAAATTTTTTGCCCCTCCCATTCATAGCCTGTGGGTGAAGCATTGTTTAAGTATTTCTCTAAAAATTCAAGTGATTTGTCATTTAATATTGAAGTAGTCATAAATTCATTTTTCTGAAAAGATACAGTTTCGGTAAAATTAGTGATTTCTTATGGAGACCCACAAGGCAATTTGCTTATTTTTGGAACGTTTTTGGATGACGTTAGCTTTGCATAAAGAAATAAGTGAATGAAGATTTTAGCACCCATATATATATGTCTGATAATTTTTGGCCTTAATCCATTATATGGACAGACGGATACCGAATATTTAAAAAAACGAAAGGATTCTTCCGAAGTGATGTACTACATAATAGAAGGAGATACGGTAGCCAGGGAAATGATCGATCTGGATGAGGTGATCTTACTTGACAGATTAAAGTTTAAATCAGAGCAGGACAGAAGGCGCTATCTCATTCTTCGCAGAAAGACCCGGAAAGTATATCCCTATGCAAAATTGGCTTCTGAGCGTCTTACAACCATGACTGAAAGATTGAAGACGATTGAAAAAAAGAGAGATAGAAAGATATATACAAAACGCGTCCAAAAATACATAGAGGGAGAATTCTCGGAAAAGCTGAAAAAGTTGACACACACCGAAGGACAGATCCTGGTAAAACTAATTCACAGGCAGACCGGCCGCACGGCATTTGACCTGGTCAAGGAGCTTCGTACCGGATGGAGGGCGTTTTGGTATAACACCACAGCGAGCCTTTTTGAAATTTCCTTAAAAGAGGAGTACAGGCCGTTTGACGTGAAGGAAGATTATTTAATAGAAGATATATTGGAAAGATCTTTTCAAGAAAACATTTTGGAACGGCAAAATCCCGCCTTTCCCATTGACTATCTCGATTTAAAAGCGCATTGGAACAAAAAGACTGTTAATAAGTAAGAGAGTCAGGCAGTTGCATAACAATTTAAAACATGTTATGTTTGTAGTTCGCTCTTTTATTATTTTACAAAAATCACCGCCACAGGGCTTTAGCAAAGAGTACGTCTTAATCATTAGATAGGAAGACCTATTTTTTAGATAATTATTTTTTTGGCTACTAAAAATGTAGTTTTCAAAGTGTTATTATTTTTCTGTAAGAATTACTGAAAAAACTTCCTTTTTTAATTTGCGGGAACGAAAAAGCGGTCTATATTTGCACCCGCTTAGCAGGACAGATAGAGAAGTCCGGAAAGGCAAAAGCGACGCTCTTAAAAATTTTTGAAATATTTTTTTAAAAAAGTATTGCGGGATTAAAAAAGAGTTGTACATTTGCACCCGCTTAGACAATGAGTGACTACAGAACACGATCTGTCGGCGAGCAAAAGAGAGACAAAAAGTTCATTGAGATATTGAAATTGACAGCGTAGGTCGCCACCTGGAGAGGTGGTCGACCGACAGAGAAAACTAAACTAAGTGAGA
>NZ_JSVU01000002.1 GCF_000952855.1 Aequorivita vladivostokensis | reverse complement strand
CCTTATGTCACGATATTAATCCCCGCGGGTGCGGGGATCTTTTCCCAGCTTAGGCTACGGATACTCAACAGAGATTCCCGCCTTCGCGGGAATTGAAAAATTAAGGTGGTTATAGCGACGGGGCTCACCTCTTACCATTCCGAACAGAGAAGTTAAGCCCGTTTGCGCCGATGGTACTGCAATCCTGTGGGAGAGTAGGTCGCCGCCTTCCTTTAAAGACCCGATCTTGCGATCGGGTCTTTTTTTTTGGGATAGATTGAATTCTCTCCCACTGCCGTTTTTACCTCTAAAGACGCCTTTAAGACCTTCACCATTTATTTGGTGGAGGTTTTTTTTGAAGAAAATGAAGGAATTGGATTCTTATACCCGAATTTGGTAAAATGCTATTTTCAGAAAATATAGATTAGAAAATCGACTTTAGAATGGTATTTATCCCTTTAAAACAAAGATAAATAGCGCCTGCACCGGCAATTATTCCAAAGAAAAGAAACACGAAAAACATAAATGTTTCTTTGTTCAAAAAGGATAATGTAAGTAAATAAGGGCTCAAAAAAAGTAACGGCAAGGCAAAGGCCAAGAATTTTAAACCTTTTTTTAATAAGTCGAAATCTGTGTGCTCTTTACCCATTTTTTATGTGTTAAGTGTTAAGCGTTAAGCGTTAAGGGTTAAGGGTTATGTGTTATGTGTTGCGAGTGATGGCGTTTCGAACGGATTTGTATTTTTTCAATAAGGCCTGTGCCTCTCCCTCAGA
The DNA here is from genome assembly GCF_000952855.1 of Aequorivita vladivostokensis. GTDB lineage: Bacteria > Bacteroidota > Bacteroidia > Flavobacteriales > Flavobacteriaceae > Aequorivita > Aequorivita vladivostokensis. The sequence continues at coordinate 468,917 of NZ_JSVU01000002.1, read as the reverse complement.
AACCTTTAATTCTTCCATAATCATCCGTACGCCACGGTCCACGAGCTTGTTGTTGCTCAATTGCATGTCCACCATTTTGTTTCCTTTAACCCTTCCCAATTGAACCATCGCAGTAGTTGAAATCATATTGAGGACTAATTTTTGTGCGGTCCCCGCCTTCATTCGGGAGCTTCCGGTAACAAACTCGGGTCCAACGGTTACAACCACTGGAAATACTGCGGTATTTGCCAATGGACTGTCTTCATTACAAGTAATACAGCCCGTTGGAATGTTTTTCTCATTGCATTTCTTCAACGCGCCAATTACGTAGGGCGTAGTACCGGAAGCCGCAATACCAATTACAATATCTTTTTCTGAAATATTTTCCTTTTGAAGATCTTCCCAACCCTGGTTTTCGGAATCTTCAGCGAATTCTACGGCTTTTCGGATTGCGGAATCGCCGCCGGCTATCAAACCGATAACCAAATCGTGCGGTACGCCGAAAGTTGGCGGACATTCACTGGCATCAACAATTCCCAAGCGGCCGCTGGTGCCTGCGCCGATGTAAAACAATCTCCCGCCGGCCTTTAATTTTTCAACTACTTTTTCGGTAAGTTTTTCAATCTGAGGCAGTGCTTTTTCAACAGAAAATGCAACGGTCTTGTCTTCTTTGTTGATGTTTTGAAGTAATTCGGAAACGCTCATTTTTTCCAAATGATTGTAGTTGGAATCGGCTTCTGTTGTTTTTTTAAAAGTCATCTTTTTTATTATGGAGACGCACGGCTCTGCGCCTTTACGTTATTGAGACGCACATTCTTCCGCCTGTACGCTAAGTTATGATATTTTATTGCACCGTATAATGAAGTGTTGAAACTTCTGAAACCCTAAAATATCCCAACGGGAAATTATCCGGGCTCGTTTCATTTACAATATTTCCACGGACCGTTGCGGGCTGCGTTTCAAACGGACCTCCGCCTTGGTCGCTGGTTTGCTGCAAAAGAATAAACATAAAATTGTAATATGCTTCACTAACGCCGTAAATGTTGAATTGCACCTCGTCTCCCGGCGCCAAGTCTTCCACTAAATAATATCCAAAAATAGTGTTTCCGTCAAAAAATTCATCATTGTAAACATCGAGCACATCTCCTCTTTCTGACAGTCCCTCAAACAAGTAGAAATTTCGCTGGCCCGGCGGATCCGTAAAAAATGCTTTCAATTCAATATCCTCTCCCGTAAAGCCACCATCATCCCTTTGCTCAACAAATTCCAATGGCGCAACTGTATAAAGGGTTTCGGTAGCCGTATAGGTTTCATTTTGGTAAATTATCCGCAATGTGTATTCTGTGTTTAACCGCGGTGTCAAATCGGCTCTGTAAACGCCATTTTGGGTATAAATGAACGGATAAACCTCGCCGTTTTCATCGGTAATGGTTATTTCGGCATCAGTAACAAACGGCACGTTGTTATCAAAAAACGGAGCCGTGGTGGTCAACCTAACTGCTGAACTGGCGTTACCATTTTGCCAACGGTTCAGGTTGGCCTCTACTACCAGCCGCGGCGGCGCGTCGTTGAGTTCCACATCTATGACATCTTCACAGGAAGAAAAAATTCCGAAGAAAATCACCAATAAAAATAACTTCTTCATACGTTTAAAATTTAAAATTGTAAGTTACCGAAGGGATTATCCCAAATATTGACAACCGCACTGCTTCAGTCTGCCGAATGTCCGTATTTTCCCTGAAGCTAATGGAAGCCGCATTTTTACGGTTGTAAACGTTATAGATACTAAAAACCCATTCGCCTTTCCATCGTTTCGTACTTTCGGGTTTCGGCGTCCAAGTGGCAGAAAAATCCAATCGGTTAAAGGAGGAAAGTCGGCTGCTGTTCCGTGCTTCGTAAACCGGCACGATCACGCCATTGTACTGATACTGCCCTTCGGGATAAGTTGTGGGTATGCCAGTTTGAAATATAAAATTGGCGCCAAAGGACCATTTTTTTGAAAGCTCGTATTGGCCCGTTACTGAAATATCGTGCGTTTTGTCCGAAGGCGAGTTGTACCATTCGCCATTGTTGATTCCACTTTCGGCAGGCGTTCTTCCGGGTGTTCGTTGCTCACTTTTTGAAAGGGTATAGGCAAGCCAGCCCTGTAATTTGCCCGTTGTTTTTTTGAAAAGCAGCTCAAGCCCGTAGGCTCTTGCCTCCCCGTTTAAGAGAATTTGTTCCACTGCATTGTTGGCAATTAAATCTGCATCATCTACGTAATCCAGTCGGTTTTTAACTTCTTTGTAAAAGGTTTCCACTTCGAGGGAATAATTTTTGAAATTTCTGAAATACCCAAATGCCACTTGGTCTGCCAATTGTGGCTCAATGTATTTTCCGCTGGGCGCATAAATGTCAAATGGCGTAGGCGAAGTGGTGTTACTGATTAAGTGAATGTACTGCGCCATTCGGTTGTAGCTGGCTTTGATGGAGGAGTCGTCATTCAGCAAATAGGAAATGGCAAAACGCGGCTCCAGATTGGCGAACGATTTTATGGTCTCGCTTCTGCTGAAAGAAACGGTATCGATTGGGGTCGCTTTCTGATAAATATCCAAGCTTTCATTATAAATTATAGGATTATCATTTTCATAGAGAAATAGTTCATCCTGTCCCAAACGGTTAAAAGTGGACAGACGAAGTCCGGCCTGTACCGAAATGTTATCTGAAATATCTATTTCGGCATCAACATAAGCTGCGTTTTCCCAAGCGTACTTATCGGTAAGTTTAAAAGGATTTATCCCCGAATCTTCCGTAGTTGGCGTTACATCGCCCGGATTGAATTTGTAATAAATGCTGTTGATGCCATAGCGCAAATCTATATTGTTTGAAATGTAGTGGGTGAAATCGTATTTCAAATTGAAATTCCGGATGCCGCTGTCAAAATCAAACTCTACAAATTTCAGTTCCAAACCGTAATAATAATCTGAATATATCAGAGATAGGTTCGAAAACAGTTTATCTGAAAAAAGATGGTTCCAGCGAAGGTTCAATGTTGTATTTCCGAAGCTATTCGCAAAACTGTCCGATATTTCAAAAACATCCCTTCCGAAGTAACCGGACAAATAAAGGCGGTTGTTATCGTTGAGATTGTAACTAAGTTTGGCGTTCAAATCATAAAAATAGGCAATGTTGTCATTGTCAAACAAAGGTAGGAACAGGTGGGCATAGCTGCTTCTTCCCCCAATCAAAAACGAGGCTTGGTCTTTCTTTATTGGCCCTTCCAAGAGCAATCGGCTGGCAACCAAACCAATGCCTCCGCTGGCGTGATATTCCCGCTTGTTGCCATCTTTTTGATAAATATCCAAAACCGAGGAAATGCGTCCGCCGTAACGTGCGGGAATGCCTCCTTTGTAAAGCGTCAAGTCCTTAATGGCATCGGGATTAAAAACCGAAAAGAACCCGAACAAATGCGAAGAATTATAAAGCGTGGCTTCATCCAAAAGAATCAAATTTTGGTCTGCCGCCCCGCCGCGAACGTTGAAACCGCTGGCGCCCTCGCCCGCACTCGTAACTCCGGGAAGCAACGTTATCGCTTTGATAACGTCAACTTCGCCCAAAACCACAGGAATTTTTTTAATGGTGGTCGTGGAAAGGGTATTGGTGCTCATCTGCGAGCTGCGAATGTTCAATCTTTCGTTATTTGCTTCAATTACAACCTCGTCAAGACTTTCGGTATCCGTTGTTAAGGACAAATCTTTTTTAACATTTCCGGAAAGGGAAATCCGTACTTTTTGAGGCGCAAAACCGATGCTGCTGTACACAATTTCATATTCGCCTTTCGGAAGTGTAATGGAGTAATAACCATACTGGTTTGTAACCGTGCCCGTTTGAAGGGAAGGAACAATAACGTTTACGCCAATAAGGGTTTCCCCGGTATCTTCTTCGGAAATGGTACCGCTAAGTGTGAATTTTTCCTGCGCGAAGAGTCCCGTGCTATCCACCAAATAAGTAAGACCGAAGATTATGAGAAAGGTAAATATGTTTTTCAGCTGCATATTTGGGATGGGGTAAAAAAAACCTCCAGCAAAGCTGAAGGTCTATAAAACGGTTTGATTTTTATTTTAGTTCTACCAGTATTTTATTAAAAGTGGTGCTGGGTCTCATTGCCTCATAAACCAGTTTTTCCGTAGGCTCGTAATAGCCGCCTATGTTTACGGGATGGCCTTGCGCCGCTATCAATTCATCATTTATTCTGGCTTCGTTTTCTTTCAAGGCCTTGGCAATTGGCGTGAAGATATTTTTCAATTCTGAGTCTTTATCCTGTTTTGAAAGTGCTTCCGCCCAATACATGGCCAAATAGAAATGGCTACCGCGATTGTCCAGTTCGTTTACCTTTCGGGACGGGGATTTGCTGTTTTCCAAATACTTCTCTGTGGCTTCGTCCAAAGCATCTGCCAAAACAATTGCTTTTGGATTGTCATATTTCGAACCCAAATGTTCCAAGGAAACTGCCAATGCCAAAAATTCGCCCAAGGAATCCCAACGCAGGTGGTTTTCTTCCAAAAACTGCTCAACGTGCTTAGGGGCGGAACCTCCGGCACCTGTTTCAAAAAGCCCGCCGCCGTTCATCAAAGGAACGATGGAAAGCATTTTTGCACTCGTGCCCAATTCAAGGATAGGGAAGAGGTCAGTTAAATAATCGCGAAGCACATTTCCCGTAACCGAAATAGTATCTTTTCCGGCTTTTACGCGTTCCAAGGTATATTCAGTAGCTTTTTCTGGTGAAAGAATTTTTATTTCAAGACCCTCGGTATTGTGTTCGGGTAGATATTTGTTTACTTTTTTAATGAGCTCGGCATCGTGGGCGCGGTTTTCATCCAACCAGAAAACGGCCGGGTTTCCAGTTGCGCGGGCACGCTCAACGGCAAGCTTTACCCAATCCTGAACAGGTAAATCCTTTACTTGGCACATTCTCCAAATATCTCCTTTTTCAACCGTGTGCTCGATAATCACTTTTCCGGAAGCATCCAAAACCTGAACTTTTCCATCCTTAGAAATTTCAAAAGTCTTGTCATGGCTACCGTATTCCTCTGCTTTTTGGGCCATTAAGCCTACGTTTGGGACCGTGCCCATTGTGGTTGGATCAAAGGCGCCGTGCTTTTTGCAGAATTCGATTGTGGTTTCGTAAACGCCAGCGTAACTGCTATCTGGGATTACGGCTTTGGTATCGTGGGGTTTCCCATCGGGTCCCCACATTTGGCCCGAATTGCGAATCATTGCCGGCATGGAGGCATCGATAATTACATCGCTTGGCACGTGCAGGTTGGTGATGCCCTTGTCGCTGTTAACCATTGCCAAATCTGGGTTTTCATCCATTATCTTTTTAATGTCCTGCAGAATAGCATCCCTTTCATATTCGTTCAATTCGGAAAGTTTGTTTTCCAAATCGCCCAGTCCATTGTTGGCATCTACTCCTAATTTTTTAAAGGTATCTGCATATTTTTTGAATAAATCCTCAAAATAAACCTTTACGGCATACCCAAAAATAATCGGGTCGCTCACTTTCATCATTGTTGCCTTCAGGTGGACCGAAAATAAAACCTTCTTTTCTTTCGCATCTTTAACCTGTTCCTCCAAAAAAGAAACCAAGGCTTTTTTGCTCATTACCGTAGCGTCGATGATTTCGCCTTTTAAAACTTTTAGGTTATCTTTTAGAACGGTTTTATTGCCATCATTTCCCACCAAAACAATACTCAAGGTATCATCGGTTGCCAAAGTCAATGATTTTTCATTGTGGAAGAAATCGCCGTGCTGCATCGTGGCTACGTGGCTTTTGCTATTGCTGCTCCAGGCGCCCATACTGTGCGGATGCTTTTTCGCGTAGTTTTTTACGGCCTTCGGGGCGCGGCGGTCGCTATTTCCTTCGCGGAGCACTGGGTTTACTGCACTTCCTTTTACTTTGTCATATTTGGCTTTAATTTCTTTTTCTTCGGAAGTAGTAGCGGTATCGGGATAATCTGGAATCTTGAATCCTTTCTTTTGAAGTTCCTCGATAGCTTCATTTAGCTGCGGAAGGGAGGCACTAATATTTGGAAGCTTTATGATGTTTGCCTCCGGGGTTTTTGCCAATTCACCCAACTCTGCCAAATCATCATTCACGCGCTGCTCTTCCGTGAGAAATTCAGGAAAGACCGCCAAGATTCTTGCCGCCAGCGAAATATCGCGACTTTCGAGCTCTATGTTTGCGGGGGAAGTAAATGCTTGGACAATAGGTAAAAAAGAATGGGTTGCCAAAGCCGGTGCCTCATCGGTTTTGGTATATATAATTTTGGAAGATTTTGTCATTGAAGTGTCTTTTTGAATGGAATATTTGAAATTTAAGGAATGCAAATATAGCGATTTGGAGGGGCTTTTGAAAGGAGTTTATAAGTTTAGGAGTTTAAAAGTTGAGGGGTTGAGGAGTTGAGGGAAATTAAAAAAATAAGTCAATATTTCAACTCTAAACTTCTCACCCTCTCAACTCATCGACTGAAAAGTACCTAAAACAAGAAAAGCCATATCATAGTATAAATACTGCTGATATGGCTCCTTGTAAAGTAAACTTTTACCAACCATCCCGACAGAATCGGGATCAAAGCAAGGTTATTATAAACTTGCGGTTGTGGTTTACTTACACGGGTTCAAGGTTTTGTAATTTGCATCTTCCGTGAGGTCGATGCCATTTTCAAAAAACTGACCCAAAAACTTTTTCTGATCTCAATACTAATAATCTAAAGATCGTGAGTATCTCAAACAATCAAAAAAAGCTTGTAAAGTGTTTCTTTTTATTTTTTCAAAATCTGGAAACTAACAGTCGTGAGAGCGTTAGCTTCGTCAGCAATTTGGAAAAAAATAGTGTAAAAGAACGTTACTTTATTTTATCAATGTGGCTGTTAGGCCGTTTTGATATTGCTAATATAGAACGGAAATCTTGATATGCAACAATTTGTAACACATTAAAAATCCACGGGTTACGAACATGGCTTATCAACAAATGTTCATAAAAAAAGCCCTGTAAAAACAGGGCCTCTGAAGGTTTTCAACAAAGAATGAACTATGAACGTTTTTCTTTGATACGGGCTTTCTTCCCGGTAAGACCTCTAAAGTAGTAGATACGGGCTCTGCGCACGCTTCCTTTTTTGTTGATCTCAATTTTTTGAAGGGCTGGCATATTAAGTGGAAAAATACGTTCCACACCAATGGTACCGCTCATTTTGCGGATTGTAAAAGTTTTGGTCACTCCCGATCCCTTAACTTGAATTACAACACCTCTAAAGAACTGGGTTCTTGTTTTTTCACCTTCACGGATTTCGTAATAAACTGTAATAGTATCACCAGCTCCGAATTCAGGGAATTCTTTTTTTGTAACAAATTCGTCTTGTACAAATTTAATTAACTCTTCCATTTTGTTAATTTGATAAAGTTTGATTTAAAACAACGTTCGCGGTTCTCGCCAGAGGTTGGATTAAGTGGGTGCAAAAGTAATGAATTTATATGATTGCGCAAGAAAAATTTTTAATTGTTGGCAATGATAGGATGAATCAGAGGTTGTTTATCCATTCTGTGATATCTTTGAGCACTTGGGGCGAAAGCGTTTGCTCAATTTGCGCATATTCCATCACTGATCCCGTTTCACATTCTTGGAACAAATGGTTTATCCCCGGATAGGATTTTAAGGTAATTTTTTTGGTAGTATCGGCTTCAGAAATACGCAACAGTACCCCTAAATTTTCTTTGGCCGGAACCTGTAAATCCTTTTCGCCATTTAAAGCCAAAAAGGGACAGTCAACATTTTCAAGAGCGTTTATGGGATCGTATCTTATGAAATTACTGAGCCAGGGGCTGGAATAGGATTCTACTATCAACGTTTTGTAATACGCCTCTGTCATTCCGTGTTCAGAGGGAAAATTTGGGTGTTCTTTAAAAAAGTCACTTGTATATTTTTCCAGGTTGTATTTTAAGGAATCAACCGGGGAGGTAGTGACCGTGCTCATTATTCCCTTATCAAATTCAATTTCTTTTGAAATAAACGAATCGGAAGAACCCATGGATCGCAGTTGAAGTTGCTTTTGAAGAAGCAAAAGTTCACTGCCGGGAATCATAACACCGGCCATGGAGACAATAAAGGCTACGTTTTTATTTTCTGAAGCCACCATTGGAGCAATGACTCCACCCTCGCTATGGCCAATCAGGCCTATTTTTTTCGGATCGATTTCTTTTCTGCCTTCCAAGTAAGTAATTGCCGCTACCACATCTTCAGCAAAATCTACAGATGTTGCTTTTGAAAAATCACCCGTAGATTCACCAACGCCTCTATCGTCATAGCGAAGCACTGCTATCCCGTGGCTGGCGAGATAATCTGCCAGGACCCAAAAAGATTTATGTCCCAAAATTTCCGAGTTTCTATTTTGGGGACCGCTACCTGAAATTAGGATTGCCGTTGTAAAATTCCCTCCGGTTTTAGGGTAGGTAAAAGTTCCCTTCAATGTAATACTGTCCTGCATATTTTGAAAGGATACTTCTTCTATATTATATGAAAACGGAGCTTGTGGGGTCTGTGGACGGTTGAGATTGTCTTGGGCAAAAAAACTTGTGGACGTTAAAAGCAATATTAATACTGTAGTTATTTTTTTGAATTGCAAATAGGAATGCGCCACGGGAATTATGGTAATTATGGCCGTAATTATTAAAAACAGGGTAAGAGCAGTATGCTGTTTGAAGAGAAAGCAGGTGATTATTATCAGCAATCCCCCTGCTACCCATAATTTACCGGCAAGTCTGTGCGTGCTTTTCCAAATAGTTTCGTTCTCCAATGCCCAAGGGGTTCGGATGCCAATAAAGTAATTGGGTTTGATGGTTTTGAAGTAATTGCCCAAAACAACATAAAAGACACCTATAATTATAAAAAGATAATTTGGATTGGTCAACGTCTGTTCTTTTACCGAATAGATTATAAACGTGAAAAGAACCGAAAGGAAAAGCGTCAAATAGAACCGGATAGTATAAAATTTACCGCCCATCGCGGCTATTTTTTTCTTAGGGTCAATAAGCGGAACCAGCAAGAACAGCACGTACAAAAATATTGGGACGAGAGTGGTTAACCAGATAAGTTCATTTTTGCTTCCGTAACGGTCCACTTCGCCGCTTATGTTCCAATGAAGGGGAACTTCCGGGGGCAGGGAATTCCAAACGTACCATAGAAAAATAGCCGGAATTACGGTTATCAAGATCAAAGGGATTTCTTTTTTAAAATTGAATTGCATAATTTCTATTTTTTGAGGGTTAGTAGCCAAGTAAAAACATCGTCGAGAATTGTGGTGTTTATGGAATAGTGGATGAACTGTCCCTTTTTTTCTCCGGTTATTAAATCTGCACGCTGCAGAATGTCCAAATGGTGCGAAATACTGGGTTTGGATATATTAAAATTGTCCGCAATTTCGCCCGCTGTTAAATCCTCTTTTTTCAATAGTTCCAGTATTTCCCTTCGGGTTTCGTCATTTAAAGCTTTGAAAATATCTTTCACAATCTGTTTAGGTATTTAGACAAATATCTAAATAATAATTATAATCTGCAATTTTTTTTAAATGAAAAAAGGCGCGTGATAAATCGCGCGCCTACAATATTATGCTGATTTGCTTATTTATTTTGTATCAGCAATCCATTTGTCAATCTTATTTTCAAGCAACTTTAACGGCACACAACCCGTTTCCAAAACTTGGTTGTGGAATTCGCCGATTTGGAATTTGTCGCCCAATTCCTTTTCGGCTTTATGACGAAGTTCCAAAATCGTTAATTGCCCAATTTTATAGGCCAAGGCCTGTCCGGGATTGGCCATATAGCGCTCTATTTCTGAAATGATTCCAGCTTCGGGTTCGGCTTCGTTTTCCAAACAATATTGAATGGCCTGCTCGCGCGTCCAGCCTTTGGCGTGCATTCCGGTATCCACTACCAAGCGCACGGCGCGGTGCATTTCGGCGCCCAGCATTCCGAAATATTGGTACGGGTCTGTGTAAAGCCCCAGTTCCTTTCCGAGCGATTCGCTGTAAAGCGCCCAACCTTCGCCATAACCGCTGTAGAAAAGGGTTTTTCGGAACATTGGCAGTTCATCATTTTCCTGGGTCAGCGAAATCTGGTAATGGTGCCCGGGAATGGCTTCGTGCAAAAAGAGCGACTCGTCGCTGTAAATATTATATTCCGAAGCGTTGAGGATGGGAACATAAAAAATACCGGGTCGCGTGCCGTCCAAAGAACCGGGATTATATTCGGCACTTGCGGAATTTTCACGGAACTTTTCAGTTTGTTTTACTTCAAAAGGGGTTTTCGGTTTTTTGTCGAAAAGCACTTCCAGCTTCGGCTTCATCGTGTCGTATATAGTGTAAAAATGATCAATGATTTGCTGCGGTTCGGTATAGGGCATTAGCTCTTTATTAGTCCGCACGAAATTGAAGAATGCCTTCAGATCGCCCTTAAACCCGATCTGTTGCTTCACTTTTTCCATTTCTGAAGAGATACGAGCGACTTCGCTTAAACCCAGTTGGTGGATTTCATCGGCGGTCATTTCCGTGGTGGTGTATTTTTTTATTTGGTGCTTGTAAAACGCTTCGCCATTGGGCGTATCTGCAATTCCGGTAGTGGTTCTTCCTGCTTTTGAATAGTCGCCGGCCATAAAATCGTGAAGGCTTTGGTAAGCGGGAACAATTTTTTCGGAAATCATTTTGGAATAGGCTTCGGTAAGCTGTTTTTTGTCTTCTTCGGAAAAGTTTTCAGGGAAATTTTTTACGGGGGAATAGAATAGGTTCTTTCCCACATTGGGCTCGGTCATCGCCTTTAACTGCGGAACTACTTTTGCGATCAGCGATTTTGGAAGCACGTATCCGGCCGCCATGCCTTCCTTCATTCGGCTTTCCGCGGAATTTAGCCAGACTACAAATCCATCAACGCGTTTTAGCCAATTGTTGTAATCCTCCACCGTTTTGAAGGGTTGCGCGCTGCTGCCGCTTGCCAATTGGCCCATCAACAAGTTTACGGACCACATTTGGTCTATGGGAAAATAGATGCCGTTTTTGAAAGTAAGCGCCTCCAGGTTTATGTTGCATTCCCACAGCAGAATGTCCTTGCTCATCCTTTCGGTTTCGCTTAAATCAGCATCCTCAAAGGTGGAGGCTTCTTCTTTGTATTTTGTGTAATAGTTTTTCAGCTCAGCAATATATTCGTCTGAAAGGAAGTTTGGGAAACTGTCGTTGAAGCGTGAATCACCCGAAAATGTAGCGTTCAGTGGATTAAGTTTTAAACCTTCCTCGTAGTAATTGTCGAGCATATTGTTGAAATTTGAACTCACTTTATTTTCGGTTTTTGTGCTTTCTTTTTCTTTTGACTCGTTTTTGCAGGCGGTGAAAATGACTACGGCGAGGAGTAGTGTTATGATTTGTGTGGTTTTCATTTTGTGTTGATTTTGTTTGATTGTGGTTGATTGTTGATAACCGCAAAATACTATTTCTTTGCCATAAACTCTTTTGCTGTTAAAACTGGAATTTTCGAGTTTTTAAAATCTTTTTTATTTCGTGTTATAATGATGTCAATTTGATTTTCCATAGCCGAATAATACTGTAATCCGTCTTCAAAATCTGGAAAATCATCATCGCTCAAAGCCAGCTGGGTTATTTTCTCATCCAGGCTTACTATTTCAACGAGAAGTTTAAATTTCCGCAGTATTTCCCGTGCTTCTTTTGTTGATTTCAGTTTAGTGAGGATGTAATTGGTGTTTGCAAACGTTAGAGCTGAAATTGCCAAAACAAGTTCTTTTTTGTCCGCACGCGAAAACAGATCGGCAGCTTCTTCATAGAAATCTTTTCGCATTGCAAGTAAATCTATCACGATGTTGGTGTCGATTAATACTCGGTTCATTTGTATTTTTCGATTAAATATTCCGCGTAAGCATCTTTTACATCAAAATTTTCTTCAAGTTCTATTACACCGCTTAAGCTTGCTACCAAAGGCGTAATATCGGGTTTGTTTTTTTTATTTTTTGTAAGCGATGCCAAATATGATTCGATAAGTTTGGACAGACTGGTATTGTGCAATTTTGCATAGGTTTTTGCACTTTCAATGACTGTTCCGTCCAGGCTTAATGTGAGCTTTTTGTCCATTTCGAATTGTTTTACGTGTAAAAATAATGATTTGTTACGTAAGATTAAAGCTGCCCATTCTTTTTTTGAAAAACCCGCTTTGAAATATTTACTCCAACAAATCCGGTCGCCGCTCCTTAGTCCGTTTATAAGCCTGCTCTTCCCGCCATTCCTCAATTTTTGGGGTGTTGCCGCTTGTGAGGATTTCGGGAACCGTCCAACCTTTGTATTCTGCGGGACGGGTGTAAACGGGGGGTGCCAATAAATCGTCCTGAAAAGAATCTGTCAACGCGCTGGTCTCATTTCCCAAAACGCCGGGAATCAAACGGATGACCGCATCGCAGACAAGGGCGGCCGCAAGTTCGCCACCGCTCAGCACAAAATCGCCCACGGAGATTTCGCGGGTTATAAAATGGTCGCGCACGCGCTGGTCCACGCCTTTGTAGTGCCCACAGAGAATAATGAGGTTTTCCTTCAGCGAAAGCTCGTTTGCCGTGTGCTGATTGAAAGTTTTGCCATCGGGCGTCATATAGATTATTTCGTCATAATTCCGTTCGGCCTTTAATTGGGAGATGCATTTATCAATAGGCTCAATCATCATCACCATTCCCGCGCCGCCGCCAAATTGATAATCGTCTATTTGCTTGTAGGCGTTTGTGGCATAATCGCGGAGGTTGTGGGTATGGACTTCCACCAGGCCTTTTTCAATGGCGCGTTTTAATATTGAAACTTCAAAGGGACTTTGCAGCAATTCGGGCAATACGGTTATAATATCAATTCGCATGGTAAGGCAATTCTATATTTATGGTTGGCAAAAATACGCCAAATTGAATTAAGCCAAGGCCTAAATGGAATTTTGTCGAGGGCGATATTGCAGGAATAAAGAGGAGAGTGGCGCTCAAATTTAATGGCTTACCCTTTTTTTGCTTCGCGTTCCTTTTTTCGTTCTTTCCTTCGCTGTTCCCTTTCCTTTTTCCGAAGTTCACGTTTTTGCTCCCGGGTTAAGTTTTCATCTTGAAATGCATCCTTAAAATTAATATCGTCATCTACCGAACCGGTAAAAGCCTTTATCCAGGCATTCTTAAAAATATTGAAAACAGTGGGCCACACGCCCGCCTGCACATTATTGAGGTCGCCCTCGAAGGGTACTTTTGTTGCCAGCGTATCGGTGCCCTGGTTTTTTAGGATGAACTTAAAGAAACCTACAAATCCTTCCCACAGCACTTCCAAAAAGCCATCGCCCTCCCCAATCAGTTTGGTGTCTGTTAAAAGCGGTTTTACATAGCCTATCATATGGCCGTCGGCAATTGCAACCTCGCTGTAGAGGCCGAAAGTACCTTGGTCAAAATCGAGGCCTGCGTAATAATTTGTGAAATCGTTCAAGGCCGTAGCCTCGGCATTTTCGAGGGAGAAGGAAAGGTCCATATCGGGGATTTCCTTTACAAGATTCATATTGCCCTCCAGAGAAACCTTGCCATTGCCAATGGAAACGCCACTGGCGCGAATGGGAGAGGGGAGGATGCGCTCTTTTTCTACCACATTGCGCAGGTTGTCGGCGGTGAGTTCCAGTTTGTCAATCTGCAAATCTATGTTTGGGTCTGCGGAAAGTTGCACAAACGCTACTTTGCCATCGTGTACTTCAAAATGGTTGATGTCTATGGGCACAAGGTCTGTGAGGGCTTTGGTCCAGTCGTCCACATCGGCATCGCCTTCAGTGTCTTTTTGGTCCTCAAAAACGTAGATAACCTCGGGACTGGTCATTATTATTTCGCTTACGATTTTACCTTTGATGAGCGATTTCCACTCGATGGAAATATCGCTTTTGGGAAAATTCAAAAACGGAACCTGGCTTTCTGCCGTTCCCTTGTTCAAGTACATTCCGTTGATAACATAGGCCCCGCGGATTAGCGCAATGTCTATATCCTCCACCTGCCCATAATAGCCGGGAATGTCTGCCAGCACTTTGTTTACGTAATTTTTTACTAAGGTGGGTAGGTAAAGCCGAAAGGCAATGAGCAGGATCAAAATGATAATAGGAACAAGATATCGTTTCTTTTTGAAACGGCTTCGCTTTTGGGTTTCTGACATATTTTGCACGCAATTATTTTAACAAATTTGATTGAAAGCTTGAAGATTTTCAGTTAATGAAGTCATAAAAAAATTCCTGCTTTTACAGGAATCTTTTTTTTTTGAAAATTTTAAAATTGTTTTATAAACTGCAATTGCCGTCAATAATGTCTTGTTTTGTTGGGTTATAGGCATTGGTTTCTGTGTAAAAATTATCAATATTACCAGAAACACATAAATTAGTTATTGCACAAAAATCTGATAGATTAATGTTTTGCATAACTACCATTTCATAACCAACTTCCTGAAGGTTTTCCAATCCATTTAAATTTTGAATATTTTCATTTTTTTCGATTAAAACACGCGAAATGATATTAGTTACACTTTGCAATCCTGATAAATCTATTAAGGATTTATTACCCGAAATTGTCAGATATCTATTTGCACCTATATTTCGAAGACCATTTAAATTTACTAACGAATCGTTCTCATAGATTTCTACACGAGCTATAGTAGAATGTATATTTTCAAGAGCATTTAAATTAACCAATGATGGATTTGATTCTATAAGAAGTAAATACCTCAAACTAATTAATCCCGATAAAGAATTTATATTTTCCAGATTAGGATTGGATGCAATATAAAGGCTTCCGACGGTTGTTAGGTTTTGTAAGCCATTCAAGTTGTTAATGAATAAACTTTCAATAGATAAATTGTCCTTAATCTTGGTAATATTGTGTAACCCATTGAGATTTATCAATAAATCATTATAACCAATGTATAAGTCCTTTTTGATTTCTGTTATGCTTTGAAAACCATCTAAGTTTATTAAAACAGGATTGTCGAAGATGCTCAAAGTATTTCCGATTTCCGAAAGATTTTCAAGCCCTGAAATAGACTCTAATGCTCCATTATGTGAAATAACAACTTCTGCGCCCACAGATGTTAAATCTTCTAATGGTGATAAGTCAGTAATGTTTGAATAAATAGACCCAAAAGTGTAACCAATTATTAAATGTCCTGTTATTGCACTATAATTGTGCGATCCAAATGCGTCCACATCGGCTTGTGTTTTTAACTGAATATCTCCTTCAAAAATATTCTCTTCATTCAAATCATTCAAAGAAATAGTAACCAAGGCATTTTTAGAAACCGCTCCATTTGCGATATTTACCGTTCCAGAAATTGTTGGATTTGTTTCAAAATCGAAAATTGAGGCATCGGCAACTTTCAGTTCTCCCGAAGCAGAATTAATAGAAAACGCTCCTGCGGGATTTTGTTCTGTAATTGAAAAAATAACTGTTCCTTGATTTGTCCTTCCTTGAACGTTTCCGATAACTTGCCCATTCGTTGGGTTTTCATCCATAATTCTTGAAAAATCACTGGTAAATACAGTTATTTCCGTAGGGTTTGGATCATCGCTTTCTTTTGAACACGAAACAAAAATTAAAGTAGAAATAAGAAACAGAATTGAAAGCCGGTTAGTTCGTAAAACTCGCATTGTTATAGAAAGTGTGTTAAGTTTCCAAATATAAAAAATCCTGTTACCACAGCAACAGGATTTTTATATTTCAATAAATTACAATATTACTAATGATAAGTAAATCTACTAACCTGCGCAATATACTTGGCCAAGCGAATCCCTTGGGATTGTAGGAAAATATATACAGATAAAATGGGGGATCTACCCCTAAAAAATCAGGATTTTTCCTCTTGACCCGTATAATTTTTTTTTAAAAATTGCTTCCCGATTCATTTTAAAACAAAAGTCATGAGCAACACAAATCAAAATCTACTGAACCAGACGCTGGAGGCGCTGACAGTTACTGAAATTATGGAAGCCCTAAACACTGCAGCCGCTGCCCTGCCAGATGCCACGCTCACCGACGAGCAACGCCGTAACCTGAACGCCATAAGCGTGGACAACAAGGTATTTGCCGAAGAGGTGCTGGACGAGATGAACACCAACCCCAATGCCGCCGTAAACGCCACCTATAACCTAGAGTTTCTGGCGAACGATCTGCAGCTTTTTGAACAGGTGGAGAGCATCATAAGCCGCTTGATGGATATGGTACAGCGGCTTGAGGACGTAAAGCGCCTGGCGGGCCACGAGGCCTATGGTATGGCCACGGGCGCCTACGGCATGCTGGAGGTTATGGCGCGCACGGGCGTGCCCGGCGCGCAGGCCAGCTTTGACAGGCTAAAGCCCCGCTTTGCAAAAAGTGGAGGCAGGCCCGTGGATGGCGAGGAAACCGCCTCGTAACAAACGGGGGGCGCACTAAGGAACGGTTCTTTTGGGAACCGTTTTTTTAGTGTCCAGGCTATTAAGAAGTGATAGTCAAAACGTCTATAAAATAAGCGATTGCACTATTAAAACTGCTATTGTAACTATTTTTACCATTATATTTAGTATTAAAAATGATGTTTACAGTATTAAAAATAATATTCTAACTAATAAAACTATCTTTTTCACTAATAATAGTAATCTTGTTACTAATAAAATAACCGTTATCACTAATTAAATTAACGTTTTGACTAATACAACTATCACTTTCACT
This sequence comes from Aequorivita vladivostokensis, assembly GCF_000952855.1. GTDB lineage: Bacteria > Bacteroidota > Bacteroidia > Flavobacteriales > Flavobacteriaceae > Aequorivita > Aequorivita vladivostokensis. The sequence goes on along the minus strand of NZ_JSVU01000002.1, from coordinate 452,170 downwards.
ACTAAAATTATCATTTTCACTAATAAAAATTGGAAAACAGTCCCATAAAACAGCTCTTACACTAATAAAAAAAAATTGACACCTATGGCAAAAAGCAAGTTCAGTACCCAAATGACGGCCCCCCATGTGGGCCAGATGCTGGCCCGGCGCATCAAGGCGCAGCGCATCTCCAAGGCAGCGCTGGCACGGGCCGTGGGCCGGTCTGGGGTTACCCTATTGCGGTTCACCCAGCGCCCCTCCCTTCAAACCGAAGTGCTGTGGCAGCTCTGCACGGTCATGAAGCACAACTTCTTTCTGGACCTTGCCGCCCAGCTGCCGCCAGACTTTACCACCCACGCCCCAGATAGTACACGGCCCCTGCAGCAGCGCATTGCCGCGCTGGAGGAGGAGAATAAGCTGTTGAAAATTAAGGTGGAAACGTTAATGCAGGTAGTTCGAAAATAAACTTTATATTTGGGTAGGCCTGCAGTTGCGTACATGTGCGGGATAGCAGCGATATAATTTTAAAAATGTGCGTATATAAACATGTTATATGCAATTTAAAAAAAATGACAAATATTTATTGGCCAATTTATAAAAATCTAGAATCGGAAATTGAGAAATTGACATATGATATTTATATTAGTGACGATCAGTTAGATGTCTATTCTACGAAAATATCAGAATTGATTTTACGTTCAGCAGTTGAAATAGAATCTCTTGCTAAAGATTTATATTGGCAAAATGGAGGAAATAAGGAGCATATTAAATTTGATGAAGATGCTTTGAAATTTTTAAATCAAAAGTGGAATTTAGAACAAAAAGTGGTTATTATTAGCTCACCCAATTGTCACCAAACTAATAAAATTCTATTTCCGTTTAACAAATCCGAAAAGAAGCCAAATAATAAACTTACCTATACTTGGAATAATGCATATCAACATTTAAAACATAATCGTGCAAATAACTATAAGTTTGGAAGTATAAAATATCTCTTCGATATTTTGGGAGCTCTATTTATTCTTAATATTTATTACAAAGACGAAAAATATGATTTAGAAAACTCAAAAAAAACAATCGATTTTCCTCTTAATCAAGGTTCAATTTTATTTTCCATTAAAATACATAAATGGTTTAAATATGACGGTAATTTCAAATATGGAAAAAAAGATGATTTTGATGAATGTGTATATTTAACCAAATATTCTAACAAAACTATGGAGAATCACCGTCAAATAAGAGAAAAAATGAGAGTGAAAGAAATGGAACTTACTAGAAAACATCCAAAATTTATCGAATATATTAAAACTAACGATTTAAGAAATTATAAAGGACAAAACCTTATGGCTGAACTTCTTACTTCTGATGAGCATCTTTCCTTTTTGAGACAAATTGTTAGCCCAGAGGACAGAGATTATATATTTGAATTAGAAGCTGTGACAAATAAAAACTGCATATAACAAAGAACTGAGGTAAAAAACAAGTCTTTTCTCCATTAAATTTTGACCATATCCTTCCTGGCACTGTTGAAATGGAACAAATCTTCCTTCGTCGATTTGTTTCCAGTCCAACAAGCAATTACCATCACCAATAGTTTGATTTTGGTTATTTGATTTTTAATGTCGAAACGTGTGCATCATCATAGGGCAATCCTGATTTTGCAATGGCAAAACAGAATTAGCAAAAAAAAATCCCGCTAAATACATAGCGGGATTTTATATATTGCTAATTACTATTAATAATAAGTAAATCTCCTAACCTGCGCAATATACTTGGCCAAGCGGATTACTTGATGACTATAGCCATACTCGTTATCATACCAAATATAAAGTACTACATTTTTACCATCTTCGGTAACGATAGTTGCGTTGCTGTCATAAATAGCAGGGGCAGATGAGCCAACAATATCACTGGATACAAGCTCATTGCTCAATGAATATTTTATCTGCTCAACCAGATCGCCTTCCAGGGCGTATTTTTTCATTGTGGAATTAATTCCATCCAATGTGGTAGGGGTTGCAACTTCTAAATTCAAAACAACCAAAGAGCCGTTTGGAACAGGAACGCGAATTGCGTTGCTGGTAAGTTTTCCAGCCAGTGAAGGTAATGCTTTTGCAACGGCACTTCCTGCACCGGTTTCAGTAATTACCATATTTAATGCTGCAGCACGGCCACGGCGGTATTTACTGTGCATATTGTCTACCAAATTCTGGTCGTTTGTATATGCGTGAATGGTCTCTAAATGCCCACGAACTACTCCAAAAGAATCCTCAACTGCTTTTAAAATAGGAGTGATGGCGTTTGTGGTACAAGATGCGGCTGAAAAGATATCTACTTTATTCGGGTCATATTCGTTTTGGTTCACCCCGTGAACGATGTTCGGCACTCCTTTTCCTGGAGCGGTAAGCAAAACCTTTGAAGTTCCTTTAGCTTTTAGATGGCGGCTAAGTGCTGCATCATCACGGAAAGCTCCGGTATTGTCAATCACCAAGGCGTCTTCAATTCCGTATTGTGTGTAATCAATATCTTCAGGGTTGTTTGCTGAAATGATATGAACGGTAGTCCCGTTAATAACCAACGCGCTGTTTTCAAGGTCGGTACGCACGGTTCCGGGGAAATCGCCGTGTACAGAATCATATTGAAGCAAAGTTGCTCTTTTATCCAGCACCGTTTGATCCATTTTTCCACGAACTACAATGGCACGAAGGCGAAGCTGGTTTCCTTGACCGGTGCGGGTCATAAGCTCACGAGCCAACAAGCGACCAATTCTTCCGAAACCATAAAGAACGACGTCTTTAGGAACAATGTTTTTGCTTTCCTTGGCATCCTTTAATTTGTCTGAAACAAATGACAGGGCGTTTGAATATTTATCGTCCTCTAAATGGAACTCATAGGTTAGTTTTCCGATATCCAATTTTGCGGGTGGAAGATCCAAGGTTTTGATGGCCTGCGCAATTTCAACGGAGTCAAAGATTGATATTGGCTTTTGAACAAATTCGCCAGCATATTCGTGAAGGTTCAAAATTTCACTTACGTTACGATCTATAAGCTGGTTGCGGAAAAGTACCAGTTCAATGGACTTATCGTACCAAAGATCACTAACGATTTTAATAAACTCTACTGAAGCTTTTCGGCGGTCAGTTTGAAAAGAAAGTTCTTTTTCATAAACGTCATCAAAACTCATATGGAAGGATTTTTAAAGGGTTTAAAATTTGGTGCAAAAGTACTCTTTTTCATCGTTTTGATGAAATATATTCTAAAAAATAAAACCACGAATCAACGAATATTGGTAATAATAATTCGTGGCTTCGTGGCTTAAAAATTTCAACTTAAAGTATGTTTTAAAATGATTCCGTCATAGCTACTACCTAAAAATAAAGGAATTGATTTTTCCGGCTGTGTCCATAAAAGTCATTTTAATTGGGGAACGATAGTTTCGTTGTGTCATAATTCGCTTAACATCATCAATGTCATTGACGGTTTCGTCATTAATCTGGGTGATGATAATTCCCTCAAGTTTGTATTGTGCAATTTCTGGTGTGAGGGCGCGAGTAACAGTTACACCGTTTTTAAGGCCACGCTCTTTGAGTTCTTCAGGAGAAGTGTTTTTTACCTCCAACCCAAGATCGTCGATGGAGAAAGTTTCCAGTTTTACGAGAGTTACCGGTACTTTTCTTTCCTTGCCGTTGCGAAGAATAGTTACTTCCACCACATCATTCGGTCTTTTGGAGCCCAAGTAACCCGAGAGATCCGCAAATTTTGAAACCTTATAGCCATCCAATTGCTTGATTATATCGCCCTCCTTTATTCCGGCCTTATCTGCGCCGCTACCTTTTTCAATTCCGCCTACAAAAACGCCTTCGGTGTCGTTAATTCCATATTTTTCCACAATCTGTGGGTTTATATTTCCTACTTGAATACCTAAAATGCCACGCTGAACGTTTCCGTATTCCAAAATATCCTCAATCACTTTTCGGGCGTTATTGGAAGGAACGGCGAAGGAGTAGCCCACATAACTTCCGGTTTCCGAGGTGATCGCAGTGTTTATTCCAATCAATTCGCCACGGGTATTTACCAAGGCGCCGCCACTATTACCACGGTTTACCGCGGCATCGGTTTGAATGAAAGATTGAGGATTGCCGTCAAATTGGTTCAAGTCGCGCGCCTTTGCACTTATAATTCCAGCGGTTACGGTGGAGGTTAAATTGAAGGGATTCCCAACGGCCAAGACCCATTCGCCAATTTTTACATTGTTTGAATCGCCAAAAGGTATAAAAGGAAACTCTTCATTACCATCAATCTTTACAAGGGCGATGTCGGTATTTGGGTCGGTACCGATCAATTTTGCAGTATAAGTTTTGTTGTTGTTTAAAGTAACCTCCAGGTTTGTGGCGTTCGCGATTACGTGATTGTTGGTTACAATATAACCATCGGGCGAAATGATGACGCCGCTTCCGCTACCCACGCGAGCCCGGGGCTGGCCGCCCCCTTGAAAGTATTCAAATATATTGGTGGGCTGTGTGCTCACACTCATATTTTTAACGTGTACTACTGCGTGTACTGTTTTTTCCGCCGCATCGGTAAAATCTGTATTCATTTCGGCAGCTGCCGCAGAAAAGCTAGTGGGGATAAAGTTTGAAGTTTTTTGGGGCTCGAAGGATATATAATCCTTTTTTTCAAAAAAATTATAACCTCCAAGTGTAACTGCGCCCGCAAACAGCGCTACCAGAAATAAACGGAATGTCTGTTTCATTTTATATTGAATTTTATGATTAATAAAAAATTATGTTGCAAAACACTTTTTTCAAGATTAGCATTTTAGATTGCTATAAGTGTTTTCATACTTGAGAAATCAAGAAAAAACACTTTTTTGAAGAAACATTATTTAAATACTCCCACAAATTTAACAACCATGACTAGAAAAAAGTATGCCAAGAAGGGGTATTTAACTTGTATTTAACGTGATAACTTTCCTGAAAGCTGGGGTGGCTTTTTATATCTTTGTGCGCGTATGGAATTCACCTTTTATAAATATCAGGGCACGGGAAACGATTTTGTGATTATCGATAATCGTGATGAATTTTTTCCAAAAGAGAATACGGCACTCGTTGCCCAAATCTGTGATCGCCGCTTTGGTGTGGGTGCTGATGGGCTGCTTTTGCTGGAAAAGCACCCGACCGCAGACTTTAAAATGGTGTATTATAATAGTGATGGCAATCTAAGCACTATGTGCGGCAATGGCGGAAGATGTATTGCGCATTTTGCCAAGTTTTTGGGAATCATTTCAGAAAAAACAACTTTTGAAGCCGTTGACGGTATGCACGAAGCTATGGTTAATGAGGATTGGGTTTCACTAAAAATGAACGATGTGGAAAAGATTAACGTTGCAGAAAATTTCACTTTTTTGAACACCGGATCGCCACATCACGTTGAAATGGTTTCGGGATTGGAAAACTTTGATGTATTTACAAAAGGAAGAAATATTCGAAATGAAATTTACGGAAAAGAAGGTTCTAACGTGAATTTCGTGGAGCAAATAGCTCCTGCCATTTTTTCAGTGAGAACCTACGAGCGCGGCGTGGAAGATGAAACCCTGTCCTGTGGAACCGGCGTGACCGCCGTTGCCATCGCTATGTTTGAAACTGGTAAATCTTCAGAAAATAGGGTGCTGCTAAAAACACCGGGCGGCCAATTGCAGGTTTGGTTTGAAAAAACCGATTGGGGTTACAGAAATGTGTACTTGGAAGGGTCGGCAACACAAGTCTTTAAAGGAATCTGGCAATGAAAACGTTAAAGGGAGAACATATTTTTTTACGCGCTTTGGAGCTTTCAGACCTCGATTTTCTCTATACCTTGGAAAATGACGAATCGCTTTGGGAGGTGAGCAACACCACAACACCCTATTCCAAATATATTTTACTGCAATATCTTGAAAACAGCCACCGCGATATTTACGATGTACAACAGCTGCGTCTGGCAATTTGCAAAAAGGAAGACCAGGCGCTGGTAGGCTTCATCGATCTTTACGATTTTGACCCAAAACACAGCAGGGTAGGGGTTGGTATCGTAATTTTTTCCGAAGCGGATAAAAGAAAAGGGTATGCATCCGAAGCATTGGGCCTTACATGCAATTATGCCTTTAAACATCTGAACGTCCATCAAATTTTCGCGGGGATTTCCGAAGAGAACCAGGGCAGCATCAAATTATTTGAAAAGGCCGGTTTTGAAAGAGGCGGTTTAAAAAAGGACTGGATTTTTTCAGACAGAAACTATAAAAGTGAATATTTTTATCAGCTAATAAACCCCTAATCCCAAAATCAGAAAAATGTATATAAAAAAAATATTGATAGCTGTCGTTTTGCTCGGTGCCATTGGGATGGGAGCTTTTGCTTGGTATGTTTACGACACCGCTTTTTCGGGCAATACGGCTTTCAATAATAAGGAGGCCCACGTTTATATTCCTACCAACGCAACCATAAATGATGTGGTTGAAGAGCTGGAGCCGCTTTTGCGGGACACGGGTTCATTCGTTACCATTGCGGAACAAAAAAAGTATGCTTCAAATATAAAACCGGGACATTTCATCATTAGAAAGGGAATGACTAATAACGATATTGTAAATACACTGCGAAGCCGAAATATTCCCATCAACGTAAAATTCAACAATCAAGAGCGTTTGGAAGACCTTGCCGGCCATATTTCAAAACAGATTGAAGCCGATAGTGTTTCGCTCTTGAACGCAATGCGCGATCCGCAATTTTTAAAGGAAGTGGGTTTGAATAAGGAAACCGCCCTTTCATTGTATATTCCGAATACTTATGAGTTTTATTGGAACAGTTCTGCGGAAACCTTCCGCGAACGTATGAAAACGGAATACGAGCGCTTTTGGAACGAATCGAGAACCCAAAAGGCCAAAAGATTAAATCTTTCCAAAGAACAAGTGATGGCATTGGCCGCAATCGTTCAAAAAGAAACCGCTAAAGTGGATGAACGACCGAGAGTAGCGGGAGTTTATTTAAACAGGTTAAAAGTAGGAATGTTGCTGCAAGCCGATCCGACGGTTATTTATGCCCTGAAACGCGAAAGCGGGGATTACAATCAAATAATAAAAAGGGTGCTTTATAAAGATTTGGAATTGGACTCTCCGTACAATACATACAAATACGCCGGCGTACCGCCCGGCCCCATCACGATGCCCGATATTTCATCCATAGACGCGGTCCTAAACCCGGAGCAGCACGATTATTACTATTTTGTGGCAGATGTTACCAATTTTGGGTATCACAAATTTGCAAAAACCTTGGCACAGCACAACGTGAACAAAATCGAATATGTGCGCTGGGTGAATAGTCAAGGATTGAATAGGTAAACCTTCAAGAAATTCATTTCTGTTAAAATCTTTCAAAAATCCGGGTTAAAGTCTGTTAAGACTTCGGAATCCGGATAGGTTTGTTGTATTTTAATTTTGTTAATTAATTGATAATCAGCTAATGCAGTTGGTTGTCAATCGTTCTTTGGCACAATTTTTTCATATAGCGCGGCGAGCATGCGTTTGCCATAGCGTGTGTTTACTTTTTAAGAATTTATTTCGCGCCGCATAAGGCGGTGGCGCAATAATTATAACTTTTAAAAACTAAGTAAAACATGACAAAACGTTTTATGAAATTGTCTGTGCTGCTGGCTGTTGCGGTATTTGTTGCAACGGCATTCTCTTCAAAAAGAGAAGATTACAGCAGTTCTATATTCGCTACAAATATTGTAGGGGACGTTGCCCATGTGCCCTACGAATATGAAGTGAATATGAGTTCCCAAGACAGTGTTCCCTTTCTTGGGAAGTCGTTCCTGGGTTTCTGTTACGACCTCGGCTTTAGCGAAAGCAGTGGCAATTACAGAGCCGTGAACAGATTGGGTTATTTGGGCAAGTACCAGTTTGGCCGTTCCACCCTTAACTGGGTCGGAATCCACAATACCTCCCGATTTTTAAATTCCCCTTTGTTACAGGAAAAGGCCTTTGAGGCCTTGATTTCCAAAAACAAATGGGTACTTCGGGATTATATTGATAGGTTTGATGGCCAAACCATCAATGGTGTTAAGATAACCGAATCGGGCCTTTTGGCCGCGGCGCATCTGGGAGGTGCCGGAAATGTTATGAAATTTCTGGACAGCAATGGAGAAGTCGTTTTCAAAGATGCCAATCACGTGCCTATAACTAGGTATATGAAACGCTTCGTAGATTACGATGTCTCTCAAATACTCCCGGACAACAATGCCAGGGCGACATTATAATTATTGAAGAAAGCTAGGTTGACAAGCCTAGCTTTTTTATTTAATATTTATTTAACAGCCTACAAATCAGATTTTTAAAAAAAGCCTTATCTTTGCGCGCTGAAACGACGATGTAATAACATCGGAATTTTAAACCTTAATGAAAAAAAGAATATATCTCATTGCAGTATTACTTGTTGTTACCGTAACAGTAGGGACAGGTTTCATTTCAAAAGATAGCTACGATTTTTCTACTTTTAGTACAGAAGGATTAGAGTTAGACTACACCGTTCCCACAGAAGCAGAGCTTATGCCATTTATTGCTCCTGTGACCCCAAAGTTTTATTTGTTTTTGGGAAAATCCTATTTGGGTTTTAAAGAAGCTCTTGGTTTTAAGGAATCCAGAGGAAATTACCATATCGTAAACGATTATGGATATATGGGGAAATATCAGTTTTCCCGCGCCACTTTACGAATGATTGGTTTTAAGAATACCGATAATTTTTTATACGATACCCGTCAGCAGGAGGCTGCTTTCCTAGCATACACTTCTTTGAATAAGTGGGTGCTTCGGAACGATATAAAGCGCTACGCAGGCAAAACCATTGGCGGTGTGAAAGTTACCGAATCGGGAATTTTGGCCGCTGCGCATTTGGCAGGTGCCGGTAATGTGAAGAAATTTTTGAGAAGTGCGGGCGAAAACCGTTTTGAGGATGCCAATGGCGCCTCCATTCGTTATTATTTGCGAAAGTTTTCAGGGTATGATACTTCGCATATTGTACCAAATAAAAAACCGAGGGTAATTTAAATTTTATCCTTGAATGATAAATAAGGTGGGTCTTTTATGAAGATCCACCTTTATTTTTTTCCATAAACTTACAGGAGCAGTTTTTATGTATTCTGAAGGCAAAGTAATATCACAAGCCACACAAATTCTTGTCTGTGGATTGAGATTTTCAATTAGGCTCTGCAGCATTTGATTGTTACGGTACGGAGTTTCAATGAATAGTTGGGATTGGTCAAAATCCTTTGATATTTTTTCAAGTCTTTTCAGTTCTGTTTTCCTTTCACCTTTATCAATAGGTAAGTACCCGTTAAAAGCGAAATTTTGACCGTTAAATCCACTGGCCATCATTGCCAGTAAAATGGACGATGGTCCCACGAGGGGCACGACCTTTATGCCGAGTTCGTGTGCGTGATGTACCGCTCTTGCCCCGGGATCAGCAATTCCGGGACAACCGGCGTCGCTTATTACGCCCACATCAAAACCCTCCAGGCACGGATTGAGCATGGAGGGGATTTCTTCAGCGTGGGTAAATTTGTTAATCTCTTGAAATTTCAGCGTGGGTTGTTTCTTTTCTGGGACAATACTTTTTATAAATCGGCGTGCATTTTTTTCATGCTCCACGATATAATGGTCAATTTTTTCAACGGCTTTTTTTACCGAAATCGGGAGTACCGCCAATGGAGGCACATCGCCCAGAGGGCAGGGGATGAGGTATAAATTTCCTTTAGTTGAAGTCATTAATATTATTGGACGATTAATTTTCTCACGGTTGATTGTCCTTTTGAAGAGGTGATTCCCACAAAATATAAACCAGAAGTCAAACTTGAAATGCGAATGACTTTTTCATTATTGGATATATTTTCTGCTGAAGAAACCAAGCGGCCTCTTACATCAAAGAGCTGAATGCTTTGAAGGGAATCGTTTTTCAAATTAAAGGTTACAAATTCCGAAGAGGGGTTAGGAAGCATGGTGAGTGAATTTTCTAATGAGAAGTCTTCCGTTCCGGCTACTTCGCCTCCTTTAATTTTATAAATATCGCCACCGAAATCTATGATATAAAGTTCTTTGTTGACATCTTCGCCAAAGGAAACCCAGCTACCTGAAAAAATACCGATCTCTGTCAAATTCCCCGTGGCATCGACCGTACCAATCAATCCACTACAGAAATCGGCAAAAAAGTATAGCCCCGGAATATCGGTATATACAGAACCTCTGTAAACATAACCGCCCGTTATGGAACAATTGCCACCGGAATGGTTATATTCAGCCAAAGGGAAGCTCAATTCAGATTGGGGAGGGCAGTCCTGGGTGTTATAAGGTTGTGAGCCTTCATAACATCTCCAGCCATAATTTAATCCTGCCTCAGTAATTCCGGTCCGGTTTATTTCTTCAATGCTTGTTTGGCCCACATCTGCTATCCAAATGTTGTTTGCCGTAAAATCGAAGGAAAAGCGCCAAGGATTTCTCAAACCATACGCCCAAATTTCATCGCGCGCGTCAGGATTTCCTAAAAACGGATTATCTGCAGGTATTCCGTAGTTATTTCCCCCTGAAGGGTTATCTACATCTATTCGCAATAGTTTTCCCAATAGAAAATTCAGGTCTTGCCCTCTATCATTCGGATCTCCGCTGCCGCCGCCGTCACCCGAAGCTATATATAGATAACCATCTGGCCCGAATGCCAAATTACCACCATTGTGGTTTGAGGCTGGTTGGTTAAAACTGAGGATGGGCAATTCAGAATTGGGGTCTGCCAAATCCTGATTGCCGCTATCTACGGAAAAGCGTGAGATCTGTGTGTTACCGCTAGTATTGGTATAATTCACATAAAAATAGCCATTGTTGCTATAATCTGGATGAAATGCCATTCCCAAAAGCCCGCGCTCACTATTGGTTGAGATCATTCCCGAAATATCCAAAAAAGAAGTGCTATTTACGGTTCCGTTAGCCTGGATTACTTTTATGTGGCCTCCTTTTTCCACTACAAAAAGACGGTCGTCATTGGCGTGTTGAAGGCTTAAGGGTTGTGTGAAATTTCCTTTAAAAAATTCGATGGATATTTCTTGAGCCAAAAAAATTGAGGAAAAAAGAAAGAATGGAATGCAGAGGAGTAATTTTTTCATGGTTTTTTATTTAGTGAGTTACTAAAAGTAAGAAAACCATATGTAAAAATGCGTTAAAGTCGCTTCGCAATTTGTTCACAGGCTTCATCGAGCATTTTAAAAACGTTTTCAAAACCTGCATTTCCGCCAAAATACGGGTCGGGCACATCCACATTTTCACCGGGAAAAATTTCATCTAGGATTAGTTTTACCTTTTGGCGATGCGTATCATTTTCAGCCAAGGCCAAAACGTTCTCCTTATTGCTGTTGTCCATTACATAAATCAAATCGAAATCGTCAAAATCCTTTGCGCTGAACTGTCTTCCACGTTGTTGGGTAATGTCTATATTGTATTTTTTCCCCACGGCAATACTTCGCTGGTCAGGTTCATCGCCCACGTGCCAATGGCCAGTACCTGCAGAGTCAACAAACACTTTTGAAGTGTCAACCTTCGACTTCAAAATACCTTCCGCCAAGGGCGAACGGCAAATATTGCCAAGGCAGACCATAAGGATTTTATATTTTTTCAAAACGATATGAAGTGTTTAGAAGTTTAAGAGCTTATGGGTTTAAAAGTTTAGTAGTCTGAACGATGTGATTTCCTTTCCGAACACTGCGACTGAAACCTGCGACTGAAACCTGAACTAAAGTGTCAACTTTTTACTCAGATCTTCCACATATTTGCGGAACTGCTTGTCAGTACTGGAAAGGTTATCAACGGTCTTGCAGGCGTGTAGCACAGTTGCGTGGTCGCGCTGCCCTATTTGGGAACCGATGGAGGCGAGGGATGCTTTGGTAAACTTTTTCGCGAAGAACATTGCCAATTGACGAGCCTGCACAATATGCCTTTTTCGTGTTTTTGATTGCAAAGTATCCACGTCCATTTGAAAATAATCACTTACTACTTTTTGAATATAATCAATGGAAACCTCGCGTTTGGTGTGTTTCACATAATTATCAACAATTTTGCGGGCAAGGTCGATGGTAATTTCCTTTTTGTTGAAGGAAGAGTGCGCAATCAATGAAATTATGGCGCCTTCCAGTTCTCGAATGTTCGTCTTGATGTTGTTTGCCAAAAACTCCACGATATCCTCCGGCATTTCCACGCCGTCGCGGTACAGTTTGTTTTTTATGATCGCCACACGCGTATCGTAGTCTGGGTGGTTCAATTCCGCAGAAAGGCCCCATTTAAAACGGGAAAGCAAACGTTGTTCAATATCAATCATATCCACCGGCGCCTTGTCGCTGGTTAAAATAACCTGCTTGCCGTTTTGGTGCAAATGGTTGAAAATGTGAAAGAATACGTCCTGTGTACCGGCCTTTCCGGAAAGCAATTGAATATCGTCCACAATAAGCACGTCTATTATTTGATAGAAGTGTATAAAATCGTTGCGGTTGTTTTTCTTTACCGATTCAATGTATTGTTGCGTAAACTTTTCCGCAGAAATATAAAGAACGGTTTTTTCTGGATATTTATCCTTTATGTCAACACCAATTGCGTGGCCCAGGTGTGTTTTTCCCAACCCGACACCGCCAAAAATAAGGAGTGGGTTGAAGGAAGTTCCACCGGGTTTATTTGCCACTGCTAAACCGGCCGAACGTGCCAGCCTGTTCGATTCCCCTTCAAGGAAACTTTCAAAATTATAATTGGGATTAAGCTGTGATTCTATCTTAACATTTCGGATTCCTGGAATAACAAACGGATTTTTAAGTTCCGGGCTTTTGTTTTTCAACGGCACATCAACCTCCTGCGATTGTAAATTGCTTCTATTGGCGCTTGGAATTTTTTCTGTAAATGGTTGTTTGTTGCCGTAGGTGTTTTCCATTCTGATAATGTAAACCAACTTAGCGGTAGCTCCCAACTCTTTGGTGAGCGCGACTTTCAATATCTTAACGTAGTGTTCCTCGAGCCATTCGTAAAAAAATTTGCTAGGAACCTGAATGCTCAGTGCATTATCAGTTAGCTTTACCGCCTTAATGGGTTCGAACCAAGTTTTGTATGCTTGCGAAGAGATATTATCTTCGATAAAAGCCAAACAATTGTTCCAAACCGATTCCGCAGTTTTGCTCATAGTTAAAATTTGTGTTTTGTTTTTAAAAAAGGGTTGGTTAAAATAATAGGGGATGGAGTGTTTCCGAGCTATTTCTTAACAGTGCAAATATGTGAACAAAAAAGTTATAAAAAAAACCAGATTGGGGTTGAATTATTAGAATTTTTTTCCCATACTTCCCTTTCGATAAAACTACAAAAAAACTTTCTTTAAACACCATAAAATCGTGAAGAATACAGATACAGAAATAAGAGTGCGCTATGGCGAAACGGACCAGATGGGCGTGGTTTATTATGGCAACTATGCGCAGTATTTGGAACAGGGCCGAACGGAATGGCTTAGGGCGCTCGGGTTTTCATATAAATGGATGGAAGCCAATAATATACAGCTACCAGTGGTTCATTTCAGTATAGATTATAAACAGCCTGCATTTTATGACGACCTACTAACGGTGAGGACAAGTTTGAAACAATTGCCTACTGTAAAAATTGAGTTTTATTATGAAATTTATAATGAATCCAAACAACTTTTGGCTACGGCAACCACTGTATTGGTTTTTGTGAACAGTACGACAAAAAAGTTGACCAAGGCACCCCAATACCTATTGGAAAAACTTTCCTAAAAAAGAGGCTTGAATAAATCCAAATCACAGAGTCGTGATTTCAAATTTTGGGATTTTTTGTTTTCGAAATTTATTTGGAATTGGGGATTTGTTTTTTGATGATTTTCACTTTGTAAGTATTTTCAAATAACTCAAAAATCCGTTCCGCATCTTTCTTCCGAACGGCGATTTTAAACTCACAATTGAGCTCCATTTTTTGATCTACAATATTGATGTCTTCATCTTTAAGGATGCGCATCACTGTGTTCATTTCTGGGTATTCAAATTTTAAAAGAAACGTTTCATCAATTGTTTCTTCAATTATCCTACAATTTTCCAAGGCCATTTGCGCAGCGGTTTTGTAGGCCTGTATCAATCCGCCCACGCCCAATTTGGTTCCGCCGAAATAGCGTACCACCACTACCAAAATATTTGTAACATCAAAAGATTGCAATTGTCCGTAAATAGGCATTCCCGCACTGTTTGATGGTTCGCCGTCATCATTGGCCCGATAGTGTTCATAACTTTTGCCGAGTTGCCAAGCATAGCAAAAATGATGCGCGGTATGATGTGTTTTTTTAAGATTTTCGATGTGTTCCTTTACCTCCTCTTCCGAAACCACCGGAAAGGCATAGCCAAAGAATTTACTGCCCCTTTCCTTAAAAAGCACCTCTTCGGAAGCCTTTAAAATGGTTTTGTATGTGTCTTTTTCAGTTTCCAATGTTTCACAATTTTATTTTTCCCCTTTGTGGGTGAGGGGGACTACCATTTTTCCAACGCAATAAACAAAATTCCAAGAATCGCCAGCCCAATCCCAATCCAATTCTTCAGCAATAATTTTTCCTTAAATAGCAAAATGCCGAGTAAAGTTGATATCATAACAATAGCAACATTGTTTACCGTAAATATTCCCGAGCTTTCCAAGATACCGCTCCGTAGCGCCTGCACCAAAAAATAAATTGAAAAATAGTTGGGGATTCCCAAGGCAATGCCGCCCAAAACATTTTTTAGCTGGAATTTGAATTTTCCCTGCAGTGCCTGAGCGCTCAAATGTAAAACGCCAATGGCCGCTGCCATCGCAAAAATAGTTGCCGAGAAAATAGGCGTGTCATTTTTGGCAATATACTCGCCTTCCAAATATTTAATGGTCGTATCTATTATTCCGCTGCCCAAGAAGACTAAAACTGGAAAGATGAAGTTGGTCGGCTTGATTTTTAAGCCGTCCTGTTTTTTTATCGAAGCCAAATACACGGCAGCAAGGGCTAAAATAATTCCTATAATCTTAAAAACTCCCAGACTCTCTTTATAATATAACAGCCCGAAGAGAATGGGAATAGCAACGCTCATTTTGGTAGCTACCGAAACAACCGAAAGCCCGCTGCGCTGCGTAGTTATTGCCATCAGGTTAAACACGGTTATAAACATAGCCCCTAAACCCAGTGCAAAGGGAAACCAGCCAAAGTGTGGTATTTCTGCAATATTTATTGCACTTTCCTGAAAAACAATCCCACAGAAACAAGCCGTAAAGTAATTCATTACGATGGCTTGCATGGTGTTGATTTTAAACCTCGAATAAAGTTTAAAAACCACAAAGATCATGGTGGATGAAAGAATGCTGAGCGCCAGTGAAATCAAGAGTTTTCGTTTTTAAAGATTCGCAGGGTATCGTCTTTTATCTTTTCTTCGGAAACGTGCACACCTTTAAAAATCGGCGCCTCGATACCTTCACCAAAACGGTTTTTTCCCTGAAATACAAATGCCTCGTCCCACAAATTTGCGTTAATAAAGGTTTGCAGGGTCTTTGCGCCACCTTCAATAATGACCGACTGAATATCTCTTCGGAAAAGCGCTGCGCAGATTTGCTGGGGAATTTCTTCGGAAAAGTCTATCGATTCAAAATCTATATTTGTCGAAGTTTTGCTTTCCGTTTCATTGAAAACTATCGTTTTGGAAGAAGAATCAAAAACCGAAAAATTCTCCGGAATCTTTAAATTTCGGTCAATCACAATCCGCGTTGGATTTTCACCCGCCCATTCCCGAACCGTTAGCGATGGGTTGTCCTGTAAAACCGTACGGGTGCCCACTAAAATTGCCTGTTCCTCCGCCCGCATTTTATGCACTATTTGGCGCGAAAATTCATTGGTGATCCAAACGGGTTTCGTCTCATCGCGGGTCTCATCCTTTGGCGCAATAAATCCATCGGCTGTCTGCGCCCATTTCAAAAAAATATACGGCCTTTTATTCTGGTGAAAGGTAAAAAATCGTTTGTTCAAAATATCACATTCAGCGTGCAAAACACCTACAATCACCTCGCAACCGGCCTCCATCAATCGTTTGATGCCGCGCCCCGCTACTTTAGGATTTGGGTCCAAACTGCCCACCACCACTTTCTTTATTCCGCTTTCGATAATCAAATCGGCACAGGGCGGAGTTTTACCAAAATGGCTGCAAGGCTCCAAACTCACGTAAAGGGTCGCTTCTTTCAAAAGGCCCACTTCGCTAACGCTCGCGATGGCATTCACTTCAGCATGGGGTAGTCCGGCTCTGTAATGCCAACCTTCGCCAATAATTCGGTCGTTGTGAACAATTACACTGCCCACCAACGGATTTGGATAGGTAGTTCCCAGCCCGTTTTTGGCCAGTTGGATGCAGCGCAACATATATTTTTCGTGTATCTTCACAGCGTAAAAATACAAGGATTTAATTAGAATGGACACACCAATAATCCGACTTATTGAAAAGAAGGACAATCCACAAATAGCCAAAGTGATACGTACGGTCTTGGAAGATTTCAACGTGCCAAAAGTAGGTACCGCCTATGCCGATAAATCATTGGATTGTATGTTTGAAACCTACCAAAAACCGAAGGTCGCTTATTTTGTGGTGGAAGAAAACAACAAAATAATCGGGGGCGCCGGGGTGGCGAAATTAGACAATTACGAAGGCAACGTCTGCGAGCTTCAAAAAATGTACTTCCTGCTCGAAGCCCGCGGGAGGGGAGTTGGCGCACAAATGATGGAGTTCTGTTTGGCAAAGGCGCGTGAGTTCGGTTTTGAAAAAATATACCTCGAAACCATGGAATATATGACCCACGCCCAAAAGCTGTATAAACAAGCCGGTTTTGAATATATTGAAAGCGCAATGGGCGACACGGGCCATTATTCCTGCCCGGTGCATATGCTTAAAACATTGTAAAAACCATCCCAATAGCAATCGGGACCCAAATCCCAAACAATAGTATCCATAGAATCCAAAGTATCCATAGAATCCATAGAATCCATAGAATCCAAAGTATCCAAAGTATCCATAGAACCCAAAGCATCCAAAGCATCCAAAGTATCCATAGTATCCATAGTATCCATAGAACCCAAAGCATCCAAAGCATCCAAAGCATCCAAAGCGTCCAAAGTATCCAAAGTATCCATAGAACCCAAAGCATCCAAAGTATCCATAGAATCCATAGTATCCAGAGAATCCACAGCATCCAAAGCATCCAAAGCATCAATAGAATCTTGTGAAAATATCAGATCTTAAATCCAATTTCAAAAAATCGCTTTCAGAATTATATCCTTCGGAAGAAGTACAATCTTTTTTCAATATTCTTTCGGAAAAATACCTAAACCTCTCCCGAATAGAAATCGCTTTAAACCCTGAAAGAACCATTTCCGCAACAGAAGCCGAAAAATTTCAAAAAGCAATCCTTCGCCTACAAAACCACGAACCCATTCAATACATAATCGGCGAAACAGAATTTTACGGCCTTCCTTTTAAAGTAAACAAACACACCCTAATCCCCCGCCCAGAAACAGAGGAATTGGTGGAGTGGATATTGAGTGGATTTCCCCCTTCGGGGGCCAAGGGGATTTTAGACATCGGCACCGGCAGCGGCTGCATCGCCATTTCCCTCGCCAAAAACCTTCCCAATGCAAAAATTTCCGCTTTGGATATTTCCGAAGAAGCTTTGAAAATCGCTGAAGCGAATGCAAAATTAAACAAGGTTGAAGTTGATTTTTTTCAAACCGATATTTTGGCCGCGGAAACCCTTCCGATGAAATACGATGTGATAGTTTCAAACCCGCCCTACGTCCGCGAACTCGAAAAAAAGCAGATGCAGCAAAACGTACTAAAGTACGAGCCCCATTCAGCTTTATACGTGAAAGATGAAGACCCTTTGCTGTTTTATCGAGCCATTTCCCACTTGGCAAAAAACCATTTAAACCCCAGCGGGAAACTCTTTTTCGAGATTAATGAGTATCTTGCTTATGAAATGACCGAGCTTTTAAAAGCGGAAGGATTTAAAAATATTGAAATAAAAAAAGACATCTACGGCAAAGACCGAATGTTGAAATGTAAAATCTAAAAACGCTGTGCCCCCTGTGCCACTGTTGTAAAACGGCCCACCACAGAGGCACAAAGAACACAGAGAAAAAATATGAACAATCTCGACAAAATATGCGTTTTCTGCGGAAGTAGCGACGGCAACGACCTCGCCATTACCGATGCTGCAGTAAAGCTGGGCGAAATTTTCGCAGAACGAAACATTACCTTGGTCTATGGCGCCGCCAAAATAGGAGTGATGGGCACCATTGCCAAAAGCGTGCTCGACAACAGCGGAAAGGTAATCGGCATCATCCCCAATTTTTTAAAGAAAAAAGAAGTTGTCCACCTTGGCCTCACAGAACTAATCACCACCCAAAACATGCACGAGCGGAAACTGAAAATGCACGAACAGAGCGATGGCTTCATCGCCCTGCCCGGCGGCATGGGGACTTTAGAGGAACTTTTTGAGATAATAACCTGGCTGCAACTGGGCCTGCACCAAAAACCGATTGGTTTGCTGAACATAAACGGTTTTTACAACGATTTAATAAAAATGCTCGAAACCATGGTACGCAAGGGTTTCCTTTCCATGGACAACTACAATCTACTTTTGGTTGATTCAGACACCAATCGGCTTCTTAAAAAAATGGAAGAATTTAAACGCCCCGATGTTCCCAAATGGCTTAATGAGAGCAGGACGTAACACCTTTATTTTTTAAAAAGAAAACCGGTGCTTGCCAGTAAAAATTTTTCTTAAACTTTAAAAAAAACCCCAAAGTTCTCAAAGAGCTATGGGGTTTTAAATTTTATATTTGTTCTATGAACATCGAACAACAAATCATTGCCCTCCGCAACGAGCTCCGCGAGCACAACTATAACTATTACGTCCTCGACAATCCCACCATTTCCGATTTTGAGTTTGACCAAAAACTAAAGCAACTTCAAGAGCTGGAAAAGGCACATCCCGAGTTTTACGATGCCAATTCGCCCACGCTTCGGGTTGGGGGCGAAATCACCAAGAATTTTGAGACCGTGCCGCATACCTACAGAATGTATTCCTTGGACAATTCCTATTCAAAGGAAGATTTGGAGGATTGGGAAAAGCGAATCGAAAAAACCGTTGATGGCAAGGTAGAATTCACTTGCGAACTTAAATACGACGGCGCTTCAATAAGTTTAACTTATGAAAACGGCAAGCTGAAAAAAGCCGTTACCCGCGGCGACGGTTTTCAGGGCGATGACGTAACCGCAAACGTAAAGACCATTCGCTCCATTCCGCTGCAATTGAAAGGCGATTACCCGCCGTTGTTTGATATTCGCGGCGAAATAGTTTTGCCTTTTGAAGGTTTCACAAAGATGAATGCCGAAAGGGTAGAGGCAGGCGAAGAGCCGTACCGAAACCCGAGAAACACAGCCTCCGGCAGCCTAAAATTGCAGGACAGCGCCGAAGTTGCCAAACGGCCGTTGGACTGCTTGCTCTACAGTATTGTAGGCGAAAAACTTCCCATAAAAACCCAATTTGAAAGTCTTGAAAAAGCAAGGCAATGGGGTTTTAAAGTCCCCGAAGCTGCCAAACTCGCTAAAAACTTGGATGAGGTTTTGGAGTTCGTGAATTATTGGGACGTGCACCGCCACGAACTTCCCTACGAAACCGATGGGGTAGTAGTAAAGGTGAACAACCTGCAACAGCAGGAAGAGCTCGGTTATACCGCCAAATCACCACGCTGGGCGATGGCCTATAAATTTAAAGCAGAGCAGGTTTCCACCGTTTTAAACCAAATAACCTATCAAGTGGGCAGAACGGGCGCCATCACGCCCGTAGCAAATCTGGAGCCTGTGGAATTGGCCGGCACCATCGTAAAACGCGCTTCCCTGCACAATGCGGACCAGATTGCCAAGCTCGACATTCGCGAGGGCGATACGGTGTTTGTGGAAAAGGGCGGCGAAATAATTCCGAAGATAATCGGGGTAGATTTTACACAGCGCGACCCAAATTCGTCGCCAACAAATTACATAACCGAATGCCCCGAATGTGGAACAACCTTGGTCCGCACCGAAGGCGAAGCGCAACATTATTGCCCCAATACCGAAGGTTGCCCGCCACAGATTATTGGGCGCATCCAGCATTTCATTTCCCGAAAGGCGATGGATATTGAAGGTTTGGGCGGCGAAACCGTCGCACTTTTGGTAAACAACGGTTTGATAAATAATTACGCCGATTTGTACCTTTTAAAAGAAGAACAGATTATTCCGTTGGAACGCATGGCGCAAAAAAGTGCCGAAAATATGATAAAAGGGATAGAAGCTTCCAAAGCGATTCCTTTTGAAAGGGTGCTTTTCGCGCTGGGAATCCGTTATGTGGGTGAAACCGTTGCCAAAAAACTGGCAAAGCACTACAAAACCATTGATGCCTTAAGAAATGCTTCCGAAGAAGAACTCACCACCGTTGACGAAATTGGCGAGCGCATCGCCCAAAGTGTGGTTTCCTTTTTCGCTTCCGAAGAAAATAACGCCATTATTGAACGGCTGAAAAGTTATGGCGTGCAGTTGGAGATTTCCGCTGAAAAACTTGCCAATCAAACCGATACGTTAAAGGGGCAGACCTTCGTAGTTTCGGGTGTTTTCACAAAAGTCTCCCGCGACGAACTCAAAAAGCTGATAGAGGACAACGGCGGCAAGGTTTCCAGCTCCATTTCATCCAAAACCAATTATGTGGTGGCAGGCGACAATATGGGGCCGAGCAAAAAGACCAAGGCCGAAAGTTTGGACGTCGCCATCATTTCCGAAGACGATTTTTTGCAAATGATTTCCTAATTGAAAGTAGGAAAGCGCTGAAAATAGCTATTTTTGCCACACGAGAATTTGGCATTCCATGTTGAAAAAAGTAAAGCGACATTCCTTAAAAAAACACATTGAAAAAAACCTGACTGAGCGGGATTTTTCAAAGCGCAATGAGCCTTTAACATATTTGGGCTTTGTGGTGGATGAAGCTTTTTTTGACGATTTTGAAATCCTTTACGAGTTCGGAAAGGAGCTCGGCTTGCAACGAAAAGATGTAAAAGTCTTCACTTTTGTGGAAACGCGGCGAAAGATACCCTCGCTTCGGCAAAACCAGATAACCAATAAGGAATTTACGTGGCGCGGCGAAATCCACAATCAGAATGCACAGGAGTTTTTGGATTTTCCGTTTGATGTGCTAATAGGTTATTACAAGGGGACACATGAGTTTTTAGGGGCAATGGTGGCGCAGAGCAGGGCAAAATTCAAAATAGGATTCAATAATTCTGATGCCCGGCTTTTTGATTTGCTTTTAAATGTTGACCTGCAAAACAAGGAAGCTTTTAAAAGTGAAGTGAAAAAATATTTAAAAATTTTTAAAAAAATTTAATGGAAGCTAAAAGAAGGAAGCAAAAGGTGGAATGAATCAAATTTTAGAATCCATAGAAACAAAAGTATCAACAGCATCAAAATATAGAATATGAAAGAATTAGTTGGAACAGGCGTAGCATTGATAACCCCGTTTAAAAGTGACTTTTCCGTAGATGTGGAAGGACTTAAAAATGTGGTGAATTTCAACATTGAAAATGGAATAGATTATTTGGTAGTTTTAGGAACTACTGCCGAAAGCGCAACGCTTTCCAAAGAAGAAAAACAGCTGGTAATTGACACCGTGGTTTCAGCAAACAATCACCGCTTGCCTTTGGTTTTGGGCATTGGCGGCAACAATACGCAGGAGGTAATTTCAGAAATGAAAACCCGCGACCTTTCTGCCTTTACCGCTATTCTTTCGGTTTCACCTTTTTACAATAAACCTACGCAGGAAGGTATTTATCAGCATTTTGCCGCAATTGCAAAGGCTGCTCCGCTGCCGATAATTCTTTACAATGTTCCGGGGAGGACGGCTTCAAATATGCTTCCGGAAACCGTAATTCGATTGGCGAATGATTTTGAAAAAATCGTGGCCATAAAAGAAGCTGCGGGCGATATTGTGCAGGCAATGAAATTGATTTCCGGTTGTCCAAAAGATTTCCTTGTTATTTCTGGTGATGATATGATTACCTTGCCAATGGTACTTGCCGGTGGGGCAGGAGTGATTTCGGTTATCGGCGAAGGATTTCCGAAAGAATTCTCAAAAATGGTAAAACTGGGTCTCGACAAAAAAGCTGACGAAGCTTATGAAATACATTACAAAATTGCCCCGGTAATCGATTATATTTTTGCGGAAGGAAATCCAGCCGGAATAAAGGCAGTTTTTAAATCATTGGGAATTTGCGGTGATACCGTAAGGCTTCCTTTGGTGGGAGTTAGCGATGGTTTGAGATCCAAAATAGAAGATTTCATCAAAAAATTCTAAAAGCTCCCTTTTTGCATTTGAAGTTAAATATTTCAAAAGGCTTGCAAATAATAGCCTTCAGCGCAATATTTTAGCCGAAGAATAAGTTTTGTCCAATCACGTTTAATTCCCTATTTTTGCACGATGTTTTTTAAGCCCATGCGTTTACCACTTTTTATTTTAGTTTGTTTCACTATTCTGCTTTCGTCCTGTAGCCAATATCAGCAGGTGCTTAGAAAGGATGATATGGGAAAAAAATACGCCTTTGCCGATTCCCTTTATAGAATCGGGAAATACAAAAAGGGCCTCAAATTAATGGAGCAGTTGGTGCCCGCATACAGAGGGAAGCCACAAGGCGAAAAGCTAATGTTCATATACGCCAACACCTATTACAATCTTGAAGATTATTATTTGGCTGGGTATCAATTTGAAAGGTTTACCCAAGCCTACCCCCAAAGTGATAGCGTTGAGGTAGCCGCCTTCAAGTCGGCAAAAAGTTTTTACCAACTTTCCCCCAGATATTCCCTGGATCAAAAGGATACGGATAAGGGGCTGGAAAAATTACAGGAATTCATAAACCAATACCCAAATTCTGATAAGCGCGCCGAGGCCAATACCTTGGTAGCTGAATTGAGAAATAAGTTGGAAAAAAAGCAATTCGAAGTCGCAAAACAATATTTACGTGTTGAGGATTACAAAGCTGCGATTGGCGCCTTCGATAATTTTATAACCGACAATCCCGGTTCTATTTATAGAAAAGATGCGTTTTACGGCAGATTTCTCGCGGCCTATAAATTGGCTATAAACAGTATTCCGGTATTGGTACAGGAACGGCTTCGCACCGCAAAGGTTTATTACAATAATTTCATTAAATATTATAAAGATACCGATTTGGCTCCCGAAGCAATGGAGATTAATCAGGACATAGAGAACAGGCTAGAGCCTGTGGAAACAGAACCCACTACTTAATTTATTTTTTACTATGGATATTAAAAATTCAGATGCGCCAATCAATACGGTTACTTTCGATAAGAATTTGATCGATGCGCCTACCAACAACATTTACGAGGCTATTTCCATTATTGCGAAACGTGCCGCACAAATAAATGGCGATATCAAAAAGGAACTTTTGGAAAAACTTGACGAATTTGCCACTTACAACGATAGTTTGGAAGAAATTTTCGAAAACAAGGAGCAAATAGAGGTTTCAAAATTTTATGAAAGACTTCCAAAACCACACGCCTTGGCAGTACAGGAGTGGTTGGAGAACAAAATCTATTGGCGAAATACTGCTGATGAAGTAGTAGAAGAGTAAGTCCCCTCTCCCATAGCGGGAACATAGTGCGTAAGAACTGCTTCCTGATTTCTGGCTACTGCGTACCGATTACTGAACACTGAACACTTAATTATGGCTGTTTTGAACGGGAAAAATATCTTGCTTGGCGTTACCGGCGGGATTGCCGCGTACAAAGCGGCTTTTTTAGTTCGGCTTTTAGTAAAAAAAGGAGCTGAGGTAAAAGTGGTAATGACAGATTCGGCTAAAGAGTTTGTAACGCCACTCACCCTCGCAACACTTTCAAAAAACGAGGTATTTTCTTCCTTTACTAATGAAAAGGAAGAAGGCAGCTTTAAGGAGCCCAACTGGAACAACCACGTAGAATTGGCCCTGTGGGCCGATTTGTTTTTGATAGCTCCCGCCACGGCAAACACGCTCTCTAAAATGGCACACGGCGCTTGCGACAATCTTTTGCTCGCGTGCTATCTTTCGGCCAAATGTCCCGTGTACTACGCCCCCGCAATGGATTTGGACATGTACCAACATCCCACCACCGCGGAAACTTTTAAAAAATTGGATAGCTTTGGAAATATTCAGATTCCCGCAGCCTTTGGCGAACTTGCCAGCGGTTTGGTAGGCCAGGGCAGGATGGCGGAGCCCGAGGGAATCGTTTCCTTTTTGGAAAATGATTTGCTGCAGAAACTTCCCCTTCGTGGCAAAAAGTTTTTGATTACAGCCGGGCCAACTTATGAAGCCATTGACCCCGTTCGTTTCATCGGCAACCATTCCAGTGGAAAGATGGGTTACGCCATTGCCGAAACCGCTGCCGAACTTGGCGCTGAGGTTGTTTTGATTTCAGGCCCTTCGGCATTAAAACTTGAAAACGATTTCGTAAAAATAATCCGCGTTACTTCTGCGGAAGAAATGTACAATGCCGCGCACGAATATTTCGGTAAAAGTGATGTGGCCATTTTAAGTGCTGCCGTTGCGGATTATCGCCCTTCGGATGTTGCTTCGGAAAAAATAAAAAAGAAAACCGATGCTTTGACACTTCAGCTTACAAAAACGAAAGATATATTGGCTTCGCTGGGCGAAATAAAGAAAGATCAATTCTTGGTGGGTTTTGCATTGGAAACCGAAAATGAGGAAGAAAACGCAAAATTGAAACTGAAAAAAAAGAATTTAGATTTAATTGTGTTAAATTCGCTTCGCGACAAGGGCGCGGGCTTTCAGGGCGACACCAATAAAATTACTTTGATAGCCAAAGACAATAAAACGCTTCCTTTCCCTGTTAAACCTAAAAAAGAAGTAGCAAAAGATATTTTAGAATATATTATAGAACAGACAAATGCGTAAAATTTTACTTTTCTTAGTATGTGCCATTGTTGTATCTTCGGCCCAGGCCCAGGAACTTAATTGCACCGTTTCCATTGATGCCGAACAAACCGGCCAACCCAATCTGCAGATTTTTAGGACGCTTGAAACCCAATTGCGGGAGTTTGTAAACAATACAAAATGGACCGATAAGGAATATAAAAACCAAGAGCGCATTGATTGTAATATGACCTTGGTAGTGAGTGAATATGATGGCGACTCCTTTACGGCAACGCTTCAAATTCAATCCTCGCGTCCCGTGTTTGGGTCAACTTATGATAGTCCGGTCTATAATTATTTTGACAGGCAAGTACAGTTCAATTATAAGGAATACGAACCTTTGAACTTCAATATTAACACTTTTGGCTCAAACCTGGTTTCCGTTGTGGCATTTCACGTCTACACGGTAATAGGTTTGGATGCGGACACGTTCTCGCCAAACGGGGGCGCGCCTTATTTTGAAATCGCGAAACAGATTACTAACACGGCTGCCTCCAGCAATTTCCAAGGTTGGAAGGCTACCGATGGCAACCAGTCCCGATACCGATACAACGATGCCTTGCTGTCTTCGGTATATAAGGAATTTCACGATGTGATGTACCGATACCACCGCAAAGGACTTGATATTATGGCCGCGGACCAAAAAGCTGCCAAGCAGGAAATTGCGAGCGCCATCAATGCTTTGAAAGGCATTAACGACCGTCGTCCAAATTCTTTTTTGGTACGCACTTTTTTTGATGCGAAAAGTGACGAAATACAAGCCATTTTCAGCGGTGGTCCACAGGTTGACATTACACAACTGGTTGAGAATCTTAACCGATTGGCGCCCACAAAGCGAAGCAACTGGACCGAAATCAAGTTTTGATTTTTCTTTCCGCAAGTTTAGACCAGTTAATTACTTTCTTTTAAATTTATAGGTTCAAATTGCATTGTTCAAAAACTGAATGTTGATTAATAAAAAACCTAACGTCTCACGTCTAAAAATTTAACGTCCAAATTTTGATAACCAGCCTCGCCATAAAAAATTATGCGCTTATTGAAGACATACGCGTGGAGTTTAATGAAGGATTGACGATTATTACGGGTGAAACGGGAGCGGGAAAATCTATCATTTTAGGGGCTTTGGCACTCGTTCTGGGAAAGCGCGCCGACCTGGGCAGCGTGAAGGACCCTTCCAAAAAATGTGTGATTGAAGGACATTTTCAAATAAAAAATTATCAACTGGAAATCATTTTTGAGGAAAACGACCTTGATTATGAGCCTCACACAATCATTCGCCGCGAAATATTGCCCGGCGGAAAATCCCGCGCCTTTGTAAACGATACGCCCGTCGCCCTGAACCAATTGCAGACCTTAGCGCCTTATTTGGTGGACGTTCACAGCCAGCATGAAACTTTGGAGATTGTTTCTGAAACTTTCCAAATGGAAGTGGTGGACGCTCTGGCGGGAAATGCGGAAATTTTAAAATCCTACAAGGCTCAATTTCAAGATTATAAAAAGGTTTCCGAAGCGCTCTCAGCATTAAAACTTCAAAAGGAAAATGCTTCCAAAGAGCTGGACTACAATAGCTTTCTTTACGATGAACTGCAGCAGGCAAATCTAAAAAAACACAACCAAAAGGAACTTGAGGAGGATTTTGAGACCCTCAACAACGCCGAGGATATTAAGGAAGCACTTGTAAACGCCAACCTACTTTTGGATGAAGAGCAAATAGGCACGCT
The DNA here is from genome assembly GCF_000952855.1 of Aequorivita vladivostokensis. Classification (GTDB taxonomy): domain Bacteria; phylum Bacteroidota; class Bacteroidia; order Flavobacteriales; family Flavobacteriaceae; genus Aequorivita; species Aequorivita vladivostokensis. The sequence goes on along the minus strand of NZ_JSVU01000002.1, from coordinate 425,361 downwards.
GCAAACGGCAAAGGAAACCCGGATTGTTTTGGGAAGAATTAAAGAATATTCAAAGAAGTTTGAGGATTTCTGGGAACGCCTGAACAGCGTCATAATTGAAATGGAAGACATTGCTTCAGAAATAGGCAGTGCCGCAGAACATATTGAAGCCGACCCCGAAAGGTTGTTCCAGATTAACGAAAAACTGCAAATGCTTTACAAATTGCAACAAAAACACGGGGTTGACTCCGTGGATGAACTGATTGCGATAGAGGAAGAACTTGGGGAAAAAGTAAATACCACCCTCGGGCTGGACGAGCAGATAGGTAAATTGGAGCACCAAAAAGCACAGTTGAAGGACACCGCTTTGAAAACGGCGGGAGAACTTCATTTAAGAAGAAAGGAAGCAATTCCATTGCTTAAGAAAAAATTAGAGGAAACGCTTTTTCCGTTGGGTCTTCCCAATGCGAGATTTCAGTTTGAACTTACGCCTTCCGAAGATTTCAAAAACAACGGAACCGATAGCTTACAGTTATTCTTTACCGCAAACAAGGGCTTGGCATTCGGCCCTCTTAAAAAGGTTGCCTCCGGCGGCGAGATGAGCCGGATTATGCTCGCGGTAAAAGCTGTTTTGGCCGAATACAAAAAATTACCAACCATCGTTTTTGATGAAATAGATACAGGTGTTTCTGGTGAAATAGCCAATAAAATGGCAGCCATAATGCACCAAATGAGTAAGGCTATGCAGCTACTGAGCATTACGCACCTGCCGCAAATAGCCGCAAAGGGCGACCACCATTTAAAGGTGTATAAAGAAGATGTCAATAATGTTACGACAACACATTTAAAAGCGTTGGGCAAAGAGGAGCGCCTAGTTGAAATAGCCGAAATGCTCGGCGGAAAAAATGTTTCGGAAGCTGCCCTGGCCAATGCGAAGGAATTATTGAATTAAAATGTATCTTTACTTTTTGGTAGTCGGTAGTCGGTAGTCGGTAGTCGGTAGTCGGTAGTCGGTAGTCGGTAGTCGGTAGTCGGTAGTCGGTAGTCGGTAGTCGGTAGTCGATTTGGAATTTCAATATATTTAATGAACAGATTAGCATCAAAACACCAAACACTAAACACCAAACACCAAACAACAAACAACAAACAGTTCACAAGAAACCATTAACCACAAACATTTAAAACATGTCTTATAATTTACTAAAAGGAAAACGGGGAATCATCTTTGGAGCCTTGGACGAAAATTCAATTGCTTGGAAAACGGCAGAGCGCGTTCACGAAGAAGGAGGGAAGTTTGTACTCACCAACGCGCCAATTGCGTTGCGCATGGGAACTATAAATGAACTTGCCGAAAAAACCAATTCAGAAGTTATTCCTGCCGATGCTACGAGTATAGAAGATCTTGAAAACTTGGTGGCCAAGGCAACCGAGATTTTGGGCGGCAAACTGGACTTCGTTTTGCATTCCATTGGGATGTCGGTAAATGTTCGCAAAGGCAATCATTATACCAATCAAAATTATGACTTTACCCATAAAGGTTGGGATATTTCCGCGGTGTCTTTTCACAAAACCATGCAGGTGCTCTATCAAAAAGACGCAATGAACGAGTGGGGGAGCATCGTCGCGCTCACCTATATGGCTTCGCAGCGCGTATTCCCAGATTATAACGATATGGCAGACAACAAAGCCTATCTGGAAAGCATTGCGCGCAGCTTTGGATATTTCTTCGGAAGGGATAAAAAGGTGCGTGTAAATACCATTTCGCAATCGCCCACCCCAACTACGGCGGGCCAAGGCGTAAAAGGCTTTGACGGCTTTATAAGCTATGCAGATAAAATGTCTCCCTTGGGCAATGCAACCGCACTGGATTGTGCCAACTACACGGTTGCCATGTTCAGCGATTTGACCAAACGGGTAACGCTTCAAAATTTATACAACGACGGCGGCTTCTCCAATATGGGCGTTAGTGATGCCGTGATGCAGGCCTTTGTGGACGGCGAATAAAAGATGATTTATAAATTGAAAAACTCTTGTTGGAAACAGCAAGAGTTTTTTTTTGGATTCATTTCAAGGTTTGCGGCATAAAATATTTATTAAAAACACTGTAAATTTCAGATCATCAAAAAGAAATAATAGATTATTGCAGCCTGTTTCCCTATTAAGCGGAAGCTTATTCAAAAGGCTTTAAGATTCTGAATTCTCGGAGTTTTTTAGTTCTATTTGAGCTCTCACTTGCTCCTAACACTAAAGAATGAGATGTATGGCTCACCAAAATAGAGCCATAAATAGGTAATATTTATAGGGAAGTCACGAATAATATTTTTGGTTGACAAGAAATTCTCTTCCGGTAAATCTATCCCGGTGGAACATTTTGATTTACAGTTAATTGATAAAAACTACGGAAATAATCAGAAATAGAATTTCTGTTTAAAATAAAATCTTCGTCATTATTTCTAAACACATTTATTTTATTCATAGGCTTCTGAATAGAGAATATTTTTTATCGACAGTCCGAAAGTAGTTGCTAAAAATATTTGATATTAACATTATTTTAGATACTTTTAGTCAATTATTAACTAAAATTATCAAATTATGAGAAAAAGTACTATTGTTGGGCTTTTTGTCGGTATGCTCGCGCTAACGATGAATGCCCAAGTTACTCAACCCTCTAACTCAAAGTCCATTTCTGGCACTACGAATGTAGAGATGCAAAAAAAGCCCGTGGCCTCCTTGCAGGAGCTCTTGGCTAGGTATCAAAATTTAGGAAAACGCCATGGCGCTGTTTCTGAATATTTTTCGCAGGAGGAACAGCGAATTTTACGTTCCTATTTTAGTAGCCAGGCTCCAGCCAACTCTCGAAATGGGGTTAGCAATAATACTGGAATCAATGCTTCTAGAGATCAATTTGTGCCATTATTTGTACCCTCGGCAGTTAAAGATAATTCTGAACAGGCACGAAAATTAGTAGCTTCTACACAGCAAAGGGCTGCTCAAAGTGCGCAGAGACAACCATTATTTCTGGCCCCCGAGGCGCTTACTTCTTTAGAGCAACAAGAGGTTTTTGCCGCTTCTCAACAAGGCCAAAATGTAAGTGTAGAAAATACATCAACGGTTTACAATAGAAATCCTCTTGCCGCGATAATTCCAACAGCTGGTGCAACAGAAACTTTTGCAGTATCCACGGGAGATTTCTTTTATGATCCATCTGATGGTACCAATGGAGGGCCAGGGGGCGACTGTTCTGTAACTTCTTCTGGGGATCCTGGTGATTATCCTAATTGTGGCTGTGTTACTACCACTACATTAACAGGAACCGATTTATCAGTAGAGTTTTTATCATTTAGAGTTTTTGGAAATTTCGACTTCTTAAACATATATGATGGGCCAGACACCAGTTCTCCTCAATTATATGATAGCAATTTAAATGCTACTACAGATGAACTGGCAGGAATGATTGCTGCAAACGGCTCTGCGATTTTTACTTCTACATCAGGAGCATTAACCTTTGAATTTAACGCCACAGCTGTCGTAAACACTTGTGGATGGGAAGTTGAAGTACTTTCTGCCGGAGGTGGTGGAGGTGGTGGTGCTGCCTGTGCCCAAGATCATCCTTTTGGATCAGTTGCCGGTGGAGGTTCTGGTTCTTCCGTAGATTCCACCTTTAAAACAGCTGCCGATATCGTCGTGGCTGCAGGAGAAGACTTCGTTTTAGATACTATAGAGGTCCCATTCCTTACCTTCGCTCCGGAAGATCCACCAATTACAGCAAATATAGTTTATTATGACGATGCTGGTGGTTTGCCTGGTGCTGTGATAGGCAGTGAAACTGTGGTTCCCACTATTTTGAGTTCTGGGCCTTGGGCGAATCCGATTGCATTTCAATTCATGACCAGTTTGGCAGTGACGCCATTTACTTTTGATGGAGATGCAGGATCTGATACTACCTATTGGATAGAAGTTAGCATGGGCACCGCAACAAATCAGGGTACTGTTTTCTGGGAATATACAGATGATATCCCAGTGGAGGGCGAACCATATGCAAAATTTGATTCTACAGTAGGTACCTGGGCAATTGACGATCCAGCTCAAGAGGTAGTTTATACCTTTAGCGGTCAGTGCGAGCCTATTGGTGGGGGTGGTCCCGGACCGCTCACAACCGTTTACGGTATCAACAATTCCAACCAAGACCTTATTGGTTTTGGAGTGGCATCACCTGGAACTACAGAGGTTTTTGGAACGTCACCAATAACAGTGAATTTTGAAAATGCTGGTGCAATTGATCCAGCCAATCCAACAACCGGTTACGTACTTGATAACGGAGGTCAATTCTATTCTTTTGATGTGGTTTCTGGTTTCTATACTTTATTAGGCAATATACCAGGAGATTGGGTAGGTATGGAATTTGATCGTACCACTGGTACGCTCTATGCCATACAAGGCGCTGATCTTTACACCATTGATCCGGTTGCAATCTCTTCTACACTAGTGGGTGCTACAGGAATTAATCCTTCGGATCTTCCTATCGCGCTTGCGATTGATGGAGCTGGCGTTGGTTATACCTATGAGCTTGTAAACCAAACCTTCTACTCGATAGACCTTGCTACAGCTACAGCTACTGCTATAGGAAATATAGGTTTTGATGCCAATTTTGGTCAAGGTATGTGTTATGATCCCACAACCGACATGGTTTATATGGCTGCATTTAATGGAACAACATTCGCTGCAGAATGGCGTTCGGTTGATTTGGCCACAGGAAACACGACCTTAATCGGACCAATAGTGACGCCTGAGGCTACTACACAGGTAGCTTGGGCATCCATAGGGGAAACTCTTCCTCCTCCAGCGTGTCCTGAACCAACAAACCTTGCTGTTACCAATATAGCTGCAGATTCAGCTGATCTATCTTGGGATGCAGAGCCTAACGCGAGCAACGGCTATATCTGGTATGTATTCCTTCAAGGCGATAACCCTATGACCGATCCACCAGTTGCTACCGGAACTGTGCCTGCAGGTACAACCACTGCTACAGCTACCGGCTTAGATGGAGGTCTTAGTTATGATTTTTACGTGGTTGCAGATTGCGATTCAGATGGATTGAGCCAGTTAGCAGGACCGGTCAGCTTTGCTACCCCACCTGCTTGCGGCGGTAAGTTCTATGATACTGGAGGCCCAACTGGCGACTATCAGAATAGTGAAAATGTTACCACTACAATAACTCCTGTGAATCCAGGTGAGCAAGTAACGGTTACTTTTACGGCTTTTGATGTGGAGGCAAACTGGGATGCATTATATGTGTACGACGGTCCAGACGCATCGTCTCCATTAATTTCCAGCGGAAATCCACCGACAAATAGTGGATTCCCTGCAGGTGGTTTTTACGGAACTTCTATTCCTGGTCCATTTACATCTAGCCATCCAAGTGGTGCATTGACCTTTGTATTTATGAGCGACAGTTCTGTACCAAGAGCCGGATGGGAAGCTGACGTAACTTGTGCTTTATCGCCTCCGCCAAACGATATGATAGTAAATTCTATTGATGTTGATGAAATAGGTTTCCCTTACACCGATCCAGGAGTTCACATGCCTGCGGCTACCGTTGAAGACGGAAATCCTTCGGGTTGTGACCTAACGGGAGCAAATGGTGTTTGGTATAATTTTGTTCCAGAAGGTGATGGTACAGCAACTGCTTCCATTACTACTCCAGGCGGAGCTAGTTCTGTAACTTTCTATACCGCACCAGATGAAAATGCCACTGAAACCGACCTTGTTCTGGTTCCTCAGAACAGCAACCAGTGTGTGCCTGGTACCTCAGCATCTATTTCAACTGTTGCTGGTCAGGCGTATTATGTTTTCGTATTAAACACTGGGGCTATTACAGATATCGTTATAGACGGTACCAACCTGGGTGTTTCTGAAAATTCAATAGCAGGTTTCAGCTATTATCCTAACCCAACTACGGGAGTACTTAACCTACGTAGTGTGGATAATATAGAACAAGTTTCACTTTATAACCTACTGGGCCAACGAGTGAAGGACAATACTCTTGATTCTACAGCTGCACAGGTTGATATTTCTGGACTAAGTAGCGGAACTTATATAATGAAAGTTACCGTTAATGGACAGATAGGTACTTATAAAGTACTTAAAGACTAGGTTTATTTTAATTATTTAATAAAGAACCACCCGTGATTTACGGGTGGTTTTTTTTTAAATTATTTTGAAGTGTTTGGGAACCATCCGGTTCGCAAGAAGGAGTATTAAATGTTTTCTCCCAAAAGTTCAATGGATCGGTTTTCAAGGTAATTTCTGAGATGTCAATTCTTATTGCCTAATGTTTTGTAAAGTTCTTTTTTTAGAATAGTTTTAATCCATAAATCAATTACTAACTTAAATTATATTTTTAATGAAAAAATTTACACTACTTATTTTTATGCTTTGTGGCTTTCTTACCACCATGGAAGCGCAGTTTATTCAATCTGACACATTTTCTTATAGTAGGAACAATGTGACAGGCAAAAAGGTTTCTGCGGGTGCGGAACAAGGACCATTAAATAGAAATGTTCCAAATGTCGATAACGTTTTGTTCAATAATATGGCTCCGGTTGTTATCACACAAAGTGTTTCCCAAAACATAGTTCCGAATAATTCTGTGGCTTGTCCTGGTGGTGACGACAGTTTTTTTCGCGATTTTGACTTAGCCAATGATTTTGGAATTGCTGGAGATTTCGAGGTTACTTCCGCTGAATTCGGTGTTGAGGAATCTACAGGACTTACTGTTACTATAAACATTTATTCATCCCCAACTGGTTTACCAGGGGGAACACTTACGCTGCAAGGAACGGCTGACTATGCTTCTTCGGCGGCAGATAACGGGACGGTTGTTTCAGTTCCTTTAAGCGCTACCATTCCTGCCGGTGAGGTAATGGTAATGGAACTTTTTTCGCCTGACTTTACGAATACGGCAGATTTTTATCCCGGTTCCAATGCCGCCGGACAAAATTCTCCGACTTATATTCAGTCAGCATTCTGTGGCGCAGCTACTCCAACTGATGTAACAACCATAGGTTTTCCAGATATGCACCTAGTATTTAATGTAGTAGGAGAAGAAGTAGGCGGCGGAGGCCCCTTCCCAGATCCTTACTGTGGACCGTTGGAATTCAACTCAGGTGTAGAGCCAATCACGCTAGTTGAGGTTGCGGGCATTAGCAATGTTAGTGATCCGGTTTTGGATGGGTCGCCAGCTCACGAGGATTTTACCGCTATCGAGGGCGATATGGAAGAAGGTATGTCGTACCCCATAGCACTTGAAGGAAATACGGGAGGCGGTTTTACCAATAGCTTTACCGTTTTTATAGATTGGAACCAAGATGGTATTTTAGATAATGCAAGTGAGCGTTATGAAATTGGAACCATATTTGGATCTACAGGTACAGATGGCCAGCAAGCTACTGGAAACATTCTGGTGCCGGCTGGAGTTGCAGATGGTCCAACCAGACTAAGAGTTATTAAAAGATTCCAGGCCAGTTATGCTACAGACTCCTGTACGCCTGGTTCAGGTTTTGGACAGGCCGAAGATTATACTGTAAATGTAACCACAGCTGGTGGCGGTAGTTGCACAAGCACAGCTTATAACAGCACTGCGGTTCCTTTTGATATAGATGGTGCTGGAACAACAACCGTAGATTGTGCAAATGCTCCAAACCTTATCCCAATAACTGTTTCAGAAATGGGAACTATCGGTTCTGGTGCTATTTTGGAAAATATAACTATAGATATTGCACATACCTTTTCGGCAGATTTGGATCTTTACTTAATTTCTCCAAGCGGAACAGAATTATTACTTGCCAATGACCTTGGCGGTGGTACTGATAATGGATATAATGGAACTATGTTTGAAGATGGAGGGGCTGACATTACGCTAGCTACGGCTCCCTTCGGAGTAGGACCCTATGAGCCAATGGGCGGCGCTTTTGCTACGGCATTTGCAGGTGAGGATATTAACGGTTATTGGAACTTAAAAGTGTGTGATGATGCAGGTGGAGATTCTGGGCAAGTACTTCAGTTTTCAATGTCTATTTGTGTACCACCGGTCTTTACAAACGACGATTGTGCAAACGCATTTGCTTTGGCATGCGGCGATAGCGTTGTGGGAGAAACTTTGACGGCCACAGATTCTGGTGGTAATGCTGCTCCAGATGTTTTTTATAAATTCACCGGCAATGGTTCAACACAATTGGTTACTATCTCCCTTTGTGGTGGCGGTACCGATTATGACTCCGCACTGCGTGTTTTTGACGATTGCGATCTTGCAAATGAGTTGGCTTTCAATGATGATGCCTGTGGACTTCAAAGCGAGGTAACCTTCGTTTCTGATGGCACCTCTACTTATTATATTATGGTAGAAGGGTTTGGCAGTAATGCGGGTAACTTTACGCTTGATGTTAGTTGTACACAGCCTTTACCTAATGACGATTGTAGCGGAGCTATAGCTGTTAGCTGTGGGGATTCGGTTACGGGCACTACGGTAGGAGCGACTGTGGATTCCACAGCGCCTGTTTGTGGTCCTGCTATCACATCTCCAGGTGTTTGGTACTCTCTAAACGACGATAGTGGCCTTCCAGGTGATATTACTGTATCCTTGTGTAATGGTACAGACTTCGACTCAAAGATTTCCATTTACAGTGGAACTTGTGGCGCATTAGTTTGCGTTGACGGAAATGATGATTCCTGCGGTCTTCAATCGGAAGTTACTTTCGCAAGTGATGGAAATACGCAGTATTATATCTTAATCCACAGCTTTGGGGGTGCAACCGGTAATTTCACTTTAGATGTTAGCTGTATGCCAACTCCTCCGCCGAACGACATGATTGTAAACTCTATTGATGTAGATGAAATCGGATTACCTTACACAGATCCTGCTGTTGCAATGCCAGCCGCTACAACTGAGAATGGTAACCCACAAAACTGTGACTTAACCGGTGCCAACGGCGTTTGGTATAACTTTGTTTCTGCTGGCGATGGTACTGCTGTGGCAAGCATTACCACTCCAGGAGGTGCTAGTGCCGTAACTTTCTATACCGCTCCTGATGAGAACGCTGTAGAGACTGATCTTGTTCTAGTACCACAGAATAGCAACCAGTGTGTTCCAGGTACCTCTGCCTCTATCACAACTGTTGCAGGACAGGCATACTATGTTTTTGTTCTGAACTCTGGAGCAGTTACTGATATTGTAATAGACGGAACCAATTTAGGTGTATCTGAAAATTCAATCGCAGGTTTTAATTATTACCCGAACCCGACTACCGGGATATTGAACCTAAAAAGCGTAAAGAATATTGAGCGAGTTTCACTTTATAATCTTTTAGGTCAGCGAGTAGTGGATAGAAGCCTGGAGGCAACCACGTCGCAACTTGATATCTCTGGTCTTAGCAGCGGAACCTATCTTATGAAGGTAACCGTGGAAGGCCAAACGGGAACTTACAAGATTTTAAAGAATTAATATTTTAAAATTGTTAAGTCATTTTAAAAGCCATCCACGAAAGTGGGTGGCTTTTTTTATTTGATTAACTTTGCCCGATGCAGATTAAATATTCCTTTATAATCCCAGTATTTAACAGACCCCAGGAGGTTAGGGAACTCCTGGAAAGTTTCATGCACTTGGATTTTGATAAGGAATATGAAATTGTAATTGTAGAAGATGGATCTACTGAACCTGCAAGCGATATTGTGGACCAATTTTCCAAAAATCTCAAAATTTCATATTATTTTAAAGCAAACTCAGGTCCCGGAAATTCTCGAAATTATGGAATGGAACGCGCCAAGGGAAACTATTTTATAATCCTAGATTCCGACTGTTTGCTGCCTCCACATTATTTGAACGCGGTAGATGATTTCCTTCAAAGAAAATTTTATCACTGCTTTGGTGGAGCAGATGCAGCCCATCAAAGTTTTACACCTTTGCAGAAAGCAATTAACTACGCCATGACGTCTTTTTTAACCACTGGCGGTATCCGGGGAAGCAAGAAAAGCGTAACTAACTTTGAGCCCCGAAGCTTTAATATGGGAATATCAAAAGAGGCTTTTTTGAAAACGGGTGGCTATTCCAAAATTCATCCAGGGGAGGACCCCGATCTTTCACAGCGAATTCTAAAGGCAGGATACCAAACTACCTTTCTTCCCAACGCATTTGTATATCACAAACGCCGAATTTCTTGGGAAAAATTTTACTTGCAGGTTAAAAAGTTTGGATTAGTGCGTCCTATCCTAAACAGATGGCATCCTTCAGCCTCGAAAATCACTTTCTGGTTTCCTACGTTTTTTGTAGTATTTGTATTGCTATCGCTCGTGTTTTCAATCGTGTTTTCATCGCTGTTTTTAATCCCACTGGGCTTTTACCTTCTGGTCCTCCTAATAGATTCTTCCTTAAGAAATAATAGTTTCTATATTGGCGTTCTTTCCATAGGTGCCGTATTTATCCAGTTTTTTGGATATGGAATGGCATTCGCAAAGGCTACTTTTTTCATCAATTTTCTGAAGAAAGATCCCCAGAAACAATTTCCCTTTTTATTTTTTAAGTAAATTTAGAGATGGCGAAAAACAAGAATATGGCAAAAGGGTTTTTAAAGAAAAACAAGAATTTAAAAGTAAAACGGTTTCTTTTCTTTTTATTGGTCGCTACTATTTTCTGGATTTTAACCAAGTTCAGTAGGGAGTTCACCGCTACTATGCTTGCAAAAATTCACTATGAAAATATTCCCGAAACAGCGGCGTTGTCTGAAGGCAATCTGCGCGACATAACCTTTGATCTGACAGCCAACGGATTTGAGATTTTATTCTATAAATTTAAAAAGCCAACGATCGATGTGCCGGTGGGCAAATATTATGACAAAGGGGAGGATCACTTTACGATTTCCAAAAATGAACTGAACCGAATGGTATCTTCCAATTTCAACCGAAACTTGGCTGTAAAAAATCTCTCGGTCGAAGAGCTGAAGGTAATACTGGATCCGATTGTACTGAAGAAGGTGCGTGTAATCCCGCAACATAAATTTACTTTTAAGGATGGGTTTAAGCCAGTGGACAGTCTAAAGATCGCCCCAGACTCCGTTATAATTTCTGGTCCTTCGGGAAGCCTGAAAAATATTGCGGGCATTAAAACCGAGAAGATTTCTTTGGAGAATATTGACCAGGACATTTCGAAAACCATCAAGATAACCAGCAATAATGAAGAGATAGTTTCAATAAAGCCCGATAAAGTGACAATAAGCTTACGGGTAGCCGAATTTTCCCAAGGCAAGTTCACTCTTCCAGTGCAGGTTATCAACCTTCCGCCGGATATGGACATTAAGCTTGTTTCCCCAAATGTTACTGTTTCTTTCGATGTTTCCGTGAATGACTTTGCTGACATTTCAAAGGAAAATTTTAGGGTTATTTGCGATTATTCCAAAAGAAACAAGGAAGAAAATTTTATGCTGCCCACTTTGGAAAAAAAGCCTTCGAATATACAAAACGTGGTTTTTGAACCCAAGAAGATAGACTTTTTGGTCTTTAAATAAACGATGGTTATAATGGCCGAAATATTAATTCAATGAAAATAATAGGTCTTACCGGCGGAATAGGGAGCGGTAAAACAACTGTGGCAAAAATGTTTTCGCAGTTAGGCGTACCCGTATATATAGCAGATGTGGAAGCAAAAAAGTTGATGAATACTTCAAAAGTTATTCGTCGAGAACTAATAGCTTTGCTCGGTGAAAAAGCATATTCCGAAAAAGGCCTCAACCGGGCTTTTGTTGCCGATAAAATTTTCAATGATAAACAATTGCTGCAGGCAGTAAATGGAATAATCCATCCTAGAGTCGCCGAACATTTTAAAAAATGGGCCTCAAAACAAAATTCTTCCTATGTTATTAAGGAGGCCGCCATTCTTTTTGAAAATGGCGCTTACAGGGAATGCGATAAGGTCATTCTTGTCACCGCACCAAAATCCATGCGAATCGAGCGTCTTTTGGCCCGTGATAAATCTACAATAGCTGAAATAGAGCAACGTATGGACAATCAATGGAGCGATGAAGAAAAGCGGAAATTGGCCGATATTATCATCGATAACCAAGACCTGAAAGCTACGAAAATTCGCGTGGCGGAAATCCATAACGCCTTGCTTTAGACGGTCTAGAGAGTGCATTTGCATCTTTTGTTAACATTTGGTTAAATGGACGAGTGGCTAAATGTTAAAATCTTACTTTTGAGGTATGAACAAAAAGCTATTCGTATTGCTTATAGCGCTCATGAGCCTCTCATTATTGGGAATAGTTTTCGTTCAAGGATATTGGATTTCAAATGCTTATAGAACAAAAGCAGAGCAGTTCACAATAAATTCCAAGCAAGTTTTATTGTCTGTTGCCCAAGAAATTCAATTAAGGGAAAACGAGGCCTATTATCAGGTTTATAGTGCTTATGTGGACAGTATTCAAATTCCTGACAACCAAAGTTTCACCGAATTGGCTTATAGAATTCAAAATAAGGCCACAAATGAAACCTACATTTTTACCGATGGAATTTTAGAACAGGATTATAAACTCTCCACGGGACTATTCGATTCGGATATGGATAGTGTGCAGTTCCGGAAACTTACCAGCAGAAAGACAAAAACAAAAATTTCTGAAGGGCTGGACGGAATAACCACGACAGATACGAGGGTAGAATCCTTCTCCAGAATGAAGGATTATGAACGTAAGCAATTTGAGGATTTTGTAGGCAATGTTACTGCGATGGTACCTATCTACAAAAGAGTAACCGCAGAGGAGATAAGAAGCCTAATAGCGAAGGAACTAAAGGAAAGAGGGTTAAAATCTAAATTTGAGTTTGCCATTTATAGCAACAATCTGGAAACGAAGGTACGCTCCAAAGATTTTAAGTTTAATGAAGAAAGCACCTATACAATTCCGCTTTTCGGTAATGAAAACAGCAATAATTATGAACTGTATGTAAACTTTTCTGAAAAGGAAAAGTTGGTTCTTAATAGTATTCTGGGTATGGCTATCCTTTCACTGGTCTTTACGGCGGTGATAATTTTAGCATATTCCAGTGCCATATCGCAAATTTATAAACAGAGACAGATATCACAAATAAAAAGTGATTTTATAAACAACATGACCCACGAGTTCAAAACTCCCATAGCGACCATTAATTTGGCGTTGGATTCGTTGAAAAATCCGAAGGTAAAGGACAACAGGGAATTTTTGGATCGATATCTGGGAATGATAAGGGATGAAAATAGGCGGATGAATGCACAGGTTGAAAATGTTTTGCGAATTTCAAAACTTGAAAAAAACGAACTCGATCTGCCCAAGGAGCGACTGGATTTGCAGGATATAGTTGAAGATGCCATTTCGCACGTAAGCCTGATAATAGAAGACAGGGGAGGATATGTGCATACGCATTTTGGGGCGCTCAAGTCAACCGTCTTGGCTAATGAATCACACCTAAGCAATGTTCTGGTAAATATACTTGACAATGCAATAAAATATTCCGAAGACGAACCAAAGATAGATATCTATTCAGAAAACGTAAAGAATAGCATTATCCTAAAAATCCGCGATCAGGGTATGGGAATGAGCAAACCCGTGCAAAAACGCATTTTTGAAAAATTTTACCGCGAACATACCGGCGACATACATAATGTTAAAGGGCATGGCCTTGGTTTAGCCTATGTAAAACGTATTTTGGATGATCACGATGCCGAAATTTACGTAGAAAGCGAAAAAGGAAAAGGCAGCACATTTATTATAAAACTACACTTAATATCTTAAAATTATGGAAACAGAAAACAAAAAAATCCTTCTTGTGGAAGACGATCCCAACTTTGGGACAGTATTAAAAGATTACCTAGCCATGAACGATTATAACGTAACCCACGCAAAAAACGGGATGGAAGGTTTTGAAAAATTTAAAAAGGATGATTTCGATCTTTGCATACTAGATGTAATGATGCCTTATAAAGATGGCTTCACATTGGCTAAGGAAATCCGGGAGAAAAACGAGGATGTGCCTATCATTTTCCTTACCGCAAAGGCCATGAAGGAAGATGTGCTTAAAGGGTACAAGGTAGGGGCCGATGATTACCTAAATAAGCCTTTTGACAGCGAGGTACTTTTGATGAAAATTAAGGCAATCATTCAAAGGAAAGCTACAGATTCTATTGCAGATAGCAAGCAATTTGAATTTCAGATTGGCAATTTCCACCTAAATTCCAAACTGCGATTCTTAACCTATAACAAGGAAACACCTATTAAACTTTCTCCAAAGGAGAACGAATTGTTGCGGCTTTTGGCACTGCACAAAAACGACTTGATGCCGCGCGAGCTTGCCTTAACCAAGATTTGGAGGGATGATAACTACTTTACCTCCCGTAGTATGGACGTTTACATTGCCAAATTGCGTAAATATCTAAGCAAGGACGATGGAGTGGAAATCATCAATATTCACGGCGAAGGATTCCGTTTGGTGGTGAAGAGCGAAGTTGACAATTAATTACAGATTAAGATAAGTGTAAAAAAACGCCTCTAAAGGGCGTTTTTTTCATTTATAAAATTTATAATTTCCGAGACCTCCGTATCGTAATCAAACCAATGGATAGCCTCATTTTTTTTAAACCAGGTATTTTGGCGTTTTGCAAATCTGCGCGTATTTTTTTTAATTTCTAAAATGGCTTCTTCCAAAGAAATTTTACCCTCAAAATATTCAAAAAGTTCGCGATAGCCCACTGTTTGCAGTGCATTTTCTTCTTTGTATTGAAAAAGCGATTTCGCCTCATCTATTAGCCCTTCCTTAATCATAGTATCTACCCGATGATTAATGCGTTCGTAGATTATTTCCCTATTGACAGTTAAACCAATAAATAAAGTATTGAAGTCTCTTTGTATATTTTCTTTTTTAAGGAAGGACGAATATGGTTTCCCGGTGGCGCGATAGATTTCCAAAGCCCGAATTACTCGGTGAGGATTTTGGATATCCACCTTCTCAAAATATACGGGATCTGCATTCCTCAATTCATTTTGTAGTGCCTCAAGGCCCTTTTCATTTAACTCCAGATTCAACTGTTCCCTTATTTCCGAAGGCACTTTTGGAAAATTGTCCAGACCTTTCACCACGGCATCCACATAAAGGCCAGAGCCGCCGACCATTATAACGATTTGATTTTTTTTAAAAAGATTTTCCAACAACGCAATCGCATCCCGCTCAAAATCGCCTACGGAATACGCTTCAAAAATACTTTTATTTTGAATGAAATGGTGCGGGGCGGCGCTTAATTCCTGTTTGCTGGGAACGGCAGTGCCAATGGTCATTTCCTTAAAAAACTGCCGCGAATCTGCCGAAATGATTTCCGTAGAAAAAGCCTGCGCAAGTTTTACGGCCAAGGAAGTCTTGCCGATGGCGGTAGCACCCACTACACATATTAACAATGGCTTTTTTGAAGACATTATGTTTCTACGTGACTTTTTGGGTTTAGTTCGTCCCCACACTTGTGGCAAAATTTGGCATCGTCTCTGTGTCGTTGCGCCCCGCAATTTCTGCAAGATTGGGTATTTACGTGAACGTAATCATCACTTGCCTTTCTTAAGTATTGGGCGCTCACAATTCCTGTTGGCACTGCGATAACTCCATACCCAAGAATCATTATGATGGTTGCCAAAAACTGCCCGGCCGGAGTAACAGGCGCAATATCGCCAAAACCTACGGTGGTTAGGGTTACAATACACCAATATACGCTCACGGGAATACTTTTGAAACCGCTTTCCTCTCCTTCAATAAGATACATAAGGGTTCCGGCAATAATGGCTACGATGAGAACGGCAAATATGAAGATAAAGATTTTCGGGCGGCTTTCTATCAGTGCCTTTTTCAACTTGTTGCCTTCGCCAATGTACCGCGTTATCTTTAAAATTCTGAAAACCCGCAACAGTCGCAACGCCCGCACGGTAAGCAAATAATTGCTCCCCACAAGTATGAACGACAGATATAACGGAATGGTGGAAAGAAAGTCAATAATTCCATAAAAACTGAAAATATAGTGCCTTGGTTTTTTTACGGTGATGATGCGCGCGATATATTCAATGGTAAAGAAAATGGTTATAATCCATTCAATTATATAAAACAACCGGTGGTATTCCAAATCGATGGAACGTACGCTCTCCAGCATTACGATCACAACGCTCAGCAGAATAAGTATCAGGAGGACAATGTCGAAAAGCCTTCCCATAGGCGTATCGGCTTCGTAGATTATTTCGTGAAGCCTGTAGCGCCAGGATTTTTTATTGGTTGGTTTCAAGATAATTTTTTTGAATGACTAAAAATAAGCAACTTTTAGCTTAATTGACTTTATTAACAGAAAGGTTTATGGTTTTAAGCACTTTATTCTTCCGAAGGTAATTTTGAATAATATGCCGAACGTCACGGCTGTCCTGCATTGGGTTGATAATGCTTTTTAGAATTTCGGGATTGTTGATCTGATAATTCAAATTATAAAATCCATAGCCTTTGAATTTTCCGTTTTCAATCAAAATCACGGAGCGTTCCTCCACGTCCCGTCCGCGGTCTATGATTAGCAGGTTTTGGTTTTCATTGGCATGCTGCTCCAAAAATGCCTGTACGCGGTTGTTATATTCGGCAGCCGGTTCCTTGTTAACACAAGCTCCGTAACACTCATTAATGGAATAATTGAAACACTGTTTTTTGGTCTCGTAAAGTCCCGTAAGCTTTTGGCACAGTTGGTTTTCCTCAGTTATTCTGAAAAGTGCAGATTTTGCCTGTTGATAATTACTGAACGTAGAAATGGCCTTTTTTCTGCCGTCCGCTTTTTCAATCTTTAGGTTTATGTAACCGTTTTCGTCAACAAAAGAGGTGAGTTGATGTGTAAAAACCGGATGCCGAAGCGATCGGTTAAATAGCGGCCTGTTTTGTTTTATTTCTTCAAACTCCTTCAAAAGCGCTATCATTTCATTCCCCGTTTTTTCAAAAGTGACCGCTTTAACTTCCCGTTGGATTTTTTTTGACTTCCGGTTATCGTTGGTAAAATGCTGCATCAACCTTTTTCGGATATTCCTGCTCTTGCCGATGTAAATTATGTTTCCCGCTTCGTTGTGCATATAATACACACCCGTTTCAGAAGGTGCGTTTTCAATAATATCGAGAAGTTTTGGCGCCATTTCCCGTTTTGGGTCTTTGCGGAGCGTTTCCGTAATTATTTCTTTGGAAGTGTCCTTTGCCAACAACATTTTAAAAAGTGCCACGGTAGCCTTTGCATCTCCCTGGGCGCGGTGGCGGTCGCTTAACGGAATGCCCAACGAGCGCACCAATTTTCCCAAACTGTATGAAGGCATATCGGGTATCAACTTTTTTGCGAGCTCCACCGTGCAAAGGGTTTCCTTTTCAAATGGGTAGCCTAATCGGTCAAATTCGGTGGTAAGGATTCTATTATCGAAAAGGGCATTGTGCGCCACCATAATACAGCCATCGGTAATTTCGATGATGCGTTTGGCCACTTCGTAAAACTTGGGCGCGTGCCGGAGCATTTCATTATTAATGCCCGTTAGGTTTACAACAAATGGCTGGATGGGCTTTTCGGGATTGATTAAACTTGAAAACTGGTCCACGATTTTGTGACCGTCAAATTTGTAAATTGCAATTTCGGTAATCCCTTCCTCATTGTATTTTCCACCCGTCGTCTCTATGTCTAAAATTGCGTACATCCGTTTATTGACTATTCTCTATTTTTATTTTTTATTGTAAAGACTGCTTACCGCTACAGAAAACTGTTTACTCGTAATTCCGTTCCCCAAAAATCGCACTTCCCACACGCACCATATTGCTGCCGTGTTCGATTGCGATTTTGTAATCGCCGCTCATTCCCATACTGAGAATTTTAAATCTTGAATCTTGAACCTTGAATTTTTCAAAAACATCCTTCAATTTCTGAAATTCTTCTGAAATCTGCCTTTCATCATCGGTAAAGGTTGCCATTCCCATAAGGCCCACAACTTTTACATTCTGAAGTTTTTTAAATGCCTCGGAAGCGAGGAGGGAAGCGGCGTCGGCTTCGTCCATTCCAAATTTACTCTCTTCTTCGGCTATCTTTACTTGAAGCAAGCAATTGATGGTCCGGTTATTCTTTAGGGCTTCTTTGTTGATTTCCTTTAAAAGTTTTAAGCTGTCCACCGCGTGAATCAGACTCACGAAAGGAGCCATATATTTTACCTTGTTGCGCTGCACGTGGCCAATCATGTGCCACTCCACATCCTTTGGCATTTCCTGCCATTTGGCTTCCATTTCCTGAATTTTGTTTTCGCCAAAAACACGCTGACCTGCGTTGTAGGCCTCCATCAAATCGCTCACGGGCTTGGTTTTTGAAACCGCTACCAGTGTAACATCCTTCGGTAATGCTTTTTTTAAATTTTTTAAATTTTCTGAAATCGTCATAATCACTTCTCTTTTTCCTTTCTCCTTTCTCTTTTCTCTTTTCTCTTTTTTCAGAATTCGTAAACCGTTACGCCACTTCTCAGTTTCGGTTCAATATAGGTGCTCTTGGGGGGCATTTTCAGGCCTTCGTCGGCTATCTGCTTTAGTTCGTCCGTAGTGACGGCAACCAGCCCAAAACCCACAGCAAACGTCCCCGAATCAACCACGGTTTTTACGTATGCCAAATCCTTTTTTCCGTGGGAATATTCAATGCGCTGGTCGTTCCGTAAATCCTCGATGCCGAGAAGAGGTTTTAAGACCGTAACGTATAAAATATGGGTGTCCAACGCATCGAGCGCATTTTTTATTTCATATTTTGTCTTGCGAAGGTACAAGGAATAAAACTCGCCATCAAGATACATGCTGAAATGGTGCAGTTTCGAAGGCTTGTAATATTCCATTCCGCGGTTTTCTATTCTGAAATGTTCGTCGAGCTTTATTAAAAACTCTTCCTTTGTCATCCCGTTCAAATCCTTCACCAAGCGGTTGAACTCATATATTTTTAAATCGCTTTCCGGAATGAGGTAGCTCATAAAATAGTTATAAGGTTCATCGCCGGTGTGGTTGGGATTTTCTTCCTTCAAATCTTTCGCTAATAGGTATGAAGAAGCAGAGCGGTGGTGGCCATCGGCAATATACAGCGCTGGCATTTTGCTATAAATCTGTTGGATTTTTTTCAGCAGCACTTCGTCATCTACATTCCACAGATAGTGCGTGTCGCGATAGGTGGTGGTAAATTCATACTCGGCGCGGCTTTGCATTACCTCTTCAATTATGGCTTCCAATTCGTCATTATCGGGATAGGTGAGGAGCACGGCTTCTGCGTTGAAACCCACGGTTTTTAGGTATTCCTTAAAAATAACCTCTCGAAATTCCAGCGTGTCCTCATGTTTTTTGATGACATCATCGGCGTAATCCTGAACGCTCGCCGCGGCCACAATGCCGTTGAACTCAAGCCTGTCACGGTTTACGATTTTATAAATGTAGAATGACGGTTTTTCGTCCTGAATAAAAATTTCATCTTCCTTAAATTCCTGATAGCGGTTGCGTACCAGGCCGTAGCGTTCTTCGCCCGAAATTTCCTTTTGATACTTATACCCCGGGTTCACGATATGCAGAAACGAAAATGGGTTGTCCCGCAATCGCGACTCTACCTGCATGGCCGTATAACTGTCATAGGAGCGCGCCGCGAGCAGGCTCACTTTGTCACGCGTAGGGCGGACGGCTTTAAAGGGGATAATTTTGGCCAATGTTTGGATTTATGAGTTTAGTAGTTTAAGTGTTTAAAAGTCGATGAGTCGATGGGTTGATAAGTTTAGGAGTTTAAAAGTTTAAAAGTTTAGTGGTTTTCTTTGTGGACTTTGTGCAAATCTTTGTGCACTCCGTGGTTAAAATTTATTTCGAAAATTGCGAAGAAACATCCTCCGCCTTTCTGTTTTGGCTGTAATCATAAAAACCTTCGCCGCTTTTGGCGCCCAGTTTTCCTGCCATGACCATATTTACCAATAATGGGCAAGGCGCGTATTTTGGATTTTTAAAGCCTTCGTACATCACTTTCAAAATAGAAAGACAAACATCAAGCCCGATAAAATCTGCCAATGCCAAGGGACCCATCGGGTGGGCCATCCCCAGTTTCATTACGGTGTCTATTTCCTTCACGCCGGCCACGCCGTTATAAAGCGTTTCAATGGCTTCGTTTATCATCGGCATCAAAATGCGGTTTGCCACGAAACCTGGGTAATCATTTACTTCCACGGGAACTTTATTCAGCTTTTTTGAAAGTTCTTCCACCGTTTTGAAAGTTTCCTCACTCGTGCTGTAACCTTTTATTATTTCAACCAATTTCATAATCGGCACCGGATTCATAAAGTGCATCCCGATAACCATTCCGGGACGCGAGGTTACCGAGGCAATCTGCGTAATTGAAATGGAAGAAGTATTGCTCGCAAGAATGGTATCTTCCGGACAAAACTTGTCCAAATCGCGGAAGATTTTCAGTTTTAAATCCACATTTTCAGTGGCTGCTTCCACAACAAGTCCCGCACATTCCACGCCTTCCTCAAGGCTGGTATAGGTGGTTATATTTTTCAGCGTTCGTTGCTTGTCTTCTTCAGAAATGGTTTCTTTAGCGACCATTCTGTCCAAATTCTTGGTGATGGTGGCAATCCCTTTGTCAAGCGACGTTTGGTGAATATCAATCAACTGTACTTTATAATCAAATTGTGCGAAGGTGTGGGCTATTCCGTTGCCCATTGTGCCTGCGCCTATTACTGCTATGTTTTTCATTTTTTAGATATGAGATTTTAGACTTGAGATTTTAGACTTTTTTATTCTTTTTATAATTTCTCCAAAGTTTAGGCCTCCTTTCGGGGTTAGGGGCCTATATTTTCTTAAAATTTTCAATTATCAACATGGCCACCCGAAGCGCCTCTGTACCTTGTTTAAGCGAAACCTCTGGAGTTCTATCGGCTTTAATGGCTTCGTAAAAACTTTCCAGCTCGTCAAGAATGGCATTGTTTGCCTCAATTTTTGGGTTTTCGAAATAGATTTGTTTTTTTATTCCTTCCGCATTGGTCAACACCATCGCAAAATCGTCTATTTCCTTTGGGGCGTCCTTCATTTTTACCACTTCGCATTTCTTCTCCAGAAAATCTACCGAAATATAGGCGTCGCGCTGAAAGAAACGGGCCTTGCGCATTTTTTTAAGCGAAATGCGGCTTGCGGTCAAATTTGCCACGCAACCATTTTCAAACTCAATGCGGGCATTGGCAATATCGGGCGTTTCGCTGATAACCGAAACGCCACTGGAGCTTACCGACTTTACCGAGCTTTTTACAACGCTCAAGATAGCATCGATGTCGTGTATCATCAAATCCAATACCACCGAAACATCGGTCCCGCGGGGGTTGAACTCCGCCAAACGGTGGGTCTCAATAAACATCGGGTTGTGGATTTTATCCTTAATGGCTTGAAAGGCAGGGTTAAAACGTTCCACTTGCCCTACTTGTCCGCGTACTTTCATCTCTTTCGCCAAATCGCGAATCTGCTCTGCCTGTGCGACCGTTTCCGTAATGGGTTTCTCAATAAAAAGATGCTTTCCGGCCCGTATTACCTTTTCGGCACATTCAAAATGTGTGCTCGTCGGGGTCACCACAACCACCATATCGCAAGCATCTATAAGGCTTTCCATCGAGGGAAAACTTTTATAGCCGAATTCAGTTTCTATTTGTTTCGAGGCTTCCTTGCTGGCATCGAAGAATCCCACAAGGTCATATTTTGTGGATTGTTGCAGCAATTTCAAGTGTATTTTTCCCAGGTGACCTGCACCCAGAACTCCCGCTTTTAGCATTGGCGTGTGTTTTTCACAAATGTACGGGTTTCGGGGGAAAGTTGAAAAGTTGAGGGGTCTAAAAGTTTAGGAGTTGATGGGTTTATAAGTTTAGAAGTTTATGAGTTTAGAAGTTCGAGTTTGATCCCTGAGCGTTAAAGGGAGTGTTTTGGCTTTCTTTGTGGTGGTTGACGTCAGAATTCTTGTTATTGGGAAACAAGCCATTTCTCATAATTATATGATTAACTCCCTTTAAGGCTGGGGTATTGGCTTTGCTATTTGCTTTCCGAAATATATTTGGAAATTGGTACTTGAAATTTGGTGCTTAATACGCTAATTTGGTTACTTTGTAAAGTCTAATATCTCACGTCAAAATCTCAAATCCAATAGCAGTGAAAGATACATTTACCCACCAAGGAATGCGTAAAAAACTGGTTGAAACCCTTAAAAGAAAAGGGATAGCCGACAAAAACGTTTTACAGGCCATCGGCAAGATTCCACGGCATCTTTTTATGGACTCGGGCTTTGTGGACCACGCGTATGTTGACAAGGCTTTCCCGATTGCTGCAGACCAGACCATTTCGCAGCCATATACCGTGGCTCGCCAAACGGAACTCTTGCAAGTGAAGAAGGGCGACAAAATTCTGGAAATAGGAACGGGGAGCGGCTATCAAGCTGCAGTACTTTTGGAAATGGGAGCGATTCTATACACCATTGAAAGACAAAACGAACTTTTCAAAAAAACGAAACTCTTTCTTCCAAAACTTGGCTACAAACCCAAACGCATGATTTTTGGCGACGGTTATATCGGGCTGGAAGAGGAAGCTCCTTTTGACGGAATTATCGTAACTGCCGGAGCGCCCTATGTCCCCAATCCGTTGTTGGCGCAGTTAAAAATTGGTGGAAGATTGGTAATTCCGGTTGGGGAAAATGTACAGATTATGACGGTATTTTTGCGTAAATCCGACACCGAATTTCAGAAAGAAGAGTACGGAGAATTCCGATTTGTACCACTTTTGGAAGACAAAAACTAAAGGTTTAGGTAATATATTCTATTATCTTGGTTATCAGAATCTTTTTCGCCTTCTCTTGGAATAAATCCATGTCGTTTCAATAGCTTTTTTGAAGGAATATTCCTATAATCCGTATAGGCTTCGATAGTTTCAAAACCTCTTTGGTTGAAGCCGTAATCCAAAACAGCTTTTAGTGCTTCGCCCATAATTCCCTTGCCTTGATATTCGGGGTCGAGGTCGTAACCCACCTCTGCGGTTTTTTTGTCTTCTGAAAAATTCCAAAGGCAAATGGAGCCAATCAAAACGTTTGATTCTTTGGTCGTAATTCCCCAGGCAATCGCTTTGTCGGATTTTAAATTGCCGTCCAGCAGTTGGATATGCGCAATTGCCGTTTCCCGCGTCTGCGGTGGCCGCTTTATGTATTTGTTGATATCTGTGTTTGAGCGTAAAAAATAGACCCTGTCCAGGTCTGCGGGAACTATTTTCCGAAGGTTTAAGCGTTCTGTTATTATGATTGGAAAAGGTATTGCCATGGTTTTATGCTTTGCGCTCTCCGCGTCTTTGCGGTAAAATTAACACTGCAGAGCCGTAAAGGGCACGAAGATTTAGTTTTTCCTTAAAAATTTAATCAATTCCTCAAAAGATTCCTGCGCGGCTTCTTCATCGTACTTTAGGAGATAATGCTTTTTGCTGATGAAGGGAATGTAGCGGTAATATTTTCCCTTTTTCAGGCTTTCCACATCATAGCCGTGATACGCATCATCATAAACTTGAATGGTCACATTTTCGGCAACCATATGCTTCAAAATATCGTCAACTTTAACGATTTTATCCTTTCCGCCAGTCATTACCAGTACTGGAACTTTTGGTTTAAGTTGAATTTCATAACCATTTGCAGGATAAAACATTGCAATTGATTTTATATTGAGTTTTTTCAATTCATCTTCATCATTTGCAAGCGGAATTAAACCGAGGCCAGCCCGTGACCAGCCCACGATGCTTCCCTCTGAACTTGGAGCGATATCTCCATTCTGTTTTGCCCACTTTAGAGCCTCTTCCAGTGTCCAGAGAATTTGTGCGGGTTCTTCTTCGTCAACGTCTCTTTTGGAAGCTTTATAGGCAGCAACATTATCGACCAATAGAACCGAAATGCCTTCCGCGTTTAGCTTTTCAGCTACCTTGTAATAATGGGTTGTGTCCTTAAAAATCCGCAAGCCGCCAGTCCCCGGTAGAAATACCACCCATTTGGAAGCGTCGTAATCCTTCGCTTTTTGAAAGTGGAAAAAGTCCGTCATTACTGCATCTTTCGGCACTTTTTGCATCGGAATACAACTAGTGAAAAGTGAAAAGATAACTAGTAGTTTTAAAATATTTTTCATAGTTTTTTCTATTAAAGCCCCAAAAGATCCAGAAATTTCAGCCCAAAAATAAAGGCGCCGTCGCTGCCGCCGTTGTAATAGGAGCGCACATAATCCACTCGCAACAGCCTGAATTTTCCAAAACCGAGGTTGTCAATACCTACGGAAATTTCGGAATAAGGTTTCCGTTCTTCGGTGCTCAAAAAGTGCGCGCCAGCTACTAAATTGAGATTCAATTGATTGATTCCCGGAATTTTCCCCAAAATCCATCCACGGAAATCGTGCTCCACATGGCCTTCAAAATAACTTTTGTTGGTGCTGAAATCGTAATAGGGCATCAGGTTAAAAACATTTGTATAATTAGGCGAAGTGCCCACCCGTGTTTGATTTCCGTTGAAATGTTTGTAATCCACAAAGGAAATCCCGTCGCCATTGGCAAAGGTTCCCCCTTTTAAATTGTAATAAAACTGTCCCTTGTTTCCCAAGGAAATGGATTGGTTCAAACTTGCTTCAAACTGAGTGTAATCATAATAACTTTCAGTAATCGCGGCACCATTTTCCACGGAAATATTTAACTCCGGATATTTGTTGTCGCCAATATTGAATTTCATATCGGGGTTTGAAAAATACTTTTGGGCAAAGTTGATGCGCGCCCGAAGCTTGCTTTTCACGATGTTATGCTCGGTGATTGCGGCATTGCTGAAATCGTTTGGTGCCAATGGGTTGTTGCTGGTATAGCTCACATCGTCAAATGGAATGGTAACGTAATCGGTATTGTTGAAAAGCGGCTTTCTGTTTTCATAAGCCACGGCGGCGTACAGGTGTAGCCCGTTAAAAACTTCCTGACTGTAAGCGATTCGTCCGAAATTTAGCTCGTACAGCTTCATATAGTTCCTTTCAAAGAAAAGGGTGGCAAACGTATTTATCAATGGCGAAATGGGCTCCGTATCATTAAACTGGGCCACTGTGCTTCCGCCCGAAAGGGAGAAGCGCAATTTGTCCGTCCAATTAAAATTCCGAAGAATATTCGCCGTAAACCGAAGCCTGTCTTCTGCAATCCCGTAATCTGCCCGAACGGCCGCCGAAAGGGT
Source organism: Aequorivita vladivostokensis (assembly GCF_000952855.1). Lineage (GTDB taxonomy): Bacteria > Bacteroidota > Bacteroidia > Flavobacteriales > Flavobacteriaceae > Aequorivita > Aequorivita vladivostokensis. Next base: position 400,079 of record NZ_JSVU01000002.1, on the reverse strand, counting down.
GTTGGTCTGGTTGTCGTCGTACCATTTGTTAAACGTTAGTCCCGCCGTACTCTTCCAGCCCTGAACGGTATTGAAATTTATGTTGGGCAAAGGGCCTTCATAACCAACAGACCATTTTTCAAAGGAATTTTTATAGGTATAACCTGTCAGCAGACTCAGAACACCGGGTTTGTTCGACTTTGCGTCCAGTGAATCCAAATAGGGCTTTGAGCGCCTTAAAACCTGTATGCTGTCTTTTTTGATGTAATCTCTCAGCTCCTCATCGGTCAACGGCACGGGGCGGCTGCCTCGCCAAAACAGACTGTCCTTTTTGTTGGCCTCGGGTTTAAAGGAAAGCACTTCGTTGGTAAAGGATTTTTTGGTGAACTGTGGCTTAAAGTCATAATTGCTATAAACGGCTATAAACCGACCGTCGCCTTCCATTCCCAAAAAGCCAAAACCGAAATCGACGGACTGTGAAATTTTCACCCAAAAATCATAATCGCTATCGTATTTATAGTTCTGTTTCACCATTAAATTGCTCACAAAAGGCACTTGTATCGCCGCTCCCGTGGTAGAAAGTTCAACTCCGTATAGCTGCCAATCGTCTTCCACAATATATACATAGCCTTGCCAAACCCTGTCATTGGGGCGTTTGGGGATTACCTTTATTTTGTTGATGAGTTTTGGGCCTTCGTAAAAAACGCCGTCCAATTTATAGTTGTAATAATTCAATGCATTATTGGCAATGGGCGAAACCAGTGCCGCGTTCAATTCAATCGTATTTTCGTAAAAGGAGATGTTGGCGCTCTGTGCGCTGTTGAAGCTGAAACCGTTATCGTTGCCGCTCACTTTGCTGGCGATAATCTTTTCGGTGAATTTATCGGGTTTTTGGTACGCTATTTCTGAAATGGTTTCCGATAGGTAAATGATGCCCGTGCGGGTAGAATCCAGCATTCCGTCAAAATCGCCGACTTCCTGGCCCATTATTTTTTCGGGCACGTTTTTAACTTTCCACAGTCCGCGCGAATAAAAATCGGCTGTGTATTCGCTCAACTTCTCCAGATTTTCCTTCCGTTGGGCAATGGTTTTTCGGATGATGCGGTACGCTGGGTCTTCGGAAGTGTTGACCACCACTTCATCAAGGCTGGTGGTTTCTTCTTCCAGGGAAATATTCAGAATAAAAGGAAAGGTACTGGGAGCAATCGTTTTGGTTAAGGTTTTATAGCCCAAGAACTGAAAAATAACCTTGTATTCGCCCGGTTGGGAAACGTTGAGCGAGTAGTTGCCATCGTCATTTGTGGTGGTGCCTATGTAGCTATTTTGAAGGTAAATGTTTACGTAGGGCAGGGGCTCGCCTTTGGTATCGGTTACTTTTCCAACAATTTGGGCCTGGAGTAGATAAGTGGAAAAAAGTAAGAGGACAAAAAGTAATTTTTTCATAAAGGAAAGAAGGACTGCTTTTGGTTATTTCCCAACCAAAATACCAAAACCTTATCTGCCAGTAAAATTTTTATGAATTAATTATTAAAAGCTTTTTTGATACGGCTAAGCTGCTTTTTGGTGTCGCGTTCCTTGATGGTTTCGCGCTTGTCGTACTCCTTTTTACCTTTTGCAAGCGCTATGTCCATTTTTGCCAAGCCTTTGCTATTGGTAAAAAGTACAAGCGGGATTATGGTAAGTCCGCTGTTTCTTACTTCCTTTTCAAGTTTTTTTAGCTCGCTGCGGTTTAAAAGAAGTTTGCGCTCGCTTTTTGGGGAATGATTGTAGTGCGTGGCGTGGCTGTATTCCTGCACGGTCATATTAATCACGAAGAGCTCTCCATTGCTAAATTCACAAAAACTTTCAGCTATGGACGCCTTGCCTTCACGAATGGCCTTAATTTCGGTGCCCCGCAAGACGATGCCGGCGGTGTAGGTATCGAGAATTTCATACTCAAACCTCGCCTTTCGGTTTTTTATTTTTACGTTTTTCTGAATTGCCATAGCTGCAAAAATAGATTGAATAATGCAGAATTAATAATGAATAAACAATAATGTGTACGGATTAAAGAATAAAGAATAAAGAATAAAGAATAAAGAATAAAGAATAAAGAATATTGTCACTCACCACTCACTACTCAACGATAATCGTTTCAACCTTTTTATCGGGACCATCTATCGTTACCTTAAAAAGTGTGGAATTATCACTATCGTCCATATCCTCAAACCTGTCTTCGCCTATTAATTGGTTCACCAACTGCGGGGTGGTGTTGCTATGGCCGGCGATGAGCACGGTCTTTCCGTTGGTTTCCTTTAAAAATTCCTCGGAATAGATTGTGTTCGGGTCATAGCGCTTTGGCGAAATCTGCTTCTGCTGTGCTATGAACGAAATGGTCTGCTTGGTACGGATGTATTTTGTTATGTAGATTTCATCAAGCTTGATGGGTTCAAAATAGGCAGCCCAACGCTTGGCGCGCATCATCCCGTCAATGTTCAGGGCAGGGTCGGGGTCTTTTGGGTCGGTACGTACTTTTTCGGCGTGGCGGATTAAATAATAAGTTGCGCTGTAATTGGAGGCAGCAGATTCATTGCCGCTCTCAGATTCTTTTTCTTTTTGTTGTCCGCAAAAGGTGAAGAGTGGCAATAGTGTCAATACTAAAATGAAATGCTTCATAGGTTTTGCTTATTAAATAACACTTTTTAAGATTCATTGGCAAAGTTATAACTAAAACTGTGGAATCTTTAATATTTCATTATTAGAAATGGGCGGGTTCCTGTTGTAATTTTATAAAACGAAAAAGAAAAATTAATTTAACTTAAAACAAAAAAGCTATGAACGAAGATCAGTTTAAAGGAAAATGGAACCAAGTAAAAGGTAAATTTAAGCAGAAATACGCAGACCTTACCGATGATGACCTAAAGTATGCCGAAGGAAAATCGGACGAATTGCTTGGTCGCCTTCAAGAGAAAACAGGTGAATCCAAAGAAAAATTGAAGGAACAGATTGACAAGTGGTAGTTTTAAACTAAACTTTAGTTACCGCTTTATTTGAAGCCGGACCCCTTAAAATTTCAAACATTGAAATTTTAAGGGGTCTTTTTTTGGCCTAATGCGGCTATTAATGAATTAGAGATACACAAAACCCCCAAGTAAATTCTTGAGGGTTTTTCAAATTGACTAATTAATCCAATCTATTCAACTAAATTCTCTTGGTTTCTAAATACCAGTGAGTCATCAAAGCTATCGAGCAAGATTATACTGTCAGTGGTTATTTTTCCGGCGAGGATTTCCTTACTTAGCTCGTTCAGCACTTCCCGCTGAATTACCCTTTTTACAGGTCTTGCGCCAAACTGCGGATCAAATCCTTTTTCCGAAAGGTACTTAATGGCTTCCGGTGTGGCATCCAGCACGATGTTCTGTTTCAAAAGCATTTTGGAAACGCCTTTCAACTGTAGCTTTACAATCTGCTGAATATCGCTTTTTGAAAGCGGGGTAAACATGATGATGTCGTCAATACGGTTCAAAAACTCTGGGCGCACGGTCTGCTTTAAAAGCGCCAGCACTTCTATTTTGGCTGCTTCCATTGCGGTCTCGGGATCTTTTACAGTCTCAAAGCGCTCTTGGATTATATCGCTGCCCATATTGCTGGTCATAATAATAATCGTGTTTTTGAAATCTGCTAAACGGCCTTTGTTATCAGTTAGTCTTCCTTCATCCAACACCTGCAATAAAATATTGAAAGTATCTGGGTGCGCTTTTTCAATTTCATCAAGCAAAACCACGCTATAGGGTTTGCGGCGCACGGCCTCGGTGAGTTGTCCGCCTTCCTCGTAACCCACATATCCGGGAGGCGCACCTACCAAGCGGCTCACGCTGTGGCGTTCCTGGTATTCGCTCATATCTATTCGGGTCATTGCGTTTTCATCGTCAAAGAGATATTCGGCCAATGCCTTTGCAAGCTCGGTTTTACCCACCCCAGTAGTTCCCAGGAATAGGAAGCTGCCTATGGGTTTCTTTTCATCCTGCAACCCTGCACGGCTACGGCGAATGGCGTCGCTAACCGCTTCTATGGCTTCGTTTTGGCCCACCACACGTTTGTGCAAATGGTCTTCGAGCTTCAATAGCTTTTCGCGGTCGCTCTGCAGCATTTTGGTAACAGGTATTCCCGTCCATTTTGCTACTACTTCGGCAATGTCCTCGCGGGTTACTTCCTCCTTTATCATGGAAGTGCCGTCTTGTTTTTCGGCCAATTGTGCTTCCAATTTATTGAGTTCTTCCTGAGCTTCCTTGATTTTTCCGTAACGGAGCTCCGCAACTTTTCCAAAATCGCCTTCCCGTTCGGCACGCTCGGCTTCCAACTTGTATTCCTCAATTTGTGTTTTGAGGTTCTGCACATTGTCAACCACCTCTTTTTCACTCTGCCATCGCGCGTTAAGTTCGTTGCGTTCTTCCTTAAGATTGGCAAGTTCGGCATTGAGCGATTTCAGCTTGGTTTCGTCCTTTTCCCGTTTTATGGCTTCAATTTCAATTTCAAGCTGCATAATTTTTCTGTCCAAAACGTCAAGTTCCTCGGGTTTTGAATTTATTTCCATTCGAAGTTTACTTGCGGCTTCGTCCATAAGGTCAATAGCCTTATCGGGAAGAAAACGGTTGGTAATATATCTTTCCGAAAGTTCAACGGCAGCAATAATTGCCTCATCCTTAATACGCACTTTGTGGTGGGTCTCGTATTTTTCCTTAATTCCTCGAAGAATTGAAATGGCACTTTCCGTATCGGGCTCGTCAACAACCACTTTTTGGAAACGGCGTTCCAAAGCTTTGTCCTTTTCGAAATATTTTTGATATTCATCCAATGTCGTTGCTCCAATGGCGCGCAATTCGCCACGCGCAAGGGCGGGCTTCAAAATATTCGCGGCGTCCATGGCACCCTGTCCGCCACCAGCGCCAACGAGGGTATGGATTTCGTCAATGAAAAGTACGATATCGCCTTCACTGGAAGTTACTTCCTTGATAACGGCTTTTAGACGCTCTTCAAATTCACCTTTGTATTTCGCTCCTGCAATCAGCGCGCCCATATCCAAAGAATAAATCTCTTTTGATTTTAGGTTCTCGGGCACGTCGCCATCAACAATTCTATGCGCCAAACCTTCCGCAATGGCGGTTTTTCCTGTACCGGGCTCGCCCACAAGCATCGGGTTGTTTTTGGTTCTTCGCGAAAGGATTTGAAGAATTCTTCGTATTTCCTCATCACGGCCAATAACGGGGTCCAGCTTGCCGTCGCGGGCAAGTTGGTTGAGGTTTTTGGCGTATTTATTTAAAGAATTATAAGTTTCCTCGGCACTTTGGGAGGTTACCTTTTCACCCCCGCGGAGTTCGTCAATCGCGGCTTTCATTCCCTTTTCGGTTACGCCTTGGTCTTTCAGGCTCTGTGCAATGCTGCTTTTTGAGTTTAGAATCGCCAATAAAAGATGTTCTATGGAAACATATTCATCGCCCATCTTTTTTGCAATATTGCTGGCTTCGATGACCGTTTTGTTCGCTTCGCGGGAAAGCATAATATCGCCGCCGGAAACCTTTGGAAAGCTTTCCAATTGCTTGTCCAAGATTTGTTTTAGGGTAACAAGGTTTACGTTAAGTTTTTTTAAGATGAAAGGTGCCACGTTTTCATCCACGTCAAAAATAGCTTTGAGGAGGTGTTCGTTCTCAATCTGCTGGTGGCCGTAGCCCTGCGCAATCTGCTGCGCCTGCTGTATGGCCTCTTGGCTTTTTATTGTAAAGTTGTTAAAGTTCATTTTATTGCTTATTATCTATTGTTATTTTTTATTTGAAATGGCTTGGATCCGATAGCTATCGGATGCGCTTGGTCTGACATATTATTTTATTTCAAAAAGGTATTTTCAAATATAAAGCCACGCTAAAATTAAGACAAAATGTCTGCTAAATTCTTTGATTTAACAGACATTATGACGGCTTTAACAGTGGGGACTTTATCATTTCTTTTAGAAAATACTACGCTGAAACTCGTAGTTTTGAATAACTAAAAAACAAAAATAATTTATGGGATTTTTTGATAAATTTAAGTCGCCGAGAGACCTTGCGAAAGAAGAAATAGTAGAAGTACCGTGGCACGTTTTGGGCACTATGGAACAATTGGATGAACTAGTGGAGGAATCCAAAATCAAACCTGTCGCTATTTTTAAACACTCCACCCGTTGCGGGATTAGCCGAGGCGTTTTAAAACTGTTTGAGAAAAACTACAAACTTACCGACGAGCAATTAAAACTGTATTATTTAGACCTCTTGCAAAACCGGGAGATTTCAAATGAAATAGCAATGCGTTTTAAGGTTCATCACGAAAGCCCACAAATGCTTGTTATTAAGAATGGGGAAGTGGTACACCACGATTCGCACCATGCTATCGAGGCTTCGCATTTGGAGCGGTTTGTTTGATTTTTAAAAGGAATTATCCCTCAAAATCTCCTTAAACCGTTCCTTTATATCCGTTCCGGCATCAAAGACCATTTGTTCGTTGTTCGGAAAGGGTATAAAGTAATTGTTCAGCAGTCTTCGGTCCTCGGCGGTCAGGGCGCGTTCATCGCCGCGATATTTTGCAAAGACATTTTCAAAAACAAATTCCGAGGAAATTGGAAAACTGTTTAATTGCCGCCTTCTGTTCAAATCCCTATAAACCACGGTGCCGCCCACAAATACACTTTTTTGCTGGGTGATGATGGTAACCTGTGCCGAAACATTAATAAACTTATCAATTTTAATTGGGTTGCCCAGACTGTCACGCACAATATTTCCCTTACGGTCACGGCGATATTCAAAGCCATCCTTAATGTGCTGAGTTCGGGTATATTGTCTATCCGAAATTCGTTCAGGTGAAATTTGGATGGTCTGAAAATTTAAGTCAACGCCCAGGTCATAATTGATATCGTTCGCTCGTTGTCCGTGATATTCGGTCCAAAAATCATCCAATCCGTAGGTGTTGAAATCAAGCAGATCGCGCTCAAGGCGAATAGGGATAAACTGCCCGGTGTGGTTGTTTATCGTTACGAATACGAAATCGGTGCCCCGGAAATGTGCGTCTTCCTTAAGTTGGTGCACATCGCGGTAATTGGGTTGCACTTCATCTAGTTCGCATAAAACATTAAAAGCGCTTCGGTAATCTTTTTTCGTGTTGCGCTGCATATAAACGATGGCCTCATGGTATAACGCCTTTACATACGCATCCTTGGCCGCCAACAGGTCATTGCTATAATCTGAAAACACGAAATTCGCCTTTCTGCCCATTTCGTTGCTGTAAAGCGGAAGCAAAGGCCGGATCAGATCTTGACGCGCCTGCAGATCGAGATAGGTGTAATAAATTTCCTTTGCGGCGGCAGGGTTGTTTTCCTTTTTCAGAAAAGAAATATGGCGCGTATCATCCTCCTTGGCCTTTAAATAAGCCTCTTCCAAAAGACGGATGTGCGGTTCATATTCTTTTGCGCCCTTATCTTTTTGAAGCTTTTTTACGGCAAGCTCAATGGCTTGGTCATAATCGCCTCGGGCAACAAACTTTTGGGTACGTTTAACGCTATTGCAGGAAATGCTGAAAAATGCAGTAAATAGGAGTAAGTAAAAAGCCTTCATACCGAAATTGATTTGGTTATGAAGGCTAAATTACAATAGTAGTGCCAATTTATCTTGTATAACTTTGAAGAAGATTATTGGGCGAAAAATAAACCACGAATACACGAATTTTTTTAATGCCTAATTATTCGTGTATTCGTGGTTTTTAAATTCCATATTATAAAAAGACTACAGCTTTATTGCCGGGAGCAGTTTCGTCCTACATTCCCCAAAGCCAATCCGCACGTTTTCGTTTTTACAGAAACCTTTTAAGATAACGGTATCATTATCGTTTATAAATTTACGTTCTGACCCATCGGAAAGTTTAATAGGCTTTTCCCCGCGCCAAGTAAGTTCTAGCATAGAGCCATAACTATCTGGCGTTGGACCTGAAATTGTTCCGCTTCCCATCATATCGCCACTGTTTACGTTACAGCCGTTAATGGTATGGTGCGCCAATTGCTGGCTCATATTCCAGTACATATATTTAAAGTTGGAACCAGCAACTTTGGTTTCTTTTCCATTTTCGGGAGCAATATAAACTTCAAGATTTATATCGTAGCTTTTCTTTCCTTTATACTGAAGATAGGGCAGTTGCTCCATTTCAGGTTTTGGGCCTTCCACTTTGAAGGGTTGCAAAGCATCCAAGGTTACAATCCACGGTGAAATGGATGAGGCAAAATTCTTAGCCAGGAAAGGACCAAGCGGCACATATTCCCATTTTTGGATATCGCGCGCGCTCCAATCGTTGAAAAGCACCAATCCGAAGATGTATTCCTCGGCTTCGTTCACCGGAATGGGTTCGCCCAAGGCGTTTGCATCTGTGGTGATAAAAGCCATCTCCAATTCAAAATCAACCAATTTTGAAGGACCAAAAACGGGTTCAGTCGCGCCCTCGGGCATGGTTTGTCCCCAAGGTCTGCGAGCGTTTATCCCACTTGGGATTATGGAAGAACTTCTTCCGTGATATCCCACGGGAATGTGAAGCCAGTTTGGCATCAACGCGTTCTCTTTTCCGCGGAACATAGTTCCTACATTCGTGGCGTGTTCCTTACTGGAGTAAAAATCGGTATAATCGCCAACTTGCACGGGAAGCTGCATTTCCACCTCATCCATCGTGAAAAGGATGTGCTGTCGATGGTCTTTGTTATCGCGAAGTTTTGGATTTTCGGCATCAAAAATTTCCGCAATCCGGTTGCGTACCAAACGCCAGGTTTTTCTTCCGTCGCTAATAAAATCGTTCAAGGTATCTTGCAGAAAGATATCATCGGTAAGGTCAATTCCTTTGAAATACCCCAATTGGTGCAGTGCGCCAAGGTCAATGGCATAATCGCCAATGCGGGTTCCGATGGTAATAATGTCGTCGCGCGTTAAAAAAACGCCGAAGGGAATGTTTTGTATTGGAAAATCTGTGTCTGGCGCAGTATCCAGCCAGGTTTTTCGTTTGGGGTCGTTTGCTGTTATGGGCATTTTTTAAAATTCTTTTTGTAGTTGCAAATAAAACTAAGGAAAAAAATTCAAAAGTTTCAAAATCATAGAATTAATTCGTTAGTGCAATTTAGTTACAACCTGAGTTTTGTTAGTAAAATTCTTCATCAAATATATATATTTCAGGATAGTTACCGAATGTAATTACTATTTTTGGATTTAATTAACTTTCGGTGGAGGTTTAGAGTAAATGGTTTGTAGTTTGTGGTTCTCTGGCTGCAATTCCCATTTTTTCGACTCTAAACCATAAACCATAAATTTTGAACTTTTTTATGCAACGCGACGAACAAATTTTTGAACTGATAGAAGCCGAAAAACAACGCCAATTGAACGGTCTGGAGCTGATTGCCTCAGAGAATTTTGTGAGCGACCAAGTAATGGAAGCCGCTGGTTCCGTTTTAACGAATAAATATGCCGAAGGCTATCCCGGCAAGCGCTATTACGGCGGTTGCGAAGTGGTGGACGAGGTAGAGCAAATAGCCATTGACCGCGCAAAAGCCCTGTTTGGGGCAGAATTTGCAAATGTGCAGCCCCATAGTGGTTCGCAAGCAAATACAGCTGTTTTTGCTGCCTGTTTAAATCCGGGGGATAAATATTTAGGTTTCGATCTTTCCCACGGCGGGCATTTAACCCATGGCTCTCCTGTAAACTTTTCGGGAAGGCTTTACAATCCCGTTTTTTACGGTGTTGATAAGGAAACTGGACGGATTGATTATGATAAAGTAGAAGAAATTGCCCTAAAGGAAAAACCAAAAATGATTATTGCAGGAGCTTCTGCATATTCAAGAGAAATAGATTATAAGCGTTTCCGCGAAATTGCCGATAAAGTTGGCGCCCTGCTTTTTGCGGATATTGCGCACCCGGCGGGATTAATTGCAAAAGGAATTATCGGCGACCCACTGCCGCACTGCCACGTGGTAACAACTACCACCCACAAGACCCTTCGTGGCCCTCGCGGCGGAATGATTTTGATGGGAAAGGATTTTAACAATCCCTTCGGTCAAAAACTGAAAAACGGCAACCTTAAAAAAATGAGCAGTCTGCTGGACAGCGCTATTTTTCCCGGAAACCAGGGCGGGCCGTTGGAGCATATTATCGCCGCAAAAGCGATTGCCTTTGGCGAAGCTTTGACGGATGATTTCCTGCATTATATGGTCCAAGTGAAAAAGAACGCGGCAGTAATGGCGAAGCATTTTGTGGAAAAAGGCTATGATATTATTTCCGGCGGAACCGATAACCATATGATGCTTATTGACCTTCGCAACAAAAATATCTCGGGAAAAGAAGCAGAGGAAGCCTTGGGCAAAGCAGATATTACGGTTAATAAAAACATGGTTCCATTTGATGATAAATCGCCTTTCGTTACAAGTGGGATTCGTATTGGTACAGCAGCGGTAACTACCCGCGGTTTGGTTGAAAAGGATATGGAAAAAATAGTGAATTTGATTGATGAAGTTATCGTGAACCGTGAAGACGATGCCAAGCTGGAAAGCATTGCCGAAAAGGTAAACGAAATGATGTCTGGGCTGCCGCTTTTTAAGAATTAAAACTTCCCATATAAAACTTTGCGTCTTTGCGCCTTTGCGTGAAAAATTAGCACGCGGAGATGCAAAGTCGCAAAGGTCGCAAAGCCGCAAGGAATGTTTTTCTAAAAAATTTCTTCATTTGAAAACAGTGGAAATAGAAACCGACCGACTTCTATTAAGGCAATATACCTTAACCGATGCTCCTTTCATCTTTAAACTGATGAACAGCGAAGGCTGGCTCAAAAACATCGGCGATAGGAATATCAAAACCCTTAAAGATGCGGAAGATTATATGAAGAAGAACTATTTGAGCAGTTATGAAAAGCATGGCTTTGGACCCTATTTGGTTTCGTTGAAGGAAGGCGAAACGCCACTCGGCTCGGCGGGTCTATACAAGCGGGACAACTTGGAACATCCGGATATAGGTTTCGCGTTTTTACCCGAGTTTGCCAATAAAGGTTATGCCTTTGAGGCAGCAAATGCCGTAATGCAGTTCGCTTCGGAAACCTTGGGAATAGTGACAATAGTGGGCATTACGCTTGAAACAAATCTTTCCTCCATAAAACTTCTAAAAAAGCTCGGTCTTTTGGAGGTTGGAAACTATACGTATGAAGACGGGGAAGAGCTATTGCTTTTTTCAAATTAGAAAATCATTTATAAATACTGCTTTTATGAAACAGTTTATACCCTCAATTTTCAAAGCCAGCCCATTAACGGTGCTTTTCTTTTTAGGAGTTTTTGCCATATCGTGCAACGAAAAATCTTCATCGGCGAAAACCGATACCATTGTTGAAGTGGACATTTCCCAAAAAAGTGAAGAAAATAATGATAAGGAATTTTTAGCAGTGATGCAAAAACATTTGGATGCCGTTTCAAATCGGGATTTAGGCGCTTTGAGAGAAACCATGGCCCCAAACGGCCAGATGCAATTGATTTTGCCCGGTTCCGAAATCATTGACGGCGTGGAGGGGTTTATGAATTATCACAAAGAATGGTTTGCCGCGCCCGATTGAACTTTTGAAACAAAAATACTGAACACTGAGATTGGGCAGGATTTGGGAATGGCGATAACAGAAATCATATACCGTGAACCCTTGCGCGATGGCGCCCCATATTTCAACAGAATGATAGTGAGTTACGACCTGAAAAAAATAGATGATAAATGGTACATAATTAAGGACCACGCAAGTTCTATTGAAAAATCAACCGACACTAAATAATAATTTAAACATGATAACCGAAAAAGACAGCCAATTTATAAAACGTGCCATCGAACTTTCCGAAAGAGGCATGGACAACAATGCCGGCGGCCCTTTTGGGGCAGTGGTCGTAAAAAATGGCGAAATTATAGCCGAAGGTTTCAACCAGGTAACTTCCAGTAATGACCCAACGGCGCACGCTGAGGTTGTGGCCATCCGCAAAGCTTGTGATGAGCTTGGTTCGTTCCAATTGGATGATTGTATAATTTACACGTCCTGCGAGCCTTGCCCCATGTGTTTGGGCGCTATTTATTGGGCGCGGCCAAAAGCCGTTTACTACGCTTGCACAAAAGAAGACGCCGCAGAAATAGGCTTTGACGACCATTTTATTTATGATGAAATAGATAAGGATATTGAAAACCGGAACATCAAATTCATCAATCTTGGTAGGGAAGAGGGTCGAAAAGTTTTTAAAAAATGGGAAGCCAAGGAGGGAAGAATTGATTACTAATTTACTTTTTTTCAAAATGAAGAATTTGAAACGAATCATCTTCCTTGGAATAGCAGCGATTGCTTTTTCGTGTGGCAAGGATGAACCGTCCAAGGCTACGATTACAGGGCTTTGGAAACTGGAAAGTATAAAGGTGCGCGACACCCCAACCAATACCTGGAGCGATTACAAAGGTGGAATGGACGGCTATCTACTATATGACGGTAACGGCCACGTAGCCCTTCACCTGTATGAAAAGGGATATGAAAAAGCGGGAATGGAGTTTCCAAATTTTAACGATTCCATTCCTTTGGAAGCGTTAAAATATATAACGAAATCCTACTACTATATGGGGAATTATAAAGTATCTGAGGCCGATAGCATTGTTTCGCATTTTAAACTTTCCCATTCAAACCCTTCCGAATTTGGGCTTACCGCCGAAAGAAGATTTTACTTTAATGGTGATACCTTGGTAATGCAACCTGTGGAACGGAAAAACTCCAAGTTGAGATTGAAGTGGTTGAAAGAAAATTAAAGAATAGAACAATAAAAAACCCCGTCTTTATGGACGGGTTTTTTATAAATATTCTCTTCATTATTCTGCAGGAAATTCGATAGACTCATACGCTCCGGTATCGGGATTTGTACTTGGAGGCGACGGTCTATCCCTACCGTTCAAATCTTTGGAGGGACCCACGCCAATTTTTCCAATTTCTTCTGCCGCCGAATTATTTTTTTCAATATTAAAATTGTTCAATTCGGTATTTTGAAAAACAGGATCGGCATTAAATACGGTACTAGTATATAACGTACTGTTACCAAAATCATACAGTGGATCATCGCCAAATTCCCCCGTAGGATCTTCAAAACGCAGCAAACAATTTTCAAAGTTAAAATTGAAAGCGGCTTCCGTATTCTGGAACAACGAAAACTCGCGCCGCTCGTTTCCGTAAATAATACAGTTCTTAAAATCGGCTTTTATTAAATCTGCTACAAATATTTGATCGGCCGTCTCCAGGCTATTGTCAAGTGAAACTGCAGGGAATGAGCGAAAGCCATTGGTCCAATAATTTGCAAATGTACAGTGCCTAAATTCATAGCTACCGCCCAGTTGTATTGCCAAAGAGGATTGGCCACTATTGTTTATTACCATATTTTCAGCGTCGATACTTCCCGTTCTGGAAAGTAAACCAACGTTGGTGCTGTTGTAAATCTGAACATTTTTTAAAATAACCGGACAGTCTTCCATTAAAATACCTACGGTACTGTTTTTTATTGTTGTGTAATTAAATTCATTATCAACACTACCCGAGGTTAGCCAGATAGTAAGCCATTGGCCCGGAACATCGGCAAATCCCGGCTCAAGTCTATCGCCTTCAAAGATTACCTCATTTTCCATCGCTTCGCGGTCAAGGCTAGGCAAGCCCAGTGACTTTATGGAGGCATTTTCTGCTACGATTATTCCACTTCCGTCGTGAAAGTGTACACGGGCACCTGCTTCCACCGTGAGGGTTTTATTATTTGGAACCGCCGCATAACCATATATTACGTACGGTTTTTGGTTAGTGAAGGTGAGTTCGTCATCTTCCAGCAAAAATCCTTTTACCAGTATATCCTCTCCATCTTCGTCTGTGCCTAAATTCAATGTTTCGGTGGTTCCATCTGCATATCTTTCCGGAAACAGAAAAATGGCATCCTTTACCAATGTAACCAGTTCTACTTTCTGTTCATTTCCGCCACTGTCAAAAAGGAGCTGATCTGTATAAAGAAATTCTTTGGGGTTCGTGGGAAGACTATTAACATTAAAGGTAGTTTCAATAAAGATAAAGATACTGTCTTTGGCCAAAACCTGTACGTTCTCAAAAACCTTTCCCGGCATTCCATCAACATTCAAACGATAATTGGAAGCTTCGCCCTGCGCCAAACGAAGGGTGGGAATGTTTATGTCTTCATCGCTTCGATTGTAAACTTTCAGGTTATAGGTACTGGAACCAATGTTTGAAAAAACTGTATCAAGATAGACCGTATCTTTTGAAAATTCCAGATTTCCGGTGCTGGCAACGGTCTCAAAATCGTTGCGGCATGAACTCCATAATACCAGGCAACACAATATTGCCAAACCGTACAAATACCTCATTCAATTATAATTTTGGTAAAAATATAACTTTTTATGAAGCTAATTATTGTAATACAAATAACTTTTCAAAAGTCACTAATAACCCTTAGTTAGCGTAATTATGCCAAATACAGAGATGGTATCTATTCATTACCACGCTTCGCTTTTCGCAATGCTCGTTTTTTGGCAATCTTTAATTTTCGGAATTTGAGGGTGTTTCTATAGGCCTTTTTTGCTTTTTCATACCAATCTGGATTTTTGTACGGCTCGACATCTTCAGAACTTATCCAAGAAATACCCCCCACAACTACTTCACCAAGAAGAAAGTCTCCCTTATCCAGAGATACATCAATGATATTAGTGACGTTTGAAACTGTTATTTCTTTTGAATCAAAACCAACGTAGCTAAACACCAAAACATCGCCAGGTTTAGTTTCAATTTCATACTCACCGTCAAAATCGGTCTGGGTTCCTATTGAGGTTCCTTTTATCATTATGTTTGCGCCCGGAAGTGGCAGGCCGGTATCATCGGTTACGGTTCCTTTGGTATTTACCGAATATCCATCAATCACTTCCTCTTTTTGGGGAGCGACGGCAATTTTGCCAAGAAGTATCGGTGGAGATTGGCTATTTGACATCAGATAAATATTTCTAATTTCCGATTTGTGGTTCAGTTGGATTTTTTGGGTTTCAAAATTTTCTTTGCTGAAGGTTAGCCACTCTTTGTCCAAGGTATAGATTTCATATTCGCCCTTTTTGTTGGTCCACGTTTGTGCCTCGGTTTCGTTGGAAATGACTTTGACATTTTTCAAGGGATTTCCGTTCTCGTCCTTTACGATACCTTGGGTAAAGACCTGTAGCCTTGAATTATCGAGAGTGCTGAAACGGCCTATTCCCATAGAAACCATTGGTTTTCTTGAAATTGTATTGTTTTCGGGTTTTGGATTGTTTGAAAAAAGCGCCAGCGGAAGAAGCATGGAGGCAGCGATTGGAGCGAAGCCTTTTCCGCTTTTTCGTTCCAGTTTCACTTCGCGGTTTAGTTGTGATTTTTTTATTCTGCCGCAGGCATTTTTGCTCTTAGTTAAGATTCTAACCAATTCTTCATCTGTTTTTGAAGTAAGATCGATAACTTCCTTTGTGCAAACACTGCAAAATTTTCCTTTTTCAGTTGCGGTCATTTTAGCCCAATCTTCGTGGCAAGGCTCTGGAATTCGGATGGTGATGGATTTTTTCATAGTTGATGGTTTAATGATTCAAAGGAACCAAACATAAAACCATAAAAAAACCGCTTTTGAGTAAAGCGGTCATTTCAATGAGGGAAATAATTCAATGAGGTTATTTTTGAATTATTTCAATCTTAAAAAGTTTATCCCAATTTTTCCCAGTAATATAAAGTATGTTGGGTTCTCCCTTGTATGCTATGCCGTTTAGAACGTCCAGTTTAGGGTGTTGCGTTACCTTGTCCTTTAAATCGGTTAGGTCAATCACGCCTTCCACCGCGCCGTTTGAAGGATCTATAATGGCGATTGAACCTTGTTGATACACATTTGCATATATTTTTCCTTCCACCCATTCCAGTTCGTTTACACTGTTTATTTTGCTTGTGTTTGTAAAAATTTCAATATAATCCATTTCTGCAAGTGTATTGGAGTTGAGGGTCCAGATTCTATCGGTACCGTCGCTTTTATAGATATTTTTTTCGGCATCGTGGCAAAGCCCCCAGCCTTCTTTACTTTCCCCGTACACAAAGGTGCCGGTTTGTTCCATCGTTTTTAGGTTGTAAATAAAACCCGTGTTTTCGCGCCAGGTAAGTTGATAAATTTTGTTGTTGAGAATGGTGAGTCCCTCTCCAAAATATGGATCGGGAAGATTTACTTTCTGAAGCACTTCCCCAGTCTTGTAATCAGTTTTTCGTAAAGATGATTGCTTGTATTGACCGGTGCTTTCATAGAGCGTATCATTTTCAAATTCCAGCCCTTGGGTGTAGGCATTAATATCGTGTGGATACGTTTCCAGTACTTTATAAGTATAGAGTTTTGGTTTTATGGAAGAAAGTATGGTGACTTTCGTAGAAGCTTCATATGTTTCATCATCACTGTATATTTGAGCCCTTAGGGTTTTCTCGCCAAGCTTTTTCCCCGAAAGGGAAAGCGTATTATCAGTTACCGAAACGCGGTCCTTGTTCAAAAAATAAACAATCGAATCTATTTCAATTTTTTTTTTGTTGTTTAGGGAAATATTAAGCGCATCTTCTGTGGTATAGGTTTTTTTTGAATTCTTAATTTCCAGAGAAAAAGCATCTTTTTTCTCTTCTGAATTTCCTCCGCAGCCACCCAGCAAAAGCACTAAAAGCGTAGGAACTAAAATGTTATGGATTTTCATCGTGAACTATAATTTTTCCGCAAGGTATTTATTAAAATTGAAATGTAAAAATACTTGCCAAAACTTCAAAAAGCCTTATCTTTGCAGCGGCAAGTCCTACACAACCAGCTCCTGTTGAATCCCCCAGGGCGGGAACGCAGCAAGGGTATACGGTCGTAGCGGTGTGATGTAGGTAGCTTGCCATTTTTTGTGCGATAAACTTTCGTTTTCCAAAAAAGCAACGACCGTTTTATTGAAAGAATAAAGGACTAAGACCGCTTTTATAAATTCCGCAGCACGATTCTGAATTTCACATTCTTGATGGTTTAAAGAAGAACAAGTCTTTTTCACTTTAATCTCTCTTCATTTATCTTTTTAAAAACTATTTGGAAAACTCCCCGTAGAAACGCACCTTTGCTCCTCAACAACCTCATATGCCAAAAACAGTACTCATCACAGGCGGTTCTTCGGGAATTGGAAAAGCCATAGGCGAATATCTTGTAAATCTTTCAAACCCTTCGCCAAAAGACGGTTATCAAGTATTTGGAACTAGCAGAAATCCTGAAAAATATAAGGATTCCGCATTTCCATTGTTGAAAATGGACGTGAATAGCACCGAGTCTATTGAAGCTGCCATTTCTGAAATTTTGAAGAAAGTAGAGAAAATTGACGTAGTAATAAACAACGCCGGAGTTGGGATTACCGGTCCAATTGAAGAAACTCCCGAAGCTGAAATAAAAAAGGCTTTCGACACCAATTTTCACGGACCTATAAATGTTATAAAAGCCGTGTTGCCGCAAATGCGCAAACAGGGCTTTGGGCATATTTTGAATATTACCTCCATTGCCGGTTATATGGGGCTTCCGTACCGCGGAATATACTCCGCCAGTAAGGCCGCCTTGGAAATTGCCATTGAGGCCATGAGAATGGAAACATTGCAATTCGGTATAAAAATGACCAACATCGCCCCCGGAGATTTTGCTACAAACATTGCCGCAGGTCGTTACCACGCACCGATTTTAGAGAATTCTCCTTATAAAAAAGACTACGGAAACACACTTAAAACAATGAACGAGCATGTGGATAATGGTAACAATCCATTGGAAATGGCAAAAGTGGTCCACAAAATTATAGGAACCACAAATCCAAAAATTCATTATAAAGTGGGCTCCTCGTTGCAGAAATTTTCAATCATTTTGAAACGCATGTTGCCCGATAAGGTTTATGAGCGGATGCTTTTACGGCATTATGGGTTGAAGTGATAGTAAGTTTATTTGATTTTTGCTTAAGTTCAATTAGTAAGTGCAAGATTTAAACATAAAAATTATATTATTGCAATGGAAAACCATAATTTACCAAAGTAAACTATTTTATGAAAATTCACTTTGCTTACTTAATTCTCCTTTTTTCAATATTAGCAAGTTGTAGCTCAGACAGTGAGTCTGTTACTACGCAAAATTCTAACATATTTATAAATGAGTTTACTACAAAAATTAAAAATCCTATTCAATTAAGAGATTATTCCTACGATAATCAAGGCTATTATGGAATTTTTGAAAACCCGAATGATAGTAAAACATTTAACGGTGAAATTGATATAAGTTATGAAAACAATTCTACTCAATTACACTTGACGGATATTCAAGTTATATGGAAAAGTAATTTAGATGGAATTTTATTTGAAGGAAACCCAGATGAAAATTTTGAGAGTGAAATTATCAGCAATTTATCTGTAGGTACCCATACAATTTATTTGGAAGTTGCAATTCCCAATGAAAATTTAATAGCAAAAGACTCTATAATTTTATCGAATAATATAGAACTAACCACAACAAATACGGCTTTGTCTGTTAGACTGAATTGGACACAATATGAAGGTAATGATTTTGAATCATATTTAGTTTATAGGGAAGATCACACCCCTATTGCCGAAATACAAAACATCAATACGTTGGAATATGAAGATTCAGATTTCAACATATTTCCTGATGAGTATGCTTACCAAATTATTGTAAAAACATCGGGAAATCACAATCATCCAATTGGCAGTAACATTGAAGCGATGCATCCAGGAAATTTCTTAAGATTTCCATATTCTGTTAGTAAAATTGTCAATGATCCTTTAAGAAATAAAATCTATGGTATTATTAACCCCTATCCTCTTAATGAAAATGATAAATATGGCATAGTTATTATTGACTCAGATACTTTTGAAGTTGATTCACACATTCTAATTGACAAAAAATTTGCTGATTTTGATATGTCACCAGATAAGCAATACTTGTTTATAGGTCATGAGGAGGTTGATGGAGTTACCCGATTAAATTTAGACACAATGGAATCGACATTTACTGGAATTTATGGTACACATCCCAAAAGAGCTTCAAAAGTTGAAGTTGATGAGAACAATATTGTATATGTAGAAAAGCATACGCTTGGATCGTCAAACTTTTTTTGGATTTTTGATGGTAATAATGGCACCTTGCTTAACCAACATGCTGGATTTACTTCATATTCTGGATCCGATATTGAGTATAATACGCTTAATCATAAATTATATTCTAGCGCTCAAACTCAAAATATTACGGGTAGAGTTTTTAGGTGGTCTATTGAGGATAATGATCTTAATTTAGATTTTGCTTTTCCTGACTTGTCAAATTATATTCTTTATTCTGCCGATTTGTATTTATCAAATGATAACCAAACGATATTTTGGCATGGTAGAAAATTGGATCTTGATTTAAACATAATTGGGTTTTGTCCTGAAGGTATTTTATCTAGTAGTCCTGATGATGAATATATATCAAACAATAAAAATTTGTTTAAAAATAACTTTGATGCCACCATTGTATTAGAATATCCAACATCTTCCCTCATAAATAAAACTTCTACAGTATTTACTGATAATAATACTTTAGTCCTTAAACAATTACATACATCAATAAATGGTGCCCAAGAGGAATATACCACATTTATGAAAATAAAATTTCAATAAATAAAAACCTTTATTAATGTGCATAAAAATTATAGTATAAAACCAATTTAAAAATATTTTAATAGGCCTGTTTTATCAACTTATTAATCTTTTTCAACAATACTATATCATAAGAGCATTCTTCGATATTTTTGCAGTAATTAATTTGAAATTATACCTATGAAATTCTTTATCGATACAGCAAACCTTGACCAAATAAAAGAAGCCCAAGATTTGGGAGTGCTTGATGGCGTAACTACCAATCCTTCATTGATGGCAAAGGAAGGCATTACGGGCCGGAACAATATTCTAAAACATTATGTGGACATCTGCAATATTGTGGATGGCGACGTTTCCGCAGAAGTAATTGCGACCGATTTTGAAGGCATGGTAAAAGAAGGCGAGGAGTTGGCCGAACTCCACCCACAAATCGTGGTTAAGGTTCCAATGATAAAGGAAGGGGTGAAAGCAATCAAATACTTTACAGACCACGGCATTCGCACTAATTGTACCTTAGTATTTTCCGCAGGGCAGGCATTATTGGCGGCAAAGGCAGGAGCAACCTATGTTTCTCCTTTTATCGGACGCTTGGATGATATATCAACGGACGGTTTGGAATTGATTGCAGACATCCGCTTGATTTATGATAACTACGGATTTGAAACCCAGATTCTTGCAGCATCCGTGCGCCATACTATGCACGTTATCAATTGCGCAAAAATAGGCGCAGATGTAATGACGGGACCACTTTCATCAATAGAAGGTTTGCTGAAACATCCATTAACCGACATTGGTTTAAAACAATTTTTGGAAGATTATAAAAAGGGGAATTAAGATTTAGTTCTCTTGGACACCTGTGAAGAGCTCAAAAAAGGCAAATATGCGTGTGGGGCGTAGTACTATCTATTTAAAAAGCCCAATAACAATTCTTCAAAATTGGTATTGAATAAATTGGTTTTTCCTTCGAGGATCACTCCATTTTTATCAAGTACTATCGCGCTGTTCTTATATTTTACGAGCAATTTTTTTTCCGCATCGCTTAAATTCTCAATCTGAAATTCCTGCATTGGGTTATATCCAGACTTGGCAATAGTCTGTCGCCATTTTTTAAAGTGTGTATCGGTATTTATGCCCAAAAAAGCATATTCTGGATATTTCGATTTTAACTCTGCCGCCCGGCTGTGGATATTCTTGTAATGCGAAGGCGATTGGCCGGACCAAAAATAAATAACCGTAGGCGTCTTGATTACGCTGTGCAAATCTTCCACCACATTGTCCGCATTCACCAAAGCTACATTTGGAACTGTCTTTCCGGGGGTAAGCTGCATGGTGGTTTCCAACATTTCGGCCACCTCGGCAAGATGTTTTTTATCGGTATTCATTTTTGAAAATTGGTCGAAAAACCGCTGGCCCTCTTCAGCATTGTTGGCGTATAATAAATACCATAGTGCATTCTGGCGCAATAGGCTGTTTTTAAGGGTGTCTGAGGTCACCATGCTGTCGATCAAAACAATTTTCCTGTATTTAAAATCGTAAGAATTCCGATCTATGCCAACATTATTTTTGTATTCCGAAAAAACCAAGTTTTCAAAATACTGGTTCATAAATCGATAGTAGGGATAATAAAACGCAAGGTCTTCCCGCTTAAAATCTATGTCGTCCCGATAAGCAAAGAAATCATCCGAGAATTTTTCCCGGTTATTGCGGTTGGCTGCCGCATAGATTTCCTTTTTTCTGAAATAATCATACTTAATATTGGCCAGTGCTATCTTCTTAAAACCCTCGCTTACTTCATTTTTGCTTATGAAATCTTCATATTCCTGAAATTTCAATTGTTTGAGCGAATCTATCTTGTGGGTAAATTCTTCTGAGGAAAGTCTATACCAATTACTAAGATTTTGATTTTCCTTTTCATTCGTTAGATAAAGGTCCATCATCAAGTTGTTTTTTTCTCCCCCTTTGCCTGAATAAGCCAGCGATTCATCAAAATCCATCGTGTTCAAATGTAATAGCAGACTGTCGCCAGGTTCTATATAAAATACCTGCGATTCGTTATGCTTCAAGTTGTAAAGCCCAGCCTTTATCTTATCTGTTTTATATAAGAAGAAATTCTTTGAATCCAGTTTAACGGTATCTAAAATCTCATTTCCGCGTGAAAAGATAATGTAATCCATCGTGGGGTTTATTATCTGTCCACCTATCCAAGTAGTCGTTTGGAGGGCACCTTCCTTATCTTTACAGGAAAGCACTATGGTAAGCAATAAGAGAGGAAGTATTTTTCTAAACAATGACACCAAAATATAAGGATTAAAAAACAAATGTAGCCGACCCTTATCCTGCAATTTGTTAAATGGTAGTTAAAAGGGTTTTTAAAACGTTAATGTTTTCGGGATGTCGCATAAATAGCTACTTTTGCGCAAAATTTAAAAATTTATGCTTTCAGTTTCAAATCTTTCCGTACAATTCGGCAAACGCGTTTTGTTCGACGAAGTGAGCACGCAGTTTACCAGCGGCAATATATATGGTATTATTGGGGCCAATGGCGCCGGAAAATCCACTTTTCTAAAAATAATTTCGGGCAAACAGGACCCTACTTCAGGACAGGTGCACTTGGAAAAAGGAAAGCGCATGTCTGTTTTGGAACAAAACCACAATGCCTATGACGATTTTATGGTGCTCGAAACTGTGGTGCGAGGCAACAAGGAACTTTTTTCCCTAAAAAGCCAAATTGACAAACTTTACGAAGATTATACAGATGATAATGCGGAGAAAATAGGTGAACTGCAAGTTGCCTTTGAGGAAATGAACGGCTGGAACGCAGACAGTGATGCCGCTGCCATGCTCTCAAACCTTGGTATTGATGAAAGTCTTCATTACACTTTAATGAAGGATCTTGACGGAAAACAAAAGGTACGCGTGCTATTGGCTCAGGCGCTTTTCGGGAATCCGGATGTGCTGATAATGGATGAGCCCACGAACGATTTGGATTATGAAACCATAAACTGGTTGGAAAACTTTTTGGCGAATTATGACAATTGTGTAATTGTAGTATCCCACGACCGTCACTTTTTGGATTCCGTTTGTACCCACATCAGCGATATCGACTTCGGAAAAATTAATCATTACAGCGGTAACTATACTTTTTGGTACGAAAGTAGCCAACTGGCCGCTCGCCAACGTGCACAGCAGAATAAGAAAGCAGAGGAAAAACGCAAGGAGCTTCAGGAGTTTATCATGCGTTTTAGCGCCAACGTGGCAAAAAGCAAGCAAGCAACTTCCCGAAAAAAGATGCTCGAAAAGCTAAATGTTGAAGAAATTAGACCATCCAGTCGCCGCTATCCTGCCATTATTTTTGAGCGGGAACGAGAGGCGGGCGATCAAATTCTTAATGTTGAGAATCTTTCCGCATCTATTGATGGCGAGGCGCTTTTCAAAAATGTGGATATAAATCTGGCCAAGGGCGATAAGGTGGTTATCTATTCGCGAGATTCCCGCGCTCCTACCGCTTTTTATGAAATTCTCAACGGCCACGCGAAGCCCGATACCGGTTCCTTTCAATGGGGGATAACTACCAATCAAAGTTATCTGCCTTTGGATAATGAGGAATTCTTCAAAAATAATCTTTCGTTAGTGGATTGGTTACGTCAGTACGCAAAAACCGAGGAGGAACGCGAAGAGGTATTTCTACGCGGATTTTTGGGCAAAATGCTGTTTAGCGGCGAAGAAGCCCTAAAGAAAAGCAATGTACTTTCCGGGGGCGAAAAAGTGCGCTGTATGTTAAGCCGAATGATGATGCAGCGAGCCAATGTTTTAATGATCGATGAGCCTACCAACCACTTGGACCTGGAGTCGATAACGGCCTTCAACAATTCCTTGAAAAACTTTAAGGGAACTGTACTGCTTACTACGCACGATCACGAGTTTGCGCAAACCGTGGGTAACCGCATCATCGAACTTACACCAAATGGTGCCATTGATCGCTATATGACTTTTGATGAATATATGGACGACAAGAAAATTAAGGAATTACGCGAAAAAATGTATTCAGCATAGATTATATTCCGGTTCGGGATTTTATATAAAAACAGGCTTTATTTGATTTTTTATCAAATAAAGCCTGTCTCTTTATTGGGGCAGACGATATGATTTTTCAACCGTTTTGGTCTTACTGAAATCGTCCTCCAAGGTATAACCATTTACTAAAAATACTAAGCCGCTAATGGGCCAAAATAGAATGCTAATGGTTTTTAAAAGTGTCCGATAGATTCGCGACTTCAGCTCCAATGGCGCTCCATCCTGTAAAACAACTTTTATTTTCAGCACTTCCTTGCCAATCGTCATTGAGTTCCAAAAAATATCGCATAGTATAAAATAAACCAAATAAAATAGAACGGACAGACTGAGCCCAAAGCTTATGCGATGGTTAAATAGGGAATAAGTTCCCAGCTCCCATTCAAATTTAATCATGCTCGTAACAAGGCTGGAGATAAAACCAATTATCGCCAAATCCAACAACAGTGCAAGTATTCTTTTGTTTTTTACATTCATGGCGGTGAATTTCCAGTAAATTAAGTTTTCCTATTTTTAGTTAGACATTCACAATCGGTTGGACAATGGCAAGTTCGTCCTTGCGCCAAAGGTGCGGGGGAGCGGATTATTGCTCGCCTATGTCTTTTAAAAAATCATCAATGGTGGTTTGTGCTTTGGCCATTTCATCCTTTCTTATAAAAATAATCGTTTGGTTTGCAATGCTCATTGCAAAACCTGCGTGCACACTACTATCGTGATCATTTCGCTCTATCGGGCTAATTCCTATTTCATTTAAACGGGCAACCAAACCTTTTGCAATTAGGGTTGGACCTGTGTAGATTCGGGTTGTTTCAGACATAGATTTATTCTCCTATTTCCTTTAGGTAGGCATCTACAATCGGTTGGGCAATGGCAAGTTCATCCTTGCGCACAAAGATGCGCACTTGGTCGTCATACTTACTTCCTGTGCCAAACATTACGCCGCTTTGTTCGTCATCCCTAAGTATGGGCTTAATATTCACTTCCTCCAATCGTCCTACGAGAGCTTCGGCCATAATATCTGAACCTGTGTAAATACGAACTGTTTCTTCTGTGTTTTCTGACATTTCTTACGTTATTAAGTTAATTCTTTAAAATTTTGATGCGGTTATTTATTTGGCGGAAATTTCCGTTAGGCATTATAATACTTACTCTTCCAAATGGCGCCATTAAAGTTCTTCCCCTTGGCGAAACCGTAAAAAATAACCATTCCGCCCACTCCCTTGAAAATAAAGAGAAATAAAAACAGATATTCAGCAAAGCTTGCATGGGGTGTAAACCAGTGCATAGGGAGTAAAGCGGTTATAAGCAAACTGAACAAAGCCACGGTAAACACCAAATTCTCGAAACTCTTATAGGGCCACATCAGTAATTTCCGAAACGGATGCAGATCATTTCCCCATTTATGTATTAGGTAGAAATAATCATTTCCCATGGGAGCAAAAAGCAACGGATCGTCAGCATTTTCAAGTTTCAGCAGTTTTGCGGGAGCAATAATTTTAAAGTTTTTAAGTACTGTAGCGTGTTGCTTTTCAAGATTTCGGATTTCTGAAATGGCTTCTTCGGGGAAATCTCCCTTGAAATAGTGCGAGTCCAAAAATCGCAAACGGTAATTTATGCAAAGGTGTTTAATATCGTCAATGTGAAAGATATGCGAACTTTCAATCAACTCAAAATTAAAATGGTTTTCAATTTCGGAAGGCTTATCTTTTAAGGTGGAAATAATTGTTTCGCGTTGTTTTTCGTTTTCAGAAAAAATCCGCGATACTTCCTCCATAACGGCGTGTTCGTCAATCCTTTTGGAGCGATATTTCAGCAGCTGTTGTTCAATATTGGTTCGCGAAAACATAAAAGGCAATTTTTTGAAAACTAAATTTACACAGTACAATTATGCAAAACAAGTATTTAACACAGTTTGATTAAAATTTTAAATAATAGAATCCCATTTTCAATCCTTCAGAAATTGGTCTCGTATTTGCTATATTTACAATCTTGAAATTTTTTATGAAATGACCCGTTACCATTTTAGAAATTTGAACATTTTTGCGAACGGCTATGGGGATAATTTCAGCCTTAGTTTCCTTTAAACAAAACACAAATGAAGATTAATTACCTATTCCTGATTTTTTTTATAACCTGCTTTGCCACTACAGTTTCAGCTCAAAAATATAAGACAACGGAACAAGTTGAGGTTTCCGGTAAGTACGGTGAAACAACCTTCACTTCCAGCAAATCCTTTTATGCGAATGTTTCTGAGGCGCCCAATTTTAGAATATTGTCGAAAATTTTAAAAAACGAAACGCTGCGCAACACATTGGAAAATGAGGAGATGGTCACCCTCTTTGCAGTAGCCGATGAGGCATTTACCAAGCTACCGAAAAAAAGCCGCGATTCCATTTTGGGGAATACCGATTTGATGAAAGCGATGGTTACCTTTTTGGCAGTTCCGGGTAGATTTGACAGCAAGAGTATTATGAATGCCGTTAAGAAAAATGGAGGCAAAGCCAGGCTTAATACCGTGGAGGGCAATTTTTTGACCATTACTGAGGAAGCGGGAGAGCTTGTATTAATTGATGAAAACGGCAATAAGGCAAAGGTCATAGCACCAGATTATTACCATAAAAATGGGTTTTTCCATATAATTGATGGTTTAATATTTCCACCTTCGGAATAGGCTTTTTCCAAAAGTTAAATAAACCCTAAAGTCCCGGAATTGCGAAACCGCAGTTTCGGGACTTTCGTTTATAGGTACGTAAACATTAAACTAAACACACATTTTATGAAAACTAAATTCTTTACAGCAGCAGTATTCGCAATGGCCCTTCTGGCTGGAACAACTTCCAATTTTGCGCAAAACAAAATGATGAATGAAAAAACAGTAATGGTTGGCGGTGCCGAAATGTACCCAAGTAAGACCATTGTTGAAAACGCAGTAAATTCAAAAGACCACACTACGCTGGTTGCCGCGGTCAAGGCAGCAGATTTGGTGGAAACCCTTCAGGGCGATGGGCCATTCACGGTTTTTGCGCCTACAAATATGGCTTTCGAAAAACTTCCGATGGGAACCGTTGAGTCTCTATTGAAACCAGAAAACAAAAAAACATTACAAACCATTTTAACCTATCACGTTCTTGCGGGAAAGCATAGTGCTGCCGATATTATGAAGGACATTAAAAAAGGAAATGGAAAACCAACTTACAAAACCGTGAGCGGAGGTACCTTGACCGCTATGATGAAAGGGAAAAAAGTAATGCTAATGGATGAAAACGGCGGAATGGCCACGGTAACCATTGCAGATGTAAACCAGTCAAATGGAGTTATCCACGTTATTGATGGCGTTGTATTGCCTAAATAAATTGCCCCAATTCCCCATTAATTCAAAAAAAACAGCGACTTTTTAGAGTCGCTGTTTTTGTTTTTTATCGAAGTGATGCTCCAAATTCCGTTTCAAATTTTTGTTGGAGCTTGCTCATAATTTTGTCGATCTGCTTATCTGTCAGCGTCTTTTCATCATCTTGAATTGTAAAGCTTAATGCGTAACTTTTTTTGCCTTCGGGAAGATTTTTGCCCTTGTAAACATCAAATAAGGTCACGGATTTTAAGAACTTCCTTTCAGCGGCAAAGGCAGCATCTCTCAAGGCACCAAAACGAACGGAATCATCGAGCAGCAGGGCAAAATCACGTTGCGCGGCTTGAAATTTCGCGATAGGTTTCAACTTGAAATTTTTGGTTGAAATTTGTTTCAATACCGCATCCCAGTTGAAATCTGCATAAAATACTTCGGCGTCAATATCAAATTCCTTGGTAATCTTTTTCTTTATAATCCCGAATTCTACAAGAACTGCCTTATTTCTTTTAAAGGCAATTCCTTCCGAAAAAATATCATTTTCAGTTTCTTCCTCTGCATAATTATCAAGACCCAAACGTTCCATTAATGTTGTAACGGTTCCTTTTCCGAAGAAAAAATTGCTTTGTGTATCTGGGCTTGCCCAATTGCCTTGGGTTTTAAGTCCCGTGATGAATAGCGCCAAATGTTTGGTCTCGGTTCGGCCTCCCGGAAAATTGTGGTAGGTTTTTCCAAATTCAAAAAACTTTAGGTCACTATTTTTTCGGTTGCTATTAAATTCGATGGCTTCTAAACCAGAAAACAACATAGACTGCCGCATCACCGAAAGATCCTTGCTCAAGGGATTGAGCATGGTAACGTTATAATTTTTCTTGATTGTATCGCTCAGGTCGCCATATTCTGTGGTAGTGAGCGAGTTATTCAGCATTTCATTAAAACCAAGTCCTGTAAGCTGCAATGCTATTTTATTCTGCACGTCATAATCTTCTCCAGGTAAAATCGTGGATATGGAGGCGTTCAGCTTCTGGGTAAACTTTATGTTATTATATCCGTACACTCTAAGTATTTCCTCAATAACGTCCACATCTCGAGTAACGTCATTTCTGTATGCAGGAATGGTCATCCCAATGCCGGTTTCCGTCACGTTGCTCACCTTCATCTCCAGTGAGGTAAGAATATCTTTTATGGTTTCCTTTGGAAGTTCCTCGCCTATAAGTTTATTGGCTTTGTCAAAAGTGAGAAAAACCTGGTGGTCTTCAATTTTTTTAGGATAAATGTCCACCAAATCACTTGTAATCTGTCCTCCCGCAACTTTGAGAATTAAAATGGAGGCGTAGCGCAGTGCGTAATCTGCAATGTTTGGATCAATTCCCCGTTCAAAGCGGAAGGAGGCATCGGTGCTCAACCCGTGGCGCTTTGCGGTTTTCCGGATACTTACCGGATTAAAATAGGCACTTTCCAAAAAGATGCTTGTGGTATTTTCGGTAACCCCGCTGTTAATTCCGCCAAAAACGCCGGCGATGCACATGGGTTTTTCGGCATCACAGATCATTAGGTCCTCTTCGTGCAGTTCGCGCTCTATGCCGTCAAGGGTGGTGAATTTTGTCCCTGCTGGTAGCGTTTTTACGTTAACGGTATTTCCCGCAATATTTCCGGCATCAAAGGCGTGGAGCGGTTGCCCGAGTTCGTGGAGTACATAATTGGTAACGTCCACAATATTGTTGATCGGGGCGAGCCCAATGGATTTCAATCGATTTTGAAGCCAGGCAGGCGAGGGGCCTACTTTTAGATTGCCAATGGTTATACCACAATAGCGGGGCGCCAATGATGAATCTTCCACGTTAATGGCCACTTTCATGGTACGGTTGTCCACTCTAAAACTGCTCGTGGACGGTGTGTTTAACTTAGCCGAAATACCTTTATGCAGCAGGCCGGCTTTTAGATCGCGCGCCACGCCCCAATGGCTCATGGCATCGGCGCGGTTAGGGGTTAGGCCTATTTCATAAACCTTATCATTTTCAACTTCCAAAACTTTGGCCAAGGGTGTTCCCGGTTTTAATTTAGCATCCAAAACCATGATTCCGTCGTGCGATTTTCCGATACCAAGTTCGTCTTCGGCACAGATCATTCCCTCGCTTACCTCCCCGCGGATTTTACCTTTGTTAATTTGCCATGGCTTTTCTTCGGCATCGTAAAGCGTGGTGCCAACGGTGGCTACTGGCACTTTCTGGCCTACAGCAACGTTAGGGGCGCCGCATACTATTTGTAGCGGTGCGCCACTGCCTACATCAACTTTGGTCACCTTCAGTCGGTCGGCGTTTGTGTGTTGCGCACATTCCAGAACGTGGCCTACCACAACCCCTTCCAAGCCGCCTTTTACGGATGAAAAATCTTCTATTCCCTCTACTTCCAGACCGAGGTCTGTCAATAATTCGCCAGTTTTTTCGGCATCCCACGGAAGGTTAATGAATTGCTTTAGCCAGTTGTATGAAATTGTCATAGGTGTAAAAATCTTAACAGAGGGCAAAGATAATATTCTATTGTTTATTGTTTATTATTTATTGGGTATTGTTTTGTCGGGTGCTGGGTGCTGCACTTCGACTGCGCTCAGTGTGATAGGTGCTGGGTGCGGGATGATAGATGACGTGTGCTGAATAATGGATAACGTATGGATTGGTTCACTTTGGGTCTTCGCGACCTTGCCCGTCCGGCAGATGGGTTTGCGGGAAAACATCAGTTGTTGCCGAAAAATTTCCGAGGAAATAAATAATTAAGGCAATTGTCGCGACAGCGGTTACTATAAACGTAACGCTCGCCCCAAAATAGAACCATAACAATCCGGCCATTACACTTGCCACCATGGCGATGATGCTTTGGAAGGCGGTGTAGGTGCCCACGGCGGTGGCGGTATTCTCTTCTTTTGAAATATTTGTGATCCACGCTTTACTGATACCTTCGGTTGCGGCGGCGTAAATTCCGTAGCCAAAAAAGAGGGCGATGATGGCATATAAATTTGTAGTTAAACCCATTCCGAAGTAAACTAAGCTGAATATGATTAATCCAAAAATGAACATTTTTTTCAAACCAATTTTATCTGCAAAACTTCCCAAGGGGTACGCAGTGAGGGCATAGATTAAATTGTAGAAAATATAGATGCCGATGACCCAAGTGTCGTCCAGGCCGGCGTCCTTTGCTTTTAAAAGAAGAAAGACATCACTGCTGTTGAAGAGGGCGAAGAATAGCAGGCCGAGCACTACTTTTCGGTATTCCGAAGGGCTTTTTTTCCAGTAATTGATGAAGGAGAAGAAATGAATCTGCTTTTTTTCAGAAGCAATCACAACTTTTTTATCCTTCAAAAGAAGGGAGGCTACCACGGCCAAAACGCCCGGAATAAAGGCTATGTAAAACAGATTGATATAGTCTTCGGGATAAAAGTACAGGTAGCCCAAAGCGAGGGCAGGACCGAGGACGGCCCCAAAAGTGTCCATGGAACGGTGAAAGCCGAAGACCTTTCCTTTGTTGGCCCTGTTGGTCTCCGCCGAAAGCATGGCGTCGCGGGCGCCGGTTCTGATTCCCTTTCCCAATCGGTCTGTAGTCCGTACAAAGAAAATCCACAGCGGATATACAAAGAAGGCCATCATCGGTTTTGAGATGGCACTCAGGGAATAGCCGAGTTGGACGAAGGGCGCGCGTTTTGCTTTGCTATCGGAAAGTTGTCCGAAATATCCTTTGCTCAAACCTGCCACAGCTTCTACCAAACCTTCCAAAATGCCGATCAGTAAAATTGAAAACCCAATGCTTTTTAAATAAATGGGCATGATGGGATACAACATTTCGCTGGCCATGTCTGTAAACAGGCTGACGAGGGAGAGGATCCATACGGTGCGGGTTATGGGTTTCAAGATTGATCTAATTTACTCTGAAAGGTAATTTATTTTTTCCAATCGTTTTCCTTTGGAATTTGTGAGGCCATTACAGTGGCACAAGTCGGCAATATTGCGTATCTTGAGGTTGCTATTTAATGAACCAATTTATGAAGTTGCGCGCAACGGTTTTAATGATTTTTTCACTCATGATGGTTTCTGCACAGGATTTTACGGACAAAGCGCGATTGCTGGAGGACGCATCCAGCTTGGACCCGCTAATTACCGCGGCTGGCGATAAAAAGTTGGTCCTGCTCGGGGAGGCCAGCCACGGTACGCACGAATATTACGTGTGGCGCGACATTATAAGCAGAAGGCTCATCGAGGAGCACGGTTTCAATTTTATTGCCGTGGAAGGCGACTTTGCCAGTCTTTATAAGCTAAACCAATATGTAAAAAATACGGAGGGCGCGGGAAAATCGGCGAGGGAAGTTTTGATGTCGCTCAACCGATGGCCCACGTGGATGTGGGCAAACGAGGAGGTGGTGGCCCTGGCCGAATGGCTCCGTAAGCACAACGACGCTTTGCCCCAGAAAGAGAAGGTAGATTTTTACGGGATGGATGTGTATGATGAATGGCATTCCAAGGAAATGGTGCTGGAGGTGCTCAAAAACACTGATGAGGCCAGCTATTATTACGCCAAGCAACAGTACAACTGTTTTGAGCCGCACAAGGGCGACAGTTGGCAGTACGCCCATGCCGTGAAAGGCGGAAAGGAGGATTGTGCCGCCGCCACGGCTCGGGTGGTGGAGTTTATAAGGAGCAATCGCGAGGCATTAGGGGCACTTACGGATGACGCCTATTTTTATTTGCTCCAAAATGCGATCGTGGTCCACAATGCCGAGGAATTTTATCGGGAAAGCGTTGCCTCCAAGGGGGCTGCTTCGTGGAATTCACGGGTTTTCCATATGTTTGAGACGGTGGGCGACCTGCTGGCGCTTTATGGCGAAAACGCCAAGGGCGTGGTTTGGGCTCACAATACCCATATTGGCGATGCTTCCTTTACCAGTATGCGCAATACGGGCGAGAAAAATATAGGCCAGCTAAAGCGCGAGAGCCTTGGGAAGGAGAATGTATTCCTGATAGGATTCGCCAGTTATAGAGGAAAGGTGATCGCCGGGTCCACCTGGGGCGCCAAAATGGAAGAAATGACCATTCCGAGAGCCTTGAGGAGCAGTGTGGAATACAAGCTAAAAAAGACGGGACTGGACGCCCTGTACCTTATTTTTGATGCCGAGGATAGAAAAGAGGAGAACCTAAAGGTAATGGGCCACAGGGCGATAGGGGTGGTTTACAATCCCCAATTTGACAGGCGTCAGTTTGTGCCCACCATCGTGCCGTTGCGGTACGACGCGCTGTTGTTCTTTAAGGAGACCACGGCGTTGAAACCTTTGCACAGGTAGCCTATTTCCTCAAATTCCGAAACCGTTGCAACAGGGTAGGATGCGAGTAATGCGCAAAAACATACAGCGGGTGCGGCGTGAGGTTGCTCAAACTGTTTTTTGAAAGTTTCTTTAAACCTGAAATAAGCGGCGGGGCGGCGTAGGTGTGTTTGGCAAAATTGTCGGCCTGGTATTCAAATTTTCTTGACAGGTAATTCATCAATAATCCCGTAATACCCGAGATTGGACTGTAAAGCACCCCGAAGGCTACCAAACCTATGTGAAATGAGGGTTGTGAAACATTGAGCGCTTCGGAAAGCAACGGATTTCCTATAAACAACGATAGCAACCAAAGCGTAAAACCTGTCGTAATTATGGCGGCGGAAAGGTTGATGATAATGTGGTTCCGTTTGTAATGGCCTACCTCGTGGGCGAGGACGGCGACTATTTCATCTTCGTTTAAATCTTTTATCAGCGTATCGTAAAGCGTAACGCGTTTTTCACTTCCGAAGCCAGAGAAATAGGCATTGGCCTTGGTGCTGCGCTTGCTGCCGTCTATCACAAAAATCTTATCGAGCGTGAAACCTACTTTTGAGGCATATTTTTCAATTTCGGAGCGGAGCGAACCTTCCTTCAACGGCGTTTGTTTGTTGAAAAGCGGAACAATCAATCTCGCGTAAAACAGGTTCATAAATATGGTAAAAACCGTGATGATGCCCCAGGCGTAGAGCCAAAAATGCTGGCCCGTGCTTTGGTAAAACCAAATAATCGCTCCCAAAAGAATGCCGCCAATTATTGCGCCCATCAGCCAACCTTTCAGCTTATCGAGAAAGAAGGTCTTTCGGGTGGTTTTATTGAAACCGTATTTTTCCTCGATTACAAAAGTGCTGTAATAACTAAATGGAGTGCTTAAAATATCACCCGCCATCATAATAATTCCGAAGAAAACTAAGGCGATTATAATTTCATTGCTTGATACGGAACGCGCAAAACTATCTACAAAGGCAAAGCCATCAAAAAAGAAGAATAGGAGGGTAGCGATGAGGGAAATGGTGGCTGTAAGTATTCCGAATTTGTACCGTTCCTTTTTGTAGCGCTGCGATTTTTTGTACTCGGCTTCATCAAAAACGTCCTGTAATTCGATGGGAAGCGGGTCGTTGAAATGTTTTGCGTTTAGGTAATCCAATAGCTGATCTATCACAAAACTGATGACGAGGATGGCTATTATTATGTAAAAAAGGGTTTCTGGTTTCAAGGTTTTGGGTTTTTACCCCCGCCCCTAAAGGGTAGTTTTACTTGCTCTCTTTAGGGCTGGGTACTATATTAGAGTTTCAAGTTTCAGGTTTCAAATTAATACTGCAAACTGCGACTGCAACTGTGTGCTAAAATCCACGCTGGCGCTTGGCCTCAAAGATAAGAATTCCCGCCGCTACGGATACGTTCATACTGTCTATTTCACCCTGCATCGGGATGATGATATTTTGGGTGCTGTTTTGCAGCCATTCGTCGGATAGTCCTGTAGCTTCGGTTCCAACCACAATTGCAGTGCTTTTCTTGAAATCGCAAGTGTGATAGGGCAATGAAGCCTGCAATGCCGCACAATAAATATTGATATTGTTTTCCTTTAGAAACGAAATAATTTCCGAAGTGCTTCCTGTGGCCACTTTATTGGTAAACAAACAGCCCACGCTGCTGCGGATGATGTTTGGGTTGTACATATCCGTCTTTGGATTAGCGATGATTACCGCATCTACCTTTGCGGCGTCTGCTGTGCGAAGCAGGGCGCCGATATTGCCGGGTTTTTCGGGTGCTTCGGCGATTAGGATTAGAAGCCCTTCGGCTCCGCTCTGGGACCGGTCATTAAGCGGAGCCGAAATGACTAATTTTGAAATGTTTAAATCTTTCGTGTGTGCAATTGCCAAAACGCCTTCCGTAGAACCTCTATAGGCAAGTTTTTCATAGATTTCTGAACTTATTTCTATAAATTCCGTTTCGCTGTTTGCGGATTCTTTCAATGTGAAAACTTCTTCTTCGGAAATTATTTCGGAACAGAAAAGTAGCGTTTTCATAAGATAGCCACCTTTAATAGCAAGTGAAATTTCGCGCATACCTTCAATAATGAAAAGCCCTAATTTTCTGCGTTCGCGCGACTTGTCCTGAAGTAAAACTATTTGCTTTATCAGCGGATTTTGAAAACTTGTAATGTTCTTGTGCATGGCGCAAAGATAGGCTACAGATACTTATATGCGGTACCCAAATTGATGCGAAGCCCAAAACTTAGGTTTAGATAGTTTACGCCTTCAAACGTATTTCCGAGCTCTGCGGGGGCGTCAATGTTCATAAAATCGTGGCGTAGTTCGGGCGCAAAATAGAGCCCCAAGTAGGGCGTAATGCGATAACCAACTTCGGGGTTAAGCCAAACGGCGGTTGCGGTGTCACTGAAATTGTCGTAATAACCATCGTTGTGATAAGTTGCAGCGCCCACCCCTATGCCTATGCTCAAATCGAATTTGCTTATGTGCGTTTCATAGCCAGCAATAGCTCCTATGACGGTATTTGTGGTATTGTCATAGTTTCCCAACAGATTTTTATTGGTCACATCGGCATTGAAAAAACTGAAATAGGGGCCAATGTAGATTCCTTTGTAAGCGTTCACTTTAAAGGCAATTCGCGCGCCCATTTTTAGGTCCATTCCCTCATTCACGAAATTATCGCCAAATGCAAAGGGAATATACGGGCCTATCACAATGCTGCCGATGTTTTTTCCACCGTCTTTGGTATCTCGGGTTTCAGCAGTAGTTTCTGTGGGAGTTTCGGTTTCCTGCGCAAGCGTGAGGCTGGTGATGGTAAGGGCCACCAAAAAAAGTTTAATATTCAAAAACATAGGTATTTTCGGTATTTGTTAAGGGGATGGAGATAGTTTGCTCGGGCTCATTGTTTAAAATGTATTTAAAAATGACCGTGGAGCCCAACTGACTTTTGATATTGGTCTGAAAATTGGCAGTATTGATGTCCAACTGCTGGTAATAATTATATTCCTCATAATTGCAGTCCTCTGAATTGGGTACATTTAGGTCTATTTGGCAAATGGCGCTGTCGTATTCCATTTTATAGGGCACATTGTTGTTGTCGCCGGGAATATTGTTGAAAAAGACCGTCAGTTGCGCAGCATCGTTAAGTTTTATTTGCCCTAAATTATAAGTCTTTGCCGGACGGTTTGTGAAATTGTCAAAATACTGTTTGGCCGAGTATGCCAGATTTTCCGTTAGGTCATAAGAGTGGCCGTCCTCATAATAATAGTCGTTAGATTTCATATTCACCATAATATTCAGCCCGTTGTAGCTTTCGGCATCGAGCGAGGTAAATTGAAATTGTCCGTTGGCATCACTTCTGGCTTCTCCCAAGACCAGGCCGTAGGTTTGGCAGCGGACCGCAATATTTGCAACGGGATTGTTTTCACTGTCCACAATATTTCCTTTCACCAGAATTCGGCGGTCATCCATAATCTGCGGGTCGCAGGATTGTAGCAGGAAAAGAACGCCCAATAAAAGAAATTGTATTAGGTGCTTTCTATTCATAGCATAACTGTTTTAAACAAGGCAAGAATAGTAAAAAAAGAGAAGGACGTCAAGAATATAGAGAAGATATTATTTCTCTCGGTTCTAAAAGTATTCAATATATTGCGGAAAAATTATTGCGTTGGAAAATAGCAAGTTGACCAAGAATGTTTCTTCTTTGGAAAACGGGTCTATTTCGTAAAAATTTCCTCAATGGGAAATTCAACAGTTAAGAAAATTATTAAGCACTAAATCATACAAGTCTAAAACCCCAAATCTTACTTCTCACGTCTATTAATCATAAACATTTCAAAAAAGCTTCCGATGCTGCGGAAGCTTTTTTATTTTTAAAAAACTAAAAACCAATCAATATGAAAAATTTAGCTTTTTTCGCTTTTCTTTTAATAGTCCTCGCGGCCTGTAGGGATGATAAAAAGACTACTGGCGAAGATCCCCGAGTAGAGGGCACTGAACTTGACTCCACTGGAGTGGATGCTCCGGATGGAAATCCTAAAACTACTCAAACCAACCTGGAAAAAACCTATCCCAGACCACTCCAGACCGTATTTATCGCCCACGGAGGTCTGGATAATTGGAAAAAAATGAACAACCTCTGTTTTGAGATGAAGGGTAAAAATGGGTTGGAGACTCATACCGTTTCCCTTCCCGACCGGAAGACAAAAATCGAGTCCAAGGATTGGTCTATAGGCTATGATGGCAAAGGCGTTTGGCTCTTAAAGAATAAGCTGGGTTATGAGGGCAACCCAATTTTCTACCATAATTTAATGTTTTATTTCTACGCAATGCCTTTTGTAATATCCGATCCGGGAACAAATTATGAAGCCGTTGCCCCAACCGAACTTGACGGAAAACTTTACAATGGTTTGAAGGTTTCCTATGACAATGGAGTGGGTGATTCCTCGAAAGATGAGTATATTCTCTATTTTGAACCCGGCACCAATAAAATGGTATGGCTGGCCTATACCGTAACATTTATGGACCAAAAGAAAAGCAACGATTGCCATTATATAAAATATGACAAATGGCAGGACGTGAACGGTCTTTTGCTGCCCGAAAAATTAACGTGGTGGAATGTTGAGGACGGAAAACCAACGGATGAAGAGATGGATATTCGTTTCAATAAAGTAACCGCTACCGAAACAATGCTGGAATCTTCGGTTTTTGCCAAACCCGCTGAGGCGGAGTATGTTAAAATGTAAACAGTTGTCAGTGACAGTGAACAGTTGGCAATCGTATAAATGATTTCAATCCCTTCCCATTTAGGGGTCGGGGGTCAATTTGACTTCAAAACTTTTTTTACCCCAGCCCTAAAGGGAGCCAGAAATTATTGATTTGAGAGTATCTCCCCTTTAGGGGTCGGGAGTAAGGTCAACAAAATTTTATAGCGGTTTATCCTCAAAATAGTTAACAACCAATGCCACCATATAATCATAACTCATAATCCCGCGGCTTTGGTTGTTTGCTTTTAGAAAATTATCCCAAAATATTTTAGAAAAACTTTCAAAGGGGTTTTCATAACTTTCCCAAAAATCGCGCATTTCCTTATAGCTTTCCAGAATTCCGGGGTTTATGGTGGTTAAAAGTTCGAAATATTTGGGCTCGTCCCTACGCGCCACTTCATTGATTAAATAGCGCAGCGTAAAGATATATCCGGCATACTGAATGTACGGATCGTCATTGTGCAACGTGGAAAGAGTAGCAATAAAATTGGCTTCATTTTCGGCGGCGTACCCTATTTGGTGGGCTTCTTCGTGGCAGGCAACCACAGGGAATTTATAGGTTTTTATCAGATTGTTCACCTGTGCCTCTCCAGAAAAAGGATTTAAATAGCCACTGTAACCCATATAGGTCAATCCTAAACTCCAGCCGCTTTTTTTGACACTGC
Source organism: Aequorivita vladivostokensis (assembly GCF_000952855.1). Lineage (GTDB taxonomy): Bacteria > Bacteroidota > Bacteroidia > Flavobacteriales > Flavobacteriaceae > Aequorivita > Aequorivita vladivostokensis. The sequence goes on along the minus strand of NZ_JSVU01000002.1, from coordinate 362,169 downwards.
GCGGTGAATAGGCAAGTTTGGGGAATTCCTCCTCAAGATTTTTATAACCGTTCAAAGATTTTTTGAACATCTCTTTTTGTGTGTACGGCAAATCCACTTTCACACTGTCGGCATAACCCAATTGGCGATGCATGGCGTTGCTCTTCTCAATAAAACGGTTGGTAGTTTCCAGCAATTGCTCGGTAGTATAATCACTTTCCAGTTGCAGCGATTTATGTAGCGGAAGTCTATAATAATTGAAGCCCCACAACACGTGGAACATAAAATACACTATTGAAACGGCTCCCAGAATTTCCACGGCAAAACCCACTTGGTCATTTTTGAGCCTTCTCACGTTTTTATACAACCAGCGAATAGCAACAATGGCGATAAGCAAATAAAACAAATCACCCACCGAAAACGGAATCCAACCAAAGATATACCGCGAAAGTTTCGAAATCCACGGATATACCCCAAGGCTGTAATATTTCTCTACAAATTCCGGAAAAAATTTCAATAATTGCAGCCCAATTATCTGCACAATAAGAAAAATGGTTAGGAAAGCTGAGGTTCGTTTTGCCATATCCAAACTTACGAAGGAATTCTTTCCCCACATAATTTTTAAAGCGAATGAAAAAAGGTAATTTTGTGGGAAGTTGACCACGAATACACGATTTTTTCTTTTGCTGTTTCTGAAAATAGCATTTCGCATAAATGTATTTCAAATAGAACACAAGTATTTGCGTATTCGTGGCAGAAATTTTTCACAACAAAAACATAAACAATGAACGAAGAAATAAGAAGCCTAAAACCCAAAGCTCTTTGGAACAAATTTGCAGACCTGAACGCCGTGCCACGCCCCTCAAAAAAAGAGGAACGCGTGATTGCGTTTATGAAGGACTTCGGAAAAAGCCTTAATTTGGAAACCCTTGAAGATGAAGTGGGCAACGTGATAATCCGCAAACCGGCGACCAAGGGAATGGAAGACCGCAAAACCGTGGTCCTGCAAAGCCACTTGGATATGGTTCACCAAAAAAACAACGATACCGATTTCAATTTTGACACACAGGGAATTGAAATGTACGTTGATGGCGACTGGGTCCGCGCAAAAGGCACAACCCTTGGAGCAGACAACGGTTTGGGCGTTGCCACGATAATGGCGATTTTGGAAAGCAACGAAATTGAACATCCGGCAATTGAGGCTCTTTTTACTATTGATGAAGAAACCGGGATGACCGGAGCAAAAGGTTTAAAAGGCGGGTTGCTGAAAGGCGATATTCTCCTAAATCTCGATACCGAAGAAGATGACGAAATAGGCGTAGGCTGTGCCGGTGGGGTGGATGTAACCGCCACGGGCACTTACACCCAGACCGAAGCCCCCAAAAACGGAGCCACGTATCAAATTAAGGTTAAGGGATTACAAGGCGGCCACAGCGGGATGGACATCATCAAAGGGTTGGGCAACGCCAACAAACTGATGAACCGTTTGCTATTTGCCACAAAAGATTTTATGCAATTGGCAAAACTTGAAGGAGGGAGTCTGCGAAATGCCATTCCGCGGGAGAGCTTGGCTACAGTAGTGGTTTCATCGGAAGAAAAATTTCTTTTGGCTTTTGATGAAATTCGTTCCGAAATAACTTCAGAATACAAATCGTTGGAGCCCAATCTTTCCATCATAGCCGAATTGACCGAGGAAAATTTTGCAAAGGTAATGACCGATGAAGCGCAGCGAAACTTCTTCAATGCCATGAACGCCGCGCATAATGGCGTGTACCGAATGAGTCCGGATATTGAGGATTTGGTGGAAACCTCAAATAATATAGCAAAGGTTTCGGTTGCCGACGGAAATATTAAAATAGAATGCCTTACCCGAAGCTCGGTGGAATCGTCAAAAACCAATTTGGCCAATGCGCTGACTTCTGTTTTTGAACTTGCCGGTTATGAAGTAAAACTTGCTGGCGATTATCCCGGATGGGCACCCAATATGGACAGTCCGATTTTGAAGGTTTTGGACAGCCTATATCAAAAAATGAATGGCGAAAAGGCGAATGTAGCCGCCTGCCACGCTGGATTGGAGTGCGGAATATTGGGCCAGAATTATCCGGAGATGGATATGATTTCATTTGGGCCAACAATTAAAGGGGCACACTCTCCCGATGAGCGCGCCAGTATTTCATCTGCGCAAAAGTATTGGGATTATGTGCTGGAAATTTTAAAGAATATTCCGAAGAAATAGGGAATATATAATTCTCAAATAAAAAAAGGAACCGAATTTCGGTTCCTTTTTTTGGTTTAAAACCTGACGGCTTTTATTCCATTATTTCAACAATTTGAAGCTCGAAAATTAATTCAGAGTCGGGAGGAATTACGCCCGGGATTCCTCTTTTTCCGTAAGCCAAATGTGCTGGGATGAAAATGGTTGCTTTATCGCCAACCTTCATATTCAAAAGGCCTTCGCGGAAGCCCGGAATCAACTTCGCCTCTGTGCTATAATCCGTTGGCACTGGTACGTACTGTTGTGCAGCTTTGCGCATTTCGTCAACCATTTCAAATTTCTCGGCGTTTTCAAGAATGTTTGAATCAAACATGTGTCCGTCGGCAAGGTATCCGGCGTAGTTCATCAAGATTTTATCTCCCTCTTTAGGCTGTGGGCCTTCGCCTTTTTCGTTAAAATATATCTTAACGCCTGATGGAAGTGAGTCCGCTTTGGCTCTTAAAGCATTAAGCTCCGTCGCCTTCTTTTCGGCGATCTTATTGATGCGTTCTTCTTTTTCCTTTTTCTCTTTTTCCAGTTTCGCCATTTCCTCAGTGAAATAAGGAACCTTTACATTTCCTTTGTTTATAATATTCACTTTTTCAATGATTACAGGCTCTTTCGGTTTGTCACCTGGTTTTTCGGTTTCCATGTTTCCTATGGAATCAACCACTTCTTGCCCGATTACTATTTCACCAAAAATAGTGTGGCGGCCATTGAGCCATGGGGTTTCTTTTAATGTAATAAAGAATTGGCTTCCGTTGGTATCCGGTCCTGAATTTGCCATGGCCAAAAGGCCTTTTTTGGTAAATTGAATGGAATCAGTAGGCTCATCTGGAAAAGCATAGCCTGGATTTCCGGTACCGTCACCTTTTGGGTCGCCTCCCTGTATCATAAAATCCTTGATAACACGGTGAAAGGTAAGCCCATCGTAAAAACGTTTTCCCTTGTAAAGAGAATCGACCATTCCATTGGTTCCTTCGGCCAAGGCCACAAAGTTTGAAACTGTGAGTGGCGCCGTTTCGTTTTTAAGCTTGGCAACAAAAGTGCCTTTATTGGTAATAAATTCAGCATAAACCCCATCTTCTAGCTCAGGATATTTTTCCTGGCAGGAGGCAAACGCAAGTGTAAGAAGTAAAAATAAAAATGTTAGTTTTTTCATCTTTTTTTAAATTAATTTTAGTTTGATTGTTCAATTGAATGTAGGGTAATTGTGCTCTGCACCGGAATATTGGTGCCGAGTTTTTGTTCGATCCCATAATAGCCGAAAGCTTTATAGGAAGGAAAAAGAAAGGTTACCGTCTCGCCCTCCTTCATTAGTTTTATACCTTCACGCACCCCGGAAATTAAATCCTGGTTGCTTTGGTCTACCTTATATTGTTGTAGTCCGTTTTCCTTTTCTGAAAGAATTACGTTGCCATTAAGATCTTTAATGTTGTAGGTGAATTTCACCACATCGCCCATATCTGGCATCTCCGTGCTAGAAGTGTCTCGGGAGTTATAGTAGTACCAAAATCCTTGTTCCGAAGAAATATAATCGTTAGTAGAGTCATTCGCCATTAGTTTTTCAATAAAGCTCTTCTCCTCGTCGTAGATTTTTTTATTGCGCTCTGCAGACTCTTTTATAAAAGTTCCCGAGGCGCTTTGCACTGGACGTCTGGCTTCCGGGCTTTTGCAGGAAATTACCGTGGCAAAAAATAGTACAGTGTAAAGCAGCTTATAAAGCATTTGTAAGTGCATTTTTATAACGGGGCAAGATACTAATAAATTCATTTATGGTATTGTTAAGGTCCTGTGAACTTTTTCCACCTGCTGCATTAATGTGTCCGCCGCCGCTGTAGTGGTTGCGCGCGAAATCGTTCACCGAGAAATTACCTTTGCTTCTAAAGGAAATTTTCACAATACTTTCCTGTTTGTTTTCAATAAAGATTGCCGCAAAAACGATTCCTTTTACAGAGAGCGCATAATTTACAAAACCTTCGGTATCGCCTTTTTTGAAGTTGTGGTCGTCCAGTTCCTTTTGGGTAAGGGTAATATAGGCGGTGTGCAATTCGGGCAGGATTACCAGATTGTTCAGTGCAACGCCAAGTAGTTTCATCCGTTCGGAACTGTTTGTGTCGTAAACATTTTGGTTGATAATGGCACTTTGGGCACCGGCCTCAATCAATTTGGCTGCAACCCTGTGCGTAGTTGGGGTAGTAGAAGAGAAGCGGAACGAACCCGTGTCGGTCATTATGCCTGTGTATAGGTTGACTGCGATTTCCTTTGAAAGTTTTTCGGCCTGGTCCATTGCGTCCATAAAATGATAAACCATTTCAGAAGTGGAACTCATCTTCACATCACTATATGTTGCCACAGCGTAATCTGCGGGTTGTTGGTGATGGTCAATCATTACGAATTTTGCGGCAGCATTTTCCAAAACCGATTGCAGTTCCCCGCCAACCCTGTCTAAACTATTAAAGTCCAAAGTGAAGATTATATCGGCCTTTTCAAAGATTTTCTTGCTGTTTTCGACTTCCTTTTCGTAGATAACAATTTCATCACAACCGGGAAGCCATTTCAAAAAATCAGGGAAGTCGTTCGGCATAATTACCGTGGCGCTGTGGCCTTGGCTTTTCAGAAAGAAAGAGAGTCCCAAACACGAGCCAATCGCATCGCCATCGGGATTTTTATGGCCTACTATTGCCACTTTTTGGGGGGAGGCGAGCAGTTTTTTTACAACTTGCGTAGTTTCATTATTCATACGCGGCGAAGATACGATAATGCCCATTAACCCCAAAGAATATTGTGACGGCGCCATTAATTGAGGATTTCCATAATTATTTAATGCAGGAATTAAACATTCCGTAAATAGTTGCATTTCATTTTCAAATAGTTATTTTTGCCGAAATTTTAAAAATACAATGAGAACAGACAGAACATTTACAATGTTAAAGCCCGATGCGGTTGAAAAAGGACACATAGGCGCCATATTTGAAAAAATCAATGCTTCCGGTTTTAGAATCGTTGCGATGAAACTTACCCAAATGACCACTGCGGATGCAAAGGAATTTTATGCGGTTCACAGCGAGCGCCCTTTTTACGGCGAATTGGTAGAATATATGACGCGCGGACCCATCGTTGCGGCAATTCTTGAAAAGGAAAACGCAGTTGAGGATTTCCGTACCTTAATTGGTGCAACCAACCCAGCTGATGCTGCCGACGGAACCATCCGTAAATTATATGCAGCTTCCATTGGCGAAAACGCCGTTCACGGAAGTGATAGCGATGAAAACGCAGCTATTGAAGGTGCTTTTCATTTTGCGGGTCGCGAGATGTTCTAAGATGCTCTTGACCCAGCCACGGCGGGGGAAATGACAAACTAAATAAAAAGACCTGTCGGGTTTTCAAAACCTGACAGGTCTTTTGGCATCCAGTAGGCGCGCGATTAATCGCGCGCCTACGTTTTTAATATAACAACAATTTACCTTAGTACCAATTTCTTAATCAATTCCTTGCCTAATTCCTCATTTAGTAGTTTGACAATTTTTTCTTTTCCGTAACTCAATTCTTCCCGCAGCACTGAAGACGAAAGCTGCACATATAAAGTATCGCGATCAAACTTAATATCAGTCGTGTATTTTGAAATAGCTACGCCCATAACAGCATCCCACGCTTCCTTGGCGTTCACTTTGTTCAAGCCTTTCTCCAATCGATTAGCGCCGATAAACTCTTTTAAAGCATCGCCAATTGATATGTTTTCTGCGTGTCTTTTTGCCATTACTTGAGTTATTTGGTTATTAAGTTACTAAGTTATTTTTTGCATCCGTCATCTGTCATTCTTTCCCGAAATCAAACTTTTTGAATTTAGAATAGGTATAAATCTTATTATCTCTGTTAATTACGGCTAATGTACTGTCTTCTGCTTTTATGACAGTTTCTTTCCATGCGTCAAAAGGGGTTTTGTAATACATCCGCAAGCTATCGTCCTCAATTTTTAAGGTAAAATTTTCTGAAATGCCATTAGTTCTAAAAGTGCCGTCAAATCGGGGAGAGACCTTGGTTCGGGTTCCCGAGTCGCCCTTTATTTCAATATAATCAACAACCGTATTTATAGTGTATTCCTTTTTCTCGCCATCGGGCATTTTTACGGTTTTTATTTCCCAATAACCGCTCAGGTTTTGTTTTTGTGCCTCGGGATTTGGTTTTTCGCATCCCAAAAAAATGAAACTAAAAAAAATTATATAAATGGAGTATTTCATAACGGAAATATTTTATATGTCTGATGTACTTTTCTTATCACTTCTTCGGTGCGTTCGGCGTGGGTATCACTGATAAATAGCTGCCCAAAATTTTCATTGTCAACCAGCGTAATCAAATGCTCCACGCGGGTTTCGTCCAATTTATCAAAAATATCATCCAACAGCAAAATTGGGTTTGTTTTTGAATGGTTTTTTATGAAATCGAACTGCGCCAATTTTAAAGCGATAAGATACGATTTTTGTTGCCCCTGCGAGCCAAATTTCTTTATAGGATGGCCGTCAATCTCAAAAACCAAATCGTCCTTGTGTATTCCGAAGTTGGTGTACTGCGTAATTTTATCTTTTGTTATATTTTTCTGAAGCAACGTCAATAGGTCGTTTTCCTGCAATTGGCTTTCGTAAACCAAATTGATGCTCTCATCACCGCTGCTGATGGATTTGTATCGATTCAGAAATATTGGCAGAAACTCCTCCAAAAAAGCGGTTCGTTTCCCAAAAATAGAAGTTCCGTAAGTGTGAAGCTGTTCGTTGTAAATATCAATGGTATCTTGGCTGAAAGTGTTGTTCGCCGCAAAATATTTCAAAAGGGAATTGCGCTGTGCAAGTACTTTATTGTATTTAATCAAGGTATTCAAATAATCCGAATCGCGTTGGGAAATTACGCCGTCAATAAACTTCCGGCGCGTATCGCTTCCTTCAATTATCAAATCCCTGTCGGCCGGTGAAATAATGACCAACGGCAGAAATCCGATGTGCTCACTGAATTTATCGTAGGTTTTTCCGTTTCGTTTTATAATTTTTTTCTGCCCTTTTTTGGCGCTGACCACAATTTTTTCGGGCGCTTCCTTTCTTTCGTAAAACCCTTCCACCACAAAAAACTCCTCGCCGTGTTTTATGTTTTGGGTAGTGATTGGGTTAAAATAACTTTTTCCGAAGGAAAGATGGTAGATGGCGTCCAGCACATTGGTCTTTCCCACGCCGTTATTTCCCACAAAACAATTTATTTTTGGGTCGAATTCGAAGTTTTCAGCTTCAAAATTTTTATAGTTGAGCAAAGAGAGTTTTTGTAAAATCATAAAAATGAGCGGGTTGTGCTTCTGGATTATTTAGTGAATGGAAGAATAACCGTTCTGCAAATTATTAAAAAATAAGAAATATTTATCCTTTCAAATTCCATTTAAAATTTTATTTTTGCGCCATTCCCGCAAAGACAGGAATCCAAATAAATAGAAGTTAGATTATGGCAACGTACAAAAAACGCGGAGGCAAACCAACTACAAAAGCTGAAAAAGAAACGCAGCTTGAAGAAAACAGCACAACGGCAGAAGTATTTAATACGCTGGATGAAGGCGCATCAAAAACGGAAGCTTGGGTAGAAAAGAACCAAAAAGGAATTTTGGGCTTTATCATTGTCGTGGCAGTTTTGGTTTTGGGATACTTTGCTTACGACCAATATGTTAAAACTCCAAAGGAAGCTGAGGCGATGAACGAGATGTTCCAAGCGCAGAGCTATTGGGAACAAGCATTGACGGCGCCTGCAAAGGATTCGTTATATAATCTTTCCCTTCAAGGTGGAGAGGGCAAGTATGGTTTCTTGGAAATCATCGAAAATTACAGTGGAACAAACGCTGCCAATCTTGCACATTACTACGCAGGGATGGCATATTTGAATACCAACAAATACCAACAAGCCATCGAACATTTGGATAAATTCAGCAGCGATGATGATATTTTGGCACCATTGGCAAAGGGTGCTATTGGCGATGCTTTCGTACAATTGGGTCAAAATGAGGATGCGTTGAAATATTATGAGGAAGCTGCCAAAATGCGTACGAACGACTTTACAACCCCACGTTTTCTATTGAAAGCCGGAATTGCAGCAATGGCGTTGAACCAAAACGACAAGGCAATGGCGAATTTCAAAAAAATAGCTGATGAATATCCAAAATCAACTGAAGCTGCTAAGGCTGAAATCTATACCGGCCGCGCGGAAGCAATGAACAAATAAATGGCTACAGCAAATACAAATTTATCGGCTTACGATAAAACATCAATCCCAAACGCGAAGGAATTTCGGTTTGGGATTGTTGTTTCAGAATGGAACCACGATATTACCGAGGGCATGTTCCAAGGCGCTTTTGAAGCTTTAAAGGATTGCGGTGCCATCAATGAAAATATTGTCCGTTGGAATGTTCCCGGCAGTTTTGAACTTATCTATAGCTGCAAGCGAATGGCCGAGAGTTATGATATGCTGGATGCCGTAATTGCCATTGGAAGCGTGATACAAGGCGAAACAAAACACTTCGATTATGTGTGCGAGGCCGTAGCCCAGGGCATAAAAGATTTAAACGTTCGCGGCAATATTCCCGTAATTTTCTGCGTACTTACCGATAACACTATGCAACAGGCTATAGACCGAAGCGGTGGCAAACACGGCAACAAAGGTACTGAAGCCGCAATTGCTGCGATAAAAATGGCGCAACTTCGGAAGGAATCTAAGTTTTAGTCCCACCCTAAATCCCTCCCCGAGGGAGGGACTTTTTAAGTTTTCATAAAATCTTGGGTTTGCTCCCCTCCTTTGGAGGGGCTGGGGGAGGACTTCGGCATGGTAATTGTTCAAAAAACAATTAAATTCTGAATTCATAATTCTGAATTCCTAATTGAATTAAGTAACTTTGAAGCACGACAATTATGGGACTAATAGGCAAGAGAAAAAACAAAAAGTACAGTTATCAACCGCGACATTTTGAGCATGATGGTGAAGGCAGCCCGTTTGCAATGGGCCATAAATTTGACCAATTCCGCACCACCGTTGGCGACAACAAAGGCTTAAAGGGAAAATTTAAAACCGCCTGGGCCGATTTGCGGCAATCTTCCGACAGAAACGCAAACCGAAGGCTGATTGTAATCATTGCCATTCTCGTCCTACTTTTCCTATTTATTATTGAATTCGATTTATCTATTTTCTACGCATAAATTTTAATGGCAGACATTATTCAGTTATTACCGGATCACGTTGCAAACCAGATTGCAGCTGGCGAAGTTGTGCAACGCCCCGCCTCGGTAGTGAAGGAATTGTTGGAAAACGCCATTGACGCAAAAGCAACTTCAATCACACTGCTAATTAAAGATGCGGGAAAAACCCTCGTGCAGGTTACCGACAACGGCATCGGGATGAGCGTTACCGACGCCCGGCTCAGTTTTGAGCGCCACGCCACTTCAAAAATCAAATCGGCCGAAGATCTTTTTAATCTTCATACAAAAGGTTTCCGTGGCGAGGCTTTGGCTTCTATCGCTGCAATTGCGCACGTTGAGCTTAAAACCAAAACTGAAAATTCCGAAATAGGAACGCATCTCACCATTGAAGGCAGCAAAGTAATTTCGCAGGATCCGGCAGTAGTTCCGAAGGGCACGACCATTTCAGTAAAAAATCTTTTCTACAACATTCCCGCCCGAAGAAATTTTCTAAAAAGCAATCCTGTGGAAACCCGTCATATAATTGATGAATTCCATCGCGTGGCTTTGGCGCATCCAAACGTCGCGTTTCAAATGCTTCACAATGGAAGCGATGTTTTCAATCTTCCATCGACAAATTCGCGGCAACGTATCGTAAATATCTTCGGAAGCAAAACCAATGAAAAACTGGTTCCCGTTCACGAGGAAACCGAAATCCTAAAAATTGAAGGTTTTGTTTTAAAACCCGAATTCGGAAAAAAGAGCAGGGGCGAGCAGTTCTTTTTTGTAAACGACCGCTTTATAAAAAGTCCGTATTTGCACCACGCGGTTTCATCGGCCTTTGAAGGTTTGATGAAAAATGATGTGCATCCGGGCTATTTTCTTTTTTTGGAAGTAGATCCGCATTCCATTGACATCAACATACATCCCACAAAAACCGAGATAAAGTTTGACGATGAGCATTCCATTTACGCCATGCTCCGCGCCACGGTAAAGCACAGTTTGGGACAGTTCAATATTGCGCCCGTGCTCGACTTTGAAAGGGATAAGGGTTTTGATACACCTTATGAATACAGCAAAAAATCGCCCACCGCGCCTTCCATTGAAGTGGATCGCGACTTTAATCCCTTTAAGGAAAAGCCAAAGCAAGGCAATATCAATTTTCCCTTTAAAAGAGAGCAGTCTGCCTCGTGGGAATCCTTATATGTGGGTTTAAATGATGAAAATGCTGCCGTTTCCAATTTGGGAGATATTGAGTTTGAAAGCGAGGAAGTAACTGGAAGTCTTTTTGAAAATACCGAAACCGAAACTGGCCAAACAACTTTTCAGCTTCAAAATAAATATATCGTGAGCCCGCTGAAAAACGGAATGATGGTTATCCATCAAAACCTGGCGCACCAGCGCATACTTTACGAAGAGCTGTTAAAAAATATTACTGTAAAGGAAGCGGTGAGCCAGCAATTGTTGTTTCCGCTGCAACTGCATTTTTCAAAGCCCGATTTGGAAATTATTGAAAAAGTACGTGAGCAATTGGAGCACACGGGCTTTATTTTTTCGGAAATAAAAGAGGAAACGATTGAGATTAGCGGTATTCCCGTGATGATTTTGGAAAGCCATGTTGTAAATTTGCTCAGCCAGTTGGTGCACGACATAAAGGAAGAAGTGCCCGAAAGTGGTTTTAGCCAGAACGATATGCTTGCAAAATCCATGGCCGCGAGTATGGCCATAAAAACAGGAGTTTCACTGAACAGGGAAGAACGGGAGCATTTAATCAATCAATTATTTGCATGCAAAGAACCTTCCGTTTCGCCAAATAACAAGCTGGTTTTTACAACGATGGACGTAAGTGACCTCGATAAAAAATTTATGTAAATGGGAAGAATAACCGATACCGTAAAATTTCTTTTAATACTGAATGTGATCTTTTATATAGGATCATTTATTATTGGTGACTTATCGATTAAGTTGTTTGCGCTTTACTATTTTGAAAACCCCAATTTTCAATATTGGCAGCCTATCACGCATATGTTTATGCACGACCCGTCGTCTATATTCCACATACTTTTTAATATGTATGCGCTCTGGGCTTTTGGTTCACCGTTGGAAATGCGCTGGGGACAAAAAAAGTTTCTTTTCTTCTACTTTTCAGCGGGTTTGGGCGCAGCCATTATCCATACTTTGGTAAATTATTTCCAGATTCACAGTGTTATGGACGCGCTAATTGCTGGCGGCTGGAGTGAAGCTGAAGTAATGAGTTATTTATCAGGCGGCAACGGCGGTAGCAGGGCGGTTTTGGACACCGTTTCCATGGAAAATATCCAGGCCATGGCGCAATCTTATAACGGCTTGGCTCTGGGAGCTTCCGGGGCGGTTTATGGAATTTTGGTTGCCTTCGGAATTATGTTCCCGAATATTGAACTGATGTTAATCTTTCTGCCAATTCCAATTAAGGCGAAATATTTCATCCCCGGAATAATCTTATTGGATTTAATTTTTGGCATTACCGGAACCGCCACGGGTATTGCGCATTGGGCCCACATTGGTGGCGCGCTCTTCGGTTTTATCATGGCGTGGTACTGGAAAAAGAACAGTTTTGATAACCATCGTTGGAATTAACTATGGCAGCAACCAGTCTTTCATATAAGTATAAAACCGCCAATATTTTGGTAAAGCTCATTGTCATCAATGTAGCGGCATTTTTGGTGGTAAGGTTGGGGTCCTTCTTTTTGAGTGTGAGTCCGCAATATTTCTCTCGATGGTTTGTTTTAGGCGATGATTTCGACACCCTTTTGTTTCGGCCGTGGACGCTTATTACATATGGGTTTTTACATTTCGGCTTTTTCCATATTCTTTTTAATATGCTTTGGCTGTACTGGTTTGGGCAGTTTGTGCTCAACCTTTTTACGGGAAAACGCCTGTTGACCATCTATCTGTTGGGGGCTGCATTTGGCGGGCTGTTATTTATTTTGTCCTATAACTTTTTTCCGGTTTTTGAAATGCAACGCGGATTTTTAATTGGCGCCTCGGGAGCAGTTACGGCCCTGATGGTTTTTATCGCCACCTACACCCCGACTACCGAAGTGCGAATCTTTACCTTCACCATAAAACTTTGGCATATTGCGCTTTTTCTGTTCCTTTTTGATTTGGTCCGCATACCTTCATCAGGCAATGCAGGCGGATTGATGGCCCATGTGGGTGGCGCAATTTTCGGTTATATCTATGCGGTTCAACTCGCTAAGGGAAACGACATTGGCAAGTGGTTCGAGAATTTTATGGATTGGGTAGCCAATCTTTTTAAGCCCCGCGCCAAAAAGCCGTTTAAAAAAGTACACCGCACAACACAACCTGCCCCACGACGTTCTACATCAAAGGCCGAAAAATCTGAAAACCAAAAAAAGGTGGACAGTATTTTGGACAAAATAGGCAAAAGTGGCTACGAAAGTCTTACAAAGGAAGAAAAGGACTTTCTGTTCAAGGCCGGAAAAGACGACTAACCCATGCGGAAATCTCTCAACAAATTCATTTACTGGGGCAATCTGCTCGCGGCATTTTTATTGTTGATTTCCTTTGTTCTGCCGTATTTGCCGCCCAAAAGTTTCCCGACACTGTCCTTGCTGAGTTTGGTGGTCTCATTGCTAATAATTGTGAATATAATCTTCGCAATCTATTGGGCCGTGCAGTTTAGGCGCAGATTCTTAGTGTCGTTCACCGTACTTTTGATTTCCTATTTTTACTTCAACGTATTCTACGAAGTTTCCTCGGAAGGCGACGCTTCCCAATATAAAAATACCCTCAGTGTTTTATCTTACAATGTGCGGCTTTTTAATGCCTACGAAAAAAATCCAGACACCGATGCACCTCAAATAATTGCTGAAATGCTTTTTGAGGAAAATCCCGACGTGGTCTGCGTGCAGGAATACTACAACCCCAATATTATCGACTTTTCGGGCTATCCCTATCAATACATTCACTTTAAATCTGAAAAGGCAAAATTGGGTCACGCTATATTTTCAAAATATCCGTTGGTAAATACCGGGGCCTTCGATTTTGAGGATACCTATAACAATACGCTTTACGCCGATGTGGTAAAGGGCGCGGATACCCTTCGCATTTACAGCTTACATTTGCAGTCGCTTGGCATTATTCCTCGGGTAAGTTTTTTACAGGAAAGCGATAACGAAAAACTTCGCAAACGGGTGTCGCGTGCCTTTGAAATGCAACAGCAACAGGTAGCGGCCATCTTGGAACACAAAGCGAAAACCAATCATCCGGTGATTCTTTCCGGAGATTTCAACAATACGCCTTTTTCGTACAGTTATCGAAAATTGAAAGACGGAATGCAGGACGCTTTCCGCGAGCGGGGCAATGGGTTGGGGACCACCTTCAAGTTTGAGGGTTTCCCGATGCGAATCGATTATATCTTTGCTTCAAATGGGCTCGATATACTGTCATTCGATACTTTGAAGAAAACTTTTTCCGACCATTATGCCGTTCGGGCTACGGTGGGGTGGTGAATTCAATTACCAATTAGCAATTAACAAAAACCTATTTTATTCTGTAATATTTAACTGTTGCTTTTCCAAATAATTCAAGGCGTTCGGCCCTTCATTGAAAAGTAAGTCCAAAACCGAAAGATTGGGCAGAAAAGGATGGTTAGCCTGATGCACCTGCGTGTATTCTTCGGCTTTAAAATTTGTTTTTCTTTTTGCATCTACCAAAATGCGCAAATCGGTTATATCAGGATTTTTTTCGAAGGAAGTAGTTTTTGAAATTTCAACATCAATCCCAATCAGTTCACACAGCAAGTTGAATATTTTTAGATTGTGTTCCATCAAGTTGCTGACAGTTTCGGTGAACAATGGCTCCAAATCGTCTTCGTAATATTCAAAAAAAGGAGAGGTTCGGTACGCGCTCTGCAAACTCTTCCAGTGCTGTTCCTGCCACGGAAAATCATTTTCAACCACTACATCCTTCGTTTTTCTGCGTTTCCCCGTGTGTTTTATCGGAATGTTCAGCAAAAGCCGACCGTTGCTGTGCGCAATGTAGGCACGGTTGCGGTAGGTTTGCTTTTGGTAGTTGTCCTCCACTTCAAAAATCACTTTATCGGCCTTCGCCACCGCAGCCATCTGCTCAATGGACGGAAAATAGGAGGGATGGAGGAGGATTGTTTTCATCATTTCAAAAATAGGAAAGAAGTGTGAAATACAAAATACGAAATACGAGATACGGGATACTAAATTAAAGTCGATGAGTTTAGAAGTCGATGAGTTTAGCATTACTTACGTTTTTCTAAACCCCTAAACTTTTAAACTCATAAACTCATCGACTCTTTTCAGAACCTGAAACTTGAAACAAGAAACGTGAAACCTTTTTTCCCTACCTTTGTATAAACCTTTAAAATATGCTCATAATTGGCATTGCCGGCGGCACCGGCAGCGGAAAAACAACAGTAGTGGACCAAATAGTCGCAGAGCTTCCCGCAGATGAAGTTTGCGTTATTTCCCAAGATTCTTATTATCACGATACCAGTCATCTCTCCTTGGAAGAGCGCGTAAAAATAAATTTTGACCATCCCAAGGCCATCGATTTCGATTTGTTGGTAGGGCATTTAAAGGAGCTTCGCGAAGGGAATTCCTTTGAGCAGCCCGTCTATTCCTTTGTGGAGCACAATAGAACTGGGGAAACAATTACTACCTTTCCAAAAAAGGTTATTATTGTGGAAGGAATTTTAATCTTGGCGCATCCAGACATTCGCGAAATGTTCGATATAAAAATTTTCGTGCACGCAGATAGTGACGAACGCTTGATACGAAGGTTGAAACGCGACATAGCCACCCGCGGCCGCGATTTGGAGGAAGTGCTGAACCGCTACCAAACCACGCTAAAACCGATGCACCAGCAATTTATAGAACCGACCAAGGAATTTGCGGATATTATCATTCCAACAAATAAATACAATACAGTAGCGGTAAACGTTATAAGAAGCATTATCCACCAAAAAATAAGTTATACCGAATCGTGAATTTAAAGGAGTTTAAAAATAAAAAGTGGGTACGGTTTATAAGCAATAAATATGTGCTTATCCTTATCCTTTTTATTGTTTGGATGATTTTTTTCGACGCCAATTCATACCTTATTCATCACGAATTGGATAGTGATATCAATGCTTTGGAAGACAACGCTGAATTCTACCAACAGGAAATAGACCGCGATAAAAGCTTCATCAAAAAAATGGAGGACAGCAATGAGATGGAGAAATTTGCCCGCGAAAAGTATTATTTGAAAAAGGAAAACGAAGATATTTATATAATTGAGCACGAAGACAGTATCAAAAAAGAAGAAAAGCGATGAGTGATTTTTTGTTCGAGGATTTTGATGAAGTTTCCGCAAAACAGTGGAAACAAAAAATTCAGTACGATTTAAAGGGCGCCGACTATAACGAAACCTTGGTTTGGCAAAGTCCCGAAGGGATTCACGTGAAACCGTTTTACCACCAAGACGATTTCGAGGAAGAATTCCAATCCATTCCCGGGCAGCCGAAGTCGTGGAAAATTGCCCAAAAAATCTTTATCGACGATGAAAAAATAGCAAATAATATAGCCTTGGATGCCGTGGAAAGAGGGGCGGAGGCAATTATTTTTAGTGCCGCGGAAGAATTTGACCCAAAAACCGTGTTTAAAAATTTTCCTTTTGAAACGGCTTCAATCTACTTCAACCTAACATTCCTTTCCGAAGCATTTTATAATAAGCTCATCAAATTCTTTTCAGACCTACCTGCCAATTCGGAGAGAAAAGCAATAGTTTATTACAATATAGATTTAATAGGAAATCTCGCCCGCACGGGCAACTGGTTTCATAATTTGAAAAAGGACCACGAAATTCTGGACAGTATTTTTGAAAAGAATCCTTCGCAAAACCTACTTTCCGTTGATGCAACTTTATATCAAAACGCCGGTGCCAATATAGTGCAGCAACTGGCTTATGCCCTCGCGCATGCCAATGAATATTTAAATCACATTGCGACTGAAACGAAGCAACCTTTAAGTTTAACCTTCAAGCTCGCCACAGGCCCAAACTACTTCTTCGAAATAGCAAAAATCCGGGCTCTGCGTAAACTTTACGCAGCCCTGGCAAAGGAATACGGAACATCCGAAACCTGCCACATTATATCCACCCCTTCAAAACGAAACAAAACCCTTTACGATTACAATGTAAACCTACTCCGCAGCACCACCGAATGTATGAGCGCAATTTTGGGCGGGGCCGATACTGTTTGCAATTTGCCGTATGATGCGCTCTACCACAAGAGCAATGAGTTTGGCGAGCGCATTGCCCGCAACCAACTGCTTATCTTAAAGCACGAAAGTTATTTCGACACGGTCAGCAATCCTGTAGACGGAACCTATTATATTGAAAGCCTCACAGATGAATTGGCCGAAAAAGCGCTTCAATTGTTTAAGGAAATAGAAAAGGGCGGCGGTTTTCTACAGCAGTTAAAGGATGGAACCATTCAAAAGAAAATAAAGGAAAGCGCCGAAAAGGAACAACAACTTTTTGACAGTGGCGAACTGAAATTATTGGGCACAAACTATCACCCCAACAAAAACGACCGAATGAAAGGCGATTTGGAACTTTTCCCTTTCGTAAAACACAACCCCACCAAAACCCTAATCGCCCCAATAGTTGAAAAGAGATTATCAGAAATCACGGAACAGGAACGCTTAAAAACTGAATCATGAGTATAGAAGCACTAAAAGTTATCGTAGGTATTATTTTCGCCATTTTGGGTCTTGCCATTCTTATCCGACTCAAAAAACTCAGCAAATCAAAATATTACCGCTATCTATTTTTGGTAACGGCAATCCTTTTGATTGGCTTCGGAATTTATTTGGCAACAAACAGTCTGTAGTATTATGTTTAAAAAATCGGCCTTCTTCCTACTTGCCGCCTTATTGGCAACCACACTTTTTTCCTGTCTGGAGGTTGGCAAACAGGTAGTGGATTGGATGGAATTAAAGGAAGGCAATCGAGAGCTGGAACTAAAAGGCGAATATCATTTTTTGGAAGAAGATGGCGCACGGGTTTTTCTGCCCCTTAGCTTTGAACGCTACTCGATGGCAGAATACCAGCAGACCTTAAAGGAGAAACTTTCCGAAGAGGAAGCCAATGCACAGATTGTGAACATCAACCAAAAAGCAAGTCTGGACGGAGAGCTGTATATATATTTTGATAAGGAATCGGGTTCCACCTGTTTGGTTTTTGGAATTCCCTATATGGAAATTTCAAAAAAAGATGCCCAATTGTTTTTGGGAATGATGCGTACCCAAACTGAAAATCTATTGGACGCCAGCTCTTCCTACGAAAAAATTACCGCTAAATATGTGGGCTACCCAAAGAACTGTATCTTTAAAAGCGTCTATAAAATTTCTTCCGAAGCGAAGAACTTTGAGTATTACAACGCTCTGTACTTTATTACCCGTAACGGGAAGACAATAGCCTATCAGCTTATTACGCCAGTAGGGGTTTATTTTGACCCTTTTATTGAAAAATTGGAAATATAATGGCCAGAAAAAATATACAACATATCGATTTGAAGACAGAAGTTGGAAGCCGGGAACCGGAAGCAAATAATAACTTGCAACCTGAAACCAGTAACCTGAAACCCGAAACTTTTACCACAGCCGAAGAAATAGGAATAAAAAAGCACTACACAGCTGAAGACATTGCCAATCTTAAACACCTAAACTTCGTAGCTGGAATCGCGCCACACCTGCGCGGGCCATATTCAACCATGTACGTCCGCCGCCCGTGGACCATCCGCCAATACGCCGGTTTTTCAACGGCGGAGGATAGCAACGCCTTTTACAGAAGAAACCTGGCCGCTGGCCAAAAAGGACTTTCGGTAGCTTTCGATCTTGCCACCCATCGAGGTTACGATAGCGACCATCCCCGCGTGGAGGGCGATGTGGGCAAAGCAGGCGTAGCAATTGACAGCGTGGAGGATATGAAAATCCTCTTCGACCAAATTCCGTTGGACAAGATGAGCGTCTCCATGACGATGAACGGCGCCGTGCTTCCCATTATGGCGTTCTACATTGTGGCTGCGGAAGAGCAGGGCGTTTTGCCAAAAGACTTGGCAGGAACTATTCAGAATGACATTCTAAAGGAATTTATGGTGCGCAATACCTACATCTATCCGCCAACACCTTCCATGAAAATCATCAGCGATATTTTTGAATTCACTTCGAAAAATATGCCCAAGTTCAACAGCATTTCCATCTCTGGCTACCATATGCAGGAAGCGGGAGCTACCGCGGATATTGAACTTGCCTACACGCTTGCAGACGGTTTGGAATACATCCGCACAGGAATAAAGGCAGGAATGGATATTGACACTTTTGCACCAAGACTTTCCTTTTTCTGGGCAATCGGGATGAACCATTTTATGGAAATCGCAAAAATGCGCGCTGCCCGTATGCTATGGGCAAAGATTGTAAAACAGTTCAATCCAAAGGACGAAAAATCACTCGCCCTGCGCACCCACTGCCAAACCAGCGGTTGGAGCCTTACCGAGCAGGACCCATTCAACAATGTAGCCCGAACCGCCATTGAAGCCGCCGCAGCGGTTTTCGGCGGCACGCAATCGTTGCACACAAACGCTTTGGAT
Organism: Aequorivita vladivostokensis; assembly: GCF_000952855.1. Lineage (GTDB taxonomy): Bacteria > Bacteroidota > Bacteroidia > Flavobacteriales > Flavobacteriaceae > Aequorivita > Aequorivita vladivostokensis. The sequence goes on along the minus strand of NZ_JSVU01000002.1, from coordinate 343,073 downwards.
GAGGCCATTGCATTACCAACCGATTTCTCTGCCCGTATCGCCAGAAACACCCAGATTTTCCTGCAAACCGAAACCCAGATCACCAAAACGGTTGACCCTTGGGCGGGCAGTTATTATGTGGAAAACCTTACCAACGAAATTGCCAACAAAGCCTGGGTGCTAATAGAGGAAGTAGAAGAACTCGGCGGCATGACCAAAGCCATTGAGGCCGGCATCCCCAAACTGCGCATAGAGGAAGCCTCTGCCCGTAAGCAGGCGCGTATTGATAGCGGACAGGACATCATAGTAGGCGTAAACAAATACCGTCTTGAAAAGGAAGATCCGCTGCAAATCCTCGACGTGGACAACCAAAAAGTCCGTACCTCGCAGATTGAACGCCTAAACCGCATAAAAGCCACCCGCGACACCAAAAAGGTGGAAGCCGCACTCGCCGCAATTACTGAATATGCGCGAAGTTGGTCAAATTCAACAGATTCCCCTTTTCAGGGGAATAAGAATTTATTAGCTTTAGCCGTAGAAGCCGCCCGCCACCGCGCAACCCTTGGCGAAATCTCCTCCGCGATGGAAAAGGAATTCGGCAGGTATAAGGCACAAATACGCTCCTTTAGCGGCGTGTATAGCAAAGAGATGAAAAAAGACCCAAGTTTTGATAAGGCAAGGCAAATGGCAGACAAGTTCGCCGAACTTGAAGGCCGCCGCCCCCGTATTATGATTGCCAAAATGGGGCAGGACGGTCACGACCGCGGCGCCAAAGTAGTAGCCACCGGCTATGCCGATGTAGGTTTTGATGTGGACATAGGCCCACTCTTCCAAACCCCTGCCGAAGCCGCCAAACAGGCGGTGGAAAACGATGTGCACATTCTCGGCGTTTCCTCCCTTGCCGCTGGGCACAAAACCTTAGTGCCACAGGTGATTGAAGCCCTAAAAAAGTATGGCCGTGAAGATATTATGGTTATCGTGGGCGGCGTAATACCCGCGCAGGACTACCAATACCTTTTTGATGCCGGCGCCGTTGCTGTTTATGGCCCAGGAACTCGTATTAGCGATGCTGCTATTGAAATGTTGGGGGTTTTGATTGAGGGGGTGGAGTGATAATAACAAAATATGAAATATCTTTTAGGCTTCTTTTTTGTTATAATTTTTTACTCAATTAGTTAGTGTCAGGATGACAATTTATTTGCAATATCTGAATTGAAAATAACAGATAGTGTTCCATATATATCTAAATCTTTCTACAATAAACAACAAACTACATTTTTTGAAGATGATGATTACATTGTAAGCCAAACTTGTAGCGGTGAATGGGGAGGTTCAATTTGGTTTAAAAATAAGAATACTGGAATTGTATATTCCTGCGAAGCAACTTGTCCCATTGCAATAAATAAAATAGATGGAAAATATATTGTTACAAATTCATTAGCACATTTAGGCGGATTTTCAGAATTGGTAGAAATTGAAGACCCTAAATCAATGGAATTATTTGTTTTGCCCAAACCTATAAAGAAAAGAGGAAAGACTATTTACCGTTATTTTGGTGACACTGAATCCAAATCCCGAAAGGGTGTTACGGAAATTTGGAAAGCATATAATGCTCTAGCTCTTACTAGTTTTCAATACAAGGATAAACTTTATCATATCTTAACAGATAAGGATCATAAAACTTATGTAAGCAAGATTGAAAATGGAGAAATGATTAATTTGCAATTAATTTCAGATATAAGAATATGGGACTATAATCCCAAAACATATAAGATGCCAAATGGCAATCTTCTAATATATTTTAAAACTAATGATTGTGATGGTTTTATTGAAATAGAAGACAATAAAATTATAATCTTTAAAAAGGAATAATTGATTCCCCCCACTAGCGCGAGCGTCCCGCTCGTGCCAATCCCCTAGCTCGCATTTATAAAGCGTGCCTATCTACTTTTAGCATTTGCAATGCGACCCATAGCAAACCCCTTGGCGAGATTCCAAATGCACTGAGCGCATCCGAAGTAAAGCATGCCCATTTACCATATCATTTATAATATTTCTTCGCTACCAAAAGCATCCCGCTAATATCCTTCCAATCACTTCTCCAATTAACCAATTCCACAATTTTACATTTAAAAAAATTTGCAATGGGCTATCTGATTGTTGTATATTTATAATTCAATTCTAACTTGCTTCGTCTTCGAAGTTCTTCCCTAGAAAGGATTAATCCGTATGTCGACTATATGTCGATCATATGACGACCGTATGCCGATGCTAAGCCGACCATACTCCCTATATTCTCCCTATATACTCCTTGGTTACCTCATAACTACGTTAAAGAATCACTCATATATCTGAACTTATCATCTATTTTAAATCACACAAACACTCCCAAAATATTCTGCTGTCATCAGTAAAAGTCCTTGTAAAGACATTGACAATATTTTTCCTGCAAGCACAAGCGTCCCGCTCAGGCCACTTCAGTGCTTAAACAATCAAATATCCAAGAAAAAACTCTTATTCCCGGATAACCTTCATTGTTTCATTGCCAACCCCCACATAGTAAAGCCCCTGCGCAAAGTTTGAAAAGTCAATTTGCTTTTCGCCTTGGGTAAGCTTGCCAGATAGTAAGCGTTGTCCAAGGGCAGAATAAACTTCATAATAGGTAACCTTGGAAACATTTATATACACAAAGTCTTGTGTGGGATTGGGATATAGGCTTATATCAACAGTATTTTCCGCCACTCCCAGCACAAGTTCGCACTCAAAGCTGGACAGCACCTTGGAAGCCGCAGGCGGATTTACCAAAAGTTCATCGGTTAGCAACGGGCAATAACAGTCATTATCATCCAAGTATAATTTAAGCCAAGAAAGCGCTATTTTGCCCACGGCACCATTCCCGCCATTGGGTGTATTGGCTACGGAATGGTTTCCATTTTCAACCTCAAAAAGAAGTTTGTTTGTTGTATTTGGCGTAGCGGCATAATGAAGGTCGGCGTGCTGTGCAGGAGGAGCGGTAGGATCATTCTCACCGCTAAAAATCAATACCGGACTATCGTGGTTTAAGGACGCGTTTGGCAACCAAGGACACAATGCAACTACGCCTTTTATGGTATTGTCCAAAACGGCAGCCCGCTGTGCGCCGCCGCCGCCCATAGACCATCCACTTACCGCAAATTTGTCCACATCCAGCTGGTTTTCCAAGGGGGAAGTACTTCGGGTATTTTCCTGCCGCATGGTTTCCAAGGCATCCAAAAGTGCAGTGGCCCGTTGCTCAGGAAAGTCAAATAGTGAGTTCGTTCCAATAATAATAGTAACTATTCCGTGCGAAGCATAAAACGGCCCCCATTCCTCCACGCTGGAGGGCAGTGCAGTAAACCCGGGAACAATGGCAATACTTGCAAAAGGGGGAGTAGCATTGGTGGGGTAATATACCGTGGCACCTGCATAGTCCGGACCATTTCTCAGGCCATCCGCCTCGGTAAGGGTTGCAACTTCATAAGGTCCGGGGTTGGTCAAACTTTCCAAGGTTACATCGCCGCATTGGGCAAAGATTATATTCGGAGGAAATGAAATGGCCAAAAAGAAAAGGGCAACTGCGTATAATTTTTTCATAAGTAAGTTTTAGACGGCTGTTTAGAATATTGAAAAGTAAACTATTTAAAGTTTTTACCAAAATATAACCTCTAAACGATACTGCGACCTTCCTAAAATATTTCTTTATCTTTGATTGACCATCAATTATAAACTATCAACCCTCAACCAAAAAATGAACGAGTCGCACCGCATACAATCCCTTTTCACAGACCTATATCACGGCCACCCTTGGATAGATGTAACCTTGGAGGATACGCTCAGCCGTATTACGGCAGAGCAGGCCGCACAGCGCCCCATTAAAAACGGCAACACCATCTGGGAAATCGTAAACCATATGATAGCTTGGCGCAAAAATGTATTGAAAAGAGTACAGGGCGAAGTGCTTGAAACCCCGTCAAACAATTATATAGAAAAGATAAAAGATACTTCCGAAGAAGCGTGGCAACAAACCCTCGAAACTTTGGAAAGAACCCAAAAGGAATGGCTCTATTTCCTTAGCACCTTTAATGAGGCAGATTTCATCAATAAATATCCGGTAAATAAACTCACCTATTATCAACACATCCACGGCATTCTCCAGCACGATGCCTATCATTTGGGGCAGATAGTACTGTTGGCAAAAATAACCAATCCTTAACCTGATCTGATGCTACAAACGCTGGTACACTATACGTTGCATCTTTTGGTTCCCGGCCTTATAGCTTATGTTTTTTTCAGAAGTCAATGGAAAAAAGCCTGGCTCATTATGCTTGCGACTATGCTAGTAGATTTAGATCACCTCCTCGCCACCCCAATTTTCGATCCCGGACGTTGCAGCATCAACTTCCACCCGTTGCACACCTATTGGGCGATGGCAGGATATGTGGTATTGTTATTCTTTAGGAAAACTAGGATCATAGCTGTGGGATTATTATTCCACATGTTTACGGACTATATAGATTGCCAATGGAATTGAAATTCCAAATTCCAAATTCCAAATTCCAAATCCCAAATCCCAAACCTGCCTGCCGTGCCTCTGCAGGTAAGTTCTGAATAAACAAATCCCTACCGATGGTGGTACGGCTCATTCCGAAGGATAGTAAACCCGCGATACAGCTGCTCAATAAAGAAAAGCCGAACCATTTGGTGCGAAAAGGTCATTGCGGATAGCGAAACTTTTCCGTTGGCACGTTCATAAACGGCATCGCTAAACCCATACGGACCACCAATTACGAAGATGAGGTTCTTTAACCCGCTATTCATTTTCTTTTGAAGAAACTGTGCAAACCCTTCCGAAGAATAGGTTTTTCCCTTTTCGTCAAGCAGAATCAAAACATCGGCAGTAGTGGTGCGCTTCAGAATTTCATCGCCTTCTGCTTGTTTTTGAAGCGCTTCGGAAAGATTCTTCGCATTCTTCACATCGGGAATCACTTCCATTTCAAAAGCAATATAAAACCCAAGGCGCTTGGTGTAGTCATCCATCAGGCTTTGCAGTTGTTTGTTGTCGGTCTTGCCTATGGCGAGCAGTGTTATTTTCATATTTCAAAAGTAATGGATTTTAAAGGTTTTTGCGTAACTTCCTACTGAAACTGAATACTGCCAACTCTTTTTGTTATTTTAGCTGAAATTTCCTTGCTATGATTTCAGAAAAACAATTCAACAAAGAAATAGACATCATCATCGCCAACGCCATCCGCGAGGATGTGGGCGATGGCGACCACAGCTCGCTGGCCTGCATTTCGGAAGATGCGCTGGGCTCCGCCAAACTTTTGGTAAAGGACGAGGGCATCATTGCCGGCGTTGAATTTGCCCGGCAGGTTTTTGAATATGTAGATCCGGGACTTGAGCTCGATATTAAAATAAAGGACGGAAGCCCCGTAAACTATGGCGATGTGGCATTTTATGTTTCGGGACTTTCTCAATCCATCCTAAAATCGGAAAGATTGGTTTTGAACGCAATGCAGCGTATGAGCGCCATTGCTACCAAAACCAACGAATATGTGAAACTACTGGAAGGCACAAATACCAAAATCCTCGACACCCGCAAGACCACGCCCGGCATTCGAGCTTTGGAAAAGTGGGCCGTAAAGATTGGGGGCGGGGAGAACCACCGTTTTGCCTTGTACGATATGATAATGCTAAAAGACAACCACATCGATTTCTGCGGCGGAATTACCAAGGCCATAGAAAAAACCAAACGCTATTTGGAAAGGAACCGTCTTGATTTAAAAATAATCGTGGAAGCCCGAAACCTGGAAGAAATTGAGGAAATATTAAAATCGGGCGGTGTTTATAGAATATTGATAGATAACTTCAATTATGAAGATACCCGAAAAGCCGTAAAACTTATAGACCGCAAATGCCTTACAGAGTCCAGTGGCGGCATTACCTTGGAAACCGCCAGAAAATATGCCGAATGTGGCGTAGATTATATTTCCAGCGGCGCGCTGACCCATTCGGTCCACAATATGGATTTGAGCCTAAAAGCGGTTAAATGAGCGAGGAGGAAGAAGAAATAAACATTCCGATTGTCCGGGATTTAGTGCGTTTCAGTAAAAAGATTAAACTTCCGGGATTGGGTGAGTTTTCTTTATACCATTTGCTGGAAGTTTACGTCGCGGGCATTTTAAATGGCACATTTTCGTTCAGGGCCAGTTCCATTGCCTATAGTTTTTTTCTGGCGCTATTTCCTTTTCTGTTATTTCTGCTTAACCTCATTCCCTATATTCCCATCGACGGTTTCCAAACGCGATTTCTCATATTTATTGAAGCGCTGCTGCCCGCAAAGACTACAGAATTCTTTTATCCAATAATCGCAGATATTGCCGTAAACCCGCGGGCAGGTTTGTTGTCTTTTGTTTTCTTTTTGTCCATTTTCTTATCTGCAAATGGCGTTAATACCATTTTCAGTGCGTTTGAACATTCGTTTCACGTAACAATTAATCGCAGCTTTTTCAGGCAATACCTTGTAGCTATTGTAGTTTCTATTTTCTTGGCATTGTTGTTGTTAACTTCGGTAGGGGTCATTCTTTATGGCGAATACGTTATCAATGACCTTCAGTCCAGAGCCTATATAGATAACAACGTTTTCTGGATTTCGTTCTTTCAATTTGTTGTTTTTTTGGTGATGATATATGGGGTTATCGCCACCTTGTATTATTTTGGAACCAAGGAGGGGAAAGCTTCCCATTTCTTTTCGATAGGGGCTATTACCACAACTTTACTTTTTGTAATTACAACCTATCTATTTGGGGTGTATATAAATAATTTTTCAAATTATAACGAGTTATACGGTTCCATTGGTGCACTTTTAATTTTGATGTTCTATATTTGGATAAACGCAAACCTCTTGCTGCTCGGGTTTGAACTTAACGTTTCCATAAGGCGGCTAAAAGATAAACTTTAACTATAAACCTAAATTTTTAAACAGATGAAAAAAATACTTTTAACTTTTTCCCTCATAGCCTTAACGGTAATGTCGGTTGCCGCACAGGATGTAACCGGAAAGTGGAAAACCATCGACGACGAGACGGGCGAGGCAAAATCCATTGTAGAAATCTATAAGCAAAATGGAAAGGTTTACGGAAAAATCGTAGAAATCCTCAACCCCGCAAAAAGAAATGTAAAATGCGACAAATGCCCGGGAGAGGACAAAAACAAACCGGTGCTTGGCCTGGTAATCATTAAAGGACTTGAAAAAGACGGCGATGAATACAATGACGGTACCATCATGGATCCCAACAATGGAAAAGTATATAAGTGCTACATAGAACTTGATGGCCCAAACAAATTGGACGTTCGCGGTTATATAGGTTTCTCGCTGCTGGGAAGAACACAAACCTGGACCCGCGTAGAATAAAAAATATTTAAAATAGTATCTTTAGGCCACCAATTTTGGTGGCTTTTTTAATACCAATAACCTCAAAACCTTAACTCATAACGCTTAACTCATAACAACCGTGTATTTCATAGACGCCATCCTTCCCATTCCCTTAAAGCAGACTTTCACCTACAGCGTGAACAAGGATGAAGCCGCCTTTTTAAAGCAGGGTATGCGCGTTGCCGTTCCCTTTGGAAAATCCAAAGTTTACACCGGCATTGTCTACCAAGTACACGACCAGCCTCCCGTGGGTTATGAAACCAAGTCCATAGACCATATTTTGGATGAGGAACCCATCATTACCTCCATCCAAATGAAACATTGGGAGTGGCTTGCGGGATATTATATGTGTTCTTTAGGTGAAGTGATAAAAGCTGCCCTTCCCGGTGCGTTTCTTTTGGAAAGTGAAACCATTATCAAACTTTCCTCCCGAAATTTTCAGCAAGAGGAATCGCTAAGCGATGATGAGTTTGTTTTATACGAAGCCTTGCAACACCAGTCTTCGCTTCATATAAACGATGCGCGAGCTATTTTGGACAGAAAAAACATCGTTTCCATTATCCAGAAATTGTTGGATAAAAATATTATCGAAGTGGAGGAAACGGTATATGAGCAGTATGTGCCCAAGATGAAGCGCTACATAAAGCTGGCCCCTAAATACACTTCCGAAGAAAAGCTGCGCGAGCTTTTGGATGCACTCACCCGCGCCCACAAACAGCGCGAAGTGTTGATGCATCTTTTTATGCTGAATACCAAAACCAAAAAGCCAATCAGCAGCACGGCGCTTCAAAAGAAAAGTGAGGCATCTGCCGCTACCCTGAAAGCGTTGATTGATAAAGGTATTTTGGAGGAGTATTACGTTCAGCAGGATCGCGTGGAGTTTTCCGGCGAAGCTTCCTCAGAAATCAAAACGCTGAACGAAGCGCAAATAAAGGCGTACGGTGAAATAAAATCTTCATTTGAAACTAACGATACGGTCTTGCTGCACGGCGTTACTTCCAGCGGAAAAACCGAAATCTATGTGCGCCTTATTGAAGAGGTTATAGCAACCGGAAAGCAAGTGCTCTATATGCTTCCTGAAATTGCTTTAACAACACAACTCATCACGCGACTTCAAAAATATTTTGGGGAAAGGATTTCAGTATATCATTCTAAATTTTCGGTAAATGAGAGGGTTGAGGTTTGGAAGAACGTACTTTCCGAAAAACCAAAATCACAAATAATTATCGGTGCCCGCTCTTCGTTATTTCTTCCTTTTAAGAATTTAGGGCTTATTATTGTAGACGAAGAACACGAGCCATCCTTTAAACAATACAGTCCCGCGCCGCGCTATAATGCCCGTGACAGTGCCATTGTGCTGGCAAATCTTCACAAGGCTAAACTTTTGATGGGCTCCGCAACGCCTTCCCTGGAAAGTTACCACAATGCAAAAACCGGGAAGTTTGGATTGGTAACGCTGAAAAAACGCTTCGGAAATGTTCTGATGCCCGATATTGAGTTGGTCGATATCAAGGAAAAAACCCGGAAGAAACAAATGACTGGTCATTTCAGTGACCGGCTTTTGGAAGAAATGCGCGATGTTTTAAAAAATGGCGAGCAGGTAATTCTTTTTCAAAACAGAAGAGGGTTTTCGCCCGTTGTGGAATGTACCACCTGCGGCATCTCACCACAATGTCCCAATTGTGATGTGAGCTTAACATTTCACCAGTATAAAAACCAATTGCGTTGCCATTACTGCGGCTATCATATGGCGATGATGAAAAGCTGCATTGCCTGCGGTAGCGAAACGCTGGACACCAAAGGTTTCGGCACCGAACAGATTGAAACTGAGTTGAAAACCTTGTTCCCAAACAGTAAAGTGGCGCGCATGGACCAGGACACCACCAAGGGCAAGCACGCTTATTCAAAATTGATTGAAGCTTTAGAAAATGAGGAGATTGATATTCTGGTTGGTACACAGATGCTCGCGAAAGGCTTGGATTTCAGAAATATAAGTTTGGTGGGTGTAATGAATGCCGACAATCTTTTGAATTTCCCCGATTTTCGTGCGCACGAACGCAGTTTTCAGTTGCTACAACAAGTTTCGGGTAGGGCAGGACGCACCCAAAAGCGCGGCAAGGTTTTGATCCAGACCTACAATCCATATCATCAAATCTTAAAGCAGGTTAGCGTGAACGATTATGAGGCGATGTATAAGGAACAACTGGACGAGCGCTACAATTATAAGTATCCGCCCTTTTACCGTACAATAAAAATTGTTTTCAAGGATAAAGGATTGGAGCGGGTACAGAAAGCCTCTGCCTGGTTTGGGCAAGCCTTGGAAATGCAGTTCAAGGAAAATATCTTGGGGCCCGAGCCGCCGCCCGTGGGTCGAATCAAGAATAAATACATCATGAACATTCTCGTTAAAATTCCAAAAAACCAATCTTTGGAAAAAACGAAGAAATACATAGAAAATGTGTGGCGCAGCTTCAATTCCATTAAGGAATTTTCAAGCGTACGCGTAAATATAGATGTAGATAATTATTAGGCGTTTTGCGTAGCCGCCAAAGCTTCGACCAGATCGGCCTTTCTATTTCGGCTCAGTGGAAGTTGGTCCTTATCAAGCTCGATAGTTTTGCTGTTGTAACGTTGCACCTTGTCCAAATTAACAATATACGACTTATGGATTCTCAGAAAACGCTCACTTGGCAACAGGGCCTGAAAAGCTTTCATAGTGGAAAGAACCACTAAGGATTCGTGTTCGGTAACAAGTTTTACGTAATCTCCCAAAGCTTCAATATAGCGCAGTTCATTAAGAAAAACCTTACGTTTTTTAAGATTGCTCTTAACAAAGATGAAATCTTCATCATCAAAACCTTCTTCGTTTTTAAGCTTGTAGTTTGTAATTGCTTTATGGACGGCGTTCAAAAAACGATCTTTTGCAATGGGTTTGCGGAGGTAATCAACGGCATCGTAATCAAAGGCCTTGAAGGCATATTTTGTCTTTCCGGTAACGAATATTACTTGAGGTTTTCTTTGGATATCGTCCAAAAGGTCAAAGCCCGAAAGAATGGGCATTTCAATATCCAAAAATATCAGGTCGATTTCGGTGGAAGCGATGCCCATTTTGGCCTCAATGGCATTTTTGTACTCTCCCACAAGTTCAAGAGATGGGTGCATTTGGATAAGCTTCACGATGGAAAGCCGCTGCAGTGTGGAGTCGTCCACAATTGCACATTTCAATATTGTTTTTTCCACAATAGTAGGTTTTGCTTAAGGCAATAATATGCAAATAATCGATGAAATGCAACTTTTTTGTATTTTAATCGAAAATTTTGAACACTTGGTCTGAAAACCTCAATTTTAAATACTATTTCAATTAAGGTTTGATTATAACAAATAAAGTATTATTTTTGCACCCTCTTTGGCAGAAAGCCAAGGGATTAAACATTAATTTTAATAGATTTTTTATGAATCATTACGAAACTGTTTTCATCTTAAATCCCGTTTTATCTGAAGATCAGATAAAGGAAACAGTAAAGAAATACGAAGATTTTCTTGTTTCTAAAGGTGCTAAGATGATATCCAAAGAAAATTGGGGCTTGAAAAAACTTGCCTACGCAATCCAGAACAAAAAAAGTGGGTTTTATCACCTTTTTGAATTCACCGTTGAGGGTGATGTTGTTCACGAACTAGAAACTGAATTTAAAAGGGACGAGCGTTTTATGCGTTACCTTACAGTGAGCCTTGACAAGCACGCAATTGCTTGGGCAGAAAAAAGAAGAAACCGCAATAAAAAATCAGCTTAATTTATGGCAACCCTACAACAACAAGCAAAAGGAAAAAAAGACGGAGAGATAAGATATCTTACCCCGCTTAATATAGAGACCAACAAGACCAAGAAATACTGTATGTTCAAAAGGTCCGGCATTAAATATGTGGACTATAAAGACCCAGATTTCTTATTGAGATTTGTAAACGAGCAAGGTAAAATCCTTCCTAGAAGGCTTACCGGAACCTCGTTGAAGTATCAGCGCAAAGTGGCCGTGGCCGTTAAAAGAGCACGCCATTTGGCACTTATGCCTTACGTAACCGATTTGTTAAAATAAAAACCAGAGAAGATTATGGAACTTATATTAAAGAAAGACGTAGAAAATCTGGGATTTGCAGATGATCTGGTAACCGTGAAAAACGGTTTTGGAAGAAACTTTTTGATTCCACAAGGCCACGCTGTTCTTGCAACGCCTTCGGCCAAAAAGATGTTGGCCGAGACCTTGAAGCAACGTGCCTTCAAAGAAAAGAAAGTAGTTGACGAGGCTAAAAAACAGGCTGAGAAACTAAATGGACTGGAAATTAAGATCACTGCCAAGACTGGCGAAGGTGACAAATTATTCGGTTCTGTAACAAATGCCGATCTTGCCGATGCCCTTGAAAAGGAAGGTGTATCTATCGAGAAGAAATATATCATTATTGCTGGTGGCGCCGTAAAGCGTACCGGTCCTTATGAGGCAACAATCCGTTTCCACAGAGATGTGGTTAGCAATTTCCCTTTTGAAGTGGTAGCTGAGCCTAAACCGGCAACTAAGTCTAAACCTGCGGCCAAGCCTGAGGTTAAAGCTGACGCCAAACCGGAAGCTGAAACCGAAGCAGAGGAAAAAACAGAAGAAAATTAATTAACATGTTTAATTATTATAAAACCTTTCCCGTAACCGGGGAAGGTTTTTTGTTTTGGGAAAATTTCCGTTTTAAAATAGAATAGATAATCGAGGACGAATATGAAATATGCCAGATTAACAAAGGAACAGTTTGAAGAACTCCATCAAGAATTCATAAATTTTCTTGCCAGCCAATCCATTACCGCAGACGAATGGAAACAATTGAAAACTGAAAAACCCGACGTGGCTGAACAGGAACTCGACGTTTTCAGTGATTTAATTTGGGAAGGCGTTCTGAATAAGGTGAAATATTTAGAGCATATTTCGCCAAAACAATTGATGCTATTTCACATTTCAGAAGCATTTATGGAACTGATCGCCATAAAAGTTGACAATGAAAATATTGACATCACGACCGATTATGGTTACAAATGGCTTCAACAAAATCTTCACGATGATGCCGTAAACCTATATACTTCCACAAAAGCGATAACCGATGATCGCAACAAGGATATATTTATTTTGATTCAGCAAGGTTCGGTAATAACCAAAGGAGAGCTTTATACGTATTTCAGGGACTTGTTGAGCGAATAATTAAAAGCACCGGTTAAAATTCCTCAAATCCAAAATTGAATATGATTGGGATTTGGAATTTGTTATTTGTAATTTTCTCTATTATTCATACCTCAAGCTTTCAATGGGATCCAGCCGCGCAGCCTTTGAGGCGGGGTATGAGCCAGCTATAACGGCAACTATAAAGGTTATTATCGTTGCCCAAATAATTGCGGTCCAGGGCAGGGTAAAATCAAATTTAAAAATTTTAGCAAAGGCAAATCCGGTCAGTATTCCCAAAATAATTCCTAGAATGCTACCAAACTGTCCAATGACGATGGTTTCCATAAAAAATTGGGTAGAAATAGTGGAGCGTTTTGCGCCCATCGCCTTGCGCACGCCAATCTCCCGGGTGCGCTCGGTTACCGAAACAAGCATGATATTCATAAGGGCTATGGAAGACCCTAAAATTGTAATAATGCTGATTATCCAAGCCGCCACTTCCAGATAACCCGTTATCATTGCAATTCGGTTTATCAAATCGTCACTGCGTTCAATCCCAAAATTATTCTCTTCCACAGGGCTAAGGCCACGAATATTCCGGAAGGTGATGATGGCTTCATCCTGCGCAGCTTCCATCATCTGTTTGTCGTCAACCTTTACGCTTAGATTGTAATTGATGTTGGGCTGGGTAAAAATGCCGCGTGCCACTTGTACCGGGATCAAGACCTTTAAATCCTGATTGTTTCCGAACGTTGAACCCTTGGATTCCAAAAGACCGATTACCTTAAACTTAACTCCGCGAATGCTGATGGTTTTATTGATGGGGTCTTCATCCTCAAAAAGATTTTTGACAAAATCGGCACCTATTAAACACACTTTGTTATTGTTCTGAATATCAAATACGGTAAAATTTCGACCTTTGTCAATTTCGGTCCCGGTGTTTTCCAGATAATTTTCATTCACGCCATAAACCTGAACTTCCGGATCTGTCTTTTCCGAACCATATTTTACTTCAGCAGTTGATGTCCCTTGAAATGACAGGGAAGTCTGCGTGTACGGAAATTCATATTTGTCTATAAATTCCCGCACGTTGTTGTAACTTATTATGGGGTTTATCTTTTCCCTTTCGCCGCTATTGTTAGTCTGTACCGAAAATTCATATTGCTGGATATTGAAGGTATTGGCGCCCATCGATGCAAAGTTGCCCGAAATGGTGTTCTCCAGTGCGGTAACGGCGCTCAAAATGCCCACGAGCGCCCAAATGCCGATCCCGATTATTACGATGGTCAAAATCGTCCTGAGCAGCTGGCTTTTTATGGAATCCAACGCAATTCGGACATTTTCCCGGAAAAGTGAAAACATATTTTTATTTTGTGTTAATCGTTAGACTGCAAAAGGTGGATAAAGTTACAGAAATCCCGCAACGCTGTACACAGAACGCCTCTAATTAATTGTGGTAAACCTCAATTTTATTTAAGATATTTGCTTTTTGAAGGTATGAGGTATGAGGTAGGAGTTGTGTGAAATTTTCTACCCAGTACCCACATCCACCACTCTAAAATCTAACGTCTAAAATCTAAAATCTATTTTGAAACCATCCATCCCAAAAGGTACCCGCGATTTCAGTCCCGAGGAAGTCACGCGCCGCAACTATATTTTTGATATTATTAAGGAAACGTTTTCACTGTACGGTTTTCAGCCAATTGAAACCCCGTCCTTTGAAAACAGTGAGACCTTGATGGGGAAATATGGCGAAGAGGGCGACCGGTTGATTTTTAAGATTTTGAATAGTGGCGACTTTCTTTCTAAAGTAGATGATAAAGTATTTTCTGAAAAGGATAGCAACAAAATAACTTCCCAAATATCCGAAAAAGCCCTTCGTTATGACCTTACCGTGCCCTTTGCGCGCTACGTTGTGCAACACCAAAACGAAATAACTTTTCCCTTTAAACGCTACCAAATACAGCCCGTTTGGCGTGCGGACAGACCCCAAAAAGGCCGTTTCCGTGAGTTTTTTCAATGCGATGCCGATGTTGTGGGTTCCAATTCACTGTGGCAGGAAGTTGAATTTGTACAGTTGTACGATGCCGTTTTCAGCAAGCTTGGTTTAAAAGGCGTAACCATAAAAATCAACAACCGTAAAATATTGAGCGGCATTGCCGAAACCATCGGCGCCGAGGACAAATTGATAGATTTTACCGTTGCTTTGGACAAGCTGGATAAAATAGGAGAGGAGGGCGTTAAAACTGAAATGCGCAACAAAGGCATCGGTGAAGATGCCCTACAAAAACTACAGCCGCTTTTTTCCTTTAAGGGAAATAATAACGACAAATTAAATTCTTTGCGCGAAATGCTCCAAACTTCTGGACTGGGAATGAAAGGTGTAGAAGAATTGACCTTTATCACTGATAATGTTGAAACTCTTGGGTTGCAGACAGCCTCGCTGGAAATTGACGTAACCCTTGCCCGTGGCCTAAATTACTACACCGGAGCCATATTTGAGGTTTCTGCCCCGGCAGAGGTGAATATGGGCAGCATAGGCGGTGGGGGACGATATGATGACCTAACCGGTATTTTTGGATTGAAGGATATGAGCGGGGTGGGTATTTCCTTTGGTTTGGACCGCATTTATTTGGTATTGGAGGAGTTAAATCTTTTTCCTGCCACTGTTGCAAAAAACACCAAGTCGCTTTTTATAAATTTCGGCGAAAAGGAGGCGCTTTATGCGATGAAAGCCATTACCAACTTACGTAAAATTGGCATCACGGCAGAACTTTACCCAGATAACGTAAAAATGGGCAAACAAATGGGGTATGCCGATAAACGTGATATTCCATTTACGATATTAGCTGGAGAGAAGGAGATACAAGCCGAGTCCTTTACCTTAAAAAATATGAAGAGCGGCGAGCAATCGCAAGTAAGTTTTAAGGAGCTGGAGGCTTTTTTGAAGGACCGATAAATTCGGTTTTTAGCCAAACGTAATATTGGTGGTGTCTTCAGAAATTATTGGATTCTTTGGTTTTTCCATTAACTTCTTTTCCGCCTCAAGCCTCGCTGCTTCAGAGAGCATGCCGGCAATACGAAGTCGTGTTAAATTTTTCAATGTTTTGTTCATTCGTCCCCAATTTCGTTAATAATTTTTTCATAGGAAATAACATAGTCAATCTGTTTTTCCTCTGAAACGTGTTTGCGGGGAGTTTCAAGAATTATAAAGTCGAAAAGTTTTGATATTATTTTTTTTAGGCGTTCTTCGGTGGTTAATACAGCTTTATGTAAATAATGTGAAGCGATGGTCAAAATTACAGAAACGATTAGTAGCCCTATAAAGTATATGGATGAAGAAAAGTCAAACATTGGGACAAAAGTATAGACCATAAAAAATATACCTACAAAAAGAAAAGAATTACTGATATATCTAAAATAAATATTCAAATCAGTTAGGAGGGTGCCAGTGTACTTCAGCAACAATCCTGAACATATTGCCATAATTGGAAGACTTAGTGAATACATAAAAGAGGACATATATGTAAATCCAAGTATGCCCTCTTTATCATCAATAAGATATACCACGTGGAGAAATGGCGACAATACCGCCATTATCGCTAGTGATATCAAATAAATACTAATTTTTGACTTATTCTTGAGAGTCAAGAATCCCGTTACAGTTCCTGTCTCCCGGGGGGCACATTTTTCGTTTGTCGATTTGTTGCTCATCACTAATTTGGTTTTCTGGGGTACAGCTAAAAGCTAGGCCGGCTAGCATTACTAATGCAAATAGATAATTTTTCATAATTATAGGTTTTAAAAGTTCAAGAGTAAATTTAAACCTTTATAAAACCTATATCAATCTGTTTCCCAATTATTTATTAACTAGATTTTAACAAATGTATGAATTAAAGCCACATCTGCAAGAAATTTTCGACCAACGGAATATAAAGAAGAGAATGTAAAAAGATAACCTGTATAGATACAGCTTCATTATAGCCAATAAAAAAATCCCCGTGGAGTTTTCCGTGGGGATTTTATGTAGCGAGATCGGGACTTGAACCCGAGGCCTCCGGGTTATGAATCCGACGCTCTAACCAGCTGAGCTACCTCGCCAAAATAATACTGCCCGAGCAGTATGCCTAAGCGGGTGCAAAGATAGAAACAAAATTATGTGTGGCAAATATAACTTTCGGTTTTTGTTGAATTATTTCGGTTTTTTTGCACACAATTTTTAAAAGAAAAATTTTCAATCTTTCATTTGAGGTTAAGATTAATATATATATATTGGGCATCAACTAACAAAGAACTATGGAAGATAAAATAAAATATGAAATGGAATTTCCCATTCAGGTTTCCCCTTCACTGTTATATCAATATATCTCAACACCTTCGGGTCTCTCTGAGTGGTATGCGGACAACGTAAATTCCAGGGGCGAATTTTATACCTTTATATGGTCAGGAAGTGAGGAAAAAGCAAAACTGCTCAGTAAAAAAAGCCCCGAACGCATCAAATTTAGATGGGTGGAGGATGAAGGAGAAGATTTTTATTTTGAACTTCGCATCCAAGTTGATGAGATAACCAAGGACGTGTCCTTAATGGTGACCGACTTTGCGGAAGAAGATGAGATAGAGGAGGGAAAAATGCTTTGGGACAACATGGTTTCCAATCTAAAGTCTATACTGGGTTCCGCCTAAAAACCTTTTAAATTATAATACTTTTGCACCGTTCCCAAAAAAGGGGCGGTTTTTTTATGATAAACTTGAACGGAACGGTACTGGAAACCGAAAATGCAACAGTTGCCTTAAATAATCGAGGTTTAAATTACGGGGATGCCGTATTTGAAACCTTACGTTTTTCTGGCGGGAAAATATACTTTTGGGAAGATCATTATTTTAGATTAATGGCGTCTATGCGCATCCTTCGGATGGAAATACCTATGAATTTCACGATGGAATTTTTGGAGGAAGAAATAATACGGATTGTGAATTCCGAAGAAAAAAATAATCCTTTTCGTATTAAACTATTGGTTTGGCGAAAAACGGGTGGAAAATACGCCCCCTTAACAAATGACATTGAATATGCAATTTCTTTGGAAAAACTGGAAGAACCATTTTATAATTTAGATGAATCTAACTGCGAAATTGAACTTTTTAAGGACCATTACATTACCTCCGGTCTGCTTTCCACATTAAAGACCACCAACCGGCTGATTAATATTCTGGGAAGCATTTACGCCCAGGAAAACCAGTACGACAATTGTTTGCTACTTAACGAAAACAAACAAATTGTTGAAGCCTTGAATGGGAACGTTTTTCTGGTTACAGGAAATATCATCAAGACCCCGCCACTTTCAGACGGTTGTTTAAATGGAATTATGCGCAAGCAGATTATCGCCATTATAAAGGAGCTTCCCAAAATTGAGATTGAAGAAAGTTCTGTTTCACCATTTGAGCTTCAGAAGGGGGATGAAATTTTTATAACCAATACTATACAGGGATTGGTTCCGGTTACAAAATATCGAAAAAAAGAATTTAATAATACTGTAGCGAAGACACTATTGCCAAAATTAAATCTCAGGGCGAGAATGGCTTAATTGAAGCTAGGGTTTTCGGGAGCATTGGACCACAAAAGATAATCGCCTCCAAACTCTATCATCTTTTCTTTCCAGAAATTTACATTGGTTTTGCCAATTATGCTATTGTTATAATTATTAGGAACCACCACCCAGCTATTTACTTCAAGTTCTTGATCCAGTTGCTCACTTTCCCAGCCTGAATAGCCCAAAAAGAAACGTATTTGGTCTTTTTTCAGTCGGTCTTCCCGCAACAGATCGATTATTGCATTAAAATCGCCGCCCCAGTATATTCCGTTTGAAATTTCAATACTGTCGGGAATAATTTCGGGAATGCAATGTATAAAGTAGAGATTGTCCTGCTCTACGGGTCCACCGTTAAACACCGGCAGCTTTGAATTTATTTCAGGCACAAAGTCGCGAAGCTTGTACGGAAGGGGTTTATTGAGGATAAACCCAACAGATCCACTTTGATTGTATTCGGCCAGAAGTACGACAGAACGGTTAAAGGAAACATCCCCAATAATGGAGGGTTCCGCGACCAATAAGAGTCCTTTGGCTGGTTTTAAAGTGGTCATATAGTTTTTTTGTTGAATTAAATCTAAGTAATAATTTTAGAAATACCAAAAATTTACCAAAAGGATGTTATAATTATATTTAATTAAACAAATATGTAAAAATATTACGAATTTGTAATTTGCTCTATATCACACCAATAAAAAAGTCCTTCTTTTCAATTAATTGAAAAGAAGGACCCACAATGCTGTAAAATATTTTACAATTAGTTTACGCTGTTTTGTAAATCTGAACCAGCTTTGAACTTAACTACCTTTTTAGCGGCAATTTTAATGGTTTTTCCTGTTTGTGGGTTTCTACCTTCTCTAGCAGCTCTTTTTGATACTGACCAAGATCCGAATCCTACAAGTGATACTCTATCACCTTTCTTAAGGGATTTTTCAACGTTGCCCAAGAAAGACTCTAATGCTTTCTTAGCAGCAGCTTTTGTAATTCCGGCATCAGCTGCCATTGCATCGATTAAATCTGATTTGTTCATAATTTTTTTAAATTAAATTGTTGGTTAAACTTCGATTAATTGCCCTACAAATTTAACAGGAATATCCGTTCAGGCAAGTAACCACGCTGTAAATCACTATTTTTGTTAATAACTTGGGATGTTTGTTAATAAACATGGCCGATTTTTAAGGGTTTTTAATGAAATCAGTGCTGACAAGGGTTTACGATAGTTTGGAATCTTCATCAAAGGAGTAACCATTCAACAGCGATGAAATATCCATTTTGCGCTTTCCCGGAAGTTGGATTTCCTCAATTGAAACATAACCGTCGGCACAGGCTACTTTTAGTTCCTTTTTCGATGTCTCAATACTTCCTGGCTCTAAATTTTGCTCGGCCTTTTCAAAACTTACGGTGTAGATTTTTGCTTTCAGTTCTTCTTTATTATTATGTAGGATGGTCCAAGCAACGGGATAGGGGGAAAGGCCTCGAACGAAAGCCGTTATTTCCCTGCCCGGTTTGTTCCAGTCTATCCTCGTGTTTTCTGGAGTGAGCTTGGGAGCTTCCTTTAGATTGCCAGTTTTGGGCTGTGGTTTCGGTACTGCTTTCCCTTTTTCAATCAATTCGAGCGTTTCCAAAACCAGTTCACCGCCTTTGGCCATCAATTTGTCGTGAAGGGTTTCGGCGGTTTCGTCTTTATCTATAGCTACCTCCTTGTTGGCAATAATGGCTCCGGTATCAATTTTTTCGTCAATAAAGAAAGTGGTAACGCCCGTTTTTTCTTCATTATTAATGATGGCCCAATTTATAGGCGCAGCACCCCTGTATTGTGGCAGGAGCGAAGCGTGTAAATTAAAAGTACCCAATTCGGGCATTTGCCAAACAGCTTTGGGCAACATTCGGAAGGCAACGACCACTTGAAGATTGGCGTTCAAATTTTTTAATTCCTCAAGAAATGATTCATCCTTTAAATTGGTGGGCTGCAAAACTTTTAAACCTTTGGAAGCGGCATATTCCTTCACTGCCGAGGCCATCAGTTTTCTACCGCGACCGGCGGGTTTATCGGGGGCCGTTATTACGCCAACTATGTTTTTGCCCGCCTCTACCATTTCTCTTAAGACGCCAACGGCAAAATCGGGAGTTCCCATGAATACTATCCTTAAATCGTTCTGCATTTTTTCAGTTTAAATAATATTGTTTTTTAGGATTGGCGCCTACTTTTTCGGCATCCATCAATAAACGGAGCACTTTTAGAATATCCGTTTCGGCAAAAGTAAGTTTTTCTGAAATCTCGCGCGAGGTTAATTCCGATTCTTCAAGCAATGTCAAAATCTGCCCCGCCAAATTCTGAATCTCCTTTTTTGAAAGTTTGGGCGTCTTCGCCTTGCAGACCGAGCAAATGCCACATTTTGAAGCAGTGGTTTCCCCAAAATAGGAAACAAGCTGCACGCTTCGACAGGTTTTGGTATTTGCAATATAATTGAGGACCGAGTTTACCTGTGCCGTTTTTTTTCGATTCAGTGCCTCTACTTCGCGGGAAATAACGTTTATGGTTTTGTCGTCTTCCCGCGGCACTAAAAAGGTGAGCGTGGCATCGGTTATTTGCAGCATCATTTCCACAACCTGGTCGCGCTCCATTTTCTTTAATACTGAAATTACCGTTTTAATAGTCTGCCCGGTTTTGGCAACTATTAAATCCAGATTTATGGCGGTGGGCATTTCAAAAATGCCACCGTAAATGCGGAGTATGGTCTTGCCAATAATCGATACCGTTGTATCCTTTTCAAAGTACTGGAGTACCTTTTCAGAAGAAATTAGAAATTGGACATTGGATTTTCGCCCAAATTCCTGCGAAAGCTGGATAATCCCCAAACGGTCCAAACTGTTGAGCGCATTGTATGTTAAAAGGGTATTTAGGGTATACGTCCTGCAAAATTCCGCAAAGCTAAAATTGTGTTTTGTGAATTCCCCTTCGCCGTATGAAATTTGAAAATAATTGCTCAGGGTGCGATATATATTCTTCAAATCTGAAGTAGTGGGCAGCGACTCCACAAACTGCTGCTTCACATACATTTTGTCGTACTCATTATATAGTAACACCGCTGCGGCATATTCGCCATCGCGGCCTGCTCGGCCGGCTTCCTGAAAATAACTTTCCAAACTTTCGGGAATTTGGAGATGGATTACAAAGCGCACATTTGCGTGGTCAATGCCCATTCCAAACGCGTTCGTGGCAACCATTGTGGAAACTGCGCCACTGCGCCACGCTTGTAGTTTTTGGGCTTTTTCCTTTGCGGAAATTCCCCCGTGATAAAAGGTGGCGGAAATTCCCAAGGTATTGAGCTGTTCGCTGATTTCAATGGTGCCTTTCCTATTTCGTACATAAACAATTGCAGAACCTTGATTGTTCTTTAGCAGTTGTTCGGCTCTGTAGAGCTTGTCTTCCTCATTAAAAACCTGGTACGACAGATTTTCACGAACGAAGGAATTTCTGAAAACCGCCGGATGTTCCATTTTCAACTCTGAAATAGTATCCTCCAAAACCTCGGGCGTGGCAGTGGCGGTAAGCGCTATGATTGGAACCAAGGGATGTATCTCCCGTAGCAGGGTAATATTCCTATACGCAGGCCGGAAATCATTTCCCCATTGCGAAATACAGTGCGCTTCATCAACTGCTATTAAACTCACGTTCATCTGCTTGATGTAGTTTTGCAATATTTCCTGCTGGAGCCGTTCGGGCGATAGATAAAGAAATTTGTAATTGCCGTACAGGGCGTTGTCCAAAAGGGTGTTCAGTTCATCAAAAGAAATTCCGCCGGTCAATTTAAGCGATTTTATTCCCCGCTCCTTTAGGGCATTCACCTGGTCGCCCATCAGCGCAACCAACGGCGAAATAACGATGCAAATACCCTCCACAGCCATTGCCGGAACCTGGAAGCACAACGATTTTCCGCCACCCGTGGGCAAGAGTGCCACAGTATCCCTTCCATCCATAACGGACGCAATTATTTCTTCCTGCATCGGTTTGAAGGAAGTATAGCCCCAATATTTGGTTAGTATGTCGCGAAGATTTGTCAGGGTATATAGGTTATTAAGTTGCTAAGTTATTGCGTTATTCTAGGATATAGTTTTTGAATCGTTTTAAAAGTAACCCAATAATCCCATAACCTAATAACTCATAGTATCAGTATCCTAATTTCTTCAAAATGAATTGCACCCGTTCCTTTATAGTGCCTACGGGTACTTCGTGAATTTTATAACCGTAATTTTCATAGCTGCTTTTAAGAAAATGAAATATTTTCTCGGCCTGTTCAAAGGATTCGTAGCGCTCGTTGTCCTGCTCGTAGATTTCTTCCCACGGTGGAAGTACAAAAATTTCGTGATACCGAAATTTTTCACAGGTTTCACAAAAATTTTCGGGATAATGGGCCGACACAAAATCCATATAGGCGGTAACATCTGGCATGCCGCGGTCGTAAAAAAGAATGGGGGCCGCACACTTTTCACCTTCGTGAAATTGTTTCAATCTACCTTCCAATAGTTTTTCACTGAATAAAATAGGGTTTTCCAAAAACAATTGTTCAATGCCTTGCTTTTGCGCCTCGAGTATTACATCCCTTGAAATTTCATGCATTACGGGGTATCCCTCTTTTTCCAAATAACTAACAAGGGCCGTTTTTCCGGAGCCGGGACCGCCGGTAATTACAATTCTTCGTGTATCCAAAAGTTTCAATTTTCTACAAAGTAAGTAAATAAATATTTGTGGTGAAAGTGTATCTTTGTAGCTCACAGAGGAAAACTATTTGATGGATCAAGACAAGAACACCACAGAATTTTACGAACGCTTAAAAAAGCAACTGGAGGAGGATACCACTTGGCCTTCTCAGTATCTGTTTAAATTTATCGTGCCCGCCAATCTTGAGAAAATTGCGGAGATAAGAGCAATTTTTGATGGGACCGATGCCGAAATTACTACCCGTGATTCTTCGAAAGGAACCTATTCCAGTGTTTCGATAAAAGTAACTATGGACTCTCCCGATGCCGTGGTGAAAAAATATCTTGAAGTTTCCACCGTTGAAGGTGTTATTTCACTTTAATTTTTAGTATTTTGCGAGAGAAATGATTTTTCGATCTTTCCGAATACACAATTATTCTTCCCTTAATTAAAACATTTTGATACAAGAAGTAGCACAAATAGAGTACAATACAGAGCGCCCAAAATTGATTATTCCAGAATACGGGCGACACATTCAAAAAATGGTAGATCAGGCCATTGCCACCGAAGACAAAGACGAACGCAATAAAATTGCCAAAAGCATAATTGCCGTAATGGGCAACTTAAACCCACACCTTCGCGATGTACCCGATTTTCAGCCCATGCTCTGGGATCAACTTTTTATAATTTCAGACTTTAAACTTGATGTGGATTCTCCTTTCCCCATACCCTCTCGCGAAGAACTTATGGAAAGGCCCGAACCGTTAAGCTATCCGCAAAACCATCCCAAATATCGTTTCTATGGGAACAATATCAAGCGTATGATTGATGTAGCAAACAGTTGGGAAGAGGGAGATAAAAAAGAAGGTCTTATCCTTACTATTGCAAACCACATGAAAAAATGCTTCTTGAACTGGAACAAGGATACTGTGGAAGATGAGGTTATTTTTGAACATCTTTTTGAACTTTCTGACGGAAAAATAAATCTTAAGAATAGCGATGAGGATTTGAGCGACGCGTCCAATTTACTCAAGAATAAAAAGCGTTTCAATACCAACTCTTCAGGAAAGAAAAACTACAAGCAGAGCAGTAACCGCAACCGCAAGCGTTATTAAAATTTCAACCACTATCTATGGGAACTTTTCAAATAGAGGGCGGGCATAAACTGAAGGGCGAAATCACACCTCAGGGAGCCAAAAATGAAGCCTTACAAATTCTATGTGCCGTATTGTTAACTCCGGAAAAGGTGATCATTGAGAACATTCCGGATATTCTTGACGTCAATAAACTCATAAAGATATTAGAAAATCTTGGTGTAAAAATCCAAAAACTCGGGAAGGGCAAATTTGCCTTTATTGCGGATGAGATAAACTTGGATTACTTGGAATCTGAACTTTTTAAGCAGGAGGGAAGTTCCCTACGAGGCTCCATAATGATTGTGGGCCCGTTACTGGCAAGGTTTGGAAAAGGATACATTCCACGTCCCGGGGGCGATAAAATAGGACGAAGAAGACTCGATACCCACTTTGAGGGTTTTATCAATCTTGGGGCGAAATTTCGCTATAACAAAGAAGAGCGTTTTTATGGCGTGGAAGCTCCAAAGGGGCTGAAGGGAACCTATATGCTTTTGGACCAAGCCTCGGTTACCGGAACGGCAAACATAATTATGGCTGCCGTGCTTGCCAAAGGAACTACAACTATTTATAACGCCGCTTGTGAACCTTACATCCAGCAACTTTGCAAAATGCTGAATGCCATGGGCGCTAATATTTCTGGCGTTGGATCCAATTTATTGGTAATCGAAGGTGTAAAAAATCTAGGCGGCTGCACACATCGTATATTGCCCGATATGATTGAAATCGGTAGCTGGATAGGCCTTGCTGCGATGACGCGAAGTGAAATCACTATTAAAAATGTAAGTTGGGAAAATTTAGGGCTAATTCCCGAAACGTTCAGAAAACTTGGAATCAAGCTGAACAAAAAAGGAGATGATATTCACATTCCATCGCAAAAGGAATACGAGATTCAAGGTTATATAGATGGCTCTATACTTACGGTTGCAGATGCACCCTGGCCGGGCTTTACCCCAGATTTGTTGAGCATTGTGCTCGTAGTCTGCACCCAAGCCAAAGGAAGCGTATTGATTCACCAAAAAATGTTTGAGAGCCGCCTTTTCTTTGTAGATAAACTGATTGACATGGGAGCGAAGATCATTTTGTGTGATCCGCACCGCGCCACGGTAATAGGACATAATTTTCAGTCGAACCTGAAAGCTACTACTATGGTTTCACCAGATATTCGGGCGGGAATTTCACTTTTGATTGCAGCGCTCTCGGCACAAGGTACAAGCACCATCCACAATATTGAGCAGATAGATAGGGGCTATGAAAACATAGACGAGCGGCTTCGGGCTATCGGAGCTAAGATTACCCGTTCCGAATCTTAAAATTAGGCTTTTCGGTTTTTGTTGATTTCGTCCTGCAGTTTTCTGCGAAGCTTTTGCTCGCGTTCAAGACTGTTTCTTCGGTAATCTTCCAGTTCAATTTCCATTTCTGCCATTTTCAGTTGGGCAGCGTTGGTAATTTTATGGCTGTTCAAAAATCTGTAGAATAAGAAGCCGCTAATCAATAATAAAATAAGGATAATGCTCCACATAATAGCATTATAAGTGGCTTTTGAAGTAAGAATGCCAAAAATTTCAATCCCGTCTTCCTTTTCTTTAGCAGTAGCCAAGCTTTGTTTGGTGTTTTGAAGATTTTGACGAAGCGAATCAATTTCGTTTTTCTGAAGACTTAATTCACTTTCTTGAGTATTTATTTTCTTCTCTAATGAAGAAACGGAATCTAAAATATTTCGCTTTAAAGTAGCAAGCTGGGTCTTCTTAATTACTTTGTATTCTTGATAGCTGTTGCTTTTATCGAAAGCATCCGTCATCTGTTCGTTCAAAGTGTTTTTTCGAACTTGGATTGAGTCTTGTGCTGTCGCATGCAGCGTAAATAGAAATAGGGGGAGGGTTAGTACTAAAATCTTCTTCATGTCTTCAGGTTTGTTTGCAATGCTTTATTTAACAGTGCAAGAGTAGAAAAATTGTACACAACCACCCAAATTTTCTCTCAAATTACAAAATCTTTAACAAACTGTTTTGATCTTATTTTGGTACAACTTAGAGCTCCGGAGGGGCATTTTTTAACTTGTGAAATGATTTTCTTGGTACTGGCACCGTCTAAATCAATCCACGGAATTACAGAGGTTTTAAAAACTTCGGAAAGGCCCTTGGCGCAAGCCTCGGCGTGAATGCATCGACTGGGTTCATAAGTTACAATCACTTCACCATTACTGTAAACATTTTTGTAGGTTTCCATACTTTACAATTTGGGGTTTGTAAAATTAAACGTGAAAATATCGATAAAACTACATATTTTATCGATATAATACACAAAATAGGAATAATCGTACAGAAATTAACATATTTTAGGAAACCGCTTTTTTATAAACCTGTAAACATCTTTCTCTCGCTTCTTTGTGATCTACTATTTTATCGGGATAGTTTTTAGTCCCAAATTCGGGAACGTATTTTTTGATGTATTTGTGGTCTTTGTCAAATTTTTCAATTTGTGTGGTGGGATTGAAAATTCTAAAATACGGAGCCGCGTCCACGCCACTGCCTGCCGCCCATTGCCAATTGCCCACGTTGCTGGACATTTCATAATCCAATAACTTTTCGGCAAAGTAGGCCTCGCCCCAGCGCCAATCAATCAAGAGGTGTTTACAGAGAAAACTCGCCACGAGCATCCGTACACGGTTGTGCATATAGCCCGTTTGGTTCAGTTGCCGCATTCCGGCATCAACCAGGGGGTAACCGGTTTTGCCTTCTTTCCATTTTTTGAATTCATCTTCATTGTTTCGCCATTCAATCCTGTCGTACTTCTTCTTGAAAGCATTGTCAACCGTTTCGGGGAAATGCCAGAGAATTTGCATAAAAAATTCCCGCCAAATAAGTTCCTGCCAGAAAACCTCGTTCTTTTCCGCAGTTGCCTTTTTCATCATTTTCCGAATGCTTACGGTGCCAAAGCGAAGGTGTGGGCCTAAATGCGACGTTGCGTCTTCCGCCGGGAAATTTCTTCGTTTTTCGTATTCTTGGATTGTTGTGGGGGTAACATCATAATCGGGAATTTCTATGTTGGATTTTTTGAATCCAATATCGTTTAAAGTGAGATTTGGAAGCCGCGAATTTTGATATAGATTTTTTAAAAATTCGTTAGTATAATAAATTTTTTCATCATACTCTTTTTTGAATTTTGCCTTCCAGGTCTTCATAAAAGGGGTGTAAACCACATAAGGGTCGCCGTCATCCTTTACTACTTCATCTCTCTCAAAAATCACCTGATCTTTATAAGTGTAAAAACCGATGTCTTTTTCTTCAAGAAGTTCCTGAATGGATTCATCACGCTTTTTGGCATACGGTTCATAATCACGGTTGGTGATTACATTCTGGACTTCAAAATCAGAGATAACTTTTTTGAAAACTTCCTCCGATTTGCCGTGGTAGATTGCGAGACTGCTGCCATGTTCCTGCAGTTCGTTCCGCATTTTTTGCAAGGTTTCAAAAATAAAGGTTACCCGCGCATCGTCTTCGGGCAGTTCGTTTAGTATTTCGGAATCGAATATAAAAAGTGGCAATACCGGATATTTTCCGTGAAGGGCTTTGTAAAACCCTACATTATCGTCCAAGCGCAGATCTCTTCGGAACCAAAATATATTTACTTTTTCCGCCAAAACTTAGTTTATGTTTAAAGTTGAAAGACCTCCGTCCACGCCAAAAACCTGACCGGTAATCCATTGCGATTCATCGCTCAGCAGAAATGTAGCCATAGCTGCGATATCATCTGCCGTTCCTACTTTCTTCAGCGGATGCCGTTCTGCCATTTTTTCTTTTTTGGAATCACTGTTCAATAATTTTGAGGCTAAGGAAGTATCCGTGAGTGAAGGAGCGATTACATTTATTCTAAAATTGGGAGCGTACTCAGCTGCCAATGCCTTTGCGAAACCTTCAATAGCTCCTTTTGCAGCGGCCACACTGGTGTGGAAAGGCATTCCCACTTTTACCGCCACGGTGCTGAAAAATACTAGACTTGTAACTTCCGCTTTTTTTAACTTGGGCAATAGGCCATGAACCACGCGAACCAGGGCGTGGAAGTTGAGCTCCATATCCTCGCAAAAGGTTTCGGGACTCATCATTTTAAAAGGTTTCAGATTAATGCTTCCGGGAAGATACACAAGGCCGTGGATTTCTTCAGGCAGGTCAAGTTCTGAAATGTCATCCTTTAAGACATCAAAGGTGTGATGTAAAATGCCTTCGGAAATATCCTCCTTGGTGCGGGAGGCGATAATAACATTGTGGTTAACTTTTAGTTTTTTCGCAATTGCCGCACCAATGCCGTAGGAACCTCCAATGAGAAGTATATTTTTTTGCATAAAATTATTTTTTTGGAATTACATAGAGCCGAAAAGCTCCACCAATTTGTTCTTTCGATATTCAAAAATTTCGTCCAGTTTCGGTTTTACCAAAAAAGGGTGCACTAGTTGGCCTAAATACCCGAATGGTAATTTATAATGAAGCAAGTCTTCCATTTCCACACCGCCTTCAATTTCTTTTATAAAATGTTTGTGGTGCCACAGGGTGTACGGCCCAAAGCGTTGTTCATCCACGAAATATTCTTGGTCTACCACGTGGGTTATCTCTGTTACCCAGCGGTTTTTTATTCCTAAAATGGGAGTGACTATATATTCTATTATTTGCCCAGCGTACATGGTCCTATCAGCACCGGATTGAATGTTGAACCCCATATAATCTGGCGTTATAACTTTCAAATTTTTAGGATCAGATAAAAACTGCCATGCCTGTTCCCGGGATATGGGCAGGTTCTGTATGGCATGTAGCGTATAAATCTTCATCTACCGCCTATTATTTGCCTTGTTTGAACGAAAGTTTCCGATTCATGCGCAAGAGCCTGTAGGTATTGGTCTCTATCGCACTGTTGCGGAAGCGTATCCTAAATATTCTTTTAACTAACTTCAACATGATTTTTTAATTTTTGCTTAAAAATACTTTGTTTTACTATATCAAAAAAAGTTTAAACTAAATATTAACTATTCTACCGCATTTAAACTATAATCGTGGATTGCGCCATTTTCTTTTGTTGTAAATACTTTAGATTTTAGGTTTTCCTTAACGATTAAAAAATTTCCAAACAGTAACTTCGTGAAAATTATAATCACCTTAAAACCATTACAATGAAAAAGATTATTTTACTTTTTTCTGCTTTTATGTTAACATTTGGCGTACAGGCACAAATTGAAACTCCACAGCCCAGCCCCTTCCAAAAAATTGAACAAAAGGTGGGACTGACCGATGTTACCTTAGAATATTCCAGACCTTCCATGAAAGGTAGAACCATTTTTGGAGAGTTGGTACCTTATAACGCAATGTGGCGCACGGGCGCAAATGCCAACACAAAAATCACTTTTAGCAACGATGTTGAAATAGGAGGCAAAACCCTTAAGGCAGGATCGTACGCAATTTATACTAAACCAGGAGCCTCAAGCTGGGACGTTTATTTTTATGATGAAACCGACAATTGGGGAAATCCTGAAAAATGGGAAGATAGCAAAGTTGCCGCCCAGGTATCTGTTCAGGCCTATCCAATGCCTATGAATATTGAAACTTTCACGATGAGTTTTGACGAGTTGAAAAACGATTCAGCTTTATTGGGAATGCTTTGGGAAAAAACATATGTTGGCGTGCCGATTAAATTCAATACGGATAAAACTGTTACTGCAAGCATTCAAAGGGTAATGAATGGCCCTTCAGCAAACGATTATTACGCAGCTGCAGTTTATTATTTGGAAGCTGGCAAGGATATCAACCAGGCTAAAACTTGGATCGATAAATCAATTGAAATGAACAAAGATCCAAAATTCTGGCAATTGCGTCAAAAATCGCTTATTTATGCGAAAGCGGGTGATAAAAAAGGAGCAATAGAAGCAGCTAAAAAATCTTTGGAACTAGCTGAAGATGCTGGAAACAAGGATTATGTGGCATTAAACCAAAAATCTTTAAAGGAATGGGGCGCAATGTAGATTGATAGACCCATCTAAAAAAGTCCCGAAAATTTCGGGACTTTTTTTATTTAGGACCTTTCGGGCCCTTTTCACCTTTTTCCCCTTTGCCGTGCCTGTAGCGATCTAAAAGCTCTCTCTTAAAATCATTTTCCGCTTTTTTAAGGGTGATTATCTTTTTTGGCGAAAGCACCTTTCGCAATTCTGCCGTCAACTGTTTCCGCAGTTCCAATTCACTGGTTTCAATGGATAGGTTTTTGTCAATCAATTCATTGGCCTCGGCATCGGAAAGATTTTCAAGACCATTGCGGAGCTTGTGGAAAATCTCGGTGCGCTCCTTTTTTCGCAACTCGTGAAATTTTTCATCGAAGTTGTTGTATATGGGCCAGAATTTTTCCGCCTCTGAAGATGTGAGCGAGAGTTTTTCGGTAATGTAGGCTGTTTTCCAAGCCTTTATTTTTTCGTGTTTTCCGTCCTGCGCCTGCAGGGTTGCAGCCAAAAGGAAAAGTATCATAAATAATCTATTCATTGCTCATTAATTAAGGTTTCGGTATCTATATTTTCCAAAAGATATTCTTTTAGCGAACTGTCGCTAAAATACTTCGCATCCAAATCTATATTGGGAACGTCTTCATCTTCTATATAGGAAGTAAGATCGTAAAGGTCCATATTTAAATTGCCCTCTTCAATATAGGTATCAATAGCAGCCAGTTGAAGCGAATCAAGACTCGAAGTATTGCTCGTGGTATTGAAAAGTGAAAAGCCAATTACCAATGAAGCGGCAATGGCAGCGGCATAGCCAAAATATTTCCGCGGAAAGAGCGGGATAACTTTATTGGGGTTTTCTAAAGCTGAAACTTCTTTTAAAACTCGTGTTTCCAATTTTTCAAAATAATCTTCCGGCGTTTTAAAGCCAGCGGTTTTCGGGAAATTCTCTTCCGCCATTTTGCTGAAAAGTCGCTCCTCAAAAGTTTCGAAATAACCTTCGGGTATGCTAAAATTGGGTATATTTTTTTCTCTTTTCACTTTAAATCTTGAATACCGTTAAATTATAAGGTTTCATCTGTTTTTATAAATTCCGTGATTTTTTTCACGGCTATGTGATAGCTGCTTTTCAGTCCGCCCACCGAGGTTTCGAGTATTTCTGAAAGTTCCTCAAAGGTGTGGTCCTCAAAATATTTCATTGTAAAAATCAATCGTTGTCTCTCGGGCAGCGTTGCGATGGCCTTTTGAAATTGCAGTTGCAGTTGGTCGCCTTCAAAATATACGTCGGTTTCCAATTTGCGCACCGCATTGCTCTTTACATTGTCAATCGACACATTGTTGCGTTTCGCCTTTTTATTGAGAAATGTGATGGACTCATTGGCGGCGATGCGATACATCCACGTGTGCAATTTGCTTTCACCCTTAAACGAATTGATATTTCTAAAAATTTTTATAAAGGTGTTTTGAAGCACATCATCGGCATCATCGTGGTCCAAAACCATATTCCTGATTTGCCAATAGAGACGTTCCTTGTAATGCGCCACCAATTCCCGAAAGGCGGCTTCTTTGGCTCCTTCGGTCTGTAATGCGGTTACCAGTTCTTGTTCTTCAACCATTGTTTGCGCAATCGGTTATATGACGGAAATATTTCGGAAAGGTTTAATTTGGTACGGAATTTTTAATATCCGTTACGCCAACGACTGCATTTCCACCAAACTGTAATACACGCCTTTTTTTTCCAAAAGTTCTTGATGTTTGCCCTGTTCAACGATTTTTCCTTTGGAGAGTACCACGATATTATCGGCATTTTGAATGGTAGAGAGCCTGTGGGCAATAACGATGGAAGTTCGGTTTCTCATCATTTTTTCCAAGGCATCCTGCACCAAACGCTCGCTCTCGGTGTCCAATGCCGAAGTTGCCTCGTCCAAAATCATAATCGGCGGGTTTTTCAAAACCGCTCGGGCAATGCTCAACCGCTGCTTTTGGCCGCCGCTCAGTTTGTTACCGCTGTCGCCAATGTTGGTCTCAAAACCTTCGGGAAGGTCTTTTATAAATTCAAAAGAGTTGCTTATTTCCGCGGCTTCTTTTAATTCTTCATCGGTTGCGAGTGGTTTTCCAAGCTTTAAATTATTCGCCACCGTATCGTTAAAAAGAATGGAATCCTGCGAAACAATCCCCATTAGGCCCCGCAGCGATTGCTTCGAAATATTTTTTATATCCACCCCGTCAATCTCGATAGTGCCTTGGTTTACGTCGTAAAAACGTGTCAATAGGTTTGCAATCGTACTTTTCCCGCTACCGGATTGGCCCACGAGGGCAACGGTTTTCCCTTTTGGAATTTCAAGTGAAAAGTCCTTTAAAACGTACTGATCCTCATATTTAAACGAAATATTTTTGATTGAAATAAGTCCGTCAAAACCTTCCTTTTGTATTGGGTTTTCAATATCGGTAATTGTGTTTTCGGCTTCCAGCAATTCTAAAATACGCTGGGCAGAACCGTCGGCACGTTTAACAGAATAACTTGCTTTAGCAATGGCCTTAGCGGGTGTTAAAATATTGTACGCCAACATTATGTAGCCAAGAAAGAAACTAGCGTCCAACGTTCTGTCAACAAACACCAAATAGCCCCCATAAATTAAGAGGATTCCAATGGTTATAATTCCCAATAACTCGCTTAAAGGCGAAGCGAGGTTCTGCCGGTTCATTACCTTATTTGAATGTCTGTAAAACCTTTGGTTGCTATCTTCAAATTTTTTCTGAAATAAGTTTTCAGCGTGAAAAGCTTTTATTATGCGCAGTCCACCCATAGTTTCTTCTAGAATTGAAAGGAAAACACCCTGCTCTTGCTGTACTTTTAACGAACCTCTTTTCAACGACTTTCCAACTTTCGATATCAAAAAACCTGAAATCGGCAAAAATAGAAACACGAAAAGTGTTAATTTGGGACTAATAAATAGCATAGTTGCCAATGAAAAAAGGATTGTCAATGGCTCGCGAACAATCATTTCCAAAACGGAAAGAACCGAGTTTTTCACCTCGTCCACATCGCCACTTAAGCGAGAAATGGTGTCTCCCTTTCTTTTTTCAGAATAAAAGGCTAACGGAAATTGAATTACTTTGCTGTACAGATCGTTTCGAAGGTCTCTTAGCACGCCATTCCGCAAAAAAGTGGAATAATACATTGCGAGATAATTGCTCAAGTTTTTAAGTAGAAAGATCGTAACTATCAATCCTATCATAAAAAGCAACACCTTAAAATCGCCGTATTCATTGATGTATTTCACCAAATGATAGTTAAGCGAATCTTGAATGTAAGTGGTTAATTTTGTGATGCCATTGTAAACCGGCTCTTGACCAACTTCACGCTGATCGCTAAAAATAACCTGCAACACCGGTATTAGCGCCAAAAAAGATAGGGTGCTGAATAGTGCGTAGAGCACATTAAAAAAGATATTTAAATACGCATACTTTTTATACGGAATAACATAGCGCAGTATTTTTCTGAAATAATTCATTAACTCACGTTTAGTTGTGCGGCGATAGCGTCAATTTTTTTCTGAAGTACCGCTTCAAATTTATCCTTTTCGGAAGTGTTCACGCTAATGTAGAACTTTATTTTCGGTTCGGTGCCGCTGGGTCGCGCTGCAATTTTGCTGCCGTCTTCGGTATAATAGATTAAAACGTTGCTTTTTGGTAGGTTTAATGCCAAGGTTTTTTGATTTGTGAAATCTGTGGTTTCACCTTTTAAAACATCATCCATCCGAATTACTTTGCTGCCCGCAATTTCCTTAAACGGATTTTCGCGCAGCTTTTTCATCATCGCCGAGATTTCGGCAGCGCCCTGTTTTCCTTTTTTCGTTATTGAAATCAAATGCTCTCGGTAGCTTCCGTATTCATTGTAAACTTCGTTTAAATATTGGAACATGTTGCTGCCAGCATTTTTTTTCTGTGCGGCAATCTCGCAGGCCAGTAGGGTAGCGGTTACGGCATCCTTATCGCGTACAAAATCGCCCACCAAATAGCCGAAACTTTCCTCGCCACCGCCAATAAACTCAAGTTCGGGATGGTCTTTTATCATTTTGGCAATCCACTTAAAACCCGTAAGCCCTTCCAGATATTTTACGTTGAAATGAACCGCAACCTTTTCAACCATTGGGGTTGAAACTATGGTGGAGGCCACAAATTGCTTTCCGTTCAACTTTCCAGCTTTTTTCCATTGTTCCAATAAAAAGTGCGTCATCAAAACCATCGTTTCGTTTCCGTTTAGCAAAACCATTTCATCGTTATCATTTCGCACGGCAACGCCCAATCGGTCACAGTCAGGATCGGTGCCAATTACGATGTCTGCATTTTCTTTTTCGGCGAGTTCCAAGGCCATTTTTAAGGCCGCTGGTTCTTCGGGATTGGGCGATTTTACCGTTGGGAAATCGCCGTTCGGTTCTGCCTGTTCTTCAACAATGGAAACATTTTTATAGCCAGCCTGTTCCAAAACCTTTGGAATCATGGTAATTGAAGTGCCGTGAAGCGAAGTGAATACAATTTTCAACTTCTCTTTTGCTTCTTCCGGCGTATTAAAAGTTCCGTTTTCAACTGAAGCTTTTGCGAATGCTTCGTCAACTTCGGAATCTATAAATTGGATTAAATTTTCGTTCGCTTCAAACTTTATGTCTTCGTAATTCAGCGAATTTATTTCCGCAATAATCTCGCCATCCTGAGGCGGCACCAGTTGTCCGCCATCTTCCCAATACACTTTATAACCGTTGTATTCCGGCGGATTGTGCGAAGCTGTTAAAACAATTCCTGCTTGACAGTCTAAGTGTTTGACAGCAAAAGACAGCTCTGGAGTAGGCCTTAATTCTGAAAAAAGGAAAACATTTATTCCGTTTGCCGAAAAAACATCGGCTACCACTTTCGCAAATTCCTTGCTGTTGTGGCGGCAATCGTAAGCTATGGCTACCTTTATTTCTTGGTTTGGAAATTGTTTCTTTAAATAATTTGAAAGCCCTTGGGTGTTTTTTCCTAAAGTATATTTATTGATTCGGTTGTCGCCAAGCCCCATGATGCCTCGCATTCCACCGGTACCGAATTCCAGATTTTTATAAAAACTGTCTTCCAATCCCTCCGGATCGTAAGCGATCATTTCCTTAATTTCGTGCTGGGTTTTTTCGTCAAAAAAAGGGGTGAGCCACTGGTTAACGCGGTCTAAAATTTTCGGATCTACGTAAATCATTCGTTTCAATTAAAGTGCAAAAATAGCAATAAAATAAAGGAGAATTCAAGATTCCAGATTTAATGTTTGAGTTGTTAAGAGTGCTAATGTTTTGGATTCCGAAACCCCAATTACTGATTGACAGTTTCTTTAATGATATAGTTTCGTGAATCTTTTTTGCTTCGAAGGATCAATTCACCCAAAAACCCAGCAAGAAAAAGCTGCGATCCCAGAACCATTGCTATTAGGGCAATAAAAAATTCAGGTCTGTCCGTAATAAGTCTTGCCGAAGGATTGATGAATAGCTTGTCGATTCCCAAAAACAGTGCGAAGGAAAAGCCCACAAAAAGCATAAATGCGCCCCAAGCGCCAAATAGGTGCATCGGTCTTTTTCCAAAACGTGACAAAAACCAAATGGTAATCAAGTCTAAAAACCCGCGGATAAAACGTTCGGCGCCAAATTTTGTGGTTCCGTATTTTCGGGCCTGGTGCAAAACAGGTTTTTCTGAAATTCTGCTGAAGCCAGCATTTTTGGCAAGCACCGGAATATAGCGGTGCATTTCGCCAGTGACCTCAATGGTTTTTACCACATCCTTTTTATAGGCTTTCAGCCCACAATTAAAGTCGTGCAATTTTACGCCAGAAGTTTTCCGTGCAGCATAATTGAACAGTTTTGAAGGCAGGTTTTTGCTCAAAACAGAATCGTATCGTTTCTTTTTCCAGCCCGAAACAAGGTCGAAACCTTCTTCGGTAATCATTTTGTAGAGTTCGGGAATTTCTTCGGGATTGTCCTGTAGATCGGCATCCATCGTAATAGTCACATCGCCTTTCGCCATTGCAAAACCCGCGTGCAGCGCTTGCGATTTCCCGTAATTCTTCTGAAAACGGATTCCTTTTACCTCAGAATTTTCGTGGGATAATTTTTCAATAATTTTCCAGGAACCGTCTGTACTGCCATCGTCAATAAAAATGAGCTCGTATAAAAAACCATTGGATTGCATAACTTCTGCAATCCAACGGTATAATTCATTTAGCGATTCTTCTTCGTTGAGAAGGGGTATGACGATGGAAATATTCATCAATTAGTTTAACGGATTTGGATTTTTTGTCTTGAAAATAAGTGCAACAAGTAACCCAATAACACTCATAAAAGCAAGACTGAATACGTAATTTTTCAGTTGCGTGCCAATTGCAAAGTTATCCTGTTCGGCCATTTTTGCCATTTGCTTGTCTATTTCAGCTTGAGGAGTGCCTAGTTTTTGTAAGAATTCAGCAGTCATTTCCAGAGTTTTTTCCTGTAAAAAAGCTGCTAAATCTGGATCGATGATGTTGAAAATTAAAATTCCAACCAATGTGCTGATCAACAATCCAATGGCGACGGTTATAAAATAGACGGTAAACGCTTGTTTAAAATTCATTATTCCACCGAGCAAACCCTTTGCTTTTGCAACGGATACAATCCCCAAGGCGATAATTATAATGAAACTAATAATTCCCACCCACCATTTTGTGAAAAGGTCTGGATTTAAAACATACATTAGGGTAGTCATAAGCGCAAGTACTGCACCTAAAATAAGGCCGTAGTTGACCGCCGATTTTTTAATTGAAATAGGTTGGTTTTCCATTTTAACGTTGTTTTTTAAGTTCGGTTGGTTAGTAAACAAAGATAGCAAAACGTTACATTTGCGGGCGATTTAGTAACGAATTAAAAAAGTGGAAAATTTTGTTGCTAATTTCCAATTAATACTTAAATTTGCAAACTCAATTCCGAAAGGTCGGAAGAGCGTATTTTAAATTATAATATTACAGAGATGAAAAAAGGTATCCACCCAGAAAATTATAGAATAGTTGCTTTTAAGGATATGAGTAATGAAGACGTTTTCCTTACTAAATCAACTGCAGATACAAAGGAGACTATCGAGGTTGATGGTGTTGAATATCCTTTGGTGAAGATGGAGATTTCACGTTCTTCGCATCCTTTCTATACCGGAAAAGCAAAACTTATCGATACTGCGGGACGTATTGACAAATTCAAAAACAAATACGACAAATTTAAAAAACCTGCGGCTAAAGAAGCTAAAACTGAAGAATAGTCTTCACTTTTTTAGTAAAACATAGAAAAGCCTTCGAGAAATCGGGGGCTTTTTGATTTTAGTCCCGATAGTTATCGGGAGACGATTGTTGATTGTAGATTTTTGAGTAATATTGAATTTGTATTTTTATAGCTACGATTTTTAGGAAATCGTAAATCAAATATCTAAAATCGTAAATCAAAATGAATTACATCCTCTTCGACGGCAGCGTCCGCAACCAGCTTTTACCATTCACTTTTACACGCCCCGTCGCCGATATTCGTGTGGGTATCTTGACTATTCGCGAAAAGTGGGAACACTTGTTGGGCTTTACCACAACGACCGTTACCGAAGACTATCTTTCAGAAAAATATCCTTTTTTGGAGCTTGAGAAGAATATTTTGATAAATGCGTCTTTCCTTCCTTCGGAAAATTTAGCGAATATTATTAAAGGATTGGAGGAAAACCAGGCGGTCTTTTTTGATGAGGAACCAATAGCTTTTTTTACGACCGAAGGACAGGAAGTAGATTTTGAAACTTTCGATATAATCCAATATGCCCACAACGATGTGTTGAGAATAGAGCACACCTGGGATATTTTCTCAAAAAATGGCGAGGCGATAAAACGCGATTTTGAAATGCTCACCCGGGGTAGAAAATCGCAGCCTATTCCCGAAGGAGTTTGGACAAAAAGCCCTCAAAATATTTTTATAGAAGAAGGCGCGAAAATTGAATTTTGCACTTTAAACGCTTCCGAAGGACCCATATATATAGGTAAAGATGCCGAAATTATGGAAGGCGCATTCGTGCGCGGGCCGTTTGCGCTTTGCGAACATTCCACCTTAAAAATGGGTGCCAAGATTTATACAAATACCACCGTTGGCCCGCACAGCAAGGTTGGGGGAGAGGTGAACAATTCGGTGATTTTTGGATATTCAAACAAAGGCCACGACGGGTTTTTGGGAAATTCCGTTGTGGGCGAATGGTGCAATTTGGGGGCAGATACCAACAATTCCAACCTAAAAAACAACTACGCCGAAGTGCGGCTCTGGGATTATGAAACCGAAGGTTTTGCAAGAACCGGATTACAGTTCTGCGGGCTGATGATGGGCGACCACAGCAAATGCGGCATCAACACCATGTTCAATACCGGAACGGTTGTGGGCGTGAGTGCCAATATCTTCGGAAGCGGTTTCCCGCGGAATTTTGTTCCCAGTTTCAGTTGGGGCGGAAGCGGTGGTTTTACCACTTATAAAACCGACAAGGCTTTTGAAGTGGCAAAAGTAGTGATGGGCCGAAGAAACATCGAGTTTTCAGAAATGGACGCCAAGATTTTGGAACATGTTTTTGAGGAAACGGCCAAATGGCGGAAAGCTTAATAAAAAAATAAAAGATAAATCAGGGCTGCAACAATCACTATCATAACGCTTCCAAAGACAATAGTTAGCCGTTTTTGTCGCTCTATTTCTTTTTGACGCAGTTTTTGTTTGAATGCCTCAAATTGTTCGGGGGACATTTTTTTGTAATCGATGATTTTTCCATAGCTACTATTTAAAGGTGTAGTGTCCTTTTCAAAGTATTTATCACGTTTTACAAGTTGCTTTGCATTATTGCGAAGCGTTTGTGCCATTGCCAGAGCAGAACCTCCAAATCCCGTTCTTTACTTTTTTGAAGTTTAAACTGTAATTTACAAATTATTCCGACTTTTTCACGTGTTTCAAAACCAAAAAATTCTGTGGATTAATTCCCAAACCCGACACTTTTTTATTCACAAACCGAACCGCCATGTCATAAAATAATGGCACTACCGGGGCTTCTTCAACAATAATGGAATCCATTTTCGTATAGAGGATTTTCCGTTCTTCAATTTTTGAAATTGTAAGCGCCTTTTCATAAATACTGTCAAAAGTAGCATTGCGGAAGTGCATATAATTGGGGCCGTTGGGAGCGAAGTTGGGACTGTAAAACAGCGATAGATAGTTTTCAGCATCAGGATAATCGGCAATCCAGCTGGCGCGAAAAATATCCAGCTCGCCGCTGCTTTTCATCTGTCGAAGCGTGGAAGGCGGCATTACGTCTATGGTCACGGCAATCCCGAGTTTTTCGAGTTCGCGCTGTACATATTCACATAAATCCAAATACTGGCTGTTGGTGCCTATGGTAATTTCGGGTTTTGTGTCGCCGGTTTCGGTTTTATATTGTGCAAGCAATTCCTTGGCTTTTTCAGGCTGATAGGTGTAACCGTCAATTTCAGCATAGCCGGGCAAGCCTTTCGGAATAAAACCGTGAATGGCCGGAATGCCCATGCCGTTGCGAAGATAGGTTACCATCTTTTGGCGGTCGAAACCGTAATTGATGGCCTTTCGCAAGGTCTTGCTTTTTATTTCGGGCGTATTTGTACCGAGGAAAAAACCAAGGTATTCCGTATTTAAATACGGTCCCGTAATCATATAAGCCAAGTTTTTGTACTTTGGTTGCAGCTTTCCGTGCGTGGTTAAAAGCTCGTCTTTGTAGCTGCCGTCCAAACCCGAGATAAAATCGAGCTTGCCCTGGGCAAACTGCAAAAATTCACTTTGCTTATCGGGTAAAAATGTTATTGCCACGGCCTCTAAATAGGGAAGCCTTTCTCCGTTTTCATCCCTTTCGAAATACAGCGGATTTTTTCTGAAAACCAGCTCTACGTTTTCCTCCCACATTTTAAACTGAAAAGGTCCCGTGCCCACAGGATTACTTCGGAATTCATTGCCGTAAAATTCCACTGCTTCCCTCGGCACCACCGAACAGTAGCGCATCGAGAGCAAGCCCAAAAATGCGGGAAAGGGCTGCTTCAATCTGATTGCAAAAGTATGGTCGTCTTCGGCCCAATATTTTTCAACATAATTCATCACCCAACTGCCGGAGGAGGCCACTTTTTCATCCGTCAAACGGTCAAAACTGTATACAAAATCTGATGCTATTACTTTTCGCGTGTAGCGGGGCAGAACGTCCGGGTTCATTTTGGCAAAAGCCACGTTTTGATGGAAATATACATCATTCCGCAGGGAAAAAGTGTAAGTGTTTGTGGAATCGTCAATGACCCAGCTTTGGGCGATATCCGGCTTAATATTCAACGAATCATCCAATTGCACCAAGCCGTTATAAAGTTGGTTATCTGGCCAAATGGCCTGGGGATTTCGGGCAAATGCGGGGTCTAATGTCGGGATGTTTCCGTGTTCGTTATAGCGGAAGACGAGGTGGTCGCGGTCTGATTCTGCCTTTTTGATGCAGGATAGGAGCGTGAGGAGTACGGTGAAAATTGATAGAATTTTAATCATTTAAAAAATTTACCACGAATGCACGAATATATAGGTTTATTCGCTCTTTAAGGTTTAGAATAGTAAAATCTCAAAACAAATAATTCGTGTATTCGTGGTTTTTAGTTTGTACTTTTGCAATCGCAATTGCCAAAAATACAACAATGCATTCTTCAAAAAAAGTCGCCTTTTACACCCTCGGCTGCAAACTCAACTTCAGCGAAACTTCAACCATTGCAAGAAGTTTTGAGGGAGAAGGTTTTCAACGTGTAGATTTTTCCGAAAAAGCTGATATCTACGTAATTAACACGTGCAGCGTAACTGAAAATGCCGACAAGCGTTTTAAGACCATTGTAAAGCAGGCGCAAAAATCAAATCCAAAGGCCTTTGTCGCTGCCGTTGGTTGCTATGCCCAATTAAAGCCGCACGAACTGGCGGATGTGGATGGGGTTGACCTTGTTTTGGGCGCGACCGAAAAATTCAAAATAACCGATTATCTAAATGACCTTTCCAAAAATGATTTCGGGGAAGTGCATTCCTGCGAAATAGAGGAGGCAGATTTTTACGTGGGTTCCTATTCCATTGGCGATAGAACACGGGCTTTTCTTAAAGTGCAGGACGGCTGCGATTATAAATGTACCTATTGCACCATTCCTTTGGCGCGCGGTATTTCACGAAGCGATACATTGGAAAATGTGCTGCAGAACGCCGCCGATATTTCGGCGCAGGGGATAAAGGAAATTGTTTTAACAGGCGTAAACATTGGCGATTACGGAAAAGGGGAGTTCGGAAACAAAAAACACGAGCACACTTTTCTGGAATTGGTAAAAGCTTTGGATGAAGTGGAAGGTATAGAGCGGCTTCGCATTTCTTCCATAGAACCCAATTTGCTGAAAAACGAAACCATTGATTTTGTGGCAAAGTCGCGAACATTTGTACCGCATTTTCACATTCCGTTGCAAAGTGGGAGCAATGAAATTTTAAAATTGATGCGCCGCCGCTATATGCGCGAACTTTATGTGGAAAGGGTTGCAAAAATTCGGGAAGTAATGCCGCACGCCTGCATTGGCGTTGATGTTATCGTTGGGTTTCCGGGCGAAACGGATGAGCGGTTTTTGGAAACCTATCATTTTTTGAACGAGTTGGATATTTCCTATTTGCACGTTTTCACCTATTCCGAAAGGGACAATACGCCCGCCGCTGAATTGGAGGGGGTAGTGCCGATGAAGGTGCGAAACAAGCGCAGTAAAATGTTGCGCGGTCTTTCAGCAAAAAAAAGAAGGGCTTTTTATGAAAGTCAATTGGGCACGACCCGTACCGTTCTTTTTGAAGGCGAAAACAAAGAGGGCTATATCCACGGTTTCACGGAAAATTACGTAAAAGTGAAAGCGCCGTGGAATCCGGAATTGGTAAATACCTTACAGGAAATTACGCTTACAGAAATTGACGAGGATGGTTTGGTGAGGTTTGATCCTATAGTTCAGGCCTCCATTCCGGTTTAATTGGGAGGTGGGTTGGCACTGGTCTTTCCTCTTACCACTCCAAAAATATTATTTAAACTTAAGCCAACAAATGTTCGACCATCAGCCACTGACAGAGTTGGCCCTAAGGAAAGGCCGTAGCCTCTTGCCAATGGAAATTCAATCGCTGGAAATACCGTTATTTCTGCTGAATATTTGCTTTCTCGATCATACGAATAAGTAGTGCTGGAAAACCAGCCCGCTCCCGTACTGTGCTGTTGAAAGTCTGTAGCGATTCGAGACCAGCGCACTCCTATACCTCCGCGCAGGTTCAATCTAATGGTCTTTTTCGGG
Source organism: Aequorivita vladivostokensis (assembly GCF_000952855.1). Taxonomy (GTDB): domain Bacteria; phylum Bacteroidota; class Bacteroidia; order Flavobacteriales; family Flavobacteriaceae; genus Aequorivita; species Aequorivita vladivostokensis. Next base: position 300,670 of record NZ_JSVU01000002.1, on the reverse strand, counting down.
TTTAAGGTTATCACGTAACCCGAAGAAACTTTAAAAGAGTGGTGGATATCTTTTACTTCGTCTGAACCAAGCAGACCTCCAGAATAATCTACCGGTTTGTTTTTGGCTTCATCAGAAGGATTCGCATAATTTAGACCGAAATATAATTTTTCATACTTTATGTAATTGAAACCTGCTTCCACCCCAAGAAAATTGCCGGTTGAAATTCCCGCATTTGCATAAATAAAATTATTCTCCCAAAATTGCCCATAGCTTTGTTGGGAAAAAAGGAAAGCAAGAATGAATAACCTATATAGATATTTCATTTAAAGGGGCCTTTGGTGGATAAAAGGGAATTAAGGATTTATTTCTGCAAGATTTCGGAAACCTTGGAGAAACCTTCATTCTAAATATTGATGCCCACAGGAAGCAAATCTTTATATTTCCGACGGTTCTTTCGCATAAACCCTGCAATTTCTGGGCTTGTTGGCACCAAGCTAATGCCACGGTTCTTTACTTCCTCAAAAACGGCTTTGATGAAGATTTCACGAAAACCTTGTTCTTCCAGGTCCTCGGGCATTTCGTACTTAGTGAGAAAAATTTTTCGGTCCTGCAAAGCATATTCTATGCGGGCCATGTTGTCGCCAATTTCGAGTTCGAACTGTCTCAAAAACTCGTTGTCGATAATTTCTACATCTTCAATCATTGGGAGTCATTTTTATTTTGAAAAAAGGGTGTTCAGAATGCAGTGATATGGAACGGTCACTTTCAAGATACGGAATACGGTACCTTAAAAAGTTATTATTATATACGCTACTTTTCGGTGTTCGGTTTGTATTCAAAGCAAATTATGACTGAAATTTTCCAGTTGTTAAGAAACGGTTATATAATTCTATCTTTGTACCCGTAAATTTACGAATAATCTTTGGGCTTTGCCATTTTCTTCACAAAAGACTTATGAATTCTGAAAAAACACATATTTACTTCGTACCGGGGATGGCCGCGGGAGGAGAGATCTTCCGAAATATTAAGTTTCCTGAAAATTATAGAGTGCATATTTTGGAATGGTTGATTCCCGAAAAAAATGAAAGCTTAAAAGCCTATGCCGAAAGAATGGCAAGGCGCATACAGGAAAAGAATCCAATTCTTATTGGGGTTTCGTTCGGTGGGGTAGTGGCACAGGAAATGAATGATTTTCTGGAGGTGAAAAAATTAATTATTATTTCAAGTGTAAAAAGCAAGAGTGAGCTACCGCGAAGGATGAAATTGGCCAGCTTAACAAAGGCCTACAAATTGATACCCACCGGTCTGGTTTTAAGTGCCGACGATTTGACGAAATATTCCATCGGTCCCAAAACAAAAAAGCGCCTGTCGCTTTATCAGGAATACTTGCACGTTCGGGATAAGCAATATTTGGATTGGGCGCTCGAAAAGATGATAACTTGGGGTAAGAAAGAGAAACTTCAGGACGTAATCCACATTCATGGTGAGAAAGACGTCGTTTTTCCTATAAAATATATTGACCAATGTGAAGTTATTAAAGGCGGAACTCACATTATGATTCTAAATAGAGGGAGAGAAATTTCACAAAAGCTTTTGGATATTTTTGAAGAATAATGTATTCTTTACCACTTAAGAATTGATGAAATAAGTATCTTTATTAAAAATAAGACGATATGAAAATGATAGGTAAAATAGGGTTGGGCATATTGATAATTACAGCTAGTGCCCTTAGCATCCACGCGGTTCAGGATGCGCCCACAGATGAGAATTTTGAAAAAAAATTGGTCAATGACTATAATGTTTATGCTTTGCCATTGCCAGAAAAAATGGATTTTGCAGGAGAGCCCGTACCGCTCCACAATCCGGATATTCGCGAGCGGATGGATAGGGAATTGTTGGTGAACACCTATTGGCAATCCAACGGACTGCTGCTCTTTAAAAGGGCGAACAAATACTTTCCACAGATTGAACCTTTGCTGAAAAAATATGGCTTGCCAGACGATTTCAAATACCTTGCCGTAGCCGAAAGTGGCTTGGAGTACCAAAGTTCGCCAGCCGGGGCTTCGGGCATTTGGCATTTTATGAAGGGAACAGGGCTTGAATACGGCCTTGAAATAAACGATTACGTGGACGAACGCTACAATTTGGAAAAGGCCACCATGGTAGCGGCCGAATATTTGAAAAAATCAAAAGAGAAATTTGGGAGTTGGACTATGGCAGCGGCTTCCTATAATGCCGGTGTGGGCGGAATGAACAAGCAGATAAACCGACAAAAGGAAACCAGCTATTACGATTTACTGCTAAACACAGAAACCAGCAGATATGTCTTTAGGATTCTGGCCTTAAAGGAGATAATGAACAATCCCCAAAAATACGGCTTCAACTTTAGGGAAAAAGATTTGTACACAAATATCCCAACCTACACGGTAAAAGTGGATACGCCGGTGGACGATTGGTCGGAATGGGTAAAACCTTACGGAATAAATTACAAAATCTTAAAACTTCACAATCCTTGGTTGCGGGATACATATTTAAAAAATGCTTCTGGCAAGGAGTACTTTATTGAAATTCCCGAGAAGGGATATTATCAATAAATTGATGTCTAAGTGAAAATTACGACCCGTGAGAAGTGTTTCTCACGGGTTTTGTTTTGATGCCAAATGCTCTTTGTCGTCTTCTCCTAAATTTTTTAGAAGCGAAATTCCGTTTAGGAAAGAATTATGGTTGAGTTCAAATGAAATTTCATATTTTTCATTGTACGGATGCAATACACCGCGCCTTACATCTACAATGCGCTTGTTTTCATCAATAAAGAAAGAAGTGGGGAAACCGAGGCTGTGCTTCATTATTTGAACAATGTGGTCGTTCTTGTTTTCCTTTTCGTCCACATAAACAATATTTATTTTGTTTGAATACTCACGTGAGGATTTTCGAACGCTCTGTTTTGTGTCCCAAAATAGAATTACAAATTCAATATCCTTATAATATTTTTCGGCTACCTCGTTAAGGGCGGGAATCTCCCCAACGCCCGGCGTGCACCAGGAGGCATAGGTCATCAGAAAAATGGGCTTTTCAAACTTATACAGCTCGATTTTTCTGCCGGAAAGCTTGCGTACCTTAAAATTGTCCAGATAGCTTCCGTTAATGACGTTGTTTATAAGCGAATCGAATAATAACTCCGCACGTTCAAAATCGTGTTCGGCATAGGCCTTTTGTGAATTTTTCGTGTATTTTCTTATGTTTTTTCCAATGGCTTCAGAAAAATAATCTCCCTGCCCAATCTGTGATTGCGTTGTAAAGGAAAGCAATAAGAAGAGATAAAGTAGTTTTCTACCCATAAGCGAAAGCTTTGGCCAAAGATAGGTCATTTACTTGGTTGACAGGATGTTATTCGACGACAGGGTCTTTAATCTCGTTTAAAGACAGAATTCAAAAGATAGTATTTGGAAAAAATTAGAATCTCCTTCCTCCGCGACCACTGCGACCGAACTGCTGTCTGGGCTGTCCCATCTTTTTCATCTGCTGCTTCATCATCTTTATCTGTTCGTCCAGCATATTGTGCTTATCTAAACTTTTAGCCTCTGCCATGAGTTGTTCTGCCTCGCGTTTGCGGTTTTTGGTCATTGCAATTCCAGCAAGGTTCAACTTTGTCATTGCCATATCCGCAGACATATTCAAGCCCAATTTTTCGGCTTTCTTGAAATATTTTTCGGCTTCCACCATATTGGTCTGAGAAACCATCAGGCCGTTCAGATAATTGTAATAACCTTCTTGTTTTGGAACGAGTGCCGCACTGGGGTCCTTAATTTTATCCAACCATTTTTTGGCGCCGGGAAAATCTTGTTTGCGCAGGCGGAGAAAGGCGAGCAGGATGATTTCATTCTTAAAATACAAAAAAACGAAAATCAAAGAAAGCAAAATTAGCATGATACCGTTGCCGATATTAGTTTCGGTAAATTGCCACACCGCAGCCCCGAGCACCAAGGCAGCTAAAACTAGTTTTATATTTTTATTATACATGTATCGTCTTTATCAATGGGCTGCAAAGGTATAAAATCTAAACACTTTTATGAAGATTTTGTAACTTGCAGGTTAAATTATTTTGCACCAAGTAGCCCTTAAACTTGATGAGATTCTGAATCGAAAAAAATTCTATATATTTTTCAAAAAAGGTTTGTCTAAGTGAAAACTTGTTGTATTTTTGCACCCGACTTTGAGTAAAGGTCAACCGAACAAAGAATTTACAGAAGTTAAAGAATACTATAATGAGCAAAAGAACATTTCAGCCATCGAAAAGAAAAAGAAGAAACAAACACGGTTTTAGAGAGCGTATGGCTTCTGTAAACGGAAGAAAGGTTTTGGCTGCCCGCAGAGCGAAAGGCAGAAAGAGACTATCTGTATCTTCTGAAGCCCGTCACAAAAAGTAATGTTGATAAATTATATATAAAAGGTGTTGTTTAACTAAGCAACACCTTTTTTTTATACCCTAATGCGCCGTAAATTTGCGGCACCGAAAAAGAAACGAAAATGCCTAAAAATCCCTCCATTAAATCTGTTCTTATCATTGGCTCTGGGCCTATTGTTATTGGTCAAGCTTGTGAGTTTGACTATTCCGGTTCACAATCGCTGCGCTCACTGCGCGAAGATGGAATAGAAACCGTTTTGATAAACAGCAACCCGGCAACCATTATGACGGATCCGTCAATGGCCGATCATATTTACCTGCTTCCGCTTACCACAAAATCGATTGTTAAAATCTTGAAAGAACATCCGCAGATTGACGCGGTGCTTCCCACTATGGGCGGGCAAACAGCGCTCAACTTGTGTATTGAGGCAGACGAAAAGGGAATTTGGAAAGACTTTGGGGTAAAGTTGATAGGTGTTGATATCAACGCAATAAATATTACAGAAGATAGGGAAGAATTTAGGGAATTGATGGAAAAAATAGGGGTGAAAATGGCACCCCAGGCCACGGCAAACTCCTATCTACAAGGAAAGGAAATCGCACAGGAATTTGGCTTTCCATTGGTTATCCGGGCATCCTTTACCTTAGGGGGCGCAGGTGCTTCCATCGTTTATAGAGAAGAAGATTTTGACGAGCTACTATCGCACGGTTTGGAAATTTCACCCATACACGAAGTAATGATCGATAAGGCAATGATGGGGTGGAAGGAATATGAACTAGAGCTGCTCCGCGATAAAAATGACAATGTTGTTATTATCTGTACCATTGAAAATATGGACCCAATGGGCATCCACACGGGCGATTCCATAACCGTGGCCCCCGCAATGACACTAAACGACCGCACTTTCCAGCGAATGCGCGATATGGCCATCCATATGATGCGCAGTATTGGCGATTTTGCCGGAGGCTGTAACGTTCAGTTTGCGGTAAGCCCCGATGAGGAGGAAGAAATAATTGCCATTGAAATCAATCCGCGGGTTTCCCGATCTTCAGCTTTGGCTTCAAAGGCAACGGGATATCCAATTGCCAAAATCGCTACCAAGCTGGCCATTGGTTATACTTTGGATGAATTGAAAAATCAAATTACAAAGTCAACTTCCGCGTTGTTTGAACCTACTTTGGATTACGTAATCGTAAAAATCCCACGTTGGAATTTTGACAAATTTGAAGGATCAGACCGTACTTTGGGGCTTCAAATGAAATCTGTTGGCGAAGTGATGGGCATTGGCCGTTCCTTTCAGGAAGCGCTTCACAAGGCCACCCAATCCTTGGAAATCAAAAGAAATGGAATTGGTGCCGACGGGAAAAGTTACACCAACTACGAGCAAATTCTCGACAAACTGAAAAACGCAAGCTGGGACCGTGTTTTTGTGATTTATGATGCAATCCAGATTGGCATTCCGCTCAGCAGGATTCACGAAATAACAAAGATTGATATGTGGTTCCTTCGTCAATATGAAGAATTGTTTCTATTGGAAAAGGAAATTTCAAAATATACCTTGGAAACCCTTCCTAGGGAATTATTGTTGGAAGCAAAACAAAAAGGCTACGGCGATCGTCAGATAGCGCACATGCTGAAATGTCTGGAGAGCCAAGTTTACAAAAAACGTGAGGAGATGAACATCCAGCGCGTTTATAAATTGGTGGACACCTGTGCTGCCGAATTTAAGGCGGAAACACCGTACTACTATTCAACCTTTGAGAACGAAATGCAGCTTGAGGGCGAAAAGCCGTATTCTGAAAACGATAGCATAGTAACCGAAAAGAAAAAAATTATCGTTCTCGGTTCCGGTCCCAACAGGATAGGGCAGGGCATCGAGTTTGATTATTGCTGTGTCCACGGAGTGCTTGCAGCGGCGGAATGTGGTTATGAAACCATAATGATAAACTGTAATCCTGAAACGGTTTCAACAGATTTTGACGTGGCGGACAAATTATATTTTGAACCGGTTTTTTGGGAACACATATACGATATTATCCGCCACGAAAAGCCCGAGGGAGTTATCGTTCAGCTCGGGGGACAAACTGCCTTGAAGCTTGCCGAAAAACTTGATCGTTACGGTATCAATATTATCGGCACCACATATAAATCGCTGGATTTAGCCGAAGATCGAGGAAGTTTCTCAACACTTTTAAAAGAAAACAACATTCCTTACCCAGAATTTGGAACGGCAGAAACCACTGAAGAAGCACTTGCACTTGCAGACCAGCTTGACTTTCCGTTATTGATTCGTCCTTCCTATGTTTTGGGTGGACAAGGGATGAAAATCGTGATCAACAAAAAGGAATTGGAAGAGCACGTGGTAGATTTACTTCGAAAAATTCCGAATAACAAATTATTGCTGGACCATTATTTGGACGGCGCCATTGAAGCCGAGGCAGATGCAATCTGCGATGGTGAAAATGTATATATTATTGGCATAATGGAACATATTGAGCCCTGCGGAATCCATTCCGGAGACTCAAACGCAACCTTGCCACCTTTCAACATAGGGGAATTTGTAATGCAACAAATAAAGGACCATACCACGAAAATTGCCAAATCCCTCAACACAGTTGGACTCATAAATGTTCAGTTCGCCATAAAAGACGATATAGTTTACATTATTGAGGCCAATCCACGCGCCTCGCGAACAGTTCCTTTTATTGCGAAAGCCTACGGAGAACCTTACGTAAATTACGCCACAAAAGTAATGCTGGGCCACAACAAGGTTACCGATTTCGACTTCAATCCTAAGTTGGAAGGATTTGCGATAAAACAGCCAGTGTTTAGTTTCAATAAATTTCCAAATGTAAACAAACAGCTAGGTCCCGAAATGAAGAGCACGGGCGAAAGTATTCTTTTTATTGATAGTTTAAAGGACGATGCATTTTACGACCTCTACGCGAGAAGAAAGATGTACCTGAGCAAATAATAAATTTTGTGTTATTTTTTTTCGTAAATTAGATTACTAACCTACTGAAATATTCTTTTATGAAAAAAATTACTTTGTTCTTATGTTTTATTACAATGAACATTCTGACGGGTCAGAATGTTGTTGAAATTGCTTGGGGGCAAGGTGTAAATGAATCTGTTGCAAGCCCCACCATAGAAGTGGGAGATACTGTGATTTGGGTCTGGAAAGACAGTTCCCAAAAAAGCGTTACGAGTCTCCCGAACGGCAGTGAAAATTTCGGCAGCGGTACTCTTGATGGTTTGAACACTGAATTCTCATACACTTTTCAAAAAAGAGGAGTTACGGAATATGAAAATGAATCAAATCCTCTAATGCGAGGAAAAGTAACCGTGGTCGGGAAACTTTCCGTAGAAGAGAAATTTGTGAAAAACCTAAATTTCTATCCCAATCCGGTTAAAAATGATTTAATTATATCATCTATTTTTAAAATAGATAATTATCAAATCTATAACGTTCTTGGCACCTTGGTTTCTGAAGGAAAGGGTACAGGCACTTTGACCCAAGTTGACATGAGCCGATTGAATAGTGGGCTGTATTTTGTGAAAGTGACATCCAATAATTTACAGACTACGCTGAAAATAGCAAAAAAATAACGCTCAGATCTATTCGCGGTTAAAATGCGGTGACTGTTCTTTTACCACATCGTTTATAAAATATTTGGTATCACCCCAAAAGAAGAAGGTCGTAAAACGTTCTACATAGCTTACCTTTACATAGCTGCCTTGATACTCCTTTAATTTTTCAATAACATCCTTTTCTTGGTCCAAAACCGAAAAGGAAAATATCTGTGCGCCGCTAATGCCCTGGCTAATCTCTCCTTCCCAAGTTTTTACAAGGACTCCTTTATGACTAAATTTTATAAGCTCGCCGGCTCTTGTTCCCTCACTATACGGTACAAAATACACGAAGGCGAAATATAACAGGTACAATGCCAAAAGGCTGCCAAGGATGATAACGAGGACTTTTTTCATAACTTTCTTATTGGTTGTCAAAGTTTTCCTCCGCTTTTTTCAGTAATTTTTCGTTTACCTGCTTACTCGCCTTGGAACCTAATTTTTTTAGACGCTCTACCTTGGATATCAAATTTCCTTTTCCGGTAAGTTTCACCATTGTGCTGTCGTAACTGCCTTTTACGGTATTTAACTGGTTGCCTACTTTTATCAAGTCTTCGGTTAGGTTTACAAATTGGTCATAAAGCCTGCCTGCCTGTGTAGCAATTTCAATAGCATTCTGTTGTTGTTTCTCGTTGGTCCACATACTGTCCACTGTTCGCAACGTTGCCAGTAGGGTAGAAGGAGTAACAATCACTATGTTTTTCTCAAAAGCCCAGTTGTAAATATTGTTGTCCCGATTAATGGCAACTGCAAATGCAGGCTCAATAGGAACAAATAGCAAAACAAAATCCGGACTTTCAATTTCGTAGAGCGTGTGATAATTTTTGCCGCTTAGTTGCTCAATATGCTTTTTCAGGGAGGTTACGTGCTCTTTTAAGAAACGGGCCCTTTGGTCTTCATCTTCCTCGTTTACAAAACGCTCATATGCCACTAGGGAAACTTTTGAATCTATAATCATTTTCTTGTTATCCGGAAGGTGCAGCACGACGTCGGGCAATACACGCCTCCCCTCATCAGTAGTGAAACTGTTTTGAACAAAATATTCACGGTCTTTTTCCAAACCACTCTTTTCGAGTACACGTTCCAAAACCAATTCGCCCCAATTTCCCTGTATTTTGCTATCCCCTTTCAAGGCTTTGGTCAAGTTTGTAGCCTCCTTGCTCATTTGCTCGTTCAGCTCTTTCAAACCAATAATTTGCTGTCGCAACATTGCGTGGCGGTCAATACTTTCCTTATGGGTGTCTTCCACGCGTTTTTCGAAATTTTTTATTTTCTCCTGAAGTGGATTCAGAATTATTTCCAGACTTTCCTTATTCTGTTTTGAAAATTTAGTGGATTTTTCATCCAGGATTTTATTGGCAAGATTTTCAAATTCCTTGGTAAATTTCTCCTGTAGTTTTTCAACCTCTGCTTTCTGTTCGCGGTTGCGGTTTTCAAGATTTTCAAATTCTGAATTGCGCCGCGTGAGCAACATATTAATCTGCTCCTTTTCCAGCCTGATTTCTTCTTTTTCGCGCAAGGCGGTCTCAAAACGCTCGTTCAGTTTTTCTGATTGCAGTTGCGCGTTTTCCAGGCGTTCTTCCAGTTTGCTGGTTTCGGTTTTACCCTTTAAACGGGCAAAATAATTACCCAAAAAAGCTCCGATTAATAAGCAAATGGCAGCAAGTAAGAGGAATAGAAAAGTTTCGTTCAATTTTTTAAGTTATTAGGTTAATGAGTAATTTGAAAAAAGACTATTTTTCAAAGTTTTGGTTTGATGATAAAGATAAGAAGTTATACTGAATCAATTAACTCAGTACCTGTATAACTAATTAACTTTTTATCTTAAACCGCCCCGTTTTTCCATCGAAATCAATAGTTTCTTTTGGAAATAATGTATCAAACCGTCCGGCCTCAATCAGTTGGCACGGGTCATCGAAATAGGTTTCATTCTTTGCCATCACCAGCATCTTGTCGGTAAGTTGGATGGCCAAATCTATTTCGTGGGTCGAAAAAAGAATTGTCTTTTGCGTTTCCGAGGCTAACTTTTTCAATAATTTCAGAATATAGGCACGGTGGTAAATATCCAAATGCGTTGTTGGTTCGTCTAGAATAATTAACGGCGTGTCCTGCGCCAATGCTCTCGCTATCGCCACCCGCTGCATTTGGCCATCGCTCAGTTCAAAACATTTTCTATTTGCAAGGGTTGCAGTTTCGGTTGCTTCCAGCGCAGCTTGAATTGCTTTTTTATCTGCTTCGGAAAGTGAACCCATCCAATTTGTGTAAGGCTGTCTGCCCAAGGAAACCAGCTCCAGCACCGACAGGTTTTTTGAGGCAGGGGCTTCGGTCAAAACAACGCTTAAACGGGTTGCGAGTTGGAAAGCGGAATAATCCGAGATATTCTTCCCATTTAAAAAAACGTCACCTTTTAAAGCAGCCTGCATACCCGTTAATGTGCGCAGCAAGGTGGATTTACCAATTCCATTAGCACCCACGAGTCCTACCAATTCCCCTTTTTTAATGGAAAAATTGATTCTATCGGCAATTATAAGATTGTCGCCTTTTTTCGAATAACCCACCGCAAGGTTTCGCGTTTGTAAAATACTATGTTTTTCTTCCAAAGCCATTAAAAGAAAAGTTTTCGTTTGCGTACCAACAGCCAAATTACCACCGGCGCGCCTACCAGTGAGGTGATGGCGTTTATGGGCAACGTAAATTCACTGAAGGGCAATTGTGCTACCGTATCGCAAATTAACAATAATAAACTTCCGCAGAGCAGCACAGCAGGCAAAAGCACAAAATGATTTGATGTTTTAAAAAATTGGCGCACCAAATGCGGAACGGCCAATCCCACAAATGCAATTGGGCCCACAAATGCAGTAATGCTTCCCGCAAGAATACTGGTTGCGAGAATGATTATAAAAGTGGTTCTTTTAATGTGTAGCCCCATACTTTTGGCATAGTTTTCACCTAAAAGTAAAGCGTTTAAAGATTTACTGCTGAAAAAACTCAGCGCCAAACCAGCCAAAAAACAAAACGTCAGAATCAAAACGCCCTGCCACGACTGGTTTCCCAGACTTCCGAAAGACCAAAAAATGTACTGCTGCAATTGTTCCGCATTGCTGAAATAGGAAAGAACCGAAACCACCGCTGTTGTCACACTGCCAAACATTAACCCAATAATCAAAATTGCCATAGTATCCTTTATTCTGAAGGTAACCGCCAACACGGCCAGCAATACCAAAAAGCTTCCCAATGCCGAAGCTATTACGAGGCTCCATTGGCTTAACAATAGGGTTCCGAAAAATCCCCCAAAGGCGCTGGCGCCCAAAATTAAAATAGCAACTCCCAAACTTGCTCCACTGCTCAGCCCTAACACAAAAGGTCCGGCCAGGGGATTGCGGAACAGCGTCTGCATCAGCAATCCCGACACGGCCAGTCCGCCCCCAGCGAGCATCGCCGTCAATGCCTTTGGGAGGCGATAGTCAAAAATTATATAACGCCAGGTTTCTTTTGAGGCGCCATTTCCTATAAATACTGAAATTATTTCGTTAAGCGGAATGGAAACTGATCCCATTCCTAAATTCATCAAGAATGCCACGAGGAGAGCGACAAAGAGCACCGCAAATTGCAATCTGTATGTTTGGCTAACCTGCATTAATCGAGTTTGTTGAAAAAATAAAGTTGGTGCTCCGGGAACAGTTCTGGATGTAAGATTTTTATTAAATCCTTTAAAACCAAATCAGGTCTGTTGGGAGCCAATTCATAATAAATAACGCCGCCAGTTTGGCCTTTTTTCATGCTGTACGAATATACGTTTCCAGTTTTATACGCCTTAAATTGCGTATAAACCTGACTCCCGTTTTCCATTTCGTCCAGTGAAGTGAACTGGCCGGGCCCAATCCAAAAATCGGCGTCGTGGCCCTTTTCCAAAACCGATTCCAAATTTAAGGAAAGACTGCCCGTACCTGATGTGTCGCTCCAGAGATAATTGCCATTGGCGTCGGTTATAAACTGTGCGCCCCAGCTATTGCCCTGTGGCATATACCACACATCTTTATACATTGCACCACTGATTACGGAGGGTGTTGTCTTGGCTTCGGAAGCTATTTTTTTTGCGGAGAGATATTCGGTCTCAATATTTCTGAAAATGCTATCTGCTTCTTTTTCTTTGTTGAAAAGCGCTCCGAAAAATTTAATCCATTCGGCTTTTCCCAAGGGGGAAGTCTCTGTCCAATCTGAATTGTAAAGTACCGGAATGCCCGATTTCTGAAGCGTTGAAAAGGTAGAATTGTTTCCGTCAACTGCAAACCCAATCACCGCATCGGGATTTAGGTCTATCAAAATTTCGGTGTTCAAATCTTCGTTTTTTCCCAGTTCGGCAATTTTTCCCTCGGTTATTTTTTGGCGCGTTTTTTCCGAAGAAATATAGTTCAGATTCGGAAAACCGATTAAGGCGTCCAGTTCGTTTAACATTTCCAAAGAAGGAATATGGGTAGTGGAGGTGACTACAATTTGCTTTACCGGAACTTCCACCACAGCATCGTAATCCTCAGGGTTTTGAAGGATAGTGTTCTTTTCAATTAAAGCGTATTTAAATGTCCTGTCCGTTCCCGGCCAAGGGTTTTTCAATGTTATGGTTTTATAGCCTTCAAAAGTGCTTATTTCAAAACCTTTGGCGTAATTAATTTCCTTCTCTTTCGTGGGTATATAGGCAATTTCAGTAGTTTTTTCAGTTTCAGTTTTACAGGAAACAAAGGCTACGAAAAAAAGTAGGGTGAAGAAGTTCTTTTTGAAATAAAGCATTGTTGGGTGTTTTTTACACAAAGTTGCACAAAGGTATCACAAAGTTTCAGAAAGTGTTAATTGATTTCCTTTGCTATTATGAACGTTAAAAAACTAAAGGACAAACTTCGTTAAATATCCTTTCAGTCCTTCAAAAATTACCACTATCTTCGCGATGAATTTTGGTGAGCAATTTTCCACCACGGAAAAAGCTCTTAAAAGGGAATTCGGTTAAAATCCGAAGCTGTTCCCGCAACTGTAAGTCGTCCCGAAGTATTTTCGGGCGTGCATGCTTCAAAAACCACTGTTCGCATATAGCGGATGGGAAGGTTGCACAAAAAGACAAGCCAGGAGACCTGCCATATTCATAACATAAAACGTCAAACTTTCGGGATAAAGGTTGCAGTATGAAACTAAAGGGTTACCATATTTTTTTCACAATTTTTCTGTGCACGGCCTCGGCGTTTGCGCAGCTTGACAGTATTCAGCAGTTGCCCGAGGTGATGTTGACCGATTCCAAACTCGTACATTTTTCTAAAGGTTTCAAACTTGAAAAATTGGGTGATTCCCTAATTGAGCGAAATGCAACTTCACTTACCGAGACGCTACGTTACAATTCAAACATATATTTTAAGGAAAACGGTTTTGGAATGGTTTCCTCCCCGTCTTTCCGCGGAACCAATGCCGCTCAGACTGCCGTAATCTGGAATGGTATCAATATAAATTCGGTATTTACCGGACAGACCGATTTCAATGTAATTTCACCTTTAAATTATGAAGAAATCGCAATTAGAAGTGGCGGCGGCGGGGTGCAATACGGCAGCGGTGCCGTGGGCGGAAGTATTCACCTGAACAATACGTATTCATTCAAAAAAATACATAGTACTAAAGTTGGCCTGCTTTACGGGAGTTTTGCGACCCTTGGTGGAACGGCCAGTACAACTCAAACTTGGGGTGACCATTATTTGAACGTGGGCGTGGATTTTATCAGTTCCGATAATGATTATGAGTATGTGGGGAAGAATCAAAAAAATACACACGGTGAGTTTTTGCGCTTTTCGGCAAAAATTAATGAGGCCCGTAAACTAAAACGCGGGGTGGCCACCTGGAATTCTGAGTACAGTTACAACAATCGGAATTTTTCGGGCAGCTTAAACACTGTGGGAAAGGATGGCTACAATGATATTGCTACGCGGAACCTTTGGCAAATCCAGCAGGAAATGGGAGTTTTCAAGATGAAAATAAGTGCGGCGCATCTTTTTGAACAGTTTAAATATTTTCCCGATAGTGATAAACCACTCTATGACGAGGGGCGTGCAAATACCTTTATCAGCGGCCTTCAAACGGAAGTTTTGCTCTCTAAAAAATTTCGAATAAATAGCAAGATTGAATATACTTATGTTACAGCACAAGGCAGTAATGTGGGAGAAAACCACCGCAAAACACTGGCCGCCGTTTTGTTGTTCAACCATAAAATTTCAAGGGATTTTAATTATGGCTTGAATCTTCGGAAAGAATTCCTGAACGGTTTTGACAACCCTTGGCTCTTTTCCGCAGATGCGAAATGGGATGTTTCAAAAAGTTATTCCCTGCGCGTGAATGGCTCAAAGAATTATCGCATTCCCACCTTTAACGATTTGTACTGGTATGGCGGCGGAAATAGTAATCTGCAACCTGAAACTTCCTATCAAGTGGAACTTGGGCAGGAAATAACCTTCGGCAATTTGAAGACTGACATAGCGGCTTACTATATTTCTTCCGAAGATTTAATAAAATGGGTGCCCATAAGCGGAAGTGTATGGGAGCCAATAAATATTCAAGAAACCCGAAATTATGGAATTGAGGCGACCCTGGGCTATTTTATAAAATTGGGTCCGCAACACTCGTTGGATTTTAGCGCGAATTATTCCTATACCAAGGCAGAGGATTTGGAAAAGAAAAAGCAGCTAATTTACGTGCCGTTCCAAAAGGCTGGGGGTACCGTGGCTTACGATTTTAGAAAACTTTCAATATACGCCCAAGGATTGTTCAATGGCGAAGCCTACACAACTACGGACAACAGCAGCAGTGTTGCAGGCTATACGGTTTTTAATTTTGGCGCTTCGGTCGCACTGCCATTTGAACCGAACCTTACCGTTGGCGGCAGACTCAAAAATGCCTTCAACACCTATTATGAAAATGTGGCGTACCGGCCTATGCCTTCACGAAATATTCAAATATTCTTAAACCTTAAAATATAATTAAAATGAAAATGATGAATAAAGTATTTTTTTTAGCAATTACAGCGCTATTTTTTGTGTCTTGTAGCAATGATGACGATAGCCAGCCAGAATACGTGCCGGCGGCGTTTGAAAAGGGAATTTTAGTAACCAATGAAGGTCCTTTTGGCAATGGAAGTGGCAACATTACCTTTATTTCTGAAGATTACAGTACGGTTACGCAAAATATTTACAGGACCGTGAACGGAACGGAGCTTGGGAACATTGTTCAATCCATGGGTTTTCAAGATGATAATGCATATATAGTGGTGAACAATTCAAACAAAATAATGATTGCCAATAGATATTCCTTTGAAGCGGTCGATTCAATTAAGACCGGTATTAACAATCCACGTTACTTTATGGGAACAGATGGTAACAGGGGATATGTAACCAATTGGGGCGACCCCAATGATAACGGCGACGATTTTGTGGCGGTAGTGGATTTGCGCAACAATACCATTGCTGCTACCATTCCTGTTGCCTTTGGACCAGAACGTATGGTAACTTACAATAATAAAATTTACGTGGCGCACCAGGGCGGTTACGGTCAAAATAATTTAATTTCTGTAATTTCGGGTACCAACCTGGAAAATACCATTACCGTGGGTGATGTTCCGAACTCAATGGTTGTTAAAGGTAGTTCACTGTTTGTACTTTGTGGCGGAAACCCAAGTTATACCGGCAACGAAACCGCAGGTTCGCTCGTTGAAATTGACCTTGCAAACGGACAGGTTTTAAATACATACACTTTTGGCACGACGGAGCACCCAACCAACCTAACGATGGACGGTAATAGCTTTTTCTATTCTTTGGATGGAAACGTTTATAAGTTAAACAGCAGTTCCATTTCCTTACCCGGAAATGATATTATAGCCGGTTTTTTCTACACTATGGTTGCGAAGGATGGCCTCCTATACGCAACGGACGCTGATGACTTTGCGAGCAGAGGTTCATTAAAAATTTATGATTTATCAACCAATCAACAAATCCAGGATTTTCAGGTAGGCATAGTACCCGGCGGCGTCTATTTTAACGAGTAATAATTTTTCATATATAAAATGAAGCTCCGTTAAACTATATAAATTTAACGGAGCTTCATTTTAATAATAACTAGTTTCCAATCATTTTTCCGAAAAGAGGAGAAGAGGCCTTACTGTCTGAAATTTCCTTTAAATGCGGACCTTCTTTTTGGGAAGTCATAGGTCTTCCTGCAATTTCGAATAAAGCCGCAGCCAGCAGTGGTTCATTTTCGTCACCCAATTGCCCTAGATTGAAATAATTTTCCTGCAATGGAATTTGAGGAAACAATCCTTCCGTGAAATCTGTATTTCCAGCTGCATTAGCCGTTTTAAAGACCAAGGGAAGCATGGCATAGGTATGGTTTGGGTTGGCCTGGCTTCTGCTAAATTGAGGCGCTGGAGCATCGTACAACAAAAAAGAAGCTTGAAATTTTCCAGTGGTAGTATCTCCTACTTGAACGGCATCTATATAAGGTTTTAGTCCGTTTAAAACCAATTCACTGGCAGAGGCACTTCTTCTGGTAGTAATAATGTAAACCTGCGAAAGGTTCAAACTGTTAATAGTACTTCCATTACTGATGGTATTATCAAAAAGACCGTTTTCAGCATAATCGGCCTGTCTGTCTGCATTCCAAAATTCTTGATAAAATACCTGCCCATTAAACTGTCCGGTAATCATACTTGCAAGGTCTGTCGCTGTTTCAACGGAACCACCCCCGTTATATCTAAGATCCAAAACCAGGTTACTCACTCCCTCTGTCTTAAACTGCGCAAAGGCATTGTTTAGTTCGGTATCATAATCTTTTATGAATCCATTATACATTAAATAGCCAATTTTAGTTCCGTTGACGGTAAGTGTTTCCGCCTTATAAACTGGATTCTCGTTGTATTGGGTTTTGTTCAAGAGTGCTGTTTCGCCCGTTAAGGTAAAATCAGTTCCGTCAAAAGTTGCTAATCCTACAGTATAGCTGTCTGGGGAAAGTAGCTCATTGTAATTGTTTTCGTTCAATTGCTGGCCGTCAATAGTCGTAAAAATATCACCGCGTTCCAATCCTTGGGTTTGGGCATCGGTATTAGGCAGCACGTAGCGTACATATCCAAAAACATTTCTGCTGTTATCGGGATAATAAACCAGGCCGAATTCCATACCGTTACTAAGGGTTATGCCGCTCAGCGCATTCTCTATAAGCGTATAATCACTATATAGATTGCTGAACCGATCCTGTGGGGACAGTAAATAATCAAATAGTGTTTCAGGGGTGTCGTAATTGTCCAGGAAGTTATTTAGTTCTTCTTGGGTAGCAAATGCATCGTTTGCTAGTTCGGGGGTGTCTGCTTTATATAGATAGAAATAATTCAGACCGCGGTAGATGAAATTCTGAATATCTATGGTAGAGGCCGGCTGGAAATTATCATCGGCGTCCTCAAAACACGAAACGAAAAGTGCGGAAACAACTAAAAGGGAAATGAAAATCTTTCTATTCATAAATAGGTTTATTTAGGTATTCTTTTTAAACAGGTAATTTAGGGATTATATTGTAGTGGTAAAAATATGCTTTTTTAGTCGAAATTATTTTGAGACTTTTCATATCATTTTAAATCGTCGAGAAACCATCGGCAAAATAAATAAGACTTTCTCTACGAAGGAGATAAAGTATCAAAAAAACTACGCGGGAGATTTGTATTGGACTCTCTCTCGTAGTACTAATATTTCAGCCTTATTTAGACGGTCAATGCCCAACGAAAATTTCAATGTAACAAAAATAGCACCCATTCGTCATTTAAATAGACGGCACCAAACCAAGAACCAACCAAAAAATGGAAAAGACCGAGTTTATTACTGTAATAATGCCTTTTAAGGATAAGTTATACCGTTTGGCGAAACGAATTTTGGTGTCAAAAGATGAAGCAGAGGATGCCGTGCAGGAAGTATTTTTAAAATTGTGGAACGGAAAACAGAACATTGAAAACTATAAAAACCCTGAGGCCTTTGCCATCACAATGACAAAGAATTATTGTTTGGACCGTTTAAAATCGAAGCAGGCCTCGAATTTAAAAATCGTTCATAGCAATTATCAGACTTCAGAGAATATTGAAAAAAGGATTGAGGCAAATGATGGGGTGGAAATGGTTTTCAGGATAATGGAAACCTTGCCAGAACAGCAACGGATCGTGCTTCAACTGCGGGATGTAGAACAATTTGAGTTTTCAGAAATAGCACAGATGCTCGACAGTAACGAAACCGCGATACGCGTGGCGCTTTCCCGGGCCCGTAAAGCTGTAAGGGACGAAATGATAAAAAATTATAAATATGGAATCGGTTAAAGTAAAACAATTATTGGATGCCTATTTTGAAGGCAAAACCAGTCTTTCTGAAGAAAAAATGCTTCAGGATTATTTCAACAATAAAACGGTTGCCGATGATTTGGTTCAATACAAGCCAATCTTCGCAGGTTTGAAAGCTGCCAGAGCAGAAAAGTCTTCGAAGGTCTTTGTGTTACCAGATACAAAATCAAGAACCATAAAAAGTTGGTGGTACGCTGTAGCGGCAATGGTGGTAGTAGCTTTTGGAGTGGGCAGCTTTTACTTTTCGCAACCTAATTATTCCCAGGAAGAAAAAGAGGCACTCGCCGCCTTTGAAAAAAGCAAGGAAGCAATGTTGCTCCTTTCCGAGAATTTCAACAAAGGGACGGAACAGCTTTCTTTTGTGGGTCAATTTGGAAAAACTAAAGATAAAATTTTTGAATAGTTCATCAAATAGAAGAATTCAGAAAAAAGCATTGTTTCAGTTTAAAAAACATCTTAATTAAATACCTTATAAAATACATTTGAACCCAATAAAATAGAACAAACAATAAATAATAAAATGATGAAAAAAATAGCAATACTAATAGCACTGGCAATAGCGCCAATGGTTTCTTGGGCACAGAACGCCTTTGATTCCTTTGAAAACGAAAAAGATGTAACCTCTGTTGTGGTAACCAAAAATATGTTCAAACTTTTGAGCAAGATGGACCTTAACTCTACCGATCCAGAGGCACAGGCATATTTAAAAATGGTAAACGATCTGGACAATATTAAAATTTTCACTACCGACAATCCCGGCGTTTCGCAAAAAATGGATGCCGCAGTGGCAAAATACATTGCTGGTTCCAAGAATTTAGGTGAATTGATGCGCGTAAAGGAAGATGGTAGAAATATTAAATTTTACAGCAAGGAAGGTAAAAACGAAAATTACGTAAGTGAACTGTTGATGCATATGGATGGCATTGTGGAAGGAAAACCTATGACGGTTATTATGAGCATTACGGGAAATATAGATTTAAAACAAATTTCAAAACTTACAGAAGAACTAAAAGTGCCCGGCAGCGAGGAATTGAAGAATATCGACAAAAAGAAAAAACAATAAGTTATGACAACACTACTAAAATATTTTATGGCTTTAATTCTCGGATTAGTAGCGTTGACCTCCTGTAGCGACAAGTCCTTGCAAAAGTATTTGGTTGAAAAGCAAGACGATGATAAGTTTGTAAAAATGGATATTGCCGCCAGCTTGCTCCAAGGAAACACCAGCAATTTTACGCAGGAAGAAAAGGATATATTAAATACCATTAAAAAAGTGAATGTTGTAGCCTATCCTATTATTGAGGGCGATACTGCTGATTATGAAAAGGAGCGTCAAGAATTGAAGAATATATTAGATCAGGAACAGTACAAAGAACTTACCCGGATAAAAAGCAATGATTGGAACGCCACCTTAAAATACACAGGCGAAGAGGACGCGATTGATGAGGTTATAGTTTTTGCAAGTGATGACAATCGGGGCTTTGCAGTTTTCAGGCTATTGGGCGAAAATATGCGTCCCGATCAAATGCTGAAACTTATGAAATCTGCAGAACGGGGCGATTTGGATGTTTCAAAACTTGAAGGTTTTGGAGAGATTTTTAAGGATTAAATTAGTTGATTAATAGTTGAAATGGGCTTCTTCCTAATTTTGGTTGAAGCCTTTTTTTGATAGATACATTTAAATACCTGTATAATTTGCGGGAGTTATACTGCGCATTTCCTGTTTTACGCTTTCGGGTACTTCCAAAGTTTCAATAAAATTTGCGATAGAAGTTTGGTTGATTCGCTCATTGGTTCGGGTCAATCCTTTTAAGGCTTCATAAGGGTTTGGGTATGCTTCTCGACGCAGAATGGTTTGGATTGCCTCCGCTACAACAGCCCAATTATTTTCAAGATCCTCGGCAAATTTGGGTTCGTTTAAAAGCAACTTATTCAATCCTTTCAACGTTGCGTAAAAGGCAATTAGCGTATGCCCGATTGGTACGCCTATATTGCGTAAAACCGTACTGTCGGTTAAATCACGTTGCAATCTACTTATCGGAAGTTTTGCCGAAAGATGCTCAAAGAGTGCATTCGCAATGCCCAGGTTTCCTTCACTGTTTTCAAAATCAATAGGGTTCACTTTATGCGGCATAGCGCTGGAGCCAACTTCTCCTTTCTTTATCTTTTGTTTGAAATAATCCATGGAAACGTACGTCCAAATATCACGATCCAGATCGATCAAAATATTGTTGATTCTTTTCAAACAATCAAAAAGTGCGGCCATATGGTCGTAATGTTCAATCTGCGTGGTAGGGAAGGAGTGATGCAACCCTAGCCTATCCTGCACGAATTTCTTTCCGAAGGCTCGCCAATCAATCTCTGGATAAGCTACTTTGTGCGCGTTAAAGTTGCCTGTTGCGCCTCCAAATTTTGCCGCGCTCTTAATATCGTTCATCAAGTCAAATTGCTCCTCGATGCGCACAACAAACACCTCAATTTCCTTACCTAAACGTGTGGGTGAGGCTGGCTGGCCGTGGGTACGTGCAAGCATGGAAACTTCGGCCCATTCATCGGAAAGCTCCTTTAATTTATTTTTCACGTCCATTAAAAGTGGAACGTAAACATTGTTCACGGCATCTTTCAGCGAAAGTGGAATGGCGGTATTGTTGATGTCCTGCGACGTAAGCCCAAAATGTATAAATTCTTTATATTTCTGAAGATTTAATGCGTCAAATTTTTCTTTTATGAAATATTCTACTGCCTTAACATCGTGATTGGTCACCTTTTCGGTTTCCTTAATTTTCCCTGCGTCCTGCACGGTAAATTCAAGATAAAGCTCCCGAAGTTTTGAAAACTGGGTTTTGTCAAAATCTGCTAATTGCGGAAGATCCAATTCCACCAGAGCAATGAAATATTCAATTTCTACCTGCACGCGATAGCGAATGAGCGCTTCTTCAGAGAAATAGGGAATAAGGCTACTGGTTTTTGAGGCGTATCTACCGTCTATCGGTGAAATTGCTTGCAATGCATTGGTGTACATGGTTCAAACTTTAAAAGCGCAAAGATACAAAACGCCAATGAGTTATGATGAAAGGGTTTTGGTATTAAATTTTAAGCTACATTTTTAAGCACATCGCTTAACGAAAAGCCAACGAAATCGATTTTTAAGATAATAGATAGTTAAAAATTGTTCCGAATTGAAAATTTTAAGAATTTATTGTGCTGAAGGTAGTTGTGGCAGGATTAATTTTAATAGTGAAAAAGAAAACCACATTATTAATTTAAAAAAAATTGTTATGAGCACACAAAATCAAAATCAGCAAAGGAATCCTCAAAATCAACAGACTAATCAGCAGAGGAATCCACAAAACAGACCTCAAAACCAACGCCGTCCTGAAGAGGAGGAAGAGTAGAGTAAGAAAATCTAAGTAATTTTTGATCCGATACACGGACAATGCGAAACCCCTTGATCAACACAATGAGAAAGGGGTTTCTAATTGTGGGGATATAAAAATTGTATAGATTGGTAAATATATCTAAAATTTATGATGAATGGATTAAATTTTAGAATATATGCGTTAATTTTTAATAAGAATGTTTAATAATTTAGCATATTAGCATAAAATCAAAAGATTATGAGCAAAAAAAATAGTCCAAAGCACAGCGTAGGGAAGGGTGCACAAAGTGAACATCACAATGAGCCTGATGAAAAAAGCTATGTAAAGCATCCCGATGATGATAATGAAGAAAAGGAGAAGGATGATGAAGATTACTTAAAACAGAAGTGGGAGCAGGTGGCTTCAGATTTTAACAAGCACTACGGCTTAAGTGTCGATGCCTCTGAAATAAAGGATGAATCGTTTTCTGACACCTTGAAACGATTAGAGAACAAAACAGGCAAGTCCAGAGCCGATTTGAAAGATGAAATTCAACACTGGAAAAAATAGTTGGATTTTTTGATCAACTATTAAAACCCTTTCCAACCTCGCTGCAGGGAAGGGTTTTTTTAAATTATCCATAAGTAATTAAAAAAGAATATTTTGGGTTAATGAAAGATTCTTTTGAGCTAATGAATTTTTATAAGTTACCCTATTTTAGCAAAAGCAAAAGATTTGCTATGAAAAAGAGGAAACCCCAGTTATCATTATTTTGACTGGGGTTTTTTATTTATCGCGCTGTTTCTTTCGGAAGTCGGACGGGGAAATATTATATTTTTCCTTAAATATTTTTGAAAAATAACTTTTACTGCTCAGTCCTATGGCATTTACTATTTCAGAAATACTGAGATCGGTTTTTGTTAAAAGGCTGTATGCCGTATCCAGTCTGGTTTTCTGGACATAATTGTTTACCGTGGTACCATAAAGTTTCTTAAAACCCTCCTGCAATTTGTTTATATTGAGCCCAGCTTGCCGGGCCAAGTTTTCCACTGTGGGCACATCAGAGATATTTCCTTCAATAAGACTTGAAATGGAGTTGATTTGTTTCAGTTCAGTAGAACGAAGCAGCGTGCGGTTTCCCTCTTCCTTTTTATCGTCTTGGTATTGCAGAATTTGATGGGTCAAAATTTGGTAAGCCATTCCTTCCAAAAATAATTTGCGCGTAAAATTTTCAGCTTGGAATTCTAACATAGTATTTAAGATGTCTGAAATTGCCAAACTATAGTTTCCACTGTAATAAAAGGCGCCGCTCGCTTTGATATCCTTAAAGAGTTGTTCCAGTTCATCATCCAGACTGTTAATATCGCACGCCATTTTTATCTGGAATTTTTCCCTTTCTATCTCCAAACTGTTCACGGTAGTGTGGCGTTTGCTTTTAAACAAAAGAACATGGCCGTTATGCTTACTACTGGCCACTATGGCGTTTTGGTACTGCTCAATGGTCCGCAGTTTATCTTCATTTTCAAACCTGTGTTCCAAAATTCCTTCCACGGTGTAGAGAAATTTTAAGGGATGAATATGGTTTACCACAAAATGAATTTCCATATCCTCATTGAACATACAATCATACTGAATAAGTCCTAGGCCGCCTTCAAAATTGATGCCTCTAATGGTGCCTTCACCCACTGATGGCGGAATTTTCAATAAATACTCTCCACAATTTTCGGAATAGGAAATATTAAATACGTTGGCAATGTCCCGTATTACATCCTTGAGGGGAAGCGAATTGACTTGTATAGAATTCATTAAAAGGTTGTTTGGTTGTGCCAAAATACTATTATCAAATAAAAAGTTTTAACACAAATAACTTTTTTATTTAACTCAATTACATTGGCTTGGGTAAGATATTGCATAATAATCGATTGTGCAATGGTATTAAATGAAAAAATCGCAAGTGGTAGATAGTTGCGATTTTCTTAGAAGCGTGTTTATTCTATTCGTAATATTTTTTCCGTTTTTTGCGTTTTTCCAGAAAAAACGAAATCACCAAAAAGGTTCCCAAAACAAAAAATATAATTTTGGCAGGTTCAATCGGTCCAAATCCTAAGCCTAAATAACCCAGGACACAAGCTACCACCGTAAGGAAAAGAAGAAGGGTTGTCCAAATCATAATGGGGAGCATTAGAAGTTTGTAATTGATTAATTATCAGAATTCTAAAGATATTCAATTCCCTTGGTTGAACCTAATCCATTTCAATTTATTTTTGACGTATTTCAATTGATGGTACTTATTCGGGAAATTATTCGTGAGAATAGGAAAAAAATGCTTCAAAAAAATCACAACCAATGAAGCAATGTTTCCAGAATATGAAAAAAGCCAAGTACTGGAGGTTTTATTGAAAACGTTACGGAAATAAAAAATTTCGCTTAAATGGCTCCGTCAATAATATCTTGAACCACCTCAGGATCTAGTAGCGTGGAGATATCGCCTAAATTACTGGTGTCATTTTCTGCAATCTTTCTGAGAATACGGCGCATAATTTTACCACTTCGGGTTTTTGGCAAGCCCGTGGTAAACTGTATTTTATCCAACTTGGCAATAGGGCCAATATGTTCCGTGATAATCTGGTTAATTTCCTTGCGAAGATTTTCGTGCAATCTGCTTTCGCCTATTTCTTTTAATATAACAAAACCATAGAGTGCATTTCCTTTTACATCGTGTGGGAAGCCCACAATAGCACTTTCCGCCACGGCCGGATGTTCATTTATTGCGTCTTCAATAGGCGCGGTACCCAAGTTATGACCTGAAACAATAACAACATCATCTACACGGCCCGTTATTCGATAATAACCCGTGCTGTCACGCAAAGCGCCGTCGCCTGTAAAGTATTTGTTTTCAAAGGTTGAAAAGTAAGTTTCGCGATACCGTTCGTGATTACCCCAAATAGTCCTCGCCATTCCGGGCCATGGGAATTTAATACACAAGCGGCCACTCACTAAATTTCCTTTTAGCTCTTCCCCATTTTCATCCATCAATGCCGGTTGCACACCGGGCAATGGCAATGTGGCATAAGTAGGAATGGTGGGCGTGGAGTAAGGAATAGGAGAAATCATGATGCCGCCAGTTTCTGTTTGCCACCAAGTATCTACAATTGGGCAATTTTTCTTTCCGATGTTTTCGTCATACCAATGCCAAGCCTCTTCATTAATAGGTTCGCCCACACTGCCCAAAATTTTAAGTGAGGAAAGATCATAATTTTCGGAAAAATCAAGTCGTTCCTTAGCCAATGCACGGATGGCAGTTGGTGCCGTATAAAACTGGGTTACTTTATGTTTTTCCACTACCTGCCAAAAGCGCCCAAAATCTGGGTAGGAGGGAACACCTTCAAACATTAAAGTGGTTGCGCCATTAGCCAAAGGCCCATAAACGATGTAACTATGGCCGGTAATCCAGCCAATATCTGCTGTACACCAAAACACATCATTTTCGCGGTATTGAAACACATTTTTAAAGGTATATGCCGTATAGACCATATAGCCTGCCGTGGTATGTACCATTCCTTTTGGTTTTCCGGTGCTTCCGGAAGTGTAAAGAATAAATAACGGGTCCTCGGCATCCATAACCACCGGCACACAGTCGTGATATGCTTCGTCCAAAAGGGGTTGTAGCCATTTATCGCGGTTTTCCTTCATCGCTATTTCAGAATGGATGCGTTTTACTACCAAAACTGTTTTTAGGCCTTCGCAGTTTTCCAACGCCTCGTCAACGATGCCTTTTAAATCAATTGTTTTTCCGCCCCGGTATGAGCCATCACTGGTAATGACTATTTTGCAATCAGAATCATTAATCCGGGTAGAGAGCGCTGTGGAAGAAAATCCCGCAAAAACCACGGAATGTATGGCGCCAATACGTGCGCAGGCTAACAATGAAACCGCCAGCTCAGGAATCATAGGTAGATAGATACAAACCCGGTCGCCTTTCTTTACCCCATGATCAAGCAGCACGTTTGCAAGCCTACATACCCGTTCATGCAGTTGTTTGTAAGTTATATGTTCCGCTTTTTCGGAAGGGTCATTCGGTTCAAAAATGATTGCGGTTTTTTCGCCACGTGCATATATATGTCGATCTATACAATTTTCGGTAATGTTGAGTTTTGCGCCTTTATACCACGAAACCTCAGGTTTTGAAAGGTCGAATTCCAGCACCTTACTCCAGCGTTTACGCCACATAAAATTTTCCTCAGCAATTTCTTCCCAGAAATTTTCAGGATCTCTTACTGACTTTCTATAAACTTGAAAATATTCCTCTAAATTTTTTATATGGTAATTGCTCATAGCTCGGTGTATTGATGGTATAATTCTGAAATGGATGAATTGATTCAGAAATATATTTAATTATGGCGAGCCTTAAAAATGAAAGAGGTAATTTATTTTAGAAAAATAGCTGGGCTATCTTTTGCTTATTTTGTTTCCGGAAATGGCCTTTTGCCGTGAGCATTTAAAACGGCTTATTTCAGAACTTCTTTTTTTGAGATGCTTCTGGCTTACGCCACTATTAACGCGTTTGCGCCAAAGCCTGAAACTACTTTCTTTTAGATGGCCACGCATTATTTTTATGACTTCCTTCTCGGGGAATCCAAACTGAAATTCTATGGCTTCAAAAGGCGTGCGATCCTCCCAGGCCATTTCGATGATTCGATCCAATTGCCTATCTGTTAAATCTCCGCCAATCATAGTTTATCCACTTTTTCCCAGGTTTGATCGACGTTCAGATAAAAGCTGCCAAGGTGATTAAAATTACATTGATCGGGCGCAATGAGTGAAAGAAAATTTTTTCCATTTTCCCTTTTATAAAGATGATAAACTTCGCCAATAACAGGTTCAAAACTAAAATGCGAATTGAAAATAAGATTGTTATACTCAAACTCCTTAGTCATTTTTTCATATTCTGCCTTCAGTTCCAAGTATTTGGCGTTTAATTTATGATTGGTTTTGTTGATGCTACTATTTTTCCAAGCGGTGGTATCGGTACTTGTAATCACCGGCGCACCCACGGAAGTTGCATAAGGTTTTAATGCAGCATCGTAACGATTTGTATCTGTATTGAAAACTACGTTATCGGGTTTTTTCTCTTCGGCCATTATTCAGCTATTTGAGTTTTTCCAATTTCTTCATCACTTCTTCGGCCTCAAAGGCTTTTTGATCGCTCAACTTTCTATTGGTTGTTGAGAGTTTAAAGGATTCACTTTGGAGTTTTTGATATTCCTCCTGCAATTTTTCCTTTTCTGATTTCTTCTTAAACATTCCAAACATAGTATCGTTTTTAGTAGGGTCGTCACCATTTTATATTGTGTGAAGATACAAAACGTTTAATAGATTGATAAAACTGTTAAACAAAAAGTTTAGTTAATTTTAATGGACTATTTGAAATGGAAAGGGTAGTTGAAAAATAAAAAAGCCCGTGAACAACTTGTTCACGGGCTTTGGCGGAGAAAGAGGAACTATCTTTAAATAATTAAGTTATTGAAAATCAAATAATTAAAATAATATATTTCTAATTACGCACCGAATTACGCACCTGATTTATAATTCATTATATTTAAGTAAAGCTGTAACGAGTTTTTTTATTTGGAATTTCAATTTTAAAAGTTTTAAGTGACAAATCGGACTAATCCAATTGAAATTATAACTATTAATCCAGCTATAATAAACGGATAGTAAAAACTATCTGCAATCAGCCAAGTACCTACAACAGGACCTAAAATCTGACCTACGCTACCTGTTGAGCTTTGTATGGATATATTTCTACCTGTATTTTCTTTAGATGTCAATGATACTGCTGATAACAAGTTTGGCGTTACCAAAGCACCACCAGCAGCAAACATAATGATTAATCCATATACCAAGAATTCACTTGTAAAAAAAGGAAAAGCAATCAAGGATACTCCGGCTATTAGGAACCCAATGGCAATTTGCTTTTTAGGAGATAAAAACTTCTCACCATAACTAGCAAATACAGGCTGTAAAACGGCCATCACAGAACCACATAGCATAAAACCTAAACCCAACTGTTTGCTGTTAAACCCTAATTCATCTTTTCCATAGATTGAAAAAACAGTTTCAAACAAGGTCACAACAAATTGGGCTACAAAGGATAGTATGAGTAATACAATAAAATATTTGGTAAATGTGAATCGCAAGCTCACTTTTTGTGTCATTAACCTATGTACACGAGCGGTGTTTTTTAGCCATTTCATCACAACGAATAACACAATCAATCCTAATAGGGCAACGAATAAAAAGGGCACTGAAAATCGGTCTAAATGTAGCAGACCTATAGAATATTTTATATGAATATCAGTTTGGGATAGAAAGCCACCAATGACAGGGCCAAAAATAACCCCAGAGCTAATGGCAACGCCTGACCAGGCCATTATTTTTGTTCTCCGTTTTTCAGAAGTAATGTCGCTTAAATATGCGTTGCTAACTGGAATAACTGCTGATGTGAAAATACCACCAAAAATTCGAGCAACATAAAGCATTGTTAGAGACGTGGCAAGACCAGTGAGCAATTGCATAATTACAAAACCGATTAGTCCACAAATGATTATAGGTTTTCGACCATATTTATCTGAAAGCTTTCCCCAAACCACTACGAATAGTAACTGAAAAAATGGATAGATGCTCGTAAGCAATCCAATATGGAAGTTGATAAGGTCGGTGTCGAGATTGCCCTTTATTGCTAGCCTTTCGGTATAGTAAGGAAGGGTTGGCAATAATATACCATAGCCCAACATCACTACAAATAAACTCAACAGAATTAAAAATACCCTGTTGAGTTCTTCTTTTCTTTCCATTTATTTTTTACCGATTTTTCGCTTTAATAATTGCGCATTAATGGCCACTATAATTGTACTCAAACTCATAAATACAGCTCCTACCGCAGGTCCTAAAACAAATCCTGAAGAATACAGAACTCCAGCGGCTAATGGTATTGCAACAACGTTATAACCCGTTGCCCATATTAAGTTCTGAATCATTTTATTGTAGGTAGCCTTTCCAAATAAAATTAAGTTCGCAATATCCTGTGGATTACTGTTTACCAAAATAATGTCTGCTGTTTCTGCTGCCACATCGGTTCCCGAACCTACGGCAATACCCACGTTTGCTTGTGCCAAAGCAGGTGCATCATTAACGCCATCTCCCGTCATAGCCACAAATTCTCCTTTACCTTGCAATTCTTTTACGATTTCCACTTTTTGGTGTGGCAATACTTCGGCATAATATCCATCCAATCCAAGTTTATCGCTTACGGCTTTGGCGGTTTTTTCGTTATCGCCAGTTGCCATCAAGACTTTTATGTTGTTTTCTTTAAAGACCCTTATTGCTTCGGCAGATTCAGGTCTTATTTCATCAGCAAGAGCAATGTATCCTGCTAAAGCACCTTCAATTAATACAAATACAACCGTTTCAGCGGCGTCACTATAAGCATCTTCAGGAATGGTAATTTTTTCATCCCTTAAATAGCCCGGACTCACTACTTTCACCTGCTTGCCTTCTACGTTTGCCTCTACACCTTTACCTGTAATCGCATTAAAGTTTTCAGGATTGGGAATAGCAACCTTGTCTTCTTTCACTTTTTTAATAATTCCCACGGCAATAGGATGTTCTGAGCTTTGTTCCAAGGCACTTGCAAGTCTTAATACTTCATCTGAAGAATATTTTTTATCTACCGATTCAATTCGGGTAACGCCAAAATCCCCTTTAGTCAATGTTCCTGTTTTGTCAAAGAGCAGAGTGGATATTTTGCGTGATTCCTCAAATGCGGTTCTATTACGAATCAATAGCCCATTTTGAGCAGATACTGCGGTAGAAATCGCAACTACAAGTGGAATGGCAAGGCCAAGTGCGTGTGGACAAGCGATGACCATAACGGTAACCATTCTTTCTAATGCATAAACAAAAGGGAACCCTAGAATTAACCAAACTGCCAACGTACCAAATCCTATAGACAAGGCAATATAAGTCAACCACTTTGCTGCTCTATCCGATAGATTTTGCATTTTGGACTTGGTCTTTTGTGCTTCCTCAACCATTGTGATAACCTTGTTGAGATAACTGTCTTTTCCTGTATGTACCACTTTTACCTTTATGCTGCCATTGCCGTTTACAGAACCTCCAATTACTTTATCCTTTTCTTCTTTTTTTACTGGTTTTGATTCTCCAGTTAACATAGATTCGTTCAGATAACTAGACCCTTCGATTATGATACCATCGGCAGGAACTTTCTCGCCGGGCTTTACCAATATCACATCATCTTTCAATAAATCTTCCAATGAAATATCTTCAATTGTATCGCCTTTTACTCTGTGAGCTTCGGCAGGCATCATACTTACTAGAAGCTGTAAGGCTTTTGAGGCACCCAAGACACTTTTCATTTCTATCCAATGGCCCACAAGCATAATAGCGATTAGAGTTGCCAGTTCCCAGAAAAAATCGACACCCTGCAATCCGAAGACTGTTGCGGAACTATAAAAATAGGCCACACTAATGGCCATTGCTATTAAGGTCATCATTCCTGGTGCACCTTTTTTTACTTCAGACCAAAATCCTGTTAAAAATGGCCAACCACCGTAAAAATAAACTACGGATGAAAGTGCAAAAAGGATATATTGGTTTCCGGGAAGCAAAAACTCATATCCAAAAAAGTCCTGAATCATCGGCGAGAAGAACAGTATGGGAATAGTAAGTACAAGGGTTACCCAAAACCGTTTCCTAAAATCGGCAATCATCATCTTATGATGGTCGTGGCCTGCCATACCCATTGGTATGCTTCCGTGGTCGTGTTTCATCTTTGAATGGTCCATTTTACTGTGGTCCATCTTGCTATGGTCGTCCGATTTTGGGTCTTCCATTTTTGAGTGGTCCATCTTTGAGTGGTCCATTTTTGAATGGTCGATGTTATCTTCATTCATTTTAGAATGGTCCATCTTCGAATGGTCCATTTTTTTGTCCTTGTGATTTTTGTTATTGTCCATATAGTTCTATTTAAGTGTTATCGTAATTTTTTCCGCATTGCTTCAGAAATGTTTTCGGCATATACGCCGTAGGCATCCACCAAAAGACCCTTAATTCCGTTTTTTGATGAAATGGCGTATAAAATGCTATTATCATCGGTACTGCTCATACCTTCAAAACGATAGGTTTTATCTACTTTGAAATCCTCTGGATGAATCTCAATTTCCAGTGAAGCACATTCCAGGCATTCAGGTTTTAAGTTAAAATCATAAGGATATTCACTTGCCTGTAAATCGTTAATAGCTTCTGATAGTGTATCGTAATTTTTCATTTGTTTTTAGTTATAAGTCATTGTGAAATAACTGTTATCTTCTTCTGTAAATTTCTGAAAGGTCAATAAACCGTTTCCATTTAATTTTTCGTAAACATTATAATTGAGTTGCTTAATGCGAATTCCCAAAGCATAGGCCTTAATGTTGATTTTTGAATTAATTTTTTTTTTGTTACTATCTAATTTTCGGTCGTAAATCTTTATCGTGCTTTTTGAACCGAAAAAATTTAATAAGCCCGAATCAAAACTCATTTCAAGTTCTATATCTTCCAAGTTTTCCAAGTCATACAACTCTTTAAAATTTGCAGAAATGGTATTGATTTCGGTTTCTTCTGATTTTGGGTTTGAAAACGGAAACGCCATTACCATTACACTGGCTTCATCTGGCTTACATCGATAGGTCGTTGTATATTTATCGGTGGATTTTTTGTCTTTGTCAAATAATTCTGTGATTACATCAATTTCAAAATATCCATTTTTCTCCATTGTTTTACCAGCTTCAAAAGTTTGTTTGTTGAGAAAAGCACCTTTTTCATCAAAATTCTCCCGAATGACAAATCTTCCTGAAATCTGCCCAATGAGCATTTCAGTTTGTCCATTCATTGTAATATTGAATAAGATGAATAGTAATATGAAGCCTTTTTTTCTCATATATGATGCATCAATTTCGTAACTTCTTTTGCCATTACATCACTTAAATCAATACCATTTGAAGGATGCGGGATGGTATTGCAAGTCACTATTTTTTCCACCCCGGAATCCAATAAATCTTGATAGGCATTTCCTGAAAAAACTGCGTGAATACCCACACATATAGGTGGTTTCATTCCTGCTTTTTTCAAATGTTGTACGGTTTCAATCATTGTTCGCGCTGTGGAAATAATATCATCTACCAAAATAGGTGTGGCATCCTTGTATTTGTCCACATCTGGAACAGAGACTTCTACATCACGGTCGCCGTGACGCACTTTTTGCAATACCGTAAATGGTGCTCCTGCTTTTTTAGCAACCTCGGAAACCCATTGTTCACTTTCAGAATCTGGACCTATAAGTACAGGGTTTTCTATGTTTTCTTTTATCCAATCTGAAATAGCATCGGCAGCATGAATGACCTTATTTGGGATTTTATATACTTCGCCCAAGGAGCTAATTCTATGTAAGTGCGGGTCAACGGTGGTAATGCTATCGGCAAAACCTGAAATCAGTTTTCCGAAGAAACCAGAAGTAACACCTTCGCCTGCATTGAATATTTTGTCCTGACGCATATAGGCGAGATAGGGTGCGACTAAACAGGTGCACATTGCTCCTAATGATTTGGCCGTGTGGCTTAAAAAATAAAGGGGCAATAGTTTTTTGTCTGGTTCGTGCAAGGTGCATACCAGTACTACACATTTGTCTTTAACATCAGATAATATACGTGTGTAAGATTCCCCATCTGGAAACTTGCGTAAGGTTGCTTTTCCTATTTCTGCATCCATCTTTTTTGCCAAAAGCTCTGTGAGTTCTTCATTTCCGGGAAGGCTGAATAATATTGTTTTCATAGTTTTTAAATTATGGTTATGATGTCGTCGTGGTTATTTTTATATTCCAAAGCATAATTAAGTTCGCCTTGAGATTCTGCATATATTGTATATAACAATTGGTCTATTTCAATTTTTTCGTCTAAATGGACATTTAAAAGAATCCCTGCCGACTTTGAGTTTGGTGCCCCCGAAAGCTTGGCGAGTTTTGCAATCTTTCGGTTATCAATTCTTTTTAAAACTCCTGACTTTTCGGCTTTAATTTCGATTTTATAAGGTGCTAAAACAGGTTTTGAAAAGCGACCTTGTGCTTTGCAAATGGCCACAAATTTTTCATAAGCTTTTCCAGATTTGAGAAGTTGATTTGCGGTTATTAATCCTTTCCCTTTTTCTACTTTCCCAGAAAGCTCTAATAGTTCAGAAGCTAAAGTCAAAGCCCTTTCCTTTAGGTCATTTGGTGCATCAGCTTCGTTTTTTAAAACTTTCAATATATCGATGGCTTCTAAAGCAGGACCAATACCTCTTCCGACAGGCTGTGTGCCATCTGTTATAACAACTTTTACATTCAGCCCAACAGCCGTTCCAACGGTTTCCATATGGTTTTTTAGTTTTTGAGCCATTTCTGTACTACGTACCTTGGCGGTTTCTCCCACGGGAATATCAATGACGACGTGCGTTGAACCTGCCGCAGCTTTTTTTGAAAGTACCGAAGCAATGAGCTGTCCTTCGCTATCAATATCCAAGGCTTTTTCAATTTTAATAAGAATATCGTCCGCAGGACTCAATTGCGCTGTACCGCCCCAAACAATGCAGCCTCCTTCTTTTTCAACCACGGTTTTTATTTCTTCTAATGAAAGGGTAACATTGGTCATTACTTCCATAGTATCAGCTGTGCCTGCTGGCGAAGTGATAGCTCTCGATGATGTTTTTGGCATCGTAAGCCCGTAAGCAGCCACAATGGCAACCACTAATGGTGTGGTTCTATTGCCAGGTAATCCGCCAATGCAATGCTTATCGACTACGATTTCTTTGTTCCAATCCAGTTGCTTTCCGGAAGCTATCATAGCTTTGGTAAGGTCGGATATCTCATCAATATCCATTCGGTCGCCTGCACAGGCTGTTATAAATGCCGAAAGGTGGATGTTTGAATAGTCGCCTTCCACGATATCGGTTATAATCTCGTTATAAGCTTTATAATCCAGTTTTTGATTATAGATTTTCGCTCTGACGTGGCTTAACGATTCAATAGGTTCCAAATGTGAAACGTACAAAGTATCATTTTCTGAAACATTCAGTTTTTTCGCAGCAGCATCAGATAGCCCTATTTCATTTGGTGACAGAATATCTGAATTTAAAACATTAAGGCTTGCTACGATTGATGTGGTTACATTGGATATCCTTATTCGGGTAAGTGCCTCAAACCCTTCGGAAACACAGACGTGGCAATCTTCACGCATATACACTACATTCTCGTTTTGTGTATAGATTCCGAGATGCTTATATTTTAATATGTTTGAGTGTTGTTCCATAATTTTTAATTTTTCCAAAAGCTATTCTATTTCTTCAATGTTGTAGAGTTGCGGGATTTCCGCATCCCACCCATAGGTTTCCTTTATTCCTTTTTGAAGTGCTTCGGCACCTTCTTTTTCTCCGTGCACAATAAAAATTCGGGCTGGTTTATTTTTTATTTTGCTCATCCAATCCAAAAGTTCAGCGTGGTCTGCGTGTGCAGAGAGGCCTTGAATTTCGGCTACTTCCATTTGAAAGGATACCGTTTTTCCATACACTTTTAATTCCTTGTCGCCTTCCAATAGTTTTCTTCCACGAGTGCCTTCAGCTTGATAGCCTACAAAAAGTAAGGTGTTATTTGGGTTTTGCGCTTGGGTTTCGAGATAGTTGAGCATTCTTCCACCTGTAAGCATTCCACTTCCAGCAATCACGATTTTTGGTTTGTTGTCTGTTCTTAATTCCATTGTTTCACGATAACTGCTTACGACCGTGAAATGTGAGCACATTTCATCACATTCATTGTCCTCTAATCTGTGCCAATCCCTTGTACGGTGGAAGAGTTCGAGTACATT
The DNA here is from genome assembly GCF_000952855.1 of Aequorivita vladivostokensis. Classification (GTDB taxonomy): domain Bacteria; phylum Bacteroidota; class Bacteroidia; order Flavobacteriales; family Flavobacteriaceae; genus Aequorivita; species Aequorivita vladivostokensis. The sequence goes on along the minus strand of NZ_JSVU01000002.1, from coordinate 265,953 downwards.
CGCTCCCATTGGACTGTCCATTATCATTTGTACTTTCGGTATTTTGTTCTCTTTTAATAATCTCCAAAAAATGAGCATCATCAATTGGGCACGTTCTACCGAAAAGCTTGGAATAAACAGGCTGCCACCTCTATTGATGGTATCGTTGACCAATTTTTCAATCTGTGGCAGTGCTTCTACTTCATCTGGATGAAATCTTCCGCCATAAGTGGATTCAATGAAAAGCACATCCGCTTTTTTTGGTTTTAGTGGTGGGTAGAGCAATAAATCATTGGTTCTTCCAATATCTCCCGAAAAGACAAAACGTTTTCCGTGTATATCCAACTCGATGTAAGTGGCACCGAGAATATGACCATTGTATTGAAATCTGGCCTTTATATTTTTCATCAATGGCATCCATTGAGCAGGTGGTACTCCCTTGAAATGTGGAAGGGTTTTTTCAACATCGTTTAAATCGTAAAGCGGTTCTGCCGGACTATGTTTGGAATAGCCTTCTTTGTTGGCGCGTTCGGCTTCCTGCTCTTGGATTTTTGCACTATCGTTCAAAATGATTTTTGCAATGTCCAAAGTGGGATTAGTGCCGTAAATCGGGCCTTTAAACCCTTGTTTTACCAATCGAGGTAAATACCCTGTGTGGTCCATATGGCCGTGGGTAAGCAAGACCATATCAATTTCTGAAACTTCAACGGGTGGATATTCCCAGTTTTTAAGGCGCAATTCCTTCAACCCTTGAAATAGTCCGCAGTCTATCAATATCTTTCTTTCTCCCGTATCCACTAAATATTTTGAGCCGGTTACTGTACCAGCTGCGCCCAGAAAGTGAATGTTTATTTTAGTGTTATTCATCTTTGTACTATTTATTTAAAGTCCACCACAGCAAGAAGGTGTATTCCCTTTATCTTGGTTAGATTTACTCAATTCTACTATTTCTTTATATAGGTTTCGTGAATCCTCTTTGATATAGAGTGCTACCTTTTTTATGGATTTAGGTTCAAAGTCTACCATATCCAATAGTATTTCCAAGGCCTCTTCAAGTAGTTTCGGGTCATTCTCCAATGCTTCGTAAAAAGGCTCAAAATCTATGTTATTCTGTGGTTTTGTTTCTTTAGTTTTCATATAATTATTTTTAAGATTATATTTTTTAATGGTTTTTGCATAATGCTTCAGAATCTTCCAAAATCTTTTTATGTCTTGTTTTATCAATTCCAATTTGGTTTAATAAAGTAGGTTTTTCGTGAAGCTCTTTGCAGAGTACAATTCCTTTATCCAATAATTTTGTTTTTTCGGATTTGGTCAGAGTTGTTAATGCTGTTAAGGGATGAAATCCAGACTTGTCTATTCTGTCTTTTAAACCATTTTCCATAGGATAATCCCAGCTTGTCAATAACAATCCAACACATTTACCATATTGCACCGCATCGGTTGTAAATCGTGTATTGGTGTACACACCGCCTTTATGTAGTTTGGCCTCGTGACCTTTTTGATGTTCCCATTGTTTTTCAACATCCAAAAACCGTGAATGGATGTACAAGGGAATCTTGACATTGCAAAACCGTCCTTGGTCGCTATGGTATTTGCACTCAATCATATAATGGTAATTATTCTTTTGGGCTATAACATCTACTTCGTGTTGCACGCAATTGCCCTGTACAATCACACCAACCTTTGTTTCAAACCCTTCGTGTGCCAATAGTTTCCCCACTAATTTTTCAAATGGAAAACCGGAAGGCCCTAATTCCATCAAGGCTTTTTTGAGTTTGTACTTTGAGGCACTTACACGTGATTTACCTTTAAGCATTTTAAATGCCATTTGGTAGATTTTTTTTGTAGTAATACCATCGTAAATTGTAGACTCAATTTGTGCTACTATTTGCTTAATCACGGTATCGTTTGCCTGTGCCCGTTTTAGTGAATTGATGAGTTTGTCCACATCAAATTCAACTACATCTCCAGAGTGTTTCACTATTTTAATTGAGTTTTCCATTTTTTAAATATGTATTGTCATTACGGGTAATGTGGAATGATTGGTAACACCTTCAGCGATGCTTTTAGAGAATAGACTTAAAAACCCTGTCTTGCCGTGTGTAACCATTGCAATTAAATCTGTTGGCTGCTGTTCTACAAACGTGTTGATTCCCGTTTCTACCGAAGGTTCATTGTAAACAGCCATCCCATAGTTTTTTACTGATGGAAATTTTTGCAGAAACTCTTTTATTGGGTTTAATCCTTGCTCGATGCTATTGAAGTCAGTTTCTGTATTAATCCGTAACAGATGGATTTTTGCATCACATTTTTCAGCAATGGATTGCACTTCTTGAAACGGTCGACTGACATCTTCCTTAAAGTCTGAAACAAATACAATGTCTTTGAACGGAAACGATACTGGTTCATCCTTTACCACAATAACAGGAGCATTTGCTTTTCGAACAATCTCTTCGACATTACTACCAGTTATTTCTCGGATGACCCCCTTGGTGCCACTGCTTCCTGTTATGATGAAATCGTGGTGATAATGATTTGAATGGTCTAAAATATCGCCTTGTCCAGCATCAAATTGTAGAAACCTGCGACATTTTAATCCTTCACGTTCTGCGGTTCTTTCCAGTTCTCGTAAAGCTGCTCTGGCATTGCCAATTTTTTTTAATGTCTCTGGATATCTGTTTTCCTTTTGCTTATCCAATTTCACCCAATCTACAGGGGTTTTCAATAGGTGTAAAAAGTGTATTTCGGCCTTATACAGTTTGGCCACTTTAATGCCTAAATGTGCAGCTTTGATACAGTTTTCAGAGAAATCGGTGGGTACGAGTATGTTTTTCATTTTATTTAAATTTTAATTATTAGGTTTCCATTTAAAATCACAAAGTTTTGCTCCACCTGCAATACTATTTGTGCGTTCCAATTTAGCATTCCACATTTCGGCCAATGGAAAGTCTAATGCACACCAAGTATTTACACAGAACTCGGACAGTCCTTTGGTTTCAAAATATTCGGCAACGGGACATTTGGTGCAATTAAAGCAAACAGAACTATCGGGTTGAAGAATGTTTTCCCATTTATAGGAAGGGCTGCTGAAGGGAAATGCCCTAAACAGTTCGGTGGCATATTTTAGCCTTTTAGCATTACTTTGATACTTTAGTCGAGTAATATTCCAAGATAGCTTACCCATTATTTTATAGACCTTCCAAGCGATATCGTAAAAGTATTTTGTGGTTTTGGCATTACTTATCCCTCTTTGTGTCAATTCTTGATAAAAAGCCGTAGACATTGCTGCAAGATGAACCATAAGTGTTCCTCCAAAAGTTGGTTCTTTTTTAATCTCCCTTTTCAACGCATTGTAGCGTAGCCAATAGCCCTTGAGGATTGCCTTAATTTCAATATCTTCAAAATTGGGCGTCAGCACTTCTGTTGCGGCTTTTGCTGCAACTGTTTTATACCATAGAAGGATTATTTTTAACATTGTTATTTTTGGTTATTGTTAATTTTCCGAAAAGACTTCGTTTCCAGAACGCACTTGCTTTTCAAAACAGTCCAGATTATATATGGTTGTTTCAGCAATATTGGTCATAGCTGTTTCGGTTAAAAATGCTTGATGGCTTGTGATTAATACATTGTTGAAGGTCATTAATCGTGCAATCACATCGTCTTGCAAAATATCTTCAGAATGGTCTTCAAAGAACAACCCTTCTTCTTCCTCGTAAACATCTATTCCGAAATAGCCAATTTTTTTGGTTTTCAATCCTTCGATAACCGCCTTGGTATCTACCAATCCGCCACGACTGGTATTGATGAGCATTACTCCAGGTTTCATAAGTGCAATATGTTCTTTGTCAATCAAGTGTTTTGTTGAAACTTTTAATGGTATGTGCAGGCTTATTATATCGGAGTGTTTACAGAGCGTTGCACAATCCGTATAGATTACACCATATTTATCTATCATATTTTGGTCTTCATTAATATCTTGAGCAAGAATATTGCAACCAAATCCGTGTAGAATTTTTATGAGCACAGACCCAATTTTCCCTGTTCCAATCACACCCACGGTTTTTCCATTGAGGTCGAAACCAGTCAGGCCGTTCAATGAAAAGTTTTGTTCGCGAACCCTATTGTGCGCTTTAATTAATTTTCGATTTAATGCAAGTATCAGCGCCATTGTATGTTCGGCAATTGCATACGGGGAATATGCTGGCACACGAGCCACTTTTATACCCAGTTCTGATGCTTTTTTTAAATCGACGTGATTAAAACCTGCCGAGCGTAAAGCGATGAATTTTATGCCCTGCTTGTGTAAAATCTTCAACACTTCCGAAGAGGCGTCATCACTGGAAAAAAGTGCTATGGCCTTTGAGTCTTCTGCCAATAAGGCGGTTTCCTTTGTTAGTCGAAATTCTAAAAAATTCAGTTGATGCTTTCCATTATTGGCATTTACAATGGAAGGTTTATCGAATTTATGTGTGCTGTATATGGTTGTTTTCATTTCTTTTTATTTTACTTCCCAAATAGTTCTAAAAGTTCATATAATTCAGTATTTACCTGATGTTGTTTGACTACCTCTTTAAAAGGGGTTAGGTGCAATTGATTATTCAAAATTCCAACCATCGCGTTCTTTTTACCTTCTGAAAGGACGTTTACACTTGCCACTCCAAGTCTAATTCCCAACATTCTATCTAAAGCAGAAGGATTTCCGCCTCGCTGTACGTGGCCAAGTTTGGTGATTCGTAAATCGACATCGGGATTAACCTCCTTTATTTTTGAGGAAACAAGTTCAGCACCTATTTCATCACCTTCAGAAACCACGACAAGGAAGGCATCTTCGCTATCGTAGTTTTTAACCTTGTCCAATAGGTATATAAAGTCTTTCCCGCTTTCTGGAATTAGGATGGCATCTGCACCGACCATCAAACCCGAATGAATAGCGATATAGCCTGAATCCCTTCCCATTACTTCTACAATGAACACACGGTTGTGGGATTCAGCGGTATCTCGTATTTTATCAATATTTTCAATGGCTGTATTTACTGCGGAATCAAAACCGAGGGTGTAATCTGTACCGGAAATATCGTTGTCGATAGTTCCTGGAATACCTATAAATGGGATATCGCATATTTCTGAAAAAGCCAATAGACCTTTAAATGTGCCATCGCCGCCAATAGCAATTAGGGCATCTACGTTGTTCGCTTTTATGGTTTGCAATGCTTTTTTTCGACCCTCCAGTTCCAGAAATCGCTTGCTCCGTGCTGTTTTTAGGACAGTGCCACCTTGGTGTAATGACTTTTGTAATTCGTGTGATTTTAAGGATATTAAATCCCCATCTATCAACCCTTCATACCCTTTTCGAAAACCACTAGTTTTTATACTCTTTGCTTCAGCGGATTTGGCAATGGCGTACAGAGCAGCGTTCATACCAGGGCTATCACCTCCAGATGTAAATACGCCTATATGTTTAATTTTAATAGTGTTCATTAGATATGGTTTTTTGTAACTTTTTTTCTGAAATAGTAAAACCTTGGATTGTGTTCCAAACAAATTCTGCTTCTTTCAAAAAGAATTGATGGTCTCCTTCCGATGAAGTAATCAGGTGTGCATTTTTAAATTCCCTTGATAATTTTAAGGCATTCTCTAAAGGCGCCGTGGTGTCTTTTTCTCCGTGGATAAAAAGCACGTCTTTATCCTTAATTTTCCTTGCCATCACATATAAATCTGTTTTCAAGATGACTTCAGTGAGCGAATAATAATAACTCATCCAATGATGCTTTTTTGCATCTTCATAAACTTCATCCGTTAGGTTATCGGGTTTGAATGCACGTGACATAAATATGGGATGAATCATACAGATGTATTTTGAGAATTTACTTGACGAAATCCTATCCACAAGGGAATGTGTGGACATTACTTTCTTAAATTCATCTGCATCTTTATAAACAGGTATGCCGATAAAAACTCCTGCCTTGAACCAATGAGCATATTTCTCTAAAAGTGCTAATGAAATTATCGCTCCCATTGAATGTCCCGCAATAGTTGTTTTTCCATCATTGAACCCTTCTTTTTTTAAAATCAATTCTAACGCTTGCAGTTGTACCGATAAGGAATAATCACTTTTTGGTTTTGGCGAATCACCAAAGCCTAGAAGGTCTATCAAAAGCAAGGAATGTGTTTTAGTTATGCTTTCTAATTCACGTTTCCAATAATTCAACGAGCCTGTTAAACCGTGCAGCAAAACGAGTTTGTTTATTCCAGAACCTATTATTTCATAATTCAAGAGCGTTTCGTTGGCATCATAAGCTGGTTGCGTACCAATCTTGTAATGCTGATAGCCTGCAATAGCTACTACAGGTAAAATGAACACTATGGAAATGAATAGTAACGTCATTATTAAAAGATGAATCAATTTTTTTATGTCCTCGTTTAGTGATTATGCAATATTTATTTTTTCATCTAAATAGATGCTTTGCACAGCATTGATTAATTTAACCCCTTCACCAAAGGGTTTTTGAAATGCCTTTCGACCCATTATCAACCCAGAACCGCCTGCCCTTTTATTGATTACGGCTGTTGTAACCGCTTCCACTATATCGGACGCTCCTTTAGAGCCGCCACCGGAATTAATTAATCCTATTTTACCCATATAACAATTGGCTACTTGTAACCTACAAAGGTCAATAGGATGATCTGTTGTCAACGTATCATACATTTCATCATCATATTTTCCAAACCCTATCTCTTTAAAGCCAAAATTGTTTGTAGGCAATTTTTGTTTAATAATATCTGCCTGAATAGTAACACCCAAGTGATTGGCCTGTCCAGTTACATCGGCAGCAGCGTGGTAATCTTCTTTTTTAGTTTTAAAGGCTTCGTTTCGGGTATAGCACCATAAAATGGTAGCCATACCTAAATTGTGAGCTTCTTCAAAAGCCTCCGAAATTTCCTTTAGCTGTCTATTACTTTCTTCAGAACCAAAATAGATGGTAGCACCTACTGCAGCCGCTCCCATATCCCAAGCCGCTTTGACCTTTCCAAATAATGTTTGGTCATATTTGTTGGGATAGGTAAGCAGTTCATTGTGGTTAATCTTCACTATAAATGGAATTTTATGGGCATATTTTCTTGCATTTAATCCCAAAACACCAAAGGTTGAAGCCACTCCATTGCATCCTGCTTCTATTGCCAATTTGATGATATTCTCTGGGTCAAAATAATCTGGGTTTTTATAGAATGAGAAAGCAGCACTATGCTCAATGCCTTGGTCAACAGGAAGAATACTCAAGTAACCTGTGCCACCTATGTTTCCGTGATTGTACAATTGGGCAAGACTGCGCAATACTTGCGGATTTCTGTTACTATTGGTAAATACTTTGTCGAGACTGTTTTTGCTTGGTGTTTGCAATTCATCCTTTGTTATTTTTTCACAAACGTGGTCCAAATAGTAGGATGCTTTTTCTCCTAAAATCTTTGTTATGTTTTCATCTGTTTTCATAAGTCAATTTTATTTGATTCCTAAACTTTCATTGGTTTTGGAAATGGATTTTGCGCCATCTGTTTCAATTCCAGTTAATGCTCTAATGGCATCGATTGTTTCAGGAATTACAATGGCTTGGTTATCGACTACGTAGGCGTAGAAAAGTTCATCTCCCACTACCTTCAACATATCTTTCCAAAGGGCAACTTCGTACATATCGCCCCAAGGTCTTCCCATATCCAAAAACATTTCCTTAATAGTGTTGTTGGACACCAACCCTTGGTCATATCGAATCAATTTAATACGGCTTGACGTTTTAAATGCATTTAGCACTTCTTTTTTAGATGCTTGTTTTTTTAACTTCACGTTCCAGTAGTGCATATGGCTTAAGGTTTGGGGGACCTTTACTGCGGCAGTGATGACATCCAAATCGGGGTCTACACTTTTAGCATCCGGACCTTGGTGGCTCGGGATGTTTTTTTCTGGGACCATTGTATTCATAATACCACCTAAATGGCTCTCCCAAGGATCTGTGGCTCTTCTTAAAAGTGTGCCTCTGGCATAATCCAATAAATCCGCTCTTTTTAGAGCTGTCAATGTTCTTAAAATAGAGGTGGTGTTGCAGGAAACAACCCTTGTGGCATCTAAATTTAATGCCGATTTATAGTTGTTTTCGGCACTAAAGGAATGACCTGTGGTTTCGTGTTTTTCGCCTCCGTGCAAAATAAATTTGATATTTTGTTTTTTATAAATTGCTACATTTTGAGCCGCAATCTTTTTAGGTGTACAATCCACGACGAGGTCTGATTTTTCTAAAAGCCCCTGCATATTGCCTTTTACTGAAATACCTTCGGATTTCATTTTGTTTTCTGCTTCTTCAGTTGCTGCGTAGATATTGTACTCTTTTCTTACGGCATTTTGAATGCGCCAATCGCTTATGATATCACATACTCCGGAAAGCTCCATATCGTCTTGTAGATTGATAGCATCGGCCACCCTTTTTCCAATGACTCCGTATCCTATAACTGCTATTTTTTTCATTTGAATTGTTTATAAATTATTCTTCTGTTTCATTTACTAATGATTTGGGTTTAAAATTTCTAATAATCAGGCGGTTGCTCTTTTCATATGTGAAATAGCTTACCGCCCAATTAAAACCAACCATCAATCTATTTCTAAATCCGCTTATGGATAATAAGTGTACAATTGACCATAGCAACCAAGCGAAATAACCTGCAAATTTGAATTTCCCCAAATCGGCTACTGCCTTGCGTTTTCCTACTGTGGCCAATGAACCTTTGTCTTTATATTCGAAAGGTTTTACAGGCTTATCTTTAATAATTTTTAGTAATGAATTACCCAACCATTTGCCTTGTTGAATTGCTGCCTGTGCTACTTGTGGATGTCCTTTTGGAGTGTCTTTTGAAATAAGTGCTGCGATATCGCCTATGGCAAAAATGTTTTTGTAGCCTTCTACCATTAAAAAAAAGTTGGTTTTTAAGCGATTGCCCCTAACCACGTGTTTTTCATCAATCCCTTTTGGGAACTGTCCTTTAACACCCGCCGTCCAGATTAGGTTTTTGGCTAAAATGGTTTTTCCACTTTTGGTTGTGACTAAAGAGCCGTCATAATCACTTACCGATTCATTGAATAGTACCTTTACTTTTAAGTCCTTCAAGTATTTTAGAGTTTTAGAAGAGGCTTTGTCAGACATTGCACCCAACAATTCTCCAACAGCCTCAATTAAATAAATATTCATAATGGAAGAAGGGTATTCTGGATAATCCTTGGGGAGAATGTATTTACAGAATTCAGCCAAAGCGCCTGCCATCTCTACGCCAGCAGGGCCGCCGCCAACGATGACAAAATTTGTCAGGGCATCACGTTCTTTATCATCACAAGTGATTGCAGCTTGTTCCAGATTTTGAAGCATCATATGGCGAATATTTAGAGAATCGCGAATGTCTTTCATCCCAAGACTATGGGACTCGACACTGTCCATACCAAAAAAATTGGTAGTTGTTCCAGTTGCCAATACGAGATAGTCGAAATGAACATTTCCCTTATTGGTTATAATGGTGTTTGTAGAAGGTTGGATTTCCTCGACTTCAGCCAAACGAAACAATACGTTTTTATAGCCATTGATTTGTTTTCTAAATGGAAAAACAATACTGTCAGGCTCCAAAGCACTTGTTGCCACCTGATAAAATAATGGCTGAAACTGGTGGAAGTTGTTTTTGTCAATCAGTACCACCTGCACTTCTTTGTGTTTCAGTTTTTCAACCAATGCCAAACCTGCAAACCCGCCACCTATAACAACAACACGAGGTAAATAAGTATCTGGCAAGCAGATTTCATCTGCTATCTTGCAAGCAGATTCTGTAATAGTAATATTTGAATGGTTGACGTTCATATTTAGTTTTTATACCATTGATGTTGGCCGTAGTTTACTTTGCATCCTTGTCTTTCACAATCATTACTGAACATTTGGCGTGTGTTGCTAAATATTGTGATACAGAACCCAATAAAAGACGTGAAAATGCGCCTTGCCCTTGTGAGCCGACCACGATTAAATCGGCATCGAAGGATTCTGCTTTTTCTAAAATTTCTTTTTTTGGAAGACCGCTTACAACACTTGATGTTATAGTAAGCGAGCCATTCTTTTCTTTTAAAACCTTGACAGCTTCGGAAATGATTTTTTCTCCTAACTTTTGTGCATTGGATATAAACTCTTGGTAATAGACATCAAGTGTTACTGTAGTTGAAATGAGCTCTGGCGTTGACAGAGCAGGATGCTCATAAACGTTTATGATGCAAACTTCACTATCCTTTGGTAATGGAAATTTTGCAAGTTCCTTAATGGCAACCTTGCTAAAATCCGAACCATCTATTGCTAATACTATTTTCATAATCTGAATGTTTTATTAATTACGGGCTTTATTTAAGTGTATAAGCTTTCTCCAATACAGGTGTTCGTATAACCCAGACCAGTACATCCCAAATGTGAAGGCAAAAAGCAATTCTTCAATTGGGATTCCCAGGATAAGAATATGGGTCAGGTTGTCAAGATTCCAGTATAGCTCCACGTATTGGGGATAGAACGGAAGGATGCTTCCGAAATAAATGAAGTACAATACCGTAAATAAGATTCCCCCGACCCATATTTTTCCTTTTAAATCTGGTCGACAGTACAGTGTCGCCAATCCACCGATGAACAAAGCGATGATGCCACAATAAATATGATTAAGTGAGGTGAAAAGCGCCAGAATGATGAAGACGATTGCTGGTATAAAAAGTATGTAAATATGCAACCGATGCCTGTTGTGGTTTCGTTCGCTATGAGATATTTCGGCAAAGCCTCTTTTAAAAATAAAGTTGTAGAGTACATTTCCGATTCCGCCTATGGCGAAAGAAAAAATTAAACTTTCTATATCAAAGCCAGTTTTTTCGGCCAAATCAAATAACGATGGGGGAAACCAATATTCAGGCACAAACAAGGGTTCTGTTAAGCCAAAGGGCATAGTAATTAGGCTCATTTTAAGCATTTCTTTCCTATACCCCTTTTTTGACAAATGGATGATTGCCCAAAGTGCGAGAATAATTAGCGACCATATAAACCAGACATACTGCATAAATCCTATTTTACCTTCTTATTTTTTAACTTTTATTTGCGCATTATAAAAAGCGCCAATGCAGGCACCTATAAGCCATCCTAAAATGAAAGTTTGTATTATGCCAAAGAACGCTTCTAGCAATGGCACGTCCATTCTAATAATACTTGTGGTATCCAAACCGTGTAATAAACTGTTAAAAAAGCTTATTGTTTCTTCTTGTCCTGCTGTTGTCATTACTATCATACAACCCAAGTAAATTATTGCTCCTGTAAGACCAAAAGCAAATCCGAGTTTTTTTACGTTTAATCGATACATAATTTTAAAGTTTTGAGTTAGTTGTCTGATTTTAAAACCTTTTTTGATTCCTCAAATTCTTCCTTGGATATTTCGCCTTTGGCAAAGCGGTTTTTAAGAATATCCAGTGGGCTGTCCTTCTTTGTTTTTTGATAAGGGATATCTGCCGGGATAAAAAATATCCACGCAAGTAAGATGACCCATATAATCCACCATATTAGGTGCATTCCTCCAAAATGTCCGTCGTAATAATGCATATTTTTAAATTTTAGATTGTTATTGGTTTATTTCTATAATTGTATATCCATTGAGTCTGTCAAGTTGCTTTTGTAAGTCGGCAACTGAAAGTGCTTCATCCATTGTGATAAGTGCAGCACCTTTTGGTGCCAAGAAAATCTCTGCTTTTTCTATATTGGGATGTTCTTCCAAAGTCTTTTTTACTCTTGCAATACATCCGCCACAACTAATTCCGTTTATTTGAAATTTTTGTTTCATTATTTAGTATTTAATGGTGATGGTGTTCTTTGCCTTCATCTTTTCGTTCTGTTTTAGACACTTCATTACTGTGTTCGTGTTCTTTTTGTCTATTCTGTGAATGATAATGTCCACCGTGACGATGCGAACCGTGAGGCATAAATAAGTGACAAGCAAACATAAATAGGATGAATATGAAGAGAGAAGAACTGCTTCCGATACCTATTGATGGTGCGAAAAAGATGAACAGAAGTGGTAATCCACAACCGATGACCATCCATATCCAGTGATTATTTTTCATTGTTTTTGTTTTTAATGGTTAAACATTAATGATGGTCATTATGGTCTTCTTTGATTGAGCTATCCATATTCATTCCTTGCATATCCATTCCTTTTTCGCCCATCATATTTTTACAGGATTCCATACAATCCTCGCTCATCATCCCTTTTTCGTGCATCATTTTCATCATTGTTCCCATCATTTTGCCGTCATTCATCATTCCGTTCATCATTGAGTGCATCATCGTACTATCTTTCATCATCATTTGCATTCCTTCTCCTTGCATCATAGTGCCCATCATTTTTTTATTGCCCTGTATCATTTGCATTGCGTGTTGGTTGCCGTGCATACTTTCCATAAACTCGGTCATATAGTCGTGATTTTTAGTAATGGCATTAAAAACTTCTGTGCGGGTTTCAGGATTTTCCATTAATGCTAATGGGTCTGTTTCTTGTTTGCAACTGTTTAAGCTTAAAAGCCCAATTGCCGATAAAACAATTAGTAGTGTTTTCATAATTTATTATTTTATTGAGTTAAACATTTATTTTAATTTTTATAAACCCATTCCCAACAATCTAGATGACTATAGTTGAGGGAATGGATTATCAGCTATTAATTGACAGATTTTAAAAAAAGCATCAATCTTTTTGAATTTTTTATGTATTGTGTACATTTTCATTATTGCTCTATTTTTTTAACACGCCATTTCTTATTACTGTCTTTAACTGCTACTAGATTCTCCGAAATCATTTTTGAGGTAATAGCAGGTGGATTTTTATCATTCTTATCTTTGGGCGAGACATGAATGGCCAATTGAGTTAAATGGTCAGCGGTTTTTCCTGCTTCATCTATAACCACTTCAAAATAATGGTAGTTTACCACGTCCTTTTTGAAAATATCGTTATAGCCTATGGTTTCTTTTTCAACCTTTAGAGCCAATACCTTACCAAATTCAAAGATGGTGGCATTCAGGTATTGCGGTGTAATGACAGTTTCTCCAGTTTTATCTATATAGCCATAGTAGAGCACACCATCTTTATGATGTGCAATCAGACATCTTTCGTTACTGAATATGGGATAAGTTCCGTTGTCTGTTTTGGTAAGTATCAAATCATTTCGAAAATCAACGATTATCTTACCATCTTGGTCAATAAAGCCCCATTCGTTTCCTTTTTTAATTGCAGCTACACTATTGTTAAAAGGTGAGATATATTCTAAATCTTCCAATGTTTGAGCAATTCCGAAAAAGGGAATTAATACTAATGTGATAAGTAAATTTTTCATTTTTGTTTGAGTTAATTTTGATTCATTTGATAAAATTAATGATTGCTTTAAGTTGTCATCTGCACAACTTTCGTTGATATTTATATAATTTCATCATAAAAATTCCGTTTCCAGTTTTCTGTATTTTTATAGTCTGTCATACTCATACCCACTACTTCTTTAAACTGTCTGGACAAATGGTTGACGCTACTGTAATCCAAAATATAGCCTATATCGGAAAACGAATACTGTTTGAGCTGAATGAGTTCCTTTACCTTTTCAATCTTTAGTTTTATAAAGTATTTCTCTATGGTGGTTTTTTCATTGGCAGAAAAAAGCTTGCTCAATGCCTTGTAATCCTTATGAAGATTTGATGCCAATAGTTCGGATGTCTTTAACTTTAAATGTAATGGCAACTCTTGCAATTGTTCAATTAGAATAATCTTGATTCTTTCCACAAGCATTTCTTCTCCGTTTTCAACAATTTCAAAATCATTTGCGTGGAGTACTGTTGTTACAGCATTCACAATCTCATTGTTGTTTTTTTTTGGTGCTTCTACCAATAATCTTCCCAATTCCAATGAAAGTACCGTTACACCAAGTTGCTGTAATTCCTGTTGAATTACTTTTAAGCAGCGATTACAGACCATATTTTTAATCCAAAATTCCTTTGGTTTGCTCATAGTATATAATGTATTGTCATTGGTTTTGACTCAATGATTTGAAAGGTTAAAACCTAACAGGGTTAGCGATGTGTGGTTTTGTTCAATGGTGTACAATGTTATGGAAAACAGGGTACAAAAATGTTAGCCAGAAGTGAAACCTTGGCTATGGAAGCAATGCAGATAAAATTTAATCTGCGATGAAGAAATTCAAATTAAAAAAGTCTCGTTGAGAATAATTATATCTGTAGATAGAAGTGGCGGCCGATAGGTTTCAAAGAAAATTACTTTATCATCCAACCCTTCAAAAAGATTGATATAGCTATAAAAGAAAGTATTTAGGAAAACCAGCGTTTCAGGTTCTGGTACAATATTGGCCTTTTTAATGGTTTCGTCTCCTGTTTTTACAAAAGATTGATTACTACAGCAATCTTTTTCTTGTAGCGTAGTGCATTGTTTTGAAGGTTCCTTTTTCTTTTGAACCTTCTCTGCGCAGACTTTTGCTTTGCCTATCAAAGACATATCGACCAGTTTATTGCAGCAAAAGTGCATATCTACCGTAAAAGAAGAAGTAGAAAGCAGTATTAAAGCTGCTAAAAAGAAGGATATTATTTTAGAAAAAAAAGACTTCACAGTATAAAATTAATAAATTTTGTCTAACATTGATAATTTTTTATAGATTATATGCTACGGCTTAATAAGCTTAATATCAAATTTTTATGAATTAACGGCAAAATTAATTAATGCGAAGATACTTTTAAAGATTCGACAGAAATATGATTTTTATCATATAAAGGAAACTATAAAAGAATTTTTTTTGCAAACAATATTTAGCTATCTTAACAGGCAATTTTAAAACTTGAAGATTCCAAAAGAATTGTTAAATATGCAAAATGAGATAAGTTTTTTATAACTTTGCAACATTAATGAAAAAAGTTTTTCATAAAATATCATCCGTTTGCTTGGCACTTATCGTGTTATTGTCAACAGTTTCTTTTACTGTTGATAGTCATTATTGTGGAGATACTTTAGTGGATTCTTCCTTATTTGGACACGTTGAAACTTGTGGGATGGAAGTTCAACAAAACAATGCGTTTTCATCAGAATGTAATATCTCAAAAAAAGATTGCTGTAGTGATGAGCAAGTGACCATTAAAGGTCAGGATACTTTAAAAACATCGTTTGACAAGTTAGAAAGAGGACAACAGTTATTTGTTGCTGCTTTTGTCCACACCTATATACTTCTGTTTGTTGAACCTCAAGCGGAACTTAATTCCTATAAAGATTATACACCTCCTCCCTTGGTCAGGGATATTCAAGTTTTAGACCAGACTTTCCTTATTTGATTTTTAAGTAATTAATACTGTAGTCCTGCATTAAATTGTTTAGGACATTACAGCTTGTTTATCTCTTTTTCACAAGATTTATAATTACTTAATAATCAATTCTATGCTGAATAAAAGCATCAAATTTCTTATAGAAAACAAACTCGTTGCCGCCCTTATACTTATTGCTTTTGTGGGTTTTGGGACGGTTTACGCACCTTTTAATTGGAATACTGGATTTTTGCCCAGTGACCCTGTGGCCGTGGATGCCATCCCGGACATTGGCGAAAACCAACAAATTGTGTTTACCAAATGGGACGGCCGCTCACCACAGGATATTGAAGACCAGATTACATATCCATTGACCACCACATTATTGGGCATTCCAGGCGTGAAAACTATCCGCAGTTCCTCAATGTTCGGTTTTTCGAGCATCTACATCATTTTTGAAGAGGACATCGAATTCTACTGGAGCCGAAGCCGAATCCTCGAAAAACTCAATTCCCTCCCAAGTGGTCTTTTGCCAGATGGCGTTAATCCAGCTTTGGGTCCAGATGCCACAGGCTTGGGGCAAATATTTTGGTACACGCTAGAAGGGCGGGACAAAGATGGCAACGTTACAGGTGGTTGGGATTTACAAGAATTGCGGAGTATTCAGGATTATTATGTGAAATATGCCTTGGCATCTGCCAGTGGTGTTTCAGAAGTGGCATCTATCGGTGGTTACGTCAAGGAATACCAAATAGACGTCAATCCAGAATTGATGCGCCAATACAACATCGGGCTTGCCCAAGTCGTAAAATCGGTAAAGGAAAGCAACAGGGATATTGGCGCACAGACCTTGGAAATAAACCAGGCCGAATATCTCGTGCGTGGTCTGGGTTATGTAAAATCTGTGGCCGATATTGAAAACGCCGTTGTAACCTCTGAAAATTACACGTCTATAAAGATTAGTGATATTGCCAATGTTACGCTTGGTCCTGCCACCCGCCGTGGCATTTTGGATAAGGAAGGGGCAGAAGTTGTGGGAGCGGTCGTTGTGGCGCGCTATGGCGCAAACCCGATGGCAGTCATCACTAATGTAAAGGAAAAGATTGCGGAATTGAGCAAAGGATTACCTTCAAAAGTACTGGCCGATGGTAGAACTTCACAAGTAACCATTGTTCCTTTCTATGACCGTACCGAACTGATTCAGGAAACCCTTGGAACGCTCAACGAAGCATTGACTTTGGAAATCCTCATTACCATTTTGGTCATCATCGTAATGGTTTTCAACCTTCGGGCGTCCATTTTAATATCGGGACTTTTGCCCGTTGCAGTGCTGATGGTTTTTATTGCAATGAAATTCTTTGGTGTAGATGCAAATATCGTGGCACTTTCGGGTATTGCCATCGCCATTGGCACAATGGTGGACGTGGGTATTATTCTGGCAGAGAATATCATCAGGCATCTGGATGAGGATGATAAAAAATTGCCGATAAACACTGTTGTTTACAACGCCACGGCAGAAGTTTCGGGAGCTATCGTGACTGCCGTAATGACCACAATCATCAGTTTTATCCCTGTATTTACGATGATTGGTGCCGAAGGTAAATTGTTCCGTCCCTTGGCTTTTACAAAAACATTTGCGCTTACAGCATCCATAATCATAGCGCTTTTTATAATTCCGCCATTCGCAGCGATTTTCTTTAAAAACAGGAACATTCATAAAAACACCAATTACGGTATCAATAGCCTTTTGATTCTGGCTGGGTTTATAGCAGTAATTTTCGCACATTGGATAGGTGTTATTTTGATTGCATTTGGTCTTGTGGCATTTGCAAAGCAGCGCGACAAAGTGTCCCACAAACGCTCAAACCTTATTAATATCTACCTTTCCGTAGCTGCTATTGTTTTTCTTCTGGCAGAATATTGGCGACCTTTAGGAGTCGATAAAAGCGTGTTTTGGAATCTACTTTTTGTAGGCATTATCTGCTTTGGTCTTTTAGGTGTTTTTTCCATTTTCCAAAAATATTATACCCGAATTTTAAAATGGGCACTCGCAAACAGACTTTTGTTCTTGACCATTCCAACAGCCTTGTTGATTTTTGGTTTTATCATTTTCAAAAATACGGGCAAGGAGTTTATGCCCTCACTCAATGAAGGCTCATTTTTGTTGATGCCAACTTCTATGCCCCACGCAGGCGTTGAAGAGAACAAACGTGTAGTACAGCAACTGGATATGGCCGTGGCAAGCATACCCGAAATCGAAACTGTAGTCGGAAAATCGGGCCGGACGGAATCCGCACTCGACCCTGCACCTTTGTCAATGTACGAAAATGTCATTCAATATAAAAAGGAATATATGTTGAAAGAAGGGAAGCGACAACGCTTTAGGGTAGATGACGATGGGTTTTTTATAAAGAAGGATAGTAGTCTAATTGAAAACCCTAATAATCCCGTGGGCCCTAAAAAAACAGAAAATGCACGAAGGAATGGCAAGAAAGTGTCTGTTACTGTCGATGTATCTTCAGAAAAATTGATTCCGGATGACGACGGCGAGTTCTTCCGAAACTGGCGACCAGAAATTACTTCTCCAGATGATATTTGGAACGAAATCGTAAGGGTTACGAAATTGCCAGGCGTTACGTCAGCTCCAAAATTGCAACCCATCGAAACTCGTTTGGTAATGTTGCAAACCGGAATGCGCGCACCAATGGGCATAAAGGTTAAAGGTCAGGATTTAGAACAGATTGAAGCCTTTGGGGTACAATTGGAAGATATACTGAAACAGGCCGAAGGCGTAAAACAGGAAGCCGTTTTTGCAGACCGCATCGTGGGCAAACCTTATTTGCTCATAGATATTGATAGAACAAAATTAGCACGCTACGGAATTACCATCGAGGACGTTCAAAATGTGCTGAAAGTAGCCGTTGGCGGAATGGTACTGACCCAAACCGTGGAAGGCAGGGAACGTTATGGCGTTCGGGTGCGCTATCCAAGGGAACTACGTGGCGACCCGTCAGATTTGAAAGATATCTATGTTCCTGTTGAAAAAGGTAGTCCTGTCCCTTTGAGTGAGTTGGCGACCATTAAATACGAACAAGGCCCACAAGTCATCAAAAGTGAAGATACTTTTTTGGTGGGCTATGTGCTGTTTGACAAATTGGACGGTTTTGCCGAAGTGAATGTCGTGGAAAATGGACAGGCACTTATTCAGAAAAAAATTGATAGTGGCGAGTTGGTAATGCCAAAGGGCATCAGTTATAAATTTACTGGAACTTATGAGAATCAATTACGTGCAGAAAAAACACTATCCATCATTGTGCCTTTGGCACTTGCAGTCATCTTTTTGATATTGTATTTCCAGTTCCGTTCGGTTTCTACCACCTTAATGGTGTTTACAGGGATTACTGTCGCCTTTGCAGGTGGTTTTGTAATGATTTGGTTCTATGGCCAGGATTGGTTCTTGAATTTTAACTTTTTTGGCGAAAACCTACGAGACCTTTTCAATATAAAAACCATCAATTTGAGTGTGGCAGTTTGGGTAGGTTTTATTGCGCTTTTCGGAATCGCTACTGATGACGGTGTGGTAATGGCAACCTATCTTACACAAACCTTCGATAAAAACGACCCAACGGATAAGGCGGAAATAAGAAAATCCACGTTGGAAGCGGCTTCAAAACGGATCCGTCCGTGCTTGATGACAACGGTCACGACCATTTTGGCACTCTTGCCAGTTTTGACTTCCACAGGAAAAGGAAGTGATATTATGATACCGATGTCCATTCCCATCTTCGGCGGAATGCTGCTCGATACCACATCGTATTTCCTTGTGCCCGTGCTTTATAGCTGGAAAAAGGAACGGATGGCGAAGAAGAGGCTGAAAAACGAATCAAAACCTATAACTATTGAATAATGAAAAAAGGTAAAATACATATAAAATTCGTCTTGTTTTTGGGAATATGTCTTTCGGCTCTCAATAGCTACAGTCAAGATTTAAAGACCTATATTGACGAAGCCATTGCCAACAGCCCCGAAATTCAAAAAGTTCAGTTTCAATATGGCATTGCTGCCGAAAAAGTGAATGAGGCCAATTGGTTGCCGAACACAGAGGTAAGTGCAGGCTATTTTGTGAGCGAACCAGAAACAAGGGTCGGGGCCCAACGTGCAAGATTTTCATTGAAACAGATGATTCCCTGGTTTGGCACCATTACGGCAAGGGAAAATTATATGAATTCTATGGCAGCTGCACAATACGAAGAACTGGTCATTGCCAAACGTAAACTCGTCCTATCGGTTTCTCAATCTTATTACAACTTAATGGCGAACAAGGCTAAACAGGAAGTGTTGGAAAAGAACGTTCAATTGTTGGAAACTTACGAACGTTTGGCATTGACGTCTCTGGAAGTGGGCAAGGCATCGGCAGTTTCCGTATTGCGATTGCAGATTAGGCAGAATGAATTGGAGCAGTCCAAGGAAGTCCTGCAACAGCAGTTTTTGGCTGAACAGGCTGTATTCAACAATCTCTTGAATAGAGAAAGTGATATGACTGTGGTAGTAGTTTCAGAACCCAAAATGCCTTTAGGAACCGAAATGATTTCCGAGGAAAACCTAAAAGTACATCCAGAACTTACCAAATATGATAAGCTCTACGAATCCGTCTCAAAGTCGGAACTGTTAAATAAAAAAGAAAGCAGCCCAATGATCGGTTTTGGGTTGGACTATATCCCAGTTTCAGAACGAACCGATATGAATCCTATAGATAACGGCAAGGATATACTGATGCCGATGGTAACGCTTTCCATACCGATTTTCAACAATAAATACAAGAGCCAGACCAAGCAGAACCAGTTGAAACAGCAAGAAATCACTTCACAAAAAGAAGAACGGTTAAATGCCTTGCAAACTATGCTTTCAAAAGCAATTTATGATAGAAATTCCGCAAGAATAAGTTACGATACACAATCCAAAAACCTAAAACAAGCCAAAGATGCCGAAGAAATTCTTATCAAAAATTATGAAACAGGAACGATTGATTTCAATGATGTTTTGGACATTCAAGAGTTGCAACTGAAATTTCAGATTAACCAAATAGAATCGGTCAAGACTTATTATGTTCAATCAACAATCATAAATTACTTAACCAATTAAAACTTTGATTTAAAGAGATAAGAGGTTTGAGAGATTTAGATTAATTATAAAAAAAATATTTAAAAATGAAACAATTAAAATACATATTACTTCTAATGTTAATGGGATGTCAAACTGTTTTTAGCCAAAACATTTTTGAACCATCCAAAGAAGGAAATGCTGAAAACCGTCCTATTCGCGAATATACCTTGACCATCAGGGAAGAAATGGTTAATAAAGCTGGAAAAGATGTAAAAGGAATGACGGTAAATGGAAGCATTCCAGGCCCAATTCTGGAATTTACAGAAGGCGAATACGCCGTCATTTATGTGAAAAACGAAATGGATGAAGAAACTTCCGTCCATTGGCACGGAATAATCATCCCAAATTTTTTCGATGGTGTTCCCTATTTGACCACACCGCCCATTCGCCCAGGCGAAACTTTCAAATATGAATTTCCAATAGCACAGGCTGGTACCTATTGGTACCATTCGCACACGATGTTGCAGGAACAAAGCGGTGTTTTTGGTTCTATTGTTATTAATCCAAAAGAAAAAATCTTGGATTATGAAACAGATTTGGTCTTAATGCTTTCCGATTGGACAAACGAAAAACCGATGAATGTACTACGAAACCTAAAGCGTGGCAACGAATGGTACGGAATGAAAAAAGGAACGTCAACACCATTGAACCAAGTAATAGGCCGTGGAGCGTTTGGTGCACAGCTTGATTTTTGGCGACAACGGATGGAAGGTGCCGATATAGCGGATATTTATTATCCTGCCTTTTTGGTAAACGGTCAGCAAAATCCCGAATATCCCGATTTTAAGACAGGCGAAAAAGTGAGGTTGCGCATCATCAACGGTTCGGCCTCTACCCAGTTTTGGATGACTTTTGGTGGTGAAATGCCCACATTGGTTGCTGCGGATGGACTGGATGTAACACCTATCCAAAAAAATAAAACCTTCATTGCCATCGCTGAAACCTATGACTTTATAGTCACCATCCCCGAAAATGGCAAAATTGAGTTCCGTGCAATGGCACAGGATGGGTCGGGCACGGCAACTGCCTTTATTGGAAATGGTAAAGTGATACCTGCGGAAGTAGTTCCGCGGCCAGACAAGATAAAAATGATGCAGCAAATGGCAAAGATGGATATGAAAATGGGAGCACACGCCTTAAAATTCCAGCCAAAGAAAGATGAACGCTATGAGATGAAAGAGGAATATGGGATGCAAATGGACAGAATGTCAATGGACCATTCCAAAATGGACCACTCAAAGATGGCAATGAAAGATGAAAAAATGGATATGAATATGTCCAAAGATTCCACAAGTAAGAAGAAAATGGACCATTCCAAAATGGATTTGGATGAAAAAGAAATGGATGATATGGAGGGAATGCAAATGTTTTCAGAATATAATTACGATTACCTAAAATCGCCCGAAAAAACAACCTATCCTAAAGATATTCCAGTAAAGGAAATCCTATTGAACCTTACCGGAAATATGAACCGCTATATCTGGAGTATGAACGGAGTACCCCTTTCGGAAACCGACCAGATTAAAATAAACCATAAGGAAGTTACCAGGATTACACTTAACAACCTCACGATGATGCACCACCCAATGCACCTTCACGGCCACTTTTTTAGGGTCATCAACAAGAATGGAGAATATTCGCCATTAAAACATACGGTCAACGTTCCTCCAATGGGCGAAGTGACCATTGAGTTCTACGGTAACGAGTACGGCGATTGGTTCTTCCATTGCCACATCCTGTATCATATGATGAGCGGGATGGCAAGGGTTATGAGCTATGACACGCCGAGGGATGACCGTTTGAACGGATATCCCATAAGCGGTTTGATTACCGAGGCAGATAAATATTACACTTGGGCAATGGTGGATGCGGCATCGCATATGACGGAATTTAACTTTGTAACTTCAAACATTCGCAACCAGTTCAATATAATGGCCGAGTATGGTTGGAATCAAAATTTGGAAGCAGAAATAACCTACGAACGTTATCTGCACGATTATTTAAGGGTGTTTGGTGGTGTAAATATCGAGAATGAAATGGAAGACAGTTTGGATGAACTTTCTACTACAGCCATTGCTGGGGTCCGATTTTTGACGCCCTATCTATTCAATCTCGATGTGCGTATTGACAACAAGTTGCGTCCACAGATAAGTTTGAGCCGTGAAATCCTCATTTTCCCAAGAACGGCCATTTTTGGCAGTTATGAATACCAAGCAGATTTTGGGTGGGTAAATGACCTTCCAGCTGACGACAATTTTACAAAGGAAGTTGTTTGGAACGCAGGTATCGAATATTTCCTATCACGAAACTTCTCATTGATGGCGAGCTACGACAACCGTTTTGGTGCAGGTGGTGGTTTATCCGTGAGATTTTAATAGTTAAAAACTAAAGTTATGATGTACGCGTGGATGATTGTTTTGGGAGTAATTGTCTTGGGGATTATCCTATATGCAGATAAAAAGGGAAGCAAAATCCTCAAGAGAGAAAGTCCAGAGGAAATTTTGAACAGACGGTTTGCCAAAGGCGAAATATCCAAGGAAGAATATGAAGAGAGAAAACAAGGAATTAATTTAAAAAAATAAAAATATGAACTATTATTTTAATAAGACAATCAATGGAACTTTTGAAGAGGTCATCAAGAAAGTGACACAAGGATTAAAGGAAGAAGGTTTTGGAATCCTAACAGAAATTGATGTAACAGAAACACTAAAGAAAAAGCTGGGTATTGACTTTAAAAAATATAGGATACTTGGAGCTTGTAATCCTCCCTATGCCCACAAAGCTTTACAGGCAGAAGATAAGATTGGAACGATGTTGCCCTGTAATGTTATAGTACAGGAAATCGAAACAGGTATCATTGAAGTTGCGGCCGTAAACCCAATGGCATCAATGCAGGCTGTAAAAAATGAAAGATTGAACGAGGTTGCCAGTGAAATAACTGCAATGCTTGAAAACGTCATTGAGAAATTATAAGACCCTTGTCAAAAAGCAGTAATAATAATTAATAAACACAAACTTAAATTAAAACAAAATGAGCAAATTAAAATCAACATTAGGTATAATTGCGATAGCATTTATAACCGTAACAGTAATGTCTTGTAAAGACAACAACAAAGAACAAAATAGCACTGATGAAGACCATTCAGAAATGAATCACGATAACAGTGATGGTCATCACGATGACGATAAAAAAGAAATGGCTATGACCGGAGATGGCAATTCGCAAATGGTATTAAATGACTATTTCAATCTTAAGGATGCTCTGGTAGCAGATGATAATGCTAAAGCAAAAGAGCTTGGTGCCACGCTAGCAAAAAGTTTCGGCAATCTTGACATTTCAAAATATGCAGACCCCAAAAAATCCGATTTAAAAGATATCATTGAGGATGCTGTAGAGCACGCAGAACATATTTCTGAAAGTGACATTGACCATCAGAGAGAGCATTTTAAAATATTGAGTAAAGATGTAACCGATATGGTTGCCATTACTGGAACAGAAAACACTTTATACCAGCAGTTTTGTCCAATGTACGATGGTGGTAGTGCTTGGTTAAGCACCAGTAAAGATGTAATGAATCCTTATTATGGAAGTAGGATGTTGAATTGTGGAAAAGTTCAAAAGGAAATCAATTAAATGAGGATAGTAAAAATCATAGCAATAATAGTATTGTTAGCGTTTGTAGGGATTCAATTTGTTCCCACTACACGCAACCATAGTGACATTGTTCCATCAACCGATTTTATGCTGGTCAATAATGTCCCAGAAACTATTCAAAATAAGTTACAGACATCCTGCTATGATTGCCACAGTAATAACACACAATATCCTTGGTATAATAAAATTCAACCTGTTGCCTGGTTTTTGGAAGACCATATTAAAGAAGGAAAAGCTGAACTTAACTTCAACGAATGGGATTCATTGTCAAGCCGGAGAAAGGCAAGTAAGTTGAGGTCTATTATCAAGCAGATTGAAAGCGGAGAAATGCCTTTGAATTCTTACGTTTTGATACATAAAGACGCAAAGTTTTCAGAAGCAGAAACAGAAGAATTAATCAGTTTTATAACACAATTAAAAGATAGTTTATAATTAATTTAAAATAAAAAAAGATGAAAAATTTAAAAATGAGTATAGCAGCAATGCTATTGTTAGCAGTTTCTTTTACCAACGCACAGGAAAAAGAAAAAAAGAGCCACGAGCACGGCGATATGAAAAGGGACCATAGTTCGATGAAAATGGACAAAATGAATCCAGCGGCTGAAGCAGTTCTTACCGATTATTTTATGCTGAAAGATGCATTGGTAGGCGATGATACAAAAAAAGCAGCTCAAGCTGGAACTAAACTAATGGCCTCACTAAAGGCTTTTGATACGAAAAGTTATACCAAAGAAGAACAAAAAGAACTTGCCGATATTATAGAAGATGCCACCGAACACGCAGAACATATTTCTGAAAGTCCCATAGACCATCAACGTGAGCATTTCAAAACCTTGAGCAAAGATATTACAGATATGGTTGCTATTACAGGGACAAAAAATACGCTTTATGAGCAATTCTGTCCAATGTATGATAAAGGAAGTGCTTGGTTAAGTACAAGTAACGAAGTTAGAAACCCTTACTACGGCAGTAAAATGCTAAAATGTGGGAAAGTTCAAAAAACTATTCAATAGATATTCCTTGTTAAAAAAATCTTTTCAATGTTCTGGTTTTTAGTTAACAGAAGGTTGTATGATGATATTGGCATATGAATGGTTTTCAAGTCCTGTCGTGGGAAGGAAAATAAGTTTAATAGTTAGTGAAATTCTTCCCGCGTGCAGGCATAATGAGAAATATGAAGAAGAGAAGTGTGCTTGATTTTGAGGGGTAAACATATTGGTTGGTGTATTAGTTAATAGAAGTTTGCCTCTCATTTTCAAGTATTGTTAATAGAATTTTAAAAAAAAAAATTTAACATTGAAAGAATGTTGCAAAGACGATTGTCAAAACACAACTGAAAAGTCAGTTGTTAAAAAATGGCTCAATTATATAATATGCACCATACTAATCTTAATAGTTGGTGGTGCGTTGGCACTTCAATTATTTAGATAAGAAAATAAGTAAAAATGGCTATAGAGAACACGATAGAAACATCTAAAAATACAGGATTTTATGAACAACTGTTTAAAAAGGTATTACTTACTGCAAGTATAGTCATTGTATTATCCTTAAGTTATACTCTATGGGCTGGTGAGGATTCCGACAGCTTATTTCTGTCTCTTTTAATTGTGGCTTTGGCCTTATTCAAGACCATTTTTATAGTTCGGCTCACGTTCATACAGTTGGCTAAAATTATAGACGAAAGCCACCAGCTTGCGCACGTCTTAACATTATTTGCTGTGTTAATTGTTTTGATTATTTTTTCTTTCACGGCAGATTATCACGCTTTGTATATTTTGAATCCTGAAAATTACAAGTCGAGTACAACGCTAAATGGTTCATTTTTGGTTCAGTTTTTTGAATTTATCTATTTCAGTTTGATAACTTTTTCCTCGGTTGGCTATGGAGATATTGTGCCGATTTCAATCTCGGGGAAAATTTTAGTGATGATGGAAATTTTCTTGAGCTTTTTGGTCCTTGTCTTTGGCATTGCTAACATTAATAGAATACACGTTGACAATAAATAACCAACCTTCAAAACTAAAATTATGAAAGTACTAAAAGTAATAACCATTAGTCTATGAACGATTTTCTAAAACAGTGGGCAGAAGCAGCCTTCACAACAACAGGATTTTTCTGGATGGCACTTTGGGCGTTTGCACTTGGCTATATTATAAGCAGTATGATTCAGGTTTTTGTAACCGAAAAAAAGATGCAAGAAACGATGGGTGAAAATGAAGGTAAAGGTGTTTTACTCGGAACATTTTTCGGCTTTATCAGCAGTTCGTGCAGCTTTTCGGCCTTGGCATCAACTAAATCCCTTTTTAAAAAAGGCGCAAGTTTTGTGTCGTCAATTGCCTTTTTATTGGCTTCCACCAACTTGGTTATTGAACTGGGTATCATCATTTCCATCTTTCTTGGTTGGCAATTTATAGTGGGCGAATATGTCGGCGGAATTTTATTGATTCTCATTTCGTGGCTATTGATACGAGTGATAAACCCAAAAAAACTCATAGAAAACGCCCGAAAAAATCTAAAGGATAAGGACGACGATGATATGGACGAATCAAAGTCGTGGAAAAAGAAAATTCAATCTGAAAAAGGTTGGGCAAAAGTTTCCAAACAATACGGAATGGAATGGAAAATGGTATGGAAGGACGTAACCGTTGGCTTTACTATTGCAGGAATCGTAGCGGCTTTCGTCCCCGATTCGTTCTTTCAAACCTTATTCATCAATAGTGGGAATGGCAAGACCGATTTTACATTTTTTGAAATTTTAGAACATATAATAGTTGGGCCTATTGCAGCATTTTTGACGTTTATTGGTTCTATGGGAAATATTCCATTAGCAGCGTTGCTGTTTGGTAAAGGTGTAAGTTTTGCAGGTGTTATGGCATTCATATTTAGTGACTTGGTCGTTTTTCCAATATTGCGTATCAATGCCAAATATTATGGTTGGAAAATGTCGCTCTTCATCCTGTTTTTACTGTTTATGGCATTGATTGGCGCATCACTTATTCTGCATTATTCATTCGATTTTTTGAGCCTTCTTCCAGACCCATCACAAGTAAAAATTCAAAATAGCGAATACTTTAAATTAGATTATACCTTCTATTTAAACATAGCCTTTTTGGCACTTTCAGGTTTTTTAATATATCTCGGATTTTTCAAAAGGAAAGATGTAAAACAAATGAAGGAAATGGCACCCAAAAGTCAACTTTTGGAAAATATACTTAAATATGCTGCATTGGTAAGCTACGTTTGGCTTGCTGGAGGATTGATAGTTAAATTTTTTGTGAACTAAATGATTTTAATTAAACAAAACTAATTTATGACTATGGTCAACAGAAAAACAGCAATCAAAATACGAAAGACCCACAGATATTTGGGGCTCTTTTTGGGGATTCAATTCTTGTTTTGGACCATCAGCGGAATGTACTTCAGTTGGACGAATATAGACGACATCCACGGCGACGAATTTCGCAACCTGGATTATGTGCCAAAAACATTCAACAATCTAATAAGTCCTTCAGAAATGCATAATGCCGAAGGCATAAGAAGTATCGAAATTAGGGACATCAACAACGAGCCTTATTATTGGGTTAACAATAAACAATTGTATAGTGCAAAAACTGGGGAAGCAAAACAAGATATTTCGGAAGAAGAAGCCTTGTCGGTAGCCAAAAATTATATGAAAGAAGGTTTAAAAGTGGCAAACATCAAAAAAATAACCGAAGTGGACGACTATCACGAATATCGGGAAAAACTATTGCCAGCTTACGTTATTTCGTATGATACAGATGAGGCATTGAAGGCTTATATATCGGTAACCGACGGAAAATTCCAGACGGTAAGGCATCGAGCGTGGCGTTGGTTCGATTTTTTATGGATGACCCACACAATGGACTATGACACGCGCGACAACTTTAATACTATTGTATTAAGGGCATTTTCGCTTCTGGGATTGATTACTGTGTTAAGCGGATTCCTGCTATGGTACATATCATCGCCAACAATCAGAAAAATAAAGAAGAAGAAAATAAGTAAATAATAACTAAAAACCCGAAAACAATGGAACATTCAAATCAACACGAAAGCAAAGGCAATTACACAAAATTCATTTTGATGCTTGCCGCCTCATTTATTGCAATGTACATTACAATGTACCTTAACACTTATTCAATTGACCACGTTTATTTTAGCCTAACACGGTTCTATATGAGTTGCTTGGGTATTGCGGCAATGGCAATCATAATGTGGTTTTTTACGCGTAAAATGTATCA
This sequence comes from Aequorivita vladivostokensis, assembly GCF_000952855.1. GTDB lineage: Bacteria > Bacteroidota > Bacteroidia > Flavobacteriales > Flavobacteriaceae > Aequorivita > Aequorivita vladivostokensis. Next base: position 237,517 of record NZ_JSVU01000002.1, on the reverse strand, counting down.
AAACAAGAAAAAGAACATCGCTATTTTATTGGGAAGTTTAATCTTGTTTGTCGGCGCACTTGGCTTGGTTAGAGCTCAAAGCCCAATCATTGGCGACATACTCTGGATGAAAGCAATGATTCCCCATCATTCCATCGCAATTTTAACAAGTGAAAGAGCAGATATCAAAGACCCAGAAGTCAGAAAGTTGGCAGATGATATTATCGAGGCACAGCGTAAAGAAATAGGGGAAATGAAAGATATGATAAAGCGTTTGCAAGCAGCAAAATAATGTTGAATATCCAACCTAATAGTCCCGAAACTTCGGGATAAAACCTATTAGGTTCGTACAGATAAATTGTCTGGTCGAGCGTAGTCGAGACCTACTTAATTATAACTATTATGAAAAAATACATCATTTACATCGCAATTTTGGCCATAGGCTTGGTCTTGGGCTACGTCTTTTTTGGCCGTTCAGCAGAAGGTTCAGCAAACACCAAAAACGTTTCTGATATGACCGAGAATTCCACAATGGAAAAACAAATGTGGACCTGTTCAATGCACCCACAGATTATGCAACCCGAACCAGGCGACTGCCCAATTTGCGGAATGGATTTAATTCCCGCCGAAACTGGCGCAGAAGGACTCGCAATGAACGAAATAAAAATGAGCGACAATGCAATGGCATTGGCGAATATCCAAACCACCATTGTTGGAAATGTTTCAGGAACAGATGAAAATACAATACAACTTTCAGGAAAGATTATGGCGAACGAAGAGGCCAATGCAGTTCAAGCAAGTTATTTTGAAGGCCGTATTGAAAAACTTAACGTCAATTTCACAGGCGAGGAAGTGCGAAGAGGGCAATTATTGGCAACTATTTATGCACCAACACTTGTTGCCGCACAGCAGGAATTGTTGACAGCAGCAAGTATGAAGGAATCACAACCTGCATTGTATAAAGCTGTCCGCAACAAATTGAAACTATGGAAACTTTCTGAAACCCAAATCAATCAAATTGAAAGCTCTGGCAAAGTGCGGGAAAATTTTCCAATATATGCCACGGTTTCGGGTACAGTTTCCCAAAAAATAGCAGAAGAAGGCGACTATGTAAAGCAAGGCCAGCCCATTGTAAAAGTAAGCGATTTGGGAACCGTTTGGGCGATGTTTGATGCCTACGAACGTCAAATTTCACAATTAAAGGAAGGACAGAAAATAACTGTTACTACCAACGCTTATCCCAACAAGGAATTTGAGGCAACTGTTTCGTTTATTGACCCAGTTTTAAATACGAAATCCAGAACAGTTTCGGTTCGGACCACATTGAACAATAAAGAAGATATTTTAAAGCCAGGAATGTTTGTAACTGCAAAAGTGGCAATGACAAAAGGTAGTGATAACATGGAAACACAAATAACCGTTCCGGCTACTGCGGTAATGTGGACAGGCGAACGCTCATTAGTGTATGTAAAAACCAATCCCAACGAACCCGTTTTTGAAATGCGAGCAGTAACCTTGGGAAATAAAAACGGCGATGTTTATACTATTACAGAAGGCCTTTCCAACGGCGAAGAGGTAGTTACAAACGGAACATTTACAGTTGATGCTGCTGCACAACTACAAGGTAAAAAAAGTATGATGAATGCAACAGGCGGCAAAACAATGACAGGCCACGAAGGACATTTGGGAATGGAGGGAGATAAAAATAATACTGGAGATAAAATGAATAAAACCAATCATACAGAAATGAACGAAAGAATTGAAGTATCAAACAAATTTCAAAATCAGTTAAAACAGGTTTTTGATGATTATATCCTTTTAAAAGATGCATTGGTAAATGATGATGCCAAAAATGCACAAGAAGCAGGAAACCAAATAAACCAATCCTTGAAAAAAGTAGATATGAAATTATTATCTGATGAAAAAGCACATAACCATTGGATGACCATTCAGAAAGAACTAAAGACCTCTGCTAATGCTATTGAGAACAGTTCAGATATCGCAACGCAAAGAGGACATTTTAAGCATCTATCTGCGCATATGATAAGTAGTGTGCAACTTTTTGGGGTTAACGAAAATGTATATATCCAGTTTTGTCCAATGGCAGATAACGATAAGGGTGCTTATTGGATAAGTTTAGAAAAAGAGGTGCGAAACCCATATTATGGAGAGGCTATGAAAACCTGTGGAGAGGTAAAAGCAACATTACAATAAAATGAAATACGGATTAATCAAGTAATCTGAATAAGACCATAGAGCAATCTTGGTTTTATCACGGCGAACGATAATGAGTGAAAGCAGAAGAAATAGAAGAAAAAATGAAAGGAAGGAACATCAACCTAAAAGTGATATTTCAAAAAAAGATAAAATTATAGCTTTCGTTGTAATAGTATTGATTTTTGTTGTTGCAGCAATAGCTGCTGTTTATTATTCTCTATACAAATCTGGATTAACATTATTTTGAAACAAGTATTATATGAATGAGACTATCCATATTAAAAATATGGTTTGCCCAAAATGCATCTCGGCAGTATCCAATATTTTGGAACAACTTGAAATACCGTATGTTTCTATCAAATTGGGAGAGGTTAAATTAGTCTCTTCATTAAATGCCAAGACCAAAAGTGGTCTTTCCAAAGTGCTTCAAAATTCAGGATTTAGTTTGATTGACGACCGTAAAAGCCAACTTATTGAACAAATGAAAACATTGGTTGTAGATAAAATTCATCACTCATCCAGCGAACTGAACATTAAATGGGCAGATTATGTAAGCGACAACATACATCTTGATTATAAATATTTAAGTGCACTCTTCTCGTCCGTAGAAAGTATCACTTTTGAGCAATTTATCATCAACCAAAAAATTGAACGTGTCAAGGAACTAATAGTTTATGATGAATTAACCTTGAGTGAAATAGCCTTCAGAATGAATTACAGTAGCGTCGCTTATTTAAGCAATCAGTTTAAAAAGCTAACAGGAATGACCCCTTCGGAATTTAAAAAAAGTACTAATAAAAACCGTAAGTCATTAGATGAGATTTGATGAAAATTCAATTAAAATCAGAGATTACCTGTCCAAACTGCGGACACAAAAAAGTAGAAGAGATGCCAACAAACGCTTGTCAATTCTTTTACGAGTGTGAGAATTGTAAAACAGTCTTGAAGCCTTATGATGGAGATTGTTGTGTGTTTTGTTCTTATGGAACAGTTCCTTGTCCACCAATTCAAGAAAATAAATATTGTTGCTAACATCTGAATAATCTTTGCACAACCTGTGCATCTATTAATTTGTATATTTGTAAAACTTTATGAAAATATTCTTTTCCATATCAATGTCGTTTCTATCCTTTTTTCAAGGAATTAGCATTGATATGGACTTTTGTGGCCCAATTAAAGAAATCTCAAATATTATAACACATTATCAAGACCATAAAGTTTATGGCGACTCTTTCCTTGAATATGTAGTTGAAGATTACGTTGACAATGATGCAAAAAATGAAGAGCATCATCATAACCCAGATAAGGAGAATACACCAATCCATTCCCATCAGCAATGTTGCCACCCTTTAGTGTTAATGATTGAGAACAACAATTTAGCTTTAACTAATCAATTAAGGTTTGAAGGGAAAGAACAATTTAACTTACATAAAGTAAACTTCACTTCGAGATATCTGGAATCGCTTTTCCAACCCCCTAAAGTATAATTCAGTTTTTTAAAGGATAGTTATATCCTATCGTGATGCTTTTCAAAGTAAGTGTCGCATCATAAACGCTTTGCATCTCTTTGCATTGCGATGTTTAAACTGAATTAATACTTTTTTTATGATTAACAAAATCATTTCATTTTCCATTAATAACAAGTTTATTATTGGGCTCTTTATAGTGGCACTTGTAGGTACGGGCATTTGGTCTATGGCCACTATAAATCTGGGTTCTGTACCCGATATTACCAACAACCAAGTACAGGTTATTACAGTTGCCCCAAATTTAGGTACTGAAGATATTGAGCAATTTGTAACCTATCCGGTAGAATTGGCAATGGCAAATCTTCCTGATGTTATCGAACTGCGTTCGGTGTCTCGTTTTGGGTTGTCTGTAGTTACCATTGTTTTTAAGGACGAGGCAGGCACTTATCTTCCCCGGCAATTGGTGCAAGAGAAATTAACCGAAGTTGCTGGAGAAATTCCTGAAGGCTTTGGTACGCCATTTATGGCACCAATAACTACAGGTCTGGGCGAAATTTACCAATACACCCTAAAACTAAAAGAGGGCTACGAAGATAAATACGATGCAATGGAGCTTCGTACTATTCAAGATTGGATTGTAAAACGCCAAATGGCATTAGTTCCAGGAGTGGTCGAGGTCAATGCTTTTGGAGGCTATGTGAAACAATATGAAGTTGCCATAAATCCTGATAAATTAAAAAGTTTTGGCATTACAATGAATCAGGTTTTTGAAGCCCTGAAAGTAAACAATGCCAATACTGGTGGTGCTTATATTGAAAAAAACCACCAAGCAAATTTCATTCGTGGCGAAGGTTTGGCGCGTAGCCTTGAAGATTTGGAAAACACCGTTGTAACCACACAAAACGGAAGCCCTGTTTTAGTGCGCGATGTCGCTGAAAAAGTGGGCTATGGGAATCAAGTGCGCTATGGTGCGTTTACCCAAGATGGACACGAAACTGTTGGGGGACAAATACTGATGCTGAAAGGAGAAAGCCCTGGTAACGTGGTCGAAAATGTGGAGAAGCGCATTGCAGAAATACAAAAATCCCTGCCGGAAGGCGTTTACATAGATACGTTTTTAAGTAGAAGTGAACTTATCGGAAGGACCACAAGCACCGTTGAAAAAAACCTTATTGAAGGTTCATTGATTGTGATTTTCGTTTTGGTCTTGCTTTTGGGAAGTTTCCGTGGTGGATTAATTACAGCTTCGGTAATCCCTTTATCATTACTGTTTGCATTTATCTTGATGAAACAATTTGGGGTGTGGGCAAATTTAATGTCCTTGGGGGCAATCGATTTTGGTATCATCGTGGATGGCGCAGTTATTATTGTGGAGGGAATGGTATTTCACATCCATCAACGGATGAAGAAAACCACAACCGCCATTGGCCAGCCAGAAATGGATGAAATAGCCTATGAATCGGCAAGCACGATGATGAATTCGGCTTTTTTCGGTCAGCTTATTATCCTTATCGTATTTACACCGATTCTCTTTTTAACTGGTGTAGAAGGAAAAATGTTCCGTCCAATGGCATTTACTTTCGGATTTGCGGTTTTGGGAGCGATTATCCTGTGCCTTACGTATGTACCAATGATTTCGTCAATGTTCCTAAAACCTGCCAGAAATCAGAACAGTTGGTTCGCCAAATTTGAAAACAGGATTGACAGGTTCAGTGATAAAATAATGTCAGGGTTGAACAGGGCGTATGTGCCCTTGCTCAATTTCGCACTTCGCTTTAGGGCTGGTGTCATTATTGGTGCGGTTGGGCTGCTATTGATTGCAGGATTTATTTTCAGCAATATGGGTGGCGAATTCATACCTAAATTTGATGAGGGCGATATTGCATTTCAGGCCTTGATAAAACCAGGGAGTAGTCTTACAGAATCCATTGAGGCTTCAAAAAAACTTCAGAATTTAATCAATGAATTTCCAGAAGTAAAAACGGTAGTTTCAAGGATTGGTGTGGCCGAAATACCGACAGACCCAATGCCTATGGATATTGCAGATAGCTATATCATTCTTGAAAAGGATAAGAGCAAATGGACTTCCGCAGATAGCAAAGAAGAACTTATAGAAAAAATACAGGAAAAAATTTCAGTTGTTCCCGGTGTAAATTTCGTGTTTACGCAACCTGTGGAACTTCGTTTTAACGAACTGCTTACGGGTGTTCGCGAGGACGTGGCCATTAAATTGTATGGAGAAGATTTGGGCGTATTGGCAGACAAGGTTCAGGAAATCGCAGCGGTCATTAGAAGCGTTCCCGGAGCGGCCGACCTCAATGTGGAAGCTACGAGTGGTTTGCCACAAATGACCGTGGAATACAATCGTGCAAAAATGGCACAGTACGGTGTAACCGTTGACAAGCTGAATGATTATGTAAGTGCCGCCTTTTCAGGAGAAGCGGCAGGTGTGATTTTTGAGGGCGAAAAACGCTTTGATGTGGTCATTCGTTTGGCGAAGGACTTCAGACAGGACATCAACAGCCTTAAAAATCTATATATCGATTTACCAAATGGTGCCCAAGTACCGTTAAAGGAAGTAGCGGACATCAGTTACAAACCCGGTCCAATGCAGATTTCAAGGGACAATACCTCGCGTCGTATTTCGGTAGGAGTCAATGTTCGTGGGCGAGATGTAAAATCGATGGTCGAGGAAATTCAGCAAAAACTGGAAACGGAAGTGAAACTGCCACCAGGTTATTTTGTAACCTACGGAGGTTCGTTTGAAAACCTGCAACGTGCGTCAGACCGATTGATGATTGTAGTACCTATTGCACTTTTTCTGATATTCATATTGCTCTATTTTGCATTGAGCTCGTTCTCGCAGTCGGTAATGATTTATATGGCAGTGCCTCTGGCGGCCATTGGTGGCGTGTTTGCGCTTTGGATACGGGGAATGCCCTTTAGTATTTCAGCAGGAGTCGGATTTATCGTGCTCTTTGGAGTTGCGGTATTGAACGGTTTGGTACTGATAAACAAATTCAACGAATTAAAAGAAAGTGGAATGACAGACTTAAAGAAACGAATATACGAAGCAACACACGAACGGTTACGACCAATTTTGCTAACCGCAACGGCGGCCATTATGGGCTTTATCCCAATGGCGATTTCTACCTCGGGAGGTGCCGAGGTACAGCGACCATTGGCAACAGTAGTGATTGGTGGATTGCTTACGGCCACGTTTTTAACCCTTGTAGTCCTTCCGGTATTGTATTATTGGTTGGAATCAAGAAAGGAACGAAACAATACTGATGGAGGTGTAAGCTATATCAACAAATCCACGAACATTGTAACCGTATTGTTGATGGTGGGTGGTTTGATGGCTTCCGGAACTGCGGTGGCCCAAGACACCAATCAAGATGGCACAATTCCTAAAACCTTGACCGTAGATGAGGCCATCGCTTTGGCAAAACAGAATTATCCATCGCTTAAGGAAAGTGAAGCGTTTATTGAAAGGGAAAAGGCTATGAAAGGCACCAGTTTTGACCTTGGTAGCACCCAAGTTTTCACGGGAAAGGAAGAATATGGAAATAATCTTCCCGGGGTACAGACAACCATTGGTGTGCAACAGGGCAACATTGACTTGCTTTCGGGATTTTCAAAATCCAAGTTTTATAAAGAGCGTATTGTTTTGGGAGAGAAGTTTTACGTAGCGAGTGAGCAACAGTTGGTACGCAATGTGATGCAAGCCTATGACCAAATTAATTATTACAAGGCACAGTTGCGTTTTGCAGACCAATTGGACAGTATTTATGCCAATTTCAAGACCGCTGCCCAACTTCGTTATGACACTGGAGAAACAGGTAAGCTGGAATTTATTTCAGCCTCTTCCGAATTTCAACAGATTCAAGTGTTAAGGCAACAAGCCTATGACGATATTGAAATTGCCAAACATGCCTTAAAACAATATTTGGGAACGGATGAAACCATCGAAACAGTTGATGGTTTTTACGAGCCATTGGATTTTATGGCAACGTTGGATTCAACCTCGGTGGCAAACAACCCAATGTTGCAATATGCGTTGCAGAACGCCGAAGTAAGTAAAGCAAATGTGGGCGTTGAAAAATCCCAATTCCTACCGAAATTTAATTTATCGTTCGGACGGCAAGTTGTGGATGATGTTTCGGGATTCAATACCTATCAGGCAGGAATCAGTATTCCGTTGTGGTTCTTTCCGCAGAAATCAAGGGTAAAGGCAGCCAAGGCAGATGCAATGGTCGCAGAGAATCAATATTTGGAGCAAAAGGCAACCACTGAAAGTAGGGTGTCGCAATTGTTCAAATCCCTTGAAAAAACACGGAAAATATTGCAGTATTATGAAGAAGGCGCATTGCTTTTGGCGGAAGAACAAATAACAACCGCAGAACTGGCATCCAAGGAAGGCGAAATAGATTATGTGAACTATATAACCATCCTTAACAGTGCCATCAGGATAAAGCAAACACATTTGGAATACATCAATCAATACAACCAACAATCTATTGAGGTACAATATCAGTTGGGTAATCTATAATATAAAAAGAAGAAAAATGAAGAATATACTATTAGTAAGTACCGTATTATTTGCACTTATGTTTATGAGTTGTAACGATGGCCAAAAATCTGAACTTGGGCATAACGAAGCTGAAGGCGTATCAAAAACCGAAGCTGCTGGCGAAGATGCACACGGCGAAGAAGGTCACGACGAAGAAGAAGGAGGCCATAGTGAGGAAGAAGGCGTTGTAGAACTTACAAAGCAACAGGCCGAAACCATCGGTTTGGAAATGAAACCTCTGGAGGAACGAAATTTAGGGAACAACATTAAGGTAACAGGAACGCTGGAACTTTACCCACAGGACAAGGCGAACATCAGTCCGTTTGTTGGTGGAAATGTGAGTTCCATAAAAGTTGTGCCAGGAGATAATGTAAGCAAAGGACAGGTGCTTGCGTATATTGAGCATCCAGATATCATTGCAATGCAACAGGATTATCAGGAAAAAAATGACGAACTGGTCTTTTTGAAACAGGATTTTGAGCGCAAGCAGATCCTTTATGACAAAGGTGTTTCTTCTGGCAAGGAATTTCAGATGGCACAGTCAAAATTTCGTTCCACAACATCCAGTGTCAATGGTTTGCGGTCCCAATTGAGATTGTTGGGCATCAACCCGGACAAGGTGGCTGAAGGCCAAATATATTCCGCAGTTCCCATTACCACACCCATAAGTGGCTATGTGGATGAAGTAATGATTAGTCTGGGCGATTATGTGGCACAACAATCCAAAATGTTCTCAATAAGCGATAATTCAAAGATTTATGTAAACTTTAAAGTATATGAGAAGGACATAAAGCAAATCAAGAAAGGGCAACAGATATATTTTTCAACGGCTTCTCGTCCAGATGAACTGCTTAAGGCAACCGTTAGGTCTGTTGGCAAAACCTTCAATACTGACCCAAAAGCATTGGAAGTTTTGGCAGATATTGAGAACAAGGATAAAAACCTGTTGCCGGGTATGTACGTGGAAGGACGCATAGTGCAGGGCGAGAAAAAAGGTTTTGCCGTACCGGAAGCTGCCATTATAAAAGAAGGCGAGCAATCCTTTATTTTTATTTTGGATGAAGATGAAGAAATGGAAGCGAACAAAATGAAATTTAAAATGGTACCCGTAACGGTTGGACTAACTGATTTGGGCTTTGTTGAAGTCAATCTTCCTGCCGAAGTTTCAAAGGACGCCAAAGTTGTCATAAACGGAGCTTATAACCTCTCTTCGGAAATGGTTAAAGGCGAACTGGAACACGGACATTAATTCAATAATAATCAAAGATTTTGATTCCGAGTTTGTTTATCGTCTTAATTAGTTAGTTAAAAATTAGAAAATAGGCTCGGTTCAAAATCGATTAAAAATTTAAAAAATTAATAATATGAAGGAAATAAAAGCATTTATAAAACCGAACCGAATCCAAAGAGTCATTGAAGCACTATCAGATAATGGATTTGAAAGTATGACCCTTTCACAAGCAGAAGGCACTGGCGCATTCAAGTCAAAAGGTGCAAGACCGTCGCTGGATTTTCACGTGACAGATAGTCCAGTGGTTAAGTTGGAACTGGTCTGCCAAAATGAGGAAGCCCAAGCGGCCATTGAAACAATTATAGCCAACGCCAAAACCGACGGGCCTGGAGATGGTATTATTTATATAGCAAATATTGAAGATGCCTTTCAGATTAAAACTGGAGATTCCTTAAAACGGTACGACCTATAAAACACTTTGTTGCAAATGGAAAAAATAGTCCAACTACTGGAAAGCAAAGGGATACGACCTACGGCTATGCGCCTAATGACTTATAAACGTTTGGTGGAATTAAAGGTAGCCATCAGTCTTGGCGATTTGGAAAAGGATTTTAAGGTCAGTGAAAGAAGCACCCTATTTAGGACTATGAAAGCGTTTGAAGAAAAAGGTATTGTGCATCAAATTGAGGATGGGACAGGTGTTATAAAATACGCCCTTTGCGAAGAGAATTGTGAGTGCGAGGTCGGCAACGACCTTCATTTGCACTTTCATTGCAACAACTGTAATGAAACGGTCTGTTTAACAGAGCATAAAATCCCGCATATCAGCTTGCCTGATGGCTACATTACCGAGGACATTAACCTGGTGGTAAAGGGCATTTGCGAAAAATGCAGCGACAATCTGGATTAAACTTTTGGTTTTTAAATTCAATTATCATTTATAAATAATGAGCAATGATATCAATCTATAAAAAAGAGGCTACTGTATATATGGTGGCAGAGAATAAGCTGGATGCCAAGGATTATGAAAACTTGATACCGGTCTTAATAGAACATATAACTGCATATCAGGAAGTTTCTTGGTACATCGAAATGCATAATTTTGAAGGCTGGACGGCAAACGCATATTGGAAGGGCATTGAATTAAATCTTCCGAATGAAACGCATTTAAAGCGTGTTGCTTTAGTGGGTAGCGTTAAATGGCAGGAGCAATTTACCGAGGCATTGCTTCCTTTTTCAGAAGCTCATATAAAATTTTATAAGCCAGAAGAAAAAGACGATGCCAAAGAATGGATAAAAAAATAGTAAAAAATGAAAAAACTACAGCTAAAAATCCCGGTAATCCTTCCGCAAGTTCCTAACGAAAAAGATACTTGTGTTGAACGGCTTATAAAAGAATTACAGGCTAAAGAGGGCATCGAAAAAGTGCACGTTGCAGATATAAAAGAAGATGCCACGCCACAGCTCTGTTTTCATTATGACCCCGATATCATTTCCATCGACCGCATTCAATCCCTCGCAGAACAGACAGGTGCCGAGATTACCGAAAAATATGGGCATTTGCTCATTAAGGTAAAAGGAATCAGACATACAAGACAGGCACGTTCCATAGAGAAAAGCCTTTTGGCAATCAATGGGGTTTTGGAGGCTTCCGTTTCGGCCTCTGGAATGGTTCGCCTTGAGTTTGATAAAAAGCAAACAAATTTTGATGAAATAAGTAAACAGATTGAAAAGGAAGACCTTCAGGTTCAGCGGAGTTCTTCAAACGAAAATAATTACACCGAAGCATCCAAAAAAAAACAGGAACGTTCAAAGAAGGAAGATACTAAAGAGCAAACTTCCACAGAGGGCCACGAGCACAAGGAGGGCGAGACCCACGAGGAAGGAGAAGAGCACGCCCACGGTGGGGTTTTCGGTAAAAATACGGAGCTTATTTTTTCCATTATCTGTGGGGCACTTCTCGGGATAGGTTTCGGGCTTTCTTATGTGGAATCCATCCCGGATTGGGTCAGTCTTACTTTGTACATTGGCGCGTACTTTTTCGGTGGTTTCTTTACGGCCAAGGAAGCGGTTCAAACTGTGGCCAAGGGTGGTTTTGAAATTGATTTTTTAATGCTGGTCGCTGCCATTGGTGCCGCCATTCTGGGAGAATGGGCAGAAGGTGCACTGTTGTTGTTTTTATTTAGCCTTGGGCACGCCTTGGAACATTACGCAATGAACAAAGCAAGAAAAAGCATTGCTGCGCTTGCAGACCTTGCACCAAAAACAGCATTGCTTAAAAAAGATGGCAAGACCGAAGAAGTTGGAATTGAGCAATTGAGTATTGGCGATATTATAGTGGTCAAGCCCAATAGTAAAATATCCGCAGATGGCGTCGTGGTCAACGGAAAAAGCAGTGTAAACCAGGCCCCTATTACTGGGGAAAGTGTACCCGTGGATAAACTTCCCGTGGAAGATACAGGCAGGGACTATTCGGCAGACGATGATATCAAGGATGAAAATCGGGTATTTGCCGGAACTATCAACGGTAATAACACGCTGGAAATAAAGGTAATCAAAGAAGCCAAAGACTCTACCCTGTCCCGACTGGTCAAATTGGTCAACGAGGCACAGACCCAGAAGTCCCCCACGCAACTGCTGACCGATAAGTTCGAAAAATACTTTGTGCCATCCGTACTGATACTGGTTGGTATCCTACTCTTTGCCTTTCTGGTCATTGACGAACCGTTTAGTGCCAGCTTTTATCGTGCAATGGCGGTATTGGTAGCTGCAAGTCCCTGTGCACTGGCCATTTCAACACCAAGTGCCGTATTGAGCGGTGTGGCAAGGGCAGCACGTGGCGGCGTGCTCATCAAAGGTGGGCGACCACTTGAGGATTTAGGGGTCATAACCGCTTTGGCTTTTGATAAAACAGGCACGCTTACCGAAGGCAAGCCCAAACTTACCGAAGTAGTACCATTGGGGGATATTGAAGAAAATGAACTGTTAAAGATAGCCGTTGCCGTTGAAAACTTGAGCGACCACCCTTTGGCCAAAGCCGTCGTAAGGGATGGGAAAGAGCGTCTGAAAGGTACTGATATTATCGATGCGTCAGATTTGGAAGCAGTTCTCGGAAAAGGTATCAAAGCTTCTTCGGGCAAGGATAAAATCTATATTGGAAACCTTGACTTGTACGAAGACCTCGATGAAGCAAAACCATCCGAAGATATATCGAATAAAGTAAAAGAACTTGAAGGTGGTGGAAATACTACGATGCTCATAAGAAGGAACAAAGAATATATAGGTATCATCGCCCTGATGGACACCCCACGGGAAGCGGCCAAGGAAACACTGAAAAAATTAAAGGAAATCGGTATCAAGCGGATGATAATGCTAACCGGGGATAATCAAAAGGTTGCCGATGCCGTTGCTAAAGAAATTGGGTTGACCGATGCCTGGGGAAGCCTGTTGCCAGAGGAAAAGGTAGATGCCATTAAAAAATTAAAAGAACAGGAATCCAAAGTCGCAATGGTAGGCGACGGTGTGAACGATGCCCCTGCAATGGCAAACAGCACAGTAGGTATCGCAATGGGTGCAGCGGGCAGTGATGTGGCCTTGGAAACTGCAGACATTGCCCTAATGGCCGATAAATTGGAAACCCTGCCCTTTGCCATAGGCTTGAGCAGGAAGGCAAAGGCAATTATCAAGCAAAACCTTTGGGTAAGCCTCGGTATTGTGGCATTGCTTATCCCATCGACCATTATGGGTTGGGCCAATATCGGTATTGCAGTGGTCATCCACGAAGGCTCAACATTACTTGTGGTTTTTAATGCGTTAAGGCTTTTGGCTTATAAGAAATAGCATCAAATATATGTTTTGAAAAAAGGGTTTGCTTTTGAATTAATATTGCAATGACTAAAACGGAAAAGATACTATTAAATCACGGTATTCGACCTACTCAAATGAGGTTGAAGATATACAAGTTCCTGAAAAGGAAGCAAAGTGCCGTGTCCTTTTCCGATTTGAAAAAGGCTTTTGTTCAAAAGAGCGAAACCAATAAAACAGCAAACAGAACGACATTTTATCGAAATCTCAAGATTTTCGAGGATAAAGGGCTGATTCATCAGATTAATGATGGGGTCGGAGTGGCAAAATATGCTATTTCTGATGAAAACGCCAAAGATAAATACGGTATAGATTTACATCTGCATTTTCATTGTACCGATTGCAGAAGAACAATCTGTTTACCGAATAAGATATCGAAAGAAAGCTTGCCAGACGATTATGAAGTGAGAAATGTGAACCTGATATTAAAGGGAATATGTGAAAAATGCAGGCAAAAATATTAGATGGAAGTTTCAGAATTCTGAACCCTTGGGTCCAATGGTCAGGTTCAGGTTTCTTCCACCTTCTCTAACTTAAAAAATATTATGGCAGAATTAAAAAAATCATTGGGAACAATTCGCCTTACCTTTTATGGAGTAGGCACTATCGTGGGTGCAGGAATATATACTGTCATAGGCGCAGCAGCTGGACAAGCAGGTACCGACCTTTGGTTGAGTTTTGTTTTCGCTGCAATTGCTGCCAGCGTTTCGGCATTGTCTTATGCAGAGTTATCCTCTACCTATCCCAATGCAGGTGCCGAATTCATTTTTGTACGCAAAGCGTTTCCGAAAATTGACATTCCTTCCTTTCTCACTGGCTGGACAATTGCCTTTCACAGTTCTGCCACGATAGCCGCTGTATTGCTGGCCTTTTCAGGTTATTTCAACACTTTTTTTAGTGTGCCTTCCCTATTGATAAGTTATGGCGTATTGATAATTCTTTCATTGATAAGCATTACGGGAATCAAGCAATCATCTACTGCCAATATTATAATGGTTAGCATACAACTTTTGGGATTGTTCATTCTTATTGTGGTCGGGCTTGCAGAAACTGGCCCGCCAAAGGCTGAATTTTTTAAAGTTGAATCCTTTTCCGGTACTTTGGCGGCTACCGCAACCTTGTTTTTTGTCTATACAGGTTTTGAGCATATGGCTGCATTGGGTTCTGAAGTAAAAAACCCTGGCAAGACCATTCCTCGTGCCTTTCTACTGACAATGGTTTTTACAACCGTTATCTATCTGCTCATAGCTTTTACGGTACTTAACATTGCCGACCCGTCAGAACTGGCAAAAGTAGATTCGCCACTTTCACTTGCGGCATCAAATCTCAACAGTTGGTTGCCCGTGACATTGGCGGTCGCAGCACTTTTTGCTACTGCCAATGCGGCCTTTAGCGGTATTATCTCTATCAGCAGGCTGCTGTTTGGAATGGCAAGCGTGGGCGAACTTCCGAAATTTATGACCAAAACCAATGCACATAAAGTGCCGTGGGTTACTACCATTGTGGTTATGGCGGCAGTTGCGGGTTTTATGCTATTGGGCGATATTAAAATCGTAGCGGGAATGTCGTCATTGGGTGCGTTGCTCGTCTTTGTCGCCGTGAACATTGCCCTTATCGTATTGCGTTTCAGAGCACCAGATAAAGACAGGCCCTTTAAAGTTCCTTTATCTGTTGGGAAAGTTCCGATACTGCCAATTTTGGCGATAATCATAAGCCTCTCTTTGGTCATACAATTTGATTGGAAAGTTTATGCCGCGTTTGTGGGAGCGATTGTAGTAGGTATCTTGCTGGATTATTTTTTGGATAAAAGAGAAAAAAAAGATATAGACCCCGAAAAGGAAAAGGAATTGTTTAACCACTAATATATTTTTTATGGACTGGACATTTGAAGAATTTAGAGCAGAGCTTGACACCCTTAATCCATCGGTAAGAAAAAAGGCAATTGAAATTGCGAAAGAATTAATCGAAAAGGAAGACTTTTCAAAAGAAAAGGCCATCAAAAAAGCAATTGTAATGGCTGAAGAATGGTTTTACGATTTAGAAGGATAATAATTAATTAAAAACTATATAAAATGTTACAGATAATTGAGTTAAAGGAAAAAAATATTGTTGCAACAAAAGCTTCGGGCAAATTGAGAAAAGAAGACATCGAAAAAATCCATCCACTTATCCACGCTATACTGGACAAGGGGATGAAGGTTCGTTGGTATTTTGAGATGGACAATTTTACGGGTTGGGACTTGCCTAGTTTATGGGAAGACCTCAAAATGGATACGGCCCACGCCAGAGACTATGAAAAAATAGCAATGGTAGGAGATAAAAAATGGCAAGAATGGATAACCCAATTTATGAAGCCTTTTACCAACGCCGAAATTAAGTATTTCAATATAGACCAAAAGGAAGATGCCAAAAGTTGGATTGAGAGCCAGTAAGCTTACTTCCGTAAAAGACAGACGATGAATAAAAAGAATATTCTTATTACCATACTAATTGGGTTTGCCATAGGTGTTTTTATCCTTCAACCTTTGGGGATAACAATTTTCACGATTAGCAGTCAGAATTATGAAATTAATTGGTGGCTATATTTAATAAATAATTTCATTGAAATTGTGAATATCAATGGGAATCAAATTTTCGAGAATATTCTGTTTGGACTATTAGGTGCAAGTGTTGCTCTGATGTATTATTTCGGTAAAAGAGAAAAGGATATAGATAATAAATAGCGGTAAGTGGTTATGTGAAAGAGTGAAATTTTTTATTTAAAATAAATTAAGTGAAAACTTAATTAATAGCAGGCAGCTTTTATGATGCTTCTTAAAGCAAAATGATTAATAGCATTAAAAGCAAAAGTAGAAGCTGCTTTTTTTTAATTATACAATTAAAGATGGATATTATGAATGTTAAACATTGTATTTTAATAATCTTGTTGGTTAGTTATTATAAAGTAAACGCCCAAAAAATTTATACAACTGAAGAAGGTCATATTATGATGATGACTTTGGTTAACTCTAAACCCGTCAAGGCAGAAAGCCATAAATTGGCCTTATATCTTGATTATGATTCCAAAGTGGTTAATGGTGTACTCGACCTTAAGACTTTATCAACAGATATTCCTGAAATCAATACCATTTTACAACAGCAGGAAGCCCCTTTGATGCTTCGGTTCACGGGCACTATTCCATCACAGGATTTTTTATCAAAACGGCACGACCCTATCAACTTTAATTGGCTGATAGATGTTACTTATCAAGGTAAATCCTTTAAATCACAATTTAAAGCAACCATTACCCATATAGAACAAGGAGTAAGTATGTCCTGCTTGATAAGTGCAACCGGACAATTATTGGTTTCAAATACTGGTTTGGATTTCTTAATAGAGGGTATCGATGATACCATAGAAGTGCAGTTTGCGCAATTGGTGTTGAGATTGGAATAACTGTGAATTAAAATAAAATTATTATCAAACTAATGAAAAAAAAGAAAGTCAATTTAAGAGATTTGAATAAAACTTCTTCAGATACTCACAAGCGCAATGATGCCCACAACCAAAGCAGCGCAGAAAGCATAGGGAAATTTAAAGTTTATGTACCAGCAATTTTCAGCTTTGTAATGCTGATTATTGGCATTGCGATGGATTATTTTGACGTAGCATTTTTTAAAGATTGGATACGTATCGTCTGGTATGCAGTCGCATACCTTCCTGTAGGTTTTCCTGTGATAAAGGAAGGTTGGAACAGCATCAAAAATGGCGATTTCTTTACCGAATTTCTATTGATGTCCATCGCAACCATAGGTGCATTCGCCATTGGCGAATATCCGGAAGGTGTGGCAGTAATGTTGTTTTATGCGGTAGGCGAATTATTCCAAAGTGCCGCGGTTAAAAGAGCCAAAGGAAGCATCAAGGCATTACTGGATGTAAGACCCAATGAAGCTTTGGTTTATCGGGACAACAATTATGTTTCTGTAAATCCCGAAACCGTTGCTATTGGCGAAAAAGTGCAAGTACGTGTGGGCGAAAAAATTCCTTTAGATGGTATTTTATTGTCCGAAAAAGGCTCGTTCAATACCGCAGCATTAACGGGCGAAAGCAAACCTGATACCATTGCAAAAGGCGAAAAAGTATTTGCTGGAAGCATAAACTTGGACGGTGTAATTGAAATAAAAACTACTAAAGAATTTAAGGATAGTTCTATTACAAGAATTTTGGATATGGTGCAAAACGCCACCGCACGGAAATCAAAGACCGAATTGTTCATTAGAAAGTTTGCAAAAATCTATACGCCTATCGTGGTATTCTTGGCAATTGCCTTGACATTTCTACCTTACTTTTTTGTGGACGATTATGTCTTTAGCGATTGGTTGTATAGAGCATTGATTTTCTTGGTTATTTCCTGTCCGTGTGCTTTGGTTATCTCTATTCCGTTGGGCTATTTTGGTGGATTGGGAGCAGCTTCAAAAAACGGGATTTTGTTCAAAGGCGCATCTTATTTGGATGAAATGACGAAGGTTAATACCGTTGTTATGGACAAAACAGGAACTGTAACCAAAGGTGTTTTTAAAATCAAAGAAATAAAAGCCATTGGCTGGAAAGAACCTGAATTTATGAAATACCTAATGGCGATGGAAGAACAATCTACCCATCCCATTGCCAAAGCAATTATGGATTATAAAGCCGATGGCGAAGATTTTCAAGCTTCCGAAGTAAGTGAAGTAGCAGGAAAAGGCTTAAAGGGAACAGTAAACGGCAAAACCGTATTGGTTGGGAATAAACCATTGATGATTTCAAACAATATCGAAGTTCCATCTGAAACCGACAACATTGTAGAATCTATCGTGATGGTTTCCATTGAAGGCAAATTTGCAGGCTATGTAATCATTGCAGACGAGCTAAAGGATGATGCACACGAAGCCATTAAGCAAATTAGGGAATCAGGAATTTCCAAAATCATAATGCTTTCAGGCGATAAGGATTCCATTACGCAACAAGTCGCAAAAGAAATGGGCATCGATACCGCAAAAGGCGGATTGCTTCCAGAAGATAAATTGAACGAAGTCGAAAAATTGATGTCCCGAAATGACGGAAGAGTAGCTTTCATTGGCGATGGCATCAACGATGCCCCAGTATTGGCAGTAAGCGATGTTGGTATAGCAATGGGCGGCTTGGGAAGTGATGTAGCGATAGAAACGGCAGACGTTATCATCCAAACAGACCAACCGAGCAAAATTGCAAAAGCTATTAAAATTGGTCGTTCAACCAGACGTATTGTATATCAAAATATTGCGCTTGCTTTTGGAGTAAAAGCTGTGGTACTTGTTTTGGGTGCAGGAGGCCTGGCGACAATGTGGGAGGCTGTGTTTGCAGATGTAGGAGTGGCTTTGTTGGCTATTTTAAATGCTGTTAGATTACAGAAGATGAAATGGTAATAATCAAAAACGATGTATCAAAAACAGAGAAATAAAAGAAATAAAAAGGTTAGTAAATCATCGAATAACAAAATCACAAAAAAAAGATAAGTTCAATGGGATTCTTGCAATAATCTTTGTGGTAATAACCGCATTCCTATTATACTATTTTGTGCTAAAAGGGAATATTCATAAGCATTGATTAACTGCGAGAATATAATTTTTGGGGTTACAGCAGATGAAGTGGAAGTGGTTGATTGGTTGGTTGGTTCATAGCAAAAATGATATTCTATGTTAGAAAATAGACGAAATAGACGAGATAGACGAAATAAAAAAAACACTAAAGTACCGTCTGTAAAAAATAGCATTACCAAAAAAGATAAAATAATTTGGATTGGTATTCTAATCGTTGTTATCCTGTTAATCTGCTTTGTACTGTTCTTACAGTTCCTAAAGTATTTTATATCTGTTTAGATACAACGCTTTTGCAATAGATGAACCGAATTCAGCAAATTCTACAAATCATTCAGCAAATAACATAATACATTAAAGTCTTTTAATCCTGAAATTTGCAGAGTGCAAATTAGAATAGGACTATGGAGACAATTAACATATTTGAAACCAAAGAGAAAAACCATAAGCAAGGAATAAAAGAATCATTCCCAGTTACAGGAATGACCTGCGCATCGTGTGCAGCGAGTGTTGAATCTGTGTTAAAACACACAGACGGTGTATTTGATGCAAGCGTAAACTTTGCGAGCAGTTCTGTTCTTGTAGAGTACGACAAAGAGTTGAGTCCTAATCAGCTTCAAAATGCACTTCGCGAAGTTGGCTATGATATTATCATTGATGCGGAGAATCCTTCGGAAGTACAACAAGAACTACAGCAAAAGCATTATCAAGACATAAAAAATCGCACTATTTGGTCAGCCATTTTAACGCTGCCCATTTTTATTCTGGGAATGTTCTTTATGGCTTGGGAACCCGGAAAATGGATATCGTTGGTGTTGACCGTTCCAGTTTTATTTTGGTTCGGTCGTAGCTTTTTTATCAATGCTTTCAAACAGGCCAAACGTGGCAAGGCGAATATGGATACCTTGGTCGCCTTGAGCACAGGTATTGCCTTTCTCTTCAGTGTTTTCAACACCCTCTTTCCTGAATTTTGGTTGAGTCGTGGTATTGAGCCTCACGTATACTATGAAGCCGCTACGGTCATTATAACCTTTATTTCCTTGGGAAAATTATTGGAAGAAAAAGCGAAATCCAATACCTCTTCAGCCATCAAAAAACTGATGGGCTTACAACCTAAAACATTAAAGATTATTGAGAATGGCGAAGAAATTGAAATCCCCATTTCATCTGTTCAGGTAGGGCAAACTATTCTTGTAAAACCCGGAGAGAAAATTCCTGTTGACGGATTGGTATCTAAAGGAAGTTCTTATGTTGACGAAAGTATGATTACAGGAGAACCCGTTCCCGTAGAAAAGATAAAGGATGAAAAGGTGTTTGCAGGAACTGTAAATCAAAAAGGTAGCTTTCAATTTACTGCTGAAAAAGTAGGTGGCGAAACCCTGCTTTCCCAAATCATAAAAATGGTTCAGGAAGCACAGGGAAGCAAAGCACCTGTGCAAAAACTGGTCGATAAAATCGCAGGAATATTTGTTCCGATTGTATTAGGGATTTCTGTTATTACCTTTATTGTTTGGATGTCGGCTGCAGGCGATAATGCATTTTCACAAGCCTTGTTGACATCTGTAGCAGTATTGGTTATAGCCTGTCCTTGTGCGTTAGGTTTGGCAACACCTACTGCCATTATGGTGGGTATTGGTAAAGGTGCAGAAAACAATATTCTTATAAAAGATGCCGAGAGTTTAGAACTCGGTCATAAAGTGAATGCGGTCATTCTCGACAAAACAGGCACAATTACAGAAGGGAAACCGTTAGTAACTGATATACTTTGGATGGATAAACTTGAAAATCAAAATCAATACAAACAAATTCTTTTGGCAATAGAAGCACAATCAGAACATCCTTTGGCGGAAGCGGTAGTCCATCACTTAAAAGATGAAAATATTGAAAAAGCTGAAATTGCTTTTTTTGAAAGTATTACAGGAATGGGTGTAAAAGCTCAAACAGAAAATGGTTCACAATACTATGTTGGAAACCATAAATTAATGCTTGAGAAAAATATTCAAATCGACGCTTCCTTAATGCAAACAGCAGAAAGTCTCGAAGAGCAAGCGAAAACAGTTATTTTCTTTGGTAATGAAAAGCAAGTGCTGGCGATACTCGCCATTGCAGACGAGATTAAGGAAACTTCAAAAAAGGCCATAGCAACGCTTCAAGAACGAGACATTGAGGTCTATATGCTTACAGGAGATAATAATAAAACCGCATCTGCTGTCGCAAAACAAGTAGGAATAACAAATTATCAAGGCGAAGTAATGCCTTCGGAGAAAGCAGCTTTTGTTGAGAAATTACAAGCTGATGGAAAAACAGTGGCTATGGTTGGTGATGGTATCAACGATTCCCACGCTTTGGCGCAGGCCAATGTAAGCATCGCAATGGGAAAAGGTTCGGACATTGCAATGGATGTTGCAAAGATGACATTGATAACGTCAGATTTGCAATCCATTCCCAAAGCATTGGAACTATCAAAAAGAACTGTGTTGGGCATACGTCAGAATCTATTTTGGGCATTCATCTATAATCTCATTGGTATTCCAATTGCAGCAGGCGTTTTGTATCCAGTAAATGGGTTCTTATTAGACCCAATGATAGCAGGAATGGCAATGGCTTTCAGTAGCGTGTCTGTAGTTCTAAATAGTTTAAGGCTTAAACGAGTAAAACTTTAATATTAATTATAAATTCAAATACAATGAAAACTTTAAAATTTAAAACAAATATCAATTGTGGTGGTTGTGTATCAAAAGTGACCCCTTTTTTAAACAAGCAAGAAGGTGTAGAAAGTTGGGAGGTGGATACCGCCAACCCAGATAAAATTCTAACAGTAGAAAGCGATGGTGCTTCAGAAGAAGATGTAAAGGCTACATTGCAAAAAGTAGGCTTTAAAGCGGAACCTGTAGATTAATACCTCGGTATAATATGGTTTATATTTTAATTTTGGTTGTAATTCTTCTGTTTGCTATTCATTTTTATCGAAAAGCGAAACGGCATAGTGTAAAGCCATTTCCAGAGCATTGGCACAAATTATTAATGGAGAATGTTCTTTATTATGAAAATCTTTCTAAAGGCAGGCAACTTGTTTTTCAACAAAGAATGATGCAGTTTTTAAGTGAGGTTTATATAGATGGAGTACAGTTTGAATTGGAAGAATTAGACAAAATTTTAATTGCAGCAAGTGCGGTAATTCCTGTTTTTGGTTTTAAAGAATGGCATTACACTAATTTAAGTGGCATCCTCTTGTATCCAGATAATTTTAATGAAGATATACAATTTAGCAGTAAGGATAACTCACGCAGTATTGGTGGAATAGTAGGGAACGGACGTTTTGAGAAGCAAATGATTTTATCTAAAAAAGCATTGTACCACGGTTTTAAAAATACAACCGATAAAAGTAATACGGGCATACACGAGTTTGTGCACCTTATTGATAAGCTGGATGATAGTACGGATGGCGTTCCAGAACGATTATTAGAACATCAATATGCAATACCTTGGCTGAATTTAATCCATAAGGAAATGGAAGCCATAAACGACAATCATTCTGATATCCGAAAATATGGTGGTACAAACCCAAGCAGAATTCTTTGCGGTAGCTTCAGAGTATTTTTTTGAGCGTCCAGACTTGCTTAAAAAGAAACATCCAGAACTTTATAGAATGTTAGTGAAGTGTTTTAATCAAAAACCAATCAGTTGAAATATGTTAGGTCTTTCGACGAATGTTATATGTTATAATAAGAACAACCTAATTACACTCTTATAACATTGTAAACCTACCACTGACTTTAAATCTTTTATGTAATTGATGATAGGCAAAACAGCAAACCTCAAGTTTATGCTCCACCCAACAATTATTTCAATTCTTACCTCTCATAACTTGATGCGACGCCAACTATCTCTAGGTTAATTATTTAAGAGTACCTGTCTTTATAATATGGATTCTGCGATACATTAAAATTTCAACCGATTAATAAATACATCGTACCCCCAATTTGAGGATGCCTGTACTTTGTTAATGTTTTCCCACAGGATAAAACATTGATTTGGTTTTCGGAGAAAGATTTAGGAAAAATAGTTAAAAGGCATATTCTAAATAAGCATTTAATTTTATTTTTGAACACCGCTTCCAAAATAATTATTATTATGCATTTCAATATGGAACCCAGAATTTTTAAGGAAGAAGAAAAATAATAAATAGAAATATATGCAATTACCACAAAGAGTACCTCAACATATTTCTGAATCAACATCGTTCAAAATATTTGCAAACCACATTCCGGATAATTGGATAGTTAGGGACGTTACTGAAAGAGATTATGGTATCGACTGTTATGTAGAATTGGTAAATGAGAAAAATCAATTAACAGGAGATTTAGCATCAATACAACTCAAATCTAAAGAGAATATAAATTGGAATTTGGATAATACATTGACTATTTCCAATATAAAAATATCGACAAGTAATTATTGGTATCACTTTCCAGTACCAGTATTTCTCTGTGTGACGGACAATGAAAAAAAAGAAATGTATTTTATTTCAGTCAAAAATTTCATAAAAAAGAATTTTTTTGCTTTCGCTAAGCAAAAGACCTTTAATTATTCTATATCAAAAGATATGGACTTTTTTGATAAAAAAGCGGGATCATCACTTTTCAGATTGAGATATGCTTTTCAAGATTCAAGAAATCTCTTTGAAAATGAAATAAAAACATTCTTATCAACATTGGAACATTATCATAATTTTCAAGATGAGCATAGTTACAGGGATTATCATTTGCCCATAGAATCTGTGGATTTAATCTTTTTTGAAGCGATGCATCGAAATTACTTTTTTATTGCTGATTATTTATTAATTGAGCATCCAATTCTGTCTTTAAGAGAGTTGAAATTAAAAAGCAAACAGGTTTTTAAAGATGACTATTACGAACTCTATGAACACGATTTAGCTCAAGTAGTAGAAGATTTTAGAAATTTATCCTTAAAAATAATCAAGGGTCTTAAACAAAAAGTTGAAGCTGAAAAAGAGTATTGGATTACCATCGATTTAAACCTATTTAATTACGTTACTAATATAAAAGATAACGGCGAGCTGCCACACTATTGATTTTTTAATTAGAGTATCTGGTAATTTAAATTAACCTTGAAATACTGTACTAAAGAAAATTAAAAATAAATAACCAAAACAATTTCAATAGCTTTGTGAATCATCCATAGTTATCACAATAGTTATGTTAAGCACCGTTGAAATAAAATCCTTGATTGCATCTGGAGAGGGCTATAATGTGGAATTCAAGAGAAATATTCCAAACAAGGTCAAAGAGGTCACAGAAGAAATCTGTGCCTTTGCCAATGCAGCAGGAGGCACTATTTTATTAGGTGTGGATGACAATAATGTTATTCAAGGAATTACTTTCAATAATGCAAAGCACTCTGCACTTCAAAATTCAATAAACGAAATAACACCTGCATTACATTGTGAAATCTATCCGTTAGAGGTTGATGGTAAAGAGTTGGTGCTAATTGAAGTGCCTTCGGGCGAAAGCAAACCTTATGTACTTTCGGGTGCTATTTATGTACGCCAAGGCCCTAATTCCCAAAAACTAACAACGGTTGAGGAAATGAGGGATTTTTTTCAACAGGCCGATAAAATATATTTCGATGAAGCACCCTGTAAAACCATTGATATAGTACAAGATATTCCTGATGCCAATATTATTCAGTTTAGGGATTTGGCAGGTTTAAATTCCACGATTTCCAATGAGCAGGTTTTTCAAAATCTTAAACTGATTACAAAAGAAGGTTATCTTAAAAATGGTGCCGCTTTGTTTTTCGCAAAAAACCCCGAAACGTTTTTTGAAAAAGCAGTAATTCGTTGTATTGCCTTGGATGGTATTGACAAAAGATACATTGTTGATGATAAGACAATGGCAGGAACGCTATATCAACAATTCCTTCAAGCGATGGCTTGGCTTAAAACAAAGCTTAATGTTCGATATGATATTGAGGGTGTAGGTTCACAGCCACGTAAGGAACTCTGGGAAATTCCCGAAACAGTGTTTAAGGAAGCAATCATCAATGCGCTGGCACATAGAGATTATTATGATAAAGGTGCGCGTATTTCCATTGAAGTTTTTACTGATAGAGTTGAAGTTTCAAATCCTGGCGGACTTGTTAGTGGCATTCCTAAAAATGAATTTGGAAAAAGAAGTTTAAGTAGAAATCCTTTGATATTTGGTCTATTTGAAAGAATTAGAATGGTAGAACAAGTAGGTTCTGGTATCAGTAGAATGAGGGATTTAATGGTAGAAGAAGATTTAACGCCACCTGAATTTAATACTGAAGGTATATTTACTGTTACATTTAGAAGACCTTTTGATTTTGATAAGTGGGTAGATAAGTGGGTAGATAATCTTACTGATAATAGAGTTGGAATTATTAGAGCTATTCATAAAGATAATAAAGTTTCTAAAAGAGAACTTGAAGATATAATAGGCTTAAGTCCTACTGCCATTGATAATAATATTGATGCTCTAAAAGATATTGGTCTTATTGAAAGAATGGGTGGAGCAAAAGGTGGCCATTGGAAAATTAATTACATACTTCCTTAAGTGGGTAGAAAAGGTGGGTAGAAAATCTATTGTTAAATTAAAAGTTAGAAATGAAGGTATGTTTTATAGAATATGGGTGTAACAATTAAAATGCCATTAACTTTCGAGGTCTGCTTTCCTGAAGAAGAACAAAAATCCATAGACCATTATTTGAAGGATTTAGGCAAGGATATGCGATTGTTAATGGGTTCTTTTCTATTGGGAATTAAAAATAGCGGTTCTAAATTTTCTGGTCTTACAGGCTTTTTGCCAGAATATTTTTCAGAAGCCAATTTTCAATTTGCAGATAGTGTTTATAAACGGATGGTAATTTTTGCAAGGGAAAATGATTTCGATATAGAAAGTTTTGAAGTCCTATATCCAATGAGTAGTCTTACCTATTTTGAGTACGTTTACGATAATCCAGCCGAATTTGATAATAAGGAATATAGCAGAGAGGAATTTTTAGATATTGAAATCAATTTTTTCAAGGCCTACACTGTTTTCAATCAAAAAACAATTACGGAACGAGGTAAGGATTTAGCACAAAATTTTAAGGAATATGATATTAATGGCAATCTCACGAATTTTTTCATAGGAAATAATCTGCACAGTTTCGATATTACAGACTACCAAATAAATAAGGTGTTTTACTGTCAATTTTTGAAAGCCTACAGTTTCTTTGAGTTTTTAGAATCATTTCAAGGTAGCGAGCATCTAATCAAGGCATTTTATAATTATTATGATGTCCCAAATTTCAAGAAGTATCTTCATAAATTATTGGGTATTGTTTTTCCCGTGCTAACCGCAAAAAGAGAGGCTCAAACTGAAATACATCTGGAGGCTGACAAGCAGGAAGAACTCTCATTGTTTATTGAGAAACATATAAAACTGGATGATGAAAGGTTAACCGATTTTGATTTTACCAAAACTCGAAGTTATCCGCTCTATAAAATAGATGAAGGAAAATATAGAATTATCTATCCATTATTTGTGGTGGAAATGATTTACAAAGGCTTGTATTTTCGTTTTAAGGACATCAATGCCACGCTTCCGGAAAACCAACAGTTAAAAAACCTTTATGGCATTAAAAATTTAGAATTTTCTGAACAATATTTATTGAATCAAACACTTAAGAAGATATTTGGTAATAGATTTATACAAAAGTCCGGTAAGGAATTGGATGCAGAGTTTGAAGGAGCACCGGATTATTATGTGCGCAATGGCAAAAGAATATTTTTGTTTGAATCGAAGGATGTTCTTTTAGGAAAGGAAATAAAGCAATCTACCAACTATTATGAAGTATTGGAAAAGCTTAAAATAACCTTTGTAGAAAATGAAAAAGGCAAGGCTAAAGCAGTGTTGCAACTTAAAGACACCATAAGAGAGATATTGACCCAATCACTTTCATTTGATAAAAACGCACCCTCTGAAAAAGCCCATATATATCCAATATTAATTGTCCATTACAGAATGTTCAATACGCCAGGAATGAATAAGCTAATTGATGGGTGGTTTAAAAATGCACTCACAATTTTAAATAAAGAAGGTTTGAATGTAGAAAATGTAAGAAGTCTTATCATTATAGATATGGACACTCTAATTTATAACAGCCACTTTTTTGAAACCCGCAAACTTTCTTTTGAAGATTGTCTGTTGGAATACCATACCAAGTATTTGAATATAAATTTGAAAAACCACCGCTTCAAAAACCAACAACAAGTTGACGATATTATTAGTGAGAGCTATGCCTCTTTCGCCCACTACCTCGATAACAAAATTGACGACAAATTTAGAAGGCCAAAACCAACAGAATTATTGGAGAAAATGATAAGTGTAGTCACAAAATAAAATTTTCATTATGAATTATGAATACCGTATTTGTTGCTTTATAGATATTTTAGGTTTTAAATCGCATATTGATTCTACTGTTGATGATTCTGGAAATGATGTCGAGGATAAAATAAAGAGCATAAAACAAATTATTGATATCGCCAATAAAATTTTAATAGAATATGATAGTGGCATTTCAAAATCGAAAATGGTAACACAGTTTTCTGATTCTATTGTAATATCATTTAGAATTGAGGAAACAAGCGAAGTGTTTTATTCTCTAATTGATTTGCTTCATATTGCTTTTGAACTTGCAAATAACGGATATTTGACCAGAGGCGGTGTGAGCGTAGGCAAACTGTTGCATACAGAAAATCATATTTTTGGACCTGCACTTGTGGATGCTTACATTCTTGAGTCCCAAAAAGCGATTGACCCAAGAATTATTATAAGTGAGGAAGTTATTGAGATTGGCAAGGAATATAGGATGCCTCATAATTCATTGGAAGATGAGACTGAAAGCATAATGAGTTGTCTATCTTTAGATGATGATGGTTTTTATTACATAGATTATATTACACAGGCTAATGACGAATTGGATGAACCAAATTATGATTTAGTCCCATATTTAAAAAAATTGAAAAGCCTGATAGAGATTGGGTTGAACTCTAATTCAAATAGTGTCATTACTAAACACGAATGGCTTAAGAAAAAATATAATAATTATCTTACACAAATTCAGGAAAACATTAAAGACTGGAAACATATTGATAACGACCGACAATTATTACTTGATTTTAAAAATCTCACTTTAATAAAAGATTAAAGTTATTATGCCCCACCTTCGGCACTTACTCATTCACTCGTTCCGTGCCTACACTCATTCATTCCCAAGAGCCTTCACTTCCGCGCAGTACAGGCTGTAATTACATATAAAACAATAGTGACAAATAGATTTTGGTTAATGTAATTACACCCAGTACTTTTTGCCTTTGCGCAAAAACCAGAAAATAAGTCTATTCTGGAAAAGATTCCCTACAAAGAAATTCATTTAAAATACGTTAAGCACATTCCCGCTTCATTCCATTCCGGGGAAAGAGCTTCACTACAAAAAGTCTTGGACCCAACCCCAATTTTGGTTTTGCATTCCACTTGCCCTTCCCGCCCCAAAACTTCGGGACTGGGATGGGACGCTTCATTTCCAAACAAAAATTGTGAATTAAGTCCGCTTCATCGGAATATCATTTCTGCGTTTTGTATCGCTTCTGCAATCAAGTTGTAGGTTTCCTTTTTTTGCTTAAATCTTTTTCGCTTTCGATCTCTGTTAACAACTGTTTATATCTTTTTCCTTTCATTTAGCTGACTTTTCTTAAATTAGACAAATATTGACAAGTCTAAATATATCTAAAATGACGTTTGGCGAATACATTAGGAAATTGCGAGAACAAAAGCACTTATTACTTCGTGAAGTAGCATCACAAATGGATACCGATACAGCTTTATTAAGTAAAATTGAACGTGGCACACGCAAAGCCCGAAAAGAGCAAGTGGAAGCTTTGGCAACCGCTTTAAATGAAAATAAAATTGAGTTGATAAAAATCTGGATGGCTGATAAGATTGTTGATATGATAATGTATGAAACGAATAGTGAGGAAATCCTCAAAATCGCTGAAGAAAAAATCAAGAAATTGACCAATCAAAATGAGTAGTTTATAAAATCTGACTATATGATTACAGTATTGACCCCAGATGTGGAGTATTACCATTACGAAAAAAATGGAAATATTGCTAAACAGTTTTTTTCAGGTGCAACGAGTTTCCAAAACTGTATGTTGGAAAGTGAAGTGCCATTTATTTTTAATTCAAATGGAAATAGAATGTTGGTATCAACAGATAAAAAACTTAAAGTTCCAGCTGGGATTGAGTATGTATTATTAGCGTCAAAAAAGCCAACCAAAAAAGACTTTATTCGTTCAGAACTTCCAATTACACGATGGATAAAGCATCCTTCCATATCTATAAAAAGTCCGTCAGAGGTAAAAGAATCGTGGTTTGGAAATTTTCATTTTATAAAAGAAGATTTAGAGAAAAATATAAATGGTTTAAGACCACCACAACTTGGTGCCTTATATTCAATATTATCGCATATACAAAATCAGAGCGATAAAGGAATTGTTGTTATGCCAACAGGAACAGGTAAAACTGAAACAATGATTTCAGCATTAA
The DNA here is from genome assembly GCF_000952855.1 of Aequorivita vladivostokensis. Lineage (GTDB taxonomy): Bacteria > Bacteroidota > Bacteroidia > Flavobacteriales > Flavobacteriaceae > Aequorivita > Aequorivita vladivostokensis. Next base: position 207,952 of record NZ_JSVU01000002.1, on the reverse strand, counting down.
TTGCCAATCAATGCGAGAAGTTGCTTATATCAGTTCCATCGGACGCTTTAAGAGAGCAAATATTCAAAAAGTTTTTTACACTTGGCTTGCTCAAAGATTTTAATATAGTTGCCGCAAGTGCATTGAATCCAATTGTGGGATTAATTACGAAAAAGTTTAAGAGTGAGGACGAACTTCAAAAATTTCTTTCAAATGTAAATGTAGTTGTTACTACAATGAGCATTCTATCGGGTTCAGAACAAGCCCAGAAGGCAACAATGAGTGATGTTTTTTCTCATTACTTCATTGATGAAGCGCATCATTCGGAAGCTAAAACTTGGCGAGATTTTATTGATTTATTCGATAAAAATAAAGTGTTTTTATTTACTGCTACACCTTTTAGAAATGACCAGAAGAAGCTCGATGGAAAGTTCATATTTGAATTCTCTTTAAAAGCAGCACAGGAACAAGGCTATTACAAAAAAATTGTATTTAAACCAATAAGGGAATATAATATTGAAAGCGCCGATAAAGCGATTGCAGAAAAAGCAATTTCTGTTTTAAGGGAAGATTTGTCGAAAAATTTAAACCACGCACTACTTGCAAGATGCAAAACGAAAAATAGAGCAAAAGAGGTTTTTAAATTTTATTCCACACATTCTGATTTATCCCCTGTTTTGGTATATACAGGAATTGCGGGACTGAAACAGAAAATAGAGAATATAAAACTTTTAAAGCATAGAATAATTGTTTGTGTTGATATGCTTGGCGAAGGGTTTGATTTACCAGAATTGAAAATTGCAGCCATCCACGATGACCGACAAAGTATTCCAATTATGCTTCAATTTATCGGAAGATTTACACGAACATCTGGAAATAATATTGGGGACGCAACATTCATAACGAATACAGCTTATCCACCTATACAGCAAGAACTTGATGAACTTTATGCCAAAGGAAGTGATTGGAATGCATTACTTCCTAAAATAAGTGAAGGAGCAACCAAAAGTCAACTTGATATTCAAACGTTTTTAGGAGGTTTTAAGAATTTGAAAGAATCTGAAATACCTTTTGAATCAATTAGTCCAGCGTTGAGTGCCGTAGTTTATAAGGTTACTTGTGAACAATGGAATCCAAATAATTGGAAGGAAGGTATTGCAAATATTGAATCTTATGAGCATCAATTCAGTGATGTAAACGATAATGAGAAAACTTTGGTGGTCATTTTAGGTAAAACTGGAAGGACAGATTGGGGAACTTTTGATTCAGTTAAAAATTTGCAATGGGAATTATTGGTAGTGCATTGGGATAAAAGGAAGGAAAGTAACCTGGCATATATTCATACATCATTCAAATCTTTAAAAAGTGAAAAATTGATAAATGCTATTTTCAATGAGCCAAATTCAATTATAAACGGAATGAATGTTTTTAGAGTTTTTCACGATGTTAAACGATTGAGACTTTATAATTTTGGTGGCCGCAAAGGAATTGGTCAAGATATTAGCTATCAATCTTTTTTTGGTAAAAATGTAGAAGATGGAATAAAACAGCTTGAACAAGGAACATTAAAGAAGAACAATGCTTTCGGTACTGGATATACTTCAGGCGAGCAGGTTTCCATAGGTTGCTCTGTAAAAGGTAAAGTCTGGGCATATCTTCGAGGTAATTTAAAAGAATTGAATGATTGGTGTGAAAATTTAGGAAGCATACTTATCAATGACACTATTAATCCAAATATATTTTTAAAAAACACTATCATTCCAATAGTTATTACAAGTCGTCCAACAAATACACTTCCAATAGCTGTAGATTGGAATGCTGAAATTTATAGGCATCCAGAACACCGATATTCATTCAAAATAAAAAGTAATCAGAAAACATATGACTTATCCAATTCTGAATTGAATATAATTGATACAAAAGTTGAAAATCCAATCAAATTTTCTTGGGATTGTGATGACTTAAGTATAGAATTTGAGATTATTTTAGGTTCAAAATTACTTGATGGTGTCCCTGTGCCAAATTGTAAAATAGTAAAAATTGGTAACGATGATGCAACTGTGAGCTATGGCAGTAAAGTTGAGAAATTAGAAGAATTTTTAAATGACTTTCATCCTATAATCTTTTTTGCAGACGGTTCACAACTTGAATTAAATTATTATTTCAAACCAAAAGACCCAGTTGAAAATTTCGACAAGGATTTATTACAGAGTTGGAATTGGGATGGTGTGTCTTTGAATAAGGAATCAATGGGCATTGCACCCTATATTCAAGATTCTATTCAATATCAATTCATTCAGAAGATAAAAGATGATTACGACATAATTTATGACGACGACGGTTCAGGGGAAATTGCCGACGTGGTGGCCATAAACAAATCAGAAGGAAAAATAGATATACATCTATTTCATCTGAAATATGCGAAAGGCGGTAAAGTAGGTAATAACATTGACAATTTTTATCAAGTCTGTGGTCAAGCGCAAAAATCCTTAAACTGGAAATATAGGGAAGGAAAAGAATTGTTTGTTCATCTCTTTAAGCGAATAATTAAAAAAGAAAAAGATAAAGAATGCTCAAGACTTATAAAAGGTACAGAAGAAGAGCTTGAATTGCTTCTCACAGCTGTTAAATGGAATCTTGATACAAAGTTTCATATTTACATAGTCCAGCCATCGTTATCAAAAGTAAATGCTTCAGATAGTATTTTATCATTGTTAGCTACAACAAGCCATTACCTTGCTACAGTAGGCGATGTTAATTTGCAAATAATAAGTAGCAAGTAATAAAATAAAAAAGCTTTATTCTTTTAATTTAGGGTAAAATTATTTTGAAAAGAAATTCATAAATAATAATGGACTTAAATGAATTGATTGGGTTATAAAGTTTGTTTATCCTTCAGCCCATTCCTCTACATTTCGCGAAAAGCTACATTTCGGGTAAAGAGCTTCATTAAATAGGTCTTGGACACCGTCCCCAATTTCCGCTCTCCATTTCGCTAACCCGATCCGCTCCGCCGGAACGGAACACTCCATTGCAAGCCGAAATTGTGAACGGAGTCCGCCCGGTCGGAATTCGCATTTTTGCATTTGTTCCCACTTCCCTTGATTTTAGTATTTCACATACGTCCTTTAGAAACCCCCCGATCCGCCACTGTCCCTACCTTTTTTTGACAGCAAAATACCAACATTTGGAAGTTAAACAGACTGCATAACCGGTCGTGCCTCCCTTTTATAAGTCCTTATTAATTCCAAATATTGAAAATGTATCAGCAACAAAAAAAGGTAACAGCGACGGCTCTATGGGAAGTAAATCTAAAACGGAAATTATGGAATCTTACGAAATCAATAAAAGGGAAGCGGAAACAAAGTTAAAAAAACAAAAAAAGGAAAACGCTCTGGATATAATAAGTAAATCACTCCAAAAAAATACAAACGCAAACCGTCCGAAGGGTTCGGATGGAATTTTAATCTTAATTTTTTCAATCATGAGTACACTAAAAAACAAAGTACAGCTGATCGGGAACGTGGGCAATGCCCCCGAGACCAAGACCCTTGAGAGCGGCAAGAAAGTCGCGAACTTTTCACTTGCAACCAATGAGTTTTATAAAAATTCAGAGGGCGAGAAAGTGCAGAACACCCAATGGCACAATATTGTTGCCTGGGGCAAGATTGCCGAAATCGTTGAGAAATACGTGGGCAAGGGAAAGGAAGTTGCCATTGAGGGCAAATTGACCTCCCGTTCCTATGAGACCGAAAAAGGGGAGAAGCGATACGTTACCGAAGTGGTAGCCGATGAAATCCTGTTGCTCGGAACCAAGGACAACGGAAACGCTGAATAACAGCGGTAAAATGTAAGAGGGCGTTCCCTTCGAAAGTAGCGCCCTCTTATTTGATTATTAAACACTTTTAAATAAATGTATAATGAAAACACAAGTTAACGAAATAAAACAGGGATTGCAACATTTTTCTGGAACGGATATGTTCTATCAAATCCCACTGACACGCACCCGATTTACCAATGGAATTAAGTATCTGGTGGAAGCAGCTGAATGTTTTTGGTTGGTAACGGACACCTCGATAATAGCGAAGAGCCTAATGCAAAAAAGCTATTTCATAACCATTGACTTTAAGAGATTATCGGAGGAGGAACAGCAAAAAATGGGCTGCGAGGCAACCATCACTTATGGCGATGGAAATGGAACCGTTTTGGAAACCCATAAATATAGGGCAACGGATTTTCCATTGGATGAACTCCGGCTTTATTTTATCGACAATACCCTCTTGTTGCCAAGTGAATATTAAGATTTTAAAATGTAAGTTATGATTTATCTTAATTATTCAAACTTGAACGAAGAGACCCAAAACCAACTTCTTGAAAACTCCAAAAAGGAAATAGAGGAACGGTTTGGGGATGATATCCGAAGGTACGCCGATGAAAATCACATTGATTTTGAAAAGATGCTGGAAGAAGAAGCACAGCGGAATCTTTACAGCTATGATTTTGTATTTGTCATTTAAATCTTAAAAACAAAAAAAGCACAAGACCTTTGAATTTTCAAGGGTCTTTGTTTTTAAACTGATTCCATTTTTCTCAATAATTTCATTTCTTCTTTGGTAATACTTACAAAATTTCATTTTTAAAATCTTAAAAAAATCAAGTTTCATTTCAGTCAGTAAATAAGCCATTACATTCAGGTGTAATGGTATTTTTTTGGTCCAGCGAGCTGGACGAAAAGGAATAGCAAGAGGGTAACACGCTGGCGCGATGTTTCGGTTTTTGTTGTTTTGCAAACAATTAAAAATCAATTAATTCCTTTTCGAATATTTGGATTTTAGAATTGATTTTTTACTAAAAACACACGTCGGCGCAATAAATCAGGGAAATTTTTTACTAAAAAGGATGGATAAAGGGTTTGAAAAAGAACGGTTTGAGACCTTGAAAATCAAGGCTTCCGTGGCCGTGAAATTTAGACGGTTTTGCAAGAAAATGTCCAGATCCCAATCGATGGTCTTGCTTCTGATGCTCGATTTTTTTGAGGACAATGGGATTTCGCCCAATGAATCCATCGGGCCTAAAATGCAGACATTGGAAACTTTGATAAAGAAAAGGATCAATGGGGTCATTGCCATTATGAAGGACATAGAAAAGAACCAAACCAAGCCTACGGTCGCAATGATGAAATCGCTTTTTGAAGAATTGGAACCTACCAAGAAGCCACTCATTTTGGAAAAGGAGATTCCGATTAAAAAAAATGAAATACGATTCCAAGAGAAGAAACATACCAATAACGAACTATAAAACCATTATAAATGTATATCACGATAACAGCCCAGAAATTGGGTAAGACCTATGCACAAAGTGCTGCAGAATTTGTGGAGTATCTGGAGAAGGAAAACCAAGGCTTGGAACAGGATGGCCTGCCTGCCGGACAGGCAGGAATGGAACATTTTTTCAATCAGTATTCCGATAAAATCAACGCTGAAAGTGTCATCAAAGAGATTGATGCCAATACGGCAAAACTCAAAAAAGTGGAACCCAAATTTTATTCGATTACCGTAAATCCAAGTAAGTATGAGCTGAGAAAATTGCAGAATAGCAGTGAGGACTTGAAACGATATACCCGGGCCATAATGCAAGATTATGCCAGTTCCTTCAATCGTGAGATAAACGGGAAACCGATTACTGTTGATGATATAAAGTACTTCGCAAAGATAGAACACCAAAGAACCTTTAAGGGAACGGATAGGCAGGTGAGGGAGAACCAACCCTTTGCGACCAAAATACTTAAATTAAAAAAGGAGATTTGGAAGATAGAAAATGGCGAGCTCACTGGAAATATCAAACAATTAAAATCAGAAATAGCTAAACTTGAAGCCAGCGCCCCACACCAACAAAATGGGAAACGGATCGTACAGGGAATGCAGAAAGAGGGAAACCAAAGCCACATTCACCTCATAGTCAGTCGGAAGGATGCTTCCAATTCCGTCAGTCTTTCCCCAGGGAGCAAATACAAAGTTTCGGATGTAAATATGAATGGAAAGATGGTGAAGCGTGGCTTCGATAGGGATTCATTTTTTACCAAAGCTGAAAAAACTTTCGATTCCACTTTCGGTTATAAACGCAACTATGCGGAATCCTATCAATCGAAAAAAGATTTTATCAAAACCCCAAAGCTTTATTTTTCAGTTTTATTGGGGTTGCCAGCAAGCGAAAAAGCCATTGCCTTTAAGATTATTGGGAAATCGGGTGTGCCCATTGCAAGCCTTCCCACCAATAAGGTTCAAGTTGCATTGAAAACCATTCGATATTTAAAAAGAGGGGTTGAAGTGGCCATTAAATCGGGTTCAATAGGAATTTAGAGTTATGGGTACACAAAGTTTTACGGTAATAATAACATTGATTGTTGGAATGGGCATTTTTTTCTATGCGCTGTTTAAACTGACGCGATTTGCTTTTTTTATAAATGTCGTACTACTGATTAGTTCTTTTACAATATTGTTTTATTTTAAAACGAATTCAGACTTCATATTTTATCTACTTACCTTATTTTGTCCGCTACTTTTGATAAATACGGTATGCTATGTATTTCTTCACAAAAGCAATCAATCACGGAACCTGAATGATAAATACCAGGTTCATTTTAAGACAAAGGGAAGGCCGTTTAAAATCAACAATATCAAACGTGGAGCTTCCATCATAGGGTCTGCTGGAAGCGGGAAGACGGAAAGCGTGGTGTTCAACTTTCTGTCGCATTTTAGTTTTCACTCTTTTTGCGGTTTGATCCACGATTACAAGCATTTTGAAATTACCGAAATGGCATATCCGCTGTTTCAAAAAAAGGGGATAGAATTTCGGGTCATCTCTTTTGATGAGATTTTTGACCGAGTGAATCCAATTGCACCTCAATATATGCAGGATGAAGAAAGTGTGAATGAAGTGGCAAGGGTGCTTATCGAGAATCTATTGGAACAAAAAGAATCCGGAACTTCAGGAACGAGTAAATTCTTTAATGATGCAGCAGAAGGCCTTATTGGTGGCTTGATTTGGAAACTGCGGACATCCTATCCCCAATACTGCACATTACCACATCTGATTGCGATTTATCAACTATTGGACACAGATAGTCTAACCGCATTTTTAAGTTCAAATACAACGTCCAGAGCAATGGCAGACGCTTTCATCAGTGGCAAGGAATCTGACCGACAGACCGCAGGCGTTAAAAGCACGTTGGCCAATGCGCTCAAAAAGATAAGCACTAAGCGTATTTTTATGGTGCTTTCCGCTGATAATGTGCCGCTCAATATCAATAGCCAGGATAAACCCACTATCATATCAGTTGTAAATAATCCAAAATATGAAACGGCCTATTCATCAATTATCGCAACCATAATCCATACTATAACAAAACAAATGAGTGTTCGGAATTCAAAATCCTCATTCCTATTGATGGAGGAAGCGCCCACGATTCGATTGCTGAATATGCACCGAATCCCCGCAACGTTGCGGAGCTATGATATTGCGACCATTTACGTGATGCAGGACAAGATCCAGAATGATATGATGTATGGCGACAAGGCGAGCAAGGCAATCTTAAGCAATTTGTCCTATCAATTCTTTGGAAAGGTAAACGACCCGGACACCGCCAAATATTACGAGCGTTTCTTTGAAATAGTCAAAAAGGAAACCACAAGTGTGAACCGAGGACATAACCTGAATTTTGACACCCGAATCACTACAGGTGAACGAGAAGTGTCAAAGATTAGGGCAGATGTATTTTTTAGACTTAAACAGGGAGAGTTTATAACCTTTGCGGATGGAGAGGATAAAAAGGTGCAGTTTAAACTTTCCAAAATTGAAAGACGATTACCTGCCAAAACCCATAATTATACTGATGCGGATTTGGAAGAAAACTTTGAACGGGTTTATGATGAGGTTCGGTCGATTTTTAAATGAAATAAAGATCTGTGTTAACAATTGTCAATAATTTGGGCTTTAAAAGGGGGTTGTAAAAACTTATATTTGTTAGAATATAAATAATTATAAGTAATGCAAGAAACCACTTTTGATAAAATATCAAAATTCACAGGAATGAATTCAAAGCTATCGGAAATGACAAAATTAGCCAATCGGTTTATTATATCCGAAAATCTATGCCAAATGATTGATACACAGAACAAACTCAAAGCTCTTCTTCCGAAAATGGACATTCCCATCTACAATTTTCCAAAATTTAATTTTCCAGAGTTTAATCCATTTATGAATTCTAAATTACTCGAAAGTTTAAGGGAAATAGGGAGAATTGGGAAGCGATTAAGAAACAATCCTGAGCTACAATTTGGATTTATAACTGATTTGGAAATTCTAAATTTGAAATCTGCCGAGGAATTTAAAGAGAGTTTAGTTAGTGATTTGACTGATGAAGATATAAATGCCAAGGAAGAAATTTTGAATGAAAATCTGATTCCATATTTACAAGAACTTGGACTTGAAAATCTTTGGCTCGGCGCAAATTATGCTCTTGAAAGTAAATCAAATCCTGACAGATTAAGACATTGTCTAATTTCTTTGAGAACAATTTTAGAATATCTAATTGACAATGTTTTGGCACCAATGCAGAAATTGCAAGATTCTGAAATGTTTGAAAAGGAATTTCGTAAATTCAAAAATGGCAAGCAAAAACTAATCCACGTCAGAATAAATAGAGAACAAAAAATTGAGTTCTTTACATCACAATTTCAATTTGGTATGTTGGAGGACTTTACTAAAAATGAAATAAAATATATATGTGATTGCTATTCAATTTTATGTAATGTTCACCAACCAAATATTGGTATTACCGAAAATCAAGTAAGAAGCTTAAAAGTCAAAACAGGAATTACGATTTGGCTATTGGCATATTTGAATGACATTATAAATTGTGAAAGCATCACATACAATGGAGACAGTTCCAAGTAAGTTTTCTACAGCTTGAAAAAGAGTCATTATAAACAAGCTGATCAACCGGTTAATTACACGAATTAAAATTGAATATAATCAATGAGTTACAATCCCACTGATATATTTACATACGATGATCTGAAGAAAATCATCAAATCGAATGAAATTAATGCAGACGTTATTGTTAGGGGAGAAACTATAAAAAGTCTGGATGGTGTAGAAAAAGTAAACGGGTTTCTTGGATTTAGTGATGCAGGCATTGAAAGTCTTGGAAATTTAAAAGAGGTCAAAAATAATTTTTTCATCAGCTCATTTACCACATATTCTAACCTCAAATCATTGAATGAATTGGAATTTGTAGGCGGAGATATGATTTTACGCTATTCAAATATTCAAGATTTAGGTGCTTTAAAGAAAGTTGGTGGCAAAGTGAGTTTAAGAGATACCAAAATTGAAAACTTGGGCTATTTGGAATTTGTGGGCGGAGATTTGTACCTGCCAAAAAGGATTGAGAAAGAAGTTGACCTTTCGAAAGTAACAGTAAAAGGGAAAATCAAATTTTGGAATGACTGCAAAAAACGAGAGAAATTAGTTCCAAAAAGCGAAATGGGATTTTATAAGTATGAAAATCCAATACCACACTGGAATCATAAATATATTTATTCATACAGCGAGATAAGGGAAGCAAATCCCGAACAAGCAAAATTCTACAGAATCTACAAGCAGCATTTTCTTAACCATCAATATATTGATGTGAAAGGAAATGATAACTATACGTTTATCCTTTTTTATGATTTGCTGGAAAATCATAACTCGAACATCAAGGAGTTACAAAATCATTTAGACAATCTTGCAGCCTATTACCCTAAAACGAAATCCTATGGAAAGTCTGCTGTAATCAAACAATTGGAAAGCGCCAATGATTATGAGAAATCTTGGGAGTTAATTAATCAAAAGGAATATATCAGTATTGATACTATTCTTGAATATGAAGAAAAACTCAATCGTGAACTTCTCAATGGAGAACTTATCATTAAACTTGGGGGCTACAGTCATTTAACAGAATTCGGTCAAAGTAATATCAATGACATCAAACCATTTGCCGACAAGCAGATTGAAATGTATAAACAGGAGAAAGGAAGTAAATTTTTTGATTTATTTTTCCAAGATGGCGAACCCATTAAAATAGAAAGAACTGTTGACCTAAAAACAAAAAGGTCATTTTTAGGGTTTTTGCAAACACAAAAAACAAAGACAATTTCCGAGTACAAAGCTGAATATTACAAAGATTTCTTTTTGTCAAATGCCGAATATAAACACTATAAAGGAATTGATGATTTCCAGGCCCAAGCTGGCTATGTCAATTCAATTCCCCACGTTGTAGAAAAATCGATATTCAATCAATTCAGAATAATATTAAAACTTGCGGAAGACGCATTTCGTGAAGAAATTGGGATGCCAAAAGTTGGGGAAGGGTGGATTAGCGAAACAGAGCTTTTTTATAGAATTTCAGACTATTTTAAAGATGATGAAGTCATCCATCACGCTTCGCCAAAATGGCTTGGTCGTCAACATTTAGACATTTATCTTCCAAGTCTAAACGTTGCAATTGAATATCAAGGAGCTCAACATTATGAGCCTATTGAGTTTTTTGGTGGCCAAAAAGCCTTTGAAAGAAATGTAGAAAGAGATAAAAGGAAAAAGCAACTTTGTGAAAAACATAAATGCGTTTTAATTTATGCGGACAAAGGATATGATTTGGATGAAATTATTAAAACAATTGTAGGTATAAAGGATGGCGAAAAAGATTAAGATATAGACAAATTTTTTCTTTCTGCAAATAAAAACTTTCCAACAGCATAAAAACCTAATGATATACATAGAGAAACTAATAGTGGAACAGTTATTGTCTCTATTGGTCAAGTAAATAATGGAAAAAACTTGACATATAAGACAACATTTATTATCTTTGTGACAGAAAAATGAATATAACAACATCCATAAAAACAAAAGTTGCTCGTATAGATACTGGAGAAGTATTTACATACGATACTTTGTCTATTCCTCAAAGTGAATTTTCTGCTGCAGCTAAAGCTTTAAGCCGATTGGTTGCTAATGGAGTTATCAAGAGATATAAAAATGGGATGTACTATAAGCCCAAGCAAACAGTTTTTGGCGAACTAAAACCGAGAGAAGATGTATTGCTTAAAAATTACCTCTTTGAAAACGATAAACAGATTGCTTACATAACCGGAGTTCGATTATACAATCAACTTGGCTTGACCACACAAGTTCCTAACGTTGTGAGATTGGCAAGTAAGGATAAAGAGATAAAGACAAAAATTGGGAGCCTTATTATAAAACCGGCCAAGAGTTACGTTCCTGTTACAAGAAAGAATGTACCATTGTTGCAACTTTTGGACGTAATAAAGGATTTCAAGTACATTCCAGATATGGATCAAAAGATAGGGGTTGATTTTCTAAAGAAAAAGATTGATAACCTTTCGGATGAAGATAAAGAGAAGTTGACCAATTTTGCAAAAGCCTATCCGCCAAAGGTAAGGGCTTTGTTAGGCGCAATTCTTGAAGTTCTTTCATTTGACCAATTAAGCGAGTCACTTAAAGAAACCATTAATTATTTGAGCAGTTATGAATTTGGAATATCTCAAAATACATTGCCTACTATCTCAAACTGGAACATCGTCTAATGAAATTACACAACTATAAAGATGCCTTTGAGGGTGCTATCGTAGCAACCGCACAACATTTTGGAATTTCCGAAGTCTATATCGAAAAGGACTATTGGGTAACTTTTGCCCTAAAACAAATTTTTACGGATGCCAATTCCATAGATATTACTGTTTTTAAAGGCGGAACGTCTCTTTCCAAGTGTTTCGGTATTATCGACCGCTTTTCAGAAGATATTGATTTAGTGGTTATCAAGGAGGAAGATGAAACAGACAATTCGTTAAAACGAAAACTAAAAAAAGTAACCAATGTTGTAGGAACGGTTATGACCGTCATTCCCAACCACCCATTGGAAAACAAACGTGGGAAGATTAGAAAAGTGGTCTATGGTTATGACAAAGTAGGTGTTAAAGGAACATATGGACAAGTGAGGGATCAAATTGTATTAGAAGTTTCAAGTCTGGGGAATTCACATCCTTCTGAAAAGGTAGAAATACATTCAATGATTACACAATTTATTGCCACAACCAATAATCCAGACCTTATCAAAGAATACCAACTTGAACCTTTTAAGGTAAATGTAATCATTATCGAGCGTACTTTTTGCGAAAAGATAATAAGCCTGGTCAGATTTTCATATACCGAAAACCCTTTGGAGGATTTGGCTAATAAAGTCCGACATACCTATGATCTGCATCAATTGCTACAGGCAAAGAGAATTTCTGCATTTTTAAAATCAGATGATTTTGAAACGATGCTTATACAAGTTGGAAAAGATGATGACAAGGCGATACCTAATGACAAAGAATGGCTGTCCAAACACCCATCAGAATCGTTGTTTTTTAGTGAAACGGAGAAGGTTTGGGCAACTTTAAGCAAAACCTATTCAACTTCTTTCAAGGAATTGCTAATCGGCGAACTTCCTGATGAAAAGGATGTTTTGCAATCATTGATGAAGATTGGTTCAAGGTTAAAAGAAGTTAAATGGGACATCAATTAGACTATGGCAAATAAAAAAAGCAGCACTTTATTTCACAATTTCTTTTGCGCAATTTTTCCCAAAAATCAAATAATAAAGTAATCCACCTTCATAATAAGAAGACTAATAAAACAGTTGAAAACGCGCCAATTAAATCACAGGCGCAAGAAAGCTATTTTTATGGTGTCGACACAGCCTTTGAGGATTTTCTTTCCCACAGTGAATGCAAAGCTTCAGAGGCAATAAAAAATATTATATCTGAAGAAAAACTACCAGAACAAAAAACAAAAGCTAATTCCTTTCTACTTCATTTTGTGATGATGTATGCTTTTAGAACTAAAGCCAGTATTCACAATACTGAAGAAAGAATCAATTCGGCATTCAAGAAAGTTGCGAAATATGATAAAGAATTAAGTAAGATTGACTTATCGACAAACCGAATTGTACATCCCGAACCTGCCGCTTTTAACTTGGCATATAATATGGATAATTGGGTTGTCACAAGCGATTTAAGTTTGGTTTTGTTGAAAAACAGAACAGAAAAGGATTTCATCATATCAGATAATCCGTTCGTTCAATTTAATCCTATACATTTAGCTAAAAAGAGTTATCCCAATAATGGAGGGCTTTTAAGCAAGGGTCTAATCATATTTTTCCCAATTCATCCCAAATTTTGTTTGATGTTCTACGATTCTTGGGCATATGATACAATTAATATGAAGGCAAGGAAGGTAGAAATAGAAAGCATAGACGATATAAATTACATCAATCTTCTACAAGCCATTTCAGCAGATAAAATCCTCTATTTTGGTCAAATCGAACAATTAGAAAATATCAAAGCATTGTCAAAAGAGAGTATATTCCACAAAAAAGACACATACATAAATGAAACGATTAGGGATGCTTCAAAACCCAATAAAGTTCTATTGCTTTCATACTATTTAGAACATCTTTTTAATCCGGATTTTAGTTTTTTTAAACTTACGTCTAACGCTGAAAAAAAGAAACCCAATATTGGTATGGATGACTACCGAAATGAAGAAATAGTTGAATGGGTCAAAATGGATAAAAGCCATTTATGGAAATCAAAAAGAACTTAATTAACGTTAATTTATGAATGAAAAATTAAAAGAAACAGCCAATAAATTAATAGGGCATTTACACAATGTGAGTGAGAATGGTGCTAAAGATTATTTTCAATACGATTTTGATTGTTCGCTTTTTCAAGACTGGAATCTTACGGATATAAGACAGTCCGAAGAGCACAAAGAATTATTTGATATTCTTGGAACACTTATCGGTCCAGTTTTATATTGGTTTGAAATATTACCGCCTACTACAAATGAAGATGTAAGAAATGCCATTTCAGAATATAAACATTCCATTGAAGCCAAATCAGTTCCTGCTTTAAAATCAAAATATTCAAGGGATTCAAATATACTGTATGTTGGAAAAGTCAAGCGTAACTTTTGGGGAAGGGTAATACAGCATTTGGGTTATTATCAAGTAGTGCGTACTCAAGGTCTTCAATTGTATCATTGGGCAAGACCTCTAAATTTAAAGCTACGATTACACGCATATCAATTTGAACCAGAGATGGAAGATTTAGTTTCTGTTTTTGAACTTAAATTTGCACGTATCTTAAAACCTATTACTGGAAAACATTCTTAATTTGAAAATATGAGTATTATAAAAACTGTACAAAGATTAGAATTTGAAAATGTTTTTCCCGAAGAAAAACCAAATACTGTTTTAGAATATTTAAAACTGGTTTCAGCACCAACACTTTTAGGAATTATTGGGTTTAACAATATTGTTCCTGCACCTAATTTTGATAATTTTTTTAATAATCAAGATATACAATGGGATATCATCCAGAGAGTTAAGAAATATGGTAGAGAAAATAAACTTCCAGAACCACCGGAAGTAGTTTCCCGAGAAGCAAGCTTGAGATTGGCAGAAATCATTTTAGCCAATCGGAAAACATTGTTGGATGAGAACAAGAACAGTGACAAAGATTCCGATGAAATCAATATTTTCAAAGCGTTTCTTATTATCAATAAAGAAGTCAATATCAAACAGAATTTTGGCAATTCACAGGACAATGTCGATAAGATGGCGGATATGGCCATTACGATGGCATTTTCATCTGCGGACATTGGCCTTTATTCAAATACGGATTGGGAATTTGGAAAATTACTTTACACCACGATTGTCAAATTTGAATACTTGTTAGAATTTTTAGCATCACAGAAGGAATACCAATATTTGGAAGTAGCCTTGTGTAAAAACTTCAAAGAAGTAAACATTGCAGATTTAAAAAAGCAAGTCAAATTACTTCTTGCGACAGTATTTAAGATGAAATATGAGAAGGTTTATAAACTCGTTCCAGAAAAAGCCAAACACATTCGCTTTTTAAACACACTTGCGTCTGCAGAAATTGATGAATCTTCTGATTTTACGAACCTAAAGAACTATCCCATTTATAAAATTGACGAAAAAACATTTTC
The DNA here is from genome assembly GCF_000952855.1 of Aequorivita vladivostokensis. Taxonomy (GTDB): domain Bacteria; phylum Bacteroidota; class Bacteroidia; order Flavobacteriales; family Flavobacteriaceae; genus Aequorivita; species Aequorivita vladivostokensis. The sequence continues at coordinate 192,859 of NZ_JSVU01000002.1, read as the reverse complement.
ATTCATTGATTATTTTTTTGTGGTGGACAAGTTTTTTAAAAGTGTTCGATTTATTTTGAAAGATGCATACAATGCACATCACAACCTTCCACCGAAGGACGGTTCGTTCTTTAGCTTCTACAATACTAAATTTTCCGAGGAATTTTTAATGAAACGAGTACTTGATGATATTTTTCATTGGGATTATATGGTAAAACGACAAGAGGTAAATACAAAAGACAATGAGCCTGACTATTACTCACGTCACTCAAATACCATTTATCTTTTTGAAAATAAAGATGTTCTTGTAGCAGCTGGAATCAAAAGTTCATCGGACATTGATGATATTAAAAAGCTTTTAAAGAAAAAATTTCTTGACGATGGCGACCGCGCAGTTGGTATAGGGCAGCTCGTAAACTCAATTCAACAGATTGTGGAAAATGACTTTAAGTATGATGAATATGCAAATCAAATTGAAAATTTAATTATTTATCCTATTTTAATCGTCAGCGATAGAATATTTGAAATTCTTGGGATGAATTATACACTTAACAAGTGGCATTTGGAACTTGTTAAAGAAAAATTAGGCAACAAATACAATCCTGATTTCATTAAGAATTTAACCTTTATTGATATAGATACTCTCATTTTTTGGCAGCCACATTTAAGGGAGAAAGATTTTCACTTGAAGGATATAGTTGATGACCACCATAGAAAAATGAACAAGGTTGCTAAAATCAATAGCCCTAACTTGCAAGAAGCAATGAAACAGGCCAATGAATCATTTTACAATAGATTATCGCCAATTGGGAATCGATTTCAGGAATATAAATTTCCCACAGCCTTACTTGTTGATAAATTTAGGGATGTGCTTCCTGAATAATCTACGTTTCAACCGATGGTAAATTCATAAATCTTCAGAATTGAGAATTACTATGCTTTTGCCAAACCTTTCCTTCAACTGTTTTTCTGTAATCTTCTCTGGAAATGCCATAGACAATAAATGTTTTGGTCTTGACATAGCAACATAAATAATTCGTTTTTTTTCAGAAATAAAACCTTCCTTTTCTGGTTCAATATCTCTGAAGTTTATGTTTTGAATATGGTTGTTTTCATCGAAAAATATAAGTATCGCATCAAGTGTTTTTCCCTTGACTTGGTGCACAGTAGTTAAAGTACTCGTTTTATCAATGTCAACACGATTAAAGTGGTCAGAAACGGGTTCATCGAGCGTGGATTTATCTAAATATTTTGAAGCTCTTTTCAAACCGAAATCTATATCATAATCTAAACCCAAGGCATCTTTCACATATTTAGGACATTTGGTTGACCAATCTCTGACAGAATACGAGAGATTAGGCAACTTCCGAATAAATTTTATGAGTCTCGCATTAAAATTATAGTTCGTTTTGAGGTCTGCTCGTAAGTGGGCTCTTTCGGAATATGAGAGTTCTGGATTCTCTAAATCGATGACTATGTGACGAGCAATATTAATTGCGTCTCTTAAATTTTTATCTTCATATTCGATTTTTGCCGTAATCAGATTATAAGCCAAATCATTATGCCAAGGTTTTTGTAGGGCATCTCTACCAAGCATTTTGTTTCTTACTGTATTTCCCCTAACAACAACTTTTTTATCCATAAAACCTTTCCAATTGCAATGAGATTCAAAATGGTTGATGACACTGCTTTTGCCTTCTGTTTTGTAACGATAAATTAGGATTGGCTCGTTTAAGTTTTCCTTGCAAGCACTTTTAATCGTTCTCTCTGTTAAAGGTCTCAATAGTGAAAAACAATCAATAATATGCTGTGAAGACCTTCTGTTATTGGTAAGATTCAAACCCTCATAATCTTGATGATTGAATTTATCTATAAATAATTGAGGGTTCGCATCCCTGAATTCATAAAGGCTTTGATAGGGGTCGCCGATAAATTCTATATTCTTTAAGCCTTGTTCGTTTAACACTTCAAATATTTGATGTTGCAATAAAGAATTATCCTGTGCTTCATCAATAATAATGTGCGGGAAACGTTTTACAAGCCATTCGGCAATAGTTGGATTTTTTCTTAAAAGTGTGTACGCAATAAATGCTGAATCATTAGTCGTAATAAGACCTTTTTCAAATTGCCATTTTTTAATATAGGTACAATAGTCTTTAAAAACGTTTAAGTCCACTTTTTCTGCTGAAGGAGCGTTTCCGTTAACTGAATAACTTCCATTAGGTTCAAGTCTTATTTGAGAAGGTGGATACAAAAAATACACGCTACGATTGTCCCTTGCCTTAAAAGTATTCATCTTTTGAGTAATACCATCAACTAACTTTCCGCTTTTGTTCTTATATTTTATTTTCCAAAAGGAATCTAATCGTGAATTGTTCTCTAAAATTTGGGGTCTTGCAAAATTTCTCTCTAAAAGATAATAGTATGGAAGTGTTATATATAAATTGATAAAGCTGTCAATAGTACTCACCAAATGGGGATATTGAAGTGATTGATTACATAAATTTGTATATGTTTTATTGATTTCATCCTTTGCCGCATTGGTAAATGACAAACAAGCAATACCAGAGTATTTGCCATACAAGTCCCTGTATTCTGATTCAAGGTTTATTATTTTTTGGGCAATTGCAGTAGTCTTGCCACCACCAGGACAAGCATTCAACACCACCTTTCCACGCACATCAAAATATGCTTGTAATTCTGGATTAATATCTAATTTCATAAACCTTGCTTTAAATGTTCAAGGCTATCCAAAATGTACTTGGGAATCACAAATGATTTGCGTGCACGTTTTAAGTTCTTAAGTAAATACAATGAGAAATTTTGAGAGAAAGTTCCTTTGGAAGGAAAGGATTTCCAGAGAAGAATAGCTATTTTTCTTCTTTGGTCTTCTGTAAGGTCATCTGTAGTAATGGTCACAAGATAGTCTGATATTGCAACTACTTTTTCTGGCCTTATTTTCTTAATATATTTAAACAGGAAATTTTTTTCAATTTCGCTTTTTGCTTTAGGAACATTCGCTAATGCCAGCTCATATTCCAATGTTTTTTCAGCAGGGAAAATTTTAATGGTGGTTTTGCCATTTATTGATGATACGATATTGGGTATTCTTGATGAGGATGCAGCACCTTGAATTGATGCGTCTAATTCATCCAGTTTTGCATATTTATCAGCAATTAATTTATTGAATGAAAATTCCTTTCTTTTTGAGTTTGGAAACTTGTCATTATCTGTTAATATTGAAACTGGTTTGTCTATGGATTTTTTTGATTGCTTAGAATTAAATAGGTGTATAAACGGATAGAAGCTGGTGCCACCAATATTTACAAGTTCAATTCGGTAATCTTCCAAACGATATTTTTCCACGGCCGTAAAGGCCGATATCAATAATTCTTCTGAAATCCCTTCAACAAAAAGTATAGCTTTTGCAAATAGCAGTTGTGATTTAGTCACATCAATGTACCTTTCTAACTGCTTTTGTCTGTTTTTGAAGTCAGCAGTTGTAAGTTTTTTATTCTTTAGGGTATCTTCAACAATGTTTTCTTTTTCCCTATCTTCAAACTGTTCGCTTAAACTGAAAGATTGGCTATCCAATAGAATTAGGTTTTTTAAAGGTACTTTCGAGGTCAATGTCGGAGAATGCGATGTTATAAATAATTGACTATTTTTTGAAGTACTTGAATCTCTCAAGAAACCGTAAAGGCTTAATTGAAGTTGAGGATGTAGATGAGCTTCCGGTTCTTCAATAAGCAATGCAAAATGAGGAATTTTATTGTCCTTAATCTGTTCTTTTATATCCCCAAGTACTGTAGCGATATATATAAGGTTGTTTTGTCCTAAACTATTTTGCCAAAGGGAAAATCCGTCCCCAGATAGAGATACTCTGTTATGGGGTAAAAACGGTTTAATAGCATTTACAATATATTCTGTTTTAGATTGTTCGATTTGCAGACCAATTTGGTTGTCCTTAAATCTTTGGTAGATACCTGAAAGATTTTCATTTACCCCAGTTCTGGTATCTGAAACTTCCGACTGTTGCAATAGTTCATCATTGGCTCGTGTCATAATATCTTCAATAGTAGCTTCAGATTCATTTTGTTCAATACGCCTCTTAATAACTCTTCCTAAAACATTCCCTCGACTACTTAACAAATCGCGTGTACTATCTCTTAAGCCGCTTAAATAATAATGCTGAAAAATTTCGAAAGTATTAAAATCTGCTTTTTGTCCTTCTGAATTACCTGTGTAGTATGATGATATAGGATATTTACCACCTTTATTTTCATATGTTAACGTTACTTTAGCATATTCATTAGTATCATCTTCAGGGTCAATGACCATATATTCATAGAGCGCACCTTTTTGTGAAGCAGAAAGACCTCTGAATTCAAAGGATATTGTGATTAAATTTTCTTTGGAAATTGAAATATTCCCTTTGGGGTCTTTAATGATGGTTTCGTGAAAATCACTAAATCCAACAGAGATATCCCGCAACGGCTCACCCATATTATAAAGTAACCTTATGGCATCAATAACGGTCGATTTATTGCTTCCATTCTCACCAATGAGAATATTGATGCTTTTATTAAAATTTAAAGACATTTCCTTTATACCACGGAAATTTTTAATATTTAGAAATGATAGATACATATAAGCCTAACTAATGTGTTGAGCTTATAAAATTAAGAAGTTTACTCTTTGCCGTAGTGCTTATTTATTGGAAGTTATAAACGATTTGTAGAACAACATCTTAAAACGGCCCCTTCTCCCGCAATCCCTTCTCCGCAACTTTCCATCGTCCATTTTCTTTTATTAACTTAAAAGTCTCAGGTTTCTCCTCAAACGAAGTAGAAAACTGAATCCAAGCAATATCTCCATCCACTTTTTCTTGCAAAACCTTAAAATTAGATTTTCCAGAAGTGTTGGCGGTCATTATATCTTGAATGCTCATAAATGATTGATAGCTCTCAACAGTAGTGTATTCGCTCAGTTTTTGATTGTCCTTGTTATAGAAACTTTCAACAACAACTTTGGCAGTTTCAGAAGGGGATAGGGATTTTTGGGAACAGGCGACACCAACAAAAAGTAAGAGTATTAGGGCTAGATCTTTCATTTCAGTTTCAATTTGGGTTATTGATATATTTATTTGAGACTTTCAATTTTATATTTCGTTCTCCATTTTTTTCATTCAGTTCTAAAACTACCATTTTGTCATTGCTCATTGAAAACTTCGGTAGAACGTAAACCATTCTTTTGATTTGTTTCTCGGCAACTTTCGTAGGAACATCGTATTTAAAATTAGGAAGCTGTGAAATTCGCTGTATTGATTTCTTTTTTCCCTGCTTTCTTGTTTGTGTCGAAATATCCAAGAAATTTAGATCGTAATCCAATGAAGACTTGTTTTCGATTTTGATAACGAAATAGAGCTCTTCCTTATCAAAAACTATATTTTCCAAACTCAGAACTATACCATTCTTGCGTTTTTGGATGCTCCCGATTTTTTGTTTTCTGGTCAACAGATAAGAGCAAAACCTTTCGTAGTAAAATGTTTTGTCCGTGAACAGATTGGCAACATTAGTAGAATCGGAACCCTCTGTAAATTTTGGTTGCTCAAAGCCAATACTTTCCGACTGTGGAACAAAATAATTCAGCTTTTTCAATTGCTCCCTATAGCTTACAATATACGAAAAAATTGAGCCATTTTTATTGATTACGAGCAGATTACTTGCCTTTCCGGGCTTGGCCTGGAGCAATCCAAAGTATTGTTCTTTTTCTCGATTATATGTGAAAACAAAATTATCCGCACCCGTAATTCCTTGTCGAATAGGGTTCGGAAAAAAGAGGGCTACGTTCTTTTTGTCGTTGGCAAAAATGGTGTCGAGCGGGGCCGTGTTTTGGGCCTCCATAAAGAAGCTTGCAAAAATTAAACTTCCCAATAAGATTGAATTTTTCATAATGCTGGTTTTAGAATGAGTTTGTAATTATTGGTCACGGTAACCTTGACCGTTCTTTGGTTCTTTCGAAATACTTTTTGGATTCCACTAACCTGTGGAACCCCTGCTATATTGATATCTCCCACAATGTCATCCACGACCTCGCGGCTCACATCAGCTCGGAAACTGTTTTCCACATAAATCCCTTCACTTCCGTCTTGAAGATCAAATGCTTTTAGTTTTACTGGACGGTGATTAATGTTTTCAATTTCAATTAGAGCACGATTTGGCTTGAAGCTTATAAAACCAAAGACGGGCGTATTTTTTGAAACTTTCACTCCATTTATCAATGCATCTTTTAGCAAGCGCATTCGTAGACGATAATTCGTTTTTACCACTTGGTTTCCGTCAACTTCCACAAATATTTCCGCATCGGTATTTGCGAGGCCTATTTTGGGATTAACCATTGGATCGGATGCAAAAAACAGTTGGTGCTCCAGTCCCAGTTCCTTTAGGGCAATGGCCTCATCTTTTTCCGCGATTATGGAATCCTCGTCCACTTTTGGCTTCCTTCGATACCTTTCAGGAACCACATAGGTATCTTTTGAATAGTTGATTTTGTTGTGTTTATAAATACTATCTACAATCCTAACTTTTTCTTTATCCATAAAATCAGGGTCATAAAAACCCAGGGAATCGAGATTCTTTTCATCGTAAATACTTGGAGCATTGGTTTCCCTAACTTCTTTTAGGGCATCAATCGCTTCCAATTTTGTTGTGTATTCTTTCTGGTTTTCATCCAGTTCCGGTACAGCGGTTTGCGTTAAGCTTTCGGTTTCAGATTCATCATCCGATAGCACCGTGATCGAATAGGTTATAATGAAGATCAACACTACCGCAAGGACGGAAGCGAATACTATTTTATTCTTTTCAATTTTCATTTGTCAATTTTTTAAGTGATTTTTCAAAATAATCGGTAATCAAGAGTCCGTGTGTATTCTTCGGAAAGTTTCGGTCCACAACAATCAGATTTCCCGTGGAAATCAATTCATATCGGTCCACGACGGTACCGCGATTGATTTCAAAAATTGTCTTGGTCTTGAATCTATAGGGTTTGCTCTCAAGATCCAGTTGGGATTCAATGCTCAGTACCTTTTGCACCAGCGAATATTGAAGCAGTCTATTATAAACCCCATCCGCTTTCTTCTGTCGGTATAAATTGTCAACTGAACTATTTCCAAGCCAGAGTGCTTTCTCCAAATTCTTTTCATAATTGCTTGCATCTATATTGTAGAAATAGGAATGAAACAGTTCAAGATGCGCCAAGGCCTCAACTTTTAAATTTTCCTTCTGAGCGACCCATTTTAAGGGAATTACAGATCCGTCGGTATTGATGGCGAAGGCATTGTTCAACGCTTTTTTATTGATGCTGAAAACTGACCAAACGGCCAATCCACTCGATAGAAAAGAGAAGGCCAATACTGCGATTACAATGAAACGGTTCGTTTTAAGGACGGTGTATATATTTTTATAAGGTGTTTTCATAATAAAAATTCTGCATTAAGCAGTAAACAGTCTTAATGTGAATGAAGTGGCCCGTCTATAGAGTTTAAACTTCAGAAAGACAATAAATCCGATAGAGCCCAATTCTACGACCGGGGCGAAGAATCTGCTTCCAACATCGGTACCGAAAAGGTTGACCCAAAAGTTGGTATTGATCTCGGTATAAATCGCATTTATAAAAACATTGACCAGAAAGAAAGCCGGTACGAGCATATAGACAGCGGCATAAAGCTTAAAAAAGGTATAGGCGAGCGTACGGAACTTTTCAAAGACTGCCAAGCTGATCACCAGGGGAAAGAATGCACGCATAATTCCCAAAAGGAAAAACCGTTCGGCCAAGAATAGGGGATAGATAAACAGATCCAAAATCCAAAGAATCAGGCTTCCGATAAAGGCGAAAATCTTAAATCCATACAGTGGCGTTACCAGTGCATCGTACAATAACGCCATGGCTTTTTTGGCGGCTTCCAATGCGCCCACATCCTCTTCCAATGGAATATCCTGCATTTGGAGGGGAAGGAGCGCAGGAGCCGTGTTGCGATATTGGGATTCAATGGCCACCAAAATGCCATCAAAAAACCCTAATACCTGCGTTGAGAAAATGACGAGGATTACGATCATAAAATTTTTGATTAGGTCGCTCGGACTTAGGCCCCAAGTGTATCCATCCTTATCTACCGCACCCTCATTGTATTTTTTGAGAATGTTGATCAGAAAGAACAGCACCGCAAGCGTTTTCATTCCGCCAATAGTGTATTGCGAAAAGTCGCTGTTCTGTATGGTCTGGTAAATGGTGTCAACGTATTCCAGACCTATCCCCAATGAGATTGCGGCAGTCATTTTAGTAGGCTGTTTCCCGGTTATTTATCTTGTCCTGCATTTTCCTAAAGGAAATAATATCCCGGTACCGTTCAGTCTTTTTTGTGATCTCGGCCACCATTTCCTTTGTTTGGACTTCTTTCGCTTTCAAAATCGAGGCTCTTTCAGCATCGCTCATTTTCATATAATCGCTGGAGAGAATCTGATCTATAAAGTCAAGATTGTCCAATGAAGTATCGATGATAGAGTTGAAGGAATCTGAAATGCGAGTAATCTCATCTGGTTTTATAAAAGGAGAATTCAGAATATCTCTTAAATCATCATTTACAATGTCAATCAAACGTTGATTGTTGCGATTGATTTCTTGAACAGCCTTCAGCTGCTTGATTACATCGTTTACCTTTTCGAGGTTTTCCTTTTGTGTTTTTAAGAACTTGACGGTTTTGATTAGATTGGAGGTCTGCTTACCGGATTCCAATAGCTGTTTAATCAAACTGATAAAGTTTGTGTTGTCATAAACGGGCATTCCTTGGGCCTTGATATTTAGGCTGAACAATAGTGCCATTGCGAGAATTAAAATTTTTGACTTCATAAATTCTGTTTTTAGGATGTATATTCAGTGATTGCTTTTTCCATATTTTGATGCTTTTCATAAAGCTTCATTATTTCTTCATTTTCAGCCCCGTCCGTTAAGTAAGCTGCATAAACTTCTTTGGGAACTTCCAATCGGAAAATGTTGCTTTCCTTTCCGATTTTAATAAACATTTCCGTGTACTTGCGCAGCCCAGAAAGATTGTTTTTGATTGATTTCAGCTGATTTAAATCGTGGCTGGAGAGGTGCAACCTTTTCTGCAGCTCGTCATATCCTTTTTCATTGTGAAGGCTGTAAATGACCTGTGTGTTTTCCAAAATACTTGCAGAAGTTGAATTGTTGGGAAGCTGATTAATGGACTGAAGAATGATCCCGATGGCACCGTTCTGTTTTCGGATGGCCTGGTAATAGAATTCCACACTTTCCAGTACGTTTTCGAACTTGAGCTGTTTTGCAAACTCATCGAACAGAATGATACCTTTTTCAGCACGGTTCTTCCAAATGGTTCTTTGGATTGCGGACTTTATAAGCTTTAGCATAACCGAAAGAATTTCCTTGTTGTCCTTTACTTCGTCCAGCTCGAAAACTATCAATCTTTTATCCTCAATTTTATAGGTTTGGTCCTCACTTACCTCAAAGAGGAAACTGTACAGTCCATCCCCAACATACTCGGACATAATGTGCAGGAAATTGGTAATGTTGAAATAATCGGAATGAATTTTCAATTTCTTTAAAAGTGAATCCTGATTGGACTCAATAAAAGCATAAAAACTGCTAAGTGAATGATTGGTCTTGATTTGCTTATAATAATGGCGTAGGATTTTCTTAACGGATACTGATTGTGCTTTGGTCACTTTTAAATCGGAAGCGAACAATTCAAAAAGGAATACCGAAAGATCCTCCAGACGTTCCGGGGTCAAGTCTTTAAGGTCACTTATATAAAAGGGGTTTATGCCAAGGTTTTTTCCACTTTCATAGCGGAGCACGGTGTATTGCTCTGGATAAAGTTTTGCGAATTTGGTGTAGGAACCGCCCAAATCTATAATGACAAGACGAACTCCGCTTTCGAAATATTGACGCAAGATATTGTTAGCCAAAAAAGATTTCCCTTCCCCCGTAGGAGCGAAGATTGCAAAGTTTCTGGCCTTGATGCGTTTCTTTTTTTCGTCCCAAACATCTTTAAGGACAGGGATGTTATGTTCCCTATCATTGAATATTACTCCCGTTGTATCCGATTTATAATTGGTGTTGTTGATCAATAGGCATAGCGAATGTTTTAAATCCGTTACATACAGATCGTCATTTGAAAAGTTGGAAGAAAAGCAGCAAAAGCTATTTAGGATATAATTCTTGCGTTCCTCGCCTCTGGGATAGTATGGAATAATGTCCAGCTCCTTGAATTCAGTCTTTATTTTGGAGCTAATTTTTTCAAGGTTTTTCACTTCCTTATCCCAATAAATAATATTGAGGTGTCCCCGGATTACACGAGCATTGTCATCGGAATTTATTTGGTTCTGTATATATTGGATTTTCTTTAGGACCACTTTATTTTGCGAGCCGAAATTTGAGCTTTTGTTAAGTTCCTCAATTTTCTTGTCGAGAATCTTTCGCCACTTTTGTTTGTCATCCAGATATATGATTTGGTTTACGATATGGTTTTCATTCAGGGTAAGTCCAAGCCCATCAATAAACCCTTGATGGAACACAAAATCGTCCGAAGTAAAATGTTCGTTGGTCTTGCTGCTCTGTACATTTTCGCCAAAGCATAGTTCACTGTTTATGGAAAGGACATCGAAATAGTTTTCTCCGATATTCAGTTCCTTTTTCTCTAAGATTATATCCGTGTCAAACCCTTCATTGAAACCATTGAAAAAGCCGTTTGTCAAACTTTGGATTTCCTTTGAATCCAAAGGAGTGAATTCCATTTTTCGACTGTTGTTTATAAAGGAAACCGAATCACTAACGGCACCAAGAAAACTGTGAATAGTATCGTCCATTTCCGGGACAATTGTTTTTGTCACCTTTTTAAAGGGGTTGATATATTTTGAATTGTTTAGCGCTTTGTTTTTGGTAAGAATGAAAAACAGATAGCATTTGTGCTCCATAAATTCCCGCCCCTTAAAATGCTTGTGTGTGGCTTTTTCCAGAAACGTTTGGTTAGGTAAATTTTCTGAAGCAAAGTTTCTTTTTAGATAAATATCCTGTTTGTGAACAACGCATCCAGTAGACAAGGATTTAATGGCCTGAAACCAAGCCCCGTGAATATCCTCGAAATCTTTTTCGGAGAGGGAATATATTTCTGGAAGATTGCCCGCGTAACACAAAACAACATTGCCATTATTGGCAAAAATGACATTCTCTTGAATATCCACTATTGGGTGATATGCGGCCACGTTAATCTTCTTCATAATTGAAAAGTGTGGGTTTCTTATTGCTGATAATCTGTGGAAAGGGTTTTGAGAAATGGAATAGTTGTGGATTGTTTGTAATCTTGATAAGTGCGATATACAGTCCCATATTCAATACTATTACTCCGACAATTATTCCGAAACTGAAAGAGAAAATAATGACCAAGAGCGATGCTACTATTGAAATCATCATTAGGGCAAACAAGGAAATGGGCAGCCCAAAAATGACCGCGCGTTTCCTGATGTTTCTATAGGTTTCGTACTGTTTCATTACACCACGATTCCGATTAAATAAGTAAAGATTCCTACCACCGCTCCCGCGATCAGCACGAATACCAAAACCCGTGTAATTCCTTTTTTTAGGTCTGCGTTCTCTCCGAAGAAATGCCCAGCATTAAATAGAAATCCAATAAGAAAGATGACCCCGAGAATAATAGGGAAGATGGTCCGTATAGTATCGGAAACATCATTTACGGAATCTTCGATTCCACCAATCTGTGCGAAGCTTCGTGCGATTGAAAATAAAAGTGCGGTTAAAATGAAAATAGATCTTTTCATAGCTATGCGTTTTATAAACCTGAAACAGGTTGGTTACTGAAATTTTGCGAAATCTATTATGAAAAGAAGGGAGGGAAAGAAAATCTTTAAACTTTAACGTGATCCAGTGTTAAACTTTGGAAGATTGTTAGAAATGGAAATGAATCTTTGAATTTTGTTCAAAACAAGAAGTTATTATGGTTCTGTTCAAGGTTTTATTCTCGATCCTTTTGGCCCTAGAATTATTTAGTCTGCCCAATCGTGTTTTGGGACAACCAAACCCAAATGGAAAAAGGATAATTGTAATTGATCCCGGTCACGGTGGAAAAGATCCTGGGGCAGTGGGTGTAAATGGGATTCTCGAAAAAGATGTCGTTCTAAAAATCGCAAAACAGACTGCAGAACTGAATGAAACCGTTTTTAAAAATCAATATGAAATTTACTTAACGCGATATAAGGACACACTTATTTCATTGGGAGATAGAACCAAGTTAGCAAAATCCTTGAATGCAGATATTTTTATTTCCTTGCATTGCAATCATTTTGATAGTCCGAATGCGAGAGGGATTGAAGTGTATGTTTCAAATTCTATTGGAATGTATTGGAAGCATTCCATTTTAACAGGATATGAAATTGAAAAGGCATTGGTCAATAATATTGGTTTGGAAAGTCGTGGTGTGAAGTTTGCAAATTTTCAGGTCTTAAGGGAAACGGTTGATTGTTTTCCTGCTGTGCTTTTGGAATTTGGGTTTTTGTCTAATTTGGACGAAGCAAATTACTATTCAGTAGATAAAAACTTGAAAGTGATTGCATTACTGTTATTGAATGAATTAACCAAAATATCAAATTATGAATAAGTTGTTTGAACAGGTTTTGAAAAGTTTAAAGCAGATTGTTGTAACGGTTTGTTCAGAAGCTATTAAGGTTATTAAGAAATTGAAGTAATTTGAATGTTCTGTTATCTATCAATTTCCACCGATAATTCCTTATTTTTGTTTGGATATAACGAATTACCACACATTTAAAAAAAACATTGAGAAAACCAAAATACAGCATAGAGCATTATAAGGTTATTGCCGAAAAAAATGGTGGAAAATGTTTGACAAATGAATTGATTAGTTCAGAAACGAAACTTGATTTAGTTTGTGTAAATAATCACAAATGGTCAACTTATCCAAGAAATTTAATTAGAGGATTTTGGTGTAAACGTTGCTCGTCTAAACGAACCTCAAATAAATGGAAAAAAACACTTTCAGACTGTATAGCTGTTGCAACTAAAAATAATGGCAAATGCCTTTCACAAGAGTATATTAGTAGTAATTCTAAAATGACTTGGCAATGTAAGGAAAATCATATTTGGCAGGCAACTTATAATAGTATTCAACAAGGAAGTTGGTGTAACATTTGTTCATCCAAAAAAGGAAGTGAAAAATTAAAACATTCTTTATCTGATTGTGTAGAAACCGCTAAAGAAAACAACGGAAAATGTTTGTCGGAACATTACGAGAATAGTCAAACAAAAATGCTTTGGCAATGTGATAAAAAACATATTTGGAAATCTTCATATGCAAATATTAGAAAAGGTACTTGGTGCAGAATATGCTCTATAAAAAAAAGTGGCTTGAAAAGACGTTTGTCTTTGGACTTCTTTAAAAAATACGCCATTTCAAAAAATGGTCTTTGCTTAAGTGAACATTACGAAACCCAAAGTTCTAAACTTGAATTTCAATGCTCAAAAGGTCATAAATGGAAAACAACAGCAGGTTCAATTAGAGCCGGTAAAACGTGGTGTCCATTTTGTGCAGGAACATTTAAAGTTACAACGGAAAAACAAATTCAAGATAAATTAGATGAGGTTAGGAATATTGCAATTTTAAAGGGAGGTAAATGCCTATCAAAAACATATATAAATAGTAAAACAAAATTAAAATTTCAATGCTCACAAGGTCACATTTGGGAAACTATACCACACATAATAAAAAAAGGTGGTTGGTGCAATGCTTGCGCTGTAAAGAGGGTAAGCGATGAACAAAGAGATACGATAGAAGATTTTATCCAAATCATAAAAAAGAATGGTGGCAAATGCTTATCGAAAACTTATCTAAATGCTACTCAAAGTAGAATTCACGTAGAATGTGAGAATGGCCATAGGTGGTTTGCAAGGCCACAAGGATTAAAGAGAGATGCTTGGTGCAGAAAGTGTTACGGAACAGCAAAATCAACTTTGAGTGAAATCCAAGAATTAGCAATCGAAAGAGGAGGAAAATGCCTTTCCGCAAAATATAAAAATGATGCGACCAAAATGCAATGGGAATGTTCGGAAAAACATAAGTGGATTGCAACACCAAATAACATAAAAAGAGGTAAATGGTGTCCAACTTGCACAAAAGGAATAGGCGAAAGAACCTGTAGATTAAGTTTTGAAAAAATATTCGGTAAAAACTTCAACGGCATTAGACCTGATTGGTTAAAGAACAATATAGGTAATAAAATGGAACTTGACGGTTACAACGAAGAACTAAAAATTGCATTTGAACATCAAGGTCGTCAGCACTATTCTACAACAAACGTTAATCATAGATACGTCAAACAATCTACGATTGATAATGACAAACAGAAAGCAGAGATCTGTAAGGAATTAGGCGTTAAAATCATTTATATACCTGAAGTGTTTACGGATGTCAAATTAGATGATTTAGTTTCATTCATAATTAATCAACTTGAAAATAAAAATATAAAATATCCCATAAAGGCAAAAGATATTAAGCTAAATCCATCAGAGGTTTACACCTACACCAAAAATAAGGAACTTATTGAACGTGAAAATAGAGCCAAAGTTATAATTGAAAAATCTGGAGCAGAAACAATAGATATTTACAGGACAAACAGCGGAGTGAAAATTCGCGTGAAATGCAAAAATAATCACACTATGTCAACTACAACGAGCCAAATTTTGAAAGGAAATATCTGTGTAAAATGTAATTGATTTCCGTTTAATTAACAAATTATGAAAATAACTGATTTTTTAGATAAGTTTGAAAAAATAAGTTCAACTGATAACTTTGAAAAAAAGTTTGTCCGTGGTATAGATAAAACTTGTAAATTTTGTTCTAAAACATCAAATGAAACCACCTTCAATAATGTTCCGCACGTAATTCCTGAACTTTTCGGCAAAAATAATTTTACAAATAACGAGGAGTGTGATAATTGCAACACGTTATTTGGACGATTTGAGACAGATTTGGCGAATTATGTCAGTCCATATTTAACATTAATTGGACAAAGAACAAAAAGTAAAGTTCCCATATTTCAAAGTAGAAAGGGCGAAAATCAACGTTCTACAAGGATCAAAAACATTAACGGAAACCCTCACTTTAATTTTGGAAGTAATCTTTCAGATTTTGAATATGATTATCAAAATAATCAACTGAATGTCACTCTGAAAAAGAAAAAATTTGTTCCAATTAATGTTTATAAAGGTTTAGTGAAAGTCGGATTGTCATTATGCACAACAGAAGAATTGGAAAATTACAATAAGACTATTGACTGGTTATCTCAAAGAGAGGATGATCTTGAGAATACCATTTTTGATATTCCCTTACTATTATTGAGGACACGATTTTCAAAGAAATATTATGCAAAGCCAGCTGCTATTCTATACAAAAGAAAACATAGCATTTCAGGCAACATTTACCGACCAAACTTATGTTTGGTGGTTTATTCTGGAATTTTAGTTTTTCAGATTTTCATACCATTTTGCGATGAAACTGAAAACATTAATCCAAAGGAATATAAATTTGAATATGATTTATTTCCAGCTTTTGTATTTGATGTTGATTTCCCAAAAGATCAAGAGAAGATTGAATTGGATATAAGCGATATGTCCATTGTTAAATACGATATGAACTGGCGCGCACAAGTTGAAGAAGATGAATTAATCGGATTTAAATATGATAGTATCATTAGCAACTAATAGTCACTTTAAATTGTTAATTCACACCACATCACAGGATGCTCACTAGCAGCCTGACTCTTATTCTGCAAACTGGAATATATACCCCAATTAGGCCGCTTCTCTGGCCAAACTCCTTTCCTGTTTAGCCCACTACTTTTTACATTTGAAAAAAGCGAAGGAGATAGCAACAAATAATCTTCTTGCTTAATATTTACTCCCATTCGGTAAGCACCCAATCGAAAGTAAGTAGCATCTTGA
This sequence comes from Aequorivita vladivostokensis, assembly GCF_000952855.1. GTDB lineage: Bacteria > Bacteroidota > Bacteroidia > Flavobacteriales > Flavobacteriaceae > Aequorivita > Aequorivita vladivostokensis. Next base: position 176,815 of record NZ_JSVU01000002.1, on the reverse strand, counting down.
CCTTCATCAAAATCGACATTAAAAGTTTTGTTTTTGCTGATGTCTTTTAAATCGGTTTCTTGGAGTAATTGAGCCAAGGAGTTACAATAGGAGGGTGCATTAAATGTCCCGGCGACTACAATATTTATTTTGCTTTGAATCTGGAGCATTTTGTATATAACGGAAGCTTGATATGCTTGATTTTTTCGTATTTCAAAAGCCTTTTCTTTATCGCATTTATTTTCATAAAAATAGGCAGAGAGCAGATGAATAGTTTTTCCTTTGGGACTTTGAATCTCATATTCCAATAATTCCTGAGTTGCACTTTCAGAATCATCAATTGTATGGATTTTAATGGATTCAAGTTGATATCCATTTTTTAAAAGTAATGCTTGTTCACGGCTCTTTCCTTCAGAACTTGGAATCAAAATACTTTCCGAGAAAGGAGCACAATTAAACTTCGGCAAGTGGAATTTATTAAATTCATCCAAAGACATTTTATCCTCAACTTCCTGTAGCACCAAAATATCTGGATTGATTTCCGAAATAACCATAGCTTTATGATTTGTAGCTTCTGGATCGATAGGCACGGTCTGAACTTTGATCCAACCGTTCCAATCCGTTAATTCCCCTGATTTGAGCTCTTTGGAGCAGTTCATTCCTTTCAAATAAAGCTCTCCCGCTTTCTTTCGCATCACCACGTATGGGTTTTGATAGGTTTTGTCAAAATCCAACAGGAACGATAATTCCCTTAACCGTTCAGTATTCGAAGCGCTTTTTTCTTTAGTTAGCAGGGTGTCGAATTCAACAATCCAATCGGAAACGCATTTGCCAACGGTTTTTTGAATCAAGCTTCTATCTCTATGAAACAGGTTTTGAACATTAAAGGTGGCTATTTTCATAATCGTAGATTTTATTTTCTTTTGTCCTGTGCATTTTTATCAAAGGCAATTAGGTTAAACATTTCCCGCATTCTGCTTCGCACACGGTTTCCATATCTTTCCTCCAGTTCCTCTGCATTTAGATTGGTTGTGGCATGCGTTTTCAGTTTGCTTTTCAGAAAAAGTTCATGACGTGAAAGCAGCACCTCTCCCATTACATTGCAGTCCTGTCCGTAGTGCCTCCCGATGGGCTCCACCCCCAGATCATCAAAACAGAAATAGCTGCCACTTCCGTAATCTTCAATGATTTTATAACCGAGGTGATTGAATGCAAAAACAATATTCCGGCAGGGAATTACCGAGTAGGATCGCTGAAGCGGAATAATAAACTGCAGCAGCTTCATTAAGGATGTTTTGCCACAACCCACAGGACCGGAAACCAAAAGCCCCTTATCTGGATCTATTCCTGCCTGTTCGCATTTTTCCTTATCCTTTATAAAATAATTGCTTAGTTTATAAATGATGTCCTTATCCTCCTTATAGATTTTGAACTGTTTGCCAAACAACAATTTTCCCTTGGCATCCAGATAGATCAAGATCTTTGGGAAATCATAGAACATCTCAAACCCATTGAACCTTCCGATTGAATATTCTATGCCACCTTCGGTTATTTTAGAGGGGTTGACCATAATTTTTTGTTTTACTGGTTTTAAGGTTGTCCCGTTTTTGGGACACTGCTTTTGCCGTTTTAATTTCTTTGGATTTTAACATCCAGTTTTCTGCTGTGGATTGCCAATCCGTTATTTCAATTTTTCCGCCGATTTTCCAACCGATGCCATTATAATGGTTGAAGAATTTTTCTCCTTCCAATACGGGCCATTTTTGTTTTTCAAAAAAAATTAAAACTTCATTTTTATTTTTTGGCAGCTTAACTTTATTTCTGTTTGTTATAGGTTTATTCATGTTTGTATAAGGTACCAATGCTTGTCCCTCTAGTTGTTCAGTAGATGCCTCGATACTTGTCTCAGTAGTTGTTTCGTCGCTTGTTTCACTACTTGTATCAAATTTGGGCATCCTGATTTTGCTCCCCTTGTAAGGATTGTGGGAGGGGAGATACCGGATGTATTTCCATCGATGCAGATTTTTTAAACATCGATGATAGGTTGCTTTTGAGCCTATTTTGGACATCTTCATAATCTCTTCCCGGTTTATATAAAACTCATCTTGAAACCGATTGATGTTCCAATATTGGAACAGGGCCATATACAAACTTATGTGCGTTGGGTTCAATTGGGAATCCATCGAAAATTGCTGAAAAACAGAGTTTAGGTGTTTTATATAGTTCATACATGATTAGTCACTTGGATGTTGAACACGATTATCTCTCATTACTTTCTGAATGTCCTCAGAATCATAATAAATGATTCCACCCATCTTGCTAAAAGGTAGTGTACCATTAATTCGAAGATTTTGGAGGGTGCCGGGACTTATCTGAAGCATTTCCATTACCTCTGAGGATTTGAGATATTTTTTCAAAGTGTCGGAAGCTTGTTTTGTGAGAATTTTTTTAATGTCATCGAGCAATTCAATCTTGAAATCCCGAAGATCGTCTGTGGTTATAATACTTGTTGGCATAATAGAACGGTTTTAGAAGAAAGGGACTATTTTATTGCTGTTATCTAATTTGATAGCCCCTTACTTGATTTGACTTTCGTTCTACAAATTTGCAGGTCTTTGATGGAAATCTTTCAATAGTCAATCCAGAGGTGGGAAAGATTTTTTCAAATAAAATTCGGGTAGTTTTGGAGGGAAATGAATGTTATCAATTTGGATATTGATACTAATTTGACATAATTTTAATGGCAAAAGATTTAAAAGCTGATTTCCCAACTTGGGAAGAGGGTGGGATTATGTATCCGATTCTTCGAACCGCTTCAATAATGATTCCTGCAATCTGTCCAGAAATTTGGTTCTACTGCCTTTACGTGCCCTGATCTCTATAAAAGTATGATAATAATTTCCAAGGTCTATATTGAAAATCTGTTCAAAAAGGGTAGCCATTTCCTTTATATCGGCTGTTCCGCTGTTAATAGCACCGCTGCTCTGCAGGGCATAGATGAGTTCTATGAGATCTGTTTTGTTTCCCGTCCAAAAAAGTCTTGATGATTGCTTCATTAAATTTGTGTTTTGATTGTCCTTGTAATTTTCTAGTTTTTCAATTTCCTGTTGTAAATAAACGATTAACATATCATAGGCCATAATCGCCGCCACGGTTCCATCCTGACAAGTGGAGAACTTTTCGTCGATATAAAAGTTAAAGAAATCGGTTGTGGATCGAAGATCAGATTTGCCACGGACGAAATATTGTTCGTCGAGTGATGTAGCGCCCCTTCGGTAATAATGGTAGAATTCCAGATTGTCATTAAAGAAGACCTGTAATTTGTCAATTTGATTATTGAGATATTTGATCTGGAATTTGGAACTGCTCCGTGGCCGTTTGCTTTCAATATTGAATAGTTTTGAGTAATAGATCAGTTTGCTGAAGATTTGGGGTTTAATATGTTTGAAGAAAAATATCTCTTCCTGAATGGAGCCGAAACCATGCCGTACCACTTCCTCCCGAAGTGTTTTTATCCACCGCTCTGTATAGGCTATACCAGTCTCTGCCCTGTATAAAATATCGTCCGTACAAGTTTCCAAAGCTTCCAATTTGGCTTCGAATTCCGATATTAAATCTTGATATTTCATACATATGGGGCAATTTGAAGTGATTGTCAACTAGATTCCAGAATACCCATAAGTTCAAGTTTATAATTATCAGCTGTCTGTATATAAGCGTATTTATTATATACGGTAGCTCCCAATTTTCGTTTTTCAAACTCTGCGGTAAGGCCTAAAGCAATATGTCGACATTTCAGTTCTATTGCACGCTTAATGGTCTGGAACAAAAGTTGGCGATAAATATGAAATTGTTCCAGATAGTTATAATCCATTCCCACAAAGGCGGGGACGTAAGTGTTATAGATATTCTTATAACAAAGCATAACGCCTATCATTTTCTTGGGCTCAGATTTTGGGTTAACAGTAATAAATTCCCAATTTGGATGAACCCACATCTTACCAAACAGTTTTGAAGGAAAGGAAAACGTGTTCAGCCCCAAGTTATTTTGATGTACATTTGAGTACAGTTCCGCAATTTGCTCCAATTGCACTAAGTTGGCATCTTGCACTATTCTTATATCCAGTAATTCTTCTATTTTCAAAATTTCTTTTCGCAAGTGCTTTCTGTTTCTAGTGGAAAGACGGGAAATATAGGCTTCCAAGTTATCTTTTGGTTTAAGTTCGATACTACAGGAATCTGGCATCTGCACACGAACAAACCCTTGACCTTGAAAATAATCGTGTAGGGTTTGATTTTCCCGGAAGTCACGAAGCACAATCATTTTTGCATTAAGCGAATGTTCTAATTTTTCCAAATTTTGCATAAGTAAATTCAGTCCCTCCTGTTTATGTGGATGTGTAAAATCTACAAATAAATGCTCGCCCTCAGTAAATAAGGAACCAAGGCTCAGAACATTTGAGGTCAAATAATATGGATTATTTTTGCGTTCTTCCTCAATGGTTTGCGAAGCTCCCACAGCCGCCAACATATCGTCCTTCCATAACCCAACAGTCATAAAAGTGGCCAATATCGGCTTTTGTTCTTGGTCGTAAATTATTAAATATCTGAACTCCCAGTTGTGTTCCATGTGGGAATTACCGCTAAAGGATTCTTCCAAAAATTTCAAACCCTCCCAATCGAATACACCATACTTTCCAAGTAAGCTGTTCCAAAGCTTTTTGTCAATTTTTTCTATGGTATCTTCTAATTGTACTTGTAGATCTTCATTAAATTTTAATTTTGAAAAGTTTTTTTTTTGTTTCGGCTCCATTTTAAATGCCTGGAAAACCCGTTCACTATTGGTATGGGTATCTTCCAAGGCCCGGGGGAAGAGATATTCCATCGCTTCCACAAGACCTTTGATTTCCTCTTTTTGGTTGTGCCTGGAAATGGTAATGCGTACACCGGTATTCTTGACGGGAACGGCAGGGAAGATGCCAAGGTTTACATAAAATCCTTCCTTCATCAATCGGTTTACAAAATTATAACCTGTCCTTGGCATTCCGGTTCCGATATAAAACACCGGAGATATATTCTCGTCAATCAGGGGCAGATCGGTTTGCTGCAAAAGCTCATTGAAATATTCTACGTGTTCCCGCAGTTCCTGTTGCAGGGTATAAATTTCTGGGGAAAGGTGTATATCAGCCGAGGCAGTTGCCGCGGCAATGGATGCTGGTTCCAATTGGGCGGAAAAGGTTAAGGGCCCTCCAAAAGTCTTAATCTCATGGTACATTTTTTTATTGGAACACACCAACACCGCACCACTGGCTCCAAAGGTTTTGCTAAGGGTACCAAAGAGCAGAATATTTTCGGACAGTTCCCCAAGCTGGCTTAACACATATCCCGTACCGTTCTTGCCTATCCAGCTCATGCCGTGCACATCATCAAAATAGAAATTAAGCTGCGGATATTTTTGGCTTAATGCCATTAAATCGGAAATAGGAGCGAAGTCGCCGTACATGGAATAGATACCGTCAGCCATATACCAAATTTTCTTTCGCTGGTCTGAATACCGCTTTATTTTATCCTCAAGCATATTCAGGTCGTTGTGCCTTACCATATCAATAGGTACACTTCTATTCTTTAAAATCTTGGCCGCACTCTGCACGCTCCAATGAACCTGATGGTCTAAAATGATGGCATCCTGATCTTTCACTGCGCTCGGTATTACTCCTATATGACCCAGTGTACTGTTTTTGGTAATGATAATAGGATGTCCGTACATTTCGGTAACCTTTTCTTCCAACCTACTATATAGCGGATTGGAGATGTAAGACTTTGACAACGGAAACTGCGTGCCGTATTTGCGTATCGCATCAATAGCTGCTTCCTTTAGCCTTACATCCTGTTCCAGGCCTAAATACCCAGTGGTGCCAAAGTGAAAAAGGCTCCTGTTTTTAACTCCAATAGTACGTCCGTTAAAGGTTTCCCCTTCAGCGTACAGATGGAGTACGCCTTCCTGTTTTGCATCCGTAAACACCTCATGAACGGTATCCAAAAAGTTGTTGTGTTTGATTTTTGCCATGGTCGTTGAGTTTAAAGCATAGAATTTACGGGCATTTGATGGCAATTAAAAGTTCAATTACAAAATAATACCGCTGGGATAAGTTTTTTTTCATTTTGGATAAGAAAAAAGTCCTGACTTGGGCTGTGAATCGTCGCCTTAAAAATAAATACTTTCAGATTTTCGTAAATTTATAGGGAATTGCCAGTTTTCGATCATCATGGATTCTATAGAAAATAAATTTGCTTTATACACTCTTAACGGAGGTCTTCTACACATACGGTATTATAAGGATATCGTAATCAACCATGAGGCGGCCATAAGGATTGTGGCAGATCGCCTTAAATTGCAGAATGGAATTTATTACCCCGCCCTATGCGATATTCGTGGTGTTGAAGAAGTCGACAAACCCGGTAGGGACTACCTTGCGCGTGAGGGTTCCACATTGCTTAAAGCAGTGGCATTTATTGTGGGAGACCCAATGTCGGATATTTTATCTTATTTCTACCTTAAGACTACTAAACCCTCCATCCCAACAAAAGCTTTTCAGGATATGGACGAAGCGAAATTATTTTTGGAAAAATACATTTAACGGTCAAATTACTGATTGGAAAATGGAAAAAATGTAAAAGTATAATTTAATAAGAATGCAGATGTCTAAGAAGAAACGTCTCAAAAGGATTGTCGAAGCAATAGCTGAAATGGGTGCGGGTAAGTTCTATTATCATATTGAAAAATCTTCCAAAAAGGATAGCATAGACGCGCTTATATCTGGAATTAACATGATGGCAGAAGAAATTGGGGAAGCTTTATTGCATGAGGGGTATGTTAATTCAAATGAAACTATCAAGCATATAGTCTTGATGAATTTTATAATCGATCTAGACGGAAATGTTAAAGCCGTTAACCAACAAGCGTGTGACATCTTGTTTTATAACTGTTTGGAAATTGTTGGAGGGTCCTTCGACAACCTTTTAAACAAAAGGTCTACTCCAAAATGGAAAAGGCATTGGGATATGCTTAAAAATAAAAAAATGCTGGATACTTCAATAGCGCTAACGTTTAAAACCAAATCAGGCCTATTGCTACCCAGTGCTTGCTATATAAATAAGTTAGGCGGGAAAAAGAATGGGGAGGAAAGTATTATAGTAACTGTTGTGAAACATTCCAAAAGACAGGTTGAATTAGAGGAATACCTTATAGCAAAAGAGAATAATAAAAAAGAGAGCTCTAAAAAAAATAATCCCCTCACTTTAATGGATAATAGACAAAAGGTTAAGTTATCCTCCTCCGATGTCATAAAAATTCGAGAGGTACGCGACTACTTTATGGACAATCTCGAAATGGATTTTCCGCCAATAAAGGAAATAGCACTCGAATTTGGCACAAATGCCTTCAAAATTAAATATGGTTTTAAGGAGTTGTACGGGGTGAGTGTTTTTCGCTTTATTAGAAACGAACGGTTGCGAAAAGCTAAAATGTTGGTACAGGGAAGCAATATCAGTTTCAAAAAAATTACCCAATTATGCGGTTTTAAAAGCGTACCTTCTTTTTCGGCCACATTTAAAAACGAATTTGGCTATACCCCCAAAGAACTTCGAAGGAAATTTTTAGCCGAAAATCCGTGATTTTTTCCATTGACTGAAAATAATACCGCTGGGATAAGTTTATTTCCATTTTTCTGAAATTTTAATGCAGAATTTTATCATATCAAATCTAACGATATGATATTCAATAAAAAATATAGGGAATTCACAGTAAATGTAATTAGTCTATTATTTATTGTTTTGTTTGTTTATGCAGCCATGAGCAAACTTTTGGATTTTGAAACATTTCAGATCCAACTCGCTCAAGCTCCCTTATTAAGTGCCTATGCTGGGATGGTGTCTGTACTGGTGCCGAGCATTGAAATTCTATTGGCGGTGTTGCTTATTATTCCCCGATTTAGATTAGCCGCTCTTATTGGCTGCTTTGGGTTAATGGTTATGTTTACTGCTTATATAGTCATTATTCTAAATTTCTCTGACTTTGTTCCATGTTCTTGTGGGGGTGTACTTGAAAAACTGAGTTGGACTGAACACCTCTTTTTTAATATTTCCTTTATCATATTGGCGGTGGTGGCCATCCTTCTCGCAACGCGACTTCCGCGGCCTGGCAAGTTGACGACCTCTTATAAGGCTGTGTTTCTTGCTCTATTCATTATCGCCGCTTTTGCCACGCTTTTGCTAACGGTGCTTTTCATTAGCTCCGAGAAGAAAATTTACAGAAACGAGGCCTTTCAGCGTAAATACCTTCCCCATGCTGCCGAGTATTTAGGGGATTATGAGCTTGGCTCGAATACTTATTACATTGCAGGTTTTAAGGACAGCATTATTTATTTAGGGAATTTGCAGGCCCCTTTATATTTAAAGACCCTCGATGTTTCCCTGCAGCATATAAAGGATTTCCCAGTTGCTATTAGCAACATTGAACTTCCTTACCGAAGGGCGAGAATATTAGTGGAACCTCCGTTCTTCTTTTTAGGTGACGGCACCGTACCTATAATTTTTCGAGGAAATACGACAGATTGGAAAGCTGATGTTTTCAGCTATAACGAGGCCTACTTTAAACAATTTGAAATAGCGGATTCGACTCGGATAGGAATTGCCGGTATTTCCAATACTACAGCCATCACCAATCTCGGTCTCATTACCAGAGCAACGGACAGGGACAGCGTGATTTTTAATGATAGCATTATTACCAAACAGGTGGATGGAATATTCGATAGTGATGGGCTTTTGCTCTGGAACACTAAAAACAAGAAGTTTCTTTACACTTATTTTTATCGCAACAGTTATGAGGTTACGGATGAAAATCTATTTTATAAATATTCAGGAAAGACCATTGATACGGTAAGCAAGGCAATTTTAGATATTGCCCATCACACTAAAAAAGATCAATACAAAAGAGGACAATCGGTTATGATTAATAAGTATACTGCCACCTTTGGAGATTACCTATTTATCAATAGCGACCGATTAGGTCGTTATGAAGATAAAGCGGCTACTGAAACCGCTGCTATTATTGATGTCTATAATATCGTTACGAATAGCTATGAATTCAGTTTTTACCTCTATCACCAACAAAATAAAAAACTTAATGGTTTCCGAATTTACAAGGATATTTTGATTGCACTTGTAGACGGAAGGTTATGGATTTATAAGTTAAAGCCGGAGTACTTTGACCCCGGCTCTAACACAACACATACTGGCCAGTATCAGGAATAAGACCGAACACCTGTAAAAAATAGTAGGTCGCTAATTCATTAAAACTTTTATATTATGAAAACAAAAATTTTAAAGTTCGGCATGCCATTGATGGCATTTTTACTGGCAATCGTTTTTGCCTTTGCAACTGAAAAGAGCACCCCCATTGAGGAGAATGCCCTGGTAACAGGATATATTATGACCTCTGCGGGTTGTGCGTCTGCTCCGAAGGATTGTTCCGAAAATGGAGTGCCCGTTTGTAAATTTAATGGCAGATCCATCTATAAAACCCCGGACTGTCATGACTTTTTATATGAATGGTTACAATAAGGGTTAGTTTAAGCTTCTCGGTTTTTATTAATCGGGAAGCTTTTTAAATTTCATCAATTTTCTTTACATATTTTTCCATCCAATTAAATATACCCTTGGTAAGATCCATTTGGTTAGGGGTCTTCATTAGAACATGAGGCTCGTCGTCATACAAAAGCAACTTCGATTTTTTGCCCAATCTTTTTAGAGCGAGGAACATCTGGACACTTTGGTTCCAGTTGATATTGGTGTCTGTATTTCCGGTCCATAATAGCAATGGGGTATTCACATTTTCCACGTGGTGCAAAGGGGAATTTCTATAATAGGCATCCTTCATATTATAAAATGAATCCCCAAAGCGAAATTGTTGGTTTTCCATACGCCACATTTGAGTGCGCCTAGAATCCCAAAATACATCGTGGTAATAAGAAACAATATTGGTTACTGCCGCTCCTGCCACAGCTGCGGCAAACTTATCTGTTTGGGTAACGATAAATGCTGTTTCATAGCCCCCAAAGGAATGGCCAATCAATCCTAACCGCTTTTCATCCACCTTACCCGTTTCCAGTACTTTATCTACCGCAGCGGTTACTGATTTTAATGCTGAAATCCCTGGATCCCCAATGGTATATTCAATATCTGGATAAAGCACAAAGTAATCATTAAGAGTAAAATTTAATAAACTGATCCCGATAACCATATAATTGCTTGGGGGTTGGAATTGATTTATATCCACGGACTTTCTTTCATAAATTTCCACAATCATAGGATATTTAATATTGGGGTTATAATTTGCAGGATACATCAAACTTCCCCTTAGTTTAGTGCCATCTTCCAACTGATATTCGATGAATTCTGTGTGGCCTAAATCATAATCCAAAAGCTTCTCGTTTGCTTGATACAGCAGTTGGGATTTTTTGGTCTTTACGTTTACATTGTGAATGCTTAGGGGCCTGTTAAAGCGGTGACTGCTATACAGTACGGTTTCCAAATTATCCGAACTCATAACTTTGGTAATTGCCCCTTCCGTTTTAAAAAGTGGTTTAATGGCTAAATCGTCCTTCCATAGCGCTAATCCGGTGTCAAAATTATTATTATCAAGGAATTCCAATATAATACCCTCCTTAATATTAAATGGTTCACTCCAGAAATCGGGATGAATCGTTAAGGGATTATAGGCTTTACGGCCATAATCCCTACTAATCCTATACTGGATTTTATCTTCCCTACCCTGAGTAACCCTTTTTTTAGTATTGCCTTCTGGGCTCAGAACCCATATATCATATTGGTCATAAAATATTATGTACCCATCGTCCTTTAGCCAGCCGGGATTGCCATATGGAAATAAATCCCCTGGCCTTTGGGATTCAGTATTTTGGAACGGTACCTCCAAATCTTCGGTCAGATTTATAGTTTTCCCACTTTCTAAATTATACACAAACCAATCAGTATCCTTAAAATAGGAAACGTATTTTCCACTGGGAGATATTGTGACAAATTTCCCTTCTGTGTATTGATTTTTGCAAACCAAAGTAGTATCACCTGTTGCTATATTTTTAATATATAAATCTGCATTTGGATAGTATTTATATAGGGGTTCATATTGTAGTGGATTGTGCACCACTGCAAAATCGTGGTTTACGCTCATCGCGGCCTTGGGTAGGGCTTCCGTTTCGATTGGCTTAATCTCTCCGCTCTGTGGATACCAGGCTGTTAAAAAATGTCTTCCCCCATTGGAGCTTTCCATTCGAGGGGTAATCCACGGATCGTCACTATTCCATACCTGAACATCGCTTTTTTCAGCCTCAGACTTTTCTAGCTTCTGAACATAAAAAATTACTTTTTTTCCATCATCGGATATAAAAGGTTGACGATCACTAAGATGATGGTCTATGAATTTTTCCTGTATTGCCTTATCGGTTAGCACCCCACTTGTGCCTTCGCTTTTACTGAAATAATGCAATTGGAGATTCCCTTCATTTCGGCTAAGAAAAATGGCGGCTGAACCCGACCCGTTCCATCTTAAATACTCGATACTTCCTGAGTTTTCCTTGAAAAGAAGGTCAGAATTTTCTTTCCCAACATCATAACGGATTACTTGGTTTTGTTCCGCCCCTTTCACCGTGGCGAGCAAAATATTCTGGGTAGGATGCCACTCAAATTTTATTACATCCCTAAGCCTTCTTGCTATCGTTTTGTTTTTCAGGTCAATTATTAAAAGTTCCGTTAGCTTCCCCTTGCCTTGTTGTAGTGCGGCAATATAATTACCAGTGCCTGAAAATTTATAGGTAGCTATATTGGAATAGCGTACCTCCTTATCGGTTTCCAAATCGATGAGTATCATTTCCTCCTTACTGATGCACCCAAACCATTTACTGTCCGCGGAAAAATCCAACCATTCACTTTCTGGAAGGCGATACTGTTTTGTACCCTTTGTTTGCATTACTAGAATCTCCCTTCCCTTTTGTGGGAAGTCCTCCTCAATGACTGCCCATTTGCCATTCTTGGATATCTTGATAATAAAGGTGCCATTGCTCCAGAGGGAATTCAATTCCGAGGAATACTTCTGTTGAACTTGTGCTACTGTACTACCACTAAATATAAGCAATACCAAAAGCAAAATGCAATATCGCATAATAGGAAATGGTTTAGTTTTAATAAATATTAATTTCATAACATATATTGAATTTAATATCCCGGATTTTGAGGATACAGGTTAGGGTTCATTAAAAGTTCGTTCTCTGGAATTGGCAACAATACATCAGTTGGTTTCCAGCCGGGCTTAATGGGAGCAAGGATTTCGTTTGCCAAGCCAAGCCTCTTAAGGTCAAACCACCTATGACCGAATTCTGAAAAGAGTTCATGGTAGCGTTCTTGGAATATGGCCTCTAAAATTTCATTTTGAGTTGTTGCCTCTGAATCCATCAAGCCAGCCCTGTTCCGAATGGTGTTGAGGTCTTCCAAAGCGTCTGGAAGGTTCCCTAGTTTGGCCTTGGCTTCCGCACGGATTAAGTATTGTTCTGATATGCGAAACACTATGGAATATTCCATACTTGTGCCTGTATTGCTATTGTTTTGGTATTTGTTGGGATAATACCAAGTTTGGCTCCCGTCCGTAACTTCCCCAATCCACTGCTCCCGCCTTTGATCGTCTGCCTCCATTCCTTCTATAAGTTGAGGTTCAAGGGAAACTAAAGGCGGAGGGCCAGCGGTAAATATGAATGTGGATGCTTCCAAAGTGTTGTTACCTTCCGTCTTTGGTTTAAATTGTAAAATAGCTGAAGGACTTTCCTTTAAAAATTCATTAGAGACTTCAGTTTCCAAGTTGTACAAAGAAGTATTGTTTATCACCGCACTGGCTTCCATTTCTGCTGCATTCCATTGTTCTGTATAGAGGTATATTCGGGCAAGTAGGGCGGACACTCCCATGCTATTGACGCGAGTTCGTTCCCCAGAAATGTAATTGGTTCCCAGCAAGGTCTTGCTTTCATTTAGATCAATAACTATGTTTTCATAAACCTGAGAAGCGGGCATTCTTGAGAGGATGCTGTTTACTTCGTAATTGGTAGTGATTGCATACGGAATATCCCCATAGAGGTTGACCAAATAAAAATAGGAGAGGGCCCGAATAAAAAGAACCTCCCCTCTCAGTTGTGCCTTGCTCTCTGCACTTAAAATCTGGGAAGTTTCGAGCCCTTCTAATATTGCGTTGCCCATATAAATGAGGGCGTAGGATTGGGTCCAAAGGTTTTCTGCAATTACATCATCGGAGAATACCTGGTGCTGATAAAAGCTGTCCAATGGCTCTCCCCCAAAACCGTAGTAGTCCATTTCATCAGCGTATATGCCCATTAATAGGCCAAGGCCCTGAGTGTTTCCGGTCAATAGCACCTCGTCCCGCAATTTTGCATATAGGGTTGTAACCGCGGCAGTAGCGGTGGCTTCATCCTCAAAAACTAGGGGACTGTTTAGTTGCCCCAAGGGGTCTTCTGCTTCCAAGAAATCCTCGCAGCCCAAAAAGAGTAAAGGGCAGAGCAGGAGGTATATATATTTTTTGATATGATAGTGTATTGCTTTTTTCATCTGTACGTTTTTTAATGATTATAAATGGAGTTGTGCCCCAAAAGTGATTTTTCGTAGGGAGGGAAGAAACCCAGTAATTTGATCTGGATCTGCACCTTTAAAATTTGTAAAGGTCAATAGGTTTAGGCCTTGAAGGAAGATCCGGCAGTAAGTGCCAGCTTCCTTTCCCAATTTTAAATTATAGGCCAATTCCATTGAGCGTAACCGAATAAAGGAAGCATCGGAAATAACGCCATTGCTCTGAGTAAACTGAGAATAGGCCAAATAGGCTTCATAATTTTCCCCGGTTGTATAGCGTTGCATTGGAGCCACATCCCCGGGTTGCTGCCATCGGTCCAATACGCTTATGGAGCGGTTTCCCATTAGACCCGGCGGCTCCGAAAAGCGGTACTGGTTATATCCGTTTTTCTTGACAAATTGAAAAAGAAAATCTAGGGACCAATTTTTATAGCCTAAGGTATTGGAGAGCCCGCCGAAAAACTTTGGAGACAGATCTGCTATATATTGCCTATCCTTATCGCTGCTGATGACGCCATCCCCATTATAATCCTTAAATTCAAAAAGCCCGGTTTCAGGATTTACCCCTTGCAGCTCGTAAAGTTTTGTTATGGTTAATGGTTCTCCAATTACGTATCTATTGGCATAGGTGGAATTTTCAAGACTTGGAAAGGCCAATAGTTTGTTGCGGGCCATGGAAAAGTTTAAGGAATTATTCCAGGTAAAATTATTACTACGGCCTAAAACGCTGTTCAATTCAATCTCAAAGCCTGAGTTCTCTACTTCTGCATCCAGATTTGCTTGAATACTTACAAAACCCGTTGTACCGGGCAAGGCATAATTTACCAATTGATTTGATGAGCGGTTATTATAGTAGGCCGCGGAAATGGAGATTTTATTATCCAGAAAGCCCAGTTCCACGGCGGCTTCCCGTTTGATTATTTTTTCCCATTTAAAATTGGGATTGTACAAACGGGAAGGTACCAATCCTATATTGCCATCATACGGATAATCCTCTATGGAGTAGGTTTGCAAGTATTGATAATCGCCTATCTGGTCATTTCCTGCAAGGCCATAACTGCCTCTAAGCTTTCCAAAGCTCAACCCATTAAAAGTTCTTCCCTCGGTAAATATCCAGGCCGCCCCAATAGCTCCAAAGTTTCCATATTTGTTTTTAGGACCAAACCTGCTGGAGCCGTCCCGTCTTCCGGTAACATTAAGGAAAAGTTCGTTACGGAAAGTATAGTTGATCCTGCCAAAAAGGGAATGGTATTTATAATTGGTTTTGCTTTCATCCACAATGGTCACCGTGGTCGCTGCCCCCAGATTATTTATGAAATGATTGTTAGGAAATCCCCTTCCCGTAATAATCTTTTGATCATAAGTGTTTTCTTGAAAAGAACTTCCCACGAGAATATCCCATTTATGGGTTTCATTTTTCTTTTGCCAGCGGATTTGTGGTTCTGTTATCCAGTAATTTCGACCGCCGTTGCTTGTGGTAAGTCTGGAAGACCCACTATCCATACCATAGGCGGGATCGTATACGGTGTGTGGGGTGGTGGTAAGGCCTTGTAGCTGCGAGAAACCATAGCCTGCATTGATCTTTACTTCAAAATCATTAAGAAAGGTATAGGATGCAATGGTATTGGTAATTAGGTTTTTGGAATCCTGTGTATATTTACTTGCTACCCCCGCCAATGGGTTCGCCCAAGTGCTGTTCTCCCAGTTTATATTGCCTTCCCCATCGTAAATAGCCGGAGCGTTTGGGGGCAACCATAAAGCATCTGAAGTAAAATCGAGATTTGGGAGATTATTTTTTTCAAGGGAATATCCTGCCGTAAACACTATATTAAACCGTTCATCATTACTTTGATGGTTTAAATTCGTATTTACCGTAAGTCTGTCATAGGCATATTTTGCAGGGAAAACAGTGGTCTCCTCCTGATATTGACCACTGATTAGGAATTGGGTTTTGGAAGAGCCTCCCGAGACCTCTGCTAAAAGTTTGCGCGTATTTGCTGTACCGCCTATTAGCTCCTTTTGCCAATCGGTATAACGTTCCATATCCCAAGTGCCATTTACGTCGTAAGCCCATTCAGGATATTCTGTTATCCCGTCGTTGGCGAAAGCTTCCCGACGGACTTCCAAATATTGCTCTGTATTCAGCAGATTGGCCTTTTTAGAGATATGCGCTATACCCGTACTGCTATTTACCGTTATTTTGGTCTTTCCTTCCTTTCCTCTTTTAGTGGTAATAAGAACCACCCCATTGGCCCCACGGGAGCCATAGATAGCGGTAGCGTCTGCATCCTTTAGGATTTCAATGGATTCAATGCTTTCTGGGTTTATGGCATTTAAGGGGCTGACATCAGCACCAGGAATAATTCCCCCTGAGGTATTGGGAGAACCGAGCGTACGTGTATCATAGGGTACCCCATCAATAATATAGAGCGGTTCATTCCCGGCCATCAAACTGTTTTGACCACGAATGCGCATTTTAAATCCTCCTCCCGGCACCCCGGAATTTTGAATTACATCTACTCCAGTCACCCGTCCCTGTAAGGCCTCAAGAGGATTATTGATAGGTTGTTTGTCGATTTCAGCAGCGGTTACACGCCCTATACTTCCAGTGCGTTTTTTGTCGGTAGTGGTATAATACCCCGCATTAATAACCACTTGATCCAGCGCCGTGGCATCAGCTTGCAATGTAACATTAAGTATACTACCACTGCCCACTGCTACTTCTTGCGCCTTATAACCCAGATAGCTAAACACAAGCGTATCGGATTTTTTGGCGGTTATGGAATAGTGCCCATCCACATCACTTTGGGTACCACGAGCGGTATTTTTTACTATAATATTTACGCCCCCAAGTGGCCCATTGGCATCGGCAACAATGCCCGAAATAGGAGGGGAGCCATTTTGTGAGGTTAGGGGAGTACTTAATGCCCAGAATAGGGCAAAAGATAAGGGTAGGACATAGTAGCCCCTGTACTTATTTTTCATAATTTTGCATCAGTTAAGTTTAGTATTCATTTAACTACTGGCCTGCTCCGATGGTCTGGAAAAACTGGAGCGGGTCATTTTTTTGTAGTGAGACGAATGTCAGGTTGAGCGGAGTCGAAACCTCCTTGGAAGTTACAAACCCTCAATACTAACTACTCAATACAATAACAATTGCAAAAACTCCTAAACAAAACTGAAAACGGATGCTTTGAAAAATAAAGTTGAAAAATAAGATGCGCGGTACCTAAAAAAGGTGGGCGCGAAACTCAACTTACCGGATTGGGGTACTGGTATACCTTGGAACGATAAGAGAGCTCACGCCCGGGTCGTGAGCAATCTGCTTATCCTCTCGTTCCTAAAAAGTACCAGTTTTCAATCCGAGAATCAAAGCGAGTGCTTCTAATATTTTGCTCTTAGAAGAGTCGCAAAGTTATTTAATAAAAACAAATATAATAAAAAATATTTAGCGGTAAGATATATCATACCATAAATATTATTAATAAGTGAGAAATTTATCAATAGCTAAATAGAATAGTGTGACTGAGAAAGAAAAAATTGGTAATTACTTACTTAAATTAAGGGAGAAAATTCCTAGTAAAGAATATAATAAACTTCATATTTCTCAACAGGAATTGGCGGATAATAACCCTGGATTAACTAAATTTACCATTGGTTCTATAGAGAGAGGCGAAGCAAATCCTACCATAGACAAATTAATTCTCTTTGCTAAGGGATTAAATTTGAAGAAAATTAATCTATTCGAGATGCAAATTGATGTCGAAAAATATATTAAGGAAATGCAAGAAAATTAAATTAAGAAATATTTATTATTCTCCCCAATATTAAAACCCACTCTTACGGTATTCCGCAATGGGTGGGTTTGTGTTTGTTTTATCTTTGGAAACTATGCAAAGAAAATTTTTAATAACTTGTGCTTAACTCACTTTATTGGTTGGATAAACCTAATAAAATTGAGAGTATAAATGAGTTAGCAATAATACCAGAGCAACCTATGAAAATATTGAATGTACTAATGATTACTATCATTTCCATTTTATGCCTAATGTCAATACTCGCATTAATTTCAATACACGGAAAAGTATTTGGAATGGCTTCTGATTTTTCACCAAAAGGAATTGATACATATTTATCAGCTTATTTACCTAATAAATATCTCTTGACATTAACAATTGCGACTTGCTCGGCATATTTTGGACTTTTAAGAGTAAAGGCAACTTTGGATTCAAATATTGAAAAAATAAAACAAGATAGATTTAGCGAATGGACAACGATAGTACAAATAAGATGTAATGAAATAGCATTAATAGACCCAAAGATGACTCGGGAAATTATTAGAGTAAGACGCGCAATATTTAATTTTCTATTCGACAAGGATTTTAATATTAAGAACGTTGGAGAATTGACTGAATTATTTAACAAAAACATCGCTGAAAGTGTAGGTTTTTTTGAAACCACAAATTCCAGGCACCATAAATATGGAGGAATATATAGAAATGATAAACATTCGTATTCTTTTGATTCTTTTCGTTTCATCTTTTATGGAATGTTAGAAAATTGGTATGACGAAATGATTGACGATTTAGAAAATCTCTATATTGCAAATTTGCAAAATGGTAGAATGATTAGCGAAGGACATTATCAAGCTACTGTAAAAAGTACCGAATAAGTACTATTGCTAAGCCATATATAAGCTATGGCTGGGGCTGTCAACACATGGAAAATCCTGCAGATTTTCCAAAGCAGTTTTTATTGGGAAAGGTCTTTGCCGGGACACGCCACAGCTTATATAGATAAAGGTACGCAAAATAAAAAAAACCAGATGTTTAAAAATTTATTTACAAAAAAAGAGTATAACAGTAAGACAGGTTTCTTCAAAGTTGATAAGGAAGATTTAATTCCAATAGACGAACTGGAAAAAGGCTCTATTAATGACTGTATCAAAACTATTGGATTTCCAACAAATCATATATATACAATTCATACATCTGACTCAAATAAAATATCTTGCTTAGGTTTTACTACTTTAACAAGAAAACTTCAATTTGTATTGTCTAAAAATCCTCAAATCAAAATTTCATATTCTGATGCTTTAAAAGCATCTAAAAATATTGATTGGGACTTTGAATACTCTGACTTAAATGTTGAGGATATTTTACAAGAAGGTATTGAATCGGAAAATTTCGATTTAGAATTTGTAAAATCAATTCTCGATTTAAATAATGAAGATAAAAACTTATACAAATCAAATAGATTTGGACTTTTCCTTCATTTTGAAAACGATATTTTAAAGGCATTTTCTTCATCAGAATGGGAAAATTCATCAACAAAATGGTTGAGGGGCCTTAACCAGAAGATGATTGAGAATATGACTGATGAAGCCAAACAATATCATAGAAATGAAATTGAAGCAATGGAAGAAGTTAATAGCCAAACCAAAGCATTTATGAATGTTCCAAATGCAATGAGAAATGAATATTTATCACTCCATAAGAGTGGTAGAGGAAATATAAATTTCTTTAATTTGGTTATTGCTCATTACACCAAAGATTGTGGTCAAGACGAGTTTCTATTTATGAATAAGGGAAGATTTGAAAAAACGGACGATCAAACATTTCGAGTCGGAAATTATAATTACGAATTTGATAATAATAAAGTTTTGATAGATGTTTATGGGGAGTAAATACCCCTTTGCTGGCGCGGGCGTCTAGCCCGTGTCCTTTCTGGCAAATTTAAAGTAGCATTTAGTGCTCTTCTTAGATTTTTGATCTTTAAAATTATTATATTTGGTATTCTCCCCGATTTAAAAAAGGACTCTTTATGGTTTGCCGTAATTGGTAGGTTTGAGTTTATTTTATATTTGCATAAAGTGGTGGCTTAAAACCAAACTAAAGTTTTTAAGGAAATTAGCGATTAGCAAACTAATTAAGTAAAAAATACTCTTTAAATTCCTATGATAAATAATCAAACATTAACAGCTTTAGCTACAATTTTGTTAGTTATTGTGGGATTAGCTCAAGTTTTTGTGCTCATTTCTCAAAAGAGACAGACTAGAATTGCATTAATTTCTGAGTATAGAAAACTGTGGAACAAATACAGAAATTACTATGGTAATATTGTTTTTATTGGTCGAAATACAGATGAGTATTATCAAGTAGTTAATGAAAATGAGCTTAAGAAACTTAAAGAAGAATTAAAGGCTTTTAGTCTATCTACACCGACAATCTGGGCTAGAGAAAGTATACAGAAAGTTTGTGGACTTTTAAGTGAAATTTCAACAAGAGTTCTACAGGGCCATCTAAAAGTGTCGGAAACTTACCCTATTTTCGGGACAGAATTTCTAAGGCAAAGCAGACCCCTAAGGCAATTACTGGAACCTGAATACCAGCATTATTTTTCAGGAGAATCCGAGAATAAAAATCATAAAGAAATACGAAAAGAAATACAAGAATGGCTTATTTACCATGATGGTTTGAGAAGAAGATGCTTAATTTTAATTGATTTACTATGGGCAGAGGCTGTTCGACTAGAAGATTTACCACCAATGGAAATGGCAAGTGGGGCAGATGCAAAGAAAATTAGTGGTAAAAAAAATAGAAAAAGAATTTTCCGAGAAATTTTTAGACTTAATGGGTTTCCAAAAATATTATTGGCATTTAAGCTATCTAGATTTCTAAAAAGAGCAGAATATTATTCTATTTTAAACTGGAAAGGAATTAAGAAAAAAGAACTATCCATAAAAAATAAGAATTGGACTAAAAGAATTCTAAGGGAATAATTTCAAATAAAAAAGCCAAATAAGAATATATAGCCGCAGCTACCGCCGATTCAACTTCGTTTGAATCTAATCGGTATTGCTAACGTCAATGCTTAATTGAAAAGTGTAACTTTATAAACCGTAGCTGACGGTTATACAAAAACGTTGTAAACATTGTGTACAACTCCTAGTGGACATTAAAAACGTTACGCAAAAATATATTTTGACCGAAAATTGTAACTACCTAAATGGCATTATCTTACACTCAACCTAATATTGATGAAGCTTTAGATAAACCACTAGCTTCGCCAAATAAAGGCTATCCATATCCCGATCTTGATGCCCGAAGGTTTGAAGAACTTCTCTACTCAATTGGAAAACGAAGGATTGAAACAATTGATTGGAAAGGGCAGTTTGACGAAATTAATCTTCTGCAAGGAGTGAGGGAACGTGGGCGTGATTGTAGTTTGCATCTTAATGGCAAATCGCTTGGACTTATTCAGTGCAAGCATAGTATTGATAGCGCAAACAGAATTTCTAGACCAGAATGTGCAAGGGAGATCATCAAGTTTGTACTGCATTACATTTTGGATAATAAGTTGATTCACGACCCTAAGAATTTTACGTATTGGTTTGCCGTCTCCTACGGTTTTAATGAAAAGGCTAAAGATCTATTGGACGACTTCAACAAAGAGATACTAAAACAGACAGAACTAAAAGATTGGACAGAAGCTGTAATAAATGCTAATGAAGAACTTAAACACCTTAAATACAATGACATTGAATCCGAACTTAAAACTGTACTCGGTTCAATTACTTTAAAGAAAATAATACCACAAGACTTAGACATTCTGCTAAATACTGACGGTTTTCAGTCTATCATCCCAACTTTTTTCGAAGTTAGAATGGTGATTGAATCGGAGCCAGTAGAAAAGTTGGCAGAAGAGCTAAAAAAGCAGAGCGAATACCAAACCACCTCCAATATTCCTGTCGATCTTATTCTGCAAAAATTTGATCATGCTTCCCACCACCTAACCGATTATATCAGCTCTTTTGAAGGGGTAGATAATTCGCACATAGAAAGAAAGGAAACGAATGATTTGCTTCAATGGATCAAATCACCATTGGGAAAAAATGAGCAACCTGTGGTTTTGCTGGTTGGAGGTGCCGGTAGTGGAAAAACTGTTATTCTGAAAGATACGTTTATAAAACTCAAAGAAACTAACGTACCTGCAATTGCCTTAAAAGCTGACAGGCTATATGCTGAAAGTATTACAGACCTACAAAACAAAATTGATCTCGAAGACTCGTTCGAAAGAGTAGTTCGAACTCTAAGCGAGGCCAGTGATCGGATAGTTGTTCTCATTGATCAGATAGATGCGCTTTCCCAGTCTTTATCAGCTAAACGAGAATACCTCGATGCTTATAACCTTCTTGTTAAGAAGCTTATTGGCATTGATCGGGTTAGAGTGGTTATTTCTGTTAGGGCATATGATCTCGATTATGATAATGAATTGAAGTTCTACAAAAATCAAAAAAGCTTTAAAGTTGGTTTACTCGATGTAGGTCAGGTTACAATGGTGCTTACAAAGCTTGGAATAAGAGAAATAGAAGTACCTGGGCAATTACTCAACCTTCTGCAAACGCCACATCATCTAAATGTGTTTTGCAAGGTGTACGATGCCCAAACCAACCTTCGATCAATTACCGCACTGCATGATCTGTATGAAAGTCTTTGGATTCGGCAAATAGCCAAGGTACCAACTACATCGCCAGCTAGTTCTCATAAATGCACAAAACTAGTTTTTTCCATTGCTGAACAGATGCACAGAGAGCAGAGAATTAGCACCCCCTCAAAGCCATTTTTAGGGTCGTCCGCAGACGAGATTGATTATTTGAAAAGCTGCGGAATCTTGAACGAAGCGGTCAAGGAAGTTCAATTTTTTCATCAAACATTTTTTGACTTTGCTTTTGCAAAGCAATTCGTTCAGACCGGAAAGCCAGTAACACAGTACATACTTGATAACCACCAAGGTCTTTTCATTCGATCCAGCTTGAAAATGATTCTTGGATTTCTGCGCGAACAAGACCATTCTGTATACATAAAAGCCATAGAAACTATTCTGCTTTCCTCGAAGTACCGTTTCCATATCAAACTAATGCTGTTAAACCTACTTGGTTTTGAAGAAGCCCCAACAACACAAGAAAAGCAGCTCGTAAAATCCCGTATTCTGCCAAGTAAAGAGCTGAAAATGCCTTTTTTAGAATCGATTACTGGCAATAGTTGGTTTACATTTCTTCTTAAAGAAGGAGAACTGAATAAGCTGATTACCCAAAGGATTGGCTGGTGCAACAAACTTGCTGAACGCGAATGGGGAAAAGCGAATATTGCTATGGACAGAATCAAAAATCTTCTACAATATAAAAGCACTTCTGATAAGTGGGATATTCAAATTAACCTTCTGTGGCAGATTTTCATCAAACAGCTACCCAAAAGCAGACAGTCAGTTTGTGATTTTCTTTTGAATTGTCCTGATTTTGAAGAGAAACCAAAGTTCGTTTTCAGATTGCTCTACCATGTTAAGGAATGGGATATTCCAGCAGCTTTCCAGCTCTTCGATAAACATGAAGCCGAAGCAGGTGCTGATCGTTTTGGTTACTATAAGACACTTGAAGATGCGTTGAACTTCAATGTTGATTGGGTCATGCAGAAGTACAAGACCCATTGCCTTAATAAAATTGAAGCCATCAAGGGTGCCACCGACAAGCCCCATTTTGAACATCAGGACGAAGAGTTATTTAAAAAAATGTTCGAGGTTGATACAATTAAAGCTTTCCATTTCACATTGGATATTATCAAGCGGATTTCTGCAAAAACAAGTGGAGAGGATAATTCTAAACTATATATCGACTTAGGTTTTTGGCTGTTCGATTATGAGCGTCATGGCCGTTCTCACGGGCACGAGGCTATATATCATCTGCTCGTAGATAAAGTTCAAGAGCAATCAAAACAAACTACTCCGTGCTTTGACCAGTTCTTAGCAGATCATCAGAACAGCAATTCCATTACTATCTTAAGGTTGTTGTTCTTCGGGTTGTTGGCAAACCCCGCCCATTATTCAACCGAAATATTTCAACTAATGGAGCTGTTTCATCAAAAGGATGGCCTGGAGGGAGATGATAAGATTCAATTCCAGTTCCGGCAGCTATTAACAGCAGCATATCCACTATTCAATCAAACCCAAAAAAAGGCGATAGACAAGGTCGTTCTTTCAATTCGGTCGAAGTGCGAAGTCGTAATATACGCTGATGACAACGACAAGAAACGGCATACGTTAATGCGATACGGTCAACACCAATTTCTCTATTTAAGTGCCATACCACCGAACGAATTGATGGTAAGGCCGCAGCTAAAAAAACGCTTCCAAGAACTGCAACGAAAATTTAAGACTGTTGTCGATACAGAACCGAATAAAATTTCATTCTATGGATCTGGCCCACCTATGGACAGCTCGGCCTACGATAAAATGACATTCGATCAATGGGAGCAAACTTTTGAAAAGTATGATGCAGATTACAAAGCCGAGTTCGCATCATCCAGAGGGTCCCTTTTAGAGCACTCCCACGCATTTCAGGCAGAGGTAAAAAACAGGGCATCACATTTCTTTCCATTCATCGAAAAACTGATTGAGGAGAACAAAGTGCCCTACCACTACATAATCGCTGGCCTTACAGGCTTAAAAGAGGCTAAATACAACCCAGCCGAAGTGCAGCGCATCTACAAAAAAGTGCTCTCCATTCCATTTGATCGGGAATACACGCTTTACTTAGTTTGGCTGTCGTCATACTTCATAGAGGCCAAAATTCTGGATCATGATGTATTAGAATACCTGATCCATACAGTTAAGAATCACCCAGACCCTGTGGGCGACACCATTCGCAATGATGCTTTGAATGATGGCGCAAATAATGTGCGCGGATCAGCAGCGGGAAGAATCAGTCAGATCTATTTCAATCCCGCTTTTGAAAATCTTGTTTTCGAAGCACTTCAGAAGATAGCAGAAGATCCGAATCTTAGTGTTCGGGTTGCAATAATGCCTCGTCTTGCGATGCTGATGCGCCTTAATGAGCAAAAAACACTGGAAATCTTTTTAAAGCTGGTAAGATCCAACGAACCAGAAATCATGAAGCACTCTATTTGGTCGGTGCAATACTTACTAAACAACAACTTCGATAAGCTCAATAACTACTTCCAACGAGCAATAAAAATGAAATCCATACACGGTACAATGGCCGTTGTTTTGGGTGGAGCGTGGCTAAAAGAAAAAGAAGGAAGCTATCAGCTTTTAAACTCACTGCTTAAAATCAGTGATGAAGCAAAAGCAAAGCTAGTAGATATGGCCGTCAAAAATCTAGGGGATGAAAAAGAAAGCGTTCGTTCAAAATGCCGCCAAATCTTTCTAAGGTTTCTTCACTCTACCGATGAAAAAATAATACAAGAGTATTCATCCTCATTCTTAGATCTCACTCCCGAATTGTTCCTCGAAGTTTATCCGTTGCTCCAAAAATACGCTAGATCAAATGTGGCTAGCAAAGAGCCACGCTACTATTTCGAATACCTGCTAAAATGTGCCAAAAAGCATCCAGTTGAATGTCTTGAACTTCTACAACATGTAAACACATATGACAAACCAGATATTTCCCAGGCGGGCTACTATGATGACGAACCTGTCAAAGTCCTTATCGGAATATACAACTCACTATCCAGTTTGGCAACAAAGAAACCTAAGCACCTAAACCAAACCATAGCTCAGTTCGATAAAATGCTCAAAACTCAAAAATTCAGAGGTGCAGCAAACAAAGTAATCAATCAAGTTGATAAGTAAATATCCTCTACGGGTGGCTTTTACCTATACATAGCCAATCAAACCCACATTTCTCAGCTTAATGAAAAATGCGAATATAAATACTATGATACCATTATTTTTTAATAATTTATAGTTGTCAATATTAAACTTGTTTGTTATACATTTGTCATTATTTGTCAAGCTAAGAATAAAACAATGAACAAGTTTGGAAATCTTATTAGAGCGAAAAGAGAAGAACAGGAAATGCTCTTGCGCCATCTTTCTGCAACATTGGATATTGATACGGCTCAACTAAGCAAGATAGAACGAGGTGAGCGAACAGCAAAACGTGAGCACCTATTCCAGCTTATTCAAATTTTTAAATTGAACAAAGAAGAGGCTACAGCCCTTTGGTTGGCTGATCAGGTATATGCTGTTATTGCCAATGAAGATGAGGCTTTAAAAGCTTTGATTGTTGCTGAAGACGAAATAAAATTTCAAAGGAAACAAACTAAATAAATGGCTTATAGGATTTGCCAAAATATTGAAGAATGTAAAGAACAGCTAAAGGAGTTAGTAGATGCCTTTAATAAAGGGCATGCCGAATTTACCGATAGTAAATATAGTGAGGCTCAGGTAAGAATTGATTTTTTAAATCCCCTACTAAAATGTTTTGGGTGGGATGTTGATAATGAGGCTAAGAAAACCCAACTGTATAGGGAAGTTATCCAAGAAGAATCAATAGATATTGAAGAAGAGGATAAAATAACAAAAAAGAATCCAGACTATACTTTAAAGCAGTTCGGGGTAAGGTCTTTTTTCGTTGAAGCTAAAAAAGCTTCAATTGATATTGTTACTGCTAAAAATCCCGCATTTCAAATTCGGAGGTATGGGTGGAGTGCAAATTTGCCCTTTTCTGTGCTTACCAACTTTGAACATTTGGTGATTTATGACTGTACTTCAAAGCCAGAAGTGAATGATGCTGCAGCCGTCAACCGCTTCAAAGTTTTTCACTTCACAACGTTTTTACACAAGATTGAGGAACTATATGCTTTATTTTCATTTGAAGCGGTTAAATCCGGAAGCTTAGATTCAATAGAAACTGCCAATATAAAGGGTGAAGACTCCTTTGATGCTCATTTTCTTAGTCAAATTGAAAATTGGAGGCATGTACTTGCAGAAAATGTAGTAGCCAATAATGCTGATCTTACTCAGGATGGTATAAACTATCTTATTCAAAGATTAATTAATAAAATCATTTTTTTAAGAATTTGCGAGGATAGAGAAATAGAAAAATACGAGACATTAAAGAACATTTCGGATTATGATGAATTAAAACAGCTTTTCATTTATTCTGATAAAAAATATAACTCAGGACTCTTTAATTATATTGAAGAGGATCTTGCGCAGCAAATCACCATTGACGACCAAGTTTTAATTGATATTTTTGCTGAGTTGTACTACCCAATTAGCCCCTATGATTTCTCAGTGATTGACTCAGACATACTTAGTCAGATATATGAACAATATTTAGGAAACAAAATTGAGTTAGCGGCAGATTATTCGGTTTCTATTGTACAGGAGCCAGAAGTAGTTGCTTCCAATGGAGTGGTTCCAACTCCAAAGCGAATAGTAAAACAAATCATAACCGAAACTCTCGACACTTTATTTTCAGAGGCGGACTTTGAAAGGACTTTAGAATTTAAAATAGCAGATATATGCTGTGGTTCCGGAACATTTCTACTTTCAGTTTTTGATTATATTATTCACTACCGTGAGACACATTATTTTTCATTGGACACAGTTGAAGAAGGTTATTTAACAGAGATGAGTGATAATCAATTTCGTTTATCGCTTCGAGAAAAACATAATATCCTTGTTGATAATGTTTTCGGTGTAGACATAAATCCATATGCTGTAGAAGTAGCTCATTTTAGTCTTTTATTGCGCTTGATTGAAAATGAGAATGCATTAACTATTCAGAGTTTCTTGGATAGTACAGGTAAAAAAGTGTTGCCTAGTTTGGAAGGCAATATAAAATGTGGCAACTCTTTATTGGATGATAACTTTTTCACTTACAATGAGAATGCAGAAGATGATGACGAATTATTGTATAAAATCAATCCATTCAATTGGGAATATGAATTTCCTTTTTTAATAGAGACTAATGGATTTGATGCCATCGTCGGGAATCCTCCTTATGTAAGAATTCAGAATTTTGTAAAATACTCCCCAGAGGAAGTTGAGTATTACAGAAGCAAGGTTTCTCCCTATACTTATACTAAAAAGGACTTATTTGATAAGTATTATCTTTTTATTGAAAGAGCAATTATGCTTCTAAGAGAAGGAGGTCGTGTTGGTTTTATTGTGCCTCATAAGTTCTTTATTGTAAAAGGCGGTAAGAAATTGAGGGGTTATATAACTACAACTACTTCACTAGATAAAATAATTCATTTTGGAGTAACACAGATTTTTCCAGATAGAAGTACCTATACGGCTATCATTGTTTTATATAAGGAACAAAAAGAATATCTTGAATTTAGTAGGATAGATAGCTTAAGCGCAATAGATGTATTCAGTACAGCACCCATTGTTAACTATCGCAATAGTAATTTCAATTCGGATCCTTGGGTTTTTGTCTCAGAAAATGCAGCCGAATTATTTAATCGAATTGTTTCTTCGGAGACGGTACCATTAAAGAATATTGCCGAGATTCCTGTGGGTTTGCAAACAAGTGCAGACCCAATTTATATTTTCTCCCCAATCCAAGAAGATGCTACACATTACTATTTTTCAAAGAAAAGCATAACCTATAAAGTTGAGAAAGGAATATGTCGTGCGTGTTTATATGACGTCAGTTTTAATAGTTTCGATACGGTAGAAGCAAATAGCCAGATGATTTTTCCGTATGATATAGTCGATGGTAATGCCCACCTAATTTCAGATACAGTCCTCCAATCAAACTTCCCAGATTGTTGGGCCTATTTAAACTTATTTAAGAATGATCTGGAAAAAAGGAGCATCAATGGGGCAGACCCAAAATGGTATCAATACGGACGAAATCAAAGCCTAACTAAATTTCATAACACTGACAAGATAATTTTTCCAGTATTATCTACCTCTTCAAGTTATGTAATAGATACAAGTAACTTTCAATTCACTGGTGGTGGTAACGGTCCCTATTATTCTATAGTTTCAAAATCCGAATATTCCATTTATTACTTAGCAGGCTTGTTAAGCCACCCAGTTTTGGAAGCCATGGTAAAATCAAGAGCAAGTGAATTTAGAGGAGCATACTATTCACATGGCAAACAGTTCATTGAAAATTTGCCAATAAAAACAATAGATTTTAATAATCCTCTTGAGAAACGAGCTTACAATCAGATATGTTGTGTAGTAAAATCAATTATTGAAACTAAGAATAGACTAGATAATATAAAAATATATGCAAATCGAAGTGTAATGGATAGAAAACTTAACCGATTATATAATTATTTATATGTGCGGATAGATCATTTATACGGTTTTTCAAATGATGACATTGATAGTATAAAGGAGAAAAATTTATTTATTGCACCAATAGAATCATAGATGAAGGAGAACTTACAAAATAATACCAACATTGATTTTGATAAACTGAGAGGCGGTTATTACACTCCATCTCTTATTGCTGAATTTATATGCTCTTGGGCAATTCAGTCAGAAAATGATTTAGTATTAGAACCAAGTTGTGGAGATGGAAATTTCATTGAAGCTGCGATCCGAAGATTTAACGATCTGGGGCTTGAAGGTGAAAGCTTATATGGTAGAATTAAGGGAATTGAACTTATCTCACATGAAGCTTTAAAAGCATCCAATAGAGCTTCGCTTTATGGATTAAACAGAGATACTATTGTCAATAACGATTTCTTTAGTTTTATTTCTAACCAGGCTAACATAAGGTATAATGCTATAGTTGGAAACCCTCCATTTATTAGATATCAGAACTTTCCTCCTGAGCATAGAGATATTGCCATTAAGATGATGGAAGATTTAGGCTTTAAGCCTAATAAACTCACTAATATTTGGGTTCCTTTTTTAGTGATAAGTTCATCTTTGCTAACAAAAAATGGAAGGTTGGGGATGGTAATACCTGCCGAATTATTTCAGGTAAAATACGCTGAACAAACCCGAATATTCCTTTCAAAGTTTTTTGAACGAATTACTATTGTAACGTTCAAGAAATTGGTTTTTGACGGTATTCAACAAGAAGTAGTCTTGATGTTGTGTGAAAAGTCGGTTACCCATGCTCATGGAATTAGAGTTTTGCAATTAGATGACCTAGATCAGTTGTCAGATATTAATTTTAATGAAGTCTCAGAAACAGAAGTAGTAGATATCCAGCATGATACTGAAAAATGGACTAAATACTTTTTGAGTCCAAAAGAAATAGACTTCTTAAGAGCAATTAAGGTTAGTAACCGGATTCCTCTTGCCAAGAATATTTTAGATGCTGATGTAGGCATAGTTACTGGTCGCAACGAGTTTTTTATGCTAAAGCAATCTCAAGTAGAAGAATGGAATTTGCAAGACATCACAACAAAGGTAGTTAGCAAATCCAATCAGCTTTCTGGAATTATATTTAACAATGCAGACTTTGATGCAAACGCTGATAAAAACCTTCCAAATCAACTTTTCTTACCGCAGAATGTTGAAATTGAAAAATTAGATAAGAATAGCCAAAAATATATTGAGTATGGTGAGGAGAATGAATTTCACAAAGGATATAAGTGTAGAATAAGAAAAAAATGGTATATCACACCTTCTCTGTGGATTCCTCAAGGCTTTGCCTTGAGACAAGTACATAGATATCCTAAGTTGGTGTTAAATAATGTTGAGGCTTCTTCAACTGACACTATTCATAGACTTAGATTTATTTCGGAGGAATATAGCCCAGAAAGTATAACAATCTGTTTTCTTAATTCATTGACATTTGCATTTTCTGAAATTACTGGAAGAAGTTATGGGGGTGGAGTCATGACATTTGAGCCGACTGAGATTGAAGAACTTTTAATACCGGTAGTAGAGAACCATGGTATTGATGTTAATGTTATTGATGAATTAATACGTGAAGACAGAATTGAAGAGGTTCTTGATATAGTAGACAAAAAAGTTCTTATCGATCATTATGGATTTAGTTTAGAAGAAACTTTAGAATTAAGAAATATATGGTTAAAGATGTCCAATCGCAGAATTAACAGAGGAAAATCTGCAAAATCTAAATCAAAAAAATAAAGAGAATTTATAAGTAAGGCTTTGAGGGATCAATTATTGTAACTCTTCGACCCTCTCGCCCACAAACAATACAACTGGCGTATTCATAAATTTTACCCCTTGCTGGCGCGGGCGTCTCGCCCGTGAACACTACTACGGGCATATTCATAAATTTTACATAAAGAAACTGGCTGCTAGGGCTACAATCATAGTGAGCTAATGCTACAGTTAACCTCGTCTAATGCTAGGTTCAGTTACTGCTAATGTATGGTTCAAGGGGGTCGAGTGCTATCCGAATGTATGGTATAAGCTACATTTAAGGTACCCAAAGCCTAGGTTAAGGCTACTTTCATATTTCATTAGTTAGTTATTTAAGAACCTGTTCATTTATCTAATGCATAGATAATTTATTGTTAAATAGAATAGTCGAATTTCTAATAATAGTTAATAATCAGTAAACGATTTTGTTTACTAATTTCTTATACTTACTTTTGTAGTATAAATAACTTATGTTACCAAAAATAGCGAAGATAAAAGGAGTACATCCAGGGCTTATATTAGAACGTGAGATAAGGCGTAATAATATTAAAAGCTCTCAGCTGGCTTTGGCTATAAATGAGCATAAGCAAACCATCAGTGCCATAGTAAATCAAAGAAGAGGCATCAATCCAGAACTGTCTATTAAATTGGCAGATTATTTCCGGACGGAAGATGATTATTTTATGATGTTACAGGCAAGCTATGAAGTAAAAACAAAATTGGCTCAGACTAGTAAAGAAACTCCTAATCTAAATAATATTAGAAAAGTACTATTTTGGGATACCACTTTTGATAAAATAGATTGGAATAAAAACAAACGTGCCATTATAAAAAGAATACTGGAAAGAGGTAATGACATAGAAATCAATGAAATTATAGATTACTATGGGAAAGTTACCGTATCTAATATAGCTAAGTCCATAAAGCACTCCCGTTTAGCTGCATTTCAAAAGAATGCAGAAAAGTATAATCTTATTTGAGTTCTAAATGCCTTTACATTTGAACACAGTTTCAGACCTTCTTTGGGATTCCTTAATAACATTATTGGATTTTGAAGAATTTAATAGTTTTAGATTGGTAGGCGGTACATCACTAAGTTTACAGCAAGGTCACCGGGAATCGGTAGATATTGATTTATTCACCGATGAAAAATATGGTAGTATAGATTTCAATCGTTTAGAGGAGGTTTTAAATGAAACCTTTCCATATGTATACACATCTTCTATTGGTGAAGTTGTTTTTGGAAGGTCTTATTTCGTAGGCGAAGATGAAAATAATGCAATTAAACTGGATATATATTATACTGATCCTTTTGTATTTCCAATGATAGAGGATGATAATAATACGTTTGGCATCAATGGAAGAAATTGCAGCAATGAAGTTTGAAGTAATTGCAAATGGCGGACGTAAAAAGGATTTTTGGGACATTCATGAACTTCTTGATGTGTTCACTTTAGAGGAAATGTTAGGGTTCTATGAACAAAGATACCCTTATGGTTCAACAAGACAAGAACTATTGGAAGCTTGTTTGGACTTTTCAATTGCTGAAGACGATTTCATTCCTAATTGTTATAGAGATAAAGTTTGGGAGCTTATAAAAATTGATATCGAAGAGCAGGTACAAAATTTGTTGGATGCAGAAAATTAGTACAATAAAATTCCCATTCTAATAGCTTGCGCTTTTGTTTATTGAACTGCCAACAATTACCTAAAGTAATAGAAAAAGGCATTAATCAGAAAAGTAGGATGAGTTTAAGAGCATTATTCACCCCAAACCCCTATGACGCGATTTTGTTTTAATAATCTTTCGATTAATTATTGAATGCTCTAATAATATTGTTTTTATAAACTATTAGTTGAAATAATAATATCTTGACTGGAGAACAGCGTTTAATTAAGGGAGCACTTTGTAAAAGACTCAAAAAACGATTTTAGTGTATATTGGGCATTTTTTCTCAAGGATAAGTCAGAGACAATTGCTAAAATACCTATTTCACCCTTATATTTGAAATAAAGAGTTCTCAACTATTTCAAACTATGTGAAAGCATTGGACAGTTTATCCTTCAACACCAACATATCATTACTAACTTTTCGATCTAAGATCTTAGCGTAATGTTGTGTAGTCTTGAGAGATTTATGTCCCAACATTTTACTGACTGATTCAATGGGAACTCCATTAGAGAGTGTTACCGTTGTTGCGAAAGTATGACGCGCTAAATGGAAGGTTAAATTTTTGTTGATTTTGCACAAATCTGCTATCTCTTTCAAATAGGCATTCATTTTTTGATTGCTTAGCACTGGCAATAGAAGTTGGTTTCTTTGAATTTCTGAATCTTCAGCGTACTTTTCTAAAATAGCTTCAGCTGTGGGCAAAATTGGAATATTGCTTCGTGTGTCGGTTTTTGATCTATTAATTTTTATCCATTTTCCACCATCAATACCGATTACAACATTATTTGCAGAAAGCTTTTTTACATCCGAATAGGCTAAACCAGTAAAACAACAGAATATAAAAATGTCTTTAACTTGATCCAGTCTTTCAGTGTGTAGTTCTTTTTCAACCATTGTCTGAATTTCCTCAACAGTTAAAAACTCTCTATCAACTATTTTGAGCCTCGCTTTCCAATTTGTAAATGGATCTTTAGATATCCAATCGTTGGCGTATGCGATGCGGATTATTTTTTTAAAATTAGTAATGTATTTAATGGCCGTATTATGAGCGCAATTTCTCGTGGTTTTAAGATAATATTCGAAGCCTGTTATAAACTTGTGGTCAACATCTGTAACAGGAATGTCATTTACCTGATATTCTTTCTTAATATATTCTTTCACGTGTTTATTGGCAGTTCTGTAGCGTTCTGCCGTACCAGCGGCAAAATCCTTACCAATTAGTTTCTCAACTTTATTATTGTGCTCCTGAAAAATTTCTAACAGCATTTTATGAGTCTTATCCTTACCGAGATATCTATTTTTAATTCTTTTTGCTGTAATCAAGTCTTCATTCTCAGTCAATTCTTCTTGAATTCTGTATATTTTGTTCTGTATAACATTAATATACTTATTCAATTCTCGAGCTTCAGACGACGTACCTTTAATTTTTCCTGCAACTGAACTCCATTTTTCTAATAATACTTTTCGTTTGATGCTAAACTCACTTCGTTTTCCATTTACGGTAATACGTGCATATATAGGGGCGTTACCGTGCTTATCAACATCATTACCCCGAGGATAAAATATTATGGAAAAGCTTGATTGCATAGGTGCGTACTTTTTATTTACAATAAATATACTGAAAAATCCCACAAAAATAAAATATTTAACATCAGCAAAGTGTTGTTTACCAGTATTTCAAGCTTCATTCGGTGCGTAAAATAAAATAGAAAACATACGCACCGAATGCCGTACCTTTTATTTGATCTTGGATGAAATTATTTGAAATTGAAGAGAATTAAAAAACCCGATAAACATAGTGTTTATCGGGTTTTGGTGAGATTTAATTATCTCTAAGCGGAGAAAGAGGGATTCGAACCCCCGGAGGTGTTACCCTCAACAGTTTTCAAGACTGCCGCAATCGACCACTCTGCCATTTCTCCATTAGCGGGTGCAAATATAGAAAGCTTTTTTTGATTTTTTAAAGCTTTTTTTAAAACTTTTTATTCAAATATTGAAGCAGCCACCACTGCTTTCTGCTTACCCCAATATTTTTAGTA
This sequence comes from Aequorivita vladivostokensis, assembly GCF_000952855.1. Taxonomy (GTDB): domain Bacteria; phylum Bacteroidota; class Bacteroidia; order Flavobacteriales; family Flavobacteriaceae; genus Aequorivita; species Aequorivita vladivostokensis. The sequence continues at coordinate 142,525 of NZ_JSVU01000002.1, read as the reverse complement.
ACTTTAATTCACAAACCAACTATAAATGAAACTCTTCAGTTTGCTTTTAATCTCCCTTATTTCATGTTTCGGTTTTTCCCAAAGCAAGAAGCAAGTGGCAATTAGAGAGCTTACCGTGGAGCAAGGATTGTCCCAAAACAGTGTGGTTAGCATCGCGCAGGACAATACCGGCTTTATGTGGTTTGCAACCCAGGACGGTTTAAACAAATATGATGGGCGAAATTTTGTTCACTACGATATTCAATTTGAGGATGTAACACGCCCGAGATACAGCAAGTTGGGCAAAATTTATGTGGATAAAACTGGGCAATTATGGATAGTTTCAAATTCCGGACGACTTCAAAAGTTTGATCATGAATCAAATACTTTTAAAAGCCAGCGGGAATATTTGCACTATTTATTTCTTGTGGTCTGGAGGATACGGGAAAAAGTCAATGCGCTATTGATGTTGAAGATACCTTGGATAGCTGGCAAAATACCTATAACATCCAAATGACCGAGGCCGTAGATAGTGAAGGAAACACACAGTCCTTAGAGGCATGTTTAATTAGAAAGGGATTGACTGAAGAATATATACAATCATTAAAAAATAGGCGGGGATGGTTGAATTCCAATGGAGGTTGTACCGCGGATGAAAAAAGCTCACTAAGCGCACCAATCAATAATCGTGTGAAGGAATTAGAAGAAGACATGGAAAGCACCTGGAACCGCTGCGAAGAAGTATATGGAAGTGGAGATTAATTTTTAATTGTTTAATTAGTAGCAAGAGGATAGCGGTAAAAGTTCAATATTTTTATCGCTATTTTTGTGATTCATACTAATATATTTTTTTCAAATGCCTTCAAAAACAATTGAGAGACTGCAATGGCGCTACGCCACCAAAAGGTTCGATTCGTCGAGAATCCTTTCAGAAGAAAAGTTGGATATATTAAAGGAAACCTTTAACCTTACCGCAACTTCCTACGGTCTTCAGCCCTTAAAATTGGTGGTCATCAGCAACGCCGAATTAAAAGCCCAATTGATGCCGCTAACCTACAACCAGCCACAGGTTCGCGATGCCTCGCACGTTTTAATATTGTGCGTTGAAAAAAAAATTAATGAAAATTTTATAATAGACCATTTCAAAAGGGTAGAAGGACAGCGAAATACGCCACGCACCATTTTAGAGCCTTTTGAGAAAAATCTGATAGCCTCCTTTACTGAAAAAAATAGTGAGGAAATAAAGGATTGGATGATAAACCAACTCTACTTAACACTTGGCGCACTTTTGACGGTATGTGCCGTTGAAAAAATAGATGCCTGCCCCATGGAAGGTTTTCAGCCGAAGAAATACGATGAACTATTGGGTTTGGATAAAATAGGTTTGGAATCTGTAATTGTACTTCCTGTGGGCTACCGCGACGAATCTGATTTTTTCATCAACCTCAAAAAAGTGCGCCGCGGCGTGGATGAGCTAATTATTGAAATAAATTAATTTTGAAAATTTTAACTACAAAATTTTAGGCTGAACGTGCAACTCTTACCTTTGATATTAGTGCTTACATAAATAAAACTGAAACAAAAAAAATTATGCCCGGATTTGAAATTTTTGGCGCCGAAGAGCGCAAGCAGGTAAACGAAGTGTTGGAAACAGGCGTATTGATGCGCTACGGCTTTGACGGTATGCGCAACAACCATTGGAAGGCCAAAGAGTTTGAGACCGCCTTCGCCAAAAGAATGGGCACTGAATATTGCCAATTGGTTTCCAGCGGAACGGCGGCCTTAACGGTTGCTCTGGCCTCGGCTGGCATCGGTGCGGGCGATGAGGTTATTATGCCCACCTTCACCTTCGTGGCGAGTTTTGAATCTATTTTGGCCTTGGGAGCGGTTCCTATTTTGGTGGATATTGACGACACCCTTACTCTTGACCCCAAAGCCGTGGAAGCTGCAATCACTTCAAAAACCAAATGTGTAATGCCAGTACACATGTGCGGCTCGATGGCAGATTTGGATGCCCTAAAGGCAATTTGCGAAAAGTATAACTTAATTCTTTTGGAGGATGCCTGTCAAGCTCCCGGCGGTACATATAAAGGGAAACCATTGGGCAGCTACGGCCACTTGGGCTGTTTTTCATTTGATTATGTAAAGACCATTACCTGTGGCGAAGGCGGTGCGATAATTACCAACAATGCAGAATTCGCAAAACACGCAGACCATTACCAAGACCACGGACACGACCATGTTGGGAAGGACCGCGGCGTGGAAAGCCACCCTTTTATGGGATATAATTATAGAATTTCCGAATTGAATGCCGCTGTCGGTTTGGCGCAATTGGGCAAACTGGATGGAATTTTAAGGACTCAAAAGGAAAATTATACGATTCTTCGCGAAGCATTGGAAACCGTAGATGGGGTAACTTTCCGAACGGTTCCCGAAGGCGGTGAGGAAAACTATTCGTTTTTGAATTTTTTCCTTCCTACGGAAGAATTAGCTAAAAAGGCCCATAAAGCTTTATCAGAGAATGGCGTAGATGCCTGTTTTTATTGGTACACCAACAACTGGCATTATATAAACGGTTGGGAACATTTGCGAAATCTGAAATCTTTAGGAAATCTTCCTTCTGAACTGAAAAAGCAAATGCAGGATCTGAACAATACCGATTTTTCAAAAAGTGATGCCGTTATGGGCAGGACCATTTCTTCACTTATAAAGATTGGTTGGTCCGAAAAGCAGGTAAGGGATAGGGCAGAAGCTATGAAAAACGCGATTGCCTCAGTCTTTTAGTAGTTTACATACTCTGTAATTTCCAAACCATAGCCTATCATCCCAACACGCTTGGTCTGCTCGCTGTTTGAAATAAGGCGGATTTTATGGATTCCCAAATCGTGAAGAATTTGGGCTCCAATCCCAAAATCCTTGCTGTCCATTTCAATACGCGGAGCTTTGGCAATTTCGTTTGGTTTTTGGGCTTCTTTCAGCTCTTTTAAACGGTTTAAGAGATTTAGCGATTGGCTCTGCTGGTTTATGAAAACAATAGCGCCTTTCCCTTCCCCGTTGATTACGTTGAACATATCATCCAATTTCTGTTCGGCGTTGTTGGTGAGCGTTCCCAAAATGTCGCCATTTACCAAGGTTGCATTTACACGAACCAACACAGGTTCATTTTCTTTCCACGAACCTTTTGTAAGCGCGATGTGAATTTGGTCGTTTGTGGTCTGTTTGTAAGCGCGAAGCCTGAAATCCCCAAATTTTGTATTTATTTTGAAGTCTTCCTTTTTTTCAATCAAGGAATCATTTTCCATTCGGTATTTTACCAAATCTTCGATGGAAATGAGTTTCAAATCAAACTTCTTGGCAACCTTCATCAATTCTGGAAGGCGCGCCATCGTACCATCTTCATTTAAAATTTCAACCAAAATACCCGCAGGTTTCAACCCTGCCAAACGCGCCAGATCGATTGCGGCCTCGGTATGTCCGGTCCGTCTTAACACGCCGCCCTGCTTTGCACGAAGCGGAAATATATGTCCCGGTCTACCCAAATCGCTGGCTTTTGTGTTTTCATCAACTAGGGCTTTAATGGTTTTTGAGCGGTCGTGAACCGAAATGCCCGTGGTACAACCGTGACCAATCAAATCTACCGAAACGGTAAATTGGGTGTGGTGCAATACGGTGTTGTTTTCCACCATCATATTCAAGTCGAGGGCATTGCATCTATCCTCGGTTAAAGGCGCACAAATAAGCCCCCTTCCGTGGGTTGCCATAAAATTGATCATTTCTGGCGTCACCATTTCGGCGGCGGCAATAAAATCTCCTTCATTTTCCCGGTTTTCATCATCAACTACAATAATTATCTTTCCATTGCGAATATCTTCAATGGCTTCTTCAATAGTGTTGAGTTTTACGGAATTTTCTTTTTCTGTGGAAATCATAGCTTTAAATATGTGTGCAAAGATATAAAATGTGGGCTGTAATTGGTTAAAAGAGATTTTGGATTATAGTATTCCTATTCAGACTTCTTTTTTCTTTTTATTCCAAACAAGCGCCCAATACGCTGCATAAATGAATCAAAATCAAAAATACCTTGGTCTGTGGTTGCGCGGTAGGTGAGCCAAATACTCAAAGGAAGCATAATCGCAGTACTTAGCCAAGTAGCGATAAAAGGGTGCATTGTGCCATCCTCTGCACTGTTTTTGGCAAAAATACCGATAAAGTGGTAGGTTAAAAATAGTAGAATTGCTACAACCATAGGCAAGCCCATTCCACCTTTTCTAATGATGGCACCAAGCGGTGCCCCCACAAAAAACAAAATAATACAAGCAATGCCCAAAGCATATTTTTCGTGCAATGCTATTTCGGTTTTGTTCAGTCTTTTGGTTTTATTTTTAAATTCTACCTTTTTTGCATCCACGGTTTGTAGGGTTCCTTTGGCATTGTTTAGTGCAAGTTTTACAATTTGCAATTGATGGGCTGGATTATAAATTTCAAGAATGGAGCTTATTGCGGGAGGTTTTGCAGAATCACTAATTTTATTTTCCTTAAATTTTTCTACACCGCTGCGATAGTACATATTCTTGGTGTAAGACTGGATATCGGTGGAATAACTCTCTGAAAGCGAATCAATCTCCACACGTAATTCGCTGATGTTATACATGTTTTGATTATTGAGATTGTTCTCCTTATCAATGTCCTTATTGTTCAGTTCAGTAAGGTCAATATTGATGGAATATTCGTCAAAATAGCTTTTTGCAAAGGGTTCGCCTTTTTGTTTCCCCGGATTTTTGGTCTGGATTTCCTCGTAATAATTTCCCTCCTTTAAAATTAGCGAAAGTGTATTGCTGCCTTCTTCACTGGCTAGCTCCCCGTTGTTTGCAATTATTACGGTATAATTTCCGTTGGGTTTTGTTTCATTTTTTTTATGAATAACCACGTCTTCCAAAAATTGGTCGCGATCGCCAGTTTTCTTTTCCACCTTTATGTTGAACATATCACCAATTTGGCTGAACTGCCCCTCAGAAATAACCATGGAAGGCTGAAACTGCGAAATATTCCGCCGCAGGTTCTGCCATTTATATTCGGAATAGGGGATAACATTGTTTGCGAAAAAGAAAGCGGTTATGGAAAGTACGATGATAAAACCGATAACGCTACCCATAGCGCGTTGCAAGGAAATTCCCGTCGATTTCATCGCGGCAAATTCATATTTTTCCGCAAAACTTCCAAACACCATTAACGAAGTCACCAAAATAGTAAGTGGAAGCACCAAGGGAATCAGTCGGGGGGAAACATACCAAAGAAACTTCAGCACAATCCAAACATCCAAGTCTTTTCCGGCAAGTTCGGAAATGTAGAGCCAGATGGTCTGCAGCACAAATATGAACATTAAAATAATGAAGACGCTCAAGAACGTCTTCAAATATGTAACCAATATGTACCTATCCAGTATTTTCACTTATGCTGCTATAGCTTATTTATGTAGTAACCGTCTTTCTTATATTTGGCCTCGTCAAAAGTAAACAAGGTTTTGGAAACCGGTTGGTTTGTTTTAAATGAATTTACGGTAAGGGTATATTTTGTGCCCTTGTCATCGGTTTGAATCAGCTTGTAAATATGCTTCGTTTGTACATCAATACCCAACAGAATGTCTTTTATTTCAGCTTTTGAGTCAATTGGTATAAGCTTTATATACTGAATTTTTCTGCCCTTCACATTTTGCTCAATGTCCATTTTATAGGTATAGCCCTTTTCGTAAAAAGTCAACATTTTTGAAGGGGTAATTTCCTTGTCATCCTTTGGATTATAAGCCGAAATGGTTACTTCTTCATCTTCGGGAACTATGGTGTAAATATTTTTTCCGTCAAAAATTCGGGTCGTTCCAAGCATGTTCAAAACATATTTATCGCCCTGTAGCGTAACATCGCCACGGGTTTCTTGGTTTACGTTTTCCTTGGAATTATTCAAATTATACTTAAAATCGATTGAAATGTTATCGTAGCTCTTTGCTTTTGCTGAAACCTCTTTCAAAAGTGTCTTTGCATCCTGTGCCTGAGAAAAAGTAGTGATAAAAAGAGCGATTAAAAGAATACCTAATTTTTGCATTTTAATTGTCATTTTGTTCATTATCTAAAAGTTGGTTTAACGCATCTATTGTTGGAACCAAGACTTGCCGTGCCTTGCTGCCCTCAAAGGGGCCCACAATACCTGCCGCTTCCATTTGATCGATAATTCTTCCAGCCCGATTGTATCCCAGTTTCAACTTTCGCTGTAACAGAGATGCGGAACCTTGCTGTGCAATTACCAATACTTCTGCAGCTTCACGGAAAAGTTTGTCGCGTTCCTCTATGTCAATATCAAGAGTTGTGCCACCTTCCTCACCCTCATATTCTGGCAGCAAATGTGCATCGGGATATGCTTTTTGTGAACCGATAAATTCCGTAATATCTGCTACTTCGGGCGTATCAACAAATGCGCACTGAATACGTGTTAACTCATTGCCCTGCGTGTAAAGCATGTCACCACGGCCAATTAGCTGGTCTGCACCCGAATTGTCCAAAATGGTCCGGGAATCAATTTTACTGGTAACCCGAAAGGCAATACGGGCCGGAAAGTTAGCTTTGATGATACCCGTAATTACGTTTACCGAGGGCCGTTGCGTGGCAATAATCAAATGGATTCCGATTGCCCGCGCAAGCTGCGCCAAACGTGCAATGGGCGTTTCCACTTCTTTTCCCGCGGTCATAATCAAATCGGCAAATTCATCAATTACCAAAACAATGTAGGGCAAAAACCGATGTCCTTCGTTGGGGTTCAGTTTTCGGTTTTTGAATTTTGTGTTGTATTCCTTTATGTTGCGCACCATGGCATCCTTCAGCAAGTCGTAACGGGCGTCCATTTCAATACAAAGGGAGTTCAATGTGTTGATAACCTTTGCGGTATCTGTAATAATAGCTTCTTCGGTGTCGGGCAATTTTGCTAAATAATGACGTTCAATTTTGTTGAAAAGCGTCAGTTCCACTTTCTTTGGATCTACCAAAACGAATTTCACTTCCGCAGGGTGTTTTTTGTATAAAAGAGAGGTCAATACAGCATTCAGCCCAACCGATTTTCCTTGCCCAGTGGCGCCAGCCATTAGCATGTGCGGCATTTTAGCCAGATCTACCACAAAGGTTTCATTGCTTATTGTTTTTCCAAAGGCGATGGGCAGTTCCATTTCGGCATTTTGAAATTTAGCCGAAGCAATCACCGAACGCATGGAAACAATTTTTGCATTTTTATTCGGCACCTCAATCCCAATAGTACCACGACCGGGAATAGGCGCTATAATACGGATACCCAAAGCCGAAAGTGATAGTGCAATATCGTCCTCAAGGTTTTTGATTTTTGAAATACGGATACCTGCATCGGGCACAATCTCGTAAAGGGTTACTGTTGGCCCAACGGTTGCCTTTATGTTTGCGATGCCTATTTTATAATTGCTGAGCGTTTCAACAATTCGGTTTTTGTTTTCCTCAAGCTCCTCTTGATCGATGGTTATCGCAGCGCCCACGGTATGGTCGCGCAGGAGCTCGATGCTAGGAAATTTGTAATTGCTCAGTTCCAGTTTTGGGTCAAATTCCCCAAAATCCTTTACAAGTTTATCACTCAGGTTTTCTATTTCCTCTTCGTCGGCAGCCTGTTCCACTTCCATTTCCACATCGCCTTCCACATCAGATTTGAGGATGATTTTTTCTACTGGTGGGGCAGGTGGAGGGCTTACCTTTTCTTCAATAAAAGGTTCTGGAATATCCTCTTCGTCTTCATCTTCAATTTCACTGTTTACAGTTGAGGTTTTGTGGTCAGTTTTATTTTCATCGGAAACAAACTCTGAAGCAATTTGTTTTTTGGAGCTTTTAAAAGCATCGATTGCCATTTCGGGCGTAAGCTTTAATCGAACTACCAAATAGACAATCAATATAAAAATCATTACCAGCATAGCGCCAACCAAACCTAAATAATCCTGCATGAGGTCGTTGGTTTCAAAACCGATGATACCGCTGAAAAGTGTTGTTTTTTCTCCAAAAAAACCAAAGAAAACTGAAATCCAAAGCATTAAAAGCAAGCCCCAAAACCAAAACTTAGTCAACTGTTTTTTGGCATAGTCGAAAAAATAATAAATTCCCGTTAAGGTTACCAAAAAGGCAAAAATAAAGGCTGAAATCCCGAAACCGTCATAAATGAAGAAGTGCGCCACGTTGGCTCCAAACTTGTTGAGCCAATTTTTGGTTTGCAATTCGCGTTCTGCCAAAACACCAATTTCGCTTTGGTCTGCCTGCCAAGTAAAAAAGTAGGAAACAAAAGAAAACAACAGTGCCAATCCCAACAAAAACAAAAAGCTACCTAAAAGTATTTTCTGTTGTTTGGACAGCGAAAAGCTTATTTTTTTACGGGGTGTTTTAGTTGTTGATTTTTTCTTTTTGGCCATTAATGGAACGGTTGTCTTTTCAGCAAAAATACAAATATCAATGAGGAAAATTTGAAATTATAAAAAACAAATTCAAATTTTAAATTTCAAGTGAAAAGGTTCAATACTCTTAACGTTGGGAACGCCTAAAAGTATATAAGAGAATAAAAGTTCGTCCTTTAAACTTTCTGACAGAAAGTAGGTTAACGTGATAAAAACTTAGCTCAGCAAATTATACATTATTAAAAGTTTACCCTCACGTTTCCATTGAATCCAACCATTTGCAACGGTTTTAAAATCGCCATTTAAGAGTAAAACTTTCATCCAAACACCTTTAATTTGAACGGCTCTCATAAATTGGTGAGGCGTGTTTACCTTGCCGGAATTTTCAAAGGAGCGCTCATGCACTTTTTCTTTTGAATAGGGTAAAAATTCAACCGAGTGCATACTTAAAAGAAATTCGGGCCAGTATATTAATCGTCCGGCACGCCTATCTACATAAGAAGTTTGACCGTTGGTTTTATTTACTACTACTTCAATAAAATCTTCGCTTACACTCATCACTTTAAAATTTAGCCTATCATAATCCAATTTTAAATATTCTGGCACCAAAAATGGGGGAGCGGTGGCAATTTCAAATTGGTTAAATTTATATCGTTTAAATGTGATACTGTCATAGGGAGCGTGGTCCATCAATGATTTTTCGAGATTGAGATTTACGTAGAAATACAGCGTAGGGCTTTCGTAATAATTGGGTGAAAAAAAGCCCATTCCCATTTGGCTGTTTTCTTCATTCAAGATTTTTTGGGGAACCCCGTCATTAATGTGACGGGAATATAGCTTTGCCATTCCCAATGGTTCTGTTTGCGGGGTTGGAGTAGTAGATGGAGGGTCAAATTTTTCACTTTCTTCCTTTTCAAGTTTATCTCGCTGCTGAAACTCAAGATATTTATAGCCTATCGCGGCCAGCAAAAGGATTAATAAAAAAACGTTTATTTTAACAAGCAATTTCGTAGCAACATAATAGGCTATAAAAAAGGAGGCAATAAACCCCACTCCCGCAAAAAGTACTCCATAGCCCACAACTATTGCACCCCCCGCGAGTCCTTGATTTTTACCGGCATCAATAGCGCCAGCAAAATAAAGCCCAATTATAAAACACCCTAAAAGCATCAGGATGTAAAAGCCAATACTGGAAGGTTTCAGAAGTTTTTTCATCCTTAAAAGTTTAAGGTTTTGGTAATTGCTTCCCCTTTTTTCACTTCTACGGTTACAATTTGTGTTTTGCGATCTTTATAATTTCCAAGGGGTGCCACTTTTACTTTATAGGTTCCGGGATTCAATAAAAATTCTTTGCCACGGCTATAGGTCCTGCCTCCTGCAACATTTTTACCAGAAAGGCTTTCATCAATTGTAACTACACTGTCTATGGAGTTTCCATCTGCTTTCGCATCAATAAAAGCGGTGCCTGTGGTAAAATTGTGCGATATAGGTTTAATTCCACTAGCTTCAACTTTTACGTTTTCAATTTCGGTGGATGTTTCAAGTCCTTTCATATCGCCCAATGCCTGTATTGAAACTTTATAAATCCCTGGATTTACTTCTACTTCCTTAGGTTCGTTATAGGTTCGGAGAGAGGCTACGGTTTTTCCGTTTACGTCCAAAACCTTGACCATACAGTCCCAGTTTTTACCGTTATTTGTGGTGGTGACATCTATTTTTCCACCGTCAAAACTGATGGTTTTATGTGTTATTTTATCTTCAAAACTTTGTATCCCTTCCACGGAAACCATTTTTACATCGCTACCTTCAAGTGGAGTAACCCCAAAATTGTATTTGCTGGGAGGTAAGTAGAAATAGGCAGTATCCTTATATGTTCGAACGCTTATGGGAGCGCGTTTTGCAACAACATCGTACGCTTTCACCCAAGCATCTATTGCTACGCCGTTTTTAACGGCATACACCGAAACATTTCCTTTTGGCTTATCAACGGTTTCCGCAGTGGCATCATTCATTACATCACTTAGTCCACTGGCATCTGCAGCATCGTAATATTTTCCCTCTCCCGCATTTGCGACGCACCTAAGTTGTTCGGTTTCGTTTGCTTTTAAGCCGAAGCCCACAATGTGCAATCTAAAATCAATCCCTTCTTTTTTGGCAGCTGTTACTACCTCGCCGATATTGCCGTTGCAGGATTCAATGCCATCCGTTATTAAAATAATGGTTGCTTTTTTCTTTGATTTTCGAAGTCCGTCAATTACTTGTGAAGCAGCGTATGCCAAGGGAGTCATTCCCAAGGGCTTTATCTTTTTTAAGGAAGAGTTTATTTCACCTTTTGAACTATTTTCCATGGAAACCAAAGTTTCCACATCTTTGCAATCTCCCTTTTTCCGATGGCCGTAGGCAACAAGGCCCACGTTTTGGTTTGGGGGAAGCTTATTCACCGTAGTTGAAAGAACCTCAGTGGCTATTTCCATCTTGGTCTTGCCTTGCATTTGGCCCCACATGGAGCCACTGGCGTCATAAATAAAAATAATGGGAGAAGGGGCTTCGGATTGTGCAGAAAGCTGAATTGAAAACAGCAGTAGACACAAAATTGTGGCTAATTGCTTCATAATGAAATTGGTTGGTTGACCTTAAAGATATAAAAAATATATAATTATCTGTATATCAACCTTTTGTAAATTTCATTGTAGATTTAAAATTTCGGAATATAAATGATGCAACCAATGATAACTGCGGTAATTGCGGCAAAGAATACGGCTCCCGCTGCCACATCCTTTATAAAACCTATTTTGTTGTGAAAGTCGGGGTGCACAAAATCGGCAATTTCCTCGGCTGCGGTATTAAGTCCCTCAATACTCATTACCAAACCGATTGCGAAAATTTGCAGCATCCATTCCGCGGCGGAGATTTCAAAGTAAAATCCCGCAACGGTCATAATGATACCGATTACCGCCTGAACTTGGATGCTTGCCTCGTGGCGTAATAATAGCAAAGCGCCCTTGAATGCGTAACCGCATCCTTTTAGGCGCTTTCCTAAATATGAATTCCACATTATAGCAGTGGTTTTAAGGCCGAAAGATAATCAGGCTCTTCACCAATTTCCGGTACTTGCTGACTGTGGATTACTTTTCCGTTTTCGTCCAATACCAATACCGCCCTTGAATGTAGGCCGCGCAGCGCGCCACTTGTCATTTCTACTCCATAGTTTTTTCCGAAGTTTCCATCGCGGAAATCTGATAAATTGGTAACGTTGTTAATTTTTTCGTCGCTCACAAAACGCTTTTGCGCAAAAGGAAGATCTTTTGAGATACAAAGCACTTTGGTGTTTTTCAATCCAGTAGCCTTTTCATTGAATTTGCGCACAGAGGTTGCACAAACATTTGTATCAATACTCGGAAAAATATTCATGATAACACGGGAGCCTTTGAAATCTGATAATTTTTTTGAACTCAAGTCCTGTGCCGTTAAATTGAAATCTGGAGCTGTATCGCCCACTTTTGGGAGAGTGCCAGATGTTTCAATATTGTTTCCGCCTAATTTTATGGTTGCCATATTATAGTTTTTTAAAGTGAAGCCTAAAGATACATATTCGGTTTTGCTTAAAATGCAAACAAGTTCTTAAAGAATTGATTCCCCAAAAAAAGAAATCCCTTTTGCAACAATTTTACAAAAGGGATTCCAATCAAATATTAATCATAAATCTATCGGTCTATCGAACCCAAGACTTTTTGGGCAAAAGCATTTGCCGCATCACGCTCGGGCATGCCGTCCTCAATCATTTTGTGGACTTCCACCGCTCCGCAAAGATTGGTGATAAGTTCGCCAATGATATCCATCTCTTCTTCGGTTATTCGACTGTATTCGCTATACGATTCCAAAACTTCGATACAATTTTCTATCTGTGCCGTGGAATTGTTTCGCTGAATATGTCTAATTACGGGCAACTTCATCTACAAGATCTTTTAAAAGTTCAAACTTGTTGGTTTGTACCTGGTTTACCAATTCGCCGTTTTTAAAACTTGCGAAGGTTGGTAAATTGTCCACATTCGCCATTTTTCTACTTTCTGGGAATTTTTCGGCATCAACCAAAACGAATTTGTAATCCTCAGTTTCCGAAGCCAATTTTTTAAATTTTGGCTTCATCAATCTGCAATTGCCGCACCAGCTCGCCGAAAACTGGACTATTACGTCCTTCTCTTCCGCTACAAGTTGTTGTAGGCTATCGTCTTTTAATTCAAGTACCATAATTTAGTTTCTTAAGTAAGTTGCAACACCTTCACGGTTGGCAATCATTGCTTCTTTTCCTTCTTCCCAGTTTGCTGGGCATACTTCACCTTTTTCCTGTACGTGGGTGTAAGCATCTACCAATCTAATGAACTCGTTTACATTTCTTCCCAAAGGCATATCGTTCACACTTTCGTGGAAAATTTTTCCTTCTTCGTCAATCAAATAAGTTGCGCGATAGGTTACGTTGTCCCCGTCAACCATCAATAAGCCAGTTTCCTCATCATAACGCTCATTGGTAATATCAAGAATTCCAAGGGCATTTGAAAGGTTGCGGTTTGTATCTGCAAGCAATGGGTAAGTTACACCTTCAATTCCGCCGTTGTCCTTTGGGGTGTTCAACCAAGCGAAATGTACCTCAGGGGTATCGCAGGATGCACCAATAACCATTGTGTTTCGGTCTTCAAATTTTGAAAGTGCTTCTTGAAAAGAATGGATTTCGGTTGGGCAAACAAAGGTGAAATCTTTAGGATACCAAAAAAGCAATACTTTTTTCTTATTCTTTTTGGCTTCCTCAAGCACATTAAGCTTGAATGTATCGCCCATTTCATTCATTGCATCAACTGAAATGTTGGGGAAAGTTTTTCCTACTAATGACATAGTTTTAAATATTTTTAAGGTTAATAATTTTCTATTGCAAAGATAAAAAGTCCTTATGGATAAAGGGGAGGAAGCAAATGTATTAATCTATAAAACCATAGATTTTGGCAATAGGTTAATTTTTTAACAATAGAAAATTACTATCAAAAAAATAGTTATGCTTTTGCCGGAGTAGCTAACTCCCTGATCTTAATTCTAAAAGCTGCAAAAAGCAAGGTCATAAATGGACTTAACCAATTAAAGATGGCGTAGCCCGCATAGTGAAGCGTATCAACCCCCAATACACCACTGTGGTATGCGCCACAAGTGTTCCAAGGCACCAAAACAGAGGTTACTGTTCCCGAATCTTCCAAAGTTCGGGATAGGTTTTCGGGAGCCAAACCTTTGTCCCTAAAGGCTTTGGCGTACATTTTACCGGGAACCACGATTGCAAGGTATTGATCGCTGGCTGTAAGGTTTAGCGCGAGACAACTGGCTACAGTACTAGCAAAAAGCCCGAAGGTTGTGTGAAACAATTTCAGTAAAGCCTTGCTGATTGCCGCTAATGCACCAATGGCGTCCATAATTCCACCAAAAACCATTGCGCATAATATAAGCCAAATAGTGTTTAACATTCCAGACATACCCCCTGCGGAGAAGAGATCCTTTAAAGCTTCATTTTCTGTAGGAATGGCGCTATCTACAGTTATTGCGTTCATTATTCCTTTATAGCCATTTTCAAAGGTAAGGGAAGAGCCTCCTCCGATAGAAGCGACAATATCCGGTTGAAATATTAATGCCGCAACTGCACCTAAAAGCGTTCCTATGAGTAAGGCTATTAGCGGAGCGGTTTTCTTGACGATCAGAAAAATTACAACTATGGGTACCGCAAAAAGCCAAGGACTTACGTTAATCGATTTTTCAACGGCTTCCAAAATGAGATGGGTATCGGCAGTGCCGGAAGTGTCAATATTTAGCCCAATGATTATAAATACGATTAAGGTAACGGCTAAGGTTGGTACTGTTGTATAAAGCATATACCTAATATGTGTGAACAAATCTGTACCGGCCATAGCAGGCGCAAGGTTTGTGGTATCACTCAAGGGAGAAATCTTATCGCCAAAATAAGCTCCCGAAAGAATGGCCCCGGCCGTCATCCCGATTGAAATATCCAGCGCATTGGCAATACCAACGAGGGCAATTCCCACGGTGGCCGAGGTAGTCCAACTGCTGCCTGTTGCTACCGAAATAATGGCACAGATAATTACACAGGAGGCCAAAAATATGGTCGGGTTTAAAATCTGAAGACCGTAATAGATCATCGTTGGGATAATGCCGCTAATAAGCCAAGTTCCGGCTAATGCCCCTACCAATAATAAAATTAAAATAGCCCCTGCGGTCGATTTTATGTTGATCGCCACTTCCTCCAGCATTTGGTCAAATTTCACCTTGTTGAAAAAACCCACAATGGCCGCCACGGCACCTCCCATTAAGAGAATGAATTGGTTACTTCCGCTCAGTGCGTCATCACCATAGGCATAGAAAACATTGTAAAAGAGCATCCCGATAAGTGCAAAGACCGGGATAAGCGCCTCCCAAATATTCAGTTCTACGTTTTCAACTATTTTATCGTCCTTTGGGTCGGTGGGCTTAATGTCTTGACTTTGCATTGGGAAATTTTAAAATGGATTGTAATGTTACGATTTTGTATATTATTAAACAAATATCGTAGGCGCGCGATTAATCGCGCGCCTACATGTTGATTCCAACTTGCACCATACATTCCCGCATCATCTTATAGGTGCGCTCAATATCGTTGTCCAGACCTATACTGAAACGTATCAGCCCATCGCTAAGTCCCATTTCCTTTTGTTCCTCTTCGGGAATTTCAGAGGAAGTTGAAGAACCCGGCGCGCTGAAAAGGGTTTTGTAAAAACCAAGGCTCACGGCCAAGTACCCTAAATTGCGTTCCTGCATCAATTCCATCAATTCGTTGGCTTTATCAATTCCGCCTACGTCAATGGTCAACATTCCGCCAAAACCGTATTCCTCGTTCATCATTTTTTTGAAAAGCTCGTGGCCGTTATGCGATTTCAATCCCGGATAAACCGTTTTTAAACCATCGGCCTCAAATTTTTCAGCTAAAAACAAGGCATTCTCACTGTGCTGTTTTATTCGAATGTGAAGCGTTCGTAAATTTTTTAAAATAGAAGCTGCCCGAAGACTGTCCATTGCGGGGCCAAGCAGCATATTTGCGCCATCGTTCACGTTTCGGAGGCTATCAATAAATTCTTGAGTGCCGCAGGTTACGCCGCCCATGGTGTCGCTGCTTCCGTTAATGAATTTTGTCAAGCTGTGCAAAACCACATCGGCGCCCAACTTTGCAGGAGAAATGCTCAATGGCGAAAAAGTATTGTCAACCAACAATTGCAGGCCGTGCTTTTTCGCAATTTTGGAAAGCGCTTCAATATCGGCTATTTCCAAAAGTGGATTGCTCACGGTTTCGCAGTAAATAATTTTTGTGTTTTCAGAAATTGAATTTTCAACTTGCTCCAAATTTGTAATATCAACAAAAGAGGTTTCAATATTCAATTGCGGAGCAAAGTTTTTTAAGAAAGCATAAGTTCCCCCGTAAATGGTTCGGCTGGAAACTATGTGGTCTCCCGCTTTGCAAAGTTGAAGAATTGCTGGGGTAATTGCGCCCATTCCGCTCGCGGCAACGTTTGCGGTCTCGGTGCCTTCCATTGCTGCCAAGGCTTGGCCAAGATAAAGATTGGATGGGGTAGAGTGGCGTGAATATAAGTAACAGCCGTCCGCATTACCTTCAAAAGTATCGAACATCGTTTTCGCGGAAAGGAAGGTATAGGTGGAAGAATCTGAAATGGAAGGATTAACGCCCCCAAATTCGCCAAAGTATTGTAAATCCTGAATTTTGTCTGCTGGTTTAAAAGCCATGATAATTGTTTTAGGTTGTACGGCAAATTTGCAAAAATTTAAAGGAGTGGTCAAATATTAAATCCCAAATTCCAAATTCTATAATCTCGAGTCAATTTTTGTCGATAATGGATGCAGACCAAGAGCCACTCCCCAAAACTTCAAAACCTGAAACTTTTAAACTCCTAAACTTTTAAACTATTATCCAGTTATCGTACCTTTGCCACTTCATTAAAAAACACACTTTATGAGCAAATATGATGTAGCAGTAATAGGTTCGGGGCCCGGCGGTTATGTGGCGGCTATCCGTTGCGCCCAGTTAGGGATGAAAACCGCAATCATTGAAAAATACGATGTTTTGGGCGGAACTTGTCTAAACGTGGGTTGTATTCCCAGCAAGGCTTTGTTGGATTCTTCACATCATTATGAAGATGCCATGAAACATTTTGAAGAGCATGGAATTGAAATTTCTGGCGATATAAAATTGAATTTGAAAAAAATGATAGAGCGCAAAGCTTCGGTTGTGGATCAAACCACCAAAGGGATTGCGTTTTTGATGGATAAAAACAAGATTGACGTTTTCACTGGAATGGGCGCTTTTAAGGATGCCACCCATATTGAAATAACCAACGGCGAGAAAACTGAAACCATTGAAGCAAAAAATACGATTATCGCTACGGGAAGCAAACCTGCATCCCTTCCTTTTATAAAATTGGATAAGGACCGAATTATCACTTCAACCGAAGCTTTAAATATGAAAGAGGTTCCAAAACACCTTATCGTTATTGGCGGTGGTGTGATTGGTTTGGAACTTGGTCAGGTTTATCATCGTTTGGGTGCTGAGGTTTCCGTAGTGGAATATATGGACCGAATTATCCCAACGATGGATTCTGCACAAAGCAAGGAATTGATGAAGGTGATGAAGAAACAGGGTGTGAAATTCTTCGTTTCGCATAAAGTTTCCGCAGTTTCCAAAAAAGGAAAGGAAGTTACCGTTACTGCTACCGATAAAAATGATAAAGAAGTAACTTTCAAAGGCGATTATTGCTTGGTTTCCGTTGGAAGAAAGCCTTATACGGAAGGTTTGAAGGCTGAAAATGCCGGGGTAAAAATCACCGAACGCGGAATGATTGATGTTAACGACCACCTGCAAACAAATATTAAGAACATTTACGCCATTGGCGATGTGGTTCGCGGGGCAATGCTGGCGCACAAAGCTTCAGAAGAGGGAGTTTTGGTCGCTGAAATTATTGCTGGGCAGAAGCCACATATTGATTACAATTTAATTCCCGGCGTGGTTTACACCTGGCCGGAAGTTGCTTCGGTTGGGAAAACGGAGGAGCAGCTTAAAGATGCGAAGATTGAGTATAAAAGCGGCCAGTTCCCGATGCGCGCTTTGGGAAGAAGCCGTGCAAGTGGTGATACCGATGGTTTTGTAAAAATTCTTTCCGATAAAAAAACCGATGAGGTGCTTGGAGTACATATGGTGGGCGCGCGTGTCGCCGATTTAATCGCTGAAGCCGTTACCGCAATGGAATTCCGTGCAAGCGCCGAGGATATTGCCAGAATGAGCCACGCCCACCCAACCTATGCCGAGGCAGTAAAAGAAGCCGCTCTTGCCGCCACGGATGACAGAGCGTTGCACATCTAATAGTTCAGGTTATTTCAATAAAAAATGTCGGCAAAATCTGCCGACATTTTTTATATAAGATAGAATCAGAGATTTATTTTATAATTCCTCCACAACTTACTCTTCCTCCAGCATCGCCGGTAGGCTGTGTGGTAAAGTCGTCTTTTCCTTCGTGTACAATAACTGCCTTTCCAAGAATATCCTTGGTTTCATCACCACAGCCTATACACCATTCGTCGGTTTGCATGGATACTTTTCCAACACCGTCGGCATCCGCTTCAAAGTTGCCTATATCACCTTTATGATATCCTTCAGCATCGCCCCACTTACCGTGTTTGGAATGTGTTGGGTTCCAGTGTCCGCCAGCAGAGGTCGCGTCATCTGAGCTGCAATCTGCTTTTTCGTGAAGGTGAATGGCGTGGGTACCTGGCGTTAGCCCGGTAAATTTGGCTTCCAATTTTACCATCCCATTTTCTTCAGTGAAATAAGCTTCACCTTGGGCCGTACTTTTACTTTTTGATTCCATCATAACGGAAAGGGTTTTAGCCTCTTCCATTTTCATATCTTCTTGATTTTCAGAATTCATCTGTATGGAATCATTCATATTATCCATGGAATCCATATCTTTTTTCTCATTCTTGCAGCCTACAAAGGCGAGGATCGCAGCGGCAGCAATTAGTGTTCCTAGTTTTTTCATTGGTAATAGTTTATAGTTAATGTTAGTTTAAAGGTATGATTTCAATCGTGGGCATACAAAATTTTAAAATAATCTTAGCATTTGACAGCTTGCTCCTTTTACTTGATTAGCTTCGTAATTATCTGTGTTTTGGAATGCAATGTTCTATGCACGGGGCATTTATCGGCAATTTCGAGCAGCTTTGCTCTTTGTTCTTCGGAAAGATTTCCTTCCAACTTTATTTCCCGGGTAAAGGTGTCTATTTTAGCCGAATCTTCCTCGCAATGCTCACAATCCACCGCGTGGTCTTTCGAATAGTTGATGTGGCAAGTTACATTTTCAACTTCCCATTTCTTTCTTCGCGCATACATTTGTATGGTCATCACGGTACAGGCGGCGAGGCCGGCGGAAAGAAATTCATAGGGGGAAGGCCCAAAATTGTTTCCGCCAAAAGTGATTGGCTCATCCGCAATAAAATAATGGTCGCCCAATTTTAAGTGCGTGGTAAACATTTTATCTCCATCTAAACTTGCGGCAACCTTACTTTTGCTTTGAATTTTTTCAACCGGTGGAATTTCTACATATCGCGAAGCCCAACCGGCAATCACTTCCCCCACATAATGTGAGTCCTCTTTTTTGCTCAATAAATGGTCGGCGCCGTCCAACGATATAAAACTCTTGGGATGATGCGCGGCGATATAGATTTCTTCGGCATTTTTTATTCCAACCACCCGGTCTTGGGGAGAATGCAAAATCAACAGTGCTTTTTTGAAATTGCCTACAACTTCACGCAGGGGCTTATTTTCAAGGTCGTCCAAAAATTGTTTTTTAATGGTAAAATCCATGCCGCCCAAATTTACTTTTGCCTTTCCGCTTTTGGTAATTTCGTGCGCACTATCCTTCAAAAGGTGCATCACGTGCGAGGGATGGCTGGGCGAATTGATAACGGCTACGGCTTTTATCGACGGAATTCTGGCTGCGGCAAAGATTGCAGCCGCACCTCCAAGGGAATGGCCGATAATAAGCGTGGGGGCTTTGTAATTTTTCTTTAGGAAATTTGCCGCTTCAATTAAATCTTCCACATTACCGGAAAAATTCGTGTTTTCAAAATCGCCCTCGCTTTCGCCCAATCCTGTAAAATCAAACCTTAATACCCCAAAACCCGAATCGGTAAGGGCTCGCCCCACGTTTTTAACGGCGGTCAAATTTTTAGTACACGTAAAGCAATGCGCAAAAATCACCAAATTGTGCGGCTGTTGGTTTATGGGAAGCTCCAGACGGCCTGCAAGTTGTTCTTCGTCTTTGTTGGTAAAGGAAACTTTGTGGATGTTCATGGTTTGGTTTTAGGTGGAGTGTAATTTACAGAATTTTTCAGGCAAAGCCATCAATAATTTTTCTTGTGCCACAGAAACGTTTACTTCGTTTACTTCGCCCATATATTCGCCGTCAATCTGGAAGGGAATTTTTTTGCGGGACTTGATGCTTGCCTTTTCGGTCGAAATTATTTGCACAAAGTCTGAAGACATATCGGGTTGGTCGTGCATCGTTTTAAAAATTTCAATAAAATCCAAATTCTTAAAAACCAAGACCTCAAACTTGCCATCGTTTACCTTGCCATGCGGATTGATGGTGGCGCCGGTTCCAAACTTATTGGCATTGGCAATAGCCAGCAAAATACCCGAAACTTCTACCATTTCATCGCCAGTTTTAATGGTAAAGTGAAATGGGGAATCTGAGTTTATAAGCGTTGGGATAGATTGCAGGAAATAACCGAGTTTGCCCCGCACGCCAGAGGCTTCGTAATTTTTAACCAGTTCGGCGTTAATGCCCAAATCGGCTATGTGAAGGCACATTTGGCCATTGATGAAAAGCGCATCTATTTTTAATTTACAGTCCGAAAAAGCGATAGTTATCTGCTCTTCGAGAGTCTCCGGAAGGCCAAAGTTTACGGCCATTCCGTTTGCTGAGCCGGCGGGAATTATTCCGAGAATTATTTCGGTTTCAAAAACACACTGCGCCACCAATGAAATCGTGCCATCACCACCAGCGACTATAATCCGCGCAGGTTTCAATTCTTCGATAATTGACTTTATTGCCTTTTCGTCCTCTTTCCCCGTGGTTTGGTAAAGTTTGAATTGATAGCCTTGTTTAACGGCTTCAATCTTTACAGCGTCTATAATGGTTTTCTTTTCGGAGCTCCCGGCTATGGGATTTACAACCAATAAAATATAATTTTCTGATTTCATTAGTAAAAATTGAATTTAAAAATACCTATTTTGGAAATGCTAAACCGTTAACGAAATCTCAATTAGTGAAACTTGATTTAAAGCTGTACCGCGGCTATGTAAACGATGAGGAATTGGTTGTCTTTGGCCACGTCTTCAAATCCTGGGCGCCCGATAAATACAGATTGGACCGAAAGGGAATCCGGCATGCGGTGTCCGTAATCCATATGTTCCGCATAAAACCTTTGGAAAACGTGCCGGTGAAATTGAAATTTAAGAATATTGAGGTCTCTACCAAAACATTGGCTGATGGATATTTTCGGTTTACCATTCCGTATTCCGAAAAACTTGAGAGCGGCTGGCACCCGTTTCAGGTTAGTTGTGAACTTTATGACTACGGCATCGTAGAAAATTCTGAATTGTTGAAGCCTTTTGAAAGCAAGGTCGGTGTAATTTCAGACATAGACGATACTTTTTTGGTTTCGCACAGTGGAAATTTTTTAAAGAAATTATATGTCCTTCTTCTGAAAAATATCAACAAACGAAAGGTTTTTGAGGATGTAGTACCGCACTACCAAGCCTTGAGTAAGGCGGGGCAGGAGAACGAGACGGCTTCCAATTCCTTCTTCTATGTCTCCAGCAGCGAGTGGAACCTTTATGAATTTATCGACTCCTTTGCACGTCTCCATAAATTGCCAAAAGCCGTGATAAAACTTAAAAAGATAAAAACGGGAATCTCTGATTTTCTTTTCACCGGAAGGGGCAGTCACGACCACAAGTTTGAAAAAATAAAGGATATAATCATGTTTTATCCCAAACTGGAATATGTGCTTTTGGGCGATGATTCGCAGAAAGACCCTGATCTTTATGAACGGATTGTAAAAATATTTCCGCAGAATATAAAGGCAATTTACATTCGGCAGACTTCAAAACGAAAAAAGGAGAACACCCAAGAGATTCTAAAAAATATTGAATCCATGGGCGTCTCCACTTGCTATTTTGCCAACAGCGAAAAGGCTATTGCACATTCCGAAAACATCGGTATTATTTAAGTTTTGTTATTTAACTTCGGTTGCTTCCGTTTTGCCGGTATCCATGGGAGTTTGCGTTTCACCTTTTAAATAATGGTCCAAAAATTTAAGAATCCTTCCGTAGGCTTCTATTTCGTTTTCCTTTTTTACAAAGCCGTGGCCTTCATCTTCAAAAACCACGTATTCCACGGGAACGCCGTTCTTTTTAACCCCTTCCACAATTTCATCTGATTCAATTTTCAGCACCCGCGGATCCTGTGCGCCTTGCAATACCATTAAAGGTTTGATCACGTTTTCGGTATGGAACAAGGGCGAAATTTGCTTCAACCGCATGGAATCTGCCGTATTCGGGTCGCCCATTTCGGTATAGAGCGCATCCTTGAACGATGCCCACCAGGGCGGAATGCTTTTTAGGGTTCGTATCCAGTTTGTTACACCAAAAATATTAACGCCCACCTGAAATTCATCCGGCGCATAGGTGAGGGCCGCCATCGTCATATAACCGCCGTAGGAACCTCCAATAATTCCAATTTTATCTTTGTCGATAACATCTTGGCTCGCCAACCAATCTTTCCCGGCAATGCAATCCTTTAAATCCTTATCGCCGTGGTTTTGATCGTCCATTTGGAAAAAAGATTTCCCATAGCCACTACTTCCGCGGTTGTTTACCGCCAAGATTGAGTACCCGTGGTTTACCAAATATTGAATTAGGGAGCTAAAACTTTGCCTGGATTGTCCTCCCGGTCCGCCGTGCACCCAAACCAATGCCGGCACTTTATTGTTGGCACTCGCTTGTTTGGGTTGATAATAAACTGCCGGGATTTCCAACCCGTCAAAAGATTTGAAGCGAACTACTTCAGCCTTTACCAAATCATCCGGATTGATCTCCTTGTTCAAAACATCGGTAAGCTTGTGATATTCTCCAGTTGCTATAGTATAGGAATACGTATTGGTGGGAAGTTGCGAGCTGCCAACCGTTAACAATGCCATAGTTTCATCCCTTGAAAAACTGGCGGCGCTTATTTCCTGCCCGTCAATTTCGGGGAAATTTAATTCTTTGCCCGTTGCCACTTCGGTAACATACATCTCTGTTTTGGCGTCTTCGTTGGTAAACATAACCTGATACTTTCCGTTGTGGGTAAAGTAGAAGGCGATAATATCCCAATCCTTTTCCAAAACCTTTTCCTTGCTGCCGTCTTCAATGTTGTATTTCATCAGATAACTGAATTCTCCCTCGGCATCGGTAGTGTAGTAGAACGATTTCCCATCGGGTGAAAAATCCTGGGGTGAATTTTTGCTCAATGTTTCGTTAATCTTGGTCTTTTGATTTGTTTTAAGATTCAGCAGAAATAAATCACTATCGTTGGTATTTACAGCTTTGGAGAGCAACATATAATTTTTATCCGCTGAAATTCCACCGAAATCCATGGCGTCGTCATTTTTAAGAAGAAGTTTGGGTTTAAAGGTGGCAATGTCCATTTCATAAACGTCCATCATTTGTGGGTTGCGCTCGTTGCTATTGTAATAAAAGCTTTTGCCATCCTTAGCCCAGCCCTGGAAGAGCGCCCTCACGTTTTGCTCGGGCGTGAGTCTTTGGATGCCGGTGCTATCCTTCACGAAGATTTTAAAAATTTCATCGCCGTTGCCGTCCATTCGGAAGAGAATCCTATCGTCATTCGGAAAATAGGAAATACCATACACCGAAGCGCTATCAGATTGGGTAATCGGCATAAAATCGCCGCCTTCCGTAGGTACGGAATACATATTGAATACCCCGGAACGATTGCTGGTTATCAAGACTTTGGATTTATCTGGCGAAAAACCATTTGCAAAAGCGTTTTCATTACCCATAAATTGCTCTATGGAATAAGTTTTTACCTCGGCAATTTCTTTAGTTTCCTCATTTTTGTTGTTTTTGCAAGCAACAAAGAGAAGGATCGCCGAAAAAATTAAACTGAAATTTTTCATAAAGATGTGATTTGGAAGTTATATTGTTGATTTACAAAACAAAGCTACTGAATTTTGCTGAAGAAATTGATCGGTCATATTTCGCATTATATTTTTTAGAGAAAATTTCTCGTCTATTATAACGATTTAGATAAAAGCAAAACGCCCAAGCTTATGGCTTAGGCGTTCCAATCAAAATTTTAAAATTTTGAATTTATCACTTTTTATATCGGTCTCGGTCAAACTCATCTCGATTGTAAAAATCGTCTTCCTGATAAGTTTTTTCGTCGGCCGGAGTGGTGTTTCGCGTATAGGAATCTAAAACGATTACCTCGTATTCGCGATTCAGCTCATCTCCTTTGCGGTAACGCTTGGTCTCAGCGAAGGTACGATGGTCAATTCCGTGGGCGAAAACAATTTTGTTGTCATTATCCAACCTGGTCATACCAATAGGTACGATTACGTGATTTTCCCCATCCTTATTAACGAATTCCCGAACATCAGCATCAGATTTTGCATAAGGGTCATGCTTGGCGTCAATAATGGTTTCATCTACTTCTATGTCTAGATATACTACTCTTTTGGCAGTTTTGTTCACTAAAAGACTATCTACTTTTCCGATCACGCGATTATCGCGATCCCGTACTTCCCAGTTGCGAACATCGGGATCGTCGCTGGCCACTTTATAGTCGGATAGTTCGTCAAGATTATATAAATGTTTTTCTTTATTTTTCATAGTTTTTCTGTTTTTATTGATTGTTTTCCATTTCATTGAACTTCTGAAGAACTCTACCCGCTTTCTCAAAGAAACTTTTGGTGTCCTCTTTTTGCTGAAGAGTAGGGGTTTGCGGATCAATTTTCTTTGCAGCGGCCTTTAGGTCTTCTACTTCCGCAGAAAGGCTTGTAAACTTTTCTTGTTGGATAGTTTCAATAGCCGTAGAAATTTCTATGGCTGCAGCTCTAATCTTGTCCGCGTGCTTCAACGATTCGGGATCGTTTGTTATCTGAAACGCATGTTCCCTAGCTTTATCGAGGTTTGCTTTTATATCAACGTTTAGATTTCTGGCTTCCGCTTCAGTGGCTGTTATTAAATGTATCAACGCGCCATTGGTATATTGGTGGTCCAATCCCATTTGCTCATTATCTATGTATTTAAAATAATTAGATACAGCTTTTTCCTTTACTACGGTTCCGTAGGTACCAGTATATAACGTTGTAGTGTCATCCGCAAACTCGTTATACGTGTCGCGCTCATCAATTTGGGTTATAGTGTCGTTGACCAAAACGTCATCATTTTCATCATAATCGGCATCACTGTAAGCCCAAAAGAAATAAATGGCGGCTAAGATGATTAGGATAACCAATATCCAGGGCCAAATAGGTTTTTTCTTTTCAATTTTAATTTCTGCCATAATTTTAAGTTTTAGAGGTTGATTAATATTCTTTCAATAAATATAATTTATACCCGGTTAGGATTGCCATAAAGAACTGTTAACTATACACTAAAGAAAATACAATTGACGTTATTGATGAATATTTATAACCCATTTGCCACAAATAGGCTTTATTTTTTGTTATTAGTTTAACGTTTCGGCTTTTTTTCTAAACAAGGATTGTTATAATTTTAGATTATGAATAAAAGAGAAGCCAAGAGCGGATTTATCTTCACAAAACACACTCCCAAAGACCAATCTCCATTTGAAAAACTTTTCGATGTTTTTCAGGAACTGATAACACACACATCGGGCGATTTCGACGAGGCTATGGACTGGTTAGAACAATTGGATGAGGAATACAATCTTACAACTGAAGATTATACCTTGGATGATTTTGTGGAAGACCTTAAAAAGAAGGGATATCTGCGGGAAGAAATAAAGGTTGACGGTTCAAACGGTTTGGCAATCACCGAAAAAACCGAGAGGGCGCTTCGGAAAAGAGCTTTGGAACAAATCTTCGGAAAGCTCCGAAAAAGCGGCGCAGGAAACCACCGAACCAAGCAAACGGGCAGGGGAGATGAACAGGCCGGCGAGTTTCGGGATTATCGTTTTGGCGATTCCCTGGAACAAATCTCGATGACCGAAAGTTTCAAAAATGCGCAGATAAATCACGGTTTGGGCGATTTCACCCTTTCCGAAAACGATTTGGTGGTTGAGGAAACCATGTACAAAACCCAAATGAGCACGGTTTTGATGATTGATATCAGCCACAGTATGATTCTTTATGGCGAAGATAGAATTACGCCGGCAAAAAAAGTGGCGATGGCGCTTTCCGAATTTATAACCACGCGCTACCCAAAAGATACCTTGGATATTTTGGTCTTCGGAAATGACGCTTGGCCCATTAAAATCAAGGATTTGCCGTATTTGAATGTTGGTCCCTATCATACCAACACCGTTGCTGGACTTGAGTTGGCGATGGATTTATTGCGAAGAAAACGCAACACAAACAAACAGATTTTTATGATAACTGACGGAAAACCGAGCTGCGTAAGGCTTCCCGACGGCAGGTATTATAAAAACAGCAACGGTCTTGACAGTTATATTGTAAACAAGTGTTACGCAATGGCATCACAAGCTCGGAAGCTTCACATCCCAATCACCACTTTTATGATTGCCGAAGACCCCTATTTGATACAGTTTGTGGAGCATTTTACAGCTGCCAATCAAGGGAAGGCATTTTACACAGGCCTGAAAGGTTTGGGCGAAATGATTTTTAGCGATTATGAAACGAATCGCAGAAAACGAATAAAATAGTAGGCTCGCGATTTATCGCGAACAATCGAGTTTCAATGGAAATATCCTTTGTGACCTTTGTGAAAAACATTGTGCCCTTTGTGGTTAAAAAATACAATTGAAAAATTATGGAAATAGAAAAAATCAAAACATTTGGCGAACTCAAAAAAGCGGGTTACGAACCGAAGTCAATCAAAGAAGAATTGCGAAGAAATTTGCTTCAAAAAATAATGAAGAAGGAAACACCCTTTGTTGGTATTCATGGGTATGAATTAACCGTAATCCCGGAACTGGAGCGCGCCATTCTTTCCAAACACAACATAAACCTGCTGGGGCTTCGCGGGCAGGCAAAAACCCGATTGGCACGGCAAATGGTCGGGCTTTTGGATGAATATATTCCTATTGTGGAGGGAAGCGAAATAAATGATGATCCCTTTAACCCTATATCGCGTTATGCAAAGAACCTGATGCACGAAAAAGGTGATGACACCCCAATCGGTTGGTTGCACCGCAACGACCGCTTTTCAGAAAAACTTGCAACGCCCGATGTTACCGTGGCGGATATCATAGGCGATGTGGACCCTATAAAAGCTGCAAACCTAAAGTTGACCTATGCCGATGACCGCGTGATTCATTTTGGAATGATTCCGCGAAGCAACCGTTGTATTTTTGTAATCAACGAATTGCCCGACTTGCAGCCGCGAATTCAGGTGGCACTTTTTAATATTTTGCAGGAAGGCGATGTTCAGATTCGTGGCTTTGCCGTGCGATTGCCGTTGGATATACAGTTTGTTTTCACCGCAAACCCCGAGGATTATACAAACCGTGGGAGCATTGTTACTCCATTGAAGGATAGAATTGGCTCCCAAATTTTGACCCACTATCCCGAGGATATCGAAACGGCCCGAACCATAACGGAACAGGAAACGGCAGAGGCCGTCAAAGCAAAAGAAAACGTTTATGTGCCCGATTTGGCAAAGGACATTTTGGAACAGATAAGTTTTGAGGCGCGCGAAAATCATTTTATCGATGCCAAAAGTGGGGTGAGCGCCCGTTTGAGTATTACTGCTTTTGAAAATCTGTTGAGCACGGCTGAGAGAAGAGCCTTGCACAATGGCGAAGAAAAAACAAGCATACGTTTAGGCGATTTCGTAGGTATCATTCCCTCCATCACTGGCAAGATTGAGTTGGTGTACGAAGGGGAACAGGAAGGCGTTTCGCAGGTCGCACAACAATTGATTGCCGATGCCGTGAACACTATTTTCAAAGAGAAATTTCCGAAGATAGAAAAGCTAACGAAAGAAAGTGACCCAGATCCGTACGCCGAAATAGTTTCCTGGTTTTTTGAGGAGAATGATTTTGAATTGCTCGATTCCTATTCCGATGAGGAATATAAGAATGAACTGGACCGAATCATTCCGTTGCAACAATTGATAGAAAAATATCATCCCGAGACTTCAAAAAAAGATAGTTATTTTTTAAAAGAAGTCGTTTTGTGGGCATTGGCCGAAAATAAAAAACTGAGTAAATTCAGTGTCGGTAATGGTTTGCACTTTAAGGATTTATACGGAAGTTATATCAGCGGACTTTAAAACTGGAAAGTTTCATCATAAAAAAACCGCCATTCTTTAAAGGAGTGGCGGTTTTTATGTTTTTCAGCGAGTATTAAATATTTGGAATCACCAATTCATCACCCGGATGGATCAGGTCTGCAGATTTCAACTTGCCTTTGTTTGCTTCGTAAATAGCGTTGTACTTATTGGCATCGCCATAGTAGTGTTTTGCAATTTTGCTTAATGATTCTCCACTCTTAACGGTGTGATGCGCAAAGGCCGAAGTGTCGGCAACTTTTATATCCGCCATTATATCGGTTGGGTTTTCACCGCCCACACGTTTTATTTCGTCCCAAAGAAGATTTTTTTCATATTGGTTTTTAGCCGTACCCCATACTTTGAGTTGGCCATTTTCCTCTTTTACATCTCCGTTTTGGATGTTTAGTTTTTCACCTAAATCCAAAACGCTTTGATACTTCGATTTAATCATTATTAAGAATTTTAAAGTTAATTTCCCTAAAGATACTATTTTATGGCTTTCAATTTCCTTATTAGCAAAACTTTAGTAATAGGGACGGTCTGTTGAGATTATCCTAAAAAATTTACAAAAAATTTAACTAAAGATTAATGTGAATTGTGAAAAAATTCCCTGCGCTTGAAATATCTTTGGTGCAAACTTTAAATCAACAAAAACTATTATGAAACTAAGAACAATCGTTATGTCTCTTGCAGTGGTTACAATGCTTTTTGCAAGCTGTGAAGACTCTAAAAAGAAAGAAGCTGAGGCTCAAGCCCAAGCAGAACAAATGCGCATGGAGCGTGAAAAAGATTCCTTGATGAAAGTTGAGGCAGATAACCAAGCGAGAATGGCCGAGATGGAAGCTAACTCAATTGCTGCAAAAGCAATGGGCAATTCAGATTTGTCAACTTTGGTTAGCGCACTTCAAGCAGCAGATTTGGCACAGACTTTAAAATCTGAAGGGGAATATACTGTATTTGCTCCTACCAACGAAGCTTTTAACAAAGTTCCAAAAGCAACTTTGGATAACCTAATGAAGCCTGAAAATAAGGAGCAACTTCAAGGTTTATTGAAGTATCACGTATTACAAGGAAAAATGAATGCCGCTGACGTTTTGGCTAAAATTAAGGAGGCCAATAACAAACTTGATGTTACTACACTTAACGGTGAAGTTTTGACTTTGTCTGAAAAAGGTGGAAAAGTAATGATTAAGGATGCAAAAGGAAATATGGCCACTGTAACAAGTGCTGATATGGATGCATCAAACGGCGTGGTACACGTTATAGATAAAGTATTGATGCCAAAAATGTAATTCAGTATTTTGAATAATTTTGAAAAGCCCCAGTTTTGGGGCTTTTTTTATATTGAGTTTTTACTGAGATAATGCAAACGCTTTAAATCCTCTTTGCCTTTAATAGGAATACTGACCCCATTTTCAATGAGTAAATTTTGCGAGCTGATGTCTAAAACGTCTTGATAGTAGTGATCAGTTATAATTATTCCTTTTTCAAATTTGAGCTTATTCAAGAGTTTTTTAATTTCGATTTTGTACAAAGGTTCAATCATAGAGAAAGGTTCATCAAGCATCAAAAAATCGTGGTTTAAATTTCCCACTAATAAAACTTCCAAATAGCGAACTTGTCCCAACGACAAATCCCTAACTTTATTAGCAGTAATTTTTGAAATCAAGGTATCGTAAAAAATGACGTCCTGTTTTTGTTCTTCTAAGAAATAGAGAGGGATGAGATCCCGAACCTTTAAATTTCTTGGCACAAAGGAATGTTGGGGTAAGTAAGCGATGCGTTCTGAGGAAATATTTTCGTGAACATTGAAAGTCTTACCGTTCATTGAAATATTGACAGAGCCTTTCTTTAGGCTGCCGAATATCATTTTTAGCAAAGTAGATTTTCCGCATCCATTTCTTCCGAAAACTCCTAAAATTTCACCAGTTTCGACCGTAAAAGAAATTTTCTTCAGGACTTCTTTTTTTCCAAAACGTATGGTTGCGCTAAGTAATTGTAAAACTTCCAAGAAAAAAACTTAAGATTAATAACATCATCGCGAAAGAAGGAACTCCTATTAATAAATTGATTAGGAATGAAACTTTTAAAAGCTGCCATTTTGTAATTCCTAGGTTGAAATAAAAATAGAATTGTTCGTTATAAAATGTTCGGAAGCCTATAAAACCAATTATCAAACCCCCAGTTATAAATAGCACAAAACCCCACAGTATCCCGAGATACAAGATACTTAAAATTGAGAATGCTACAATAAATGGGAAGATGGATTTATAAAAATGCCAATAGGCTCTATACATTTTTTTTTAATTTATAATTAATGACAACTGCATCCACCATCCATAAACCCGTGGGTTTCTTGATGCCAAGGGAAAGCTTGGTTGTATTTGTCCATCTCCCAGAAAAAGGGAAGGCGTTCTTTTGGGTTGTTACCAATTTCGTTCATGGTTTCCGCATTGTATAATCTACCGTTTACCATTACCATTTTTATGGATTCGGTGTTTTCGATATTTTCCAAGGGGTTTTTGTCCATTACGATTAAATCGGCGAGTTTTCCAACTTTTAGTGATCCAATATCTTCTCCTGCGCCAATGTATTCCGCAGAATTAATCGTAGCCGCTTTCAAGGCTTCCAAATTGGTCATCCCACCTTGTTGTAGCATCCAAGTTTCCCAATGTGCGCCGAGACCCTGCAATTGTCCGTGCGCTCCCATATTCACTTTTACACCTGCATCACTCAAATTTTTTGCAGTTTCGGAAACCAAAATGTGGCCATTTTCATATTCGTCTTGGGGTGATTTAATTCTGTGGCGCGATCGGCTGTCCACTATGCTACGTGGCATAAAGGTTAACAATTTTTCATTTTCCCAAACATTGTCGCGCTCGTAATAGTAGAACTCACCGTTCATTCCGCCGTAATTTACAATCAGGGTTGGCGTGTAGCCGGAACCGCTCTTGCCCCAAATTTCAAGAATATCCTTATAAACGGGCGCCACCGGAATGTTATGCTCAACCCCTGTGTGGCCATCAATAACCTGAGTTATATTGTGATAAAAAGTGGAACCACCTTCTGGCACCACATTTATACCCATCTCGCGGGCTGCCTGCAATACTTGTTGACGCTGGTCGCGGCGGGGCTGGTTATAGCTTTTTACGCTTTTTGCCCCAAAGGCTTTGGTACGGCGAATACTGCTGCGGGCATCTTCCAAGCTGTTGATAACTGCCTTAAAATCGCCATCGGCGCCATAGAGAATGAAGCCTGTTGAAAACAACCGAGGCCCCACCAATTGTCCGCTTTTTTGAAGTTCAGAAAGGGTAAATACCGTTTCTGTATTTGCCGAAGGATCGTGCGAAGTGGTTACTCCGAAAGCCAAATTTGCCATAAAAGGCCAATATTGCTGCGTGGGCAAACCATAGCGGAAAGCGCCCACGTGGGCATGCGCATCAACCATGCCGGGCATGATGGTTTTTCCTTCTGAAGAGTAAACTTTTGTGCCAGAGGGAACGGAAACTCTATCGGTTGCGCCAATGGATTCTATTTTATTTCCGTTAATTACGATAGTTCCATTTTCAATAACTTCATCGTTTTCCATCGTAATAATTCGGGCATTGGTGAAGGCAATCCTTCCCCTGGGTTTATCCACCGAGGCTTGGAGTCCGATTTTTGTTCCGGTTAAAGTTATTTCCGGCACTTCTTCCGGAGAGCCTTTTAAAAACGTAAACCTGTTCTTCAATTCGTTACTGAAATATTCATCGCCCAAGGTCCACATCACTTTTTGGCTGTTCGGCGACCAATGAATGTTTATACCAGCATCCTTCGCAAGTTGCGAAACGGGCAGGGCCTTGGTTTTGTCGTCCAAGTCAACAGTCTGTCCGTTCAGTACCAAAGGTGCCACAAACAATTTATGAAGATTTGTAAAGGCAATCCATTCGTTATCGGGGCTGGGAATCAATCTATTTGCATATTTTGAAGTAACGTGGGTTTTCTCATCATTTCCCGAAAGGTTAACACTGATGAGTTTTTTCTCAATATCTCCAAAATAGGTTCCGCCGGTCTGCAGAAAAATCCGTTTTCCGTCATTGCTGAACATAGGGTATTCTCCTTTATCGACTACAAATTTTTCATTGCTTCCATCGGAATTCATTACATAAATGCCATCATTTTTCGTAAAAGTAAAACCTTGGTCGGTGTTTCCTTTTTCTTTTTTGAAGGTAATAAATGCGCCATTTTGCGAGTAGGAAGGGGTTCTGTAAATACCTTTTTCAGCGGTAAGTTTTACGGAAGTTCCGCCATTTGCGCCAATTTTACGGATAGCGCCTTTTTCCAAATCGTTCCAAGTAACATATACTATTTCGGAACCGTTGGGGGAGAAGGCAGGCTCAAATTCAAAATCAGTACTGTTCGTCAATCGTTGCGGTTCGCCATTGGGCAAGGATTTCTTATATAAATGTCCCAAGGCACTGAAGACGATATATTCCCCATTTGGCGAGGTAACGGCGTGGCGAATCATTTTTGGCGTGAAAGTTTCGGTCTCAATTTTATTGTTGAAATGTACCGTTTCAGCCAAATCTATCTTTACGTTTGCCGTAAAGGGAATATTGTTCACTGCCAGGAAATTCACATCAATTTTGTTGATTTTTCCACCACTCCAAAAAACGATTTCTTTGTTGTTTGGCATCCAACTAAAATTTGGATAAACGCCAAAAAGCGCCCAAGCTTCCTGTTGGTCTTTGTTCAGTTTATCGTAAATGGGCCATTCTTGGCCAGTTTCCAAATCGTGGATATAAAGCACGCTTTTTGTGCGTACCCTTTTAACGAATGCTAATTTCTTTCCATCGCGTGAAATTGTCGGTCTCGCGGCACCGCCCGGTCCGCCCGTAATAGTTTCGGTTTTTCCAGTTTCAAACTCGTAACGTTTTATCACATAAATTTGATCGTTTGGATCTTTGTTGTATTGAAAAAAGCCGCCCGGATACATATCCTCACTGTAATAAAGATATTTTCCGTCGGGGGAAACAAAAGGTTCGTTTACGTCCTGCTGGTCGTTTTTTCGTTTTGTGAGCTGTAAACCCGTCCCGCCCGATTTGTGGTATTGCCACATTTCGCCTGCGCCCAGACTTCTGCCCGAGGTGAAATGTTTACGCGCAATTAAATAATTGCCGTCCGCACTCCACACGGCATTGTTCAACAGGCGAAAATCTTCCTTGGTAACTTGTTTTGCATCGCTTCCATCGGCGTTCATTACCCAAATATTATCGCCGCCGCCAGCATCGCTGGTAAACGAAATTTTTGTGCCGTCGGGGCTGAATCTAGGTTGGATTTCAAAAGGAATGCCCGTTCTGATTGCTTTGGCAGTTCCTCCCGAAATGGGCACGGTATAAATATCGCCAAGCATATCAAAAACAATGGTTTTGCCATCGGGACTTACGTCCAGGTTCATCCAAGTGCCTTCATCTGTAGTAAAGGAATGGGTTTTATAATTGAAATCCTTTCCGGGATTGGCAACTTCCCACTTTGGGTCTTCTTTTTCCTTTTCTTTTTTATTTTTCTTCTGTGCCGTAAGTGTTAAGCTAAGAGCACATAGTAGGAGCGTGGGGAATAATTTCTTCATTTTTTTTTAATTAAACGGGGTAATAATTATTATTTAAGATTTTCAGAATTTACATAAAAATCTTTTTTGATTTGAAAGGTTTCAATAGGTTGCGCAAATGTTTTCGTTTTCCATTCCGAAGTGGGAAAAATCCATTCCTCTTTGTCGTTGACTATCGCTATTACGGGCACGTCGAAATTTTCAACTGTGTTGGCGTACCGAAATTTTAAATCATTTCCTTTAATACTGTATTCCACTTTTGGAATTTTAGTTGTCCGTAAATATTGGTTCCAAAATGCTGTGAGATCAATACCGCTTTCTTTTGAAATATATTCCTCGATTTGCCTGGAAGTAACGGTTTGGTGGTAGAACTGTTTATTCAAACCACGCAAGATACTTCGCCATTTTTCGTCATTTTCAATAAGTTGCCTTACGGTATGCAGAATGTTTGCGCCTTTGTAGTACATATCACCGCTGCCGGAATTGTCAACATTGTAAACCCCGATGATTGGGCGATCGTTTGAAATATTATTTCGGGTACCCAGTACATACTCCGAGGAAGCTATTTTTCCGAAGAAATAATCCAGGTACAAATTTTCTGAATAGGCCGTAAATCCTTCGTGGATCCACATATCGGCCACATCCTTATTGGTGATGTTGTTTGCAAACCATTCGTGCCCGCTTTCGTGTATGATTATAAAATCGAACTTCAGGCCCCAGCCCGTGCCGGAGAGGTCGCGGCCCAAATAGCCATTTTCAAAATTGTTGCCGTAAGTCACGCTGCTTTGGTGCTCCATTCCCAAATATGGGGCTTCCACCAGCTTGTAGCCGTCTTCGTAAAAAGGATAGGGGCCAAACCAGTGCTCAAAAGCTTCCATCATCATCGGCGCCTGTTTGAATTGCTCTTTCGCCTTCGCCTCATTTTCCCGAAGTACGTAATAATCCATATCTAGCGGACCTTTTTCGCCTTTGTACTTTTCGCCCCAATGTACATAATCGCCAATATTGATGTCCACGCCATAAGCGTTTATGGGGTTTACCACTTGCCATACCCAGGTTTTTGTAGTATCGGTTTCAATTACTTTAATTAATCTTCCGTTGCTAATGTCCATCAAATCCTTTGGAGTTGTTACCGAAATGGTAACCCCATTATCGGGCTCTTCGGAAGGATGGTCCTTCAACGGCCACCAAACGCTGGAGCCGATTCCTTGGTTGCTCGTTGCAATAAAAGGCTTGCCATTGCTGTCTTTGGTCCAAGTGAAACCGCCGTCCCACGGTGGGCGCTTGGCTTCTATAGGTTTCCCAGAAAAATAAATCGTTATTTTTTCTTCTTTCCCTTTTTTCTGTTTTTTTTGAAGTTTTAAAAAATGGGCATTTCCTTCGGAAGTATAAAAAATCTCTTTTCCGTCTTGGAGTATTTTATCAATCTTCATCGGTGCTTGCAGGTCAATCTGCATAACCTCCTTTGGCTCCAAAACTTTATAGGAAATGGTATTGCTGCCCTCAATGGTTTTTTCGGAGGGATTCACCTTTACCTTTAAATGGTAATGGGTAACATCCCACCAAGCACGCTCGGGGGTGATGCTTCCTATGAGTGTATCGGCGCGGGTGAACTTCTTTTGGGGAAAAACTGAAGTAACCCCTAGAAAACAGATTGAAATAAATAATAATTTTTTAAACATAATAATTTTATTAAATCACATCCCGATAGCTATCGGGACACAAATCACAAATCACAAATCTCAAATCACGAATAACGATATCCCTGTTTTTATCTTGATTTCCTTTTTTCTACAATTGCGGAAAAAATCTTTTTTAACTCATCCGCTTCATTTATTAATTCGACCAACTTAATAGAATGTTGGTTATTAAATTCATTTTGTAACAATTTTAACCAAAGAAGCGATTCTTTTGCTTCCTTCCGGCATATTTTTATTCTAAAATCAAAATCTTTATCACTTATATGTTCATTGGATTCTATATAATTGGCAGCAACTGATCCTGAAGACCGGATTAACTGCTTGCCATCCTCAATGTTTGCTATACTTTTTTGAAGCGAATAGATTAAATTCCGAGCTGATTTTGCAAACAAAAAGGTTCTAAGTTACAAATCATAAGGTTTTTCCATAAATAAACTTTTTCAATCCTTTTTACGGTTTGTGATTTGAGATTTGCTTGTTGAGATTTCTATCTAAATACTGAATTTGGAAACACAACAACGCTTTCAAAACCATATTTTCCAACGGAAGCTACTCCGAAAAAATAGTTGTCAATCACAATACCTTCCAAGGTAAATTCTGAAACATCGCCTACGTATCGGCTGTGGTCCCAAGTTGGACTTGTGGTATCGCGCCAATAAATTTTATAACCCACTGCGCCATCTACCTTATCCCATTTCAGCTTTGCGGAAGGCTCTACAATGCCGCCAATGGCAACGTTTGTTGGCGCAGGGGGCGCCCACGCAAGACTGGCCAGATTTATGGCGTTCACGGCTGTGAGCTTGGCGGCGTAATCGAAGTTTACAAATTTCAGTTTATCGCCGTATTCTATTCCGTTTTCAGTGCGGATGTCTTGGTGCTGCTGATTGTAATTTTCGTGGGCTTCCATAATACGGATTCCGGCCCAGCCTAAATCGTTAAAGGGACGATGGTGGCCGCCGCGACCAAAACGGTCCAATCTATAAATCATCATTGGGTTCATTTCCGGCATATATGTCTGCGTAGTCTTAAAAACGTAACGGGCAAGTTGGCGCGAAATACCATCTACCTCGCCACCGTAAAAGCGCCGCATTTGTCGCTCGCGTTCTGTTTCGGTGGGAGGAACGGGCTCGCTGAAAACCCTAAAATCGCGATTGCTGATTACACCATTTACACCTTCAATATTGCCGATCATATCGTTATTTAAAACGCCGATTATTTCCCAACCTTGTGCTTTTGCATACTCTGCAAAGCCTTTTCCGCCGAAAAGCCCCTGTTCTTCGCCGCTCAATCCTAAATAAACAATACTGCTTTCAAACTTGTGTTTTGAAAGAACACGGACGGCTTCAATAGCTCCGGCCATACCGCTGGCGTTGTCGTTGGCGCCGGGCGCATCTTTTGTGAAATCGCTGCCGTCGCTGTTTCGGGAGTCAATATCGCCACTCATAATGATGTAACGGTTGGGGTATTTTGTTCCTTTTTGAACAGCAGCCACGTTTACAATCCAAGTATCTTGGGGAACGCGGTCGTTCCCTTCGGCTTTTATAAAGTCTTTTTGATAGAAGACATCAAGGCAATTGTTGCAATCTTTTGAAATAGCTTCAAATTCACCTTTAATCCATCGTCTTGCTGCACCAATTCCGCGAGTGTTGCTAATTGTATCACTAAAAGTATTTCGAGTGCCGAAATTTGCAAGCGTGGTGATATCTGCCTTAATCCTTTCAGAAGAAACAGCGTTTATTATGTCGTAAATTCTTTGATCGGTCTGTGAAAAACAGGAAAAGGTAAAACAAACTATAATGAAGGAAACAAAACTTTTCATTGGGAAAGTAATTTTGTTTAAAAATACCAAAAAGAACGAAGAACCTACTAAAACTTTTTGAGAATGTAAAAATGAAACTATTTAGATTCAGTCACTATAGCGAGCTTCTTGCCATTTGGGCTGATGGCCATACGGGTAATATTCTTTAAGCCATAATCCTCAAGGGAGGCAACTCGTGTCCATTCCGACTCACCTAACGTATCGTACATATAGAGTTTGTTTCCGCTTCCAACTAAAATTTGAGTATCGTTTATCCAAACATAATCCTGAATGCCAATGGGCAATTGGGTTACGAAAAAGTTTTCATAGGAATTCATATCCAAGAGGTAAAGGTCCAGATTTCCTTCCTCGTTTATCAAGGAATAACTCATTGAATTGGTTTTTGGGACTTTTTGAAGGGAACGTCCTGCATTATAAAACAATGTGTCTGTTTTTTTTGATTGCAAATCTATTAACACCAAATTCATTTTGTCGCTGTCCAATACTGTTGCAAGTATTTTTTCATCATTGTAAAAAGCAAAATATGCTATTTGTAAATCTTTGATTAATTCAGTTGATTTTCCTGTTTGTGAATCATACCTATACAATCTTTGAAAACCATTTTTGTCAAGTCGAACGGCTGCAACATCATTGATAGTAGGAAATGTTTGAGGAGAATACTCGCCGCCATCGGTTTTTTGATTGAACCATTTTTTTGATTTGGTATTCAGGCTATATTCTACAATATCGGTTTGACCTTCATTGTTTCCTGCAAAAACAAGGGTTTCATTAGCGATGAAAGAAGGTTGGTTGTTGTAACCTTTGTTGTTTGAAATGTTTTGGATATTTAACAATTCCAGCCCTTCATAAGCTGGACGAATATCAAAAACATACACTTCAGTATTGGTTTGTGCGAAAGTGAGATAAGTAGTGAATATGATTGATAGGAAAAGGAGCTTCTTCATTATAAATTGTTTTTTTAAAAATAGCAAACTTCGAACCAAAATACTGCTAAAAATAAAACCGCCTCATTTCTGAAGCGGTTTTAAGAATAATTTATCAATTAATTTAAAACGGATAATTGTTTTCCGAAATAACCTTATGTGCAATTGTTCTACGCAATTCGCCAATGTTTGGCATATTTTGATATTTCGTAAAACGTTTAAGACCCATCAGCATCGCCCGTTGTTCATCCCCTTCAGCAAAAGAAAGAATGGCTTCCTTAGCTTTCACGGTAATTATATCAACGGCGTGGTAAAGGTACAATTGCGACATCGCAATTTGTTCCTTTTGCGAATCCTCACCGAAGCGTTTCGCGTTCTTTTCAGTACGTAGGATTGCGCTTTCAGCCATATAAATTTCAATCAAAATATCTGCCGCTGCCATTAGCGTTTGCTGATGTTCCTCCAGTTCAGTGCCGTATTTTTGAACGGCGCTTCCGGCAACCATTAAGAATACTTTTTTCAGTTTGGCGATCATCGCTTTTTCCTCTGAAAGCAATTCCGAAAAATCGGGCGTTTCAAAAGAAGGGATTCCCATTAATTCTGCGGCTACTGCCTGTGCGGGGTTCAGAAGATCTACGTGACCTTTCATTGCTTTTTTCACCAACATTCCCACTGCCAGCATACGGTTGATTTCATTTGTTCCTTCGTAAATACGGGCAATACGGGCATCGCGCCAGGCAGATTCCATTGGGGTATCTGCGCTGTAGCCCATTCCGCCGTAAATCTGGATACCTTCATCGCTACAGTTTTGAATGTCTTCGGAAACTGCAACCTTCAGGATGGAACACTCAATGGCATATTCTTCTACACCTTTTAATTCAGCTTCTTGGTGGCTGTTGCCAGCTTTCACGCGAAGTGCGATTCGGTCCTCAATATTCTTTCCGGCCCGGTAACTGGCACTTTCACCCACATACGCACTGGTTGCCATTTCGGCCAATTTCAGTTTTATTGCCCCAAAAGATGAAATGGGCACATTGAATTGAATTCGCTCATTTGCGTACTGAACAGCATTTGCTATTACACGGCGTTGTGCGTCAAGACTAGCCGCGGCAAGTTTTATTCTCCCTACGTTCAGGGCGTTCATTGCAATTTTAAACCCTTCACCGCGTTCGCCCAACATATTTTCAACAGGAACTTTTGTATCACTGAAGAAAACCTGACGGGTAGAGGAGGAGTGGATTCCGAGTTTCTTTTCTTCCTCGCCCATTGAGATTCCGTTTTCGGGATCATTTTCAACAATAAAGCCTGTTATGTATTTATCATCTTCAATTCGTGCAAAAACAATCATGGTATGACAAAAACCTGAATTTGAGATCCACATTTTCTGCCCGCTGATTTTGTAATATTTTCCGTCTTCGGAAAGTACTGCTTTGGTTTTACCACTATTGGCATCACTTCCCGCACCCGGTTCTGTTAGGGCATAAGCGCCAAACCATTCGCCCGTGGCGAGTTTTGGGACGTATTTTTTCTTTTGCTCCTCGGTGCCGTAAAGTGTAATGGGCAACGTACCGATACCAGTATGCGCGCCAAAGGCCGTAGCCACAGAGCCCGTTGCGCCGGATATGTAGTCACAAACAAGCATCGTGGTAACGAAGCCCATTCCAAGGCCGCCATATTCTTCGGGCACTGCCACACCAAGCAAGCCCATTTCGCCGGCCTTACGCATAATTTCCTCCGTTAGCGCATAGTTTTTATGCTCAAATTCTTCTTTTTTCGGCCATATTTCACGATCTACAAATTCCTTCACGGAATCGCGCATCATTTTTTGCTCTTCGGAAAAATCTTCAGGGGTGAAGACGTCGTCGGCTTTTGTTTCCTTTACGAGAAATTGTCCTCCTCGAAGCAATTCGTTATTTTTTGTTTCAGTTTCCATATTGTTATAGATGTTAGATATTAGATGTGAGACATGAGATATCCCAATCATCCTTTTGCATTTGTTTAATTACTTGTCTATTGTCTCAAATCTCCTGTCTCATGTCTACTTAAGTGTTATAGATGTTAGATATTAGATGTGAGACATGAGATATCCCAATCATCTTTTTGCATTTGTTTAATTACTTATCTATAGTCTCAAATCTCCCGTCTCATGTCTATTTAAGGAATTCATAAACCCCAGCAGCCCCTTGCCCAGTCCCCACGCACATAGTCACCATTCCATACTTTCCTTGGAGGTTTCGTTTGCGCATTTCATCAAAAAGTTGGACGGAGAGTTTTGCGCCGGTACAGCCCAGTGGGTGGCCCAAAGCAATGGCACCGCCGTTTACGTTTACTCGTTCCTTATCCAATCCGAGTTCGCGGATTACTGCTAACGACTGTGAGGCAAAAGCTTCGTTTAATTCTATGAGTTCCATTTGATCTTGCTTCATTCCTGCTTGTTTTAAAGCCTTTGGAATAGCGTAAACCGGACCAATTCCCATAATGCTTGGCTCCACGCCAACAGCAGCAAAGCTTACCAATCTGGCAATAGGTTCCAGGTTGAGTTCCTTTACCATTTCTTCGCTCATAATAACGGCAAACGCAGCGCCATCGCTCATTTGCGATGAGTTTCCAGCCGTAACGCTTCCGCCTTGGGCAAAAACGGGGCGAAGTTTAGAAAGCGCTTCAATGTTTGTTCCTTTTCGTGGGCCTTCGTCTTTATTAACTGTGTATTTTTCAGTTACTTTTTTGCCTGAATCGTTTACGAAAGTGTG
Source organism: Aequorivita vladivostokensis (assembly GCF_000952855.1). Lineage (GTDB taxonomy): Bacteria > Bacteroidota > Bacteroidia > Flavobacteriales > Flavobacteriaceae > Aequorivita > Aequorivita vladivostokensis. The sequence goes on along the minus strand of NZ_JSVU01000002.1, from coordinate 101,694 downwards.
CTCTACTTCAATGGGAACTATTTGATCCTGAAAACGATTTTCATCCTGCGCTTTTAATGCGCGCATTTGACTTGTGTAAGCAAACTCATCTTGGTCCTCACGGGAAACTTTGTATTTTTTGGCAACTGCTTCCGCAGTCAATCCCATATTCCAGTAATAATCTTCGTGGCCTTCTTTTGCCAATTTATAATCTGGAACAGGTTTGTAACCACCCATTGGGATGTAACTCATACTTTCTGCACCACCTGCAATGATGCAATCTGCCATTCCCGTTTGGATTTTGGCCGCAGCAATTGAAATGGTTTCCAGGCCAGAAGCGCAATAACGGTTAACCGTCATTCCGGGAATGTCCACTATATCCAACCCCATTAACGAGATCAATCTACCCATATTGAGGCCTTGCTCGGCTTCGGGCATGGCATTACCCACGATTACGTCATCAATTCGTTTTTTGTCGAGTTGCGGCAATTCGTTCATTATATATTTAATGGTTTCCGCGGCCAGTTCATCCGGTCTTTTAAAACGGAAAACTCCGCGAGGCGCTTTGCCCACTGCGGTTCGGTATGCTTTTACTATATATGCTGTTCTCATAATAGATTTTAGATTTTAGACGTGAGATTTTAGACTTTTTAAATTTTCTTTGAAAATTTCAGTATCAAGGCATAATTCATTTTCTGTATCTCAATTAATTCATTTAAAATAGGTTTTACTTTGTTTTCTGAAACTAATTCTAGCCGATGGGATAAAATTAGTTGGGTAAAAAGTTCGTTTGAAGAACCGCTTGCAATAACCAAAAAGTTTTTAAACTCTCCATCTGTATTTCTTCCTGCTCCTTCTGCAATATTTGAAGGAATTGAAACAGCACTTCTTCTTATCTGGCTTGTTAAGCCATATTTTTCCTCTTTGGGAAACTCGGCCGAAAGTCGATATGTCTGTTCTGTAATATCCATCGATTTTTGCCAAATTTTTAATTCTTGAAAGTTGTGCATATTTATAGATTTTAGATGTTAGACTTGAGATTTGAGACTTAAGATTTTAGACAAAAGATTTGAGGTTATTTTTGATTTAAAAAAGGAATCGTATATAGATTACTTAAAACACAATTTTAAAATTTCAATTATTCAATTTTCCTCTAACGTCTAACGTCTAACGTCTAACGTCTCAAGTCTCACGTCTAAAATCTCACATCTAATTTCTCAAAGGTTTCCCCTTCTGAATCATATGCTGAAGTCTTTCCAAAGTCTTCCGTTCTCCTGTTAAACTTAGGAATGCTTCTCTTTCAAGGTCAAGCAAATATTGCTCGCTTACGAAGCTTGCATCGCTCAAATCGCCTCCCGCCATAACATAAGCGAGTTTGTTGGCTATTTTCTTATCGTGTTCGCTGATGTAGTTTCCGGCTACCATTTGGTCGGTTCCCACTAGGAACATTCCCAAGGCCTGCTTTCCGAGTACTTTTACATCGGTGCGCCTAATTGGTTTGGTATAACCCTGATCGGCCATAAAACGTGCAACGGCTTTGGCTGCGGCAATCTGGCGATCTTGGTTTACGATTACAATATCCTTTCCTTTCTGCAGGATTCCGGTATCGAAGGCTTCATAGGCCGAGGTGGAAACTTTTGCCATTCCGATGGTCAGGAAATATTCCTGAAGCCTGTTCAGCTCCACATCGTCCTTCATAAAAGTATCGCTGGCACGCATCGCCATTTCCTTGGAACCGCCGCCGCCGGGAATTACCCCCACGCCGAATTCCACCAATCCAATATAACTTTCGGCCGCCGCCACCACGCGGTCTGCGTGAAGCGTGAATTCACACCCGCCGCCCAAGGTCATTCCGTGGGGCGCTACAATTACGGGAATGGAGGAATAGCGAATGCGCATACTGGTGTCCTGAAAATATTTTACGGCAGCATTCAATTCTTCGTATTCCTGCTCTACGGCCATCATAAAGATCATCCCTACGTTTGCGCCTACCGAGAAGTTTTTACCGTTATTGGCAATCACCAAGCCGTCAAAACTGGCTTCTGCTAAATCTATCGCTTTATTGACGCCAGCAAGTACGTCGCCACCGATGCTGTTCATCTTGCTTCGGAATTCTACGTTCAAAATGCCATCGCCCAAATCTTCGACAACCACATCTTTGTTGCTCCAAACTTCCTTGGTCTTTCGGATGTTGTCCAAAATGATAAAGGCATCCTGTCCGGGTATTTTTTTATGGGTCTTGTCAGGAATGCTGTAATAATAGGTGTTGCCCTCGCGTACTTCGTAGAAACTGTCCACGCCGTTTTCGAGCATTTCATTTACCCACGGGGCGGGTTCTTTTCCCAGATCTTTTATTAATTCAATTCCTTTTTTCACGCCAACGGCATCCCAAATTTCGAACGGACCATTTTCCCAACCAAAACCGGCCTTCATGGCGTCATCAATTTTGTAAAGTTCGTCGGTTATTTCGGGTATTCTTTTGGAAACGTATGCGAACATCGCTCCGAAATTCTTTCGGTAAAATTCGCCTGCTTTGTCATCGCCTTCAATAAGAATCGGGAAACGGTCTGCTACCACATTGACCGATTTGGTCTTTTCCAAAGTACCGAAAGATGCTTTTTTGCTTTTTCGGTATTCCATGGAATCGAGGTCGAGCGAAAGGATTTCACTACTTCCATCGTCATTTTTCACCTTTTTATAAAAACCTTGTCCGCTCTTGCTTCCCAACCATTTGTTTTCCATCATAGTGTTGACGAACTTGGGCAGCTTGAAGGTTTCGTGCTCTTCGTCCTCGGGCACGTTTTCGTAAATTCCGTTGGCCACGTGTACCAAGGTGTCCAGACCAACAACGTCAACGGTCCTAAAGGTTGCGGATTTTGGGCGGCCGATTACCGGGCCGGTAAGTTTATCTACTTCTTCAACAGTCAGGCCCATTTCCTTTACTTGGTGGAAAAGGCTTTGGATGCCGAAGATTCCGATTCTGTTTCCTATAAATGCGGGCGTATCTTTTGCGACTACGGAAGTCTTTCCGAGGAATTTTTCGCCGTATTCCCTTAAAAAGTCGATTACCTCGGGCGCGGTTTTTGGCCCGGGAATGATTTCAAAAAGTTTAAGATAGCGCGGCGGATTGAAGAAGTGCGTGCCGCAGAAGTGTTTCTGAAAATCTTCACTATGGCCCTCGCTCATCAAATGGATGGGAATCCCGGAGGTGTTTGTGGTGATAAGCGTGCCTTCTTTTCTGTGCTTGGCCAGGTTTTCAAAGACCTGTTTTTTAATGTCGAGACGCTCCACGACTACTTCGATTATCCAATCGGCAGTTTTTACTTTTGAAATATCGTCTTCCAAATTTCCCGTGGAGATGCGCTTTGCAAAATCCTTGTGATAGAGTGGGGCGGGGTTGCTTTTTATGGCTTTTTGCAAATCGTTGTTCACAATTCGGTTGCGGACTGCCTTGTCTTCAAGGGTAAGGCCTTTTTTCTTTTCATCGTCCGTAAGCTCGCGCGGTACTATGTCCAGCAAAAGCACTTCCACGCCGATGTTGGCAAAATGGCAGGCTATGCCGCTACCCATAATCCCGGAGCCGATTACCGCTACTTTGTTAATTCTTCTTTTTGACATATTTTTTTAAAGTTATTGGTTATTAGTTATTTGTCAGTTCGAAATAACTATTTTTCCTAATTCCTAATTCCTAATTCCTAATTCCTAATTCCTAATTCCTAATCCTAATTCTGAAGTGTTATTTTCTCTACTCTGAATTATATATTTTCTTTGAATTGATCAACTCGTTAATCGTGTTTGCCACTTTCCGAAAGGTTTGCAATTCTTCTGCCGATACGTTTTTTTGTACGGCTTCGTCAAAACCCAAAACCACTTGTTTGGAAAACTCCCGCATCTCTTTTCCAAATTCGGTTAAATGAATCAACACCCCGCGACCGTCCTCTGGGTTGGGCCTTCTTTCTATCAAACCTTTTTCTTCCATAGTTTTCAAGGTGCGGGAAAGGCTTGTAGCTTCCATTCCCATTTTAGGGCCCAGCGCGGTTGAAGGGGTTCCCTCTTCGGGATCGATGCTTATAAGTGCAAAACCCGTTGCCATCGTACTTCCTTTTTTTCCGGCTTCTTCATTATACATTTTTGTAACGTTCATCCAAGTGGACCGCAAGATGTAATCTATAGTTTTTTCCTTCATTAAAAGAATTTGAAAAAAGTGGAATCCCAAAGATACGAAATTTTATTATGCACGCATAGTATATTATGTGATTTTTTTGGACTTAGAACTTAATGACATAGGACGTAGGACTGGTTGACGTAAGACGTTGGCTTATGTGAATCATAGCTATCAATTATTAAAAATTACAACACGAACAGTAGTTTATAGTCTTATGTCCTACGTCATACTGTCCTAGGTCCTGTACCCTACGTCTTACCGTCTTACGTCTCTTTGGAATAATCCAACTCTCCGTCCACTATTTTTGCGGGAGCGGTATAGGGATGTTCCGTGGCTTTATTTTCCGCCATAATGTGCATAACGGTCCAACCTTCCACTTTTAGAATATCTGCTATAAGCGAGCGGTGGCAACTCCACCAAACAGCTTCTGCACACATTATAGCAGTCCGTTTTTTTGAGGCGTTCTCTTTTAGAATTTTTAAGGAATGCTGAAACTGTTCCGTTTCCATATAATCTGCATACCCTTTAAAAGAATCGAGCCGCCATGCATTGTTTTTGGAATTGGGTTCTGGTTTTCTGCGGCCGCCCAAATCTACCAAATGTGTATATGCAATGCCGTTGTCGGGCAATGTTGTTTCCAAATTGTCTTTATTGTACTGCGGAAATTTTCGGGAACCGGGATAATGGCGCACATCCACAAGTAATTCAATATTGAAGGAATTCAACAGTATTAAAAACTCTTCGAGGGTATGGGTGGAATGGCCTATGGTCCAAATAGTTTTCATTTTTAAAAGAGAGGTTTTCTTTTAAAGATATGAAATAGGGCAGGAGCAAAAGGGCAGTTTAACGGAACTTTAATGGGTTACAAATTTCAGGCCCACTATCGAGATTATTAAGGTGGAAAGAAAGAACACGCGCCAAAACGTAGCGGGCTCATTAAAATAAAAAATACCCACCAGAACCGTGCCCACGGCACCAATGCCCGTCCACACCGCATAGGCCGTGCCTATGGGAAGCGTTTTTGTAGCTTTTATAAGCAGGATCATACTAATGGAAAGGCATATTAAAAAACCCGCGAACCATAGTTTTGAATCCAGGCCTGAGGTTTCCTTAACTTTTCCGAGACAAGCCGCAAATGCAACTTCAAAAAGACCGGCGATTATCAGTAGGAGCCAGTTCACCTTTTTATGTTTTTATGAGTTGTTTTGTGATGGAAGATTTTTCAGAAGTTATTTTTATGAAATAAATTCCAGCAGATAATTCTGAGATGGAATAACTATTTTCCCCCAAATCCAGCTGCTTTACGGTTCTGCCTTGGCTGTCAATTATTTCAATAACTCCATTTTGTAAGCCCGAAACTTCAAATGAATTATTTGTAGGATTTGGGAATATTTTCAGTTTCGCAAGTTGGTTTTCTTCGGTGCCCAGGGCGCAGGCATCTTCTACCTCTTGTCGGGTATAACACCCTATCGCATTAAGAACGATATTGGTGTTTGACGTATTTAAATCTAAAAAATCACAAACACTTTTTATAGCACATTCTGAAAGCAGAGTATTATTTTGGATATAAAGAAATGTTATAGATGCAGCATTAATATTTCGGAGAGCTTCAATATTTGTAAGTTGGAAGTTCGATACCAAATTTAAAAATCCGTTTATGGAAATCAATCCTTCCAAACCAGCTAAGGACGGGATTGCAAAATTGCTTCCAAAATAAAAATCCCCATTTATGGTAGTAAGATTTGCCAAACTGCTAATGCTTATTAAGTTATAATTTAAACTGATATTACAAGATCCATCAATTGTGGTGAGCGATTCAAGGCCAATCAATGATTCCAATACCGAGTTTTCTGAAATTGAAAGTTCCCAGCCAACCGAAGTCAGATTATTTAAACCCACGAGGTTTAATAGAGAATCGTTTCTCGAAATAAGTAACCTGCCTTCAATTGTAACCAAACTTTCTAAACCATAAAGATTTTCAAATGTGGAATTTTCGATAGTAACATTTCCAAAGACAGTTGTAAGATTTTCTAGACCGTTTAAAGAATTCAAAACAGTATTACCAAGTATGCTCAAATCCATATTAATTTCAGTAATATTAATTAAAGCTGAAATATTTTCGAGATTAATATTATTTTCTATATATAATTGGCCACCTAAAGAAGACAGGTTTTCCAAACCATGAAAATTAATCAAATCATCATTTCCTACTATTTTCAAAAAACCTCCAATAGTATGCAGATTATCCAACCCCGATAAATCAATTAAATTATCAGATTCTTGAATCCATAAATCTCCCTGAATTTCCTCAATTTGAGAGAGGCCATTTAAATTGGTAATGTCGCTGAAACCATTTAATTCTACATCACCTTCAATAATAGTACATCCAGGAAAGTCTGAAGGAAAATCATCAATTTGTTGTTGCGTATTAAAAAATATTCCATCCGGCAAACATTGGCCATTAACAAAAGACAAATTCACAATCAACAAAAAGGCAAGAAATATTTTTGCGGTAATTTTATTCATTCCTAAAGATTTTTGGCAATATAGATAATAATAAATTATTTATTGTTGTGCTCATAAATCTTATTATACAAATCCTTATACTGCTCTTTAATAACCTTCCGTTTCATTTTCATAGTAGGAGTTAGCTGTCCGCCCTCGATACTCCAAACATCCGGGGTCAATTCAAACTTTTTCACTTTTTCCCACTTTCCAAAACGTTCGTTGTAGAAATCTACTTCCTTTTGAATTCTGTCAATCACGGCCTGATTTTTTACCATTTCTTCTGGATTGGAAGGAATGCTTCTTCCTTTTTTGCTTCCCCATTCCTTGATGAATTCGAAGTCGGGCTGGATTAGTGCAGCCGGCATTTTTTCACCTTCGCCCACAACCATTATCTGGTCTATAAAACGGGACTGTTTCATAGCATTCTCAATGAGTTGTGGCGCCACATATTTTCCGCCGCTAGTCTTGAACATTTCTTTCTTGCGGTCCGTAATTTTTAGAAAACCTTCACTATCAACCTCGCCAATATCGCCTGTGTGGAAATAACCATTTTTCAGTACCTCCTCAGTCTGTTCCTGATTTTTGTAATAACCACACATTACCTGCGGACCTTTTACTAAAATTTCGCCATCCTCGGCAATTTTTACTTCAGTATCCCTTAACGGCTTGCCTACGGTGCCAATCTTGAAACCGTGGTTGCGCATATCGTTCACAGATACTACCGGAGATGTTTCGGTCAATCCATAACCCTCCATTACCGGTATTTGTGCAGCATTGAAAACCCTTGCCAAACGCGGCTGCAGTGCAGCACTGCCGGAAGCGATGGCTTTTAGGTTTCCACCCAAGGCTTCGCGCCATTTGCTGAAAATCAATTTATTGGCGAGTTTCAATTGGGTTTCATACCACCAACCATTTTGGCCATAGGGTTCGTATTTTAGCCCTAATTCTATTGCCCAAAAGAAAAGCTTTTTCTTTATTCCCGTAAGTTCGGCGCCCTTGGCATAGATTTTATCATACACCTTCTCCAGCAAACGCGGAACGGCAGTCATCACTTCAGGTTTAACTTCCTTTAAATTATCGCTAATAGTTTCCAGACTTTCTGCGAAATGGATGCTCACCCCACAGTATTGGTACATATAGAGAATCATTCGCTCATAGATATGGCAAACGGGCAAGAAACTTAATGACTTTGATTTTCCGAAATCTAAGGGCAAACGTTCCACACTATATTTTGAATTTGAAGCTATGTTTTTATGCGAAAGCATAACTCCTTTGGGTTTTCCCGTAGTTCCCGACGTGTAAATAAGGGTAGCCAAATCGTCTTCTGAAATGGATTCCATTCGTTTTTCCACTTCATCCTGATTGCTTTGGTCCTTGCCCTCGTCTAAAATTTCCTGCCAGTTTTTGGCCCCTTCAATTTCATCAAAAGTGTAAACTTCCTTGAGCGAGGGGACGTTATTCCGTATTTGCTGCACCTTCTCATAAACTTCCTTACAGGAGGCTAAACAGTATATGGCTTCACTATGGTTTAAAACATACTCATACTCATCCTCAGAAATTGTGGGATAAATAGGTACGCCTTGTGCGCCTGTCTGCATAATACCAATATCGCAAATGTTCCACTCCGTGCGGTTGGTCATGGAGATAACGGCAATCTTATCGTTGGTCTTTACGCCTATACGTAGCAGGCCACGGCTTAAAGCGTTGGCCCTATCAATATATTCTTGGGTAGAGATTGCTACCCATTTGCCGTTGTATTTGGTTACAAGCGCTTTTTTTTGCGGATATTGTTCGAGCTGATAATATGGAAAGTCGAAGAGTCTTTTTGGGTCTTTCATGATAGAATTATTAAGGAAGTGAAAATAACAAAATTATTTCAGTTTCTCTCTGAAAAGAAAAAGGAATGACCCAATGGACCATTCCTTAAAATTATTTCATTTAAATTATAATATTATATAAAGAAAAAGTGATTATTTATTTTTCTCAATCCACTCTCGTGCATTTACCAATGCTTGCACCCAAGGCGAAACCTCATCATTTTTTCTGTCTTTTGGGTAATACGCCCAATTCCAAGGGAAAGTGGAACGTTCCAAATGCGGCATCATTACTAAGTGGCGACCAGTTTTATCAGTCATCATTGCGGTGTTGAAATCACTTCTATTTGGGTTTGCAGGTAACGCATCGTAGCCGTATTTTGCAACAATGTTATAGTGGCTTTCCGCTTTTGGAAAGCTGAATTTTCCTTCACCGTGTGCAGACCAGATTCCCAACGTACTTCCTTCTAAAGATGAAAGCATCACAGAATTGTTCTCTTGAATTTTCACGGAAGTAAATACACATTCAAACTTGCCGGTATCGTTGTGGAGCATTTTCGGCTTTTCATCATCTTCGGGATTTAAAAGACCGAGCTCCACAAAAAGTTGGCAACCGTTGCAAACGCCCAGGGAAAGTGTATCTTCCTTTGCAAAGAAATTCTTTAAAGCTGTATTCGCCTTTTCATTGTATAAAAACGATCCAGCCCAACCTTTAGCACTTCCCAAAACGTCACTGTTACTGAAACCACCAACGGCCACCAATAGTTTTATATCTTCCAAATCTTCGCGACCTTCAATTAGGTCGGTCATATGCACATCCTTTACATCAAAACCTGCAAGGTGCATCATATAAGCCATTTCGCGCTCGCTGTTGCTTCCTTTTTCCCGAATAACAGCAGCCTTTGGACGTTCCCCTCCTTTGGAGGGGCTGGGGGAGGACTTGCCTGTGAAATTCTTTGGAAACTCAAACTTCAGCGGTTGATTTTTATAATTGTCAAAACGTTCTTTAGCAAGTTTTTCACCACTTTGGTTTTTATCCAATAAATAGGAAGTTTTATACCAAACATCGCGCATTTCAGAAATAGAAAATTCTAATTCTTTATTATTATTTTTTATTGAAAGGGAATCCCTTTCTGAAACAGTTCCAATCTTTTGGAAATCGATTTTATTGTCAGAAAGCATTTTTTCAACCGAAGCATCTTCCGAAGCTTGAATCACAACACCACAGTTTTCCGAAAATAATACTTTCACCAAATCAGTTTCACCCAAACCTGAAAGATCTAAATTGGCTCCCAAATTCACATCTGCGAAACACATTTCCAGCAAAGTGGTAATCAATCCACCTGAGGCAACATCGTGTCCGGCAAGGATTTTTTCATCGCGAATCAATTCTTGTAGCGTGTTGAAAACCGTTTTTACATATTCTGCACTTTTCACCGTTGGCGCATCATTTCCTATAGCATTTAAAATCTGTCCAAAGGAAGAACCGCCCAATTTAAAATCGTCCTGTGAAATATTTATATAATAAATACTTCCTCTCCCGACGCTTCGGGATTTCTGAAGAACGGGCTCCACAACTTTTTTAATATCATTACAATTTCCCGCCGCCGAAATAATCACGGTTCCAGGAGAAATTACTTCGCCATCCTTATATTTCTGCTTCATTGAAAGCGAATCTTTCCCTGTGGGAACGTTGATTCCAAGATCTATTGAAAAATCTGAAACTGCTTTTACGGCTTCATATAATCTTGCGTCTTCGCCTTCATTGTTACAAGGCCACATCCAGTTTGCTGAAAGCGAAACACTTTTCAAACCATCTTTTAATGGAGCCCAAACAATGTTGGTCAAAGATTCGGTGATTGCATTTCGAGAACCCGCAGCAGGATCAATCAAAGCAGTTAATGGGGAATGCCCGATACTTGTGGCAACACCTTCTTTTCCGTGATAATCCAACGCCATTACACCGCAATTGTTTAACGGAAGCTGTAGCGGTCCAGCAGTTTGTTGTTTTGCAACACGGCCCGTAACACAACGGTCCACTTTGTTGATAAGCCAGTCTTTACAGGCCACGGCTTCCAATTGAAGCACCTGGGCAACATATTCCTTTAGTTTTGAAACTTCGTAATCAGGATTTTTGTAATTCCTGTTTACGGTTTTGTCTTTCATTATGGTTTTTGGCGAACTGCCGAACATATCTTCCAAAGCGAAATCCATAGGCTTTTCACCTTTTTTGTTTTCAAAACAAAAACGTTGATCGCCGGTAACCTTTCCAACTTCATACATTGGCGAACGTTCGCGGTCTGCAACCTTCTTCAGTTTTTGGATATTTTCTTCGCCAATAATCAAGCCCATGCGCTCTTGGCTTTCGTTGCCCATAATTTCCTTTGCGGATAGGGTAGGGTCGCCAATAGGAAGTTTGTCCAAGTCAATTTTGCCGCCAGTATCCTCCACCAATTCGCTCAAGCAATTTAGGTGTCCACCGGCGCCGTGATCGTGAATGGAAACAATAGGGTTTTCATCACTTTCAACCATAACACGAATTGCATTTGCGGCACGTTTTTGCATTTCTGGATTACTTCGTTGGATGGCGTTCAACTCGATTCCACTACTAAATTCGCCTGTGTCTGCAGAAGAAACCGCGGCACCACCCATCCCGATTCGGTAATTATCACCTCCAAGGACTACAATTTTATCACCTTCCTGCGGTTTGCCCTTAATGGCTTGACTGGCTTTTCCGTAGCCGATTCCACCGGCAAGCATGATAACTTTATCGAAGCCTAATTGGCGAGCATCCTCTTCGTGTTCAAACGTAAGTACAGAACCTGCAATCAAGGGTTGTCCGAATTTATTTCCAAAATCAGAAGCCCCATTACTAGCCTTTATCAAAATATCTAAAGGCGTTTGGTATAGCCAATCGCGCTCTTTCATTGCTTTTTCCCAAGGCCTATTTTCTTCCAAACGTGAATATGAAGTCATATAAACCGCAGTTCCCGCCAATGGCAACGAACCTTTACCGCCAGCCAAGCGGTCGCGGATTTCCCCGCCGCTTCCGGTTGCCGCGCCGTTAAAGGGCTCCACGGTTGTTGGGAAGTTGTGGGTTTCCGCTTTTAGGGAAATCACACTTTCAAAATCTTTTTCCTCGTACCAATCAGGCTTGTCGCCACTTTTTGGGGCCCATTGTTTCACATTCGGGCCTTTTACGAATGCCACGTTATCCTTGTATGCCGAAACAATATCATTCGGGTTTTCAGCTGAAGTCTTTTTTATTAATTTGAAAAGGGAAGAGGGCATTTCCTTGCCGTCTATTTCAAAAGTTCCGTTGAAGATTTTGTGGCGGCAATGCTCGCTGTTCACTTGGCTAAAGCCGAAAACTTCGCTGTCGGTAAGTTTTCTGCCCAATTTTTTTGAAAGGTTTTCCAAATATTCAACCTCTTCGGAATTCAGCGCGAGCCCTTCTTTTTGGTTGTATTCCGAAATATTATCAATCTTCAGAATCCCTTCCGGCTTACTGTGGATGTTGAAAATATCTTGGTCCAACTGCTTGTATTTTTGAGAAAGCATTGGGTCCAAAGTTTCCTTTTCAACTTTACTATTGTGAAATTCCTCGATGCGGATGACGCCGTCAATGCCCATATTTTGGGTTATTTCCACGGCATTGGTACTCCACGGCGTAACCATGGCGGCACGGGGGCCAATAAAAAAATCCGTCGCGTTTGGGTGCGGGACGGATTGCTTTATTTTAGGCTGGTTGCCGAAAAGCCACTCCAACTTTTTAGTGTTTTCTTCTGAAATAGTTCCGTGGGCTTGGACTGCAAAAACAGTATTTTCAACGTTTCCGAAAAAGTGAATCATCCTTTTGAATATTAGTTCATTTTTGAAGGTGCAAAGGTAATGTTTTTCAAGGATATTCCATTTGTCGAAAAGATGGCATAATCATCAATTTTGAACATTTTTTGGAATGGACCTATTTTAAATAAAAAAGAGCGGGAATTGCCCGCTCTTTCAGAATACTTATACTTCTTTATTGAACCACGATTTTTTTGGTAATTCTCTTTTCCGCAGAAGCGAGTTCCAAAAGATAAATTCCACCATTGAGACTTGAAACATCCACTTTTTTTTCGGAAGCATTGAAGGTGTTGAAAAGAATTCTTCTTCCCGAAAAATCATAAACCGAATAGGTTTCAACGGGGAACGAAGTGTTGTCCCTTACCCAAATAATTTCAGAAGTGGGATTGGGGTACACGCTTATATTTTCTGCCATAAAGTCTTCCGTTCCAGCCAAGCCCCATCGGTCTTCGGCCACAGGGCCGCCCCAGATAAGGGTTGCCAAATATGGGTTGTCAATAAATGGGTTTCGGTTGCCGTACACAGGTTCCAAATAAGGATTGCGTTGGTCTTCAAAATCGGTTACGGGATCTTCAGCATTCCATTGCAGATATACTTGCAGCATGTCTGTACTGCCCTGCACTGGGCCTACGCCGTTTAAGGACGGTTTGCAACGGTCGCCATAGCGGGTGTACATATACATCATAATTCGCGCTACGTCGCCTTTCCATTCGTCGCCGGGATACCAGTTACCGCTGCCCACGTTACCGGCATTGCCGGAGCCCGCTGCAAACTTTTTACTGCCGCGATTGTTGTTCATCTGCTGGTCGCTGGGGCGCAGGTTGTGTGGGTCGGCGCCAATGCCGGTGGTTCCGTTATCCACATTTCCCATCGATGGATTGGCATTGGATCTGGCAAAAGTGTGTTCGCGGTTGTATTCACAGTTTCCGCCACCAAAAGCGTTTTTATTACGGCTTCGGTCTGTGGTGCAACTTCCCGTGTCATCATAGCCGTAGATCAGCAAGACATTATTGTTGTTATCGGGATCTTCGTCGGTAATTTTCATCGTATCCCGTGTATCACCATAATTGAAGGTTGTACTGGCATTTTCAATTTTTTGTTGCAAGGCGAAATATAGATCTTGGCCGGTCAAGGTAAGATCCACATCATTATAATAGGGCTGTTGGGCAAAAACGGTCTGTAAACCGATTATAAAAAGTAGGGTAAATAATTTCTTCATAAATCTAAATTTGTATTCAATCACTATTATTGATTCTTTTTTTGCAGCAAAGAAATATAAAATCCATCAAATCCGCTTTTGCTGGGCATTATTTTTTCCTCATTTAACAGTGTGAAATCTTTTCCGGCTTCACGGGCCAAGAAATCCTTTACCTGCAATTCGTTTTCCGAAGGAAGTATAGAGCATGTGGCATAGACCAATTGCCCTCCCGGTTTTACCATTCGGGAGTAGCTGTCCAGCAATTCTTTTTGTGTGGCGCGAATATTGTCCAAAAACTCAGGCTGCAATTTCCACTTGGCATCCGGATTTCTTCTTAAAACGCCCAGACCGGAGCAAGGAGCATCGATCAACACCTTATCTGCTTTATCGATCAGCTTTTTTATCACTTTCGTGGAGTCGATGACGCGGGTTTCAATATTGAAAATATCGTTTCGGCGAGCGCGGCGTTTCAGTTCGTTCAACTTGTTTTCATAAATGTCCATGGCAATCAATTGGCCTTTGTTCTCCATCATCGTGGCAATGTGAAGGCTTTTTCCGCCCGCTCCGGCACATGCATCTATTACGCGCATTCCGGGTTTTGGGTCGAGAATTTCCGCAACTTTCTGTGAAGACGCATCCTGCACTTCAAACAGCCCATTCTTAAAGGCATCGGTTGTGAACACGTTTGCGCGCTCCTTCAGCTTCAACGCATCGGGATAACCGCTCAAAATTTCGGTTTCTATTTCAAGGTCGGCCAATTCATTTTGCAGGTTTTCAACCGTGGTTTTTAAGGTATTCACTCGTAGCACCACGTCGGCCTGTTGGTTTAGCGCGGCAATTTCCTTGTCCCACTTTTTGCCCAGTTCCTTTTGTCCCAATTCATCCAACCAATCGGGGATGGATTCTCGGTATTTCCTGATTTTTGAGAGTTCGTCAAATTTTCCTTTTATGCGGCGGGTTGGGGTGTCCTCAAACTGTTTCCATTCTGGGATGGCAATTCCGTTCAGTGTGGCCCAAACCGTGAACAACCTGAAAAGATTGGGACGGTCAAAGGGTTCGCGCACTTCGGCAATCTCGGCATAGAGCCGTTTCCAGCGCACAATGTCGTAGGTGGTTTCGGCTATAAAGGCACGATCGCGGGCGCCCCAACGCTTGTCGCGCTTTAAGGTATTTTTTAGCACCTTGTCCGCTTGCTTGTTTTCGTTAAAAATCAAGTGAAGGGAATCTATGGTGGCGAATACGAGGTTTCGGTGTAGTTTCATTTGTATTTTTTTTCTGCCACGGATTTCCGAATGTTTTTTATAGTTATTCGTGTATTCGTGGTTACCTTTTTTAACTTCAATTTATTTTGAAATCTTTTGCGATTGCAAAGGTATCTTTTTAAACTTAGATTTTTGAAATACGAAATACGAAATACGAAATACGAAATACGAAATCGAAATCGAAATCGAAATAACTTTTAAGTAACTCAATAACTCAGTAACTCAGTAACTCAATAACCCAATAACCCAATAACCCAACAACCCAAAAACCCATTTGAAATTTTAGAATCACTACTTTTGCCAAAAATTGAATCTATGCGTCTTGCTATTGCCACGTTACTCGTCCTTTTTCTTTTTTCCTGTGAAAAGAAAACTGAAATTGAAATCAATTCTGTTGAAATTACGCCCGTATTTATAGATAGCCTGAGCATTCGTGCCATCCAGCCGTTGGATGAAAACAGGGTTTGGTTTGCCGCGGACAAAGGAAAGGTAGGATTGATTGACGGCGATACGCCAAAGCTCGCAATCATAAAATACGGCGATTCGTTGCTGCATTTTCGTTCCATCGCCGCCACTAAGGAAGCGGTGTTTGTTTTGAGTATCTCCAATCCGGCAGTGCTGTACAAAATTGGCTTTAACGGTACCGAAGCTACCAATATTGAAGAAGTTTACACCGAAAAAGGCGAAAATGTTTTTTACGATTCCATGAAATTTTGGAACGAAAACGAAGGCATTGCCATTGGCGACCCCGTGGAAGATTGTATGTCAATAATCATCACTCGCGACGGCGGAAACACTTGGGAAAAACTGCCGTGCGATAATTTGCCGAAAGTGGAAAGAGGCGAAGCAGCTTTTGCGGCCAGCAATAGTAACATCGCTATTTTTGGCGACAATGCTTGGGTAGCCACCGGCGGAAGAAAATCCCGGGTAATGCACACGGGCGACAAAGGAAAAACTTGGGAAGTATTTGACACGCCAATCGTTCAAGGAAAGGCGATGACGGGTATTTACAGCATTGATTTTAGGGATGAACAGCATGGAATCATTTTCGGTGGCAATTGGGAGGACAAATCTTTTAACGAAGGCAATAAGGCCATCACCAAAAACGGCGGTAAGACTTGGAAACTGATTGCCAACGGCAAAGAACCCGGGTATCGTTCGTCCGTAAAATATATTCCGGGAACGGAAGGGCAGGGGATAGTGGCCATCGGCTCGCCCGGTATTTCGTTTAGCGGCGACGGCGGCAAAAACTGGAAACTTCTTTCAAAAGAAGGCTTTTTCGCAATTGAATTTGTGAATGATAGCCTTGCTTTCGCTTCGGGGAATAATCGTATTTCAAAATTGATTTTTAGGAAATAATATAAAGATTCTCTTTTGGAGTGGGCACGAGTTGCAACTCGCGCCAGCAAAGTTGCAAACTCGCCAGCCGAACTTTTTTACCACGAATACACGAATATTTTCGCATAATTATCCGTGAATTCGTGGCTGATTTTTAGGTTTCTTCTGAAAGGATTATTTCAGCATCATTTTTCTTCGGGAAAAATAGCTGTAATAAAATAGCAATTCCCATAACAATTGCGCAACCCACCAAATTCAGCCACAGATAGGGCATAAGGTCGATGTACCAAAAATAGATAATGATAATTTGGGTGATAAGCGCTGCAATAAAAACCGCTTTGCTGCGCACGTATTTTATAAAAAACGCGAGAAGAAATATACCCAGAACATTTCCGTAGAAAATGGAGCCGATGATATTTACAAGCTGAATCAGGTTGTCGAATAAATGGGCGGTACAGGCTACCAAAATCGCGATAATTCCCCATAAAAGCGTAAACCCGCGCGACGCCGCTACATAATGTCTTTCGCGCTTGCCGGGGACATTGCGTTTGTAAAGGTCGATGGTTGTCGTGCTTCCCAACGCATTCAGTTCTGACGCGGTGGATGACATAGCCGCGCTTAAAATCACGGCCAGCAGCAACCCGATTAAGCCGCGTGGAAGATTGTTAAGGATAAAGTGGATAAAAACGTAATCCTTATCGTTGGTCTCCGCATTTGGATTTGCCTTTTTGATTACGGCCACAGATTGTTCACGCAACTGTTTTTCAGTATTGTTGAGTTGCTCAATTTCGTTGGCCAAAATTTGTTTGGCGGCATCGCTTTCCGCTTTGGAATAACTTATTTGCGTGGCCGCCAATTCTTGGTCGATTGCTTCCTTTTGAACTTCCAAAGCCTTGTATTCACCTGCATATTCCGATTTTTTTACGTCTTTTACCGCAGCAGGATTAAAGTGCAAAGGGGAACTGTTGAACTGATAAAAAACAAAGACCATAACCCCCACGAGCAATATAAAAAATTGCATCGGTACTTTCAGCAAGCCGTTCATAATAAGACCCATCTGGCTTTGTTTTACACTTCGGCCCGAAAGATAGCGTTGCACCTGGCTTTGGTCGGTTCCGAAGTAGGAGAGGGCTAAAAATGTACCACCTATTATTCCGCTCCAAAAAGTATAGCGGTTGTCAAAGTCGAAAGAAAAATCGAGGATGTCCATTTTGCCATTGGCCCCGGCAATTTCAAGCGCTTTGGAAAAAGAAATATCAAGCGGAAGATAATTCAGTATCAAAAGAAAGGCAATCAACATTCCAAAAAAGATGACCGCCATTTGTTGTTTCTGCGTAACGCTCACAGCCTTTGTACCGCCGCTAACGGTGTAGATAATTACGAGTACGCCGATGATGATATTCAGATAAATCAAATTCCACCCCAAAACTGCCGAAAGAATAATGGAAGGCGCAAAAATGGTAATGCCGCAGGCCAAACCGCGTTGGATTAAAAATAAGATTGCGGTAAGTGTCCGGGTTTTTTTGTCGAAACGGCTTTCCAGATATTCGTAGGCCGTATAAACGTTGAGTTTGTGGTAAATTGGGATAAAAACCAAACAGATAATTACCATCGCAATGGGCAGCCCAAAATAGAACTGCACAAAGCCCATCCCATCGTGAAAGGCCTGTCCGGGAGTGGAGAGGAAGGTAATGGCACTGGCCTGGGTAGCCATAACGCTAAGCCCAATAGTCCACCAATGCGCGGTGCTTCCACCTTTTAAATAATCGCCCACATCGCGCTGCTGCCGCGATTTCCAAGTGCCGTAAAGCACGATAAAAAGAAGGGTCCCAATTAAAACAATCCAATCAATCTGCTGCATTTAGGCGAAGTTTTGCATTAGTAAATAAAACAGATAGATGTAAACGGCATTGAATAGGAGCACTAAGGTGTAGCTCCATTTCCAGTTGAATTTTTGTTTTTCTTCGGTCACGTTTCTTAAATTATTTCCCTATTGACAGCATATTCGCAAACAATCGATAAGCTCCGGGAACGCCAGCGGGCAGTTCGCGGAAAAAGCTCAATCCCGTATAAATATAATACCCTTTTCCGTATTTGGCCACCAGCAGCGAGCCTTTTGTCATTTTCTCGCCTTTGTCGCGCATTCCGAGGATGGGCGTAAACTCCTTGGCCCATTCATCGGGAAAGTACAGGCCGCGCTCCTGTGCCCAACCCTCAAAATCTTTTTGGGTAATTTTATTTGGGGTGTTTAAGACAGGGTTTTCGGGGGCAAGTATTTTTACTTCCGAAAATTCATCGGTTACGCGGTCGCGCGATAGTTTCAGTTCATAGGGCGCCAGGTTTTCGGTAACCAAACCGCGACTGGTATTGTACTGCACGATGAGCGTTCCGCCATTTTCAACATATTTATTTAGAGCGGGCTGTGCAAAGGCGAGCTCTGGGACGGTGTTGTACGCACGGATACCGACAACAATGGCATCAAAATTTTGAAGGTTTTCCGCGGAAATATTTGAAGGGTCAATGGCGGTTACCGAATAGCCAATCTGCTTCAGACTTTCGGGAATGGCATCGCCCGCACCGTTTATGTAGCCAATGTTTTGCCCTTTTTTCTGAATGTCGATTTTTGCAACTTTCGCTTCGGAGGGCAACAACACACTTTGATACGGAATGTGCTCATAATTGATGGTTGCCAATTCCCTGTCGAAAATTTTTCCTTCAGTATTTACAATTGGTTTTAAAAAACCTTCACTTTGGCTGCGTGGAGGCGTTACCGTAAAAGTAAAGGTTTTGGTTTCGCCATTTCTGTCAAGCTGAAATGTTTGCTGCGAAGGCGCTACTTGCCAACCTTCGGGATGTTGAAGGCTTATGGTTCCGGAAATGCTATCCTTTCCCGCGCGCACGATTACTGAAACAGTTTCAGCTTCATCGTTGGCGAAAATCAAGACTTTTTCGGGGATGGAAGCGGTAACTTCGGGCAAAACCTCCAACGGACGATAGACTTCGCCCTTTACGGGGTCGTTGAATTTGTAAATTATATCTTTCGTAAAAGGAATGGTAGCGTTACCAAATTGCAGTTCAAAAGTAAGTTGTTCCAAAACGGGTGTTTCGGGCAGCCCAATCAAGGCTTCCGGCGCGGCGTACATACCGACGCTTCCCTTTTCGTTCAGCCAATAGGGCGAAGAATACTTGGGGTTGTGAACCCCCGAATTGACCGTTATCTCCAGTTTTTTATCTTCATTAAAGGGAAGGACTGTAGATTCATTCCAAAGCATTTTACCTTCCGAATTTTTTACCGATCGCAAAACCACATCGGCATTGCCGCGATTGACGGCTTCAACGGTTACTTTGAAATTTTCGTTCGGATTGATTGAATTTGCTTCGGAAACAGCTTCAATAAAAATACCGCCGCAATCCAAAATGAGTTGTTTCAGTTGTTCGAGCTTTATTTTTCGCCAATGGGTATCTTTCAAATTTGAGACCAAGGGATACGCTTTCAAAAGCTGCGGCAACATTTCCGAAGGGTTTTTAAAGTTGAAATTTTCCTCCAACGGATTCAAAATAGCTCCGATCTCCTTTCCGCCTTCCAGTCTGGACCAGTTTGTATTGATGCCTTCAAAAAGGTTGTTGTCCGAAGGTTTGCTTCCCTTCAGCAGTTCCAAATATTCCGTTTCGGTTCCTCGGGAGCCTGTGCTGCCAAAGCCCTGCGATTTGTGCATACTTCTGCTCAAAGAAGCAATTTCACCATTGGAAAGCCCGAGTGCGGGAAAATAGCTTCCGGTTTCCACAGACACAAGATTCTTTTTATCAGCTTTTTCAAAATTTTCCTGGCTTCCGTAAAACCACCACGAAGTATTGAAAAATAAACGCTGGGGTTTCCAAAGCCCATATTCCGCTGCAGATTTTGGAAATTTTGAGGCATTGTCAACCATATCAAAAGCCTCCAGGCTCAACATGGCCGAGGCTGTATGGTGGCCATGCGTGCTGCCGGGACTGCGATGGTCAAAACGGTTTACGATTATATCTGGCCTGAATTTGCGAATCGTCATCACGACATCGCCCAGCACCTCATTTTTTGTCCAAAACTCAAAAGTTTCCTCCGGGTTTTTGCTGTAACCGAAATCGTTGGCGCGGGTAAAAAACTGGTGTCCGCCGTCAATTTTTCGTGCTTCCAGCAATTCCTGGGTGCGGATAACGCCCAAAAGTTCGCGCAGTTCGGGACCAACAAGGTTTTGTCCGCCATCGCCACGGGTTATGGAAAGATAGGCCGTATTCGCGTGCACATCGTTAACCAAATAGGAGATGAGCCGCGTGTTTTCATCATCGGGATGTGCAGCAATATACAATGCGGAACCTACAAAATTCAACTTTTGCAGGTCGTGATATATTTCGGAAGCGGTAGGTTTTTTGGGAGCTTGCGCGACGGCGACTATCGAAAAAAATAAAAATAGAAGTCGGAAAAAAAACGGTTTGTGCATAAAGTGTAAGTGCTGATTTATTCGAAAACCCTTCAAAGATACTTATTTGCGAAAATTATTCGTGGGGAAGCCCTTCCTTATTTTTGTCGAGCTCGTGCTGCTGTTCGTAAAATTCCTCCACATTTACAATGCTTACGCCTTTTTGGAGCATCATACTGTTGGGGTAGATTACAATTTCATTGTCCTTTGTATGGAGAATGATGTGGAAAGTTTTTATATCCTCTATAATGCCTTCCAAAGGCATTTCCTTGTCGTGGATTTTTATGTAATCGCCTATTTTATAGGGGAAAGTGAAGAACATAATTACACCGCTCGTAACATTACTCAAAATGGACCATTGGGCAAAAAAGGCAATCCCGATAACCGCAAAAATGGAAGACATTGCCAATCCCAGATTTCTAAAATCCACGCCCCAAATAAGTATAAGTCCTAAAACCATAAGAAAGAAAACACCAAAATCCACGTGTTTCATTATAAGCCCTGTGCGGTGCTCCAGCCTTTCTATTTTTTTGGCGAAATTGCGGACGGTTCTTTTGAGCATGACCCGGATAAATAGCAATACCAGAATCAATACGGCAGATTCTATAAGTTGAAGGGTGTGTTCTTGAATGTTCATATTTTCTATTTCAGTTGAAGCGAATCGCGCAGGTTGAGGTTTTCATTTCTGTTTTTGGTCCAATAATCACTTTTTATCCTTTTCAGTTTGGTAGCCGTGGTTTTCAGTCGCAGTGTGTCGTTTTGGTCTGCGGCGTTTACCTCTTCCCATTTTTCAATTTCGTACGGAAAAGTGCTGCTGAAAAAAAGCATCAACTGCCGCTGTAAATCGGGATAATTCAATGTATAAATGGTTATGGAATCGCCCTGTTTCAAACTGGCAAAAGCATTGTGTTCCTTTATTTCCTTGTGCCGAAGCCGTAAATATTCAAACGAAGGGATAATCATTACGTCGCCCGTGGGCAATTCTTCGGGATTGATTCTTATAAGGTTCCAAAGTTCGTTTTCCAAATAGGTTTTTGGCAAAGAGAGTTTTTGGTCTGCCTCGCCCTGAAAATAGGAGTGCGATTCAATTTCAAAATCATCGCGGGTGTTGAGTTGCATATAAACCTGGCCGCACCATTCCTGCACACTGTTGGTAATTTTTAACGGATGCTCTTTCGTTGCAATCGGACTGAAAGTACTGGTCATTATGGAATACGGATATATTCCGGTGTTGAAATTTTTCATTTGGTTCAGTTTCATCACTGAAATGTTTTCTTCGGAAGCATTGTTCGCTTTTACCTGTGCATCCGGTAAAAAATCTTCCGTAACAAAGATGTTGACCGCTGTTCCTTCGCGAATCTCCCCATACCGCTCTTGCATCAGACTATACGAGGTTATTTCGGCAGTTCCGCTGTACCAATATTCTTTAAATTCCTTTGAAATGTTCCGTGGGGTTACTGTTATGGCAGCTTTCTTTTTGGCTGAAATTTTTTGTGAATCACTTTTTTCTTCGGAAGAATTACAACCGCTCAGCAACATTAAAAAAATGAGAAGAGGAAAGAATCTGAAATAGTCCATTATTCGAAGAATTTTGCCCAAAAATACCACAAATTCAACGGTTGGCAATCTCGGTTAACGTTTTATAAACAAGTCGCGTGGGCAACCCCATCACATTAAAATAGCAGCCTTCAATTTTTTCGATGCCTATGTAGCCGATCCACTCCTGAATGCCGTAACTTCCAGCTTTATCAAAAGGTTTGTAGTTTTCTATGTAGAAATCAATTTCTTCATCAGAAAGTTTTTTAAACCAAACTTTTGTAACATCGTTCACTGTTTTCTGAAATTCTTTTGAAGTAAAACACACCGAAGTGATAACTTCATGCATTTGCCCGCTTAAATTTTGAAGCATCTCTTTGGCCTCGCCAAAATCTTTCGGTTTGCCGAGGGCTTTTTCCTCCTTCCAAACAATCGTATCGCTGGTAATAAGAATGTCATTTTCGCCTAAATCTACAAAAATGGATGCTTTAAGTTGGGAAAGGTAATCGGTTATTTCTGAACGCTTTAAATTGCTTGGGTAGGTTTCATCAACCGCCTTTACCTGAATGGTAAAATCCAGATTCAATTCCTTGAAAAAAGCCTGTCTGCGCGGCGAGCCGGAAGCGAGGATGATGTTGTGGTTTTTTAATTTTTCGCGAAGCATTTTTGAGGTTTCAGGTTTTAAGTTTCAGGATAAGGTTTTGGGTAAATTATTTCAAAATTACAAATTGATACAGCGGAATGGAGCATTTTCCCAAAAACATAATGATTTTCAACAGTTTTGAAAGGAAGGCATATTCCTTTGGCGAGTCGGCATCCCAAGATTTTATGCAGAAATAGAGCAGCGGCGCAACAATGGCAAACAGAAAATAAAGCAGCAAGGTTTGTTGGTTGTATAAATTTTCATACATATAATAAACAACGCCTAAAGTCATAAACACAACCAAAATGAACACTATCGAAATGGTTCTTTTTCGCCCCAAAGCAATGGGGAATGTGTTCATTCCGCCTTTTTTGTCGCCGTTGATGTCCTGTAAATCCTTTACAATTTCTCGTATGAAATTTATGAAAAACGCAAACAGCGCATACTGAAGGACAATTTTAAAAACGGCCGATTGTGTAGCTTGGTTCTGTGGCGTAATTGCAGGGAATAAATCAAAAAGCGCTACAATTATTAGGCTCATCGCTACCAAGGCTGAAACCAGGAGATTGCCTATGAGCAATATTCCTTTTAAATAAGAGGCATACAAATAAAGCAAGGCCGAAAAAACGATAAACAGCGCAGCAAAACTCGGATTGCCGATGCTGTTGGCAAGATAAAAACCTATCGCCACGCCAGTAATGTTAAAAAGTATAAAAAGCCTGTTTGCATTGCGTTCCGAAATCCTTTTGCCGATTACAACCTTATTCGGTTTGTTGACTTTGTCAATTTCCACATCGTAAATATCGTTGATGATATTTCCCGCAGCGGCTATGCAGATTGTGGCTATTACGAGCAAGGCAAAAGTGAAATTGGTCAAGGCCGTATCTACCCCAAAAGGCTGAAACAGGACGTATTTTATGGAAACCTGCACTAAGGCGATAAACAACAGGTTTTGGTAACGGATGAGGTTTAGGTAGTTCAAGGTTTAATTTTGAAAGTTTTATATTCTATGAAAGTTTTTCAGATGACAGATGACAGATGAGTTTGGCAGATTTCATCCAGCACCCCGCATCCAGTACCCAACTTAATCATACTTTGCGCTCACGCCCTCCGTAACTTTCCATTTTCCCTGCACTTTCAGCACTTGTTCAATCACATCGCGAACGCAGCCTTTGCCGCCTTTTTTATGGGATACGTATTTTGAGATCGCTTTGATTTCGGGAACAGCGTCTTGCGGACACGTAGGCAGGCCAACTTTCTGCATAATTTCATAATCGGGAAGGTCATCGCCCATAAATAGTGTGTTTTCGCGCTCTATGTTGTTGGCTTTTAAGTAGTCTTCCAGAATTTTGGTTTTGTGATGGGCGCCCAAAAAGATGTCCTTCACGCCCAAATTTTGCAGCCGCACGCGCACGCCTTCATTGGAACCACCTGAGATAACGCAAACATTATAACCCTGGTCAACCGCCGTTTTGAGTCCGTAACCATCTTTAATGTTCATAGTCCGGAACATCTCACCTTCGGTGTTTACTTGGATTGTACCATCGGTCAAAACGCCGTCCACATCAAAAATGAAGGTGGTTATGTGTTTTAAATATTCCTTATAGCTCATATATTTGGTGTTTTTTTAGTCTTTCTTCAGCGCTTTTGTAAACATTTCATAAAAATCTCTGTAAGAGTTATTTTCCAACAAATGTAAATGTTTTTCAATGGTTTTTTTGTCGTTCCGTTTTGCTGGGCCGGTCTGCGCTTCTTCGGGGGAAAGGGTTTTAATTTTTGATGCAGTTTCAGCAATCAGCGGTTTCAGTAAATCGAACGGCAACTTTTCGTCTTTTAAAATTTCACTGCCAATGCCGTATAAGTGATTCACGAAATTGTTCACGAACACCGCGGCAAGATGCAGCTTGGCTCTTTTTTCCGAAGAAATTTCAACCACATTTTCTGAAATGGTCTCGCCCAATTTTCGCAGCAACTTCAAATCTTCGGTGTTTTCGGCTTCTATGCAAATGGGAATCTCCTTAAAAGCAACTTTCCGCTGCTTGGAAAAAGTCTGTAACGGATAGAAGACACCGCGTCGGTTTTTAGCGGCAAGTGCGTTCATTGCAGCGCCGCCTGAAGTGTGCACTACCAATTTATTTTGAAATGAAAGCGACTCGGAAAAGCTTGAAATGGCATCATCGGGAATTCCGATTATGTAAATATCTGCATCGGCAATTTTTGAAATATCATCGGTAAAAGGAATCTTTTCAAAAGGCGAAATCATTTTGATAATATTTCTGTTAAAAACCTGTATTACAGAAACTTTCGAATTATTATGTAAAGCATTGAGTAAATGGCTATTTACATTTCCGAAGCCTAAAAAAACTACCTTTATCATAGTGCGAAGTTAGCGGTTTTTAGAAAAAAGGAATAGAGAAAAAAGAATAAAGAAAGATGTAATCAAAATTCTTGTTGTAATACAAACTCGTCCTTCCTCTTTCCTCTTTGCGCTGCCAAAAATTTTCAACGGAAGACTTTGTGCTTTATCAATTTTATCTCGCCGTCCTGTTCCAGTTGCTTGATGGCGCGAATTACGGTTTCCACGCGCTGCCCGGTCAAGTCGGCAATTTGCTGACGGGTCAGTTCTACTTGAAAAAGTTCTTCGGAACCGTATTTTCGTTTTAAAAAATCTATCAAGGTCAAGATGCGATGTTCGGGCGGATGTACTGAAATTTCCTTTAAAATGGTGGCTTTGTAATAGAGCCGTTTTGCTAGGGCCTTGGTAAATTTTAGGTTTATTTCAGGGTTTTCGGTAAGCAATTCAAACAATTTTGTTTTGCTCAATTTGTACAGCTGCGTTTGCTTTACGGCCGAAGCGGAAGCGGGATATTTAAAATCGCCCAGCAATGGCGGCTCGCCAAAACTTTCCCCGTCGTAAAAGATGCCCTGTACAAATTCCTTTCCCTGTTCGTTGATATTGAACATTTTTACCTCGCCGGTCTTTATCTGAAAATAGAAATCTGCCCGCTTTTTTTCGTGAAGAATTATTTCCGAAGCCTTAATATTTTCAAGGGTTGCGCCGTAGTTCAACAGTAAATTTTCTGGAATCATGGGTTTATGATTTGCCTCATAAAATAAGGCCTGTTCTGCATTGTAAATTTACACCTTAAAAATCAAAACCCTATTTATATTATGAAAACCCTATCTATAAAGAAATTGCAGGACGAATTTGTACACGATTATTATATGTATATTCCGCTGTCCATTATCATAAACAGCTGCATAGGCTCTATTGCCGCCATGACAATTTTGGCGCAGGGAACAGGTCTTATTACCGGCATTGAGCTTACTCTTTGCGTTGCGCTGTGTATGGGCTATAATGCGGCTTTGCTGGCAGGAACAAATAGAAAATTTGCCTTTTGGTTATTGGTGGTAAGTTTAGTCGTAAATATGTTATTGATTTTAATAACTTTGCTATAAAAAATGGCAAAAAAGAAAATTGAATCCCGCGAAGATGTGTCTTTGCTCGTCAATACATTCTATGGAAAAGTGAGGAAGGACACGCTTCTGGGGCCTATTTTCAATGGAATCATAACAGATTGGGAAACCCACCTTGAACTTCTTACCGATTTTTGGGAGACCAACCTTTTCTTTAAGCGAAAATACTTCGGAAACCCGATGCACGCACACATTGAGGTTGATAAAAAAGTGGGGGGAACCATCAACGAACTTCACTTTGGCACGTGGATTAACCTATGGCACCAAACCATCGACGAACTTTTTGAGGGCGAAACCGCCAATATCGCAAAAAACCGGGCGAGAAATATGGGAACCTTCATTCACTTGAACATTTTTAATGCCCGAAATGAGACTTCAAAAAAGCCCGAATAGTTAACAGATTTAAGTAGTCTAAATGGGCGCAATTCCTTATTTTTGCGCCAAAATTTCCTATAATGCAAAAAAAGATTGCTTCCGTTCTTTTCTCCACTCGATTAACCGCCGTTTTATTTATAGTTTTTGCAGCAGCCATGGCTGCCGGAACCTTTATGGATGCCGACTCTCAAAGTCCGCCAACTCCCTACACGCGCGAACTTATCTACAACGCGTGGTGGTTTGAGGCAATTATGTTGCTTTTCGTTATCAACTTTGTCGGAAATATATTTCGATATAATCTTCACAAGCGCAAAATGTGGGCTTCGTTGATGCTTCACGTATCTTTTATTTTGGTGATTATTGGTGCTTTTGTAACGCGTTACATAGGTTTTGAAGGCGTTATGCACATTCGCGAAGGCCAAACTGAAAATACCATTCTTTCGGAACAGACCTACCTCGATGTATTTATTGATGGCGATTATATGATTGATGGCGTGGCGCAACGGAGAAAGGTGAAACCTAAAAAATTGAGACTTTCAGAAAAGCTGAACAACGACTTTAAAATAGAAACCGATTATAACAACCAGGCGGTAACTATTAAATATAAAGATTTTATTGATGGCGCTGTGGAAGGCCTAACACCGAACGAAAATGGCGAGGAATATATTAAAATCGTGGAATCTGGCGATGGCGAGCGTCACGACCATTGGGTGAAAGTGGGAGAGGTCTCAAATATCCACAACATACTTTTTGCGGTTAACAAACCTACGGAAGGCGCTATAAACATAACTTATTCCGAGGATGGGGAGTACACCATCTCCAGTCCATTTGAGGGCGACTATATGCGAATGGCTGACCAATTGCAGGGCGAAGTTGTTGCAGACAGTGTGCAGCCTTTCAATCTGCGCTCACTGTACCGAATTGGCGGTATTTCGTTCGTAGTGCCGGAACCCGTCACTAAAGGTGAGTTCGGGATAGTGGCGGCCACTCCCGACCAGCCGAATAATCAGGATGCGCTGATTCTTGAAATATCTTCGGGCAACGAAACAAAAACGGTCTCCTTGCTCGGCGGCAAAGGGACGGCGCCCAATCCGGTGGAAACGGAAATTGCAGGCTTAAAAGTTTATACCAGTTATGGTTCTAAGGAAATTGAATTGCCATTCAGTATAACGCTGAATGATTTTATTGCCGAAAAATATCCAGGTACCGAAAAAGGATACTCCTCTTTTAAAAGTAAAGTAACGGTAATCAATGAAGACCAATCCCATTTTGATGCAGACATCTTTATGAACAACGTGCTGGACCACGAAGGGTATCGATTCTTCCAGTCCGGTTTTGATCCCGATGAGGGAGGGACAATCCTCTCCGTAAACCACGATTGGTGGGGCACTTGGATAACCTATATTGGCTATTTCTTTTTGTACCTTGGTTTAATGGCCATTCTGTTTAGCAAGCATAGCCGTTTTGGAAAACTGGAGGAAATTTTAAGCAGAATAAAGCGAAAGAAAAAGAATATGGTTACCGTAATGATATTGCTGTTTTCGCTCTCTGGATTTGCCCAGCAGCATCCGCCCTCTGCGCACACACCTCCTCCGAAAGCGCAAATTGATTCATTGATAAAGGCAAACGCTGTAAGCAAGGAGCACGCGGCTGAATTTGGCCATCTGATAATTCAGGACAACGGGCGGATGAAACCCGTAAATACCTTTGCAAGCGAGCTTTTGCGTAAAATAAGCAGAAGTGAAACCTATGAAGGCTTGGATGCGAATCAGGTTTTTATTTCGATGACAGAATTTCCTCGTCTTTGGGTAGAAGTTCCTTTGATTGCCTTAAAACGCGGCAACGACAGTATTCGTCACGTGGCCGGCGTGCCAGAAGGCCAAAAGGATATTGCCCTGCTCGACCTTTTTGATGAAAAAGGAAATTATAAGTTGGAGCCTTATTTGGAAGCTGCAACGCGCACCAATACGCCCAACCAATTTCAGAAGGACTTTATTCGCGCCCACGAAAACTTTTCACTTTTGAATGCTGCCCTTAGCGGAAGTATTCTGAAAATTTTCCCCATTCCCGGCGATGAAGGCAACAAATGGGTTTCGTATCCGGAATTGGGAGAGGCCAATTTAAAAGGAATGGATTCCTTATATGCCAAAAATATTCTGCCACTTTATTTTGATAGTTTAAAGAAAGCGCGCCAAACCGGAGATTACACGCAGGCGAATGAATTTTTGCAAAGCATAACCAACTTCCAGAAAAAATATGGAGAAGAAGTGATGCCTTCAGAAAACAAGCTTCGTGCAGAAACAATTTACAACAAGGCAGATATTTTCAATAGGCTATATAAATACTTTGCGGTGTTTGGAATTTTAATGATGGCATTTATTATTGCACAACTTTTCAAGGATCGAAAAATACTTCGCACCCTCATCAAAGGTTCAAAAATTATAATGTGGATATTCTTTGCTTTGATGACGCTGGGTCTGGCCTTGCGCTGGTACGTGAGTGGCCACGCCCCGTGGAGTGATGCTTATGAATCCGTAGTTTATGTAGCTTGGGCTACAATATTTTTTGGATTGGCATTTGGAAGACGAAGCGATTTAACCGTAGCCTCCACAGCTTTTGCGGGTGCCATCATACTTTGGGTAGCCCACGAAAATTGGTTAGACCCATCCATATCAACCTTACAGCCTGTTTTGGACAGTTATTGGTTGATGATACACGTGGCGGTGATAGTAATGAGCTACGGACCTTTCACCTTGGGAATGATTCTGGGCGCAACATCGTTGTTTCTAATGATTTTTACCACAAAGCGAAATTTTAAAAATATGGAAATCAACATTAGCGAGTTGACCGTTGTAACGGAAATGGCGCTGACCGTTGGTTTGGTGTTGCTCACCATAGGTAACTTTTTGGGAGGCCAATGGGCCAACGAAAGCTGGGGGCGCTATTGGGGCTGGGACCCGAAAGAAACCTGGGCGCTTATCAGTATTATGATTTACGCGTTTGTAATCCATGCGCGCCTTGTTCCCGGGCTTCGAGGACGCTGGACATTTAACGTTTTGGCGATGTTTGCCTACGCCTCAATTATGATGACCTATTTTGGGGTGAATTTTTACCTGAGTGGCTTACATTCCTACGCAAGCGGGGATGCACCTGCAACGCCAACCTTTGTTTGGTGGATAACGCTGTTTGCAGTTATTTTGAGTGCCGTGGCGTATTTTAGATATAAAAAGTTTTATGGGAAGAAAAGCAAGTCTAAAAAGAAAGCTATTGAATAAAAAATGACCACGAATTCACGAATTATTATTTAAAAATATTCGTGAGTTCGTGGCCTAAAAAATCTACCGACTACCGACTACGGACTACCGACTTCTCTAAACCATATTTTCCGGTTTTACCCATTCATCAAACTCTTCGGCAGTTAAATAGCCGAGATTTACAGCTTCTTCTTTTAGCGTTGTACCGTTTTTATGTGCCGTGTTTGCAATTTCCGCAGCTTTGTAATAACCTATCTTTGGATTGAGGGCAGTAACCAGCATCAAGCTATTGTTCATCTGTTTTTTGATTACTTCGTAATTGGGCTCAATACCCTGAGCGCAGTGAATATCAAATGAAACACAGGCATCGCCAAGTAATTCGGCTGACTGGAGGAAATTGGCAGCCATCACTGGTTTAAAAACGTTTAGCTCAAATTGTCCCTGCATTCCACCTACGGCAATAGCCATATCGTTCCCGATTACCTGTGCGCAAACCATAGTAAGCGCTTCGCATTGGGTTGGGTTTACTTTTCCGGGCATAATGGAGGAGCCGGGTTCGTTTGCCGGAATGTTTATTTCGCCAATTCCACTTCTCGGTCCGCTGGCGAGCATCCGCACATCATTCGCTATTTTATTCAATGACACCGCCAATTGCTTTAAAGCGCCGTGGCTTTCCACCAAAGCATCGTGTGCGGCAAGGGCTTCAAACTTGTTTTTAGCAGTTACAAAAGGCAGGTCGGTAAATTTTGCGATGTATTCGGCAACTTTAACATCGTAACCTTTTGGAGTGTTCAATCCTGTTCCAACTGCAGTTCCGCCCAAAGCTAGTTCGGCCAAATGTGGCAGGGTGTTTTTTAAGGCTTTAATTCCGTGCTCAAGCTGTGCGGCGTACCCGCTAAATTCCTGCCCGAGGGTTAGGGGAGTGGCATCCATAAAATGGGTACGGCCTATTTTTACCACATCCTTGAAATCCGATGCTTTTTTGGAAAGTGTTTTCTGAAGTTGCTCCACACCGGGAATGGTATTTTCAATCAATTTTTTGTAGGCAGCAATGTGCATACCCGTTGGGAAAGTATCGTTTGATGATTGCGATTTGTTAACATCGTCATTGGGTTGGAGCGTTTTTTCGCCTTCGCCTATGGTCTTTCCCGCAAGTTGGTGGGCACGGTTCGCAATCACTTCATTCACGTTCATATTGCTTTGGGTGCCGCTTCCAGTTTGCCAGATTACTAACGGAAACTGATCGTCGTGCTTTCCTTCCAAAATCTCATCGCAAACCTTGGCAATCAAATCTCTTTTTTCTTCGGAGAGTACGCCGAGGTCGCAATTGGTGTAGGCGGCTGCTTTCTTTAAATAGGCAAACCCGTAAATAATTTCCATAGGCATGGAAGCACGCGGACCGATTTTAAAATTTTCAAAAGAACGCTCGGTTTGCGCTCCCCAAAGTTTGTCGGCAGGTACTTTTACCTCGCCCATGGTGTCTTTTTCTATTCTATATTGCATTGTGAATGTGTTTTGAAAGTTTATAAAAGAACTCTTCGTACAAAGTTTTAGAGCTCAAAGGCAAAGGTAACGAAAAGGCAAAAGTTGTTCAACCCGCACGGCTGTTTATTTGTTGTGAATAAATCGAAAAGTTTTGTTGCCGTTTTTCAAAAAAACCTATTATCTTTGGGGCATCATTTAAAACGCCACATCATGTTTACATTTGAACAATATTTAGGTTTTCTTGCTTTTTTAGCTATTCTTACTATGGGATTTTGGTTAATGATATTCTTAGTGAGTATTCTTCCCTATTGGATTGGGGGCGCACTTTATGAAAACTGGAAATTGAAGCGTGAGGCAAAACGTAAAAACGAAATGAAGTAAATTAACTTCAGCAATTGATATAAAAAAAGGGAACCAATTTTGGTTCCCTTTTTTATTGGCAATTAATCCCGGTTTAACCCTCAAATCCACCCTCGTCAAATCCGCCACCTCTTTCTGGGCGTTGACGCTGTTTCTTTTGGTTAAAACGGTAGGTAAAAGTTAAGGTCACCTGGCGCTGTCTCCATTGAAATTCGCTTTCACTGGTAAAATAATCTGTGGTAGTAAGACTGTTTCTTTTTCGGGTATTAAAAAGATCGCTTACGTTCAGGGCCAAAGTTCCGTTATCGTCCATAATATCCTTGCTCATTGCCATATCTACTGAAAGGATACCATCTGTTTCAGTCTGCGAATTATTGGATGGCCCTCTGTAGAAAGCGTTGGTCTGCCATTCAATCTTGGCGGGGAGTTTTACCTTACTGCTGAAACGTCCGAAATAACTGGTATTCTCGGCGCCATAATCAATATCATTATAGAATCCTTCGGTTTTAAATAGGAAATAATTGAAGCTTCCGTTTAAGTTAAGCCATTTTGTAGGATTGTAAAGTAAACCTAGTTCAAAACCGTAACGCTCGTTTGTGGAAAGGTTTATGGGAAGCGTACGGATTACGGGAATATCGTTACTAGTTAATTCGCCCGTTTCTTGCTGCACTCTTTCAAAAGCATCGGTTTCGTATTGATAGTAAAGGGAGGTAGTCAACGTTAATTTTTTCCAACGTTTTAAGTAACCCAAATCAAAAGCACTGGCAAAGGCAGGATCCAAATCTGGATTTCCCTGAAATATGTTCGCTTCACTTGAGCGCGATGGGAACGGGTTTATAAACCAATGGCGCGGTCTGTTTATACGTCTGTTGTAACCTAGAGTAATGTTTTCGTTTTCCTTTAGTTCATAGGTTAGGTTTACGGTAGGGAAGAGGCCGGTATAGTTTTTATCAAAATTTAGATTTATAGGTGTTTCGCCTACCAGATTTTCGGCATCTACCTTTCCTTTTAACTGGGTATTCTCTACGCGCAGACCTAACAGAAAGGAGAACTTTCCGAATTTATTTCCATATTGGGAATATAAAGCATGCACGTTTTCATTATAGGTGAAAATGTTTGAGATGCTATCATTTCTAACAAAAATGCCCGTGGTTCCAGTTTCCTCCAACAGGGTGTAGTCTGTAATGTTTTCTTCAAAATTGCCGCGGTATCCAGCTTCAAATTGTGCATTTTCTCCTATTGGCAGCACATAATCGGCCTGCGCTAAATATTCGGTCTGGTTTTGTTTTTGAATTATATCTTCAGAAGGCAATACCTGGATATTTGGAAATAAACGCCTCTCCGTAATAAAGGAACTCTCAGTTTCCTTGTCTTTTTCATACTGAAAATCGGCGGTTAATTTATGGCCGTTATCATTGAAATTATTTACGTAATTTAATGCGAGCTGGTAGGTTTCATC
Source organism: Aequorivita vladivostokensis (assembly GCF_000952855.1). Taxonomy (GTDB): domain Bacteria; phylum Bacteroidota; class Bacteroidia; order Flavobacteriales; family Flavobacteriaceae; genus Aequorivita; species Aequorivita vladivostokensis. Next base: position 68,541 of record NZ_JSVU01000002.1, on the reverse strand, counting down.
ATCTTCCGCTTCGTTCTCAATTCTGGTAATGCGCTCCTTTACTTCACCCAAATTATAATTTGAAGTATTATTGGTAGTCTCGTCATTGCCGTCACCTTTTCTATAGAAGGCGCTCGCCGTAATGGAAGATTTGTCGGTAAGGAAATATTCAATGCCTAAATTGGTATTGAAACCCTTGCCCATACGGTCGTATTTCCTGGCTTCGATAACGCGATCGAATTTAGGCTCAAAGGTAATTGGCTCTCCTTCATCGTCCAAAATGGGCTCTCCATTTTCGTCCAAAAGTGGGCGCGCTTTGTAAGTATTGTTGAAGAAAGCGTTTCCGGGTCCATTCCGATAATATATGCCCGTGGTATTGAAAATATTAAATTTATTTGTACGGAGATTAATGTTGGTCGTTGCGTTACTATTTAGTGGAACGCCAATACTTGTACTTAACGAACCATTGAGGCCGAGCGTTTTTTCCTTTTTCAGAATAATATTTAAGATTCCGGCGGTTCCTTCTGCATCATATCTGGCAGAAGGCGAGGTAATTACCTCAACACGCTCAATGGCTTCGGCGGGCAATTGGCGCAAGGCATCTGTAGAACCAAATCCTGCAATGGCCGATGGTTTCCCGTTGATGAGAATACGTACGTTCTCATTTCCGCGTAGGGCGATTGCTCCGTCAATATCTACCGTAACCGAAGGCACATTATTCAGGGCATCGCTCACCGTAGCTCCTCCCGATGTAAGGTCTTTCCCAATATTGTATATTTTTTTATCGAGCCTAATTTGTACTTCCGTGGTTTCTGCACGTACTACTACTTCATCAAGACTTGCCGCATCCAGGGCCAATTTTACCGTTGGCAGCGTGGTGTTTTTGGTTAAATTTTGATTGGGAAGCTCTTTGGTTTTATACGAGATAAATTCATATTTCACCGTATAAACATCAGCGGGTACTTCGATACTGTATTTACCATCGATATCGGTGATTCCGCCGGTAACGGTCTTTCCTTCTCGGTTTATGAAGGAAACGGTGGAATATTCTAAAGGATAATCGGTACCCTCTTCTAGAATGGTTCCTTTAATGGTAATTTGTTTTTTTCCAGGATTTTGGGCCAAGAGTAAGGTCGAGGCAAGAACGAGTAGTAAAGAGAGCTTTATCTTCATATAATTTTTAGCAATTTTGACCCACGAAAATAGCCGTGGTTTAATTGGAAACTGCTAAATTCTTGTTAAATAAAAATGCTCAAACTATAAAATATCCAGCACTTTCTCGGGAGGTCTGCCCACAACGGCATGCGTGCCCTTTATGGCTATGGGCCGTTCAATCAATTTCGGATGTTGAATCATGGCATCTATAACCTCTTCATTGGTGAGATTCTTTCCTTTGTAATTTTCCCTCCACTCGGCTTCCTGTTTTCTTACAAGTTCGATGGGGTCTATGCCCAAAAGTTCTATAACTTGCTTCAGCTCTTGGTGCGTGGGCGGGTTTTCAAGATATTTTACAATTTCAATGGTTTCGCCTTCTTCTTCCAAAAGTTGAAGAGCTTGGCGCGATTTGCTGCAGCGGGGGTTGTGGTAGAGGGTTGTCATATTTTATAATAAAGTTCTACTTTTTTGATAATTCTTCCAGTTCCAATTTATAGTCATATTGCAAATCTTCGTGCAGGGTTTCTACTTTTTTTGAAATATAATCAATCTGCCGGTTGTATAAATTGGTAAGGGTAGTATTTCGTTTTATGGATGGTTTGAAGTTTTTCAGCTTTTCACAAAAATAGAGCAAAAGTTCCACTTCGGTCTCTTTGTTTTGCGAATAGCGGATGAATTTTTTCAGCTCCCTCAAAATTTTCCGGACGCTCTTTTTTATGTAAAAAAATGTTTTGGTATTTATAGTTTCAAAATCTGTATCAACCTTGGCTTTTATGCTTTGGATGTACGTTTCCTCATCTGCAGATTCAAACAAAAGATAGGTGAGCAGCTCCTTATTTTCCTTTTTGAATTTTGCAAGGCGAAGGCAAAGCTCCAGCAATTCCTGGGTGGAGCGGTGGTTTAGTTCGGTTTTTATTTCTTTGAGCGATGCAGCCTTCATATAAGGTTTGAATAATAGTAAAATATTTAATCTCGGTTTTGCACGAAGATATATTCTTATGAATAAAAAATTGCGGCTTGACCGTTATTTAACGGAACGATTTATAGATTGGTACTCATTTTTATGTACTTTTAAAATCGTAAAATTCTGAAATGAAAATACTAAAAACCTTCCAACCTTTTCTATTTTGTTCGTTGTTTCCTCTGGCGACATTTTCACAAGCAAATTTACCGGATAAAATTTATGAAACCTATGATAAAATTGTGGGGCTGGACAACACGGGCCTGTATAACGGGACTGAGTTCACAGATCTGTTTTTGAATACGGACGGCACGTTTAGATATTACCAAGGTTATGATTACACAAAAGGTTCGATTACTTACAATGGCCAGTATTACGTAAATGTCCTGCTGAAATACGATCTGTTGCGCGACAATCTGCTAACCCGGTCTGATGACAATCTGAGCATTTTTAATGTGAAATTTATTCCAGCGTTTTTAGATTCATTTTCCATTCATAACCACAAATTTGTAAGACTTCCCAATGTGGATTTGGGTCTTGGCGGTAACGGTTTTTATGAAGCCGCCTATCTTGGAAATGATTTGGAATTGTACATAAAGCACACAAAAAAAATGAAGGATAGAGCCCTGAGGAATGGTATTCAATATAGATTTTCTGAAGCCAATTATTATGTGTTGAAATATAATGGGAAGTATGCCATCCTTGGCTCCCCACGGGACATTCGGCAACTGCTTCCGGAGAAAGCTGGGGAAATTCGAGAGTTTTATAAAAGTTATAAAGCCATACGAAAATCAAACCCAGACTTATTTATGACAAAGCTTGTTACCTATCTCGATGGGCGGGATTCCAACTCAAACCAACAGTAACCTGAAGCCAAAGTTCTGCATGAAAAATATAATTCTTGTCCTCGCCATAGTTTTAATGTCATCACCTGGGCTTTTTGGGCAAAACAACCAAAACATAACCGCAAGTTTTAAGAATACGCCGCTAAAGGAAGCAATTCTGAAGGTTGAATCGCTTTCAGAAAAAACCTTCTATTTTGATGAAGCGTGGCTGAAGGGACATTTTGTGACGAAGGATTTTCAGAATGAGTCCCTTCGTGAGGTGCTGGACGAGCTTTTCAGCAATACAAATATCAACTACATTTTGAAGGATGGCAAAGTCATCTTGCTGAACAATACTTACATTTATACCGAACTGCCCCCAGATTATTTTAACGAAGCAAAACCCGATAAAAACGCAGTTGAAAATAATAACGCGCCCATTTTTCAAGAGGAATATATTTCACAGGGCGCCGTTCAGACCAGAAAATTGGTTACCATTGGCAAACAACGCCCCAACGTCGCTAACAAAACATATACGCTCTCGGGTGTTTTTAGAAATTCAAAGACCGGGGAACCGCTTCAAAATCTTTCCATTTCTACCATTGACAGGACAAAATATGCCGTAACCGATGCCGAAGGCCGCTACAGTATTCGGCTTCCGTATGGTCTGAATAAGTTGGAGACCAATCTTTTGGGATTTGAAAAAATTCGGCAGGATATAATTATGTACGGCGATGGCTCGCTAAATATCGACTTGCGCGAAAACACCGAATCGCTTGAAGAAGTTGTGGTAAAATCAAACAAAGACGCCAACGTGCGCGATGCCGTGGTGGGCGTTACCAATATTGATATTGAATCCATTAAAACCATTCCCCTTGTTTTGGGCGAGCGCGATATTTTAAAAGTCGCCACAACCATGCCCGGAATAAAAACCACTGGTGAAGGTTCCAGCGGCTTTAACGTGCGCGGCGGCAGGGCAGACCAAAACCTTATCTTGCTGGATGATGCCGTGCTGTATAATCCATCGCACTTTTTGGGCTTCTTTTCTGCGGTAAATCCCTTTACCACCGGAAGCCTTGAAATTTACAAGGCGAGCATTCCCGCTGAATACGGGGGAAGGCTCTCCTCGGTTTTTGATATTGAAACCAAATCGGGCGATATGGAAAAATTTAAAGGTGAGGGTTCCGTAGGGCCAATTACCGCCAATCTTGCCGTTGAAGTGCCCATTGTTAAGGAAAAAGCTTCGGTAATAGCCGGTTTTAGGGCTACCTATTCCGATTGGATTTTAAGAAGTCTTGACGAAGAGGAACTGAAAAACAGCGAGGCTTCCTTTTATGATGGCATTGTGAAGTACAAGCACAATATTGATAACAACAATTCCCTACAAGGTACTTTTTATTATAGCAAAGACCGTTTCAGCATAACTTCAGATTCTATTTTTGATTACAGCAACCGCTTGATTTCATTAAAATACGGTCATACGTTCAGTGAAAGGAGTAGGGCAGAACTCATTTTGGTAAACAGCCAATACAAATATGGAGTGAACTATGAGGCAGACGCCAACGAGGATTTCGATTTTGGGTATGAGTTGAACGAATATCAGGCAAAGTTGAATCTCAATTACAAACTAAGCCCCAAGCATAAACTCAGCTATGGGTTGAGCAGTAAACTGTATTCCATAGACCCAGGAAATATTGTACCTATTGGCCCCAACTCTGATGTGGACCCGAAGACCATCGACCGTGAAAAAGGGTTAGAATCGGCCCTGTATCTTTCAGATTTGTTTGAAGTTAGCGACAAGTTTTTGCTGGATTTGGGATTGCGTTATTCTTTTTATATGGCGCTGGGTCCTTCCACCCAAAATGTTTATGAAGAAGGTGTTCCCAAAAGTGAAAGTTCGGTGATTGAAGTACGGGAGTTCGGTAAAAACGAATCGATTAAAACGTACAGCGGCCCAGAATATCGCATTGCCGCGCGCTATTTACTGGGGAATGATTTTTCGGTAAAAGGAGGCTTTAACAGGACTATCCAATATTTACATCTTCTTTCTACAAACACCACCCAATCGCCTACGGATATTTGGAAACTATCGGATTTGAACATTGCCCCGCAACGCGCCAACCAGTACAGTCTCGGGTTTTTTAAAAATCTTCCCGGCAAGGATGTAGAATTCAGCCTGGAAGGATATTACAAAACAATGGAGGATTTGCTGGATTATAAAATTGGCGCCCAATTAATTTTGAACGAAGACCTCGAAACAGACCTTTTACAAGGCGAGGGAAGGGCTTACGGTGTAGAGTTTTTGGTAAAAAAGAACTCGGGAAGATTCAATGGGTATGTGGGGTACAGCTATTCCCGGTCAGAGGTGAAACTGGACAGTCAGCTTATGCAGGAGCGGGTTAACAATGGTGAATTTTTTCCGGCAAATTATGACAAGCCCCACGACTTTTCGGTAGTTGCAAATTATAAGCTGACCAAGCGTTTCAGCTTTTCTGGAAATTTCACCTATCAAACCGGGAGACCGATTACCTATCCCATTGGGCGGTATGTGTTTGCAGGTGAGGAGCAGGTGCTTTACAGCGACCGCAACCAGTTCCGGATTCCGGATTATTACAGGCTGGATCTGGGCGTGAACATAGAGGGCAACCATAAATTGAATAAACTTGCGCATAGTTTTATTAATATTTCAGTATATAATGTTCTGGGAAGAAACAACCCTTACTCCGTGTTTTTCGTGAACGAGGAAGGTCAGATCAAGGCTTATAAAACTTCCATATTTTCGGTGCCGGTGCCAACAATAACGTATAACTTTAAGTTTTAGGAACTATGAGGATACCCTTTTTATATTTTATATTCTTTTCACTTACACTTTTGCAATTGAGCTGTACCGAACCCTATGAAATTGAAACCGTCGATTTTGAAAGTGTTCTGGTGGTAGAGAGCACGATAACCGATGAGTTAAAGCCTCAAATTGTGAAATTGAGCAAAACTTCAAGACTTGAGGATCCCGAAATTTTAACCGTGAACAATGCCACTGTAAACGTATCTGCAAGTGATGGCAATGCTTATAACTTCTATTGGGATAGTGAAACGGGCAATTATATTTCAGAACAAGCCTTTAGCGCAGTGCCCAATGTATCCTATACGTTGAAAATTGTTACGGCAGAAGGAAAACATTACATATCTACAGCGGTAACCTTGCCGCCCGAGGTCGAAATTGGCGAGGTATACGCCGAACGGATTGTGGATGGAACCGAAAACAAGGATGGCGTACAAGTTTTGGTAAACACCGAAGACCCCACGGGCAATGCAAAATATTTTAGGTATGAATATGAAGAAACTTATAAAATAGTTGCGCCATATCCTTCGCCTTATACTGCTCAGATTATAAATTTCAATCCGAATAGTGGTACTTACGACGTAGAGCTTACTCCGCGGGAACCCGAGATAATTTGTTATTCTACTGAGAATTCCACTGGTATTAATCAGACCGCTACAACAGAATTTAATGAAAACAGGATAGTTCGTTTTCCTGTAAAATATCTTTCTAAGTTGGACGCAAAACTGCAAACCCGTTACAGCATTTTGGTTAAACAATATGTACAAAGCGTAGAAGCATATACTTTTTATAAAATAGTGAAGGAACTAGGCAGTGTGGAGAGTCTACTATCGCAAGGTCAGCCAGGCTATGTTACGGGGAATATGGTTTCTGAAACAAAGCCCGACGAAAAGGTTATTGGCTTTTTTGAAGCCTCTTCAATGACTTCAAAAAGAATATATTTCAATTATGAGGACATCGGATTGGAAAAACCGCCTTATTTTATTGAATGCGAGGTACTTGCGTTGGATTATTGGGATGATACTACCTTGGACAATGACCCTAATGAAAGGGATGCCATACGCCAATATATAGAATATTTTGATTATCAAGTGCTCACGGTAAGTACCACGGGTATTTATAGAATCGTTCAGCAGGAGTGTGCCGTTTGCACCTCTTTTTCATCAAATGTAAGACCCACTTTTTGGGAAGATTGATTATGGTCAAAAAATTAATTATTATAGTATTCGTTTTTTTCGGAATTGCCGCATCGGCACAAATTTCTAAAAATGAGGTTGAAGTTGACGTCAATGTTTTTCCTAGGGAAGACGTGGTCCTTTCAATGAATTCGCAAGTATTGCTCGCAGGAGAGCTACTTCAGTATAAAGCGAATACACTTAACACCTCAAAGCGGCCAAACTTGCTTAGTAAGGTTGTCTATGTTTCCCTAAGAAATCAAAACGACTCTGTGGTTTTTCACCATAAATTAAAGGTAGAACAGGGAACTGCGAACGGAGATTTTTTCCTGCCTTCCAATTTGAGGACGGGCATTTATAAACTGATTGCATATACCAATTTTTCAAGAAACAATCCGCAGGACGCCTTTGCGCAGAAAGATATATATGTGATCAACACTTTTGAAAAAATGGATCGTGCCCCGCAAGCAAGGGATTCCATAAAAATTACCGCTTCCTCAAAAAATGATTTCCCAAAAGTTGAAGAGAATGCTGAAGGGCTCACTATTAATATAAATAAGAATACTTATGGTTTCCGTGAGAAGATAACTCTGCAGGTGGAAGCAGACGCCAATATTTCAAAGGGGAATTATACACTTTCCGTACGAAAAATTAATCCTGTTGAAATTTTCGGACGAGTTTCAAAATGGGAGGAAGATAAAGCTTCTGAAATTTTTTATGTGCCAGAGCTTCGCGGCGAGCTTATTTCGGGCGTTGTTCGCGCCAAACTCGACAGTTCACCTGCACCAAATAAAGAAGTCGTGCTCACGATTCCCGGAGTGGATTATGTGGCAAAAATTGCGAAAACCAATTCTGAGGGGCGTTTCTTCTTTTCGGTAACCGAAGCCTATAATGCTGAAAAAAGTATTGTCCAATTGTATGGCGATGAGGAAGTGAGAAACAATTACAAGGTAGTTTTGGATAGCAAGGAATTGAAGCTGCGGCCCAATGAACCTTATTTTTTGAAGTTGGATGCGGAACTAAAACAATGGCTACAGGAAAGGAGTGTCCAATTGCAAGTGGAAAACGCCTATTTTGATGTAAAGAAAGACAGCATTTTAAAAAACAAGATCAATCCTGCCTTTTTTGATGACTTGGGCACTGTTTTCACGCTTGATGATTATACAAGATTTCCTACCGTTAGGGAAACCTTCGTTGAAATTGTAACCCTTGCCGCCATTAGGGGCAAGGATGGCGAAAGTAGATTTGTCGTGAACAATGCGTATGATCCCAACGGTATCGCTAAATTCAACACTGCGGATCCCCTGGTCTTGATGGATGGAATGTTCATTCAGGATAATACTGAACTCATAAACTACAATGCACGCGACATACAGCGAATTCGAGTGGTCAACGAACCCTACCGTTATGGCTCCCGAATTTTTAGCGGAATCATTGCAGTTGAAACAAAGAAAGGTGACTTCGTTCCCAAACTATCCCCTGAATATGTCGAGGAAATAAGCCTTCAGCCGATGATTAGGGATAAAAAATATTATAGGCCGGATTACGGCCAAAATCCTTCACTCAAAAGGATTCCGGATTATCGCGTACAATTGCTTTGGGAGCCCAATATTATGCTCACAAACGGTAACTATGAAACATCTTTTTACACTTCGGACGTTTCGGATGTTTTTGAAATTTGGATAGAAGGTTTTAGCGAAGAGGGCACGTACATTTCGACTAAAAAATATTTTGAAGTAATTGAATGATAGGGTTTTTATGTTAAAAAAGATGCTTCCAATGTTAAAATTTAATTAAAAATGTTTTAACTTTAGTAGCTATATTTAAACAACTTTCAAACCAATCTCTCCATGCTTCACTGGAAAGCAACTTATATAATTCTTGCGATCGTCTTCGCGGTCATTGGTTTTATTGGTATTGGCGATGGGGGATTGGAACCGGCAAAATATATTTCCGGTATTTTTTTAGTGCTGTTGTTGGTATTTTGGGCCAGTGATTATTTGGGTAGGCGCAAAAGTTAAAATTTCCACGACCAATCTATTGTTTTAAAATTTTCCCTATCTTTACAAGACTATCATATCGGGGTGCTTAAGTCTAAAAAACAGCTGAGAATATACCCGCAAAACTTCGAAACGGATAATGCCAGCAGAAGGAATTATGATTTGCAAAGGGAACGAAGATTTTAGAATCTTGTTCCCTTTGTTTTTTAAAGCTCATCACTCTTCTCCTTCTGCCCCGTCATCATCAAATACGCCTTTAAAAACTCGTCAATCTCACCGTCCAGCATTGCATCTGTATTTCCGGTTTCATGGCCTGTGCGCACGTCTTTCACCAATTTATAAGGATGCAGTACATAGTTGCGAATTTGCGAGCCCCATTCTATGGCAAGCTTGCTGTCCTCAATCTCGGCTCGCTGGGCCATTTGTTTCCGAAGTTCTATTTCATACAATTGAGATTTCAGCATCTGCATCGCCTTTTCGCGATTGTCCAGCTGGCTGCGGGTTTCACTGTTATGGATCACAATTCCCGAAGGGTGGTGGGTAAGTATGGCTTTTGTTTCTACTTTATTAACATTCTGACCGCCGGCACCGCTACTGCGGGCAAATTCCCAAGAAATATCGGCTGGGTTGATTTCAATTTCAATAGTGTCATCAACCAACGGATATACATAAACGCTCGCAAAACTTGTATGTCGCTTCGCATTGCTATCGAAGGGAGAAATACGCACCAAACGGTGCACGCCGTTTTCACTCTTTAACCAACCAAAGGCGTATTCGCCCTCGATTTCCAGGGTAACCGTTTTTACTCCGGCTACATCGCCCGCTTGAAAGTTGAGTTCCTTTACTTTATAATCGTTTTTCTGCGCCCACATCAGGTACATCCGCGAGAGCATTTGTGCCCAATCACAGCTTTCGGTTCCGCCGGCACCTGCGGTAATCTGCAAGACGGCGCTCATATCATCGCCTTCTTCGCCTAGCATATTCCGAAACTCCAAATTTTCAATGGCGCTTTTGGCTTTTTCAAAGGCAGCATCTACATTTTCGGCTTTGCCTTCACCTTCTTTATAAAATTCAAGCAGAATATCAGCTTCCTCGGTAAGTGTTTTTGCGGTTTCGTAGTCGGTTACCCACTTTTTTTTGGTCCGCAGTTCTTTCATAAAAGCCTCGGCTTGCTGTGGGTTGTTCCAAAAGTTGGGGTCAAAGGTTTTTTCTTCGTCGTTGGTAATCTCTATATTTTTCCCAGCAATGTCAAAGATAGTGCCTCAAGGCATCTAACCGCACCTTAAGGTCTTTTATTTGGTCTGTTGTTGTCATATTTTAGGTAAGAATTTTAGCAAAAATACTATTAACTTCGTGAGACGAACGAATATTTCGGCTAATTTTATACTTTCATTCAAATAGGTATTTGTGAAAAGTAAATTCCCCTTAAATCTTCACTTTATGAAAAAAACATTGCTCCTGTTCACATTTTTTATGATAGCTGTAGGTTTTGCCCAAAACGACGAAGCCTATGTAGATTCAATAGTTGCACAGAAAATGGCGGAACTGGAACTGCAGCAGAACCCAGAATATTTTTTTAGAAAGGACTACTGCGATGGAAACATTCAAATGTTCACCATGCCCGATGGAAAATGGTGTACATCAACTTCCACTTATTATTCGGTATATGTTTTTTGGAAAGAAGACGACAAAATTATGAAACTTCAAAAATTTGACAACTGCGGAAGTTTTAAGCCTATATCCTTAGGGATCAGCAAGGATATGTCAAAAGTTTTAAAGAATAAAAATGCTCTAAAAATCGGGGAAGTTAAGCCTTACGAAGGCGAGAAAGTAGATACCAACGCTTTTGGAAATATGTCCGTAAGCTCGTGCCACAAAGAATACAAATTTGCCTTTGGAAGAGATGTGTTTGAAAAAAGCTTTAAGGAATATGATTTGGGAAATGATTCAAAATATAAAAATGTAAATGCGGAACACAATAATTCCCTTGAATTGATTGCGCTGGACAAGGAAATTTCAGAATTAGTAAAGAAGTTTGACGAAAACGGAAAGTTTTTTCGCGAAGATTAAAACAAGAAAATGATTATAGATTTAAGAAGTGATACGGTTACCAAGCCTACCCAAGCAATGATGCAAGCCATTATGAATGCGGAAGTGGGCGACGATGTTTATAAAGAAGATCCCACCGCAAACAAGCTGGAAAAAAAGCTGGCAGAAATGTTCGGGATGGATGCGGCGCTGTTTTTTCCCACGGGAAGTATGGCAAACCAGGCCGCCATAAAAATGCACACCCAGCCCGGCGAACAATTGATTGCCGATAAATGGGCCCACGTTTACAATTATGAAGGCGGTGGCGTCTCGTTTAACAGTGGCGTTTCGTGCAAACTTTTGGATGGCGACCGCGGAATGATTACCGCCGCCCAAGTTGAGGAAAACATCAATCCGCCGAATTTTTACCACAGTCCTTTGACCAGTTTGGTTTGTCTCGAAAACACTACAAACAAAGGCGGCGGCGCGTGCTATGATTTTTCGGAAATTGAAAAAATTCGAAAAATTTGCGACAAAAATAACCTTGGTTTTCATCTTGAAGGCGCACGGATTTGGAACGCGCTCGTTGCCAAATGGGAAGACCCGAAGAAGTACGGAAAAACTTTCGATACCATCTCCGTCTGTCTGAGCAAAGGCTTGGGCACACCTATGGGCAGTGTATTGATAGGAAAAAAGAAAATTATGCAAAAGGCCATGCGCGTGCGAAAGGTTTTGGGCGGCGGCATGCGGCAGATAGGTTTTATGGCTGCCGCGGGAATTTACGCGCTGGATAACCATTTGGAACGTCTTTCAGAAGACCATAAAAAAGCTTCGGAAATTGCAGCGTTACTTTCACAACAAGACTATGTGAAAGGAGTAGAGCCCACGGAAACCAACATTGTGATATTTTATCTTTCAGAGCATATTTCCGAAGAAAAATTTATGCACGATCTGCTTCAGAAGAACATAAAAATAAGCAGTATGGGGCAGGGGAAACTCAGGATTGTAACGCATTTGGATTATACCGCTGAAATGCACGATAAGTTTCTGGAGGTTTTAGAAAATTACACTAAATAGATACTCAAAATGTTCCAAATTTCAGCCTCCTATACCGATTTGTATCAACTCACCATGGCCCAGGTTTATTTTAAGACCAAGCCAGAAAGTGAGGCTGTCTTCGATTATTATTTTAGAAAGAATCCTTTTGATGGCGGCTATGCCATATTTGCCGGTCTTGGGAATATACTTGAAATTTTAGAGTATTTACGATTTACGAAGGAAGACATCGAGTATCTGAAAATCCACGGCTTTGAAGCAGATTTTTTGGAATATCTTCAGAAGTTTCGCTTCCGTGGAACCGTCAGATCTTCCAAAGAGGGAGACATTGTTTTTCCGAATAGACCGATTCTACAAGTGGAAGGAAATATCATGGAGGTTCAGATTGTGGAAACTGTGTTGCTGAATATCCTTAATTTCCAGACTCTTATTGCTACCAAGGCCAGCCGGATTCGACACAGCGCGGGCAACAAGGTTTTGTTGGATATGGGCTTAAGGCGCGCCCACGCCACGGGAGGCTATTTTGCGACCCGGGCAGCGGCTATTGGCGGTTTTGACAGCACCAGCAATGTAAAAGCAGCCGAGGATTTTAACATTCCCGGATCGGGCACCATGGCGCACTCTTTTATACAGAGCTATGAAGACGAGTTGCAGGCGTTCCGCGATTTTGCGAGAATCCGCAACAAAAATTGTGTGCTTTTGGTAGATACCTATAACACGCTGAAAAGTGGCGTGCCCAACGCGATTACCGTTGCCAAGGAAATGGAGAAAAGTGGAGAGCAGCTGTACGGCGTTCGTTTGGATAGTGGCGATTTGGCGTACCTGGCAAAGGAAACGCGTAAGCTTTTGGACCATGCGGGATTGGATTTTGTAAAAATAGTTGCTTCAAACCAATTGGATGAATACGTTATCAAAAGCTTGGAGGAGCAACACGCTCCAATTGATATTTTCGGAGTGGGCACCAACCTCGTTACAGGCAAACCCGATGCGGCACTGGGCGGGGTTTATAAACTTTCAGAATTCAACGGCGAACCCCGAATAAAACTTTCAGAGAATATCATAAAAATTTCGCTTCCTTCAAAGAAGCAAGTATTCCGATTGATAGATGAAAATGGCATGTTTTACGGTGCCGACGCTATAGGATTGGTTTCCGAAGAGAATATCCTAAAAATGTTCCATCCATTTGATGTAACCAAAAATCTAGAACTCGAAAAATTTCAGAAAGAACCGCTTTTACAAAAGGTTATGGAGAAGGGGAAAGCACTGATTCCGAAACAATCGGTTTCTGAAATCGCGGAATTTTCTCGCAAAAGGTTGGCGCTGCTTCCCGAAGAATTCAAAAGATTCCAGAATCCACATACCTATAAAATTGGCTTGAGCGAGCAATTGAAAACCCTGCGCGACCAGTTGGTTTTGGACCGCGCCCAGTAAATACGACTTTAATCATTTTCAATTTGCAACAGTTTCGTTAATTTTAGGAAAATTTAAAAAACTTAAGTTATGTCAGAACAAATTGAAATGGTTCCCGGAAATTCCCTCATCACCAAAACGCCCGAAGAGGGCAGGCAATTGGCCGTAAAAATGGCGCGATTGGTTATAAAAGCAACCCAGCCTGATGCGTCGGTGCGTGAAAAGCTGCGACCTATCTATGCGGAGGATGCGGCAATGCTAATTGCTGTCGGGCAGGTAGTTGCCACAGAATTTGCGACCATTGCCGCCGCAAATAATTATTGGAAATAAGCCGATCTTAAAAAAATAAAAAGCCACGAATTAACGAATGATTAAAAGTACAATCGTCAATTCGTGGCCTAAAATAAATCTACTCAACTTCTTTAATCGAAGCGCCGGGTGCATTTTTCTTAACAGATTCAATACCTGTTGATACCCCGCTTTCAGAAGCATACATCTGGCTGCTTCCAATTATTTGGCCATTTGTAGCTTTCACATTAAAGTGAAATTTGCCGTTTGCTGCTGTTTTCTTTTCATACATCGAATCTTTGCCACTATTGGTTTTAACCGATTCAATGCCGTTCATAGCAGAAGCTTTGGAGGCGTACATTTGGCTGGATAAAATTACCTGCCCATTGGCCGCTTTCAATACAAAGTGAAATTTATCACCACTTTTTTTAAGTTCAAACATAATTAGGTGTTTAATGATTACTGAATACTTTAAGCTCTCAATATCGTAAAAAACAGCGTGTTTAAAAAATTGTCAAACCTATTTATAATAAGTTCAGTCTAGATTATTTAAACATATCTAGCCCAGGAATGTTCGGCATGCCTTCTTTGGCAACGGCAGCCACTTCCGTTTCATGGACATTTGTGGCTTTCTCAATGGCTTTATTTAAAGTGAGAATTAAATAATCTTCCAATTGCTCTTTGTCTTCCAGCAAGGCATCGCCAATTTCAATCGTTTTGATCTGTCGGTTTGCGGTAAGGGTTATTTTTAGAAGTCCGTCGCTGCTGCTTTCATCAATCATTACGGTGTCCAAGCGCCTTTTGGTGGCTTCCACTTTTTCTTGGGTTTCTTTTAGTTTGCCCATCATTCCCATTAAATCTCCAAACATATATTTTTGTGTTTAAGTTTGGCGCAAATTTACTAATTTGCCTAGCTATTCAAAAATAATATAATGATTCAAAAATCCGCCTTCTTTTCAATTGCTTCCCTTATTTTTGCCGTTTCAATATACGCGCAGGAAACTTCAAAAAAAACTATGGAAATTACTCCCCCGAAAGCAGAAAAAATAGCCAAGGAATTAATGGCCCACGACGATATACGCATTGATAATTATTACTGGCTCAACAATCCCGAGGATGAAAAGGTGATTAATTATTTGAAGGAAGAGAACGAATATTACGAATCGATGACGGCACACACCAAAAAGTTCAAAGAAGATCTTTTTGAGGAAATGAAGGCGCGTATTAAGGAAGATGATGAATCGGTTCCCTATAAATTGAACGGTTATTACTACATTACCCGATACGTAACAGGGAAGGATTATCCTATCTATACCCGTAAAAAAGGGAGTCTGGATGCCGAGGAGGAAATTCTTTTTGATGTAAATGAAATGGCGAAAGGACATTCTTATTACAATCTTACAGGCTTGAACGTTTCCGAAGACAATACATTGATCTCCTTTGGCGTAGATACCTTAAGCCGAAGGAAATATGATATATTCATAAAAAACTTAAAAACCGGTGAAATCTATCCCGAACGCATTCCGTTAACAACGGGCAGCGCAACTTGGGGCAGCGACAATAAAACCCTTTTCTACACCCGAAAGGATGAAAAAACCCTACGTGCCGATCGAATTTATCGTCACACCCTGGGCACGGACCCCATTGCGGATGAACTTGTTTTTACGGAAGATGACGATACCTTCAACACTTACGTTTATAAAACAAAGTCGAAAAAATTTATTGTCATTGGCAGTTACAGCACCCTTACCTCAGAGTTTCGGGTTCTAAGAGCTGATAGGCCCACGGAAGATTTCAAAATCTTCCAACCGCGCGAAAGAGGTTTGGAGTACAGCATCTCGCACTACGGCAACAATTGGTACGTTTTGACAAACAAGGACAAAGCGCTCAATTTCAAACTCATGAAAACTTCGGAAGATAAAACATCCAAAGAAAATTGGGAAGATATGATACCGCACCGCGATGATGTGCTTTTGGAAGACATTGATATTTTTAAGGATTATTTGGTGGTAAGCGAACGAAATAACGGGCTTACAAAGCTTCGTATAAAAAAATGGAATGGCAAGGAAGATTATTATCTGCCTTTTGATAATGAAACCTACACCGCCTTCACGACCCAAAACCCCGAATTCGACACCAAAATTCTTCGCTATGGCTACAATTCCTTGAATACGCCCGCTTCGATAATAGATTTTAATATGGAAACCAAGGAGAAAACCGTTTTGAAGGAAACGGAAGTGTTAGGCGGAAAGTTTGATAAAGATAATTATGAAACCGAGCGTTTATGGGCAACCGCCGCAGATGGCACCAAAATACCGATGTCTGTTATTTATAGAAAGGGAATTAAAAAAGATGGTAAAAACCCAACGCTGGTATATGGGTATGGTTCCTATGGCGCCACAATAGACCCATATTTTTCGTCCGTGCGATTAAGTCTGTTGGACCGTGGGTTTATTTTTGCAATTGCCCACGTTCGCGGCGGCGAATATATGGGCAGAAAATGGTACGAAGACGGAAAATTGTTAAAAAAGAAAAACACCTTTACCGATTTTATTGACGCTTCAAAATACTTGGTTGAGCAGGGCTACACTTCCCCGGAACATCTCTATGCTTCCGGCGGGTCCGCGGGCGGCCTTTTGATGGGCGCTGTAATAAATATGGCTCCCCACTTATATAATGGTGTGATTGCTTCGGTGCCTTTTGTTGATGTGGTTACAACAATGCTCGATGATTCCATACCATTAACTACGGGTGAATATGACGAATGGGGAAACCCTAATGAGGTGGAATACTATAATTATATGAAAAGCTATTCGCCTTATGACAATGTTGAAGCAAAAGCCTATCCAAATATGCTCGTAACTACCGGGCTTCACGATAGTCAAGTGCAATATTGGGAACCTGCTAAATGGGTGGCGAAGCTTCGCGATTTGAAAACTGATAACAATACATTGTTATTACAAACCAATATGGATGCAGGCCATGGCGGGGCTTCCGGGCGTTTTGAAGCCTTAAAGGAAGTAGCTATGGATTATGCCTTTCTATTGGATTTGGAAGGAATTAAGGAGTAATAAAAATAATTCCTTACCTTTGTGCGGTTAAAATTTTCAGTTTAAAACTGAAGTCATTTTAAAACGAACTCCCTCTTTATGAAAGAAGAAATAAAAGCCCACAATAACTTGTTGGAACTTATAGGCAACACACCGTTGATTAAGCTTAACAAGATTACCCAAAAGATGAAGGGTAATTATTTCGCAAAGGTTGAAGCATTCAACCCGGGGCATTCAACCAAAGACCGCATTGCACTTTACATTATTGAAGAAGCCGAAAGAAAAGGCATTTTAAAACCTGGCGACACCATTATTGAGACCACCAGTGGCAATACAGGTTTCAGTATTGCGATGGTTAGCATCATTAAGGGTTACGAATGTATTTTGGCAGTAAGTTCAAAATCCTCGGCAGATAAGATTGATATGCTGAAAACCATGGGCGCCAAGGTTTATGTGTGCCCGGCCCACGTGAGCGCGGACGATCCACGTTCATATTACGAAGTTGCGAAAAGACTTCACAACGAAATAAAAGGTTCGGTTTATATCAATCAATATTTTAACGAGTTGAACATTGATGCACATTACCAAACCACCGGCCCAGAAATCTGGGAGCAGACTGCTGGTAAAATCACACATTTAGTGGCTTGCAGCGGAACCGGAGGAACAATCTCTGGAACGGCTCGTTTCTTAAAAGAGCAAAACCCGAATATAAAAGTTATAGGAATTGATGCTTACGGCTCGGTGCTTCAGAAATATCACCAAACCAAGGAGTTTGACGCGAACGAAATCTATCCCTATCGAATTGAAGGTTTGGGTAAAAACTTGATTCCAACCGCAACCGATTTCGACATTATTGACAAATTTGAAAAAGTAACGGACGAGAGCAGCGCGCACACGGCCCGTGAGCTTGCAAAAACCGAAGGGCTGTTTGTAGGGTACACCAGCGGCGCGGCGATGCAAGGCTTAAAGCAATTGGAAGAGGAAGGCGAGTTTGACGAGAACAGCAACATTATTGTTATTTTCCCGGACCACGGTTCCCGATATATGAGCAAAATTTTTAATGATGAATGGATGAACCAGCAAGGTTTCTTTGATTCTGAAACTGCAGAAATTCATAAAATTGAGTACGTAAAGTAATTTTAGACCCGCCTACCGCTAGGCAGGTTTACGATTTTAGATATACGATTTAAAAACCGATTGTTATTTTCAATCGGTTTTTTATTTGGATTTGGGTTGTCTAAAATCTCACGACTAAAATCCAATATCTCACAAATAATTTAATTAATTTTGTCCCAAATTTTTAACTAAAGATTTAATGAAAGATTTATTCGATAAAATCTATAAAGATAAAGGTCCATTGGGAAAATGGGCCGAACAAGCGGAAGGCTACTTTGTTTTCCCAAAACTGGAAGGCCCCATTTCCAATAGAATGAAATTTAAGGGCAAAGAGGTAATCACTTGGAGCATCAATGATTATTTAGGGCTTGCCAACCACCCTGAAGTTAGAAAGGTAGATGCCGAAGCCGCCAAAAAATGGGGCTCTGCCTACCCAATGGGTGCACGAATGATGAGCGGCCATACCGATCTTCACGAACAACTTCAAAGAGAACTCGCAGCATTTGTACATAAAGAAGCAGCTTATTTGCTGAATTTTGGATACCAAGGAATGGTTTCAACCATAGACGCCCTTGTTTCAAAAGACGATGTGATTGTTTACGACGTTGATGCCCACGCTTGTATTATTGACGGGGTTCGTCTTCACTTGGGGCAGCGCTTTACGTATAAGCACAACGATATGGAAAGTATCGAAAAAAACCTGCAGCGCGCCACAAAAGTTGCCGAAAAAACGGGCGGCGGAATTCTCCTTATTTCTGAAGGTGTTTTCGGAATGCGCGGCGAGCAAGGAAAATTGAAAGAAATTATTGCACTTAAGGAAAAATACAATTTTCGATTTTTCGTGGATGATGCCCATGGTTTCGGAACGCTTGGTAAAACAGGTGCCGGAGCGGGCGAGGAGCAAGGTGTGCAGGATGGAATTGACGTTTATTTTGCAACTTTTGCAAAATCCATGGCGAGTACGGGAGCATTTATTGCGGGTGATGAGGAAATAATGAATTACCTAAAATATAATCTGCGTTCGCAAATGTTCGCAAAATCATTACAGATGGTTTTGGTGGAAGGTGCATTGAAGCGTTTGGACATGCTTCGCACCATGCCCGAACTGAAAGAAAAGCTTTGGGAAAACGTAAACGCGCTGCAGGGCGGGCTTCGCAAAAGAGGCTTTGACCTTGGAACTACCCAAAGCTGCGTAACTCCGGTTTATTTAAAAGGAAGTATTCCCGAGGCGATGGCCTTGGTAAAAGACCTTCGTGAAAACCATGGAATTTTCTGCTCAATAGTAGTTTATCCAGTAATTCCGAAAGGTTTGATTCTTTTAAGAATGATTCCAACGGCTTCACACACAATGGAAGATATTGAAGAGACTTTGGAGGCTTTTTCATCTATCCGCGAGCGCTTGGAGAACGGAACTTACAAACGTCTTTCTGCGGCTGTTGCTGAGGCGATGGGAGAGAAGATTTAAACAAATTCCCGCGCAGGCGGAAATCTTATAATATTGAAAAATCCACCTTTTTTTGGGTGGATTTTTTATGCCCTAAATTTTTTTGGAATAACTTTTTGGCGTTTTTAATTAACTTTACAAGATAACAACAATAAAAAACTATCATGTAACAAGTTGTAATGCCTTATAATCAAACACTAACCAATGATAAAAATCTTTAGAAAAATAAGATATGATTTACTATCAAATGGTCAAACCAGTAAGTATTTAAAATATGCCATTGGTGAGATTTTATTGGTTGTTATAGGTATTTTGATTGCTCTTCAGATAAACAATTGGAATCAGGTAAAGAAAGATGATAAAATTTTGAGGGAATACTTGGGAAAGATAAAATCACACACCCAAGAAGATATGAGAATGTTAGATTCATTAACTAAGTATCGAAAAAATATTGGAAATCTTTGTAAGAAAGCAAGAACGGCAATTCTAGATAAAAAGGAAGAAGAAAACTTGCTTCTGCTCATGGGTTGTGGGTCTGCCTTTATGGAGTTTCATTTCAAACCTAACACAGGCGGCTATGAAGCGCTAAAAAACTCTAATTATTTCGGTAAAATAAACAATACGGATTTAGATTCCCTTTTGATCCGATACCACAGGCTAGTGGATGACATTTCCCAAAATGAAGGAAGTTATAATGGTTATCTAAAAGGGCAAGAAAATTATCTTTCCTCTCAATTTGATAAATCGTTGGTCCTCGCAACTGCTTTCTTACCTCCAGATTCATTAAGCTTAAGAGCTACACCCCAATCTGAATATATTGAGGATTTTAAAGAGTACACTTCATCTGCATCATATAGAAATGTAATTAATTTAGCAGCTTTTCAGTTTGATTGGATGATTGATTTATACGGTCAACTTGATGAAGTAGGTGAAAATGTAATCAGGGAAATAGATTCATATGATAATTGATATTATAACTACAGTACCACATGTATCTATAACATATGAACGCATACATAAAACTATAAATCAAAAAATCTAAATATCCTTCCTAAAAGTACTCCGCTCCTTATGCTGTATAGGATTGTAATCTTTCCAAAGCAACTGTACAGCGGTGTTTTCCTTTAATTCTGGATTGGTTTCCACAGTCTGTATTCCCTTGGAATTGAAGAGGTATTGCATTTCCTCAAAAATTATTGCGGTAACGCCCTTGCCTTGGTATTCTGGGTCAATTCCTATTAAATAGAAAGCGGCTGTGTCGTTCTTTTTCTGGGCTTTTAAAATATGGTTCCATCCAAAAGGAAAGAGCTTTCCGTTCGCTTTTTTCAATGCTTTTGAAAAGGAGGGCATCACGATTGAAAAGGCAATCAATTTTCCGGTTTCATCTTTTATACAGCAAATATAATCGGGATGTATAAAGCTGAAATATTTCTTTTTGTAATAATCTATCTGATATTGCTGGATAGGCACGAAGGTTTGTAAGGTATTATAGGTTTTGTTAAGCAGGCCAAACATGTCGTCAACATAAGGCAGTATTTCCTTTTTGTCCTTAAATCTAATCACTGAAAGTTTATAGCGCTCGCGCACGATTTTTGAAAATTTAGCTACTTTCTCAAAAATGGCTTCTGGAATTTTTAAAGTGTATTCCACCCAGGTAGCCTGTTTCTCAAAACCCAATTTTTCAAGATGTTCCGCATAGTACGGGTAATGGTACCAAGTAATCATGGTATTCATTTCCTCAAAGCCCATGGTTAGTATTCCCGCTTTCTCCATATTGCTAAAACCCACGGGGCCTTCGGCGTATTCAAGATTGTGTTCGCGGCCTTTTTCATATACTTTTTCAAGTAGGGCTTTGGTCACTTCAATATCATCGACCATATCAAGCCAGCCAAAGCGGATTTTTTTCTTTCCCTGTTCGTTTACCTCAAAATGATTTAAAATAACTGCGATGCGACCAACAATTTCTTCATTTATATATGCCAAATAATACCAAGCTTCGGCATTTTTGAAAACCGGATTTTTATCAGCATCCAAGGTTTCCATTTCATCTTTAATAAGCGATGGAACCCAATATTTGCTGTCTTTATAAAGTTTAAAGGGAAAAGTGACAAACTTTTTAAGATCACTTTTTGAGGTTAGTTGTTTAACTGTAATCATACTTTGAACATTATTTTTCGCCGTTTTCATCCAAATCCAATTCTTCTTGTCGCTCTTCTTTTTTATCCTTCTCTTTCATCTCCTTATTTACTTTGTCTTCGAGGTATTCATCTTTATTGTGCATATCAAAGCGGTAGGCCAATCCAGCGCGGCCGTAGAACTTTGAAGGAGTATCCTTAAAGCTATAGGTGAGCGAAAGATCTACCTGTAAATTTTGATTTATTAAGGCTGCGGCGCCGCCACGCAAAAGTTGATCTGAATAAAAATCACTCTTAAAGCCTTGGTTTTCTAGGAAAACTGAAAAATAGCGGTTCGTAGCATGTGTTAAGGTTACGATATAGCCATAGGTGGGAAATTCGGTAGTTACCCGGTCCACAATTATGTTAGTTACAAAAACCCAGCCTCCTATAAAATTGTTTTGGGTGGCGAGCACAAACTTTGGACTGATGGTGCTCTCAGTTTCGGGTGTGAAAGGATTATCTGCAGAATCAAAATTGGCACCAGCGTAAATGGAGATTGCGGGTATTAAGTCTGCCCATTGGGTTTTATTATTGGCTTTCCAACTGTAGAGGTTCGGGCCTTTAAGTTCCCGTTTTCTATAGGGATCATATATCAAATATTTAGCACCAATCGTGTTGCTTTTAAAATTGGAAAGACCATACTCCCTCGCAACTGCAGAACGATTATCGGTAACAGTATTTGACTGAAATTCGCCCATTATGCTCACTTCCAGACGTTCCTTCCAGAAACCGTATCGAACCGAATAATCTATCGCAAAGCCATTGGTCTCGGTTTTTAAAAGCTCGTGCTTTTCCTTTCCATAGCTAAATCCGGTTTCAAACTGGAGTACATTTGTACCCACCGAAAATGCACCCTGAGAACCACCGGGGCGGTTGGTGTTTATCATTTCGGTATATTGTGCGGAAGCGTGTGAAATAGCCAATAAACTCAGCAGAAATAGAAAGGGAAGTTTGATATTCATGGAAAGTTGGGTTTAGTTCAAAGATATAAGATTTTACCATTTATTTAATAGTCAACATTCGTCTTTTTATACACCAATCCTTATTTTTGGAAAGAATTTTACAATTATGATGACATTCCTAAAAACGATACTGATCGTTCTTCTGGTATATTTCGGGCTTAAGTTTCTTATCAGGCTCGCCACTCCTTATTTAATGCGCTATATTTCGAAAAAAGCCGGACAGCAGTTTGAGCAATTCTTTGGAAATAATCCAGATATGAATTCTCAGCACAAAAAGGAGGGAAGTATCACCATCGACAAAAACCCATCGCAAAATTCCCGAAAGAGTAAAAAAGTTGGGGAATATGTGGAGTTTGAGGAGGTAGATTGATAAAGACATTTTGAACCACGACGTTTCGACTCACGACAAATAGACATTATTTTGGTCGTGTATCAAAACGTCGTGGTTCGTGTTTCCCTATAGGAGTGGTTCGTGTTTCCAAAAAAATCCCTAATTTCCCCTCTTCAAATCCACACGCCAAATTATGCAGCCCAACTTTAAGAAATTCCTTCCCCATTTAGTTGTTTTTGTTTTGTTTATCGTGGCTTCGTTGGCCTATTTCAACCCAGTTTTACAGGGAAAAAAAATATTCCAAAGCGATATTGTGCAATACACTGGAATGGCGAAACAACAAAATGATTTCAGAAAAGCCACAGGGGAGGAAACCTATTGGACCGATGCGGCTTTCGGCGGGATGCCTACCTATCAACTGGGCGCAAAATATCCGAACAATTACATAAAACAGCTCGATCTCGCAATCCGATTTTTGCCGCGTCCGGCAGATTATCTTTTCCTCTATTTCATAGGAATGTATATTCTTTTCTTGGTGCTGAAAGTGGATTATAAACTGGCTTTTTTGGGTGCGCTGGCGTTTGGCTTTTCAACGTATTTAATCATTATCCTTGGCGTTGGGCACAACGCAAAAGCCCACGCCATAGCCTATATGCCCTTTGTTTTAAGTGGAATATTTCTCACCTTCCACGGAAAATATCTTTGGGGATTTTTACTGCTCACGGTTTCGATGGCGCTGGAATTGGTGGCCAACCACTTCCAAATGACCTATTACTTGATGCTTTTGGTGATAATCATCGGGATTGTTTATTTGATTGATGCTTATAGGAAGAAATTGCTTCCACATTATTTTAAGGCCGTTGGAATTATGGTAGTTGCCGTAATTATTTCCATCGGGTTGAATGCCACAAATATTTTGGCAACCAAGGAATACGCCGATACTTCAACCCGCGGAAAAACTGAATTGACCGTAAATGCGGACGGTACCCCAAAAGATAACAAAACGGGCCTTGATTACGATTATATCACGGAATACAGCTATGGAAGGCTGGAAAGTTTCAATCTTTTCATTCCGCGGTTTATGGGCGGAAGCTCTTCCGAAGCATTTCCGAAGGATTCAAAAACCGTAGAGAGCTTGATGCGAATGGGTGCTTCTGCGCAGGAAGCCAATCAGGTTTTAAGCCAAATCCCGATGTATTGGGGCAATCAGACCTATGTGGGGGCTCCCGCGTATATCGGCGCGATTGTGATTTTTCTTGCCGTGCTGGCGCTCTTTTTGGTCCGCGGCAGATTAAAATGGTGGGTGGTTTCGGGCTTTATTTTAACCCTGCTGCTCTCTTGGGGAGACAATTTTAAAGGTTTGACCCAATTCTTTATTGATTATGTGCCGATGTACGATAAATTCCGCGCGGTTTCCTCTATTCAGGTAATTATCGAATTAATTCTTCCAATTCTCGCTATTGTGGGACTTCACCAGTTTTTTAATCAATTTGAAAGGGAAGCGGAAAAGAAGAAAGCCCTGCTCTGGTCCACGGGAATTGTGGGCGGACTTACGTTGCTATTTATTCTTTTTAAAGCAACATTATTCGATTTTGCAAGTCCGTACGACAGCTATTTTAGGGAAGAAATGGGCCTTCCTTTCGTGGAGGCAATCCGTGAAGACCGAATGTCGCTCTTTGCTTCCGATGCAATCCGTTCGCTGATATTTGTACTATTGACGGCCGCTGTTCTTTGGTTTTTTATGAAGGGAACGCTAAAAAAGGGGTTCGCCGTGGCTGCGCTTTGTGTTTTGGTTTTGGTCGATTTGGTAGGGGTTGATAGAAGATATGTAAATGAAGAAGATTTTGTGCAAGCCAGATTGGTGGACGAACCCTTCCAAAAGAATGGCGCCGACATCCAAATTTTGGAAGACGATGGGCATCACCGCGTTTACGATGCCACAACAAACGCATTTAACAGTGGTCGGGCCAGTTATTTCCACAACGCTTTGGGCGGGTATCACGCAGCCAAGCCGGGAAGAATGCAGGACCTTTTTGAATATTATATCAGCCAAGGAAATATTGGCATCCTAAATATGCTTAACGTGCGTTACATAATTACGAAAACAAAAAATGGTGGTCCGGTAGCACAGCGCAATCCATACGCAAATGGCGATGCTTGGTTCGTGGAAAACGTGCAGCCGGCCAAAAATGCCGATGAGGAAATCCAACTTCTGGACAGTTTGGACACGAAAAAAACAGCGGTTGTAAACCAAAAATTTCTTTCTAAAATCCCTAACCAAAATATTGAGAGGGACAGTACCGCAACTATTGAGTTATTTACCTATCAGCCGAATCATCTGGTTTATGAAGCTTCCACAAAATCACCTCAATTGGCAATCTTTTCCGAAATATATTATCCAAAAGGCTGGAATGCTTACATAAATGGAAAACCTGCGGAATATTTCCGTGCCAATTACGTGCTGCGAGCAATGGTTATACCTCCCGGAAATAATAAAATAGAATTCAAGTTTGAGCCCAAAGTGATACAAACGGGAAGCACCATTTCATTGGTGAGCAGTATTATATTTCTTTTGATTTTATTGAGCGGGCTGTATTTCGCCTTTCGCAAAAAAGAACTTAATGAATAAATGAAACGCGCCCTAATCATCACATATTATTGGCCTCCCGCGGGCGGCCCGGGCGTACAGCGGTGGTTGAAATTTGTAAAATATTTTCGGGAGTTTGGCGTGGAACCAATTGTGTATGCGCCCGAAAACCCTAACTATCCCTTGATTGATGAAAACTTTGCTTCGGAAATTCCTTCGGATATTGAAGTATTAAAACAGCCAATCAATGAACCGTATCGTTTTGCGAAACTCTTTTCAAAAAAGAAAACCAAGCAGATGAGCAGCGGCATCATTTCAAAAAAGGAAATTTCCGCAGTGGAGAAGCTTATGCTCTACGTTCGCGGGAATTTTTTTATCCCCGATGCGCGGGTGGGCTGGGTAAAACCGTCGGTAAAATTACTCTCAAAATATATTGCTGAAAATCCAGTGGATGTTGTGATTACAACCGGTCCGCCGCACAGCCTTCACTTAATAGGTATGCAACTTCAGAAAGACCTGAACGTCAAGTGGATTGCAGATTTCCGCGATCCGTGGACGACAATCCATTACCACAAATCGCTTCGGTTGAACAAAGCTTCGGAACGCAAACACAAAGCGTTGGAGGCTTCCGTATTGAAAGCCGCAGACATAATAACGGTAACCAGTCCAACAACCAAAAAAGAATTTGAAATGATTACCGAAACCCCGATTGAGGTTATAACAAACGGGTACGATATTTCAGGAAAAATAGATTTTGAGATGGATTCCAAGTTTTCCATTTCACACATAGGCTCGCTTTTAAGCGAACGCAATCCAGAGTTTTTGTGGAAAGTGCTTGCTGAAATCTGCAGGGAAGATACTTCCTTCAAAAACGATTTGCAGTTGAAATTTGCTGGTGCCGTAAGTGAAGAAGTGAAGCAAAGTCTTGAAAACTTTCAGCTAATAAAGAATTGTGAATTTTTGGGCTATGTTTCGCATTCCGAAGCACTGCGGCTTCAGCATAAAAGCCAGGTTTTACTTTTGGTGGAAATAAACAGCGCGGAAACCCGTGCCATTATTCCCGGGAAGCTTTTTGAATATCTCGCTGCCAAACGCCCAATAATCGCTTTGGGGCCGAAGGAAAGTGATATTGAGGGAATTATTAATGAGACCAAATCGGGGAAATTTTTTAGCTATTGGGACGATGATGAATTGAAAACTGAGATTCTCCAATTATACAAAGATTTCAAAAAGGGCGAGCTAAAGGTTGCTTCCGAAGGAATTGAAAAATATAGTAGGAGGGAGCTGACGAGGCAAATGGCGTCTTTGATTATAGTCAGTAGTGGGTAGTCGGTAGTCGGTAGTCGGTAGACTGTAGTTGGATCGAAGCTCTATTTTCCTGGTTCCCTTTAGTCTTTTTTCCTGTTTCCCTTTGATCTCGATTCACAAAAACCTCCGATCCTCTGTTATCATACAGATTCACGGAGGTTTTCAACCAACCAAAAAACTATCTTTATCCGCGTCCGCCTCTGGAGCTAGCTTCTCTTGAGGAACTGCCTCGTGAGGTTTTCGCTTTTGAACTATTGCGCGAAGGAGCGCTGGACTTATTTACTGTGTTGCGGCTTCGGCTAGCGGTTTCACGCTTTGGAGCCTGTGCTTTATTTCGGCTTATCGAAGTGCTTCTGTTGTTAGGTGTGGTTCGGGTTTGTCTTTGAACCGTTTTGTTGTTGGAAACGCTCCGTTTATTAGATGAACGCACCACATTTTCACTTCGGGTGTTTTTAACATTATTTCTATTGCTACTTACTTTCGCGTTGTCGCTGTTTCGGGTATGTACCGTATTTCTTGTTGACTTGCTCGAGTAATTTCTGTCATTTCGCTTGCTTCTGTCAATGGCCGCTGCACCTTTGCTGTTTGTGCTTCTATTTCTTGAAACGGTTTCCCTACGGGTATTGTTACTTCTTCCTTCACTTGTAACTCGAGAGTTGTTACTTCTAACGTTATTGCTGCCGCGGGCGTTATTGTTTCGAACAGAGCTATTGGTTCGAATGGAACTATTGGATCGTGGATTGCTGGTTGCAACCATGGTATTTTTTCTATTCGGATCGAAGTTCTTATTTACCGATGCTCTACCTTTTTTGTCGTAAACACGGCTTCCTGGGCGATAAAAATCCCTGCGGCCATTGTGGTAGGCCACATGATGTCTCTTTTTGTAGTAAACTACGTGATCGTGATAACTATATCTCACTGGGCTGTAATATCTCCTATATGGCAGATCATAAACTACACAGTGTGTAAAAATAGGTGGCGCATAATACACGTGCCAAGGACGATAAACATAGTATGGATTATATACATTTATGATACCGGTGGCGTGTGAAAAGTGGCCACGGTTGTTATAAATAACATGAAGTCCTCCCACACGAACCACGCGACGGTCGTTGTATTGAATATCAACATTACCGGCTTGAATGATACGGCCGTAGTAATCATAATAAATAGGAACACTTTCCACTTGTATTACTGCGCCGTAATCGTCATACTGCACATAAGCATCATAATCATAACCCGAATTGAAACTTATGTTCACATTGGGAGTGTTAATGGTAACGCTTGAACCTTTTTGGGGCCCAACGTACACAAAATCGAATTGGCCGTCTGGGAAAACGGAGAATTCTACGTCGCCTTCCACAAAAATGTAGGCGCTTCCGTCGTATCCCCTTCTGTACTGGTCTTCACTTTCGTGGGTAGTTGCATTTGCTGAAAATCCCATCAAAAGGATGCTGAAAATAAATGCTATGTTTTTCATAAGTTTCAATTTTAAAAGGTTTGTACTTGCATGATGTTTCTTGGTTAGCGGAGTACGCTTTTAAATAACCAACGACCGTGCCAAGTTTTTAAATCATTGATTTTCAGTAGTGCTTTAAGCTATTATAAGATTAAATTGGAATTTTGGGAGCATTCAAATAAAAAATCCGCTGAAGGTATTTACTGCTCCAACGGATTTTAAAAACTAACCAACCAAAAAAACTAAAAGTCTTATTTTCTGTTATTTTGATTTCAATTAGTGTGCCAAAAAAACATAGTAACTCTTAAAGTTTTTCTTTTAGATAGGAAGCGGTAAATGAGTCCTTATTTTTCGCAACTTCTTCCGGAGTACCTGTTGCAACTACTTGTCCACCATTTTCGCCGCCTTCAGGGCCCAAATCGATAATGTGGTCTGCACATTTTATCAAATCTAAATTATGTTCTACAACAATTACGGTATGCCCTCTTTCCAGCAAAGCATAAAAAGAAGCCAATAATTTTTTGATATCGTGAAAATGAAGCCCTGTTGTAGGTTCGTCAAATATAAAAACGGTTTTCTCTTTTGATGTTCCTTTTACCAAAAACGAAGCAAGCTTGATACGCTGTGCCTCGCCACCGGAAAGGGTGGAGGAGCTTTGCCCCAACTGAACATAACCCAATCCCACATCCTGCAGGGGTTGCAATTTCGCCGCAATTTTATCCTGCTTATGTTCATTAAAGAATGCAACGGCATCATCCACAGTCATTGTAAGGATATCGTCTATGTTTTTATTTTGAAACGTTACTTCCAGCACTTCTTTTTTGAAACGTTTGCCGTTGCAGGTATCGCATACCAAATGCACATCTGCCATAAATTGCATCTCGATGGTTACTTCGCCTTCGCCTTTGCAGGTTTCACACCGCCCGCCATCTACGTTGAAGCTGAAATGTTTTGCTTTATACCCGCGAATGTCCGAAAGCTTTTGTGAGGCATATAAATTCCGAATATCATCATACGCCTTAATGTAGGTCACCGGATTGCTTCGGCTGGAGCGACCAATTGGATTTTGGTCTATAAATTCAATACTTTTGATGGTGTTGAAATCTCCTTTTATTTCTGAAAACTGTCCGGGTTTTTCACCATAACCACCAATTTCACGCATCAGGGCTGGATAGAGAATTTTCTTTACCAACGTACTTTTTCCGCTACCGGAAACGCCCGTAACTGCCGTGAAAACATTCAATGGAAAAGTTACGTCTATATTTTTCAAGTTATTTTGCCGAGCTCCACTGATTATAATTTTATTTTTTGAAGTACGCCGTTTCTTTGGAACTTCAATTTCCATTTCGCCATTCAAATACTTCGCGGTAAGCGAGTTTGATTGTAAAATTTCAGTATAGGTTCCTTGGGCAACCACTTCGCCGCCAAACGTTCCGGCTTCGGGACCGATGTCTATAATTTCATCGGCGGCTTTCATTATGTCCTCATCGTGTTCAACCACAATTACCGTATTGCCCAAATCGCGAAGGGATTTTAAAACCACGATAAGCCGTTCCGTGTCTTTTGGGTGGAGTCCAATGCTGGGCTCGTCCAAAATATACATAGAGCCCACAAGGCTGCTTCCCAAAGAGGTGGCGAGATTGATTCGCTGTGATTCACCGCCCGAGAGTGTGTTCGATTTTCTGTTCAATGTTAAATAGCCCAAGCCAACATCCTGCAAAAAACGAAGTCGGTTGTTGATTTCAAGCAGCAAACGCTTTGCGACTTTTTCGTCAAACTCGGACAACTCTAAATTTTTAAAAAATATCGCCGTTTTGTCTAAAGGCAGCTCGACTAATTCTTGAATTGCTGTTCCGTTTATTTTTACATATCCAGCTTCTGGACGAAGACGTTTTCCTTTACACGTTGCGCATTTCGTCTTTCCGCGGTAGCGCGAGAGCATAACCCGGTTTTGGATTTTATAGCTTTTTGATTCCAAAAACGAAAAGAAGGAATTCAATCCCTCAAAATACTTATTTCCGTCCCAAACAAGCTGTTTTTGTTCTTCGGTAAGCTGGAACCACGGTTTGTGAATTGGAAAGTCAAACTTGTAAGCGTTGTTAACCAATTGATCCCGATACCAACTCATACTTTCGCCACGCCACGGAAATATGGCGTTTTCATACACGGAGAGGGCGGTGTTTGGGATGACCAAATCTTCATCAATGCCAATCACATCGCCATAGCCTTCACAAGTAGGGCACGCGCCGTAAGGATTGTTAAAACTGAAAAGATGCACGTTTGGTTCCATAAAAACCATGCCGTCTGCTTCAAATCGATTATTGAATTCTGTTATTTTATTTGAAGAAAGCGTTTCAATATACAATTCACCTTTTCCTTCAAAAAACGCTATTTCAACAGCATCAGCAAGACGGTTATAGAAATCCTCTTCGTCTTTGGTAATAATCCGGTCAATGACCAAATCTATCTTCTTTGGAAATGATTTTCCCTCCAATTCATCGATCCGAACAACTTCAGCCTTCACTTTAATTCTGGAATAGCCCTGTTGCGCCAGTGCTTGGATTTTATTCTCCATCGTGCGGCCTTCTTCCAAAATGATAGGAGCGAGGAGCAGTAATTTTTCGCCTTCGGGAAATTTTTTTATGAAATTTATAACATCTGTGGTCGTGTCTTTTTTAACTTCCTTGCCAGAAATTGGCGATATGGTTTTTCCAATCCGGGTGTAGAGCAATTTCAGATAATCATAAATCTCGGTGGAAGTCCCAACCGTGGAACGCGGGTTTGTGGAATTTACTTTCTGCTCGATTGCAATGGCGGGCGCAATCCCTTTTATGGAATCTACTT
The DNA here is from genome assembly GCF_000952855.1 of Aequorivita vladivostokensis. GTDB lineage: Bacteria > Bacteroidota > Bacteroidia > Flavobacteriales > Flavobacteriaceae > Aequorivita > Aequorivita vladivostokensis. The sequence goes on along the minus strand of NZ_JSVU01000002.1, from coordinate 37,548 downwards.
TTGGCTTGTCCAATCTTCCCAAAAATTGACGGGCATAGCTGGAAAGGCTCTCCACGTAACGTCGCTGGCCTTCGGCATAAAGCGTGTCAAACGCCAAGCTGGATTTTCCGCTGCCCGAAAGACCGGTTACAACTACCAATTTGTTGCGCGGAATAGCGACGGAAATGTCTTTAAGATTGTGAAGTTTTGCACCCTGAATAAGGATGTTTTTTTTAGTATCTACGGTTTCGGTACTCAATGTAATTTTCCTTTTTTTATAGCTTTTCGCAAAGATACTATATCGGTTTCAGCAATGCACATTTGCGGTTACTATTATTTTTTAATGAAAAATTTAACCTTTTTTTTGCATTTGTGATTTCTTTGTTGTTATATTTACGGCTCTTAACGTCATATAAAAAAATTATTGCCTATAGCTGATCATTACTTTTAACAAATAAACATTTTAACTAAGCAACCAAATCCATAGTTGTTTATTTTTTAAAGAAGTATTGATATGAAGCAAAGCACAAACTCTGATGCGTTTTTAGTGAGCGCTTATATGAACGGTAATGAATCTGCACTTAGCGAGCTGATAACTCGACACAAGCAAAGAATTTACAGTTTTATTTATTCGAAAGTTTTTGACAGGGATGTCGCCGAGGATATTTTCCAGGACACTTTTATTAAGGTTATCAAGACCTTAAAAAAAGGAGCCTATAACGAAGAGGGGAAATTTCTTCCGTGGGTGATGCGAATTGCCCATAATTTGGTGATTGACCATTTCAGAAAGAACAACCGCATGCCTAAGTTTGAAAACAATAATGATTTCAATATTTTTTCCGTTTTGAGCGATAATGCCTTAAATGTTGAAAAACAAATCATTAAGGGCCAAGTGGAAAGCGATGTGCGCAGATTGATTCTTGAATTGCCAGATGATCAAAAAGAGGTGTTGATGATGCGAATTTATAAAGATATGAGCTTCAAGGAGATTAGTGAGCAAACAGGGGTTAGTATCAATACAGCACTGGGCCGGATGCGTTATGCCCTTATCAATTTGCGCAAAGTAATTGATAAACATAATATTATATTGACCAATTGATACAATAAAGTAATTTTTGCTACGTTATTTGAAAATAAAACCTCAAAATAATATTCTATGCAAAAATTTTACTCTGAAACATCACGAGTGGACGGCGTGAATAAAAATCTCGTTCCAAAAGAGGAAACCATAAAATTTCTTCTGGATTATTCGATGGCTTTAAGTGTTATAGATTACCATAAAATGAAGTTTGAAGCACTTCTAAACTAAACTTTGGAGAAACCCCGGAATTAGCTTTTCGGGGTTTTTTTTGAAAAAAAGCCCTTAGCCCCCGAAGGGGAAATTTATTTACGGGCATAATGTGCATAGTTCATCGCTCATCTCTTATCTACCTTCTTTAAATACTCTTTTATCACAGATTTCCTGCCAATGGTCTTTGTGATTATGTCCTTTTCCAAATCCCAACCACGGGCCGGGGAGTATTGCCTGCCGTACCATATAATCTGAAGATGGAGAATATTCCATAGATCCTTTGGAAACAAACGCTTTGCATCCTTTTCGGTCTGAACTACATTTTTACCATTCGAAAAACCCCAACGGTACATCAATCTATGGATGTGGGTGTCAACGGGAAAGGCAGGAATATTAAAGGCTTGGCTCATAACCACACTTGCCGTTTTGTGACCCACGGCGGGAAGGGATTCCAAGGCTTCAAAATCAGCGGGAACCTTACCGTCATATTTCTCTATTAATATTTTTGAGAGTCCATGGATGCCTTTTGATTTCATCGGTGAAAGTCCTACGGGTTTAATTATTTCCCTGATTTCTTCTACGGTTAGTTTTACCATATCATAGGGATTATCAGCTACTTCAAACAGCAAGGGCGTAATTTGGTTGACGCGAACGTCGGTACTTTGAGCAGAAAGCAGCACGGCGATCAATAAAGTATAGGGATCCTTATGTTCCAAGGGAATTGGAACTTGTGGATAATTCTTATTTAACGTATCAATAACAAAGGTTACCTTTTCCTGCTTGGTCATTTTAAGTACTTTTATGCAAAAATAAGGATAATGAAAACATTAAAGGTAGGAGATAAGGCTCCAGATTTCAAAGTAAACGATGAGGACGGAAATAGTATTTCCTCAAAAGGTTATAAAGGAAAAAAATGGGTTGTCTTTTTCTATCCAAAAGCAAACACACCCGGCTGTACTGCTGAAGCCTGTAACCTTCGCGATAATTATAAGGAACTCCAAAAAGAAGGGTATGAATTATTGGGAGTAAGCGCCGACAGTGAAAAACGTCAAAAAAACTTTAGGGAAAAATACAATTTCCCATTTCCGTTATTGGCCGATGAGAATAAAGAGGTGATAAATGCTTTCGGGGTTTGGGGGCCTAAAAAGTTCATGGGTAGGGAATTTGACGGAATTCACCGAAAAACCTTTATTATAGACGAAAACGGAATCATTACACGTGTAATTGACAAGGTAAAGACCAAAGACCACGCGGCGCAAATTTTGGATTAACTATCAACCTTTTCCGCAGTGGGTCTATAATTGAAGAGTTGCTTTTCCTTTATAATTTCTGAAACCCCCGGAGGTAGCATCTGCTCCCAGCCATCTTCACCTTTTTCAATCATTCCAAGCACTTCGCGGGAGAATATCTCCATATTGTCCGGGTTGTAATCAGTGATGTCCACAACCTTGCCGTTGTATTTGAAGAATTTGTAGAGTTCCTTCATACGGGGGTGAACCTTTAGGTTTTCGCTTGTGGTATATTCTCCCGTTTCGGGGTCTTTCATGGGGTAGAGGTAAACCTTCAAGTCCTTAAAGAACAGCTTTCCAAAGGCTTCCAAGATACCGCCGCTCAAATGGCGATAATATTTTTCATCAAAAATATCCACTAAATTGTTGACGCCCATGGCGAGCCCCATGCGCATCTTGGTATATCTTGAGAAATATTCTACAAGTTTATAATATTCCTGGAAATTTGAAATCATAACGGTATGTCCCAGAGAACAGAGCAATCTGGCCCTATCCATAAAATCCTCTTCATCAATTTCCCCCTCGGCACGTAGGTTTGACAGTGTTATTTCAAAAATAACCTCCGTTCTATCCTTTTCCACCCTGTTTTCCTTCAGAAACATTTCATAGGAGCGTTCAAACATATCTATGTTCACCTTCGTTACAGGTCTAAAACTACCGCGAAGGGCCAATATGTTTTTCTTATAAAGTATTCTTGCGGGCAGAATGTTGTGGCCATCGGGGTCAAACATAACGGCATCCGTCATCCCGTTTTTGATCAATTGAAGGCTCATCAATCTGTTATCAACGTCCTTAAATCTCGGTCCCGAAAAATTGATGGTGTCAATTTCAATTTTGTCCTTGTCTATATGATCGTACAGATAGCGCAACAGTTTATTGGGCTGGTCATATTTGTAGTATGCGCCATATATTAAATTCACCCCTAATATTCCAAGGGTTATTTGCTGTAGCTGTGCGTCGTTCTCGTGAAACCGAATGTGAAGTGTTATTTCATTATAGGGCTCTTTCGGGTCAATTTGATATCGAATCCCCACCCAACCATGGCCTTTGTATTTTTTGGCAAAATCGATGGTGGCAACGGTGTTTGCGTATGAAAAGAAAAGTCTGTTGGGGTGTTTTTCACGGTTAATGCGCTCTTCAATCAGATCGAACTCGTGCGAGAGCATTTTCTGAAGCCTCGATTCGGTCACATATCTTCCATCTTCCTCAATACCATAGATTGCGTCGCTAAAATCCTTATCGTAGGCAGACATTGTTTTGGCGATGGTCCCAGAGGCGCCGCCGGCCCTAAAAAAATTCCGAACGGTTTCTTGCCCGGCTCCAATTTCGGCAAAAGTGCCGTAAATGTTTTCGTTCAGATTGATTCGTAAAGCCTTACTTTTTATGGAGGGAATATTTTCAAATTCCTTGTCTCCTATTATGGTTTCTGGCATAGCAACGTTCTCTTTTTAATATAACAAAGGTAGCAAATACAATAGGTAAACAAAAAAAATACCAGTATTTTTGCGAGAGCGAAATATGTAATATGATTCTTGATAACACAACGCTAAATTCTATAAATATGTTACATCTCACGTTTAAAAAAGTAAATTTTTTGGACAGATGAGCGGTACTTTAAAAGTAACTTTCCTCGGAACTGGAACCTCCCAAGGAATTCCCGTAATTGGCAGTGACCATCCGGTTTGTTTAAGTACAAATCCCAAGGATAAACGTCTGCGGGTATCAGTTCTGCTCGGCTGGGATGAATTTTCGTACGTTATTGATTGTGGGCCAGACTTTAGACAGCAGATGTTGCGCGAAAATGTGACCCGCGTTGACGGAATTCTTTTAACCCATGAGCATAGCGACCATACCGCAGGTCTCGACGATATTCGGCCCTTTAATTTTATGCAGGGCAAAATGCCATTTTACGCCCACAAACGCGTTTTTAAATCACTGCACGAGCGCTTTGCCTATATTTTTGAAACTGAAAATAAATATCCCGGAGCGCCGAGTATTGAAGAAATTGAAATAGACAAGGACAGCACCTTTACCATAGGAGGGAAGCAGGTGGTTACCATAGAGGCCTATCACGACAACCTACCGGTTTTAGGCTTTCGCGTGGCAGATTTCACCTATTTGACGGATGTGAAAACCATTGCCGCGGAAGAAATTGAAAAAATAAAGGGCACTAAGGTTTTAGTGGTAAATGCCCTACGGGAAGAACCCCATTATTCACATTTTAACCTTTCTGAGGCGCTTGATTTTGTTGAAAAAATCAAACCCGAGAAAGCATATTTTACGCATATTAGCCATTTAATGGGCTTTCACGAGGAAGTAGAGAAAAAACTTCCGAAAAACGTGCATCTGGCCTATGATACACTCACAATAACCATTTGATTTATGAGAAATAAAATTTTTATGTATCTGTTTCTTTTCGCAGTGCTTTTCATTATTTATCAATATATGAATGAGAAAAGCATTTTTGAATCGCAGGAATCGCAAATTGAAAAATTGGAGGCCAGGGTACAGAAATATAGTGATTCCATTGAGGGAATGAACGGCAGGATAATGGATTTGAACTATTTCACCTTAATGGGAAATGACAACGCAATGACTTATTTTGAAAACCGTGGTTATGAAGCGGCCGAGGTGGAAGCAATGGTTTCAGACCAGATTTATGATTTCAATTTACAGAAGGGCAACAACCCTTTGGTACCCTTCGAGGGCATGGAAGGCGATATGAAAATCAATAAACTGAAATTTCTCAACCACAAATGGATTCTTGCGGATTTTACCGACAACACCTATTGGGGCGAAATGATTTTGGAATATTATTTCAACGAAAGAAACGAACTGGAATTGACGCCAATTGCATCCTTTCTTTATCCTAATTAAGTTATTAAGTTATTAAGTTATTGGGTTATTGGGTTATTGGGTTATTGGGGTTTTTTTATTGACCACAGCCACTGAAAACTGCGACTGAATACTGCGACTGAAAACTAAAAACTTACCGTTTCCCCAACCACTCCTTCAACTCCCGAAAATTCTGTGGAGCAACGCCGTGACCTACGGGAAATTCAGAATACTTACAATCTATATTTAATTTTTTGAGAAATGGCTCGGTTCGCCGCGCCCATTGCACGGGGATTACTTGGTCCACACTGCCGTGGGAAGTGTAAACGTTAAGATTGCTGAAGTCATTTTTGGCGTATCCTTCCTTTAAGATTTCTTCGTTTATATAACCGCTCAAGCCGATTACATTTTTAACCTTGCTAGGATAGCTCAGCGCAACGGCGAAACTTAAAATGGTACCTTGGCTAAAGCCTAATAAAATGATGTTTTCTCCATCAACTTTGTATTTTTCAATAATTTCATCGATACATTTTGAGATCAATTCGCGGGAAGCAATGGCCTGTTCGTCATCGCTAAATTTACCCTGCGCATTGTCAAAATATATGTTGTACCAAGCATTTCCGTAAGGTTCCAAACGAATTGGAGCTTTTAAAGAAATGATTGCGTATTTCTCCGGAAGTTCGCTGGCAAAAGAAAACAAATCATTTTCATCGCTGCCAAAGCCGTGCAGCATAATAATTGCAGGCGGTTTTCCTGATTGGTCTTTCGCGGGTCTATAATTGTGTTCCAAAAGTAGGGTCTGTTTTTCCATAGGCTGCAAAAATAAACAAGACCTTTTAAACTGAAGTTGTTTCAGCTTAAAAGGTCCCGTTAAAAATTATTAAAATTTAAATTCCCTTAAACCATTCTTGAAATTGTTCGCCAAATACCGGCACGGGTTTCATTTCGCCCTGTACCGCGCTAATCAATCCCAAAAGCCAATAGACCAATATGGCCAGTTGCACAATCCAGCTCAGTATAGAAATGCCAATAAAACTTATAATGATACTCAGTACCACTCCCACACACATAATGCCCAAAGATTGGCGTACGTGGAAGGAGCCAAGAGCCGTTTTGTTTCCATTGTTCATTATTAGTGCGATAATCCAGCCAATAAGTGTAATGTAGGCTATAATGGCAACCGTTTTGCCGTTATCTGTAGTTGTTTCCATTTTATTCGTTTTAAGGTTAGTGGTTTATTTAAGCTAAAGATAATCAATACTTTAATTTAAAAAAGTAAACCATTCCTGAAATTTTTCACTTAAAAATGGAATGCCCTTTTTCTTGTTGAAATAAGCCATCGCCCAGCAATAAAGCCACACTATAAAACAGATAAGCCAAATAATGTCGCCAGCCGTTACGTCTATTTGCGATTGAATAACCAGGGAAACGATAAACATAAGGGTTATCCCGAACATATTTTTGATGTGCCAAGTTGCAAAGTCGTGATTCTCATCCCGGTTTATAAAAAAGGCAATCATAAACCCCACAAATGGGGCATAGGCAATAAGGGCAGTCGTTCTTCCGGCGGGTATATTTTTCATTAGTTGTTCAGTACCAATTGGTTATTTGCCAGAATTCCGTAAGGTTTTCCCTTTAGCTTTGTTCCGAGAAGTGCTGCATTTTTTGAAGTTGTAAGAATATCCTGTTCAGCAAATTCCCAAGTTATATCAGGGTTGAAAAGGGTAAGCTCGGCACGGTTTCCTTCCTCAATTTTTTCCGAAGGAATTTTGAAAGTTTTCTTCAAGCCCATAAGTGCATTGACCGATTGTTCAATTCCCAAAATCTTGTTGAGCGCCCCGAAACAGGCTTCTAAACCAACACTTCCAAAATAGGCCTGCTCAAACTCGGTTTTTTTGTGCTCCACATCAATAGGGTTGTGGTCGCTGGTGATACCGTCAATGGTGCCGTCTTTCAGGCCTTTTATTAATGCTTTGGCATCTTCTTTTGTCCGCAACGGCGGAAGTAATTTATAGTTTGTGTCAAATTCCTCCAGAGCATCATCCGTTAAAATAAGGTTGAAAATGGCAACGCTGCACGTTACCTTTAGTCCCTTTTTCTTAGCCTCCCTAATCAGCTCTACAGATTTTTTAGTTGAAATGGTCGGGATGTGGAGCTTGCCACCCGTATATTCAAGAATATATAAATCGCGGATTATTTGGAGCTCTTCCGAAAGTGCGGGAATTCCCTTTAAGCCCAATCGGGTGCTGTTTACTTCTTCGTTTACCATTCCGTTTCGGGCTACAGATTTTTCAAAAGGAAACGATTGCACCAAACCCTCAAAATTCTGGGTGTATTGCAGGGCTATTTTCAGCAAGTTTGCGTTCGCGATTGGGTTTTTATAATCGTAGAAAGAAACCGCACCCTCGTTCTGCATATCGTACAGTTCGGCGAGGTCTGTTCCTTTGCTTCCCACGGTAAGCGCGCCGATGGGGTAGAGGCTCACCGCATTTCCTTCGGCCTTGCTCTTCAGAAATTTTATATGGCCTTTGCTGTCCGTTACCGGGAAACTGTTGGCATTTACCGCAACACTGGTAAAACCACTGTGGGCTGCCGTTTTTAAACCGTTTTCAATTGTTTCCCGCTCTTCAAAACCGGGTTCTCCAAAGGAAACACTGCTGTCAAACCAACCCTGCGAAATGTGCAGATTTTTCAGTGAAATTTCCTTTACTTTTTCGGAAGAAGGAATGCTCGCGGCAATTTTTGAAATTTTACCGTTTTCTATCAAAACATCCCGTTTCTTTAAATGATGTTTGCTTGAAGCATCAACAATGGTGGCAGATTTCAGTAATATCTTCATTTGTAGAATTTTAAGATAAGCATTTCAAAAAGTAAAAAGAGCAATGCAAAAATAGCAAACCATTTCCAAATACTGTTAATCACACTTTCATCAGCCAGTGAATCAAAAAGATCTTCCACAGAGCTGTAAACTTCCGCGCCCTCCCAATCTTCGGGGTTTAGATATTGCAGTTCACTTTTGCTACGGACATAATTGAAACTTATGTTTTCCAAAAACTCGTTTTTCTTCACTATTTGATAATTTCCTGCTTTATCGGGTTCTTCCGTAGTTGTCATTAAAACATAATTGGCCTTTGTTTGTTGAAGCGGTATAAACTGCTCCGTACTATCCTTAATGGTCAGTATTTCATCGGGGCCCAATTTCACGGGAACCGCAATGGAATTCTGCTGCCCAATGGTGTAATACAGGCGAGGTAAGGGCAAACTTTGCAGGGCCATATTATAAATCGTGGGGACGACCAAAGGAGAATTCTGAAAATTGGAATTTTCCTTGTTTATTGGAGCTGTAAACAGATAGGTTTTATTCTTTTGAAGCAAAAAGGGCTGATTGTCCTCAAAAGCAAGCGCGGAGGTAGCATTTGAGGATATATTGTAATACGAATTGACTTTCGGGTACTGAAAATTATCAATTTCCTTTTCAAAAACATCTTTAAAGAGCGGGTGCGAAAAAACGATTTTTATAATCATTTTTTCCTGGATTTTCGCTTCGGAAAGCGTTCCCAGGGCCATTGATAACAGGAAGTTGTTATAACTACCTAAATCTGCCTGCGAAGCGGGGATAACCAAAATGCTTCCGCCATCGTCACTAAAAGATTTAAGCGCCGTGGCCAAAGATGCGGGAATTTCCTTCAACTCATTGAGCACGATGAAATTTTGGTCGGGAATTTCATTGTAGTTCAAAGTTTTAAAAGTTTGTTGCGTAAACTGAAATTCGTCCTTTTCAAAAAGGCGTTGCAGATAGTTGCCGTCGGCTTCGTTAATGGCCAGGACCTTTATTTTTCCGGGTTTGTTTATGCTGAAAAAAAGTGTGTTGTCAAAAGGAAGATTTGCTTCATTAATCTCCAACTTTCCAATGAATTCTTCTGAATTGTCGATATCAAAAGTCACGGTTCCACTGGCATTTTCGGAAAAATCCACTGCGGTTTTGGCTATCAATTTCTCTCTATTGAACAGAGAAATGGGCACTTCGGAAATTTCGGCTCCCGTATTTGAGACTTTTACATTTAATTGTGTTACCGCAGCATTTTTTGAAGCGATGTAAGCACTGTCAATGGCAATGTTTGAGGTGTTTACGGCTTTCAGTTGCACGGCATCCACGAGCATATCTTCCGGAATTTCGGGAAAGTTATCCTTCACTTGAAAATCTGAGAGATACACCAAACGCTTCGCCGTATCTTTTTCATCGGAAAAAAGTTGTCTGGCTTTCAATAAAACCTGCGAAGGTGTCAACTGACTCTGGGAATATTGGATTGAAAGCACTTCATTTTTAAAATCTTGGGACGAGGCATTCTTTCTTTCCGAATTATTTGTGAACCAACTCAGTTTTTCCGTTCCGCCCATTTTATCATACAAATCCTGCAAAGCCCGCTCCAGCATTGGACCCTTTGCGCCTTTGGCCTGCATACTAAAGGAATTGTCAATATAAACGACGGTTTCCTTTTTAGTATTTAAAGCAGTCTTGGAAGCGGTGAAAGGTTGTGCAAAGGCAATAATAATACACACCAAAGCGAGCAGACGCATCAATAACGTAAGCCACTTTTTGAGCTGCGAACTCTTTCGGGTCTGGATAGTTACTTTTTTGAGAAAAGCGACGTTGGTAAAATCTACTTTCTGAAAACGCCTAAGCTGAAAAAGATGAATAAATATCGGGATGAGCAGTAGGAAAAGGGCGTAAAGAATTTCTGGGTGTTTGAACTGCATTCCTATAAATATTGGCCAAAGATAAAAAATGCAGCGTAATAAAACCTATTTCTGGATGGTAAAGGTGAAGGTGCTTCCTTTTCCGAGTTCAGATTTCAGGGAAATGCTGCCGCCCAGCTTTGAAACAAGGCTCTTTACGGTTGCCAGCCCAATACCCGTGCCTTCTTTTCCGTTTCGATCCTTTATGCCGGTGGTTTTAAAAAGATTGAAAATTTCTTCCTGTACTCCAAAATCAATTCCCATACCATTATCAGCTATCGAAAAATTGTGGAAATCTGGGTCCTCCCAATATTTTATGGATATTAAGCGCTGTTCATTCAAGTTATATTTTAGGCTATTGTCTATTAGATTTAGAAAAATCTGCGTAAGGGCGGCGCTATTTACGTTTTTTAGAACGCCCTTTTTGGGATACTCAAAAGTAATATCGTCTGCAACAAATACTTCGGTTACGTTTTCAAAAAGCAATTTTAATTTTACGTCTTGTTTTTCCGATTCAAGCAATTCGTCTGCTTTGTAAAATTTTAAAATACCGGTAATATAATTTTTCAGTGTCAAGGACGATTCTTCTATATAGTCAAGGTACATTTCGGAATCGGGGGAAAGTTTCTCGGTGTTTTCCTCACGAAGCATTCGGGTAAGGGAGGTGATGTTGGCCAATGGCGATTTAAGATCGTGCGACACCACGTGTGCAAAATTCACCAGCCTTTCATTTCGGGCCTGCAACTCTTTTTGGAACTCTATTAAAAGATTGTTTTTCTTCCGAAGTTCAAAAAGATTTACTACCTGCTTGGCGAGGGATTTAAGGCTGATAATCTGTACCTCCGTCAAATTTCTTGATTTGTAATCAAAAATACATAAGGTGCCCAGTTTAAAACCGTTTGGATTAATAAGCGGAACCCCTGCGTAAAATACAGCGCCATCTTTGGTTACCGAAGGATTATCTTTGAAACGGGCATCGGTGGTCGCGTCATTAATTATGAAAACTTCCTGTTCTTGCAGGATGGCGTGCGCACAAAAAGAGATATTACGCGGCGATTGGTTAAAATCCAAACCAAAATGCGATTTGAAGAAATTTCGATCGGTATCCAATAAGGTAATCAACGCAATCGGCACTTCACAAATGGCAGCAATTAGCGTTGTAATATTGTCGAAATCGTTTTCGGAAAGTGTATCTAATAGATTGTATTTTTTCAGTTCGGCAAGTCGGGCCGCTTCATTTTCGGGGATGTCGGGGAAAATCATAAAAAATTAAACCATTGTAGTTTGCGCAGGTAACTATAATCTGAATTGGGGCACAGAATTTATAATTGATGAGTATTTTAATTACTCATTCGAGAGTCAACCCAGTTTTTTAATGCTGAATTTAAATGTAGTACCCTCTCCAAGCGTGGAGGAAACGGAAATTTCACCATTCAATCTGTCAACAAGCTTTTTTACAGTCGAGAGGCCAATGCCATTTCCTTTTTTTCCATTTCTGTCCAAAGTACCGGTAGTTACAAACAAATCAAAAATATGGGCTACTTTATCTTTTGGTATCCCCATTCCATTATCTGCAACCGTGATGTGGTAAAAACCATCTTTCTCAATACAATCCAAATCTATTTTTATCTTTTCCTTGTCGTTGTATTTCAAACTGTTGCCTATCAAATTTAGAAGAATTTGCTCCAGTGCCACCTTGTTTGCGTGCATTTCAATATTTTCCTCCGGAAGGTTTATCTCGCAATCTACATTAATGTTCAACAACTCTATTATTTCTTCCAAAAGGTCCTGACTGTCAAAAGGCTCGCTGATTAAAGAGGCGGTTTTGTCAGTTTCATAATGCTCCAAAAGACCCGTAACATATTCACTTAAGGTAAAGGAAGATTGCTTTATATAGTCAAGATATTCCTTGCCTTGGTCATCTAAATATTGACCGTATTTTGAACGGAGCATATCGGATGTAATGATCATATTGGCCAGTGGCATTTTCATGTCGTGCGATACTACGCCAGCAAAATTTTTGAGCTCTTCGTTGCGCTCCCTAAGTTCTTTCTGAACCGATAGCAAGGCTCTGTTGCGTTTTCTGGCCTCAAAAAGATTCACAACCTGATAGGCCATAGCTATAAGGGCTTTTTTCTGCGATTTGGTCAAAACACGCGGTTTTGTGTCGAAAACGCAAAGTGTCCCCAATGGATAACCATCACTATTTACCAAGCGCACACCGGCGTAAAAAATTGCGTTCATTTCGGTTACCAAAGGATTGTCTTTAAAACGGTCGTCTTTTCTGGCATCTTCAACAATAAAAATATCCTTTTCATCCAAAATAGCATGACCACAAAACGAAATGTCACGGGGAGATTCGTTAAACGGAATACCGTAATGCGATTTCAGAAAATTGCGATCTGCCTCCAAAAGAGTCACCAAGGATATGGGCACATCACAAATATTGGCTGTTAATGCGGTAATATTATCAAAATCCCTTTCTGGCAGGGTGTCCACTAAATGATAGGAACGGACAGCTGCTAAACGTTGCGCTTCATCTACTGGAAATTGCGGTTTTATCAAGGCTTAAAGTGCTTTATCTCAAATCCGAAATATATCGGGTGTTCAAGGATTAACCGTAAATGTACAATATTTTATAATGAGTTCAGAAAACGTTAAAAATAATGTGAAATGAATTAATCCAAAAATCAAAACCGTTCAAAAACACCCAGTCCAAATAGTGCAAAATCATATTTTACCGGGTCGTTTGGATCCAATTTCCGAAGGGCGATATCCAATTCCGCCAACGCCTTGCCGTCGTTTTGTTTGCGTTTTAACAGTTTGAGCTTTCGCGCCACATTGCCGCAGTGAACGTCCAACGGGCAGGAAAGTATTGCCGGTGAAATGCTTTTCCAAATTCCAAAATCCACTCCCGCATTATCGTTGCGCACCATCCAGCGCAGAAACATGTTTATTCTTTTTGCCGCAGAATTTTTGAATGGATCGCTAATATGCTTTTGGATTCGCGAAGGGTGGGGCAATTCAAAAAAAGTTTTTTTGAAGTGATGGATTGCCGGCTGTAACGAATGTATTTCAGCATTTTTTGAAAATACGTTTTCAAGCCCGACGTGGTTTTTGTATATATTTTGAAGCGATTTCAGAAAATAGATAAGATCGTCATTATTAAAAGTTCTGTGGACAAAATTTGAAAGCGACGCGGCGCGATCTTCCGAAAAATTCATCACAAAATCATAGGGCGAATTGCCCATCATCTCCATTATGCGATGGCCGTTGTTTATGATGCTTTTCCTGTTTCCCCAAGCAATCGTTGCCACAAGAAAACCGGCGATTTCAATATCTTCCTTTAAAGTGAAAAGATGCGGAATTTGAATGGGGTCGGTTTCAATAAAGTTGGGATTGTTGTAGATATCAACCTTTTCGTCAAGAAATGATTTTAATTCACTTTTCTTCATAAGAGTGAATTTTTGAAATTTGGCATTTGAAATTTATTTGGTCCCGATAGCTTTCGGGATGGAATTTGTCTTTTGGAATTTATTTCACAATTACCCCATCCTGCATTACCAATTTCCGGTCGGCCATATTTGCAAGCTCCTCGTTGTGCGTAACAATGACGAAGGTTTGCCCAAACTCATCCCGCAATTTAAAAAATAGATTGTGCAGGTTTTCGGCGCTTTCGGTATCAAGGTTTCCGCTGGGCTCATCGGCAAGAATGATGGATGGATTGTTTATTAAAGCCCGTGCCACTGCAACGCGTTGTTGCTCGCCGCCCGAAAGTTCGTTGGGTTTGTGGTCTTCGCGGTGCGAAAGCCCAAGGAAGGCCAAGAGTTCCTTTGCTCTTTTGGTGGCTTCGGCTTTGGGGGTGTTTTTTATGAATGCGGGGATACAAACGTTTTCAAGGGCAGTAAACTCCGGAAGCAACTGATGGAACTGAAAAATAAATCCTAAGTTTTCATTTCGGAACTGGGCCAATTTTTTCCCCGAAAGGGAACCGATATTTATTCCGTTTATAACTAATTTACTTTTCGACTTGTCAAAGGCATCCAAGGTTCCCAAAATCTGCAGTAATGTTGTTTTTCCAGCACCCGAAGCGCCGACTATTGAAACAATTTCACCTTTTTTGATATGAAGGTCAACCCCTTTCAAGACGTGGAGTTGGTCGTAATATTTATGGATATTCTGGGCTTCTATCATAGCAAAATTTTAAAGCGTGAAAGTACTATTTATAGTGCTATAATACAATCCGATGAAAAATATTGTTTTTCTATCAATTTATGTGTTTATCTTTGACGGTAAATTCTTAAACAAAAATAGATGTCGTCATATAAATATTTTGAGGAATACGAACAGCCCGTAACCGACAGTTTAATTGAAAATTACAGCCAAATTCTCGGTACCATAGGTGAGGATGTTTCCCGGGAGGGAATTTTAAAAACTCCCGAACGCGCCGCAAAGGCCATTCAGTTTTTAACCTCCGGTAATTGCCAGGATCCTGCCGAAATTTTAAAAAGTGCCATGTTTGCCGAAGCCTATCACGATATGGTTATTATTAAGGATATTGAGCTATATTCCCTCTGTGAGCACCACATCTTACCTTTCTTCGGGAAAGCGCATATTGCCTATATTCCCGATGGTCATATTGTCGGGCTCAGTAAAATTCCACGTGTTGTGGACGTTTTTGCGCGCAGATTGCAGGTTCAGGAACGGTTAACGCACGATATTTTGGAATGTATCAATAATACGCTAAAACCAAAGGGAGTGGCGGTGGTCATTGAGGCCTCGCATATGTGTATGATGATGCGCGGCGTTCAAAAACAGAACAGCGTTACCACTACTTCGGGATTTCGCGGCCAGTTTGAAGCCATTGAAACGCGAAGTGAATTTTTAAAATTGATCAGTAGCGATTTGGGTTAAATTTTTGGAATGTTTTTTGTTCATTAAATGAAAAAACCATTCATGAAAAACGAAAAATATAAATTACTCAGAAAAGGTATCCTTTACGATTTAATCGGTATGTCCACCATGGTAATACCACTTGTCGGACCGTTCCTAGATTTACTGTGGGCACCCGTAGCCTCCCAAAAGATGAGAGAAATGTATAAAGGCCCCGAAGGAAAAGTAGCCTCGGTACTTGTTTTCTTGGAAGAGATCCTTCCCATTACCGACGTTATCCCCACTTTTACACTTATGTGGCTCTATACGTTTGTCTGGAAGAAACAGCCGACACCGCAAACTATTGAAGTTCGCGTAAACGAATAAAAAAAGCCCCAACTCGGGGCTTTTTGGTTTTTAGATTTCAACTTTTAAATTTACGTTTATACTTCTGCCAATATTGAAAATACCCTCGGGTTTAAACCGCGACAAATGTGAAATATATTGTTTGTTTGTAAGATTTGTTCCATTCAGACCTATTTTAAACAACACTTTTTGAAGTTTAAAACTGCTTTCAACTCCTGCGCTCAGTAGGGAATATCCGCCCGTTCTTGTTTCAAAATTGCTGATATTTTTTTGGTCAAAAGTGTTTTCAAGCGTGATAAATGCCGAAGTGGCTTTTCGGGTTTTTCCGTCATTTATTTCTACACGGAAAGTATTCCGAAGTGAATTCGCGGGAATCAATGGCAAATAATCTTCATTATCCAGCTTGCCCGTAACCGTTTCAAAACTGCTTTCCAAATGGAGCCAATCCAGCGGGTGGGGGTGAAGGTGAAAACCCAGTTCGCCACCATACAGCGAGGCATTGTCCTGTAAATAATGAAATACCTGCGTATCGTCAAGAGTCTCATTGGTAGGCGATAGAAAAATGTAGTTATTGACGGCATTGTAAAAACCGTTTGCGAAAAATTCAATATGCTCATTTCTATACTCTAGGGCAACATCGGTCTGGAAATTCTGTTCGTTCGTTAAATCCGCATTTCCGCGTTCATAGCGGTTTGTTCCTTCGTGAACGCCGTTTGACGTAAGTTCCGCCAAGTTTGGCGCCCTAAATCCGCTGGCGAGATTGATACGTGCCGAAAAATTTTCGACCAAATCCAACTTGGCTCCCAAAGCGGCCGTAAAACTGGTAAAGGTTTCATTGAGTGCCGGAATAAAATCTTCATCCACGGCATTTCTTGCGGCTTCACTATCAATTTTTCTTGAGTCAAAGCGAATTCCCGCTTGAAAATCTACCTTTTCCAAATGGTAATGTGATGTTGCTAAAATTCCGACATCAGTGGTTTTGGCATCGGGAATTAAAATTTCCTCACCTTCGTTTTTATTCTTTTGGAACATTCCTTGTACGCCGATGATAGTCTCAAAATTGCCAAATTGAGGCAGGTGATATTTCACATCATAATTTAAGGTGTTCAGCTTAAGCCGAAGCGCCGCTACATCCGTATCATCTTCAAATTCCCGCCTGTCATTGAACAAATAACCTGCCTTTACATCTAAACTGGAGTTATTGAAAAACAAAGTATTGTCAAAACTTAAAATATGGTTGTCAATTTCCTGAAAGGGTAATTCTAAATCCTTTGATTGCGTTTGCTCGCCAATTTCCTCAGGAATGCCAATATTGGAGCGATTGTAGTTATACCGAAGTGTGGACTTAAATTTGGTGCCGGAAAATTGCAGGCCGGTCTTGAAATCCTTTTCATTGAAGCGCGAATTGCTTACGCGGTAATCTGCCCCCGTTTCGTAATCGCTGAACGCAGCATAGGTTCCCCGCGCCAAGAACTTTAACTTTTGCCCCGAGGTTTTAATACCAAGATTCGTAGCGGTTCCCAAAGTATTTGAGAAATATGTACTGCTCAAATCGCCGTGGGTTTCCCCGGAAAGTGCAAATTTTTCGGGATTCAAATAAAGTACTCCACCCAGTGCATCGCTTCCGTAAAGTAGGGATGCAGGGCCTTTAATCACTTCCACGCTTTCCACTCCGGCCTCGTTTATTCCCAGGCCGTGTTCGTCGCCAAATTGTTGATTTTCCACGCGTACGCCTTGCGCATAGGTCAAGACCCTATTGGAGCTCAGGCCACGAATAACAGGCTTGCCGATGCCTGTGCCCGTGCTAATTATATCGACACCGGCAATGTTTTTTATGCCGTCCGCCAGTGTAACGGCCCCAGAAGCGTTCAGTTTTTCTGTAGAGATGCGTTCCACTTTCATAACATTGTCGCTCTGGAGTTTATGGAATGGCGTAGAAACTATGACCTCTTCCATTTCAACGGCCGTTTCCTGCATTTCGATGTTTTCCGTAAGACTCGTTTCATTTGAAAAATTGATTTTTTTTGAAACGGTTGCGAAGCCCAATGAGGAAAAAACAACGCTATACAATCCGTCGGGCAAATTGTTGAGGGTATAATTTCCATCAAAATCCGCAACGGTTCCTTTTTCAAGTTGTGGAATATAGATTGTTGCAGGTACGGGCTCGTTTGTATTTTTTGAAATTATTTTTCCCGTTAGGGTGTTTTGTGAGCTTGCCGTGGTAATAACAGAGAATACCGCAAGCAAGCATAGTAAATTTTTCATGCTTTCTTGAATTAAATAAATGTGAAATTTTGATAAAATGAAATGCTAAAAAATCAAGAAATCATCGGTGGGCCTCTTAGAAAATTTTGTGCAGGCTTTAACTTTGAAAGGGAAGTGAAATAAAAACTTTCAATATTCTGAAAACTGTGAAATACAGTAAATTCAACCCCTTCCAAAGGAGTAAAATTGAATATTGAAAAGTGAAAATCACAAATGGAACAATCCAATTGCTTTTCGTGAAGATGAGTGGAAATATCGGTACAGGCCTTATGCTCGTGCCCCTCAAAAGTATGCGCAAATTGAACTGCAGCAGGAAACAGCAGCGCCAACGAGAATATCGTGGCAACCAAAACTTGCGATATTTTTGATTTTTGGATAATCATTTCTTTATTAAAAATCCGAGGCCCATACTGCGAAGCATTTTTTTTGCAAAATTCCAGAAAAAGTGAAATTCGCCGAATACCCATCCAAAGAACACCAAAAGTACTTTATAGATAGGCAGAATAATCAAAATGCGAAACGGCCAATAAATATACCAGCCCATTTCCTTGGTTATATTGAAAAAATCTGTGAGTGGGGCTGCCAGTTTGGCCGCGGAACTTCCGGTAATGGCAAACACTAAAAATATGATAAACAATTGGCCGTTGGTTTCAATATTCCAACGTTCTTTGAGCTTTTTCAATTTCTTCCGGCTATAAATTTTTGATTGTATTTCTCCTGAAAATATAGGAAGTAGTTGTAAAGAAGATAATTTACTTCATAACCGTAATCTATGGTTGGGTCGTAATTTATCTGTTCGGCATATAAATTTCTGGAAAACCTATTGGGTTGTAAAACACGGTTGTTGTATTCCGCCACAAATTGGCGGTTTTTGCCCTCCAGGGTTGCCTGACCATAAAATCCACGAGGTGGCTGTGAAACTAACCACGATTGGAAACCGGGCTCCACAATAATAATTTCATATTCAAGACTATCATTTGCAATGCGTACCGTATCATTTTTCGTGGTTGCGTCCTGGGACGAACCAGAAAAGGACTTATTGCCCGTTCCGCAACTAAAAATCAGAAATGAAAGTATTGCAATAAGCAGAAAATTCTTCATAACGGTAGATTTTTGCAAAGTTAACAAAATAGAATATGAAGGGCGAAAGGTTTAACTTTCATTTAAAAAAATACCGCCATTTTTTGAATGACGGTAATTATGTTTTTTTATGAGAATTATCAAATTCACTTTTTTTACAAAATTTTAGAAAAATAAAGTCTGAAGGTTATTTTACTAAAATTGATATAATTTGATTTGCCAACTCTACACCAATCCGGTCCTGCGCCTCTTCTGTAGCGGCACCTATATGCGGGGTCAGCGAAATTTTATCGTGCATCAATACTTTTATGGAAGGGGTGGGTTCATTTTCAAAAACATCGAGTGCCGCAAACGAAACCTTTCCATCCTCAATAGCTTCCAGCAACGCGTTTTCGTCAAGAACCCCTCCGCGGGCTGCGTTCACGATACCTACGTTGTCCTTCATTTTTGAAATTTCTTCCTTGCCTATTAAATATCCCGATTGCGAAGGCACGTGGAGACTTATAAAATCGCTGTGTTTTATCAATTTGTCGATTGGCGCGGTTTTAATTTTTAGGGTGATGGTCTGCCCGTCATAAAAGGTTAGGGTTATATCTGCTTCGCCTACCTCGTGGTCGCTGGCAATCACTTTCATTCCGCAGCCTAAGGCTATTTTCGCTACTTGCCGGCCAATTCTTCCGAACCCGATGATTCCCAAAGTTTTGCCGCGCAGCTCGCGACCCGCACCATAGCTTTTCTTCAGCTCTTTAAATCTCGTGTCGCCTTCCAACGGCATATTGCGGTTTGAATCGTGCAAAAAACGAACCCCGCCGAACAAATGCGCAAATACCAACTCAGCCACCGATTCTGAGGAGGCGGCAGGAGTATTGATTACCTCAATTCCATTCTCACGGGCGTATTCCACGTCTATATTGTCCATACCCACGCCGCCGCGGCCTATAATTTTTAGGGATGGGCAGCTGTCAATAATATCTTTCCGAACCTTGGTGGCACTTCGCACCAAAAGCACTTCAATTTTGTGCTCGTTGATATAATTTTGAAGTTGTTCCTGCGCCACGTGTACGGTCAATACTTCAAACCCCGCATCTTTTAATATATCGATTCCGCTTTGTGAAATTCCATCGTTTGCTAATACTTTCATGAAAATAGGTTCCTAGATTATTGTTTTATTAAGTTGTTTCTTATTTATATTTAAGCGCATTACGCCCCTTTTTCAATTGCCTGCATTACATCCACCAAAATCTGGACGCTTTCCAAAGGCAATGCGTTATACATAGAGGCGCGATAGCCCCCAACGCTGCGATGGCCGTTCAGTCCGTTTATTCCGGCTTGTTTTAAATGTTCGTCAAAGGTTGCCTTCAATTTATCATTCTTTAGGTTGAAGGTGGCATTCATTTTTGAACGGTCTTCTTTTTCGGCAACAAAGCCTTCAAACAAAGGATTTCTATCAATTTCACTGTAAAGAAGTTCCGCTTTTTGGTTGTTTACTTTTTCAATAGCAGTAATTCCACCCTTTTCTTTCAGCCATTCCAAAGTAAGCATAGACACATAAACTGAAAAGACCGCCGGCGTATTGAACATACTTTCTTTGTCTATATGTACTTTATAACTGAGCATAGAAGGAATGGCGCGCGATACTTTCCCAAGAATATCTTCCTTTATAACCACGAGGGTTGTGCCTGCGGGACCCATATTTTTTTGGGCGCCGGCATAGATTAAACTGAATTTGGAAAAATCGAGCTGGCGCGAAAAGATGTCGCTGCTCATATCGCAAACCATGGGGATTTCAGTTTCTGGGAAAGTGCGCATCTGCGTTCCAAAAATAGTATTGTTACTCGTGCAGTGGAAATAATCTGCATCCTTAGGAATGGTATAGTTTTTTGGAATAAAGTTAAAATTTTCACTTTTTGAAGTTGCTACTTCCACAACCTCGCCCAGCAACTTTGCCTCTTTTATGGCCTTATCGCTCCAAGTGCCCGTGTTTAGGTAAGCAGCTTTTTTTTCCAAAAGATTGTAGGCCGCCATTAAAAACTGAAGACTTGCTCCGCCTTGTAAAAACAAGGCTTGATAACCTTTATTTTGAAGTCCCAAATGTTCCAGGGCCAGGTTGCGGGCGTTTTCCATTACCGCGACAAAATCCTTGCTACGATGGGAGATTTCAATCAGGGAAAGGTTTGAATTGTTGAAATTTAAAACCGCTTCCGCAGACTGCTGCAGGACTGATTGCGGTAAAATGCAGGGACCTGCGCTAAAATTATGTTTTTTCATGATATGAAAATTTATAATGCAAAGATGTGAATTACCCTACTAAAAATGTGGGATTTATAATTTTTTTATCAAGGAAGTTTCAACAAAAAATCAACCGTATCTACCCCATCGGCATAATCCCACAACGCAGGGGCCTGCGCCTTCCCGAAAGGGATTTCATTGGGAAGACCTGTATTTGAAACTATGCATTGTATATTTTCCGACTGGGTTTGCAATTCCTTTTTAAGATGTTCCATTGAATCGTATTTTTCGTAGAAAACAACTGAAATAGGAGAGGAGAAGCCCGAATCTTCTTTCAGCAACATAAACTCATTGTCCAATAAGGGGAAGCTATCCATCAAATAGACCGCTTTGTTATAATCGTAATTGTTGATGTATTTATGGTTATGGATAATTTCCTTCCAACTGAACATTGCCTTAAAAAAGCCTTCAAAATCATAATTTTCCGGAATATAAATTTTTGACACATTGCGGCACCCGAGACCGAAATATCTAAAAATATCATCTGCCAATGCGGTGAGTTCTTTTTGAGTTTCATCCCCGGTTAGCACTGCAACCGAATTTCTGTTTTTGCGGATTATGTGCGGATATTTTCCAAAGTAGAATTCAAAATAGCGCGCGGTATTATTGCTTCCGGTTGCAATGACCGCATCAAAATTCTGTAACCTGCCTTCCGTAAATGCAATGTACTCTTTGAATTCTGGAGCCACGGAAATTAAATGCTCGGCCAAAAACGGAAGCAAGGTTTTATCATTTGAAGAAAGTTTCGCCTGCACTTTGTTGCCCGTAACCAAAACGGAGAGAAAATCGTGAAATCCAACTAAGGGAACGTTGCCCGCCATTATTAAGGCAACGCACTTCGGATTTATCGCTTTTATTTCATAATTGGAAATCCATTGCTCTAAATTTTCTTCGGAAAGCGCGTCGCCCCAACTTTTTAGCGCGAATTGGATATTTTCCTGCGTGAACCATCCGTTCTCAGCTTCGGCTCTTTGGAAAATTTCTTTGGCTTCGGAAGTCGGATTTTCCGATGCAATCTGCTTCAGAAATGCCCCCAATTCAACAAAAGCGTTAATTCTTTGTTTTAATTGCATACTTATTTTGGAGTTCCCCCAATAGGGCTTAAATTTGCGCAAAGTTAGAAAAAGAATATCCCATGGCCATTATAATAACCGATGAATGTATAAACTGCGGTGCTTGCGAGCCGGAATGCCCCAACACCGCAATCTATGAAGGAGCTGATGATTGGCGCTATGCCGACGGAACCGATTTGGAAGGCAAAGTAGTGCTGCCCAATGGAAAGGAAGTTGATGCAAACGAGGCGCAGGAGCCTATTAGTGACGAAATATATTTTATTGTACCAGATAAATGTACCGAGTGCAAAGGCTTTCACGATGAGCCTCAATGTGCCGCCGTATGTCCTGTGGACTGCTGCGTTCCCGATGAGGACCACGTGGAGTCTGAGGAGGAGCTTTTAGCGAAGCAGAACTTTATGCATAAGAAATAATCGAAGTAGCGACATCAAAAAACCGCCTCTCAAACCTAAATTTGAGAGGCGGTTTTCTATTGTGGGGATAGTTAATTTTTAGTTTACATCTTATCTTTAGTCAAATCACTTTTCATATTCAGTCTATATATTTCTGAAGTGATAGCGTCTGTTTTTGGATCATAGCGTTCTACTACAAAATTGCCGTCTGCGTTAAAATATCCAAAAGAGGATTTTCCGTCTTGCGACATAATATAATATCCATTTTGTGAAGTAGGCTTGATAACGGCGTATTGTTCATTTGTTGCGTTATCTTTTATGGTCATTAAACGATAGCCATTTTCGTCCTTTTGGCTCAAAAACTTGAAGCGGTTACCGTCATAGCTATAAGTAACATCGGTATCCACAACCATAGGCTTCATGACTACGCTTTGGTTAGTTTGGTTAGCATCGCTTTCATCCAGGGCAATTACTTGCTTTTGGGTTCTGCTCACGGCTTTTGTGGCCACATCGGTTCCCGTATTGTCCTGTACGGTTGTTTTTGTAACTACCGTTTCAGTTTTCTTGTTCTTGTTCTTATCTACTTGTGCAACGCCGGTTGTAAATGCTGCCAGCGCCAAAATCATCAATACGTTTTTCATAATGGTTGAATTTTATTTTGTTTGTTAATTCCAAATATAAAGAAGGGAGATGTTAAAAATTTATAAATCACTGGTAATCATTTCATAAACTTTCAAAGTTTGTAGCGTTTAAAAGTGCTTAAAATTGTGGATATC
This sequence comes from Aequorivita vladivostokensis, assembly GCF_000952855.1. GTDB lineage: Bacteria > Bacteroidota > Bacteroidia > Flavobacteriales > Flavobacteriaceae > Aequorivita > Aequorivita vladivostokensis. The sequence continues at coordinate 14,304 of NZ_JSVU01000002.1, read as the reverse complement.
AATAGTATGTTCACATTTAAAATATTTCCTATTAAAACACGGCAACATCTTGTAATTTGAATAAATTTGAGCCCTATCCAAAAGGTTCACATATTATAGTTTAAAAGTTCCTCACAGGAATTTGATTTTTGAAACTGTCTATTAGTAATGACTCGAACACTAAAGAAGATTTTTTAACAGTAATCGCACTATATCTTGTAATCTTTTTTGCGCTATTTCTATTGCAGGAGAAAATGATTTTTATGCCAGAGACGCTGCCGGAAGATTATGCCTATTCGTTTAGGGCAAATTTTGATGAGCTATTTTTAAAAACGGATGATGGCGCCGTGTTAAATGCGCTTCATTTCAAAGTTAAAAACCCTAAAGGCTTAGTGCTGTATTTCCACGGAAATGCTGGGGAGCTTTCCAGCTGGGGAAATGTGGTGCAGAACTTCGTTAATCTGAATTATGACGTATTGGTTATGGATTATAGAACTTATGGAAAAAGCACAGGAAAGCTCAGCGAAAAAGCCTTATATATGCCGATGCACAGCTTTTTTACGATTTTCTGAAAAAGCGGTATCCGGAAAATGAAATTGTAGTGTATGGCCGATCTTTGGGAACAACTTTTGCAACCTATGTAGCCTCCCAAAACACACCAGGGCATTTGTTTTTGGAAGCTCCCTTTTATAGTTTGGACCAAGTGGCAGGCAGCCGATTTCCTATCTATCCAGTGAGTTGGTTTCTGAAATATCATTTTCCAACATATAAGTTTTTAAAAGAAGTTGCTTGTCCAATTACTATTTTTCACGGTAGCGATGATTTTGTAGTGAAATATGAGAATAGTGAAATGTTGTCAAAAATTAATCCAAAGGGACGGTTGGAGCTCATAACTATTCCGGGCGGCAGCCATAATGACTTGGTTGACAGTGAAAAATATAAAAATTCGCTGGGAAAGAAACTATAAAAAAATCCGCCTCGAGGGCGGACTTTTTTATAAAAATTATGGGGTATTAATCCTTTTTCAATTTTGCCATTCCTTCGGGACGATTTGTAAGTGCGGCTCTCCGAGCTTCCAGTTCTTTTTGTCGTTCTAATGATTTTGCTTGTCTTTCTCTTTCAGCTTGGGCTGCAGCCTCTGCTTTCTGTGCGGCAATTTTTTGGGCAAGCTCTGCCTCTTGTCGTTGCTTTATCGCCATCATCTGCTGTTGGTTTGCGGCGTCAATGGAAACGTCGTCAGCAACTACTTTGGAATCGATATCTTTCTTCTTGATGACATCAGCTGCCTGATCCTGTTTTTCATTACCCTCCACTTTTAGTATTTCCTTATCCGTTTCAGTTTCCGCAATAACTTTCGTCTTTACGTCAGTTCCTTTTTGGGTAACTTTTTTCACGGTAGTTGTGGATTGTACATCTTTGTTTTCCTGCGCAAGAATTCCCGTTATGGTAAAAACGGCAAGGGTCAAACTTAAAATTACTTTTTTCATAATAATTGGTTCTTTAAGGTTTAGAATGTAAATCTAACCTGACGAACGTTAAGTTCTTGTAAATTATAAGTGAAATAAAACCCAAACTTTTAGCAAAAAGCATTTAATACCAAGTATTGAAAGTCTCTTGTGAAGATGTATATTTGCACCCTTCAAAACTAAGATCAAATGAAAGCAGGTATTGTAGGATTGCCAAACGTAGGTAAATCAACACTTTTTAATTGTTTGTCCAATGCAAAAGCGCAGAGCGCAAACTTTCCATTTTGTACTATTGAACCAAATGTGGGCGTTGTAAATGTACCCGATAAGCGCTTGCTGAAATTGGAAGAATTGGTGAAACCGGAACGCGTATTGCCCGCCACGGTTGAAATTGTTGATATTGCAGGTCTCGTAAAAGGAGCAAGCAAGGGAGAGGGCCTCGGCAACCAGTTTTTGAGCAACATTCGCGAAACTGATGCCATTCTGCACGTTTTGCGCTGTTTTGACAATGACAATATAGTTCACGTGGACGGAAGCGTAAATCCGATCCGCGATAAGGAAACCATTGATATTGAACTTCAATTGAAGGATTTGGAAACGGTTGATAAAAAACTCGAAAAAGTGAAACGTGCAGCCCGTACAGGAAACAAGGATGCCCAAAAAGAAGAAGCTGCTTTGCTGAAAGTAAAGGCAGGGCTGGAGGCCGGAATCTCTGTCCGCGCTATAGATTTAACGGAAAGCGAAAGAGAAGAATTTATTGAAAATGCGCAATTCATCACCGATAAACCGGTAATGTACGTATGTAATGTGGACGAAGGTTCCGCTGCCACAGGAAATGCTTATGTTGAAAAGGTAAAGGAAGCCGTGAAGAATGAAAACGCTGAGGTTTTGGTACTGGCGGTTGGCACAGAGGCCGATATTACAGAATTGGAAACATTTGACGAGCGCCAAATGTTTTTGGAAGATTTGGGTCTGGACGAAGCGGGTTCCGCAAAATTGATTCGCAGCGCTTATAAACTATTAAACCTTCAAACCTATTTTACTGCGGGTGTAAAGGAAGTAAGGGCTTGGACTATTCCAGTGGGCGCTACGGCACCACAAGCCGCAGGAGTGATCCATACCGATTTTGAGAAAGGATTCATTCGTGCCGAAGTGATTAAGTATGACGACTACGTAACCTACGGAAGCGAAGCGAAAGTAAAAGAAGCTGGTAAAATGGGCGTAGAAGGAAAGGAATACATTGTGAAGGATGGCGATGTAATGCACTTCCGATTCAATGTGTAAATAGATATGAGATGTTAGACGTGAGATTTTAGATTTTAGGTCTCATCTCTCACGTCTCATATCTTACGTCTCACGTCTCACATCTCAAGTCTCAAATCTAAAAAGTATACCTAAAAGCCATCCCGTTATAGCTGTCACCATTAAAACTGGTTCCGGAGCTTGGGTATATATCTATATTTTCCATTTTCTTTTTGTGCAATTCGGGTACTAAAATACCGGTTCCGGCTCCCAGAACGTAGCCTAAAAGTACATCGGTTAAAAAGTGCTGCCCGGCTTCCATCCGTAAAACCCCAACCGATGCCGGCAGAACGGCGGCACCCGTCCAAATCCAAACTTTTCCGCTTGCATCAGGATTGAAATCGCTATAAGCTTTTGCGGCAAAAAACGTGGCCGTCGCGGTTGCCGCTACGTGGCCTGAATAAAAGGAACGTTGGCCGTTATTCTTAAAACGTCTATCTTCAGAGGTATCTCCACTATTGTCATAAACGTACGGACGGCTTCTATTTACCAATCCGGCCGTGATAGTATAGATAGCTGCGGTGGTAGCCAAACTTTCTATATAAAGTCCCACGTATTGTCCCGTGTGGTCGTTAATTTCATCGTCAAATAAAAATGCAAAAGGTGCTGCAAAGGAAAGTGCAAAAGGAATGTCGCTAATTGCATTTGCGTCTTCGTTATGTTTTCCGGCAACCCATTGATCCAGGAAATTTATTTTATCAATTTCTTTTTGAAGGCTTTCTTCATTTAAAAACTTTTCCCGCTCTGCCAAGGACAAATCGTCTTTGTTTTTTATAAGTATCAAACCATAGGCGCTAGTTCCAAGTGCAGCACCCGTCCAAATTCCATCGCGAACCCATTTCCATTCATATGGTGAATTACTCCTTTGGGTTTCAAAAACAGTCTTCTCGTTTGGGTTAAAATTAAGTACTGAAGATGTGTTTTGCGAATTTTGGTCGTCAGTATTCAAATCATCAGAATCTGTTTCCTGATCATTTAAAGATACTGTTTGGTTGTTGAAAGAATTGGTTGAATTAAAATTGGTCTGCTGTGCGAAGATGCTTACTTGCACCAACAATGCGAATAGGATGGTTGTTTTTCTCATAGAGGATAAAGATATGGGATTGGGTTTTTCCAGAAATTTCATTTAACATTTCATTAATTAGAATTTACCGTTCTTTTTGGAAATGCTCATTCATACAATCGCAGTCTTTTCTGAAGCAGATCCATTTCCTTTTCCATCTTTCGCATACGTTTCAGTAGCTGGTTAAGAGCGTCCAGTCCTTCAAAATTAATTCCCAGATCGTTATGGAGGCGAAACATTTTTTCTATTTCAGAAATATCCTTTTCGTCCATAAAAAGTTGGTTTTCCTTTTCCTCAAAAGTCACCAAGCCGTATTCCTGCAGATTTTCCACAAAGGAAATCTCTATTTGCGTCTGTTTGCAAAAATGACTTACCAATATATATTTCTCCCGTGCCATTATCTCAATTTTGAAAGTTCGTTAAATAATTCCTTTTCCTTTTCTGAAAGGTTTGTGGGCAAATCAATTTTATAAGTTATATATAGATCGCCGTGCTGGTCTTCTTTTTTGTATTTGGGAAGTCCTTTGCCTTTCAGTTTCACTTTGGTGTCGTTTTGGGTTTCGGGCTTCACTTTCAATTTTACGGCTCCATCCAAGGTATCAATAGTAATATCGCCGCCCAAAATAGCCTTGTAGAGACTGATGTTTTCGGTTTTATAAAGATCGTTGCCCACGCGTTTAAAAGCCGTATTGTTGAAAATTTCAAAAGTAATGTACAGATCGCCTTTGGGGCCGCCGTTCATCCCTTCGCCGCCGTAGCCCTTTATCTTGATGGTCTGCCCGCCCTCAACGCCTGCGGGAATGGTTAGCCGGATTTTCTTCTCCCCAAGACTGATGGTTTGTTTCTGGCTTTTCAGAATATCAGTCAGATTAAGCCGCAGCGTTGCGTTCAAATCCTGCCCTTTAAATTGTGCAGTCTGTCTGCGTCCAGCACCACTGCTGAAACCGCTGCCGCCAAACATCGATTCAAAAAAGTCTGAAAACTGGCTTTCATCAAAACCTTGTGCGCCGCCCGAATACGTTCGCTGCCCGCCAAAACCACCGCCGAAACCTTGCGAACCTTGTTTCCGTTTGGCTTCTTCAAAGGCATCGGCGTGCTGCCAATCCTTGCCATACTGGTCGTATTTTTTACGCTTTTCAGGGTCAATCAAAACTTCGTGCGCTTCGTTTATTTGTTGAAATTTTTGCTGTGCCGAAGCGTCATTTGGATTTAAATCCGGATGATATTTGCGTGCAAGTTTTCTATATGCTTTCTTTATTTCTGAAGCTGTAGCGCTTTTGTCCAGTCCAAGAATTTTGTAATAATCTATAAATTCCATTGAGTTCTCTAGTTTGTGTGATGAAATTATAAAAAGAATTACAACCAATCAATGGAAAGCGGATTTCTTTGCAAATATTTAGTAATTCAACTCGAAAAATAATTACTAACAATATCACCCGTTTTATTGTTAATTACTTTCCGAGGTATTGGTTTCACAAGTGCTCCCGTATATTTATATTAGCAACCCTACACCAAAACTTATGGCCGAAACACAATATACCGAAGACAACATACGCTCGCTCGACTGGAAGGAACATATCCGCATGCGCCCGGGGATGTACATCGGGAAGCTGGGTGACGGTTCCTCGCCCGATGACGGTATCTATATTCTTCTGAAAGAGGTAATCGATAACTGTATCGATGAATTTGTCATGGGCGCTGGAAAGACCATCGAGGTTCGAATAAAAGATAAAGAAGTAAAAGTGCGCGATTACGGTCGTGGCATTCCATTGGGGAAAGTGATCGACGTGGTTTCAAAAATGAACACGGGCGGAAAGTACGACAGCCGTGCCTTTAAGAAATCCGTTGGTTTGAACGGGGTTGGTACCAAAGCCGTGAATGCGCTTTCGGCGTTTTTTAAAGTGGAATCCGTTCGCGATAACCAAATGAAGGCCGCGGAATTTTCCCTGGGCGAATTGACCAATGATGTTGCTGTTGAGGAAACCACCAAGCGAAAAGGAACCAAAGTGGTTTTTATTCCCGACGAAAGCATTTTCAAAAACTTCAAGTATCGCACGGAATACGTTCAAAAAATGCTGAAAAACTACGTCTATCTCAACCCGGGACTGACGATAGACTTTAACGGCGAAAAGTTTTATTCGGAAAATGGATTGAAAGATCTTTTGATGGAGACCATTTCCGAAGAAGACAGCGCGTACCCGATAATCCACCTGCGCGGCGATGATATTGAAATAGCACTTACCCACAGCAAGACCCAATATAGCGAGGAATACCACAGTTTTGTAAACGGACAGAACACAACCCAGGGCGGAACGCATTTGGCGGCCTTCCGCGAAGCTTTGGTAAAAACCGTGCGCGAATTTTACAACAAAAACTACGATGCCAGCGATGTGCGGAAATCCATCGTTTCGGCAATCAGCATCAAAGTAATGGAGCCGGTTTTTGAAAGCCAGACAAAAACCAAGCTCGGCTCAACCGATATGGGCGGTGATCTGCCAACGGTGCGGACGTTTATAAACGATTTCGTAAAAACCCAGCTCGACAATTACCTGCATAAAAATCCCGAGACGGCTGACGCCATTCAACGCAAAATAGTACAGGCCGAACGCGAGCGAAAGGAGTTGAGCGGTATCCGAAAATTGGCGAAGGACCGTGCGAAAAAAGCCAGCCTTCACAATAAAAAACTGCGCGATTGCCGGGTGCATTTGGGCGACGTGAAAAACGAACGCAATCTGGAATCTACGCTGTTTATCACCGAGGGAGATTCCGCGAGCGGAAGCATCACCAAAAGCCGTGATGTAAATACACAGGCCGTTTTTTCACTGCGTGGGAAACCGCTGAACACCTACGGAATGACCAAAAAAATTGTGTATGAAAACGAGGAATTCAACCTGTTGCAAGCTGCGCTAAACATTGAGGATTCGATGGAGGATTTGCGGTACAACAACATCGTAATTGCCACAGACGCCGATGTGGACGGAATGCACATTCGATTGTTGCTCATTACGTTTTTCCTCCAATTTTTTCCTGAATTAATAAAGGAAGGGCATTTGTACATTTTGCAAACGCCGCTTTTCCGAGTAAGAAATAAAAAGGAAACCATTTATTGCTATTCCGAAGAGGAACGGGTAGCCGCAATAGAAAAGCTAAAACCAAAACCGGAAATCACCCGCTTTAAAGGTTTGGGTGAAATTTCGCCGGACGAATTTGTGCATTTTATTGGCAACGACATTCGGTTGGATCCTGTGATGCTCGATAAATCGATGAGTATTGAGGAACTGCTTTCTTTTTATATGGGAAAAAACACCCCGGACCGGCAGGAGTTTATTATTGATAATTTGAAGGTGGAGCTTGATAGGGTGGAGGAGTGATTCTTTTTGTAAATTTCAAATCGTAATATTATTATAGCTTAAAATCTTCAGATTATGAAAAAATCACATTTATTATTTTTTGGAATTATTACTTTTTTTGTTTTATTCTCTTGTGATAAAAATGACAATTGTGAAGCAATTATCCCTGCTGAACCCGCTTTTAATATTAGAATTTTGGATAACGAAGGGAATTCATTGATTGGTGAAAATAATATCTACAAACCTTCAGAAATATCTTTAACTAGAGGTAGTCAAATAATTAATCTGATATTTAATGATGATAATGAAGAGACATATATAACTCTTTATTATCCAGAAATTGAATCCGGAAAAGACTATCAGTTGAAGCTAAATAATGAAGAAACTGATATTTTAAATCTCGAATTAAAAAATATAGAAGGTGAATGTTTTGACTTTTTGTCTGTTGAAGCTTTTTATGTAAATGGAATAGCAATGCAATTTGACAATGATTCTTATTCATATATAATTCAAAAATAACTAAAAGAATTCCAAAGCTGGAACTTGAAACTTGAAACTTTGAACTTAAAGAATGAGTGACGAACTCAACAATAACGAAGAAGAACAAACAGGCCCCGACTATCTGGGCATAAACGACGATACCTCCGGCGACACCATAAAAAAGGTTACCGGCATGTACCGCGACTGGTTTTTGGATTACGCCAGCTACGTAATCCTAGAGCGTGCCGTGCCTGCCATTGAGGACGGTTTTAAGCCCGTGCAGCGCCGTATTATGCAGTCCATGAAAGATTTGGACGATGGGCGATACAACAAGGTCGCGAACATCGTTGGGCATACCATGCAGTACCACCCCCACGGGGACGCGAGTATTGCCGACGCGATGGTGCAGATTGGGCAAAAAGATTTGCTCATCGACACCCAGGGAAACTGGGGAAATATTTTAACGGGCGATAGTGCCGCAGCTTCGCGTTATATTGAGGCGCGGCTTTCAAAGTTTGCTTTGGATGTGGTTTACAATCCAAAAGTTACCCGCTGGCAAGCTTCGTACGACGGACGTAGAAAAGAGCCAATCAACCTTCCGGTTAAATTTCCGTTGCTGTTGAACCAAGGCGGAGAGGGAATTGCCGTGGGCCTTTCCACAAAAATTTTTCCGCATAATTTTATTGAACTTATTGATGCCTCCATCAAGCATTTGCAGGGCAAAAAGTTTACGATCTATCCAGATTTCCCAACGGGTGGATTGATGGATGTTGCCGATTACAACGATGGGATGCGCGGTGGAAAAATTCGCAGTCGAGCGCGCATTAACCAACTGGACAAAAATACGCTTGTAATTACTGAAATTCCCTTTGGCACCAACACATCATCGCTGATTGACACTATTCTGAAAGCGAATGACAAAGGAAAAATAAAAATCAAAAAGATAGAGGACAACACCGCTGCCGAAGTGGAAATCCAGATCCATTTGCCCAGCGGCATTTCGCCCGATAAAACCATTGATGCCCTTTATGCCTTTACCGCTTGCGAAACATCTATTTCGCCTTTGGGCTGTGTAATTGAAGATAACCGACCGTTGTTCGTCGGGGTTTCGGAAATGCTTCGCGTAAGTACCGACCGCACTGTGGAACTGCTGAAAAGCGAACTTGAAATACAATTGGATGAATTGGAGGAGCAGTGGCATTTTGCTTCGCTTGAAAGAATTTTCATTGAAAACAGAATCTATCGCGATATAGAGGAAGAGGAAACTTGGGAGGGTGTAATTGCCGCAATTGATAAAGGGCTGCAGCCGCATATTCAGCATTTGAAGCGCGCCGTAACCGAAGAGGATATTGTGCGTTTGACAGAAATTCGAATCAAAAGAATTTCAAAATTCGATATTGATAAAGCGCAGCAAAAGATTGAGGCATTGGAAGATAGCATCGCTCAAATAAAGCATCACTTAGCACATTTGATTGAGTATGCCATAGATTATTTCAAAAGGCTGAAAAAGGATTATGGCGCTGGAAAAGAGCGCAAAACCGAAATCAGGACTTTTGATGATATTGAGGCCACAAAGGTGGTAATCAGAAACACAAAACTCTACGTAAACCGCGAGGAAGGTTTTGTGGGCACCAGCTTAAAGCGCGATGAATACGTTACCGACTGCAGCGATATTGACGACATTATCGTTTTCACCGAGGACGGCACAATGATGGTCACAAAGGTTGACGCCAAAACTTTTGTGGGAAAAAATATAATCCACGTGGCGGTTTTCAAAAAGAAGGACAAACGCACTATTTACAATATGATTTACCGCGACGGTGCCCGCGGTGCAAATTATGTGAAGCGCTTTGCCGTAACCTCCATCACCCGCGACAAGGAATACGATATGACCAACGGAACCAAAGGTTCCAAAGTGCTTTATTTTACGGCCAATCCAAATGGCGAGGCAGAAGTTGTAACCATTTATCTGCGCCAAAGTGGAAGTATCAAAAAGCTGAAATTCGATTTGGATTTTGCCGATCAGCTGGTGAAGGGAAGAAATTCCAAAGGAAATATTGTCACCAAATATTCAATCAAAAAAATTGAGTTGAAAGAGAAAGGCCTTTCAACGCTAAAGCCGCGTAAAATATGGTTTGACGATTCGGTACAGCGATTGAATGTGGACGAACGCGGCGAACTTTTGGGCGAGTTCAGAAAGGAGGATAGGTTGCTGATTGTTAAACAGAGCGGGGTTGTTAAAACGGTAATCCCCGATATTCAGCTTCGTTTTGATGACGATATGATAATTCTTGAAAAGTGGGATCCAAAAAAACCGTTGAGCGCCATTTATTGGGAAGGCGAAAAAGAATTGTTTTACGTGAAGCGCTTTTTAATTGAAAATCCGGACAAGGAAGAAACCATTATTACCGATCATCCTAATTCATATTTGGAAAAAATATTTACCGATTACCGCCCGATGGCCGAAGTGGTCTTCGCCAAAAAAAGAGGGCAGGAGCGCGAGGAGAATATGGAATTAAATCTTGAGGAATTCATTTCAATAAAAGGAATCGGCGCGATGGGCAACCAGCTTACAAAGGAAAAAGTTTTGGAAATCAATACGATGGAACCGCTGCCTTACGAGCCGCCAGCACCTGTAGAGCCCGAGGAAATTGATGTTGTGGACGAGGAGGATATGGCTTCAAATGAGGAAGATATAAAAAACGCAAACGATTCGGATAAGAATGAGCCCGCAGATGATAACGATTCAAAAATAGATGAAGGCGGACAGGGGCTTTTATTTTAAAACTGCCTAATCTACTTTTTGAAATTTCAAAACTTCATTGCCTTCAGCATCATAAAAGAAAAGCTGCAAACCATCGAGTTTATAGGTTTTTGCTTTCCCAAGTGCAGCAGTATATTCTGAGGAAAGGGCCATATTTGGGCAGGCCATTTTGGTGCCGACCATCGCTCCGAAGTTTATGTTTTGATCATCCAATTCCTGAATTGCGCCAAACATAGTGTTGCAGCCATCGTTTCCGAAGATTTTCATTTCGTTTAAATGAATTTCCAAAACTGGTTGTTTTTGAAAATTATCACGGTCAATAGCCTCGCCATTAATTGCCTTTAATGCCCAAATATCGTGGAGACGCATTTTTTCATCTCTGTTTTTTTCAATCACTTTTACCAAGGAATATTTCAAAGTTGAAGCATCGGCAGGCACAGTAGCTGGGTCCAGCTTTTCCTTTTTCACGGAAAGTTTATAAATGTAGCCGGGCTCGTATTCAAATCCTTCAATATTTCCGTAGAAATTTTTCCAATCGTTTGGTTTTAAGGTTTCAGACTCTTGAGTTTGCAGGCATTGCATCTTGCCAACGCCCGTGCACTCTACTTTGGAACTGTTCACAAACAGGATTGTTTCCGCATTTTTTTCTGAGGACTTATTCTCGCAAGTGCTCAATGCTATGGCCGAAATAAAAAAGGTAAGTAGAAATTTCATAAGTAGTTTTGTTTCAATTTGAATAAACAAAGTTAAATAGATGAGTATGAGTCAAAATAAATTTATGAAAACTTTAAAGAACAATTTATTTAAAGTTTTGAAAATCAAAAGAGAAATAGTATTTTTGCGCCCCTCTTAGCGACGAGACAAGAATAAGAGGAATTGAAACAGAATAAAACAAACCCTTCTGTGGGATAGTCGCAGTAAAATCTTGTAACAGCGCAGAATACAAAGCATTGGTTTTTTAATTTCCGCGAAGGCGGAAATCCCAAAAATCAATTTTACAAACAAATGGCTGATAAAGCAAACAAAGAAGAAGTGCAGGTAGAAGATACTGCCGTAGCACAAACCGAGGAAACTACAAAACCTCAAAAGGAAGTTTCCCTAAAGGAAAGCAATCCTGAAAAATTTCTAAAGGAATTCAACTGGCACAACTACGAAGAGGGAATTGACCCAATCGACGATGGTAAGCTTGAGGAATTCGAAAAACTGGTAGCAGAGAATTTTGTTGACACCCTTGACGACGAGGTTGTGGAAGGAAAAGTGGTTTACATCACAGATCGTGACGCAATCATCGACATTAACGCGAAGAGTGAAGGTGTTGTTTCGTTGAACGAATTCCGTTACAATCCAGATTTAAAAGTTGGTGACAAGGTAGAAGTATTGATCGACGTTCGTGAGGACAGCACAGGTCAGTTAATTCTTAGCCACCGTAAAGCTAGAACCATTAAGGCTTGGGACCGTGTAAACGCTGCCCACGACGAAGGTACTATCGTAAACGGGTACGTAAAATGCCGCACAAAAGGTGGTATGATTGTAGATGTTTTCGGTATCGAGGCTTTCTTGCCAGGTTCGCAAATTGACGTTAAACCAATCCGTGACTACGACGTTTACGTTGGTAAAACTATGGAATTCAAAGTGGTTAAGATCAACCACGAATTCAAAAACGTTGTTGTTTCTCACAAAGCGCTTATTGAAGCGGATATTGAAGAGCAGAAAAAAGAAATCATCGGCCAACTTGAAAAAGGTCAGGTACTTGAAGGTGTTGTTAAAAACATCACTTCTTACGGAGTATTTGTTGATCTTGGTGGTGTTGATGGACTTGTTCACATTACAGACCTTTCTTGGTCACGCATCAACCACCCGAACGAGATCGTTGAACTTGATCAGAAATTGAACGTTGTAATTCTTGATTTTGATGAAGATAAAACACGTATCCAATTAGGTCTTAAGCAATTGAACCCTCACCCATGGGAAGCGCTTGGAGAAGAGTTGAAAGTTGGTGACAAAGTAAAAGGTAAAGTAGTTGTTATTGCAGACTACGGTGCGTTTATCGAAGTTGCTGAAGGTGTTGAAGGTCTTATCCACGTTAGCGAAATGTCTTGGAGCACGCACTTGCGCAGCGCTCAGGATTTCGTAAATGTTGGTGATGAGGTGGAAGCGGTAATCCTTACAATGGATAAGGAAGAGCGCAAAATGAGCCTTGGTATCAAGCAAATGACGCCAGATCCATGGACCGATATTACTAAAAAATACCCAGTTGGTTCACGCCACAAGGGTATTGTTCGCAACTTCACCAATTTCGGTGTTTTTGTTGAACTTGAAGAAGGTATTGACGGTCTTATCTACATTAGCGATCTTTCTTGGACCAAGAAAATCAAGCACCCAAGTGAGTTTACCAATATTGGTGATGAACTAGAAGTGGTTGTATTGGAATTGGATGTTGAAGGCCGTAAACTTAGTTTAGGTCACAAACAAACTGAAGAAAATCCTTGGGATAAATACGAAGACGAATTTACTGTTGGATCTAAGCACACTGCCACTATTGATGAGGTAGTTGACAAAGGGGCAACCGTAAAATTCAACGATGATATCGTAGCTTTCGTACCAGGCCGTCACCTTGAAAAAGAAGATGGTTCTATGTTGAAGAAAGGTGATGAAGCAGAATTCCAAATTATTGAATTCAACAAAGAATTCAAGAAAGTGGTTGCTTCACACATGGCTATCCACAAAGAAGAAGAAGCTAAAATTGTAAAAGAAGCTGTGAGAAAACAAGAAGCAGCTGAAGCAGAAGCAAAACCAACCCTTGGTGATGCTAACGCAAAATTACAAGAGCTTAAAGACAAAATGGACGGTAAAAAATAATCGTTGCATTTATAAATAATGAAGAGCCTTTCGGTAACGAAAGGCTTTTTTATTTTCGGGATTTAATCAATTTCAAATACTTCACTTTAAAAAGCCAAAAAAAATGTATTTTTGCTTCCTGAATACAATTCAGAACTTCCTATGAGCCAAAAAGTGTTACTGAACGCAACCGAGATAAACATTGCGCTTAACCGTTTGGCTTGCCAATTGATCGAAAAACACGACGATTTTTCCAAAACAGTACTTATCGGCATACAGCCACGGGGCGTTTTTTTAGCCGAAAGGTTAAAAACCCTCCTAGAAACCGAATACAAAATCAAGAACATCAAGCTTGGATATTTGGACATCACCTTTTTCCGCGACGATTTCCGAAGAGGGGAAAAACCGCTGGAAGCCAACAAAACCAAAATAGATTTTATAGTTGAGGACAAAAACGTGGTCTTTGTTGACGACGTACTTTTCACCGGAAGAAGCATTCGTTCGGCATTGACCGCGGTACAATCTTTCGGAAGACCTTTGGAAATAGAATTGTTGACATTGATAGACCGCCGTTTTAGCCGACATTTGCCAATACAACCCGATTATCGTGGAAGACAGGTAGATGCTATCAACGGTGAAAAAGTAAAAGTGTGCTGGAAGGAGAATGATGGGGAAGACGCTGTATATTTAGTAGCCCGCTAACCCCGAAGGGCAACGCCGGAAAAGAATTTGAAAACGAAAACATAATTAGAATAGTAGTGTTTTGTCGGGTACTGAAATAAGTTGACCGTTTTACGGAGTTTAAACCAACTTATTATTATGGCGAAAGTAGAAGATTTTAGCAATAAATCGTCCCAGCGTGTAAATCGTTATTTTAGCGAGAGCTTTAAGCGCAAAAAAGTAAGAGAGATTGAGAAGAACGTTTCTACCGTCCTGGAGGTCAGCAGGGAATATGAAGTTTCCACTACGGCAGTATACAAATGGCTCGATAAATACTCGCACAACCGCAAACGAGGCGTAAAACAAGTTGTAGAACTAATGAGCGATACCCGAAAAATACAG
>NZ_JSVU01000001.1 GCF_000952855.1 Aequorivita vladivostokensis | reverse complement strand
AACATGGCGCCGTCAAGGCCGTTCCCGCCGGCAAAGGTGGTGGTAAGCGTTTCCATAGAGCCGCCGCCCGTTCCGGCAGCGGAAATAGTATATCCGCAAGCTTCGTTAACACCGGTCACAAGATCGTTGGGGCTGATTGAGGCCATACCGTTCGCGTCAAGGAAAACGTCAAGGCCACCGCCCGCGGCCGCTTCGTAGGTCAACAGGAAGTTGTCCACGCCAGCGCCCCAGCCCCATCCGCCAAGGTCGTCAAAGGTATAGCGTACCTGGAAGGATGCGTTAACATAAGCGGAAACATCGATCGACTCGGTTTGAATATCCGGATCTAAATCTTCATCATAAAAAGCAATTTGTTGCCAAGCGGAACCGTCGTAAACCTCTACGATAAACTCTTGGTTTCCAGATTCTTGAAAAGCAACATCATAGCCTACAGTTACGTTGGAAGCTCCGGTCAAATCATAAACAGGAGATAATAATCTTACAAGATTGGTCTGTCCAATTCCCGCGGCATCATCGTTGAATACTGCGGCATTGGTTGGAAAATCATCACCATTCGGCATGTTTCCTGAACCAAATTCCCAATCACGCGAACCGGCTTCTATTACAGTTGTCCATCCGGTCGGGATAGTGGCACCCTCAAAGTCCTCAGACTCGGTAAAGATTCCAAATCCGCCCACACAGAAAACCTCGGGCGCGGTAACGTCCTGCACCGTAACCGTTGAGGTACAGGTTGTAGAATTTCCAGAGTTGTCGGTAACAGTTAATGTAACGGTATTCGCACCGGTCATGGAGCAATCGAAAGAGGAAACGTCCAAGCTCATGGATGCTATACCGCAGTTGTCCGTAGAACCGTTGTCCACATCGGCGGCGGTAATCACTGCCATTCCGGTAACGGGATCAAGATCTACGGTGATATCCTGGCAAACAGCCATAGGCGCCTCATTGTCCAGAACGGTAACCGTAAAGTCGCAGGTGCTGGTGTTGTTATCGCTATCAGTAACCGATAGTGTTACGGTAGTAACGCCCACTGGGAAAGTACTTCCACTTGGGTGCGTAGATACGATATCCCCAGAGATATCACCGTCCTCGGTGTCTATAGCAAGAGCTGAATAGTTTGCCACGGCGCCACAGGTTCCTGGAACGTTGTTGGCTGTAATATCTGTTGGACATACTATTACCGGTGGATTGCCCACTACAATGGAAACTCCAATTGTTGCAGTCCACCCGAACTTAGTTACAGAACCGTCCGAAGAAAAGGCAAAAGATATAGAACCTCCAGGAGCAGTCGTAAATGGTCCCAAGATTGGATTACCAGAGCCATCAGTTGCATCCGTACAACCCAAATTTGTTCCACCATCATTTTCATCGCCAGAATATGTGCCATCCAAACCATTAGCGTCACCTGTTACCGATAAATTGTCAAAACAAGAAAATGAACTGGCTTCAACTGCAAATGTTGTAAAAGTAAAAGAGAGGGTTTCACCCGCTGCAGCCTGAAAGGTAATCGTAGAATTTTCGCTAGTAGAATAATTTGCGGCAGAACCGCCGGAATCAGTATAAATATCCCCATCTACAAAATCCACACCGCTAGTAAGCGTAGCATTCGCATGCGGAATTTCTGTCTGCGCATTGACATGCCAACTGAACGTTGACATTATCATTACCGATAAAATCAAAAATGTAATTTTTTTCATAAATTCATAATTTAAATTGATTGTTAAAATTTCACTAAAAATAGTTTAATTTATCTTAAATGGCAAATAATTTCCTAAAAGCGAGAACAATCTCGACTTAAAACAAAACACAGAAATTTTTTCCAAATAAATTAACGCTCTGTTATAGAAGGACTTATACAACTCTAGATTTGAGATAAAGTTTTTTTAAAAAAATGTAGAAATAGCAAGTAATTGGAACAGTTCAACCTTCAAAACTTACTGGTCTATAAGACAGCCACTAATTAAAAAAATGGTTTGTACAAATCTGCTCGGAAGTCTATGGTGGTTTTTTCAGGAAACTCAGCCTTCATCCTCTTATATTCGGCCAGGCTGCCCACTGCCCTATTCGCGGCACCCGATGGGGCAATCAACGAAACGGTCTTTATAATCCTACCGCTCTCGGGAAGTTTGAAGCTATGGATGCGGGGCACCTTGTTTGAAACCAACTTGAGCGAAATGTTGTATTCCCTCAATTTTCTTCGGAAGAAATATTCCGGTCCATTCTTACTGTTTCCGCCCGTAAAGAGCAGCGTATCTATACTGGGGTTTTGCTGAAGGATGGCAACCAGATCGCGTAGTTCCACATCCATCATCCCAATATCCGAAGCATCTATTTTTTCCCGTTTGGCCGAAGCTACCATATCGCAGATACCGATTCCTCTTTTTTTTAAGAAATGCTCACGCTGTGCAATGGCCTGGGCCGTGGTTTCGTATTTTAAATCGAGGTCAAAGATTTTGTCCAAAATAGTCCAAAGCTGGCCATCGCGGCTACCGTAACAAAAATCCACATCGCCCTCCTTTAATTCGCCGGTCGTGAAACGTGGCGGCGGCAAAGTACCAACTATGAGCTTAGTTGCATTTTCGGGAATAAAAGGCGGGTATGGATGAATGTGGTGGAACAAGGGATTTACGATTTACGATTTTAGATTTACGATTTTAGATTTATGATTGATAAATTTAGAATGGCGATTTACGATTCAATTTCGATATTATTATTCAGTTCTAAAATTTTTTGGATGAAAACCTCATTCGTTTTTGGGCTTATGTAAATTTCATTGAATTTATCATAGTGAACAATCAACCCCTTCCGTGCCGTTGCAGGCTTAAAACCCACCCACATTGTTTTTCCCACTTCAATTTTCCGGATTCGGTCTATTTCTATTTTTCCTCTGAAGGGACCGCTTTTATAAATAAAATAGGTTGGTTTCAATTGATAGCCGGTACCGAAAAAAATCCAAAGTAAAAATACGACGAGAAGAAAAATAATGGCAGAAGTCCAATAATCCCTGGGTTCTATTCGGCCAGTAATATGGCCATACACGGTTATGCCAATCAAAAAAGCACTGGAGCCAAGAATTAATAAATTGAAAAGATTATCCCTTCTGCTTTTAAATTTCATTACCGGTTATCTAATGAAAACAGGCTCACTTTCTTTCTCGGTATATTTTTCACTGAAACCATATCCGTCATAGTCGAACGCCTTCAAGCTATCCAGGCTTTTTACATTTTTATCGATGGCAAAACGGGCCATGCTGCCGCGGGCTTTTTTGGCATAAAAGGCTATAATTTTTAACTCACCATTTTTGAAATCCTTAAAGACGGGAGAAATGACGGGAACTTTCAGCTTCTTTTCGTCTATGGCGTTGAAATATTCCACGCTGGCAAGGTTTAGGAAAAGTTCGTCGTCCTCCAACTCATCATTCAAGGCTTCGGTAATGGGTTTTTTCCAAAAAGCATAAAGGTCCTTTTTACGATTTATGGGAAGCTTGGTGCCCATTTCCAAACGATACGGCTGGATTAAATCCAACGGCCGCAGCAGGCCGTACATGCCTGAGAGGATACGTAGCGAGTCCTGTAATAAATCAATTTTTTCCGAAGGAATGGTATAGGCGTCCAAACCAGTGTAAACATCGCCAGCAAAGGCATATACCGCAGGGCGCGCGTTCTTTTTTGTAAAAGGCGTGTTGAATTCCTTATAGCGCTGGTAATTGAGTTCTGCCAGTTTATCGCTTATATCCATCAACTTGCCGATGGCTTTCTTGCTTTTGCGCTCCAATTTGTTGTTTATCAATTCTGCCTCTTCCAAAAATTTGGGCTGCGTAGCGCGGGCTGTGGGAAGTTTTGAGTCATAATCCAGCGTTTTGGCTGGGGAGATTACTATTTTCATTCAATTCTTTTTCTTCAAAAATAACGAAAACTATTGGAATTTGGGACCTGTCCACCAAAGGCACGACAAGCAGGTTTTGGATTTACTGTTTCAGATTTCAGGTTTCAATTGTCTTATTTCTACTTTCGAATTTCGTATTCATACTTCACTTAATCCTTCTTCCCACAGTGGTAAAACTCAGCCCCTGGGCACCCCGAAGTGAAGTCATAATTGCCTCAAAAAGTGGTTCGGGCGTGGAGGCTGTGGTAGTCCATTCAAAAATAAAGTTTGCGCCGCTGCCACCGTGCTGGTCTGTTTCGTCAATAACAATTTCAACGGTTTCCAAAGGTTTTAGATAGATTGGTTTTTTGAAATAATGACGGATCAACTGTCCCTCCGTACCGTAATAATCGGCTTTTGAAATATAGATAGTGTCCGTTTCGCTCACATTTCTTAAGCTTACCATTGCGGTTAAATTCTGCGATTTTTCCATCGAGAAACTATAGATATGCGAATAGATGCTCAAATAAGTTTTACCACTTTGGAGCGAATCGCCTTTTAGCCCTGAATTATTGGCATCAACGTAATGGTCTTCCCAATGATTGGGATGGTAGGAGCTTATTTCCTTTTGCTCCTCGCAGGAAATAAACATCGCAGCCAAAAATATTATTCCTGCGAAATGGACTATTTTAGAAATGTTCTTCATTATAAATTATTCCCAATAAAGCTACGGTTTTTTATTGATTTCAAGTTTCATATCGCAATTCATTACTCTATTATTCCCCTGCCTGTTGCTGATGGGGCAAATTATTGCATTTTCAATATATCGGCGGCCTCTGCAATATTGCCCTTTGTTAAAAGAAAACTTATGCCGCCGAAAACTCTTGGATATTCAAAGCCTTAAAAACTTTTTTGATACCTTTTTTTGTTTCCGAAAGTACAATGAGCACGTCATCGGCATTGATTACGGTACTCCCATTGGGCGTGATGTATTTTTCATCCCGTTTTATCATGGCAATGATTGCCGTTTTCGGAAATTCTATGTCCACTATTTTTTTGCCTACCACCTTATTTCCGTTAGCAATTCCAATTTCCCGCATTTCGGTTTTGGGATGTTCTTCCAGAAACCGCTCAGAAGGGGTTCTGATTTTTTCTTCACTGGGAATACTTACCTTCAACCATTTTGCAACTACCGAAAGGGTCGTTCCCTGAATAAGAATAGAGGTTAATGATATGAAAAACACAATATTGAAAATCATATTCGCTTTACCTATTCCGGCCAATAGCGGATAGGTTGCAAACACTATGGGCACCGCGCCGCGCAAACCTACCCAAGAGATATAAAACCGCCGGCGCAACTTCATTTTAAAGGGAATCAGACTTATAAATACCGCCACGGGGCGCGCCACAAATATCAAAAACAGGGAGATTATCAGACCAATACCAATTACAGGGACAATTTGCGAGGGAAACACCAACAGGCCCAAGGTGAGAAATAAGACAATCTGCATCAACCACGCCAGTCCGTCATACATTTTAAGGATGGTCTTTTTGTGAATAACATACTGGTTGCCCAAAAACACTGCACAGATGTAGATGGCCAGAAAACCATTTCCGCCCACAAAATCGGTTACCGAAAAGGTTATAAACATCAATGAAATTACCAATACCGGATAGAGTCCCTCAAAATCCAGATTTATTCTGTTGATAATGATTTTGCTCAATTTTCCGAACCCAAACCCTGCGATGGTCCCAATAATCATTTGCTGGAAAAACAAGGGAATCATTGACACCAGCCCTTTATCCTGATTTATTACCAAACCCAAAAAAGCAATGGTCAAGACATAGGCCATGGGGTCGTTGCTTCCACTTTCCATCTCGAGCGTGGGGCGCAGATTAGCACGGAGCGCGAGGTTTTTGGAGCGCAAAATGGAAAATACCGCCGCCGCGTCCGTGGAGGAAACAATGCTTCCCAACAGCAGACTTTCATATATTGTGAAATCGGTCACGTAGTACACAAAGGTTCCCAAGCCAACAGCCGTAAGCAAAACCCCGAGTGTAGAAAGCGCGAAGCCTTCCCGCATAATTGGCTTTACGGCCTTCCAGTCGGTGTCAAGACCACCGGAAAAGAGTATAAAGTTCAAAGAAATAATCCCAACCAGTTGGGCCAGTTGCGGGTCGTTAAAACTGATACCGCCAATGCCATCCTCGCCGGCGAGCATGCCGATCCCCAAGAAAAGCACTAAGGTGGGCACGCCAAATTTGTAGGAAGTTTTTCCCGCTATAATACTTATTAATAGCAGGATAGAGCCAACAAGAATGATGTTTTCAATAGTTAAATTCAACAACTTCTATTTTAGAGGTATCATATTGTGGCAAAATACGAATTAAAATTTTTAAAATTTCAACCAAATCTAATTTAAGTGTCATAAAAACATCACAGCCCGATTGCGCTTCCATATCCACAAATAATCCTAATTTTGCAAGCGATGGCAACCCACAAAACAGAACTCCGCACCGTTAACGTAACCCGTTACATTACTCCATTAAGGGAAGGAGGCTCCTTGCCCGCGTTGGCCGAAGCGGACGACGACTTCAAGTATGTTTTAAAATTTCGCGGTGCCGGGCACGGGTCCAAAGCTTTGATTGCCGAGTTATTGGGTGGCGAAATTGCCCGTACCTTAGGGCTCAAGGTTCCCGAAATGGTTTTTGCAAATCTTGATGAAGCCTTCGGCAGAAGTGAGGGCGACGAAGAAATTCAGGATCTTTTAAAAGGCAGCCAAGGCCTCAATCTTGCGCTTCATTTTCTATCGGGAGCGCTAACTTTTGATCCCGTGGTGACACAGGTAGATGAAAAATTGGCTTCCAAAATTGTTTGGCTCGATGCATATACAACGAATATAGACCGAACCGTGAAAAATACGAATATGCTTATTTGGCATAAGGAGCTCTGGCTGATAGACCACGGAGCGACCTTCTATTTTCACCATTCGTGGAGCGATTGGAAAAAGGCGGCGGAAAGCCCATTTCCATACATTAAGGACCACGTTCTCCTTCCGCAGGCTTCCTTGGTGGAAGCAATTAACAATGAAATGATAGACCAACTATCTGATGAAAAGCTACGGGAAATTACCAGCTTAATTCCTTCAGAATGGTTAGATTGGGAAGGTTCCGAAATGGAAACCCAAGAAATAAGAGAGGTATATTTTCAGTTTTTGGCACATCGCAGAGACCACGCCCACAACTTCGTAAAACAGATACAGCATGCCCGGGAAACACTTATATGAATATGCGGTAATACGTTTGGTACCACGCGTGGAACGGGAAGAATTCCTTAACGTGGGTATTATCCTCTTTAGCAAGGGTGCCAAATACCTAAACTGCAAATATCAAATTGACACCGAAAAGCTAAAACTTTTTTCCTGCGAAGTGGGAGTTGAGGATTTTGAAAAAAATCTCAACGCCTTCCACAAAATCTGTACGGGCGCAAAAGACGGTGGCCCCGTAGCTCAGTGGGATACTCCCGACCGGTTTCGATGGCTTACCGCGCAACGCAGTTCCTCGCTTCAAACCTCACGCCCCCACAATGGGTTCAGTGACGATTTGGACGCTACCCTGGAGCGGCTCTTTAATGAATTGGTTTTGTGAAAATCTCGGCGCAGACCTTTTTAAAGTTTTGTGGGAATTAACATCCCTACGGTTAAATCCCTTTATAAAACTTTGGAAGCCAAATACTTCTGTACTTCATAAATATCTATGCTTTTATTGAATTTTTTGCTCACCGTGGGGGTGTCTTCACTGCTTATCCAGATTTTCAATTCGGCGTCTAGGTCAAAGGTGCCGGCAGTTTCCAAAGAGAACCGCGAAATGTGTTTATAGGGAAGGCATTTGTATTCGGCCTTGCTGCCGGTTATGCCTTGCACGTCAATCAAGATTAGGCGTTTGTTCGTAAACATAAATACATCGCGGAACAGGGAAAACCCAAGCTCCACTACTTCGCCTTCAATTAAAAGACGTCCGTATTTCCCGTTTAATTTTTCTGCGGAAACTTCACTCGCGTTTCCCAATATTTTATTGAATAGACTCATAATCCATATCTTTTATATTTCGGAAAAATAAGCAATTCCCAAATCTTTCCCACTTTAATCTCTATTTTTATGGCATGAAAATTCTGATTGTTGAAGACGGGAAAGAGCTCCGCGAAACACTGGTAAATTCTCTGGAAAAGGATCACTATCTCGTGGAGACTGCCGAAGATTTTAAATCGGCGTTTGAAAAAATTGGGCTTTACGACTACGATTGTATTCTCTTGGACATTATGCTGCCCGGCGGAAGCGGTCTCGAACTATTGCAGGATTTGAAGAAAAATGGCAAATCTGAAAACGTAATCATCATAAGCGCCAAAAATTCATTGGACGATAAATTGGTAGGCCTTGAACTTGGTGCGGACGATTACCTAACCAAGCCCTTCCATATTGCAGAACTTAACGCCCGTATTAAGGCCGTGTTACGCCGAAAACAGCAAGATGGTAAAGATACCCTGGACGTAGGCAACCTACTTTTAGACCTTAATGAGAGAATGTTATATATAGCAGGTGAAACAGTACGTTTAAACCGCAAGGAGTTTGATATTTTAAATTACTTTCTCTTAAACAAGAATAGGCTCATTACAAAATCTGCCCTAGCAGAATATGTGTGGGGCGACCATATAGATCAGGCAGATAATTTTGATTTCATCTACTACCAAATCAAAAACCTGCGCAAAAAACTGCTAGATGCACAGGCCAGCATTCAAATAGAATCAGTCTATGGGGTTGGCTATAAACTCCTGGAACCATGAAACTGCTAAACCGCTCATTGCTCTATCTTTCTATTTCGTTTTTCTTCATAATCGGCATTTGGTCAGTTATCTTCTATATAAACCTGAAAGACGAAATCCGTGACAGCATAGACGACGGCCTGGAAAACAATAAATTGCTGCTCATCCAAAAAGTGGCTACAGATAGCACCCTTTTATTGCAACGTGAATTTGGAGGCAATAATTTTGAAATCCACCCTATAGACAGAATCACGGCACTGCAAGTACGCGATGTATATAAAGATACCTTAATGTATCGTCAAAATGAGGACGACATGGAACCCGTCCGCATTTTGCATTCGGCCTTTGCCAATGATGGAAAATACTACAGGATAAAGATAATCTCCTCTTTGGTGGAGGAGGATGATTTGCTGGAAGATGCTTTTTGGAGCGTAGTCTGGCTATTTTTTATCCTCGTGGCAAGTATTATCCTTATCAACAATTTAATTTTGCGACGCGTATGGAATCCGTTTCACGAACTTGTTGCCCGCCTTCGTAAATTCCGATTGGAAAAGGATACGACCGCAATTTCCGTAAAAACCACTACCCCTGAATTTCTTGAATTGCAACAAGCGGCAAATGCGCTGATTCGGCATTCACAGGAAGCATTCCTTTCGCAAAAGCAATTCACCGAAAACGCATCGCACGAATTGCAAACTCCACTGGCAGTAATAAGCAACAAGCTGGAATTGCTACTGGAATCGGAAACCCTGAACTCCAAAGATGCCCAGACCGTTGCCGAAGTTATACAGATGGCTGAGCGAATGGTTCAATTGAATAAATCGCTCCTGCTTCTCGCTAAGATTGAAAACAAACAGTTTGACGAACCCACATCTATCGGAATAAATTCTTTATTGGAAGAAACCTTGACCCATTTTGAGGATTATATCAAGTACAGGAATATTGAGATAAGTAAGAAGTTTCAAAATTCAATTACCGTATTCATCGATCCTAGCCTCGCTCGTATTCTAGTTTCAAATCTGATAAAAAATGCGGTTTTTCACAATATTGAAAATGGCCATATCCAGCTATTTTTGGAAGGATCTAAAATGACCGTTTGTAATGCTGGCTCAAACAAAGCCCTTAATCCTGAGATTGTTTTCCAAAGATTTCAGAAAGATGCAAACAACAATCAAAGTACTGGCCTTGGACTGGCCGTTTGCAAGGCCGTTTGTGAATTTTATGATATTCCAATTTCTTATTACTATAATGAAGGCGAACACTGCTTTGTTATAGATTTCACAAAAATTGCCAAAGTGTTGTAAATTCCAAATTCCTTCCAGATTTGTCCTTTAGTTTTGAGTATAATTTTAAAATAAAATACTATGAAAACTTTAGCAATTATGACTGCGCTGCTATTTGGCGGCACAGTGTTCGCACAAGATTTGGCAGAGAGCCAAGTACCCTCAGTCGTACTGAATACTTTTAAAAAGGAATTTCCCAAGGCCAGTGACGTGGAATGGGAGAAACAGGGTGAAACTTACAATGTAGATTTCGAAATTGGTTTTTTTACCAACTATGAGGCTTGGTTTGATGGCAACGGAAAAATGATTAAACATTCCGAGGAAA
The DNA here is from genome assembly GCF_000952855.1 of Aequorivita vladivostokensis. GTDB lineage: Bacteria > Bacteroidota > Bacteroidia > Flavobacteriales > Flavobacteriaceae > Aequorivita > Aequorivita vladivostokensis. The sequence continues at coordinate 585,702 of NZ_JSVU01000001.1, read as the reverse complement.
TCTCAGAAGGTGATCTTCCACAGACTGTTAAAAACACTATTAAAACCCAATATGCCGACTATAAAATTGACGATGCAGAGAAATGGACAACCAATGGCCAAGAAACCTTTTTGGTAGAAATCGAAAAAGGCAATGAAGAGAAACACTTGGAATTTGACGGTGCCGGCAAAATACTAAATACCAAATAATCCTCTCTAATACACAAAATTTTATGGAGTGTCCGTTACAGATTATAAGCATGAATTAAATAATCCGGGCATTCCATTTTAAACCTAATTAAATATTCTCAAATATGAAAAAACTAATTTTGGCGTTCTTCGCCTTATCTCTCACATTTGTCGCCTGCAGTGATGACGACAATACCCCAGATCCCAACGTAATAAATGAGGCCGATTTGCCTACTGAAATCCGAACATATGTTTCCACATATTTTGCGGACCGCACCTTTAATAGGGCAGAAATGGAAACTGAGAACAATGAGACTAGTTATCACGTTTTTTTCGATGGAAATTTAAGGCTTGAGTTTAACGGTACTTATGAGATCGTTGACATTGATGACGATGACGTATTGCCAGATTCGGTTATTCCACAATCTATCTTAAATTATGTGGCTCTAAATTACCCCAATAATATTATAACTGACTGGGAAATAGAGGATGGCTATCAAGAAGTAGAGCTCGACAATGGCTTAGAGCTTGAATTTACGCTGGAGGGCATCTTTATTCGTGTTGATACCGATAATGATGACGACGATGAAAATGAAATAGTACTTTCTGAAGCGGAAATCCCAGCAGAAATAATGGCCTATCTCAACGAACATTTTGCTTCAAATGCCATTATACGTGCATTGAAAGAAATGGATGACAATACCGTGGAATACGAAATTTATCTTGATGGTGATTATGAGCTAGAATTTAATGAAAACTTTGAGATTATTTCTATTGAAGGAATCACGGAATTGCCTGATTCAGTAATTCCTCAGTCAATTTTAGATTATGTGACCCAAAATTATCCCAACGATTTTATTGTTGAATGGGAATTGGAGGATGATCACCAACAGGTAGAACTAAACAATGGCATTGAAATAAAATTTACCCTTAATGGCGAATTCATAAGGGTAGATAATGAATAAATTCTATTTAGTTTCCATTAAATAAAAGAAAACGGTCCAATTAAATTGGGCCGTTTTTTCATTCTACGAAATTGATCAATCAGTTCTTCACCGAAACAACCTCTCCATGATATTCAATACTTTCACGACCGTTGGAGGAAATGGTCAATGTAGCAATACCCGAATGCTCCACAGTCAATAATATGGAATAGCTATCATTTTCATCTTCAACGGTTGCATGCGCCTTATAATTATTATCCTCTGCAGCCACGGTAAAATTTTCCGGAGCTCCCTTAAAGCGCATCCCCTTATCCCTGCCCATGAGCGTACGGTAAGCGCGCCCGTAGTATGGCATATTGCTTACAATCATTTCGGGCGAAAAGGTTACGGAATAATCGCTGCCCACCAAATTTTTAGGAGGCTGTCCTAAAGGAAGCACGGTATTGGCAACAAACTCAAAATTTTTCGAGGTCAACAAAGTTTCTATTGCACTTTGTTCTGCATCGGGTGCTACTTGCGAAGTACTGCTTGTATTCTGGGCGTTGCCCAAGACAAAACACAGCAGCAATGTCATTAAAAAAATAGTTCTTTTCATAATATATCTTTTAAAATGAATAAAAACAAACATTGTGCCTAAATTAAAAATAATTGGTTTTTAGCGATATTCCGGATTTTCAAAATTCCAGCGGGTGCCGTCGTCCCAAGCCTTTCTGGAATTACCGTACGCCGGATAGCCGCCCTGCTCTTTCAGCATTTTAGCCAAATGGAGCAGATTATAGGTCATAAAGGTGGTATTCCTATTTGTAAAATCGTTGCTCTTGGCGCCACTTTCCTCATCCCTATAACTTGGGCCGGGGCCTGCCTCGCCTACCCACCCACAATCTGCCTGCGGCGGGATACTATAGCCTATATGCTGCAGGGAATACAAAATACCCATTCCGCAATGCTTTATTCCGTCTTCATTGCCGGTAATAATACACCCGCCTACTTTTCCGTAAAAATAATACTGTCCCTTATCATTTTGCAGGCTGCTCATGGCATAAAGCCGTTCAATCAATTTACTGGCAACAGATGATTTTGCGCCCAACCAAATAGGAGTTCCAATAATTAAAATATCGGCAGCATCTACTTTTTTCCAAATTTCCGGCCAGGCATCCTCCTTGGCTCCATGTTCGGTCATATCGGGATAAACTCCATAGGCGACTGGATAATCCACAAGCCGAATGTTTTCAAAAGAAACTCCTTCGGCTTCCATAATATTTTGCGATACGTCTATCAATCCCTGTGTATGGCTCATGCGCGGGGAAAGTTTTAAAGTACAATTAATATAAAGTGCTTTTAGATTTGAAAAGTCGGGTTTTTCCATGATATTTTTTATTTCTAAAGATACCCAAAACTCAGCAAAAGGTAAAAACGAGCGTTAAAACCTTAACATCCAAATGCATTGACTCTTAAATTTCCAATCTACGGTTAAACCTTCAAATCAATCTCCTTCAAACTCTCTATTCTATTTCTCTGAAGGAAATCGTCTATGGTTTCAAAATGTTCAATAACGCGTTTGTCCTTAAATTCAAAAACTTTTTCAGAAAGTCCCTGAAGGAAATCGCGGTCGTGGGAAACCAGAATAAGCGTGCCATCAAACTGAAGCAGGGCTTCCTTCAAAACATCTTTCGATTTTAAATCCAAATGGTTCGTAGGCTCATCGAGAATCAAGACATTCACGGGTTCCAACAATAATTTTACCATCGCCAAACGGGTTCGCTCGCCGCCCGAAAGCAAGCCTACTTTTTTGTCAATATCGTCTCCACTGAACATAAACCGGCCGAGAATATTTTTAATCTGCGTTCTAATTTCTCCTTTGGCAACCTCATCAACTGTCTGAAAAACGGTAAGTTCCTTATCTAAAAGTGCGGCTTGATTTTGGGCAAAATAGCCCACTTTGGCATTGTGGCCCAACGTACATTTTCCCTCAATATCAATCTCGCCCATAATGGCTTTTATCATTGTGGATTTTCCTTCGCCGTTTCTTCCCACGAAACTCACCTTTTCACCTCGGGAAATACTCATATTGGCATCTTTAAAAACCACGTGGTCGCCATACTTCTTGGTAAGCCCTTCCGCAACTACCGGATAATCGCCGCTGCGTTGGGCTGGCGGAAAACGAAGTGCCAAAGCGGAAGTATCTATTTCGTCAATTTCAATTATTTGAAGTTTCTCCAGCATCTTTTCGCGTGAGTTTACCTGATTGGTTTTGGAATACGTTCCCTTAAAACGCTCAATAAACTGTTGGGTCTCCGCAATGAATTTTTGCTGCTCTTCATACGCCTTTATTTGGTGCGCCCTTCTATCGGCACGCAGCTCCAGGTAATGGCTATAATTGGCCTTGTAATCGTAAATACGACCCATGGTGACTTCAATGGTTCGGTTGGTTATATTATCAATAAATTTTCTATCGTGCGAAATTACGATGACTGCTTTTGCTTTATTCAAAAGAAAATCTTCCAACCAAATAACCGACTCAATATCCACGTGGTTTGTGGGCTCATCCAGCAAAATTAAATCTGGTTTTTGAAGCAGAAGTTTTGCCAATTCAATCCGCATACGCCACCCACCGCTGAATTCTGAAGTTGACCGATGTAAATCGCTTCTTTTAAAACCAAGTCCGCGAAGGGCTTTTTCCACCTCGGCCTCGTAGTTAATTTCTTCGAGCGCATAATATTTTTCACCTAATTCAGCAACTTTGGTTATGATGTTCATATATTCATCACTTTCGTAATCGGTGCGGGTCTCCAGTTCTTTGTTCAGCCGGTCCATTTCGTCCCGCATTTCAAAAATTTGTTTGAAGGCCTTGGAAGCTTCTTCAAAAACGGTGCAACTGTCATCGGTCAACAAGTGCTGTGGCAAATAGGCAATTACTGCATCTTTGGGAGCGCGAACATTGCCACGAGTAGGTTTTTGCACACCGGCAATTATTTTCATCATCGTACTTTTCCCCGCCCCGTTTTTTCCCATTAGGGCTATTTTATCGTTTTCGTTCACCACGAACGAAACGTCGCTAAACAGGGTATCGCCACTAAACTCAACCGCCAAACCATCTATTGTAATCATATTTATATTTTGAAATTTTATATTAATCAGTAAACCCTCCCCTCAGACGTTCCGTACGTAAATGGTTAAGGTTTTAATTTGTATCTCCCAAATGAAAAAGGCTGCAAAACTATTAAAAAGAAGTGGATTAGCCAGAAGCCGTTTATAACTTGTTCGCTATAAAAGAAAAGTATATACCTCGAAAAAAAATGGACAGGTAGCTATCTTCGCACAACGAATGCCGGTTATTTTTAAATTACATTTTGTAAATTCACACCTCAATTTCCTCTCCGAATCAATTTCGCCCTTAAATTCCTACGCAAAACCTATGTGATTTTCAAATTTCAATCACAACAGTATGCCGTTTTATCATTTTATAAACAACCAGCTATTACGATTAGAGGGAAAACTCTATAGCGGCAATCTGTCTGAGACCCAATTCAAGATTGAGTCTGCTCTGGACAAAACCCAATCCCTGGTCATAGATTTGGATCTTCTGGAACGTTTCGATGAGGCCGGGGCGTATATGCTTTATATAGCTTCGGAAAAGGCGCGGGAAAACAATAAGGAAATCATCTTGTTCTGTAAGGAAAATACAGTGGTCAAGGCTGTATTCGCCTTCGTTGGTATCGAATATTCCAGCAATTTATCCACGCCTATCTTTTAGGGCTTTTTATTTGCTTTTGATACTTTAATTGGATATGTTTACCCCGTAATCAAAAACTTTCGCTATGCTTGGTTTTTATTCACTTTGTAAGAGCAATTGTAACCATATCAAGTTACGTAAATTCTTGGTTGCCTACCTTAAACCGAAAATCATCTTCCCGAATTAAGGCGCACCTGCGAGTGTGCCGCTACGGATTCCTTTTTTACTTTAAAAAACACATCCAAATCACAATACCAGTATTTCTGGTCGCTATGACTCGCACTAACATTCTCTAAAAGGAAGCCGGGATGTTATATTTCAAAACTTTTAAAAATTTGTATCATGGCAAAAGGAAGAAACCTTAGAGCCTCCACTAAAGATGCAAAAGCATTGAAACAGGAGAAAATATTGAAAAAACTGGAAGAAAAAAAGATGAAGAAACGCAAATCACGTGTTTGATTTTTTTGGTTTGATGAATGGGTCCGGATCAAATTAATATTTGTCCGGGCCTTTTTTTTGAAATGAAACTTCTATAATTTAAGAACCCGCGCCACAATGGCACGGGTTCCTTTCAAATTAAGTGGGGAGAAATAAGCCATAAGGCTCAGCCCAAATATACTAAAAATGTAATTATAAATTAGCCTTTTTTAAAACGCTCGGACTGCGACTTTTATATTTAAAAATGTGCCGTCAGCGAAAGGATGAAATTCCTTCCCGCTCCGGAAATTCCAGAGCTGTAGGGACGGTAGCGCTGATCGGTCAGGTTTTCGATGCCACCGCTCACATCAAAGGTGTTCGTTAGCTTGTACAAAGCCTTAAAGTTAAGCGTGTACCAAGCTGGAGCGTAGGGGTTTCCATTTTCGTCCAGGGCATATATTTCGGTCTTGTCTTTTTCCCCTTCGGGAAGGTCATCAAAATCATATTTGCCCTGATAGTTTACGTTGAGTTCCATCCGCAACTTATTGGCCTTATAATTTAAGCGCGACACGCCAAAAAATGGCGACGCATGGCGCGAGGGGCTTGTTTCGCCGTTATCCAATTCCTCTTCGCCTTTTTGGAAATTCACATCAGTGGAAAATCCAAAACCCTTCGGCAACTTCACCTCCACGCCCGCCTGCAGACCATACACCTGTGCCACGGCCGCATTCTGTATTGCCTGCACTTGGCTCAATTCGCCCTGGTACATTATGCTGTCCTGCCCGTTCAATTTAAAATCGCGGCGTACCAAAGCATCTTTCAGTTTTGTGTAGTAACTGGTAATGTCAACTTTCACCACATCATTAAAAACCTTGGCAATACCCAAATCGGCATTATAGGCATATTCAGGTTTTAGGTCTGGGTTGGGCACCACAACGCTTCCCGGCTCTGAGTCAAAGACTTTCCCCACGTCATCAACGTTTGGCGCTCGAAACGCACTGCCAAAATTGGCACTTATCACCCAAGTTTCATCGGGCCTATATACACCGCCTATGCTTCCCGTGAGCGCACCATTTTTTAAATTAGCTTCCGTAAAGGGAAAAGGATAGAAGGTAGTATCAAACTCAGAATCCAAAGACACATAATTGTAACGCGCTCCAGCACTTAAGGTGAAATCGTCCGTAACCTTAAACTCGTCCGTAACATATACTGCCATAGATTGCCACGTAGATTTTGGGTATCGCGCCGGCCCCGGCTCAGAAATCTCGGTGGAAATATCGGTTAGGCTGCCTTCGGAATTTACATCGTTCAGCACGTACTCTATCCCATAAAACAGGGTGTTTTTTTTACCGATTGCCTTTATAAAATCCAAGTTGGCGGAATAGGCTCCTACTTCTTCCTCCTGCGAGCTGCGATCGGGCTTGCTGAACGAGCGGTCTATTCGGCTCTCTTCAAACCATTGGTGCGCCAAGCGCAGGTTCATTTGGTCAAAAACGGTATTGCTTGCCCTGTGGTTGATGCTTAAATTGTTCATCATCCATATCTGCGGGCCATAGTTCCATTCGGCATAACGGGCAGTACCATTGCGCACTCGGTTGTGCCTGTCGTATCTGCCATAAGGCGATGTTTCGGAAAAGTGAAATCCATACTGAAAATCCCAGCCCTCGTTGGGCTGAAAACGAATTTTCTGCATCATATTTATTTGTGAATAGGCCGAAGGAATCTGCAGCAATTTATCGTCCTGCGTGATTACCACATCGGTGCTGTCCTGCCGCTGCACATAATAGTCCTTTATATAATCCTCAGGACCATGGCTTCCTTGCCGCAAATGGTCATAATCCCAAGAAGTAATGCTGGTAACGAACGCCCATTTCTTAAAACCCAGGTTCAAGTCAAAATGACCAGTCTTTTCATTGTTGGCAGACGAATAGCGTACATTGGCCTTGCCCGTAATCAATGGCGAATCGGTTAGCGAAAGCCGGGGCGTCAAGGTTTGGAAGCTCATCACGCCCCCAATGGCATCACTCCCGTAAATTACCGAACCGGGACCGAAAAGTACTTCGGTGCCTTCAACGGCGAAGGGGTCCAGATTGATAACATTCTGAAGATTTCCGGAACGGAAAATAGCCGTGTTCATCCGCACGCCGTCAACCGAATACAACAAACGGCTTGTGGCAAACCCGCGTATCATTGGGCTGCCGCCGCCCTGCTGGCTTTTTTGGACAAATACCTTTCCCGAAATACTCAAAAGATCTGCGGCCGTTTGCGGATTTTGCAGTGCCACTTCCCGCGGAGAAATGGAAATGATTTTTGACGGCACCTCATCACTGCTCTGGCGCCATCGCGAGCCTGAAATGACCACTTCATCTAAATTGAGATTTGAAATTTCGAGCAGGATGGTAAACCCCGCAGCCTGTAATTCGGCATAACTTTTTACAAGCGTTTTATAGCCAAGACTGCGAATTTCTATTTGTTCCAATTCCTTGAAGGCAGTAATATCCGCCTGGCCCCGGGCATTGGTGCTCGCGTATATTTTTGAATCGGGGCTGTTCAGCGTTACCAACTCAATGGGCTCGCCACTCTCAGCTTCCTTTATGGTTATGGTCTGGGCAAACGAATCGGTAATGAAACCCAGCAACAACCACAGTATAAATTTATATTTCATTGTATAAATAATGTGTTTAAGTTAACATAACAATAAATTACACCCACTCCGAAAAACTTCGGAAGGGTCGTGGAAAAAAATGTTAACCAAATTGTGGCGGCGGGGTGGGTGGAGGTAAGCACCGCGAGCAGAACCAATGACGGGGAAGGTTGCTATGAAGGGACACTTCGGAAATTTCAACGAGCTTCCCTCTCCATTGAAACGCTTCCGAAATAAAAAAGGATTGTAAAAAATTATTGAGGCGTTTGTGCGTTTGTTGCTGGTCCTCGTCCTGATCGAAGGCACCGGCTACCAACTTTTTCAGTTTTTTATTTAAAGCGGTTTCCTCGTGGTCCCACCAGCATCTGTAGTAAATGGTATCTCCCCTAATTTCCTTTGAGACCACATCATACATTTGGCCGTTGTATTCAAATTCCTTGGAGTGTTCCCATTGCAGCTTTTCCTTGGTTTCTTCTTTTGAAAATTTCAGAAGAACCAATTCATTTTGGTCCAATCCCCCAATCATCTTCCATTTTATCTCTCGCTTTAAACTAGCTTTTTCAACTTGCAGATAGACAAACATCGTTGCCACGGGAGCAAAGAGTATAAAAAGGAATGCTATGGCGCAGAGTTGTTTTTTCAACAGTTAGAAGGATTGGAATTCAAATGTCGCAAAATTGAGAGTATTTGTGCAATCATTTCCTTCATTTTATTCTAAAGTTGGAGTTTCAGCATAAAAAAAACCATCCGCTTAGAACGGATGGTTTTTCATAATGTAAAAAATGAAATGTTTACTGAACAAGCAACTGCTTTACAGTAGCACCTTCAGCGGTAGTTATTTTCACCAAATATACTCCGTTTGCCAATCCGGAAACATCAAATGTGTTGCTTTGGGCTTCCATCATTTTTTGGCCAATCGCGTTGAAAATCACAATGTTTTCAACGGTGGTGTTTACTGTTACCAAAGTTTTTCCTGGGTTGGGATACAATGCAACTTGTGTAAGGGATACATCGCTAACCCCTAGGAATGGCTCAACAACTACATCAAAATTACATCCAGCAGTGTTTCCTGCATCGTCTGTAGCTTCAATAATTATATTGGTTGTTCCCACACTAACCATAGTTCCTGCAGCTGGATTTTGAAGTGTTGTAAAGGTAGTAGAACAGTTATCTGTAATTGTAACTAAACCATCGCCCACATAATCAGGAATTTCATACATATCATTGGAATCTGCCATTACTGTTTGGGTAGCAGGACAGATTACCGCTGGAGTCTCTGCATCTACTACCGTAATAGTGAAAGTACAGGTACTTGTGTTTCCGGAAGCATCTGTGGCAGTAAATTCAACAGTAGTAGTGCCCACAGGGAGTTCAGTACCGCTGGCTGGTCCGGCAGTTTGGGTTACTACAGGGTTTGGATCAGTATCATCCGTTGCAGTTGCGGGATCAAAGGAAACCACAGCGCCACAAATTCCGGCATCGTTATTCATATTAATATCCGCAGGACAAGTAATTACGGGAGGAGTTGTATCATTTACGGTTCCGGTAATCACAAAGGTGTCAACAGCAAAATCCTCATCGCCGGAATCTACAGTTACGGTTAACCTTAGGTCGAGTAACGTGCCTGTTCCTGCGATAGTCTTGGTAAATACTTGTGCGGCATCGTTCAGGGCCAGTCCGTCGCCTTCACCGTCAAAATCGGTATCCTCGCGAAAGATGCCGTTGAAGACCGGTGGGGTTCCACTAGTGAAATCAGCTCCCTCAAACCAGATAAGGTTTTGATAACCGCCACCGTCAATTTGATATTCTACACGAATAAAATCCAAATCGTCGATATCACCGGGAGAATCGAAAAATTCGGCAAATTCACCGCTGAACATTAAATCTGTAAGGCCATCAATATCAAGTCCGTTCCACTCGACAGTTATTGGCAAGCTGGCTCCTTCGGCATCCATATCCATTCCTGTCATAAAGCCGCCGGCGAAACCGGTATAAGCCTTAAGTCCCGTAGGTGTAGGCTCTCCGTTAAAATCGTCAACAATGGCAAGACCAAAAAAGTCACCGCCGCCATCAGAGAAGAAAGGGGTTGAAGTTGTAAAACCACTATTGTTGTCGAAGGTTTCGTTCAAAACCTGTGCAGAGGCAATGGTGGTAATAAATAAAGCTAAAAATAAAGTGTAAAATTTATTCATAATAATTTTTAAGGGTTAATACTTTTACGGCAGCAAAGATAATATTGTCTTTGTAAGAATGAAAATGATATTCATCAATTTATCACTACCAAAAGGTTAAGAATTGCGAATATTATCCCACTATTCCTTTTGCTTTAAGAATGCGCCAAACTTTCTTAACCGCTACTACCACGAGCAGACAAATAAAGCCCACAATTAACCCGACAATAAATTCCAGCACAAAAGAAGGCAGGGAAGGCAGGAAATGATGGAAAAAATCAACGTTATGCACAAAAATTCCACCTGACACCAGAATTAGCGCAATCGTGCCTATCACGCTTAGGCTCTTTATAACTTTGGGAAGTGCTTTTACCAGCAAGGTTCCCAAAGATTTTGAAAAACTTCGTTCTTTTTTGCTGTATTTTATTAATTTATATCCAGCCTCATCCATACGCACAATTAGGGCAACAATTCCATAAACGCCTATAGTAGCCAATATGGCAATAACACTCACCACCATAATCTGTGTAGTTATGGGCTCCTGGACCACAGTTCCCAGAGCGATAATCACAATCTCCATGGACAATATAAAATCAGTTACGATTGCCGATTTTACGCGTTCTTTTTCAATGGCCAAAATCTCGCTTTCCGTAAGGCCTTCCTGTACAAAAGATTCTTTGGTATGGGCGTGGGGAACTATAAATTCGTAAATTTTTTCCGCACCTTCATAAGCAAGATACAAGCCTCCCAACATGAGTATTACGGTAACCGCCCACGGCAGAAAAGCACTGAGCAAAAAAGCTATTGGCAGAATAATCAACTTATTGAGGAAGGAGCCTTTCGTTATGGCCCAGAGCACCGGTATTTCGCGGGAAGAAGCAAAACCGGAAGCCTTTTCGGCATTCACCGCCAAGTCGTCGCCCAATATTCCGGCGGTTTTTTTGGCTGCCACTTTGCTCATCATTGCCACATCGTCCATAAGTGCGGCTATATCGTCGAGTATTGCAAAAATTCCTGAGGCCATATATTTTTTCGTATTTAATTTTCACAAAAATAGAGAAGCTATTTAATTCTAAAGAGTAAAATCATCGATTCATTTAAAAAAACCAAGACGGTTAAGCTTCCATCTTTATCTTTGCACGATAAATACTATAAATGAATACTCCCATTCCCTACTTTCTTACTTTTTTTATTCTCTCTTCGCTTAATTGCAATTCACAAAACATAGATAGCTATCCAACGCTTGCAGAGACCTGGCAATTGGACTCGCTATCGGCTTCTAAAAGGATTGAATTCAAGATTCTCTCTTATAAACCCCTCTATTTATTATTGGGAAATTACACTACCAATGTGAACAACACGCCAACGAGCGAAAATCCGAATAATGTGGTGGAAGAACCTATCGGGTATAACCATACCGAATTGGCGTTTCAGATTAGTTTCAAAACAAAAATCCTTCACAATATCTTTGGAAAGGAGATTGGCGGTGATGTATGGGGCGCCTATACGCAGAGCTCGCGCTGGCAACTGTACAACAATACGCTTTCAAGGCCGTTCCGGGAAACAAATTATCAGCCAGAAGCATTTTTACTGATTGCCACGCCTTATTCCCTTGGCAATTTTAAAGGAGTTTTTGCAGGCGTTGGCCTAAACCATCAGAGTAACGGGCGCTCAAATCCGCTTAGCAGAAGCTGGAATAGGGTAATATTTCAGTTTGGCTGGGAAATCAAAAAACTTCAGATTGTTTTGAAACCCTGGGTGCGCCTACCACAGGATAAAAGCAATGACGACAATCCGGACATACAGGATTATATGGGCCGCGTCCAGTTAGATCTAAGCTACGCCTTTGGAAAACACAATTTTGAGCTCGCGGCGCGCCACTCCTTGAGAGATGGCTCAGAAAACCGGGCGAGCGCCAGATTGGATTATTCATATCGTTTGATAAAAAACCTAAAACTGCACGGGCAAATTTTTACCGGTTATGGTGAAAGCATGATCGATTACAATCACAACCAGACTACTTTTGGTCTTGGTATTTCTTTGTATTAAAGGAAAAATTAACAAGGAGTTATTTCTAAAATAACAAAAGGCCGCAACTTCAAAAATTGAAATTGCGGCCTTTTAAAATTACGCTTTTGCGCTGCGGCAAAATTACTTTGCCAGCGTTAGTTCATCAATTATATGGCTTGCTCCCGCAAATTTGTCTATTAAAAACAATACGTAGCGAATATCCACATTGATGGTGCGCTGCAGTTGGTCGTCAAAAATAACATCGCCCGCCATAGCCTCAATGTTTCCGTCAAAGGCAAGACCTATCAATTCCCCTTTTCCGTTCAAAACTGGGGAACCCGAGTTTCCGCCAGTAATGTCATTATCGGTCAAAAAGTTCACGGGCAAATACCCATCATCGTCTGCATATTGACCAAAATCCTTCTTCTCATAAAGATCAATCAATTTCTTGGGCATATCAAATTCGTCGTCGCCGGGCTGGTATTTCGCAATGGTTCCCTTTAAAGTGGTGTAGTAATTTTTTACTGCGTCGTTCCGCTTGTCCTCTGGCAAGGCAATTACTTTTCCGTAGGTTAAGCGAAGGGTGCTGTTGGCATCGGGATAATATTTGGCATCCGGATTCATTTCCCGCATTCCCTGAACCATTAAGCGATAGGCTCGCTCAAAATCATTCTTTAATTGCTTTTCTTCCTCAGACTCATAACGATATCGCTTCAGCAAATCTGTAGAAAGCTGGAACAAGGGGTCGTTCTTTAAAACTTCGGCGTCGGGGTTTGCCATAAAAGCTTCCAACTTTTCCTTTGATTGAAAAATACTGTTTTCAAAGGCGGTGTTCAAATAATCATTCCATCCCGCCTCACTTTTGTTATTTGCAGTAGCAATGCGCGCCACCAATGGTGCTACATTTTCGGCTTTGGTTGAATAAAGCTTTAATTGGGCGGCCAGTACATCTTTTTCCAAAGGCATATAGATTCCCTCATACAGATCGTTTATTTCAGCCTCCAACTTTGGTTTTACCTCAGCTTGTTTGGCTTCATTTTGTTGAAGATAATAATCTATTGAATTGCCCAATCGGTAAGGAATGGTTGCCATCCGGGTACGCAGTAATAAGCCCAAATAATTATCATGGGCACTGGCTTTATTGGTATTTTCATAATAGTTATTGATAACTGGTATTACGTCTTCATACTTTTTATTGGCTTTTTTGGAAGCCCATTTCTGAAAAGCCTTCTCGTCCTTTTGTTTGCTTTCAGCCGTTTTGTGCTGCTTAAGCGCATCGATCATACCTTGACGGTTTTTCCAATAATTGGCGATGGAGGCATAACTGGAAGCATAGTCAAGCTTTACTTGCTGATCCTTGTCCATATATTTCTTCATTACATCCATGGATGTCTTGGAAGCCTCTACCCAAGCTGGATACGCGTAATCTACGTTTTGTTGGATACCCCCTGCTGGCATCCATCTATTTGTTCTACCGGGATATCCCAGGATCATGGCAAAATCGTTTTCCTCAAAGCCTTTCAAACTGGTTGTAAGATGGTATTTTGGTCTCAGCGGTACATTATCTGGCGAATATTCTGCCGGATTTCCGTCTCTATCGGCATACACGCGGAACAGTGAAAAATCGCCCGTATGTCTTGGCCATTCCCAGTTGTCGGTATCGCCTCCAAATTTTCCGATATTGGCCGGCGGCGTACCTACCAAGCGCACATCGTTATAATCTTGATATACAAAATAGTAGAATTCATTCCCTTGGTAAAACGATTTTACTGAAACGGTGTATTTCCCGCCTTCGCTGTTCTCTTGTTCAATCTTGGCAATCTCACGGTTTATTGCAGCTTCACGCTCGGTTTCGCTCATTTCATCATTTACCTGTGCCAAAATACGTTTTGAAACATCGTCCATACGCACAAAAAAACGAACCGAAAGTTTTTTCGGCTTTAGTTCCTCACCATAATTCCCAGCCCAAAAACCATTGGTCAAGTAATCATTTTCTGCGGTAGAAAGCTCGGCAATTTGGCTATATCCACAATGGTGATTGGTAAGCACCAAACCGCTGTCTGATATAATTTCAGCTGTACATCCACGGTTGAATTGTACTATGGCATCCTTAAGACTGGAGTTGTTGATACTGTAAATTTCTTCGGGCGTAAGCTGTAGCCCCATTTTTTGCATATCGCGATAGTTCAATCGCTCAATGTGCATTAAAAACCACATACCTTCGTTGGCCTGCACAGGCAAAACAAAGGCAGCAAGTAGGAAACAAATAATTAATTTTTTCATTCGTAAAAGGGAGTTATTAATTTATAAAATGATCGATAAAATAAGCGGCAGTATGCACTTAAATGTATCGGGCGGTAAATATAGAAGGATTCGTCCTTTAACCCTCATGAACGTTACTGAAAAGGCCAACTTTAACTTTTTGTTAAGACTGTATTGTCTTTAAATAAAATCTCCTGAAAGGGAAGGGCGTCCCGCATAGGCGGAACGGTGTGGGTATAAGTGAGAATCGAGAACTAAACAACCCCAATCCCCACTGCGCCCTTAGCAAACGACTTATAAAACCGATCCGGCAACTTCTGGTAAAACTGCACTTTCACAACTCCAAATACCACGCTTCTTTTCTCGGGCTTTTCGAGTACTTCCAGCACCAACTCCTTTGCATCATCCTCTTTCGCTACCACCAAGGCATCCGTATTCAGAATAAACCGAAAAGTATTCCCCTTTAAATTGTACTCCAACAGTCCATACTGCAAATAAAAATGCGTTGATCCCTTAGGAAACTTCAACCTTTTTGGATCAAAGGCAACGGCTTTCAAAATCCCTGTTTTAACATTAAGATCAGCAAACGGACCTAAAATATCCCTCGCGCCAGGTCCTTTGGTAAACCTAAATTCCCGCAACAGCTTCTGCCCCATATCACAAGAAAGCCCATTGCCTACAGTGCGTTTTCCCACAGGTGCTTCATCTAGCATTTTAATATGCATAAAAAGCTTCATCAACCTACTGTGCAAGGTCCCATCTTCTAAATCATTTATAAAAGGAAATAGCGCATCCTTAAAATTCTTGTTGAACTTACTACAAAGTGCCAGTTCCTGATTACTATCTCGAACTCCTTGCATTTTTGGATTATTTTTTATACTTTCACTGGTAAATCCCCCACCCGCTTTGCGTTGGCACTGTTTGCCATTACGGATGTAGTAGTTGATGCCGTTATACGTTCCTATAATAGGTGGAAAACCATTGCCTGAAGCCATAACTTATTGGTTTTAAGAATCTCACATTGTTGTTAAGAATGTGAAAAGTAAATTATATTCTCCAATTTTCCAAATCTGTATGTGGACTGTATGTCGACAGTATATAGACTATATGTTGATATTATGTTGTATTTCCTTCTAGTTTCCTTCTAGTTTCCTTCTAGTTTCCTTCTAGTTTCCTTCTAGTTTGCCATCCCCTTCCATCTATTTCCCCACCCCTCTCACTCAACTTTACTTCACCAAAAACTATTTTTTTTCGACCAAAACCCGAAGACAACACGAGCATCTTCCTTGATAACCCAACTTATATCACTAACTTTATAAAAATTAACCTTAAAAAAAGACTGATGAAAAAAACCATTACCCTTCTATCTGCACTTGCTTTAGCCATAGGCTCCACAGCCCAGCAACAAGGCAAAAAAGCATCTTTAAATCAAGACGGCACCATTTCCGTAGAAATGGTTACACTACCCCAAGATTATAACAATACAGAACAAACCCAAGTATTTGACCAACTCTGGCGCTTTGGGGAGCCAGCACATCCCAATTTTAAAAACAGTCGTGGCGTAACTTTGGCCGATATAAATAATGACGGCATAGAGGAAATTCTTTACGGCATATGGAATACCTTTTACGCTCTAAATGGCGATGGTTCCATTCTCTGGGAGAAAACAGTTAGCGGCACTATCCTGCTTCCGCCTTCGGTAGCAGATTTAGATGGTGATGGCACACTCGAAATTATCTTAAACACCGGAGGCGTGCCCAATGCAGGCCGTGTTTATTTATTGGATCCCGTGGGTAACGACCTACCGGGATGGCCCTTAAATTTTGACGACCACTGGATGATCAACGCCCCGGCCATAGCCGATGTAGATGGCGATGGCATGCTGGATATAGTAACCGGAGAGCGCGTAGCCAGCGCCCAAGGATTTGTACACGCTATAAAAATGGACGGCACTCCCATCAATGCCAATTGGCCAGTAGAAGTGCTTGCTACTCCTGCTTTTACGCCTTCAATTGGCGATGTGGATAATGATGGAAACCCAGATGTGGTAATTGCCGCTTCTTCCGCAGGTATGTATATTTTTGACAACCAAGGACAGGTATTTCCCGGTTTTCCGGTGGTTGACCCCAATGTGAAATATTCATACCAATCCCCTATGCTCGCAGATCTTGATGGCGATGGCGATTTGGAAATTATAGGAAGCAACCACGGCGACGCCCCTGGTTTTTACGTTATGGAACACGATGGCACCTATAAAGCTGGCTGGCCAATTGCCACAAGCGAATGGACCTACTCTCCTTCCACGGTTTGGGACGTGGATAATGACGGAACTTTTGAAATATTTATGTCGGATAGAAATACGAGCGGTACACCCGGGGAAGAACTTCCTGTGGTTTATGGGCTCGATCCCGATGGCAACAACCTTCCCAACTTCCCAATAGAAAAATACGGAGGGACTGAGGGGGTTATTTCCATTGCAGATGTTAACGCTGACGGCAATTTAGATCTGATTTTCCCGAGCATTATGACCGATGCTGCCGGCTACGGCTATATACACGCCTATGCCATGGATGGCAGCGGCGAGATTGATGGCTTTCCATTACGCCCTCGTGGATTTACCTTTTTAAATGGCGCCGTTTTGGGCGATGTGGATAACGATGGATTGCTAGACCTGACGGCAAATAGCTATACCTTAAATTTTGGCGCAGGGGTTGATTCAACCTTTGTGAGTGTCTATAATTTAAATGTGCCCTACCAGCCCAACACTATCGTAAGAAATGGGTATAAAGGCAATAATACCCGCGATGGCCTTGTGGAGTTAGGCCCCATTGCCGGTGTTACCGATTTAAGCGCAGCTACTACCATAAGTATCTTCCCAAACCCTTCGGAAGGAATTCTCACATTTAAAATTCCGCAATCCATTTTAAATGCAAAGGTGAAAATTTATAGTATTGACGGGAAAGTGGTTTTTTCTGAAGAAAGAAATCTGGAAACCACTAGCAGTTATAATTTGAAACATTTAAATAGCGGCTTGTATTTTGTAACTATTTCAGATGGAAAAAACACCTCTACTGCTAAGTGGGTGAAGAAATAATATTTTGGATGTCATTTCGACTTCGCTCAATGACCAATTTCGCGGTGGCTGAGCGGAGTCGAAGCCAACGTAGACGAACCCAAGGAAGCCGTAACAACATTTAAAAAAATAACACCAATGAAAGGTTATGTTTACATTTTAAAATGTTCAAATAATTTATATTACACTGGAAGCACGAATAATTTAGAAAAGCGTGTTTCAGACCATCAAAATGGCAAGGGGGCCAATTTCACAAGAAAACACCTTCCAATTGAATTGGTCTATTATGAAGAGTTTGCACAGATTGATCAAGCGTTTTACCGCGAAAAACAAATCCAAGGATGGAGCAGGAAGAAAAAGGAAGCGCTTATCACGGGTAAAACTAATCTCTTGCCAAAACTTTCAGAATGTAAAAATGAATCTCACTATAAAAATAGGCTCAGGGAATAACTGTCATTTCGACTTCGCTCAATGACCATTTTTGGAAGTCTCGGTGGCTGAGCGGAGCCGAAGCCAGTGACAACCAACGAAGATGGATTTGAGAAAATCATTTCGACTTCGCTCAATGACCATTTTCGGAAGTCTCGGTGGCTGAGCGGAGCCGAAGCCAGTGACAACCAACGAAGATGGATTTGAGAAAATCATTTCGACTTCGCTCAATGACCATTTTCGGAAGTCTCGGCGGCTGAGCGCAGCCGAAGCCAGTGACAACCAACGAAAATGGATTTGAAAAAATCATTTCGACTTCGCTCAATGACCAATTTTCGAAAGTCTCGGTGGCTGAGCGGAGCCGAAGCCAGTGACAACCAACGAAAATGGATTTGAAAAAATCATTTCGACTTCGCTCAATGACCATTTTCGGAAATCTCGGTGGCTGAGCGCAGCCAGTGACAACCAACAAAGATGGATTTAAAAAAATCATTTCGACTTCGCTCAATGACCATTTTCTCGGTGGCTGAGCGGAGCCGAAGCCAATGACAACCAACGTTGATGAATTTGAAAAAGTCATTTCGACTTCGCTCAATGACCATTTTCGCGGTGGCTGAGCGGAGTCGAAGCCAACGCAGACGAACCCAAAGAAGCCGTAACAACATTTAAAAAAATAACACCAATGAAAGGTTATGTTTACATATTAAAATGTTCAAATAATTTATATTACACTGGAAGCACGAATAATTTAGAAAAGCGTCTTTCAGACCATCAAAATGGCAAGGGGGCCAATTTCACAAGAAAACACCTTCCAATTGAATTGGTCTATTATGAAGAGTTTGCACAGATTGATCAAGCGTTTTACCGCGAAAAACAAATCCAAGGATGGAGCAGGAAGAAAAAGGAAGCGCTCATCACAGGTGAAACTAATCTCTTGCCAAAACTTTCAGAATGTAAAAATGAATCTCACTATAAAAATAGGCTCAGGGAATAACTGTCATTTCGACTTCGCTAAATGACCATTTTCGGAAGTCTCGGTGGCTGAGCGCAGCCGAAGCCAGTGACAACCAACGAAAATGGATTTGAAAAAATCATTTCGACTTCGATCAATGACCAATTTTCGAAAGTCTCGGTGGCTGAGCGTAGCCGAAGCCAAAGGAGTTATCTTCAATATTACTCTATCACATGCTGCGAATAATTCCGCCATTTTTCAATACAAGCCTCCATATCTGCGGGAATTGGGCTTTCAAAGCGCATAAATTCACCAGTCACTGGATGCATAAATCCGAGGGTACGAGCGTGCAAAGCTTGACGCGGCAAAATTTTAAAACAGTTATCTACAAACTGTTTGTATTTTGAAAAGGTAGTTCCTTTTAATATCTTCTCGCCCCCATAGCGTTCATCGTTAAAGAGGGTGTGCCCAATATATTTCATATGTACGCGGATTTGATGCGTACGGCCTGTTTCCAAACGGCAGGAAACCAAGGTTACGTAGCCCAAACGCTCCAAAACCTTGTAATGGGTAATTGCTGGCTTTCCTTTTTCTTCTTCGTCGTTTTCGTAAACGGTGTTTTGCAATCGGTTTTTAGGGTGTCTTCCAATATTGCCCTCGATGGTTCCTTCATCCTCCTCCACATTTCCCCAAACTAGTGCTACGTATTCGCGCTCCGTACTCTTGTCAAAAAACTGCTTGGCGAGATGTGTCATAGCCTCTTCAGTTTTTGCAATCACCAACAATCCGCTTGTATCCTTATCGATTCTATGGACTAAACCAGGTCTATTGCTAGAATTATTTGGAAGATTTTCAAAGTGATAGGTTAGTGCGTTTATAAGCGTGCCGCTATAATTCCCGTGTCCTGGATGCACTACCATGCCAGCTTCCTTGTTAACCACAAGAACGGCATCGTCTTCATATACAATATCTATCGGAATATTTTCGGGCACCAAAAGAAACTCATAAGGCGGATGCTCAAAAAGAACGGTAACCACATCATTGCCCTTAACCTTATAATTACTTTTTACAGGTTGCCCATTCACGTGAATGTTTCCAGCAACAGCAGCTTTTTGTATTTTGTTTCGTGTAGCCTTTTCAATAAGGTTCATAAGGTATTTATCTACCCTAAGTGCGCCCTGCCCTTTGTCTGCCTTAAAGCGGTAATGTTCATAAAGATCATCACTTCCGCCCGCATCATCAAACTCTTCTTCTTTAAAATTCGTCATTGTTTTCCTCATCATTATTTGTTGGCGCCTCTGGGTTTTCTTCGGAAGCATCGTCTTCAGACTGGATTCTGTTTAATGACTGGTCGCCAACGATCAAATCGATCACAGAAGTTTTTTGAAGCGGGGTGCCCGGGTCCAGTTTTTCGCCCTTATAGCGCAATTCCAGTACATTATCACTAATATGTGGGCGATAGCTTATTTTGCCAATCTTAAAGCCCATGGCCAAAAGCGTAGGCTCGGCCTGGCGGCGTGTTCGACCCAATACATCCGGTACCTCAATTTTTCTGAAACCCGAAGGATTTAACGTCAAGTATAATTTTCGATCCTCCTTGACAAATTTCCCCGGTTTGGGAATCTGCTCTATTACTGAATATTTCGGAAAGTCTGGATTGTAATTTGCCGAATCCAATATTTCATACCGAAGATCCATTTCGTCCAAAGTTTCCTCCACCTTGTCCAAAGACATTTTGGCTAGATTGGGCACTTCTATCCTTTCGTTGTGATTTGTGCTAAAACGCAACCACCATAATATTAAAAATGCCAAAACTAGCAGGGCAACGATAGCCAGAAGCAACTGCTTTAAAAATGCCTTGGAAAACACGAACTGGAAAAAAGTCATACGTTTCTATGTTAATGCAAAATATAAAGTTCCAAAGGTAGTATCTTTTGATGAAATCAAAATCTAAATCGAAACTGAAATTGAAATCCCTTGTCAACAGATAACTGATAACTGATAACGCACAACTCCAACTTTTTAATACTTTTGTAAACGCAGCTTTTAATGAATTGTTATGGGAAAAAAACATATTGCCGTGGCTATGGGCGGTTATTCCAGCGAGTTTGAAATCTCGATAAACAGTGGCGGGGTGGTTTGCAACGCTCTTGATAAAAACAAATATGAAGTTTATCCCATCCATATTTTGGAGGAAGGCTGGTATTTTGTTGCTGAAAACGGTACAAAACATCCTGTAAATAAAGCAGATTTCAGTTTTGACAATGGCACCGAAACCATCCGCCCCGATGCTATTTTCAACACCATTCACGGTACGCCCGGCGAGGACGGTTACCTGCAAGCTTATTGGGAGCTGCTCGGTATTCCGCACACCAGTACCGATTATTATTCGGCTGCGCTCAGTTTCAACAAACGCGATTGTCTTTCGGTATTGAAAAATTTTGGGGTGCGTGCCGCCAATTCCTATTATGTGAACCAAGGCTCCGAAATTAACGTAGAAGAAATAGTAATGAAAACAGGTTTGCCCTGCTTTGTTAAACCAAACCGCTCCGGCTCCAGTTTTGGGATCAGCAAGGTAAGTAAGATGGAGGCAATAATGCCTGCTATTGAAAAAGCTTTTACGGAGGATTCTGAGATAATTATTGAAACTGCGCTGGTGGGCGTGGAGGTTTCAGTTGGCGTTTACAATAATGGTGAAGAGATAATCGCGCTTCCTGTAACCGAAATTGTTTCAGAAAACGAATTCTTTGACTACGAAGCAAAATATTTGGGAAAATCACAAGAAATAACCCCTGCAAGAATTTCGGAAGAGGAAACCGAAATGGTAAAAAAAGAGGCCGTCCGTATTTATAAATTATTGAACATGAAAGGCATCACCCGCAGTGAATTCATTATAGAAAAAGGAAAACCCTATTTCTTGGAAATAAACACCAATCCCGGCCTTTCAACGGAAAGCATCATTCCCAAACAAGCCCGCGAGGCGGGAATGACCCTGTCGAAATTTTTTGATATTTTAATTCAAAATGTACTATAATTGTTAAGGGTTACAAGTTGTAGGTTAAAAGTCCATTTTCTTTCAACCTGAAACCTGAAACCTGAAACCTGAAACCCATGGAATGAAATACTACCTCATTGCAGGCGAAGCATCCGGCGATTTGCACGGAGCCAATTTAATGAAAGCCTTAAAAAAGGAAGATGCCGAAGCGGATTTCCGTTTTTGGGGCGGCGATTTGATGCGCGAGGTAGGTGGCACCGGAGTAAAACATTACCGCGAACTCGCGTTTATGGGCTTTGCGGAGGTAATAATGAACCTGCGCACTATTTTTAAAAACATCAACTTTTGCAAAAAAGATATTGAAAGCTATAAACCAGACGTACTAATTTTTATAGATTATCCCGGTTTTAATTTTAGAATTATGAAATGGGCGCGCAAAATGGGTTATAAAACCCATTATTATATTTCGCCCCAAATCTGGGCATGGAAGGAAGGCCGAATAAAGGATATTAAGCGCGATGTGGACCAGATGTACGTAATACTGCCCTTCGAAAAGGAATTTTATGAAAAGAAACACAATTTTCCGGTACATTTTGTAGGCCATCCTTTGATAGATGCCATTTACGATAGAAAACAGGTTCACCCAGAAAATTTCAAAAAAGAAAATGGATTGGATGATCGCCCCATCGTCGCACTGCTTCCAGGGAGCCGTAAGCAGGAAATAACGAAGATGCTAGAAATTATGATTTCGGTGGCTGGGGATTTTAAGGAATATCAATTTGTAATTGCCGGCGCGCCAAGTCAGGAAAAATCATTTTATGAAAGTTTCCTCAGCACTAAAAATGTACACTTTGTAACCAATAAAACCTATGATCTCTTAAGCATTTCTGAAGCGGCACTTGTTACCTCGGGTACGGCTACACTGGAAACCGCACTCTTCAAAGTGCCACAAGTGGTCTGCTATAAAGGCAACCGAATAAGTTATGAAATTGCAAAAAGAGTGATCAAACTGGATTATATATCACTGGTAAATTTAATTCTCGACAAAACCGTTGTTACCGAACTGATACAGGCCGATTTCAACACAGAAAGGTTAAAAAAAGAACTGACAAACATTTTAGATCCCTACACCCGGGCCGCTATGTTTTTGGACTATTATGAATTGGAAAAGGCACTCGGTGGGCGGGGCGCAAGCGAAAACACGGCCAAACTAATCTATTCAGCAATCAAGAAGTGAATAAAATTTTATATTTTTAAGCACTAATCCGCTATTCCCTCTTGATGAAAAAACTGCTATTTCTCACTTTTTTTACCCTATTCCTTATTTCTTGTGGAAGTTCTAAGTACGCTCGAAATACCGGAAAAGTATCTGAAACCATTATTGGTAAAAATGAAACCCCATCCAAAACAACCCGAAAGGTAAGCCCCCATAAAAACAACCGAATTGCCGCAAAAAACACCGAAGACACTGCAGAGTCTGAAAAAGAGGAAGATAGCCCAAAGCAGATAAAAAAAGAGATAATTGCCTACGCCAAAACCTTTGAGGGAACGCGCTACAAATTTGGAGGTACTACGGATGCGGGAATGGATTGCTCAGGCTTGGTCTGTACGGCCTTCC
The DNA here is from genome assembly GCF_000952855.1 of Aequorivita vladivostokensis. Classification (GTDB taxonomy): domain Bacteria; phylum Bacteroidota; class Bacteroidia; order Flavobacteriales; family Flavobacteriaceae; genus Aequorivita; species Aequorivita vladivostokensis. Next base: position 562,287 of record NZ_JSVU01000001.1, on the reverse strand, counting down.
AAAAAGAAAACATAGCACTTCCCCGTATCTCGCGCGATATGGCCACAAAAGGCATCCTTATTTCCTTTAACGATATAGAGGAAGGTGATTTGGTATTTTTCAAAACCAGCCGTAGAAACACCATAAATCACGTAGGTTTGGTGGTAGAGGCCAAACGTGGTGAAGTAAAATTTATCCACTCCACTACCCGTGCCGGGGTTATCATTTCATCACTCGATGAAGATTATTGGAAAAAAGCCTTTGTGGAAGTCCGAAGGGTTATTTAAGTAATAATTCCAATTTCTGAAGCTTGGTTTTCTAAGATAGATTTTTTACTTTAGTTCATTCTCCCCAGTAAATTTTAAGTACCATACTTAAAGGCTTGGGGCATGAAGTTTATCAACTTCACAATAGTAAAGTTTTCATTTTTGCTTGTGCTGGGTATTCTTGCGGCGCACTTCTTCCCAATTGACAATTTTTTGCTGGATTATCTTTTGATACTTCTCTTGGGAGTTTTTTGTCTTTGGTTATGGGCCAGAAAACAACTCATCCAAAATGTTTACTTCGGAATTGCCGCCTATTTCTGCTTTTTTGCCATTGGATATTTCACTTATCAAATACGGCTGCCACAGATTCAACCGAAACATTATTCTAAGCAAGTTGCGGAGGACACCCCTGAATTGTTTCAACTGAAAATTACACGATCCCTAAAACCGGACAGCTTTAATTTAAAATATTTTGCAGAGGTGAACGCCGTAAATGGTGCATCGACCGACGGAAAAATACTGTTGAATATTTCGAAGGATGCATTGGGAAAGCAATTATCAGCAGATGAAATATTGTTGGTTTATGCACCAATTTCCGAGATCGCAAAACCCCTAAACCCGCACCAGTTTGATTATTCCGCGTATATGAAATCTTTGGGAATTTACGACCAGCTGCAGATTTCAGAAAAGAATATTCTGAAAACTGCGAGAGGTTCAAAAACCTTTATGGGAATGGCCCAAAATTTAAGAGCCGACATAATCGAAAAACTTCAAAAAACAAAACTTAAAACCGATGAGCGCGCCATTATACAAGCCCTAGTTTTAGGCGAAAAGAAAGACATCGACAAAAATCTTTACAACGAATACGCGGCTGCGGGAGCCGTGCATATTTTGGCAGTTTCCGGGCTGCACGTTGGGATTTTATACATTATTCTCGCATTCGTTTTAAAACCTTTAACGCGATGGAAAAACGGTGTTTTTTTCCATGTCATTTTAATCGTAATTCTACTTTGGGGGTTTGCGTTGCTTTCAGGACTTTCTCCTTCGGTTACAAGAGCGGTGACAATGTTCAGCTTTTTTGCGGTTGCCAAACTCTTTAATCGTGAGAGCAATTCCATAAACACCTTGTTCCTTTCGTTTTTCACACTATTGATAATCAATCCGTTCTGGTTGTTTCAGGTTGGTTTTCAGCTTAGCTATTTAGCCGTATTCTTCATCGTTTGGCTACAACCGCTTTTTTATAAAATCGGGTATTCAAAATACTGGATTGTACGTAAAATTTGGGCAATAGTATCGGTTACCATTTGCGCACAGATTGGCGTTTTACCTTTAAGTCTCTATTATTTTCATCAATTTCCCGGATTGTTTCTGTTGACCAACATTGTGGTGCTACCCTTTTTAACAATCTTAATGTGCGGCGGAATACTGATTGTTTTTTTAGCGAGCTTAAATAGTTTGCCTAACTGGCTCGCCGAAAGCTACAATTTTCTAATTGAAAGCCTTAACGCATTTATCCATTGGGTTGCGGTCCAGGATGAATTTTTGTTCAGGGACATTCACTTTTCAACCTTAAAAGTCTTGGGAGTCTATCTGTTTATAGTTGCCCTGATCTTATTTCTGAAAAAAATGAATTACCGAAGGTTGGTGGGTTCGCTTTTGGCTATTTCAGTACTCATATCAATTTATATTTATGATGAATTTCGTACCGCAACAAATCAATTAATCATATTTCAGAAAAGCAGACAGACGTTGGTTGGTTACCAAAATAGTAGCCAATTTATAGTTCTTAAAAGTGATTCAACCATAAATTCTTCTGAAGCACATCCCATTAAATCCTTTAAGGTGGCGATGAATACTAAATTTTATTCTGAAGAAAGGCTTCCGAGGCTATTTCGATACAACAACAAGAATATCCTGATTTTGGACAGCCTGGGAATTTTTCCGAAGCATAAAAATATAAATACCCTGTTGCTCACCAACAGTACAAAAGTAAACCTCGACCGTCTTATAGACAGTTTGCGTCCCAAACAAATTATTGCCGATGGCAGCAACTATTATTCTTATGTAAACCGTTGGGAAAAAACCTGCAAACTAAAAAAGCTCCCGTTCCACCATACAGCGAAACAAGGAGCTTTCCCAATAGAATAGCCCGAATATGAAACCGAAAATGCTATCCTAAAATGTGGGTTTAAAATTTTTCTGATATTCCTCCCAAGCCTCGGCGGTTGTTATTTTCAGGTAATCGTCCGAATGTATCATCTTAAGAAAAATCTCAAGCTGCGGAGGTGTCCGGTATCCCGGAACTGCCTGAATTAGCTTACCTTCCTCGGTAAAGAAAACCACACTTGGATACGCCGTTACTTTTAGCGCGTGCGCAAACAAGTGTTGTGAGTTTCTCCCTTTTCGGGCAGGATCATAATTTGGGTTTGTATATGTGAAATCATTAAAGGTTACCTCCTCGGTCCCTTCCGCATTAAACTTTACAGAATAATAGTTTTTGTTCAAATACTCGATCACCTCGGGATCGGTAAAGGTATTTTTATCGAGCATTTTGCAGGGGCCGCACCAGGTGGTATAGACGTCCATAAAAATCTTTTTCGGTTCTTTCTTCTGGGCGGCAAGCGCCTCGTTCATGGTCATCCAGTTAATTTTTTGGGAATGGACCGTACCTGCGGAAATAATAAGAAAAAAGAGTAATAAGTATTTCATTGTAAGTGCTTTTGAATTTTTGATGTTTTTGAAACAAAAAGCGTTCCATAAAAAGGAACGCTTTTATATTATAAACTATTGTGTATTAACGAATACCGTGCATTAATTTTTTTAGAACCGGGTTCAACAACATTGAAATAACACCAACGCCAATAGGAATTAATGTAAATATCAAAAAGAAAGTTCCCATGGAATACTCTGCCGAAATTTTATCGATCATCCCGCCCATAGTGTTCGCTGCTTTTTGGCCCACGGCTATGGCAAGGTACCACACCCCGAACATAAAGCCTATCATACGCGCAGGCACCAATTTACTCAAATAGGAAAGTCCCAACGGTGAAAGACAAAGTTCGCCCATGGTGTGCATTAAGTAAGCCAGAATCAAGAATACCATACTTACCTTTGCGGTCATGGCTCCCGGAGGAATGTCTGATGCTCCATAGGAAAGAATGGCAAAGCCCAAGCCCAAAAGTATAAGCCCGATGCCATATTTTACGGCCGCACTGGGGTTATACTTACTCTCCCACCATTTTGAAAAAATGGGCGCTAAAGTAATAATAAAGAACGAATTTAAAATCCCGAACCAAGTGGCATCTACCTGCAATTCAGTTTGATTGAATTTATCGTACAACCTATAAATAACCAGCCCCCAAATACCAATAAATGCGATCACCAATGCCACATTGGACAGGGCAATTCTACTATGTGTTTTCTTGACGAGCAAATAAATTACCCAAGAAATAATAATCAAGGGTACGGTCGTTAATAGCGCATCTATAATTTTGAAAATCATGGCAGAATTTCCGGTTAAGTCCCTATCTGTATAATCCTGGGCAAAAAGCGTCATGGAGCCTAATGATTGTTCAAAGAATGCGAAGAAGAAAACGGTAAACAATCCGAAAATGGAAACGGCAATTAACCTATCTCTTACAATTGGCAAATATCGGGCAATCCGCGTTATCAATAATATTAGGAACATGGCCAAAGCAGCCAGTACCACGATATTAGTCCCACTCATTCCGCCAATTTCAAAGGGCACAAGCGAGGTATCATATATTTTTTCCAAGGGATCATTAAATAAATATAGCAAGCCTCCTATTGATGATAATACGATCAAAACAAAATCAAACATCGTGAATGGATTCAATTTGATAGGTGCTTCCTCTACTTCCTCGCTTCGCAATTCAGGCCTTTCTTCATTAATGTTTTGAGGTATTTCTACCTCGTGGACTTTGGAAGGTCTTGCGCCAATTCCTCCGAAGATTTTATTGGCCAACAAAAATTGAAGCATTCCAAAAAACATAAAAATTCCCGCAAGCCCAAAGCCCCAAGACCAGCCATAATTTTCAGCCAAATAGCCGCAAAGCATCATCCCGAAGAATGCGCCCGCGTTCACCCCCATATAGAAAATGGTGTAGGCTCCGTCTTTTTTGGATTCCTTCCCTTTGTACATTTCAGAAATAATGGAAGTAATATTCGGCTTAAAAAATCCGGTTCCAATTACCAAAAGCGCAAGCCCCAAGTAAAAAGATGCGGTGGTTTCCAGCGCCATGGAAGCGTGGCCTAAGGTCATAATAATACAACCGAGAACTACGGCCATACGGTAGCCGGTAATCTTATCTGCTATCCAACCGCCAATTATCGGGGTTAAGTATAAAAGGGACGCGTAGGTACCAATGAGTGCCAAGGCATGCTCCCGAGGCCATTCCCAACCGGGATTGTCGCTTAATATAGGTGCAGTAAGGAATAATACCAAAAGAATACGCATTCCATAAAAGGAAAATCGTTCCCACATTTCGGTAAAAAAGAGTATAAATAATCCCGCGGGATGTCCTAAAACTTTATCCTTAAATAGATTCTCTATATCGGTATTCATCGGTATGTATTTTGGTTAGATTGTTTCTGAAAAAGTTAGTTGGCTTTGTTTATTTCTGGATCTGCAAGTTCAAAGGGTTCATTATCGTGTAGTTCACGCTCATTGTCCTCAGCCCCGTGTGTAAGTTTTTCCAATTTCTTTCTTACCAATAAAACCAATAATCCGAATACAACACAGAATACGGCTATACCGGTAAATACGGTATATTCTCCTAAGTCAGAAGCCGATTCACCTAAAAGTCCGGCTACCTTGTTTCCAAAGCCTGTCATGGCAAAATATACTCCCATCATTAAGGACGCATATTTCAACGGAGCCAATTTTGTGATGTAAGAAAGCGCAACTGGTGATAAGCACAACTCTCCCACCGTGTGGAACAAATAAGCCAACACTAACCAGTACATTGCAGATGCCCCTTCGCTATTGAATTGCGCTGCGGCGGCAGTCATAAAGAAGAATCCCATCCCCATAATAATTAGACCTAGGCACATTTTGAAAAGTGAAGTGGAAACCTTTCCCTTTAACTTTCTTTTGGCCCAATAGGCTGCAACCGCGGTACCCAGAATAATAATAAACATTGCGTTAAGTGACTGAAACCACGAAGCTGGTACTTCCCAGCCCAATAGCATTCTATCGGTCTTTTCGGATGCGTAAATATTCATCAACCCTCCGGCTTGCTCGAATGCTCCCCAGAAAACGATAACTAAAATGAAAGAAATGAACAGAACGATCATTCTATCCTTTTCAACTTTTGAAAGAGGCCTCTTCATCGCTGCCTTTTCTTCGGGATCAATAGATTTGTTTGTATTATTCCCAACGTATTTTAAATGTTTTTGGCCTACTAAATATTGAAGTAATCCCAAAGCCATACCTATGGCAGCAAGACCGAAACCATAATGCCAGCCATAAACTTCACCAACATACCCCACAATTAAACTGGAGAGAAAAGCACCAATGTTAATACCTATGTAAAAAATAGTAAAACCTTTATCTCTTCTAATATCGCCGGGCTTATAAAGACCTCCAACCATAGTTGAAATATTTGGCTTAAGCATCCCTACCCCAGCAATGATAAGACCAAGACCTGTATAGAATGCCCACATTTCTTCAATGGAAAGAATACCATGACCCGCCACTAACAGAATACCACCAACCAGTACCGATTGTTTCTGGCCCATAAATTTGTCGGCAATCCATCCTCCGGGAATGGAGGCTACATACACAAGCATAGTGTAGGTTCCATAGAGGGAAAGTGCTTCTGCGTTGGTCCACCCTAAACCAGGATTACCGCTGGTAGCCTCTGCAACCAAGTAAAGTACCAAAATGGCGCGCATCCCATAATAGGAGAAGCGTTCCCACATTTCGGTAAAGAACAAAATGTAAAGACCTACTGGGTGGCCAAATAATTCCTTCTGTTTTTGATATTGAAGTGCTTCTGACATAAAATATATAATTAATTAGAGTTGATTTTTTTTATTTATAAATTCTTCTTGATGAAATCTGTCATTAAAGTATATAAATGCAGGCGCGTGTTGCCTCCATAAATACCGTGGTTTTTATCGGGATAGATTCTCCAGTCAAACTGCTTGTTTGCCTGTACCAAAGCTTCAATCAAGCGCATACTGTTCTGTACGTGCACGTTGTCATCTGCACTTCCGTGTACCAATAAGAATTTTCCCTTTAGCCCCTCCACGTGCGATAGGGGAGAATTTTCATCATAACCCGAAGCGTTTTCCTGCGGAGTTTGCATATAGCGCTCTGTATAGATGCTATCATAAAATCGCCAGCTGGTTACCGGGGCAACTGCAATGGCCATCTCAAAAGTGTCCGGCGCCTGAAACAACGCGTTTGAAGACATAAAGCCACCATAGCTCCAACCCCAAATTCCGGTGCGCGAGGCATCGATATATGGAAGTTCACCCAACTTTTTGGCGACCGCTATTTGGTCTTCCACTTCGTATTTCCCTAATTCCTTTTGAGTCATCTTTTTGAAATCCCTTCCTTTAAAACCTGTTCCGCGTCCGTCCACACAGGCCACAATAATTTCCTGATCATTCACTAGCATTTCATGCCAATAATCGTTTGTACCCATCCAACTGTTGGAAACATTCTGAGAGCCAGGACCGGAATATTGGTAGAGAAATAGCGGATATTGCTTGTTTTCATCAAAATCCAACGGCTTTATCATATACATATTTAAATCTTCGCCATTTACTTGGATAGTTGAAAATTCCTTGGGTGAAATTTTATAGGAAGCCAATCGATTCTTCAAATCATTATTATTTTTTATTTCACGTAATAATTTTCCAGTTTTTGCTTCGTGTAGCGTATACACATAGGGGGTTTTAGCATCAGAAAAAGTATTGATGAAATAAGTATAGTCTGCACTAAAGTCCGCATCGTTAGTTCCCTTGCGGTCGGTAAGACGCACCTTGTTTTTCCCTGAGGGAAGTATACTATACACATCCCGGTTGATGCTTCCGTTTTCAGTACTTTGATAGTAAACGCGACCCGTGTTTTGGTCAAAACCGTAATAGGCAGTTACTTCCCAAGGCCCCTTGGTCACTTGGTTCAGTAACTTTCCATTTTTGTCGTATTGATAAATATGGTTCCAGCCGTCCTTTTCACTGGTCCAGAAAAAACTGTTGTTGTTTAAAAATGTGAGATTGTCGGTAACGTCCACATAGGCGTCATCCTTTTCCGCCAATATTAGGTTTGAAGTGTTGTTTGAGGCATCCACAAATACCAAATCTATCACATTCTGATGACGGTTGGCCAGCTGTACGCTCAGCAGGTTGTTGTCCTTTGTCCAAAGCAAACGGGGAATGTAATAATTGTTATAACTTGAAAGATCTATTTCTGAAGTACTGCCGCTGCCCAGATCGTATATATGCAACGAAACCTTGGAATTTGCCTCTCCTGCTTTTGGATATTTAAACGTATCTGCTGTAGGATATAGCGCATCGCCATATAGATCCATATTGAACTGTGGCACTTCGGTTTCATCAAATTTTATGAAGGCAAGCCTATCACCATCTTTACTCCATTCAAAAGCTCGCACAAAAGCAAATTCTTCCTCATATACCCAATCGGTAATTCCATTTATAATGCTGTTCTTTTTCCCGTCGGTGGTTATCTGCTTGGTTTCTCCTGTTTTTAAATTCTTAATATATAGGTTGTTCTCAAATCCATAAGCAATCTTACTGCCGTCGTTACTGAAGGTTGGTTCCTGGATTTTATTAGTTGAAACCAAGCCAATCTGTTTCGATGCAATATCATAAACATAATAGGTACCCAAAGAAGAGCGTCGGTATATTTGCTGCAGCGCAGTAGTAAATAGAATTTTTGATTCATCCTCGCTAAACTCATAGGAAATAATATAATCTATCCCCTTCAAATCTTTTGAGTTTAAGAGCGTGCGCACCTTCTCGCCGCTTTTGTAATCATACACATCTACAGTTGAAGCTTTTTCCTGCCGGTCGTAATTTAAAACGGCATATTGCTTTCCATTGTTCATGGAATGCAGGGCATCCAGACCTTGGGTTCGGAAGGCTCCGCCCCAAATTTCTTCTAGGCTTATGCTTTTCTGTTGTGCGGTAAGGGTAGTAATGGCCGTTAAAAACAGCAGTAAAAAAGGGAGGGCGTTAAATCTTTTCAAAGTGTTAAAATTTTGATACGCCAAGTTTACTAATTTTTTGTGAAAGAGGGCATGGTTTTTTTGTTAAATAAGCCCACAAAGCGTTATTTAATGCGAATTACAATTAGTTACAATGGCTCACAAATTATACACTATTGACACCCCGTAGACTGGCCCCTGAAAGGTATTCCTTCCGCCCAAAAGGTAGGAGAGATTAAGCGCAGCGCCGAAACTTTCTGAGAAGGAACGATATACGGTTCCGCCCACTTTATGGTAATCAACCCCCAGCTCACTAAAATTTTGCGGTGGCGGAGTGCCCCGGTAATCAATTCCACCAAAAGCATGTTGGTAATCGTAAAATACATCGTAATACCATTTAGCCGCAGCTTTGCCGGCCTTTAAGGTAACCGGAATACTGTTTGGGGTTTCCTCAAATTTAAACGAAAAACCACTCTGCAGTGTAGCCAACCAGCCGGAATGCCATTTGTAATGTGCCATCGCGCGGGTTTCAATCACCGTGGCCTGCTGGCCTATATCGTTCAAGCCGCCCACATTATAATCTGAAACAGGCGTTGACAATCCCGCTCCCAAACTAAATTCCAAATTTCCAGTTTCTGAAGTAGTTTGAAAAAAGCGATATTTCACCATGATGGAAATATCCTGAAAATCACTTTCATCATCACTGCTTAAATAAGGCAGCGAAACGTTCACATCAAGATGGTCAGTAATTCCGTAGGCGCCGCAAAGATTTATATAATAAAGATCTCGGCTCAACCCTATTTTTTCGGTGCCCGCAAAGTAATTTTTTGAATCTTCAAAACCAAGGCCTAAAACCACGGAACCCTTGCTCTTGCCTTTATAAAAACCATCTATTTTACCCTGCGAGAAGCTGTGTTGGAATATAAATAACGAAACAATAAGTACGGCCAGCGTTTTCATAGGAAGATTTTTATAGATGTGATTCCCTATATATACGTAAATAAAGGCCTTTTGGTCTTTCGATAAAAATAAAAAAGCGTATTAATCCCGTACCAACGGCATGGTAGTACAGCGCAGTAGCCCCTCCTGTTTGGAGATTTCGGCGTACGGCACTTCTTCTACCGTAAAGCCTTGTTCGCGCAGCCACGTATTCAATCGGGTAAAGTTTTTTTCTGAAATGACCACATCGGGCGAGATACTAAAGATGTTGCTGTTCATCTCATACATCTCGCGCTTGGTAATGTGGAAGCAATTTTCCTTTCCGAAGAAATCAACAAGCCAATTATATTCCTCCTCAATCAAAAAACCTTCCTTATGGATAATCGCCTTCCCGCGTCCCAAGGGCTGAAAACAGCAATCCAGGTGCAGTGCGTTTTCATCGGCCACGGTGTTGCTCTTTCTTAGGTTAAAGGATTTCACCTTTTTATGCGGAAACAGTTTCTGCAGGTGTTTTACGGCGTTCAGATTTGTGCGGGCAGTAATGTAATTCGGGTAATCTTCGCCATAATAGGCGCCTACAAAAATATAGTCGCCCCAGGGCATAACATCGCCGCCCTCTATATGGGCATTTTCGGGAAATTCAATAATCTTTGAAGGATCAATCTGATTGATTACGTGCTCAATGGCCTCAATTTCCATGGAACGGTCCTCCAGAATGTTTGCGATAATGAATTTATCTTCAATCACAAAGGCAATGTCGCGCGAAAATATCTGGTTATAGTCCTTAATGGAATGGGGGCGATACACCTTTACATCGTACTTTTTGAAAACTTCGGCCACGGCCTCCATTTCCTTTACCATGTCTTCATCTTTGGGGTACGTGCCGGCCTTTATATGCTCCGCAGATTTGGGATCATAGGCGTCTTCCAGCTTTGGCACGGGGCCATTGCTATCTGCGCGGCCCAGCACTACGGCGCGCAGTCTTGATATTTCGTCATTGATGTGTAGGTTGATCATATAGCAAATATAGAAAAAGCACCTCATAATGGAAGTGCTTTTAAAAGTATTAAAAATAAGTCTTTATCGTTTCTGGATCGGCACAAAGGAGCGCAGGTTCTCTCCCACATAAATCTGTCTTGGGCGACCAATAGGCTCTTTTTGTAACCTCATTTCTCTCCACTGCGCTATCCAGCCCGGCAAGCGCCCTAGCGCAAACATAGGGGTGAACATTTCTACCGGAATGCCCAAGGCACGGTAAATAATGCCCGAATAGAAATCTACGTTCGGATATAATTTTCTTTCAACAAAGTATGGGTCTTCAAGGGCTTCTTTTTCCAAAGCCTTGGCAATGCTCAGCACGTCATCTTCTATCCCTAGACTGTCCAATACATCATCGGCAGCTTTTTTAATGATCTTGGCACGGGGGTCAAAGTTCTTGTACACCCTATGACCAAAGCCCATCAAACGGAATGGATCATTTTTATCCTTTGCCTTTGCCATAAATTTTTTGGTGTCGCCACCATCTGCCTTAATGGCCTCCAACATTTCAATAACCGCTTGGTTTGCTCCGCCGTGGAGTGGCCCCCAAAGGGCAGCAATACCGGCAGAAATAGAAACAAACAGACCTGCGTGCGAGGAGCCCACAATACGTACGGTGGAAGTGGAACAGTTTTGCTCGTGATCTGCGTGCAATATCAAAAGCTTGTTCAAAGCCTCAACAACCAGTGGATTTGATGTGTATTCACCACTTGGTTTTTTGAACATCATTTTTACGAAATTTTCCACATATCTTAAATTGTCGTCCCCATAATCAAGCGGAAGACCCAAGCGTTTTCTATATGTCCAGGCTGTAAGGACGGGAAATTTCGCCAAAATCTTTACGATGGCCTTATACATATCCTCCTCACTATCCACATTTACCGAGGAAGGATTGAAAGCAACCAAAGCAGAGGTTAACGATGAAAGTACGCCCATTGGGTGAGCAGATTTCGGAAAACCGTCCAGGATGCGCTTCACATCCTCATCTACGTGCGATTGTGATTTTATATCATTATGAAATTTCTCAAGCTGTTCCTCGGTGGGCAATTCACCAAAAATCAATAGATAACAAACCTCTAGAAAGCGCGCCTTTTCCGCCAACTCCTCAATGGAATATCCCCTATAACGAAGAATTCCCTTTTCGCCATCCAGAAAGGTAATGGCACTTTCGCAGGAACCGGTATTCTTATACCCGGGATCCAGTGTAACCACGCCGTCGGTATCTGCGCGAAGGCTCTTTATATCTATTCCTAATTCATTTTCAGTTCCCTCTACAATGGGAAACTCGTATTTTTTACCATCTATCTCTAGGGTCGCCATCTTTGCCATAAAATATCGTGTGTTTTTTTAATTTATTCAGAAACGCTAAAGTACAAAATCTATGTTTAATTTTTTAACATTTCCAACTAATCTTAGGTTAAAATATCCTTAAATCATCGGCAGTACGGCCTATTTCCCAAAAATAAAAAAACCCCGCTAGTTGCGAGGTTTTTCAAAGCTTGTACTACGTTTAAATTTTGAACGCATTTTGTTGCGGAAAATAGGCAACTTCGCCCAATTGCTCTTCAATTCGCAGCAATTGATTGTACTTTGCCATTCTATCACTTCGCGAAGCGGAACCTGTCTTTATCTGGCCACAGTTTAGGGCGACCGCCAAATCGGCAATGGTGTTGTCCTCTGTTTCGCCGCTTCGGTGGCTCATTACGGAAGTATAACCGGCATTATGCGCCATATTTACGGCGGCGATGGTTTCGGTGAGTGTTCCTATTTGGTTCACTTTTATAAGAATGGAATTGGCTATTTTTTCTGAAATACCTTTTGAAAGCCTTTCCACGTTTGTTACAAAAAGATCGTCACCCACCAATTGCACTTTATCGCCGATTTTTTCAGTCAAATATTTCCAGCCTTCCCAATCGTTTTCGTCCATGCCGTCCTCGATTGAAATGATGGGATATATTTCACACAATTCAGCCAAATAATCGGCCTGTTCCTTTGAAGTGCGTACTTTTCCCTTTTCGCCTTCAAATTTTGTGTAGTCGTATTTCTTCTTCACATAAAATTCCGCGGCAGCGCAATCCAGGGCAATCATTACATCGTCGCCCAATTTGTAACCAGCTTTTTTGGTAGCTTTTGCGATGGTGTCCAAAGCATCCTCCGTTCCGTCCAAAGTGGGCGCAAATCCGCCTTCGTCGCCAACCGCCGTACTTAATCCGCGGTCGTGCAATACCTTTTTAAGGTTGTGGAAAATTTCGGAACCCATTTGCATGGCATGGGTAAAGTTTTTCGCCTTTACGGGCATCACCATAAACTCTTGAAATGCGATGGGCGCATCGCTGTGCGAACCACCGTTTATAATGTTCATCATAGGCACGGGAAGCGTTTTGGCACTCACCCCGCCCACGTAGCGGTACAACGGCATTCCCAATTCGGCAGCGGCGGCCTTTGCAGCAGCCAAGGAAACACCAAGAATGGCATTGGCACCGAGTTTTGATTTATTCTTTGTGCCGTCCAAATCGATCATAGTTTTATCGATCAACTCCTGTTCAAAAACAGAAATGCCCAAAAGCGTTCCGGCAATTTTGCCGTGAACGTTTTCAACGGCCTTCAACACACCTTTGCCCATATAAGCCTTTCCTCCGTCGCGAAGCTCCACGGCTTCGTGCTCACCTGTCGAAGCTCCCGAAGGAACGGCGGCACGGCCTATAAAACCGTTTTCGGTGATTACGTCCACTTCGATTGTCGGGTTTCCTCTGGAATCAAAAATTTGTCTGGCGTTGATGTCGATGATGATGCTCATTGGTAAAAGTTAATAGTTATTGGTTAATAGTTAATTGTAAAGACCCCAAAGGTTTCAAAACCCTTTGGGGTCTGGAAAATTTTAAGCGGTTTGTAGTTTATGTTTTTCAATACTTTCAATGAATTCATCAAAAAGATAAGAAGCATCGTGCGGCCCAGGACTTGCCTCAGGATGATATTGAACTGAGAAAGCGGGTTTGTTTTTCAATTTAATTCCAGCCGCGGTGTGGTCGTTCAAGTGTAGGTGGGTTATTTCAATATTTGGATTGGCTTCGGCCTCTTCCCTATTGATGGCGAAACCGTGGTTTTGCGAGGTAATTTCGCCCTTGCCGGTAATCAAATTCATCACGGGATGATTGATTCCGCGGTGGCCGTTGTGCATTTTATAGGTTGAAACCCCGTTTGCCAGCGCCAGCATTTGGTGGCCCAAACAGATGCCGAACATAGGCTGTTCCTTGTCCAAAATAGTTTTTACCACTTCTATTGCACTGTGCAGCGGCTCTGGATCACCGGGCCCGTTTGAGATGAAATATCCATCGGGATTGAAGGCTTCCATTTCAGAAAAAGTTGCATTGTACGGGAAGACTTTTATATAGCAATCGCGTTCGGCGAGCCTGCGCAGGATGTTCTTTTTAATTCCCAAATCCAAAGCGGAGATTTTGTATTTCGCGTTCTCGTTTCCGAAGAAATAGGGTTCCTTGGTGGAAACTTTTGAAGCTAGTTCCAAACCGTTCATATCGGGTACGGCCGCCAACTGTTTCTTCAAACCTTCAATATTGTCAACTTCCGTGGAAATAACGGCGTTCATCGCGCCATTGTCGCGAATGTAGCTTACCAGGGCACGGGTGTCCACATCGCTTATGGCAAGCAGGTTGTTTCTATTTAAAAATTCTTCCAAGGAGTCATCAGCCGCGGGGCGCGAATAATGGTAGCTGAAATTGCGCACCACAAGACCTGCTATTTTTATGCCTTCAGATTCTACTTCGTCTTTATTGGTGCCGTAGTTCCCGATGTGGGCGTTTGTGGCAACCATAATTTGCCCGAAATAGGAAGGGTCCGTAAAAATTTCTTGGTAACCCGTCATTCCGGTGTTGAAACAAACTTCGCCAAAGGCAGAGCCTTCTTTACCACCAACTGCTTTTCCGTAGAAAATGGTTCCGTCTGCCAATAAAATAAGTGCTTTTTTTCGTGTTTGGTATTTCATGCTATTGTTTCTGTGGATACTATTGAATCTGTGGTTTCTTTTGTTTTAAATGTTGTGTTTCAAACTTCTAAATTTCCAATTCGCAAAATCTTTGCAAAAATAGTATAAAAAAAAGGGATAAACGAAAACGCTTATCCCTTTGTTATTTATTGAATTGGTATTCATTCTATTCCTCTTCCTTTTTAGCTTCTTTCTCGGCTTTTGCTGGTGCGGCTTTCGCAGCAGGAGCAGCAGCGGCTGAAGATCCGCTTCCACGACGACTTCTACGTGTAGATTTCTTCTTGGTAGCTTTGCCGGCATTGTAAAGTTCGTTGAAATCAACAAGCTCTATCATTGCCATATCAGCGTTATCACCTAGACGGTTACCCAATTTAATGATTCGGGTGTATCCTCCCGGACGGTCACCAACTTTTGGCGCAACAGTTCTGAAAAGTTCTGCAACCGCATCTTTTTGACGCAATTTTGCAAATACCAAACGACGGTTGTGCGTGGTGTCTTCTTTAGACTTTGTTACCAATGGTTCAACGAACTGCTTCAACGCTTTTGCTTTTGCAACAGTAGTGTTGATGCGTTTATGCTCCACAAGTGAGCAAGCCATATTGGCCAACATAGAGTGTCTGTGGGCGGTTTTTCTACCTAAGTGATTTATTTTTTTTCCGTGTCTCATGACGTTTTTGTTATCATCATCTTGCTACAAGACCCGCCGGACGGGGAGCAAATTATGATGGGTTAAATTTTTATAGATATGAGATTTGAGACGTGAGATTTGAGACTATAAATCTTAGGTCTCACGTCTAAAATCTCAAGTCTGTTCTAGTCTTTATCTAATTTATATTTTGCAAGATCCATCCCGAAGTTTAGGCCTTTCACGTTTACAAGCTCTTCTAGCTCTGTAAGCGATTTTTTACCGAAGTTTCTGAATTTCATCAAGTCATTTTTGTTGTAAGATACTAGGTCGCCCAAGGTATCAACTTCTGCAGCTTTCAAACAGTTTAGCGCACGAACCGAAAGGTCCATATCTACCAATTTTGTTTTAAGCAACTGACGCATGTGAAGGGATTCTTCATCATAAGTTTCAGTTTGTGCAATCTCATCTGCCTCCAAGGTTATACGCTCATCGCTGAACAGCATAAAGTGGTGGATCAGGGTTTTTGCAGCTTCAGTCAAAGCATCTTTTGGGTGAATTGATCCATCTGTAATGATTTCGAAAACCAATTTTTCATAATCGGTCTTTTGCTCTACACGGAAGTTTTCAATACTGTACTTCACATTTTTAATAGGAGTGTAGATAGAATCAGTAAAGATGGTGCCCAATGGTGCATTCGCTTTTTTGTTTTCTTCAGCTGGAACATAACCACGACCTTTCTCGATGGTAATCTCGAAGTTAAGGTTTACTTTCTTGTCCATATTGCAAAGAACCAAATCTGGGTTCAATACTTGGAAACCTGAAATGAACTTTTGGAAATCACCTGCCTTTAACTGCTCGCTTCCGGAAACAGAGATGGTAACGGTTTCGTTGTCTATCTCGTCTATCTGTCTTTTGAAACGAACTTGTTTCAGGTTCAAAATAATTTCGGTAACGTCTTCCACTACTCCTGCGATGGTTGAAAATTCGTGATCCACACCTTCGATGCGAACCGAAGTGATGGCGAATCCTTCCAATGAGGAAAGTAAAACGCGTCTTAATGCGTTACCAACGGTAAGTCCGTACCCTGGTTCCAAAGGACGAAATTCAAATTTCCCTTCGAAATCGGTAGAGTTTACCATTATAACTTTATCAGGCTTCTGAAAACTAAATACTGCCATTTTTTTCTTCGTTTTAATTGTTATTTGGTTGCGCGGTTTAAAAGTTTGAAGAACACTATAAACCCTTTGGCCAAATACCAATATGATTATTTTATTATTTAGAATATAATTCGACGATAAACTGCTCGTTGATGTTTTCTGGAATTTGGATACGCTCAGGAACGGAAACGAAAGTTCCTTCCTTCTTGTCGTTATTCCAAGTAATCCATTCGTAAACATGATTTGCATTTGCCAACGAATCGTTGATTGCGCTAAGAGATTTTGATTTCTCTCTAACGGCCACTACATCACCCGGCTTTAATTGGTATGATGGAATGTTTACTTTTTCACCGTTAACGGTGATATGGCGGTGCGTAACCAATTGTCTTGCACCGGCACGGCTTGGGGAAATCCCCATACGGTAAACCACATTGTCTAAACGTGATTCTGCCAATTGTAGCAACACTTGACCTGTAATGCCAGGAGCAGCAGTTGCTTTTTTAAACATATTTCTGAATTGACGCTCCAAAATACCATAGGTGTATTTTGCCTTTTGCTTTTCAGCAAGTTGGATTGCGTATTCAGATTTTTTCCCACGGCGACGTGCGTTACCGTGTTGCCCAGGAGGGTAGTTTCTTTTTTCGAAAGACTTATCGTCGCCGAAGATTGCTTCCCCGAACTTACGGGCTATTTTAGTTTTTGGACCAGTATATCTTGCCATTTCTAATTTAAGGTTATGAAGGAAAACTAAATTAAGGTCTTTATTGTGGAGGCAGAATACATCCTGCCTTTATTATCCTTTAGCTTTTGGTCCCTTCAGATTGATACTTGTTATTGATTATTATCTATTATTATTTTTTATTGTTATTGTCTATTATTTCGCCAGATAAGCAGGCATAATAAAAAATAAATAATAACAATAAATAATATTTATACTCTTCTTCTTTTTGGAGGACGGCATCCGTTGTGCGGCATTGGAGTAACGTCAATTATTTCAGTTACTTCAATTCCTGCGTTGTGGATGGAACGTATTGCAGATTCTCTACCGTTTCCTGGCCCTTTTACATAAACTTTCACTTTACGCAAACCGGCGTCGTGTGCAACTTTTGCGCAATCTTCTGATGCCAACTGAGCTGCATAAGGAGTGTTTTTCTTAGACCCACGGAAGCCCATTTTACCGGCCGAGGACCAAGAGATAACATCTCCATTCTTATTTGTCAAGGAAACGATAATGTTGTTGAAGGAAGCATTGATGTGCGCTTCGCCCACCGATTCCACATTAACTTTACGTTTCTTAACTGCTTTTGTAGTTTTTTGACTTGTCTTTGCCATAACTCTAGGTTTTATTTAGTTGCCTTTTTCTTGTTAGCAACAGTTTTACGTTTTCCTTTTCTTGTACGCGAGTTATTCTTAGTACGTTGTCCTCTTAGTGGAAGACCCGATCTGTGACGAATACCTCTGTAACAGCCAATATCCATTAAGCGTTTAATGCTCAATTGAACTTCACTACGTAATTCACCTTCGATTTTGAAAGACGACACAGCGTCACGAATAGCCCCGATTTCATCATCGTTCCATTCGCTTACTTTTTTGTCTTCGTCAACTCCGGCTTTGTTCAGAATATCTTGGGCACGGCTCTTACCGATTCCGAAGATATACGTTAACGCGATTACACCCCTTTTGTGCTTCGGGATATCTACACCTGCGATTCTTGCCATAACTTATCCTTGTCTTTGTTTGAACTTTGGGTTCTTTTTGTTAATTACATATAATCTGCCTTTTCTGCGAACAATCTTGCAGTCGGCACTTCTCTTCTTTACGGATGCTCTTACTTTCATCTCTTCTTTGTTTATTTATTGTTCAATGAACCGTGAGGTCCGTTGTATTAATATCTGTATGTTATTCTTGCTTTCGTTAAATCGTATGGGCTCATTTCCAGTTTCACTTTATCACCTGGCAATAATTTTATATAGTGCATTCGCATTTTACCAGAAATATGTGCGGTTACAATGTGACCGTTTTCCAGTTCCACACGGAACATTGCGTTTGATAGTGCTTCCACTATACTTCCATCTTGTTCTATTGCGCTTTGTTTTGCCATAATTATGCTACTGCTTTTCTATTTTTGCCGCTTTTCATCAAACCATCGTAATGGCGGTTCAATAAGTACGAGTTTACTTGTTGCATGGTATCGATAGCTACACCTACCATAATTAGGAGTGATGTACCACCGTAGAATAATGCCCAACCTTGCTGTATGCCCATCAACTTAACTACGAAGGCGGGGAAAATCGCAATCAGCGCTAAAAAGATAGAACCTGGTAAGGTTATTTGAGACATAATTCGATCTAAATATTCAGCGGTTTGTGAACCTGGTTTAATTCCAGGAATGAAACCTCCACTACGTTTAAGGTCGTCAGCCATTTTATTGGTTGGAACCGTAATAGCAGTATAGAAATATGTGAATATAATAATCAACACTGCGAATACCAAGTTGTACCAAAATCCAAAGATATCACTGAACGTTGCTTGGATGCTTTGTGAAAAATCACTTTCAGAAAGACTAGCTACCGCAGAGGGCACAAACATAATTGCCTGGGCAAAAATGATTGGCATTACCCCAGAAGCGTTCAACTTCAATGGAATAAATTGTCGTGCTCCAAAAATGTTCTTTTCGAAACCGCCCGTTGCAGTTCTTCTGGCGTATTGTACCGGAATCTTTCGTACTGCCATCACTAACATTACAGATAGCAAGATGATAACAAACCAGATAACCAATTCAATTAGGATCATAATCAACCCTCCGTTTGACTCCATTACTCTGGAAACAAATTCCTGAGCGAATGCCTGTGGAAGATTAGCAATAATACCTACCATAATTAATATAGAGATACCGTTACCTATACCTTTATCGGTAATTTTTTCACCAAGCCACATTGCAAAGATTGTTCCAGTAACCAAGATGATTACCGAGGAAACATAGAACATTACGCTCTGGCCCATTACAAAAGCTTCAGCCGGAACCCCCATTGCTGGAAGACCTGCCAAATAACTTGGAGCCTGCACCAAACAGATACCGATAGTTAACCACCGTGTAATCTGATTAATCTTTTTACGGCCACTTTCACCTTCCTTCTGTAATTTTTGAAGATAAGGCACGGCAATCTGCATTAATTGTACAACAATAGAAGCAGAAATGTATGGCATAATTCCCAATGCAAAAACAGAAGCGTTGGCAAAAGCCCCTCCTGTAAATGCGTTCAGCAATCCGCCAATACCGCCTGAATCAAACTTACCTGCAAACTGCGCAAGCATATCTGCATCAATACCCGGCAGTACTACCTGTGCCCCAAAACGGTACACTAATAGCATTCCCAGGGTTAGAATGATGCGGTTACGCAACTCTTCTATTTTCCAAACATTTTTTAAGGTGTCGATAAATTTCATCCTTAGCTGTTGTTACAATGTTACTACTTCGCCTCCGGCCGCTTCGATAGCTTCTTTTGCCGAGGCAGTAAACTTGTGCGCAGATACTTTCAGTTTTGCCTTTATCTCTCCTCTTCCTAAAATCTTAACCATTTCGTTCTTTCCGGCAAGACCCAAACCAACTAAGGTTTCAAAGTCAACGGCATCATTTATTTTCTTGTCTTCAACCAGCTGCTGAAGAGTATCTATATTGATTCCCTTATATTCTTTACGGTTGATGTTTGTAAAACCAAACTTAGGAACACGACGTTGTAGGGGCATCTGTCCACCTTCAAATCCAATTTTCTTGGAATAACCTGAACGTGATTTTGCTCCTTTGTGTCCGCGGGTGGCAGTACCACCTTTTCCGGAACCTTGTCCGCGACCTACTCGCTTGCCTTTGTTTTTCGCCGATCCTGCGGCGGGTTGTAAGTTACTTAAATCCATTTTTTCGTGTTTCCTTATTTGGTTTCAACAGAAACCAAGTGATTAACTTTATTGATCATACCAAGAATGTTTGGCGTATCTTCATGCTCAACCGTTTGGTTCATCTTGTGAAGCCCTAACGATTCCATGATTCTCTTTTGGTTTTTTGGGCGCTTTATAACGCTCTTTACCTTTGTTACTTTAATTTTTGCCATTGCTCTGATATTTATCCTTTGAATACTTTTTCAAGTGAAATTCCTCTTTGGTCAGCTACAGTTTGTGCACTTCGCATTTGCAAAAGAGCGTCAAACGTTGCCTTTACCACGTTGTGTGGGTTAGAAGATCCTTGTGATTTTGACAATACATCGTGAACCCCTACTGCTTCCAATACGGCACGTACGGCACCACCGGCAATTACTCCGGTACCAGGCGCAGCTGGAAGAAGGTTAACGCGGGCTCCGCCGTATTTTCCCTTTTGTTCGTGCGGAAGTGTCACTTTGTTAAGTGGAATACGAACCAAGTTTTTCTTGGCATCCTCAATAGCTTTTGCTATCGCGCTAGCTACATCCTTGGATTTTCCAAGACCGTGGCCCACCACTCCTTTTTCGTCACCAACAACTACAATAGCTGAAAATCCGAAGGCACGACCACCTTTGGTCACCTTGGTTACACGTTGTACACCTACCAAACGGTCTTTCAATTCAAGACCTCCTGGCTTTACTAATTCTACGTTTTTATAATCTTGATACATAATGCTACTTAGAATTTAAGGCCACCTTCGCGTGCACCTTCAGCTAATGATTTTACTCTTCCGTGGTATAGGTAACCGCCTCTGTCAAAAGCGATGGTTTCAACACCTGCTTTAACAGCTTTTTCTGCGATTGCTTTTCCTACCAATTTTGCTGCTTCAACTTTGTTTACGTTTGAAGCGTCAATGTCTTTATCTCTTGAAGATGCAGCGGTAATGGTCTTTCCATTTACATCGTCAATAATTTGAGCGTATATTTCTTTGTTGCTGCGGAAAACAGCCAAACGTGGGCGACTTTCGGTCCCCTCAACCGTTTTTCTGATTCGCATGCGCAAGCGCTCTCTTCTTTCGTACTTTGATAATGCCATAACTCTATTTGTTATGCAGATTTACCTGCTTTTCTTCTTAATTGTTCACCTACAAACTTGATACCTTTTCCTTTGTAAGGCTCTGGTTTACGGAAGCCGCGGATCTTTGCAGCTACCTGTCCTACCAATTGCTTGTCGTGAGAAGTTAGTTTTACGATTGGGTTTTTACCTTTATCTGATACAGTTTCCACTTTCACCTCTGGCGCGATGTCCAAAATGATATTATGTGAAAATCCTAAGGCCAAATCCAATTTTTGCCCTTGGTTGCTGGCGCGGTAACCTACACCTACCAATTCCAGTTCCTTGGTCCATCCTTTGCTAACACCTTCAATCATGTTATTGATCAATGATCTGTAAAGACCGTGCTTTGCAGTGTGGTCTTTAGAATCTGAAGGGCGCTCTACCAATACGTTTCCGTCTTCTACTTTCACGGTTAGATCAGAATCAAACTCCTGAGTTAACTCGCCTAATTTTCCTTTTACGGTAATTACGTTGTCTTTTACATCAACTGTAACTCCTTGTGGGATTTCTACCGGGTTTTTACCTATTCTTGACATTTCTTTGTCTATTTTTTAGTAAACGTAACACAATACTTCACCACCTACATTCTGTGCTTTTGCTTGTTTGCCTGTCATAACTCCTGAAGAAGTTGAAACAATGGCAATACCAAGACCGTTAAGCACGCGAGGAAGTTCTGTTGAACCTGCGTATTTACGTAAACCGGGTTTACTTATTCTTTGAATTTTCTTGATTACCGATTCTTTGGTAAGCTTGTCGTATTTCAACGCAATTTTGATGATACCCTGTGGGGTACTTTCGTCATCAAATTTGTAGCTTAAAATGTAACCTTGGTCAAAAAGGATTTTTGTAATCTCCTTTTTAAGATTTGAAGCAGGAATCTCTACAACGCGATGTCCGGCTTTCGCAGCATTTCTAACTCGTGTTAGATAATCTGAAATTGGATCTGTATTCATTTATTTGAATTTGCGGAAGTGGTTTTCAGACTCCCGAACCATCGGGACTGAACCTTCAACCAGTTTATACTTTTCTTTTGAACAGAAACCTGTTCTTACCAAGATGCTTTGCGCACTCCTGGAATTAACCCTGAATTTGCCATTTCACGGAACAATACACGTGAAATTCCAAAAGTTCTCATATACCCTCTTGGTCTTCCTGTTAATTTGCAACGGTTGTGCAAACGAACCGGTGAGGCATTTTTTGGTAGTTTCTGAAGGCCTTCCCAATCACCAGCCTCTTTCAAAGCTTTGCGTTTGGCGGCATACTTTTTTACCATCTTTTGTCTCTTAACCTCGCGGGCCTTCATTGATTCTTTAGCCATCTCTTAGTTCTTTTTAAAGGGTAATCCCAATTCTTGTAATAATGATTTCGCTTCTTTATCGGTGGTGGCGGAAGTGATAAACGTAATGTTCATCCCTTCAATTTTCTTCACTTTATCGATATCGATTTCCGGGAAGATAATTTGCTCGGTGATTCCCAAAGAGTAGTTTCCTCTTCCGTCAAAACCAGTTGCCTTAATTCCGTTAAAGTCACGTACCCTAGGCAAAGCCGAGGTAACCAATCTATCCAAAAACTCGTACATACGCTCTCCGCGCAACGTAACTTTCACACCAATTGGCATACCTTTACGAAGTTTGAAGTTTGCAACGTCTTTTTTGGACATAGTAGCTACTGCTTTTTGCCCGGTTATCTTTGTAAACTCATCAACCGAATAGTCAATAAGTTTCTTGTCAGCTACTGCTGCACCCACGCCGCGGGAAACAACAATACGCTCCAATTTTGGTACCTGCATGACGTTTTTGTAACCAAATTCGTCAGTAAGTGCATTGATCACTCTGCTTTTGTACTCTTCTTTAAGTCTTGGTGAATATGCCATAACTATATTGCTTGATTCGATTGTTTTGAAAATCGTACTTTTTTACCATTCTCCATTTTGTAACCTACGCGTGTGGCTTTTCCAGATTTTGGATCTACCAAGGAAAGGTTTGAAATATGGATGGGAGCTTCTTTTTTTGCAATTCCACCTTGCGGGTTTTTTGCACTTGGCTTCTCGTGTTTTGAAACCATGTTCACTCCTTCTACGATTGCTTTGTTTTTGTCAAGGAATATTTTCATTACTTTACCTTCAGAACCCTTGTGGTCCCCGGCAGTAACTACTACTGTATCGCCTGATTTTATTTTAAGCTTTGTCATTTTAGTTTTCATATTAAAGCACCTCGGGTGCCAATGATACTATTTTCATAAATTGCTTGTCGCGAAGTTCTCTTGCTACCGGACCGAAAACACGTGTTCCTCTCATTTCACCCTGTGGGTTTAAAAGCACACAAGCGTTGTCATCGAAACGGATGTAAGAACCGTCAGGTCTTCTAATTTCCTTAACAGTACGTACTACTACGGCTGTAGAAACTGCTCCTTTCTTAATGTTTCCATTCGGAGTTGCTTCCTTAACGGAAACTACAATTTTATCACCGATAGAAGCATACCTTCTTTTTGTTCCGCCCAATACGCGGATGCAAAGTACTTCCTTGGCACCGGTATTATCTGCGACTTTAAGTCTTGATTCTTGTTGTAACATAATTACTTCGCTCTTTCAATTATTTCTACTAATCTCCAACATTTGGTTTTGCTTAAAGGACGTGTTTCCATAATCCTTACTGTATCACCTTCGTTGCAGTTGTTTGTCTCGTCGTGGGCCACGTATTTCTTCGTTTTCAACACGAACTTTCCGTACATAGGGTGTTTTACTTTTTTCACCTCTGCAACTACAATGGATTTGTCCATTTTGTTGCTGGTTACTACACCTATACGTTCTTTTCTTAAGTTTCTTTTAATTTCTTCCATCTTTCAGCTGTACAATTATTGCACTTCTCTATTAGTTAGTTCCGTCGCTATTCTTGCTATCACCCTTCTCTGGGATCTTAGTTGAATTGGATTTTCCAACGGGGAAATGGTGTGAGCCATTTTAAGGTCTGTATAAGCCTTTCTAGATTCAGCGTATGCTTCCTGAAGTTCTGCCGTTGATGCTTTCTTAATTTCTGATTGTTTCATCTTTCAAAAAATTATGCTTGGAAATCCCGAGACATTACAAATTTAGTTTTTACCGGAAGCTTTTGTGCTGCAAGGCGCAATGCTTCTTTTGCTGTTTCAACTGGAACACCGGATACCTCGAAAAGCATTCTTCCCGGTTTAACCACAGCTGCATAATATTCCACAGCACCTTTACCTTTACCCATACGTACTTCAAGCGGTTTTTTGGTAATTGGCTTATCTGGAAAAATCATGATCCAGATAGAACCTTCCCTTTTCATAAAACGGGTAGCGGCGATACGTGCAGCTTCTATTTGTCTTGCTGTAAGAAATTCTGATTCCAACGATTTTATACCGAAGGTTCCGTATGCTAGCTGGTTGCCACGACCGGCATCGCCCTTCATACGGCCTTTCATTTGTTTACGGTACTTTGTTCTTTTAGGTTGTAACATTTTCTTCTATTTAAAAAATTACTTTCTGCGACGTGCTTTGTTGCCACCGCGTCCTGCTGGAGCTCCTTTACCACCACTCTTTTTGCCGGTCGATAGACCAACTAATGGGGAAAGTTCCCGCTTTCCATATACTTCGCCTTTCATAATCCATACTTTAACACCCAATCTACCGTAGGTAGTGTGTGCCTCAACTAAAGCGTAGTCAATATCGGCTCTAAAAGTTGATAATGGGATACGACCTTCTTTGTACGATTCTGAACGTGCCATTTCAGCGCCGTTCAAACGTCCTGAGATTTGCACCTTAATACCTTCAGCGTTCATCCGCATTGTTGCCGCGATTGCCATTTTTATGGCACGACGGTATGAAATACGGCTTTCAATCTGGCGTGCGATACTCGCAGCTACCAAATATGCATCAAGCTCCGGTCTTTTGATCTCGTGAATGTTGATCTGTACCTCTTTATCTGTAATTTTCTTAAGCTCTTCTTTTAGCTTGTCTACTTCCTGGCCACCTTTACCGATAATGATACCGGGACGGGCAGTGGTTATAGTAACGGTTACAAGCTTAAGCGTACGCTCAATAATTACTCTACTCACACTAGCTTTGCTTAAACGAGCGTGGATGTATTTCCTGATCTTGTCGTCTTCGGCAAGTTTATCGCCGTAGTCGTTGCCTCCGTACCAGTTGGATTCCCAACCTCTAATGATACCTAAGCGATTCCCGATTGGATTTGTCTTCTGTCCCATTTAATTACTTGCTTTGTGTGTTATCGTTTGCTGCCAATACCAGTGTTACGTGGTTGGAGCGTTTTCTAATTCTGTGTGCGCGGCCTTGTGGTGCTGGACGAAGTCTCTTCAACATCGTGCCACCGTCCACACGGATTTCCTTAACAAAAAGATCTGCATCTTCTATTGAAGCGTCCTCGTTCTTTTGTTGCCAGTTGTTGATGGCAGACAAAAGTAGTTTCTCCAGTTTGCGTGAAGATTCCTTTGAACTGAACCTCAAAATATTAAGTGCTTTGTCTATTTTCTCACCACGAACCAAGTCTGCCATTAAGCGCATTTTTCTTGGTGAAGTGGGGCAATTGTTCAATTTAGCAAAGTATTGTGTCTTCTTTGCTTCCTTAATTGCTTCTGCTCTTTCTCTTTTACGAACTCCCATGGCCTATTATTTTTTACCTTTGTTTTTAGCACCTGAATGACCACGGAATGATCTTGTAGGTGAAAATTCTCCTAGTTTATGCCCAACCATGTTTTCTGTTACATACACAGGAACAAATTGGCGCCCGTTGTGCACAGCGATGGTCTGGCCAACAAAATCTGGAGTAATCATAGAAGCACGTGACCAAGTTTTGATTACGGTCTTCTTATTGTCCTCAACGTTTTGTTGAACTTTCTTGTCTAGTTTATAATGAACGAACGGTCCTTTTTTTAACGATCTTGCCATAACTTATTTCTTTCTTCGTTCTAAGATATATTTATTACTTGCTTTCGTTTTAGTACGGGTTCTATACCCTTTTGCAGGGATACCTTTTCTAGAACGTGGATGACCTCCGGAAGCGCGGCCCTCACCACCACCCATTGGGTGATCCACAGGGTTCATCACTACTGGTCTTGTACGTGGTCTTCTACCCAACCATCTGCTTCTACCGGCTTTACCAGATACCAATAATTGGTGGTCACTGTTAGAAACGGCACCAATGGTAGCCATACAGTTTACTAATATCAATCGGGTTTCACCTGAAGGAAGTTTTACGGTAGCATATTTTCCATCACGGGCCATAAGCTGTGCGAAAGCACCAGCGCTACGCGCCATAATAGCTCCCTGACCGGGACGAAGCTCGATGCAGGAAATAATAGTACCTAATGGAATAGCTGAAAGCGGCATTGCGTTTCCAATCTCTGGAGCAACTGCTTCACCGGAAAGGATGTTCTGCCCAACTTGTAGTCCGTTCTGTGCAATTACATATCGCTTTTCACCATCTTGATAGTTCAAAAGTGCGATAAACGCAGTACGGTTTGGATCGTATTGAATACTTGCAACGGTGGCAGGAATTCCCGCCTTGTCGCGTTTAAAATCGATAATTCGATATTTCTTCTTATGACCACCACCTATGTAGCGCATGGTCATTTTTCCTTGACTGTTTCTACCACCAGATCTTTTGTTCGGAGCAAGTAACGACTTCTCCGGCTTATCGGTTGTAATGGCGTCAAAACCATTAACAACCCTAAAACGCTGACCTGGGGTGATTGGTTTTAATTTTCTTACTGACATTTGTGTCTTTTTAAATCTAAGTTTCCTTAGATGTTACTGTAAAAATCTATTGTATCACCTTCCGCCACCTGTACGATTGCTTTTTTGTAAGCGTTCGTTTTACCAGTTTGGACACCTGTTTTTGTATAACGGGTCTTCCTATCAGGGCGGACATTCATTGTGCGAACTTTTTCAACAGAAACTCCGTAAGCAGCTTCCACCGCTTTCTTGATTTCTACCTTATTCGCCTTTGGGTTCACTACAAAGCCAAAAACGTTTTTGTCTTCAGCATCTTTGGTGGCTTTTTCCGTAATTATAGGTTTAATTAAGATGTTCATCTTGTTTCTATTTACTTAAGTTTGTTTCAATTCCTTCCAAAGAACCTTCAAATAGCACTAAACTATTTGCATTCATAATTTTGTAAGTACTTAATTGTGAGTTAGTTATAACCTCAGTACCTTTCAAATTGCGAGAGGACAAATATACATTATTATTTAAGTCTCCCAACACAAATAAAGATTTTTTGTCATTAAGCCCTAAACTGTTCAAAACCGCGGTAAAATTCTTGGTTTTTGGAGCGTCAAAATTTAGGTCTTCTATTACAACAATAGCTTTATCGTTCGCCTTCATCGATAGGGCAGATTTACGTGCCAAACGCTTCAGGTTCTTGTTCAATTTGAAGGAGTAGTTACGCGGACGAGGCCCGAACATTCTACCACCACCTTTAAATACACCAGACTTGATGCTACCCGCACGGGCAGTACCAGTTCCTTTTTGCTTCTTGATCTTTCTGGTAGAACCAGCAATCTCAGCACGTTCCTTTGCTTTGTGAGTACCTTGACGTTGGTTGGCAAGATATTGTTTCACATCAAGATAAACCGCGTGATTGTTAGGCTCTATTCCGAACACATCTGCAGAAAGTTCAACTTTCCGGCCTGTGTCTTTTCCGTTTATGTCTAATACAGCTACCTTCATTATTTCTCGATCATTACATAAGCGTTTTTATGGCCGGGAACTGCTCCCTTTACCACAAGTAGATTCTTTTCTGGAACTACTTTCAAAACTCTTAAATTTTCAACTTTTACTCTTTCGTTGCCCATTTGGCCCGCCATGCGCATTCCCTTGAATACTCTCGCAGGATATGATGCGGCCCCAATGGAACCAGGCGCGCGCAAACGGTTGTGCTGACCGTGTGTGGACTGCCCAACACCGCCAAAACCATGACGCTTTACAACCCCTTGGAACCCTTTACCTTTTGATGTACCCGCGATATCCACGAATTCACCCTCGATAAAATGCTCCACAGTAATGGTGTCGCCCAATTTGTAATTTTCTTCAAATCCCTTGAATTCGGCGACTTTGCGTTTTGCAACGGTTCCTGCTTTTTTGGCGTGCCCTTCGGCAGCTTTAGTTACAGTCTTCTTGTCATCGAAACCAAGTTGAAGAGCTTCGTACCCGTCAACCTCTTTGGTTCTGACTTGGGTAACAACACAGGGTCCTGCTTCAATAACGGTACACGGAATGTTCTTTCCGTTCTCGTCAAAGATGCTGGTCATCCCTATCTTTCTTCCAATTAACCCAGACATATTTAATTATTTATTAATTATTACTTATTTAAATTTCTATTCAAAAAAACAGGGTCAAAATAAATTCAACCCTGAATGTTATTTTGTTTCCGTTTTTCCCCAACCATCGTTGAGGACATTTTTATGTTTTGTAGGCGCGCGATTAATCGCGTGCCTACAAAAAACTATACTTTAATCTCTACCTCAACACCACTTGGAAGCTCCAATTTCATAAGAGCGTCAATGGTTTTTGAAGAAGAACTGTAGATATCCAAAAGTCTTTTGTATGAACTTAATTGGAATTGCTCTCTACTTTTCTTGTTCACGTGTGGAGAACGTAATACTGTAAAGATTTTTTTGTGTGTTGGTAAAGGAATTGGCCCTGTAACTACAGCTCCGGTACTCTTTACGGTCTTAACGATTTTTTCAGCAGATTTGTCCACCAAATTGTGATCGTAAGATTTTAGTTTTATTCTTATTTTTTGACTCATTGCTGAAATTATTAAACGTTAGCGGTTCCTCTTGCTGCTGCTATTACACTTTCTGAAATGTTAGAAGGTGTTTCAGCATAATGTGAAAATTCCATAGTTGAAGTTGCACGGCCTGAAGACAAAGTTCTTAATGTGGTTACATAACCGAACATTTCAGAAAGTGGCACTTCAGCCTTGATGACTTTGGCTCCCGCACGATCGCTCATGTTACTTATAGTACCACGACGACGGTTAAGGTCACCAACTATATCACCCATGTTTTCTTCAGGTGTAAGCACCTCAAGCTTCATTATAGGCTCAAGAATAACGGCACCAGCCTTTTTGGCAACCTCCTTGAAACCAATTTTTGCAGCCAATTCAAAAGACAAGGCATCAGAATCCACAGGGTGGAAAGATCCGTCCTTTAAAGTAACCTTCATACTATCCACCTCAAATCCTGCAAGCGGACCGTTGACCATGGCTTGTTTGAAACCTTTTTCAACTGCTGGGATAAATTCTTTTGGAACGTTACCACCTTTTACGGCATTTATGAATTCCAAACCAACTTTTCCTTCTTCAGCAGGCTCAAGTGTGAATACAATATCAGCAAATTTACCACGCCCACCGGATTGTTTCTTATAAACCTCTCTATGATCGGCAACTTTTGTGATAGCTTCTTTGTACTCAACCTGCGGCTGACCTTGGTTTACTTCTACCTTAAATTCGCGACGCAGACGGTCAACGATAATATCTAAGTGAAGCTCGCCCATTCCGGAAATGATTGTTTGTCCAGAAGCTTCGTCTGTACGCACTTGGAATGTTGGATCTTCTTCGGCCAGTTTTGACAATGCCATACCCAGTTTATCAACATC
This sequence comes from Aequorivita vladivostokensis, assembly GCF_000952855.1. Lineage (GTDB taxonomy): Bacteria > Bacteroidota > Bacteroidia > Flavobacteriales > Flavobacteriaceae > Aequorivita > Aequorivita vladivostokensis. Next base: position 532,417 of record NZ_JSVU01000001.1, on the reverse strand, counting down.
TACCTTTGTTTTAGGCTCAACCGCGATACCGATTACGGGATCAGGGAAATTCATACTCTCTAAAACAATGGGGTGTTTCTCATCAGACATGGTATCACCAGTCTTGATATCCTTAAATCCTACTGCTGCCCCAATATCACCCGCCTCGATGAAATCGATCGCGTTTTGTTTGTTGGAGTGCATTTGGTAGATACGTGAAATACGCTCTTTCTTCCCTGAACGATTGTTCAAGATATAAGAACCCGCATCCAGACGACCAGAATAAACACGGAAGAAAGCCAAACGACCAACGAATGGGTCAGTAGCAATCTTAAATGCCAATGCCGAAAATGGTGCAGTAACATCAGGTTTGCGAATTTCTTCTTTTTCTGTTTCTGGATTAACACCAATTATACCTTCCTTATCGGTAGGCGCTGGCAAGTAACGACATACAGCATCCAAAAGAAACTGTACTCCTTTATTTTTAAAGGAAGAACCACAAACCATTGGAATGATAGACATATCCATTACGGCAGCACGAAGCGCAGCGTGGATTTCATCTTCAGTAATGGATTCTTCGTCCTCCATGTATTTTTCAAGCAAGTTTTCATCGTAAGCGGCAACTTCTTCAATAAGTTTACCTCGCAATACTTTTGCTTCTGCCTTTAATTCCTCAGGAATCTCAACAACATCAAATGTAGAACCGAAGGATTCATCGTGCCAAATTACCGCGCGATTCTTTACCAAATCCACGATTCCTTTAAAATCTGCTTCGTCACCGATGTTCAAAACGATAGGCACCGCATTGGAACCCAACATATCTTTCACTTGTTGACACACAGCCATAAAGTTGGCGCCGGAACGGTCCATTTTGTTCACGAAACCTATACGTGGCACTTTATAGTTGTCAGCAAGTCTCCAGTTAGTTTCAGATTGTGGCTCAACACCATCAACTGCACTAAATAGGAAAACCAATCCGTCAAGAACTCTTAGCGAACGGTTAACCTCCACGGTAAAATCTACGTGTCCGGGAGTATCAATAATATTAAAGTTGTATTCCTTGGTCTCAGGAAGCACTTCTGCGTTTTCCATTGGGAACTTCCAAGTACAGGTAGTAGCTGCTGAAGTAATGGTAATACCACGCTCCTGCTCTTGCTCCATCCAGTCCATGGTAGCGGCCCCATCGTGAACCTCCCCAAGTTTATGGCTTACCCCCGTGTAAAAAAGGATACGCTCTGTAGTTGTGGTCTTACCGGCATCAATATGCGCGGCAATTCCGATATTTCTTGTGTATTTTAAATCTCTTTGTGCCATTTTTTAGAATCTGAAATGTGAGAATGCTTTGTTAGCTTCTGCCATTTTGTGAGTATCCATACGTTTCTTTACAGCGGCGCCTTCTTCTTTGGCAGCGGCAAGAATCTCACCGGCAAGTTTTGCGGCCATGGATTTCTCGTTTCTTTTTCTTGAATAGGTAATTAACCATTTCATTGCGGTTGCAATTTTACGGTCTGGGCGAATTTGCATAGGAATCTGGAAGGTTGCCCCACCCACTCTACGACTGCGCACCTCTACGTGGGGCATAATATTGGAAAGTGCATCTTTCCAAAGCTCCAACGCAGTTTTTTCTTCGTCTTGTTTCTTTTCATCTACAATGTCAATTGCATCGTAGAAAACTTTGAAAGCCACACTCTTTTTTCCGTCCCACATCATGTTGTTTACAAAACGCGTAACCAACTGGTCGTTAAACCTCGGGTCTGGTAAAAGTGGTCTTTTTTTGGCCTGTCTTTTTCTCATGTGTTGTTTGTTAATGGCTAAGAATATGTTTTTTCAATTTATTCTCGACCCGTTTTCATTTTTACTTCTTTGGGCGTTTTGCTCCGTACTTAGATCTACGTTGCGTGCGGCCTGCAACACCTGCGGTGTCCAGCGCGCCACGAACAATGTGATACCTAACTCCTGGCAAATCCTTTACCCTTCCACCTCTAACCAATACTATCGAGTGCTCTTGGAGATTGTGTCCTTCGCCCGGGATGTATGCGTTTACTTCCTTACCGTTTGTAAGTCTTACCCTTGCTACTTTACGCATTGCAGAGTTAGGCTTCTTAGGTGTAGTAGTATATACACGCGTACAAACACCACGACGCTGTGGGCACGAATCCAAAGCAACCGATTTACTCTTCTTGGTTATTTTGGTCCTTCCTTTACGTACTAATTGTGAAATTGTTGGCATATAAAATATGTATTATTACTGTTTAAAAATAAAACACCCCTATTTTTAGGGGATGCAAATGTAGAATATTTTTTTTACTAATCAAACCATAGTGAATTAATTTTCAGCATAGTTTCATTATTTTTTCCATTTGAATATGAAACACCAACTTGAAGCGTTAGTTTTACACAGCAAATATCACCCTTTTTGAAAAGAATTCTCTTCATTTTTTTTTACCTTAATATATATACCTGCTGCTTCTCGGGTTTAAGAGCACAGGAACTCACGCTTTCCATTGCAGCCGAAAGGCCCATATCGGAAGAGATGAAGGACTCACTCCGTATCAAAACTTCCTTTAAAGACTTTCTTTCCCTTAAAAATGAAATGGACACAACCTATCTGAAACTGCAGCGGATGGGTTTTATTGAAAGTGAACTGCTTCAATTAAAGAAAGAAAACGACACCAGCTATTCCGCAATTTTTTTTCTTGGGAAGAAATACAGCAAGTTGAAGGTTTTCTATTCCGAAGAAGATTTTTCCAAAAAAGAGCTGCAACGAGTCGCTTCGGAAATTACCGATCTCTATTTTATACTTCCTTTTGAAACAATTCCCCTTGCCTTACGAAAACTGACCGCACTAAGAAACCAAAAAGGAAATGCTTTTGCGCGATTAAGACTTTCGGAGTTTGAAAAAAATGACACGGACATGTTAATTGCGACACTCCTTGTTGACAACGGAATTGTGCGCACGGTAGATTCCATTGTAGTAAAAGGCTACGAAAAGTTTCCAAAGTCGTATCTCAGATATTACGCTGGCATTCGAAAGGGAAAAATTTTCAATCAGAAAAAACTGGTGACCCAAAGTGAAAACCTAAATAGCTTGGGCTTCGTTTCAACGGTAAAACCGCCCGAAGCTTTATTTAGAAAAGACTCTACTACGGTCTATTTTTATCTTGAAAAACAGAACAACAACCTATTTGATGGAATTTTAGGCTTTGCAACCGATGAGGAAACCCAAAAATTAATCTTTAACGGATACTTGAACCTAGAACTCAACAATAACTTAAATTATGGCGAACAGTTGATCATTAACTATAAAGCAGACGGGAAAGAACAAATAAATTTTCGGACCAAACTTACCCTACCCTACTTATTCAGCACCCCTTTTGGGCTAAGCGGAGAGCTGAAGATATTTAAGAGAGACAGCACTTTTATTACCACGGAGCAACAAGTACGCGCCACGTATCAAATTGATCCGAGATCCACGGTATACATTGGATACAAAGGCTACGAATCAAGCAATTTGCTAGACGAGGCAATTGCCGGAGCACCTATCGAGGATTTTAGCTCCCGGTTCTTTATATTGGGTGGCGGCTATCTGAAACCACAGAATCGAAAATTATTCCCTGTTAAAACTGCCATACTCTTAGATGCGGGTATAGGCTCCCGCAAAAATGAGAACAAACCTGAAGACCAGCTAGGTGTCGAAACCACCCTCAACAATATTTTTAATCTCAATTATAGAAACTCGATCTTCGTTCAAAATAAAACGGGCGTGCTCTTCAGCGAAAATTATTTGGTAAATGAATTGTACCGTTTCGGTGGAATCAATAGCATTAGAGGTTTTGACGAAAACAGCATTGACGCTTCGCTCTACACTGTACTAAGCACTGAATATCGCTATCTATTTGGTGAAGATATATATGCGCACAGCATTATCGATTTAGGATATTTTGAAAACAAGACCCTTTCTTTGCAACAGAACCTTTATAGCTTCGGTTTTGGTCTTGGTTTAAACACGATGGCAGGTCTCTTTCGTTTTAATATAGCCAACGGAAGCACTCAGGACTCCAGTTTTAGTTTTGCAAATACAAAAATTCATATCAGTATTTCCTCAAAATTTTAATGAATCATATCGCTAGGGCGCTCTATTCTTTAAATAAACGCAAAAATTGGGAGCAAATACTTGTGTAATTAACTTTTTATTATGATTTTTGCCGTTGGCTAATTCAAATAATTTATAAAAATGAGAACAAAGTTTAGTGGAATTTTAACGCTATTATTAGCGTTAGTTGTGCAGCTTACCTTCGCACAGCAAAAAACTATTACAGGTACGGTGACGGACGATACAGGTCTGCCATTGCCTGGTGCAAACGTTATAATCAAAGGAACAAGTACTGGTACCCAATCAGATTTTGATGGTAATTATACCATTTCAGCAAATGTGGGCCAGACCTTGACTTTTAGTTATGTAGGTTTCGACACCAAGGAAGTAAAAGTAGGTACCCAGAATAAAATCGACATTACTTTAGAACCGGGTGAAAGCCTGAGTGAGGTAGTCGTTACCGGTTATTCTACGAGAAACCAAACAGTGCAAACTTCAGCAGTAGTGTCAATCTCCGCTGCAGAACTTTCCCAAATGGCCCCTACCACCAGTATAGATAATATGCTGCAAGGTAAAGCCGCGGGTGTGCAGGTAACTGCTGCCAACGGAAAGCCAGGACAGGGTGCTTTTGTTCGTATTCGTGGAACAGGATCTCTTGTTGCGGGAGCTTCATCGCCATTGTATATTGTGGACGGTGCTCCTATTAGAGAAGAAGATCTTGGCAACATAGCCAATGAAGATATTGAAAATATCACTATCCTTAAAGATGCTGCAACCACTGCACGCTATGGATCACGTGGTGCCAACGGTGTTGTGGTTATTACAACAAAGAACGGTAACAGAAATAAAGATGCCGTAGTGCGATTCAGTTCACGATATGGAACTACATCTCAAATAAACCGAAACTTCAGCATGATGAATGCAGAGCAGAAAATGCAGTACGAGGCAGAAATGTACGCTCTTGGAATTACATCGGCCTCAGGACTTCCTGGAGTTACAACTGCGCCTGGCTCACCTGAGCGTCAGCAATTAATAGATAACCAAGTTGATTGGGAAGATTATCTGTTAAGAGAAGGTGTTCTTCAGAACAACAGTGTAGCTATTTCCGGAGGTGCAGAAAAAGTAGATTATTACTTCTCGGTATCTAATGATAAAAACACAGGTATTATTGACAATATCAAAGGTTTCGAAAGACTTTCGAGCAGATTGAATGTAAATTTTGATGCGAAAGAATGGTTGACTTTAGGGGTAAATGTTGGATATTCAAGAAGTTTCAGCGACGAACCACGTGATAGAAACAATACCCAAAACGCATTCCGCGCAACTTATGACTATAGTCCTTATGAAACTGTTTTTGTATTAGACGAAGATGGCAATCCCCTTATTGATGAAAACGGTGATCCAGTTTACAACCTTACACACACCGGATTTCCTGTTGCACAGGCAATTTTGACCGACGTTGAATCGGCCATTGAAAACCAGACCCTTGCAAATGTGGACGCTACAGTTAAATTTAATAAAAACTTTAGCTATACATTTAGTACTGCGGTAAGCCACCTTAATCGCAGAAGAGAATATTATGCTCAACCAGGCGGTGCATTGGATGATGTTATTAATTTAGGCGGTGGAAGTAAGACGGATTCAGGCATCCAACGTTTGGATTTAACCATTAGCAATAGATTAAACTACAACCTATCTAATGACAAGCACAACTTGAACGTTTTAGGTCTTTATGAATTTAACTTGAACGAGAACAATAGCTATACAATAAACAACAGAGGGTTTCCTTCAGCTTTATTGACAACTCAAGTAAACGGTAGTGACCTTCGAAACGGTCAAACCTTCAGAAACCGATTAACTTTAGTTTCTTATGGTGCATTTGCCGATTACGATTTTAAAGAAAGATATTTGGCCTCAGCCTCATACAGACGTGATGGATCTTCAAGTTTTGGGAGTGATTATAAATACGGTAGTTTTTATAGCTTCAGTTTAGGTTGGAATATCGCCAAAGAGAGTTTCTTTGATGTATCTTGGGTTGATTTACTAAAACTACGTGCTTCTTACGGTACTGTAGGTAACAGAAACGGTATTGGTCGTTATGACTCACAGAGTACTGTTTCCTTTGGAACTTCACCATATCCTGGTGGCTCTTCTACAGCTCCCGCGAATATTGGTAGTCCTGAATTACAATGGGAAACTACAGTTACAAAAAACATTGGTTTGGAATTCAATCTCTTCAACAATCGTTTAAGAGGAGTTTCTGATTACTTTGTTAGAAACACAACCGACCTGTTATTTTTAATTCCACGTGCAGATGAGGCTGGTGTAGGTTCAATTGCCGGTAACTTAGGTGAAATCGAGAACAGAGGTTTGGAAATTGCACTACAAGGTGATATCCTTAGATCTGCAGATTTTACTTGGACTCTAGGAGGAAACATTATATTCTTAGATAATGAAATCATAAGTCTTCCTGACGGAGAAGATGTAACCCCTAATGCATTTAACATCTTATTCCGTGAAGGTGCAAAAATTAATGAACATTACTTGGTAAGATACGCAGGAGTTGATCCAGCTACCGGTCGTCCACAATACTACGGAGCTGACAATAATGTTTATTTCTTTGACACACTTCCTGAAGGAGAGAATAGAGTATTACAAGGGAAGTCTACCATAGCTGATAAAGAAGGTGGTTTCTTCAGCAACATATCTTATAAAGGTATCGGGCTACGTACTGACTTTGTTTTCAAATATGGAAATTGGGTAAATAATGTTGTTAAGCAAAACTACTATGGTGATGGTAGCAACGGTAATACAGTTGCAGATAACCAAGCAGTTGGAGCCTTTAATTACTGGCAACAACCAGGTGACACTGATGTTTTACCTAGTCCACTTTATACTGAAGAACAAGCTGTAAATTCAGATAGATTTTTGGAAAGAGGTGATTATATTCGTATGAGAAACATTACACTTTCGTATACTTTCCCAAGAGAATATTTAGAAAAAACTCCTATAAGTACGCTGAGAATCTACGCACAAGGACAAAACTTGTTAACTTTCAGTAAATTCTGGGGAGATCCAGAAGTAGGTATTTCCTCTGGAGAAACCATTGATTTTGCAGATACTGTTGCTCCTGGTGAGATAACTCTTTATAGCTATCCAAACACCAAATCTATTCAAGTAGGTCTTGATGTAAGTTTCTAATATTAAATAAAAAACAAAAATGAAAAAAGTAATATATAAAATGTTGGTATTGTCCCTGGTTATAGGAGGGTTTACTTCCTGTGATGATGAATTGGACCAATTACCTTTTGATGAATTTGCGACGGATAATGCCTTTGTAACCTCTGAGGATTTTGAAAATGCTATTAGAGGAACTTACTCAGCTTTAATCGACAATCCAGAGTTTGTTGCATTGTACAGTAGTTCTGATGCTGGATCAATGTTATCGGCGCCTGATGTATTATCAGATAACGTGACTTTGTCTCAATCGGGCCGAACTACAAAATCAATTTTGCACAACTGGAGGTATACACCTGCAGGTGGAAGTGTTGGTGGTATGTATCGTGGAGCATATAGACTGATTTTTAGAGCAAATCAATTGTTGTTCTACGCTGAAAACTATGAAGGTGAGAACAAAGCAAACATAGTGGCTGAGGCAAAAGCCCTAAGAGCTCTTGCTCATTTCAACATAGTATCATACTATGGGAAAATTCCTACTCAATCAGGAGATGCTAATGGAAGTTTAGGCGTAGCATATGTAACCGAAAACAATCCGGAAATAGAGCCAGCTCGTGAAACAGTTGGTGTTGTTTATGACAAAATCGTTACTGATTTGACTGAAGCAGTTGCTGATATCAACGATGTTAATCCAGCTGGAAGAATGGGCAAAGAAGCGGTTAATCTACTTTTATCAAGAGTATACCTGTATATGGGTCAATGGCAAAATGCCATTAATGCGGCCAATCAGGTAACTACACCAGTTGCTCCTAGAGCGGATGTAGTGGGTGTATGGGAAGATACAAGCGATTCTGGTCTAGTCTTCTCTATCCCTAATGAATCGGGAACTCTCGGTAATAACATCGGAGTTACTTGGAGCCAAGGTGGTATCAACTCTCTCGTTCCAGAATACGTAGCCTCTTTTGAATTAACAAACCTTTATGCTGCTGACGATATCCGTAAAGACGCCTATATATTCTTAGGTGTAGCAGATGGCGATCCAGTAAATGGTATTAAAAAGTTGCTTGGAAGGCCTAATAACACTGACGGTATCGTTGATTATAAAATATTTAGAGCTGCCGAAGCCCAACTAAATAAAGCCGAAGCTTATTACAATTTAGGCAATGAAAGCGCAGCAAGAACTGCTCTGGACGCGGTGAGAACTAGAAGATACACAACTCCACCTAGCGGCGAAACTGGTACCGCATTGCGTGACGCAATTAGACTAGAAAGACGTCTGGAATTTGCTTTTGAATATCAACGCTTTTTTGATTTGAAAAGATGGGGATTATCAATTACAAGAACTTCAGACGGAGATAACGCAGATGGATCAGGAACACCGTCAGAGGAATTAAACCTACCAGCCGGTAGTTATAAGTTTCAACTTCCTTTTGATCAGATTTCTATAGACAAAAACCCTAATCTAGTTCAAAATCCAGGTTATTAATTTATCACTTATAAATATTAAGAAAATGGGAAAAATTAAAATATTAATTACAATTATAACATTGACGCTCTTTGTTTCATCTTGTGAAACATATGATGATTACGACGTCAATAGAGCTACCATCGCTGGATTTACCCTTGCAAATGCGAATATAAAAGTACCCAATGGGGGAACAAGAGATAAGAGCGTAGATATCTTCGTTTCCGATGTTTCAAGCGTTGACAGAACTTTTACCATATCCGTTGTTGCAGAAGAAACAGAGGTTGCACCAGAGAATTATTCCTTTGATCCGACCATTGTAATCCTAGCCAATCAAAGAAGTGCAGAATTTGTACTTACTGGTATTGATGTTTCTCTAACTGAAGAGAAACTTCCATTAACACTTCAGGTTGACCCTGTTAATGGCATTGTATCTGGAGGTAGACTTACCGCTCAGATATACAAGTAAGCTGTTACTTATTTAAATTAAGAGGCTATTCAAATTGAATAGCCTCTTTTCTTTTACCCCTTTTTTTGAAAAGCAATTATGCAGTAACGGACATATTCTATTTATTATAAAACTTGCAACGTGGTTTAACTTTAAGACAAAGGCTTTAAATAGCATTCTCGTTATACAGTTACATCGCTGATAAATAATCCGAATATAGACCGAAGTTCTCTTGGTAGAATTATATTTGCATTAAAATAATAGTTATGAGCGACAGAACAAACACCATTTTCGGAATATACCCCATAAAAGAAGCTTTGGCATCAAACGTGGTTTTTGACAAAGTCTATATTCAAAAAGGAGCAGAAAATGACAAAATAACGAGCCTTATGAAAGATTTGGAAAAGGCGAACGTTCCAGTCAGTATAGTTCCTTTCGAGAAACTCAACAGGCTTACCAAAGGAAACCACCAAGGCATTGTTGCACTTACGTCGCCGGTCGCCTTTCAATCTTTGGAAAATGTCGTGGAGCGGGCGCTGGAAAGCGATAAAACACCGCTATTTCTGATTTTGGACCAAATAACCGATGTCCGCAATTTTGGAGCAATCCTTCGTACTGCCGAATGTACCGGCGTTGATGCCGTGATTTTTCAAAAATCTGGCGGAGCCCCCGTTTCCGGTGATACGGTAAAAACTTCTGCAGGCGCAATTTTTAAAATTCCCATTTGCAAAGTAGAGCATATCAAAGACGCAATATTTTATCTTCAAGGTTCTGGTATTTCCACCGTGGCTGCTACCGAAAAAACCGAGACCGAAATTTATTCCTTAGATCTAAAGAAACCCTTGGCTATCATTATGGGTTCTGAAGGCAAGGGGGTTTCAAAATCGGTACTCAACTTGGTGGATGAAAGAGCTTCCCTACCCCTTTTGGGCGAAATTAACTCTTTGAACGTTTCGGTGGCCTGTGGCGCTTTTTTATACGAGGTTACCCGCCAGAGGCGCTTATAGTCTATTCTAAATTGTCCTTTGCGTTTTTCTTAAAACTATATACTATTCTTACCGTTTTTTTCCGTTCATCAGATAGTGGCTCCTTTTCAGAAGTCTGTTGTGTGAGGTTTTCTTGTTCTTTGGGTGGTCCGATAAAATTCCCATCGTCATCGAACTGTTGTAAAAACGGGTCGTTCTCAGGAATATAATCCTCCCGCTCCCACTCGTACTTCTTCCGTTCAATAGGATTTCCCCTGAAAAGGAATGCAAAAACAAAGCCTACGAAAAAACCCGACAAATGTCCTTCCCAAGATATTTCGGGGTTCACGGGAAAAACATACCAAAGCATTCCTCCATAAAGAAAGACTACCGCCAGCGCCAAGGCAGTAAGCTGGTACTGTTTTGAGAAAATTCCTTTAAAAAACAAAAAAGAAGCAAGTAGATATACCACGCCACTCGCCCCAATGTGAAGCGATGGCCTGCCAATGGCCCAAGTAGCTATGCCAGTAAATAAAAGCCCTAATAATAAGACCTTCCAGCGTATATCCCTATAAAAATAGAATAACGCCGCCGTCAAAACGAATAGCGGAACTGAATTGTTAAAAAGATGTTTCAAACTGCCGTGAATAAAAGGACTGAAAATAATGCCCCGCAAGCCTGATACGGTTCGCGGATAAATTCCATAAGGATTAAAGTTTATATTGAAACGAGCCTCAACCCAATATACAATCCAAAGAACCAATACAAAGAGTAATGGATACCCAAAAACCTCGGGGCTAAATTTTAATTGGTTTTGCTGTGACATATTGCTCTGCTTACAAAAAACACTCCCAAGTCCAAATTTATGATAAATTGTCAGTGAAAGCGATTTATTAAAATTGTAATTTTGAAAAACTATGAACGCACCCCTCGCCGAACGTATCCGCCCCACCACCCTCGAAGGTTATTTAAGCCAGCAGCATTTGGTGGGACCCAAAGGTTCCCTCACTTCACAATTGGGAACGGGGATGATTCCCTCCATGATTTTTTGGGGGCCTCCGGGCACGGGCAAGACAACACTCGCAAATATAATTGCCAATAAAAGCGGCAGGCCTTTTTATACCCTGAGCGCGGTGGATAGTGGCGTTGCCGCGGTTCGGGAAGTAATTGAAAAAGCAAAGAAAAGCGACAACCTCTTCTCCACCAAAAACCCCATTCTTTTTATAGATGAAATTCACCGTTTCAGTAAATCGCAGCAGGATTCACTTTTGGGCGCTGTAGAAAAAGGATGGATTACCCTTATTGGTGCTACTACAGAAAATCCCAGTTTTGAGGTAATTCCCGCATTATTATCACGCTGTCAGGTTTACGTATTGGAATCTTTCAGTCGTGAAGATATGGAAGCTCTATTGAAAAGAGCTTTAAAGGAAGATAAAATTCTTTCCCAAAAAAAAGTGACCCTAAAGGAAACCGAAGCTCTAATTCGTCTATCGGGCGGTGATGCGCGCAAGTTATTAAACATTTTGGAGTTGGTTGTGCTATCGGAAAAAGCCGATAAACTCACCATTACGAATGATTTGGTAATGCAGAAAGCACAGAAAAATACGGTTCTGTACGATAAGACCGGCGAGCAACATTACGATATTATTTCCGCATTTATAAAATCCATTCGTGGTAGCGACCCAAATGCGGCCGTCTATTGGTTGGCCCGGATGATTGAGGGTGGCGAAGATATCAAGTTCATTGCGCGAAGAATGGTGATATTGGCTTCCGAGGATATTGGGATGGCAAACCCAAACTCCCTTTTGCTTGCTACCAGTACTTTTCAGGCGGTGAATACTATCGGCTATCCCGAAGCACGCATCATTTTAAGCCAGTGTGCCATTTATTTGGCAACTTCCCCGAAGAGCAATGCTTCGTATAAAGCAATTGGCGAGGCACAACAGCTGGTTCGGCAAACGGGAGATTTATCGGTGCCGCTATCTATCAGAAACGCGCCTACAAAGCTTATGAAGCAATTGGGCTATGGAAAGGAATATGAATATGCCCATAATTACGAAGGCAATTTTGTTCCCCACGAGTTCCTGCCCGAAGAAATTAAGGGCACCACATTTTACAAACCCGGAAACAATCCCAAGGAAAATTCCCTAAAAAGTTATTTGAAACAGCTCTGGCAGGACAAATACGATTTTTAATTCACGGAAGTATAAACAGTGGTTGACGCGCCATCACTAATTGATAGATTGCCGGAAGCATCAAAGGAGGCATTGGCAACTTTTCCCGAAATATCCAAAAATTTCACCACGTTGTCCATTATTATTATTTTTCCCTTTAGCATCAATCCGTCCTCAGCGCTGGCAGTTTCTTCGTATAAAGAATACCCTTCTGAAGTTTTTCTTAGCAGAAATGTCTTTCCTTCATGGCTGTAGTTTGAAAATTTTGCATCGGGAAGCAAATTGCCCGAAACCATGGAAGTTTTCGGTTTTGAAGATGCAGATATTTGGGACTTCGGCTGTCTTTCTTCGGAAGAAGCTACTTGCGCAGTGCCCAACAACACAACCTCTCTTTGTTTAACATTCAGCAACTCTACACTACTGAAAGCCTTGCGCAGCGCATCCTGATAGCTTTTGTCGTATTCCTTATACTTGCTTTTTCCTTCTTGGCCTCTATAAATTTCATTGTCGTTGCAATCTTTCAGAACCACTTGAAGCTTTGTTCCGAACAATGTTTTAAGTTCTTCCACATTGGCGTAGAGTCCATCACAACGGTTGGCATTGGGAGCCGAATCTGCCAAATAGGCATTAAACCCACTTTTTTCAAAATAGAATTTTGCCATAGAGTTTAATTGATACTGGTCTTTGGACTTAGAAAAATCAAACTGTTCGGGAACCACAACGTAACTGTAATCACTGAGGTTTGTATTCTGGGCGGCAGCACCCACCGAAAAGATAAGCGCAAGGGAAAGCAGTAAAAATCGGGTCATTCTTCGTCTATTACAATGTTAAATCCTAATTGTAAAGATACGCTTTTTGCCTTTGCCAAATTACCGTACGCGATAAGATTGTCGGCGGCAAGATAAAAGTTAACCGTACCAATATCCGCAGAAACCCCTAAGCCCACGTTTGAAAAGGAATAGGAATCTACAGTATATGTAGCCTTTGCCGAAAGATATTCCGTAAGTCTCCTATGATAAAAAAGGGTTCCCGCCATTTGCGGCCCCTTGGGCCTAAGCATTGCGTAAAATTGCAGTCCCACGTTTTGTTTATGAAGTGTGCCTCCATCCATATTCAGGCAATCACAGGCCCCTGAGCTATTGAACCTTCCAAAACCGTAACTAAGCCCCGCGTTAATTTTTACCGGGCGGAACTGTGTGTATGAATTGTAAAGCGTATCAATAGGAATTTCGCGTTCTATTTCATCCTCCAAGTCGTCATAATATGGAAGTGTGGAATCTCCTTCGCTCAATGGCGGGAAAATTAAATTAATACCGTCCAAGGTATAAGTTCCATGCGCTCGGTAACTTTCCACATCCTTTGAATGAAAAATTGCACCCACATCAAGCGCACTGGCTGAAAGTGTTAATGCCTCGTTGATATCATAAGTAAAACCCAGGTCCACCCCTACTCCAATATTTCCTCCAAAAAAGGCACGGCCCAAGATTTCACTGGTTACTTGTGATGCACCATCTAAATCCCTCAAGGACGCGTAGCCCGAAGTTTGAACACTAACATCAGCATCCTGAACAATGTGCTCGTAAATATTTTCTGAATCGTTATCTCCCAATCGGGTCACGAAACTTCCGGTATTGTTTACACTGCGGTAGCTGAACATACTCGAATACAGCTTCAATCGCCCACCCACGGTTAGTTTATCGCTAATCTGTTTATTCAACCCAAAATGATATACTGTCATAAAATCGCCTGTGGTGCATATTTCCCCCAAATCGAAAGGATAATCCAGATAATCCCGGTTTCCTTCCCAGGCGAGTACGGCCAAATCTTTCGGAAAATAGACGATAAAGTCAAACTCCTGATAAATACCTCCGGAAAAATAAATCTCGTTCTTTGCTCGCCAACCGAAATTGATAAGTTCCAATTGCTGGGTAGCGGTAAAGAAATCGGTATGTTTCATTTTAAATAACTGCCGCGTAATACGGTCGTTGATATTGTCATTGCCATCCTTAAAAATATCATAAGCCGAAACGCCCGACGACCCGCCATTGAAATGGATTTGTGATAAAAAAGGAATTCCGTAATGTTTCTTTTGGGTAACCTCGCTGCCGGGATTCAACATCAGCGATTGGGGAATGTCGTCAAAACCGTAGAGTATTTGCTTATTTTGGGAAAAAGCAAATAATCCCACGAGGGAAAATATATAGGTAAATAAATTTCGCATGGTATTAGTATTCCAAAAAGTAGGTTGTTTTGGATTTTAGATTTAAAATGCCTTCCAAATTTTCTTCGGAAGAGGCTATGGTTACGGAAACCACAACCTTATTGGCCTGAGTAAGGCGAAGAATATCATCCCCCTCAACGTTTTCAATATATTCGGTAATCACGGGAGCCGTGGGCAAGCCTTCAGAAACAGAGGTTCCCGCCACATAGGTTGTATCGTTTGCTTCATTTAAAAACTGAAAATCTACTTGGAAATTTCTGGGAATACCGTTCGTGAACTTAAAATAGAACTCCGCACGCTTTAAGCTTTCCTGAAGGGTACTATCATCCAGGAATTTAATTTCGGTAGTGTCTGTAACGGTAAGTACGGGGTTTGAATTTATAGTGTCATAAAACTGTCTGGCGTCTAAATTGAAATATATTAAGTCCAATTCAACCACTGGGGTAAGGGCAATATCTTCGGCTTGGTCAAAATCAGTATCCTTTATGCAGGCCGTTAAAAATAGGCAAGCACAGACCATAATTATGGAACGGGATAGGGTTTTATTCATATGTGGGGATAATTTACCTGTTGTTAACGCACTTTTATGCAGGATTATTACTACAAATGCTTTTTAATTTCAGAAAGTTCGCTAATGGCAAACTGTGGTGCCGTAACCATTTCATTGCGATAATTAAAAAACAAAGTATGCATTCCCGCTTTTTGGGCCCCAATAATATCTGCTTCCAAGCTGTCGCCAATCATAACACTCTGTGTTGATGCAACCGAAGCTTTCATTAGGGCAGTTTCAAATATAACAGGATGGGGCTTCTTTAACCCTACCTCTTCCGAAGTGGTTACCGTACTGAAATATTTTTTTATACCACTGTTGTGAAGTTTAAGATGCTGTACTTCCTCAAACCCATTGGTGATGATATGAAGTCTATAATTGGCCGAAAGATAATCGAGAATGTCAACGGCCCCGGTAAATAGATGGTTGTCGATGGGCAATTCTTCAATATAGCAATGGGCGAGCGAATCGATGGTTTCCAATGGAAATTTCAATTTGAAACAATCGAAGGTTTCCGTCAATCGACCCCGGCGAAGCTGTTCCTTACTTACGCGGTCCTCGCGATATTTTTTCCAATAATCGAGGTTTATGGGTTCATATACCTTTAAAAATTCGGCTAAGGGCAATTCAATTTTATGTTTTCTGAAAACCCTTTCAAACGCCAAACCTGAGTTTTTATCAAAATCCCAAAGGGTGTGGTCCAAATCGAAAAAGACATCCGTTATTCCATTATTCTGCATATTCCTGTAATTTTTCAGCTAAAATCTTGCGCCAAACTTTGTTGTTTTCCTCGGAAGAAAAGTCGCTGTTTGAAAAAATCATAGTAAAAGTTCCATTTACTTTTTCTACCGCAGCAATGGTATTATTCACAGTTTTTTCAATATCTGATGCATATTTCTTCTGAAATGCCAAAGTTGTCATTGCTATGGGGTGTACGACCAGGGGCGTTTTTATCTCGTAATCCAAATCATAAAAAAGAAACGGGGTGCAGGTTCCGGCGCGAAAGCCCACAGTGTCCCGGAATACCATCGTAAAATCCCGCTTTACCTCCAACTCTACCAAATGCCGATAAATATCGGGCAAGTTTACCAAAAATTCCGAATTCATGGAGCTGCTTAGCACACGGTTTGTTATTTCCTCCATTCGGCGCTTTTCGGTTTTTAAAATTTCATAATTGCTCAACGCCCCAAACGAAAAAATAAGCCCTACTTCTTTATAATCCGCCACAAATTTGATGAGCATCTTAAACTTTTGGCGGTGCGTGTTCATACTCTCGTTAAAGGACAGGGCATTGCCCAATAGAAAGAATACCGTCAAATTAAAATTTCTCCTCGTGGCCTTGTTTATGAGCCATTTAAAAGTATCCAGCGGGTCGCGCTTCAAGCCCAAAATAACTTGGGTCCTATTTAATATATTGCGAAATTTTCCGTGGAAAAAACTATCCAAATACCCAATAACGGAACGGAATACTCCCTTCTGCTTATACGCATACGGTTGCGAGGCAACAATTACGGGATGGATGGTGATTTTCTTTTCGGGAAATTCTATCTCGGGAAAGGTTTCCAAAAGTTTTGCCTTAAACAAATGCGCCCAAATATCAACAATGGGCTGCTGCAAAAACCCGTGCTTGAACGCCAAGCTCTCCGAAGCCATAAAACGCCCAACCTCATCCTTTACGTGGGGCAGATACTCCTCATAACGCGTAATCATAAAAAAGCTGGAGGCAAAAATGTCAAAAGGAAGCGCACTATTGTTGGAGACTGAAAAGAAGCCAAAGGTGTCGCCCCATTTTTTCACCGACACGTCAATCGCTTCAAGCCCTTGCTGCTCCAAAAGCCCATAACTTTGAAAGAAAAGTTCGTTGCCCAACGGTTTCTTGCCGTATGAAATTTTGGGGCCAACGTGAGCAATGAATTCTTCTATTTCAGAAGTAAACGCAACCTCAATCCCCAAGATTCGCAGACAAATATGCTTAAAAATATAGGAAATACGGGGAGTGGACTTTTGGGCGTAAATTAACAACATAGCGGGTTACATCATATTTTCATCGGCGAAGCTAAAGTACGCTTTTTCAGTAATTATAAGGTGGTCCAGCACTTTTATGTCCAGACTATCGCCCGCCGTTTTTAGCTTTTTGGTAAGCTGGATGTCTGCCTGGCTGGGCTTCAAAGTGCCCGAGGGATGGTTGTGTGCCAAAATTATACCCACGGCGCCCAACTGCAGCGCATCCTTAAAAGCGAGGCGTACATCTACTACCGTCCCCGTAATCCCACCTTTGCTAAGCTGTGCGCTTTTAATGATTTTATTTGAATTGTTTAGATAAAGTATCCAAAACTCCTCGTGCGGAAGTTCGCCAATTATAGGCTGCACATATTCAAAAACGGAATTGCTGGAAGTAATTTTTTTTCGTTCCAATGCTTCGCCCGTTCTTCTTCTTCGGCCCAGTTCCATTGCGGCAGCTATGCAAATTGCCTTGGCCTCGCCAATGCCCTTGAACTCCATCAGTTCCGGGATGGAAAGCCTTCCCAATTCACTTAAATTGTTGCTGACCGAAGCTAAAATACGTTGGCTTAGCGATACTGCACTTTCGTTCCGGCTACCGGAACCAATCAGGATGGCAATCAGTTCGGCATCGCTCAATGCCGTTCGGCCTTTCAGCAGCAATTTTTCGCGTGGCCGGTCGTCTTCGTTCCAGTTTTTTATGGAAAAGGAGTTGTTTTCTTCCATACTTTAGCTTTTCACTAAAGATAATAATGAATGCCCAAACCGCATAAAAAATTGAAAACAATATTCTTAAATGAAGATTTCATATTTATTGAATAAATTTATATTCGGAACCAAGCAAATTTTTATATATGAAATCACTTTTTGAAGAAGCCGCATTTTCCGAAATTAATGACAGGATAGATAACCTTTCCGCAAACTCGGAGAAACTTTGGGGCAAGATGAGCGTGGGCCAAATGTTAAGTCATTGTCAGGAACCGCTAAAGGTTGCCTTGGGAAAAGGGAAGATAAAAAAGCAGTTTTTTCCGCTTGCCTTTTTATTCAAGAAATCATTATATAATGACAAACCCTGGAAGCGAAACCTGCCGACGGCAAGCTCATTTAGAGTTTTGGAAGACAAGGATTTTGCAACGGAAAAAGTAGTGCTCAAAAAATTGATTGCTGAATTTCATACCAAGAAAAACCAAACGCTATGGGAGCCCCACCCTATTTTCGGGAAATTTTCTGCCGAGCAGTGGGGCAAGATGCAATACAAGCATTTGGACCACCATTTACAGCAATTTGGCGTATAGAATCAAGCCCAACAATAGGCTCTTTATTGTTCCTTTAGCCAATTTATTGCCTCCTGTCTTTCGGAAAGCTCAAAACCTTTGACTTTCATCCCTGGGATAATAGCGCCAAAGGCTTCCATAGATTTTTCGAGCCATTCCTTATCGGTCACGATGGCAACGGCTTTAATGTCCTTCCAGTAATGTAGGTCTGTTTTCAAATCTTCCCACATGGCCTTGACGGTATAATTTAACTCGTCAATTTCGGCAAAAAGCTTTATTTCGCCGTGCTCCATTTTGTGTTTTTCCATTAATGGATTCAGTTGGTCGTAATCCGTTTCAGTGGTTTTTCCGGAGATTATGATTCCAAGAATATCTGCCGGAAGGCCGTTCACGATGGTAAACATAATGTATATTTTAAGTTTAACTTTTCTTGAGATTTGAAGTTAAAAATTATTGAGGGCTATCGATATTAAAGATGTATTAATTAACACATTTTTAATGTGGGAAAATTTGCTGGAGATTCTTCGTAAACGGTATAGGAAGAGAGAGAGAAAGTTTTTTTGGACGAGCTTAGAAATTAACCACGAATTGACGAATGGGATTCTCTACGTGCATCCCTAAAAGCTCCTCCCGATAGCTATGGGGATTGAAAATGAAAAGGAAGAAAAAAGTTTTGAGCAAGCTCAAAACTTTTTTCTTCCTTTCATTTATTCGTGACCGCGGAGGGATTCAAACCCCCAACCCTCAGAGCCGAAATCTGATGCGCTATTCAGTTGCGCCACGCGGCCGTGTTCAATGTTCAAAAATATTTAGTTTCGAATCAAATTAACCTAATAACCCAATAACTTATTAACCAATAACTGGAAATTAGGAAAGTTTCTTCTTCACTGCGGTGGAAATGGTTTTGCCGTCGGCTTTTCCCGCTACTTTTGCGGTGGCCAATCCCATTACCTTTCCCATATCGGCCATAGAGGAAGCTCCCGTTTCAGCAATGATTTCATCCACAATCTTGCCCACCTCATCCTCGCTTAACTGTTTTGGCAAAAACTGCTCTATTATCTTTGCCTGGGCCAATTCCGGTTCGGCAAGATCCTCGCGCCCCTGTTCCTTATAAATAGCGGCACTGTCCTTACGTTGCTTTACCTGCTTTTGCAACAATTTTATCTCTTCCTCCTCGGTCAAATCTGCCTTTGAACCCGTTTCGGTCTGTGCCAGAAGCAGGGCAGATTTCACGGAACGCAATGCCTCCAAAGACTGGGTATCCTTCGATTTCATCGCGGTTTTCATTGCATCCATTATCTTTTCCTGTAAGCTCATTCCTTTGTTTTTAATAGCGTACGAAGATACTTAATTCAGCCGAAATGCGAAAAACTATTGCAAGTTTTATAAGATGAAAAAACACATAAAAAAAGCCCAAACTCAATTAAGAAATTCGGGCTTCTGCTTTAAGTGAAAAAAATATCACTTAGTCAACATTGTCGTGCAAAAACGAATTGTTCTTGCGCAATTCAATCTCATCATCTTCAGTATTTACCGAGGTTCTGGAGATGTTGGGTTCGTTTTTTGTTTCGTTAAGATCAATTCCCATACGCTTGTAGGCAGGTTGTTTTTCAATCTCATCGATTCGCGAAGGACTGTTTTTAAATTTATAATTGAACTCCTTCATTTTCCGTTTACGCTCCTCGGTACGCTCGCTCAATATTTTGGAGATGGGCAAATTCATAGGATCCTCCTCTATTTGGGTTTCTACCTCCTTCGCATTGGGCTCTGCAACTGTTCTTTTTTCAAAAACAATTTCTTCGTCTTCTATTTCCTCCGCAACCAACTTTGAGGGTTTGGCGCTATTCAGCCGATTCTCAACTTCTTGATAATCGTCCAGACTGTAGCGTTTTATTCCTTCACCCGAAACTTCTGTAATGGGAATAACTTCTATATGATCCTGTACCTCGATCTCGCCCAGATCAAAGAAAACCGTTTCATCCTTGTCGTTCTTTTCGGGTTTTTTGGGGGCCGAATTGATAGGGAGATCAAACATCAATATTTGGTCATCGTTCTCTTCGGAAGTTGGGTTGGCGATATTCGAATCTTTTTCGGCTTCCTTTTTGGGCGCCTCAACAATTACGAATTCGTTCACGTTCATTTTATTTACCTCGACTTGGTTGAATTCCTCTATATTTCCAACTTTGACTTCTTCATAGGAAACGTTTAGGTTTTTCAATAATTCCGAAGTTTTGATATAGCCGTCAAAAGGAAGTTTTTCTTCTATTTCGGCATCGTCAAAAAGTGTATGCTTTACAACCGGAGCCTGCGCTTTCGGTTGCTGGTCCAAGGGCTTTTCCGGCAATTTTACCGCACTTGCAGTAGCCTTTGGGGTTAAGTCGTGCTCGGCCTTTTGTTCGTCTTCCAGGGTGTGGATTATCTTTTTGGTTTCGGTATTTACTATTTCATTTTGTTGCTCCACATTAAAACCTGTGGCAATCACGGTAATAGCGATGGAACCTTCAAGGCTTTCTTCTTCGCCCACACCCATAATGATGTTGGCGCTATGCCCGGCTTCGTTCTGAATATGGTCACTTATTTCACCGATTTCATCAATGGTAATTTCATCTGTTCCAGAAACGATAAGCAGCAATACGTTTTTGGCACCTTTTATTTTATTGTCGTTTAGCAAAGGTGAATCCAATGCCTTGCCGATGGCTTCCTTGGCCCTGTTGGCGCCAGAAGCGGTAGCGCTTCCCATAATGGCAGTCCCGCTATTGGCAAGTACGGTCTTTGCATCGCGAAGGTCAATGTTTTGGGTGTAGTGGTGCGTGATTACTTCGGCAATACCACGAGCAGCGGTGGCCAAAACCTCATCGGCTTTTGAGAAGCCTGCCTTAAAACCGAGGTTTCCATAGACTTCGCGCAATTTATTGTTGTTTATAACCACTAACGAATCCACATTTTGGCGCAGTTTTTCAACACCAATCTGTGCTTGGTCGTTTCTGGTTTTTCCTTCAAATTGGAATGGAATGGTTACAATGCCAACCGTTAAAATATCCATGTCCTTGGCCATTTTGGCAATAATTGGCGCAGCACCGGTACCTGTGCCACCGCCCATTCCGGCCGTGATAAAGATCATTTTTGTATTGGTGGTAAGCATATTGCGGATTTCTTCCATACTTTCCACGGCAGACTGCTCCCCTACTTTAGGGTTGGCACCAGCTCCCAGGCCTTCGGTGAGGGAAACCCCCAATTGGATTTTGATTGGCACCGGACTGTTCTCCAAAGCCTGTGCATCTGTGTTGCATATTACAAAGTCAACTCCCTTTATGCCCTGGCTGAACATATGGTTAATGGCGTTACTTCCTCCGCCACCCACGCCAATAACCTTAATCACATTGGATTGGTTCTTTGGCAGATCGAAGGAAATGTTGTCAAATTCTGTTTTGCTGCTCATGTCTTTTATTTTTTATTACAATTTTTTATTGCCTATTTTTACTTTCTACCGCTACTGAACATTTTATTCGGCATTGTCCAAAAATTCCTTGAACTTTTCTGCCCATTTATCAAAAAACCGCTTGGAGGTTTTTTGTTCTTTTTCTTTATTCTTTTCTTTCTTTTTTTCTTCTTCTTCAACTTCGGTCTCTTCAGCCTTTTCCACTGTTTCTTCGGTAGCGATTTCATGTGAAAAACGCTTCATCAACGACGATTTCTCCTTACTTTCCAAACTGTTAAGCACCAAGCCCACTGCGGTCGCATACATTGGGCTAGTAGTTTCGGCATCGCTGTCACCAGCCAAGTGCTCGTTGGGATAACCTATGCGGGTGTCCATCCCCGTGATGTATTCCACCAATTGCTTTATATGCTGCAGCTGTGCGCCGCCACCCGTAAGTACGATTCCCGCGATAAGTTTCTTTTTTTGGTCCTCGTGCCCGTAGTTTTTTATTTCCATATATACCTGCTCGATAATTTCGATAACGCGGGCGTGGATTATTTTTGAAAGGTTTTTTAAGCTGATTTCCTTGGGCTCTCTCCCTCTCAGGCCAGGAATTGAGACTATTTCGTTGTCTTTGTTTTCCCCGGGCCAAGCGGAGCCAAATTTTATTTTCAGAAGTTCGGCCTGTTTTTCAATAATGGAACAGCCTTCCTTTATGTCTTCGGTAATTACATTTCCGCCAAAAGGAATTACGGCCGTATGGCGAATAATGCCATCCTTAAAAATCGCCAAATCTGTAGTGCCGCCACCTATATCAATTAAGGCTACACCTGCTTCTTTTTCCTCTTGGCTCAGTACCGCTTTAGCCGAAGCCAAAGGCTCCAAAGTGATTGCGGAAAGCTCCAGCCCAGCGCTTTTAATACATCTGCCCACATTTCTAATGGAGGAAACCTGCCCTACCACCACGTGAAAGTTGGCTTCCAATCGTGCGCCGTACATGCCGATAGGTTCTTTTATTTCGGCCTGCCCATCAACCTTAAAATCCTGCGGAAGTACGTGCAAGATTTCTTCCCCCGGAAGCATAACCAGTTTGTGTACTTGGTTGCAAAGACGGTCTATATCTTCTTCTTTTATTACATCCTCGCCATTGGGACGGGTAATGTAGTCGCTATGCTGAAGGCTTCTTATATGCTGGCCGGCAATGCCCACCACAACTTCCTTAATCTTCATTCCGGAAGAAGTCTCGGCATCCTGCACCGCCTGCTGAATGGACTGAATGGTCTGCGTAATATTGTTTACCACGCCGCGGTGCACCCCGAGGCTTTTGGCTTTGCCAATCCCCAATACCTCCATTTTGCCATAATCGTTCTTTCTCCCAATCATGGCAACTATCTTGGTAGTTCCAATATCCAATCCTACAGCAATGTTCTCGTTTTCCATGACCTTACTTTTTTGTGGCTATTACCTGACTTTCAAATTTCAGATTTACCATATTGTACCCATACAGCGTACTGTCCTGTTTAGTTTTTTTGTAAAATGCTTTAAAGTTTTGAAACTTTTTCTCAATGTTATCCGGCTTCCCAAAAAGCACTTTAAAATTCATTTTTCGCAGCTCCAATTCTATCTCGCCGTTCATTTTTCTGTTTAACCCCACCACGCTTTGTTTCATAAATTCGTCGTCATTGATTTTTAGCAGCAATTGGGTAACTTCATTAAAATTATTCTTTGAAGTTCCCGTAATTATTGGCACTCTTGCCGAGTACACATCAGAGAGTGGCATCTTTTTTCCATCGGCATCCAGATAATAATCAGGCGAAGCGGATACTCTGCCTATTGGTTTGCGCTGCTCAATTTTTGCCCCCAACGTACCGTTCACCGATACATACACCTGAGCATCACGAACCATAGGGTTTTCCTGCAGCCGCTGCTCCATCTTCTTCAAAACTAAAGTTTCTTTGCCTATGCTCGTAACCTTGTCTTGATTTTGTATCAACAATTTATTAACTGTGTTGTAGGTGATAAAAGGACTGTTTTCATCCACAAATTCTACGTCCACCTTCTTGATTTTACGGGCGTCATTTCGCTTTTTTGTAAAGCTGAAAAGAAACGCCATAATACCCAGCAAAATGATAAATTTGATGATTTCAATACTACGTTTCATTTTTCAATTTTTTGGTTAACTTATTCACTTCAGCGCCTATATCTCCTGCCCCTACGAGCAATTTTATTCTGCATTTTGACTTCAGCAGAACTTCGGGCAGGGCAGATTTAAAAACCAACCGCTTGTTTTTTGCAATCACTTGGTCCAACAGCCATTTGGAAGTAATTCCTTCAATGGGCTCTTCCCTTGCGGGATAAATATCCAGTAGCACTACCTCGTCAAATTGTGACAGACTTTTGGCGAAACCTTCTGCAAAATCGCGCGTTCTGCTGAAAAGATGTGGCTGAAATACAATCTGCTTGTGATCGTTGGGGTACATTTCGTCCACGGCCTGAAATAGCGCATCAATTTCTGTGGGATGGTGCGCATAATCGTCTATCAAAACCAATTCATCGGTTTTTATTTTATAGGAAAAGCGGCGCTTCACCCCTTTAAATGATGCCAATGCTTTGGGCAGACGATCGGTTGGGGAGCCTGCTAAAATCGCCATACCCAAAGCCATGATGGCATTTGTAAGATTGTGGTGCCCGGGAAGATGGAAGGTCAAATTTTCCAAAGTTCCGTTTGGGGTTTTTAAATCGAAAAGATAGGCACCATCCTTTATTTTTACATTTTGTGCCGAATAATCGGCGGCTTCTTCAACGCCAACGGTCATCCCGTCCAGTGGAAGGTTCTTTTTTATAAAAATATTTTCTTCTTTTTTAACCAATCGCGCGAAAGCCCTAAAGGCATTCTCTATTTCTGAAGCATCGCCGTATATGTCCAAATGGTCCGCATCCATTGAGGTTACGCAGGCAATATCCGGACGCAGCTGAAGAAAGGAACGGTCAAATTCGTCTGCCTCAACAACGGTTATTTCGCTTCCTTTATAAATGAAATTTGAATTGTAGTTTTCCGCAATCCCGCCCAAAAATGCGGTTACGGGCATATCGCATTCCGCCAATAAATGCCCCAATATTGCCGAAGTTGTGGTCTTACCATGCGTTCCGGCAACGGCGAGACAAAGTGTATTTTTAGAAACCTCGCCCAAAAGCTGGGCACGTTTTAAGATTTGAAATTCTTCGGAAAAGAAATAATTTAAAATCTTGTTGCCCTTTGGAATGGCGGGCGTGTAAACCACCAAAACATTCTCTTTTGAAAGAACTTCTTTTTGAATTTCAGAAATTTCATCAATAAAAGTAACCGGGATGCCTTCCGAAATCAATTCCTCCGTTAAATCGGTTGAAGTTCTGTCGTACCCAAAAACAGCCTTCCCCTGCATTTTGAAATAGCGCGCAAGCGCACTCATCCCAATGCCGCCGATGCCGACGAAGTAGAAGGTTTGTATGTTTTTTAGGTCATTCAAAATTCAATGTTTCAGGTTTAATTTAGTCGATGGGTTGATGAGTTTAGAAGTTTAGCCACTAAACTCATCGACTTCTCAACTCATCGACTTTTTTCTAATAATTTCTCAATCTCTTCAACTATATCTTTTGTGGCGTTTGGTTTTGCCAGTTTTTTTATGTTTTCAGAAAGTGTTTTCTGCTTTTCTTCGGAAGCGAGCAATGATGAAAACTCGTTTTCGAAATTGGCATCCAATTCACTTTCCTTAATCAATAACGCGGCATTTTTTTCTGAAATTGCCAGTGCGTTTTTGGTTTGGTGGTCTTCGGCAACGTTTGGTGATGGAATGAAAATCACGGGCTTTCCTACCAAACACAGTTCCGAAACCGAAAGAGCACCGGCGCGCGAAATGATGAAATCTGCCGCCGCATATGCTAAATCCATTCGGTTTAAAAAGGGATGGATTTGGACCATTTGGGAACCTTTGTTTTTATAGGTTTCTTCGTAAAATTTACCGCATTGCCAGATTACGTGCAAATTGCTTTTTTCAAAAAACGGCAATGATTTTTCAATCAACTGGTTGATACGGCGCGCGCCAAGACTTCCGCCCAAAACCAACAATGTTTTCCTTTCTTTTTTCAAGTTGAAGAAAGCTACCGCTTCTTCCCTTTTTAAAGAAATATCCAGCAAATCCTGTCGTACGGGATTGCCGGTAAGTTTTATTTTTTCGGAAGGAAAGAATTTTTCCATTCCTTCATACGCCACACAAATTTTTCGGACTTTACCGCTCAACCATTTGTTGGTGATGCCCGCGTGGCTGTTCTGCTCTTGAATTAAGCAAGGAATCCCTTTTAAAGCCGCCATTCGCAACAAGGGAGCACTGGCATAACCGCCCGTACCGATTGCAACATCGGGTTTGAAGTTTTTAAGAATTTTAAGCGATTTTCCAAGACTGGAAACAAGTTTTAATGGAAAGGCCAGATTCTGCAATGATAAACTCCGTTGCAACCCAGAAATCCACAGGCCTTTTATTTTATAGCCTGCCTGTGGCACCTTTTCCATTTCCATTCTATCTTTTGCGCCAACGAACAAAAATTCAGCATCGGGAAAACGGGTTTTTAACTCGTTCGCAATGGCAACCGCCGGGTAAATATGACCTCCGGTGCCGCCGCCTGATATGATGAATTTTGGTTTCACTGTTTCTTTTCTCTTTGTTCTTTGTTCTCGGGAGACGCACGGCCGCGCGTCTCTACTGTTATATCGTTTCGCTTAATATATCTAATGGATTTTCTTCTTTTTCTTCTTTTGCAACCACCTCCCGTTTTGCGCTCACGCTTAAAATCATTCCAAGCGCTAAACACGTCATCCAAATTGACGTTCCCCCACTGCTTATCAATGGTAAATTTTGTCCGGTTACCGGAAACAGTTCCACAGCCACCGCCATATTTATCATCGCCCTAAAAACAATGGGCAGGCCTACGCCAATAACCAACAACTTTCCAAAAACGGAGGTTGATTTATGCGCGACCACCACAATCCTAAAAAGCAGAAACAAATACAAAACCATCAAAAACATGCCGCCCAAAAGGCCAAATTCCTCAACAATAATTGCATAAATAAAATCGGAGGAGGACTGTGGCAAAAAGTTCTTTTGAACACTTTTGCCTGGTCCCAAACCTGCCACACCGCCTGAAGCAATTGCTATTTTTGCTTTTTCGATTTGGTAATCGGCTTCGGTATCTTTATCATCACTGAAATTTTCAACACGACTTATCCAAGTATCCACACGATTTGGGAAAACGCCCGGAAATGCTTTTGCGGTAAGCACGAAGAGCGTGAGGAAAATCAATCCGGCTCCTAGGATTATCCCTAAGTACTTCAATGGATACCCGCCTACGAAAACGAGCATTACAATCATTGAAAAAAAGATTGCAGTGGTAGAAAAGTTAGCAGGAAGTATTAATGCGAGCACTATAAATACAGGTACCCAGAGCGGTAAAATGGTTTCCTTGAAGGTAACGGTTTTGTCTTTTATGCGCGAAAGATAACGCGCCACATAAGTCATCAAAACCACGCCAGCCAGTGTTGAAGTCTGAAATGTTATACCCACAAACGGCAAGCGTATCCACCTACTTGCGTTTGCGCCGTCAATCGTGGTGCCTTCCGCCATTGTGATAATCAACAGCAGGATAATAACGGGCATGGCGATAACGGAAAGCCCCCGGAAATAGTGATAAGGTATTTTATGAACGCCATACAAAATTCCAAAGCCCAATACAAGGTGTGAAAAATGACGGAGCAAATAAGGCAGCGTGCTTCCATCTCCGTACAAATACGCCAGATTACTACTGGAGCTATATACCGGCAAAAAGGAAAATAGTGCCAAAAGACCTACAATTCCCCAGATTGCTTTATCACCCTGTATGTAATGGAAAATGTTTTTCACTTGAAATGTTTCTGGTTTCTAAAATTTCGTATTTCCGTTTTCGTATTTCGTTTTTTACAAATTTCTAACTGCATCTTTAAATTGTTTTCCGCGGTCTTCATAGTTTTCAAAAAGATCAAAACTTGCACAGGCCGGGGAAAGCAAAACCGTGTTATTTCTTTCAGCCAATTTGTAAGCAACCTGCACCGCCATCGCCATTGAATCGGTTTCAATTATTGTATCCACAACATTTCCGAAGGCATTGATTATTTTTTCGTTATCAACTCCCAAACAGATAATCGCCTTCACCTTTTCGTTTACCAACGGCAATAGTTCGCTGTAATCGTTGCCTTTGTCCACCCCGCCAACAATCCACACGGTTGGGTTTTCCATACTGTCCAGCGCAAAAAATGTAGCATTTACATTGGTGGCTTTGGAATCGTTGATGTACATTACATTGTTGATTTTTAAAACTTTTTCCAATCTGTGTTCCACGCCTTGAAATCCTTCCAGACTTTCACGGATTGTCTGTTTTCTGATTCTCAATAATGTGGCTACCGTTGATGCAGCCATTGCGTTCTTTACATTGTGTTCCCCTTGTATTCCGATTGTTGCGATTGGCATAGTAAATTCTGTGTTATTTATTTTTATTATTATTTCGTTGTTTCTTTTAAAAGCTCCCTGGTTCAGTTCTTTTTTTACCGAAAAAGGCAGCGGTTGTGATTTTATGGAATTTTGCGAAAGCCACTTTATTATTTCCACATCGTCTGCGTCATAAATGAAGTAATCCTGTGAGGTTTGGTTCATCGTTATCCGAAATTTTGAAGCGATATAATTTTCATATTTATAATCATATCGGTCCAAATGGTCCGGACTCAAGTTGGTCAAAACTGCGATGTGCGGTGCAAAGGTTTCAATGCCGTCAAGCTGAAAACTGCTGAGTTCGAGTACGAAGTTTTCGTACTTCTCTTCGGAAACCTGCTCTGCGAAACTCTTCCCGATGTTTCCGCCCAACGCCACATTAAGTCCGCCGTCTTTCAGCAATTTATAGGTCAAACTTGCGGTGGTTGTTTTTCCGTTGCTTCCTGTTATTCCTACAATTTTTGCCTTTGTATATTTTGAAGCAAATTCAATTTCAGAAATAACCTTCACTCCCTTTTCGCGCAACTTTTTAACGATTGGTGCGTTATCGGGAATTCCCGGACTTTTCATCACTATGTCTGCCGAAAAGATTTTGGCTTCGGAATGGCCTTCCTCTTCCCATTCAATTCCATTATTTATAAGAACTTGTTTGTACTTTTCCTTTATTTTTCCGAAGTCTGAAACAAATACTTCAAACCCCTTTTTCAATCCTAAAATGGCTGTGCCTACTCCACTTTCACCTCCTCCGAGAATTACGATTTTCTGCTTCATAGTTCAGTCAAATTATTATTCCCTCGCAAAGCCGCAAAGGCGCAAAGTGTTTTCATATTATTCTAAACTTCTAAACTCATCGACTCATCGACTTTTTATCTAATTTTCAACGTAACAATCGTAATGATTGCCAAAAAAATTCCCACAATCCAAAACCGCGTAACAATTTTACTTTCGTGGAAACCCTTTATTTGATAGTGGTGATGTAAGGGCGACATTCTAAAAATGCGCCTGCCTTCACCAAATTTCTTCTTTGTGTATTTAAACCAGCTTACCTGTAAAACCACGGAAAGGTTTTCGACCAAAAAGATTCCGCAGAGAATGGGAATCAATAATTCCTTTCGAACGGCGATTGCAATTACGGCGATGATTCCACCAATGGTCAAACTGCCCGTATCGCCCATAAATACTTGGGCGGGATAGGTGTTGTACCATAAAAACCCGATAAGCGCCCCTACGAACGCGGTAATGAAAATCGTCATCTCTCCGGTGTTTGGGATGTACATAATGTTGAGATAGTCCGCAAAGATTACGTTGCCCGACACCCACGCAAAAAGCGCAAGCGTAAGCCCAATTATGGCCGAAGTACCCGCGGCGAGGCCGTCAATTCCATCGGTGAGATTGGCTCCGTTTGAAACCGCCGTGATTATAAAAATCACGATGGGAATGAAAATGAGCCAGACATAGCTCTTATAATTTTCGCCCGCCCAGCTTATAAGTTCAGCATAGTTGAATTCGTTTTCCTTCACAAAGGGAATGGTGGTAAGCATTGCCTTATCCTTCACATAAAAAGTATTGGTGGATTCCTTGGCAATGACTTCCGTTATTTGTGTTTCAGTTTCAGGATTTTCAATGGTTCGCTGCACAATGATGTCTGGGTGCAAATACATAGTTACGCCCACAAAAAGGCCCAAACCTATTTGGCCTATTACCTTAAATTTTCCCGGTAATCCCTGCTTATCATTTTTAAATTTTTTAATGTAATCGTCAATAAAACCGATGGTTCCCATCCAAACGGTTGTAACAATCAAAAGGATTACGTAAATGTTTTCGAGTTTCGCAAAGAGTAAAACAGGAACCAATGTGGCGAGAATGATAATGATTCCGCCCATAGTCGGCGTTCCCGCTTTTTCGTTTTGACCTTCCAAACCCAAATCGCGGATAGATTCGCCTACTTGCTTTTTCTGCAGATAATTGATTATTTTTTTACCGTAAACCGTAGCGATAAAAAGCGAAAGGATAACCGCCAAAATCGCCCGGAACGTAATAAAATTGAACAGCCCCGCACCCGGCACGTCGTATGTTTTATCCAAATATTCAAAAAGATAGTAAAGCATTGGCTATTTGTTTAGGGCGGTTAAAAGTTGGTTTACTATTTTAAAATCATCAAAATCGAAGCGCTCTCCGTTTATTTCCTGATAGGTTTCGTGGCCTTTTCCGGCAATCAAAATGATATCGTTTTCCTGCGCCATTTGGCAAGCCGCTTTTATGGCTTCCTTTCTATTTGTTATTGAAATCGTCTTTTTATAATGCTCGGCAGGCACGCCTTTTTCAATCTGTTCGATAATTTTTTCGGGATTTTCGGTGCGCGGATTGTCGCTGGTAAAAACCACTTTGGTGCTCAACGAAGCGGCAATGTTTCCCATAACCGGGCGCTTCTGGGCATCGCGGTCACCGCCACAGCCTACCACGGTTATAACTTCTTCGTTGCCCGTGCGGATTTCATTTATGGTTTCCAAAACATTTTTCAGGGCATCGGGCGTATGTGCATAATCCACAATGGCAGTGATTTTCTTTTCTGAAATTAAATATTGAAACCTGCCGCCCACACTGTCCAACGTGCTCATTATTTGAAGAATTTCAAGTTCCCTCAATCCCAAAAGATGTGCGGTACCGAAAATTGCCAGTAGATTATAAGCGTTAAATCCGCCAATCAATTTCACCCACAATTCCTGATTGTTTATTTTCAGAAGTTGCCCTGTGAACTGGCTTTCCAGAATTTGGGCTTTATAGTCGGCGTAGGTTTTTAGGGCGTAGGTATATTTTCTCGCTTTCGTATTCTGAAGCATTACCAAGCCGTTTTTGTCATCCACATTTACCAGTGCGAAAGCAGATTTCGGCAAAGCATCAAAAAAGGACTTTTTCACATCGCGGTATTCCGCAAAATCTTTGTGATAATCCAAATGGTCGTGCGAAAGATTGGTGAAAACGCCTCCGGTGAAATGAAGCGCCTCAGTTCGTTTTTGATGGATTCCGTGCGAACTCACTTCCATAAAGCAATATTCCACGCCAGCGTCCAACATTTCGCGCAAATATTTGTTGATGGTCAACGAATCCGGCGTAGTGTGCGTGGCTTTAAATTCGGTATCGCCAACCATTATTTTTACGGTGGAAAGCAAGCCAGCTTCCAAGCCCGCTTTTTTAAAAAGTTGATATAAAAGAGAAGAAACCGTTGTTTTCCCGTTGGTTCCGGTTATACCGACAAGCTTTAATTCTTCGGAAGGATTGCCGTAGTAATTGGCAGCCATTATCGCCAATGCCTTATGCGAATCCGCAACCTGCACATAGGTAATTCCGTTGATGATGTTTTCTGGCAAGGTTTCGCAAATAATAGCCAAGGCACCTTGGTCGGCAGCTTTTTTTATGAATTGATGCCCATCTGAAACCGTTCCCTTTATCGCAATAAAAACGTCGTTTAAAGAAACATTTCGGGAATCAAATTCCAGATTGTTTATAGCCACGGAAGTACTGCCAACGACGCTTTCGATGGTAACTTTGTACAATATGTCCTTTAACAATATCACGATAAATTCAAGGTTATGGTTTGTCCCTTTTTTAAAGTTTCGCCAGACTTTATGGATTGGCTGGCAACGGTGCCGTTGCCCACAACTTGTACCCGTAGCCCAAGATTTTCAAGTAAGGAAACGGCGTCCATTCCTGCCATTCCGGTTACATTCGGGATTGTTTTGGCGGGTTGTTGCAACTTGGCATAATATCTTTCAAAATCTTTCTCAATGGTTGGGTCGGGCTGTTCTATGCCCTCAACCTTGTCGATATTTCGGGATTCAGTAAAAATTTTCTGGGCAATTCTTTTAAAAACAGGTCCCGAAACATCGGCGCCGTAAAACCCTTTTTTCGTACTCGGTTTGTGAATAATCACGATACAGGAATACTTTGGGTTTTCCGCAGGAAAAAAGCCTGCAAAAGAAGAAATGTAACGGCGGTTGCTTTTCCAATCCGGCATCCAATATTCGGTTTGGGCAGTTCCGGTTTTACCGGCCATTGAAAAATCTGGAGAATAAAGCGATTTACCCGTACCACGTATTACAGTGTTCTTCATAATTTCCTTGATTTTGGCCAAGGTTTCATCAGAACAAATTTTAGGGTTTATTACTTTGGTGTCGTAGGTAGTTACTTTTTCATTCCAAGCGCGGACTTCCTTTATAAAACGAGGTTTTACCATTACGCCGTTATTGGCAATGGCATTGTAAAAATTTAAAGTTTGAAGTGGAGTGAGACGTAGGTTATACCCATAGGCCATAGAAGGAAGTGCATTCTTGCTCCACTTTTTATCGCCAGGCTGTGGAATCATTGGTACGCCTTCACCCTTAATGGCAACGCCTGTTTTTTCGGTAAGATGCCAGCTTTTTAAACGGTTGATGAATTTGTTGGGATTTTTGGAATAGTTATCATTTATAATTGTAGCCAACCCAATGTTTGAGGAAACTTCCAAAGCTTTTGCAGCCGAAATTTTTCCGTAGCCGCCTCGGTGCGAATCGTAAATTTTTCTTCCGTAGAAAACCTTTACGCCGTTGCCTGTATCAACCACGGTACTGGTGTCTATTACCTTATCTTCCAAAGCGGCCATCATTGCCATTACCTTAAAGGTAGAGCCCGGCTCGTGCGATTCGCCGATGGCGTAGTTCAATTTTTCATAATAGGTTCCGTTGGAGGTGCGGCCCAAATTTGAGACGGCTTTTATTTCGCCCGTTGCTACTTCCATCACAATTACGGTTCCGTGCTCGGCTTCGTAATATTCCAATTGTTTTAGCAAGGCGTGGTGAGCGATGTCTTGAATATTCACATTTATGGTTGAAACGATATCATAGCCATCCTGCGGTTCAATCTCATTGTCGTCGGAAATTGGCTTCCACTGGCCCTTGGCTATTTTTTGCTTTAGCCTATGGCCTTCCTTGCCCGTGAGCAAATCGTTGAATGCTCCCTCCAAACCAACGGCGTAGTATCCCGGACGGTCATAAGCCTCATCGCCCACGGTGCGTTGCGCTATCTTACCAATGGGATGCTCGCGGACGGTGCGCTGTTCCACAATAATTCCACCTTTGTAGGGACCTTTGCGGAAAAGCGGCAGGTTTTTCACCTTTATATAATCTGAATAGCCCAGATTTTTTACGATAAGCAAATACCTGTTTTTATCGGCACGCGCTTTTCTGAACATATTTTGATAATGCGAAACGGGCTTCCCAAACATTTTGCTCAACCCTTCGGATAGCGGCTTTAAATTTTCCTTGAAATCTTCCGAAGAAACCGTTACGGCGTCAAAGCGGATGTCATATTTTGGAACCGAAGTAGCCAAAAGACTGCCATCATCGGCATATACATTACCGCGATTCGCAGGAATCACAAAGTTTTTCGTGGTATTCTCCTTTGCCAATTCGCGATATTTTTCACCATCCACAAACTGAATGTTCATCAACTTCACACTAATGGCAAGCGCAAAAAGAAACATGCATCCGGCAACGACGTATAGACGGTTTAATATGTTTTTTTCTTCAAAAGCCATGATCAGGTATCGGTTGTCAGTTATTGATTAATGGTTACACTTTTAGCATTAGCTATTTTTTATTTTCTGGTTCAATTATTCGAATTCTTTTCGGAGGCGTTGTGGATGGTTGCAACCCATGACTTTCCATTGCGGCAATAATTTTACTCTCCATCCGTGCCTGCATCAACAACATTCGCACGTCAACATATTCACTTTTCAGTTCTTTCACCTGTGCGTTCAATTTTGAAATTTTATGGACTTTTTTGTCTGCGCTGTGCGAACTGCCAATCATAATCAAAGCCAATACGGAGAGGAAAATGATAAAGCGCCAGTTTTTCAGCGCATCGTCGCTCACCAAAAATTTTCCTTTTATTATGTTGTAAAAACCTTCTTTCAAAATTTGTTAATTCGTTAATTCGGGATTCGTTGATTCGTTAATTCGGGATTCGTTGATTCGTTAATTTGGCGCGCGATGAATCGGGCGCCTACGTTATATTTTTTCCGCTATGCGAAGCTTGGCACTTCGGGCACGGTTGTTTTGTTTTATTTCTTCATCGGAAGGGATTATAAATTTCCCCACCGCCTTGAATGGCACTTCAAAATGCCCAAAAGCATCCTTCTCCGGTTCCCCTTCAAACAATCCGTTGCGGATATATCTTTTCACCAACCTATCTTCCAAAGAATGATAGCTTATTAAACTAAGGCGCCCACCCGGTTTTAAAACTTCGTTCGTTTGAAGCAAAAAATCTTTCAACGCCTCCAGTTCCTGATTTACCTCGATGCGAATGGCCTGATAAATCTGGGCCAAAATCTTGTTTTCTTTATGCGCTGGCAGAAACCTGCTGAGCACTTTCTTTAATTGTTCGCTCGTTTTTATCTTTTCGGTCTGGCGCGCTTCCACAATTACGCGGGCCATTCCTGCGGCGCTTCGCAATTCACCGTAATTTGAAAGCACATTTCGCAATTGGGCCTCTTCATATTTGTTGACCACCGTATATGCCGAAAAATTTGTATCGCGATTCATACGCATATCCAAATCGGCTTCAAAACGGGTAGAAAAACCTCTCTCGGCCACATCAAACTGATGCGAGGAAACCCCGAAGTCGCCCAAAATTCCGTCCACAGTCCTAAAACCGTGGAATCTCAAAAATTGCTTCAGAAACCGAAAATTTTGGTTTATAAGCAAAAAACGCGTATCGTCGATAGCGTTTTGCAAAGCGTCCTTGTCTTGGTCGAAGGCGATGAGTTTTCCAGTGGGACCCAACCGCTTCAGGATTTCGCGGGAGTGACCGCCACCGCCGAAAGTGACATCAACATAAATCCCATCTGGCTTTATGTTAAGCCCATCAACAGTTTCTTTCAGCAAAACCGGATTATGATATTCCATCACCATCATTGCTTTTGTTTCCCATTACTTCTTCGGCCAAATCGGCAAAATCGCTTGCGGCATCGTCAATAGCCTGTTCGTATTTATCCTTATCCCAAACCTCCACAATGTTTATCGCGGAAGAGAACACAATTTCCTTGTTGATGCCGGCAAAAGAGAGCAAGTCCTTTGGAATGAGCAATCGGCCCGTAGCATCAAGCTCTACAGTCTTTACGCCCGCCGTAAACCTTCTTATGAAATCGTTATTTTTTCTGTTGAATCGGTTCAGCTCGCCCATTTTTAGCATGAGGGCGTCCCATTCCTTCATCGGGTAAATTTCCAGGCAGGGCTGGAAGACGGCGCGCTTGATGACGAAGCCCTCGGGAGCCACGGTCGCCAACTGCTTTTTCAGCGGCGCAGGTACCATGACCCGTCCCTTTACGTCTGCTTTACATTCGTATGTGCCTATTAGATTGAGCATTGTGGAAATTCCCGATTTGTAATTTATAGTTTCAAATATATATAACTTTTCCCACTTTTTACCACATTCTACCACTTTGTTGATAAGTTTTACCACATTGTAGATAACCTAAAATGGAACTGGCAATGAACAAAGCCTAACATTAAATAGACCGTATGAAATATTTTTGTTTACTTTTGTCTTTCTAAATTGCACCAACCACAGCATGTCGGAAAACTTAAAGAAAGAAGGAAAATTTTCATATTTAGAAATAGGTGAAGGCACACCAATAATCATTCTTCACGGACTAATGGGCGGGTTAAGCAATTTTGACGGAGTTGCAGATTTCTTTCCGCCAAAGGGATATAAAATCCTTATACCCGAATTGCCCATTTACAAAATGACCCTCTTGCGTACCAACGTGAAAAATTTCGCGAAATACGTGGGGCAGTTTATCGACCATTTGGGTTATGAGGAAGTGATTCTTTTGGGAAATTCGCTGGGTGGGCACATTGGCCTACTCTGCACAAAAATGTATCCCGAAAAAGTAAAAGCTTTGGTAATCACCGGAAGTTCTGGTCTTTACGAGAGCGCCATGGGCGAAAGCTACCCAAAACGCGGCGATTATGATTACATAAAGAAAAAAGCCGAAAACGTTTTTTACGACCCTGCTGTGGCTACCAAAGAAATTGTGGACGACGTTTATGAAACCGTAAACGACCGAAACAAATTAATACGGACACTGGCCATTGCAAAAAGTGCCATCAGGCACAATATGGCAAAGGATTTGCCCAAAATGTACACCCCAACCTGTATTATCTGGGGGAAAAATGACAACGTAACCCCTCCGGAAGTAGCCATTGAGTTTGATGAACTACTACCAGATTCTGAATTATTCTGGATTGATAAATGTGGCCACGCCGCAATGATGGAGCATCCCGATGAGTTTAATGAACTTCTTTACTCTTGGTTACAGAAACGAGGGTTTT
The DNA here is from genome assembly GCF_000952855.1 of Aequorivita vladivostokensis. Classification (GTDB taxonomy): domain Bacteria; phylum Bacteroidota; class Bacteroidia; order Flavobacteriales; family Flavobacteriaceae; genus Aequorivita; species Aequorivita vladivostokensis. The sequence continues at coordinate 495,732 of NZ_JSVU01000001.1, read as the reverse complement.
AGTAGTTTCAAGTTTCAGGTTTCAGGTTTCAAGTTTCTAAAAAAACATATTCTCCCGCATAACCCTTAACTCCTAACCCTTAACTTTTAACTCTTAACTCTTAACTCTTAACTCTTAACTCCTAACCCTAAAGCAATGCACATAAAATCGGCAGAATTTGTAATGAGCAACAGCGATGTTGCCAAATGCCCAAAGGACCGTTTGCCGGAATACGCTTTTATTGGACGCAGTAACGTTGGGAAATCTTCGCTTATCAATATGTTGATGCAGCGCAAGAGTTTGGCAAAGACTTCGGGAAGACCTGGAAAGACTCAGCTTATAAACCATTTTCTCGTAAATAAGAATTGGTATTTGGTGGATTTACCGGGCTATGGGTATGCACGTGTTTCAAAAAGCAGTAAAAAGACTTTTCAGAAATTCATCACCAATTATTTTGAAAAGCGGGAGCAAATGGTACTCGCCTTTGTATTGGTAGATTGCCGCCACGAACCGCAACCCATCGATTTGGAGTTTATGCAATGGATGGGCGAAAGTGGAATCCCCTTCAACATCATTTTTACAAAAGCAGATAAGCTGAAGCCAAAAGCATTGGAAAGAAATATGGCTGCTTACACCGAAAAAATGCTCGAAACCTGGGAAGAAATGCCGCCGTATTTTGTTACCTCAGCCAGTGATTCCACGGGAAGGGATGAAGTGTTGAATTATATTGACGAATTAAATAAAAACCTAACAGGTCTTTGAGACCTGTTAGGTTTAATCGGCCTTATCCCCGCTTCAACTCCAATTTTTCAGCAAAATAATCACAGAAATCGCGCATCGTGGCGCTCATCTTTTCGTCATTGGTGGCACGCTGAAATGTATCGGCCATCGCACTTAAGGTTTGGTGGAAGAAAATTTTCATCTCGTCCACGGGCATTTCCTTTGTCCAAAGGTCTATCCGGAGCGATTCCTTGCTTTTACTGTCCCAAACCGATAGCATCACCGCCTTTGTTTCCTCGTTTGACACGCCGCCGTCCTCGGCTGTCCAATGGATATTTTCAGGTATTTTATTTTCGTCAAGACCCACTTTTAGCCTTATTTCTGAAGTGTGTTTAATTGCCATTATTTCTTTGGTTTGTATTTTGAATTCGTAAATATTTCGTCTGCGTCGGTTATCATGAGCCGCTGCACATCCGTATCGTTTTTTTCCATATAGGCACGAACAATTTTCCAGCCCAAATAGCGCCCCAACATTCCGGGAGATTCGTTGTCTATTTCCAAGTAAAATTTTGAAAAAGGCGCGGGATTTATAAACCGTGCGCCCAGTTTCGGGTCGGTGCTGTAGAGCAATTCCTTCTCAATAAAATAGCGCCACATATATTCCTCATTCTCCTCTGCCCATTGGTATTCCGCTTCGGTATAGCCTATTTTTTCAGCATCTGAAGCATTCGGAAGCCATAAATCCTTTAAATAAAGCTCTTTTCCGAAGTAAATAATCTGCCCCAAAAAGCTAGCTTTATTGGGCGGTTTTATATACTGCCGGGCATAAGCTTCGGCAATGTCCGGGCCTATTTGCGAGGGTTTCATTTCTTTGGAAATATAATTGTCAATTCCTTCATAAAAACGATGTTCCGCACCCAAATAATTGTCCAGGCCAATCACCAGCATACTATCCGCAAGGATTACCTTATTGCGATAATCCACGTCTGAAGTTGTGGTAACCACCACCGGCGTGGTAAATTTCGGGAAGTAATATTTTATATGTTGAAATAACGGCACGAGAACTTCCTCCAAAGCTTCATCATTCGGAAATGCTTTCAACACTTCACTTTCAAGTTGCTTTTGAAGTGTATCGGTCAGTTTTTCAACCCAAATACTGTCGCTGTATTGTTCTGGGAAAAAAGCCGGAAATTCAGCCTTTAACTTCGGCAGCGTTTCGGGAGTGGCTTCAGCAAATTCCTTGTCGAAACGGATGATTTCAACGTTTATAGGAATTTTTTCAATCTCCTTTTCAACCTTGCTTTCGTCATTGCACGAAAAAAGGAAAACGCCTAAAAGAGCGAGTGCGAAATATTTCACCATAGAAAAATTGTTATTGTTGGTTAACGCCATTCCCTATTATTAATTTTATCTTTAACCACTTTTGCGGTGCAAAGGTACTTTATTGTTGAAAGAGTTTAACAGTTTAAGGGTTTAAAAGTTTAGAAGTTTTCGCCTTCAACCTTTATAAGGAGAGAACAAAATGCACCCTTTAGGGCCGGGGTTTTATAGAATAGGTATAAAAATAAATAATGAAAAATATGCAGACCGAAAAAGTTATAGATTATATTGTGGATTGGCTGAAAAGTTACGCCACAAACGCAAAAATGGACGGATTTGTATTAGGCATAAGCGGTGGTATTGATTCTGCCGTAACCTCAGCGCTCTGCGCAAAAACGGGATTGCGCACACTTTGCGTGGAGATGCCCATACACCAAGCGCCAAGCCAAGTGGACCGCGGCCGGGAGCACATTCAGTTTTTGAAGAAGCATTATGCGAATGTGAGCAATACAGAGGTAAACCTAACTTCTGTTTTTGAAGAGTTTAAAACGGCCGTTCCCCAAACCAAGCGAGACAGTTTCCTAGACCTGTCGCTAGCCAACACACGCGCACGGCTGCGGATGACTACGCTTTATTATTTTGCGGGGCTGCACCGTTATTTGGTTGCGGGCACCGGCAATAAGGTTGAGGATTTCGGCGTAGGTTTTTACACAAAATACGGCGATGGCGGCGTAGATTTGAGTCCCATTGCAGATTTGATGAAAAGCGAAGTCTATAAACTGGGAGAGGCGTTAAATATTCCCAATTCCATTATGAAAGCTGCACCTACCGATGGATTGTTCGGCGATAGCCGCTCAGACGAAGAACAGCTTGGCGCAAGCTATGACGAACTGGAATGGGCCATGAAAATGGTGGAAGCGGGAAAAACCAGCTCCGATTTCTCGGGAAGGGAAAAAGTGGTTTTTGACATCTACAAAAGATTAAATAGAGCCAACCAACACAAAATGGAGCCAATCCCCGTTTGTGAAATCCCCAAAGAATTGAAGTAATATTGTTATTTATCGAATAATTTAACCATTAAACGAAAGGTTCGATTTTCTTTAACGTGAGATTTTATATATTCAAAATGTAGTATTAATATTACGTGTCTAAAACTAAAAAATTCCCCAAAGCCTAAAGGTTTTATACATTTTTTTTGAATCTATAAAAACTAAAAAATGAAAACCGTTGTAATTGCCGATCATCATCCTGTAACCAGAAAAGGTGTTTCCATTTTACTTGATAGCACCAATGAATATACCATTGTTGGGAAAGTAGCCCGAGGATCTGAATTGTTAAAGTGCCTTGAAAAAGAACGACCCGATATTTTAATTTTGGAGTTAAGCATTCCTGAAATAAATGGCTTTCACGCGCTTCGTAGTATTCGTGAGGAATTTCCAAAAACCCGAATTGCCATTTTCTCCTCACATCCCGAGGAAATTTATGCCCTGCGCTCCGTAAAGTCCGGTGCCGCCGGCTATATTCCGAAGACCACTTCTTCAGAAGCATTTTTGCAGGCCATTAAACGGATTGCGCTCGGCGGAATTTATTTGAACGACGAATTGGCGGCGGTCTTCAACAGTCGTTCAGTGAGCGACAATACGCTTGTGGGCCGTTACAAAAAACTTTCTGCGAGAGAAGTGGAAGTACTAAATCTTTTATCAAACGGCAAGCGTAATAAAGACATCGCCTCGCTGTTGGAGATTAACGAAAAAACCGTAAGCACCTATAAAACGCGGCTTTTAAAAAAATTGAACGTTACAAGCTTGGCCGAATTGATAAACCAGGCGCGAATGTTTCAATTCAATTAATTTTACAATACGCGATTTAGTTTATTGGAAAGTACTTTTTTTAAGCTTAAATAATCTACAATTTCCTGTAGGCCGGCTTCCTTTTCAGAATTGTCTTCCTGTTTCATAGTTTCAGAAAGCTCGTTTATTTTTTGTGCAACCAGATGACGGCGCAAGTTCAGGATAGTCTCACTTACCATTTGGGCTATGGTCTGTTCTTTTTCCTTCACATAAATTTCCTTTCGTTCCCAATTATGAAGCACGTAGCGTTCTTCTTCCATCAAAATATGGGTCACGGCAGAAGCCATTTCCGGCTCTAATTCATTAATGAAGGTCTCCGCCTTTGCCTCTGGATTTTGGTTATAGCGGTTTACCACCTCATAATATAAATCCTTGAATTCCGGATTTGTAAATTCAATTTCATCTTCCTGCAAATCCAGATAAATTTTTTCAAAAACCCGCGACTTATGGATTTCAGGCCTAAATGAAATTTCGCCTTTTTCGTCGGCTTCCAGTATTAAATCCTCAAAATTCTCCTCCACATTTCCGTAAAGCAAAAGCAACTCGATTATTTTCTTTTCCAACTGAAGCTGGACATCAACTTTCTCAATTTTTCTTTCCGCGGGGATTATTTCAAAAGCCCCTTGTGGAACCTCGGCCTTCTTTGCGGAATCCTTGCGTTCCTTTTGGAAAATCTGCGCCAGTGTATTAAACAGTACTTGTTCCGAAATATCCATAATCCGGGAACATTCCTTTATATACACTTCGCGCTTTATCACGTCGGGGATTTTGGCGATGCTGTTTACCATATCGTGTATGGTCTCGCTCTTCCTTATCGGGTCGTTCTTTGCTTCATTTGCAAGCAAAGAAGCTTTAAAAGTGATGAAATCCTTGGCGTTTTCTTCCAGATAAAGCGTAAGCTCTTCCAACGAATTTTTTCGCGAAAAACTATCGGGATCCTCGCCTTCGGGAAAGGTGCAGATTTTCACGTTCATCCCCTGTTCCAAAATCAAGTCGATACCGCGTAACGAAGCGCGAAGGCCTGCCGCGTCGCCGTCAAAAAGCACGGTTATGTTTTTGGTAAGCCTATTAATCAACCGGATTTGCTCTGGCGTTAAGGCTGTTCCCGAAGAGGACACCACATTGTGAATACCCGTTTGATGAAACTGGATAACATCGGTATAGCCTTCAACCAAATAGCAATTGTCCTCTTTGGCAATGCTTTGCTTGGCGTGAAAAATTCCGTAAAGCACCTTGCTCTTGTGGTAAATGTCGCTTTCGGGAGAGTTTAAATACTTTGCCGCTTTCTTATCCGAAGTTAAAATCCGCCCACCAAAACCAAGCGTGCGACCGCTCATACTTAAGATGGGGAACATTACCCTACCCTTAAAGCGGTCGAATTGTTTTTCTTCCTTTACGATGGAAAGCCCCGTTTTTTCGAGGAATTCAAGTTTATAGCCTTTTTTGATGGCGTGACTGGTAAAGGCATCCCAAGAATCTGGAGAATAACCGAGTTCAAATTTTTTGATGGTTTCATCGGTAAAACCTCTTTCCTTAAAATAGGAAAGGCCGATTGCCTTGCCCTCTTCGGTTTTGAGCAAGGTGTTGTGAAAATAATCCTTTGCAAATTCGCTTACCAGATAAAGGCTTTCGCGCTCGTTGGCCTGCTCCTTTTCTTCGCTGGTCTGCTCCGTTTCCTCTATTTCGATTCCGTATTTTTTTGCCAAAAATTTGATGGCCTCGGGATAGGTGAAATGTTCGTGTTCCATTAAAAACGAAACCACATTCCCCCCTTTTCCGCTACTGAAATCCTTCCAAATTTGCTTAACGGGCGAAACCATAAAACTCGGCGAGCGCTCATCGGTAAAGGGGCTGAGCCCTTTATAGTTGCTGCCGGATTTCTTCAACTGCACAAAATCGCCGATTACCTCCTCTACGCGGGCGGTCTCAAAAACATTGTCTATGGTAGTTCGGCTTATCAAGTTTATTGGCGTTGAGTGTGAAGGGTTAAGCGTTAAGCGTTAAGTGTTAAGGGTTATTAGGATTTCGATTTGTAAAAATAGGAATATTAAGAATGAAAAACCCACAAGGTTTTGGAAACCTTGCAGGTTAATTAACAAACGAATAATGAAACGATGTGTGGCTAATCCACATCAAACCGCAGCCCGAGGGAAACGTTGCGCTGGTCTATCGGATTGTTTTTGAAAATGGTATTAAGGTCGTATTTGGCATATAGCGCCACACCCTGCCAACCAATATAACCGCTGAGGCCATAAATAAAGTTGTTTGTATTGTAGTCTGCCTTTAACTTTAGTTTTTGATCTTCGCCATTATCCTCAAACTTCAATTTCTGGCGCGCGCTCAAGTTTATTCCTGCATAGCCTCCCAGCCCAACCGTCAATTGGTTATGGGTTGAGTAGCGAAAATAATCATCGTGCTCTATCTTTTTTGAGGGGCCAAATTCAAAGTGGATTGGCACCACCAGATTGTCCATTCTAAATTTGGATTTGTCCAGCTTTAAAGGATAGTTTTGAAGTTCAGTCCGTTCGCCCGTATCTACATAATAGCGGTTATCGGTAGGCTTTAGACCATTAAATTGAAACGACAGTCCATATTTAATACGAAGCCAATTGGTATTTTTGAACACACGGGTCTTCCACGCCCAACCGAGCTCCGCAAAACGGCTGCCGGCAACCTTAAAGTCTGAATCCTGCAAGGATTCGCCTTCGGTAATTGCGTTGTTGAGTCCGAAAGCCAAGACGAAGTCAGAGGTGGTGCGACGGTCGTATTTTCGCTGTTTACTCTTTGGACCTATAAAAATAATATTGTCTTCATCTTTTCCCGAAGTAATAATACGAATAGTAATTCGGTCTTCATTATTTTCAATGGAACCATTGCGCTTTAATAGAGCGACTTTATTGTCAATTATCGCCAGTCGGTTTTGGATATTTAAGGCATGCTTTTCTGCAGCTTCCTGTTTCAGGGTTTCGGCTTGAGATTCAGAAATGTTTCCACTTTCCAAACGTTTAATAATATTCTCAACTTCCGCTTTCAGAGCGTCTTTTTCTTCTTTAATAATTTCTTCCTTTAAAGAAATAAGCTCCTCAACTGCTGTTTGAGATGCGCTGTCTGTTTCCTGCGCCTGGGCATAAATCCCTGCAAGTAGCCACAGGGCGAGCGCGGTGGTAAATGTAATTAGTTTCATAAGTGTTCGATTTTTTGATTAATGATGATGATGAATGTTTATTGTTTATTGTTTATTGTTTATTGTTTATTGTTTATTGAAAATTGCTAATCGTTTCTTTCTGAAACAGCTGTCCGCACTTTTTGAAAACCTTCGCCCAGGGCGTCAAAAACCTTGTCGCGGAAACTTTTTTCCAGCTCCCATTCCACATCCTGCAAAAGTGCGGTGGCATCCACTTTTTCACTGTTTAGGATGCGCTGTGTTTGTATCTCGCGGCGGGCATTGGCAAGTAGGGCTTCCACTTCAGTTGCGGTAACTTCAGCGTTGTCTTGCTGGAGTTTTTTTACGGATGCAACAACTTCATCTACTTTCGTATTAAAAATTTGGTCTTCCTTGGAAAGCACAGTTTTTTCGGTGTTTACGGTTTGTTCTACATCTGAATTTTGTACGGCAATAGCATCGCGCTTTTCAATCCTTTTATCGATTGCGGATTTCTTTTGCTGAAATGGTTTCGGCTCAACATTTGGTTTCTGCGTTTCCGAGGCTTTCTTTTTTGACGCTTTGTTTTCCATTTTTTCAGAACTATTTTCTTCCGAAGCAATTGTTTCATTGTTGGAATTATTCGGAATAATTTCCAACTCCGTTTCCGTGGCGGGTGTTTCAGAGTTTTCATTCACCACTTGGTTTTTCACTTCCGAAGTATTTCGGTTGAATAAAACAGAGGCCAAAATCAAGAGACCCACAAAACTTGCGGCGACATAATACCACAGCACGGTTTTCTTTTTAGGCTGCTCCGCATCCAGTTTTGCCTCCAATTTTTTCCAGGCATTGGCGGAAGGTTTCATTTCTCTCGCTTCCAGCTTTTCGCGGATGTTATCTTCCAGTTTATAGGGTGCCATAGCTCAGATTATTTTGTTGTTTTACCATATTTTGAAGCATTTTGCGGGCCTTGAACAGTTGTGTTTTTGAAGTGTTTTCACTTATCTGCAACAATTCGGCAATTTCGCCGTGCTTATAGCCTTCCACCGCGTAGAGTACAAAAACCGTTTTGTAGCCGTCGGGCAGAGTGTCTATCATTTTTTGGATTTCATTCGCTTCCAGTTCGGTTTCAATAAAGGTGGCGTGCTCACTGGTGTTTTCTATTTCCGTTTCCGAAATGAAATGCAGCTTTTTGTCTTTCCGAAGTTGGGAGATGCTTTCGTTCACCATAATCCTTCGTATCCAACCTTCAAAACTGCCCTCATTTTTAAAATCGTTTAAATGGGTGAACATTTTGAAAAAGCCCGAAAGCATAACTTCCTCCGCCAAATCGTTATCTTTCAAATATTGCCTGCACACGCCCAGCATTTTAGGCGAAAACATTTCAAACAATTGATGCTGCGCGCGGCGGTCGCCTTTGGACGCTTTCGCTATCAACTGTGAATAGTTTTTATGTAAGGGTATAATTTTCAAAATACGCTTTGCTGTTAAAGGCTTCTATTTTAATAGACGCAGGTTTTTGAAAAATGGTTGTCTAATGGGGGGAAAAGTTTTCAGTTTTCAGTCGCAGTATTCAGTTAGCCTCTGAATACTTAGACTGAATACTGAGACTGAAACCTGCTATTTTTTCCGGTCGATAACGTAATTCACCATCAATTCCAATGATTCCTTATAGGGCGAAGTGGGATAAGACTCCAGGAGTTGCAGGGCTTGTTGTTGGTACTCCTTCATTTTTGTAACGGCATAGTCAAGCCCGCCGTTGTCTTTCACAAAAGTGATGACTTCCTTCACGCGCTGCTTGTCCTTATTGTGGTTTTTCACCGAATTGATGAGCCACTTTTTTTCTTGGGAAGAAGAATGGTTTAGAGCATATATTAAAGGTAGCGTCATTTTTTGCTCCTTAATATCAATGCCTGTGGGCTTGCCGATATGTTCAGTCCCGTAATCGAAAAGGTCGTCCTTTATCTGAAAGGCGGTGCCAATGAGCTCGCCAAACTTGCGCATTTTTTCCACCTCTTCGTCGGGCGCCATTACGGACCGGGCACCCATGGCACAGCAAGCGGCAATTAAGGTGGCGGTTTTTTGGCGGATGATTTCAAAATAGATTTCCTCGGTAATGTCGAGCCTTCGGGCTTTTTCTATTTGAAGCAGTTCCCCCTCGCTCATTTCGCGTACGGCTACTGAAATTATCTTCAATAAATCGAAATCGTCGTTGTCAATGGAAAGCAACAAGCCTTTTGAAAGCAGATAATCACCTACGAGCACGGCAATCTTGTTTTTCCAAAGTGCATTTATGGAGAAGAAGCCACGCCTGCGGTTGCTATCATCTACCACGTCATCGTGCACTAGCGTTGCGGTGTGGATAAGCTCGATAACGGAAGCGCCGCGATAGGTGCGCTCGTTCACCTGCCCATTGCCCGTCATTTTCGCAATGAGGAAAACGAACATGGGGCGCATCTGCTTTCCTTTTCGGTTTACTACGTAGTGGGTAATTCTGTTGAGAAGGGAAACTTTGGAAGACATGGAGGCAGAGAACTTTTTTTCAAAAAGCTCCATCTCGGTTTCAATGGGAAGTTTGATTCGTGAAACTATCTTCATAAAGGCTCAAAGATAGTTAAAAATGGACGATGGTTTTAAACGAGAACACAAGTAAAGGTGATGGATTTAAAAAACAGGAACGGGAATTTAACAAAATATTTTGAAATCATTCTTACCTGTAAAAACCAAAATCTCAGTAAAACTATCATTTAATTTTTAAAAATTGAAAAACCTTGTTAATAAATACGAAACAGACACTCAACAGTGCTTTTAAAATGCGAATTTTTAAAAAGGCGTTAAAACATTCCGAAACAGACGTAAACAAAGGAACAAGCCTTATTTTTGGGAAAATTAATTTTAACTCCTTAATTATTATTAAAATGAAAAAAATTACACTATTGGCCGCATTGTTTGCTGGCTTTGCTATGAATGCTCAGACTACTATTTTTGAAGATGATTTTGAATCTTATGATGATTTCATTATTGAAAATGTGGGAGATTGGACTTTAGTTGATCTTGACCTTTTACCTACTTACGGTTTCCAAGGTATTACTTTTGACAATTCTGGATACACTGGCGCTTTTATTGTTTTCAATTCTACTGCAACAAATCCTCCGTTAGATCCATCAGCTGATTCTGACTGGACTGCATACAGTGGAGTGAAGGCAATGACATCTTTTGCCGCTGTACCAGACGGCACAACTAATGCAAACAACGATTGGCTAATTTCCCCACAAATTACACTTGGAACCTCTGGAAATTTACTTTCTTTTTGGGCAAAAGCAGCTGACGCTACCTATGCACAAGAAACTTTTAATGTATTGATATCTACGGTTGATACGGATCCAAGTAGTTTCTCTTCATTGGACTCAGGTTTAGTTCCTCAAGCAATCGATTGGGAAGAATTTACTTTTGACTTAGATGCTTATGCCGGACAAGATGTTTATATTGCTATTAACCATGTGGCTTCGGATCAATTTGGTTTTCAAGTTGACGACTTTAAAGTTTCAGCCGATGTATTGGGCGTTAATGATTTAGTTTTCAACGGTTTCAAACACTTCGTTGCAAACGGCCAGTTAAACCTTTCCGCAAATACATCTATGGAAAAAGTTGCTCTTTACAATATGTTAGGACAACAAGTGGTATCTCAAAAATTGAATAGCAACAACGAAACTGTAAATATTTCTGGACTTCAGTCTGGTGTTTACATCGTGACTGTTTCTATTGAGGGCGCAAGCAAGACTTTCCGTATTGTAAAAAACTAATTTGTTTCCAGCAATATTAAATAAAAAAGAGCGGCCAAAAGCCGCTCTTTTTATTGTTTGTTTGCCAATTGCCCGCAGGCGGCGTCAATGTCCTTACCGCGGCTTCGGCGGACGGTTACGGGAATTCTGTCGTGTTCCAAGGCTTGTATATAATCATCAATCACTGTGGATGAAGCCTGTTGAAAATGGCCATCTTCAATAGGATTGTATTCAATAATATTTACCTTGCACGGCACGTATTTGCAGAACGTAACGAGCGCCTCAATATCTTCCCACCTATCGTTTATATCCTTCCAAACAATGTATTCATACGTAATCTTACGTTTGGTTTTGCTGTACCAATACTCCAAGGATTCGCGCAGGTCGGGTAGCGTAAAACTTTTCGCAAAAGGCATAATCTGCTCCCGCTTTTCCTGAATGGCGGAATGCAATGATACCGCGAGATTGAATTTTACTTCATCATCCGCAAGCTTCTTTATCATTTTTGGAACGCCAGAGGTAGATACGGTAATGCGTTTTGGAGACATTCCTAAACCGTCCTCAGAGGTAATTTTCTCGATAGATTCCAACACATTTTTATAATTCATGAGCGGCTCGCCCATTCCCATAAAAACAATGTTGGAAAGGGGCTTATTGTGATATAGACGGCTTTCCTTATCGATGGCCACTACTTGATCGTAGATTTCGTCTGGGTTTAGATTGCGCATTCGTTTCAGCCTTGCCGTAGCGCAAAAAGTACAATCCAAACTACAGCCCACCTGACTGGAAACGCAGGCGGTCGTCCTCTTTTTTGTGGGAATCAAGACCGATTCGACCACCAGGTCATCGTGAAGTTTCACGGCGTTTTTTATGGTTCCGTCGTTGCTCTTTTGAAGGTGGTCAACTTTAATATGGTTAATGACGAAATTTTCATCCAAATGCTTTCGGGTTTCCTTTGAAATATTGGTCATATCATCAAAGCTGTGAATCCCCTTGCTCCATAGCCAATCATAAACCTGTGTCCCTCTAAAAGCCTTGTCACCAATGCTTTCAAAGAAACTTCGTAGTTCTTCTTTTGAAAGTGCCCGTATATCTCTTTTTTCTGAAACCATCGTGCAAAATTACGGTATTTAAAACAAAAAGCCCCTTTCTTTTCAGAATAGAGACTTAGCTTAATTTGAAATGAAATTGTTATTTATTGATTATGATTTTTTTGGTCATCGAGTCGTTGCTGTCTTCATCCATTAAATGAAGAAAATAAACCCCCTCTGCAAGATTGGTTACATTAATGGTATTCATTGTATTGGACAATGAACCCGAGTGGATCCGCTGCCCCACCACATTAAAAAACTGAAAGGATAGATGCGGATATCTATTATTCATAACCGTGATGGTTGTTTTTGCAGGGTTTGGATAGATTTTAAGATCTCCCGTAATTTCAAAATCCGGAGTGTTCAATAGGTTTTGGAGGGTTTCTACGGTAGCACTCCCAAAATTGATAGGATCCAACCATTCCAAAAGGCGGGTTTGGGAAGTAGTGCCGGTATTCCACGAAACCCCAAATCTGCCGTAAATATCATAATCGTTATTATTTTCCAAGCCATTACAGGCTGACTGCCCAGCATAAAGTTGCCCGATAATCCTTCCATTTTCATCAAATAAAGGAGAGCCAGAGGAGCCACTTTCGGTAGTTCCTATTTCCCAACCATTACCGCTGCCATGCGTTCCGCCACCCACCAGCCAAACTTGGGTCCCGTTGGCGTCCACTTTCTGGGCACCGGAATCATCGCGGCAAATTTTCATAATATCGCCTTTTGGATGGTGAATACCTACTTCAAAAATTGGAGCGGTATCGGAATTGTCCCAACCTGCAAAAGCGACATCCCACGATTCTGGTATTCTATCTAAAAGTTCTACAAGCGCAAAATCACTTTTGGCATTATTTGCGCGGAGTTCGGCTCCACTAATGGTGAAATTGGTTTGCAGATTGCCACTTTCCTCCCCTGTGCCACAAACCGGGACAGGGCTTACCCAGTTAAACCTAATAACCCAAAGAGCCGGATTGCTATTCTGAAGACAATGATTGGCTGTTAAAAGAAAAGGAGTTTTATCATTTTTAGTATTGTTAACCAAGGCTGCGGAGCATAGATAGCCATTTCCCAGATTCAAAAGGGCTACTGCTTTTTTTACCAAATCTTTTTTACCGTCGAAATCGGACCCTACCGGACAATTCACATCATAATTACAGGCTCCCGCATCATTAAATCCTTTGCCCTCCCCAATAATTGCGTTTACCCTGCCCATTCTATACCCGTGGATTACGCTATTTATTTGCAGCCTTGCCGTATTGGGTGTGCCTGGTGGTTGGTAATATTCAATCCAGATAATATCGCCTTCTACGAACCAGGTACCCAATTGGCCGTTTATCCTATTTTGGTCATGGTCGAAGGTCTGGGTAACATCTGTTCTCTCTTGATTATATAATTGAAGTTTTGAGCCAGGCGGTAAATAAAAATCACTAAAATTAACGCTTAGGTTCATTGCATCCGCTGAATGAATGGTGGCTCGCCAAATCTTGGCTCCATTGGGCAGTGTGGTCCATAGACCATCGCGCCACATATTCAAGTCAAGTTGCATTTCAATACCATAACGCCAGGGCATACTTTTATCCAAATCGTTGATGCTATCCTGTTGCAATATCAATTGGGTATCTAAAGGAGGGAGATGAAAAATTTCCGGGTGTTCGGCCAAATTTAAGTTCCAGCTCTCAGGCAAATCCCAGCCCATACCCTGAGGAAGGGCAACTAAATAAACCGTGCAAAAAATGAAGCAAAGTATAGTTTTTTTCATGCAGTTACCCGGTTAGTTTTCATAAGAAAGACTAAGGTATATTATTAATCTGACATTTGAAAACCAAACGCTTATAAAATAAAAAATCCCGATGCGCATCGGGATTCTTAAAATTTATATGAAATCTCTATTAGATAATCAACATAGCATCGCCATAGGTATAAAATCTGTATTTTTCCTTAATGGCCTCAGCGTAGGCTTCCTTTATAAAATCGTGTCCCGCAAATGCCGAAACCATCATCAACAATGTAGATTTCGGGGTGTGGAAATTCGTCACCATCGCATTGGCTATACTGAAATCATACGGCGGAAAAATAAATTTGTTGGTCCATCCCTTATAAGGATTTAACGTGTGGTTTGAAGAAACCGAACTTTCCAAGGCACGCATTGCGGTAGTTCCCACGGCGCACACACGTTTTTTCTTTTGAATACCGGCATTGATGATACTTACGGCTTTTTGGTCAATCTCCATCTCTTCCGAATCCATCTTATGTTTTGAAAGATCCTCCACCTCAACAGAGCTGAACGTTCCCAACCCAACGTGAAGCGTAACTTCGGCAACGTTTACTCCTTTAATTTCAAGACGTTTTAAAAGGTGTTTTGAAAAGTGGAGACCTGCAGTGGGTGCGGCAACGGCGCCTTCATTTTTAGCAAAAATAGTTTGATAGCGCTCTGCATCTTCGGGTTCTACTTCCCTTTTAATATATTTCGGAAGAGGAGTTTCGCCCAATTCCGTCAATTTATTCCGGAACTCTTCATAAGAACCATCAAAAAGAAAACGCAGGGTTCTGCCGCGCGAAGTGGTATTGTCAATAACCTCTGCCACGAGGGTTTCATCATCGCCAAAATACAGTTTGTTTCCAATCCTTATTTTTCGGGCCGGATCTACCAAAACATCCCAAAGACGGGTTTCGGGGTTTAATTCCCTTAAAAGAAAAACTTCAATACGGGCACCGGTTTTTTCCTTATTTCCGAAGAGACGTGCAGGAAAAACTTTTGTATTGTTGGTTACCAAAACATCATCTTCCTCAAAATAATCAATCAGATCCTTGAACATTTTATGCTCAATGGTCTTGTTTTTTCTGTCCAATACCATCAAGCGCGATTCGTCACGGTTTGGTGCAGGATATTCTGCCAATAATTCTTCCGGAAGGTTAAAGTTGAAGTTTGAAAGTTTCATTCCCATAATGCGTAGTTCTTTTGAATTTAAAATGCCCCTTCAAGGCTTTGGTTTACAAGGGCGCAAATATACAACCTCAGAACAGGCGTTGTCAAGTAAATGATGGTTTATTTAACCAATTAACTTCCAGAGCGGGATAATTACATCCGCAAAGACCTATTTTGCTGAAATTTTCAGCATTGGGTTTTAGGACATTTCACATTCAACTCCCGCAATTTTTAAATCACTCCAAAAGTTGGGGTATGATTTTGAAACCACTTCGGCGTTGTTGATGGTGAGTTCAGTTTTTAAGGCCAGTGGCGCAAATGCCATCGCCATACGGTGGTCCTGATAGGTTTCTATCCTAACTTCCGGATTTAGGTGAAAAGATTTCTCAAGGTTTAGCGAGCTTTCGTCAATCTGAACAGACGCGCCCAGTTTTTCCAATTCAATTTTTAAAGCCGAAAGGCGATCCGTTTCCTTAATCTTTAAAGTGTGGAGCCCCGTAAGCCTGCAGCCTATCCCCAGTCCGAAACAACTTACCGCAATTGTCTGTGCCAAATCTGGTGTGTTGGCAAGATCGAGCAATAGCGAGTCTGGCAGTTGGGAATTTTTTTTTGAAAGCGAAATGGTCTTTTCGGAAATATTAAAATAGGTCTGTACGCCCAAAGCTTCGTAAATCTGGGCCAAAGCGGCATCGCCCTGCAAACTTTCTTCAGAAAAACTGCCTAGGGCAATCTGGAGGTCGTCGGAAAGGGCTACCAAACTGTAAAAATAGGAAGCCGAGCTCCAATCAGATTCCACGATCATAAGATTGTCATGGATGGTTTTCGCAGAAGAAATTGATATTACATTTTTTTCGAAATCTCCTGAAATTCCAATATTTCTCAAGAGTTGGAGGGTCATTTCTATATAGGGCACCGAAGTGGTCTTGCCTTGCAGGAAAATTTTCAAACCTTTGGGAAGCGCGGGCGCAATGAGCATTAAAGCGGAAATATATTGACTGCTGACGTCGGCTTTGATCCTGACTTCATTTTTGAGAAGTTTTTTACCTATTATTCTTAAAGGTGGGAAGCCTTCGTTTTGGGCGTATTCAATATCGGCGCCCAAACTTTTAAGAGCGTCCACCAGAATACCGATGGGACGTTGCTGCATACGCGGGCTGCCGGTGAGCAGCACCTCGGTTCCTTCCGTTGCGGCAAAATAGGCTGTCAAAAAACGCATGGCTGTACCGGCGTGATGCACATCTACCGTACCTTTTGAAATTTTCAATCCTTTTTGTAAAACAGCGGTGTCATCACTGTCTGAAAGGTTTTCGATGGAAATATTTGGGAATTGTGCCTGAAGGATTAACAATCTGTTCGATTCACTTTTGGAACCGCAAATGTTGATTTTTATATTTTCTGAAGGGAGTTCTCCACGTTTAAAATTGGCCTTCATTGCCCTTTCTCTTTTTCTTTGAGTTTCGCCCTAAACTTTCCGAAGGTTACGAAAAACCCATATACAAATCCCGCCAAAAGCAGCGTAAGCATAAACATTACAGGATCCCTCTCCGTAAAATAGGCTATTTCGAAACCCTCGATTGCCCATTTTATCAACGCAAACAGCAGCGCAAAGGCTATGGCAAGCGAAAGCACCGACTTCCAAAATCCCTTTGTATTTATAACCCTTTTGAACATTATTTTAGTTTTTGGTTGTTGTGGTGCCTATCGTGGTCGCGTTTGGTTTTTAAGTCCAGCTTTTTTTGGAACGCCTTTTCGAGATCGACACCCGTTTGATTGGCCAGGCAGAGCACAACAAAAATAACATCGGCAAGTTCTTCGCCCAAATCTTTGGTTTTATCGCTTTCCTTTTCGCTCTGCTCGCCGTAGCGACGGGCTATGATACGTGCTACCTCGCCTACTTCCTCGGTAAGCTGGGCCATATTGGTGAGCTCATTAAAATAGCGCACGCCGTGCTCCTTTATCCACTCATCTACTGCCTTTTGTGCGTTTTTGATGTCCATTATGCTTTTGAAAGTACAACCTTTTCGTTTTCCTTCGCGATTAAGAGTTCATAGAATTTCTTCAAATTTCCGTATTCTTCGGCAGCAATAAAAGATTTTTTGATAGAAAATTCAACCGAAAGTTGCAGCTTGTTGCCAATTTGCGATATCAAATAGCGGAAACTACCTATATTCTCACCCAAATTAAAAACGGTGTTTTCGGGTAAGGATTCTACTTGATACCCTTCGGGTAAATCAATATTTACAATGTATCGATCTTTCATAGGATAACCGAAATCTATAGGATATAAGCGGGTGTCAGGCTTGAAAGGACTTTCTTTGGCAGCCATGAATACCAAAGGTGAAAAATATAGTTTTCCGGCTATGTCTTCCACGGCATCCGCCACTTCAAAATCATATTCCAAAGAAACAGGTTTTCCCAGGCTCTCCAAATTCTCAAAAGTTACATTGGAAAGTTCTGCTTGGTCGGTTTCCTTTGCTATTGCTTTTCTTTTGGCATCTTCATTCATGCTTTTGTATTCCTGCCTATACTGAAAGGCGTAATTGCCGGTAAATCTGTTCTGGGCTTTCCCAACGACGGTAAAGTCGGGTTTTATTTCGGCATTGACCATTGCACTTTTTACGGCGGGAATCTGAGGGCTGAGCGATATCCAATCAGAGAATCCCTCTTTGGTGATGACGCGACCTTTCCAATTCATAATACTGGTTCTCAAAACCCCAATATCGGCATCTTTATTTGTAGCATCCAGCAACACAATGCCCTGTGGAAGCTCCACGGCGGCAATCACATAATTGAAACCATTGCGCGTAGGGAAGAGAGGCATGCCATTATCCTTAGTACTAACTAAAACCGGATTGGCATTTAGATTGGCCTTCCGCAACATAGCGATAAGCATTAGATTGATATCGGCTACATTTCCGGAGCCTTTTTTATAGGCTTCCTTTACACCTTCATTTGTGTAATAACCCAGATAATTGTTCCAGGTCATTTTATTCAGCACGAATGAAAAGATCTTTACAACCTTTTCCTCAGGATTGCTTACACCACTTAAAAGATTGTTTAGATCATTTTCAAAATAATTGTCCTTGGATAGTTCATTACCGAAGGAATCTACCTCAAAAATTCGCTTTGATACATCCTCCCAGGTGGTTGAAAACGTCCTAATGGGAGAGCCTGGAAAATCAATGTAACTCATTTCGAACTGTAAGGCGGTTGTGTAATAATTTAAATTACCCACATACGCCTCTTCCTTTAAGGCGGGAACGTTTTCGAGCTCCAGGGTATAAATATCTTCCTTAAATTTTACTTCCCGGGTAGAGGTTTCTGGAATTCCGGAGCCCGAAAAAGCTTTAATATCTTGGGTTGTTTGTCGATAGCTCATTGTTCTTTCCCTTGATTTTACATCAACATTATAGGGCACCCAGCCTCTTTGGTGAGTTTTATAGACAAAATATTCGGGGGAGGTGAAGGTAACGCTCACCTTATCCACAGGAATCGTTTCCTGAAACTTAAATTCGTCAATCTGGAAAATAAAAGGCGAGTTGATAGTATATTTATATTCAATAACACAACCTTCGCGCACGTCTGGCATGGTAATTTTGGTCTGGGTAAGAAACTTGGTGGTTTCCTCTTCAAAGATTCCATCATTCCGTAACTTTACCTCTTCTATTTTGCCGTCGCCATCCAAATAATAAGTATAGCCCTTCAATCCTAACAATTTATCTTCACCATCTCCCTTGTACAGATCGATAGTGGTATTTGCCCAATCAAAACCTTCTTTGTTATAAATTTTAATACGCACAAAGTAATCTGTTACCATATACCAACCCGAGTCTTGAGTATATTGAAAATCGGTCTTGGTTTCTCGGTAAAGAATTGCGGCATTGGCAGTAGGATCGGTGGGGTGTTCCTTTTGGAGCAACTCTTCCTTGGAAACTTTTCCAAATTTATAATTTTGGGCAATGGAGGTGCCAGAAAAACACACGATGGCGATGAGGGCAAGTAAGCTTGATTTCATTTTATTTTAGGGTGTTTATTGAATATTCTGTTTTAGTAGTACTTTAGTTTTGTCCAATCTGGCAATAGAACGGAGGAAATCCCTAAAGTTTTCGTATTCCGAAGATGGATATTCCCCTTTGTTTATTATTAATTCACGAGTATAGGTCAGTTTGTTATCTGATGATATATTAAAATCGATTTGATATTTTCCGAATTTGGTTTCCAGAACGGTTGCCTCTGGTAGGCCCTCAATCGTTAAATTATCAGGTATTTCCACGGTTATCGTATCAATATCGATTGCGCCATTGGCTATATAAAGATTTTGTTTTCGGCTATCTATTCGCGGAGGAATGTATTGGTTTTGATTGAAAATATTGGCGCAAAAAAGATAATCGCTTCCTACGGGATTTGCATAATTTGGGATGTTGAGGGATAAGTCTTCCGTAAATATCACTTCTTCCCTGTTATTATCGAGGTTTATATCTGTAATTGAAAAGCCATTGATGTAATTCCACTTCTTTTTGTAGTGCTCATCCAATTCTTCCTGTTTTTCTTTTGGCAGCATGTAGTCATCGTCATATTGAAGGCCCTTGGATACACTTTTCAGGGTTGCGGTTAGATTACCATTGGCATCAATTCTAACATTGGCGCTGTTTTCTTGTGTGTTTTCTTCTGTTTCGTACACTTTGGTATGTGCAATTTTACCGCCTTCGGGCGTTATCATCAGCACATCTCTATCATTGGTAAATTTCCCAATATATCCATAGGGCGTATCCTGACTGGTACATTCTAACCAGGTTATTTCATCATTATTGGGTATTCCGAGAATTACGTGATTACCCTGCAATGAGGAAAAATCTTCCATGATATCCCATTTTATCTTATCGCCATATACCACGGTATAGTAAGAAGGTACGCCTACAGCGTCCAGTAGGGCTTTTGTGTAATTCGTCAACGCCTTACAATCCCCGTAACTGAGCTTATCCACATCTGAGGCAGGCATAGGCTTCCAGCCTCCTATCCCAATCTGGATGCTGATATAACGCACTTTATCCTGGACAAATTGATATATTTTTCGGGCCTTTCCTTCCGTGGTAGTTTCATTTGCTACAAGACTTTTTACGCGTGCCAACGAGCCCTCTGGTACATCGCCTACATCAGAAAGTAAGCTCTTGTTCATCCAGATTCCAAACTCTCGCCAGTCTGTACCCGAACCCACGGTTTCTTTTAAATTAAAGTTGTTGAGCGCAACATAAACACTCGGGAATATTTTGTTCATCAAAGGCCCGTGCTCCTCGTACCGAACAGCTTTTAGGTTTGCCGCCGAGAAAATCAATTCCTCCGGTGTATCGGAAATGGCGATATCAAGTCCCTCTACATTTTGGGGCTTATATTTTGGCTTATTTGCAGGATCATATTTTATTTTCAGTACACTTTTCTGCGCACTTTCGGCATAGCCTTTTAATGGAATCCACGGACTCAAAAATGCTGTATCACCGGATTCCGTTTCACTCTCAAAAACTGCGATATACGGGTATGAAGTAGGGGTATAATTCAGATATAGCATTCGTGAGTCTGTGTACATATTATAGCCCGTCCTGCTCACATCTCTAAAATCCTTTTTTTTGAAATGTTCCACTTCCTTTCCAAAGGCGTTATAGATTCTAACCTCAATATCCTTTACACGCGAATTTGAATCGTAGTACTCATGCAGTCGCGGATCTCTATCGCCAAGTTTGTTCAGTACTGCAATGACCCGATATTTTTTTTCTTTCAGTTTATTGATGTTGGTCACATCTATTTCTACCAATTCATCAAGCAATACACTGTTTGAATATTCGGTCAATTCTTCTGGGATAGAAGCAATGGAATACCCCTTTTGGGAAAATATATGAGCTGAGCAAAGTAGGAATGCCAAGCAAAAAATCTTTTTCATAAAGTAATTTTTCACTTGGCAATATATAAAATTTCCGAAAGGTTAAAAAAAAGTTAAAGAGATTATTCTCTTTTTTTTGAATCTATCCAGATTGTTACCGGCCCGTCATTGATTAGGGCAACCTCCATCATAGCCCCGAAACGTCCCGTCCTTACTTTTGTATTGGTTTCATTTTCAAGTTGAAGCACAAATTTTTCGTAGAGCGGGATGGCTGTTTCAGGTTTGGCGGCATTTATAAAGGAAGGACGATTTCCTTTTTTGGTATTTGCGTGTAACGTGAATTGGCTAACCACCAAACAGTCGCCATTTATATCCTGCACCGACAGATTCATCGTTTCGTTTTCATCTGAAAAAATCCGCAAACGAGCAATTTTTCCTGCTAACCAGTCAATGTCCTCTTGGGCGTCCGCAGCTTCGATTCCCAATAGAACGAGAAGTCCCTGCTCTATTTCAGAAAAAATTTTTCCTTCAATAGTCACGGATGCTTTTTTTACTCTTTGGATCAGTGCGCGCATCTCTGTTATTTGTTAAGAGTTAAGGGTTATTGAGTGGAATTTGGGATTTGGAATTTTTATTTTTCGTTATATATATCTTTTCTGAAGTGATCCTCTTCCCCTTCCAAAATCTGTAAATAGCTTTTATAGCGGGACCACGCTATTTCCTCATTTTCCAACGCCTCCTTTACCGCACATTGGGGTTCTTCCAAATGAAGGCAATTGTTAAATTTGCAATTTTCCTTCCGTTCAAAAAACTCTGGAAAATAATCGCCCAATTCTTCCTTGTCCATTTCCACCACGCCAAAACCCTTAATTCCGGGAGTGTCTATTATCTGTCCGCCAAAGGAAAGATCGAACATTTCTGCAAATGTGGTTGTGTGCTGCCCCTGCAAATGTTGTTCAGAAATTTTTGAGGTTCTTAAATCCAGGTCGGGTTCAATTGCGTTGATTAAAGTAGATTTCCCCACGCCGCTGTGGCCCGAAAACATCGTCACCTTCTCTTTCATTATGGCTTTTACCTTGTCAATATTTTTCCCTGTTACTGCCGAAATTCCGATGCACTCGTACCCTATCTTTCGGTAAAGCGCTGCAAGGAATTTTATCTCTAATAATTCGTCTTCGTTGTAGGTGTCAATTTTGTTGAAAAGGAGCACAGCTTTAATGTGATACGCCTCCGCAGTTACCAAAAAACGATCGATAAAAGTGGTGAATGTGGGCGGGTTGTTCAACGTTATAAGCAGAAAAGCAACGTCAATATTCGCGGCAATGATGTGAGTTTGTTTGGAAAGGTTTACAGATTTACGGATGATGTAATTTTCACGTTCGTCAATATGTTTTATCACCCCAACGGTTTCATCGCCTTTTTTTTCAATATCAAAATCTACGTGGTCGCCCACGGCAACGGGATTTGTGCTTTTAATACCGCCAATTCGGAATTTACCCTTTATACGGCAATCGTAAAAAGTACCATTTTCCGCTTTCACGGAATACCAGCTGCCGGTAGATTTATAGACGATGCCTTTCATCTCGCAAAGTTGCAAAACTTTTTACTCATTAATAACCTTTTTCTGATGGTTAATGGATTCTTGGTGAATGGCTTTGTAAATTTTCAATACAAATTCTTCCCTGAGTTTGTTCTGTTCGCCCTCAAGAATCATACGTCCCAAAACTTCATTCCATCGTTTTACCTGTAAAATGGCAACATTATTCTTCTTTTTCAAAGCGCCAATTCCGTCAACTATCTTCATCCGTTTGCCCAACATGTCCATGATTTGATCGTCAATTAAATCAATCTGCGTGCGCATGGTATTTAATTGATTATTGAATTCGGCTTCGTCCCCTTCAACCTTTCGGATTTTCAGATCAACCGTCATTTTGTCCAACGCCCGGGGCGTTATTTGCTGTTTCGCATCGCTCCAAGCATTGTCGGGGTCAAAGTGCGTTTCTATCATCAACCCATCATAATTTAGGTCGAGCGCGGTTTGGCAAAGGTCAAAAATAATATCGCGTTTGCCCGCAATGTGTGAGGGATCCAAAATAAGCGGTAAATCTGGAAATGTGTTTTGAAGGTCTATAGGAATCTGCCATTCGGGATTGTTGCGATAACGCGTTTTTTCATAAGTAGAAAAACCGCGGTGGATTACTCCGAGCTTGGTTATTCCGGCGGTATAAAATCGTTCCACAGCACCCAACCACAGAGCCAAATCTGGGTTCACTGGATTCTTTACCAAAATTATTTTATCGGTTCCCTTAACCGCCTCTGCAATTTCCTGTACAATAAAAGGCGAAACCGTAGTGCGTGCGCCAATCCACAGAATATCCACATCGTGTTTTAGTGCCAAATCTACGTGGTTTGCGTTCGCAACTTCAGTGGTTGTGAGCAATCCGGTTTCTTCTTTTGCCCTTTGAAGCCATTTTAAGCCCAAGGCGCCAACGCCCTCAAAATTGCCCGGACGGGTTCGTGGTTTCCAGATTCCGGCCCGTAGCACCGAGGTGTCTGTATCCTTCAATTGATGTGCTATCTTCAGCAGTTGCTCCTCAGTTTCGGCACTGCAAGGCCCCGCAATTACAAGTGGATGGTTTAACCCAAAGGCATCTAACCAACTGCGCAGTTCTTTTTTGTTTTCCATAAAATCAATTTCATAAAAAAAGCCCCAATATGGGACTTTTCAAAAGTATATTTTAAAATACAATAATCCCAATTAGCGAATGTTTTGGAACATATGCCACCAAGCCTTGGAAAAATTGTAAATAGGTTTCATAATCATAGCCGCTAAAGTAGCCAATAATTGTGAGGCGGAAAACGTTTTATGAAAAATTTTAAATCGCGAAGTGCAAACACTTCAGAAGAAAATTTATGTAGTTTTGCTATTCTGAAAATATGTCGATAAAAGTAGAAAATATAACCAAAACATACGGCGAACAAAAAGCGCTGAACAAGGTTTCCTTCACCATAGAAAAAGGGGAAATCGTAGGATTTCTGGGCCCGAACGGCGCCGGAAAATCTACAATGATGAAAATTTTGACCACCTTTCTTCCCGCTTCGGAAGGCGTGGCGATCGTGAACGGTTTTGAAGTAACGAAGGATGATATTTCCGTAAAAAAAAGCGTTGGCTATCTGCCCGAACACAATCCGCTTTATTTGGATATGTATGTTCGAGAATACCTTCTTTTTAATGCGGGAATTTATAATATTCCCAAAGCGGAGGTTGAAAGCGTTATTGAAAAAACCGGTTTAACGCCCGAAGCGAACAAAAAAATAGGCCAACTTTCAAAAGGGTATCGCCAACGGGTTGGGCTTGCAAATGCGCTGTTGCACGACCCCGAAGTCTTGATTTTGGATGAACCAACTACCGGTTTGGATCCAAATCAATTGATTGAAATCCGTCAACTCATAAAAAACGTGGGCAAGGAAAAAACAGTTTTGCTTTCCACCCACATTATGCAGGAAGTGGAAGCCATTTGCGATCGCGTAATAATTATAAACAAAGGCGAAATAGTGCTCGATAAAAAACTTTCAGATTTAAAAAATAATCAGCAACAGATTATTGAAGTGGAATTTGATTATCGGGTGGAAGAAGTGGCTTTACAACAGCTTCCGAAGATTCAAAAAGTTGAAAATTCCATCGGTTTTGTGTATCAGCTTTACTTTGAAACCGAGCAGGATATGCGCGGAAAGGTCTTCGATTTTGCACACGATAATGGCTTGAAAATACTTCAGCTCCACCAAAAAAATACAACGCTCGAAAAATTGTTTTCTGAATTGACTATTCAAAAATAAGTTTCCCTCGATACAGTTCCTCGACCTCAACAATTGCAGGTCTGTTTTTGGAAATAACATTGCCCAAACTCACAATTTTTCCACGAATGGCCAATTGTGGATTCACTACCATTTCGCCTGTACTTCGGTGATAAACATAGAGGTTCTGTACGGTTAAATTTTCAGCAAAAATCCTGCAATCGCCTGCGTAGAGCCCAAAATTGGTATTGGCAGCACTTCCCTTTATATAAAACTTGGACAGTCCATTGGCCACGACGCTTAAACTCTGAACATCCAAATTCAATTTAAAATCGCCGTCAATGTGATACTGATCCTCGTTTTGCTGATCTTCCGACAAAAGTGTTAACGACGGATACCGAAGCACGCCGATACTTTCAATAAGGTAACCAGTGCTACTGCGGATTTCGGTTATGTTTGGCGAAGTGATATACACCTTGGTTATTTCGTAATCACGAACCAAATTGCAACTGTTGTTATTGTGAATTTCAAGTCTACCATCGGTTACGGTAACTTCTACATCATTCATAAGGCTTTCTCCTGTTTCAATAACCACTTTTTGCTCTTCACCCTGTTGAATAAATACCTTGGTACGCTCCCAAACCAATATTTTAGTAAAGGGCGGCACTGTAACTTCGTTTTGTACGATAGTTCCAGCATTCTGAATACAATCCCAACTCGACTCTGAATTACAGCCCGTAAAAATCAAAACCAAAATGCAGTAAAATATGTTTTTCATAATCTTTTTCTGAAATTTTCAGAATTTTTTACAATCTGTAACCTACACCAAACTCAACTGCTTCCGCTTTTGCCCAATGTGCATGAACGCTTATGGCGGCAAAAATTTTATCGTTGAAAAAATATCGTTTAAGCCCTAAACGGTTATAAATACGGTTTTCAAATTCATAAGGCCAATATACATAATAACCCAACTGCGAAATAAACGCAACTTTATTAAAACGCCATTCGTGGCCCACAAATACCCCAACGCGTTTATAATCTTCATCACCCGAAAGTCCGTCCTCTGGATAGGCAATTGAGCGATAGTTGATCAATTCTTTCAAAAAAGTAGAAAAGAAAACATCTACCCCAGCTGTAAATGTGCTTTTATAGTTAATGCGTTTGTCCACAAAAGCTGAAATTACATAAAAAGGCTCTTGCCCTAAACCTACTACATCACTTTCATTTATACCTGTTCTAAAAGCAAGGTTGTATTTAAACCTTTCTGCGTGGGTTTTGCTGAGCGAATCTTCTTTATGAATGTATTCTGGAAATTCCTTATAATCCAATTGATAACTTACCCCTGCATTTAACAAAAATGAATTAGTACTGTTGTTCGGAGCTTTAAAATTGGCATTGCTATAGTGGATAACCGTAAAACCTGCGTGAAGGCCCAGCCCCTTCCAAATGTTTTCACGCACAAAATTTCCTTTTAAAATAGTTGTACTCAATAAATGTGTGCCATAAGCATTGTTGATGTAATTTGTTTCCTGATCATAAGGGATTGCAGAATATGCAATTCCCTGCCCAACGCTCAGCATAAGGTGCCTTTTTAAAAAATACCAGTTCATATGACCATAGGCCCCAATTACATTTCCCAAATACTCGTTGTGCATATTTTGATATGCGAGTGTAAAACCCCAATCGGGATAATTATAACGGCGTTCCCATTCGTTAAACCCATAGGTTTTTCGATTAAAGGAAAGAATAAAACCTGTGGGATGTCCGGTAATTAAGTGCTCAATATCTGGATTGTGCTCCAGAATACTTCCGTAGAAAAAATCTGCCTCCAGTGAAATTGGTTTCAATTCTTCTTCTTGGGAAAAAAGCGAAAGACTTATAAATAGGACTGAAATTACGGAAAGAAAGTGCTTCATATTTTTTTCAACGCCCGTAAAGATAAACTAATCTTCAAATAATAGCCTGCCCGTGAATAATTCTTTTACATCTACCAGCGGAGGGCGGTTGTGGCTGATAATATCGCCCGTGGCCACGATTTTTCCGACGATACTTTGCTGCGGATTTACTATCATTTTGTTCGCACTTCTTTGAAAAACAGTGAGTTCATCAATTATAAAATTTTCTCCCTCAAACCGGGGCATTTCGTCAGCAAAACTAAGATTGGCTTTGCCAGCGGTGCCCGTAATATAAAAAACACTTTGGCCGTTTGCGCTTACGCGGAAATCTTCACAAATAAGGTTCAAATAAAAATCGCCGCTCTTTCTGATTGTTTCTGGGCCAGCCGAACTGTTGCTAACCAAAGTGAGTTGCGGAAAATTCAATATTCCCTCGCCAATTACGTCGTAAGCCGAGCTATTCCTGATTTCAGTAATGTTTGGCACGGTTACAAATACTTTCGTAATGCCGTAATCGCGGACCAAATTGCAATCATTATTATCTTTCACCACCAAAGTATTTCCTTCAACACCTACGGAAATATCGCTTAAAAGGTTTTCCCCGGTCTCAAGTTTTACCTGCTGCATATCTCCTTGTTTCAAATATAAAGTGACCTCATCTTCAATTCTAATTTTTGAAAATTCGGAAACAATATATTCTTTGGAAATTGAATCTCCTGCCGCTTGCACACAGTCCCAACCGTTTTCGGAATCGCACGAAAACAGCAAAAAAACCAAGCTGACAAAAAATAACTTCTTCATAATCTATATTCTAATTCCCACGCCAAATTCCACGCCTTCCACTTTCGCACCGTGCGATTTTAGCGTGATTGCGCTGAAAAGTTTTTTGGTAAAATAATATTTCAGACCTGCCCGAAAATATGTTCTTCCCTCAAAATCGTAGGGATAATATACATAATAGCCAACCTGTGAAACTACTGCCAATTTATTGATGGTAAGTTCGTGCCCTGCAAAAATCCCGACGCGTTTAAAATCCTCATCGCCTTTAATGCCCATATTTGGAAAAGCAATGGAAAGGTATTCTATTTCCTTTTTCAGAAATGGCAAATAGAAAAAATCCGCACCCAACTGAAGCGTACTTTTATAGCTCAACCGCTTGTCCGCAAAGGCCGAAATCAAAAAAAACGGATGCTGCCCAAGATTTAAATAATCGCTTTCGTTCAACCCGCCGCGGAGCACAAAGTTGTATTTTATAGGTTCCGAAATTTTCTTGGGAATGGAATCGGTAATGTATTCAGAATTCCTTTCATCACCAAGTGAATATTGCACGCCCACATTTAAAGTGAAAGCATTCGTACTCGAATTTGGCGCCTTAAAATTTCCGTTGGAATAATGCACCAAAGCAATTCCCGCTTGAACCCCGAAGTTTTTGAAGAGATTTTGTTTGTTGTAATTCAGCATCAAATAGGTTGAACTCAACAAACGTGTGCCGTAAGCGTTGTTTTTGAAATTGGTCTCCAAATCGAACGGATTGGTGTTATAGGCAATACCCTGCCCAATTCGGAAGAAAAGATTTCGTTTTAAAAAGTAAAAATTGAAATGCCCATAAAGCCCATAATTTTCACCCAAAACATCGTAATGTGCATTTTGGTGCACAAAGGAAAATCCCCAATCGGGGTAATTGTATTCCTGTTGCCACCGTTCAGCTCCGTAGGTTTTTCGGTTAAAACCAACGATGAAACCGTCGGGATGCGCTTTCACCAAATGTGAAATATCTTTATTGTGCCGAAGAATGGTTCCGTAGAAATAATTGGCGTCCACGAAAAAATCCTTGTTTTTTTCCTGTGAAAAAACAAAAGAAGTTGTGAGAAAAAACACCAAAAACGCAATTCGGGACATCGCCGCAAAATAAAGCAATCTTAAAATACCTGCGAAGCGATTTCCTTAATATTGCTGCTTTTTCCCATAGAATAGTAGTGAAGAAAAGGCACGCCGGCTTTTACAAGTTCTTTGCTCTGCTTTACGCACCAATCAATCCCAATCTGCCGAACCGCTTTATTGTCCTTGGCATTTACCACTTCCATCACCAGCGAATCAGGCAAATCTACTTTAAATCTGTGCGGAATTAAATTGAGATGCGATTTTACCGCAATGGGTTTCAAACCCGGAATAATGGGCACGGTAATTCCTTCTGCCCTGCATTTTTCAACAAATTTGAAATATTTTTCATTGTCGAAAAACATTTGGGTAACGATGTATTCCGCGCCGTTTTTTATCTTCTTTTTTAGGAAATGGATATCGCTCTCGCTGCTCGGGGCTTCCATATGTTTTTCGGGATATCCGGCCACGCCCACACAAAAATTCGTCGGGAAAGTATGTTGAAGCTCGTCATCCAAATAAGTGCCTTTATTCAAAGCATTTATTTGTGAAACAAGGTCGCAAGCGTACTTATGGCCGTTTTTCTCGGGCGTGAAATAGGTCTCACTTTTAACCGCATCGCCGCGCAGGGCCATTACGTTATCAATTCCCAAAAACTGGAGATCTATCAAAAAATTCTCGGTTTCTTCCTTCGTAAACCCGCCGCAAAGAATGTGCGGCACGGCATCAACTTCGTATTTGTTTTGGATTGCCGCGCAAATCCCCACCGTTCCCGGACGTTTGCGAACGATTTTCTTTTCAATCAAACCGTTCTTCAATTCCTTAAAAACATATTCCTCCCGATGATAGGTAACGTTTATGTAGGGCGGCTGAAACTCCATCAACGGATCAATATTCTCAAAAATGGAATGTATATTTTCCCCTTTCAAAGGCGGTAAAATCTCAAACGAAAACTGTGTTTTTCCGTTGCCGTTTTTTATGTGCTCGGTTACTTTCATCTAATCTGCAAGGTTTGTTTTCAGCCAATTCGTGGCTTCTTCTAAATTCATATTTTTTCGCTTTGCGAAATCTTCCACTTGATCTTCCTTAATTTTTCCAAGACCGAAATAGCGGGCTTCGGGATTGGCAAAATAATATCCCGAAACCGAAGCCGCTGGCCACATGGCCATATGTTCCGTGAGTTCTACGCCGATATTCTCTTTCACTTTTAAAAGCTCCCAAATAGTCCTTTTTTCCAAATGGTCGGGACAGGCGGGATAACCGGGCGCTGGGCGAATACCTTTGTATTTTTCTGAAATCAAGTCTTCGTTTGAAAGATTTTCTTCGGAAGCGTAGCCCCAATAGTTTGTTCGCACTTCTTTGTGAAGATATTCCGCAAAAGCCTCTGCCAAGCGGTCTGCCAAAGCTTTTACCATAATCGCATTATAATCATCGTGCTCTGCAACATATTTTGCGGCCAATTCCGCAGTTCCAAAACCGGCACTTACGCAGAAACAGCCGATATAATCCCGAATTCCGCTTTCCTTTGGCGCGATAAAATCTGCCAAGGCAAGGTTGGGTTTTCCTTTTGCCTTTTGGGATTGTTGGCGAAGGGTTCGGAAAGTCCCCCCGTCCCCCGAAGGGGGGGCCCCTAAAATAGTTCCCCCTTTGGGGGTTAGGGGGACTACTTCAATGTCATCATCATTAACAGTATTCGCCTCAAAAATTCCAAAGACAGCCCTCGCTTCCAACAATTTTTCTGAATTTATTTTATGAAGCATTTTTTTCGCATCCTCAAATAATTCCGAAGCTTGTTCGCCCACAATTTCATCCGTCAAAATATTTGGATACCTGCCGTGCAGTTCCCAACTTCTGAAAAAGGGCGTCCAATCTAAATAATCCAGCAATATATTTAAATCGAAATCCTTTAAAACGTGAACTCCCAGTTTGTTGGGTTTCACTATTTCTGAAGAATTCCAATCAATTTGAAACTTGTTTTTCCGCGCTTCGGAAATGGGCAAATAGGTTTTTACCTTTTGACGTTTCAGAAAATCCTTTCGGAAGGTTTCATATTCCTTTTTAATGTTTTCTTTATAGGCTTCCGAAGTTTCCTTTTTTAGCAAATCGCCAACCACCGTAACCGCTCGCGAAGCATCATTTATATGCACCACGGCACATTCGTACTCAGGATCAATTTTTACCGCGGTATGCGCCCGACTCGTAGTTGCGCCGCCAATGAGCAGCGGCACCGTAAAATTTTGACGCTGCATTTCCTTCGCCAAAAAAACCATTTCGTCCAATGAAGGCGTAATCAAACCGCTCAAACCAATGGCATCCACGTTTTGTTCTTTCGCGGTTGCGATTATTTTTTCGGGTGGCACCATTACGCCCAAATCTATTATTTCATAATTATTGCACGCCAAAACCACGCCTACAATGTTTTTTCCAATGTCGTGAACGTCGCCTTTTACGGTTGCCATTAATATTCGACCAGCCGAATCCGTCCCCCTGGCCCCCAAAGGGGGAACAAGTTCGGCCTTCTCCCCCTTTGGGGGCTGGGGGGACTTTTCAGTCAAATCTTTTTTTGCTTTTTCAATATACGGAAGCAAATAAGCAACTGCTTTTTTCATTACACGAGCAGATTTAACCACTTGCGGCAAAAACATTTTTCCACTTCCGAAGAGGTCTCCAACCACGTTCATCCCCGTCATTAAATGCCCTTCAATCACTTCAATTGGTTTGGAAACACTTTGCCTCGCTTCCTCAATATCCTCTAAAATAAATTCGTCAATTCCTTTTACCAAAGCTCTGGTAATACGGTTTTGCAGCGGTTCTTCCCGCCAGGAAAGATCTATTTTGCTCTCTTTTGATTTTCCGACCACGTTTTCGGCAAAATCCAGTAATCGCTCCGTAGCATCTTCGCGACGGTCGAGCATTACGTCTTCAACGCGTTCCAAAAGATCTTTTGGAATATCGTCGTAAACCTCCAACATCGCAGGGTTAACAATCCCCATATTCATTCCCGCTTGAATGGCGTGGTACAAAAATACCGAGTGCATCGCCTCGCGAACGGGATCATTTCCACGGAAACTAAAGGACACATTGCTCACGCCGCCGCTCACGCTCACGTGCGGCAGATTTTCCCGAACCCAACGAGTGGCCTCGATAAAATCGATGGCGTTTCTTCGATGTTCATCCATTCCCGTTGCAACCGGGAAAATGTTTAAATCGAAAATAATGTCTTCGGGTGCAAATCTCACTTGGTTCACCAAAATATCATAGGAGCGTTTTGCTATTTCAGTTCTTCGCTCGTAATTATCGGCTTGGCCCGTTTCGTCAAAAGCCATTACGATTACCGCGGCGCCATAGCGTTTTATGAGTTTTGCGTGGTTGATAAATTCTGCTTCGCCCTCCTTTAAACTAATTGAATTTACCACACATTTTCCCTGAACCACTTGCAATCCGGCCTCAATGATTTCCCACTTGCTGCTGTCTATCATTATTGGAACGCGGGAAATATCCGGCTCGGCGACCACAAGGTTCAAGAATTTCACCATCGCCTCTTTCCCGTCAATCAGTCCATCGTCCATATTCACGTCGATGATCTGTGCGCCGTTTTCCACTTGCTCGCGGGCTACGGAAAGTGCTTCTTCAAAGTTCCGTTCTTTTATTAGTCGAAGAAATTTCTTTGAACCTGCCACATTGGTGCGTTCTCCCACATTTATGAAATTGCTTTCGGGGGTGATTATAAGGGGTTCGAGCCCACTCAGTTTTAGATATTTTTTATTTTCTGTTTTCATTTTTTATTATCCTTTGTGTCCTCTGTGTCTTTGTGGTTTATTTTTTCACCACAGAGGCACAGAGAGCACAGAGTTTAAAATGGCAAATTCATTAAATCCACATTTCCGCCGGAAATTAATATTCCAACTTTTTTATTTTTAAACCGTTCTTTTTCGCGAAGTAAAGCCGCAAAAGCAACTGCGCTGCTGGGCTCCACGATTATTTTCATCCGCTCCCAAATAAGTTTCATTGCTGAAATAATTTCGGTTTCTTCAACCCTGATTATTTCTGAAACCAATTCTTTTATAATCGGGAAATTGACATCGCCGAGGAATGTTTTCAATCCATCGGCAATTGTATTCGTGGTTTCGTTGAATTCTATTTTCCCGCTTTCTAGACATCGAAAAGCATCGTCAACTTCAAACGGTTCGCCGCCGATGGTTTTGCAATCAGTGCCGAAATATTTTACCGAAAGTGCAGTCCCCGCAATCAATCCGCCGCCGCCAACTGGTGTGAAAACATAATCGAGATCGGGATGAGTTTGAAGTAATTCCGCTGCTGAAGTTGCATTGCCGAGAATAACATTTCTGTCGTTTGAAGGATGGATAAATGTTGCTCCGGTTTCTTTTTGAATTCGTTCGGCTTCGGTTTCTCTCGCAATCGGGGTTGATTCTGATTCTGTGATAATTCCACCGTAACCTTTTACAGCTTCCTTTTTCACTTGTGGCGCATTTTCTGGCATTACGATGTATGCTTTTACGCCAAGATTTTTCGCAGCCAAAGAAAGGGCTTGCGCAAAATTCCCAGAAGAATGGGTTACCACGCCATTCTTCTTCTGTTCGTCAGAAACCTGCCCATTCGGCAGGCAGGCTTGTAAAATGGCATTGGTTGCGCCCCGCATTTTAAAAGCGCCCATCTTTTGGAAATTCTCACATTTGAAGAAAATTTCGGCACCCGAGAGTTCATTCAAAAAAGAAGATTTTAGCACAGGGGTATTGTGAACGTATGGTTTTACACGTTCGCAAGCCGCCTCAACTTCTTGTTTAGTGGGAATCATACGGCAGCATTTTCAGAATTAAAAACAGGTCGCGGTTTATATTTTGAAGCAATTTCAGCAATGGCTTTAATGTGCTCGGGCGTGGTGCCACAACAACCGCCGATGATGTTCACCAATTGTTTGTCTAAATATTCCTTTACCTGCGAAGCCATTTGCTCAGGACTTTCGTCATATTCCCCAAAGGCGTTTGGCAGACCCGCATTTGGATAGGCGCTTACGGCAAGATTGGTGCGGTTTGCAATCACTTCCAAATGGGGCGTGAGTTGTTTGGCGCCCAAAGCACAATTGAAACCTACGCTCAAAAGTGGAATATGCGAAATTGAAATCAGAAATGCTTCCGCCGTCTGCCCCGAAAGTGTTCTTCCGGAAGCATCGGTTATGGTTCCACTTATCATAATTGGAATGTCGAGATTTCGCTCTTCCTTAATTTCATCAATTGCGAAAAGGGCTGCTTTTGCGTTCAAAGTGTCGAAAATGGTTTCAACCAAAAGCAAATCCACGCCGCCATCAATCAAGGCCTCGGCCTGTTGTTTGTAGGCAACGCGGAGTTCTTCAAATGAAATAGCGCGAAAACCTGGATCATTTACATCGGGGCTCATGCTGGCGGTTTTGTTTGTCGGCCCCATTGCTCCGGCTACAAAACGTGGTTTGTTGGGTTCTTTCGAAGTGAATTCATCTGCAACTTTTTTTGCAATTTTTGCAGATTCGAAATTCAATTCATAAACCAAATCCTGCATATCGTAATCTGCCATTGCAATAGTAGTGCTGGAAAATGTGTTGGTTTCAACAATATCGGCTCCTGCTGCGAAATATTTGGAATGGATTTCAGCAATGGCTTGTGGCTGGGTTATAGAAAGTAAATCGTTATTCCCTTGTACCGATTTATGAAAATCCTTAAACCGCTCGCCGCGGAAATCTTCTTCCGAAAATTTATAGCGCTGCAGCATCGTGCCCATGGCGCCGTCGAGGATTAGGATTCGGTTTTGTAATTCCTTTTGTATTTTATTCATTGCTTTTCGTTTTAGAAACCTTGCAGAAAGTTTTTAAACTCCTATTACATCCAACGATTTTCCGTTTAGCTCAATACTATACGTGATTTTTACCGAGGCTTCCATCGTAATTGAAACCGAGCAATATTTTTCAAAGCTCAACTTAGCGGCACGGACAGCCTTGGCCTCGTCAATCTTGCCTTCCAAATGTAGCGTTACATGTATTGCTTCAAACGGTTTTGCCTCGCGTACTTCTTTTCGCTGGCCTTCCACCTCCATTTTATAGGAAGTGATTTCCTGCCGTTGTTTTTTCAAAATTGAAACAACATCTATCGCACTACAACCGCCAACACCCATTAGTAAAAGCTCCATTGGGCTTGCGCCTTTGGAAGGTTCGTCGGTTTTGTTGTCGATTAGAACTGGAACTCCGGAAGCGCCTTTTGCTTCAAAAAGATAGTTGTCGTTTATTCTGTTTAAGGTAACTTTCATATTTTATTTTGTTTATCGTTTAATTAGAAATGACATAGGACGGTAACACGTAGGAGGTAGGACTAAATTATACAGGATTTTTTTTGTCAAAAGTCTTTTGTCTTTTAGCGAAGCGGTCTTATGTCTTACGTCTTTTTTAATCTTTATCGCTTATTCGCAAAATATCGCCAAAAACGCCACGGGCCGTCACCGCTGCGCCAGCGCCCGCACCTTGGATAACTATTGGATTGTCGCCATAACTTTCGGTGTAAATTTCAAAAATGGAATCGCTGCCTTTCAATGCTCCCAACATACTATTTTTGGGAACAGAAGCTAAACTTACATCCAAAAAGGCACCGGTTTCCTTTGATAAATCGCCGTGCAAATCTGCAACGTAACGAAAAACCGAATCCTTCGCCTGATTCTTCTTTTTAATTTGAAACGGTACATCCAATTCTTTTAATCGCTTTAAAAATTCTTCTTTTGAAACGTTCCGCAGATCCTTCGGAATTAAGTTTTGAATTGAAATATCCGCAAACTCGTTGTGCAGATCCAATTCACGCGCCAAGATAAGCAATTTCCGTCCAACGTCATTGCCACAAAGGTCTTCGCGCGGGTCGGGTTCTGTAAATCCTTTGTCGATTGCCGATTTTAAAACCGAGCTGAACGTTCTATCTTCTTCGGAAAAAGTATTGAAAATATAACTCAACGAACCAGAAAACACCCCGCGGATTCGCGTTATATTCTCACCCGAAAGATGCAAAAGTTTAAGGGTATCTATCAACGGAAGTCCAGCGCCTACGTTGGTTTCATATAAATACTGCCGCTTTTTTGAAGTCAACTTTTCACGAAGTTTTTTGTAAAAATTCAAATCCAACGTATTGGCGATTTTGTTTGAAGAAACCAAATGGAAACCGTTTTCTACAAAAGCTGAATAATTTTGAACGAAGCCAGAATCTGCTGTGTTATCAACTAAAATCAGGTTTTGAAGGTTGTTGGATTTTGCAAAGGAAATTACTTCTTCCACATTATAAGACTGTCCAGTTTCCAGCTTTTCTTCCAACCAATTTTTGTTCAAACCTTGTTGCTGAAGCAAAACCGTTTTTGAATTTGCGATTGCGAAAATATTCAGTTCCAAATCGCGTCTTCGGGAGATTTCTTCCTTCGAGGAGATTATTTGATCTACCAATTTGCCACCCACATTTCCGTGTCCAAAAATGGCTATGTTTATTTTTTTCTTTTTTATACTGTTTAGGTCAATTCGGTGCAAAACCGGATTATCCAATACTTGCGTGCTCATAATTTTTTGTTTTTGTAACTAATTCTGAATTAAAAATGGGGTTCAGAATTCCCGTTAATTGTTCGTATTCAATTAAAAATGCATCGTGCCCGTGAATGGAATTTATTTCGGCAAAATGCACGTTGTCTTTTAAAGGTTTTAATGCGGAATACGTCTCTTTTATCTCTTCGTTTAAATAAAATCCGTCGCTGTCAATGCCCACCAAATAGATGTTTCCTTCAATTTTAGATGCCATACTCAAAAACGCTTCCTCTGTTTTAAAATCTGAGGTAACCAACAAGTGGTTCATCAATTTATAGGCTTGTAATTGAAAGCGTTTTTGTAAGGTTTCACCGTGGTGAAGCAACCAACTTTCAACATTGAAAATATGCTTCGCTTCGTTTAAACTTCTATTGAATTTCTGTTTAAAAGACTGCGGGGTTCTATAGAAAGTCATCGCATGTACTCGCGCATCGTGCACAGGATTTTCAGAATTATATAAAATCTGCTTCTGAACTCTGCATTGCGCAATTAACCAATCCGTCGCTTTCCAATCCGTAGCAATTAGAATTATATTTTGAAATAATGCAGGCTTTAAAACTGCCATTTGCCAAAGAATACTTCCGCCCAAAGAACCTCCGATTCCTGCAAAAACTTTCGATATTTTAAGTAGTTGCAATCCTGTTAAAAACCATTTGGCAACATCGTAAATGGTTATGTATTCATAATTTTCAATTAAAAATCCGTCGTATCCATTGCCTGGAATGTTGAATGATAGAATTGTATATTCTTCACTATTGATACATTTCTCAGGGCCAATTAAATCTTTCCACCAGCCTTTTTCACCGCAAACATTGCTGTTTCCGGTAAGCGCGTGCGTTACCAAAACCACGGGAGCCGTGCCCAATTGCTTCCCAAAAACTTGGTAGCTTAAGGGAAGATTTTTGAGGCTAACTCCACTTTTTGTGGTGTAATCTGCTATTGTTAGAATTGAGATGTGAGACATTAGATTTGAGACTTGAGACGTGAGATTTGAGATTTTCTAAACCAATTGTTCTTTAAAAACGCTCTTGAAAGCTTGTTCCAAATCTGTCTTTAAATCGTCGATATTTTCCAAGCCAACGGAAAGTCTGATTAAATCTTGACTTACCCCCGAGGCCGTTTGATCTGCTTCGTTTAACTGTTGGTGCGTTGTGCTAGCAGGGTGAATTATCAAGGATTTCGTATCGCCTATATTTGCTAAAAGTGAAAATAACTTCACATTATCAACTACTTTTTTCGCAGCTTCGAAGCCTCCTTTTACGCCAAAAGTAACCAAGCCACTTTGTCCTTCGGGAAGGTATTTTTGGGCGAGGTTGAAATACGGATTATCCGCCAAACCGGGGTAATTCACCCAAGCTACTTCTTCTCTACTTTGAAGCCATTTGGCGATATTCAGCGCATTTTCGCTGTGTTTTTTAATTCTAATTTCCAGAGTTTCCAAACCTTGAATAATCTGAAAAGCGCTAAACGGGCTCAAAGCCGCGCCGAAATCGCGAAGCCCCTCAAGGCGTACTTTTGCGATAAAAGCGGCTTCCTTTAAAACCTCGGAATAAACTAAACCGTGATAACCTGCAGAGGGTTCGGTAAATTCAGGGAATTTTCCGTTGGCCCAATCAAAATTTCCTGCGTCAATAATTGCACCACCCAGTGTTGTCCCGTTTCCGTTGATGTATTTTGTGAGGGAATGGATTACAATATTTGCACCGTGCGCAATAGGGTTCAACAAAGCCGGAGAAGCGACCGTATTATCCACAATTAGTGGAATTTTATTCGCCTTTGCTTCAGCGGCAATCGCTTCGATATCCAAAACATCCAACTTCGGATTTCCGAGGGATTCGATGAAAATTGCGCGAGTATTTTCTTTTACGGCTTTTCCAAAGTTTTCAGGATTTGAACCATCGATAAACGAGGTTGTAATTCCCAAACGCGGTAAAGTAACGTTTAACAAATTGAAAGTTCCACCGTACAAACTGCTGGACGCCACAATATGGTCGCCCGCGCGAAGCAGTGTCAGCAATGTTGTGGAAATGGCAGATGCGCCCGATGCAGTGGTAACCGCGCCGATACCATCTTCCAAAGCCGCCAAACGTTTTTCCAAAATATCGCAAGTTGGATTGTTAAGGCGCGAATAAATAAATCCGGGTTCGGAAAGATTGAACAGGTTTGCAGCGTGGTCGCTATTTTTAAAAACGTAACTGGAAGTTTGGTAAATTGGCACCGCTCTGGTTCCTCCGTTGGCGGTTACATCGTGTCCTGCGTGCAACAAGTTTGTTGCGAAATTGTTTTGTGTACTCATTTTTCTAGTTTTTTTGAGTTAATAAAAAAATTAAAACAAAAGCCAAAATGCGCCTTGCGACGTACTTTAATAGAAAAATGTTAAAAAGAATAATTGAAAAGCAATTTCAGATAAGAAATTGTCTTGTCGTTATCTATCATCAATTCTGAATTTTCAGGATTGTTGTAGAATGTAGCACCTTCTTAAATGAGATTCCCACCTGCGCGGGAATTTAAGGGTTGCTAAGGCGTCATAGGGTCTATTCCCTCGGCCTTTCTTGATAACATTTCAGTAAAGATTTGAACTTTGTGAGTGCAAATATATGTTCGGAAAAATTTAATAACCAAATATTTCGCCAAAAAACTTTAAATAAAATTGCGGTTCATTTAATTTTTTTACTTTTGCCCAAGACAAATTAAGAGGAAAGATTTGACTGATTGCAACCTCAATAAAAAATGCTAAAGGCAGTGAAAACTTCCCTTCGGCGCTTTCGTCAAATCTTCTGAAAACTATAAATTTTAAAACCATTTTATGGCCTATTTATTTACTTCGGAAAGCGTTTCTGAAGGACACCCAGACAAAGTTGCGGATCAAATTAGCGATGCGCTTTTAGATAATTTTTTGGCTTTCGACCCTGAAAGTAAGGTAGCTTGCGAAACGTTGGTCACCACCGGACAAGTTGTTTTGGCAGGCGAGGTGAAAAGCAATACCTACCTTGATGTGCAAAATATTGCACGTGACGTAATTAACAAGATTGGTTACACAAAAGGCGAATACAAATTTAGTGGCGATAGCTGCGGAGTTATTTCATTGATTCACGAACAATCACAGGATATTAACCAAGGTGTGGACCGCGCGAATAAAGAAGAACAAGGCGCTGGCGATCAAGGGATGATGTTTGGTTATGCTACCAAGGAAACCGAGAACTATATGCCGTTGGCTTTGGATATTTCGCATAAAATCTTGATTGAATTGGCTGCGTTGCGCCGTGAGGATTCGGCAATAAAATATCTGCGCCCCGATGCGAAAAGCCAGGTAACCATTGAATACAGCGACGATAATATTCCGCAGAAAATTGTTGCAATTGTTGTTTCCACACAGCACGATGACTTTGATGAAGACGAAAAAATGCTTTCGAAAATCAAAAAGGATATCACGGAAATTTTGATTCCACGCGTTAAAAAACAACTTCCGGATTACGTTCAGAAATTGTTTAATGACGATATTACCTACCACATAAATCCAACGGGGAAATTCGTAATTGGTGGCCCACACGGAGATACGGGCTTAACTGGAAGAAAAATCATCGTTGATACGTACGGCGGAAAAGGCGCGCACGGTGGCGGTGCTTTTAGCGGAAAAGACCCGAGTAAAGTTGATAGAAGTGCGGCTTATGCAGCGCGACATATTGCAAAAAACTTAGTTGCTGCAGGTGTTGCAGACGAAATTTTAGTTCAGGTTAGTTACGCAATTGGTGTAGTAGAACCAACTTCAATTTTGGTGAACACTTACAACTCTAAAAAGATAAAACTTTCTGACGGCGAAATCGCTAAAAAGGTTTCAGAAATATTCAACATGCGTCCTGCCGCAATTGAAAAAAGGTTGAAATTGAGAAACCCTATCTATTCCGAAACGGCTTCTTATGGACATATGGGAAGAAATCCTGAAGTGATTACCAAAACTTTTGAAAGCCCGTACAATGGACAAATTACAAAAGAAGTGGAGCTTTTCACTTGGGAGAAGTTGGATTATGTTGATAAAGTGAAGGAAGCATTCAACTTGTAAAATCCATCCCGATAGCTATCGGGACAAATACCAAGTTCCAAATAAATTCCAAAACACAAATCCCAAATTCCAAGTGTACTCTTTGGAATTTGGGATTTATTTTTTTGTGATTTAAAAAATTACATTCCTCCTTTTCTTTGGGGAACCCTCGGTGTTGGCCAAGTTTGGCGTTCTCCTGTTTTATCATCAATTGGCAGAATAATTTGCTCGCGCGAAGTTTTTGAATCGTCTTCCGAAGCCATATAAGCCAAAATTGCAGTTAAAATTACGTTGCTTTGCACATCGTCAAAAACAATTTTATCATAGGTATCAAGGTTTGTATGCCAAGTGTAATTCCAATAATCCCAACTTAAAGAACTCAAGCTGAAAGCGGGTGCACCGGCCGCCACAAAACTGGCATTGTCTGAGCCACCGCTTGCTGGCCAGCCGGGAAAAGTGGTTTCAATATTTTTGCGAATTGTATCTGGCACAGCACGCAACCATCGTGAAATATAATCATAAGACTGTAAAAATCCAGCGCCATTAATACTCTTTACTCTTCCGGTTCCATTGTCCTGATTGAAAACCGCTTGAATGTTATTTACAATTTCGGGATGGTCTGCAACGAAGGAAGAAGATCCGTTTAAACCTTGCTCTTCACTTCCCCAATGGCCCACTAAAATTGTGCGTTTTGGATTGGGATATACTTTTTTTAGAATTCGCATGGCTTCCATCATCACTAAAGTTCCAGTGCCGTTATCTGTTGCGCCCGTTCCGCCGTCCCACGAATCAAAATGTGCTGAAAGGATTACGTATTCTTCAGGTTTTTCAGTGCCTTTAATTTCTGCGATGGTGTTAAAAGCAGGCATTACCCCCAAATCCTTAGATTCTGCAACCACGTGTATTTTCGGTTTGTCGCCGTGTTCTACCATCCGGTAAAGCATACCGTAATCTTCCAACTGAATATCTACGGTAGGAATTTTTTTGGTGCGCGCCCCGAAGATTTTATTCGCGCCAAAAGCTTTGGACCAGTACGAATCAACAATGCCAACTGCACCGGCTTCTTCCAAGGCTGGAATAATGCTTCTCCGGTCGTAGCCGCTGCGTTTTATGTTTTCGTTCCAGGCTTTGGTCATTTCTTCTCTTTCCGTCTTCATTTTTTCAAAAGATTCGGGTGTGGCCCATTCTTTCCAATTATCGTCCGGTCTTCCCGTGGGCTGTCTCATCGCAACCATCACGAATTTTCCCTTCACATTCGGCAACCATTTTCTGAATGAAATTGAATCCTTTATTTCGGGAAGCACAATCAATTCAGCAGTTACGCCTTTTGAGGAGGTACCTGGATTCCACGCTAATTGTGTCCCGCTTAAGGTTTGAACACGTGGCGAAACCATATCGATATGGGTTATGCCGCGCTCCCAGCCTTTCCATTCGCCCCATTGTTGGTTTTCTGCGGAAATACCCCAACTTTTATATTTGGCAACGGCCCAATCGTGGGCTTGCTGCATTTGGGGCGTGCCAACTAAACGCGGACCGATATCGTCCATTAATTCGTGCCCAAGTATTTCTAATTGTGAATTTTCGTAAGCCTCTTTTTGGATGTTTTCAATTACGGTGTTCTTTTCCTGCGAAAAGCCCAGTAATGGTAATAAAAGGAGAAAGATGTAAAGGGATAACTTCTGCATAATAAGTATTTTAGGTTTCAAAGATTTTTTCAAAAATGAAATCTAAAACTACGATATATTTGGGAGTACTAAAAGCTTATGGAAACCGTAAGCAAAAAAAACATCCAGACTTGTCAAAACCATTGAAATCTTATCCTAGCTTCGAGAAATCTAGACTTTTGGAATTTGGATTTTAAATTTTTTGGTACTTTAAATTATATTATGATTTTTCGCCTTTTGCACCGCTTCAATCTTGCTGTGCACTTGTAGTTTTTTGTAGATATTTTCAATGTGTTTTCGGACCGTGCTGGGCGAAAGAAAAAGATGATCTGCAATTACCGTATAACTTAAACCTTTGCTGAGCTGCTCCAAAACCTCAACCTCGCGGGTGGAAAGGGAGATTTCCTCCTTGTCTTTCAGGTTTTGAATATCTATGGGGTTTCGCAATAGTTTCAAGGTTTTCATCGCAATGGAAGGGTTCATCGCCGCGCCGCCATTTAAGGTTTCCAAAATTCCGTCGTATAAATCTTTTGGGTTTATTTCCTTCAGCAAATACCCGTCCGCACCCGCTTTTATGGCGTTGAAAATATGTTCGTCATTGTCAAAAGCCGTAAGCATGATTATTTTGATGTGTGGATATTTCTGCTTAACGATTTGCGTGGTTTCGATGCCGTTGAGAACGGGCATTTCAATATCCATCAATATTAAATCTAGGTTGTGGTTTTCCTCCAATTTTGTAAGCAGCTCACTACCGTTCAACGAGGTATGCTTGACCGAAACATCTTCAAAAAAAGAAAGTTTCTCCTTTACGGCGTGGATAAGGAAGGAATTATCGTCAACAATGGCGAGTTTCAACATTTTCTGTTTGGTTAGTCGTTTAAAGATACTGAAATTAGCTTAAAAAAGACAACCGGAAAATAGGGCATTTGCCGTATTAGTTTATTTCTCCATAAATGGTTTCGCCAATCTCAACAATATAGAAGTTCCTTTTTTAGAGGATTTAAGTTGAAGTGTACCACCTATCTCCCGAGCGCGTTTTTTCATATTGTTTAGCCCGTTGCCCATAACGATCGTTTCCGGTTCGAATCCTTTTCCGTTATCGGTAATCTCAATTAGGTACCGCCCATCTCCTTTTGAAATATTCACCTCGATTTCGTCGGCGTCGGCATATTTCAATGAATTGTTTACCGCCTCTTGAATGATTCTGTAAATATTCATTCCCTCTACAGATGAGAAGACATGCGATTCATCAACACTCTCTTCAATATTAAAGGAGAATTCGGTTTTTTCCGAAGCGTTTTTGGCGTGCTCAATAAAATTGGCGATTCGGGCCTGCAGGTCCTCAAAAGTTATGTTTTCCTTGTTCATCGCCCAAATAGTGTCGCGCAGTTCATAAATGGTCTGCGAGGTAAAGGCACTGATTCCGCTAAGTTTGTTGCCAAGTTTTTCACCAATGTCCGTAAAGCCGAATTTCAGGTTGTCAATGCTGGAAATTATAAAAGTGAGCTGCGCCCCAATATTGTCGTGCAAATCGCGAGAAATTCGCAAACGCTGTTCCTGCAGTTTATTTTGGGTTTCAATTTTTGCCAAAGCCGTTTTTAACTCGCCTTCTTTTTGAAGTTGGCGGTTTTTGAGCTTCTGCTGGTTATAGAGTAAATAGCCCAGCAGCCCGAGAACCAAAGCCAGCCCAAGACTGC
Organism: Aequorivita vladivostokensis; assembly: GCF_000952855.1. Taxonomy (GTDB): domain Bacteria; phylum Bacteroidota; class Bacteroidia; order Flavobacteriales; family Flavobacteriaceae; genus Aequorivita; species Aequorivita vladivostokensis. Next base: position 452,488 of record NZ_JSVU01000001.1, on the reverse strand, counting down.
CAAAAATAAAAGTGTTTTTTCGGCGCACCTCCAAATCTTTTTCTGCCAGCTGGGCGCGTTGTTGTAGGATTTCGTTTTGTTTTTTTTCGGTATCAAATTCCACGTTCAAGGCCGCAATTCTTTCCTGTACCTTTAATCCGTGAACGCTGTCCTTTACTGCCGCATATTGTTCAAAATAAAATAGTGCCGAATCTGTATTTTTTAATTTCTTATAGATATCAGAAAGCAGCTTGTAGTTATACTGGGTGAGGTTTTGATATTGTTTCTTTTTTGAAATAGGCAACGACTTATGGACTAGCGGAATTGCATTGCTCCATTTTTCCTCAGCAATAAAAACTTCTCCCAATTGGGTATAGTTTTCGGCAATCCCCAACGAATCTGCCCACTGTAAACGTTGCTGAAGCGATTTGTTGAAATATTCCCTCGATTTAGAAAAATTTCCCTGTAAACCATATGTCCCGGCCATATTGCTCCAACTGTAGGGAATGCCAATAGTATCGTTACGTTTCAGCTTTATCTCCAAGCCCTTTTCAAAATAGAACAGGGCACTGTCCAGCTCCTTATTTATTTCCTTTAAAACCCCGTAATTATTATAAATATCCTTGAGTTCATTCTCAAAATTATTGGCTTCTGCAATATTTTTCCCTTTTTGCATATAGCTAAGGGCCTTGGGCAAATCGCGATATTTCATACTATAACCCAATTCCGCATAATAATCTGCCACACGCTCCATTTTGCCGAGTTTCTCATAAATCTTGATCCCATTAATTGCTTGCTTGGTGCTTTCTTCGTAATTACCTTGATATCCATACACCAAACTCAACTGGGAATGGGCATCAGCCTGGCCCAGTTTATATTCTATTTTACGGGCGTCGTTTAGGTTTTTTTTAAAAATGGCAACTATGGAATCCTGCGGGAGGTTGAGCCCCTGCACATAGATTTTATTTATGGAATCGATTTTGGCCTTCTGGTGTTGAATATCCTGTGAATGAAGATTCCAAACCAACAGAAGCAGCAAAAGCTGGAGGAGATTGTTCTGCATAAAACTTATAATTGGATTTCGGGTTGCTCAAGCAGCGCAGCCGATAAGTTGTACTTCAGAAAATTATATTTCAAAAGCGCTTGTTCCCGAAAAAGAAGTTGTGTTCCGTGTAACTTAAAAGTATTTTCCAATTGGATCATCCGACCTCGGAACTGTGCAGTGGCCTCCTGTTTCCTTTTATAATGCCACCCCAAGAGCCCGAGGACACCAAAAACGAGCAAGCTGCTGAATATAATTGTTAAACCCATAGTCCGAGACTTTTAAAAAACTAAAGATACATTTTCTTTCCTTATAAATTTATAGGGTAACTGCCGTAAAAAAAATAAACCCCGGGGTAGCCCAAGGGTTTTTAAAAACTGCCAATGCTCCTCACTTCATCAGCGGTTTTTTAGGTTAGTTAGCTACTTAATTCCTGAAAATTCAGACGGCCCCTACACCCTATCCCCACAAAGTTTTGTGGCCGCCTTCCTTTTCGTTGGATCATACATTTAAAAACAAAATTGCCATTTTAAAATCTATGTTTCAATACGGCAATTGCCTTACTTTACCGTTGGTTTAATTTTTCAGTATCTGAAATGATTGTACCCCAAAGCGGGTCGTAACGTAAACCAAATACAAGCCGGGCGTACCCTGCATTTCAAATGAAATTTCAGCCATGTCATTATACCTATTACTTGCCACTACCTGCCCCAGCAAGCTGTATTGCGCAACCATTATAGTTTCAGAAGTTTTTGGCAGTTTCAACATTAACCGATCATGGGTTGGGTTCGGGAAAGCCAGTATTTTCTTGTCGGCAAGGAGGTCCTGAGTTCCCAAGACTCCACCCTCATAAACACGCACGGCACCCGTGAATGTTCCGTGGGAAGAAGAAAGGGGCATGCCAATAACCACGGTTTCGCCGCTGGCAGAAATGGCAGTATTGTAGCCCCCAAAGTCGCCGTCAACCAGACCGTTGATCCCGCTATCTACTTGGTACCAAGTATTGCCAACCAACCTATATACGCGGGTTTGGCCACGCAAATCTCCTCCGCCCGGATGCTGTACTGCCCCAGCGACAAGGGTGGTGCCGTCTGCCGATAGGGCTACGGAATGACCAAAATTATAGTTGTCATTTTCTCCATCTATGGCTTGGCCCAGCTGTTGCCATTGCGTTCCGTCCCATTCAAATGCGCGTACCTGCCCGCGGTCGGCTCCGTGGTGCCAAGCTCCTATTGCCAGCCGATTGCCATCAGCCGAAAAATCCAACGATTTTCCAAACCAATCGGTTTCTTCAGTACCGGTAAGCCTATTGCCCATCTGGTTCCATTGGGTGCCGTTCCATTCGTAGATATCAACACTGCCCGCATCCGTCGCGAAATCGTCGTTCATATGCGTGCCGATGGCCACTCTTGTTCCATCTGCGGAAAGTTTTATGCAATGGCCCATATAATCATATTGATTCTCACCTTCAATGGCACTGCCCATTTGGTTCCAGTCGGTACCATCAAAGGTATAGACCCGCACTTCCCCAATTTGTGTTCCCGAAGGTCCGGCAAGTGGGGCACTAATGGCCACGGTATTGCCATTTTCGTCTAACGACACAGACCAACCTGAATTTATATCGTTGAGAACTCCGCCAATGGTAGGTCCGAGTTGTTGCCAGGAGGTGCCGTTCCACTCAAAAACCTTTACGTGTCCGGCAGAAGCTCTTCCACCGGCCATAGCACCCGTGGCCCCGACGGCCAACCTGTTTCCATCGGGCGTCAAGGACGCGCTGTATCCAAATTTATAGTTGGCAGCCTCTCCCTCAAGGGTTTGGCCTCGCTGCGCCCATTGATTCCCGTTCCACGAAAATACGCGCATATTTCCCGATGACGACCCGTTGGGATCGGCCTGGTATGCTCCTACGGCCAGCGTGTTTCCATCGGCGCTAACAGAAATGGAGCTGCCCGTTGAATCAAATTCAGACCCAAAAAAATCAGCACCTTTTTGTTGCCACTGGCCGTTTACAGTGGCAGTAAGCATTATTGACCATAACAAGTACAATGTTGGTTTAAGTAAGTTTATTTTCATAATAGCTTGGTTTTATAAATTAAATAGTTTTACAAAGTTTAAAATCGCAAGAGATTCAAACAATAAGGCAATTGCCTTAATTACACGAAAAGTAAAACCGGAGGAAAAACTCACGTTTCGCCCCCGGCCCACGTAAAAACCTCAACATAGAGATTTTCTTTAAATATTTATTACTGATTGGTCACTTCAATATTGAACTGGCCGTCGGTTACTGAAACACTCTCACTAGTGTTATTCAAATTATAACCAGTAAAATTAAACGTACCCTTAATTGTATTTCCGTCGTAACTAGAAATGTTTAGCGTACCATTGTTTCCTTGTCCGGTTCCAACAGTTGAATAAACAACTACTGTATTAGGATCTGGGTTACTTGGATCTGGTAAAAAACTATATGTGCCAATATTAACAAAATTCAAATCATAGCTACCTTCGCCATCAAAACTCGTGAGAATAATTTGTAGGTTTTCAGACTGTTCTGTTCCACCACTAATGGCAATCGCTTGTCCTACACCAGAATTGGTCACCCTAGCCACTACTGTTCCTTGCATTCCTGAAAAGTTGTTTCCATCAACTTTTGCAGTAAATGTTCCAGTGCTGCCTTGTGGGTCATCGCCTCCATCATCATCTTTTTTACAAGAAGTTAAACTTACGGCAACTACTGCCATTAATACTAAAATAGATTTTTTAAATGTTTTCATAATGTTTGGTTTAATATTCCGCTATAGGCGAATACGTGATTAATGTTGAAGCAAAATTGACCCAAACCGAAAGTTTTTACAATAGGGCAATTGACGTATTCTGATATACGAATTACGATTTTAGATTGTAGTTTTCTAAAACTGAATGTGCGGAAACCGTTTTTGAATCTCCCTAATTTTTAATTGAAGTTTTTCCGAAAACTGAAGGTGTTCAGCACTATTTGGGTTGAAGGGCCTGTGGTTTAAACCACTTTGAACAGCCGTAATTTCTTTTTGAAGGGTTTCGGTTTCCGAAGCAATCCACACTCGTGAAAATTTCTGCCAAATAAGCTCGATGGCGGTCTTGTTTGGATGAAGCAGATCCTCGGCATAAAAACGGTAATCGCGCAGTTCGTCCATCATGATTTCGAAGGCAGGAAAGTAAAAGGATTTACGATTTAGGTCTCGAAAGCTATCGGGAGCCGATTTTAGATTTAAGAAGTGGTGGATTGCGGAAATGAGATGCGCTTTGCTGAGTGAATTTTCCGCGAAACCATCTTTAATATGCCGCACTGGCGAAACTGTGTTTATAATTGTCGCGGCTGGGTTTATTGTTGAAATTTTATCGAAAATAGTTTGAAGGCTTTTTGAAATTTCTTCGATGGAAAGCAATTCCTTTTGAAAATTTTGCTGCGGAAGTTTATGGCAGTTGGCTACAATTTCGCCTGTGCTGAGCGGAGCCGAAGCACGGTCGCTGAGCGGAGCCGAAGCGTCGACAGTTCTGTAAACCCACGATGTTCCAAAAGTAAAAATAATATGCGTTGCAGAAAAGAGAGCTTCGCGAAGGTTTTGCAAAGCCGAATTTAGATTACCTAAAAATTCATTTTTATCTAAAGCCGAAAGCTCAGAATGTGCTTCAAAACATTTCCAAACTTCGTTGTGCTGAAAAATATCTTTTTCGGAAAAGGAAACGTCGTCAATTGCACGAACAATCAGTTTTTCAATCGATACAGGATTGAAAATTACCCCAAACGTATTCTGCAGATTCTGAAACTTGAAATAATCAAACTTTCTTCCAATGTTTTCCGAAAAACAGCTTCCCATCAAAAGGATTTTGGAGGAATAATCTATTTGATTTTCTTCGGGGTTTAGCGGTATTTCGGTTTGGAGCTTCATCTGTTATATAAAATCTCTGTGTTCCCTGTGCCTTTGTGGTTTATAATTTACCACAGAGACACAGAGGTCACAGAGTCAAATCAAAAAGGTTTTTGCTTTTTCCAAAGCCTCTTCAATTCCCGCAGGATTCTTCCCTCCCGCAGTGGCAAAGAAAGCTTGTCCGCCGCCGCCGCCCTGGATGTATTTTCCAAGTTCGCGGACGATTTTTCCGGCATCCAGATTTTTATCGGCAGCCAATTCTTTTGAAATATAACAGGCAAGCAACGCTTTTCCATCGTGTTCGGCGCCAAAAACTAAAAATAGATTCTCGGTTTCGCCGCCCATTTCAAACGCCAAATCCTTCATTCCGCCAGCATCGAGGTCTATTTCTTTTGCAAGGAAATTGATTCCGTTTATTGCTTCAATTTCAGCTTTTAATTCGCCTTTTAGATTCTTGGCTTTATCCTTCAACAATTGCTGAATCTGTTTTTGCAAGGCACTGTTTTCTTCCTGCAGACTTTCCACGGCTTTCACGGGGTCCTGTGCATTGTTCAATGCTTTTTGGAGTGCGGCAAATGCTTCACTTCTATCAATAAAATATTGTTTGGCAGCATCGCCGGTAATCGCTTCAATTCTTCTAATTCCCGAGGCAACCGCACCTTCGGAAGTAATGAAGAAATGCCAAATATCATTTGTATTCGGCACGTGCGTTCCGCCACAAAGTTCCATCGATTTTCCAAATTTTATCGCGCGCACGCTATCGCCGTATTTTTCGCCGAAAAGCGCAATGGCACCTTCGTCTATGGCTTGCTGGTAGGGAATATTTCGCCTTTCTTCCAAAGCGATTCCCTCACGGATTCGGGCGTTTACAAAATCCTCCACCTGTTTCAGTTCCTCGTCGGTCACTTTTGCGAAATGCGAAAAGTCAAAACGCAAATTCCGGCTGTGGACCATACTTCCTTTTTGGGTAACGTGTTCGCCCAAAATGTTGCGCAGGCCTTGGTGCAACAAGTGGGTTGCGGTATGGTTGGCCGCGGTACGATTTCGCTGTTTTTCGTCCACTACGGCCACAAACGTACCCTCCAAATTTCGCGGAAGCGTTTTTGTAAAATGGATTATTAGATTGTTCTCCTTTTTGGTGTCAACAATATAAGTAATGCCGCCATCGGCAGCTTTTAAATAGCCTTTATCGCCCACCTGCCCGCCGCCTTCGGGATAGAACGGAGTTAGGTTGAAAACTAGTTGGTACATTTCGCCCTCCTTTTTGCTTTCCACCTTGCGGTATTTTGTAATGCGCACTTGGGTCTCCAAGGTATCGTAGCCCACAAATTCCTCCACATCATCTTTCTCCAGAACAATCCAGTCACCCGTTTCCACTTTTGTTGCGGCGCGGGAGCGGTCTTTCTGTTGCTGAAGTTCAGCGTCAAATTCCTTTTCGTTCAAAGAATAGCCGCGTTCACGAAGAATCAATGCCGTTAAATCTATCGGGAAGCCGAAGGTATCGTACAATTCAAACGCTTTTTTACCGGAAATTTCCTTTGAATCTGCGGTTTCAATAACGTTTTCAAGCAACACCAAACCTTGGTCCAGCGTTCGCAAAAACGATTGTTCCTCTTCGCGAATAACATTGGTGATTAAGTTCTTTTCAGTAATTAACTCCGGAAAAGCGTCGCCCATTTGCGCGCTGAGCGTTTCTACCAATTTATAAATGAAAGGCTCTTTTTTGTCCAAAAACGTAAACCCGTAACGGATGGCCCTTCTCAAAATCCTTCGTATTACATAACCGGCGCCAGTATTGCTCGGAAGCTGTCCATCCGAGATTGAAAATGCCACGGCGCGAACGTGGTCTGCAATTACACGTGTCGCAATGTCCTTTTTCTCGTCCTTTCCGTATTTTGAATTCGTAATTGCTTCAATCTCCCGAATGAGCGGTGTAAAAACATCGGTATCGTAATTGCTCTGTTTGTTTTGCAAAACCATACACAAACGTTCAAAACCCATCCCGGTATCAACGTGCTGTGCAGGTAATTTTTCAAGGCTGCCGTTGGCTTTTCGGTTGAATTGCATAAAAACCAAGTTCCAGATTTCCACTACTTGCGGGTGGTCGTTATTCACCAAATCCTTCCCCGGAATTTTAGCCTTCTCTTCCGCCGAACGGATATCTACGTGTATTTCGCTGCACGGCCCGCACGGACCTTGGTCGCCCATTTCCCAAAAATTGTCCTTTTTGTTTCCGTTTAAAATGCGGTCTTCGGGCACGAATTGTTTCCAAAGTTCATAAGCTTCGGTATCGCGCTCCAAGCCTTCACTTTCATCGCCTTCAAAGATGGTTACGTAGAGAATTTCCTTATCAATTTTATACACTTCGGTCAAAAGCTCCCACGCCCACTCGATGGCTCCTTTTTTGAAATAATCGCCAAAACTCCAATTGCCGAGCATTTCAAACATAGTGTGGTGGTAGGTGTCCATTCCCACTTCTTCAAGATCGTTGTGCTTTCCGCTTACGCGCAGGCATTTCTGTGTGTCTGCAATCCGGTTGCTTTTTGGCTTTCCATTTCCGAGGAAATATTCCTTAAAAGGCGCCATCCCACTATTGATGAACATTAGGGTTGGGTCGTTCTTCACCACCATCGGCGCTGAGGGCACAATGGCGTGTTGCTTCGACTTGAAAAATTCTAAAAATCTGGAACGGGTTTCCTTCGAGTTCATTTCTTATAAAGTTATGCTAAAATTAAGGGTTGGGCGCAGTGGCAAACAATTTCTATATTTGTAAAAACGTTACCTTTACTTCGCGCGAACAAACAACGCGCAAAAATAGCAATTTTTTAATGCATGTCTAAGGTTAAATATTACTACGATAGCGAAACGCTTTCGTACCGAAAAATAGAAAAGAAAAAAGGCCGAAAACTGAAGATTTTCGCCCTAAGTCTTTTGGGAATGTTTTTGAGCGGCTTTTTGCTACTTTTGGTTTATATAAATCTGCCTTCGGTTCAAACCCCAAAGGAGTTGGCACTGCAGCGCGAGCTGAACCAAATGCAGCTTCAGTTTGAGCTTTTGAACAAAAAAATGGAGCAGGCACAGGCCGTGCTTGCCGAGGTTGAGGAGCGGGACAACAATCTTTACCGTGTATATTTCGAGACCAACCCCATTCCCGAAGAGCAGCGGAGAGCTGGTTTTGGAGGTATTAACCGCTATAAGGATCTGGAGGGTTTTGACAATTCAAAATTGATAATAAATACCACCCGCAATCTGGATATTTTAACCAAGCAGATTGTGGTGCAGTCGAAATCATTGGATGAGATAGCCAAACTTGCCGAGGAAAAAGAAAAGCTTTTGGCCGCTATTCCTGCAATCCAACCGGTAAAGAATGAGGATTTAACGCGAATGGCTTCGGGTTTTGGATATAGAACAGATCCTTTCACGAAGGCCCGCAAGTTCCATTACGGAATGGATTTTACCGCCCCACGCGGAACCCCGGTTTATGCAACGGGCGATGGCAAAGTAACCCGCGCCGACAATACGGCCACGGGCTACGGAAACCACGTGGTGATTGATCACGGCTATGGCTATGAAAGTCTGTATGGACATTTGTACAAATACAATGTGCGCCCAGGGCAAAAAGTGCAGCGCGGCGACATTATAGGTTTTGTGGGAAGCACCGGAAGAAGCGAGGCTCCGCACTGCCATTACGAAGTTTTCAAGGATGGCGAACGCATTAATCCGATTAATTTTTACTACGGAAGTTTAACTGCGGAAGAATTTGCAGAAATCTTGAGAAAATCACAGGAAGAAAACCAATCTTTAGATTAAATTCCAAAAAATAAAAACCAAATTCCAAAAAATTGAAATTAATCACTGATAACCCTTAACCCTTAACCCTTAACCCTTAACCCTTAACCCTTAACCCTTAACCCTTAACCCTTAACCCTTAACCCTTAACCCTTAACCCTTAACCCTTAACCCTTAACAAAACAAATGCACATAGACCTACCCGAAAAACTATATTATGGCATTGGCGAAGTAGCCGAAGCTTTCGGCGTGAATACCTCGCTGATACGTTTTTGGGAAAAGGAATTTGATGTATTGAAGCCAAAAAAAAACGCCAAAGGCAACCGAAAGTTTACCCCGCAGGACATCAAAAATCTGGAACTCATCTACCATTTGGTGAAAGAGCGCGGGTTTACGCTGGAAGGCGCAAAAATCCATTTAAAGGAAAATAAACAAAAAACACTGGACCGGTTTGAGATTATCCGCAAACTGGAGTCGGTAAAAGCAGAACTTTTAAAAATCAAAGAACAACTCTAAAACCAATCGCATCATGAAAAAATGGTTACCCATCATTATTATCCTCGGCCTAATTTTAATTATTGGAGGTTATTTGGCCAGCCTTAACAACAAACTCGTGGAATTGGACCAAAAGGCCACCGCCCAGTGGGCCAACGTGGAAAGCTCGTACCAGCGCCGGGCAGACCTTATTCCAAACATTGTGAGCACTGCAAAGGGCTATGCCGAGTTTGAGCAGGAAACTTTGGTTGCCGTTACCGAGGCCAGAAGCAAAGCCACTTCCATAAATATCGACCCCTCAAACATAACTCCAGAGCAACTGGCGCAATATCAACAAGCGCAGGCAGGCGTAAGCTCTGCTCTTTCACGATTGTTGGCCGTTTTTGAAAGATACCCCGATTTAAAGGCAAATGAAAATTTCAAGGAATTGATTAACGAACTGGAACGCACCGAAAACCGCATCAACGTGGAGCGTAACAGGTTTAACGAAGAAGCGCGACTGTTCAATACCGAAATACATAAATTCCCAACAAAGATGTTTGCCGGGCTATTGGGCTTCCACGAAAAAGCATATTTCAAAGCCGATTCCGGTAGCGAAAAAGCCCCTGAAGTAAATTTTGATGACCTGGGAAAAGATGATTAAAAAACCCAAAAAGATTTGAGATTTGGGACAAGCGACGAAAAAGAGTTTCTTTATATAAATCTCAAAGATCTGGGTCTCAAGTCTCAAGTCTAACATCTAACATCTAACATCTAAAAAAATGTCTAAAGTTGAAGATTTTCTAACTTCGGAAGAAGAAGCTGCCATTATTGAAGCCATTCGTATTGCCGAAAAAAACACCTCGGGCGAAATACGCGTGCATTTGGAACCCAGTTCCATCTCGGCCGAAGAACCTAACGAACATATAGATGCCTTTGACCGTGCTGCGGAAGTGTTTGATACGCTGAATATGCACAACACCGCAGAACGCAACGGCGTGCTAATTTATGTTGCCATAGATGACCGAACGCTCGTAATTATGGGCGACAAGGGCATCAACGATATTGTGGGCCAGAATTTTTGGGAAAGTACCAAAGACATCATCATTAACCATTTTAAAAATGGTGATATGAAACAAGGTTTGGTGGAAGGAATCCTAAAAGCTGGCGAACAGTTGAAGAAACATTTTCCATTTAAAAAAGACGATAAAAACGAATTGCCGGATGATATTTCTATTGGGTAAAGCCATAGCCCCTAACCCCTAAAGGGGAACAAAGGTTTCGTAGAATTGCCATTTTTAAACTTTTAAACCCATAAACCCATAAACTTTTTATTTAAATATTACTTTTTACTGTTGTTTGTAGCAATCGGTTTTTTCTCCGAAAATGTTTCGGCCCAGTATGAAATTCCGCCGAAACCTGAAAAGCAGACCTCTCTTTACGATTATATCGACCTGCTCACACCGTCCCAAAAAAGTGCGTTGGAAAGTAAGCTGGTTCGCTATGCGGATTCTACCTCCACTCAGATTGTTTGTATTATTATCGGTTCCACAAACGGCGAGGACATTTCTATGCTCGGTGCGGAATGGGGCCAAAAATGGGGAATCGGGCAAAAAGGAGAAGACAACGGAATTGTAATTACCCTCGCCAAGGACGACCGAAAAGTAGATATAAACACAGGTTACGGCATTGAATACCGTATTACCGATTTAATGTCGGAACGCATCATCAACCGAATAATGATTCCCCAATTTAAAGAGGGAAATTACTATGCAGGTTTGGATCAAGGAAGTGATGCTATTTTTGCAGCATTGAAAGGTGAATTCAAAGAAGACCGCGATTTCGGAAAAAAGGACGGAACGCCCATCCCCTTTTTCATTATTTTCATCTTTATCATTATCATCATTGCGCTTATGCGAAAAGGAGGACGCGGCGGTAAAGGTGGAGGCGGCGGAAGCTTGCTGGACATTATTGTGCTAAGCAGCCTTGGCCGCGGAGGTTTTGGCGGAGGCGGGGGTAGCTTCGGCGGTGGCGGAAGTTTTGGTGGCGGCGGAGGCTTTGGCGGAGGTTTCGGCGGAGGAGGCTTCGGCGGGGGCGGTGCTAGTGGTGGGTGGTAAATTCAACTTATTTAACCCATTTCCTCAACAAATTCAAAAGCCCGTACTACCGAATACGGTTGATGTGAATATTTAGGCGGAAAGGCGCAATGTCCTCCGTGGGCAGGGGTTTCCAAAAACAGATAATCGTGGGCCTTGGCCATTTCCACAGGATGGTCTTTTGTCCCCAGAATGGGGTCGTCCCAAGCATTTATCACTAACAACGGCAATTTTATTCCTGCAACTGAATTTCCCGGGGAAGCATTCAGATAATAATCGTCTAAATTGCTGTAGCCACCGTGCACGGGAATGATGAACCGGGTCACAACATCATCAAAATTTTTGATGTATTTGGCAGCATCCGCAGGAACGGCATCGGGAAACTGGATGGTTTTTGCGGCTATCTTCGATTTTACCTTTCCTATAAACCGTCGCTGATAAATTTTACTGAATCCCGATTGCAATTTTTCGGCACTCGACCGTAACTGGAAAGGAGCCGAAATGGCTACCGCGGCCTTTACTTCCACTGGAATTTCACGCTTCCCCAAATAATTCATAATCTGGTCACCTCCCAAAGAAAAACCAACTAAGAAAATTTTGGTAAAACCGTTTTGCGCCACATGTTTTACTACATATTCCAAATCTTCTATGGAGGCGTGGTGGTACAATTGGGGCAATAAATTCATCTGGCCGCCACAACTGCGGTTATTCCACGCGAAAACCGAATAGCCTTTTTCAAGAAAATAATTGGCGCATACGTTATTGTAATTTTTTCTGGAATTCCCCTCAAGTCCGTGGCAAAGAATCACTGCCTTTTGTGAATCCTGCAACTTATAATCCAGCAGCAGATAATCGGCATCGGGCAATATCAGCTTTTTTCGGTCATAATCTGGCGGTCCAAATTTCCGGATGACCCCCGAATAGATGGTGGAAATATGCCCATTATGAAAAATGGGGTCTGGCCGGTATGTGGATTTTTCCAGATAAGGCATGGTTTGCTACATTGTCAGAAATTTCCTTTCTCCTTAAAGATAGGATTACATTTTCGGATTCTAAAATTTATTTGCAGCGGAAATACGTAAAAACTTATTCAAAAAAAAGATCAATCTTATTTCTTAGTTTCCGTTTACGAGATTCATTAGAAATTAAAAGTTTGTACAAGTAAAAGCTAAAAACTAAACATTAATTAGTCGAAATAAATAGAACCCCTTCCCGTCTCGCCCTTGCTTCCCAGGGTATTGAACTTATAGCTGAAGCTCAAAATAAAATACTGCCGAAGCACGGTGCTTTGGTTATCCTGTATAAAATTTTCAGAAAATGTGCGGCGTGCATTCGTGTTTTGGTTCAGCAGGTCATAAACTTTCAACGTTAACGTGCCCTGTTCCTTTAGCAGCGAATATGCCAAGGTACTGTTCCAGAACCAAGCACTTTTCTGAAAACCGGGAGCAATATCGGGGTTATAATCAAAATCAATTTCGTTCTTCCATTCAAAATTCTTCGGAACATAGAGACTTGTTGAAAGTTTAACCGAATGGTTCAAATAATTGCGGTCTTCAAAAATGTTGCTTTCAAAACTATTTTTTGAAATCCCGAGCGAGTAATACACCCGGATATCAAAAAGTTCTTGCCAAGAAAACGAAAGATTGGCATTGGGCGTAAGTGTAAAATTGTGGCTTTTATACTCAAGTCCATTGTTGAAATTTACGTCCTGCGAAAAATTGCCATATACGCCTATTCCGGTTTTAATGCTCCGTAAACTGTCCAAGCTGTGCTTTCGGTTGGTTGAGGCACTTCCCCTAATACTGTATTTGCCGTTAACATTGGCGTAGGTTGTGTTTCTTATATTGTTTGCATCAACATTTGTTGTCGCTACGACGGCATTTTCTGATGCATCGACATTTACATAAGCATAAAAGCCACTACCCTTTTGAAAATCATAATTATTGTAATTCAAATAAAAAGAATGGTTGTTTGTGGGTTTTAAATTTGGATTTCCGGTGATTATGTTCAATGGGTCGGCTACATTGGTATTGGGGAGCAACTGCTCAATTGCCGGTGCTTCATTCCGCAAAACATAACCGGTATATATTTGCGCTTTTGAAGAAAATTTAAAATTTCCACGCATATAAAGCTCCCAAGCCTCAAAATTATTATCAACTTTCAGTTCGGGCCGCAATGTATCCTCTCCCTGCAATTTTCGGAAAACATAACCTGCACCCATATCTGCCCAACCTTTTTCAAATCTATAAATTACCGATGTCAGCGGCGTACTGCGAATATCCTTAAACGTATAGTCGGTGCTTAGTAGGGAATTGAACAGTGTATAATTTTGTGAAACTTCATTAAAATCAAACACCGATTCAGCATTCATCGTTTGTTTGAGACCATAGGTATAACTCAGCTCCCAAAGCAGTTTTTTGGGCAACAACGGCAACCTATAGGTAAGCCGCGTGTAGTAATTGCTGTACTTTTTTTCAACATTGGTAAACTGATTTCTGTTCTCTTCGGAAGGGTTATCCCCAAAAATCTGCTTCGTGCTTAAAAGATAATCTTCTCCCGTGGTCGCGTTCCATTCATTGGTAAAATTGACTTTAAAGAAACCACCGCCAGCACCATACTTCTTTGTTAAATCCAACTGGTTTTTGAATTGTCGGGTACTTATTTCATTTGAATTGAAAAGCGACGAACTGTTGGTCACCAATCCATCTTCATCGAGAGAGGCAGCATCGGTCTCTCTGTGTCCAGAAAGTTTGGAATAGGAAATATTCGGCTTGATATTTATGAGAAATGTGGAATCTACCTTTATATCAAAACCCAGATTTACGTTATGACTATCTGTATCGCTATTGGTGGAACTATTGCTTTCGGTGAAATAACTGCGATCTGGCAAAATATTCTCCCGCTGTGTTTTGGAATCGCTATAGGAGTTGCTGCTGGAATAAAAATAATCTGCCGAAATATCGGTCTTTTTTTCGATGACATCGGCATAACTGCTGCCTAAGATTCTACTATTTACAATCCCATCGCCATAGCCAAAACTGCGACCGTCGATGGTAAAACTGCCAGAGCTGCTCATGGACATATTTCGCGGGCTTCCGAACATTTTTTCAATCTCGCCAAAACTAAAACCGGGCGAGTTGATATTGTTCCCTCCGCCGAGCACGCTCAAACGCCGGTCGTTGGCAAAATAATTAAAAATGCCCGCATATTCAAAACGTTCGTCAGTGCCACCTCCGGCCGCAACCCTTCCAAAAACACCCTTATTGTTCTCTTCCTTTATGGTAAGATTGATGGTCTTACTCTCTTGACTCCCTTTTTCGCCAGTAAATGCTTCAGACTTACCCTTGGTATCAACAATCTGTACTTTTTCAACAATATCCTTTGTCAGGTTTCGGGAGGCAATGGTAGGGTCGTTGCCAAAAAATGGTTTTCCGTTTACCATAATATTACTCACTTCCTTGCCGTTCACTTTTATCTTTCCGTCGGGGCTTACCTCCACACCGGGAAGTTCCTTAAGCAAATCCTCGATATTGGCGTCTTTTTTTGTTTTGAAGGAAGCCACGTTAAATTCCAAGGTATCCTTCTTAATAGTTACGGGCGCACGCGATTTCACGATTACTTCATCGAGATTTGCTACCGAAACCGAAATAGGAATTATCCCCAAATCCTGGATAGGTTTATCCAAATTCAATTCTTTTTGAAAATTTTCGTACCCCACAAAACTGATGTTCACACGCACATTTTTTTCCGAAGTTTTCCCTTCTAAGACAAACTTGCCGTTTCTATCTGTAATGGTATAAGTAATCAAGGTACTGTCTTTTACAGTTTCCATAAAAACAGTTGCGGCCTCAAGAGGGTTGCTGGATTCTTTGTCCGTCAATGTGCCAGAGACTTGAAAATTCTGTGAAAAGCCAAGGGAAGCAATTAGGAAGAAGACCACTAAAAAGTAATTCCTCATATTTATAAATGAAGCAAGTTTATTTTGAAATCGAAGATAGCGTTTAAAGTTGAAGCCATAAAAGAAATTTCCACAACGCTTAACACTTAATGAATCTACTTCTTCCTAAAATAAACCGTAATCGGAACCCCGGTAAAATCAAAGTTCTCCCGAAGTTTATTCTCAATAAAACGTTTGTACGGGTCTTTTACATACTGCGGAAGATTACAGAAAAATGCAAAACTTGGATACGGAGTTGGCAACTGCGTACAGAATTTTATTTTTACATATTTCGCTTTGTATGCTGGCGGCGGATACGCTTGGATAATAGGAAGCATCACTTCGTTAAGCTCACTGGTCTTAACTTTTTTGCTTCGGTTTTGGTAAACTTCTACTGCTGTTTCAATGGCTTTATAAATACGTTGCTTTGTAAGTACGGAAACAAAAACAATAGGCACGTCCACAAAAGGCTCAATTTGCTGACGGATGTATTTTTCGTAATCTTTCACACTGCTGCTTTCTTTGTCTTCCACTAAATCCCACTTGTTGGCAAGTATCACGATTCCTTTATTGTTTCGCTGTGCAAGCCAGAAAATGTTCTCCACTTGCCCGTCAAAACCGCGGGTAGCGTCAAAAATAAGGATGATAACATCGCAGTGCTCTATAGCGCGGACGCTTCGCATTACGGAATAAAATTCCAAGTCTTCCTTTACCTTGCTCTTTTTGCGGATTCCGGCAGTATCAACCAAATTGAATTCAAACCCGAAACGGTCGTATTTTGTATCAATACTATCGCGCGTAGTTCCCGCGATGTCGGTAACAATGTATCTGTCTTTGCCAATCAACGCATTGATGAACGAAGATTTTCCTGCATTCGGACGACCCACAACTGCAAAACGTGGAAGCTCGCTGTCATCCGGTTCTTCCCTATTCGGCAATGCCTTCACCAAATCATCGAGCAATTCACCAGTGCCACTACCATTAATGCTGGAAATATTGTATTGGTTTTCAAACCCAAGCGAATAAAATTCCAAAGCATCATTCACCCGAGAAGCAGCATCCACTTTGTTGATTGCCAAAAAGATTGGTTTTTTTGAACGGCGAAGCAATTTTGCAACCTCTTGGTCCATTCCCGTAACGCCACTTTCCACGTCAACCATAAAGATTATGGCATCTGCTTCATCAATGGCTAGTTCCACTTGCTTGTCAATTTCAGCTTCAAAAATATCGTCGCTTCCCTTCACATAACCGCCTGTGTCAATCAACGAAAATTCCTTTCCGTTCCAGTCACTTTTTCCGTAATGGCGGTCGCGCGTAACGCCGCTCACCGCATCCACAATGGCTTCCCTGCGCTGAATCAATCTATTGAAAAAAGTGGATTTTCCCACATTTGGTCTTCCTACGACGGCAACAATGCTCATAATCTTAATTTTAGGGTGCAAAAATAGCTTTTAGTTGGCAGAAAAAATACTATTTTAACGGCTTTAAAAATAAATAATTAAAGAATGCTTTCCAATGAAATTGTATTGCGCCCACGTTTCCAAATGGAACTTGAAGAACCCTGTTCACAATTGGTTATGAAATTTTCGGAAGTAAAAAAATCGCAAAATAGATTTATAATTTCCTGCGTGGACGATCACATTTTTATAAAACTTCCAAATAAGGAACAGCATTTTTGGTCGCCGCAACTGCATTTGGAAATAACTGAAAAAGATGAAAACTCCTGTTCCCTCCACGGTTTTTTCGGGCCAAATCCAACTGTGTGGACCATGTTTATGTTTCTGCATGTTGCGGTTGGAATTCTATTTATGGTAGATTTGACTTGGTTGTACTCCAATTACAATTTGGGAAACCCGATAACCATTCAAATCATTATTGCAGTTGTTTTGGTATTGGCTTGGATTTTACTGTATTTCGCCGGAGCCATGGGAAAGAAAAAAGGAAAACCCGGAATGCGCGAGCTTTATGATTTTATGAATGAGATTATAAATTCCAAATTTTAAGCACCAAATTCCAAATAAGTCTTAAATTCCGAATAAATTCCAAAATCAATACATCCCCCTAGCCCCCTTCAAAGGGGGAATTACTGCTTCTCTTTGGAAGGGTTGGGGTAGGACTTTTTCAAATTCCATATTCAAAGGAGTTGAGTTCGGTATCGGCCCATCGACAGGCGAGCTTGGAATTTGGAATTTGTGATTTGAAATTTATTTCTGGTTGTACCCAAATCGCCGTAGCTGCTTTTCGTTACTTCTCCAATCTTTATTCACCTTCACATAAAGTTCCAAATGAATTTGCTTTCCAAAGAATTTCTCCAAATCCTTTCGGGCTTCAGTGCCCACGCGCTTTAAAGCTGAACCTTTGTGGCCAATGATAATCCCCTTTTGCGTTTCGCGCTCCACCATAATTATACTACGGATGCGGATGATGTTTTCGTCCTCAAAAAATTCCTCGGTATCAATTTCAACGGAATAGGGAATTTCCTTTTTATAGTGCATCAGTATTTTTTCGCGAATGGCTTCGTTTACGAAAAATCGCTCGGGCTTATCGGTGAGTTGGTCTTTTGGATAAAAGGGCGGCGATTCGGGCAACAATTCAATAATTCGATTAAAAACTTCGTGAACCCCAAAATTTTGTAGTGCAGAAATCGCAAAAATTTCAGCATTCGGAACTTTTTCCTGCCAAAGCTTTAAGGCTTCGGAAAGCAGCTCCTCGTTGCCTTTGTCAATTTTATTTATCAGCAATAAAACTGGAATTTTTGAATTGGTTATTTTGTTGAAAAACGCTTCATCCTTCAATTCCTTTTCGCCCAATTCCACCAAATACAAAAGAATATCGGCATCCTCAAAGGCAGATTTCACAAAATCCATCATACTTTCCTGCAATTGGTACGCAGGTTTTATGATTCCGGGCGTATCGCTCAAAAGCACTTGAAAGTCATCGCCGTTCACAATTCCCAAAATGCGATGGCGCGTGGTCTGCGCTTTGGAAGTGATGATGGAAAGCCGTTCACCCACAAAAGCGTTCATCAACGTGCTTTTGCCCACGTTTGGGTTTCCAATAATATTTACGAATCCAGCCTTGTGTTTTGTCATTTCTTTGGAATTGATATTGCAAATTTAAGGCTTAAATCCCGAAACAATGGATTTGGTTCAATTTTAAAACTTTCAGCCTTGAAATCCTTACTTTTGTGAAATGCTTTTTCCAAAGAAAAAAATAGAGCTAGAAGAAGGCGATTATTACCTTACGCCCGAAGGCTACAAATGTTTTACGGAACAATACCACTTAAAACGCGGATATTGCTGTGAAAGCGGTTGCCGTCATTGTCCTTACGGTTTTGACAAAAAAACTGGGAAGCATCAATAAAAATATTTTTAGAAAATGACTTTTAAAGAACAAATTCAACAAGGCATTCCATCAGTTTTACCTGAAAAGAAACCTTACGACCAATCCATAAACCACGCGCCAAAGCGAAAGGAAATCCTTTCAAAAGAAGAAAAGGAACTCGCGCTGCACAACGCCCTTCGCTATTTCGAGCCGAAAAACCACGCTACGCTCCTACCCGAATTTCGCGAGGAGCTGGAAAAATACGGGCGCATTTATATGTATCGATTTCGTCCAGATTATAAAATGTACGCCCGGCCCATTGCCGAATATCCCGGAAAATGCGAGCAGGCAAAAGCCATTATGCTAATGATTCAAAACAACTTGGATTATGCCGTGGCGCAACACCCGCACGAATTGATTACCTATGGCGGAAATGGCGCGGTTTTCCAGAACTGGGCACAGTATCTTTTGGTGATGAAATACCTTTCTGAAATGACCGATGAGCAGACTTTGGTTATGTATTCAGGACATCCATTGGGGCTGTTTCCTTCCCATAAAGACGCGCCGCGGGTGGTGGTTACCAACGGTATGATGATCCCGAATTATTCAAAATCCGACGATTGGGAAAAATTCAATGCGCTTGGCGTTACGCAATACGGACAAATGACCGCGGGCAGCTATATGTACATCGGGCCGCAGGGAATTGTTCACGGAACCACGATCACGGTTTTGAACGGTTTCAGAAAAATTGAAAAAGAACCCAAAGGCGGTTTGTTTGTTACCTCCGGTCTCGGCGGAATGAGCGGCGCGCAACCCAAAGCCGGGAATATTGCAGGCTGCGTTACGGTCTGCGCCGAAGTGAATAAAAAAGCAACTGAAACCAGACACAGTCAAGGGTGGGTGGATGAAGTAATTTCAGATTTGGAAAAACTTTCAAAACGCGTAAAAGAAGCATTGGCGAATAAGGAAACCGTTTCGATTGCCTACGACGGAAACGTGGTGGAAGTTTGGGAAAAGTTTCATAAAGAAAACATTAAAATTGATTTGGGAAGTGATCAAACCTCGCTTCACAATCCGTGGGCGGGCGGTTATTATCCCGTTGGATTGACGTATGAAGAGGCGAACGAAATGATGGCAAACAATCCCGAGGAATTCAAAAAGGAAGTGCAAAAAAGTCTGCGCCGCCAAGTGGAAGCCATCAATAAGCACACTGCAAAAGGCACCTATTTCTTCGACTATGGAAATGCATTTCTTTTGGAAGCCTCACGCGCAGGTGCCGATGTGCTTTCCGAAGAAAAAAATAAGGAATTCAAATATCCATCTTACGTGCAGGATATTATGGGCCCCATGTGTTTTGATTACGGATTTGGGCCGTTCCGTTGGGTATGCGCTTCGGGAAAACCCGAAGATCTTCAAAAGACCGATGAAATAGCTTGTATTGTTTTGGAGGAATTGATGAAAAATTCGCCAAAGGAAATCCAGCAACAAATGCAGGATAACATCACTTGGATTAAAGGCGCACAGGAAAACAAATTGGTTGTTGGTTCGCAGGCACGCATACTTTATGCAGATTCAGACGGGCGTGTGCAGATTGCTTCGGCTTTCAACAAAGCAATTTCCGAAGGAAAAATTGGCCCGGTAGTTTTGGGGCGTGACCATCACGATGTTTCGGGAACCGATTCGCCCTATCGCGAAACTTCAAATATATACGATGGAAGCAGGTTTACGGCCGATATGGCCATCCAAAACGTAATCGGCGATAGCTTTCGCGGGGCAACTTGGGTGAGCATCCACAACGGTGGTGGCGTAGGTTGGGGCGAAGTGATAAACGGCGGTTTCGGAATGGTTCTTGATGGTAGTACAGACGCGCAACGGCGACTTGAAAATATGCTTTTCTGGGATGTGAACAACGGAATAGCCAGACGCAGTTGGGCACGGAATGACGAAGCTGTTTTCGCAATAAAACGTGCGATGCAAAACAATCCGCAATTAAAGGTTACGCTTCCCAATTTCGTTGATGATAAATTATTCAAATAAAAAATTGCAACTATGAAATGCCCACTAACAGATTATTAATTAATAGAAGGTGTTTTTGGGGCATTCCATCTTCCTATTTCTCAAATATTTTATACAGATGAAAGCACTTAAATTTTTACCCCTGCTCTTGCTTTTTGTTTTCGCTTCATGCTCCACCGTTCGCGTGGTCACCGATTATGACAAAAAAGCAAATTTTAACCAGTACAATTCCTTTGCTTTTTTTAAGCCGGGAATAGACAAGGCTGAAATCAGCGACCTCGACAAAAAACGAATTTTGCGCGCGATTGAGGCGGAACTTTCAGCGAAAGGAATGTCCAAATCAGAAAGTCCTGATTTGCTGGTCAGTATTTTTACCAAAGAACGTGAACGTGTTGATGTTTATAACAACAATTTCGGTTACGGCTGGGGCTGGAATCCTTGGTATTATGGCAGCTATTACGGCGGCAGCCACGTGGCCCGTTCCACAGAAGGGACGCTTTACATTGACCTAATTGATGCCAAAACCAACAATCTGGTTTGGCAGGGAATGGGTAGCGCTGATTTGGTTACCAGTGATATGGAACGAAAAGAAGAGCGCATCCGTGAAATTGTAGCCAAAATTTTAGCGGAATATCCGCCCGGAGCGATGAAGAAATAACTTTAGAAAACCTTCAATTAACAAAGCCTTGTTCTGAAAAAATAGTTTTAAGAGATTATTACTTAAAGCTATCGTAAAAAAATCGACCTCATCCGATTTAAAAATTTAAAAAAAGAAAAGGTATGAAATCTATTAAATTATTACTGCTAGTATTTTTTGTCAGTTTTGGAATACAGGCACAGGAACTGGTTACGGGAAAAGCTACTTTAATCCGCACTGCAGAAGGCATCTATGAAATCAAAAAAACAGATGGCACTATAAAAAAAATTAACATTCGGCCCAATGAAGATAAACACGTGCAAGGAACACTTGCCGTTCTGTTTAAGGATTGTGAGGAATTGAGACAATCGGTTTTTGAATCACGAATTGTTACAGAGGGGCAACTTATACAGGCCGTGGAGAGGTATAATAAATGTAATTACACCACTTTTGAACCTACTGAAAAAGAAATTGAGCAGGCTGCAAATTTTCAGGGTGACGAATATAAACTCTTTGCAAGTATTGGTGGTTCCTTGAACCGGATTAGTTTCTTCAACTTTGATGATTATGAAAATTTAACACAGGGCCAACTTAGTTTTGGCGTTGCCGCAACTCCAGGATTTATTGGTTCGTTACAAGGAAGCCTTTACTTCACTTTGGAAGCAAGTGCTGCATTTTCGGGCGATAAAGATTTTAGCAATTCGCCATTTACCACAAATTTCAAAAAGAATTCTTACAGAGCAAGTTTGGGGGCAGAGTATCATTTCAACAAAAAGGGTTCAATCCAGCCACTTATTGGAATAGGTGCAGGTCTGGTTCGCGATCATTACGACGGCAAGTATGATGGCTATAAAATAAAGCAAACAGAAGGCAGCGCCTTTTTAATTCCAAAAGCAGGGGTTTTATTTTCACTGGATGACAAAAAATCCTTAGGGGTGATTGTAAGCTATATTCCCGAATATGAGAATGATCTTACTTTTATTGGCGATGGCGACATAATTCCTTTAATTATTGACACCCATTTTATAAATGCTAGTTTGTATCTTTACTTTTAAATGAATTTTTTACGGTACAAAATTCCGTATTGTATATTTTCTTTAAAAGGTATTGATGCTAAAACTTTCAAAATATAATCAGCGCTCTCTATATGGAGGACTGATTGCAGCAATTATTACTGGCGCTGGAGTTTTCCTTTTGGGAAATATTTCCGGATACGAAGCAAAAAAACTAATCACCTCTTCCCTGCCAGGGATAAATATGCTCTGCAACACTATTGTCCTTGCTTCGGCAACTATTTTGGCGCTTTTGCTAACCCTTTTGGGAATAAGTTCGGGCTCCAAGTCAAAGTTAAAGCGCGAGCATTATACGCAAGTTATGGCTATTGCAAAGTTGGATACAGTCCTTTTTGTAATAGCCATTATTCTTTTTCAAATATTCAATATTCCCATTACCGAATCGGAAGAATTGCCCACTACTTGGTATTCAAACATATATTGGGCCACCCTGTTTCTTTCTTCATTGTTGAGCGGCGGGATGGTTTCTGTAATTTTGATGCTTTACAATACTGTTATAAATATGATCAAAATTGTGGGACTTGGCGAAGAGGATCATCCGCTTGTTTTTAAAGAAGACGATAATGATGTAACTAATGAATAAAAAAAGCCTTTCCGCAAAACGGGAAGACTTTTTTAAAATTGGGATTAAACAAGTTTACTGTTTTATCAGTTTTATTCCCTTATTAACGATTTCATTTGTAGAAACATTCATAAAATAAATTCCAGATTTCCAGTTTTGGGCATTAATATTTGCCTCGGTTTCGCCACTATATTTGGCGGAAAACAATTGTTGGCCCAAAACATTATAAATTGAAATTGATTCGATAGGTGAATTGCTCTTTAAAATCATTTCATCTTTCACAGGATTTGTAAAGAATATGGAAACATTTGAAAATTCTTCAATTCCTGCAGTTTCATCCTCAATATTCTGAGCATAAATTTTTAGACCACTACCTTTATCCTCAGCAAAAACTGCCACATTCTGCATATTTGCTTCCTCTGTAAAATTCACTCTGATTTTTGCTGCTGCAAAGGTCGCTACTGGACGGGTTTCTTCCGGCCAAGCAAAGTCACCGTTTTCGTCAAGATAGACGGCATTTAAAGTGGTGGGTGAAACTCCATTGTTCTCTCCTTCTTCCATCAAAAAAAGCGGATTGCCATTTCTTAAACGAAGTGGTCCAGCATGGGATATATCATCTCCAATGGCGAAAACAACCTTCGCGTTATCTGTAAATTGACGTGCGCCAGATTCTTTATTAAATTTTTGAACATATTCACCTCGTTCGTTTTGATTTGTATCAGTATAGGTCGCAATGGCCCAAACGTATTGCGATCCTGATTGGAATGCAATTTCAGTATCCATTTCATAATCTGTTTCATTGGTGTCAAAATCGGATCCATTGATACCCCAAGGCAATGTTCCGTCAGGATTAATTCGTTGTAAATAGGAGTCAAATCGAGTTCCAGCGGAAGCAGAATAACCCATATAGACTACATCACCATCCTGCAAACCTGTATAGGAACGGTTAAAGGCGGTAGCTCTATCCGCAATTTGCACGGTATTTGACCATACTGGATTTCCGTCCGAATCATATCTTTGGGCATATAAATTTGAATTTATACCGCTTAACAGTTTATGAAAAACGGCAATATATTCTCCCCCAGAAATTTCAAAAAAATTGCCTGGAGCAGCAAAGCCTGAACCTGCAGTTAGCGGTTGGGTAGTTGGCCAAACCGCATTCCCACTTCCGTCATATTTTTGCATTACAGCGCCAGAAGATCCTAACCAGCTAACAATAGCACCACCAGCAGAAAGTGGCAAAACAGTAACTATGTTTCCACTGCCCACATTTACACCATTGGCACCCCATAAATGGTTGCCAGCAGTATCCATTTTGAAAACATAGGCAGGGTCTCCCCCACCGGTTCCAGTCACGCCTATATAAAGATGATCATCCATATCAACTACTGTATTCATAATTACAGTAAAACTGCTCATCGGTATTTGGTCGCTCACCAGCATTCCATCATTCCCTAACGTTCGGTTTCCTTCGGCATCCATAACTTGCATTCGCAGCTCAATGTTGGTAGACGCTCCAACGTTTTTCCAATAAACCACGTAGGTTTGTCCGTCCGTAGTTCCTTTGGCTTGTACATCAAGTTCGCCAGATTCAGCCACAAGTGTATTTGTATCTGTATCTGTTGTCCACTGTGCAGAGGCAACAAACATTGATAAAAAGCAAGAAATTGTAATAATTGTTTTCATAATGTGGATTTAAAAATATTTATAGCAAGATTAAGAAAAATCAATAGCTCAAAACCTCTAAAATCTTCTGCTTTACTTTTTCGGTTGATGGAATCATTGTTTCCTCTAAAGTTGAATTAAGTGGAATTGCGGGCATATTTTCTGAACCGATCAGCATTACGGGTGCATCCAACTGCTGAAAACATTCCTCTTGAATTTTTCCTTGAAGCCCTCTGCTGAAACCGTTTTCAGAAGGTTCCTCGGTTACAACAAGACATTTTCCGCATTTTTTTACACTTTTGAAAACCGTGTCATAATCCAAAGGATGCAGTGTTCGAAGGTCAACTACTTCAATTTTATCCTGCATTCCAAGTTCTTCCGAAGCGTTCATCGCCCAGTGTACGCCCATTCCGTAAGTGATTATGGAAAGTGTTTCTTCCTCTTCCTGCTTCCATATTTCCTGTAAGACCCAAGCTTTCCCGAAAGGCAAAATATAATCTGCATCGGGCATCAGCGAAGTTGCGCCTTTGGTTCCCTTCACTTTGCTCCAGTACAAACCTTTGTGTTCAAAAATTACAACTGGATTTGGGTCGTAATATGCAGCTTTCATCAAACCTTTTAAATCGGCTCCGTTGCTGGGGTATGCTATTTTCAACCCGCGAATATTTGTAACGACACTTTCGACGGAAGAGGAATGGTACGGACCGCCGCTGCCGTAAGCGCCAATGGGGACTCGAAGAATCATTGAAACGGGCCATTTTCCATTTGAAAGATAGCAGCTTCGGGACACTTCTGTAAAAAGTTGATTGAGTCCCGGCCAAATATAATCTGCAAACTGAACCTCAACAATTGGTTTCAATCCCACGGCGCTCATTCCAACTGTGGAACCGACGATAAATGCTTCTTGAATGGGCGTATTAAAAACACGGTTGTCGCCAAACTTCTGAGCTAGCGTCGCCGCTTCGCGAAAAACACCACCCAAACGGCCGCCAACGTCTTGCCCGTACAATAAACATTCGGGATGTTTAGCCATCAACTCCTCAATTGCGAAAAGCGCGCAATCTACCATCACAACTTTTTCGCCACCTTTTGGGGAACGTTCGCCTACTTCCTCGGTAATTGTTGTAGGGGCAAAATCGTGGGTAAATAAATCTCCCGGTTTTGGGTCTTCGGCTTTCAAAGCTTTTTCAAGTGATTTTTCGATTTCGGTTTTGATTTCGATTTCGATTTCTTGAAGCTCCTTTTCAGAAAAACCATTCTTCAAAAGCAGTTTTTTCAACTTTGGATAGGGATCGCGACTTCTGGCTTCATCAAGATCATCGCGATAAAACTCCATTCTGACTCCAGAAGTATGATGGTTCAAAAGCGGTACTTTGGCGTGCACCAAAAACGGTCTGCGTTCTTCCCTAATTTTTGAAATTACATCTTGAATTGTATTGTAACTTTCCTCAAAATCGGTTCCGTCTATTGAAACCGCTTCCAAACCGTGAAAACCTGCAGCGTATTCAAAAGCATTCTGCGCACGGGTTTCCGCCGCATTTGCTGAAATATCCCAACCATTATCCTGCACCAAATATAGAATTGGCAATTGCTTTAAAGCCGCCATTTGAAAGGCTTCGGCTACTTCGCCCTCGGTTACGGAAGCATCTCCTAAACTGCAAACTACAATTGGAGATTCAGAAGTTTCATTTTTAAATTCTGCCTTAAACGATTCTTTATACCAAAACCCCATTGCCACTCCCGTTGCGGGAATAGCCTGCATTCCCGTTGCGGAACTTTGGTGTGGAATTTTCGGTTTGTCATCATCCTTTAAACTAGGGTGTGAATAATAGGTTCTTCCCCCAGAAAATGGATCGTCTTTTTTCGCTAAAACCTGTAGCATCAGTTCATACGGATTCATCCCGATTGCCAGCAACATTGAGTCGTCACGATAATACGGAAAAGCATAATCCTGCGGTAAAAGCTGCATTCCCACAGCGGTTTGTATTACTTCATGCCCACGCGAAGTTGCGTGTACGTATTTTGAAACAATCTTGAAGTTTTCCTCATATATCTCGGTCATCGCCTTTGCAGTGACGAGGTTTTTGAAGGCCTTCTTTAATATATCTTTTGAAATATTCACTTTTTTATTCTTAACGAGGTCTCGACTGCGCTCGACCTGACATTATTAAATTTTTCTGTTAGTATCAAACTGTTCCATATAATCGGCAATTCTTCTAAGGAAAGATCCCGCCAAATAGCCATCTACAATTCTATGGTCAAAGGAAAGTGACAAATACATCATTTGCCGTATTTCAATTATATCACCTTCTTCTCGCTCCATCACTTCAGCTCGTTTTTTAATGATTCCGGTTGCGAGAATTGCGGCTTCGGGTTGGTTGATTATTGGCGTTCCCATCAAACTTCCAAAAGTACCCACATTGCTTATTGTAAAAGTACTGCCCTTTGTTTCGTCCGCTTTTAATTTGTTGTCGCGCGCTTTTCCGACGAGCTCGTTTGTGGTTTCGGCCAATTCTTTTAAGTTCTTTTTATCGGCATTTTTCACCACGGGAACAATCAAGTTTCCCGACGGAAGCGCGGTCGCCATCCCGATATTTATTTCATCTTTTACAATAATATTTTTTCCATCAAGCGTAGAATTTATCATTGGAAAATCTGTAATCGCTTTCGCAACACATTCAATAAATAGCGGAGTAAATGTGAGTTTTTCGTTGTATTTTTTCTGAAAAGCAACTTTAATATCATTGCGCCAATTTACCATTTCGGTCAAATCTGCCTCTACATAAGCCGTTACATGTGGCGAAGTGTGCTTGCTGAAAACCATATGGTCGGCTATCATTTGGCGCATACGGTCCATTTCCACGATCTTGCCTTTTCCTTTATCGAATTTCAAATCGGGAACCTGAAATCCCGAAACTTCTGGAATGGCTTGCGCAAACTGGAACGGACGCCCATTTTCAAGATAATTCGTAACATCGCTTTTACGCAGCCGACCCTCTTTTCCAGTTCCGGAAATTCTAGCCAATTCATCGTAACTGATATGATTTTTGCGAGCAATACTATCAACCAATGGCGAAATGAAAACGTTTTCGTTTACTTTAAAGGAAGCTGATTTTGAAATTTGTTTTTGTGCTTTCGGTTTTTCCGAAATTTCGGTTTTAGAAACCGTTTTTTCTGAAGTTTTACTCGTGGATTTTGGAGCTCCTTTCTCTTCAGAAAACTCCAAAATTGCGATTACTTCCCCCACGGGAACAACATCTTTTGCCTTAAATTTATGCTCAAGCATTTTTCCCGAAGCTGGTGCGGGAACTTCGTTATCCACTTTATCGGTTGCAACTTCCAGCAAAATATCCCCTTCCTCAAACGAGTCGCCTTCGTTTACCAACCAATTGATAATCGTTCCTTCGGATATGCTCTCGCCCATTTTGGGCATTTTAAATTCTGTTTTCGACATAGTTGTCTTTATTCTTTTTTCTCTTTTCTGAAATCTTCCAACGTTTTATAAAAATCTTCTTGTTTTGGACGATTTGCCGGAATTTCTCGAAGTGGCTCCACTTCTCTTAAACTTTCGTGGCAATCTGTTGGTAATTGCTGGTACAATCGGGTTCCGGCGGTTTTCCACGCAATAATTTCATCTGAAATATCTTTTATTGCTTTGGCGGGATTGCCGACAATCAATTTACGCTTCGGGAATTTTTCCTCGGCTTTTACAAAACTCATTGCGCCAACAATACATTCATCGCCAATTTCGGCATCGTCCATAATTACGCTGTTCATTCCTATCAAGCAATTTCGGCCCAAATTTGCACCGTGGATTATTGCTCCGTGGCCCACATGCGCACTTTCTTTCAAAACAATACTTTTCCCCGGAAACATATGCACCGTGCAGTTTTCCTGAACATTCACGCCATCTTCCAAAATAATCTCGCCCCAATCGCCGCGAATTGCCGCACCTGGACCGATGTAGCAGTTTTTTCCAATAATCACATTGCCAGTAACGGCCGCCAAAGGGTGGACGAAACTGGATTCGTGGATTACTGGGATATGGCCTTTAAAGGAATAAATCATTTAATATATTCTTTATATTCTCCTAAAACATCAGAATCAATTTCAACATTTAGATTTCCACCGTATAACCTATCACTTTTATCTTTTCTAGGCCCTGAAATCCAAAACTCATCGCCACTTTCAACATCAAAATAATTGGACTTAAACCCATTTCCCTTTAAGCTTTGGAATTTTCTTCCCTTATAATATAGAGTTCTTCCAGTTTTAGAAAAATAAACCCTACCAATTCTAGCATCACCTTCAAGTCCTTCAGATTTATTTTCTATATACATTATTCGTGACTTCGAAAGTCTAAATTCTTTTGGGAGTTCTTCGGAATGTTTCTGATTTAATGTCATTTCCTTAATTATTAAATCGTTTTAATGTTTCCTTCGTAAAATCACTTAGCACCAATCTCCCTGAAATCACTGCTCTTTCGGCCAAAAGTTCATCCCAATCCTCCGTGCCGCTCCAAAATACTTTTTTCATTTCTTTCATGGCTTCGGGATTGTAATTGCAAAGATTTTCTGCGAATTTTTGAACGGCTTCATCCAATTCTTCCAAAGTATCAAAAACCTGATTGTACAAACCTTTTTGACGCGCCCATGCGGCTTCGTAGAATGAATTTGCATCAATGGCTATTTGGCTCATTGCGCTTAAACCTAATTTTCTCTCAACTGCGGGACCCACTACAAAGGGGCCGATTCCCACATTTAATTCACTTAACTTAATTGCTGCAAATTTTGTAGCCATACAAAAATCGGTAGCCGAAGCAACGCCCACACCACCACCAACGGTTTTCCCTTGGATTCTACCAATTATAAACTTTGGGCATTTCCGCATCGCGTTGATAACGTTTGCAAATCCGCTGAAAAAAACCTTTCCCGTTTCTGGGTCGTTTATGTTTATCAATTCGTTAAAACTCGCACCCGCACAGAATGTTCTATCGCCGCCGCTTTTCAGAATAATTACTTTCACCTCATCGTTATTTCCAGCTTCGGTGATTGTATTTGCAAGTTTTGCCAACAAATCTCCCGGAAGGCTATTGTGTGCCGGATGGAAGAACTCTATTGTTGCAATTCCTTTTTCGGTTGTTATGTTTACGTATGGTTTTTCCAAAATATTTTAAATTTAAATTAGTCCGAATTGCTCGAAATGGTGGTTTAAATGCTTCCGCTCCAACAAATACCATTCGTACCGATTCATTTCACCAAAAACCAAATTGTTCAATTTGGCTTCAGGATTTTCTTTGAAATATTTTTTATATGCTTCCCTTTCCTCTAAAAATTTCTCCTTAGCCGTTGCTAAATCGGAATGTTTCAATGTATCCAAAGTATCTTTTTCCAATTGTGGGAAATTTGTATTTCGAGGAAATTTGTCATAGTTATAAAGGCTCGCATGGACTTTTTCCAAAATCTTTTCGGGTGTGGCAACCTCAAAATCCTGAACTTTTCCCGAAGCTATCTTATAGGTGTACTCCAAATGTTCCAACATATGTTGGGGTGTCATGATGCCCCATTTTGGCTTGGTATCTTCGGTTAGTTTGTTCAAGCATTCCTCGATTTTTTCATCGGTCATTTCAACAAAAGTTTCCTGTTTCTTTTGAACCATGGTGAGAATTGTTGCAACGGCTACCAATTCATCTTCGGTATCAAAAACCTCGACAAACCATTTTACAATTCCGCTAGGATGTTCTGCGGAAGCGACATCTCTATCTACCTTTTGTTTGCAGGTTAATCGTACGTAAATGGTGTCATTATGATATAATGGACGTAGAAAACGACAATCCTCCAAACCGTAATTTGCAGCTACTGGACCTTTATTTGGATAAACGAAAAGCCCGGCCGCTGCGGAAATTATAAAGTAGCCGTGGGCGGTACGCTTTTCGAAAATACTTCCGTCGAGCGAAGTAATATCGGTATGCGCGTAAAAATGATCCCAGGTAAGATTGGCAAAGTTGATAATATCTGTATCTGTAAGCGTACGGTTATTTGTTTTTAGAGACATTCCGGGTTCTATGTCTTCCCAATGATACTTAAAAGGATGTTGTTCCGCCTCTTTATATTTTGCATTCGCTTGATAAATTCCTGTGATTTCCGTTAAAGTTGTCGGTGAACCTTGAATGGCTGTTCGCTGCATATAATGTTTAATACCACGCACACCGCCCATTTCCTCGCCTCCGCCGGCGCGGCCCGGACCTCCATGGACCAAACTTGGTAAAGGTGAACCGTGACCTGTACTTTCTTTGGCGCTTTCACGGTTTAGAACTAAAATCCTTCCGTGGTGGGAAGCTGCATTTATTACGTATTCTTTGGCAATTTTATCATCGTTTGTCGCGATTGAAGAAACCAAGGAACCTTTCCCCATTTGTACCAACGTGATAGCTTCGTCTAAATTTTTATAAGGCATGATTGTACTCACTGGACCGAAAGCTTCGGTTTCGTGAACGGATAAATTTTTAAACGGATTGTCTTCGCGAAGTAAAATTGGAGCCAAGAAAGCACCTTTTTTAGCATCAGCGCCAATCACGTCTATTTTATCCAAATTACCGTAAACAATACTTGCGGTTTTCGATAATTCTTGAACGCGTTCCCGCACCTCCTGTACTTGATCCAAACTCACCAAAGAGCCCATTCGGACTTCCTTTAAACGCGGATCGCCAATGGTTACTTTTGAAAGGGCATTTCCAAGTGCAATTTGCACATCTTCAACTAAATTTTCTGGAACAATCACCCGACGGATGGCAGTACATTTTTGTCCGCACTTCACTGTCATTTCATTTCGCACTTCTTTGATAAAAAGATCGAATTCAGGCGTTCCCGGAGCGGCATCTTCTCCCAAAACAGAGGCGTTCAAACTATCTGCTTCCATCGTAAATGGCACCGCTTCCTCTATAATTCTTTTATGCGCTTTCAGCATTCTTCCTGTAGTTGCAGACCCGGTGAATGTAACCACATCCTGCGATTCCACGCTATCGAGAATAGTTCGTGCCGAACCTGTAATAAGCTGTAAAGCCCCTTCAGGTAATATTTTTGAAGCGATAATTTCACGAACTACGGCTTCAGTTAAAAAAGAAGTGTTTGTGGCTGGTTTAACAACGGCAGGAACACCAGCCATCCAATTGACAGCACATTTTTCAAGCATACCCCAAACCGGGAAATTGAAAGCGTTTATATGAATTGCCACCCCGCGCTTCGGCACCATAATGTGATGTGCCATAAAACGGCCACCGCGCGACAAATCGATGGGTTCGCCTTCAACGTGATAGGATTGGTTTGGGAATAATTTTCTGAGGGAAGCATTGGCAAAAAGATTTCCGAAACCACCTTCAATATCAATCCAGCTATCCACTTTTGTTGCGCCCGTTCGGTAGCTGATTTCATAAAAATCGGCTTTCTTTTTAACCAAATGCAGGGCCAGCGATTTTAACATATTTCCGCGTTCCTGAAAGGTCATCTTTCTAAGTACTTCGCCTCCTTTGGTTCTTCCGTATTGCAGGATTTCAGCAAAATCTAGTCCTTCTGTATCTGAAAGGGCAATGATTTCACCAGTAATGGCGTCGTGCATTGGCACGCCTTCGCCATTTCCTTCAAGCCATTGTCCCGTGACGTAATTATGTAATTTTTTCATTTTTAAATTTTTTAGCAATCCGCAATGAAGCGGAAAACAATTTTTTAAACTCGCTCAATGACAGCCGCATATCCTTGGCCAACGCCCACACACATGGTGATTAAAGCGTATTTTTTATTTTGAAGTTGAAGTTCCAAAGCTGCGGAATAAGCAATTCGCGTCCCGGTAACCCCGAGCGGATGACCAATGGCAATAGAACCGCCGTTTGGATTGATGCGTGGGTCGTCATCTTTCAATCCCCATTCACGGATGCACGCCAATGCTTGCGAGGCAAAAGCTTCGTTTAATTCAATCACGTCCATATCTTCCATTTTCAAACATGCTTTTTCCAAAGCTTTATTTGAAGCCGCAACGGGACCGATACCCATAATTCGTGGCTCTACTCCAACTACTGCTGAACTTACTATTCTGGCAATTGGTTTTAAATTGTATTTTTTCACGGCATCTTCCGAAGCGATAATAGTTGCCGCAGCACCATCATTCAATCCTGAAGAATTTCCGGCAGTTACGCTACCATCTTTTTTAAAGGCGGGACGTAGTTTTGCCAAAACTTCTTTTGTAGTTTCGGGGCGAATAAATTCATCTTCTTTAAAAATTATTGGATCTTTTTTGCGCTGCGGAATTTCAACCGGAACGATTTCTTTTGAAAGCCTTCCATTTTGTTGGGCTTTTGCAGCTTTCATTTGAGAGTTATATGCAAAAGCATCTTGGTCTTCACGATTAATTTTATGTTTTTCAACTAAATTTTCGGCAGTGTTTCCCATCCCATCAGTGCCGTACATTTCAGCCATTTTGGGGTTTACGAAACGCCAACCAAAACTGGAATCGTACATTTTGGCATCTGTCCCAAAAGCAGAGGATGGTTTTGCAATTACGTATGGGCCACGCGTCATATTTTCTACTCCGCCGGAAATAAATAAATCGCCGTCGCCCGCTTTTATCGCCCGGTTTGCATGGATGATTGCTGAAAGTCCGCTGCTGCAAAGTCGGTTTACGGTTTCCCCTGGCACCGTAACTGGCAATCCCGCTAAAAGAGATGCCATTCGTGCCACATTCCGATTGTCTTCCCCAGCTTGATTTGCGCAGCCCAAGATTACATCATCGTACGCTTCTTTGGGGATGTTTATGTTTCTTTTTACTATTTCAGCAATTACCAATGCCGCCAAATCATCAGTTCTTATAGTGCTTAACGTGCCTTGGTAGCTGCCAATTGGTGTTCGTATTCCGTCAATTATATATGCGTCTTTCATTCTAAGTTTTATTCTAATTTAAAATTTCCGAAAAGGTATCGCCTTGCTTTATATCACCAGTTTTATAGCCTTTCATAAACCATTTCATACGTTGTTCTGAGCTTCCGTGAGTAAAACTATCGGGCACCACATCGCCTTGGGTTCTCTTTTGAATAGCGTCATCACCCACCGCGTTGGCTGCGCTCAAAGCCTCCTCAATATCACCTTCTTCCAAATATTCTTGGTTGTAATGTGCCCAAAGCCCCGCGTAAAAATCGGCCTGCAGTTCCAAAGCGACCGATAATCTGTTGGCTTCACTTCTGTTTTGGCGTTGCAATTGGGTTACTTTTTGCGATGTTCCCAGCAACGTCTGCACGTGATGCCCTATCTCGTGGGCGGTAACGTAGGCTATGGCGAAATCTCCGCCCTTAGCGCCAAAACGGGTTTTCAATTCGTCAAAAAATGCCAAGTCCATATATACTTTTTGATCGGCAGGGCAGTAAAACGGGCCTGAAGCTGAGCTTGCATTTCCACAGGCAGTACTTACAGCATCTGTAAATAAAACCATTGTGGGTTCTTTATAATCGCCAATATTATTTTGGGTAAAAATCTGGTTCCAAACATCTTCTGTATCGGCCAAAACGGTAGCCATAAAGTTGCCCATTTCTTTTTCCTGGGCGGTTAGCTCTCTTTGTTCCGTTTGCTGGACAGTCTGGCTGTTTCCTAATTGTTCAACGATAGGGGCAAGTTGTTGCCCGGTTTCGCCACCGAAAAAATTTAGAGCAAGGACGATTATTGTTACTACAATTCCGCCACCTGCGGCCAGTTTGCCTTTGCTCATTCCCCGTCGGTCGTCCAGATTACCGCTTTTTCTTCTACCTTGCCATTTCATAATTTCTATGTGTTAGTTAATTGATTTTGAAGTTGAAATTATTCCCAGTCTTTACTGGTTCGATACACTACGCCTTTGAAAAGAGCTACTAGCTCATCGCCACGCTTTACTTCAACAATATTGAACCCCAATTTATTCCCTACTTTTTCAATCACAGATTCTGCTGTTAAATAATCGCCCTCGTTCAACGCCTCAATGTGATTAATTGAAGTTTCAATAGAAACCGCATATTTTCCGTGGGTATTCGCTGCAAATCCGAATGCGGTATCGGCCAAACTATAACTTATCCCGCCGTGGGCTTTGTTCATACTGTTTAGCATTTCCTTTCGTACTGTCATCGCCACCTTGCATCTACCTTTTTCAACTTCCAATATTTCGATGCCGAGCCATTGGCTGAAAGCATCCAGGGAGAGCATCTTTGCAGGTATGAGGTGTTGTGGTATGAGGTGTGAGGAGGGCATAGCGACTATTTTTTTATTCTTTTTGAAATTGTATTCCTTAGACTTGTAATCATTTTGGAAAGCTCGGTAATATTTTTTCGCACTTCTTCATCTTCTTCAAAATTAATATAATTACGCAATCTTGCTTTTGCACTGCAGGCCACGCATTCTTCCGCACTGTGCCAAGAATTTCCCAAATAATTATAAAACTGTCTATCCGTACCTGATGACCCTTCCGCAATATTCAGTGCAATAGAATCTGAAGCTCTTTTGAATTGGGATGTTAATTCAAATCGTTCATCCCTTGGAAATTTCTTGACCAAGGAATTTACAATTTCCCCAAAAGCAATCGCTTTTTGGTAAACCTGTAATTCCTCAAATCTAAAATGATATTCCGATTTCATAAATCTAATTCTTTTTTGGAGCCTCATACCTCATACCCCAAACCTCAAACCTCCTTTGTTCATCCGTCTTAACAACGGCGAACAACGATACCTGTCCTCGTGATATTCATCGTAAAGTTCGTCCATTTTTTTTACACACCAATCCATTCCCTTTTCATCGGCCCAAGCTAATAAGCCTTTCGGATAGTTCACACCTTTGGTCATTGCGTTGTTGATATCTTCTGCGGAAGCGATGTTCCAAAACAGGGCGTCTGCGGCTTCGTTTATTAGCATTATTAATATTCTTTCAAATATTTCTGTTGAAGAAACTGTTCCCTCAGAATGCGTTCTCGACTGCGCCCGAACTGACATTTTTCCATCGTCTGAATAATTATAATACCCCTTTCCGCTCTTTCTTCCCAAATAACCAGCTTCGGCAAAACGCTTTTGGGTGAAAGAAGGTTTGTAGCGCGGATCGTAATAGAAGGCTTCAAAAACCGTTTCGGTGACGGTATAATTTACGTCGTTTCCAATAAAATCCATAAGCTCGAAAGGGCCCATTCTGAAACCGCCGATTTCCTTCATTGCGGTGTCAATTTCAGCAAATGATGCAATTCCCTCCTCATAAA
Source organism: Aequorivita vladivostokensis (assembly GCF_000952855.1). Taxonomy (GTDB): domain Bacteria; phylum Bacteroidota; class Bacteroidia; order Flavobacteriales; family Flavobacteriaceae; genus Aequorivita; species Aequorivita vladivostokensis. The sequence continues at coordinate 416,739 of NZ_JSVU01000001.1, read as the reverse complement.
TGCGAAGTGCTTCGCCGTAAAATGGACGGGCTACGCGGTTCACAATAAAGCCGGGAGTATCTTTTGCAACGGCAACAATTTTTCCCCAATCGGTAATTGTCTTTACTGAAATTTTTAAGGTTTCTTCGGAAGTTTGGACGGCTGGGATAACCTCAACCAATTTCATTAAAGGTGCTGGATTGAAAAAGTGAATACCGATGCAGCGCTCTGGTTTCTGAAGGGATGAAGCGATTGATGCTATCGATAAAGAAGAAGTATTTGAGGCAATGATGCAATCGTCGCTCACAAATTTTTCGAGGGTCGAAAACACATTCTTTTTAATGTCGAGATTTTCAACTATCGCTTCAATGGTCAAATCTGAATCTTTCAGTTCTTTTAGAGAATTGACATATTTTATATTGTTTTGGATGCGCTGTTTTTCTTCGGAATTGATTTTGCCCTTTTCAACCAAATGGTCCATTATTTTTTCGAGATCGGCTTTGGCTTTTTCCAAAGCTTCCGTTTTGGTATCGTACAATTTTACTGAGCAACCTGCCGTGGCGGCTACTTGTGCTATGCCGCTTCCCATCGTTCCTCCGCCAATTATTCCAACTTTTTTGATCATTTTATTTATTTCATATATAAAACCCCTCGTCCTGATAACTATCGGGAGCGCTCAGGGTGACAATTTACTTTCCTTTAAAATTCGGTTTCCGTTTGTTTACAAACGCATCAACACCTTCTGCATAATCTTCGCTTTGGGCCGATTCTATTTGAAGTTTGCTTTCCAGATTGAGTTGTTCTTCCAACGAATTCTGCATCGATTTGTTCAACAATCGCTTTGTAAGTCCCAATGCTTTGGTTGGCATGTTTGCCAAAATGGAGGCTATATTATTCACCTCTTCCATAAAATTTTCTGAAGGAACGGTTTTATAAACCATTCCCAGTTTTTCGGCTTCCATTGCAGAAACTTTATCGCCCAACATCATTAAAGCCGAAGCTTTTTGGAACCCAATCAACCGCGGTAAGAAGAAAGTCCCGGCGCTATCGGGCACCAACCCGATTTTACTGAAAGACTGAATAAAACTGGCATTTTCCGAAGCGACGACCACATCGCAGGCCAAGGCAATATTGGCGCCTGCACCTGCGGCAACTCCATTGATTGCGCCGATGATTGGCTTTTCAATATTTCGAATTCGGGATATAATAGGATTGTAGTGTTCCTCAAGAATTTTTTTGAAACCGGGGTTCAATTCCGGCGAAGTGACTTCCTTTAAATCCTGACCGGCACAGAAAGCCTTTCCGCTTCCGGTGAGTACGATTGCGCGAACTTTTGGATTTTTTTCGCAGGCATCCAATTCGTTTTGAAGCAATAGCGCCATTTCGCGATTGAAACTATTGAAAACCTCGGGACGGTTTAGGGTTAGGGTTGCTACTTTGTTTTCTATTTGGGTGGTTATGCTTTTCATTTTTATTTTAAACATTTAAAGTAATCAAACGGTTCCTGGCAATCATCACATTTAAACAAAGCTTTACAGGCCGTGGAACCAAATTGACTAACAAGATGGGTATTTGTGCTTCCACACTGCGGACATTTGACCATCTTTTTTTCACCGAGCAAAACGTCTTTGTCATGCGATTCCGAAAGCGGACGGGCAATGCCGTATTCCTCCATTTTTTGGAGTCCTTCTTCTGAAATCCAATCCGTTGACCAGGCTGGGGAAAGAACCAATTCAACTTCTACATTTTTTCCTATTTCTGAAAAGGCTTTTTTTAAATCATCTGCAATCACATCCATTGCCGGGCAACCGGAATATGTGGGTGTAAGTTTAATTTGAACAATTCCATCCTTTTCAACCGCTTCACGAATTACACCCAAATCCAAAACAGAAAGCACAGGAATCTCCGGGTCTGAAATATTTTTCAGAACTGGAATTAAATGATCTTGTATGTTTGGTTTTTCTGTAAGTATCATCATTATTGAAGATCATCGATTTTTGATTGCAGATTTTGAAGTTTTATTACTTCTAAATCAGAAATCGCTAACTTTTTTACCATTGCATATTAGGATATGTGCGTTGCATATATTGCAAATCTGCCAAAATATAACCCATATGCTCTGTGTGAATCCCCTCTTTTCCGCCTTTTGTGAAATATTTATTTTCCGGAACAGTAAGCGTGGCTTGTTTTAAAACTTCGGAAACCTCTTCGTAATATTTTTCTTTGAAAGTTGAAACATCAATGCCAATTCCTTCTTTTGCCATTTCTTTTTCAGCTTCGGTCATAAAGAAAAGTTCATCCGTAAATCGCCACAGATCGTCAATTGCTTCTTGCATTTTAGCTTTACTTTCCTCGGTGCCGTCGCCTAAACGTTTCACCCAATCGGAAGAAAATCGTTTGTGGTAACTCACTTCCTTAATTCCTTTTTTGGCGATTGCGGCCAAAGTTTCATCGGGACTATTTTGTAGCTTCTCCATCAACATAAAATGGTAAACATCGAAGAGAAACTGACGCCCGATAACATAGCCGAAATGTGTGTTTGGCTGTTCAACCAAGAGACAGTTTTTGTATTCCCTTTCAATTCTTAAGAAGGCAATATCATCTTCAGTTTTATCTTCTTCGGAAATCTTTGCGGCATATTGGTAATAGCTTCGGGTCTGGCCCAGCAAATCCAGAGCAATATTGGTTAGGGCAATATCCGTTTCCAAAGTTGGGCCGTGGCCGCAGAGCTCGCCCAAGCGCTGGGCTAGGATTAGGGAGTTGTCTGCTATTGTTAGGATGTAATTCCCGCGAAGGCGGGAATCTTTTGATGTTGCGTTCATATTTTAATTTATTTCCGAATCATATTTAAATGGTTTCTGACATTTAGATACCGACTATTTGTTATCGTGAAAATCAAGTTTCTGTTTTTAATTGATGGGATTCCGTCTGCGCGGGAATTACTCCCGAATGGGAAAACGGTTTGTTTTATAAATTAAATTTTCATTGTTCCAGTTTACACTTAAATCAAACTGTTTTTCCCGTTGGGAAGCTTTAAACCCCTCTTTGAATTCTTCATAATAAACCAGTTTATCGCAATTGTATTTTGCTGTGAAGGAATTTCGAAAAACCTTGTTTTTATGTTCTTCAACCCGAGCATCAATATTATCTGTAATGCCAATGTAAATGACACCTTTCGGTTTGTTGGACATAATATAGACATACCAATTTTTCATTTATTTAGAGAATCGGATTTCGGTTTCATATTGATGAGATTCCCGCCTTCGCGGAAATCTTTTGATGTTGCGTTCATATTTTATATTTTCCGAATCAAATTAGCTGGATATCTATTATACCATTTTTTCTTTTACATAAAACCGAATTTCTGCTTTCAAATGATGAGATTCCCGCCTTCGCGGGAATTTTACATATGCTTCACCTCATCCGGCAAATCATAAAAAGTGGGGTGGCGATATACTTTGTCCTGCGCAGGCTCAAAAAGTTCGCCATTATCAGCGGGATTGGAGGCTGTAATATGTTTGCTTTCCACCACCCAAATGCTCACGCCTTCGTTTCGGCGCGTGTAAACATCGCGGGCATTTTCCAATGCCATTTCTGCATCGGCGGCGTGGAGGCTACCAAAATGACGGTGCTCCAAGCCATTTTTACTGCGGACAAATATTTCCCAAAGGGGCCAGTTTTTCTTTTCAGACATGAGATATTGTATTTGAGATGTGAGATGTGAGATTTAGACGCCTTTCTCACGTCTCATATCTCACGTCTCACGTCTATTTAACTTGCTTTCGCTACTTTTCTATTTGCGTTCTTTTCCGCATAAGCCATTGCTGCATCGCGAACCCATTCGCCATTGTTCCATGCGTTCACCCGGGCGCTCATTCGTTCTTTGTTGCACGGACCGTGGCCTTTTACTACTTGCCAAAATTCATCCCAATCAATTTCGCCGAAATCATAATGTCCGGTTTCTTCATTAAATTTCAAATCTGGATCCGGAATTGTAAGTCCCAGCAAATCTGCCTGCGGTACAGTCTGGTCTATAAATTGCTGACGAAGCTCGTCGTTACTCTTACGTTTCAATTTCCATTTCATGGATTGCTCGGTGTGAACCGACTCCGCATCTGTTGGCCCCAACATCATCAAACTTGGCCACCACCATCGGTTTAGCGCATCTTGCGCCATGGGTTTTTGTTCTTCCGTACCGCGGCAAAGCGTTAGCATAATTTCAAAACCTTGACGCTGGTGAAAACTTTCTTCCTTGCAAACACGCACCATCGCTCTTGCATACGGTCCAAAAGACGTATTGCAAAGCGGTACCTGATTGATGATCGCTGCACCGTCAACCAACCAGCCAATGGCGCCCATATCGGCCCAAGTGATTGTTGGGTAGTTGAAAATGGAAGAATATTTCGCCTTTCCGGAATGCAATTGTTCGTATAATTCATCCCGCGAAATACCAAGGGTTTCACAAGCTGAATACAGATACAATCCGTGTCCAGCTTCATCCTGCACTTTTGCAAGTAATGCTGCTTTTCTTCGTAATGAAGGTGCACGGGTAATCCAGTTGCCTTCGGGAAGCATCCCAATAATTTCCGAATGGGCGTGCTGACTTATCTGCCGAATATGGGTCTGACGGTATTTCTCCGGCATCCAGTCTTTCGGCTCTATCTTTTCGTCGCGCGCAATGCGGGCTTCGAAAATTTCTTCTAGGTTTTTCACTTCTTTTTCACTCATAAAATATATTTTAAGACTAAGAGAACATCCCCCTAGCCCCCTTCAAAGGGGGAATTAAACATCAAAATCTACTTTAACTTTTTCGGAAGTTGGAACTGCTTGGCAACTCAATACAAAGTTTTGCGCAACTTCTTTTTCTTCCAAAGCGTAATTTATTTTCATCTCCACACTGCCTTCCAAAATTTGGCATTTGCAAGTGCTGCAAACCCCGCCTTTGCAAGCAAAGGGCAAATCGGCACCCGCGGCCAAAGCAGCATCGAGGATATTATCAAAATCTTTTGTCATTGTAAATTGGAATTCCTTTCCTGCATCCACAATGGTCACCTCAACACCTTCCACATTTTGTTGCGCCAAGCGTTCGGCACGTTTTTTATCTTCTTCGGTCAATCCGGTTACGAACAGTTCAAAATGAATCAATTCTTTCGGCAAACCTGCTTCCACCAAATAATTGCTCACGTAGCTCACCATTTCTTCGGGCCCACACAGGAACACTTCACTGGTATCTGGAATGTCGATAAAGGTTTTGGTCAAAACCCGCATCTTTTCATCGTCAAAACGTCCGTTGAAAAGTTCTATATCGCGGCGTTCTTTCGTAAGGATATAATAAATTTCCAATCTGCCAAAATACTGGTTCCGCAACTGTTCCAAAGCTTCCTTAAAGATAATGGATTTCGCCGTTCTATTCACATAAAACAGCTTGCAAGTTGCCTTTGGCTCCAACGCTAAATGTGTTTTGATCATTGAAAGCACGGGCGTAATACCGCTTCCAGCTGCAAAAAACAGATAGTTTTTGGCTTTTTTAGGTTGAATTTCCACGCCAAACATCCCGCTGGGTTCCATAATCTCCAGCGTATCGCCAGCCTGTAACCTTGAATTTACAAAGGTTGAAAACTTGCCGCCCGGAATGGTTTTTACCGCCACTTGCCATTGCTTATCAATAGGGCTGGAGCACAAGCTGTAGGAACGGCGTGTGTCTTCGCCTTCAATATCGGCTTTTAAAGTTAAATGCTGGCCTTGACGGAAGTGGAATTCTTCAGCCAAATTCTCGGGAACATCAAAGGTAATCACCGAACAGTCGTCTGTTTCTTTGTAAACGTCCCTTACTTTTATTTTATGAAATTTCGCCACTTTTTTTATCGAATTAAGTTAACAAAACTAACGTTTGTTAGTTAGAATTGCAAATTATTAACTTTGTCACGTCGAGCGCTGTCGAGACGTCCAAAAATTGTTCTGGACTGCGCTGGAAATGAAAAGTTTATACAATACCTTTTATCAAAACCGAAACCATATCTTTTTTTAAAATATTCACGTCCAATTTTCCCCTTTTTTGATTCCATAAATACAATGTTCGCAATGTGGAAAGTATTGAAAAAAGTATTACTTCGGGGTGATATCGCTTTATTTCTCCAGCGTCGATCCCTTGTTTTATTATGCTTCGGAAATTTTCTTCATAGTCTTCCCGCATTTTCACAAAAGCTTTTAAATCTTCATCTTCCAAATGCATCCAATCATTGTTCAACGCTGCAAGTGCTTCGGAATGATTTACCGTAATATCTATGTGAAGTTCAATTACCTTTTCAACCTTTTTTATTGCTGAACTATTTTCATCAACCACTTTTTCCATTCCAACCGTAAATTCCTCCGCAACTTTCAAAATGATTTCAGAAAGTATTTCCTGCTTTCCGCTAATGTGGTTATAAAGACTCGCAGCCTTTATGTCCAATGCCGTCGCAATATCACGCATGGAAACGGCTTTATATCCTTTTTCGTTAAAAAGATGTGCTGCTACCGATATTATTTCGTCTTTTCTGGAAAGTGTTTTCATTGATGTAATATAGGGATTATAAACATCTCTATTTTCGACAAAAGAAACAATTAATTGATATTCAGGTGCTTAAATAGGTTTTTAATGTTGACAAGTTTGTTTTAACGTTCATTTTAAACGAAGTAAATTTGTATCGAACGGTAATGAAGTTATCCGTTATGAAAAAAGAAACCGAGATATTGCAGTATCTCGGCTCTCTAATATTAACGCTTCATAAAATTAGACTCTATGGATACGTTGTATTTAATTTTGTTTCTAATTTATCTAATCCTTCGTGAACTGAACGGTTAGTATTTTAATTAGACCCATCTGCAGGAGCAGGTGGGTTTTTTGTCAATGACAAATGTAAAAAAATTACATCAATTTCACTATTATAGTGAAAAAAATCTAATATTCTATACTTTTGAACTATGGAAAGCAAGATTGAAACCAACGAATTGCTGGACCGGTTGCCGCCGCATTTGAAACAGTATATAAAATCGCAAAACTATGAGCAGTACACGCCCATAAACCAAGCGGTGTGGCGCTATGTAATGCGAAAAAATGTAGATTATCTGGCAAAGGTTGCCCATGAAAGTTATTTGGGGGGGCTCAAAAAAACTGGTATTTCCATAGATGAAATTCCTTCCATGTACGGGATGAACCGTATTTTAAAGGAAATTGGCTGGGCTGCCGTTGCCGTTGACGGATTTATTCCGCCGAATGCTTTTATGGAATTTCAAGCGTACAAAGTGCTGGTTATTGCGAGCGACATCCGCCAACTTGAAAATATAGAATACACGCCAGCGCCCGATATTATTCACGAAGGCGCAGGCCACGCTCCCATTATTGCAAGTCCCGATTACGCGGAATATCTGCGTCGTTTTGGGGAAGTGGGCGCCAAAGCAATTTCCAGCGCACGCGATATTGATATGTATGAAGCCGTTCGCGAGCTTTCTATTTTAAAGGAAGCCGAAGGGATTTCGAAGGAATTGATAAACGCCGCCGAAGCCCGTGTAGAGGAACTTCAAAATAAAAAAGTGAAACCTTCGGAAATTTCCCTGATTCGAAATCTGCATTGGTGGACCGTGGAATACGGAATGGTTGGTACGGTTGAAAATCCGAAGATTTACGGGGCCGGACTGCTTTCCTCCATTGGCGAAAGTGTTTGGTGTATGAAAGAGGAAGTGAAGAAAATCCCCTACTCCATTGAAGCGGCTTATCAAGATTTCGACATTACGAAACCACAGCCGCAACTTTATGTAACACCAGATTTTGCGTATTTACAAGAAGTTTTGGAAGAATTTGCAAACACCATGGCCGTTCGGAAAGGCGGTTGGCGAGGTTTAAAAAAACTCATAAAATCCAAACAGCTCGGGACTATTGAAATAAGCACGGGACTTCAAATTAGCGGCCATTTCTCGAGAATGATAAAAAATGAGGATAATGAGGTGGTGTATTTTGAAACTGAAGGTGAAACTGCACTTTCCTACCGTGAAAAAGAAGTAATTGGCCACGGGGTGAGCCGCCATAAAAATGGGTTCCGTTCGCCTTTGGGGAAATTGAAAGGAATCAATCTCGCTATAGAAAATATGGGGCCGCGCGATTTGCAGGCTTATAATTTTTACGACGGAAAACCGATTTCGTTTGAATTTGAAAGCGGAATAACCGTTGCAGGCCTGAACGTCACCGGAATACGAAACCTTCGCGGGGAATTGATGCTGATTCAGTTTACAGACTGTACCGTAAAATATAAAAATGAAGTGTTGTTTTCCCCCGAAATGGGCGATTTTGATATGGCCGTGGGTAAGGAAATTGTTTCAGCCTTTGCGGGAGCGGCCGATTATCATTCGTTTGATTTGGTAACGCACACTGCTACCCGCGAAACCATCCGACCCCAATTATCTGAAAAAGAAAAGGAATTAAATTCTCTTTACAAAGAGGTTCGGGAAATTCGTAATTCTGAAGAAATTGATACGACAAAACTTCAGCAAATCTTTAAAATTTTAGAAGAAAATCATCCAACCGATTGGCTGCTGCCACTGGAAATTTATGAATTGGTTGCACAATTTGATTCAGATTTTTCTGAACAAGTTTTAAAGCATCTTTTAAATTTGAAGCAACAGCGACCAAAAGTGTCACATTTGATTGAAGGAGGATTGGAACTTTTAGAAACAAAAACAAAAGAAATTATTAAATAAAAAGACCCTTCGACTGCGCTCAGGGTGGCAAAAAATATTATATGGGACTATTTGATTTTTTATTCGGAAATAAGACTAAGAAAATACAGGATTTTAAAAGCCGCGGCGCCATAATCGTGGATGTTCGCAGCAAAGGCGAATATGAAAGTGGGGCTATTCCGGGATCGAAAAATATTCCGCTCCAGAATATTTCTTCAAAAATAGGCGAAATAAAAAAATGGAATAAACCCGTAATTGCCTGTTGTGCAAGCGGCATGCGCAGTGCCAGCGCGGCAGGAATTTTAAAAAGCAACGGTATAGAGGCGATGAATGGCGGTGGCTGGTTTAGTTTGAGCAAGAAATTATAAGCCCACCCTGAACCTCCCGAAGGGAGGGATAAAATTTCTATATTTTTTAAAGTGTTGAATTTCAGTTTTTTGTAGCTTTATAATGACTAACAAAAATTTGAAATTATGTATCAATACAAAGCAAAAGTTATAGAGGTTTATGACGGAGATACCATTACCGCAATGGTAGATTTGGGGTTTTACCATTTTCAGCAAATGAAATTTCGTCTTTACGGAATAGACACTCCGGAAATTCGTGGAGAGGAACGGGAAAAAGGATTGGTGGTTCGCGATATTGTGCGGGCGATGATTCTGGATAAGGAAGTTACCATCAATTCGTACAAGGACAAACAGGAAAAATACGGTCGCTACCTTGCAAACATTATCATTGGCGATGTAGATTTGAACCAATGGCTGGTACAGAATGGCCACGCGAAAGAATACATGCTATAGTTTCAGCTTTTGCAGTTCCGCTTCATTTTCAACTACGGTAGAATTGTATTTCAGCGTCCACCCCATCGAGTTGGTGAGAATATAAATTTTCTGAAGTTCGGAAATCAGTCTGTTTTCAGCATTCGTGCGCAATTCTGAAGCTTCAATTTTCTTTTTGAGTGATTTTTCAACCCGGCTTTTTATTTTGTTGTAATCTGATGCGGTGAACTGGTTGAGATAATCTTGGGTAACATCATAATACTGTATGTTTGGGTTTATGGAAAGCTCCGGCTCGGGAATATTTGTAATGGTTACCGTCTTTGTAGTCTCATCAATATCAGTTTTCACTTCACTTAGATCATAGGCGATTGTTGCCTTTGCATTGATAACAATCAAGGCTTTCTTTCGCGCATCGAATAATCCGTACATTAAATCTTTGCTGTCGTTATATGTAAAAACCTGTGCATAACCACCTTCGGTAACAATCAATTTGCCCACGTTTTTCAATTCTTTTTGAATGAGGGCTGTATTCGCTTCAAGTATTTCACGGTTTTCCTTTTTGTTTTCACAATACCGCAGGCCGAAGACGATTACAAAGGCAATTACAATTCCGAGAAGGATGTTTCGCATAAAAAAGATTTAAGACCGCTGCGCTATAAGACTTAAGACATAAAATGCCTTGCTTTGCGGAAATTCGTATCAAAAATAAAGATTCTTTTACAATGATTGGAGGATTTTCAAAAAGACATATGGGTTATGTTTTAATTGGTGGCGTACGGATTTGATCTAAAAATTATTTTGATGGGAAGGTAAAAAGTAATATTGCAATATTACATTTTCTTACCATTATTACTGATATTACAGCCGTTTCTTCTAAATATAATTTTACTGAAAATAGGTGCGAATTGTTTTCAACTACAAATCATATTTTATAACAAACATCACAATACGGGGCATCACGAAATACTGCGAAGTGGTGTTGAATTGGTCCGTAAAACTATCGTTGTTGATAGATTCGGTATCGAGGATATTTGTGGCCCGCACCGAAAATTCCCAAGGACTATCCCCGTTTTGGTAATAGAGATTTGCGTTAAAGAAAGAGTAGCTGTTCCCTATCGTTTTGGCCTCGTTGGTATAATTGTAATAATCCCACTCGGCAAAAAGATTGAAGTTTTTCAAAAACCGAATATTCACGTTGGCATACGGGCGATTTGTAAAAAATATCTGGGTAGAACCGCCGTTGTCGTAATCGTTTTTCATAAAGCGATAGCCCACCTCAAAATTTGGAAAGCTTTTGAAATTGCTTAAAACACTGGCGTTGTAATTCTGCGTAAAACTTTTACTCGCGCGGATTTCCCCGTTAATGATATTGTTGGTCTTGCTCAGGAAAACGGCCGCATCCAGCTTGAACTGTACCTTTTTGATTGTTTTGCTGAACCGTCCCAAGGCCGAAAACGTTTCGTCGGGAAAATTGCTGTCAAAATTAACAGCTCTGCTCACCTGGCTAATGCCCACCAAATCCGTATCGGTCTTGATGGCATCGATGCGTCGGGTATAACTTAAATTTCCGCCAATGTTGGTGTAGTTGAAAAGATTAAAACTGAAATAGGTTAAATTATAACTGTGCGAAAGCGAATTTTCCAGCTCCCGATTTCCGCGGAAAAGACGGTTGTAATTATTGAAAACATAGGCTTCGGCATAATTGTTCACATCGCTGTATTCTGAAGTGATTGCATAATTGAAACGCAGATTTTCACTTTTCTTCAATTCCAAAACCACGTTTACGTCGGGCAGAACTCTCCAATCGTTTTGAGTGGAAGCGGCGCCCAATTGCTCGTTTTTCAGATAGTAATTGTGAAGCGTAACGCCCGGATTAAAGATGAATTTCCCACTTTTCAGTTTATAGTGAAGCCCTAAAAAAGCATCGGTAAATGTGTAGGTTACATCATTGTTGAAATCGTCCTCGGTGAAATCATTTTGGCTGCCGTTGTCCAAAATCTGAAATATTCCGGAATTGAAATTTTGGTTACTGTAGGTAGTTCCAAGCGTAAAATTCAAATTGCTCACATTGTTGAGAACATAGTAATAATCAACCTTTGCATCCAACTTGTTACTTTTCACGGTTTTATTTTGGTTGATGTTATATCGGTCCGATTTCTCCAAAGGGTCAAACGTATCGGCATCGCTATTGAAGGGATTCATTTCGTCTATTTCCGTGAAAACGCCGCGAAAAGGAACATCGTCCTGCACCGCTTGGTAAAACGGATCTTCGTTCTGATATAAATGCTGGACTTCCGCAGCAAAAATATTTTTGTCGTTTAAAGTATAGTAAGCGTTCGCCGTTTGATTGATGGAAAAAGGCTTGTTTTCCTTCACTTCGGAAATGTCGTTTTGATTGCCTCCCACTATTGAAATGGTGGCGTCGTCCTCCGTTTGCTTTGAAGTTTTGATAAGCGCGTCGTAATCCAGCTGAAAATTTACATTCGGTTTATAGGTACTGCTCAATTTCAGCATTGCCAATTGGTTGCGCTGGTCGTTATTCGTACTGGTGTTTTCAGTAATTCCCTCTTCAATAAACTGCCGAATGGAATTGTTTACGATGTTCATTTCATTATCGCTCAAAATTCCAAAACCACTTATATCGAGTTTGTCATTCACAGCATAACTGAAATTTCCGGCTATAAATTTTGCGTCAATACTTTTTGCGCGGTCGTTCTGTGAAACCGCAAAGCCAAGGTCGCTATCGCTAATCCTAAAACTGGTGCCTCCGCCCTTGTTGAAATTTTTAAACCCGCCCGTAAAGTTGAAATAATCGCGAAATGTAAAAGGCACTTCGCCAATATTGTTGAAATCTGTTATCACGTTTATACTGTACTTCGGACTGTAATAGAAAAGTTTTGGGTGTACCAAATACCTGCCGTTTTCTTCGCCGTATTCATCCGCAATTCCCGCACCTGCCGTAACTTCCCCAAACCAGAAATTCTTCTTTCCTTCCTTAAGTTTTATGTTAATGGCCACGTTGTCGCGGTCGTTTCCGAGGCCGCGCATTTGGTCCACTTCGTTATAATTTCGAAGCACTTCTACTTTATCCACGGCATCTGCGGGAATGTTTTTGGTTGCTAATTTGCTGTCGCCGTCAAAGAAATCCTTGCCTTCCACCATTACTTTTGAAACGGTCTTTCCCTCCACTTGTATTTCGCCTTCGTCGTTTACCTCAACGCCGGGAAGCTTTTTCATCACGTCGCCCAGCTTTCTTTCGTCGCCATTTGTGAAACTGTCTGCGTTGTAAACTATGGTATCGCCTTTTACGGTTACGGGCATTTCATACACAATTTCCACATCGTCCAATTGGTTTTCTTGCGGATTTAAAATGAAATCTAAGTCGATATTTTCGGCGTCGGCGGGCACATTTACCGTTTGCTCCTTGGTTTCGTAACCCAGAAAGCTTGCTCGCAAAATGTAGGTATTTCCTTTGGGAAGGTCTAATTGATACCGGCCTTGATGATTGGTAATTCCGTAGGATTCCGTGGCGCCGGAGGATTTTACGGATGCGATTACATTGGCAAATTCCAGCGGATTACCGATGCTGTCCTTGATGGTACCTTTTACCTTTATGCTTTGGGCGGACAAGGAACATCCAAAAATGCAGAAGATGATGATTAGTGTTCTATTCATTTAATGTTTTAAACTATTTTCAAACTCTGCGCCCTCTGCGTCTTTGCGGTAAAATTTACACCGCAGAGGCGCAGAGGACGCGAAGAAGTTTTAATATTACCCCCCAAATCCACCGCGACGGCCATTGCCGCCCCTATTCTGAAAATTCTCCCGAAGCTCTTCAGTTTTTTCCTTTACTATTTTTACGTATTCCTCGCGGGTTACCTTTTTGCCCTTCGTTGGCGGCTCAATTTTTTCGGAATCTTTTGGATTCATCACTATTTTGGAACATAAAAGCGTGGTTCTGTAAACATTCAATTCCAAAATAAGTCCGGGTAAACCTGCGTACTCCCCGGGCCCATTGCTCACCGGAATTTGTGGCGTAAACCAAGCCGTTACCTCAATTTCCTCTGGAATTTCAATCATGTCCATCGGGTCTTGGGGTTGGGCGGTATCCTTTTTAATTTCGGCGTTTTCTTTTTCGTCCTTCTTTTTTGGGCGCGCCATGCTGTAATCGTTCGGGTCCACCTTTTTGATTGCCGTGGCCTTGAAAGCGATGTATTGCCCAATGGGCTTGGATTCCTTGGTGATTTGCCAATCCAAGCTTTTGATGGAATCTGTTACCAAAAACTGCTTTCCAAAGAATTCATTTTCCTCAATTATCCGTCCCGTTTTTAGGTTTTTGTACTGTGCGCCGGGCGTGTAGCTGCTCATCATCATCTTAAAACCGGGATTCATCGGGGCGGCATCCAGCTTTTCCTGTTCCTTATAAATGGATTCGTCTTTGTTGAAAGTAAGAATGTAGGTTTTCTCCAAGGCACTCTTCATCATTTGGGCGACGGTTTTTTTCATCTCCTCGCTCATTTCACGGCCGCCGCCAAGAGCGTCCATATCTACCGTGGTCTTGGATTCGTAAAAGGCTTGGCCGCTGATGTTTTGGGCGTTTATGCTAAATGATAAAAGTAATAGGAATATTAGGGTATATCGTATCATAAATAATATTTTGATGGTAAATGTAAAAGTAAAACACTTTGACCAAAATGTTTAAAAATAGTTTAATTTGTTTGAACAAATAGCGTTCTTAACACTAAGACGTCCCAGTTTATAATCTGTTACATTATTTTTCGTTTAAATAAAACCTTCATTTTGTAACTTGCAACTTTATGAAATGCCGATTAACAAATTGTAAACGAAATGAATATCTATGTCGCGGCATTCCTTCTTCCTATTTCTCAAATATCGTACACAGATGAAACAGCTTTTCCTCTTTTTATTGCTTGTTTGCCACCTTGGCATTGCCCAAAGCGTCACGCTTGAAAGTAAAGTTCCTTTTGTTGCCGATAGATTTATAGGTTTTGATAATTACAAAAACAGTTATTTCATAAAAGACAGTGTAATCCACAAACAGGGCCCCGATGGTAATTTTCTCTTTAACGATCTGCAATTGGGGCGGATCACTTCCGTAGATATCATCAACCCGCTGAAAGTGGTCGTATTTTTTCAGGATACGAATACGGTGGTGATGCTGGACAACAAACTGAATGAGATTGAACGCATCAACTTTAACAACCTGCCGCAATTTTTGAACGTAAGTACCGCCACCAACGCCGGCGGCAACAGCTTGTGGCTCTTTAATGTGGACACGCAACAGTTGGAAATGTATAATTACGGCTCAAAATTGCAGACCGTGGTTTCGCAGCCCTTCCCAGGAAAATTGCTCTCGCAGGCCAGTAATTTCAATTATTGCTTCACTTTGACCGAAAAAAAATTGCGCGCCTTTAATATTTACGGAAGTATTCTGAATGAGGCACCTTCGGAAGGCTACGAAAAAATAATTCAGCAGAACGAAAACTTGGTCGCCTTAAAAGAAAACTCGCTTTATTACCTTCCGGATTTTGCAAGAAGAAATACGGAAATGGATCATACCACCGTGCAGCTGAAGTTGCCCGAAATAACCATTAAAGACTTGCAGCTTACAAATGATTTCCTGTATATTTATGACGGCGAAATTTTGCGCAAATTTAAACTAACCACCCCAAAGAAAGAATAGCTATGCACGTTGCAATTGCAGGAAACATAGGTTCCGGAAAAACCACCCTTACCCGTTTATTGGCAAAACATTACAAATGGCAGGCCCATTATGAAGATGTGGAGGACAACCCCTATTTGGACGATTTCTACAACCAGATGGAGCGTTGGTCCTTTAACCTTCAAATCTACTTTTTGAACAGCCGCTTTCGCCAGATTCTCGAAATTCGCGAAAAGGGAAAGAACGTAATCCAGGATAGGACCATTTACGAAGATGCCTACATTTTTGCGCCAAATCTGCACGCCATGGGCTTGATGACCAACCGCGATTTTGAAAACTACCGCTCGCTTTTCGATTTAATGGAAAGCGTTACCGAAGGTCCCGATCTACTTATCTATTTGCGCAGCAGCATTCCAAATTTGGTGAACCAGATACACAAGCGCGGCCGCGATTATGAAAATTCCATCAGCATTGACTACCTAAGCCGTTTGAACGAAAGGTACGAAGCGTGGATCCACGGGTATGATAAGGGCAACCTCATTATTTTTGACGTGGACAACATAAATTTTGTGGACGATCCCGAGCATTTGGGCCAAGTAATCAATAAGATAGACGCGGAGCTTCACGGGCTATTTTAAACCTTAACGTTTCCCTTACAGTATTCTATCCGTAAAACCATTATTTTGCCATTATACTATGGCATCACTCTACAATACTAAATTTTACCATCGAGACCTTTCCTGGCTCCGCTTTAACCATCGCGTTCTGCAGGAAGCGGCAGACGTGCGCAATCCGCTCTATGAGCGCATCAAGTTTTTGGCAATTTTTTCATCAAATCTCGATGAATTTTTTCGCGTTCGGGTTTCCGATATCCGACAGATAAAAACCATTGAAAAACCGCTTCGGAAAAAGCTGATTACCAAACCCAACAAGGTTTTAAAGGAAATCAAAAAACAGGTCGATATCCAGCAAAATGAATTCGGAAAAATTTTCAATGAAGAAATAATTCCGCAGTTGGCTTCGGAAGGAATACATTTGATACGCCACGAGAATTTTTCGGAAGAACAGCGGGAAATCGCAACCAAATATTATGAGGAAAGCCTAAAGCAGATTACCGAAATAAGCTGCAATCCCTGCACCGAGCAACATTCGGTATTCGTAAAAAACGAAAGGCTTTACTTGGCCGCCCAAACTGCCGACGATGAATTTTTAATGGTGGAAATTCCCGAGACGGAGCCACGGTTTTTTGTTTTCCCTTCGGCGGACGACAAAACATTTCACATTACTTTTATTGACGATATTTTAAAATACAACCTTCAGAAGGAATTTTCAGAAAAAAGGGATACGGCCTTTCATTCCCTTAAAATTTCGCGCGATGCCGAATTGTATATCGAGGATGAATTCTCCGGTAATTTAATGGAAAAGATAAAAGCCGCCCTTCCCAATCGCGATACGGGCCAGGCCACGCGGGTTTTAATAGACCCCGAAATGCCAGAGGATTTCAGGGAAATTCTGAAAAAGGCACTGGACGTAACCCATACCGATGTGGTCCTGGGCGGGCGCTATCATAATTTTAAGGATTTTATGCAGTTCCCCAACCCCACGCAGATAAAGCTGTCCAATGAAAAGCTGCCGCCACTTCCCCATCCGGTATTGGAAAATTGTAATTCGATTTTCGAGGCTATCGACAAAAAAGGCCAATTGCTGCACTATCCCTACCAAAGTTTTAAACCTGTAATCAGACTGATGCAGGAAGCGGCAAATGACCCACAGGTCAAAACCATAAAAATCACAATTTACCGCGCGGCAGACGAATCTGATTTGAACGATGCCATTGCCTTAGCCGCCAAAAACGGAAAGGACGTATCGGTTTTTATTGAGGTGAAGGCCCGTTTTGACGAACAAAACAATTTAAAATGGGGCGCCATTTTCAGAAAAAATGGAGCGCGGGTCATTTACAGTTATCCCGATATTAAGGTGCATTCCAAAATACTTTATATTGAAAGGGAAGTTGAAGAAAAAATCAAGCGCTATGCCTACATTGCCACTGGCAATTTCAACGAAAATACGGCCACCCTTTACACAGATTTTGGATTGATGACGGCCCACAAAAAAATAACCAAGGACCTTAAGAAAGTATTTATGGTCTTGGAGCGCGATATGATTGTGCCAAAGACAAAGCAATTATTGGTGTCGCCATTTACCACCCGCGAACGTTTTACGGCCTTGGTGGAACGGGAAATCGCCCTTGCCAACGAAGGCAAAAAGGGTTTGATTATTCTAAAAATGAACAGTCTGCAGGACGAGGGAATGATAAAGGAACTTTACAAAGCCAGCAATGCAGGGGTTGAAGTACGGTTATTGATTCGCGGAATGTGCTCCCTTGTTCCCGGAATAGAAGGTCAGAGTGAAAATATTTCCATTACCAGTATAGTGGACCGCTTTTTGGAGCACGGAAGAATTTATATTTTCGGAAATGATGGCGACGAGCAACTTTTTATAGGCTCGGCAGATTGGATGACTCGCAACTTGACCCACCGCATTGAAGTGGTAACGCCCATTTTGGATGAAGACCATAAAAAAACCATTCGCGATATTATCAATATAGAGCTGAACGATAACGTAAAAGCCCGAATTATCGATGCCGAACAAAAGAATGAATACGTAAAAAATTCAGCAAAGAAAGTACAGTCGCAACTTGCGATTTATGAATATTTCAAAAATCTTACCGAATAAAGCCCATCTCTCGGGCGTGTACTACTGCGGCTTTACTGTTTTCAACCAAAAGTACGGGCACGGTCTCATAATCCTTAAAGAGTCCCTTTACCCGTATCATTTTCCTTTTGTGATTTACGTTTCGCAAATAGAGGGCCAGAATACGTTCGGGATGCGCCTCGGCAATTTCGATGTAAATATCGGGGTCGTGCTCCCCGCTGTCGCCAATTAAGATAAATGGCAACTTTGGATAGGTTTTCATAATATTCAAAATCTCTTTCTGTTTTTGCGGTTTTTCGCCCCTTGGCGGTTTTTTGCCGAAAGGATTTATGAAATCGCGAAGCAGAATGGAGCCTTTCGGAAAGTTATTCTTTTGAAGGAATACTTCCAAATAACGGTACAGATTCCAAGGGCTGTGGCTTACGTAAAAAACTGGATTGCAGTCGCTGCCTGACTTCCCATCGTGCAATTGATGATAAAAACCTGCTGCACCTTCCAAGGGAATACGCTTTTCAGCTCTTTTAAAAAAGGTGTTTTTAATTACTGCCCATTTAAAAAAAGACGTAAGTCCCGTGTGGAGAATGGTGTCGTCAATATCACTGACTACGCCAAACTTTGCTTCTTCCGAAGGGATTAATATTTCGCCTTTAAAATTATTATTCTGTTGAATTTCCCTTCCCTTAATTTCTGTTGCGAAAGAAATGGAGTATTCAAGCCAACCTTCGGCATCCGTCAGGGAAAGCAGGTTTTCTATTGTAATATCGATTAAAAAATAGCCTTGGTTATCGGTACTGGTTTCCAGTTTTCTTCCATCGGGAAGGGTGAGGATTAAGTGGGTATTTTTTACTTTGTCCGTCTCAAAACGTTTCCAACTGTTCCAAATTAAATTGAAAAATCCCGTTTTGGATAAATCGATACCTTCGTCCTGTATTGCCCTGCCTTTTACATATAAATGGTTCGCTGTGCCGTAACTGCGAAAGGTAATAATCTGGATGGGGTCTTTTTTGAACATACGCAATTATAGATGCCAGCCTTCGGGCCAAAGCCACATTACCAATAATCCAAAAGCGATAGTTATTCCGAAGGAAACACCTACCCATTTAGCCAATTGTTTCGTGCCCAAAACAGCTGCCATAATTCCCTTAAAAAGCAGGTTGGACAGCGATGCCAACAAAATAAGTCGCCACCCCGTGGAAGTATTTAGGCCATCACCTTTCATTAATTGTGAAAGGGATAGGGTGATGGCATCCACATCTGTGAGACCGCTTATAATTGCAACTATATAAAGCGCCTCGTTTCCAAATTCCTGTTTGGTGAAGGCTACTGCCAATAAAATTCCGCCATAAAGCAAGCCGAATATCAACGCGCTTTTAAATTGCGCCGGGTTTTTGGGCTCGGGCATTTCTTCATCCCCGCCATTTTTACTGATAATGTAAAACAAACCAACGCAAAGCAGCGCCATAAGAATAAAGACCGTTAAAAGTGGCAGTACTATTTCCGGCAATTTTTCGGGAATTACCACGCCCACCTCTACCAAGACTCTTACTAACGCTATGGCCGATGCAGCGGTAATTACAAATGCCGCCATTTTATTAATTGATTCGGCATCCTTAGTTTTTCGCGCATAGCTAACGGTGGTTGCCGTACTGCTGATTAAGCCACCTAAGATTCCGTTGGAGATAATCCCCACTTTCTTGCCCACAAATTTATAGATGAAATAACCTACCACACTTATACCAACAATCAGCGTTACCATAAGCCAAATATTGCGTGGGTTTAGCACATCCAGCGGACCATAGGTTTTATCGGGCAACAGCGGAAGGATTACCAAGGAAATTCCCACAAAAGTCATGATGGCGGCAAGATCCTTTTCCTTTAGATTTTCGATAAAATTATGTAGATGTTCTTTAACATAAAGCAGAATGGCCATAGAACTTCCTACAATCACGGCTACCATCCTATCGCCCATAACCAAATAAGCTCCTACCGCAAACATAAGCAGGGCGGCAACTTCCGTGGTCTGGCCAATATCGGTATCATTTAATTTTTTGAGTTTTATCACATTGGCGGTTACCAAAAGTGCGGTTATACATAGGCCCAAAACAGGAAGAATAAAGGGATTGTCAAAATCGCGGGCCAAAAATGCAGAAACAACCCCCATAATCGAAATGAGGGTAAAGGTGCGTACACCAGCCATTTCGTGGTCGCTTTTCTGCCTTTGGAGGCCTACCAGCATTCCCAAACCAAAGGCAATAGCCAATGTAACAATGTCGTTATAATCCATAGCAGCACCAAGATAGTAAATTTTATAAATAAAAAACCCTGCCGATTGGCAGGGTTTTCATTTTTAAGAAAAGAAATTATTCCTTATCCTTTATTTTTATTTTTACCCCGTCCACATCCTTCAACTGAGCGCGAACTTCTTCTTCGGTGCCTGTAAAGGTTTTGGTTTCGGTAGTTTCAACACCTTCAACGGTTCTTATGATAGTTACGTTTGCAGTTACTTGATCATTGTTTTCGTTTTTCAACATTTCAACAACAGTTTCAGTTTTGTTTTTTAGGTTTTCCCCTCCTTCAATAGTGCTAGTTTCCCCATTTTCAAGATATTCCACTTGCTTTTCGGTAAGAATGGTCTTGTTTCCTTCGGCATCAATAAAGTAAACTTCTTCCGAAGAGGTTTCAGAGGCCATAACCACATCGCCGTGGTTTCCGAGGATTGGCGCGATAACCAGACCCACCAAACAGGTAAGCTTAATAAGAATGTTCATAGATGGACCCGAAGTATCCTTAAACGGATCGCCCACGGTATCACCCGTTACGGCTGCTTTGTGCGCGTCGCTTCCTTTATAGGTCATTTCGCCATTGATCATTACACCAGCTTCAAAAGATTTCTTGGCATTATCCCAAGCTCCACCGGCGTTGTTTTGGAAAATAGCCCACATAACACCGCTCACACAAACCCCGGCCATATAGCCACCAAGTGGCTCGGCGCCGAATACGAGTCCGATGATTATTGGCGTAATAATAGTAAGCAAACCTGGAAGCAACATTTCCTTCAAGGCAGCTTTGGTAGAAATATCCACACATTTTGCGTATTCCGGAGTTCCGGTACCTTCCATTATACCAGGAATTTCACGGAACTGGCGACGTACCTCCTGTACCATTTCCATAGCGGCCTTTCCAACAGATTTCATTGCCATTGCAGAGAATACCACCGGAATCATCCCACCCACGAACAACATTGCAAGCACATCAGCACGGAAAATATTGATACCGTCAATACCTGTAAAGGTTACATAAGCTGCAAACAGAGCCAAAGCTGTCAAGGCAGCAGAAGCGATTGCGAAACCTTTCCCAACGGCAGCCGTAGTGTTTCCAACGGAATCCAAAACATCGGTACGCTCACGCACCTGTGGATCCAGTTCGCTCATTTCAGCAACACCACCTGCATTATCGGCAATAGGACCGAAAGCATCAATAGCAAGCTGCATAGCTGTAGTAGCCATCATTGCTGAAGCGGCCAAAGCAACTCCGTAAAAACCAGCAAGTTCGTACGATCCGTAAATAGCAGCCGCAAAAAGAATCACGGAAGCAAAGGTAGATTTCATACCTACGGCAAGACCTGCAATAATATTGGTAGCGGCGCCGGTGGAAGAATTTTTCACAATATCAAGAACCGGCTTTTTACCAAGACTTGTATAATAAGCGGTTACGAAGGAAATAAGCGCCCCTACGGCAAGACCGATACAGGCCGCCCAGAAAACGTTTATTGAAGGGATGGTTTTATAGCCTTCGCCGAAAAATTTCATATTCATAGTGTCCGGAAGCATCCAGTCTATCAAGAACCAACTGGCGATAAGCGTTAGGATGATCGCTGCCCAGTTTCCGGTATCCAAAGCCTTTTGAACTTGGGCTTCTTTTGCGTCATTATTCTTGATTTTTACGAAGAAGGTTCCAATAATAGAGGCAAGAATACCCACACCTGCAATTACCACAGGCAAGAGGATAGGCCCCATATTGTTAAAATTATCGGTAAATGGAATATCAAGGGACATATCGCGGATTACGTAATTACCCAATACCATTGCGGCAAGTACGGTGGCCACATAACTTCCGAAAAGGTCAGCACCCATTCCCGCTACGTCGCCTACGTTATCACCCACGTTATCGGCTATGGTTGCAGGGTTTCGCGGATCATCCTCAGGAATACCCGCTTCCACCTTACCTACAAGGTCAGCACCTACGTCGGCAGCTTTTGTATAGATACCACCACCCACACGGGCAAAAAGCGCAATACTTTCCGCACCCAAAGAGAAGCCTGCAAGGGCTTCGAGCACGATGGTCATTTCATCATAAAAATTTAAAGGATCGGTGCCAATAAATTGGCCAAGAAAGAAAAGGAAAAACAAGCTCAATCCCAATACTGCAAGTCCGGCAACGCCAAGCCCCATAACGGTACCACCGCCAAAGGAAACTTTAAGTGCCTGCGGAAGACTGGTTTTGGCAGCTTCGGCAGTACGGGCATTGGCATCGGTGGCAATACGCATCCCGATATTTCCGGCCAATGCCGAAAAGATTGCCCCACAGATAAAGGCGGGCACAATCATCCAACTGGTGGACGGAACCATTTGTGAAACCACAAACAAAAGTACTGCGGCAATAACGGCAAAAACTACCAACAAACGGTATTCTGCATTTAGGAACGCCAAGGCGCCTTCTTTGATACTTTTTGAAATAAACTGCATGCGATCGCTACCTGCGGGCTGCTTTTTTACCCAGCTCATTTTAACGAGCATAAACAAAAGGCCCAATACGGCAAGAGCAATAGGAATAAAGATAATGTTCTGTTCCATTATTTAATTAATTTAGATTGGTTTCAAATTTGCGACTGCAAAAATAGGGAAATGGTTTGGGATACGAAACACCAAAATGACGTAGTTTGTGAATAGACGTAAGACGATAAGACTTAGGACGTAAGACTAAAAAAAATATAATAAATCAGTCCTACGTCTTATGTTATACCGTCTTCTGTCATGCTAATTATATACTGAAATGTCCCTGCACCTCAGGCGTTTCTTTGTAGCGCTTTACGCATTGATTGTAAATTTCAACAGCCTCCCCGGCGTCACCCCAACCCCCTACATCAACTTTCTTCTTTTCGAGATCTTTATATACCTGAAAGAAATGTTCAATCTCCCGTACCAAGTGAGGGTTCATATCAGAAAGGTCGTTGAGGCTGCTCCAGATAGGATCGGAAATGGGTACGCAGATTACTTTTTCATCGGGCCCTTTCTCATCGGCCATGTGGAAAACGCCTATGGGCTTCACCTCCATCACGCACATCGGGAAAGTAGGTTCACCCCCCAACACCAAAACGTCCAGCGGGTCGCCGTCCAAGGCCAATGTTTCCGGGATAAAACCGTAATCGGCCGGATACATCATACTGCTGAAAAGCATCCTGTCGAAGCGGATTTTCTTCAGCTCAAAATCATATTCGTATTTGTTGCGGCTTCCTTTTGGGATTTCTATCAGTACGTCGAACGTCTTTTTCATATTGTTGAATTTTAAGGAATGCAAAAATAGGGCTTTTTGAATGTTTATATATTGCAAGATTGAGATAAAAAACCCTCGAAATTAAAATTATTACTACTTTTAGGATATAAATTTTATATAGAAGCGATGAAGATTTCCATTCCTTACTTTTTTACAAGCATAGCATTTCTCACTGTAACATTGCTGGCTTTCGCCTCCTGCGGTACATCCAAGGAGGTTACTTGTATAGACGAATCAAAAATCAGCGATGGCCCCTGCACCATGGAATACAATCCTGTTTGCGGCTGCGATGGCACAACCTACAGCAATCCTTGCGCAGCGGACCGTGCTGGGATTACTTCCTGGACACAAGGAAAATGTGAGTAGGAATTCTGCTGCAATTTTATAAGTAATTTGGGTCATGCACACTCTATTTTTGAAAATTGGAACATTCTAAGTTTTATTAAAAATCAGATCATTCCTTTTCAAAACTCCGATATCGCGTTAGCAACACAAAAAATGCTCCATATGAAATAAATCCAACAGCGGTAATAGCCATCAATATTCTTCCAAAGGTGGATTGATCCAAGAATTTAAAAGCATCCTGTATGCCCTTAATTTCGTGGTTGCCCGTATAAATTCCCGCGCGGAAAAAGAAATAGGCAATAATGGCCACTACAAAGGCACGGGCGTAAAACCCGAACTGCCCTACTGTTCTTATAATGGCCGCGCCTTTCCTTCCTTCCAAATTAAACTGATCCAACAACCCGCCCTTAATAACTCCTACGGTAAGTACAACCCCCTGCATGGTCAAAACAATACCAATGCCGATAAAAACGTAGCTTAAGGTTGTAGGTCCCAAAAAATCCAGATAGCGCGAGTTAGAGCTTTCCTCCATGGGATAGGTAAAAAGATGATAAAAACACAGAAGAGCCACAACTACATAGACTAAGCCCGTGGTAAAAAGACCAAAGCGGCGTAATTTCGCCTTGTAATCCGAACCAATATTTTCAGGATCTTTAAAAGCTTGAAGAAACATCCAGAAAGAATAGCAAAGAAGACCTACGCCAAGGAGCAGCAATAATACCTGCCCAAAAGGTTGCTTTTTCAGGAACAATAGCGCCTGATTGGTGCCCGAACTATCGCCTCCCATGTTCAAAGCTGCCAACAGGGAAAGTGCCCCTATTACCACGTAAATAATTCCTTTGGACACAAAGCCAATGATAGCGGCATTTTTATAAAACTCTTTCAATTACTTTGGGCAATTATTTTTATGTAAAGGTAGTACTAGCTCCTCTGTTAACATGCATATTTGTCGTTAAAACGAGAGAAAATTCCAAGCGATAAAAGCTAAGATAAACTTTTTAGATTCCAAAGCGACGGAGGGCAGTAGTTGTCTTTGAGTGTAAAATGATAAAAATACTAAACAGAGACCGAATCCAACCAACCTCTTTTATTTCCCTAAATTATCGATCGCCCGCTCCATATCAATCCCCTTCCCCAAAACGGGAGCGAACCAATCGCCCATTTCCGTAAGGCGCTGGGGCATGGATTTTATGGTAAAATCCAAGATGGCAAGACCAGGCTTTACTTCCTTCCAAGATAGTGGAGCAGAAACAGGCGCGCCTTTTTTGGGCCTTGCGCAATAGGGAGCCGCCAAGGTTTGGCCCCTGCGGTTTTGTAAGTAATCTAAGTAAATCTTGCCTTTCCGATTCTTTACTGCACGCTCCATACTGGTGAGCTTTGGCAATTTTTCGTGGATAAAATAGCACAGCAGTTTCGTAAAATCGCGGGCCTCATTGTAGCTGTAATTACTGCCCAATGGAATGTATATGTGCATCCCACTAGAACCGGAAGTTTTACAATAGCCCTTTATTTTGGCAAGATCCAATACCTCTTTGGTGGCCAACACCACCTCAATCACCTCTTCAAAATTATTTTTCTCGGAAGGATCTATATCTATCACCGTATATGAGGGATGTTCAAGATTTTGTACGGTAGAATTCCAAGGATTGATTTCGATGCAGCCCAAATTTGCCATATATAGCAAGGTGGCCTCATTTTGACAAAGTAGATAATCAATATCCTTTTTGGAAGATTCGGAATAAATTTTTACAGTTTCTACCCAGTCCGGCAAGGTTTCGTTGTCTTTTTGATAGAAGGAAGGTTTTAAAATACCGTTGGGATGGCGGTGCAGATTTTGGGGCCGATCCTTTAGGTATGGCAGGATGATTTCAGAAATATGCAGATAATAATCGATCAAGTCGTATTTGGTATAGCCGGCATCCGGCCAATAGACTTTATCTAGATTGGAAACAGGTACAGATACCCCATTTACCTCCAAATACGAATCGTTGCTTTTTGTTGCCTTGGAAGACTTATCTTTTGATGGCTGTGGCGTGGCCTCGGTCCATTCCTTGTCGCGGCGGAGTCCTTTATAAATAGGATGGCGCATTAAGCCGCTCTTTGTCCATTCCGAAAATTTCACTTCGCAGACCAGTTCGGGCTTTACCCAATGCGGATTTCTTCCCTTAAGCGAAATTTTCTTTCCGAAGGGATTGGTTTCCGTTTCAAGAGATTGAAGTTTCTGTAGCAGTTGCCGCTGTTCCGAAGCAGAAAATCCCGACCCACAATTACCTACGTAAATAAGATTTTCCTCTTGGTACATCCCCAAAATAAGGGACCCAAAAATGGCTCCTCCTTTTACTGAGTCGGTATAGCCACAGATAATTGCGTCTTCGGTATTGGTACTTTTTATTTTCAGCCACTGCTCACTGCGGTAGCCGGGCGTATAAGCGGAATCTGCCTTCTTGGCAATCACCCCTTCCATGCCAGCTTCAGTGGCCCGTTTGTAGAGGGTGGGGCCCATAGCTTCTATATGGTCGCAATAAAGAATATGCTGAAAATCTTCCAATATCTCGGGTAGAAGGCTTTTTCGTTCCAACAGGGGCAGCGATATAGTGTCGTGGCCATTGAGGTGAAGAAGATCAAAAACATAATAACGAAGTGCCCCTTCGGTAATTTCGGGATCGTAATTTTGCAGTTTTTGAAAATCGGGAGTTCCGTTATAATCCACGATTACCACTTCGCCGTCCAAAATGCAATCGTGCGGAAGGTCTTGCAATTCCTTGGTGATAGCTGCAAATTTAGTATTATATGAAATACCGTTGCGGGAGTAGAGCTCCACGCGGCCATTAAAAACATTGGCCATTACCCGATAACCATCCCATTTAAGTTCAAAAACCCAATCGGGGTCCTTAAAAATCTTTTTGGCCGGGCTGGCCAGCATGGGTTTTATAAATTCTTGTGGATTGAGCGCTTTTATCTTGCTTGATTTTATTGGCTTGGCGGAAGCGGCAAAAACCTCAGCGTCATATTCCAAATCAGTGGCAAAGTTATCTTTCTTTTTTATGAGCAGCCATTGGTTTTTTTCACTGCCCCTATTTGTATGTACCAACGCGAAGCTTCCCTTTATTTTTTTTCCGAAGAATTCAATTTTTAGATCTCCCCTTTCCAATTGCTTAATTGGATCTACACCGTCATCGCTTTCCAAAATTTTATAGGTTCCTTCATCCCAAATATCCATAACGCCAGCACCATAATTACCTTTTGGAATAGTACCGTGAAAGGTGAGGTATTTAACTGGGTGGTCCTCGGTCATAATCGCCAGTCGTTTATCAGACGGATTCATGGACGGACCTTTGGGGACTGCCCAACTTTTGAGCACGCCTTCCATTTCCAATCGTAAGTCGTAATGAAGACGGCGGGCTTGATGTCTTTGGATTACAAAACGCCTGGCATCCTCCCTGCTCATTTCGCCCTCTGGCTCGGGGGTTTCGTCAAACTTGCGTTTCCGAATATAATCTTCTAAGCCCACGATTAGGAAGCTTTACTTTTCTTTTTCCGTTCGAGACTGGCTTTTAGTTTCGCCATTAAATCATCCGCCTGCGTTGGGGTTGTGTCCACCTTCTTAGTGCGGGTCGTTTTCCCCGCCGCCTTGTTGTTGATTATCTTCATCAACTGTTTGTTGTAAATGTCTTTATACTTATCGAGCTTGAAATCTGTGGTGTAATTCTCAATAAGGGAAAGTGCCATATCTACTTCCTTTTTTGAAACTTTCGTAGAAGGCAGTTTCAATTCACCAGGGTCACGGATTTCATCGGCAAAACGGATCACATGCAGCACCAACGCATTTTTATAAACACCGATAAGACTCAAATGTTCCTTTTGGCGCATTACGAATGTGGCCACGCCCAATTTTTTTGTTTTTTTTAAAGCATCGCGGAGCAGATTATAACTTTTGCCCCCCTCTTTTTGGGGTTCCAAAAAATAAGGGCTTTTATACAAAAGATCGCTTATCTCACTTTCCTCCACAAACTCTTCTATGTCTATGGTCTTGCTCTTCTTCATATTGGCCTTTTCAAAATCTTCCTTGTCCAGCACAATATAACTGTCGCCTTTCTTAAACCCCTTAACGATATCCTTCCATTCCACTTCCTTGCCTGTTTCCTCATTTACGCGTTTGTAGCGGATGCGTGCATTGTCATGAACGTCGAGCATGTCCAGATCGAGTTTTCTGTCTTCCGATGCGCTGTACATTTTTATGGGGATTGACACTAGGCCAAAGCTTATTGAACCATTCCAAATTGATCTCATAGTCATAGCATTTTCATTAAAAATAATGCTAATGCGGGAAAGGCAATCGGGGTTTCACGATATTTTAACGGTGGCAGAAATAACAAACGCGATTATACGCCGTATGAAATGTAGAGGATATTTTGAGGAAGTTATACCTAATAACTATAGCTTAAATCAGTTTTAATTGATTCACGATCTCCTGCAAAGACGACTTCGCATCGCCAAAAAGAATACTGCAATTATCCAGTGCGAAAAGGTCGTTTTGAACGCCTGCATAGCCTTTGCCCATACTTCGTTTCATAACAATTACCTGCTTGCTTTCGTGCGCCCGGATAATGGGCATACCGTACACCGGACTATCGGGATTGTTTTCGGCGGCGGGGTTAACCACATCGTTGGCGCCAATGACCAATACGGTATCGTATTGCGCCATGTTTTCGTTGCCCTCGTCCATTTCCTTTAAGTGGGAATACTCCACATTGGCCTCGGCAAGCAGCACGTTCATATGTCCCGGCATACGGCCAGCCACAGGATGGATAATGTAATCTACCCCCACGTGACGCTTTTCTAATAATTGTTGCAACTGGCCACAAATGTGTTGCGCTTGTGCAACCGCAAGTCCGTAACCGGGAACGATGGCTACTTTTTGCGCAAACGAAAGCGATAAGGCCGTTTCAGAAATGCTTATTTCCTTAATCTCCTGCTCTGCTTCCACAGCGCCGGTTTTGCTCTTTTTGAAGGTGCCGGCAAGCACTTTCATCAAGGAACGGTTCATCGCCTTACACATTAAAAGCGTAAGTAGAATTCCCGCGGCACCCACGAAAATACCGCCCGCAATCATTGCCTTGTTGCCGTAAACAAAACCTGCAAAAGCTGTTGCAATACCCGTGATACTATTTAAAAGTGAAATTACTACCGGCATATCGGCACCTCCAATCGGAAGAACGAAGAGCACGCCATAAACCATGGCTATGGCTGCCAGTACATACATAAAAGCTGTAAACCCGATAGGAATGATTCCGAAAAAATAGAGCACAGGCAATAATACCATCAAACCCAAAAGTATCCTTGCGGAAAGGATGACAGTTTTACTGCGTCTGTCTTTTACTTTTCCGGCCAATTTTCGCTCTGCTATAATACTTCCCGTTAAGGCTACTGCTCCCGTTATCAACCCGGCTATAAGTAGGATTTTATTGCCCAGAATGGTAGTGAAGGGATCAATTTGGTTGGCCTCTACCAAGCCAAGAAGCATAGCACAGCCGCCACCCGTGGCATTGAATAACGAGACCAGTTGGGGCATGCCAGTCATTTCAACTTTGTCTGAGAGCCTTTTGCCGATAACCGTTCCCACGGCGATTGCCAAGAGCATAATTATTAAATTGGTATAGGGAACGGTTGCCGTTACCGCAGCGATAAAAGTGAGGACCACGGCGAGGACCATGCCCAAGGCGGCTATTAGGTTTCCCGTTTTCGCATTTTTTGGGGAACTCATAAATTTCAAACCTCCCAGAAAGGACAGGGTGGCAATTAAATAACCTACTTCTATGATTGCGTACATGGTTTAATTATGAAATTTTGTTTTTAATGGAAAATAGAACGACTTAAAAAAAAGACCAAAACATAAGCGATTTTTTAAATTGAGGTTGCTTATGTTTTGTGTCTTTCAGTATTGAGTCAATAATTGAGGAATTATTTTTTAGGACTAAACATTTTCAGCATACGTCCGGTTACGAAAAATCCGCCAGAAATGTTAAGGGTGCCGAGAAAAACCGCGATTCCCCCCAAAGTGAGGTTGAGGTAATCGTCCGCCGGCACCCGTAGCATCACGATAATTGCTCCTACCAAAATAACCCCACTAATGGCATTGGCGCCGCTCATTAGAGGCGTATGCAAAATAGCGGGCACATTGGCGATTACTTCTATGCCGATAAAGACACAAAAAATGACAAAATAAATTTCCTGGATGTGTTGATTTATGAAATCCATAATTTATGCTGGTTGTAGTTGTTTGGTGAAATGTGGGTGCGTCCATTGGCCTTCCTTCATAATTTGGGAAGCGGTGAGCAATGGATCATCTGGTTGGTCTTCTGCCTTTTGTTTGTACTTTATAAATGAGAAATAGTTATTGGAAAGCAATTTTGAAGCAGCCGCGGGTATTTCCGTTGAAAGGCTTGAGTGGCCCAAAATAGTAACTCCGTTGTGATTGATAATTTCCTTGTTTTTTGAAAGCTCGCAGTTTCCGCCCTGTTCTGCCGCCAGGTCAATGATCACGCTGCCGGGCTGCATTGCTTCCACAGATCGTGTTTCAATGAGCAAGGGTGCCTTTCTCCCTGGGATATTGGCAGTACTGATTACGATATTTGCCGTTAGAATGTGATTGTGTATTAATTCTTTCTGCTTTTTTTGATATTCCTCACTCTGCTCCACCGCATACCCGCCTGCATTTGCAGACTCGGTATAGCCTTCAACTTCAATAAAAATTGCACCAAGACTTCGTACTTCCTCTCCGGCAGATTTGCGCACGTCAAAGGCCTCAACGACCGCGCCCAAACGACGGGCGGTAGCAATGGCTTGTAGCCCTGCAACGCCTGCACCGAGCACTAAAATCTTGACCGGGGTAAGTGTTCCCGCGGCGGTTGTAAACATTGGGAAAACTCCGTTATACACTTCCGCTGCTTTTATGACAGCCCTATAGCCAGCAAGGGAGGCCATGGACGAAAGCACGTCCATAGACTGCGCAAGAGTAGTTCTTGGAAGCAAATCCAAACTATAAACCGTGGCGCCATTTTTTTGGTATATAGCGAGTTTGGAATCATGAAAGAGGGGGTTGAAAATACCAATGAAGCAACAACCCCCCTTCATTTCCACTTCGCTAAAAGTATGGTTTATGGATACGATGGTATCCGAATTTTTAAAAATTGACTCGCGAGATTGACTGATAGCTCCCGCCTGTACATATTCAGCATCGTCAATTTGTAGCGAACTGCCCAGCCCAGGCTCAAAAAGGATATTGAGCTTCAACTCCCCGGTAAGTCTTTTTACTTCCTTGGGCAACAAACAAACCCGCGGATCGTTTGGGGTTTTTAGGATTCCTATAGTTTTGGGCTGTGGCTGTTCGTTCATAGATTAATATTGAAATATTCCTTTTTCTTATTATTTGCTTAACATACTGAAGTATTCCTCTTTCACTTCCCTGTATCTTTTTAGATGCGCCAAGTATGTTTTTCTAAACTTTTCATGTTCGGTTACATAAAACATATCGCAATCCACATCCTCACATTCGGCGGCCTTTGGCAAACCTTCTTTGTATTTTAGGAAAGCGTCAATCGCTGCCGTATTGGTTTCCTTTTCACGCGCCAGTTTCTCAATAACATTTTTAGATTCAAAGACTTTTGAAAGCTCCGTATTTCCGAGGTTTAACAGATTGATGATCTCCTTTTCAATATAATTGAGATGTTCTATCCAGTTGTCCAACTCTATGGAATTATTCTTGAATGCTATTGCTTCGGGTGTATCGTGATTGTAAATCTGCATGATGTAAAATTTTTAAATGATAAAAACTATGATAATACGTCAATATCAATTGGTCTTTCAGCCTGCTTTACGCTGGTGATTTTAAGTTCTTTGGTGCCATTTGGAAAATTCCAGATTACGGAATCGCCCTCGGCATAGCCCATTACGGCAGAGCCCATGGGCGCCAGAATGGAAATCTTGTTTGCCGCAATATCGCGTTCGGTAGGAATTACCAATTGAAATTCCGTTTTCCAGGTTCCGGATTCTACTGTAACTACGCTGTTGAAGCGAATTACATCAGCCGGCATTTCCTCATGGTCGTAAATAATGGCACTGGTAAGTTCGCCGCTTAATTTCTTAAGGGAAACCTTCGTATTTTCATCTTTGTAATAACCAGTAACGTTGAGTAAACGCTTCAAAAAAACGTACTCCTTTTTCTCTAATATCAAATTTCCATATTTCATGGTTTCTGTTTCAGTATTATAAAAGATGGAACATCATTGCCATTTACGACAATTGAGGAGCGATGTTCCATCTTTATGGATTCAAATTAATTATGGGAAAATCCCTCTTAGCACATAGGCTTTTTCAATACGTTCAATTGCGATGGCAAAGGCTGCGGTTCGCATATCGATTTCTTTCTCTTCGGAATAGGCCGAAACTTTCTTAAAGGTTGACCGAAGTTTTTTCTCCAGTTTTTCCAAAATCTCGTCCATCTGCCAAAGCTCTCCGTTACGGTTTTGAAGCCATTCAAAATAACTTCCAATCACGCCACCGGAGTTGCACATAATATCTGGAATGATGGTGATACCACGCTCCAACAATATTTTTTCGCCTTCCACATCTGTCGGGCCATTGGCGCCTTCAGCAATCAAAGTAGCTTTTATGGAATGTGCGTTTTCTTTCGTAATTTGGTTGCCCAAAGCTGCTGGAATACAGATGTCGCAATCCAAGCCAAAGAATTCCTTGCCGTCCAAGTCATCTGCTTCTGGGAAACCTACAATGCTGCCGTTATTGGCCTTGCCATAGTTGAAAAGATCCTCAACGGTAATACCTTCTTTGTTTTGAAGACTACCGAATGCATCTTGCACCCCAACCATTTTTGCACCTTCTTTTTCCAAGAAATGTGAAGCCCAATAGCCTACGTTTCCAAAACCTTGAACGATAAAGGTTTTACCTTTTAGGCTCTCATTGTTCTTTTCAGCCCAAAATTTAATGGTCAAAAATACGCCGTAGCCCGTTGCGCGGTCACGACCTTCCAAACCGCCACTTCCTACAGGTTTTCCTGTAACTACGTGTTGGTTTTTGGAACGCTCGCTGGTACTCTTGGTACTCATATACGTATCCGCAATCCACGCCATGGTCTGGTCGTTTGTATTTACGTCTGGAGCCGGAATATCGTGCTCTGGGCCAATATTCTCGCCCAGCGCATAGGTAAATCTTCGCGTAATGCGCTCCAATTCTCCTTTTGAATATTTTGAAGGGTCAATCTGGATTCCTCCTTTTGCACCGCCGTAAGGCAAACCAGCCAACGAGGTTTTCCAGGTCATCCACATAGCCAAAGCACGCGCTGCGTCAATATCTACGGTCGGATGGTAGCGAAGACCCCCTTTGTAAGGACCAAGTGCGTTGTTATGCTGCACGCGATAGCCGGTGAATATTTCCACATTGCCATTGTCCATACGGACCGGGAAGTGAATAATAATCTCAGTGTTAGTGATGCTAAGAATCTTGCGAACGTTTGGATTCAAGTCAATCTTGTCTGCAGCGCTGTTGAATTGCTCCAACACGTTGTCCAACATTCCTCGTTTTACAGGTTGCGGTTTTTCCACTGTTTGTGTGTTTATCATTTTAATAGTTGTTTTTAAATAGTCGCCATTTCAGGCTTTCTTTGGGTTATTTTCAGTAAAGGTTCCGGGGCGCGGTGTTGCAGTTCGTCAAACTCACTACAGGAAAACACCGCTGAATGATTGTGCGTTAGCACACAATAAGCAGCGTGCGCACATTCAAGGCATTGATTTGTAGGGTTATTAGTCATAAGTACTTCTTGTTTGCCATACCTATTGGCAAGGTGTGTGCCATCGACATAAAATTTTTTAAAATATTATTTAATACTCTGATTACTAGTTATTTAAATCTTTCTAGTGAAATTTTCAATTCTTTTAGGATTGGGGCATTATTTCCGAGGTGGGGAGAAATTACCCAATAATTTTATATTTCGAAAAAGAAGAAATTCCCAATTCCAAAGGCTTTTTGGGATTTGAAATTTGAATTTTATAGACACAAACTCTTTCGTCTCAAAGAATGAATCGTTTCTTCCAAAATGAAATAACGTAGCGAAGAAACCATTTTCCTTAAAATAATTTTCATTTCAATTTTAAATATAGAAAAGCGGAAAGAGCCAAGCTAAAAATAAAAACTAAGCATCAACGAATCCCGAATCAACGAATCCCAAATCAACGAATCACCCAATTTTGGAACGCAGTGTCTTACGGTCTATGTTGAGAATTTCGGCCGCCTTGGTTTGGTTGTTGCCGGTTGCCGCGAGTACTTTTTCAATATATTTTTTTTCCATTTCCTTCAGGGGAACCAATTCCTCCTTGGGAAAATCTATTTGATATTTGAGCGTCTCCGGCAAATCCTCTACGCCAATGGTCCTATCACACATAATCACCGCACGTTGGATTACGTTTTCCAACTCGCGGATATTGCCCGGCCAATCGTAACGCTGCAATAGCACTTGGGCTTCAGGGTCTATGGTAACGTAGCGGTCTTTATATTCATTGCCATATTTAAAGAGAAACTTATCCGCCAGCAGCGGGATATCCTCTTTCCGGTCGCGCAGCGGTGGCACGTTTATTTCCACCACCGTCAAACGGTAAAAGAGGTCCTCGCGAAAGGTTTCCTTCGCAATCATTTCCTTTAAATTGCTATTGGTGGCGGCAATAACGCGCACGTCAATTTTTTCGGTTTTCCGGTCGCCCACCTTCATCACTTCCTTTTCCTGCAACACTCTTAAAAGTCTGGATTGGACTGCGAGAGAAGCATTTCCTATTTCATCCAAAAAAATGGTGCCGCCATCTGCCGCTTGAAAAAAGCCGTCGCGGTTTTCATTGGCACCGGTAAAGGCCCCCTTCACATACCCAAAAAGTTCTGATTCCAAAAGATTTTCAGGAATTCCGCCGCAATTTACCGAGATAAATGGTGCACGTGAAAACTTGCCGTTGTAGTGAATGGAACGCGCAACCAGCTCTTTTCCCGTACCGCTTTCACCGCTTATAAAAATGGTGGCCTTATTGTCCTTTACGCGGTCTATAATCTGAATTACATTTTTTATGCCCTCGCTTTCGCCGATTATCTCGTTGTATTTTTTTGATTCGCTCTGAGTTCCTTGGCGGGAAGTTGCGGATGAAATTTTTCGTTTCGTCGCCGTTGAAAGCGATTTCAAAACACTTTGTTTCAATTCTTCTTTGGTAAACGGTTTCACCAGATAATCCACTGCACCCGATTTTATTGCGGAGAGTGCATCCTGCACCGAAGGATAGCCCGTAACAACCAGTTTTGGCATATTGGGATAGTGCTCGGAGGCAAATTGAATAAGTTCAAAACCATCCACTTCCGGCATTTTGAGGTCGGTAATCAGCAAATCGATTTCGGAATCGCGAAGGATAGCCACAGCCTCCTTTACCGAAACGGCCTTATAGGTATGATAATTCATGGAATGCAGATGCCGCTGGAGCAATTCCAGGATGTTGATATCGTCATCTACTATTAATATGTTCTCCTTTTGAAGCATGGCAGCTATTGTTTGGGAAAAGTAATAATAAAAATGGCACCTGTGGGATTATTGGACTGATAATCTATGGTTCCCCGATGGCCCTTTATAATTCCGTGCACCACGCTCAATCCCAGCCCCGAGCCATCGCCCACGGTTTTTGTGGTGAAAAAGGGCTGGAATATCTTCGGAATAAGTTCTGAAGTGATGCCCGGACCCTCATCTGCAATCTTAAGGACAATCTTCTTTTTGGTCTCTTCCAAAGTTACGGTAATCTGTCCGTTTTTAGGTGAAAAGTAGATGGCGTTCAGCACTAAATTGAAGATAACCTGCGTCAATTGTATGGTGTCCACTTTCATCAAAACCTCGCCTTTGGGAAGGTTCACCTTGTATTTTACCTCGTTCTTTTTTAGAGTTGGGTCCAGCAGGTTCATGGCCTCGTTTATTACTGGAACAATATCGGTTTCGCCCAAATTCTGTGGCATTTCGCAGGCAAAGAACATCAGTTTCTTAACCACCTCGCGGGAAAAAATGGCGCTGTTTATTATTTTATCGAGGTCTTTGCTGGTTTGGGTATTTTCAGGTTCCTTACTTTTCAGCAATTCGGCAAAGCCCAAAATATTTGCGAGCGGCGTGTTCAATTCGTGGGCAATTCCCGCAGTTATTTCGCCCAAAATACTCAACCGGTCGGCATGCTCCATTTTTCGTTTTATAATTGCCTCGTTCTCGCGAATGGCAACGCGCTCCAACAAATCGCCAACATTTATGGCCACATTTTGCAGCAATTTCTTTTCTTCCTTTAAAAAATCCTTTTTGGTGAATTTATCTGCGGGATAATGCATTCTTATAAAACCCTTGGGCTCGTTGAAAATAGAGATGTTGCTTTCAATTGAAACCGTCTTTTTGGGAAGGGCCGAAGAAATAAGATGAAAGGGCTCCGAAACAATCTCAACCGTCGCATTCTTACTGTATTGCAACGATTTCCGAAGACTCAACGCAATGGAATATAAGGTTTTGTCCAATGCTTTATAGTCGTTATTTACGATAATGGAGGAAACCTCATACAGGCAGGTAAGCTCTTTAATGCGTTCTTTCAGGTTTTTTTCAAGGGTCATGGAGAGGCTATAAATGTTTGGTCAAAGATATTGATAATAGCACAATTGTTATTGATTTTCCGTATGGATTGTAGCGATTGAACGCGTGTGCGGTTGGATTATTTCCATTTAACAGGAAATATTCCATATATTTAGATTTCTTTCCCTACATTTGTTTTCCCAGCAAACAAAAAATGCAATCACAACTTTTCGCAATTATAGACGTAGAAACCACTGGCGGCGGCATAGCCGGCAATCGTATTACCGAAATCTGTATCGCACTTTTAAAGGATGGCGAAGTGGTGGATAAATACACCACGCTCGTAAATCCGGAACGCGACATTCCGCAGCACATTACCGCCTTAACTGGTATTGACAATGATATGGTTGCCGATGCGCCTCGGTTTTTTGAAGTTGCTGAAACGATAGAGGAATTCACTAAAGACGCTGTGTTTGTGGCGCACAACGTAAGTTTTGACTACAACGTTATCCGTGGCGAGTTTCGGCTTTTGGGGCAACACTACAATCGAAAAAAACTTTGCACCGTCCGGCTTTCGCGCAAATTGATTCCCGGACATTTGTCTTATAGTTTGGGAAGGCTTTGCAACACCATAAATATTCCGCACTTTAACCGCCACCGTGCAGAGGGCGATGTGGATGCCACGGTAATTCTCTTTCAACGCTTGCTTTCGTTGGACGAAGATTTCAGCACTATTAATTCCTTTTTGAATCCGCGTTCCAAACAGGCTACGCTTCCCCCGCACATCCCAGCGGAACAGATTAACGAACTGCCCGAGGAAGCTGGCA
The DNA here is from genome assembly GCF_000952855.1 of Aequorivita vladivostokensis. Taxonomy (GTDB): domain Bacteria; phylum Bacteroidota; class Bacteroidia; order Flavobacteriales; family Flavobacteriaceae; genus Aequorivita; species Aequorivita vladivostokensis. The sequence continues at coordinate 379,512 of NZ_JSVU01000001.1, read as the reverse complement.
TCTATCTATTCAAAAACCAAAAACACCAAGTGATTTATGCCGGAAAGGCAAAGAATATCAAAAAGCGGGTTTTGAGCCATTTTTATGATAAAAAGACAAAGGAATACCAACTTGGGCAGGAAACGCATTTTATAGATTACGAACTTACAGGAAATGAATTATTGGCTTTGTTAGTTGAATCGGAACACATTCGGAAACATTACCCAAAATTCAACCGGGCGCAGAAATGGCCTGCTACCACCTACCAAATTATCAGTTATGTGAATCAGCGCGGCATTATACAGCTTGCGTTGGGAAAAACCAAGGCAATCCAAGATTCGGTAAGCACTTTTTACAACCGGGCCGAAGCTGTGGAAAAACTGGAAGAAATTTGCGAGACTTTTAATTTATGTCCCCGTTTTTGCACCTTGCAGAGCACTTCTGAAAAATGCTCCCACTATCGAATAAAAAATTGCGAAGGCGTTTGTGAAGGTTCTGAGAAAGTAGCCGATTACAATTTAAAAGTACAGGCCGCCATTCGCTCATTAGAGGAAAACAAACCCAGTTTTGCCATTCAAGGAAAAGGAAGAACGAAAGGCGAAATAGCTTTTGCATTGGTTGCTGAAGGGCAATACAAAGGTTTTGGTTTTTTTGACCGGAGCGAAGCCATTTGCAATATTGAGGACTACGAACCTTTTTTAAAATTGCAGCCAGCCAGTTATCATACGCACGCAATTATCCGAAGTCATCTTAAAAAGCATGGGGAGCGGAATGTGGTTTATTTTGATTTAAAATCTACCAGACCCCCAAAACCTAACAGGTCTTCGAGACCTGTTAGGTTTGAGCTCCGTTAAAAATCACTCAAAATGAAACAAGATGTTATAGAACTCGGCGCAACCTATCATATTTTCAACAGAGGAAACAATAAAAAGAATATTTTTATTGAAGATAAAAATTATATCTATTTCCTACAGTTACTGAAAAAGTATATTCTTCCAATTGCAGATATTTACGCATATTGTCTTCTGAAAAATCATTTCCACATTCTACTGAGAATTAAAGATGGAAATGCTATTTCCCACAAATATAAAGACCGACCCCATCAAGCATTTTCCAATATGTTTAACGCCTATACGAAAGCAATCAATAAAGCTTACGCTAGAAGTGGCAGTTTATTTCAAGAACATTTGAAACGGAAGCGGGTAATGGATGAAAATGTTTGGTTCAGATTTTGGGCTACATACATTTGAATCCTGTTAAGCATGGTTTTACTGAAGATTACAAAGAATATCCCCATTCTTCATTTAAAGCTTTTGTTTCCAATAAAAATTCAAATATTGATAAACAAACTATTTTCAATTTAATCGATAAGGATAGTTTTGAATATTGGCACCATTAGAGAGTATTTGGCTTGGAAGATATTATGGATTTATAGGATGTAAAACCTAACAGGTATTTAAGACCTGTTAGGTTTATAATTTTGCAAACGCAATCTCCTCAAAACTGGTAATTACCCTATCCGCTTTACTATAATCCTGATTGGTTGAATGCGGACTTTTAAAGCCTACGCAGTAAATATTTGCAGCTTTGGCGGCAGCAATGCCGTTAGTGGAATCTTCAATCACCATACAATTTTGCGTTTGCTCCCCAGCGAGTTCCGCGGCCTTTATAAAAATTTCGGGGTGTGGCTTGGATGCCTTCAAATCGGCGCCGCTTATTTTTGCCTTAAAATATTTATCGAGGTCGAAACGCTCAAAAATACGATTGATGTTTGGCATGGAAGCCGAAGATGCCAAAACCAATGTCAATCCGTTCCTGTGATAATCTTTTATTAAATCGTGAACGCCATCCAAAAGCGCAAGGTCGTTATCGTTTTCAAAAAGGTATTTAAAGTGTTTTCTTTTGGTTGCAACCAGATGTTCGGGACTTTCAGAAATGCCGAAATGCCCGCAAAGCGTTCTGCAAATAGGCAAGGTGGCCTGCCCAGTAAAGGAATCATACATTGCTTGGCCCACGTCAATTTTCATATCCTCAAACATTCTGAAGTAGGCTTTGCGGTGCAGAGGTTCGGTATCCACAATTACCCCATCCATATCAAAAAGTACGGCTTTTAGCATATCGGCTTTTTTTGCGAAGGTACAGAAAACAAACTTTTTATTTTTTCAGTTGTGCCAATAACTCAAAAGACTTTAACCTGGCCTGTTGGTCATAAATATGGGCAACGGTAATCAGTTCGTCAATCCTTGTTTCGGCAACAAAAGCATTTAATTTTTTTTGTACTCTTTCGGTGCTTCCTACGAAAGAATATTGCATCATTTGTGAAATGTGCGCCTCTTCAAGGGAATTCCAAAGTCCATCCATACTTCTTACCGGCGGTTGCAACGGTTTCCGGGTATTTCGGATTACGTTCAGCATAAATAATTTCATGCTTGTGGACAAATATTCAGCTTCTTCATCGGTATCCGCTACCACTACGTTAATACAGGCCATGGTATAGGGTTTTTGCAACTGTTTTGAAGGCTCAAAGTTTGAATGGTATAATCGCAGTGCATCGTGCAGATGGGTGGGCGCAAAATGGCTCGCGAAAGCGTAGGGCAATCCCAATGCGCCTGCCAGTTGGGCACTAAACGTACTCGAACCCAAAAGATATAGCGGCACTTCCAAGCCTTCCCCCGGAATGGCACGGACGGGGCTGTGGGAATTGGATTTTGAAAAATAATTTGAAAGTTCCTGAACGTCATTTGGAAAGTCATTGACCGTTTCTATCCGTTCCCGCCTAAGCGCTCTGGCGGTAACTTGATCGGTACCCGGCGCACGGCCCAAACCCAGGTCAATCCTATCTGGATATAGGGTAGCGAGGGTCCCAAATTGTTCCGCAACAATAAGCGGGGCGTGATTGGGCAGCATAACCCCGCCCGAACCTACGCGGATAGTTTTGGTGTTTTCCGCTACATAGCCTATCAGCAACGGTGTGGCGGAACTTACAAGGCTTTCGGCGTTGTGGTGTTCCGAAATCCAAAAGCGCTTATACCCTAATTTCTCTGCCTGTTGTGCCAAAGCCAAACTATTTTCCATAGCCTTTTTATGGCTGCTTCCCTGAATAACGGGTACCAAATCCAACACAGATAAAGGGATATTTTGTAACAAAGCTTTCATATTTATCCTGTTTATATTTTGGCCCTTTGGTATTGCAATGGCCATTCCACATCTACCCCCAACTCAGTAGCGGCGTGCAAAGGAAAATACGGTTGCCTTAGGCTTTCGCGGGCATAGAGGATCAAGTCGGCTTTTCCAGTTTTCAAAATTTCCTCAGACTGCTCGGCGGTTGTGATTTGGCCCACGGCACCCGTTAGGATATTTGCCTCTTTTTTAATCTGCGCCGCAAAGGGAACTTGATAGCCCGGTTTGCTGGGAATGGTTGCCTTGGGAACGTTTCCGCCGGAAGAAGTATCAATCAAATCAACTCCCAGTTTTTTAAGTTCAACTGAAAGTTTTACGGCATCTTCAACCGTCCAACCGCCTTCGGTCCAATCGGTCGCGGAAATCCTTACGAATAATGGTTTTTCTTCCGGCCATTCCTTTCGGACAACTTCAGTAACTTCCAATAGAAATCGAATTCTGTTTTCAAAACTTCCACCGTATTCATCGGTGCGTTCGTTTGCCAATGGTGAATAGAATTGGTGAAATAAGTAACCGTGGGCGGCGTGTATTTCGACTACATCATAACCGGCTTTTTCCGCGCGACGGGTTGCTTCGGCGTAATCATTTTTTACTTTTTCAATCCCCAAAGCATCCAAGGCAATCGGGGCTGGCTCTCCTTCGCGAAAAGGCAAAGCGGATGCAGATACCGTTTGCCAACCGTTTTTATCTTCTGGCGCAATTTTTCTAGCACCATCCTTTGGTAACTGATAGCTCGCTTTTCTGCCCGCGTGCGCCAATTGGATTCCCATCAAAGCATCTTGCGAGTGGACGAAATCTACAATTTGTTTCGATTTTTCAATATGTGCGTCTTTCCAAAGACCCATATCGCCGTGGGTAATTCTTCCCTCGGGCGAAACGGCCGTTGCTTCCTGAATTATCAAGGCAGAGCCCCCAACGGCACGGCTTCCGAGATGCACGAGATGAAAATCGTTTGCAAACCCGTCAACACTGCTGTACATGCACATAGGTGAAACCACCATTCGGTTTTTAAAGGTTTTCGATTTTATTTTTAGGGGGGAAAAGAGGATGCTCATTTTTTATTATTTATTGCTATTGTTTATTATCCAGTGGAAACACCCACGTTATGTCTTTTTGGGACAAGGCTTTTAAATAAATTTCAGAAATCCGAAAATACTTCTGCTTTTTAAATAACTGAAATCACTTTCGTGATGATAGGCTTCGCGCTCAAATGAAATATTTCTATAGGCTTGGTGCCGGTTTTTATATTGGAACCACCTGACAAGAAATTCAATACCATACCATAAATAGAAAAAAACCAACAGCAATTCTGCTTGTTGGCGAAGGTGAATTTTTTCGTGATTCAAAAAAACGGCATCCCTTTTCTGGCCGTGATGTCTTAAAATAAGAAAAGGCCAAAGCGCCATTCCGTCGAAATTCTTTCTTAAAAGTTTTGCTCGGACAAGGAGAATCATTTCGGGATTTATCAATTTGGGATTAAGGATTGTTTAATTCGGGATTTGAATTAACCAATCCCGAATTAACGAATCACAAATTTATTGCTTCAAAAATTGTCGCAACACATATTGAAGGATACCCTCATTTTGGTAATACGCCACCTCAATTGGAGAATCCAGCCTTGCGATGGCTTTGAATTCAATTTCCTTGCCATCCTCGTCTTTGGCAGTAACCGTTACTTTTTTTGAAGGAGTCAAATCGTTCTCAATGCCCGTAATACTGAAATATTCCTTACCGGTCAACCCGTGCGATTTTGCACTTTCACCTTCTAAATATTCCAAAGGCAGCACCCCCATCATAATCAAATTACTGCGATGGATGCGTTCATAACTTTCTGCCAGAACGGCCTTAACGCCCAAAAGAAAAGTTCCCTTGGCAGCCCAGTCGCGGGAAGAACCGCTACCGTATTCCTTGCCGGTAAGCACGATGAGCGGGGTTTTATCCTTTATATATTTTTGTGCGGCATCATAAACCGTCATTTCCTCTCCCGATGGAAGATGGGTGGTATAGCCACCCTCCCTGTTTGCCAATTGGTTGTTGATACGCACGTTGGCAAAAGTACCGCGGACCATCACTTCATCGTTTCCACGGCGGGAACCATAACTGTTGAAATTTTTCTTCTCCACACCTCTTGAGATTAAATATTTACCGGCTGCGGAATCTTCCGAAAAAGCCCCGGCCGGCGAAATGTGGTCTGTAGTAATGCTATCTCCAAGGGCCAAAAGCGCACGGGCTCCTTCTATATTCTGAAGTGGCTTGGGGTCGTCGGAAAGGTTATGGAAAAATGGCACTTCCTTAATATAGGTAGAATCGTCCTGCCATTGATACAACTTATCATCGGGTACTTCCAGATTTCTCCAAATTTCATTGCCTTCAAAGATTTCGTCATAATTCTTTTTGAAATCTTTAGCCGTAAGTACCGTTTTCATTACTTCGTGAATTTCATCGTCCGTCGGCCAAATATCCTTCAGAAAAACCGGCTTGCCATTACGGTCAAAGCTCAAAGGTTCCTCGGTTAGGTCAATATCCACCCTTCCCGCAATGGCGAAAGCAACCACGAGCATAGGCGACATCAAAAAATTCATTTTTACCTGCGAGTGAATTCGGGCCTCAAAATTTCGGTTTCCAGAAAGCACGGAAGTAACTATTAGGTCATTTTCGTCCACGGCCTTAGAAATTTCAGGAGGCAACGGACCCGAATTACCGATACAGGATGTACAGCCATAGCCCACCAAATGGAACTGTAAGGCTTCCAAATCTTTTAATAAATCGGCTTTTTCAAGATAGTCTGTAACAACTTTTGACCCCGGTGCCAAGGACGTTTTTACCCAAGGTTTCACGTCGATGCCGTGTTCTCGTGCCTTTCTTGCAACCAGCCCCGCACCTATCATTACAAATGGATTGGAAGTGTTTGTACACGAAGTAATGGCAGCAATGGCCACGGCCCCGTCTGAAAGCATATACTTTTCGTTGCCCTGCGAAATCCAAACAGTTTTTAAACCATTCTTTATTTTGGCCTCAATCTCAACGTCGGGCGCCGGACGGTGGGATTGTTTTACCGGTTGGCTTCCACCTTCCTCCTTCCAGCGGGTAATGGCCTCTTCGCGTTCGGAGTGTTTTATGTATTTTCTTCCGAAGGAAGCGTGTTCAAGTTCAATAAATTTATCCTTCAACTCAGTAAGAAGGATTTTATCCTGTGGGCGTTTAGGCCCTGCCACAGTTGGCTGAACAGTGGAAATGTCCAATTCCAGCACATCGGTGTATTTAATCATTTCCTCATCTTGCCTCCAAAGCATATTCGCTTTGCAATAATCCTCTACCAATTGGATCTGTTCCTCGCTGCGGTTGCTGTCCCGCATGTATTCTAAGGTTTTATTGTCTATGGGGAAATAGGTAATGGTACAACCAAACTCGGGCGACATATTCCCGATGGTCGCCCTATCCGGAACCGAAAGATTATCCAAACCAGGACCAAAAACCTCAACAAATTTGCCCACAACCCCGTATTTCCGTAACAGGTTGGCAATGGTGAGCACTAAATCTGTAGCGGTGGAACCCACAGGAAGGTCTCCGGTAAGTCTCAAACCGATTACCTCGGGGCTTATAAAATAGATGGGTTGGCCCAGAATGGCGGCCTCAGCCTCAATACCCCCAACGCCCCAGGCTACTACCCCAATTCCATTTACCATAGGCGTATGGCTATCGGTACCCACCAAGGTATCTGGAAATACCATGCCATCGCGCGCAATGGCTCCCTTGGAGAAGTACTCCAAATTCACTTGGTGGCAAATTCCCATTCCCGGAGGCACAACGCTAAAATTATCAAATGATTTCTGCGCCCATTTTAAAAAAGTATAGCGCTCCTTATTGCGCTTGTATTCCTCTTCCATATTTCGTTGGTAAGCGTACTGGGCGGCAAAATAATCTACCTGCACACTGTGGTCTATCACCAAATCTACCGGAATCAATGGATTTATTTTTGAGGCGTCCCCACCCTTGCGTGCCATTTCGGCACGAAGTGAGGCAATATCTACCACTGCCGGAACCCCAGTAAAGTCCTGCATTAAAACACGAGCAGGCTTAAACGCCACGTCTTTTTCACTTTGTTTGGGCGACCAATTCAGGACAGTTTCCAAATGCTCCTTGGTAACTGAGAAATCGTCGTAATTTCGCAGGGCATTCTCGAGTAGAATCCGAATGGAGAAAGGCATTTGCTTTATCTTATGCCCTTGTTTTTCAAGTTCGGGAAGGCTGTAATAAATAAGTTTTTCTTTGGAGGTATCCAGTGTTTTCTTGAGGTTGTAGATGTCTTGTTGCATGATTAGAGAAATTAGATACTAAATTTAGTCAATATAAAATACCTTGGCACACAAAGAAATTTGTTTAACAGGGCGTTAACAGATTTGGACAAGCCCCTGATAAATACAAAAAGCTCCCGGGCATAAAAATCCCGGAAGCTTTTCTCCTCCCATTTTAAACCTAAATCACTCCTCAATGGTTAGGTTTCCAATATATCGGGAAGCGTTTGAAAAGTCATCAAAATAAGATCTTAATCAACTTGCAGAATACAAAAAATCTCTATTTTTTAGCAAAATCGCAAACCAATCTTTAATTTTATTTTAAAGTTTCCGAAGACTAAAAATTTCCAAAAACTCTAACAAATCCCTATCTTTAGATTAAAAGAAAAATTAATTTAAAAAAAATGTCATGAAAAATTATAAGGTAGGCGACCACGTAAAATGGAACTCAGAAGCTGGCCATGTATCTGGGAAAATCATAAAAGTACACCATTCAGATTTTCAATACAAAGGTTATACACACCATGCCAGCAAGGACGACCCACAGTACGAAATAAAAAGCGACAAGACAGACCACATTGCGGCACATAAGGGTTCCGCACTTTCAAAAGTTTAAAGAAGAGACTTATTTTGCAAGTTCAATAAGTTTCGCGAGGGTGCGATAGTTTCGGGTAGTGGCGGCAACTCCCAGTTTTTTCTCAAAAAAGTTGTTGTTGCATTTGGCAACACCATATCCTTTGGAAGCAAAAAGATACACGCAATTTTCAGTAATATTGAATTCTTCGCCGGGGTATGCCTCTTGGCTTACTTTATCCATTAAATTTTTTGCTGGCGGCTCATTGAGCAGGATAAAATAAGAAGCCTTTTTCTTTTCTTCGGAAAATGGACAGGCGGCAAGAATCCTTTCAATTTCAGAAACTGTTTTTACCAATACGGGAACTTCAAACCCGAACGATTTCTGTATGCCTTTACTGATTTTTTCAGTTAAACCGGTTTTAGATTCCGATGCAAATACAACGTTTCCGCTCTGTATATAAGTAACAACATCAGCCAACCCCAACTCCTCAAAAAGTAGTTTTAGGTCCGCCATTTTCATCTGTTTGTTGCCCACGTTTATTCCACGCAGCAGAGCGATGTAGGTTTGCATATTAATAGGATTGGTGTTGGTGTAAAACTCTCCAAATTCTTATTTCATTATCCTTGATCTCATAATGCAAAGAAAAACGGAAATGTTCTAAAGCAACAACCCGAATAGAATCATACTTAATCTGAAATGCTTGCGGTATCAACTTTACAACTTCTAATGTATTAAAGATATCATCTAAGAACAGATCTCCTTTTTGAGCAAGATCATATTGGCATTTCGCCCTATAAATATCAAGCTTGGCATCCTCCGAAAAGAATATTTTATCTGCCATAGTTCTTTTTTATTTCCTCAGAACTATACCATTTTAACTTCCCTTCTGCATCGCGTTTCTTTAATACATCTATCATAGCCTTGTATTCCTCACTTGGCTCTGCCAAACGTAGTGCGGTTTCTTCTAAAGACCATTCAATAAAATTTTTAAGAGAACGTTTGTTCATTTTGGCTTGGTCTTCTAAAATAGCTATCGTTTTATCATCCAGTTCGATCAATTTTTTTGTCTTTCCCATTGTATATAGATTATATATATCAAATATATACAAACAGTATAACAAAACAATAAAGTAATTAAAGATTTTGCGAAACGATATACCCGCCCGTCCAAGCATTTTGAAAGTTGAAGCCGCCCGTAATAGCATCTATATTAAGCACTTCGCCAGCAAAGTAAAGGTTTTTGCAAATTCTGCTTTCGAAGGTTTTGAAGTTTATTTCCTTTAAATCTACGCCCCCAGCGGTTACAAACTCTTCTTTAAAAGTACTTTTCCCATTTACCTCAAAAATTCCAGCGGTAAGTTGGTTTGCGATGTTCTGAAGATTTTCCCGCGTGGCATCGCCCCAAGTAAGGGTTTCGGCAATTCCGGAGGCTTTTACCAGACTTTGCCAAAGCCGTTTCGGGAGGTCGAACTGTGCATATTTGAAAATAGTTTGCTTTCCTTGGATATTTTTTATTTCCTTTAAAGAATCCAAAACTTCTTCTTCGGAAAGGTTATTTAACCAATTCACCTCAATATTGAAATGATATTTTAAAGGCTCCAACAATCGCGCGCCCCAAGCCGAAAGTTTTAAGATTGCGGGGCCGCTCATTCCCCAGTGGGTAATTAACAATGGACCTTCATTTTCCAAAATCCCCCTTCCGTCTTCCGCCCTTTGGGGGCGGAAGCCACCTTCCCCCGATTGGGGGAAGGAACCCGTTAAAATTTTAATTCGTGCATTCGTGGTAATTCCAGCAAGATCAGCAATCCGTACATCCTTAATATTAAAAGTGAAAAGTGACGGAACCGCCGGCACAATAGTATGCCCCAAACATTCCAGCAATTGCCAGATTTTTGGATTGCTACCCGTTGCAACCACAACTTTTGGTACGGAAAAAGTCTCGGTAGTTGTATTTATTGTGAAATGATCCGCCTCTTTTTGAATCTCTTTTACAGATTGATTAAGAAGAATCTCAACCCCCAAACGCTTTGTTTCGGAAAGAAAACAATCGATTATCGTTTGCGAAGAATCCGAGACTGGAAACATACGTCCATCTTCTTCAATTTTTAGCTCCACTCCCCTTTTTTCAAACCAGGCAATGGTATCGCCAGTCATAAACGTGTGGAACGGCCCCAAAAGTTCCTTTTCGCCCCGCGGATAGTTTTGCGTCAATTCTTTTGGGAGAAATTCGGCGTGGGTGACATTGCAGCGTCCGCCGCCGGAAACTTTCACTTTAGTGAGCACTTCCTTTCCGCGTTCGAGAATTATAATTTTAAGTTTCGGATTATTTTCAGCAGCATTGATTGCCGTGAAAAAGCCCGCAGCACCGCCGCCAATTATTATGACATCGGCCTGTTTCAAGCCAGGACTTTTTCTTCCGCAAAAGATTCGCAGAGAGTGATGGTTTCCTTTACATCATCAAGTGTTGTTCGAGGATTTATCAAACACATTCTTAAAACAACTTGTCCGTTAAGTACTGTAGTTACAAGCAAAGCCTGTTTTGAATCGACCACATTTTTGGAAATTCGTTGGTTCAGTTCATCCAGTTTTTTCTCTGAAAGTTTGTTACCAATCGGGTTATATCTAAAGTTGATCACAGCCAAAGTTGCGGGTGAAATCACTTCCCAATTGGAGCTTTTTCGAAGAAATGCTTCCGTAGCCTCGGCCAATTTCACGTTATACGAAATCGCTTTTCGGAATTCGCCCATTCCAAAGGTTTTTACTGACATGTAAAACTTCAATGCCCGGAAACGGCGCGTCAACTCAATGCCGTGGTCGTAAAAATTTATTTCGGAAGTATTGCCTTCAATATCGCGTAGATATTCAGGCTTTTCGGTGAAAGTTCCTTTCAGCCATTTGTGATTTTTAATCAACAAACAACCGATTTCGTACGGCTGGAAAAACCATTTGTGCGGGTCCACGGTTAGTGAATCTGCTTTTTCAATTCCCTTTAAAAGCTGTTTTCCGTTTTCGGCAAGAATTGCAAATCCGCCGTAAGCGCCGTCAATGTGGAACCAAATGTCTTCCTTTTTACAGATTTTCGCAATTTCTGCAAGCGGATCAACCGTTCCCGTATTGGTGGTTCCGGCCGTTGCAATCAGGCAAAAAGGCTGCAAGCCTTCCAATCGATCCTTTGCGATTGCGTTTTTCAATTTATTCAATGAAAACTTGAATTCGCTATCCGTTGGAATTACCCGAATCTGCTCTTTTCTAAAACCCAAAACGCGGATTGCCTTTATGTTTGAAGAGTGCGCCTGATCAGAAAGATAAATTACGGCCTTGCTGAAATCATCACCGCACTTTACGGAACGCGCGGTAACCAATGCGGTTAAATTCGCCATAGAGCCACCGCTGGTGAAAATCCCGCCGCCCTTTTTCTGCGGAAAACCGAACATTTTCAGCAGCCAGTTCATCGCCACGATTTCCATTTCGGCAGCTGCGGGCGAGGCCGCCCAACCCCCAGAAAATATATTGAATCCCGAAGCCAAACTATCGGCCATCGCGCTGATATAATTGCTCGGCCCCGGCACGAAGGAATACGATTTTGGATGCGAAACAATGTTACTTTTGGTCATCACTTCTTCCAAAACAAAATTTAGTACCTTTCTTGGGTCACTGGGTTTTTCGGGCGCATCCTCAAGAAATAATTTTTCCATTTCTTCACGGGATCCCGAAACCACGGGCAGCTTTTCGTTCTGGGTTGCAAAGTGTTCCACAATGGCATCAACCACCTCATAACCATAAGTTTTCATTTCCTCTTTACTCAATTCCAGCGTAGCTTTATTCTGAATTTTCACGTGTTTGTTTTTTGAATTTTTTTGAAGGCCTACCGAAAAGGGGCAGGCGGTTGCAAAATTACGGTTTTAGAAAGGGATTTTCGGAATAACCACAATAAAACACGAAAAAAAACCTAACAGGTCTTTGAGACCTGTTAGGTTTAGCGCTACTGAAATTTTGAAAAATATTTAGTTTTAAAAAAACCCCAACGATTTTTTCAAATCTTTGGGGTCAATTATATTTCGACTTATAGATTACTCCACAATCATCTTCTCAGTAACGGTTTGCGCATCATTTCTGAAATTCACAAAATACAATCCTGAAGGAAGATTTATAGGTAAACTGTTTTGCCCTTCAGAAATGATTTCCGAAGAAATCAAATTGCCCTGTACTCCATAGATTTCAACTGTTGAAAAAGAAAAGATATTGTTGAAATTGATTTCATTTTTCACCGGATTTGGATAAAAGCTGAAGTTTTCAACGGCATTATCGGCAACTCCCAAAATACCGCAAAGGAATGGATCAAAAGTCACCAGACCCAAAGCAGGATCGTCCACATTGTGGAAAATAACGTCCTCCACCTGCTGCTCAGTGCTTTGTTGGCCCTCAATCCAGCAATTATGCTTTGCTGAAATCGGGTTTGCGGTATTGTTGTAAAGCGCATAAACCTGGCCTCCGTTTTCGTTTTCGGCGAAAATATTCTCACCGGGATTGTTTGCATCGTCTCCAAGATTCGCTGATGCCGAACCTTGAAGTGTTATTCCCCAAAGGTTTCTTCTTATTTCATTGCCCGAAATAATCACATCTTCACTCGCGGTGGAACTATTAAGGTTGATACCGCTTCCGCCAAGATTTGGATCGCCCTGAATGTTATTGTCTTCAATAATGTTGTTTGTGATTTCCGCAGAATCATTTATTCCCAGAATTGTAATTCCGTAGCGATTGCCGCGAATGATGTTATTATCGATAACCACGTTTACATTACCGCCCACAAAGTTGGCAATGGCAATACCGCCGGCTAGTTCCAAAGCAGGGTCGCCGATGATTGTATTTTGAATAATTTCCGTAAACTCATTGGCCATGGTAGGACCCAAATTTATTTGCGGACGGTTGCTGTTGGCTTGGTTATTTCCTTCAATCATATTATTGAAAATATATGCCGAAACGGTAGAATTTGCTGCCGAACCGATTGCGGGATTTTCATTGAAAGAAATGGTATTGTTTGTAATTTGTGGCATTCCACGAGAAAGCTGTATAACCGCACTTGTAGTTGCTCCCGAAACATTATCGGTAAGGGTGCAATTATCTATCGAAAAAGTTTCGGTAAGAACCCGAAGCCCACCTCCATTATCAATAACAGCATTTCTAATATCTATTTCTGAAAACTCTTCAAAACGGAAACCTTCGTAAGGGGCGTTTTCATCCAAAGCCGTAATGGTTACCGCATTTGAATTTACCGTAAATGCCCCAAAAACGGTTATGAGTTTTGCGTCATCAATTAGGAGTGTCAAGTCTGAATCTATGATTACTGCATCATTTTCCGCAATTGTAAGATTTCCCAAAAGGGTATAATCGCTGCCGGAAATTGTGATGGTCGTGGGACTTGCCGCTGCAATGTCATCCAGCGTCCAGATTACGCCAGTATTTGGAGTGGTATAATCCTGTGCAAAGGCGATAAAAGTTAGAAAAAGTAAAAAAGTACTGAGGATAATTTTTTTCATGATTTTGGTTTTTTTTGAAAGCGTAAAAGTAGGGATATGTGTTTTAGCAAAAAAGAGAATTGTACGGTTTAGCATTTTGAAAAAACCTAACTTTGGAAAATGGTTTTATACATTCTGATAATCTTTTTTATCATCAGCCCCTTCTTTCCGGCCACGGGAAACCCACATTGGTTTTTCCGTACGGCAGATTTTGTAAGGCTTCAATCGCTCTTTATCCAACTTATTTTATTGTGTTTGTTTCTGTATTTCGAAGAAAATTTTACTGTTTTTAGTTGGATATTGCTTGTAGCTTTGGGCGCCACTATGCTTTATCAGCTTTATAAAGTATTTCCGTACAGTTCTCTTTTCCCTCGAAGAAGATCGCAGGCCGAAAGTGATGGGCATGTTTCAATTTTAGCGGGAAACGTGTTGCAGACCAATTCCTGCTATCCCGATTTTTTAAATGAAGTGAAACGTTTTGACCCCGATTTGGTTTTAACGATGGAAAGCAACAAAGACTGGGAAAATTGTCTTTCCGAAATTGAAAAAAACTATCCGTTCACCGTAAAAGTGCCTTTGGAAAATTTTTACGGAATGCACCTTTATTCAAAAAAGGAATTGAAAAACGTGGAAGTGAAATACCAGATTGAAGATGACAAGCCTTCAATCTTTTTCGATTTTCCCCTTGAAGGAAATCCTCCTATCTTTTTCTGTTGCCTGCATCCCGCGCCGCCAAGCCCAACCGAAAACGAAACTTCAAAAGAGCGCGATGCCGAACTGATGCTTACCGGAAAAAGAATTCGTGATTTGGACAAGCCCACCGTGGTTTGTGGCGATATGAACGATGTGGTTTGGAGCCGCACCACCCGACTTTTCAAAAAAATGACTGGAATGATCGATCCGCGCGTGGGCCGGGGTTTCTTTTCTACCTATCACGCAGATTATTTCTTTTTGCGTTTCCCGTTGGACCATCTTTTTCACACCCGCGATTTGTACGTCGGCAAAATGGTCCGTTCCAAAAATTTTGGCAGTGATCATTTCGCTATGTATTATGAAATTCATCATAAAAAAAAAGTCCAGACCCCGAAAAACCCAAAATTGAACGGAGATGATAAAGAAGAGATTGAGGAGTTGATTGAAAACGGAAAGGACAATCAATAAAAAAAACCCTTCATTTCTGAAGGGCTTTTGTTTTGTACAGGCGGAGAGACTCGAACTCTCACACCTCACGGCACTAGATCCTAAGTCTAGCGTGTCTACCAATTCCACCACGCCTGCATCAAAATCCTTTACAACACTTAGGACATATTGTAAAAGGAGTGCAAATATAAATAATACTTCTAAATGAATACCAACTTATTTTGAAAATTTTTTGAAGGTTTTTTATTCGCGCAGCCAAGCTTTCATTTTGGGGAAGGCATCCTTACCTTCCACATCAGTTAGCCCCATCCATTGCAATAGCGGCAAACCTATATAATTTTTACCCTCAAACTGTTCCCGAAGCCAGATTGCTTCCCCTTTATAACCGTCTTCGTGAAAAACAATTTCGGGAGCCAAACCTATTTTCTTCGCTGCGGCATAAGACCATAACAATACCGCTATTTCATCACCGGCTTTTTCTGCATTATTTTCAATTACGTTATCGTTTAAACCATTTCGCTCTTCTGATTTTGTTACCGCAATATGTCCCGCCTCGTGCACTAAATCTCCGGGATATTTAAGCTTTTGCAAATCAATTTGCAAGCTTCCATTCTTAATTTGAATGCCCGGCAAAAAGGTTTCTGTTTCAATTTCGGTGAAATTATATCGGATGGAAATTTCATCAAAAAACTGAAAAATCCGTTCCAAAATCGAGTCACGTTCTTTCCTCTGTTCCATTAAAGCTCCTTTTGTAATTGCAGTATCATTTCCCTGGAAATTTTGGTATCCATCAATTTCAATTGTTCAATCATTTGCAGTTTTGTTTCGCGGGAATATTCAGTTTGGACGTTTTCAGCTTCAAAATTATAGCCACTTTCCGCAAATAATTTATCAGACCAATCATTGCGCAAACAGTCCATCACCAAGTGGATTCTATCGGTTTTTCCTTCGTTGCGAACGCTGTGCGGTAAGTTGAAATTGCCGTACCAACATTCCTCGGGGAACATTTTTACTTCATCATGATTGATAAAAAAATGAACATTTTTATTAGTAGTAATTGGAATGTGGATTCTGAAAATCCCATCTTCATAGCCCAAATTATAATCTGTGTGTTCTTTGATTACGCTTCCGGGTTTTAAATTTAAAAGTCTGATTGATTCCTTTTCGCATTCAAAAGAATCGATAATTGCTCTGAAATAGGTGCATTTTTGAAGCAACTCCGTGTCCCTATATTTTTTTTCGGTCTGTGGAAGCGCAAAAATATTGTTCATTTCGCCATTTTCGGAGCGTAAAGAGATAGAAGTCCAATCGCCCGAATAATCATTTTTGTTGAAGTGTGAAGTGAAATTATAGTTTTTGCAAATCGCTAGATCATCCAAAAGTTTTTCTTCCGAAAAGTGAAAAGGCAATTTCAAAAAAGCAGTTTTCATAAAATGAAAGCGTTGGTTCACCTGCCAAATTACGGCATTTTTAGTACTTTTAGAAAAAATAATATATCAGAATGAAAAGTGCTAAACCTTATATTGAAAAAAACAAAGAACGGTTTTTGGATGAATTGATCGAACTGTTGAAAATACCTTCCATCAGCGCCGATTCAGCTTACAAAAAAGACGTTTTAAAAACTGCGGAAGCCGTAAAAAAGCAACTCGAAAAAGCAGGCTGCGATTCGGTCGAAATCTGCGAAACGCCCGGTTACCCCATTGTTTACGGCGAAAAGATAATTGATAAAAAACTGCCGACCATTTTGGTTTACGGCCATTACGACGTGCAACCGCCAGATCCGTTGGATTTATGGGACAGTCCGCCGTTTGAGCCGGTCATAAAAAAAACAAAATTGCACCCCGAAGGCGCCATTTTCGCCCGTGGAAGTTGTGACGACAAAGGCCAAATGTATATGCACGTAAAGGCTTTGGAATATATGACCAAAACCGACCAACTGCCCTGCAACGTAAAATTTATGATCGAGGGTGAAGAGGAAGTTGGCAGCAGCAGCCTTGAATGGTTCGTTACCAAAAACAAAAAGAAATTGGCCAACGACGTTATTTTAATCAGCGACACGGGAATGATTGCTAAAGACGTTCCATCAATAACAACGGGGCTTCGTGGCCTGAGTTATGTGGAAGTGGAAGTCACCGGACCAAACCGTGATCTGCACAGTGGATTGTACGGAGGCGCAGTGGCAAACCCGATAAACGTTTTGACAAAAATGATTGCATCGCTTCATGATAAAAACAATCATATCACCATTCCGGGGTTTTATGACGATGTTGAAAAACTTTCCAAAAAAGAACGCGAGAAAATGGCGGAAGCACCCTTCAGCCTTGAAAATTATAAGAAAGCTTTGGACATTGACGCCGTTTATGGCGAAAAGGGATATTCTACCAACGAACGCAATAGTATCCGCCCAACTTTGGACGTAAACGGAATTTGGGGCGGTTACATTGGCGAAGGTGCCAAAACAGTGATAGCGAGCAAAGCATTTGCGAAAATAAGCATGCGTTTGGTACCTAACCAAGACTGGAAAAAGATTACCGAGCTTTTCAAGAAACACTTTGAAAACATCGCCCCCGAAGGCGTTCGCGTAAAAGTGAAACCGCACCACGGCGGACAGGCTTACGTTACGCCAATAGATAGTTTGGGCTATAAAGCTGCTGAAAAAGCGTACGAAGAAACTTTTGGAAAAACGCCGATTCCGCAGCGAAGTGGCGGAAGTATTCCAATTGTTGCGCTGTTTGAAAAAGAACTGAAAAGCAAAACCATTTTAATGGGCTTCGGTTTGGATAGTGATGCCATCCACTCGCCCAACGAACATTTTGGGATTTGGAACTATTTAAAAGGGATTGAAACCATTCCGCAGTTTTATCATTATTTCACCGAATTGAGCAAGTAATTTTCATATAAGCTAAGTTTCATTTAAAGGCATTTTAAAATCCCCTGATTGCATCCCCTTAAGTGTAACTACTGATAATCAATAAATTCGCTACCTTTAGGATTCAATATAGCTAACCAAATATTTTGAGTTGTGAAGAGGGGCAAAAGTTTCTGGGATGAACTAAAGCGGCGCAATGTAATAAAGGGAGCCATTTCATATATAGTGGTGTCATGGCTCCTTATTCGCATTGCTGCACTGTTGAAGGATATTACGGAAATGCCACTTTGGATTTCCAAAAGCTTATTTTACCTGCTTTTGATAGGTTTTCCTATATATTTATTGCTTACTTGGATTTTTGAATTTACACCAACTGGTTTAAAGCGAACCAGTAAAGTAGCCGAATCTGCTTCCATCCGAAAAAAGACTGGAAAAAAACTCAATAAAATTATAATTGGAATATTAGCGCTTATTCTTGTTGTTCTGGTTATTGACAGATTTATTATAACCGACAGAAAAAATAACAATACTTTCGTTAATCTTCCCATAGCAATGAATTCCAAAACCATTGCGGTCCTTCCATTTGAGGATTTTTCTGAAAAAAACGACAACGAATATTTTGCGGATGGACTTACGGAAGAACTTCTGAATTTATTATCGCAGATCAAAAATCTGAAAGTTACTTCCCGCACCTCAACCTTTTCTTTTAAAAATTCAGACTTACAGATTCCCGAAATTGCAGAAAAACTAAACGTTACGTATGTCTTGGAAGGTAGCGTACGCAAATCTGGAAACTTACTGCGTATTACCGCACAGCTTATTGAAGCAAAAGAAGATAAGCACTTATGGTCTGAAACGTATGATAGAAATATGGATAACATATTTGCAATACAGGACGAGGTTTCCGAAGCTGTGGTAAAAGCACTGGAGCTAAATTTGTTGGATTCAAAACCGCTTCCCAAGTCGAAAAAAACCAATCCCGAAGCCTATAAACTTTATTTACAGGCAGTGCACGCATATAATTTTTCCAGCGATGAACAGAAACTCGTAGAAGCCGTATCCCTGGCGAAAAAAGCATTGGAAATAGACAATAAGTATGTACCAGCCTGGCTGCTACTTTCAAGGGTGTATGAAACCCAAGCCAATAACGGAACCTTAGGTTTTAAGCAAGGATATACATTAGCCAAGGAAGCGGCAAATAAGGTATTGGAGATAGATCCTGAAAATGCCTTGGCCTATGCATATTTGGCAGATATTGAATTAAGCTATGAGTGGAATTTTACCAAAGCCCAACAATTAAATGCAATAGCCCTAAAACTGGACGGCTCAAATCCTGAAATAATAAGCCTTACATCTACGCTTGCACTGGCTTTGGGCAAGGTGGATAGTGCCGTTAGACTTCAGGAATATTCAGCAAGTTTAGACCCCCTAAATCCCGACTCCTATTATCAGTTGATGAATGCATATTATTGTGCGGACCAGTTAGACAAAGCCGTGGCAGCTTCCAAAAAGTGTATAGAATTACAGCCCAATCGCTATGCAGTGCATTATTATTACGCGCGAATCTTATTGCAACAAAACAGAACTGAAGCCGCTTTGGAAGCTATTAAAAGAGAAGAAGATGAAGGATGGAGCCTGCAAATTTATGCCGACATATATTATAAATTGGGCTATATGGAAAAATCTGATGCCTATATGCAGGAACTCATAGCAAAATACACCAATGATATGGCCTATCAAATTGCAGAAAGCTATTCCTTTAGAAATGATACCGAAAATGCTTTCAAATGGCTGAATAAGGCGTACGAGGTACACGATGTTGGGTTGAACGAAGTATTATCCGAACCCCGCTTTCGGAATCTGCACTCCGATAAAAGATGGCAAAAATTCATTGACAAAATGGGCTTTCCTAAAACTGAAAACGGTAAATAATGAATCTAAATAATTTTTTTAACGAGCTGAGAAGAAGAAATGTCTTTAAAGGCACCGTTTCATATTTGGTGTTTTCGTGGGTATTGCTGCAGGTCATAGCCATACTCACCCCTATTATTAATGCGCCCGTTTGGGTGGGAAAAATGATTTTAATCATTTTGATCGTCCTGCTCCCGGTTTGGGTCTGTATTTCATGGTTTTTTGAAATTACGGCCGATGGCATCAAAAAAACCAGGAACGTTCCCAAAGAAAAATCCATAACCCAAAAAACGGGTCAAAAACTCAATACTTTCATCATTGCTTTTTTGGCGCTCGCGATAATTTTATTGTTTGTAGATAGGTTTAGGTTGCGATCCCAAAAAAACGAACCCGCCATAGCTCTGGAAACGAATCCTGAAAAATCCATAGCCGTTTTGCCTTTTTCAGACATGTCACCGAACAAACAGCAAGGTTATTTTGCCGATGGCCTGGCAGAAGAGGTGCTGAACTCGCTCGTTAAAATAAACGAACTGCAGGTTACCTCGCGTACCTCCGCCTTTTCATTTAAAAATAAAGCAATGGACTTGTCAGAAATAGCCAAGACGCTGCAAGTGGCCTATATTCTTGAAGGCAGTGTGCGTTCCCAAGACAGCGTTATAAGGGTAAGTGTAAACCTTGTTGAAACTAAAGGCGACAACAATATTTGGTCCCAGAGTTGGGAAAAGGAACTAAAAAACATTTTTAAAATCCAAAATGAAATTGCCGAAGCAGTAGCTGAAAACCTTCAATTGCGGATATTGGATAAAATAATTCCGAAGACAGAAGAACCAAATACCGATGCCTATACCCTATTTTTGGAAGGCAGGCATATATTTCACAATAATTTTGACGATTCATCTTTGCTCAAAGCTGAACAATTATTGAATAAATCTTTGGCTATAGATTCCACTTATGCTCCAGCTTTAATAACATTGGGCAATATATATCACTCAAAAAATAATTTTGGAATTATTGATTATGAAGAGGCTAAAAAGCTCACATATCAAGTGGCAGAAAAAGCCATACAAGCAGACAGCACCTATGCAGAAACTTATGCCTTCCTGTCGTTGTTATCTTTGGAATATGAAAATGATATCGGAAAAGCCGGAAGACTCGCCGAAAAGGCTTTGCGCTTAGAGCCCAATAATGAAACAGCCCTCCACAGGGCGTCAGAAGTAGCGCTGTTGCGTGGTAATACAGAAGAGGCCATTGCAATCCACAAAAAAGTAATTACACTCGACCCCATAAATGCTGGCAATTATTACAGTCTAGCCAACACCTATTATATGGCGAAAAAATTCAAGGAGGCCGAAATAGCTATAAAGGAATCTATTGACTTAAATGCCAATCAAGATGTTGCATACTCATTATATGCGCTAATATTAATGAACCAGAAAAGATATAAAGAAGCCTTAGAAGTCATAAAAAAAGAACCTTTGGAAGGATTCAGGTTACACATAGAAGCTATAGTATACCATTTATTGGGTGATGAGGAAAAATCCAATGCCGCGTTGACTAAAATGATCAATGAATATGAAAAAGCTTGGAGCTTTCAAATTGCAGGAACCTATGCAGTACTACAAGATAAAGAAAAAATGTACTATTGGCTGGAAAAAGCCCGGACGTACAATGACCTTGGGTTAATAGAATTGCCAAACGAACCTATGTTTGAAGCCTATAGAAACGAAACTCGTTTCAAGGAGTTTATGAAAAAATTGGACTATAAATATTAATCTATATTTTTTTTACAAAATCAGTGATAATTACTATTTGTTGCCCATCGACCTTACCTTCAATGTACTTTTCGTTTTCGTGATCCAGGGAAATTCTGCGAACTGCCGTTCCCTGTTTGGCAACCATACTGCTACCCTTCACTTTTAAGTCTTTAATCAAAACCACAGAATCGCCCGCTTCCAAAATAACGCCGTTACTATCGCGATGCACTATTGCTTTTCCGGTATTTTCAGCAAGACCGGCTTTTGCCCACTCCTTGGTTTCGTCCTCCACATACATCATATCCAGTAAATCCTGTGGCCAGCCTTCGGCTTTAAGCCTATTGAGCATACGCCACGCCATAACCTGCACGGCTGGCACGGTGCTCCACATACTATCGTTTAAGCAGCGCCAATGATTGGGATCTACTTTTTCGGGGTCTTCTATTTGATCTTTGCAAGTTTCACAAATTAAAATACTTGTATCGGCAACATCAGTTGGGGAGTTTGGCACTTCAAAAACACTAAGATTTTCTTCGGAACCGCAAAGTTCACATTTGTTGTCGCTTCGGTGCTGCAATTCTTTTTCTAAACGCATCTTAAAATAATTTGGCTCAAAGATATTCTTTTTGAAATCGAAATCGAAACAGAAATCGAAACAGAGCGCTAATATTAAGGTTTAGATTGATCTTTTGGAATTTGGGATTTGCTGTTTAGAAAATTTTTCGCCTCTACATTTGTAGAATTGAGATATTTGTTCTACGTTTGTAGAATACAAATAGATTTCAATGATGGCTTTATCAAATTCAGAAGAACAATTAATGCAGATTTTGTGGAAACAGGAACGCGCCTTTATGAAGGATTTAATAGATGCATACCCCGAGCCAAAACCCGCAACCACAACCGTTGCCACGCTTTTGAAACGGATGCAGGACAAAAATTTTGTGGACTACGAACAAGTTGGACGTTCGCGGGAATACTTTCCCCTGGTAAAAAAGAAAGACTATTTCTCCAAACACGTCAATAGTTTGATCAAAAACTTTTTCAACAACAGTCCATCGCAATTTGCCTCTTTCTTTACCGAAGAGACCAATCTATCCAAAAAAGAATTGGAAGCCCTTAAAACATTGATAGATTCTGAAATTAAAAAGAAGTAGTTATGGAACTATATTTACTGAAATCCGCCGCCATTCTTGCCGTCCTTTTCGCTTTTTATAAAGTTGTTTTGGAAAACACCTCCATGCACACTTTTAAGCGTTTTTATCTGTTCGGGAGTTTATTGGCCGCTTTTCTAATTCCGCTTATCACTTTTACCAGTTATGTGGAAGTTTCGTCCATCGTCCCAATTTATTCCGAAGTAACTCCGCAATTGAATTATACCGAAGTTGAGCAAACCCTCAATTATTGGCCTTTTGTACTTTGGACGTTTTATGGCCTGGGGGTGCTGTTTTTCAGCATAAAATTTTTCAGAAATCTTTTTGGATTAATCCAACAAATTCGAAAAAACCCAAAATATAAAAACACCCCTTTTATAAATGTACTTTTAAGTGAAACCGTCATTCCACATACTTTTTTCAACTATATATTTCTGAACAAACAGCAATTCGAAAATCGTGAAATACCGCAGGAAGTCATATTTCACGAAGAAACACACGCGCGCCAAAAACACAGTTTGGACATTATTTTTGTTGAAATATTGCAGATCGTGTTTTGGTTCAACCCGTTGTTCCATTTCATCAAAAAAAGCATCAAACTGAACCACGAATTTTTGGCGGACCGTGCCGTTTTGAACGCAGGTGCCAAAACTTCTGACTATCAAAAAATATTACTTGCATTCTCATCAAATGCAGCTACGCCTTCACTGGCGCATTCACTGAATTATTCATCAATCAAAAAACGATTTACACTTATGAAAACACGCACCTCCAAAAGAGCCGTTTGGTTTCGAAGCCTTTTGCTTTTGCCCTTGCTTTCCGTATTGATTTATGGGTTTAGCACAAATAAAGTTGTTCAAAAAACTAAAACAACAACTGAATTAACCCACCAAAAAGCAGATGCGGAAGTTTTCCCAGAGAGTTCACAAATGACCACTCGGAATCTTGACATTCAAATTTTAGAAAATGGAACTTATAACATAAACGGTTTAGTTGCTACCAAACAAACATTTGTAAAAACCGTAAAGAATTTTCATCAAGATATAAGTCCTGCAATTCGTAATAAAATTTTGAATATTCACGTAAAAAGCAACACTGATATTCCAAGTGAAGAAGTAAAATTCATATTTGATTCATTGCAAGAATACGGCTTTTACCGTATGGTTACCCCTAATCAAGAGATAGTACTTGGAAAAGGAAATACCCCTCTGGCAAGTAATGACGTCACAGAAGCCACTAAAGCAGAAATAGCCGAGTACAATAAACTGGCGAAAAAATACAATGCGGTTGACATTGAAGAACGAATCATCAGAAAGAAGGATTTGGAACGTTTGGAAATCATTTATAAAAAAATGACACTTGCGCAGCGGGCAAAAGCCCAACCTTTTCCGGAATGCAATCAGAAGCAAAATTATTCTAGAGAAGAAGACAATAAAAAGTTCAGTGAAGCGAATTATTACTATAAAGGAGAGCGAATCACTTTTGAAAAAGCTAATGAGTTACTTGATAAAAACAATAATATAGGAATCTATATCAGCAAAGAGGAAAATACAGTTCATTTGTACGAAGAGCCTTTTGACAAAAAAAAGATTGCAATAAAGGATAACCAAAGAATGCCTTCCGCAGAAAACGGAAACTTATATATGGCTCCCGAGGCTCCGCCAGCGCCAATTGCAGACCCGGTGGAATATGTAAAGGAATTGGGGAAACGGGGAGCTACTTTTTACATAGGCCCACATAATTACAGCACAGACGAAGCGATTGAAATGGTGAAAAAAAGCACAAATGAGGTTATTATAGATGTAAGCCAATATCCGATAGTTCATTTAGGCGGATGCTAAATTAATTACCAAATATTATTTAAAAAAAATGCTTCCAAAATTTATAGTTTGGAAGCATTTTTCTTTGTTGGAATTTTTAAAGTTTATTCCAAGTGTCGTTCAAAACATTTACATCGGGCAGCATTTTATTGGGATCCAAAACCACGCGCTGTACTTGTTTGGTTGTTTTTAAAAGGTGCGTCCAACTATTGCCGCGCTGCCAGATTTCAACGGGAAGCGAGATTTCTTCTTTTGAATTGTCATCATAAATCACCTGAAGCTGCACCGGCATCGGGATTTGCCCATCGTTTTCAACTGTAATCAAATAATTTCCGCTGTAAGATTTCACTTCAGAAATACCCAAATCTATATTGCCATTGCCGTAAAACCACCCTTTCCAAAACCAGGAAAGATCTTCGCCCGCCACGTTTTCCATATGGTTGAAAAAATCATTCGGTTGCGGATGTTTATACGCCCAAGTGTGAATGTAGCTTTTAAAGGCATTGTCAAAACGCTCCCCGCCCAAAATATATTCGCGAAGCAAGTAAAGACCCACTGCGGGTTTGTAATAAGCGGTATAAGCCAAATTCATTGCATTGGCCACATCAGGATAGGTATCAATGCTCTCACGGTTTTCGTACATTAAATAGCGTACCAAGTTTTTCGGGCTATCGGTAGTTGTCGGGAATTCCCCATTGTTAAAAGCCACGGTGCTATAATGGTTTATAAAAGTGTTGAAACCCTCGTCCATCCACGGATAGCGGCGCTCGTTGCTGCCCACGATCATTGGGAACCAGTTGTGGCCGAATTCGTGGTCGGTAACGCCCCAAAGATCCTCGCCCTTACTTTGGTAGTGACAAAAACTAACGCCGGGATATTCCATACCGCCCACGCTAGCCGCTACATTAATTGCGTTATGGTACGGATAAGGAAAAAAGGTTTTTGAATAAAATTCAACCGAAGCTTTTGTGAATTCCGTTGAGCGCGACCAGGCATTATTGCCATCACTTTCCTTTGGGTAAACTGATTGTGCCAATCCTGTCTTGCCATCGCCCAGATTCATGCGCGCGGCGTCCCAAATAAATGCTTTGGAAGCCGCCCAGGCCACATCGCGGGTGTTTTCCATTTTAAAATGCCAGGTGAGCATGCCATCTGACTTCACAGAAGCAACAGGCTTGCCAACTTCTTCCGGCTTTATGATGTAAACGGTTTTATTGCTTTTCTCAGCTTGTGCCCATCGGGTTTGCTGTTCTTTTGTAAGTACCTCTTTGGGGTTTTGTAAAACCCCGGAACATACTACCGTTTGATTGGCTGGTGCGGTAATTTTCACGTCGTAATTTCCATATTCGCAATAGAACTCACCTGCTCCTAAATAGGGATCAGTATTCCAGCCAACCACATCATCAAAAACCGCAACTCGAGGATACCATTGTGCAATGGCGTAAATAGTTCCATCCTTTACTTCCAGTCTGCCCATACGGTCCATTCCCTCCACGGGAACCTTAAATTTGAAATCCATTTTTATTTCAACCTTACCTCCTTTGGCTTCCAAAGGTTTATCCAACCAAAGCTGCATACGCGTATCGGTAATTATATGTTTTGAAGAAGTTCCGGTCTTGGTTTTTGCCGAAACATTTTTCAATTCAAAACCACCTTTCACGTCGCCACTGTAACGATTGCCCTGAACTGGAGTGGTCAAAGTTCCACGGGAGTTTTCAGTAAAACGGTTTTGTTCAAGATATAACCAAATAAAATCTAAGGTCTCCGGACTATTATTTGTGTAATGAATAGTTACATTTCCTGAAACGGTGTGCGTTTTATCATCAAGCGTGGCTTCCAAATTATAATCGGCCGAGTTTTGCCAATATTCCGGCCCTGGTTTTCCCGAGGCGGTACGATACACATTCCCTTGTCTATATGAGAAATTGTCGAAAAGGGGTTGATTGTTGGGCTTTACTTCCTGCGCAAATAAGTTAAATGAAACAGTGGTGAGGAGCAGTGAAACCAAGAGACTGCAAGTGAAATACTTCATTAGTGTTCAGTTTTAAAAATAAACGGCTAATGTACTAAATGCAATGTAAAAATGCTGTTAAAGAATTGTCACTGTGGAGGTAAAAGGGCATAAAAAAACCTCCAAAAAAAGGAGGTTTCCTTCGTAGCGGGAACAGGACTCGAACCTGTGTCCGCCGCGGCGGATATGGGCTTGACGAGCTATTCAAAATGTACGTTTTTGGCGATCCATTCCCTTCCGACGCCCGTCTTTAGGTATTTTTCAAAACACATGGCCTCCTTTTTGGTCTAAAAAAAACGTACTAAGACCACGCTCCAGGGCCTATAACGGATTGTCCAACCTTTTTCCGAAAGTGCATTATGCGATTTAAAACGTTCGATCAGGTTGGAGGTATGGCCCTTATAAAGTTTTTCCGTTTTAGACGAAGCCAGTATGTAAACCACGTATTCTTCCATCTATGCAAAAAATAAAAAAGCCCCAAGTTTCCTTGGGGCTATGTTGTAGCGGGAACAGGACTCGAACCTGTGTCCGCCGCGGCGGATATGGGCTTGACGAGCTATCCAAAATGTATGTTTTTGGCGATCCATTCCCTCCCGACGCCCGTCTTGAGGTATTTTTCAAAACACATGGCCTCCTTTTTGGTCTTAAAAAAACGTACGAAGACCACGCTCCAGGGCCTATAACGGATTGTCCAACCTTTTTTCGAAAGTGCATTATGCGATTTAAAACGTTCGATCAGGTTGGAGGTATGGCCCTTATAAAGTTTTTCCGTTTTAGACGAAGCCAGTATGTAAACCACGTATTCTTCCATCTATGCAAAAAATAAAAAAGCCCCAAGTTTCCTTGGGGCTATGTTGTAGCGGGAACAGGACTCGAACCTGTGACCTTCGGGTTATGAGTTTTAAGTACTATGTATCTTTATGTAATTACGTGTTCTTTATATTATTGTTTGTCAACGTATTGTGTGTAAATTAATACAAATGAAACCATATAAAACCACCAAATGTTGTACCTATGTTGTACCTTTATGAATGTAAAACATCTTCATTATGAGTACAGTTACTGCAATATTACGAAAAAAGAAGAATAGCCAGGGACTTTTTCCCTTAGCTATTAGAGTGACAAAAAACAGAAAATCATCCTACATCTATACTGGATTTAATATCGCCGAGAACCAATGGGATGACCAAAAGCGCATTGTTAAGAAGAATCATCCTAACTCTAGACGATTGAATAATCTCTTGTTATCTAAAATGGCTAAAATCAGTGACACAGTCCTTGAAGTAGAGAGTGATTCTAAATCAACTTCAGTTTCCTATATCAAACAACGAATTCAAAAGGGAGGTGATACTAATTTTTTTGATTTGGCTCAAAAACATATTCAAACCTTAATAAGAAGAAATCAACATCATCAAGCAAAGACTGAAGAAGGTCGAATTAAAGTTCTTAAAGAATTTTCGAAAACTACAACCTTACCGTTTGAAAATATTACCGAGTCGTTTTTATATAGATTTAAAAGTTACCTATTAGGAGATAAAAAGCTTTCAGAAAGAACTGTTGTGAACTACCTTATTCTTATCCGTACTACCTTTAATATTGCTATTCGTGACGAAGTAATTGACCGCGATATTTATCCGTTTGGAAGAGGGAAAGTAACAATACGCATTCCTGAGAGCGATAAGGTTGGTCTCAATAAGGATGAAATTATCAAACTCGAATCATTAAACCTCGAAAGCCTAGCAAAGAAACACGCACTGAACGTATGGCTTTTCTCTTTTTATCTCGCGGGCATACGTGTAGGCGACGTATTACGCCTTAAATGGGGGGATATTACTGATGGACGACTCAATTACCGTATGAGTAAGAATAAGAAGCTAGTAAGCCTTAAAATGCCTGAGAAAGCACTTCAAATTCTAGATGGTTATAAAACATCTGATATAAAAAAGAATGATTTCATTTTTCCTGAATTAAAGAAGGCAAAACTTAATGATTCCAAAGATGTAACACGTAAAATTCAAACAGCCACAAGAAAGTTTAACCGGCATTTAAGTAAAGTGGCTACATTAGCCAAGATTGATAAAAGTATTTCAATGCATATTGCCCGGCATAGCTTTGGTTATATTTCAGGTGCTAAAATACCAATACAGATGCTTCAAAAGCTCTACAGGCACTCTTCAATAACCACCACTGTTAATTATCAATCTAATTTCATCCATAATGAAGAAGATGAGGCCTTGGATGTAGTTTTAAAATTTTAAATGTATTTTTAGAATTAAATCTTTATAAAATGAATGTAATCTGTTTAGAAGATGAAGCTTTTTATTCTTTGGTTGAAGAAGTTGTTGAACGCATAAAAGAGAAACATAAAATCTCTCAAGATAAATGGGTTTCTACAGAACGAGCAATGGAACTTTTAAATATCAAAAGTAAAACCACCCTCCAAAATCTGCGAGATACTGGAGCAATTGTATTCACTCAGCCCCAGAAGAAAATAATCCTTTATGATTATGATTCTATAATGGAATATCTTAAACAACACTCAAAAAACACTTTTTAATGGAAGCAACATATACAGATCTATATATTAAAGGTTTCAACAATGGTTACTTTCTCGCCAAGTATAATCCTTCACTCATTGAGCAGTTGGTTCAAACAGAGTCAAACATAGAGTACATTGGGGCTTTAAGGGATGGGAGTAGAACGTTTCATCTAGAAATTAAAAAAAATAAAATATCCGAATTAGCCAATCTCAGGAGTAGGAATCTAGGGAAAAAAGATATGAAACGCTAATTATTCCTAGAAATTTGAAAATGAACAACAAAATATCCTTGATCGCAGAAACCGCCTTTGTACGTATCAAGAGTACCTATTTCTGCAACTAAATCCTCTATTTCATTTATTTTTAAAGACTCAATTAAATTATATCCTGCGCAATCTTTAGGGTTAGTATCACCGTGTTGGTTTTCTACGTAAGCCTCCATCACCCCTAAATATAAATCTTTATTGTCATAAAATATTTTAACGCTGTCGTAAATTGGAAGAACATTATCTCCAGAAAGTTCTGCATTTATTTTAAGGTATTTGTCAGATTCTGATGTATCAACAAATAATTTCGCCCTAGCATTTGTAATATTGACAGTGCCAATATTCTGAAAATCTACAAAGGTGAAAAAATTAAAGGTATCGTCTTTTTTGAGGCTAGATACATTAATACTCTCTAATTTATTAGCACATTTAAATTGACAGTTGTTCACCGTGAAAAATCCCAAATTTTTACCCGCAGGGTCACTGTGAAAAATCCCAGAGTTAAGAGTCGATTCTTCTACAACGTATAATGAACTAATAATCGAAAAATTTTTCTTTCCAGGATATAACTTATCAATTTTATATCCACCAGCATACAGGTCATTTCTATCATCTGAATTTAACCATAATAAATCACTTTGCAAATTCTCAAAGTGCATATAACTTTTGTCAATATAGCGCATATTTGTACTGCTATTAGTGTTTACAAAAGCATTATCAAAAAGTATGTCAGTCTTATATCCAGAAAGACTACCTGAAAAAGTATGTTTTTTATTACTACCAGAAATCCTAGGCGACAATTCAATGTCAATATTTTCTATTGGCTCTGAACTAATATTACCTACCAATATAGAAACCAATATAGTATCTCCAACTCTGGCATTTGTACTATTTTGTGTAACTATTTGTTTTTGACCCCTACCATCCTTAGTAAGATTAGATACAGATACTATTCCATTTCCATATATTCGTGAGTCAAATGATTGATTTGCATCTATTAACATTCCTAAATTACTTTTAGCAAGAAAAATTATTGCAAGAATATTGACACATATGTACAAAAAAATCATCCCGCTGTATAAAAAATATCCTGTAGCTTTTTTGGACGGATCTTTATCAGATTTGAAGTTTTTATATATACCTATAGATGCAATAGGAAAGACTATAAAAGGTAGGTAAAAAAATAAATAACCTATGATTTTAAGGTAATTACTTCTCAAAAATTCAGATACATTTCCTCTTATTCTTTTAAGACTATTTTTGTTTTCGTTTAAAGTACCGAGATTTTTAGTGTTGCTATCTTTTGAAGAATTTTGAGAGTCACAATACGCATTTAAGTAATTAATTGTTGCTTTTCTGAAAGATGTTCTTTCTTCAAAATAAAGATTGTACAAAGTAGGGGCTTTAGGTGCTTTATCACCAAATAAATCATTTAAATCCTTAGATAGTGCAAGTAGAAAACTATTATTATATGATTTTGCCTCATCATAAATTGAGTTTTTTTTAACATCATCATCCTGATGTCTCAACATAAAAGCGACTCGCACTTTTTTTCTAAGTTTATCTAGCTCGATTGGATTATAATGCATATTTATGATTTACAACCTACTTTTTGGACTGAATTGTATTCACATATACAAACATAAGTTAATTTATATAAAATATTTATTTCTCTTCTACTGGCATCTATTTTTAATTAGCAGTGTTATTTAGTGGCTTACCTACGGGCAAAAAAAAAGCCCGAAAATGTTTCGGGCCACTATTGACCTCAAAAACACCTTGAGGAAATAGCTAGTCAAAAGTTGTTAGCGCAACTAAAGACTTGAAAATAATCTATCACATAAGATTATTTTGTCAACTTCCACAAGTGGTTTTGAGAGTACCGTTTTGTAACTCTTAAATCCATATATATGCACAATTCAAATTTAAGCGCTGAGCGCACTGCACAAATCGAGAAGGAAACTTTTCAACATCTCAAAAACATTAATGATCTTATCAAAAATCCACTTGGTAGAGAAAGTGGATTTGAACAACTTAACCAAATTGATTCAGAAGAATTAAGCCCAGGATTGAAAATGTATTTCTTTTATATAAAGGGGAAACACTATAGTCTTTTATACAGAAACTCCGAGGAGAAAGAAATTGAAATTCTTGAGAGAGCTAACGATTGTTTTGACGATATCGTTTACACGGCAAGGGAACATTCCGTACGCGTTAAAAGCCCAAAATACTTATTTGTTCGAGCTTTTACAAAATTCCAATTAAGTGAAAGGCACTCAACTCAATCACTTAAAGAAAAATTTCGGAATCACTCGCAACATCTCACGCAGCAAGCTTTAAATATTTACAGTGATAACAACTCATTAATTTGGCTGAAAGCTGAAATTGAAAAATAGTTTTAGTTGCATCTCCATTGTGGGGGTGCTTTTTTTAACCCTTAAATTAAATATTATGAAAAAACATACACACACAGTAACTGTATATCAGTACAGAAATCCAAAATTGGAAACTCACATAAATGAAGAACACGAAAAGTTTCTAAAAGATGTTGAACACAAAGCAAAAGAATATGCTTCTAGTAATAAACCAGAGGTTGATTTTCAAGAAGGTAAAACCTATTTAGATTTTATTCCTGCGAAATATCAAGACCTTATTGTTGAAGCTAAAAAGCAAAATCAACCTGAAATTAATCATTATGGTGCGGTTGAAAAAGGGAAACAGTTAGAATTACGTGAAGGAGAAATCAGTAATGAAATAAATAATTTTAATCACAAAATTGGATTGAAGAAGGCCGAAATTCAACGGTTTGAACAATCAACTGTAAATAAAGATAGAAGATGGAAGCGGCGGCGCCCATTTCTTTATGCAATATTAGGAGCAGACACGGTATTAGCCAGTAGTTTATTCGAAATTATTGGATTACCATTTTATGGAGCAATAATACTAGCAATAGGATATGGGCTTTCACTACTCATATTTAGTGAGTATAGTCCGACCCTTATAAGACTTGGTAAAACAAAATTTCAAAAAATTGGAATTTCGGTTGCTCTCTCATTATTTCTTATATCCTGCTTTTATTATCTAGCAAACCTCAGAATAATACAGTTAAGTAATTATGCGAATGTATTTTCAGAAGGGTTAAGTGAAATGGCTTTTGTTTTGTTTAATTACCTGATTTTCATATCGGTGGCATTGTATGCCTATTTTAATAAACCTACGAAAGAGGAAAAGATTAAAATTGACGAGCTCAATGTTCGGCAAAAAGAGCTTAAAAATTTAGAAAAGGAGAAAGACCGGGTATTAATGGAGCGCAATGATCTAGGGAATACAAATATCTCACACCGCGTAACAAGTCTTCAAGTTTCACAATATGCACAGAACACCGAGCTTGAACTCCTCTCTAAATTAAGGATTGCTCACAATCTCTTTATAGAAACGAATATCAAGTATCGCCCAGATAAGTTAGTTCCAGTATGTTTCAATAAAGGTCTAGAGCCCCTTCAAACATTTTATCAAAAACGTGAATAACTAAAATTAAATACTATGAAAACCTTTTTTAATATAATTATAATTATCACAATACTCTCTTGTTCTTCGAACAAAGAAGATAAAACCCGCAGTCACATACAATCAGTAATTACTGACCGCACAGAAGAAGATTTTTTTGCACAACCAAATGCGAAAGAACTCATTAAATACCTTGATATTAATATAGATATTTGGGATGAATACATTTTTCGACAAGGCTACTTATCAGAGGTTGATTACAATCTCCGATATTCCGCTATGCTTCCAAGGGAAAATAAACTTACAGGTAATAACATTCTTCGAAAACATCAGATTGAGGAATTTATCGACTCTATAACAAATATCGTCGAAAATCCCATCCTATTAGAGGAACAGAAAAAATCGACTATAGTATCTGGAATTTCTAGAGAACTAAATTATTTATCTCAATTTCCACGAGCGGATAGTCAGCTGTTTATATTTTCGGACTTGTTGGAAAATAATGCTGAAGTGGGAGGCTTTTCTTTCTATCGGAATATAGATCGTAAGCAGTTACAACATAATCCAAAAAGCATTGCCACAAAATTATTAAATGAGTTTGACACATCCTTAGATTACTCGAATATTGAGGTAATTATCGTATATCAAGCAAAAAATAGCGATGACAATCTTCAGTTTAGAGAAATACTTAGAGTTTACGACTTAATTTTTGAAGAGTTAAAAATATCTTATTCCGTAAAAGCTAACCTATAAACAATAGACTATGAAATGGCTTGCTCTATTATTTAAACTCTGTCTCAAACTCGCTTTGGTCGCACTATTTATTGTGACCAAAGGAGCTGAGATGATGTTGCAAGCAATTAATTCCGTTCTCCAAAAATCCTTTGAAAAATGAAACTAAAAGAATTTTTTATTTACTGTTTAGAAATGCTTGAAGAGGGAGTTGACCAACTTTCAATTGCTCTTTCTAAAAAAGACCATACACACAAAGCTCGTTTTGAAAGGGAATCAAAATTAGTTTCCGCGAATAATAAGGGGTTTTGTGTGACTGGCACAAAACACCTATCTGTGAAGCAAAGTGAAGAACAAATGATTGTAGTATCGCCAAGTGGGGGAGGTAAAACAACGACAATAATACTACCTAGTTGCTATAACATAGACCACTCATTAATAATAAATGATCCTAGTGGAGAAATTCTAGAAAAAACAAAGAATCAATTTATAACAAGAGGTTTTAAGGTTATGACTTTGAACTTTGGTGAAAAAGAAGGTTCTGTCTACTACAACCCTTTACACAGAATTAAAAATAATGCCGATATAAATAAAGTCGCTCAAATGTTGGTTCGTTCTACTACAAAAGACGGCCAATTTGATTTCTGGGCGAATAAATCGGTTGAGTTAATTGGCTTAATGATTAACTACCTTTTATCGACAACAGATAAAGAGTATCATCATCTGGCTCAAGTTTTTAATTTACTTGAATTATTACAAGGAAGTCCAGAAAAAATTGATGCACTGTTTGCTGAAAATGCTCCTGAGCATCTTTGGCAAAAATATAAATCACTCATAGGTAATTCTGAAAACACGAGGGCATCCATAATTTCATCAGCACTAGCAAGTCTAAATTTTATTGGTAATGACCAAACCCTTAGTGATTTAACGAGTAATGATACCATTGATTTTGCTCAATTGAGAAAAGAAAAAACGGTAATTTACTTACGCCTACCATTAGGAGATATGTCTTATTACAGCACTATCTTAAGTATTTTTTGGGAACAGTTTTTTTCTTATATATTTTCAAAGCTTCCACAGGAAGACGATCTTCATATATCTGTAATTCTTGAAGAATTGTCCAGCTTACATTTACCTAATCTCTCAAATATTTTTGCGAATGCGAGGAAATTCCACACGAGTATTCTGGGGATATTACAAAGCGAAATGCAGTTGCACAATAACTATGGAGAATTTAATGCTAAAACCATACTTAATAACGCTGCTACAAAAGTATATTTCACGGGACTCACTGAAGAGTGTAATCAGCTGCAAAAAATATTAGGCGAGTATTCTTTTAAAGATGAGAAGGGAAATAAGCGAACACGTAGCTTAATGACCAGTGATGAAATAAGGACAATGCCCAAAAACAAGGTGCTTATAATTCCATCTGGTATTCGACCAATATATGCGAATATTAAGCCCTACTATAAGCAACCACAACTCGTAAAACTATCCGAAACAGAGCTTCCTGAAGACTACAAAGAAGACCTACCCTCCTACTCTGCCAAGTACTTAGATATCAACACTGAAACTATAGATGATGAAGTACAAGAGCGTATATGAATATTTAGATGAAGTTTTTTCAGAAAAAAAGAATCCTAGTAATGAAGAGATAGTGAAAGCTAAAAAGGCATACTGGAAACTTTATTTCCGGCATTATCATAAACAAAGAAGGAAAACCCGAAAGGAATTTACGTTAGGATTTGAGCCAGAAATGTTATCAAAAATTAAAAACAAAAAGGGAAGTCTATCTACTTCAAAGTTTCTTTACCAAGCAGTCTGTACTGCAATAGACAACAACTCTCTAAACTTTATTCAACGAGATTTATTAGCTGAGATACAACAGCAATTAATGCTCATTATTTCTTACATCGAAGAAAATCTTTTAGATGATAAAAATGAATTAGCATACGAAACTATAGCTAAGATTGAAGAACTAGAATTAAAAATTCACAACATTCAAAATTATGATAATAAAGAGCAAAGCAATTAAATCTAAAAAGGCGTTACAAAATGCGCTTAGATATATACTCTCAAAAGAAGAACAGAAAGACATTGGGTTTGTTATGTCTCGTTTTATTAGAGGAGATAGACCTTTTGAAGCCTTACTGGAAAAAGCGGAAAACGATATGGAACAGCAGATGGTATGGTTAGAAAAACGTGTCGAAAATATATTTGATCAATTTGTAGGAAATAATAAGAAACGAAAGATCAAAAGAAAAAATGCAAATTTAGCATCCCACGAAATTATTTCCTTTCATAAAAAGGACACTAAAGACCTTCCGACCGATACGCTCCTGAAAATTGCTAGAAAATATGCTAAAGAACGCTCACCGAATTCTATTGTGGTAAGCACAATGCATTCTGATAAAGATCACTTACATATACATAACATTTTGTCGGCAGTTGAGTTCGCTACCGGAAAAACAGTACGACTATCCAAGAAGGAATTTCAGCAAGTTAAGGAACGAATGGAACTATGGCAACAAAAGGAACTCGGACTTAAATTTAGCAATGTTCAACATTCTAAAAAAAAAGACCAAACACTACTTAAAGATGCCGAGTATCAGTTAAATCTGAAAGGTAAAAGAAGTGAAAAACAAACACTTCAACTCAAGATAGCTGAAGTGTTCAATTCAGCTAAAACCTCAAAAAAGTTCTTTAAAAAACTTGAATCAGAGGGATTAAAATTATATGAACGCGGCGGTTCAATCGCGGGTATTCAAGGTGAGAAAAGAAGATATCGATTAAAAACATTGGGATATTCTTCAGAAAGAATTAAAGAGTTAAGCAAGCAGGGAGAAAACAGATTGGATACTCTTAAAAATCTAAGACTGGATTCAGATAAAAATATTGAGCAAGAAATTTAAGCTAGAATTATCTTCTTTAAAAAATAGCGACCAAACGGTCGCTATTTTTTGTTTAGGGATTCCAAAGGTCTCCTTTGGCAAGACTGCGTTTTAGAGATTTATCAGATAAAACGCAATCTTGCAAACTACCCCTTATTAAAGAAAGCGTCTGTTTATTCTCAAAAAACTGTTAGTTTTTATTTCCAAATAACATCTGAGTTTTCAATTTTTACGTCAGTAAATTGATTACTCTTTTCATCAATCTTGAATGGCTCTATTTTCTTGCCATTTTCTGCTGTAACCCAGACAGTACCATCATCTTTCCACAGATACTCTCTATCGTGAAGTTTACTTATTAATTTAATGTCTGCCATAGATATTTATTTTACCTTCCTTTTAGGTATTATTCAATATATTTATTTTCAGGCCCTTTAGCCTTGTTTGATTTTATTATACTTTGACCAATTTTAAAGTAAGTGTATATATAGAATATGACAACCCTAGAACAATTTGTGCAACTTCTCATAAACCTCCCAATAAATACCATCAACTTTTTATGGAGTATTATAAATCCAATTATAAAAGAAAATTGGATGTTTATTTCGATTGTTATTATAATATTTTTAAATATCGCGATGTTAAAATTTCTCCTAACTCAACGATGGGGAACACTCGGAAGCTTGCTCTATAATACTTTCTATTTCGGTATAATATATCTCATCATTAATACCTTTGGTCCAGAAATAATTCTTGAAGACTATTTTAAAACAATTTTAATTTTGGCATATGTTGCCGGTTTCTTCCTCACAAGAATAATATTAAAAGCTATTAATATTAGAAACCTACCAAAGTTCAATCATTAAAAAACATCTTTTCCAAGATGCTTTTTTACGTTAACATTTTAAAAACTTGAAATTTCAATTCGGAAAATTGAATTGAAGAGTAGGAACAATATAAAAGCTAAAGCTTGCTAACTCTTTTTTAAAATCTCAAAAATACGAGGATAACGTCTTTTAGCGTATTTAGGAATCCACTCACTATTTTGGGCAACTTTAAATTCTCCATTCTTCTGTTTCTCTAATGAAAACAAATTGAGAAGTCTATGTTCGTCAGAAGAATTATCAATAAGCATTACGAAATCAAAAAAATCAAAATAAAGATTCAGATTTTTATACCCCTCTTTCCACTTAATTTCTATTGTATTGTTGCTTACAAAATGCCCCTTATAGCGAGTCCGTTGAGCAACGCGCTTCTTTGCCAAATCTATAGAGTTTAAGCAATAAAAATGAAGCTCTAAGCGGTAGCCTAGTTCCTTTGCTTTTTCAGCCCAGGCTAGAGGGTGCGAGTCAAAATTTGTTTCATAACAGAAATTTTCTTTATTAGAAAAAGCTCCATTTATGGAGCTTTTAAATTCTTCTGTTGTTTTGTTTTTAGCTATCTCCTCTCGAAATTCACTATCAGGCATAGCATTGTAAATTTCCATAAATCTCTTATCGTAATCAAAGGGGACTATGTTTTCCACATATGACTGGGAGAAAGTAGATTTCCCAGAACCATTACATCCAGCAACTATTATTAAATAGGGCTTGGACAATGCGAAAGCGCTTTTTGAGCAGGGGTAAGTTCTATTTTATGAGAATTTCCTTTTGCGCTCTTTTCTAATTTTTTCTCAGCAATAACTTGAGGCTTAACGATAGTTTCATAAACCTTATCAGCCCTCTTAATATGTTCTTGGTAAGAAATTCCAGCAGTAAATTGCATTTCTGTCTTATCTTTTTTCATTGGTGCAAAGGTATTAAATTAATATTAATCACGTTCATATCAATTATATCATATTCATCATAGTCTTCAGTATCACTAATTTGAATAAATTATGGATAGAAACAACGCACAGTATTATTTAGTAATTAACATTCCTTGAACAGCGTTAAATATAATCAATTTAAATGACTGGTCGTTGCTTTGAAGTATCTGACACAAACCGTTATATTTGGTAAAATAAAATTCATAACAGAAATTAGCCCTTTATAACCATAATGACCTTTCAAAAAAAACAAAAACTAACGCTCTCCAAACTTGAATCTCTCTTACTTAAAGCTTGTGACGAACTACGTGGAAAAATGGATGCCTCTGAGTATAAGGAGTTCATTTTTGGGATGCTCTTTTTAAAACGGGCAAACGATAAATTTGTTGAAGAGCGCAAAAAACTTAAAGAAGAGTATGAAGCAAAAAATATGCGTTCTGACCTTATTGAACGTCAGCTTTCAAATCCTGCCAAATACGACTTTTTCGTTCCTCCAATAGCACGATGGACATTAACAGAGGAAGAAAAAGCAAAACTTTCACAAGAAAAAAGTAAAGAAAAGAAAAACTTCAAAGGTATTCTCCATCTAAAAAAAGATGTTGGTTCAGGACTTAACAAAGCCTTACACGCTATTGAAGATGCTAAACCCGAAGTTTTTGAGGATGTACTTAAAAACATCAACTACAATCGTAAGGTAGGAAAGAAAACAATTGATGATGCCAAATGGGTTTCATTTATTGAAAAATTTAATGACATCCCTCTTAAGGATGAAGATTTTGAATTTCCCGACCTCCTGGGTGCGGCCTATGAATTCCTTATTAAATATTTTGCGGATAGTGCTGGAAAAAAGGGCGGGGAATTCTATACACCTTCAGAAGTTGTACGATTAATGACACGAATATTAGCTCCGAAACAAGGAATGAGTATATATGATCCGGCAGTTGGTTCGGGGGGTATGTTAATTCAAGCAAAAGATTATATAGCCGAAAATGGTGGTAATTCGCGAGACCTTTCAATTTTTGGACAAGAAGATAGTGGAACTACTTGGGCAATCTGTAAAATGAATATGATTCTTCACGGAATTAGGAATGCTGATATTCGTAATGAAGATACTATTAAAAAGCCTGAACATATTGAAGACGGTAAGTTAATGACCTTTGACAGGGTAATTGCCAATCCGCCGTTCTCACAGAATTACTCCAAAAAAGAAATGAAATTTCCTGAGCGTTTTCACACATTTATGCCAGAATCAGGAAAGAAAGCAGACCTTATGTTTGTGCAACATATGGTAAGTGTTTTAAAGAACAACGGTAAAATGGCAGTAGTAATGCCACACGGTGTTCTCTTTAGAGGTGGTGACGAGAAGGAATGCAGAGCTAAATTTATTAGTCGCGGAATTCTAGAAGCAGTTATTGGTATGCCCTCAGGTTTATTTTACGGAACAGGAATACCAGCTTGTATTTTGGTTTTTAACAAAAAAGAAACCAAAGATCGAAAAGAAATTCTCTTCATCAATGCGGATGCTGAATATAAAGAAGGTAAAAACCAGAATAAACTTCGCCCTGAGGATATTGAAAAAATTACCAACACCTACGACACCAAGGCAACCATTCCAAAATACAGCAGAATGGTAACGGTTGATGAAATAAAGGAGGAAGACTATAACTTAAACATTCGCAGATATGTAGACAATTCTCCTGACGAAGAACCTCAAAACGTAAAAGCTCACCTTAATGGCGGAATTCCTAAAGAAGAAGTTGATATCCTAAATGACCAATCAAAAACACTTTTTGATATCAATAAAAAAATCTTTGAACTCTCTGATGCGGAATTCTTAGCGTTTTCAGAACACATAGATAGCAAAGATGCTATTAAAGATTTCATTGAAAAAAGTGAGGAGGTTGCAAAGAAGTATGCCGAATACGAATCAAATATCGATAAATGGTGGAATACCCATAAAAAAGATTTTGAAAATCTTCCTGGCACCAACAACCCTTCATTATTACGGAATAAGGTATTGCCAACTATCGTAACTGATTTAGAAAAATTTAAGGCACTTGATGTGCACGAAATTCGTGGAGCTTTTGCAGGTTTTTGGGATTCGCTTAAAACTGATTTTAAGAGTGTTGCTGCCAGCGGTTGGGGACCAGAATTAATTCCCGAACAAGATATTTTACAAAGTCAGTTTCCTGAAGTATTGGAACAATTTGAAAACGACAAAGACCGTATTGCAGAATTGGAAACGCTTTTTGATGCTGCCGAACAAGAAGATTATGAA
Organism: Aequorivita vladivostokensis; assembly: GCF_000952855.1. Taxonomy (GTDB): domain Bacteria; phylum Bacteroidota; class Bacteroidia; order Flavobacteriales; family Flavobacteriaceae; genus Aequorivita; species Aequorivita vladivostokensis. The sequence goes on along the minus strand of NZ_JSVU01000001.1, from coordinate 339,292 downwards.
GAGGATGAAGAAAGTGGAATCTTGTCAAAAGAAACCGTTAAAAACTTGAAAGCAAAACTAAAAACTCAGGCTGCGGACATCAGAAAGTTTAAGAAAGAAATAAAGGATTTTAAAGCTGCATTGAAAATCCTGTTGAAATCAGATAATGCTGATGCTAATGAAATAAAAAACCTGCAACAAAAAATTGAAACTCTAGAATCTAACCAACTAAAAAATGCTGAAAATAAAAAGCTGGAAATTGATGGACAATTAAAAAACCACAATGAATTTACCAAGGAACTTCGTGATTTAAAAGCAGATATAAAAGCCGTAGAAGCCAAAAAGGATGAGCTCGTTGATGCAGCCCGTTCTAAAATCTCTGAAAAGGAAGCAAAGCAACTTATCTTAGAACGTTGGCAAAATGATCTACAGAATCAATACAAGGCATACGTAAAAGCTTTTATAAATGATTATGTGAAAGCCATACAAAACTTATATTCAAAGTATAGAATTACAATAAAAGAAATTTTGACTTCTAGGGATGCAGAAGCAAGAAATTTAAACGAATACCTAATTCAATTGGGCTATGAATAAGAATTGGATAGAAGAGCCGATAGGTAAATTAGTAGACTTTAAAAAAGGTAAAATTTCAGAGCAGGTTGACTTTAATAAAGATAATTTTTTACCGCTTATAAATACTGAAGCAGTTGGAGGCAATACTCTCACTTGGGCAAACCCTATTGGGAGTATAACTTGCAAAGAGGACGACATATTAATGCTTTGGGATGGCGAAAGGTCAGGTTTAGTAGCACTAGGGTTTAATGGCGTGGTTGGTTCGACTTTTTCAAAGTTAACAGTTAAGGGTGAAATAAACAACGAGTATTTATATCATTATCTTGATAGTAAATTTCCTTGGATTCAGAATCAAAGAACTGGGACAGGAGTTCCACACGTTCCAAAGGATTTGTACAAAATCTTCAAGATAAAATATCCAAATAATATAGAGATACAAAAAAAAATTGCAGAAATATTTGATACAATTGATAAAGTTATTAGAATCACCGAAGTAAGCATCAACAAATACAAAATTATAAAAAAAGGAATCGTACAAGACTTATTTTCAAAAGGTATTGATATTAAAACAAGACTCTTAAGGCCCAAATATAAAGACGCCCCTGAGCTATATAAGGAAAGCATATTAGGAATGATCCCTGTTGAATGGGAGATAGAAAATTTTGAAAATGTAACATTAAAAATAACAGATAGAGACCACTTTACACCTACTTATTATGATGATGGAATACCAATTATTTCACCCAAAGATTTTGATAAAAACGAAAAAATTAGATTTGAAAAGTGCAAGTATATATCTCTAAAAGCTCATTTAAAGAACCGAAAAAAAACAGATTTAAAAAATGGAGATTTAGTTTTTACCAGAATAGGAGCTGGTTTGGGTAAAGTGTGTCTTGTAGAACCGTGGATGCCAGAATTTAGCATTCTTCATAGTGCAAGTATGATTAGAGTGAATGAGGATAAAATACTACCAGCTTTTTTAATGGAATATATTAAATCTAACCATTTACAAAAACAAATAAAAATAGAGGTCCAAAGTATTGGAGTTCCAGATTTGGGCTTAGATAAAATAAAGTCATTTAAGGTATTTAAACCAAGTTTAAAAGAACAAAAGTTAATGTCAGATAAACTTACTTCAATTAATAAATTAATAGAACAAGAACTAAAAAATCTAGAAAAACACCAAAACATCAAAAAGGGTCTAATGCAAGATTTATTAAATGGGAAAGTAGAAGTTAAGGCATAAAAAAATGAAACCAAATATTACAAATACTGAAGTAAATATCAAGTCGCTTATCGATTTATCCCGAAAAGAAGAAATTTGGCTACCTGAATTTCAAAGGCCTTTCGTTTGGGATAAAAACCAAGTACGTTTGTTGATTGATAGTCTTTATCGTGGCTACACCATTAGTTCTATTCTTATCTGGAAAGGTGGTGACGAACTTGCACGGCGCGCAGTTGGAGCAAGAGTAAAGGATATTAAAATCCCTGAAGATCGCCCTGAAGATGTGGTTTATCTTTTGGACGGACAACAACGTACCACCGCATTAACCTTGGCTTTTACCAAAAAACCAATTTTTAAAGGGAACAATAGTAAAAAGAAAGAGAAATTAAATCTCTATTGGGATTCACATTACACAGGTGATGATGCCGAATTAAAATGGGTTTTTGATGATGAAAGAATTGAAAACGAGGAAAATCCTCAAGAACCATTTATGCTAAAAGAACTTTCTGAAGAAGAACTGTTCAAAAAATTCAACACAAGATTTGTAAAAATAAAACACGCCTTTCATTTTGAGTCCAAGATAGTAGAAGATTGGTTCAATAAAGATAATGCCGAGGAAAGGGCTAAAATGTTTCAGTTTCAATACGAATACAGTCAAAAACTAAAAGAACTGGAAAACACAGTTTTATCAAGAAAGGTTTACGACATCGAGCAAAAGGGAAGTTTGGAACAAGTATTGGAGGTTTTTGAACGTATCAATACGAAAAACACCAAGCTTTCTATTTTTGATATTATGGTTGCCAAAACCTATCGGAAATTTGACCAAGGCTTTTTTGACCTTCGCTCCTACTACAAAATCATTAAATTTAATGGACGTGTAGATAAAGATTATTTCGTAAATATTGAAGCCCTCGATTTAGATACGGTAACACTACCTGTTGAGGACAGCGATATGCTTCAACTTTCAATGATTATTCTCAACAAGAAATTTAAGGGAAGTGAAATATTAAAATTGAACACTGAACAGTTAATGCAGAATACTAAATTACTTCACGACAAATTTACTAAGGTAATTCAGTATATGGACCAGAATTTTAATGTGGAAGTAACCGAACTAAGGCGATACAATCCTATTCTTAAATTTTTAGCTGGAGCTATTTCTCATTTCGACACTATTGATGTAAAGCAAAATGAATTTCTCAAGTCTTATTTTTGGAACACCTTGCTTAAAAACAGATATCCGGGTGCACAAAGTGAGCGTATTGCAAAAGATTATGATTTGCTAGTTGATGACAGAACAACACTGCCTCAAAAGCTAAAGCGAATGATTAACGATAATACTAGAAATTTAACGTATTTGGAAAATAACTCCATCGACAATCTTAACTTATTCGATGCGCACTATTCTAATAGAAGCCAACAAATTTATAGAGGAATGTTGCTTTTGCTAAAATCAAAAAATGCGAAAGACTTTTATAATGGCTTTACACCATTGAAAGATGTAACAAATGAAAACAAGTTAGAAGAGCATCATATTTTCCCGAAGAAATCAGAATTAGGGAAAAATATTTCAAGTAAATATGAGAAGCATAAATATGATGATATTATTAATAACATAGCAAACATTGCGCTCATAACAAATGAGACAAACAATAAACGCATTAGTTCACGCTTACCGAGCGATTATATAACTGATTTTGAAAACCAGTATATAGAAGCAAACAAATACGATGAATTTCTTGAAATAATGGACTCGCAGTTCATTTCAAAGGAAATGATAGAAATGCTTAAAAAAGATCAATTCGAAGAATTTATGATAGCTCGAACCACGTTGCTTTATCAACAAATTGAAGAATTGTGTAGCATCAAAAACTAATTACTATGTCTGAATATCACTTTGTAGAAAAACCTTTTTTAGACCAATTACAACAATTGGGATGGAAAATTATAGATCAAGGCTTTGGAATACCCAAAGACCCTTCAAAGAGCCATAGAACATCTTTCAGAGAGGTGGTTTTAAAAGAGCTCTTTTTACAAAGTGTTCGTTCTATCAATGTTACTGAAAATGGGGAAGAGTGGCTCACTAACCGACAACTAGAGGATTTATTTGATGAGATTACAAAACATTCATCTAACGACCTTTTAGAGGCCAATAAAGAAGTTTACGAACTACTTGTTACTGGAACAAACGTAGATAAAAATGAAATAACTGGAGAAGAATTCGCAAAAGTTAAATTCATTGATTTTGACCAACCATCACAAAATGACTTTGTAGCAATTAATCAATTTAGAATCGACACCCCAGGAACACCGAAAGGGTTTATCATTCCTGACCTTGTTCTTTTTGTTAATGGCCTACCTTTAGTTGTTGTGGAATGTAAAGACCAGAATGAATATACAGCCAATCCCTTAACCGAAGCCTATAAGCAACTTAGAAGATATAGCAATCAACGTATTGAAACCCAAGAAGCAGGTTTAAAAGAAGGCGAGGAAAAGTTATTCCACTTCAATCAGTTATGTATTGCGAGCTACGGAGAAAACGCCACCTACGGTTCAATCTCATCAACTGATCAATATTACCTAAACTGGAAAGATATATATCCTGAAACCCTTAAAAACTATACTCCGCCATTAGGAAAGGAGCGAATGCAGGAGCGGCTCATTCAAGGAATGCTATCACCTGAGAATTTACTGGACATCATACAAAACTTCATTCTTTTTATGGAAGTAGGAGAAGGTAAAGAGGTGAAAATTATAAGTCGTTACCAACAATTTAGAGCTGTTCAAAAAATAAAAGAACGGTTGCTTACAGGTAAAACCCCTAAAGAACGATCAGGGGTAATTTGGCATACACAAGGTTCAGGGAAATCACTCACAATGGTCTTTCTTATTAAAAAAATAAGAACGGTTCCAGCACTTAGTGATTATAAGGTTATTATCATTAATGACAGGACAGACCTTGAAGAACAGCTAGGAAATACCGCAAGATATACCGATGAAAAGGTAGATTACGTTAATAATATTGATGAATTAAAACCTAAACTTTCTACTGAAAATTCAAACACCACGATGGTGATGTTACAGAAATTTCAAGAACGTGATAATTCTCAAATGCCAAATTATGTTTTAGGTAAGGTTGCAGAGCCTATTCCAACCTACAAAGAGTTTGGAGTCGTAAATAATTCCGATAGAATTTTAATCTTGCAGGATGAAAGTCATAGAACTGTTAATTCTGATCTTGGCGATAATATGTTCGCTGCATTTCCTCATTCTACGAAAATAGCCTTTACTGGAACACCCTTAATTACTGAAAGGCATAAAACCAAAACTGTAGATCGTTTTGGAGAATACATTGATAAATACAAATTACAGGATGCTGTTGATGATGGTGCTACAGTTCAAATCTTATACGAAGGAAAGACGGCAGATACTGCTCTTAACGAAAAGTCAGTTTTTGATAAAAAATTTGAAGACCTTTTCAAAGAAAGAACCGAAGAAGAGTTATTAGCCATAAAAAAGAAATATGGAACCTATGGCGATATTCTAGAAGCCGAAGAACGAATAAAAGTAATAGCCGAAGATATGGTACATCACTATGTAACCAACATTCTTCCAAATAACTTTAAAGCTCAAGTTGTATGCTCTTCAAAACTTGCCGCAGTTCGCTATAAAAAATATATCGATATAGCACTTGAAAAAGTCATTCAAGAAAAAGAAATTGATGACGATTATGAACCAAATTTATTACGGAAGCTTAAATTCCTTAAGTCCGCAGTTATCGTTTCTAGTGATGACACTAATGAAGATGCAGTAATTACTCAAGCTCGAAAAGAGGCAAAGGCAATGAACGCCGTAGATAATTTTAAAAAGAAAATTAACTATGAAGAACCAAATTCTGGAGTCGCTTTTCTTGTTGTTTGCGATATGCTTCTAACAGGTTTTGATGCACCAATCGAACAAATTATGTATCTGGATAAAAAGTTGAAAGAACATAATTTATTACAGGCAATAGCACGGGTTAATCGAATATATCCTGATAAAAATCGTGGATATATTGTAGATTATATTGGGCTTGCCAATAACCTTAAAGACGCACTTTCCATTTATGGCGGTGAAGCTTTTGAGGAAGTTATGCAGGGAATGAAAGATATAGAATCTGAAGTTCCTATTCTTGAGCATAGATATAGAAGACTGCTTCAATTATTTAGCGACAATAACGTCAAGCACATTGAGGAATTTGTAAATCAGAAAATTAAAAATAAAGTTGAGGAATACAATGTATTAGAAAACGCCATTGACTTAATGGCGGATGTTAAGATAAGAGCGAATTTTACAACTTTTTATAAAACTTTCCAGGAAAGTATGGATGTTATACTTCCTAATGAAGCGGCCACCCCTTATAAAATCCCAACAAAAAGATTTGGGTATATTCTGAGTAAAATTAAAGAGCGATATAAAGATACTACCCTCGATATTTCAGGTGCAGGAAATAAGGTAAAACGGTTGGTTAATGAGCACTTAATTAGCTTGGGAATTAATCCAAAGATTCCACCAACTGAACTATTCTCTTCAAATTTTATAGAAGAACTTGAAAAGAATAAAAGCGTAAAAGCAAAGGCAAGCGAAATGGAGCACGCCACCCGAAAACACATTAAGATTAACTTAGCTGATGATCCAGTGTTTTATAAATCAATGAGCGAAAAGTTGGATACAATAATTCAATCTCATTGGGAAGATTGGGATGCTATTTTAGATAATTTAAAAGGCTTAAGAGAAGAATTAGAAGAAGGAAGAAAAGAAGGTTCAATTGAAGGCATTTCTGTCGAGGAAGCTCCTTTTTACGACCTAATAATTGATATTGCATATGGCAAGGATGCATCTTTGGAGATTATGCACCAACTAAAACCTCTAATTTCTGAAATACTTCCATTAATAAAAAAAGAAATCAAGATTAATCGTTTTTGGAAAAAGAAAGATGAAGTTGAAAAACTGCGTGGGCAAATTGAAGACATCATTTTAGTTCTTGCAGGAGAACTTAACCTCACCCCTGTTATAAACAAAACAGATAAAATTGTTTCAGAAATTTTAGCACTGGCAAAGAAAAGACATCAAACTTTAAGTAATGACAACTCATAAATACAAAGACATAGAATACTCCCTTAAAAAGAGTAAGAGAAAAACATCCAGCATATACATTGAGCGAGATGGTAGTATTTCTGTGCTCGTACCATCTGAATTACAACAAGATGAAATTGAGAATATTTTGGAGAGAAAAAGATTCCGAATCTATAGTCATTTAGCTGAATGGGAAGATGCTAACACTTCTAGGGTATATCGTGAATTTGTAAGCGGCGAAGGTTTCTTCTATCTTGGTAGAACCTATAAGTTAGAGATTGTTGAAAAGCAAGAGTCCGCACTGAAATTAAAAAATGGTCAGTTTTTATTGAGAAGGAAAGACCTCTCTAACGCAAAAGAATTATTCATAAATTTCTACAAAGAGAAAGGAAGAAAAAAAATCAATGAAAGAGTTGATTATTGGAAGAAGCTATTAAATGTTGAACCAAATGACATAAAGATAATGGAATTGCAAAACCGATGGGGTTCTTGTTCTGAAAAAAGAAATGTAAATTTTCATTGGAAAACCATTATGGCACCTTTAACAATTTTAGATTATATAGTTGCACACGAATTAACTCACCTTATCCATCCAAATCATTCTGAAGCTTTTTGGAATGAGCTCGATAAAGTTATGCCAGACTATCTTCACCGAAAATCTTGGCTTAACATCCACGGAGCAGGAATGGATTTATAAAAACACTCTGCCTAAAAAGGCAGAGTGTTATCAGGCACAAGAATATCCCCATTGTCAGCAAGAGAATAAAATCCTTCTCGGGTTATTATTATGTGGTCCACTAATTGAATGGAGAATATATTTCCGGCAATTTTAATTTTTTCCGTTAACGTTCTATCTGGCTTTGAGCTTGTAAGATTTCCACTTGGATGGTTATGGCACAATATAATCCCGCTGGCATTGGTTTTTAATGCAAGCTGAAAAATCTCCTTAACATTTACTACGACACCAGCCGTATCTCCCATACCTATTTGTGAAAAACCCAAAACCCGATTACTCTTGGTAAGTAATAGAACCCAAAAATATTCTTTAAAGTCAACAAGATCATAATCTATAAGTTCAGACAAAACCGTATGGGCATCGCAAGAATTTTTTATCACTGGCATCGTATCAAAGAGAGGACGTTTATACACAATCCCAACTTCATACATTTTTTTCGAATCTCTTTTTTTCGCTTCCATAACATCTCACGTTTAATAGATTCCAAAAGATTCAGCGAGATTGCGCGCCACCGTTTCAAAAGCAAACCAACTATACCAATTCATTAAATCTCCTTCGGGGTTTAAAGCTAAACCTGTAGAATCTTTATACTCTGAGCGCAGTGCTTCAATTTCATCGTAATGCTTCATAAAGAATTCGTGGGTATCGCAGTAATAAATGAGCATACTTATCATTCCGCTTACACATCCGTATTTCAGTAAATCATTAAAGAAGTCACAAATGTTATCAGAAGAATAAGCAAGAGCTTCTGCCGCAACTTGTTTTTGGATATTCTCATCCGTACTATTGGCCATTTCGGTGAGCCGTTTTTTTATTTCTGTAGTATTCATAGCTATTTATTTTTAAAGGTTTCATAGCCAGTATAGTTTTTGGAAGTTGCGGATTATAGTATTAAAAGATGGTCAAAAATAATCTTCGTAACATATCGTGGTTGCAGAAAAAGGCTTGCTTGGTTTTCCGTCAATCATTAGTTTGAGATAGATTTCATAATTAGGAAGGTTTACATAATCCCCAATGGAATAAATTGGCTGATATTCTTTGAAAAGTTCCTTCATCATATATTGCGCATCCCTCGCACCAAGACGGAAAGAAATAAGAGTTCCAACGTTTCCTAAAACAGCATTTTTGATGTCTATATCAAGCTGATCCAAATATTGATGAGCAAGTGTGAGGGTAACTTTGAACTTACGCAACTCTGATAACATATTTACCAAGGAAGGATTCACATAATTTTGAAACTCATCTAAATAAATATGAAAGGGAACACGCTCATTCTCTGAGGTATCAATCCTACTAAAAGAAGCTGATGTAATTGAAGAGAGCATTAATGAGCCTAAAAGGTAGGCACTGTCTGATCCAATTGCTCCTTTACTCAAATTTATCAATAAGATTTTCTTTCCATCCATTATCTTCCGAAGTGACAATGAATCTTTATTCTCCACCAACAATCTTCGTATGGCGGGATGGGCTAAGAACCCTCCTATCTTGTTATAAATTGGAACGAGATCGAATTTTGTGTATTGATAGAACTCTTTAGTCCAAAACTCTTTTACATCTTCATTTACAATATGTTTTATACATTCTTTTCGGTATTCTTTATCACGAATAATTCTTAGAATATCTGAGAAATTAGCGTTTTTTTGGTCAAGCAACGTCAACAAAATAAACCTTAGAATATGGCTCAATTTTGCACCCCACGATTTTGACGATGAAAGACGCTCAAAAGTTTCAAGAATACTGCTGGCTACCAAGGATCTTTTTTCATAGGAAACCCGTTTTAAAGGATTATATCCAATTGATAGATTTTGGTCGGGGACATTCAGAAATACAACATCACCTTTTCTCCCCTGCGGAAGGCGATGTTGTATTTCTTCAATTAAGTCTCCGTGAATATCAAAAAGACAAAATCCCCGATTAAAATGAATGTCTTGAAGAATTTTAGTTTTTAATAAGTTAGTTTTTCCAGCACCAGTCTTTCCAATAATGTAGGTGTGATAGGCTCTATCGGGCTGTTTAATGCCGAATAAATCTCTCTGGTCTCTGAAGTTTGTCTTGGCGAAGTAGGTAATTTCCGGGTTCATACAAGTAGTATGAAAAAATTAGATATTGGATATAGTATTTTTTTATTGCCTAAAGAAAATTTACCTTTATGGCTCTCCCCTGAGTTTGTTATTTTTATTACAATCAATTATTAGCACAATAATATTTTGTTTAACCAAACGGTATATTTTCTATACTAATGTATAATTAGATAAGTATGATTGAAAAAATCAAATCAATTAAAAATATTGCAGTTTTTAAAAATTTCAATTGGGACTCGGAAGTAAAAGATAAAGAAGGTAATATTAGAGATTTCAAAAAAATAAATATCATTTATGGAAGAAATTATTCTGGAAAAACAACTTTATCAAGAATTATTAGGGCATTAGAAACTGGTTATATTTCTGATAAATATGAAACCCCGGAGTGCTGTATTTCAATTTCAGGCAGTAATGATATTAGTCAAGAAAATTTTGATTCCCACAATAAAACAATTAGGGTGTTTAATGAAGATTTTATTAAAGAGAATTTAAAATTCATTTTTGACCCAGAAGAGAATATTCAACCTTTCGCAATCCTTGGAAGCGATAATGCAAAAATAGAAGCTGAAATTAAACTACTTAATGGTAAATTAGGATTAAATGAGGAGGATAATAAAACTGGTTTATTTCTTGAATTAGAAAATATAAAAAATGCTTATGGAACAGCCGTAAAAGTTCATAACACTGCCATTGACAGCTTGACTGGACAACTCAGCAATAAGGCAACTAATAACCCAAACGGAATAAAGTATCAATCTCAAAAGTTTGGAGATCAAAATTATACAATTACTAAACTCAAAGATGAGATTGCAATCGTAAAACAAGAAGATTTTAAACCTATTTCTGATGATGAAAAAATAAATTTAGAGACTATATTAAATGAGAAAGCAAAAGATATTATTCCAGGATTAACAGAATTAGTACTTAGTTTTAATACAATCACAAAAACCAGTAAAGATCTGATTACTCGAAAAATAGGACAATCTAACAAAATAGAGGATCTTCTTAAAAATGCAGTATTAAACCGATGGGTTAAAGAAGGTAAGGATCTTCATAAAAATAAGTTAGAAAAATGCGCATTTTGTGATAATGAAATTGGAGATGAAAGATGGAAAGAACTAGACAAGCATTTTGATGAAGAATCAGATAAGTTAGAATCTGAAATAATTGCGCATTTAAAAAAAATTGCTACTGAAGAAAGTCTAATTTCTTCAACGAGTGGAATAAAACGTGCCAGTTTTTATTCAAAATTTCATTCTGAAGTTGATGACCTAACAGCCTTATTCGACAAAGCTTTGAAAGATTATGAATCTTCCCTTAAATCTCTTAAAAGTCAACTTAACCAACGAAAAGAAGATATTTTAAATGAGAAAAAATTCGAAGAGGCAACAGATTGTTCTTCGCAAATAATTTCTCTACGAAGTCAATTTAACCAATTGCGTAATGATTCAAATGAATATTCAGAAAAACTTAGTTCTGAGCAAAAGAAGGCAAAAGATAATCTTCGTTTGCGAGAAATATATGACTTTATAGATTTAATTGAATATGATAAGCAGATGTCAAACATTGGTACTCTTAAGGTCTCACTAGATCAAGAGAAAAACAAGAAAAACGCAAAACAAAAAGAAGTTGATGATATTTTAATTGAAATTGCTAGTAAACAAAGAGAATTAAAAGATGAAAGCAAGGGGGCCGATAAAGTGAACGAATATTTAAATAATTATTTCGGGCACGATTTCCTTACACTTAAAGCAATTGAATTTGACGATGAAGAAACCGGAAATGTTCAATATAGATTTGAAGTACATCGGGATAATAAAAAAGCGTATCATCTGAGTTTAGGTGAAACGAGCCTTATTGCTTTTTGTTATTTTATGGCAAAGCTTCAAGATATTGATACTAAAACAAAGAAACCAATTATCTGGATTGACGACCCTATTTCAAGTCTTGACAGCAATCATATTTTCTTTATCTATTCATTAATTAATACCCAGATTTTTGGCGAGGAAGAATTTGAACAGTTGTTTATTTCAACACATAATCTAAATTTTTTAAAATATTTAAAAAGGTTACCTGGAGCTAGAGCAAAAACAAAATGTGAACAATTTACACTTGAACGTATTGACGACCATTCGACTATTGCTTTAATGCCAAGTTATATCTGGGAGTACGTCACTGAATTCAATTATCTTTTTAATCAGATATATAAATGTTCTACCATAGATAGGGTTGATGATAACAATTACACCACCTTTTACAATTTTGGTAATAACGCAAGAAAGTTTTTAGAAATATTCCTGTATTATAAATATCCTGATAGTTCAGACGATAGTACTAAGATGAAAAAGTTTTTTGGAGATGATGATATCCCTGCAGTTTTGACTGATAGGATAAATAACGAATATTCACATCTGAGCGGTGTTTTTGAGAGAGGAGCAACTATAGTAGAGGTTCCCGAAATGCACAAGGCAGCAAAGCTGATATTAGAAAAAATCAAGAAAGACACAGATCAATATGAATCTTTGTTAAAAAGCATTGGAGTTGAATTAATTACAGAAGAAGAATAAATATGTCATTAATAATTCCATCTGATTCTTACTTAAAACATCCACCGACATTCATAAATCCTCAATTGGTATTGATTTTAAATGCTATCAGATATAGTGTCGAAATATGTGAGATATCTTATATAAGGTTATGCAGAGCATTATCAGATTTAACAGAAAACCCAAATGTTGAAGAATATGCATTTCCTGAAATTTATTTAGAATCGTGGTCCATTGTTAATAATGCTGTAATTTTCAGAAACATTTTGGAAAAGCATTTCGAAATTGATCTTAGGAATAAATTATTTGTTGAAATAAATAAAGCAAAAGAGCTTCGAAACACATATCAACATATTGACGAACGAATAACTGAAATTTTTCTCAAAGAAGACCTCCCAATTTTTGGTTCTGTATCTTGGTTCAAGAGATACCCCGAATCGGACAAAGCTATATTTTGTTCAATCTATTCTGGCTCTTTTACAAATAAACAAATGCAAAATGTAAAATTTTCAAACGTTATAGATGAAAATTTAAATAACGAAATTCAAAAAATAGAACTCTCAAGTATTGTTAGGATTCAGAGCAAAAACGGTAAAAAAGAGTTTCAGAAATCAATAGTTCATTTATCAACTCTTATATATGATTTAAGCGAAATAATAAATTATATAGACACAGATATGAAGTTGTATTATAAAAACCTAGATTCAACCGAACGTCACCTTTCAGATTTCATAATCAAATTAAAAGGTAGACAAACATAGTTTGCTATAAAAATTCATCTTAAATGGTCAGTTTGGCAAGTTCTTTTAACTTCCTATTCCGCCCGCATTAACTCCAAAGTATTGGAGTGACCCAAAAACCCTATATAGCATTATAGGGTTTTTATCTTCTTAAATATGTATATAATTAAATTATGAAAAAAGTTCAAAAAATTATATTAGGGATACTAGCGTGTGTATTATTTTCATCTTCAGCAAATGCAGCTTTTATTATTGGGTGTGGAGTTGTGTCAGATTATGATAGTGCTTATTCTTGTGAAGAAAATAAAACTCACACACAAAGAAAAAGTGTTCTATCACAATATTCACAATTCTTTAATGAAGTTGGGGCGAATTTATCTATTGAAACTAGTGAATACGAATATAAAAAATGGCTAAAAGAATTAATTGAAGCAAAAGTAGATTATGAAGAAGAACAAAAAGCAGACAGGGAACACGAAGAAGAATTAACAAAAGAAGAAGAGGCTGAAATAATCCGTAAAGAACAAGAACTTAATGAAAGAATCTTGGAACTTGAAAACAAAGTCAATGAATTAGAATCTCAAAAAATAACAAGTAATAAAAAGTCTGAATCTGCATACGTTAAACCAGTTATGAGAGAAATAGTGACACAAAAAAATGAAGTTGTGATTCTTGAAGAAGATAAAATTCAGCTAACCAAACAAGAAAGTGTTGTAATCCCAGAACCTATTTTGATGGATAGTCAGGATACTGGAACAGTACTTCCTAAAAAAATAAGCTGGTTCAAAAAAATTATTAATTGGTTTAGATTAAAATAGTAAAAGGAATATACAAATATTTATGATAAAAATAATTCAATAGTTTTATCTTCTGAAATTCCAGAAAAAAGTATCTGTGTAACCCGAGTGCTTTTATATTTAAATTAAGTTAAAATTAGGCAATGGAATTACCAAAAAAAATAATTAAATTAAGGGATCTTTTCAATACTGTTTTATACAAAAGTGATGTATATATATCTGTTGATTTAAACCCCGATGAATATAAACATTACAATTTTGTATTTCATTATAGTAACTCGGAATATGAGATGAAAATTAAAATATCCCAAGATGAAGATCTAGAAAAGATAGTTTTACATTCTTTGATTGGACTTAAGCATAAATATAAATATATGAGGGCGTTTTCTTCGTCATTCTATTCATCACTAGAGACTTGTCAGAAAAATTGGGAACAAAAAAATAAAGAAGAGAAAAAAATTCTACCTAGAAAAATACTTGAACAACATATAAATAAAGTGAAAGAAGGAGAAAGAGACCTTGCTAGAAAAATAGAACAACTCGAAAAACAAGAGAATGCCGGTAAAAGAAACAATAATTCACAAAAACCTTCTTTTGATAGTAAAGATATATTAATTTGGTTAGCTGTAATTGGTTTCTGGGTCTTTATTTTCTCTGGAGTAATTTGGCCTGATAAAAAAAATTATTCCAACGGAAGAACCCTAGATTGCAGTAAACCAGAAAACTCATATCAGTGTGATCTTTTAGAACAAAAAATTTATGAATCTGAAATTCAGGATTCACAATTTAACCGCTTACCTTATTAAAACTATTTTTTTATACAAGAAGTAAATAAAAAACTATATTTTCGATATAGTTTTTTATCTTATGTCTTCGAATTTTAAACCCAGGGTATTTTCTACAAACACTATGTACTTAACAATAGCTTTTTCAAGTACACTATTCTTGTTATCACACTAAAGCTTCATTACTTATTTAATATAAAATAATATGGACTTAGATATTGAAGGTATGCGTCTTACTGAAAAAGAACTCCTGAACCAATTTTTCCGAAATTTATTTTAACTATCTGATATAGAATTGTTTAAAATAGGATTCAAACCAATAGACTACTTGTCATTTTGGCAAGTTCTTTTTAACTTCCTACTCCGCCAGCCGATTGAGGCATCTACTATGAAGGAATTTAGCTAGTGCACTAGGGCCTATATATGACTAGATTTTGATAGTTTGTTTTAATCTTAAACCTACTATTGTGAATTTGTGTCACCTATTGTTAAAACTGAATTAGCCTTTCTCCATAAGATATATCTTTCAGAATGTGAATTTTCAAAGAGTTTGAGTAAGGAGACTATAAAAAGCTATAATGAAGTTTTTAATACATTTTTAAAGATTTTACCTGAGGTCATTTTTGTAACAGATGTTACTCCTCAAGTATTTAGCATATTTTTTAAAAGACTTAGTACGAGAAAAAGAGTAGTTGGAAAAGATAAAATAAAAGTAGGAGTAAGTATGTCTACTATTGCCACTTATTACAATAAACTTATAGTATTCATTAGATGGCTTGAAAACAATAATTATCTAGAAAAATACGCAGTATCTAATAAAATTGTAAAGCCATTAAATCCAAGCTATGAAGATGAAAAGGCACTGAGTGAGATGGATATAACCAAAATCACTTCTACCATTTTAGTTAACACCATTAACAACAGATTTCTTTGTGTTCGTGATTTGGCTATTTTAAACTTATTTATCTACACAGGTATTCGAAAGGGTGAACTTTTAGCTCTTCGGGTGAAAGATATTGATTTTGAGAAACGTTTGATTTTTATAAGAGGAGTAACCTCAAAATCAAAAAGGAGCCGATACATACCGATACATTCTGACTTATTAACTAGCTTAAAGAATTATTTAAAGGAAAGAAAAAATCTCAACTTCACTTCAGAATATTTAGTTGTATCAACTAAAGACGATAAGAATTTAACTACTCACGGTTTAAAATTTTGGGTGTCAAAATATGTACGGCTTTCCGGAATAAAATTTCACGCTCATCAGTTTCGTCATACTTTTGCTTGTAGTATGGCTAAAAATAATGCTGATATTACAAGTATAATGAGAGTTTTGGGTCATTCATCTTTCAAAATGACGGAGAGATACCTTAGGTCGATACGATCAGAAGACTCACGGATGTATATTGATAAAATCTCGTTTTGATGTACCGATCAAATAAGGTATAATTTTGTTGTCGACATTTATTCAAATTTAACCTGTATTGAATGTCGTAATCATAAGAGAAAAGTGGTTCCTGACGGGCTAGTAAAAAATAAGGTTAAAAGACACCTCATAATTTGTTGAAACCTTTATAAAATAAGGCTTGAGAGCCAAATAAGCCTCTATACAAACCTTGCACTGACGAGGTGGCAGGTTCGAGTCCTGTCAGGTCCACCAATTCCCCTTATAATTTTTCATTTTAGAAAGATTAAGGGGTTAAAAAAGTCCAATCTACTACCACATCTGAAAAAGATGTGGCGATAGGTTAAAACAAAATTCCTCTTGTAATTACGATAGATCAATACTTCAAAGTATATGTCTTATCAATTATTACTGGAGGAATTTTGTCATTATTCAGAGTACATAAAGGGTGTTTCAGAGCAAACGAATAAAAGATATAGAGAAAAGATAGCCTTCTTTTTCAAATACTCCAATATCACCGAGATGGATGAAATCTCAGAAAAATTAGTTCAAGAATTCTTTATGAGAGGGCGTTTGGAAAGACATTGGAAACCAAACACGTATCACACCTATTTTATGACTCTCATAGTTTTTTTTCGATGGTGCGTAAAGCATAAGCATCTAGATAAAAATTATGCTGACGAGATAGAGCTTCCTAAATTAGAAAAGAGTTTGCCAAACAAACTGACTAAGCAGGATGCAATGAAATTACTCGAACTGGCATACAATTACCCTTACACCCAAAAGAATCTTAGATATAGAAATCACGCAATTTTTTCGTTATTTCTATTTGCGGGATTGCGCAAGAGTGAGCTGCTAAATATTAAATATGCAGATATCGACGTTGATAACCTTACTATCTTCGTTCGCCAGGGAAAAGGAAACAAAGATAGGATTATCCCTATGACCTTTACTTTGGCCAAAACATTAAAACGCTATATTACAGTACGTCAAAAACAAAAGAAAACTTGTACAAAATTTTTTGCTTGTTCTAATAGAAATAGAGGTTTGAGCGACTCCGGACTTAAGGAAATAGTCTTAAAACTTAGAAAAGCAATTGGAATACATTTTACGATCCATCAACTTAGACATACCTTTGCTACTCTTATGCTAGAAGGAGGATGCGATATATACTCTTTATCTAAAATGATGGGGCATAGTGATATTAAAACTACAACTATCTATCTCTCCGCAAGCGCTGAACATTTAAGATCTCAAGTAGTAAAGCACCCTATGAATATAGAGTATCCTTCAAATGACAAAGAAAGAATACTTTGCTAGGCCTTTCTTGAGGAGTATGTTGCAGTTATGTACTATCGAAAATCTACTCAAGTTCCCAATCAACTCTTCGATATATATCTCAAAACACTTTCAGTTAAAGAACTGAAGGTGCTTTTAATTGTGATACGTCAAACGTTAGGATGGGTAGATTCAAAAGGACAAAGAAAACAGAGGGATTGGATGAGCCAAAAATTCTTATCAAATAAAACTGGGCTATCGCGAAAATCCATTTCGCAAGCTATAGAAATGCTTGTTTCCAAACAGCTAATAGTTGCTACAACTGAAGACAAAAGAGAGCTTAGATACCCAAGTGATAGAAAAGGGCAGGAAAAGGTGTTTTACGGGCTCACAGGGAGCCTTATTACATTATTACCTAAGCCTTATTACAAAAATACACAAGACCCTAGTACAAAAGGTAACACTACAAAACTAACTTATACAAAACTAAGACAACAGGAAGCCAGATTTAACGAAAGCTCTGTAAATAATGTGAAAAAGTTGGACGAAATAATACAAAAAAGAATGTGGGAATAGAAAATCAAATTAGAATTTAGATAAATCCCAGCATCACTAAATAAAAAGCAAGCTTAAAGCTTGCTTGAATTATCAAAAAATATTTACAACCATCCACTTTTAATCCCCTTAAAATTTCCAGTAAGGTGTCGAAATATGCCATATTGACTTTTTTTCGATAGTATCTCATTTTGATAAGATTCTTTTATAATACTAAAGGCGTTGATTGAAGTAACAATCAACGCCAATAGTTATATGAATAAAAAAATTAATTCCCTGGCCTTGCATAGAACAAGAGCCAACATATCATTAAACGATGTTGCATATTTACTGAACATCGATACGAGCAATCTCTCAAGAATTGAGAAGGGGATTCGAAAACCCAATGTGAGAATTATTCTTTTGTATCACATCCTCTTTGATGCACCCTTAATCAATTTATTCGGTGAACAGTTTAACACGCTCAAAGAAAAACTAATAGGACGAAGCCGTAAACTCATTGCCCAATTAGAAACAGAGCAACCACCAAAGAGTAAAAATAGAATAGCATATATGAATAGATTTGTCAAGTATCTAAACGAATCAGTTTATGACGAATAAAAAACTTGATGAAGAATTCGAAAAAATATTGTCTGTCTATCCAAATTCCAAAGGATACGCCTATGTCCTTATGGAAGGCCCCACTATAGTTATAGAAAAGAAAATGGTTAGTATTAGTCCAGTCGATAACACGAGAATACTAAAGGACATTACTGATCTATTAAAAACTCATACCCCAGAGGCACTCATACTTGAAGATATGAGTTGCAAATTCTCAAGAAAAGGTGGACGAGGTAAGCAACTCCTAAGAAGCTTATCCTTAAGTGCTAATCATCAAGGTATCTCTGTTTATTCCTATGCCCGTGAGGATATTCGGTTGGTTTTTGAAATTTGGAGAGCAAAGACGAAATACGAAATTGCGGAAGTGATTGCTAAAAACATTAAAGGTTTTGAAATGCTTTTATATCCAAAACCAAAATATCCAGATTCTCAGAAATATTTGACAGCACTATTTGATGCCGTTTCTTTAGGTATAACCCATTATTATAAGACTACCTAAACAATCTTTTGTTGTACCTATGTTGTACCCAGCAAAAAAGCCAAGAAGTATATTCTTGGCTTTTCCTTTGTTTACTAGTAGCGGGAACTGGACTCGAACCAGTGACCTTCGGGTTATGAGCCCGACGAGCTACCTACTGCTCTATCCCGCGATATGGACGGCAAAGATACGAAGCTTTTTAGAGTTTACAAGGAAGAAATACTAAATTTTTCAAAAATAAAAACCCTTTCATTTTTCGATGCCTTTCTTTACTTATATTTAAAAGATGAAAAAGAACTATAGAAAAATTATTTACGGCATTCTGGCATTGTGTGCGGTTTTCCTGATAGGAACAATAGCAGCCAATTTAATTGTTAAAAATAAGGTTGAGGATTTTATAAAGAACCGATTGCCGCAAAATATGACCAGAGCCTATGATGAAATTTCCGTAGAAACTTTTGGAGGCTCACTCTCCATCACCAATGCCTCACTTATCATTAAAAACAAAAAGAATGAGGCGCAACATACGTTTGTAAACGTCGAAAAACTTAAAATTTTCGATGTAAGCTATTGGGATTATTTAATCCACGGTGAAATACATATAGAAAACATCACCCTCGAAAATCCGACGATAGCTTATTACCAAGACCGGGTCCAAAAAATCGAAGACAGCACGGATGGCGGTCTTATTTCAATTTACAAGCCAATTATAATCGACAATCTGAAAATAAACCATACCAAACTGGCCATTTTTGAAAAAGGGCAGGATTCCACAAAACTCTATACCAAAGGCCTTTCCGTGGAAATTAATGGTATTAAAATAGACAACAACACCATTGCCCGAAAAATACCGCTTGATTATAAAAACTACGAGGCCAAGAGCGATACGCTTTTCGTAAAGGTAAGCGCATTTGAGAATCTGACCGTACAGGATTTTTCCATCCAAAACCGCACTGCCAATTTTAAAAATTTAGAGCTAAAAACAAAGTATTCAAAACAGGAATTGTCAAAACTGATTTCGAAAGAGCGCGATCATTATGACCTTTCAGTACCATCGCTGTCGGTAGAAGGAATTGATTTTGGTTTTAAGCAAAATCGTTTTTATGCAAAAAGTAAAAAGGTTTCCCTAACCGAACCTTCACTGGAACTATTTCGGGATAAACTGGTGGCCGATGAGACCAAGACAAAGCCTTTGTACAGCAAAATGCTTCGGGAGCTTCCATTCGCGCTCACTGTGGATTCCCTTAAAATATCGGACGCGAAAATAGTTTATGAAGAACGTCAAAATGCAGAAAACATGGGCGGCTCCATCAATTTTGAAAACTTAAACGCTGCCATGGCCCACGTAAGCAATACCTACGAGAGCCCAACGAAGACGGAGATAAAGATCAATGCCAACTTTATGGAAAAAACCCCCATCTCGGTGAACTGGAGTTTTGATGTTCAAAATAAGAACGACCAATTTCTTTTCAGTGCCGACGTGGGTCACTTGGTAGCGGACAGATTAAACAGTTTTACGCAACCCAATTTAAATGTAAAACTTCAGGGCAGTACCAATCAAACATATTTTACTATAGATGGAAATAACGATACCTCAAACATCACCATGAAAGTCAATTATTCTGACTTCAAGGTTACGCTGCTACAAAAAGAAGGTGAAAAAAATAATTTTCTCTCTGCCATTGCAAATATCTTTATTTCAAAAAACAGCAAAAAGAAAGATGAATATTATAAAGAAGGCACTGCTGAGGCAACTCGCAATAAGAACAAGTCTGTTTTTAATTATCTGTGGATTAATGTGAAAAACGCGCTACAGAAAATCCTGCTTTAGCTCAGTGGCTTATCCACTGGATAGCCTCCAATCTTTGCTGGGTACTGTACAAGCGAATCTCGGCGTTTACAAACAACCTTTCAATAGAACTGAAAAGCTGTAACCATTTCCGATCTGTAACCACCGCTACTTTATCAAACCGGTTTCCTGTTTTTACCTTAAAGGGAATACTTTTTAGCACGGCTTTTAAGGAAATTTCCGCATTGGACGTGTCTTCTATATAAAAACTTACGCTGCTAAAAACCTCTAGTCTATCAAGTATTTCATTTTGAACCTTATCAATGGAGTCTTCGGTATAAGGGCCGTCAATAATAAATCCAATGATATTGTCTGCAAGACTAAATGAGGAGAGCATAGGGAGTTGTTGGTTGGTTTGTCTCCCGAAAATTAAAAAATTAAAACTTATTGCCCAATACTATTCGCTGAAAAGCCAATAAGTTCGCCATCCTGAAAGGTTACTTCAAGTTCTACGGGGTTGCAGCACACCTCACAATCCTCGATATACTTTTGGTGCCGAACGGAAGTATCCAGCAACATCGATATTTCTTCCCAACAGTGCGGGCATTGAAAAAAACATTCTAACATAGTGGACAGTTTTTAGCCGGTAGAAATAATACTCTTATAGTTTATTTCAAGAGATCATTTTCGCCCAGTTCCTTTTCCAGCGCTTCTTTTACAAATTTATATCCTGCATTTTTAGCATAAAAGAAATTGGCCAAAAAAGAAAGAAATTTATTCTTCAGCAAATGTTTCACAATCAACCCAATCCTATCCTTCATTTTGGCTTTGTAGCGATCCTCAAACTCCGAGAAGGATAATTTTGGGTACGGCAGATCCTGAATTTCAGCATCATTTCCGTATTTTTCTTTATCCACTTGATTATCAAAGTTCCGCAGAACGCGCATATCTGGGATAATAGGAAAAAACTTATCGCCGTTCGGGTCCATTGCCGGAACCGAAAATTGAAACCTGTCCTTAATGGCATTGTTTGGAACTATGCTAAGCCGCTTTTCTATATCTTCGGAAGCTACCGCAAAATAATAGCGTAAAAAAACCTGACAATTCTTTCTGCCCAACTGAAAATCGTGCTCCCGAAAATCACGACTTAAAAAGCCCGCAAAACCACCGATGGGAGCTGCGGCCAAATCATTCTTGGGACGGACCCATTTGCCGTTTTTTTCAATTTTACGAACGGGCTCTATCAAAAATTTGGTACGATCCGTCATATCCAATGCTTCCAAGATTCCATCCTGGTTGAACATCACCTGATTGCGAAGTGCCTTAAAAAGTCCGCCGGCTATGCTCATGATTCCGCTACCGCTTTCGGCCACGTCGTGGTCCTTATTGGGAAACGGGTCTATCATGATAACGCCATATTTGCAGGCCTCAATACTTTTGGGGTTCTTTTCTTTTAAGACTTTCAGCCCAATTCCGTAGGGCTCGTTATTGATAACCCCGCCATCTACCGAATTAAACTTATAAATATTGCCTTCGGGCAACAGCGGCTCAATACCCTTCGATTTGTTAAATAAATATTTCGGATACCTTTTTATGTATTCGGCTGAAATTGCAACCTCCCGCGACCTTAAACCTATGGGAAAGGCGGCCGTGCTCAAAGTGGCATCCTTCAAATATTGCAGGTGTTTGGTATTTGACAGGTCGAGCACATAATACAATTCGTCCTCCTTTTCGGGAATTCCTACAGGAAACTTATTGTTTTTCAACTTATATCTGAAAAATCCTCCGTGGTTGGTAATCACCGTTCCTTTGGAAGTATCTCGGCCGCTATCGTCGAAGTTTACCATAAAATTAATGCCCCGCAGATTGGTAGTCGTCAAAATTACGTCCAAACTATCGGAGGCATATTTTGGAATTTCGCGCTGTTCGCGGACTGATAGTGCCTCATCGGCAATTACATCGATGGCTTGGGTGTTCAATAGGGAACGCACTTCGCCGTATTCCTTTAAATCATTATTGTTCAGCAGTTTATCCACCGTACTGTTTTGGGGAGTATTGCCCATATCTACCCAACTTTTGTAGAAAATATTATTGGTCCCGGTCGGATTGTCTTTGTTGAAACTTTTGAAATGCTTATCGGCCAAAGCCATAAAAGTTAGCGACCCCGAAATACCCCCAGCCGAGGAGCCGCTTATAACGTCAATCTCCACTTGGTGCATTGGAATGGAATGGTCATAATCGGGATGGTTGATGCCTCTACTTCGGTTTATAACTTTTGCCTTTTCCCAAAGTTCGAGCGTTTCAATTAAATAGTCCAAAACGCCGGCCGTATAAGCCCCCGCGGAAACGGCGCCCGCCATGGTGATGCATAATTTGAAGGTATTTTCGTTTTCCATAAGCCCCACGATTAATTTTAACTTGTTTAAAAAGAACAAGTTAAGACAAATAATCGAAAGAACTTATAGGATTTTCCCTGTTTTTAGGATAGGGATTCCACTGTTTCCTGAAGTACTTCCCACTCTTCCATCAGCTTTTTGAGCTTCTTTTTCTTTTCTTGGTACTTGTCAAAAAAGTGGGGTTTCGCGATGGTTTCCTCGTAATTGATAAGCAGTTCGGTGTCAATATTGGCTATCTCTTTTTCCAGGGCAGCAATGGAGGCCTCCACATTGCTCAATTTATTTTTTGCAGATTTCAGTTTTTTCTGAATTTCATACTCCTCGCCTGCGCTTCGTTTTTCCTTTACCTCGGTAACAACCGTTCGTTTTTCGGCTTCGCGAAGATTTTGAAGGTTTCGCTGCTCCAGGAAATAATCAATATCGCCCAAATATTCTTTGATATGACGGTCCTTGAATTCATAAACTTTATTCGTCAATCCCTGTAGAAAATCACGATCGTGGGAGACCAAAATCAAGGTGCCCTCAAAACTTTTAAGCGCATCCTTCAACACGTTTTTAGACTTAATGTCGAGGTGGTTGGTAGGCTCATCCATCACCAAAACGTTGAAAGGCTGCAACAATAATTTCGCCAGTGCCAACCGGTTTCGCTCGCCCCCGCTCAGTACCCGGACGTATTTTTCCACTTCGTCGCCGCGGAAAAGGAAGGATCCCAAAATATCGCGAACTTTGCTACGGTTTTTTTCATTGGCCGCATCAATCATGGTATCGAGCACGGTCTTGCTTCCGTCCAGATAATCTGCCTGGTTTTGTGCGAAGTAGCCTATCTGCACGTTGTGGCCCAAAGTGAGCTTTCCCTGATAGGTTATTTCGCCAACAATGATTTTGGCCAAGGTAGATTTTCCCTGACCATTTTGACCCACAAAAGCTATTTTACTGTCGCGATCCACCAAAAGATTTACATTTTTAAGCACCTCTTTATCGCCATAGTTTTTGGAAATATTTTCGGCTTCCATCACAACTTTTCCCGGCGTGATGGAAACGGGAAAACGCAGCGTCATCACGCTATTGTCGTCTTCATCTACCTCAATACGGTCAATCTTGTCCAGCTTTTTTATGAGGGACTGTGCCATGGTAGCCTTGCTCGCCTTTGCGCGGAATTTATCAATGAGTTTCTCCGTCTGCTCGATCTGCTTTTGCTGGTTTTTCTGCGAAGCCAATTGCTGTTCCCGAAGTTCATTCCGCAGCACTAAATATTGGGAATAAGGTTTGTTAAAATCGTAAATTTTTCCAAGAGAAATTTCAATGGTACGGTTGGTCACGTTATCCAAGAACATTTTATCGTGGGAAACGATAACCACAGCGCCGGTGTAGCCTTTCAAAAATTCCTCCAACCAAAGAATGGATTCAATATCCAAGTGGTTTGTGGGCTCATCCAGTAGCAAAATATCATTATTTTGGAGCAACAGTTTTGCAAGCTCAATTCGCATACGCCATCCGCCCGAAAAGGTCTCGGTAAGCTTTGTAAAATCTTCCCTTTGGAAACCCAAACCTTGGAGGATCCGCTCGGTTTCGCCTTGGTAATTATAACCGCCGTGAATTTCGTATTGATGTTGAATTTCGTTCAAATCAACCATCAATTGGTGATAGCCATCGCTTTCATAATCGGTCCGCTCGGCTAATTGCTTATTTATTTCAGCAAGTTGCTTTTCAAGTTTTTTTATTTCGGTAAAGGCCTCGTATGATTCTTCCAGAACGGTTCTCCCTTTCTCAAAATCGATATCCTGTTTTAAAAAGCCTATGGAAATTTCCTTGTCGGTCGCTATTTGGCCGGTATCGTATTCCTGCTCCCCAGCAATTATTTTTAACAGCGTAGATTTGCCAGCGCCGTTCTTACCCACTAAACCTACCCGGTCGCCCGGCTTTAGCTGAAAAGTGATTTTTTCGAACAAATAGTCGCCTTGAAAGGAAACCGAAAGATTGTGGATATTTACCATTTATTAAATATGAATTCGAATTGATGAATTATGAATTTCCGCTGAAATTTCTGCAAAGATGCTTAATTTTGCGGTGCTAAAAAAACCGACAATGCAATTCCTTAAAGGCACCAAACTCTACAGCGTATTTACCGGCACCTGCCCCGTCTGCCATAAGGGGAAAATGTATGTGGACGCCAACCCTTATAAACTGTCGAAAGTCCTACAAATGCACGACAGATGCAGCCACTGCGATATAAAATTTAAAATGGAGCCATCCTTTTTTTACGGGGCAATGTATGTAAGCTATGCGGTGGGAGTGGCTCTTGCGGTTGCGGCATTTATAATCGCTTTCTTTTTTATAGGCTTGGACAAACACTATACATTTCTTGCAATTATTGGGGTTTTGGTAATCATGTTTCCTATAATTCTAAGAATATCGCGAAATATTTGGATCAATTTTTTTATGAAATACGACAAAGAAAAAGCGAAGGCCTAAGCAGTTTATTTCAACATTCTATTAATATCCATTTCCTTTGGAAGCGGTACATTGCGCTCCAGAGAATCAAAAAGCACCTCGGCCATCAGCGGCGCCATTAAAAATCCCCGGGAGCCCAAACCATTGAAAAAAACCACATTCGGGTTTTCTTTTAAATTTCCCATCAAAGGTCGATGATCTTTGGTCGTGGGCCTTACTCCCGCAGTTTGCCCTATCAGTTGGAAGGAACAGGTTATGAAGGTCTTTAATTTTGAAAGTATTTCTTCCTTTGCGTCCTCCGTTGTATTCAAACTATAATCATCGCGGCTATAGGTGGCGCCTACCTTATAATGGTCGTTTCCCAAAGGAATAACGTAAACCGGCCCCTTTAAAAACGTTGACAGATTAAGTTCGGGGGCGTGGATAATTACATATTCGCCCTTGTTGCCAATTATCGTGTGTTTTGGAAAAAACGGATTTTCAATGGCCTTTGCACCTTCGCAGAAGATTATCTTTTTTGCTGAAATGTTCTTGTAAACCACTCCGTTTTCATTTTGTTCAAAATGGTCAAATTGGAAATCTTCGAGAAGCAGTGCATCCTTTTTCTGAAGCATATTTCGGTATTTCGAAAGTAGAACATTGGTATGGATTTGGGCCGTTCCCAATACTTTTCCAAATCCGAATGGAGCGAGGACTGCGGGATTGCTATTCTTTATCACTTCCGAAGAAAGAAATTGCTGCAGTTCTCTTTTATCGCTCGCAACAGACCAATTGTTTTGTTCCTCCACACTTTTGAAAACCCTTAAAATTGGGGTTTCAATAAAAAACTCCTTTCCCAATTTATCGGAAAGTATCTTATAGAAATCAATCGCCACAGGAAAAAAAGCAGATGCATTCCAGGCCGCCGTAAAACGTTTAAGTACCGTTGGATTAAAAACACCGCCGGACTTTGCGGTAGCGCCATCCCGATTGCAATCTATCGCAACAAAGGACTTTCCCCGCTTTTGAAATTGCTCGCACATACTAATTCCAGCAATGCCCAAGCCTACGACTATATAATCTAATTGCTTCATAATAAATTTGAAATTTTAAACCTGTGTCTTATTGTTTATAACGATTCTGCAGCAGTTTGCAATGAGCTGAATAATATTACAAAACTAAAAACCCTTCAGTTTCCAAAATGGAACTTGAAGGGCTTTCTTCAAATTATGGTTTCATTAATCCATTAATAATTCCACAAATCTATTTCTATATTACGAATTTGCTCCTTGATTCTGTCAGATTCCAGCAATTGCATAAGGGCATTGTCATTGATGTAATCTTTTACATCCCTATCGCCTTGTACGTTGTCCTCTTTGTAAATCACCGCG
This sequence comes from Aequorivita vladivostokensis, assembly GCF_000952855.1. Taxonomy (GTDB): domain Bacteria; phylum Bacteroidota; class Bacteroidia; order Flavobacteriales; family Flavobacteriaceae; genus Aequorivita; species Aequorivita vladivostokensis. The sequence continues at coordinate 312,393 of NZ_JSVU01000001.1, read as the reverse complement.
TGGAAGCGCCTCGAATTCAGCAAATGGTCATAAGATATAGGTTGCGACGTATTCTTTCTATTGAATGCTTTGGCATTGTGCAATACTTCTCTCGCTCCCGGAAACCAAACCCAGAACAGTTCTACTTTGGAATCTATTCCATCTTCGGGAAAAGCCTTGGAACGGGCCTCGTTTGCGACGGGGCAAATACCTAACAATCGATATTTGAGTTCGCCTTGACGCTTGTCCAAATACCAATACCCGCGGATGTGCCATTCTTCAATATCACCTGCATTCAAGGAAAAACGACGTACAAATTGAGGATCTACAACGCCTTCGGCATTGTATTGTTCTATACCCAAATCAGTAGTATCGCTATAGACCAACGAAGCTTCAATATCCTGTAAGGTACGCTTTTCAGTAAAATAGGAATCAGCGTAAACATTTTCAATATTTCCATTTTTTATGTTTTTCACCAAAACATCATAAAGGGAACGTCTGTCTGAACCAATGTTGTTTGTATCTATAGGATAATAAAGTGGGAAGTTGACTCTTTCATCTAGATCGATTATTTCCCAAGTGGTTTTGGACCACAACACATCGCGCTCGTCGGTATAACCATAGGGCAATGGGGTATCATTGTCATAGGCAATTTGTGCTTCGGTCTTTTTACCTATATCTTCGGGAGTTTTGGCATTTAGAATATTTACCTGTGCAGCCCCACTGGCAGCCATTCCCAGGCCAAAAACACATAAAACAACATTTTTCAAATTCATATTATAGGGTTTTATACTCAATATTAGTTTGTCAATTCAATAATAACTGGAGAGGTTTTCTTAAGCATTACACCACTTCCAGAGACACTGGCGTTGATATCAAAAATTTGAACGGTCTCGCCTCTTCCAGCTCGTCTAAGCGCGCCTTTTGCAGCGGCATCCAACTTGGTTCCATTTACACGAACGGTTGGCTGTCCAGACACTTTGAAGCTAAATCCGGTAACGTTAAGATTTACATCAAAATCAAAATCTGGCAATACAGCAGATACGGAGGAAATTTCAAGACCTCCACGCTCCATTCTCACAATTCCAGTCTCTCCACGGATAGCACCTACTGGAGCAGGGATATCCTTTATACGGAATTCAGCTGGAGTTCTAACCCCTGTACCGTCGGGCAAGGTTCCGCTAGCCGTTATAGTTACAGTTCTACCAGCACCCGGGCGCATAACATATTTACTTCCGGAAACCTTAGAAAGCCCAGGAGCAGATGCATTCACCTTGTTGTCAGGAATACCAGGAATGGAAACCGTCATTGGGTTGTCCACCCCACGATACACCACGTTCATTTTATCTGCGGCGATTACGGCGGAGTTTGGTTTAGATATAGTTGAGAAACCAACATTTACTGGAATTTCCTTTTCTTCACCATTTTCAAGGAAGATAAGATTTCCTTCAATTTTGTGATCGCCAGGAGAACCGGCACTTATTTTCAACATTACCTTACCATTCTCAATTGCATACTGACCTTCTGATAGAGGTCTTCCATCCAACGTAAGTTCTACACGATTCGGTCTTGTATTTGGATCCTTACGTCCCAGAACAATTCCGCCATCGAACTCTTCACCTGCATAATATGCCGATTTAGAAGTTTCTAACAATGTATTATACTGTGTGAAAGATAGAGCAGCTGCTTGCTGTCCTGCCAACATATTTGAAAGAATTTCATTCTCGGTAGTTTTAACATCATTTTGTAATTGCGTCATTTTTGTTCTTGAAGCAACTAGTGGAAATCCTTCAAAATGATAGTTTAACCACGGCACTTCAACTCCATCACGACGTTTTACCGGTTGGGTTTCAAATTTTTTGGCAACATCTGCCGCTATACTCTGGTATCTCGGGTCATCGCCAATTACACCTAATACGCCTTCGCGATATTTGTCTATCTGTGCTACAAACTCTTGACCAGCTGGCGAAAGTTTATCGCCTTGGAAAAACTTTTGATCTAGATGGTCCGGTTTGTCTTGAACCTCATAATCCTGCGCATCTTCAGGTTTAACGGTACTCATCATATCGTTTTTAATACCTTCAATATAGGCATCAAACTCGTTAGAGATTGCGCTGATTCTGTCAGCTTTCTCTTTTACTGCCCCATATTGCTCAGGTTGTTCTGAAGCTTTGGTAGCAAGGCTTTCCATAAAAGCGGTATTTCTTGCTTCGGAAGCGTTATTGGATTCTGTTAATCGTTCGTTAAGTAGTCCAAAAGCAGATAATACTTCTTTGGACATATTAAGTGCAAGCATCGCGATGAAAACCAGATACATCAGGTTAATCATCTTCTGCCTTGGGGATAGTTTTCCTCCTGCCATTTTTATTCTTTTTTAAAGATTAATAATTAAGGTGAAAACCTATCTTAGTTTCTATTAGTCATTGCAGAAAGCATACCTCCATAAACCCCGTTCAAGGAAGAAAGGTTGGTAGCCAAGTGCTGCATCTGTTGCTTTAATTGTTCCGCGTTTTCAGCAACGGCCTGATTTGCCTCTGCTTGACGGCTGGTTGACTCAATCTGTACTTTGTAAAGACTGTTCAAGGAATCCATTTGTGCGGCGGCAAGAGCCATTTCCTCACTATATTTCTTTGTAGAGTTCATTGCCTCTGCAGTTGGGGCCATACCTTTGGCAGCTCCTTCAAAAGAACGGATGCTGGTGCTAAGGCTATTCATCAATTCTGAATCGATACGTGCTTCCTTAAGCATTTCATCCAATTTTTTGGAAAGAAGACCTTGTGAATCCTCTGGCTCTTTAATAGCTTTTCTGTTAGTAGCGGCACCTCCTGCCAATTCTGGGTAAACCAAAGACCAATCCAAATCGTCATCTACCGGTTCAAAAGCGGAAATGGCGAAAATGATAGCTTCAGTAATAAGACCAATGGCCAAAAGAAGACCTCCGTTTAGGGGACCCAATTCCCAGTGAAGGATTTTAAAAAGTGCGCCCAAAATTACAATAGATGCGCCAAGGCCATAGGCCATATTAAATAATTTTTTTGATGATCTTGATTGTGCCATAATACTTAAATTTTTAGTTGAGAGTTTTTGATTAAGGTTATTTTAGTTTAGTAAAAAAGGGGTATTAGCGAGCGTCGCCAAAGTTTTGGTTTAACACGACATCGGTGCCCATGTAATCCTGTACAGTCCTGAAGCCTATATAGCTTCTCGCAGAATCTGCATATTCATAATCACGGGTACTTACTTGTAGAAAATATGCCACATCCTTCCACGAACCGCCACGAACCACTTTTCGCATATTGTTTGGATCGTTAACATTTGGATTCATAGTAGAAGTGTAGTCATACGAAGCGGGATCATAAGAAGAAGCCACCCATTCCGATACGTTTCCAGCCATATTGTATAGGTTGAAATCGTTTGGCTCATAAGATTTCGCCTCTACAGTATATAGCGCCTGGTCTGCAGCGTAATCGCCACGTAAAGGCTTAAAGTTTGCCATAAAACAACCTCGGTCATTTTTAGCATACGGCCCACCCCAAGGATAGGTTGCCGACTCCAGACCACCGCGAGCAGCGTACTCCCACTCTGCTTCACCGGGAAGACGGAAAGAGTTTACGAAGTTCTTCTTTCTAGATTTTTGATAGGAATTCTTATACAGCGTTCTCCAAGCGCAGAAGGCTTTGGCCTGTTTCCAGGTAACACCCACCACAGGATAATCGCCATAAGCCTCGTGCCAAAAGTAATCATTGTGCATCGGCTCATTATAGGAATAGTTGAAATCTTTGATCCAAACCGTAGTATCGGGATAGATATTCAATTCTTCCTTTTTAATGAAATCTTTACGTCGTTTGGTTTTGTCCCGCGCGGCAGCTTCAATATCCATATAGGTATATTGGAAATTTAATTTGCTCACATCAATTGTGCGCTGACCGTTATACGCTTCTTCGGTTGGAATGTACATGGTATCCATTACTTCAGAATAGTATTCATCCGGATACTCCGATGTATCCCAGATTATATCTACCCTATCATTCAACTTTCTACCTGCGTAATAATCTTCACCCATTCCAAAGTAATTGTCGTACATATACTGCTGGTAGGGAGTCATTTCTTCGTTTTCCTGATCAACAAATGCAAATTCACCAATACCGCCGTCGCCTGGGGTTGCACCCACTTCGTCGGCCATAATAGCAAGACGCAATCTTACCGTGGAATCGCGAACCCAATTTACAAATTGACGGTACTCAGCATTGGTTATTTCAGTTTCGTCCATGTAAAAGGAACGCACGGTAACGGTTTTTGTAGGCGCATCATTTACGGCTACAAAATCATCATCACTTTTACCCATGATGAAAGATCCACCGGGCACAAGGGTCATTCCGTACGGTTTTTGAGGATACCATTTTTTACCTTTTGCCCCCACCAGTTCTCCCCGGTCTCCGGAGTTACAACTGAACAAAAAGGCAACGATCGCAGTTAATGCAATAAACTTCTTCATAGGTATTTAGGTTAAATTTCGAGATTCAAGGGCGTAAACCTATCTATAAAATTCCAAAAAAACAATTTTTTTTTGAAAAACCCTTAATCCCCGTTTTTACTTGTGTTGTTTGATTATACTTCATTTTTGTGGCGGGCTTTTAACCACCGTTCAGGAATTTCCTGATTGCATGCACCCAAATATTCGCCATAAGTGCAAGGTAATAACGTATGCCTTTTTAATTTATTATTAACATTTGAAATAAAAGGCAAAACAATCCACCATCTTTCGGTTTTATTGCTTTTTTTGAATTCTAAAATCTCATCATCCACGGGTACTTTATAGGTAGTAAAGAGATTTTCGCTTTCGAAGTCGCCGTCTTCTACCCGAAAATTAAATCCTTCAATAAAATACCATACTATTTGGGCCACGAGCATTGCGCCGCTCTTACTTTCAATAGAGTCGCTTAACTCATAAACGCCAAAGGATTTCACTTTATTGCTGATACCGGCATATCGGGAAATGGCACAAACTTCACGGCCATCAAAACCGTTGGGACTGTTATTGTTCTTATAACTTAATTCTGCACTTTTTATTGCGGTCACATCTAAAGTTACCATATCGGCATCCCGCATAATGGGCTCTACCACAGTAATGTCTGCACACACTTCCCCTAATCTATAGGCATCAAAATACAATTTTTCCATCAAGGCTATTTCCTGTGGGGCATTGAAAAAGGATTGATATCCCAAAACGCTGTAATTAAAAAGATTATAAGGCTTTTCAACCACCATCTTTCCTACATACGATTTGTTGGAAATAGGTAGTTCGGCATTTCCAAGGTCGAAACGGTTATCGATATTTACTACGTTTACCATTCCATCCAGCCCATCATACGCCCGATATTGGGCAAATGCCAAATCCTGGCTGCCGCCCAATATCAATGGCACAATATTCTTATTAAGAAGCGCTGCTATAACCTCTCTGGCGGCAAAGCGGGTATCTTCGGCCGTTTCACCTTTTTCTATGTCTCCCAGGTCTATTATATTGTAATTCCAATTTCCGGGATATAGGGCGTAAAAGGCTTTTCTATACGAATCAAAAGAAACGTCCCCGCCCATAAAATTCTCGTCGGCACGATTTTCCTTAATGCCCAGAATAGCAAACTTTACATTCTTTAGAGCTGGAAGTTCCCCTGTTTTGGCGTGGGTTTCTATCTGTTTTCCTAAAGTTCCCAGAGGCAAGATTTCCCGATGTGCCAAAACTTTTTTTGAAACTGGCGATAAAAATTCTATCATTATTTTTTCTTGGCTGTAGCTTTTTTCTTAGTTGCGGTTTTCTTTTTGGCCGCGGTTTTTTTCTTTGGGCTTTTTTTATCAAGCAAATCCTTGGCCTCTTCCAAAGTTATCTTGTCGGCCTCAGTGCCTTTGGGCAGCTCAACTTTTGTCTTACCTTTTATAATATTGAAACGGCCCCATCGCGCTTTTTCAATCCGTATTTTTTCATCTGGCCATTCGTTGATGAGCTTGTCAATTTCTTTCTGCTTTTTGTCCTCTATCAATTCTTCTATATCTTCATCCGAGAGATTGTCAAAATCATACTTTTTGTTCACGTTGATGAACATATTGTTCCATTTTATAAAAGGGCCAAAACGTCCAACCCCTTTTTGAACTGGCAGATCCTCATACATATATATAGGTGCATCGGCTTTTTTCTTTTCTTCAATCAGCTCCTTTGCAAAAGCCATATCCACGTCTAAAGGATCCATTCCCTTCGGAAGCGAAATAAAGGTTTTTCCGAAGCGCACATACGGGCCGAACCGACCGTTGTTCACCTCAACCTCTTCTTTTTCATAAATGCCCAAAGTCTTCGGAAGCTTGAAAAGGTCCATCACTTCCTCAAAAGTAACCAAATGCAATTGCTGGTCTGGACGGAGACTGGCGAATTTTTTCTCCTCGTCTTCCGGCGCGCCAATCTGTGCCATGGGGCCGTATTTTCCGAGGCGTACCAAAACGGTTTTGCCCGTTTCGGGGTCTTCGCCCAAAATGCGCTCGCCACTTTCGCGGTCTGCATTTTCTTCAACGTGCTCTACCCGTGGATGGAATTTTCCGTAGAAATCCTTCATCATCTTGGTCCACTCCTCTTTGCCTTCGGCTATGTCGTCAAAATCCTGTTCTACTTTTGCGGTGAAATTGTAGTCAAGAATATTTTCGAAATGTTCCACCAAAAAGTCGTTCACGATCATCCCGATATCTGTGGGAACCAATTTCCCTTTGTCGGATCCAACAGTTTCGGTCAAGGTTTTATCTTTTATGTTTTCCTTTTGAAGTGTTAACTGAAGATACTTTCGCTCCACGCCTTCCACGGTTCCCTTTTCAACATAATTTCTGCTGATGATGGTTGAAATAGTCGGTGCGTAAGTTGACGGACGGCCGATGCCGAGTTCCTCCAATTGCTTTACCAACGACGCCTCCGTGTATCGGTACGGCGGACGCGTAAAGCGTTCGGTAGCGGTGATGTAGTTGTTTTCAAGTGAGTCGCCATTTTTCATATTTGGCAACATGCCTTCCTGCTCTTCTTCCTCAAAATCGGTTCCTTCCAAATATACTTTTAGAAAACCGTCAAACTTTATCATTTCACCATTTGCAGTGAAATTTTCTGAAACTTTTTCTTTGGAAAGCACGTCAATCTTCACATTGGTACGCTCCAATTGCGCATCGCTCATTTGCGAAGCCAAGGTTCGCTTCCAAATTAAATCGTACAAACGCGCTTGGTCGTGGTCGCCAGAAATACTGTGCTGGGTCATATCAGTGGGGCGGATGGCCTCGTGTGCCTCCTGCGCTCCCTTGCTTTTTCCCTTGTAATCGCGGGGTTTGCTGTATTCCTTTCCATAGGAAGCAATAATTTCCTTTTGTGCTGCATTTTTTGCGTCGTTGCTAAGGTTTACGCTGTCGGTACGCATATAGGTAATCAATCCAGCCTCGTATAAGCGTTGCGCAATGGTCATCGTTTTTCCAACCGAAAAATACAATTTTCGCGCTGCTTCCTGTTGTAAGGTTGATGTGGTAAAAGGTGCCGCCGGGCTTTTGCTGGCGGGCTTTTTTGTTAAATCTGAAATTTTATAGGAAGCTCCCAAATTCTTCCGAAGAAACTCGCGCGCTTCTTCTTCCGTATCAAAATTCTTTGGAAGTTTCGCCTTGAACTTGCTGCCTTCAAGCGTTGTAAATTCGGCATCGATTCTATAGGAACCTACGGGCGTAAAGGCTTCAATCTCGCGCTCGCGCTCCACGATCAACCGAACGGCAACCGACTGAACGCGTCCTGCGGAAAGTCCACCTTTCACTTTTTTCCAAAGTACGGGTGAAAGTTCATACCCAACCAAACGGTCCAACACACGTCGGGCCTGTTGGGCGTTTACCAAATTATAATCAATCTGGCGCGGGTTTTCAATCGCTTTTAAAATAGCAGACTTGGTAATTTCGTGAAAAACAATCCGCTTGGTCTTGTTTTTGTCCAGCTTCAATTCCTCGGCAAGATGCCACGCAATGGCTTCTCCCTCGCGGTCTTCATCACTTGCCAGCCAAACCATATCAGCTTTTTTGGACAGCGACTTCAATTCTGCCACCAGCTTCTTTTTGTCGCTGCTCACTATATATTTAGGTGTAAAATCCCCTTCCACGTCCACGCCCAATTCCTTGGACGGAAGATCTGCAATGTGCCCAAAACTGGAGGAAACCTTGAAATCCTTTCCAAGAAATTTTTCAATGGTTTTTGCTTTTGCCGGGGACTCAACTATCACTAAATTCTTTGCCATATACTTATTTGTTATGCGTACAAAAGTATATGAATTTTTTAATACGCAATTTTTGACACCTAAATTTAGTCAACTCTTAACATCGTACTACCTTTAAATTATACTATTTTTAGAAGGCCTGAAAAAAGAAAAATTATTTTTATGAATTTATATTCACCACAAACAATGGTTTTTGTGCGAAACATAGTTTTGTTTCTCTTCCTAATATTATTTCAAAATTGTAACCCCACCTATAAAGTTTTTAAAACAGAAACTTTTTCAAAAGAAAAAAATGTGAATTGCATTATAGAAATTCCAGCGGGAACGAGCAAAAAGATTGAGTTGGACAAAACCTCAAAGAAATTTGCAGTGGATGTTCGCAATGGAAAAGAGCGCATAATAGAATACCTGCCCTATCCCGGAAATTATGGCTTTATTGCTTCCACTTATTCTAATCGCGATGAGGGTGGCGATGGCGACCCGTTGGATGTTTTGGTGCTTTGCGAATCTTTAAAAACTGGGACTATATTAGAAACAAAACCCATTGCAATGCTCCGCCTTTTGGACAATGGAGAAGAAGATTTTAAGGTAATCTGTATCCCCTCAGATAGAAAACTGCAAACAGTTTCTGCGGAAACATTTACTGAATTTTCAGAAAAATATCCCAGCGCAATTGAAATTATTGAAATGTGGTTTATAAATTATAATCCTTCAGATCGTGTAAAAATCATAGGATGGAGCGACGAGAAAGAAGCCCTATTAGAGATTCAAAAACTTTCAATTCCTTTAAAAAATTAAGTGGTTTTGTGATATTTCGAAAATAAATCTGCCACTTTGACAGCGTGACAAATTAATAGTATCTTTGCAAGTTCAGTGAAACCCCTTTTGAATTTGCATTGAACAAAGATTTTTATGGATAAGATTATTGACGAAAAAACACAGGGAAACACGCTTACACTGGAAGCGCGAGACACCAATTCCAAAAAATTATATTTGGAAAGCTACGGCTGTGCTATGAATTTTAGCGATAGCGAAATAGTGGCTTCCATACTTGCCGACCAAGGATATAATACAACAAATTTACTGGAAGAAGCCGATCTGGTTTTAGTAAACACCTGCTCCATTCGTGATAAAGCCGAACAAACCGTCAGAAAACGACTTGAAAAATACAACGCCGTAAAACGAATAAACCCGAAAATGAAAGTCGGCGTTTTGGGCTGTATGGCGGAACGTTTAAAGGAAAAATTTCTTGAAGAGGAAAAAATCGTCGATTTGGTTGTTGGGCCGGATGCATATAAAGACATTCCAAATTTATTAAAAGAAGTTGAGGAAGGACGCGATGCCGTAAACGTAATCCTTTCCAAAGAAGAAACCTACGGCGATATTTCGCCCGTGCGTTTGGGGGGCAACGGCATTACCGCTTTTGTGAGCATCACCCGCGGGTGCGATAATATGTGCACCTTTTGCGTGGTACCATTTACAAGAGGCCGAGAGCGAAGCCGTGATCCACACAGTATTTTGCGCGAAGTGAATGATTTGGCCGAAAAGGGGTATAAGGAAATCACGCTGCTGGGTCAAAACGTGGACAGCTATTTATGGTACGGTGGCGGCCTGAAAAAAGATTTCAAAAATGCTTCCGAAATGCAACAGGCAACGGCAACAGACTTTGCCCAATTATTGGATATGGTAGCAATGGCACACCCAAAAATGCGCATCCGTTTTTCAACCAGCAATCCACAGGATATGCACGAAGAATTGCTGCACGTGGTAGCGAAGCACGAAAATATCTGTAACCACATCCACCTTCCCGTTCAAAGCGGCAGTACGCGCATTCTGAAAGCCATGAACCGCCAGCATACTCGGGAGGAATACATGAAATTGATTGACAGAATTTGGGAAATCATTCCCGGCTGCGCCATTTCGCAGGATATGATTGTTGGTTTCCCCACGGAAACTGAGGAAGACCATAAAGAAACCTTGAGTTTAATGGAATATGTGAAATATGATTTTGGCTATATGTACAAATATTCCGAAAGGCCCGGCACCATGGCCGCCCGAAAGCTGGAAGACGACGTGCCCGAAGAAACAAAAAGCCGCCGATTGACCGAAATTGTGGACCTCCAGCAAAAACACAGCGCCATTCGCACCGCGGAATTTTTAGGAAAAACCGTGACTGTTTTAATTGAAAAAGAGTCGAAGAAAAACAAAGACGAATGGAGCGGCAGAACGGAACACAATAATGTTGCAGTTTTTCCGAAGGAGAATTATAAACTGGGAGATTTCGTAAAAGTAAAAGTAAACGATTGTACCACTGCTACTTTAATTGGCGAAGCAGTGGGGTTGAGCAAGAATAATTGACAATAAATTAATGAGATTCCCGCCTTTGCGGAAATAGGCTTATGGAAAGCATACAAGCAACAAAACAACGTTTCGGAATAATAGGCAACGACCCAAAACTGAACCGCGCTGTGGAAAAAGCAATTCAAGTTGCGCCTACAGATATTTCGGTATTGGTAACAGGCGAAAGTGGTGTGGGTAAGGAAAGTATTCCGAAAATTATACATTCGCTATCGCACAGAAAACACGGTAAATACATTGCTGTAAACTGTGGCGCTATTCCCGAGGGCACCATCGACAGCGAACTTTTCGGGCATGAAAAAGGTTCTTTTACCGGTGCAACAGCTACACGAAGCGGGTATTTTGAAGTGGCTGATGGCGGCACTATTTTCCTCGATGAAGTTGGCGAATTACCGCTTCCCACCCAGGTACGTTTATTGCGGGTTTTGGAAAATGGCGAATTTTTAAAAGTTGGCTCTTCCGCGGCTCAGAAAACAGACGTTCGCATCGTTGCCGCTACGAATGTAAAAATGGTAGATGCCATTGAAAAAGGAAAATTTCGCGAGGATCTTTACTACAGATTGAGCACAGTGGAAATCAATCTGCCACCACTGCGCGAACGGAAGGAGGATATCCATTTGCTTTTTAGAAAATTTGCGGCAGATTTTGCCCAGAAATATAAAATGCCTACCATAAGATTGACAGACGAAGCAACCGATTTATTGCTGAAATATCGCTGGAGCGGAAACATTCGGCAGTTGCGAAACGTTGCGGAACAAATTTCAGTTTTAGAGCAAAACCGAGAAATTTCCGATGAAACCCTTAAACATTATTTACCCGATATGGGGAGCAATCTGCCCGCGATCGTAAATGCGAAAAAGGCTGAAAGTGACTTCAGCAGCGAGCGCGAGATTCTCTACAAAGTGCTTTTTGATATGAAGCGCGACGTAAACGATCTTAAAAAGCTAACCTTGGAATTGATGAAAACCGGGAATGCGGCAAAGGTTAAGGAAGAACAGTCCTCGCTCATCAATAAAATTTATTCCGGAGAAAATGAAGCTGAAGAGGAACTGGCTTCCATAATTGATGAAGAGACCAATGGCACACAAACGGACGTTGAAGTTTTCAGCATTCCCGAACACACTTCAGAGCAACGAAAGGACAAGTACGAATATGCCGAGGATATCGAGGAAGAGGAAAATCTTTCCCTTCAGCAAAAGGAGTTGGAACTCATCAAAAAATCACTCGAAAAATACAACGGAAAACGCAAAGATGCGGCAGATGAACTTGGAATTTCAGAGAGAACGCTTTACAGAAAAATTAAACAATACGACTTGTAAAATCAAGTCAACGGCCCACGATTTATCTCGTGCATCAAATTTCAAAAGAGAAATTAAAACAACGTAAATGCCAAGAATACTTTCAATAATACTGCTTCTTATTTCAGCAATCCTATTGCAAGCGTGCGGACCTTATTCCTTTACGGGAGCAGATATAAATTACAGCACTACAAAAACGGTACAGGTTAATTATTTTCAGAACAATGCGCCTATTGTAGAGCCGGGAATTGCCAGGGACTTTACCCAAAAATTACAAGAGTTGCTTTTGAACCAAACCAGTTTAGATCTAGTGAACAATAATGGCGATTTGGTTTACGAGGGTGAAATAACACAATATTATATAGCGCCAATTACCGCCACGGCAAATAGTACTGCCGCCCAAAACCGATTGACGATCACAGTAAACGTACGGTTTTTTAACACAAAGGATCCGCTTAAGGATTTTGAGCAACCTTTCAGTTTTTATTACGATTATCCGGGACAAACCCAGCTAACGGGCGCAAAACTAGACGCCGCAGTGGAGATTATTTTTGAGCGGATAACCCAAGATATTTTTAATAAATCGCTTGCTAATTGGTAACCGGGACTACGGTTATTTTAAAAAAATTTATAGTTTAAAATTGCACTTTGAATATTGAAAATTATACATATTTATTGGCCAATCCCCAGAAAATAACCGCTGAGGACGTTTCCTCATTGGAAATTATCATTCAAAAATACCCTTATTTCCAAAGCGCCCGTGCCCTACAGTTAAAGGGATTGAAAAACCAGGATAGTTTTCTATACAATGATGCGCTAAAACTCGCCGCAGCCCACACCACAGATCGGGACATTCTATTTGAATACATTACTTCTGAAAAATTTGTCCAGAATGAAATTTCACAAACCATCTTGCAGCACGATGCTTCGGTGGAAGAAATAACCGTTGTGGTCGAAGATGTTTCAGAACAGATAAGCCTTGAAATAGACAGGCAATTAAAAGCCGAAATGCAAAAGGCCGAAGATATTCTGAATCCCGAACTGTTTCAAAGAAAGGTGGCTTCCGTTTCCAATTTAATTGCAGAGAAAGAGGAAAAAATCGAAGAAATACTGCAACCGAATAAACCTTTGGAATTTACCAAAAACGACACCCACTCCTTTTCAGAGTGGCTAAAACTTACAAAAGCAAAACCGATTGAACGTTCAGAGGAAATTTCAAAAGAGGAACCTGAAAGCTCAATAAAAGATGATGAGAAAGAACGCAAATTTGAATTGATTGACAAGTTTATTCAGGAACGCCCGAGAATAGTTCCTTCAGAAGAAAGCTCAACCGCCAAGAAAAAAGAGGAACCAAAAAACCTTGCCGCACCATTCACACAAACGCCCGAGTCTCTAATGACGGAGACTTTGGCAAAAGTGTACCTGCAACAAAAGAACTATAAAAAAGCAATTCAGGCATATAAAATTTTAATTTTGAAAAATCCCGAAAAAAGTGGTTTCTTTGCAGACCAAATTCGGGCAATAGAAAAGTTGATTAATTCAGAACAATCATGAGTACGTTTACAATATTCCTAGTTTTAATAATGATAGTGGCCTTTTTGTTGGTCGTAGTAATAATGGTTCAAAATCCAAAAGGGGGCGGACTTTCATCGTCTTTCGGCGGTGGCGGCGGCGCACAGATTGGCGGGGTGCAGAAAACCAGCGACTTTCTTGATAAAAGTACTTGGACCCTTGCAACCATTATGCTGGCGTTGATTTTATTTTCAAATGTTTTTATCATGGGCGGCAACACCGTACAGTCAAAAACGTTTGACGAGAGTGCCATTCCCGCGGTTCCCACTACCGAAACTCCTGCACCTGCCACAACAGATCCAGCAGAATAATTACTTTATAAAATATTTAAAAATGCCAGCTTTATCGAGCTGGCATTTTTGTTCAATTCTAATTTATTACAATTTGATGATTCTCGGGAGTACCGTTATAAATAATTTTTAACGTATAGAGCCCAGCAGGAAGAGTTGATACATCAATGGAATTATGACAGGCAATAGTATTGATGTTCTTAACCATCGTGCCCGAACTGTTAAAGAGTTGGATAGTAAGCGTATCCCCTGCAATTAAAAGGTCAGTAGGATCTGTGCCAATCATATTCACGTGGAGGGTAGTATCAACGGGAACGGGATAAATTATAAAATAATCACTAGTGATCGTTCCGCTTCCACCACCGCCTCCTCCACAATTCGTCTGGCATTCGGAATTCGTATCTTCTATTTGTTGCCAATTGGACCAGCCACATTCATTACGCATACGGACTTTGAACTGAACGGGATCTTCACACAAAGGCGCAATAATAACATAAGGATCATTGTAGCCTGGCGGATCTTGGGACCATTGATAATTTGTGGATACTTTTTCCCACTCCATTTGCTGCACATTGCCAAAGGAAGGAGAAATATTCAGTTTCAGCCCAAACTCATCGCAACTATCTGGAGGAACAATAGGCATAGTATGATTTATTTGCGTTATGTTCACATCCTCAACAAAATTTACCTTGGGCGGACCGATCCAAATATTTTTTTGCACTGGCTCATTTGGGCTTGCGAAAATGGCTTTTACGTATGCCCAACCATTGGTTGATGCATGCACGGGTTGTACAATAATGCTACGGTTATAGTTAGTTAAAGGAGTTGTTTTTATTAGGTTATTTGAAACCTCCCATGCTATAACGGGAAGGCTCTCGCAAAAGTCGAAACTGTAAGTAACCGTATCGGTGCCACAGATAACCGTCGGGCCGCTCATATCTTCAGGGTCTAAAGGGACTGTGGGCGGTTGAGGATTGCCTGCAAGTTCTTCTAATAACCAATTGACGCTTTTTTCGGTAAACGAGGTGTGCTGTTCGTTGTTGCGTGGGCCAAAGTAAGTGTCAAAGGGGATTTCTTTGTTTCCGGGACAGACCAAGTTTCTTTTGAATGCCTGATGCCAGTTGAAATCGGGGTCTTTAAAACCCAAAGCACTGACAGTCGGTATAAAGGAACTTACGTGGGCCAAATTTATAACATACCAATCGTTAACACATATATAACCGCCCCAATTGGGATCTTCTATACCTACCCAATCACAAGGAGTCGAATCCTCGATTGATTTGGCCAACTCACGTTGTGTAGGAAACCACCCGCCCGGCACATTGTCCATATTGCCCCTGGAATTGTTGTTGGTAATATATTGATCGTAATAAGTCCAACCACCAAATTTCTTTTTTTTAAAATAGGACAGTTTATGGTTGTTTCCCATAGACGGCAAATTATATGTTTCCAACGTGACAATATGACCTATAACATTGGCATCTCCCTCTATTTTAAAGGTCTGTGCTCCGTGCGATCGGTAACTACTGGGCGTTGGGCCATTGCTGTTGAAATCTGTGCCTCCAGAAACAAATGGATTCTGAAAATCTATGGAATTTGTCAAGGAACCGTTCACAATAGCGATCTTCCGTAAGTTTTGTGGATAGCCCTCGCTATTTGGTAAACCATTATTGTACAAGGCATCATAATATTGAATAAAAAAAGGATGGCCTTGGTCTTGGGAAAAGCCCTGCGATTCTGTCTTTCCGTCAAGGATGTAACTATGGAACGGCAAATAGAAAGGTGGTATAGGTATCGGAATGTAATCTACTTTGTGTTGCTCGATGAGCTGCTGTCTGGCGGCCGCGGAGCCCAATTGGTTTTCCACAAAGTCCTGTGCTTCTGCGCTGTCAGCAAAATCGTTCAGCACATTGAGGAGCGATTGTGCGCCCATGGGGATGTTGGCGCCTAAATGCGGACTGTCCACACTTACCCACAGACGGGTGTTGTGGGGCATGTTGTGCTTTTTCATATAGGCCAAGGCATAACGGGAAATCTGTCCGCCCATGCTGGGACCCACTATAACTAATTGCTCTGTGCTATTGTTTTGAGCCAAGGTATCATTTCAAAGCTTGGTACAGGGCCACATGTGCCATGGCATTGCGCTCTATATAATCTGCACCGCCGTCTATTATTGGTGGGTTTTGTTGAACCAGGTTTTCTGGATAGGTGGGTTGGTTGACGATAACAACGTCGTATCCAATTGTTCTTAGTGAATCGACTAAAAAAACGGTTTGATCTAAATTATTTTTATAGGTCATAAATTCATAGATGGAAACATGTTCTGCGTCCGATTGTTCGGGATGCGGTAGGTTCTTCAAAAGCTGCCGCCCTGCAGCTAAAAGTTCCGGATATGATGCAATCATCATATCTTGTTATGGTAATAACCCCCGAGTTTGGGAGGGAGCAATAGCTTTTGTAAAGATTTTCTTCCTCGACCCATATTCTGCAAAATACGTTATTGGTATTGGGGCTATCCACATTTCCATAACAATTGCTTTCGTTTACAATATATTCTCCAATTCCTAGGGAATCCATATCAATGATGTGCACTGTGATGCTCGCTGTTTTTTCACTAGCAAAATCATGGACTAATATTTCATTATATATAATATTTTCTGGAGAAGGACCTGCGACAAATCTCAGCCCATAATCAGGCGAGTTAAAAGTTCCAGAGCCATCCCGTGGAGTTATCAATACTCCGTTGGCATAGCACCCAAAGGTGTTCTCCCCGGTCTGGGTAATGGGCGGCAGGGTGGGCTTAAAACCGTCATCACCTTTTTTTGAGCAGCTTGCCGGGGCCATTAAAATAAGGGCCAAAATTATAATTGTTGCTTTCATAATTTCAATACTTTAAGGGTTCTTCAATTGATTTTTAAAATGAAATCTGCAATAGTGCTTAAGTTAGGTTAAAATTACTCCCCAGATTATGATTTGAATCATATTACTCTATGGAATTGCGTTTATTTTGTTTTATTTTTCAATATTGGGCGACTCGCCAAAGGCACCCATTTTTTTAAGGAAAATATTTATCCAATAAAGTATAGCCGTTAATATCGAATCGACCTTCTGTTATTTCTATAAACTCTGTGGGATCATCGCGATTGACCATTCTGGAATTAAAAGTGCCAGACAGTATGCCGTTTTCATTCCTCAAAACCTCCAAAGTACCGCCGTTCTCAACGGAGCAATACCATTTATAAGTTTGTGTATTTTCATTCCACCACCGACAAAAAAGATTAGTATTTTGGTTAGATAAAATGTTTCCTTCACAGTTACTTTCATTGATAGCGTAAGTACCAACGCCATTGTCCAAGAGGCCTAAAATATGCAAGGTAAAGCGCGCTCCATTTCCACTTTTATAATCATATACTTTAAGTTCATGATACAAAACGTTATCACCCGGCCCTGGGCCTGCTTCCAATACCATTCCATAATCAGGAGAGTTAAAAGTGCCTGTTCCACTACGGGGCACCAAGAGATTCCCATCTATATAACATCCAAAAGTATTTGCACCCGTTTGGGTAATGGGGGGCAATTTTGGGCCATCATCTTTTTTTGAGCAGCCTAAAAAAGTTACCACCGCCAAAAGTATCAATACATTTTTTTTCATAATTCCTTAAATTAAATTCATCTTCTTACTACTTTCTTGGCACTAACACGTCCGTTAGTGTCTTGTAGCATTACTACATATACACCTATAGGCAGCTTTTCAACACTTACTTCCACAATGGAATTCTTTTGAGCTATTGAAAGCACCTTTTGCCCCAATAAATTATAAACATTCATTTGTACGATTGGTGTTATGGCACTTATATATAATTTATCTCCAATGGGTACTGGATATATTCTTATTTCATTGAAATCTGCATCTGCCATACCTAGGGTACAATCTTCCGTAAAATCTACTTGATGGCCTACTTGCGCAGTAATTTCATCTATCAGTGCTGTATTATTAATATCATTTATACAAATGGTCTCTAAGCTCTGTAGGTTTTCAAAATTGCTCGGAAAAGGCCCATCAAAAACCAAATTTTCATTGTTACCATTTTTAAGATTTATATATGTCAAGGCATCGTTATCATTACAGATTAAAGAGGTGAGACCAGTATTATGGCTCAAATCAAGACTTTCCAATTGTGTGTCGGCACATTCCAAAATGAGCAAGGCATTGTTATCAACCAAATCCAACTCTGAAATATTATTATTGCCCATTGATAAGAGCACAATATTGGGGTTATTGCTCAAATCCAGACTCGTAAGTTGGTTGAACCTGCATTCAAATTGATATAGTGCCATATTTTGGCTTATATCAATATTTGTGAGTTGATTATTATAACATTCAAAAATTTCAAGTTCAAGATTGTTGCTAATATCAATGAATGTTAAATTATTATTGGAACATTCTAAAAAAGTTATGTTGATAAATGCTTCGATACCTGTTAAATCATTAATATTGTTGCCAACAACACTAACATCAACCGCAGCCTCTGCCTCGCTAACCTGTATTTCCCCATCGCCATTGGTATTAATATTACCGTCAGCGAGAAGCGCCGCTTTAAAATTTGGATCCGGTATGTTGACTATCTGTGCCGTAAGCTACATGGTCCCTAAAAAGGAAAAGCATATTGTAAAAAGGAGTGTATAATAGAGGTTTTTCATTTTAATTAGTTTTTGTGCAATTCTAGAAAGATTAATTCTTTGGTTTTAAGATTGAAAGACACAGCTTTTGATAATAATATAAAGAGATGTTTTTATCATTTATTGATGTAAACAACACATAAAATCATACTTAATTTGCGTGTGACAATCGCAATATTTCGTTTAAGTTAAAAAAAAAAACGCCGAATAACCAAAATTTTCAAATCAAAAGTTAATTTTTCTTTAACTCAATTGCCCAATAAAAGCCTATATTCTTTGTTAATATTAATTTTCTCCCTAATATTTTTATTAGATTTAAAATGCCAGCTTCTGACAAGCTGGCATTTTTATTTTGGAATATGTCAGTTTATGGGCAGTGGCACAATTTCTGCCAATTAGCAAGCAAACATTTAAACTTAAGTTTAACAACTAAAAAATAAAATTGAAATGGCATTAAAAATTCAACCACTCGCAGACCGCGTATTGGTTCAGCCAGAAGAGGCTGAAACTAAAACCGCATCTGGTATTTACATTCCAGATTCCGCAAAAGAAAAACCACAACAAGGAAAAGTAGTAGCTGTGGGCAAAGGCAAAGAAGACCACAAAATGACCGTGAAGGTCGGCGATACCGTTCTTTACGGAAAATACTCCGGCAGCGAATTGAAATTTGACGGCAAAGACTATCTCATCATGCGCGAGGACGACATACTCGCGATAATTTAAATTCCAAAATACAAGCACCAAATTCCAAACTTTGGAATTTGGAATTTTATTTTTGGAATTTCTTCAAAAGCAAAAAATTTAGAAATTATAAGTATTAACCAAAAGATTCCTGCCTCCGCAGGAATGAAAAAATTTAAGATTTATGGCAAAAGATATAAAATTTGATGTAGAAGCCCGCGACAGCATAAAACGCGGCGTTGACGCATTGGCAAACGCAGTAAAAGTAACCTTGGGCCCAAAGGGTCGTAACGTAATTATCAGCAAATCCTTTGGTGCACCGCAAGTAACCAAAGATGGTGTAACTGTTGCAAAAGAAATTGAATTGGAAGACGCCCTTGAAAATATGGGCGCACAGATGGTTAAGGAAGTAGCCTCTAAAACCAACGACCTTGCTGGTGACGGAACTACTACGGCTACCGTACTTGCACAGGCAATCGTAAAGGAAGGTTTGAAAAACGTTGCTGCCGGCGCTAACCCAATGGATTTGAAACGTGGAATTGACAAGGCTGTGGAAGCCATCGTTAGCAACCTTGAAAAACAAGCTACCAAAGTTGGTAATTCTTCTGAAATGATTAAGCAGGTTGCTTCCATTTCAGCAAACAACGACGATGTAATTGGTGATTTGATTGCCAAAGCATTCGGAAAAGTTGGAAAAGAAGGCGTTATCACCGTTGAAGAAGCGAAAGGAACCGAAACCTACGTAGATGTAGTTGAAGGAATGCAGTTTGACCGGGGATATCTTTCCCCTTACTTCGTAACCGATACCGAAAAAATGCAAACCGAATTGGACAACCCAATGATTTTGCTTTACGACAAGAAAATTTCTTCAATGAAAGATTTGCTTCCAATACTTGAGCCAGTGGCACAACAAGGAAAATCTTTATTGATTATTGCAGAAGATGTTGATGGCGAGGCTTTGGCTACTTTGGTAGTAAATAAACTTCGCGGTTCATTGAAAATTGCAGCTGTAAAAGCGCCAGGTTTTGGTGACAGAAGAAAGGCAATGTTGGAAGACATCGCAGTTTTAACTGGAGGAACTGTAATTGCTGAAGAACGCGGTTTCACTTTGGAAAACGCAACAATCGATATGTTGGGTTCTGCGGAAACAATCACAATTGATAAAGACAACACTACAATTGTAAATGGCGCTGGAAACAAGAGCGATATTAAAGGTCGTGTAAACCAAATAAAATCTCAAATAGAATCTACAACTAGCGATTACGACAAGGAAAAATTGCAGGAGCGTTTGGCTAAATTAGCCGGTGGTGTTGCTGTTCTTTACGTAGGTGCTGCTTCAGAAGTAGAGATGAAGGAGAAAAAAGATCGTGTTGACGATGCACTTCACGCAACCCGTGCGGCTGTTGAAGAAGGTATTGTTGCCGGAGGAGGCGTAGCTTTAGTTCGCGCTATTGAAGTGCTTAAAAAGCTTACAACCGATACGCTTGACGAAGCAACTGGAATTAACATAGTAGCTAAAGCAATTGAATCTCCTTTGCGCACTATTGTTGAAAACGCTGGTGGCGAAGGTTCAGTAGTTATCAATAAAGTTTTGGAGGGCAAAAAGAACTTCGGTTACGATGCCAAAAGCGAAACCTATGTTGATATGCTAAAAGCGGGAATCATCGATCCTAAAAAAGTAACCCGTATCGCGTTAGAAAATGCGGCTTCGGTAGCAGGAATGATTCTTACTACGGAATGTGCTTTGGTAGATATTAAAGAAGAAAATGCCGGCGGCGGAATGCCAGGCGGCATGGGCGGTGGAATGCCTGGGATGATGTAACATCGATAAGCCAAGGCATGCCTTGGCTTTATCTGCCCTAAGGAATGCCTTGGCCGTACTGTGACAAGGCAGATCTTGTCTGTACTCAGTACGAAATTAAACCTAACAGAACTTAGAGTCTTGTTAGGTTTTTTTATTTGAAGAAATCCTAAAATGTAACGGAAATCTCCTTCAATTCCCCACCCCTTTCGATAGTTATTTTTGCTGTCTGCCCCTTTTCAAATTTTGAAAGACTCTTCATATAGCTCATCATATCGGTTACTTCAAAATCGCCCATTTTTACAACAATGTCGCCTTTTTGAAGTCCTGCTTTTTGGGCTGGTTTGTCTTCACTTACACCATCAATTCGCATCCCTTTTCCGCTGAAAAGATAATCGGGAACCACGCCCAACGTCACTTTAAATTCTGGCACCACTTCGCTTTCATTTTTGGTTTTTTTGAAAGGAAGTTTGGGCTGGTTATCCAAATCTTTTATTATGCTGAAAATGTAATTTGAAACTATTTTCATTCCCTCAAAATTCACCTTTTCAGCGTCATCGCTGGGTTTATGGTAGTCTTCGTGCTGCCCAGTGAAAAAATGCAACACGGGAATATCTGCCAAATAAAACGAAGTGTGGTCGCTCGGACCTACACCGCTTTCGTTTTCGGCAATTTTTAATTCCCTGGCATTCGCATTTACGGCTTGTTTAAAAATAGGCGAAGTTCCCACGCCGTAAACTGCTAAAGTATTTTCAGAATTAAGCCTTCCCACCATATCCATATTCAGCATATAAGTTACTTTTTTAGTATCAATAGTTGGATTTTTAACGAAATAATTTGAACCCAATAACCCCTCTTCTTCCCCAGAAAAAGCAATGAAAAGGTAGTTGTTATTTTTCGGGGAACCTTTCTTTTGAAGCGAATCTGCCAAATGCAGCATCATCGCAACACCACTCGCGTTATCGTCCGCACCGTTGTGTATTGCTTCCCCCTCGCGATACAACGAACCTTCGCCGCCCATTCCCAAATGGTCGTAATGGGCGCCGATTACTACGGTATTTTCCGCTTTGTTATCTAAATATGCAATCACGTTTTGTCCCGTCTCGGTACTATCGTTATTTTCTGCAGTAAATTCAGCTTCCTGATGTGGATTTTTACTGGCCTTATAAGTGAATTTTTGAAAAAATCCTTCCGAACCTTTGGGTTGCAATCCTAAATCTTCAAACCGCTTGGCTATGTAATTTGCAGCCTTCCTTTCGCCATCAGAACCAGTTTTTCTTCCGTTTAAACTATCGTTGGCCAAGATGGCAACGTCTTCTTTCATAGATACGGAATTCACCTGCGTTTCTTTACAGGAAAAAACTACTATTGCTATTAATATTACTAAAATTGCACGCATATCATTACTTTTGCTCAAAAGTACATTAAAAATGAAAATATTCTATACCCTGCTTATCGTTTCAGTATTTGCGAGTTGTAAAAAGGAAGTGAAAAGAGCAGAAAATGAATCGGCCGGTTCAGCTGAAAAAACCACGACCGTAGTATTGGATCCCGCTACAAATGACACGCTAATTTATCCCGAAGAAAAGCATTTCAAAAGTATCCGTCAAGTTACTTTTGGTGGAGATAATGCCGAAGCGTATTGGAGCTTTGACGACAGCAAGCTCATCTTCCAAAGCAACTATAAAAACTGGGGCGTAAACTGCGACCAAATGTTTTTGATGAACGCTGAGGAAACTTTTAAAGACAAACAACCCCCAATGATAAGCACCGGCAAAGGCCGAACTACTTGCAGTTATTTTCTGCCGGACGGAAAACATATTGTTTACGGAAGCACACATTTAAAAGATGAAAATTGCCCAGAAGTTCCACTTAAAAGGGATGGCAAATACGTGTGGCCAGTTTATGACAGCTTCGATATTTTTGTTGCCGATTTGGAAGGAAATATAACTGCCCAACTCACTAACGAACCGGGTTACGATGCCGAAGCAACCGTTTCGCCCAAAGGCGATAAAATTGTTTTCACTTCCATGCGCAGTGGCGATTTGGAATTGTACACTATGGATATCGATGGAAAAAACGTAAAACAGATTACTAACGAATTGGGCTACGACGGCGGCGCCTTCTTTTCACCGGATGGTTCAAAATTGATTTTTCGTGCATCGCGCCCCGAAACTGAGAAAGAAATTAAGGAATATAAAGATTTGCTCGCCCAAGGTTTGGTGCAGCCCACTGAAATGGAGCTGTTTATCTGCAATGCCGATGGCAGCGAGCTTCGCCAATTGACTCATTTGGGCAACGCCAATTGGGCACCGTTCTTTCATCCTTCGGGCGAAAAGATTTTGTTCTCCAGTAATTTTGAAGCGGAACGAGGATTCCCGTTTAATCTGTATTTAATTGATATTGATGGAAAAAACCTGGAACGCGTTACGCACGGAAGGACTTTTGATGCTTTTCCAGTTTTTTCGAATGACGGGAAAAAGTTAGCTTTTTCTTCAAATAGAAATAATGGCGGCGGGCGCGACACCAATCTTTTTATTGCCGAATGGCAGGATTAATTATTCCTGCGAAGGCAGGAATCTTATAAATTAGAAACTTGAATTTCATTAAATTATATAAGATCCCGCTTCTATTTGCGATACTATCAGTCGCGTTTTACATCAGTTTTGGGTATGATTTGGAGCGAAGTGATTTTACAAAACTCATTTCACTCTACGGTGCACTTTTCATCATCACCTATCTTTTTATTGAAAAATTTATCCCGAAGTCTCGGGACTATTTTTGGTTTTTAGCCAGTTTAGGAATTGTTTTTAGATTAATTCTTATTCCTGCAATTCCGAATCTTTCACAGGATTTCTATCGGTTTCTGTGGGATGGGCGGTTATTGATTCAGGGGGTTAGTCCGTACTTGTTCACACCCAGCTCCTCGCCTGCGCTCGGAGTGACAATTGAACAATCCCAACAATTAATTGACGGAATGGGTGCTCTAAATGCAAGTCACTTCAGCAATTACCCACCAATTAACCAATTGTTTTTTGCAGTTGCCGCACTGTTTGCGGGGAAAAGTATTATGGGCTCCGTGATTGTGCTGCGCGTGCTGATTATTTTGGCAGATGTTGGAATTCTTTACTTCGGAAAGAAACTTTTAGAAAAGTTGAACCTTCCAATTAAAAACATCTTTTGGTATTTTCTAAATCCTTTTATCATCATTGAGCTTACTGGAAATCTTCATTTTGAAGGGGTAATGCTTTTCTTTTTTGTTTGGGCACTATATTTATTATTCAAAGGAAAATGGTTTTGGGCAGCCGTTTTGATTGGAATTTCTGTTTCCGTGAAATTGCTTCCGTTATTGTTTTTGCCTTTGTTTTTGAAATATTTCACTAATGAAAAAACCCAAAAGGTTTTAGAAATCTTTGGGGTTTCGATTAAAAAACTCGTGGGATTTTATTCAGTTATCGGATTTACCGTAGTACTTACATTTCTACCCTTTCTTTCTTCAGAATTTATTCAGAATTTCTCCTCGACCATCGGACTTTGGTTCCAGAATTTTGAATTCAATGCGAGTATGTACTACATAATCCGCTGGATTGGGTTTCAAGTTGTAGGATGGAATATTATAGAAACTACTGGAAAGATTCTGCCTGTTCTAGTATTACTTTTTGTTCTGGCGATCGCTTTTTTCAGAAAAAATAAAACGCCACAGGAATTGATGACCGGGATGCTTTTTGCAATTTCGTTTTACTTTTTACTTTCCACCACTGTGCATCCGTGGTACGTTGCCACTCCACTTTTACTTTCAGTTTTTACAAAATATAAATTTCCGATAGTTTGGAGTTTTATGGTAATGCTAAGCTATTCTGCTTATGGCGAAAATGGTTTTGATGAAAAGCTTTGGTTGGTTGCTATGGAATATATTGTTGTTATAGGAGTTGCGATTTGGGAAATCATTGTTCCAACAAATTTGAAACCTGCAAGATTTTAAAAACCTTGCAGGACAGCAACTATTTTTTTACTCTTTCCAATCTGTAGAAGTCTTTTCTTCTATCCTTCAAATTACGAACAGCTCCGAAAGTGTGCAGTTCCCGAAGCAAATCTATGTCGACATCGGCCACCAATATCATTTCGGTGTTTGGGGTTGCTTCGGCTTTAATTCCATTGTTGGGAAAAGAGAAATCACAAGGCGTGAATACTGCGCTTTGGGCGTATTGTATATCCATGTTATGCACCTTGGGCAGGTTGCCCACGCTTCCTGCAATAGCTACATAACATTCGTTTTCTACAGCTCGTGCCTGGGCGCAAAGTCTTACGCGAGAATAGCCGTTCTGAGTATCTGTAAGAAATGGAACAAATAAGATGTCCATTCCCTCATCAGAAAGCAATCTTGAGAGTTCGGGGAATTCTGAATCATAACAAATCAGCACCCCAATTTTTCCACAATCAGTATCGAAAGTTTTTAGGGAATTACCGTTTACCATTCCCCAAACGCGTTCTTCGTCTGGCGTAACGTGAATCTTTTCGTAACGTTCCACACTTCCGTCGCGACGACATAAATAACCTACGTTGTAAAGCTTGCCGCGGACCATTTCGGGCATACTCCCAGTTATAATATTGATATTGTACGAAATTGAAAGCTGTGAAAGTCTTTCAGTAATTTCCTTAGTATATTTAGCCAATTCGCGAATGGCATCTGGCTCGCTCATATGGTTGTATTTTGCCATAAGCGGAGCGTTGAAGAACTCTGGAAACATAGCAAAATCGCAGCGGTACCCAGCCACAGAATCTATAAAATACTCTGCTTGGTGCATCAACTCCTCCATGCCGGAATAGCTACGCATTTGCCACTGGATTAACCCCAACCTAACAATACTTTTTATCGCAGAAGGCTTTGGTTTTTTCTCGGGTTTGGTATAGTAAATATTGTCCCATTCCATTAAAACCGCAAACTCCCCCGAAGCCTTGTCGCCTTCCAAATAGCCTTTTAATACGCGCACTGGGTGAAAGTCGTTGGAAATTTGAAAGTTTAAAACGGGATCGTCAATCTGTTTGCGCTTTACTTTTTCAATGTATTGTTTTGGCGAAAGTTTATCTGCGTGTAAATGATAATTTGGCATTCTTCCCCCGAAAACGATGCTTTTCAGATTTAGGTTTTCGCAAAGTTCCTTTCTATAATCGTATAATCTTCGTCCTAAACGCAATCCCCGAAAATCTGGACGGATAAAAACATCTATTCCATAGAGCACATCGCCTTCGGGGTCGTGTATTTTAAAATTGGGGTCGTCTGTAATGTCTTTGTAGGTATGTTTTTCTCCCAATTCATCAAAGTCAACAATAATGGAGAGCGCACAACCGGCAATTTCGCCATCGGCCATAATAACCACTTGTCCTTCTGGGAAGATGTCTATGAGGTTTCCTATTTCGTTGATCTTCCAATAGCTATTTGGCATACCCCCATAAGATTGAATAGTTGCCTTTTTCAGGGCTTCATAGTCTTTTATGGTTAAAAACTTAAGTTCAATATTTTCAATCTTTTTAGGTTCCATATAATTTTTGGGATGTGTGTTTCTAATTAAAAATCCTTTCGTCAAAAGGAAAGTCGGTGATTTCTATAATTTTAATCTTTTTAATGTCTTTATGATTCGGGTTGAGCAAATAATTGAAATCCCCTTTCACCACGGCCGAAGGCACTTTGAGCACGCAATTATTATTGGCCCGTATGAATTCATCGCCAATATTTTGTGTATTTAGCTTGGGCGGGTTTGTATTCCAACCGGTGGCCAAACGTCGGGCGGACAAAGTTTCTATTTCGACGTTTCTAGGAATTTCTATTTCAATCATCATATAGTCGTCGGGGAGGGAAGCTATGCTTAAATGTACAATTACTTCTGCCATTGCAAGCGCCCTACTCTCGGCAGTATACAGCATCTCAACGCCTTTACTGTTCCAGCGGTTCCCAAATTTGGCAGCACCCTTTCCACTTAGATCATTGGCGTATTTTTTTCTGGATAGCCTAAAAACCCTCATTACGCAAAAATACCGTGCTCTATACGGTTAAGCTCTGCCATGACCATTTCCTTACCATAGGAATCTTTTAAAAGCTCACCGGGCTTATAACCGTTTAATGCAAACGAAGGCACATTTAACCAGCTATAGAATTTTTCGGAAGAGCCAAAAACCTCGATTCCAAAATTGGTAACCTCAGCCAGTTCAAAAATCTTTTCAGTATGAATAGATTTAAAATGAAAATCATTATCATCGCGATACCGCTGCAAGGTCTTAGTGGACAAATCTAGATATTCTGCCCAATCTTCGTCTGTAAAGGGCGTAAACCTTTTTATTTGTTGAAAAATTTTATATGGCAGTCCTGTCCTTATGGCTTGAATGATAAGCATTTTATCGAGAAAAAAATCTGCAAAAGAGATACTTCGCGATATACTGCCGATATGCTTCACATAGGCGGTTAGCGATTCATTTACTTCGTTAATTGCGATATTCTGTTCATCATAACCCATAATAAATACATTTGTCTACAAATTTAAGACATTTGTCTGAGGTTAAAAAACATTTAACGCAATTTTTTACATATCAAGCAGATAAGCAAAAATTAACGGTGCCACAATGGTGGCGTCACTTTCTATAATAAATTTGGGAGTATCCATATCCAATTTACCCCAAGTAATCTTTTCATTGGGAACGGCGCCCGAATAACTTCCAAAACTTGTAGTGGAATCACTGATTTGGCAGAAGTAACTCCAAAACGGAGTGTCAGTTCTTTCCATATCCTGATAAAGCATCGGAACCACACAGATTGGGAAATCTCCCGCAATTCCACCGCCAATCTGGAAGAACCCAATTCCTTTTTTCGAATTCTCAGTGTACCAATCGGCAAGGAAGGTCATATACTCAATGCCGCTTTTCATGGTTGAAGCTTTCAATTCGCCTTTTAAAACGTAGCTGGCAAAGATATTCCCCATGGTGCTATCTTCCCACCCTGGGCAGATAATTGGCAGATTCTTTTCGGCAGCGGCGTACATCCACGAATCCTTTAGATCTATTTCGTAATGTTCTTCCATCACGCCACTCAAGAGAAGTTTATACATATATTCGTGCGGAAGGTAGCGCTCACCCTTTGCTTCAGCCTCTTTCCACAGTTTTACAATGTGCTTTTGGATTCTTCGGAAAGCTTCTTCTTCGGGGATACAAGTATCGGTTACGCGGTTCATTCCTCTTTCAAGCAAATCCCACTCGTCCTGCGGTGTTAAATCGCGGTAATGCGGTACACGCTCGTAATGGCTATGCGCTACGAGATTCATAATATCTTCCTCAAGGTTTGCGCCAGTACAAGAGATAATATGCACTTTATCCTGACGGATCATTTCGGCAAAAATCTTTCCCAATTCAGCAGTACTCATAGCACCGGCAAGGGAAACGAGCATTTTTGAACCTTGGTTCAACTGTGCTTCATAACCTTTCGCGGCATCCACGAGGGCGGCGGCATTAAAGTGTAAATAATATTTTTCAATAAATTGGGAAATAGATCCTTTGCTAGTACTCATCTTCTTCTGTATTAAATTTTGAAACGCCTTTTTTGGTTTCGTTAAAATTGCTTTCGTATTCGTCTTCTTCGTCCGTGCCTGCAAATTTGTAGGTCAACATTTTGTAGTAAAGCTTTGCCGCTACAAAATCGGAGGCTCTTTCTTCCGGATTTGGACAAAGCTCTACAATGTCAAAACCTACCACATTTCTTTCATCAAAAACCTGCTTTAGAAAATCCAGGGTTTCGTACCAAAATAGTCCGCCCGGCTCTGGAGTTCCCGTTGATGGCAAAATTGAAGGATCCAAGGCATCCAAATCAAAAGTGATGAAAACATTGTCGCCCAAAGCTTCAATAACTTTATCCATCCAGTACTCATCCTTTGCCATATCGTGGGCAAAGAATACTTTTTCTTCATCCATTACGGTAGTCTCTGCAACATCCATACTTCTAATACCTACCTGTACCAAATTTGTGGTCTGGCTAGCTTCATAGACTGCGCACGCGTGGTTGCATTTACTTCCGTGGAATTCCTTGCGCAAATCGGCGTGGGCATCAATATGAAGCACCGTTAAATTGTCAAAACATTCATTGAAAGCTCTAATTGTACCTATGGAAATACTGTGCTCACCACCAAAAATGGTTACAAACTTATTTCTTTTAATGTAATCCTTGGTTACTTTGTGTACTTCGGAAACTACGGCTTCCGGAGAGGAGTTTTCAGTAATTGCATCGGCAAGATAGACCCCTTGTTTATAAACCTCTGTTTGGGTTTCAATATCATACAGTTCCATATTTTCCGAAGCGTCCAAAAATGCTTCGGGACCTTTGTCTGCACCTTTTTGCCAAGTGCTGGTTCCATCATAGGGAACGGGGATCAATACAATTTTTGATGTTTCCAGGGCCGCATATTTTTGCGGGATGCCTGCGTACGTCTTAGTGCTCATAACCTAAAATGTTTAGCAATTGCTCGCTTGTTTGTTGTTCTGAAAAAAGTTCGGTTGTTATTTTATTGTTTTTATCTCTGTCAATCAAAATATGTTTCGGCGAAGGAATTAAGCAGTGCTGCAAACCTCCAAAGCCTCCAATGGTTTCTTGATAGGCCCCCGTGTTAAAGAAGCCAATATACAAAGGTTTTTCCTTTCTGAATTTTGGCAAATAAATAGCCGCCATGTTTTGCTCGCTGTTGTAATAATCATCACTGTCACAAGTCAGTCCACCCAATAGCACCCTTTCATATTCATCGTGCCAACGATTAATGGCGAGCATGATGAAACGTTTGCTGATGGCCCAAGTGTCCGGCAAAGTTGTGATGAATGACGAATTTATCATATTCCACTTCTCACGGTCGTTCTGTTGTTTCTGGTACAAAATTTCGTAGATGGCACCCCCGCTTTCGCCCACAGTGAAACTTCCAAATTCGGTAAAAATATGCGGCACTGGTACCTCAGCTTCCGCACAGGTTATATTTATTTGGTTCAATATTTCATTGACCATATATTGATAATCGTACTCAAAGGCCAAGGAGTTTTTTATCGGAAACCCGCCCCCAATATTCAAACTATCCAATGATGGACAGATCTTTTTTAGACGAACATATACTTTTAAACATTTTACCAATTCGTTCCAATAGTACGCCGTGTCGCGAATGCCCGTGTTAATGAAGAAATGCAGCATTTTTAGATCAACGCGTTCATTATTTTTTATCTGTTCTTCATAAAAAGGGATGATGTTTTTATAGCCAATCCCCAATCTGGAAGTATAAAATTCAAACTTTGGTTCTTCTTCGGAAGCGATACGGATACCTACATTAAAATGATTTTCAATGCTATCTGACAGTAATTCTATTTCCTCGTAATTATCAATAATCGGGATACAGTTTTCGTGACCATTATTGATTAACCTGGCTATGTTTTCTATATAACGCTCGCGTTTGAATCCGTTGCAAATTACATAGGTTTTGTCGGTTACTTTTCCTGTTTTCTTTAAACGCTCCACGATGTCAATATCAAAGGCCGAAGAGGTTTCAATATGAATATCGTTTTTTAATGCTTCGTTCAAAACGTGCTTAAAATGCGAACTTTTCGTGCAATAGCAGTAGTTGTAAGTGCCCTTGTAGTTGTTCTTTTCAATAGCCTCGGCAAACCACTTTTTTGCCAAGTTTATGTTTTCTGAAATTTTCGGGAGATAGGTAAATTTAAGTGGTGCGCCATATTGCTCTACGAGCCCCATTAAATCTACACCGTGAAATTCAAGCCCGTTATCGCCCAAACGAAATTCTTCCTGGGGAAAATAATACGTTTGGTTAATTAAATCTATGTATTTGGTATTCATTTTATCTTTTTGGTTGAAGGGGTAAATTAAAAATTCTTGTCGCGTATTCCCTGAAAAAAGGAGAGTATAACAAAAAATTAACTTGAAGTTTAACTGCGAATAGGCATAGCTTTTAAAGTGGGACTAATGCCTATAATCTGCTGCAAGGCAGCTGCTGGAAGTATAAATGTGTTGTCCATTTAGAATTTGTGTTTCTGAAATTTTCAAAAACCAACCATTTCAAAAATACTAGCTGTTAAAATATTTACAATACAAAAGTGCCAAAAAAATTCCAATAATTTATATTAGACAGTAATTTTTCGTTCGCATTAAATCATGCTGAACATGTTGAGTTCCTTTTCGGTAAGTGTTCTCCAGCGGCCCCGTGGCAAATCCTTTTTGGTCAATGGGCCCAGGGTAACACAATCCACGCGGACTACGTCATAACCCAAATGTTCAAAAATGGTGCGAATGATGCTGTTTCCCGTATGTTTTATCTTTAAACCTATCTCGCTTTTGGGTGAATTATCAACATAACTTATTTCCTCAACGGTAATTTCCTTTCCTTCAATGGTAAAGCCTTCCTTTATTTTTTTAAGATGCTCTGCTTTAAGATTTTTGTCAAGTTCTATATGAAATAACCTCGGAATACCTTTTTTGGTAAATTTCTGAACAAACTCATCGTCATTCGTGAACAATAAAAGTCCAGTTGCATTCCTGCCCAAACGGCCGAAAGGTTTTATTTTGGCAGTGGTTGCATTTGCTACCAAATCCATAACGGTCATTCCCTTTGCGTTGCTATCTGTTGTTGCGAAACCTTTTGGTTTGTTCAGCAAAATATAAGTGTTTGGTTCCGGGTTTAAACGGCGGCCATCAAAACGGACGTCATCAGTTAATTGGACCTTGTAGCCCATCTCGTTAACAATTTTTCCGTTTACGGTAACCAATCCAGTGGCAATGTAAGTGTCGGCCTCGCGGCGGGAGCATACGCCACTGTTCGCAATGTATTTATTTAGGCGGATTCCATCTTCGGGATTGCTCTTTTTTACCTCCCTAACAGGCTTCTCCCTGCGGCCAATTTCCTTTCCGGTTTTATCAAATTTCAACTTAGGTTTCGCGGGGTCTTGCTGCCTTCCGGTATTTCTATTTGGGCTCTCAGATTTCAGGGGAGCATTGCCACGAGCCATACTTTTCTTTCGTGCATTCTTTCCGGGTTTGTTGGAACCTCTTCCTCTATCGTAATTGTCTTGTGCGCTCATTTATTATTTTTTGCAAAGGTAAGCAAATTTAGTAGGCAGTCGCAGTTTTCAGTTTGCTGCAAAAAAAGGATAAGTTGCAATTGGCAACTCCTGTTTTCTTAGGAAACAATTTCTTCCAAAATCCTCAAATAATCTCCCCGGTTCTTCAAAAAATCCATTTCTGAAATATCGATTATCTTAATATTTTCCGAATGTTGGTTTTTTATGAATTCCAAATACCCCGTGTTCAGTTTTTGCAGATAGGCAGCCTCAATGCTCTGCTCATATTTGCGGCCGCGCTTTTTTATATTTTCCAGCAAACGCTCCGTATTTTGGTACAAATAGATATACCTATCCGGTTTGGGCACATCTTTGTGCATTACCCGAAAAAGCTTTTTGTAAAGCGCATATTCCTCCTCGGGCAGGGTGATGCTTGCAAAAATCAACGATTTATTTACGTCATAATCTGCAATTACCGATTCTTTAAAAAGATCGAACTGTGTAATATCGTCAACCAATTGCTGATAACGATCGGCGAGAAAAGACATTTCCAAAGGGAAGGCGTAACGTGCGGCGTCTTCGTAGAATTTTGGCAGAAATGGGTTGTCCTTAAAACGCTCCAGTATCAATTTGGCATTAAAGTCGTTTGCAATTTTTGTGGCCAAACTCGTTTTCCCAGCCCCGATATTTCCTTCAATGGCGATGTAATTATATTGTGAAATGTTATAAGACTTCATCGGGCTGCTGAGCCATTTGGATTGCTTTTGAAGCAGGCTTTTATCGACGGTTTCAACCAAAAGCTTTATAATTTTTTTATTCGAAATGGGATGGATCAATTCTGGATTTATTTCTGCCAAGGGCTGTAGCACGAACTTTCGGTTTTGCATTTCGGGATGGGGAACTATCAATTTTTCGGTCTGTAAAATTTCCCCATCAATAAAAATAATATCGATGTCAATAGGACGTGAGGTATAGGTTTTTGAAACATTTCGCTTGCGCCCCATTTTTTTTTCAATATCCAAAATAGACTTTAAAACCTTGGACGGTTTCATGTCCGTTTGCAACCAAACAGCGCAGTTCAAAAAAGGGTCGCCCTCAAAACCCATTGCCGGGGTTTCGTAAACCGAGGAAATTTTCACAATACTTCCCACCTCTTCAAAAAGCGCATTCACCGCATTCTGAAGATGCTCAAAACGGTTGCCCATATTGCTGCCAAGCGAGAGATAAACGTTATGGGAAGGTTGAAGCGTATCCAAATTTTAACATTTAAGACGAAATTAAGGAAAAGAAAAAGACTACCAAGTAAATTTGTGCGTAGATATAAATTTTACGGAAATGCCGCTTTTTAATAAGCTGTTTCCAAAGGAATTATCACAAAAGAAATTTTCAAATTTTTTATGAAGAAAGCACTCAAAATAATAGGGATTATTCTCGGAATTTTAATTCTATTGCTGATCGCGGCTCCTTTCATTTTTAAGGGAAGCCTTGAAAAAATGCTGAAGCGGACCATCAACGAAAACCTCAACGCCACCGTGGCTTGGGAAGATCTTGACTTGAGTCTTTTCAGCAGTTTTCCCGATGCGTCGCTACAGTTGAATAATTTCAGCGTAATCAACAAAGCACCTTTTGAGGGCGATACGCTGGCGAGCGGCAAGACACTTTCAATGGATATGGGCATTATGCAGCTATTCAAAAAAAGCAATGAAGCCATAAAAGTTGACGAAGTGAAAATTGACGAAGCTTTCGTGAATATAAAGATTGACTCCCTGGGAAATGCAAATTACGACATTGCCATAAAAGATGACGCGCCCGCAGTCACCGAAGGGGAAGAGAGCGCTGGCGGCTTCACTTTTGATTTGAAAAATTATGAAATAACCAATTCGCGCATCAATTATTTGGACGAGGCCACAAATACATATTTGATGCTCACCGAAGTGCAGCACGAAGGCAGCGGCGACCTTTCGCAGGAAATAAGCAATCTGGACACAAAGACTGAAGCATTCGCTTCTTTTAAAATTGACAGCACCGAATATTTGACCAAAAACAGAATTTCCCTCGACGCAATTTTTAAACTCGATTTAAAAAACCAAAAATATACCTTCCTTGAAAACGAGGCCAAAATCAACGAACTGCCACTCACCTTTGACGGTTACGTAAAAGTGAACGAAACCAATAACCAAGTGGACCTTACTTTTAAAACGCCGTCCTCAGATTTTAAAAACTTTTTGGCCGTAATCCCCGAAACCTACGTAAAGCAAATTAACGATGTAAAAACTACGGGAAATTTCACCGTAAACGGGATGCTGAAAGGAATTGTGGACAGCACGCACATACCAACGATGGATATAAAAATTGCGAGTGACAATGCTTCCTTTAAATATCCTGATTTGCCAAAAACCGTTGACAATATTACTATCGACGCACAGTTAAAAAATGAAACCGGCCTACTGAACGACACCTACCTCAACATTCCAAAATTGACTTTTAGAATTGACAACGAACCTTTCCGAATGAATGGAAGCATCAAGAATATGACCGAAAATCCATTGGTAAATATGGAAATGCAGGGAACGTTGAATTTGGCAAATATTGAAAAAGTGCTACCCGTTGAAATGGAACAAAAACTCAGCGGAATTTTCAAAGCAGATGTTATCGCAAATTTCGATATGGAATCGGTTGAAAAGGAGCGAAACGACCAAATTGACGCCCGCGGAACGGCAAGCCTTACCAATTTTAATTATGACGCAGGTTTTAAAAACGAGTTGAAGGTGGCCAATGCCAACCTCGCCATGCAGCCCGGCTCGATTACCTTAAAAGAACTGAACGCGAAAACGGGTCAAACCGATATTAAGGCTTCGGGCAACATACAGAATCTCATCCCATTTTTGATGAGCAAACAGGATTTGAAAGGACGCTTCGAGGTACAATCAAATACTTTTAACGTGAATGATTTTATGGCTTCGGAAGATTCTGTTTCGGAAAATAATTCCAAAGAAAAAGGAACTGCTGCCCAAAAAACGGCCTCTTCAGAAGCTGTGAAAATTCCTGATTTTCTGGATGCTACTTTAGATTTTAATGCGGATAAAGTAATCTATGACAATTTGGAACTGAAAAATGCCAAAGGAACCGCGGCGATTGCAAACGAAACTATAACAATCAGCAATTTCACCTCCGATATTTTCGGCGGAAATATTGCGCTTTCAGGAAATGTTTCAACCAAAACTGAAACTCCTACTTTCGCAATGGCTTTGGATTTGAGCAAAATTGATATTGACCAATCGTTCAAGGAATTGGAAATGTTTCAATTTTTGGTACCGATTGCAAAAGCATTGCAGGGAAGTTTAAATACCAAGTTTGAATTGAACGGACAACTGACGAATGATCTTTCGCCAAAACTTTCCACGCTGGCCGGCACTGCCTTAGCCCAAATTATCACTGCCGAAGTGGATCCGCAACAAGCTCCCTTACTTGCGGCTTTGGGTAATAAAGTTTCATTTTTGAATTTGGATCGTTTGAGTTTACGGGACGTGAGCACGAATTTTACCTTCAACAATGGAAAAATAGAAGTGAAACCATTTGATTTTGATATAAAGGGAATCAATGTTGCCGTTGCTGGAACGCACGGGCTGGATAAATCCATTGATTATAATGTAACGATGGACGTGCCCGCAAAATATTTGGGCAACGATGTTACCAAATTGCTTCAAAATTTAAGCCCGAAGGAAGCTGATGCAATGAGCGTGGCATTGCCCATTGGCTTGAAAGGAACATTTACAAATCCGCAGGTTTCTTTAAACGCAGAAACAGCCATCAATGCATTGACCAAACAGTTGCTGGCAAAACAAAAAGACAAATTGATAAATCAGGGCACGGATATTTTAGGAGGAATTTTAAGCGGAGGAACCAAGCAAGATTCCACTAAAACGAATACCAATACAAACCAACAGCAAACAACCCAACAACAGAATACCCAAATTATAAAAGACGTGCTGGGGGGCATTTTGGGCGGAAAGAAAAAGAAGGCCGATACTACAAAAACGGGAAATTAATTTACGGTAATTGAAACCACATAACCTTCATTTCCCCGAATATTGAAAACGGTTTGATCTTCAAACATCAGGTATTGTCCCTTAATTCCTTTTAGAATTCCTTCATAAAATGGATTTTTTTCGAGATTTAAGGATTTTGGCTTTTCGGGATAGTTCATCACTGGGAACAGCAGATTTGTTTCAGTATTATTCTCCAAATAATATTCGGCAGCTTCAGCGGGAATGAATTGCTTCAGCCTGTTGCGCCATTCCACCAAATTTTCATCCTTTACGTCGTTTTTTAGCATGCTTCTCCAATTGGTTTTATCGCTCACGTGATCCTTTAACGCTACTTCGGTAATTCCTGCCAGATAGCGGTTGGGCACCTCCACAATTTCAATAGCCTCGTGTGCGCCTTGGTCAATCCAACGCGTGGGGATTTGGCTTTTGCGAGTTACACCAACTTTTACACTGCTGCTATTGGCAAGGTAGACCACGTGGGGTTGCAGCTGCGCGCGTTTTTCAAATTCTAAATCGCGTTCCGCTATATTGAGATGCGCCTTGCTTTTTTCAGGACTTATCACCCAATCGGCCGCTTGGGGAATTTCAAAAAAGCAATCATAACAGTAACCTTGACGGTAAATTTTCTTCTGAAGGCCACAATTCAGGCATTGATAGCGCAGAAAATTGATTGAAACTTTCTTATCCAGCAACTGGTTCATATGCAAAAAATCATTTTCAAAAACCAAGTAATACTGAATGGGCGATCCATTTTCAGTCTGCATTTTTGTTAGCACTCCTTCGTAATTCATTTACTCAAAAATATTTAGGTGATCCTGCTTTCTGAAGAAACGCCGTGAAAACATCACTTCAAAAAAAGTTAAAAACCTACCTTCCAGCAGGCAGGTCGTAATTATAAAATCGTTATTTTTATAGCATAAAGATAGCAGAAAAACATGCCAATCCCCATTGTAAATTCTATTGCTTCTTGGTTCCTTAAAAAAAGATTTCATCAAATAGACCTTTTTTTGAAGTATCCTATTGAGGTTCAGGAAGAATTGCTTTTCAATTTACTCCAAAAAGCAAAATATACTGAAATTGGCCGCGAATACAATTTTTCAACCATAAAGACCTACCGTGAATTTTCAGAAAGGGTGCCGGTTACAACTTACGAAGAAAATGAGGCCAGAATTGAACGCGCCCGCCGCGGCGAAAGCAATATTTTTTGGCCCACGCCCATAAAATGGTTTGCCAAATCCAGCGGCACTACCAATGCCAAGAGTAAATTCATTCCCGTTACAAACGATTCCCTCGAAAACTGCCACTATGCAGCGAGTAAGGATTTGCTGTGCATGTACCTAAACAACAATCCAAATGCCCAATTATTTTTGGGAAAGAGTTTACGGCTCGGGGGAAGCAAGCAATTGTATGAAGAAAACGGAACCGTGTTTGGCGACCTTTCCGCAATTTTGATAGACAATATGCCTTTTTGGGCCGAGTTTAGCAGTACGCCCAGCAACGAAGTTTCACTAATGGGCGATTGGGAAACCAAAATGCAGGCAATAGTTAATGAAACCATCAAGGAAAATGTTACCAGTCTGGCCGGCGTGCCCTCGTGGATGCTCGTATTGCTGAACCAGGTTATTGAAACTACCGGTAGAAATAATCTTTTTGAAGTTTGGCCAAATTTGGAGGTATATTTTCACGGCGGT
Source organism: Aequorivita vladivostokensis (assembly GCF_000952855.1). Classification (GTDB taxonomy): domain Bacteria; phylum Bacteroidota; class Bacteroidia; order Flavobacteriales; family Flavobacteriaceae; genus Aequorivita; species Aequorivita vladivostokensis. Next base: position 274,645 of record NZ_JSVU01000001.1, on the reverse strand, counting down.
GTAAATTTTGATCCGTACATTGACCAATATAATAAATTGCTACCCAAAAGTGATTTTAGGTATTATGAAATTTACAATGCTTCGGAAGGTTTTTTTGCAATCCAGGACCGAAACGAAAACAAGGAGTTGCTGTTGATGCTTGATTACGGAATTTTTTATGAATTTATCCCTATGGATAAATACGGTACTCCGGACGAAAAGGTAATTCCGCTGAGCGAGGTGGAAGAAGGGAAAAATTATGCCATCGTCATTACTACCAATGCGGGTCTTTGGCGCTATAAAATTGGCGATACCGTTCGTTTTACCTCAACGGATCCATACCGCATAAAAGTTACGGGAAGAACAAAACACCACATCAATGTTTTTGGCGAAGAGTTAATTATTGAAAATGCCGAGACTGCACTGCGAAAGGCTTCGCAACTTACCAACGCCGAAATCGTGGATTATACAGCCGCGCCCATTTTTATGAATGGAAAAGAAAAAGGCGCGCACGAGTGGATTATTGAATTCAAATCGCCGCCCGATGATCTTCAATCGTTTACCAAACTTTTGGATACTGCTTTACAGGAAGTAAATAGCGATTATGAGGCGAAACGTTTCAACAATACTACTTTAAACGCCCCAAAAATCCATCACGCGCGGGAACGTCTTTTTTATGACTGGTTAAAGGAAAAAAACAAACTGGGCGGGCAGCACAAAGTGCCCAGACTTTCCAACACGCGGGATTATTTGGAAGAATTGTTAACGCTCAATCGTTCCTTTTAATACTTTTCTAGTTTTACAAAGGGTTGTAAATCGTATATTTCAAACACTTTAACGACTACTTTTTTCAAAAAATGTATTTCAACGACTTTCTATGTAAGTTCAACTAAAACTTTTGTGGTCACTGTGGTTCCATGGTACTTTTGAGGCATCAAAAATCATTGATATTTCAAAATGAAACAAGTTTTATACATAGTTTGCTTTTTGGTTTTTACCTTTTTGTTTTCGTCATGTGCATCTACAAATGCAGCTAAAAATGACGGTGAAGTAGCCGGTTATAATTTAAAGAGCAAGAAAGAGCAAATGCACAATAAAATTCTTTACAACAAGAATAAATCTTTGCTCGCTATCCCTTAAGTGTTAATTAGTAAGTATAAAAAACCCCGATTTTCATCGGGGTTTTGCTTTTATAAAAACTTCGATCCTTAAGAAACCGCTTTCAACTTTTTGATTGTTGATTTGCTCATCTTTTCTTCAACGTATTCCTTAGTTACGTGCAGTTTTGTTTCGTCCGTTCCCGGGAGATCGTACATGGCATCGGTCAACACGGCTTCGCAAAGCGACCTGAGTCCACGTGCGCCCAGCTTGTATTCAATGGCCTGATCAACGATAAAGTCCAATGCCTCTTCAGTAATCACAAAATCGATTCCATCCATTTCAAACAGTTTTTTATACTGTTTTATAATGGCATTTTTAGGCTCGGTAAGAATTGCACGCAATGTTTCCTTATCTAGAGGATTCATATAAGTAAGCACGGGAAGACGGCCGATTATTTCGGGAATCAAGCCAAAATCCTTTAAATCCTTCGGAATAATATAGCGAAGCATATTATCCTTTTCCATTTGATTTTCCTTTAAGGATGCTGAAAATCCGACAGCCTGCATATTCAATCTTTTTGAAATATGACGCTCAATGCCATCAAAGGCACCACCAGCAATGAAGAGGATATTTTCCGTATTTACCTCAATAAATTTTTGATCCGGATGTTTTCGGCCTCCTTTTGGCGGCACGTTTACCGTAGTTCCTTCCAAAAGTTTCAATAACGCCTGCTGTACACCTTCGCCACTCACATCGCGGGTAATTGACGGATTGTCGCTCTTACGGGCAATTTTATCAATTTCATCAATAAATACAATTCCGTTTTCTGCTTTTTCGAGATTGTAATCTGCGGCTTGGAGCAAACGGGTTAAAATACTCTCCACGTCCTCGCCCACATAACCAGCTTCGGTTAAAACCGTAGCGTCAACGATAGCCAAGGGAACGTTCAACATTCGAGCTATGGTTTTTGCAATCAAGGTTTTTCCGGTTCCGGTCTGCCCCACAATGATGATATTACTTTTCTGTATTTCAATATCGTCATCACTCTTTGGCTGTAACAATCGCTTGTAGTGATTGTAAACGGCAACCGACATTACTTTCTTGGTATGCTCCTGCCCTATTACGTATTCGTCCAAAAATGCATTGATGAGTTTTGGCTTTTTCAGCATTAAATCTTTGGAAAGATCTGTGTTTCCTGAATGCAACGCCTCCTCAACCACAATTCCGTGGGCCTGTTCAATACAACGGTCGCAAATGTGGGCATCCAGACCCGCAATGAGCAAGTTGGTTTCCGACTTTTTGCGGCCACAAAAGGAACATTCTAAATCTTCTTTCGACATATTATCTTTTTTCAAAAAAATCTGTTTTTTAGCTTCGTGTCAATATTTCATCGATCATGCCGTACTCCAAAGCCTTATCGGCCTTCATCCAATAATCTCGATCGCTGTCGTCATACACTTTTTCATAGGTTTGTCCCGTGTGTTTGGCGATGATTTTATAAAGCTCTTCTTTTAAGGTAATTATTTCACGGGCGGTAATTTCAATATCGCTCGCTTGGCCCTGGGCCCCGCCCAAAGGTTGGTGGATCATCACACGTGAATGCGTTAATCCGCTACGCTTTCCTTTTTCACCGGCGCACAAGAGGACGGCGGCCATGGAAGCTGCCATTCCGGTGCAAATGGTTGCCACGTCCGGTTTTATGAATTGCATAGTATCATAAATCCCCAAGCCCGCGTACACGCTACCGCCGGGAGAGTTGATGTAAATTTGGATATCGCGAGCGGCATCGGTGCTTGCCAAAAACAATAGTTGTGCCTGCACAATATTTGCCACTTGGTCGTTGATTCCCGTGCCGAGAAATATGATTCGATCCATCATTAACCGCGAAAAAACGTCCATTGCCACGGCGTTCATCTGGCGTTCTTCAATAATATTTGGCGTCAAATTGGTAGGGTACATACTACTTATAATTTTGTCGTAGTACATATTGTTGATGCCTTGATCTTTTATAGCAAAGTTTCTGAATTCGTTACTGTAGTTCATAAATGTTTGTTCGTTTTTTAGATTTACGAAAATTAATTTAGAAAGCCTTAAGATTCCCATCTGCGCGGGAATTAAAAAGGCGTCAAATTAAATAATTCAACGCCTAAAGATAACTATTTCTTCGCTGAATTAGGCGTAGGCTTCCTTAATGAATTCATCGTAGGTAACCTCTTTGGTCTTCAATTTTGCGTTTTCCTTAAAGAAGTTAAGTAATTTGTTGGTGTTCAACTGCTCGCTCAGACGTTCTACTTCTTCCTTATTTGAAAGAATGCGGGCCGCGATTGATTCCAATTCCTCATCTGAAGGGTCCGTTTGGCCAAATTGTGCCATCTGCGCTTTTATCATATTTTTTGAATAGTCTTTCAACTCTTCAAAAGTTACCTGCAGATTGTTTTCCGCACGAAGTTTTCCTTCTATCAATTGGTAGCGCAGGCCCTTTTCGCTTCTTTCGTATTCGGCTTTTGCATCTTCTTCTGACAGTCTTTTTTCGCCAGTCATTGCAATCCAGCGCTGCAAAAATTCCTTCGGAAGATCGAATTTTGTGTTTTCAATCAAGGTCTCAACTACATCATTCAATAATTTTTGGTCGCTTTGTTGTGCAAATTGTCCTTCGGCATCTTCCTTTATTTTGGCCTTCAATTCCTCTTTGGAAGTAACCACGCCTTCCCCGAACAATTTATCGAACAGTTCTTGGTTCAATTCGGCCATTTCACGTTTGTTCACTTCTTCGATTTTGAAAGAAACTTCAATGTCCAAACCGTGGGCATCGTCATGCGAAACGCCAAAATACTTTTGGTTGTCGTGGTCATCGCCAAACATTCCCTTTGTTTTCAAAGTAACCGTGTCGCCAACTTTTGCCCCAATTAAACTTTCCAATTGCTTTTTACCGGCAATCTCCTCTGTGGAAAGGGTTGTTTTCTTCTCTATTTCTTTTTCATTTGAAGTAAAAGTTCCGGTAATTTCATCACCTTCTTCCACTTCTTTTTTGGAAATCAACTTGCCGTATTGCTTGCGGATGGTCTTTACTTGGTTGTTAAGCATTTCATCATCGGCAATGATTTTATATTGAACCACCTCTTTGCCCTTTACATCCACATCGAACTTTGGTGCAAGGCCCAATTCAAACTCAAAGGAATAATCGTCTGCATCCCAATTGATTTCCGCTTCATTCTTCGGAAGTGGGTTGCCCAGCACGTCAAGTTTTTCTTCGTTGAGGAATTTGTGGAGTGCATCCTGGAGCAGCTTGTTCACTTCTTCCACCAATACAGCCTTTCCGTACTGCTTCTTTACCATTCCCATAGGCACATGCCCTTTTCGGAACCCGGGAATATTGGCGTTTTTACGATAATCGTTAAGAACCTTTTCAACTTTACCTGAATAGTCCTCTTTTGAAACCTCTACCGTAAGCACGGCGTTCAGTTTATCAATGTCTTTTTTTGTAATGTTCATTTTTTCTCTTCTGAATTTCGGGTTGCAAAAGTACGGCTTTTTAGACAACACAACAAACAATTACAAACTGTTGTTCAGCAATTTGCTAATCTTCCTTTATAAGCGAAAAAAGAAGGGATTGAAAAAGCGAAAGCAACAAACTGAAAAGTAGCGCCCACCAAATGGTAGCCACCGCAAACCCGCCCACAAAATAGTCGGCCATCATTATAATGAAAGCATTGATTATCAGCAGGAAAAGCCCAAAGGTAATAATGGTTATGGGCAGCGTCAACAGCACCAAAATTGGCTTCACTATAAGCCGCAATAGTGCAATCACAATTGCAACTATTATGGCCGAACCATAGCCTTCTACAGCTACGCCGGGCAGGATTTTGGAAAGAATAACGACCGCGAGTGCCGTGAGCAATAATTTTATGATAAGTTTCATTTTTAAGGAATTTAAATTGAACCTAAAGATAAAAAAACCGCCCCCAAATGAGGACGGTTTTTCTCAAATTAATCTTTTAGCTATTAATTGTTTGCGGCAGTGATAGTAGGATAATTACCCACGTGCACCGTTGGGATGGTTGCATCGTAAGTTTCGTTAATTGCACGAATAATCAAGTTTGCGGTATAGGCATACCCTCTTGGGGTTGGGTGAACGCCATCCAAAGAAAACGCTCCGCCCGTTACAAATTGCGACGTAAGCACGCCACCGTCATAAGCGACACCGCCATTGGCTACTCTGGCCAGAGCCGCTTTGGCATCAACATAGGCCAAGCCTTTGGAGCCGGCAAGCGCTTGAATGGTTGCATTATATGCAGTACTTGCAGCCGTAACGCGAGCCTGCTCAGAAACTGCAAGAACGTATTTATCGCTCAAGGGAATGGAAACACCGATCACGCCTTGAGGATTGTTGGGATCGGGTGTGGTTCCCAATACCGATGATGCCGTTAGAACAATAAGGTCGTCAGATTTTACTTGTCGCAATTGACCTAATAACGCTGCCAATTGAACTGGAAGATTGAAAGGAGGTCCTTGCAGGATTGTAGTTAAATCTGTTAAATCGTCATCGGTCATAATTGGAAAATTCTGTCCCGCCGAGAAATTAATCATACGTAGCGCAGCTTCTTCGGGAGAAATAACGCCCATTCCGGCCAAACCAGGCAATACTTGATTGTTATACGCAGCAAACTGTGCATTTAATTGTGCCGCTGTGGCAGCATCCAAGGGAATTGCATTTGTTGGAACGGTAGTAAAATAAGGTATGGAAGTTACTTCCGGAATATTCACCAAAACACCTTTGGCGCCACTTGCAGTAAGAGCATCTACCTGCTGGCTATAAACAGACGTAAAAACATTTGGGTCTGTAATGTCATTTGGTCCATAGGACGCAGGATCAAAATTTCCTGTCTGGTCAACTCCAGAGCCTCCTGAAGTTGCATAGCCCAAAATGTCGTTATTTCCGATCCACAGACTGAAAAAAGTTGGGTTTTGCGCAGCGGCGTCGCCAACTACGGTTGCATTTTCACTACTGGCAAAACGTGCAAAATAAGGATTAGCTGAACCTGTAGGCACTCCAGCTACATTACCATAACCTGGAGCTACCAAGTGAAAACTCTTTGCGCCCGGAACACCCATATTATTGAAAGACCCACTTAATTTATTTGAGACATCGGTTGTTGGGGTTCCTTCCAAACGAACCGGCCCTGGGTTTCCGTTTGCGTCAACGGCAAGAACGAATCTGTTTTCAGTTATCTGCGTTCCGCCCAATAACAGACCGCCGAGATTATCATTCATCAACGGTTGGGTAAATTCACCACCGCCCACAAAGGCAAATTGTTCTGCCATAATGTTTGGGTAGCTGTTTTTCTGGCCCGTAATATAGAGTGCGCCATCAGCGTAACCCGCGGTCAGGGAATTTCCAACGGCAACATAGTTTGAAAGGTTTGCCGTACCGCTACTGTAAAAACCATCATCTGTTACAGGAGTATCAAATTCGGGCTCGCAGCTTGCAAAGCCAACGGCCAAAACTGCAAAAGTATATTTAAGTATATTTTTCATCTTTAAGATTTTTTTCGATTATAATTTATAAGTAAGCCCCAATCCTGGAACGAAAGCATTGGTTTTGTAGGTTCCCTTAAAAGGAACTGCTACCCCATTTTCGAAGTAATAGTCATAGGACGCATCCACTTCCTTAAAGTGTGAATACAGGAAGGATGCATCTATCTGAAGGTGGTCTCCAATATTCACGGTAAGACCTGCAGTAAAGTTGTTGCTGTCGTTACGTGGTGTTTCAGGTGCGAAATAGCCCTCACGAACGGGAGATTCGTCAAAATAATAACCGGCTCTTAAGGTAAACATCTTGGTAGCGTCATACTGCATTCCGAAACGATAGATAGAAGCATTCTTGTAATTACGCGCGTTTTTTGAATCTGGAATTACGGGGTTTGCAAAATCAATATCCAAGGAATTGTACACATCCCAATATGTTCTGTTGAAATCAAAAGCGAAGGTCCAGCTTTCACAAAACTCATAGGACATTCCCACGGTCATTTCAGCTGGCATCGGTAATGAGGCGTCAAAAGTAGTATCGGCAAAAGGCGTCAACGGTGAATTTGGAATGTTTGAAAAGTCGGCGTCGCCATCTTCTGCTTCCAAAATAATTTCCGAACGGTAGGTTGCCCCAATATGCAAATTATCAGTAAGGTTAACCATTGCGCTGGCCACCCATCCCCAGTTGCTAACACCGGAAGCGTCAACGGTAACATTGGCGCGGTTTCCGTCAAGATCGGTAAGCGTTCGATTAAGGTTTCTGTTAAAGTTAACGGAACCAGTGGCATAGATTGGGCCACCACCAATACTCAACTTCTCATTGATTTTAAAGGAAACTGTAGGCTGAATGTATATGGCCTGTAAATCGATATTATTTACCAAGTGCGATCCGGCCCAGTCATCCTCATATTCTACAGAGCTTCCATAGGGTGTATAAACCCCAAGGCCGAACGCTAACCAGTCTGTTGCTTGATATGATGCATACAGATAAAGCGGCGTACCAACAGGACTATCGGTACGGGCGTTTGCGCCAGACTCTGTGTCTTGATAGGCAATGTTTGAAAACACACCGTGCACTCCAACGGAGACACTAAATTTGTCTTCCATAAAAACCAGTCCGGCCGGGTTAAAAAACACGGACTCGCTACTGTTTATAACCGCAACGCCCGTATGGCCCATCGCCAGGGCTTTATTGCCCTGTAAACTTACGCGGTAACCGCCCGCATAAGTAACCGCGCTTGCAAGTACAAAAGCGGCAAGTATTAATACTTTCTTCATAATTGTGTATTTCTTTTAGAGTTAATTCTTGAGTTTAATTAGTAAGGAATTAATTTAAAGGCATTTATTATGCACGCATAAGAAACCTTCTTACAATATTATAAAAAATTCATAACATTATCATAAAATTCGTCGGGATTTTCCGCGTGCAGCCAATGTCCGGCGTTCGAAATGGTGCCTATTTCGGCTTTTGGAAAATGTTTTTTAATCAAAAGCTCGTCCATCGGTTCCATATAACCACTTTTTTCACCGCCCAAAAAAAGTGTATCGCCTTCAAACACAGTATTTTCGGGAAGAGCGACGCCTACTTCTTCAATTTTTTCAGAAAGTACGGGCAGGTTTATGCGAAGCGCCAATTCTTTTTTGGTCTTTCGGTATAGATTTTTCAGAAGAAATAATCGCGTGCCCTGATCCTTTATATATTCCGAAAGGATATCCTCCGCCTCGCCGCGTGATTTTATGGTTGAAAAATCTAAGGCCGAAAGCGCTTTCAATATATCCTGATGATGCGGCGGATAGGCTTTGGGCGCAATATCTGCAACTATCAGTTTTGAAACCTTTTCAGGATAGGTTACGGCAAACTGCATCGCAACCTTGCCGCCCATGGAATGGCCGAGCAGGATTATTTCCTTTAAATCGTGCTCATCGCAATATTTTTTTAAATCCTCGGCCATTTTTTCATACGAAAATTCCTCGCTGTGAAAACTGCGGCCGTGGTTGCGCTGGTCCAACAGATGAACCTCATAGCCGTCATCGGCCCAGCGCGTGCCGAGGGTTTTCCAGTTATCACCCATGCCGAGAAAGCCGTGAAGGATTACAAAAGGTTTGCCGGAGCCTAAAATTTGGGAGTGTAAGACCATTAATTCAATTTTTTTAAATATTCCGAAATCACTTTTTCCAACCCATCATAAAGCGCCTCACTGATAAGGGCGTGGCCAATGCTCACTTCCAATAGATGCGGAATGTTTTCCTTAAAAAACGCAACATTCTCCAAAGAAAGATCGTGGCCCGCGTTGATGCCCAAATTCAGTTTATCTGCGAGAACTGCACATTCCGTATAAGGTTTTACGGCTTTTTTATTTCCCAAGGCATATTGCTTTGCAAATTCTTCGGTGTAAAGTTCAATTCTGTCGGTTCCGGTTTCGGCGGCGCCTTCAATCATCTTTAGGGTTGGGTCCACAAATATGGAGGTGCGGATCCCGTTTCGTTTAAATTCAGAAATAATTTCCTTTAAATAATCCTTGTGTTTCACCGTGTCCCACCCCGCGTTGGAAGTAATGGCATCCACGGCATCGGGAACGAGGGTAACCTGGGTAGGTTTTATCTCCAAAACCATTTTCGTGAAATTGTCCATCGGATTGCCCTCAATATTATATTCCGTAGTAACAATGGCTTTTAGATCATAGGCGTCCTGGTAGCGTATGTGGCGTTCGTCGGGTCTTGGGTGGATGGTGATGCCCTGTGCGCCAAACGCCTGAATGTCCTTTGCAACCTGCAACAGATCGGGCACGTTACCGCCACGGGCATTGCGCAGGGTGGCTATTTTATTTATGTTTACGCTTAGTTTTGTCATGAAAAAAGGTTTCAGTTTTCTGTTATCGGTTAACAGTATTTTTGTGCTCCAATTCCCCCTTCGGGGGCTTAAGGGCTTTTTTTAACAAAAATACAAACCTTCCAAACGCTAATGAACCTTTATTTTAAGTAATTTGCGTTAAAAATTTATTGCAATGGAAACCCTGAACTACATCATTAACGATATTGAACCGTTCGACATTTCTTCTAAAGTAAAGGATGTACAGACGGTTTTCAACCAACTTACCTATTCGCACGTACCCGTGGAAAAGGACGGACATTTTATAGGTAGCGTTTCTGAAAATGATGCTTACTGCTTTGACAACTCCAAGACACTCAACGATTTTCAATATGCCTTGGAGCCCTTCCACGTATTGGAAGACACCAATTGGCTGGACATTCTGGAGGCCTTTGCGCTTCATAATAGCAACATTATGCCGGTTTTGGGCGCCGATAACAACTATTTGGGATATTATGAACTGGGCGATATAATGAGTCTTTTCAACAACACGCCTTTCTTGAACGAAACGGGAGGAATTATTGTGGTTGAAAAGGGAATCCAGGATTATTCCTTTAGTGAAATCTGCCAAATTGTAGAATCAAACGGAACCCGTATTTTTGGGCTGTTTATTTCAAAAATTGAAAACGACAGCGTTCAGATTACGGTAAAAGTGGGCCATACCGCAATGAACAGCATTGTACAAACTTTTAGAAGATACAAGTACAATGTAATCAGCCATCACGAAGAGGATAAGTTTTTGGAAGATTTAAAGGAGCGGTCTGAATATTTGGACAAATACCTTAATATATAACTGTAGGGAAAGAGCACCAACGATAACACCAACAGCATTTATATGAAAATAGGCATTTACGGACAATTTTATCACGAGAATTCTGAAATCTATATCCAGATGTTGCTCGATGCACTGCAGAAAAGAGCGGCGGAAGTAGTGATTGAGGAGAACTTTCTGGGCATCATTAACCAAAATCAGGATATCACAAAAAACTTTTCCGCCCTTTCTACCTTTACCGAATTAGATTCCAGTTTTGACCTTTTTTTTAGCATTGGTGGAGATGGAACCATATTGAAAGCCGTAACCTTCGTAGGTGATTTAGGCATACCGATCGTGGGTATTAATACGGGCAGATTAGGGTTTTTGGCCACCATTCAAAAAGAGGAAATGACCGAAAGCCTGAACCAGATACTGGAGGGGGAATATTCCATTTCGGAACGGAGCCTGCTCACCGTAGAAACTTTTCCGAAGAGCAGTGAAATCCAACCTTTAAACTTCGCCTTAAACGAAGTAGCCGTAAACCGAAGGAATACCACTTCCATGATAAAGGTGGAAACTTTGGTGAATGATAAATATCTTACTTCATACTGGTCTGACGGTCTTATTGTAGCTACACCTACCGGCTCCACCGGCTATTCCTTAAGTTGCGGCGGCCCAGTGATAGCTCCTGATGCAAACAATATAGTACTTACGCCCATTGCTCCGCACAACCTAAATGCCCGACCCTTGGTCATTCCAGATTCCAGTACCATTTCATTAAAAGTCTCGGGACGCGAAAACACTTTCTTGGTTTCCATGGATTCTCGCATCGCGACCCTTGCCAACGAGACCGAAATTATCATTAAAAAAGCGCCTTTTACCATCAAATTATTACAGCTGCACGATGATAGTTTCATAAAAACCTTGCGCAAAAAACTTTTGTGGGGCGAAGACAAGCGGAACTAAACAATAAAATCCATCAAAATTTGTTAATCAACTGAGACAACTTGGCTCGCAACAATGTCAAGCCAAGTTTATTGTTATATTTGCAAACTTTTAAAGTATATGAAGTATTTCGCGACCGTATTTTTAATACTCTCAACAGCATTCTATGCACATTCCCAGACCTATGAAATAGGCGGGATTATCGGGGGCGCAAACTACATTGGCGATGTAGGGAAAACCAATTTCATAAATCCAAACACCTTTGCCGCAGGCGGCATTTTTAAATGGAACCGAAGTGCACGGCACTCCTTTAGAGGTTCTGTAATGATCGCAAAAATAAAAGGAGACGATTCCAAAAGTTCCAACAACCGCAGAAAAGAGCGTGGCTATTCTTTTGAAAATACGGTGAAGGAGGTTTCCATAGGCCTTGAATACACCTTTTGGGAATTTAACGTCCACGCACAGAAAGCCATATCCACTCCTTATTTATATACCGGGCTTACTTATTTCTGGTACGATGCCCTATATAAAAGAGGAAATGATGCAATAACCGATTATGACGGCGCCAGCAGTGTGGCAATTCCGATAGTGCTAGGATATAAAGCCAATATGGGCCAAAACGCAATGGTGGGTTTTGAAATTGGCGCACGCTACACCTTTACGGATAATCTGGATGGCAGCAACCCCGTGAAGGGACTGGCAGAGAGAGAAGAGCTAAAATTTGGAAATACAAACAGCGACGATTGGTATGTTTTTACTGGCATAACCGTTACTTTTGCATTCGGAAGAAAGCCTTGCTACTGCAACTTTTAAGTGAGAATGGACAACAAAGACCAAATAGACAAAGACAAACTCCCCCAGCACCTTGCCATAATTATGGACGGCAATGGGCGCTGGGCAAAACAGAAAGGTCTTTTCCGCTCCATCGGGCATGAAAATGGCACAAAGGCAGTTCGCGAAATAGTAGAGGGAAGTGCGGAAATAGGAATTCCCTTTTTAACGCTTTACGCCTTTTCAACAGAAAACTGGAACCGCCCAAAGATGGAGGTAGAACTATTGATGAAACTGCTAGTTTCTTCCCTTAAAAAAGAAATAAAAACCCTTACCGACAACGACATAAAACTAAATGCCATCGGCAATCTTGAAGCCCTACCCAAAAAAGCACATAAAGAGTTGCTTGACGTGATTGCTAAAACCAAGAACAACAAGCGAATGACCCTTACGCTCGCATTAAGTTACGGTTCAAGGGAAGAAATTACAAAAACAATAAAAGAGATTAGTCTTAAAGTTAAAAATAACCTAATTTCGCCGCATGATATTGATGAAACGGTAATTAATAATCATCTTTACACGCAAAATTTACCAGATGTAGATTTATTGATCCGCACTAGTGGCGAGCAGCGCATTAGTAATTTTCTACTTTGGCAAATAGCGTATGCCGAGTTGTATTTTACTGAAACACTTTGGCCGGATTATACAAAAAACCATCTTTTTGAAGCAATATTAAATTATCAAAACAGAGAAAGAAGATTTGGAAAAACCAGTGAACAACTTAATCAATAGTTCCCTATTGCATACATACAGAAAATCTTATTGTATTTTACTATTTACAATACTTTCCGTTTTTACACTACAGGCACAGCAAAAAGAACTCGACAGCGGAAGAAAATATACCATAAATGAAATAAAGGTTACTGGAGCCCAAAGCTTTAACGAACAGACCGTGATTGCATTTACCGGTCTAAAAAAAGGTGACCGCATCTACATTCCGGGTGAAAAATTGAGCCAAGTAACCAAAAAACTATGGGAACAAAATCTCTTTAGTGACATCGCATTTTATGTTACCAATATTGAAGGCGACAATGTAGATTTAGAACTCTATATCGTGGAACTGCCAAAACTCAATGAAGTTGAAATAAACGGCAAGAAAATACGAAAAGCAAAGAAAAAGGAGATCATTAAGGACAATGATCTTAAGGCCGGGACCAAAATTACAGAAAACCTTCTCACTACCACCAAAAATTACATCACAAACAAATATAAAAAGGACGGTTTTTTTAATACCGAGGTGACCATCAATACCATCCCACAGACCGATTCGGCGGGTGTAGAGGGTTCACAAAATATGGTTATTACAATCGATAAGGGAAAACGCGTAAAAGTCAAGGAAATTAATTTTAAAGGAAACGAGCAATTTACCAACGGTAAACTGCGGCGTTCCATGAAAAAAACAAAACGCAAAAACTTTATCCGTTTTTGGAAACGTTCAAAATATACCGAAGAAGGTTTTGAGGAAGACAAAGAATCCATCCTAAAAAAATATAAATCAAACGGCTATCGCGATGCCCGCGTTATTAGCGATACCTTGCGCGTTCTCGACAAAAAGAATGTAGCCTTGGATATTACACTTGAAGAAGGCGACAAATATTATTTTGGCGATATTAAATTCATCGGAAACAGTGTGTTTACCGACAACCAATTACGTCAAATACTTGGAATTAAAAGCGGTGAGGTTTACAACGGTGTATTGCTGCAAGAACGCATTCAAGATGATACCGATCCAGAGGCCAACGACCTTACCAACCTTTACCAAAACAACGGATACCTCGCCGCGCGTATAAATCCTGTGGAAGTAGCTGTGCGCAATGACACCATCGATTTCGAAATACGTATTATGGAGCGTAATTTGTTCTATTTTGACCACGTAACCGTGGTAGGAAACGACCGTACCAACGATCACGTAATTTATAGAGAATTAAGAACGCGTCCCGGCCAAAAATACAGCAAGCGCGATGTGGTAAGAACCATTCGCGAATTGGGCCAATTGGGTTTCTTTGATCCGGAGCAGCTTTCCCCCAACTTCAAAAAAGTTGATGAAAATAACGGCTTGGTTGATTTGGAATACTCGGTCGTAGAAAAAGGTTCCAGCCAGATAGAGCTTCAGGGAGGCTATGGCGGAGGCGGATTTGTAGGAACGTTAGGGCTCTCATTCAACAATTTTTCACTTCGAAATATTTTCAACCTAAGTTCATACAAACCTTTGCCAATGGGTGATGGCCAGAAGCTATCCATCCGGGCCCAGGCCAGTAGTTATTACCAGACCTATAGTCTATCGTTGACCGAGCCTTGGTTAGGTGGAAGAAAACCGGTACAATTGTCCACCTCGTTTTCGCACACCATTCAGAATTTTTACGATTACAGTAACCGACGGGCAGATAAATCCAGAAGCTTTACCATTACCGGAGGTTCGGTAGGCCTTGCCAAAAAGGTAAAGTGGCCAGATGACTACTTTGTATGGTCCAATGCCATCAGCTTCCAGCACTATAATTTGAATAATTACAACACAGGCCTGTTTACCTTTGGCGATGGTTATTCAAACAACCTGGCATATACTATCGGCATAAGCCGAAACAACACCGCCACCAATCCTATTTATCCTACACAGGGATCCGACTTTAGCATTACGGCAAAGCTCACGCTTCCCTATTCTGCCTTTAACAATGTAGATTATAAGGCCCTTTCCAATGAAAGAGCGCTACTCGAGCAAACCCCACAGGACGACCCGGAGTATATTGATGACCGCAAAAGAATTTCACAGATAGACCAAGAACGTTTCAAATGGCTTGAATACTATAAAATTAAATTTAAGGGAAGCTGGTACACGAGACTTGTGGGAAAAATGGTTCTTAGAACGAATACTGAGTTCGGTTTCTTGGGAGCCTACAATCAAGACCGAGGAGTGCCACCTTTTGAAAGATTTTTCGTAGGAGGTGACGGTCTGGGCGCCTATAGTTTGGATGGCCGTGAAGTGATACAATTGCGGGGGTATCCCAACCAGTCTCTTTCTGATCAGGACGGAAATACGATTTACAATAAATTTTCGTTAGAGGTAAGATATCCAGTAACTTTGGCCCAGATGGCATCCATTTATGTGCTTGGGTTTGCCGAGGGGGGAGCGTCTTATGACGGCTTCAGAAATTATAATCCTTTCGAACTGAAACGTTCCGCTGGCGCAGGATTGCGTATATTTATGCCTGCGTTCGGACTTTTAGGTATCGATTTTGGCTATGGCTTCGACCCAGTTTTAGGCGGAACCGAGAAGAACGGATGGGAGACCCACTTTATCATTGGGCAACAATTTTAAAAACTGGCACGATATTTTCTTAAACAATAACCAAATAATATGAAGACAAAAAAAATACTATTTTTTACCTTTTTCCTTTTTTGCTTCACCTTTATGGCTGAAGCTCAAAGAGGCGTTCGTATAGGATATATTGATATGGAATATATCCTGGAAAGTGTTCCCGAGTACAAGGAAGCATCCATTCAATTGGAAGGCAAGGTACAACGGTGGAAACAGGACATTGAAAAGAAGCAGAAAGAGATAGACCAAATGAAGCTGAACCTTGCAAATGAAAGAGTGCTGCTTACCAAAGAACTTATTGATGAGCGCGAAGAGGAGATAAAAATCAAGGAAGACGAAATGCTTCAATACCAGCAGGATCGTTTTGGGCCAAATGGCGATTTGATGATCCAAAGAAGGCAATTGGTACAGCCCATTCAAGATCAAGTTTTCAATATAGTACAGGAAATTGCAGAGAATAAAAAGTACGATTTCATCTTTGACAAATCTGCAGACGTAGTGATGCTCTTCGCAGCAAAGAGAAACGATATTAGTGACTTAGTACTGCGAAGCATTGAGCGGGCAGGAAGAAGAGTTCAGGCAGCCAACAAAAAAGAGCAGCGCGAAATTGAGCGACGTGAGGCACTTTCATCTGAAGAGGAAGGCGCTATTACCGAAAGAGAAAAAGCAATCCAAGAAAAGCAGGAAGAGCGCGAAAAATTAGTAGAAGCAAAAAAGACAGAACGCGAGGAAATGATGGCCCAGCGCCAGAGAGAACGCGACTCCATCCGCGCCGCGAAAAAAGCTGAATTTGAGCAACGCAGACAACGTTTGATCGAAGAAAGAGAGCAACGAAGAGATTCCATCCTGAATGCCCGCCAAAACAGAAACAATGCTTCAGAAGGAAGAAAAGATGGTGAGGAAGGTGATGGCCAAGAATAAATTTAATTTCCAAAACAAGTAATCAACACCCTTAAACAGATAACACTTAAATTAAATACACTTACAATGAGAAAAATGAAAATAGTTTTAATTGCAATGACACTATTCGTGGGAGCAACAAGTTTTATGAACGCCCAGTCCAAAATTGCACACATTAACGCACAGGAACTAATCGAG
Source organism: Aequorivita vladivostokensis (assembly GCF_000952855.1). Lineage (GTDB taxonomy): Bacteria > Bacteroidota > Bacteroidia > Flavobacteriales > Flavobacteriaceae > Aequorivita > Aequorivita vladivostokensis. The sequence continues at coordinate 258,229 of NZ_JSVU01000001.1, read as the reverse complement.
GCTATGCCCGAATATAAAGCGGCCCAAAGCCAATTGGAAAAAGTGCAGAAAACTTATGATACTGAAATCAAGGCAATGGCAAAAGAGCTAGAAACCAAGATGAAACAGTATGACACTGAAGCTGCGAGTAAAACTGATGAAGAGAATCAAAAAAGATTTCAGGAAGTTCAAGGAATGCAGGACAACATTCAAGCGTATAGACAACAAGCGCTTCAGGATTTAGACAAAAAAAGAACGGATATTTTTAAGCCTATTCTTGAAAAAGCCCAGAATACTATTCAAAAAGTTGCAAAAGCACAAGGATACCAGTATGTGTTGGATTCCACTTTGGGTAGCGGCGTAATCCTTGCCGACGGAAAAGATCTAATGGCCGATGTGAAAAAAGAATTGGGAATGTAATTCTTTCTTCAAAGAAATTTAAAAACTGCCCGCTTCTGCGGGCAGTTTTTTTATGTGCCATTTTGAACATATTGGCTACATTTACGATATGAAAAAAAACAATCCCATTGGTATATTCGATTCGGGCGTGGGAGGTTCTTCCATTTGGAAGGAAATCAACAAACTTCTGCCGCTGGAACATACTATTTATCTCGCGGACAGCAAAAATGCGCCCTACGGTAACAAGACCGCAGAGGAAATTACAAATTTGAGCATTAAGAACACCGAGAAATTATTGGCGTTGGGCGCAAAAATAATTGTAGTGGCCTGCAACACCGCTACTACCAATGCCATTGCTACTCTTCGGAAAAATTATGACATTCCAATTATCGGAATAGAACCAGCCATAAAACCCGCCGCGCTACAGACCACCGCGAAAAGCATCGGCATTCTGGCCACCAAAGGAACCCTGAGCAGCGCCCTTTTCAGCAAAACTACCCGGGAATTTACCAAAGATATAAACGTGGTCGAAATTATAGGCGAGGGTCTGGTGCCGTTAATTGAAGCGGGGAATCTTGACGGTCCCGAAATGGTTTCGCTATTAAAGAAACATACCAAGCCGATGATTGCCGCAAATGTAGATTATGTGGTTTTGGGTTGCAGCCATTATCCCTATATAATCCCGCAGTTGAAAGCGATCCTTCCCGATAACGTAACAATAATCGATTCGGGGGAGGCAGTGGCCAGACAAACCAAAACCGTACTGCAAAGTATGGATATGCTTCGGGACGAGAATACCGCGCCCAAACTTCAGTTTTTTACAAATGCCGAAACCGACACCTTAAAATTTCTCCTGAAAAATTATTCTGAAAAAATTTCCGTGGAGAAAAAAGAGTTCTAATTCACTCTTTAAACCAAGAAGAATACATCACATAGTTATTGGCGATACGTTCTATTTCGCCTTTGGTAAGCTCTGGACTGATATCCTTAATTTTTCTTGCCGGAATCCCCGCGTAAATGCTTCCGCTTTCAACCCTTGTGTTTTTTGACACCACTGCCCCGGCTGCTATTATGGTGTTGCTTTCCACCACGCAATCGTCCATCACAATGCTTCCCATCCCAATTAACACGTTATCATGAATAGTACAACCGTGCACAATGGCATTATGGCCAATGGAAACATTATTGCCAATGGTGGTGGGAGAAGTTTTGTAGGTGGCGTGAATAACCGCACCGTCCTGCACATTTACCTTATTGCCCATTTTAACGAAATGCACATCGCCGCGAATCACAGCGTTAAACCAAACGCTGCATTCATTGCCCATTACCACATCACCAACAATAGTGGCGTTTTCAGCAATAAAGCAATCTTTGGGAATTTCTGGATGTTTTCCATTTACGGGTTTTAATATCATCGGTTGTAATTTGTAGTTCTTTGTAAAATTAGAATAACTTAATTGTGACGTTTTTATAGGGTATTTAGGGAGTATCTATGAGGTAGAGTCGGCATAACGTCGGCTTAGAGTCGGCATAGAGATGGCATAGAGATGGCTTAGGGCTGAAAAAAATTAAATTTCAAATCTCTTGGAAAGGCACTAAAGCGTGAAGGATATTCGGCTTCCAATTGAGCTATAAATATACAGCATCACACTTGTGTTTCCAAATAAATTTTTAGCCAAAATAAGCTAGCAATTCCTTCTTTCGCGAAGGGCTAACCATTATTTCCTTCCCGCTGGAAAGTACTACGCTCCCGCCCTTTCCTTTTTTGTATTCGGTTATTTCGTTCACGTTTACCAAATAAGATTTGTGAACGCGAGCAAAACCGTTTTCTGACAGGGAATCTTCAAAATATTTTAGCGTCTTGCTTACCAATCGTTTTCCTTTCTTTAAATAGATCTGCGTATAGTTATCATCTGCTTGACAATAAAGGATTTCTTCCATTTGAAGCACTTCAAAACCGTTTTGCAGCGGAATGGTTATTTTGCCAGCCACTTGTGTTTGCAGTGGCTTTAAAATTGAATTTTGAAGACTGTTTTCCTTAGCTTTTATTTCTGAAACATAATCAACGGCCTCGATCAACTTATCTATGGAAATGGGCTTCAGCAAATAATAGGAAGCGTGTGCATTCAGTGCATCAATAGCATAGTGGTTGTACGCCGTTACAAAAACGGTCTCAAACTGGCGGTCACCAACCTTGTCTAACAAATCGAACGCATTGCCAAAAGGCATTTCCACATCGAGAAAAACCACATCCAAATCATTATTTCGAATCAGAACCAGGGCTTCATCCACATTCCCCGCCTCGCCCTTTAGAGCGATGCTGGGACAATACTTTGCCAGATAATTTTTAAGGATTTCCCTGCTGGTTTCCTCGTCTTCTACTATTATTGCGTTTAGTTTCATCAATCTTTCTTTAAAATCAGTTCCACGCGGGTACCTTCGCTGTTCTCGAAAACATTCGCTACGGTTACGTCCACTTTGTCTTTGTACATTTCGTTTAAGATAGCAATTCTTTTTTGCGTATTGCCCATTCCCTTGGACTTCTGCTTTTTTTGGTTTTCGGTTTTGAATTCTTTCGACTTAGTACGGCCAATACCATCATCCTGAATAATTATTTTAACGGTTTTGGCATCTATTTTTTTAAAATTAATCTCCAGCAAACCTTTTTCCTCCTTGTACCGAAGCCCGTGCCACACGGCGTTTTCCACGTAAGGCTGAAGCAGCATGGGTGGAATGACGAATTCGTTTAAATTAATCGTTTCATCTACCGAAAATTTATAGTCGAATTTATCCTTAAATCTAAAATGTTCCAACTTCACATAAAGTTGCAGCAGTTCGATTTCCTTTTCCAAGGGAATAAAATCCTCTTCGCTATTTTCCAAAACCGATCGCATTAGCAATGAAAAATCCGTAAGGTATTTATTGGCCGCGCGCTCGTCATTCACCGCAATAAAACTGTTTACCGAGTTTAGGGCGTTAAAGATAAAGTGCGGATTCATTTGCGACCGAAGCGACTTTAACGCCAAAAGATTATTGGCAAATTTTTGCTGTTTCACATTTTTATACTGCGTGTAGGCGGCAAAAATCAACAATAGCACAATAAGCACAAGCGAAATGATGACCCACTTTTGAATCGTGGCATTTCTCTCCACAAGTTCTTGGTTTTCAAATGCGAGCTTGTATCGGCTTTCGTTGAGCTTCCTTTCGTTTTCAAGGCTTATAATGCGGTTTTGCTTCTGCGTAATTTCCCTGTTGAAACGTGCAGCTTGGCTAATTTCCTGTTCCTTTTTCACATAAAGCTCATCTACAACCTCCACATAGCGTTGATAGCTCTCGGTAGCCTTATCAAACTCCCCGATGTCCCGATAAATTTCCGAGAGCTTCCGCACGGCATCTTTTTGCACCACTAGATCCTCATTTTTATCGGCCTCTGCAATACTCTTTTCAAGGTACGGAATGGCCTGCTCGTACTTTTCCTGCGCCACAAAGGCGTTTGCTATTTTGTAATTTTGGCGTTGGGGCGTAAGGGCCTCGTCCTCAACTTTGGCGGCCTTTCCCATTGCGTTCAATTCTTCCAGGGTTTCTTCCCGAAGCTGTATTTCCTTATCGTACTCGCGGTTTTGGTTATAAAAATCCGCAACTTTATTTTTTTCGGAAACGGCACGCTGCTTATTTTCCTTTTTGGCCAGCTTTAATGAATTGTCAAAATATTCCTCGGCTTCATTCAGGGCACCACTTTGCGCGTAGGCCTCTCCTATCTTGGAATTTAGGTTGGTGATTTTAGGTTTAATTTGGCTTTCCTTTGCTATATCCAGCGCCATCTGATAATTGAACACGCTTTTTATGGCGTTGCCCGTAGCTTTATAGGTATCGCCCAAACTCTCGTAAACTTCAACTTTTTGGTGGGCTGAGAGCGTTTGTTTTATTAAATTTTGAAGAGTAGTAATGCTTTCTTGATAATTCTTATTTTCTGCAAATGCCTTTGCCAATTTTATCGAGACATCACTATTCGGCGTATTCTGAAGGCTCCGTTTATAATTATCAATCGCAAGGTCGGGCTGTTTCCAAAACAAATTTATATCGCCTAAGGTCTCAAAGGCCTGCCTGTTTTCTTTCGCGGAAATGGTTTTGTCCCGCCCCGGTTCCAATGCGCGAGTTACATATTCAATACTTTTTTGGGCATCCTTTTTCAGAAAAAATCTGGCAGAATCCAAATACACCTTAAACCCAGCCTGTGATTTAAGATTAGTGCCTTTTGCCACGGATGATTCAATTTCTTCTTTGGCCTTTTCCACGCGAACGGTGATAAAATCGTTTTTCGTTACGGCATAATATACCGTTACAAAATCGTCACTTTTTATAATGAGTTCATCGCCAATTTTCGCAGAGATGGCAAAGCGTCCGGAAAGATTTGTAGTTGTGTATTGGCCGCCCAAGATTTCAACATTCACCTTGGCGATCGGTATGTTGGTTTCCCCATCCACCACTTCCCCCTTTAGCATAAAAGACTTATTATCCAATTGCCGATTTCCCTGCGAATAGGCCGCAACGGAAAAAAGAATCACAAATGCCGTAAAAATAAAAAGAGGGATTTTCATTTAAATTTTAAAACAGTAAACATACGCACTTTACCGCAATGCTTAAAATTACGATTTTCTGAAACAGCTCCCACTTTTGTGAAAAAAGAATACTTCACTCATCCAAAAAGAGCGCTGAGTAATTGAAACACATATTTGGGTAATGCGCACTTTATTTTGAAAAAATTTAATATCGCAATGCAGAAAATATCAAAAAGTGAAAAGTTTTGGAATAATATAAAAAATAGCCAACCGAAGCAAAGCTATCTATGTCAGCCTTTATCATTTCAAAATCATGTCACATAAAAAAGCCCGACACTTATAAGCTCGGGCTATTTTTAGGTTATATGAAAAATGTGCTTAGTTGATTGCCGGACAGTTACAATCATAAGGTTCTGGCCTGCCGCCCAAAAAGTCGTAACCTAGGGTGATTTGATGGAAGCCACCGCTTTCAAACTTAACATTTCCAGATTGGTAGGAATAGTTATAGCCAAACATAAAGTTTTTATAGTTTATACCCAATATTGGCGTAAACCACTGTAGCTTTTGAGCCTTTACCTCTTCTCCATTTAGATATTCTGCGCCATCCAGACTTCTTCGGTAGGACAATCCGCCCCATAGCTGGCCGAAATCCATCTTTCGATAGGCTTTGAAGTTTAAGTCCACGGCCTGTTCTCCCGTACGCTCACTCCATTGAAAGAGAATGGAGGGCTCATAGCTCCAGTCCGCTCCATATTGACCTATGGCATACGCGGCCGAAAGCAGGTACCTTCTTTGGTTATTAGATTCATACTTCTCGGTATAGATCGATCTGTTTTGGAAGATGAGATTCTTTACGGTGAAATGCGCCGAAAAATCAAGAAAGTTATACGAAAGGCCTGCATCAACATTGAAATAGGAAGTGCTCTGAATGATTCCGCTAATAACTGGATCAAAATCCGTAAGGTCAAACTGGGTCTCATCCAAACGGGATTGGGTCAAACCTACACTAAGACCGAAAGACAACTGATTTAAATCTGCTTCACTTCTCGAAAACATAATATGGTGGGCATAGGTTAGGTACCCACCTGTTTGGGAGTGATATCCATTTTTATCATTATAGAAAATGACGCCCACCCCCGATTGGTCTCCCAAACGCGCATTGAAGTTCAGCGTCTGCAGATTTGGGGCCTCGTTCTGATCAAACCATTGCTGGCGTGCGGACAAACGCAGTTGATTATGCGTGGCGGCACCCGCCATTGATGGATGCAATATATATAAATTATCCGCTAAATATTCTGAATAAACAGGAATACCATCTTGTGAAAAGCCATAAAGCGATACTATCAAAAGTAGGATTAGGGGAATTTTTTTAATGTTCATAGTCGGTATTTATCGTTTTAGGGTAAAGTGTCCTTTAAATTCTTTATTCGTTCCGTTTTCGGTATATTCCACTCGGAACCAGTAATCGCTAGATGGAAGCGGTTTTCCGTTATATGTCCCATCCCATCCTGTACCTAGTGGACTTAGTTGTTTCAATAGTTTTCCGAAACGGTCAAAAATATAGATTTTAGCGGTAGGATCGCCCGTGGCGATACCGATTATGTTCCAAGTATCGTGATAACTATCCGCATTCGGCGTAAAATATGGTGGATAGTCTATAACGCCAACTTCTATCGTAACACTTCCACAACCATAAATATCCTTAATGGTTATAGTATGATTACCAGGATCAACGTTTTCAAAAATATTACTGTCCTGGAAAGGCCCGCTATCCAACTGATACTGATACGTACCATCACCCGTTGCAATCACTTCAACAATCGGGTTGTCGGAAAAGGCTCCTGTTACCAAATTGGCCTCATAGGTAAAAGGTGGCGAGGAAACCGTAACAGTTGCAGTTGCAGAACCTTCGCAGTTAGTTGCTATTTCGGTATATGTAACCGTATATTCCCCACCTTGCAGCGCAATAATGGAAGGGCCGTTCTCGCCTACAACAATCACTCCGTTAAATTCCCACACAAAGGTATACAATGCTGGATCTAAACCGATGTCAATAACAGGAGGGGATGGACTTCCTTCTTCTTCGGCAATTGGATTTCCGTTTTCATCAACACACAAGCGGTAGTCGCCATCCAATAACACTTCGGGCAATTGCTCTACTTTAAGAATAATCTCCGCCACGGCATAGCACTGGGGAGTGTATGGATTGGCAGTATTGGTTACTCTAGCGTAAATTCGCTGTGGATTGATAATGTTTGTATATGGAAAGCTAATAACAGGGCTCCCCGCTTCTGCTGACTCTAGGGTTTCATGGAAAGTGACCTCATACACCGCGGGATCTTGACCAGCTAATATTTCAGCGTGAAGGTCGGCAACCTGTTGGCTTGTGAAATCTTCAAGATCGAATTCTGCAAAACCATCATTCGGAGCTACATTATCGCAGATTACAAAAGGTTCGGCAGGGGTAACCGCAACGGCACCTCTTTGAACAATCAATTCAAAACTTTGAACGCCACCTATTGCACATTCTGTTTCAGTATTAGTTATGCGCGGATAAATGGTCTGTGGGTTTATCGGATTATTGTTCACATCAACATTTTGATATGCGGTGGTATTCACAATAGGACGGTTGCCACTCTGTGCGTCGGCCGCGTTTAAGTGGAAACTTACCGTAAATGGAGGATCTGTTTGTTCACCTAAGATTTCATCCACTTTCGTCTCCAAGTTGAAAATTCCTATCTCACTGTCATCCGCAGCACAGATTATATAGTCGGAAACCACGGCAGTATCATCTGGCAATGGGTTCACGATAAGTTGTAATTCTACTATTTCAAAACATAGAGAAGATGGCTCAGTAACCCGTACATATATAGTCTGTGGATTGCTTGTATTTTCGTAGGCCGTAAGTTCTGGCGCTACTATTTCGCCATTCTCATTTACGGCATCGTCAAAGCTTTCATAATAACCGAGCGTCCAAACATTTCCATTAAGTATTTGCGATTCCCGAATGGTAAGATCAAAAAGCTCTGTTTCATCAAATGGGACTCCAAAATTATCATCGCAAAGCTCTATAGGGGTGGGAGGAACAGGATTTGGATTTTGTACCACTCTTAATGTAAGGGTGGTGAATGAAATACAACCTGTATTACTATCCTCGACGCGCACATAAACTATTTGCGGGTTGGTTATATTTTCGTACGCCGTATCTGGGTCTATTGCGTTTTCGTTATTTTGGGCATCAGCCGGGGTCTCAAAGTACCATACACCCTGCGTAAGTTCATCAATTGTTATCTCGCTGTTCTTTTCGGTAAGGTTAAAAATAGTTTTTCCATCAAATGGTTCTCCTAAATCATCACATTTCACCCAAGGTTGCGGATCGTTTATTGGCAAGCCAGTAGTTACAACCAAATCAAAACTACCTAATTTGAAACATCCCGTAGCATTATCGGTCAAACGCACCCAAATAGTTTGTGGGTTGGTAACATTGGTATATCTATCTGGCTGTGCAATCAAAGGAGTACCGGCAGTGGCATCAGCCTCGGTAAGATGATAGGTTAAGGTGAAATCATCCTGAGATTGGGTTCCATATATACCATCTCTCTGTTCGGTAAGATCGAAAAGGGCAAAGTCATCATCATCACAAGCTATAAGATCTGGCAAATCCTGAGGGACCTCCGGCGTTGGGTTTACTATTAAATCCAGGATGACAACGGTAAAACAACCGGTGCCCGCTGGCGGGTTAGCGAACGCCACCCGTACGTAGATGGGCTGATTATAAAGAATGATATTTTCGTACGGACTATTAAGGGGAAAGGCTCCTGTTGATGCGTCTAGTGGATTATCGTGATAGGTAACTATCAAAGAGGTATCTCCACCCTGTATTTCTGCCGTTTTGCTTTCAAGGTCGAAAAAGGCATCCCCATCATTATCAACATCACAAGCATATAAAGGAGTTGGTTGTACCGCTTCTGGGTTTGGATTCACAGTTATAAAGAAACTGAAATTATCCTCGCACAAATTCAGACCTGTAACGGTAACAAAAATTTCCTGCCGTGGTACTATCTCGTTTTGATATTCTGATGGATTGTCAATTGGGATATTATTGGTCTGATCGTTTTCATCTGCATAATACAATATTGTAAGGGATGTATCCCCATCTTGAATTGGAAGCGTATTCAGCGTCAAATCGAAAGTAGATTTGCCGTCCGTACTGGTACTGCCATTCACCTCGTCATCACAGGCCTCTAGATCGGCAGCAGGGCCGTGTGTTGGGAATTCGCTTACTACCAAGTCAAAAGGAGTTATTTTGAAACAGCCCGTAATCAAACTTTCCAAACGTACATATACAGTTTGGCCAGCACTTGGAAATGCATTGGCGGGATCGATAAAATTATTGTTCCCGGCCTGGGCATCCAAAATGTCTTCATAATACCTAATGGGTGCAAAATCGGCTCGATCTTGTATTCCAAATACAGCATCGTCCTGAATGGTAAGGTCAAAAATTCCTTGTCCGTTCCCATCTAAATCACATAGTTCATACGGATCCAAAAAGTTTCCATCGGGATCGTCCGGCAATGGAATGACGATGAGCTCCAGTTCCACAAGAGCAAAGCATCCCGTAATATTACCTTCCAGTCTCGCCCAGACCGAATCATTGAAAGGAATAATATTGGTATATAAATATGGAGCAAGTATTTCTCCTGGACCACCGGCTTCTGCTTCTGCCTGGGTAGGGTAGAATTTTACTGTTACGTTTTGTTCATTCCCCTCGATTGCAGCGATGCGTTGGCTAAGATCGAATTCTGCAAAACCTCCACCTTCATCACATAATTCCAAAGGTTGTGGTTGTCCTGGGGTAGGCAATGGATCAACAACCAGTGTTAAGGTGGCGAGATCTTTACAACCAAAGCCATTGGTAAGCCTTGCAACGACAGTTTGGGCATTGGTGATGTTCTGATATTCGGCGGGGTTTGGTATTGGGTTGTCCGCAATTTCATCTGCTGGAGTTACATACCATGTAACCGTAAGACCAAGAAGACCTCCTGAAACTTCTCCATCACGGGAGTTAAGGTTGAAAGTACTAATTTGATCATTCGGAGTACTGCCGTTTAAAGTATCGTCGCAAAGGTGATAATCTGCAGGTTCTATGGCCGTGGGCATTGGATCCACTATAAGTTGCAGTTCCACTATATCAAAACATCCTTGAGCGCCATTATTGGGGGAAGTATTGGCCGCAGTGCCTACCCCAAGAACATAAATAGTCTGGGCATTTTGGATTGCGTTTTGATAGGCACCGGGATTGCCTATGGCCAATGAAAAATCGGGCGTAGGGGTCAAAGCGGAGTTTCCAGCATCAATAGCGTCTTGTTCAATTTCATAAAAATAGAGATCGTACAGTAACGGATCAAGACCATTCAAGATTTCATCGCGTTTGGTTGTGATGAGGTCAAAAATTTCGTATCCATCATTGTTGTCATCGCAAATTCGATAGGGCGTGGGCTCGGTAAGCACTGGGCTGTCCCGCACTTCCAATGGCAATTCCACTATGGCGTAGCAACTGGTATTTGGACTTTCAACCCGTGCCCAAACACTGTCGTTGTATGGATTTAAGTTATTGTCATAAGGATCAAAAAGTTCACCTTCATCGGTTTGGGCATCCGAAAAAGTACGGTGATAGGAAACCACTAAAGTAGGGTCGCCATTGGTAATATCTGGATCTGCATCATGCAAGGTAAATTCAGTTATACCATCATTGTCCGAATCACAGACTATCAGTGGGGCGGGATTCATGTTTATAGCTGGAGGCACATCCAAAATTATCTCAAAATCGGTGGTATCAAAGCAACTTGGATCACTGTTACTTTGCACCCGAGCATATATGGTCATAGGGCTAACGGTAACCGTGTACGGTTGTGGCAGCGGGTTATTCCCGGTTCCAGCATCTGTAGGATTATCGTGATAACTAACGCCATATTGCAATGGGTTTTGCCCGTTTAAAATAGTTGTATTAAAAAGCGGTTGCAGATTTACTATTTCCTGGCCATCCTCATCTTGATCACATACGTAATATGGTGTTACAGGCTGGGTAGCCGTAGCGGAGGCAAAGGTGATTTCAAAAGAATCTATTGCATAGCAAGTTCCCGAAGGATCCTGTATTCGAACCCATATGGTTTCCGAAGCACCGACAATAGGATAAGCATTGGCTGGATTTATAGGATTAGCTCCTCCTTGGGCCTCTAGTTGGCTATGATGATAAGTAATTTGGAAATTTGGGTTTTGTCCTCCCAAAACTATTGGACTGTTCAATTCAAGGTTAAATACTCCGGGGTTTGAACCGTTGTCGCAAATATCCATATCCAGTGGCGGACTGGCTATGACGGGTTGGGGATAGGTTATTATTTCAAATTCCCGAATTTGGGGCGTTCCCGCTCCGAAGGTTATTGTAACCCTATAATCTCCAGCACCGGTTACGTTAATTGTGGGGAAATTACCGTTGAATATAGTAACGTAGCCAGTACCATCATCATACTCCCAAAGATAGTTTGTGGCGCCTAGGGCAGTTGCATCCAGCGTAAACTGATCTCCCTCACAACCGGTTTGAGTGGTTAAAATGCTACAGTCAGTGGTACCACTGCCGGGATTGCCGGCATTAGTCTGTTCCAATTTTATAAAGCCCGGACTCCGATTGTAATTAGTAATTAACAAAACATATATTTCACCGGGCTGCGCATTGAGAATGGTAAAGCTCTCTACCGGTTGTATGGAATAGCTACAATCAACTTCATTAAATGATTGTAATTGTGTATAATCGCACAAATCATCGCCTTGGGCAAATGGCCCCCAAGCAATAAAGTCAACGTCCAAACCTGTACCTGTAGGATTTCCATTAACATCGAAGGAAGTATTTTGAACTATTTGGAAATCCAACCTTCCAGCCTGATCAACTTGCAAATAAAACCATGCCGGGTAGGGCTGAGTGAACAAACAACCGTAGTCGGGACCCGGTTCTGCGGTCGCATTACAATTAGGATCAACATTGTTACAATTGGGAAAAATCAATGCTTGATTTCCAGCACAAAATGGTTCAATGGCAGCGCAGGTAGTACCCTGTCCAAAGGAAATTGCAACCGAAAATAATGCAAACAATAAGAGAAACAGTCTCGGGGAGTAATTTTTTTTCATAACGTTAAAAACATAAAATCGGGGGAAATTAAGAAATTTTTATGAATACCATTGGTTGAAATTCTTAAAAAAATAGGCTTTTGTTCAGCGTGGCATCCCCAAATTAGTTTTTCCGCACGCCAAATATTAAAATTTTTCAGCTAATACTTATCTACCAAAACCTCGGACCTTTATATGATAAGGATTTGTTAAGTTGCCAAATATATTGAATACATTGTTTTTCTTTTCATATTTTCGCACAAAATTCAAAGGGATGCCACAATTTAACATAGAAATTTCAAATACTTCAAGTCCCAAAATTGTTAAATTTATTGTTAATTCTTTCTTAACGCAATCATCCAGTTATGAATTCAATAATGTCGAGGAGGCAAAACCCAGTCCTCTGGCCCAACAGCTCTTTTATCTGCCTTTTGTGAAAACGGTCTTTATTTCACAAAATTTTATCGCCATTGAAAAGTATGATATTGTGGAATGGGAAGACGTTCAGCAGGAAATTGCCGATTCTATCCTTGAATATCTGAATACCGGCAATCCCGTGATCTCGGAACAACCTAAGGTGAAAAAAGTTCCGGTAAGTGTTTATGCCGAAACCACCCCCAATCCTAGTGTGATGAAGTTTGTGGCCAATAAAACGTTGGCAACCGGAACTTTTGAATTTAAAAGTAACGACGAAACCGCCCATTCGCCCCTGGCCAAGGAGTTGTTCACATTTCCATTTGTGAAAGAAGTTTTTATAAGCGCGAACTACGTTTCGGTTATGAAATATGATGTAGCGCAATGGCAGGATATTTCATCAGAACTGCGGGAATTCATCAGAAAATTTATCGAGGAAGGAAAACCTGTATTGAACGATGAAGTATTGAACGCTACAAATATTGCTGAAAATAAATCTACCTCAACAAATACTTCCCAAAATTCTCCCAAAGCATACACCGATCTTGAAAAGGAAATAATCTCCATTCTCGACGAATATGTGAAACCGGCCGTGGCAAGCGACGGCGGCCATATTATGTTTGATTCTTTCAATACAGAGACCAAAACGGTGAAGGTAATTCTTCAAGGGGCTTGCAGCGGTTGCCCATCATCCACGATCACTCTGAAAAACGGCATTGAAACCATGCTGAAGGAAATGCTGCGCGGCCAAGTACAGCAAGTGGTGGCCATTAACGGATAAGGTTTAGAAACTTCTCTTTTAACTTAATTTTCTGAAAATTAGCGCTTAATAATTGTAATTTAGGGGTTCACTGAATTTTAACCCAAAACCAAAAAATAATTATGGCAGTATTAAAAGTAATTGAAGTGCTAGCAAACTCTAGCCAAAGCTGGGAAGACGCTACCAGAAACGCAGTAAAGGAAGCATCCAAAAGCGTAAAAAACATACGCTCCGCCTATATAAATGAACAAACTTGCGTTGTGGACGGGGACAACATTACCCAGTTTCGCGTAAATGTTAAGATCACTTTTGAAGTGAAATAAGATTTTTATCGCTTAGACTCAATACGCTTTTGATATGTCAAAAGCGTATTTTTGTTTTTCTGAAAAGTTATTATGCGATCGATACTGGTTTTTTTGGCACTGCAAGTTCTGATCGGTTGCAATTCTTCAACAAAAAATACTGTGGAAACACACAAATTTACAAACGATTTAATTTCGGAATCCAGCCCCTACCTGCTGCAGCACGCGCACAATCCGGTACACTGGAAGGCTTGGAACGAAGCAACCCTACAACAGGCCAAAAAGGAAAAAAAGCTGATGGTCGTGAGCATTGGCTATGCCGCTTGCCACTGGTGCCACGTTATGGAGCACGAAAGTTTTGAGGACAGCACGGTGGCCGCCGTGATGAACCAACATTATATTTCCGTAAAAGTAGATAGGGAGGAAAGACCAGATGTGGACCAAACCTACATAAATGCCGTGCAATTGATGACCGGCAGTGCCGGCTGGCCGCTGAACGTGGTAACCCTGCCTGATGGCCGACCCGTTTGGGGCGGTACGTATTTCAGAAAAAATGACTGGATAAATGCGCTGGAGCAGATACAGGAAGTTTACAAAAGCGAGCCCGAAAAACTGATTGCCTACGCCAACCGACTGGAAGAGGGCATTAAATCCATGGACCTCATTGAATTAAAAACCGAAGCCGTCAACTTTAAAAATTTTCCGGTTGCGGAAATTGTATCGAAATGGTCCAACCAATTTGATGAAAGAAATGGCGGCTTCAAAGGCGCTCCGAAGTTTATGATGCCCAATAATCTGGAGTTTTTATTAAGACAGGCCGTTTCAGAAAAAGATGATGAGCTACTGGCATACGTAACCCTGAGCTTGGATAAAATGGCGTTCGGCGGTCTTTATGACCAGATTGGCGGTGGCTTTGCCCGCTATAGTACCGATGAAAAATGGCACGTGCCCCATTTTGAAAAAATGCTGTATGACAATGCCCAACTCGTCACTCTTTACAGCAATGCATTTTCGGTTACGCAAAATCTGCTTTATAAAGATGTGGTTGAAGAAACCTTAAATTTTATAGCACGTGAAATGACCAATAGCGAAGGCGGTTTTTATTCCTCGCTCGACGCAGACAGCCAAAATGAAAAGGGAGCCCTGGAAGAGGGCGCTTTCTATGTTTTCACTTCGGAAGAATTGCGGCGGTTGCTAAAAGACGATTTCGAAATATTTAAGGAATATTATAATGTGAACAGTTTCGGACATTGGGAAAAAGACAATTACGTGCTAATCCGAAAAAAAACGGATGCGGAGATTGAGCGGGAATTTGAACTTACTTCCGAAGTATTTCAGCAGAAAAAGAAAAGCTGGAAAGAAACACTGCGCGCCTATCGCAACCAAAGGCCAAAACCGCGTTTGGACGACAAAACCCTTACTTCTTGGAATGCGCTGATGCTGAAAGGGTACACAGACGCCTATAAAGTTTTTGGGAAAGAAGCGTATTTAAACAGCGCCATTAAAAATGCAAAGTTCATTGCTGAAAAACAACTGCAGGAAAACGGAGCACTGTTTCATAATCACAAAGACGGCAAAAGTAGCATCAACGGTTTTTTGGAGGATTATGCCTTCACTATTGAAGCTTTTATAGCCCTGTATCAAACCACGCTGGATGAACAATGGCTCCATCTTTCAAAGAAAATGACCGAATATGCGATTGACAATTTCTTTGATTCGGAAAAACAGATGTTTTATTTCACTTCAAAAAAGGACCCAGCCATCGTGAGCCGAAACTTTGAATATCGCGATAACGTAATTCCAGCCTCAAATTCCTCGATGGCCAAAAACCTATTTCTGCTTTCAAAATATTTTGAAGATACCAGTTTTGAAGCAATTTCGCAGCAAATGCTAAAGAATGTCTCAACAGAGATTATGCAGTATCCCAGCGGATTTTCCAATTGGCTGGACCTATTGTTGAACCTTAAAAACGATTTTTACGAGGTAGTAATTATAGGAGAAGATGTAGATGAAAAAGTAAAAAACATAAACAAACATTATCTTCCCAATAAAATAATTGCGGGCAGCAGAGAAGAAAACAACGGGCCGTTATTCCAAAATAGATTTGTGCCCAACGAAACCCTTTTTTATGTTTGCAAAAACAATACTTGCAAACTCCCGATAAAGGATCCAAAAATTGCAATTGAATCATTAAACAAAAACGAATAAACTTTATGGACAAATTCAAAGACTTGGATATTTATATTGAAAAGTATGGACAAAAACTAATAGATTTTTTACCTAATGTTATTGGGGCAGTTTTAATGCTGTTCATAGGACTGTGGCTGGTAAAAATCCTGAATGGTTTTATAAAGAGATTTTTTGACAAAAAGGAATATGACCCCACGCTGGAGAACTTCATCGCCAGCCTTATTAATTGGGGGCTTAAAATTGTCCTCTTCGTATTGGTCATTACGCAACTGGGCGTTGAATCTGCCTCTTTGGTTGCGATTATTGGTGCCGCGGGACTTGCCGTGGGATTGGCGCTGCAAGGATCACTGGCCAATTTTGCCGGAGGTGTCCTTATTTTATTGATAAAGCCATTTCGCGTAGGCGATTTTATAAGTGCCCAAGGTGTTGACGGGACAGTAAAGGAGATTTCAATATTCAATACAAAGTTGACCACCTTTGGAAACCAGCTTGCCATAATCCCAAATGGAAAGCTGAGCAATGACAATATTATAAATTATACCGAAGAAGGCATTAGGCGCGAAAACTTGACCTTTGGAATAGGTTATGACGACAATATAAAGCAAGCTAAGGAAATTCTTTTGAATTTGGTATCGGAACAGGAAACGGTCCTAACACTTGAAGACAAAATGCCAATGGTCGCCGTTGCCGAATTGGGCGATAGCTCCGTAAACCTCACCCTTCGTTATTGGGCCAAGAATGAAGATTTCTGGAACCTGCGCTGGTTAATTCTAGAGGAAGGAAAAATGAGACTCGAAGCGGCAGGAATTTCAATACCTTATCCCCAACGCGATGTTCACCATTTTAATTTGGAAACTTTAAAGAAATAAATCCTTAAATTTGTAGGAATTATTCATATTTTTATAAAACATCTTAAATACTATAAAATGAAAAAATTAATATTCACAGCCTCTCTTGTTTTGATGACAGTTTCGCTGTTTGCTCAATCTGGGCAAAGCGCTTATACCAGTGTGTATGATAGAACTATTGATCTAAACCAAAAAGCTTTGGCCTTCGGTCTTGCCGAAGCGCAATTTAATGCTATTAAATATCAGGCATATACTAACCCGAATTTTTTACAAGGTAAAATATTTCAGGATGATCAATTAATCAGGGATAACGTCCCGATGAGATATAATGCTTATGCGGATGAAATAGAAATAAAGAAAAATATTTCAGATGAAACATATAGCGCCCTTCTCAAGTCGCCAGACATTTTTGTAAGAATATTGAATGATATATATGTCTTTATTCCCCTAAATGGCTCCAACGAAAAAGGAGGCTATTTCAAAATATTGAATGATGGAAAGACCTATGATCTGTATAAAAAAGATAAAGCAGAATTTAGGCAAGCCCGAAAGGCGCAGACCTCATACCAGCAAGACACTCCTCCTTCCTTTGTTATGCAAACAACCTATTATTTGGTAAAAGATGGCAACTTTTTAGAAATGCCTAACAGCAAATCAAGAATTTTAAAAATGATGGACAGCAAAAAAAGTGAGATGAAAAAGTACATAAAGGAAAACGATATAGACTTCGATAAGGAAGCAGATTTGATCAAAACGATAGCCTATTTTGATTCTCTTCTATAAAAAGTGGTTCTATCCTAACATAAATTCCTTTAAGTAAAAGGGTTCAAAATAAGCGACATCCTCGGTGTCGCTTATTTCGTATTTGGCCTCTGCCAAAGTTGCCATTGCCGCGGAAGATGGAAATTTATGGTCGAGAAAAACCGCATTCCCATTTGAACATAACTGCTTGAATTTATTTGCCCCATCACCAATAAATGTTGTCTTGCCTTCCTTTAAATAATTGCTAAAAGAATTCTCATCTAATATTTCGGCCTTCGTTTCGCGAATCTGTTTTTTGGCCGCATTGTAAACGGCCGCATAAACTTCCATCCGGCGGGCATCGAGTAGCGGAATGATGTATCCACCTGTTTGTTCTACCTGTTGCACTAAGACATCCAAGGTAGGTATTGAAATCAAAGGTACATCCAATGCAAAACAAAGTCCTTTGGCAGCAGACACACCAATGCGGAGGCCTGTATAGGAACCGGGACCTTTGCTGACGGCAATGGCATCTAGTTCCTTTCTATTAATATTGGCTTCATTTAGAACCTCTTCAATAAAAACATGAAGCTTTTCAGCGTGGGAGAATTTTTCATCGTTTTCTTCACGGATCGCCTTAACTTCCCCATCAATCGCCACCGCAACCGAACAATTGGTAGTCGCAGTTTCAAGACACAAAATAATTGCCATTATTTATCCTTTTTTTCATTTTCAGTGGAAGAAACCTCCACCTTATCTCCTTGCTTTAACGATTTAGTAACCGTGTTATAAGGGCCGGTAATTACGGTTTCGCCTACCTTTAACCCTGAGATGATTTCTATATTTGAATCGTCTTGAATTCCGGTCTTTACGACGCGCAACTTAGCTTCATCTCCTTCTTTTACGTATACCGCCTCAAATTTTTCAGCCGTTCCATTGGCGGTTTCGTTCGCTACGTACGATTTTTTGGAATCGGTCGTATCTGTCTTTATAACAACAGAACTTATGGGCACTCCAATGATATTTTTCTTTTTGTTTGTAATAATATCTACAGTGGCAGTCATTCCCGGACGGAAAGGCGAGAAGCTCTCCGGTTTGCCCTCGGTAAGATCTTTATAGGATTCGGGAAGAATACGAACTTTTACCTTAAAATTAGTAACCTGGTCTGCCGTTAGCGAACTTTCAGCACTGTTTGCTATTTCAGTAACGATGCCAGTAAACTCACGTTTTAGATAAGCATCTACCTCTACAATGGTAGAGTCGCCTACGGAAACTTTTACGATGTCATTTTCATTTACATCTACTTCCACTTCCATATTTTGAAGATTGGCAACACGTACAATCTCGGTACCCGCCATTTGTGCGGTTCCCACTACCCTTTCGCCCAATTCTACAGAAAGCTTTGAAATGGTTCCGCTCATGGGCGCATAAATGGTTGTTCTTGAAAGGTTGTCCACAGACTGCTTTACATTTGCCGAAGCACTCTGCACGTTATAATAGGCTGCCTTGGCATTGGCCTGCGCCATTTCATAATCGGCTACAGATTTGTCCCATTCCGATTTGGAGATAACGCCTTTTTCAAAAAGTGCCTTGTTTCTTTCATAATTTAATCGGGCATTTTTTTCACTCGCCTGGGCCTGTGTATATTGCGCGCGCACATTTTGCAGCCCGGCCTGCGATTGGCTCACGGCCGCCTGAATAAGATCGGGGTTAATTTTAACCAATAAGTCGCCTTTTTCAACGGTTTGGCCTTCTTTTACGGGAAGCTCTATAATCTCTCCGGAAACTTCCGACGAAAGTGCCACTTCCACCTCAGGTTGTATTTTTCCGGTTGCCGCAACGGTTTCCACAATATCAATTGCAGCTATTTGAGTTACCTCAACTTGCTTGAAATCACCAGATTTTCCGAACCATCCCGCTTTTTTTCCAACTATTAGAAAAATAATAAGCAATACTATTATCGCAATAACCCAATAGCGTGTTTTTTTCTTCATATTTAAAATTTTAATTCGCTAGCTGGAACACCGAAATAGAGCTCCAATACTTTCAATTTAAAAATGTATTCAAATTTAGTTCTGTTCTCTTCAATTTTTGCATTGTCGTAGCGCAATTTTGATTGGCTAAAATCGAAGGCATTTGTTAACCCTACATCATAGCGATCCTTTGCATATTGATACGCCAATTCCTGCGATTCCAATGCAACGATGGCCGCTTCGTAGGCTTTCAGTGCGCCTTTGGCATCTACGTAGGCTTGGTAAACATTTGATTCTAAATCGAGCTGGGCTTGCTCCAATTGATATTCCGAATTCCTTAAACCAATTTTATTTCTTTTAACATTACTCCTTACGGCAAAACCATTAAAAATAGGCACATTCAGCTGTAGCCCATACCCAATACCATCATTAAGATACAATTGATCGATAAAGGGGCGTTCTAGAGGATCATTGTCAGCATAACGCGTATTATAGCCAAAAAATGCAGAAAGCGTGGGGTAATATGCGCCTCTGGAAATTTGCACATCTTTTCTTGCGAGATCTACATTTTTTTGGGCAATCCGCACTTCAGAGCGGGTCTCTTTTGCACTTTCAATAATTTCTGAAACATCCTTCTCTGCAATTCCCCCATCAATTATTTTATATTCTTCTTCTGCTATATCAAAATTTGAATAGTCTTTAATAAGAAGTAATTGTGCAAGACTAATCAACGAAATTTTAACGGTGTTTTCCGCTACGGCAATACGTTGCTTTTCTGAAGCATCGGTAGCTTTGATTTCCAAAAGGTCGCCACGCGGAAGTACGCCAGCATCTACAAGATTATTGGTGCGATCCAGTTGCTCCAGTGTCACAATATTTTGTGACTTTGCTACTTCCAGATTAGCCTTATTCAACAAAACCTGTAAATAGGAATTTGCTACGGCCAAGGCAATATCATCCTTCATTTTGTCCAAACGATATTGTGCCGCGAGTTCCGAAAGCTTGGACCTTTGCAATTGGCGCACGTTCCTGAGGCCATCAAAAAGCGTGAGCCCCACGTTTATAGCAGCCGAAGCAGAGCCAAAGGTAGTATTCTCCAGCTGATTGTTGGTAGGATTTAAACTTAACCCCGTATTTTTTGAGGCACTGGCATTTGCATTTAGAGAGGGCAAAAAGTTACCTATAGCCTCCAGTTTATCTGCCTCAGTAAGTTCCAATTCCAACTCACTTTGTTTCACTGAAATATTATTTTCCAGCGCGTGGTTCACACATTCCTGCAGGGTCCATTTTTTATCCTGGGCCTGGAGGGAAAGGCTGAATATCAAAAAAAGGAAAGCGATTGCTATGTTCTTCATAGGTTGATTTATTGATGAATGAGTCTTTTGCATTGCCATTGCGTTACAAAATTTATAATTTTTTAATTGAATTTCTTGCCCCTTTTAACCACAGAGGACACGAAGGTTTCACAGAGAACACAAAGATTTAGCCTTTGCCTCCCGTTGCGGGTGCTGGTTTTAGTTGATTCCAAACTTTTATATTGTCGTCTTTGGAAATACCGCTCTTTACTTCTACATCTATGCCGTCACTAACGCCCAGTTCCACATCTCTTCTTTCAAATTTTTGGTCGCCCACTATTACCTCAACAAATGATTGCTGCGTTTTGGGATCAAACTGTACCAGAGCCTCTTTTATGGTCAGCACATTTTCGGCTTTGGCCAAAATAATGGAGGCATTGGCGCTAAGTCCTGCCCGGATAAAAGTAGAAGTGGTATCCAGGTTCTTCATAGTTCCTTTAATTTCAAATTGGATTGCGCCGTTTTCATCCACTCCCTTTGGGGCAATGTAATCAAGTTCGGCATCAAAGGTTTTATCGGGAAGGGCTCCCACGGTAATTTTCAGAGGCAAGCCTTCCTTGATTTTCCCTACTTCACTTTCGTCCACCTTTCCTTCAAAAATCATTTTGTCCACGTCGGCCAAAGTTGCGATAGTGGTTCCGTCGTTAAAATTGTTTGCCTCAATTACCTGGTTTCCGGTTTTTACAGGCACGTCCAGCACCATTCCCGAAACCGTTGCACGAATCTCGGTATTTGCCGAAGCCCCCATCCCACTGGTAGTTCCGGTCCTCACTATATCATAATTTTGGCTTGCCGCCCTTAAACTAACCTCTTCTTGCTTCAGCCTTTGCTGTGCTTGGTTATAGGCCAATTGGGCATTGTCAAATTCATTGGCAGAGATTACACCTTTTTCAAACAATTGCTTTTGGCGGTTATAAATACTCTTTTGGTTCTCTAAGGCCAAGCGGGCAGTCTCCACTTGAGTGCGAACGCTGCTAATATTGCTCTTGGCACTGTTTAAGGAAGAGACATTCGGTACTACCTTTACTTTTGCGATAAGGTCGCCGGCTTTTACTATTTCGCCTGCCTCAACGAATATTTCGTCTATTATTCCTGAAATGTTCGGTTTGATAAGCACTTCTTCCTTTGGGACAATACTACCCGTAGCCACTGTCTTTTTCACGATAGAGCCCATTGCAGGTTTTTCGGTTTCATAAACGATTGGGTCTTCAATATTTTTTGAATATAGCCAATACATAGAAACTGTAAACAATACACCAATGGTTACGAGAATTATTATGGTTTTTGATTTTTTCATTTTCTTGATTGTTGAAATTATAGTCTTTTAATTGATGGTTTTTTCTATTTATAAATTTTATTCCGTTCTCAATGCCTCCACAGGTTTCACTTTTATGGCGTTCTGCGCGGGAATCAATCCTGCCAATAGCCCAGAAACTATCAAAATAGTCAATGCGATAAACACTACGCCGATGTTTACGGAAGGGTTGATGAACATCATTTCGCTTGTATCCATTTTGCCGAGTTGATAGTTAACGAACCATAAAACCGCACTGGCCAGGACTATGCCTGCCATCCCCGAAATGATGGTCAAGAAAATTGACTCCAACAATACTTGTGCACGGATGCTCCACGGGGTGGCGCCCAAGGCACGGCGGATTCCAATTTCCTTGGTGCGTTCCTTTACTACTATTAACATGATGTTGCTAATGCCGATAATTCCTGAAAGGAGCACCAAAATCCCAACAAAATAGGCCACAAAGTTAAGTGCCGTAAACAACCCGTTTATTTTGCTGTATTCTTGATATAGGTCAAAATTTCCCACCGCCCTTTCGTCGTTCGGATTTATGGTGTGGCGTGCTTTGATAACGTCGAAAATTTGCGATTTTAAGTTGGTTATTGAAGAGCCGTCTTCCGCGGTAATCGCCATCCATCCCACAATGTCGCCCATATTGAAGGCTTGTGAAAAAGAGGTGAATGGCACGTAGATTTCTTTCTGCATTTCTTCGGGATCGCCGTTATTGCCTTTCTTTTTATAGGTGCCGATGACCAAAAAATTAACGCCATTAATCTTTATATAAGAACCGATTACCTCTTCATTGGGTTCGTAGAGGGCAGATTGAACCCCGCTGCCGATAATTGCCACCTTTCGTTTTTCATTTATATCGGAATAATTTATGAAACGGCCCGAAGTAATATCCATTGGCTGTTGTTGGATAATTTCGGGATAATCGCCATAAACGTTGAAAGCACCGGTTTGAAGGCCACGCACTACATTGTTGTTTCCGCGAAAACCTCCCAGTTGGTTTCTGGGCGAAACGAAGCGCAAACCGGGAACCTGCTGCTTTATGGCTTCCACATCATCGGTCTTAAAGTTGTACCGCCTGCCTTTGGGCAAGCCCTTGTAAGGTTGCGAGGCAGTCTGTGCCCACATAAACATTGAGTTGGTGGCCATCCCATTGAAACCCTGCTTAATGCCGTTTTCCAAGCCATTGCCTGCCGCTAGGAGAATGACGAGGATAAAAATTCCCCATAAAACTCCAAAAGCCGTCATCACGGTTCTGAACCAGTTGCTGCTAAGGGCTTCAATAATTTCGGCCCAACTGTCCCTGCTGAATAGTTTACTCATCGCGCAAAGCTTCTATGGGTTTAATATTTGCGGCTCGATACGCAGGAAAAAAACCGGCAACGGCTCCCGCCACAACGAGTATGATTACCGTGGTGATGGCTACCGAAAAATCAACGGACGGATTGCGTATGTAGTCTGTTTCTATGAATGGCCCCACTAATTGAAGCAATATCAGGCTGAAGATAAGGCCTACAAACCCCGCAATGGCAGTTACGAATATAGACTCGTGAAGAATCATCCCAATAATGGACCAAGGTTGCGCCCCAATAGCCTTGCGGATGCCGATTTCCTTTGTGCGTTCCTTTACGATGATGAGCATAATATTGCTAACGCCCACAATCCCGGCAATAATGGTGCAAATGCCCACTCCCCAAAAAAACCAACGGATCATATTGTTGAGATCATAGAAACGTTTGGCGTTTTCCAGAGTATTGTTCACATTTACTGCCCTTTCATCGTTTGGGGCAATGGTGTGTTTTGCTTTTAGATCAGCTTCCAGTTCGGCTGAAAAGGCTTCGGAAGCAGCCAGAGCGTCTTCATATTTATCGTGTTTCTGAAGGGTAAAGGCAAGCGACCGAAGTTTATCGCCGGCATTGTAAACACGCTGTGCAGTAGTCAACGGAATGAATATTCGGGTTTCCTCCCGTTCGCCGCCCGGGTCGGTATAAACGCCCACCACCTTAAATTTTATTCCAGCAATGTCAATATATTCGCCGAGCGCCTCTTTTCCCAAAAAAAGATCGAGATAGACCTGATTGCCTATTACCGCGTTTTTTTCAAAGGAATCCAAGTCGTTCTGGTTAATGTACCTGCCTACGACCAAAGTTTCATTTTCAAGAAATTGATAATCTCCCCGAACACCTTCTACCCTATAGCTCCCGCTTTCTTTTTTATAGGTTGTCAATTGGCCCCATCTGCTATAGACGCCAGATTTTAGCTCAATCTTCTCGCTGTTCTTGTTAACCGCCATTTCGTAATCGCGGTTGTCCATTTCTATTATCCGGCCGGGGTTCAATCCCTTATATTCAACCGAAGTTACGTTTGTCCATACACTAATGCGGTTGGTGGCATCGTTTTCAAATTCCTTTGCAACTCCGTTTGACATACCTTGCCCAATGGCGAGCAAAATGACCAATATGAAAATGCCCGACGCTACGGAAAGCCCCGTTAAAAAGGTTCGCAATTTATTCTTCCGAATTGCTTCAAAAATTTCCTGCCAGCGTTCAATATTAAACATAGGCCTCGCTTTTTGCCCGTACTTGGGTTACTACGGAATCGTCTATAATAATTCCATCTTTTAGGTTTACGATTCGCTTGGTCATATGCGCTATATCGTCTTCGTGGGTAACAATGAGGATGGTTTTTCCCTCGTCATTGATGCCTTGGATGAGTTCCATTACTTCATAAGAAGTTTTGGTATCGAGTGCGCCCGTAGGTTCATCGGCAAGTAATACTTTTGGGTCACTGGCAAGCGCACGGGCAATGGCCACACGTTGTTTCTGACCTCCGGAAAGTTCGTTGGGAAGATGCGTAGCCCAATCGGCAAGACCTACTTTTTCGAGATAGTGCATTGCCTTTTCCACACGAATGTTTCGTTTTACACCTTGGTAATAGAGCGGCATGGCCACGTTTTCCAAAGCCGATTTATAATTGATAAGATTGAAGGATTGAAAGATAAAACCCAGAAATTTGTTTCTGTAACGGGCGGCCACCCTCTCGTTCAGGTTCTTGATCAAGGTGCCGTCCAGCGTGTAGGTGCCTTCGTCTGCTTCGTCAAGGATGCCGAGGATGTTGAGCAGCGTAGATTTTCCCGAACCGGAAGAGCCCATGATGGAGACCATTTCACCTTCAGAAACCGTAAAGTTTATTCCTTTTAAAACATGGAGCGAATTTTTGCCCATGTGATATGACTTGTGAAGGTTTTCAATAGCTATCATCCTGAAAATTGTTGATTTACAAAATAAAGGGGAAATCCCCTTCCAAATGTGAAATTCTTGTTAAGACTTGGAAACTTTGATGGTTTCAAGTATTTATAGGACTATTAGGGACGAGAAGTGTTACAGCTTCTGTGGAAAAACTATAATTTATTTTCCCTGCGAGCCTTTTTGCGACTGCGATAAATGGCATAGCCGATACCGCCGACCAATAGATAAGGAAAGATCATTAAATAGACAATACCATTGTTAATCCCCTTGGCAGCCTGTCCTCCCTCCTCACTTTCCAGAACGGCACGGCACATGGCGCATTGGGCTTCAGCGGGAACTGTCGCGATGAGAAATATAATCAATATAACGAAAAGAATTTTTGCTTTCATTTATTATTCATTGTTTAAAAAAAAAGGAAAAGGTTAGCTTTCACAATTATCTTTTTTCTCTGTTCTTCTCTCTTTTTTCTATTTAATAATATGGTGAAATCATTAAATAAACAATCACTCCGCTTACCGCAACATATAACCAAAGCGGATAGGTGATGCGCGCAATTTTTCGGTGTTTGTAAAACTGTCCCGAAATTCCCCGCACAAAGGTTATCAATACAAAGGGAATAACGACAATAGACAGTAAAATATGCGTTAAAAGTATGAAATAGTACACATATCTCACAATCCCTTCCCCACCAAACGGCGTGGAATCTGAGGTCATGTGGTAGGCGACGTACATACCTAGAAACAGTACCGAGCAGGCGATGGCGGTTTTCATCAGGCGTTCATGCAGTCTTCGGTTTCCCTTTCTTATTTGGTAAACGGCAACAATCAGAATTATGGCCGTCAATCCATTTATGGTTGCATAAATGGGCGGTAAAAAGCCAAGGCGTGGCGCACCGGGAATTTTCACGGTGAACAAAACGGCCACTGCCAGCGGAATAGCGATGGAAAGTATCCAAATCCACACATTATAATTTTTAGTGCTTTGTGGGGAGGTTTGCATGGGTTACAAGAGTTTTTTAATGTCTTCTTTTAACATCTGTATTCCCTTGTCTTCCAAGCCGTCGTAATATATAACCGGGTTTCCGTGCTCGTCCTTGCGGGAACGGATGTTTCCCTCTTGGTCAACCAGTGCAAAGAAGCCGGAGTGCTCAAAACCTCCCTCTACTTCAGGGGCATCGCCTACATACAGATTAAAGCCTTCATTGGCGAGTTTAAAAACTTCTTCCTTTGGACCCGTCAATAAATGCCATTGCGGCTTTGTTATGCCCATCGTTTTTGCATATTCCTTTAAGACTGCCGGTGTGTCGTGTTCCGGATCGATGGTAAAAGAGGCAATTGCAACTTTAGGATTGCCCAAAAATTCATTCTGGATTTTGAGCATATTCTCCGTCATAATGGGACAAATGGAGGGGCAGGTAGTGAAGAAAAATTCAACCACGTACACCTTGCCCTCATAATCTTTGTTGGAAATGGTTTTCCCGTTTTGATCTGTAAAGCTGAATTGTGGCACTGTGCCGATTGTTTCCAGATCTGGCTTGGATAGTTTGTCGATAATCTTAGGCACGGCCCAAATTCCAAAAACCAGGATTATAAAGGAAATGCCGATATAGGAATAATTCTTTTTCATTTTTAAGGAATACTTTGATATGATTACTATTTAATTGTCCGAGACAGGGGCTCCTAATTAATAGAACGTTCCATAATTTAAATCTCTCGGTTGGAATTATATTTTTTTAATGCTCTTCTATATTCTGCCAAAAGCACCTTTACGTCATCGCTCATTTTGTTGTTTATCTCGGCAATATTACTGGAGTCGAAACCGTACATAATCCCTTCGTCGTCATCGTCATCGCGACCACGAAGATTTCTTTCTTTGTCCACGATAAACACGTATGGCGTAGAAATATTGGCATCCAAGGAGATATCAGATTTTAAGGATTCAAAAACCCTGCGGATGTCCTGCTCTTCCCCAAAGGCGAAGAACCACGCATCGATGGGCGCAATTTGTTTCAGCTTCGTTTCAATATTTCTGGCTTGGGCCTCAGTTCCTTTAGGCAAAAGGATAACAAACTGAAATTCATTAAACTGATGATTTTTTCCGTAGATTTTATGCGCCAAATTATAGGCATAGGCTCTATGTGCATTAAGATCCTTTCCGAAGAAACCTAAAACGGTGATACGATTTTCAAGCTGTACAGGCTTGCCGTCCAAGGTTTCAAAATTATTGAGCTCTGCCACAGACTGGGTGAGGAGCGGTAAGGTTGCAAAGTTATTTTGTCCCGAAGCAAAGAATACATAAGCTGTAATAGGAAGCAAAAACAGAATGCCGAGAACTATATACTTCTTCATTTTTTGCATAATTTGAACTACTTATTAAACGCTGAAAGTAGGTCTGCAAAAATACAGGGTAAATGGAGGCTGGACAATGTTTTGGATGTTAATTTTGAAAATTTTGCGCATAAAAAAAGCCCTCTGAGAGGGCTTCAATTATATTTCAGAAGAAATTAAAAATTGAATTTTATAAATCCTGCTTTATATACCTCATAGATATAATCACCTTCAATAAGCACCAAAACCACCAAATAGCTAATCAAGAATATAGCCGTCCAGATTACCGCCCTGCGCAGCCCTGTTGTTTCATCACGCATGTGCATGAAATCCCAGGTAATATAATAAGCTTTAACGATTGTAAGAATAATAAAGATCCAGTTAAGCAGCTTTAAAGCAAGAAAACGATTGTCCACCAAAAAGTCTGGACGAAGGATACCCAAGGCCACCTCAATAATGGTAACTATGGAAAGGAATATAAAAACGCCCCAAATTTTGCTGACGTTTGACTTGAATTTTACAGCGCCTCTAAAGATTGCTAATTTATGTTCGTGTGCCATTTTTTAAATTTTTTGAAAATCTAAACAAGATAAAAGAATGTAAATACAAATACCCATACCAAGTCTACGAAGTGCCAGTAAAGCCCAACTTTCTCGACCATTTCGTAGCTATTTCGGCGTTCGTAGGTACCTAATATAACATTGAAAAATATGATAATGTTTATAAGAACCCCCGTTGCCACGTGAAATCCGTGAAAACCTGTTATGAAGAAGAAGAAGTTTGCAAACAGTGGATGCCCATATTCATTGTGGCGAAGATTTGCGCCTTCTACCACCATTTGGCCATCGTTAACTACTTTTGCTATGGATTCTTCCCTAGATAACACTATATGTCTATCGTGCTCATCCTTATGTTGAACTCGTACCAATAAGTTATCATTCGCGAGGAAGCCAGCCTTCACTTGTTCAAAAGAAACCGTGGGCAGATATTCGGTATCTTCCGCGAACCACAGGCCATTTTCCCGAGTCTGCGGAATACGGTCTCCATCGTTTAATGCCGCAAAATCCCTTATGGCTACGCGTTCTCCATCTTTATCCAAAAACTGGATTATTTGCCCTCCTTTGGTTTCTATTGCTCCGTAGTCGCCTTTAATAAAAGTAGCCCATTCCCAAGCCTGTGAGCCCAAGAATATAAGCCCTCCAATGATGGTAAGAAACAGATAGAGAATAACCTTATTCTGTTTCATTTTATGTCCCGCATCTACGGCCAATACCATAGTTACGGAAGAAAAGATAAGAATAAACGTCATAAACGCCACATAATACATAGGCGCTTCTACTCCATGAAGAAAGGGAAAGTGGGTAAATACTTCATCGGCAATAGGCCAGGCATCTACGAACTTGAATCTTGAAAATCCATAAGCGGCAAGAAAACCTGAAAAGGTCAAGGCATCGGAAACGATGAAAAACCACATCATCATTTTGCCATAACTTGCTTTCAACGGTTGGTTTCCGCCACCCCAGGTTTTGTCTTCGGTACCTGTTTTAACAACAGTAGCTTCCATAAAAAGAATTTGGTTTTAAATAAAGGTTCAAAAATACGTTTAATTTTTATTTAACGAAACATCATGGAAAGATTTATAGAATCACCTCTCTAATTCCACTAAAATGATACGACGGCCGTCCCGATCGGGAATTATAATTATCTCACAAAGTATAGGAATAAAAACAGGTAAATCCACACAATATCCACAAAGTGCCAAAAGGTTACAGAGAGTACCACCCCCAAGGTTTTGCCATTGCGGTATTTCTGTTTATAATGATTATAAATTACAACCCCTATGGATATAAGCCCTGCAAGAACGTGCGCTACGTGCAACAATACCACCAAGTAGATAAAGGAGGTGGTGATGCTACTTGTGGGTCCAGTAAAATTATACCCATTCTGAATTATCTCTGAGAACCCTACAAATTGAAACACCACAAACAAAATTCCCAATATGAGGGTGCTTACCAAAAGCGACATCCCTAATTTATTCTGTTCTTTTTTGATGGCCCGAAGCGCAAAGTGATAGGTGAAACTACTCACAATCATTAAAACTAGTGCAATATAAAAAGCCTGCGGAATCTCAAAACTTGATATCCAGTCTGGCCTTTCCTTACTTACCACATAGGCACTTGTAAGTCCCGCAAAACTCATGGTTAGACTAATAATACCAAACCAGAGCATATTCTTTTTAGCCCTGGCTATCTTTAGTTCATTACTTCCCTGTGTTAAATCCATTTCTTTATTTTCTTAATTCGTTAATTCACGGTTGGAATGCGCAAAGCCTAAAACCCCATTCAACATCATACAATGGATCTGGCTCAATTTCATCTTAAAAATTTATCTGCTACATAAATTATTTGAAGCAATGTAATATAACTTACACTTGCCAACATAAGCTGTTTAGCGGCCGTTGATGTTTTATCTCTGTACAATTTTATCGCGTAGTATAGAAGCCCAATTCCCAACAAGCCAATCAAAGTTCCTGATATGGGCGTTACATAAAGTTTCCCGGTAATTCCCAAAACAGGTATCAAAGATACGAGTACTGTCCAAATGGTATATAAAATAACCTGAATTGCCGTGCCTTTATCACGCTTTCCATTTGGTAACATAAAGAAACCGGCTTTTTTATAATCGTCAAAAAGAAACCACCCAATGGCCCAAAAGTGGGGAAACTGCCAAAAAAATTGAATCATAAACAAGGTTCCTGGCTCAATGCCAAATTCGCCCGTAGCCGCTACCCAGCCCAACATAAATGGAATGGCCCCGGGAAATGCGCCTACAAATACCGAGAGCGGAGTTTTGGTTTTTAATGGCGTGTACAGGCTTACGTACATAAAAATAGATATAGCCCCAAACATGGCAGTAATCGGATTTATGGTATATAGTACGATAATTCCCAATACGGTCAATATACTGGCCAGAATAAATGCGGTACGCACCGTCATATGGCCTGCCGGCAATGGTCTATTTTTTGTACGCTCCATTAAGGCGTCCAAATCCCTTTCGATAATTTGGTTAAAAACATTGGATGCGCCCACCATACAATATCCGCCAACGCATAGCAGAAAGAGGACATAAAAATCTATGGAATCCGCGCCCAACAAATAACCGGCTACCGATGAGAACACCACACTTACCGAAAGTCGAAGTTTGGTAATTTCGGTAAAATTCCTGATAAGGGATGGGCTAATTGATTGTGGATGGGAAACGGACAAGCTATTTTTTTTAGGCTCCGCAAAGATACGCTTCCTAAAATTTTTTCCCAATATATTATTGACAATCTTGCGCTATTATTTCAGCATTTTTAGTATTTTGAACCAATTTTTCAAACCAAAAATTTATGTTATCAAAAATTATCCTAAACGCCATTTTTTTATTTTCTGTTCTTACCGTTTTTGCACAGACGGATGACGGAAAAAAAACACACACTAAAGTCTTGAAACTAACCAATAATGTCTATATGTTGCAAGGCAAGGGCGGCAATATTGGCCTAAGTATTGGGCGTGATGGCATTTTTATGATTGATGATCAATATGCCGAAAACATTGAACAGGTTCAAAATGAAATTAAGCGCGTTAGCGATAAACCAGTGCGTTTTTTGGTAAACACGCATTTTCACGGCGACCATACGGGCGGCAATCCAGCAATGGCGGAAACAGGTACGGTAATTTTCTCTCAGGAAAACGTGAGACGGCGCCTGCAGGAGGTTATTGCCAAGGAAACCAAAAGGATTTCCGAGAGCGCACTTCCCATGATAACTTTCACAGAGGATCTCACCTTTTATTTTAATGGAGAAAAGATCTTTGTCTTTCACGTCCACAACGCCCATACCGATGGCGATGCGATGGTTTATTTTATGGGAAGCAATGTCCTGCATACCGGAGATGTCTTCTTCAACGGAAAATATCCTTTTATAGATATCGAGAACGGAGGAAGTTTAAACGGATACATCGCTGGATTGGAGAAAGCCATGATGGTAATCAATGAGGACACCAAAATTATTCCCGGACACGGAGATGAAGGCACCTTTAAAGATTTGCGCAAAACTGCTGAAATGCTCAATACGATTTACAAAAGAGTGTATAGCCAATATGTAAACAAAAAAACCGAGGAAGAGGTAGCAAAAATGACCG
Source organism: Aequorivita vladivostokensis (assembly GCF_000952855.1). Classification (GTDB taxonomy): domain Bacteria; phylum Bacteroidota; class Bacteroidia; order Flavobacteriales; family Flavobacteriaceae; genus Aequorivita; species Aequorivita vladivostokensis. The sequence goes on along the minus strand of NZ_JSVU01000001.1, from coordinate 226,486 downwards.
ATTTGACCGAAGAATATGATCGAGAGGGATATGGGTCCGGTTTTATAAACACCGAAAATTTCCTAAGAATGGTCTATAAAGAAGTAGCCAAAGAACTAGGCAAGGACGCCGAGGATCGGGAAACAAGAAATAAGGAGGCCATGAAAAAATACAAGGAAATAGAAAAAAAGTTAAAGGAAAAAGAGAAAAATTAAAACACTCTAAAAATCATAATACCAGTTAAACAAATCTGTTCGCAAGCCAAAGTTGACCCAGGTCGTTTCATTCTTGAACACCATATCTGTATTAACTTCGGGGGTGAAACTTCGGAAAATAAAGCTTCCATAAATTTTTAGATTTGTAGCCGGGTTTATAACATATCCGGCCTGGATTTCGGTGTGAAAGAAATCTGTAGTATTGCCTTGCGCCAGTTCATTTCCGTTATCGGAAACACGGTCGTCTTCCGTTCCATAGATATCTCCACCGTAGAAAAATGAATCTTCGGGAGTATTGAATTCAAAACCACGCTTTGCTACTATAAATTTTGCATCGGCATACATTCTTCCTCTTTGGTAACGGGCTATTCCTATGAATTCAGAAAAATTGGCCCCCAAGGTATGCGCCATGGATTGGTTGTTATGACCGTAATTCAATACAACCGTATTGTGGGAATAGGTGTAGGGCCGCACCCTGTTATACTCTGTCTGCAAATAGAGATTTTTTAAGCCAAAGGCATTGTAATATTTCAAACCCAATTGATAACCGGTTTTGTTTTTATAGCTTCCTTCTCCCCCAAAAACATCACCGGAAGAAAACTCATCAATTATAAGTTGTCCATAAATGTTCACTCTGTCGTTTACCTTATATTTTGTACTTAGGCCAATCAGGGCATTACCGCCGCGGGAACCTGTTGAAAATTCGATTGCCCGATAGAATATAATTGGATTCAGATAATTTACATCAAAGCCTCTACCATTATCATTCTGCCAAATAACGGATTCAAAAAGACCTATGTTCAATCTTTTGGTAATGTTATAGCTTAAATAGTGGTTGGCAATGTATTTTGTGCGGAAGGATCCGTCTTCCGTTACCTCGGGGCGTACATCGCGTAGGGACATCCACGTGTTGGTATATTTCAGTTTCCAAAAGGTAGTATTTATTTTGAAAAACGGATAGGAGCTTGCATTATCACTGGTAAGTAAGGAACGATATCCGTCCCCCAGGAAAGTTTTGCCATGGCCTAGTTGGATATTGAAATACTTTGAAGGCGTATATGAAATATGACCCGTAGCTATGGGATAATCATATGAATCTGTTCTAAACCGTTTTGCGATACCCCTTCCTGGAATAATGGCCGGATTACCGCCGTCGGGACGAATGGATTCCGCATAGCGATTAAAATAGTCTGCAAAGCGCCCCTGACTTTCATAAATTACACCGAAGAACCCGATCTGTTTTCCGATTCCCCCCTGAGTATAAACCAAGCGCGTGTTATTATAGGTATCTATATCTGCGTCAAAATCTTTACCGGCCTGCAAATCTACACCCGCATCCAAGGTTAGCCAATAGTCTTCCCCTTTTATGGTAATTAGATGTTCGTTCCAAAGTTTTCGTCCAAACCACGACGATTTGTTTTTTAAAATTTCCCTATTCGCAGCTTCAAAATCATAATATTTGTTCACTTCAGAATAAATATAGGGCTTTTGGGCCGTGTGATTGTTCAGCCCCACACGGTTTAATGCTGGATCGAACAAACTGTAATTGTGGTGCGAAAGTGGAATATTTATATTGCTGCGATATTCTTCATTATTGTAGGGCAGGTTTTCAATGGCCTCATATTCTTCAACTAATTGTTCCCTTTCGTTCTTTTTTTCCAATTCAGTATTTTGGACAATATTTTCCACCGGCGCCACCAATGGAATGGCAATTGGCAGCGTAAACTGTACATAAGCCGGTTTACCGTTATAGGTGGCTGGCTGGATTTTAGGGAGCGCCCCAAAGATTCGGCGGGCCTCTGTTTTTAATTCTTCATATATGCCATCTACGTAAAGCACCTTAAACTCCCCTTCCTTCGTTACTTCAAAAAGCACATTTACATTTCCCTTATAATTTTCGGCAAAAACCTTATTCGGAACTTGAAAATTTTCATAAATGAATTGTTGCAGAGCCCTTTTAAAACAGCTTTCCATAGCATCCACGTCAGTGTTTTCACATTCTTTAAAAACGGGATATTTTTCATATTGTGCCGAAGTAATTTGAGCTGAAGAAATAAGGGAACAACAAAATATGAAGGGAAATATAAAATGTTTCATCGAAAGGTTGCTTGTTTGAACCCGAAAGATACAGTTTTTTTGGAATGACCGGATTCAAAAAAAGCTCCCATTTCTCGGGAGCTTTTAATTTTGATTGAAACTTTTAATGAATATTGAATACAATAGGTACGGTATAGACTACATCCACGTTCTTGTCTCCTTGTTTCCCAGGCTTCATGACAGGCAAATTGTTGATTACGCGTTGAGCTTCCATCTTTAATTTTGTGTTGTGTGAATTAGCCATAACGTCGGCGATATACCCATTTGAATCGATCTTGAATTTCACATAAATTCGATACGCTTCATTAGGATTCAGATTTTCCAAAATTTCCTTTCGAAAGTTTTTATTAATAAAGGCATTTATTTTGGAAGACATACATTCTATTTTTTCGGCATTGCTGTCCAGCGCCTCACAACCAGGATATACAGGTACGAACTCAACATTCAGGACAGTCCTAGTTACTGCAGGCTCCAAAGGCTTTTCTGGGCCTTGAGGCTCAATTATAGGCGCATCTATTATTGGCATATCAGTATCGGCAATTGGTGTTTCATCCACCGGCGCTTCGTTATCCTTTACATCAAACACGTTACTCTTCACTACCTTTTGAACAGGCACGCGCTTTTGTATTTTTTGCTTGATGGGTTCAATTGGCTTCGGTTTTTCGATGTCCAAAACATAGTCTATCATCGCTGGTTCTTCCAAAGTGGTCGGAATGTGCCGCTCTGCAGTATTTTTTGTTATTTCAAAATTAGTCTGCATTATAAAAAAAACGGCAAGTAAACTAAGTATAACACCTAATTGAAAAAACAGACGTGAGTTCCATTTTATATTAATCTGTTTTTTATCCTCCCTTTTGTTTGCGAAATTTTTGACAGCTTTTTTCATAATTACAGTGATTTAAATGGTTACACTTTTATAAAAGCAACTGTTGTGCCAAAACGCAAAAAGCCCCGTACTTGCTCGCAAGGACGGGGCTTTTTAATTATATTATTCGTGATTACTGAATATCGAAAACTATAGGAAGGGAATATAGTACACCAACTGGCTTACCACGTTGCTTTCCAGGGGTCATATTCGGAAGTGATTGTACAACATCCATTGCTTCTTTCTCCAATCTTGGATGTGGTGCACGTGCGCGCACATCAACCACTCTTCCGCTCTTATCAATTTTAAACTGAACCGCAATACGCTGTCTTCCTTCCAATCCTAAATCGGAGGCTAGATTAGTATCAAATTTCTTATTGATAAACTCACTAATCTTGGAAGACATACATCTTTTCTTTGCGTCATTTGTTTTTTCACCTTCGCATCCAGGATATACCGGTACATTCTCGATAACGGCAAATGGCACGTCGGCTATTTCCTCTTCAACTACTTCTTCCTTAATTTCCTTTACTTCAACAATTTTTTCTTCTTGGTTTGTTTCAGTAGATTCTATTATGGTCTCTTCCACGTCTTCCTCATCCTCAATTACGTCAATAACCTCGGGTGCCGGTGGCGGTGGCGGCGGTGGCGGCGGTGGAGTCAATTGCTGTGTTACGGGAATTTCTTCCTCCAGTTCTTCGCCTACGTCAAGTTGCCCGAAGTCAGTATCGGATTTATCATAAGATTTCCATTCAATTGCTTGCCATGCCAAGAAAAGCATAAGCACCATTCCTAATTGGAAAAACAGCATGCTTCTGCGGCCTACATCTGCTTTCGGATTTTTTTTGGGTTCCATAATAGTGGTTTTAACTAGTTGCTAAAATATAGAAATTATCGTTCAATTTAAAACTTAATCAAAATTTTAAGCTTTTAATTTATGTTTTACATTTTTGAAAAAATAGATACCGAGTAAACTTCCTACTAAATTTGAGGCTACATCGAGTATATCTGCACTTCGCGAAACAGTGAAGAGTCCTTGAAATATCTCAATTATTATGCCATAAAGCAGGATGGAAAACAGAAGAATAAGTGTACCCCTTTTATATAAATGATGCCCATTTTTTACATAAAGGTAGAGTATCCATAGATTGGCCAATACAAAATAAACCAAGACGTGGATTAACTTATCTGCTTCAGAAAAATCGGTTTTGGGTAGCTCGCCGCTAGGAATAAAAAACAGGACTGTGATTACACAACTGTAAAGTATTGCTAGACGCAACGGCCGTTTACCCGCTAATAATTGCTTTATAAGCGGCATCGTCCAAAAGTTCTGCTATTTCGTCGGGGTTAGAAATTTTCAATTTGATCATCCAACCTTCACCATAGGCATCTGTGTTTACCTTTTCGGGTTCAGACTCCAAGCTTTCGTTGAATTCAATGATCTCTCCGGAAAGGGGCAGAAATAAATCGGAAACGGTCTTTACGGCTTCTACGGTTCCAAATACTTCATCCTTATCCAGGGTATCACCTACGGTTTCAACCTCAACATATACTATATCACCCAATTCTCCTTGGGCAAAATCAGTAACCCCTACGGTTGCAATGTCGCCTTCTATTTGGACCCATTCGTGGTCTTTTGTGTATTTTAAATTTGCTGGTATATTCATAATAAATTAAATAAGTCAATTTTCTGTTTAGTTTCCGAAATTATAACGCAACGTAAATCCACTTCTAATAGTAGTTTGTGGAAACGCCGTTGAAATAGCATATTCAGAGAAGGTATGGTCGTAATAGAACAGGGCTGTTAAGTTTTTGCTCAGCGCATAATCAATAGACAGTTGTGCCCCATATATAGTTTGCCCCGCAGTGGTCTGATTATTCAGAATATCTAAATACCGTATAATCGTTATGTTGTCTCTTCTGGAAAGATCTACTTTAAAATTCAGATCGCTAGTTATAACAGACTTTTTTCCGCCAAAGTTAGTGGCAATACGCAAATCCTTTATTCTGTATCCTAAGCCAATGATATACTCGTTTCCTTTTATTTCAGTCAGTAGATTGTTCGCAAAACTTAAGGAGAGTGCGCGGTCCTTACGCATTTCTGCCAAAATTTTTACCGAATTATTCATTTCAAAATCCACACGCAGTAGCGGAGAGAACTGTTCCGTTAAGTTAACGTTTGTGAGCAAGGTTTTCACCTTAAAGTTACCTGCCTGATCCACGGCCTCAGTGTTATTGGGGTCATAATCCAGATTAGATTGGAATTGGTTTACGGTATATCCTGCACGGTAGCCGTGTGTCAATGAAAAACGTTTGAAATTTTTCTTGAACCAAGGAATATTCATTAAACCGGTATACTTAATATCCCAATTTGGTAGCGGGATATCCCTGAAAATACCCGTTTTTTCGTTGGAGGCGTTACTGCCTTTATAGGCGGCAAGAAATGCCGGTAGCAATACGTCCTGGCTGTTTCTACCGAAACCGATAGGGTATCCCAAAGTATCTCTTGGAATTGGTCTGCCTTGATAGTGCTCTTGTGCCAAACGGTTTGCAATGGTAATTCTATTTGTTCTGAAATCGTCAAAGGCTGCGGAACCATTTTCATCGCTCGCACCGAAGGCCGTTTTTATTAGTACCGTTGAAATATTAAAGTTTCCGAAGGTAGTGGGGGTTAATGATTGGTATAAATCATTCTGGACAATGTAATTTTCGGCATAGTTTTCAGAATAAATTCTGCTTCCGTTTACATCCACTGTCAAATCATTTATAGGTTCCAGATTAGCCTGAATATCCATTTGACGACTCTCCACCTCGGTATATTGCTCGTTGAACTCCGGATAGAGTGTTAACCACCCTTTGCGCGCGGCAAGTTCCCGAACATCAGCTTGGCTTCCAAACACGAAACCGGTAGAAGGCTTCAATGTTCCAATAAAACCTATGGATGGCAAATAACCCGGCAAATAAATACCATTGTTTTCTTGGTAATTGAACTGTACTTTTTTGAGCATCGTGGCAAGACCAATTAACGAATTAATGGCTTTGTCGCCGGCATTCAAACTTCCCGCTTCTTCGGCACCGCGACCCAAAACACTTGGAGAGCCGCTTTTGCTATTGGAAAGTGCATTGTTCCTTTCCTCTTTAATTCTACTTTCTCTACCGGCTTTACCTTCTTCGCCAGAGGTTTTTTCATCTCCACCTCCACCGTCGCCTGCTTCACCTGCATTTTTTCTGGGTTTGCTTTTCTTAATTTTGGTAAGGCCTATATAACGATAAAAACCGTTCATATCCAGACTGGAATTAATTTGATGCGTGCTTGCATTCTGGATAGAATTTCCAAGATTGTAAACGTTTCGGCTTCCGTCGCTCAACTCAATTTCAATTTCATTGAACTGTTCACTTCCTCGCTGCCATTGATAATCTCCGGTATAGGAATATGTTGCTCTCAGGAATTTAAGGAACGGGAATTTGCTGAAAGGCAAATCATAATTCACCTGTAACGACTGGAAATGCTGGTTAGGGTTACCAACGTCAAAGAATCCGTCCCAGACACCGATATCATTATTTATAAAACCATTATCGTCCAAATAATTATTTACAATTCTATTATTTGTAGAAGTAAAATTGAAGCGCAGGGATTTCGTTAAATTATGATTGATGGTATATTGCCAGTCAAAAAGATAATTGCGCTGGTAAAGGGTAGGCAGACCAATATTGCCTGGCAACAAGTTTATTTCCCTGAATTTTTGCTCATTGTATTGCCGGGTAATGTTTGAACTCACGGAAATATTTGTAGGCAGGTAATTAAAGTTGAAATCCTTTAAAAATCTCCAATATTTACCAGTAAACAACGAATCGTTCTTTTTGAAAGGCTCCACGGGCTTCGCTGTAAAATTATAATTATAGGTAGCGCCCACCCGAACATTCTGCTCCAAGGCATCTTCAACCTCAAAGTCGTGATGGTCGGTTTGATTATAGGAGAAGGAACCTGTGAAGTTCTCCACGTCATATACCTGTGGTTTGCCGTCACCAGTTCTTTCTTTACGCACCCCAATAAAGTTTACGCTCTGCCGTTTTGTATAATCTACGGCTTGTTCCTTTATTCTATCTTTTTCAGCTTGATCTTCCGTATTATCAAGTCGGGTGTCGAGCTCGATATCCTGAAATTCGGGGTCGTATTGCGGAGTTATGAGTTCTTCCCCACGCCCGTAATTGAACGGCAACTGAATTCCCCACTTCTTAGGAAGCAACTGGCCCAGATTTACATTTGTAACAACATCATATTGCTGAAGATCCTCTCGACTTCTCTGATTAGGCCCCTGTTCTATGGAACCAAAACCTACGGTACTTCTTTTACCTGTAGCACTGATTGTAGCGAAATCGGCAAGGTTCGCGTCCATACTAACCACGGCAGCCCATCCGCCTTCATTCTTAAGTTCAGACATTCTAAGCTCGTTGAACCATACTTCACCGCACAAATCATTTGTTGTACTGTTCTTTACACCAAGCATAATGGTTCTAACATTTCCAAAGCTTGGATTTCCCTTTATACCAATTGTAAGTTCATTTTCTCCACCAGACAGGCCACCTTCCAGTTCTGACTGTGTATAGTAAACCACTTCGGTTGAATTTAAGGGAGTTCGGGTTTTCACTTGCTGCAATAACTCCAATGGTAAGTTAAGCCTGTTTGCAACCGGCCAAATTTCCTCCGCGCTTGTAGCTCCAAAATTGGTTGGATTCAACGGAATCTGGACTTCATAATAATTGTTGGTAAGGTCATTCCCCAAACGCATGAATGCCACTAATTGTCCATCTCCTAAGGCTGTTTCATTTTGTAAGGATTCCGCGTGGATAAACATTTCCAGATTTTTGTACTGGCGCATGTCCACACTAAAGTTTTTATAGACGGCACGTCCATCATTGGGTTCCAAACCGCACACGCGCAAGGCCAATGATTGTTCATTTTCACGAATAATATTATTGTTGTTGTTCAACTCCTCGCGTACAAGCCCGGGAGGAAGTCTATAAGGAATGGGCTGGCGGTTCTCATTTTCCTCGATACTTACAGCTTCCACCTCAAAAAGAGTGTTGTCATTTGAAGGATCTTCGAGGGTTACCTCGTCCAATGTTTTTTGAAATTTTCTATAATCTCCGCGAACCAATTCTAAAGTACCGAAACGCAACACGGTATTCTCCGAAAATTGGGAAAGGAACATTCGCATAAACCGGATGGATCTGTAATCTGAGATTCCATTGACGGCTTGGTCTGGATTGTTTATTGGAACCTTAAATTGCACCCAACGCACCGGTATAACCTCATTGTTCTGAGTAGTTACCTCCAGTTCTTTTACATCTGAAATGTAGCTGTTGTTTTCACGTCCCATACCCGGGAATACAGGCACATTATATTCAAAATAACTGTCAATCGTGTTCATGGTATTGTCACGATTGATATCCTCAACATCCGGCTGTGCGGTGCTTCCTCGGTTGGTGTTGGTAACTTCTACTGGGGAATTGCCTTGGGTTCCGTTGTATTTTAAGTAGCGATCCAATATATTTCCTTCGGCCTGAAGGAAATATTGATAATCGTCATTTGCAGGATCTGGCAGACCTCCAAAAGCGCCATAATTGGCCGCCTCGGCAGCGTTATCAAGCCCATCCAAACCGATATCCTGATTTATTCGCTGTTGGCCTTCAGTATCAAAAGTATAAACCAAGGATTGATTGGTTGGCACTTTACCCCAAGTGGTGGCAGTGGTATTGTTAGTACCTCCATCTTCCGGCAAGCCATTTTCGTATTGTTTTCTTCCGTCTTTTAAAACATCCTCAGAAATACTACCCAAGTTAAAATTAATGTTTCCTCCGGGGTTTCCGCTGTTCTCATCATATATGAACGGGTCCATTATCCAAAACTGGATATATTCTACGTTAGACTGCTCAAAGTCGGTGGTGGTAAGAGGTCTCATAATTCCGCCAAATCTATCTTGAGGATTGGGGAGCGTATTGGTTCCGGCCGCAGCAGGATTATAATTATACTCACCACGAGTGGATGGATAATATGCTAAGTCTAATGTAAATAAGGCTTGTGTCTGTCCTTGAATGATGTCTTGGTTGGGGAAAATTTCATCCCTAAAAACACGACGGGTAAAAGGTGAAGAAAGATCTTCGTCGTTAATCCCTTCCGGACGCTGACTACTGTAAAATATTGGATCAATTGTGTACCAAGCAAGTTTCGCCCTATTGTAATTATAGGCTAAATTATCATTTGCCAATTCACCACCAAAACCAACAGGCGTACTTGAAAGGAACCAACTTGAGGGAGAACTTATATCGTTTCCGGTTTGTGAAGCTTCAAAGTCATCCACATATACCGTGGTTTTGCCATCGAAATCTGAAACTTTCGGGGCACCGGGTTTTAAATAGGCGAATTCCCCACGTAACGAAATATTCGATTCCACATCGGTATCAATATTTGGAAGTTTATTTACCAATCGGGTAAGGAAAGGCACTTCAGTGGAATAATTTAAGTTAATGCCATAAATAGAATTGTTTATGGGCTCCACACCATAGGAGGATTTTTGCGTAAGCGGGCGTTCGTTAAGGTTCAAATAGGTAGCGCCTATCAAAAATTTATCACTGAATTTATGCTCGACATTCAATCCTGTAAAACGCTTGCTTTGCTGCCCAAAAAGTGAATTGTTTTCCGTACTCACCGAAATCGGGATATTGCTATTCAACAACGAAGGGTCTAAAATCTGTACTCGTCCCAATTGATAGTTTACGGTATAGTCCACACCTTCCACCAAGGTTCTTCCGCCGGCGGTTACGGTAACGGAACCTTGCGGAATATTGAAAGCTCCAATGGGAATACCATCGGCTCCAGTAGATTTATAACTTCCCTTTAACTGAAATTTATTCTTTTCACTCTCTAACTGTTCTGCCTGTGTCTTGGTGCCGGTATAAAGCGTTCTAAACACGTACTTGGCCTGGTTTGGATTATAAGTAGAAGGCATGGAATAGGTAGCCGATGTACTTGGAAGATCCAGCTTTTCAAATAAATGTTCCCCAAAAGGTTCAACCGTTGTAAAAATAATCCTACCATTTTGTGCATCCACGGTAATCCCCGGAAGAAAATCAAAGAAACCGTCGCCGCCCTGTTGGGGATCGTTGTTAAAATTCAATCGATCTAAATTGAAAACTTTCAACAGAATTTCATCCTTTACATCTGGCGGAAGCTCTGCTCCGGCCTCTGTTAAATAGTTCAATGGGGAAGGGTCGGTATAGAGAATGTTCAGTTTAAAATCTTCCTTCTCGAGCTGATAGGCACCTATCGGATAGATGTTTTTCATCATCAAATCCCAAATTGGCTCATTGACATTGGTAATACTGCTCTTAAGAAGCTTTACAACCAGATTTTGCGCGAGGCCTGTTTCTTCCCCGGGAGGATTGGTACCGCCATTTCCGGGTACGGTTCCTCCATTGGCTTCAACACCATCATTGGAAAATTCACCTACCTGATACACCTTTCCGTTCACGGTAAACTGATAGGAAACAGCAAGAACTTCGTCATTTGTCAATCGTTGGTTCAAGGAGATGTAACCTAATTGGGAATTTAATGAATATTCCCCCGGGTCCAGCCTTCGGGCATTCTCAAGGGTTACATAATCTACTCCCTCATTTACTTGCACCCCCGTAAAGCCTTGGCGCACGCTGGCCACATCTCTAATTAACGGGTTTAGCAAAGATGGCTCTCCCCCGTTGATGCCAAAAGGATTGAAGAGGTTGTTCGTGTTATCTGGGTATGCATTTCTACCCGATCTGATGAAACCTCCGGGAGGTGTTGTTAAGCCTATATTCATCGGGTCCGATTCCCCTATATCCTGCAAGGCCACAATGTTTCGAACGTTTTCGGTACGGCTGGTTTTGTTGGTTACCCAAACCTCCATTCGCGTAATTTGAACATTACTGTTTATGAATGGATACTGCTTAAGGGCACGGTCGTAATTATCGCGAAAGTAATGTGCCAAGAAGAAGTGGCGGCTTTCATCGTAATCTAAAGCAAAGAGTTCAAAATCGGTAATGGTTGCACCTCCTTCAGCGGTAACGGTACGTGTTTCCGATTTTTGTTCTGAGAAAACCCCAGTAATGGTTGTTTTTCCGAACTGAAGTTGCGTCTTAACTCCAAAAAGGCTTTGCGCCCCTTGAATCAACGAACTATTTAGTGGCATGCTCACATTACCCACCTCAATTTTTTGAATGATGTCATCCTCCGTTGGGGTATATTCCAACTTTATCTGGTTTTGGAAATCGAAGGTGCTTTCAGTATCGTAATTTGCGGTAACCTGAAGTCTGGTCCCAACTTTAGCCAAAAGACTTAAACTTATTCTTTGGTCAAAGTCAAAGGAGAAATTACTTCGGTTTCGCGGTGAATATTGTGGATTGTCTTGTTTGGTATAAAGCAATCCAAGATCCATTTCAACGGAACCTTGCGGTATTACTTCAATAGTGTTTCCCCCAAAAATGGATTCAAAAAAGTTTGAATTCACATAAAAGGTTGGCAACAGGTTCTTTTGTTGTTCATCAGAACCTGCCTTTCTACCATCGGCGGCATCGATTTTCTCCTTGAAGTAGGCTTTCATCTGCTCCTCCTGGATAAGTAGCTGATACTCCTGAGGGGTAAGAATTATGGGGTAGGTAATATTGAAACTGCCCAAGGTTTGGGTATAGATATACCTGTCGGTTATGGGGTCGTAAGTATAAAGGTCCTGGATACTGACGGGAGTGGGAAGGTCCATTCTACCCATTTCATTCCCAACGGCTGTGGAGTCCTGCGCCAGCGAGACATTGCTGAACAATACGAAAATTATAATTGCTAAAAGCTTAAAAAAGCCACTCTTGTAAACGTAATTTTTTGCCTTCAAATTTTACAAATTTTTTAAAGCTTGTTTAATAATCATTTCTACCGAAGCCTGCGGATTTTCCTTTACTATGGCATCCACTACTTTCTCAGACTGTTTGCGAACAAAGCCCAACGTCTCCAAAGCAGATAACGCTTCATTTTTGTTCGTATTGCTTGAGCTGGTAGAAATAGACGACAAACCGTATACTTTTAAAATCTTATCTTTTAAATCCAAAATCACGCGTTGCGCAGTCTTGGCTCCTATTCCTTTTACCGATTGAATTGTCGCAATGTCGTTCTGAGCAATGGCATCCAGCACCTGTTCTGGGGCCAGAGACGATAACATAGTGCGTGCGATACTTGCTCCTACTCCAGAGACACTAATCAACAATCTAAAAATTTCACGTTCCGCTACACTGGAAAAACCATAAAGCGTATGGGCATCTTCCCGAACCAGCAAATGGGTAAACAGCTTAACATTTTCACTTGTGGGTAGGTCAGAAAATGTGTGAAGGGAAATATTGATTAAGTACCCTATCCCATTGCAATCTATCACTACGTCGGTCGGGTTTTTTTCAACCAGTCTGCCCTGTATATGGGTTATCATGTGTTAACGAAAACTTAAAGGCTCAAATATAGTATAATTATTTGCAACAGCCAGTGGGGTTTTTGTGAAAATATTAGCGCCAGCGCATCTTCGGAATTACCTATTTTTCTGCTCCCGCGCGCGCTTCTCTTTCTGTTGCGCATCCACTACCGCTACGGCCGCCATATTTACCATTTCCTCTACACTGGCACCCAACTGCAAGATGTGTACAGGCTTGCGCATTCCCAACATAATGGGGCCAATGGATTCCACGCCGTTCAGCTCCTTCAATAATTTATAATTGCTGTTTGCAGAATCTAGATTGGGAAAAATAAGTGCGTTTACCTTCTTGCCCGCCAATTTCGAAAACGGAAATTTCTTTTGAAGCATTTCAGGGTTTAATGCGAAATCTGCCTGAAGTTCCCCATCCAAAATCATATCTGGATTACTTTTATGAATCAATTCCACAGCCTCGCGAACCTTGGTAGCATGTGGATCTTTTGAAGAACCAAAGTTCGCATACGAAATCATAGCGATTACTGGCTGCAGCCCAAACATTTTCATAGTATAATTGGTCATTTGGGCAATCTTGGCGAGCTCTTTGGCCGTAGGATCAATATTTATTGAAGTGTCTGAAATAAACAAAGGACCCCGCTTGGTAAGCATAACATTGGTGGTGGCCACCTTGGTAACTCCTTCAAATCTACCAATAGTCTCAAACACGGGAACTACTACTGACGGATAGGAACGGGCATACCCGGAAATCATACAATCCACATCGCCCTCATTTAGCATCATTCCCGCAAAATAGTTTCGTTCGCGAATCAATTTTTCCGCGGTATAGAGCGAGATGCCACTTCTTCTTCTCTTTTCCCAAAGTTTTTGGGCGTAGTATTGAAGTTTATCAGAATTTTCATCATTTTTAGGATCGATAATTTCAAGATCTGCATCAAAATCTATCTGCTCCATCAGTTCAAGAATAATATCTTTCCTTCCCAAAAGAACCGGGATGCCAATCCCTTCTTCAAAAACAATTTGCGCCGCCTTTAAAACGTCCAAATGATCGGCTTCGGCAAAAACGATACGCTTTGGATCCAGCTTGGCGCGGTTCAGCAACAGTCGGATAATCTTATTATCGCTACCCATGCGCTCGTAAAGTTCATCCTGATATTTTTCCCAATCGGTAATTTCCGTCGTGGCCACGCCGCTTTCCATAGCTGCCTTGGCCACGGCGGGTGGAACGGTGGCAATAAGCCGCGGATCGAAAGGTTTCGGAATAATATAATCTTTTCCAAAAGTAAGCTTGGTTTCGCCGTAGGCTATATTCACCTGTTCTGGAACTGGCTCCTTGGCAAGATCTGCCAAGGCTTTTACAGCTGCCATTTTCATGGCTTCATTTATTTTTGTGGCGCGCACGTCCAGCGCACCCCGGAAAATAAAAGGAAATCCGAGTACATTGTTCACTTGATTGGGATGGTCGCTTCTGCCCGTGGCCATGATGATATCCTTTCGGGTTTTTATGGCCAGATCATATTCTATCTCCGGATCGGGATTGGCCATGGCAAATACAATGGGGTTTGGCGCCATGCTTTCCAGCATTTTGGGAGTGACAATATCTTTAACGGAAAGTCCCACAAAAACATCGGCGTTTTTCATCGCCTCTTCCAAGGTGTCTATTTTTCTGTGGGAGGCAAACTCCGCCTTCTCGTCGGAAAGACTTTCGCGATCTTTACGGATTACACCCTTACTGTCCAGCATAACAATATTCTCACTTTTAGCTCCAAATGCTTTGTAAAGCCGGGTACAGGAAACCGCTGCCGCCCCAGCCCCGCTGATAACAATTTGAACCTCCTCAATTTTCTTTTCCGTTAGTTCAAGAGCGTTCAATAATGCAGCCGCAGAGATGATGGCCGTACCATGCTGGTCGTCGTGCATCACGGGAATATCAAGTTCTTCTTTTAGTCTCTTTTCTATTTCAAAGGCTTCGGGAGCTTTTATATCTTCTAGGTTTATTCCGCCAAAAGTTGGCGCTATATTTTTTACGGTTGCAATAAATTCATCAATGTTTTCGGTATCTATTTCAATATCGAAAACGTCAATATCCGCAAATATTTTGAAAAGCAATGCCTTTCCTTCCATAACGGGTTTGGATGCTTCGGGACCGATGTTTCCCAATCCCAGCACTGCCGTTCCGTTTGAAATTACCGCAACGAGATTACTTTTATTGGTGTATTTATACACATTGGCTTTATCCTTTTCAATTTCAAGACACGGCTCCGCAACCCCAGGGGAATAGGCCAGGGACAGGTCTCTTTGGGTAGAATAACTTTTGGTTGGCACTACCTGTATTTTGCCTGGCTTTGGCTTGGCGTGGTATAATAGGGCTTCTCTGCGTCTGCTCTGTTTGCTCATAATTCTTTTGCTTATTTATGGGATCCCTCCGAATTAGCGCATTCGAAAAGTAAAATCCAAAGGTACGTGTTTTGAAAGAATCGAAAATATAAATTGAGGATTTGATTGCCGGAAAAAATTAGGAAACTTCCCCAATAAAATCCAAATAGGTTTCAATACATTTGAGAAGGAATTGCTTAAAAAAAAGAAAAATTGAAACCAGTTTGCTGTCTCGTTCTATTATTTGTGATGTTATCCTGCCCAAGGCTTTCAGCCCAGGACAGGAACGCCGTGCAGGACAGTACGCAATTATATAAAAAAATTAAAACCTATTCCGAAAAAAGAAAATTCACGAAAATGATACATCGATGGATTTTTCGACCCACTGCCAATAAATCCAAAAGACAGCCCAAAAAGGAAAGAAAGAAACCGACCTACCAACAATTTGAGGGCAGAATTATTCGGAATATTATAATTGAAACCAAGGATCCTTTCGGTTTTTCGTTTGCGGACAGCACCGAGGTTGCCAATAGCTGGCTTGAAAAAACCGGCAATGGCATACACGTAAAATCGACAAAAATGGCAATCCGAAATTTTTTGCTGCTTAAGAAAAATAAACCCTTGGACACCCTGCTTCTAGCTGAATCGGCGCGATTGTTACGGTCGCAAAATTATATTAGGAAGGTTAGGATTGTGCCAGAGTTTGTATCCGAAAGTAAAGATTCTGTAGATGTAACCGTTACTGTTTTGGACTCGTGGAGCATCATTCCCAAAGCCGAAATTTCAAGTTCACAAACCAAGCTTCAGCTGAGGGAGCGCAACTTCATTGGCACCGGGCATCAGTTTCGGGTGGGATATTCAAAAAGAATTGAGGACGGAAGCGACGCTTTTGAGGCGAGCTATATGATTCCCAATTTCAAAAATACCTTCGTGAGTGCCGGGGGACGCTATACGATCGACTATGACGGTTTTTACGAGAAGGCAATATCCATCGACAGAGTATTCTTTTCGCCGTTAACCCGTGGGGCAGGCGGTGTATTTTTGCAGGAACGCTATTTGGCAAGAGCCCTTCAAAATGATACGCTTGCGTTTGTCAATCAAAATTTCAAATTTATTGCACAGGATTATTGGGGCGGCCATTCCTTCCGTATTTTTAAGGGAAATTCTGAAAGGGAGCGCACCACGAACCTCATTGTGAGTGCGCGGGCCCTGCTGGTGGATTATAAAAGCTTACCGAGTATTGAATATGACAGCATCCGGTTTTTTTCTGACGAAACCTTTTTGTTGGGAAGCATCGGCATTGCCTCCCGGCAGTTTGTTGAGGACAGCTATATTTTTAACGACGGCATTGTCGAGGACGTTCCGGTGGGAACCATCTATTCCATTACCGGCGGAATTCAACATAAAAACCAAACGGACCGGTTGTATCTTGGGGCAAAAGCGGCTTACGGAAATTACTACAAATGGGGGTTTCTGGGCCTGAATTTTGAATTGGGAAGTTTTTTCAACGAGTCCAAAAGCGAGCAGGCAACTTTCAGTTTTCGGGCCAATTATTTTTCACATTTAGTTTCCTTGGGCGACAAATGGAAAATGCGGCAATTCATAAAACCACAGATTGTATTGGGGTTCAACAGGTTGAATTCCGTCGCCGATAGATTGAGCCTTAATGAAAATCCTGATTTCAACGGCGTTTACGGCAACTTATATTTTGACCGACGAAACGGAAACATTCACGGTTTTGACGGGAGGACCACAGGCGTTGCAAAATACGTAATCGCCCTGCAGACCCAGTTTTATTCTCCTTGGGATTTCTTGGGGTTTCGCTTCAATCCCTTTGTGAATATCTCTGCCGGCATGCTTTCTGACAAATACAAACGTTTTGGAAGCAACCATATTTACTCCTCTTTTGGCTTGGGCTGGGTTATCCGGAACGATTATTTGGTGTTCAGCTCCTTTCAGCTATCCTTTGCGTACTACCCAGAAATTCCGGGACAGGGAAAGAACATTTTGAAAACGAATGCTTTTGAAAATGACGATTTTGGGTTTCCCAATTTTCAGATTGGTAAACCGCACACCGTTGTTTATCAGTAAGGCCTCCCCCGACCTCTCCAAAGTAAGGGAAAAAAAAGATTATTGTTTTTTCAGAAATTCAATATTTCGTTTGAGTCCGGAAAACTTCGTGCGCTTTACTGCGCTTTTTTTGAATAATTGCTGAAAAACCTCTTCGGTGATTTCTTCCCAATCCTTTTTAGTCATGGACAGAAGCTCGGGGTGAGGGTTAAAAAGAGGTTCACTATGCGGCTTGCTAAATCGGTTCCACGGGCAAACATCCTGACAAATATCGCAGCCGAACATCCAATCCTCAAAGTTTCCCTTTTGCGAAGTTGGGATTTCGTTTTTCAATTCAATCGTAAAATAGGAAATGCATTTACTGCCGTCCACAACTCTGTCCGCAACGATCGCATTTGTGGGGCAAGCGTCAATACAGGCGGTGCAGCTGCCGCAGTGGTCTGTTACGGGCGTGTCGTACTCCAGATCGAGATCGACGATCAATTCCGCAATAAAATAGAACGAGCCCAATTGTTTTGTGAGCAGATTGCTGTGCTTTCCAATCCAGCCCAAACCGCTCTTTGCAGCCCACGCCTTGTCCAAGACCGGTGCCGAATCTACAAAGGCACGGCCATGGACTTCGCCAATCTCTTCGGAAATAAATTGCATCAATTGCTTCAATTTGTCTTTTATGACGAAATGGTAATCGGTACCGTAAGCGTATTTTGAAATTTTATAGGTGTCCGAAGGCTGCGTTTCCAAAGGAAAATAATTCAGCAATAAAGAAATGACACTTTTGGAATCGGGCACCAACACTGTTGGGTCCAGCCGTTTGTCGAAATAGTTTTCCATATAGGTCATTTCGCCGTTCATGTTTTTGTTGAGCCAAGTTTCAAGTCGCGGGGCTTCTTCTTCCAGAAATTCCGCTTTGCTGATGCCGCAGGACAAAAACCCGAGGCGTTTGGCTTCGGCTTTTATAAGGTTTGTATTTTTGGATAGATTATTCACCTTTAGAAGTTGGTTGGCCTTAAATATGCCCAGACCGATATAATTTCAGAAAAGACCGCCCTGCGTTGGGCCTTTCAATTTCCCGAGGTGTTTGTATGCGGCTTCGGTAACCTCCCGGCCACGGGGCGTACGCATGATGAAACCCTGTTGTATCAAAAATGGCTCGTACACTTCTTCGATAGTTTCGGGACTTTCGGAAACCGCGGTTGCAATTGTGGTGATTCCCACGGGACCCCCTTTGAATTTTTCGATGATTGTTTTAAGAATTCTGTTGTCCATTTCATCCAAACCGTGCGCGTCCACATGCAGGGCGTCCAATCCAAATTTTGCGATTTCCACGTCAATTTTACCATTTCCTTTTATCTGGGCAAAGTCGCGGATTCTGCGTAAAAGCGCATTGGCAATACGCGGGGTGCCACGGCTTCTGCCTGCAATTTCGATTGCCGATTCCATTGTAATGGGCACTTGCAGAATTCCGGCACTACGCTGTAAAATAGTTGTGAGCAATTCTGTGGTGTAATATTGCAATCTTGAAGAAATACCAAACCGGGCGCGCATGGGAGCCGTCAATAAACCGGACCTTGTAGTAGCCCCAATAAGCGTGAAAGGATTTAGGTTGATCTGGACCGAACGGGCATTGGGCCCGGATTCAATCATAATGTCAATTTTGTAATCTTCCATTGCAGAGTAAAGATATTCTTCAACAATAGGGCTTAAACGATGGATTTCATCAATAAATAAGACATCGCGTTCTTCAAGGTTGGTAAGCAGTCCTGCAAGATCCCCGGGTTTGTCCAAAACCGGACCTGAGGTAACGCGAATATTTACATTCAGTTCATTGGCGAGAATGTATGCAAGGGTTGTTTTCCCTAAGCCGGGTGGTCCGTGGAAAAGTGTATGGTCCAGCGCCTCGCTGCGTAGGTTTGCAGCCTGGACAAAAATCTGAAGGTTTTCCAAGGCCTGATCCTGCCCGGTAAAGTCTTCAAAACTAAGGGGGCGCAGTTTTTTCTCAATATCAAGTTCCTGTGGCGAGAGATTTTCTCCGGTTGGATCGAGGTGTTCGTTCATTCCACAAATATAGTAATCCTTTGGAAGACGTTTTAAAAAACAAAGCCATACTTTTCAGTATGGCTTTTGAAATAAATAGTAGATTCCTCACTTCCTACATATTATTAACTCAAGTGTAAAGATACGGCAAACGGCTTTAATTACCACTACGTAGTACTACGCAATCTATACGTATTAAAAAACCCCTTCGAAAGCGAAAGGGTTTTTAAAGTTTGTATATTGAAAAAGGCTAATGATCCAGTTCATCTTCATTGGCTTGTAACGGAACATTCTGCGGAATAAAATCCTGACCCGCAATAACGAAATCAGTTTCATCCTTATTCAGTTTACTATAATCGTAAGCCCAACGATATACATGTGGAATTGGACCGTCCCAGTTTCCGTGGATGTGCTTTAATTCTGTAGTCCATTCTAGAGTGGTTGCATTCCAAGGGTTTTTTGGACCCATTTTTCCATAGAACATAGAGTGGATAAAGTTGTATAGGAAAACTACCTGCACCGCGATTGTAATTATCGCAAAAACAGTCATCACCACGTTGATGTCCGCTAAGTCATCGAAATACGGAAAACTTGTATTGCTATAATATCTACGGGGAAGACCAGCTAAGCCCACAAAGTGCATTGGGAAGAAAATTCCATAGGCTCCAATGGCCGTTACCCAAAAATGTATATAGCCCAATTTCTTATTCATCATTCTTCCCTCAAACATTTTGGGGAACCAATGATAAACTCCTGCTAAAAATCCGTAGGCTGCAGAAATACCCATAACCAAGTGGAAGTGAGCTACGATGAAATAAGTATCGTGAATATTGATATCCAAGGCGCTGTCTCCCATAATAATTCCTGTTAATCCTCCTGTTATAAAGGTGGAAACGAAAGCAATGCACCATAGCATAGCCACGTTCATTTGCAGTTTACCACGCCACAAAGTTGTAATCCAGTTAAAAGATTTTACAGCGGAAGGAATAGCGATCAGCAGGGTTGTAAAAGTAAATACAGAGCCCAAAAATGGATTCATTCCTGAAATAAACATGTGGTGACCCCAAACGATAGTTGACAAAAAGGCAATCGCCAATAGTGATGCTACCATGGCTCGATAACCAAAAATAGGTTTTCGAGAGTTGGTTGCCATAATTTCTGAAACGATTCCCATTGCCGGGAGAATCACGATATATACCTCTGGGTGTCCAAGAAACCAGAACAAGTGTTCAAAAAGAACCGGCGAACCGCCTTGGTGATGTAATACCTCACCCGCTATATAGATATCTGATAAGAAAAAGGATGTGCCGAAACTTCTATCCATTATCAGCATCAAAGCTGCAGAAAATAGAACCGGAAAGGATACAAGACCTATCATTGCGGTAATAAAGAATGCCCAAATTGTAAGCGGTAGCCTGGTCATTGACATTCCCTTGGTTCGAAGGTTTATAACTGTAACTATAAAGTTAAGTGAACCCAATAAGGATGATGCGATGAAAATGGCCAAAGAAATCAACCAAAGTGTCATCCCTGCCCCAGATCCTGGTATGGCCTGCGGTAAGGCACTAAGTGGCGGATAAATAGTCCAACCTGCAGATGCAGGTCCTGCCTCTACAAACAGGGAGCACAGCATAATAAAACTCGAAATAAAGAATAACCAATATGAAACCATATTCAGAAATCCTGAGGCCATATCACGCGCACCTATTTGCAAGGGAATCAAAAGGTTACTGAACGTTCCACTCAGTCCAGCCGTCAAAACAAAGAAAACCATGATGGTACCGTGAATGGTTACCAATGCTAAATAAACACTGGGATCCATTACTCCATCCGTTCCCCACTTGCCCAAGAAAATTTCAAATATTGTAAACTTATGGTCAGGCCAAGCCAATTGCAACCTGAAAAATAAGGACATCAAAATACCTATGACACCCATAAAAATACCGGTTATCATATATTGTTTAGAGATCATTTTATGATCTGTACTAAATATATATTTAGTTATAAAGGTTTGTTTATGATGATGCCCGTGATCATCGTGATGATCTTCTACTGCGTGGACCTGTGCGTGTGCTGACATATCTATTTAAGCTAATATTATTATTTTGAGAGTTGTTCTGCAAGTGTTGGTTGCTCTGCCAACCAAGCCTTATAATCTTCTTCTGATTCTACTATTATTTTCATTTGCATATTGTAATGGCTTATACCACAAATTTTATTACACAAAAGAACATAGTCAAATTCGTAAGGTTCCAAAGCTTCTTCACCGTTTGCAATAAGTGCTTCACTTTTATCTTTTCTAATATTATTAATATTGGCCACCTTCTCCACAATGTGGTCATTCATTCTCATATCGGCGGTAGTAATCGTTGGTGTAAATGCAAATTGGGTAATCATACCAGGAACGCAATTCATCTGGGCCCTAAAGTGCGGCATATATGCCGAGTGAAGTACATCTTGCGAACGCATTTTTATCAGCACCTTTCTACCCACTGGCAAGTGTAGTTCTGTAACTATTTTATCATCCTGCCCGTTGGGATCTGCTGGATCCACCCCTAGCTGGTTCACGCCTTCAATTAACCGAACGTTGGCTTCTCCTAAGGTGTTATCGTTTCCACCATAGCGCGCCTTCCAGTTAAATTGTTGGGCATAAAGCTCTACGATAAGCGGATCGTCATCCTTATCTACGTTCATAATATCAGTCCAAGTGAAAAGACCATAGATAATAAGACCGGCAAGCACAATTACTGGAATGATTGTCCAAATAAATTCAAGCTTATCATTATCTGCATAAAAAGTAGCTCTCTCCACTTTATTGCCACGATAAATAAAGGCAAAATAATGAAGAATGGCCTGTGTAACGATTCCCACGAAGAAAATAATTATCATGGAAATCAACATTAGGTTATCTATTTTGGAACCGTGCTCAGAACCCGATTCAGGCAATAGGGTATCATACCATAACCAGAAAGATACAATGGTCAAAATATAGATAAATGCCAAAAAGCCCATCATTAAATAACCCTGCTGGTTATTGTCCTTATCGGTAGCGATATCGGGATGGTGTAACGGTTTGGTCTTTGCCAGTTGAAATATCCTGTTCATTTGCCAAACAGAGATTCCAAAAAGTAGGATTACTATTATAACTAAAAATGCGGTCATCTTTTAATATCTTCTTTAAACTAAATGATTAAAAATGGTAGTTTTCACTTTCTTTGATAAATGGATCATTTTTCGGTCTTAATGATACTTTGCCAAGACCGGTGCCTACAACAAAAATAAATAGCCCCAAAAAGAACAACAATGCTGCAATCTCTGGAATACCAAAATACCAGTTGTGGCCTACAGTTGACGGCATTACCAACAAGAAAATATCTATATAGTGTCCTATCAGAATAAAGACTGCGGCAATAACTACAAACCAAGGTATTCTCTTATAATCGCTATTCATCAAAACAAGAATAGGAAATACAAAATTAAGGATAAGCATTCCGAAAAACAACAATTTGTATTCTTGGATTCTTATTATAAAGTAAGTTACCTCTTCTGGAATGTTAGCATACCATATAAGCATAAACTGGCTGAACCATAAATAGGTCCAGAATATACTGAATGCAAACATATATTTAGCCAAATCGTGTAAGTGTTTATCGCTTACAAAAGGGATAAGCCCAAGGCTCTTTAAGTATATGGTCACCAAAGCAATAACCGTAATTGCCGACACGAAAATGCTCGAGAACACATACCAAGGAAATAGAGTGCTGTACCAGTGTGGTGTCATAGACATAAACCAATCCCAAGACATCGTAGCTTCGGTAACAATGAAGAATATCAGAAAAAATACTGCTATCTTGAAGTTCTTACGGTATGGGTCGTAATTGTTGGCTTCAGCTTGTGCCAAGGAGTATTTTCTAGAAAAATGGCGGTACAAGTTCCAACCCAATAAATAGATAACACCACGGATTACAAAGAAGGGAAAATTAAGATACCCCGATTTGCCTTGAAGAATTTTATCGCTAGCAACCAATTCTTCATTCTGCCACGGGAAAAAGTGTGATCCCGCAAATACTACAATTAAAAATACAATAACAGAACCAGGCAACAAATAGGAAGTAATACCTTCCATTATCCTATACAATACTGGAGACCATCCTGCTTGTGACGCATATTGAATTGCGTAGAAAACCAATACCCCCAGTGCAATCATCATAAAGAAGAATGCCGCAACAAATGTTGCCGACCAAGGTCTCGTTTGCAATTGATGCAACACGTGCTCTTCGTGCGAAGCTACGCCGTGACCTTCAGGTTTTAAATCAGTGGCGTGTTCCATGGCGGCCTCAGAATAGCCTTCTTCGCCGCGGGCAACATCCACAAAGTTAGCGGTGTGTTCCTCAGCCGCATGCCCTTCGCCATGATGGGCATCCTGTTTAGCCATAATTTCCTTAACGTCTTCCACGGTTTTTGGAGCAGTAAGAAAACCATAGGCTATTCCCACAAGTCCAAGAACCATAATAATGATAGAAAACAGTTTTAATTTACTAGGTAGCGTGTACATATCTTTTAGCTATTCTCTTTAATTTTCTTACTTTTTTTCAACTTCGGAGGCTGTAACTGCGTCCATATTTTTTTCTTCGGAAACATTCGTTGAATCTTTCGCCGCGGTTGCGGTTTCCAAAATTCCAGGCTCACCTTTCAAAGAGGCCTTAAGATTCATAACATGCATAGCAATCTGCCAGCGTTCCTTCTCATTTACTTGCGAAGCGTAAGAACCCATGGCATTTAGACCGTAAGTCTCCACATGATAAGTTCCCCCCATTGTAATGTTACGGCCGGCATCGGCATAACTAGGTATTCCCAAGAACTTTTCCCTTGTCACCAAAATACCCTTTCCATCACCCTTATCGCCGTGACATACTGCGCAATATAGCGTATATAGTTGCGCTCCAGTAGCCAGGTTCTCCTCTGTTACTTCATATGGGCTATTCAACTCCGCTTTTGCACGTTCTAAACCTGCTGTACTATTTTCATAATCGTAAGGTGTATAACCGCGCGGCACAGTATTATCTGGTGGAACCATTGCTTCCTGTTCATCTGGAAATACGGGATATGCACCATAAGTTTCATAACTCACCGGTTCGTACATATTGGGAAAGTACTGATAGTTCGGTTTTTTATCGTTAAAACAAGAAACCAAGGTTGCCGAGGCAATAATGGCTATTCCTATGTTTTTAAATGTTCTCATATTAATGGTCTTGCTCGTTTTCAATTAGACTAATTTCCGACGCACCCGTGTCATACAAAAACTTTGTAAGTTTTTCAACGTCGTGGTTTTCGGCATCAATTTCCATTAGAAAATGATCGTCTGTGGTTCGTAGGTCTGGATTCTCCGCCTTTTTAAATGGCCAAAGTTTACTTCGCATATAAAAAGTTATAACCATCAAGTGAGCCGCAAAAAATACGGTAAGCTCAAACATAATAGGAATAAACGCCGGCATATTTTGATAAAAGGTAAAGCTTGGCTTTCCTCCAATATTCTGGGGCCAGTCTTCAATCATTATATAATTCATCATCAAAACTGCAACTGTCAATCCCGTAAGACCGTACAAAAAGGAAGTTATCGCAAGTCGGGTTGGTGCCAATCCCACAGCATGGTCTAAACCGTGTACGGGAAATGGCGTGAAAACCTCAGAGATGTGATAATTTGCGGCGCGCGTCTGTTTAACGGCTTGCATCAACAGGTCGTCGTCAGTATAAATTGCGTGTATCTTTTTAGAAGCCATAATTAGTTCTTGTTTTTTAAAATTAGTGCCTGTCCAGCCCAATCATCTCGTTTGGCCCTACCAGGGAATTCACTAATTATCTCGTCCAATAAATCGTATTCACGGTCGGTCATTCTGCTTACTTGTTCAAAAGTGAATATACCAATTTGGTGAAGTTTTTGTTCCATTACTGGCCCCACCCCGTTAATTTTCTTAAGGTCATCCTGGGTTTGGATAGATGGATCAAAGGTTCCTACACCATTGAGAAGCTGGTCAATTTTTCCTTTATTGGCCTCATAATCTACTTCATTATTTTCAGAATCCTCATCCAATTCATTGAATGCAGAGTCAAAATTCTTATCCTCCACATTCGCGGAAGGTCCCGCATCAGCTGGATAAGACTCTACAGTCTGCACGTGGCTGTGGTCATCGCCGTGCACGGCTCGCAATCTTTTAAAAGACTCTCCGGATGATTTCAAAATTGTTTTTACTTCTGCCTGAGCAATCACTGGGAAGGTACGGGCGTAAAGAAGAAACAGCACGAAGAAAAAGCCGATAGTTCCTATAAATGTACCGATGTCAACAAAAGTGGGTTGAAACATCGCCCAAGTAGAGGTCAATCTGTCCTTACTCAAATCGATAACAATAATGTCAAAACGTTCGAACCACATACCAATATTAATGATTAATGCGACAATAAAGGTCCAGACAATATTTCTTCTTAATTTTTTCACCCAAAGGGTTAGCGGCACAATAAGGTTACAGGTTATAAGAGCCCAGAATGCCCACCAGTATGGACCTGTAGCAGCCCCAAACGATAGATAAGCGTAGTTTTCATACGGCACACCAGAGTACCAGGCAATAAAATATTCAATAATATATGCTGTAGTTACAATACCACCTGTAAGAAGGATTACCTTGTTCATATATTCAATATGGAGAATGGTGATATATGCTTCAAGATTTGAAACTTTCCGCATAATGATCAAGAGCGTCTGTACCATCGCAAATCCAGAGAAAATTGCACCCGCAACAAAGTACGGTGGATAAATTGTACTGTGCCATCCTGGAACTACTGAAGTAGCAAAGTCAAACGATACAATAGTGTGTACTGAAAGTACCAGCGGCGTTGCCAAACCTGCCAAAACAAGTGAGACTTCTTCAAAACGTTGCCAGTCTTTTACACGACCACTCCATCCAAAACTTAGAATGCCGTATATTTTTTTCTGAAATGGGCTGGTAGTCCGGTCGCGAATCATAGCAAAATCAGGAAGCAATCCTGTCCACCAGAATACAAGTGATACCGAAAGATACGTTGAAATAGCAAATACGTCCCAGAGCAATGGCGAGTTGAAGTTCACCCAGAGCGATCCAAATTGGTTAGGTATGGGAAGTACCCAATAGGCCAACCACGGACGGCCCATGTGAATGATAGGAAACAGACCGGCCTGTACCACGGCAAAAATAGTCATGGCCTCCGCAGAACGGTTAACGGCCATTCTCCATTTTTGACGGAAAAGCAAGAGCACCGCTGAAATAAGAGTTCCGGCGTGACCAATACCTACCCACCAAACAAAGTTTGTAATATCCCAAGCCCAACCAATGGTCTTGTTCAATCCCCAAACCCCGATACCGGTGGCGACTGTATAAATGATACAACCCAATCCCCATAAAAATGCTATTAGGGCAATGGTAAAAACAATCCACCAAGATTTATTGGCCTTTCCCAGAACGGGTGCCCCAACATCTACACTGATGTCATGATAGGACTTCTCTCCCAGAACCAAAGGCTCTCTTATAGGTGCTTCGTAGTGTGACGACATATTTAATTCTTAAATAATTGGTTTTTTATTAATTTTTTATGCTTCGGAAGTGTTTTTGATGATAGCCTGATAGAAAACATTCGGTTTAGTACCCACGTTTTCCAACAAATGGTACATACGGTCGTTATCCTTCAACTTTAACACTTCAGATTCTTTATCATTTACATCCCCGAATACGAGCGCGCCAGTTTCACAGGCATTTGAACAGGCAGTTTGAAATTCGCCGTCCTTTACCGGTCTTCCTTCGCGCTTAGCGTCCAGAATGGTTTTTTGGGTCATTTGGATACAAAGCGAACATTTTTCCATAACTCCGCGAGAGCGAACGTTCACATCTGGGTTAAGAACCATGCGTCCTAGATCGTTATTCATATTGTAATCAAACTCATCGTTCTCAGCATATAAGAACCAGTTGAATCGACGAACCTTATATGGACAGTTGTTCGCACAATAGCGCGTACCCACACAACGGTTGTATGCCATCTGGTTCTGCCCTTGACGACCATGTGATGTTGCCGCAACTGGACAAACGGTTTCACACGGGGCGTGATTACAGTGCTGGCACATTACAGGTTGAAATGCCACCTGAGGATTCTCATAAGCCGGAACTTCAACTACCTTATAGGTATCGAAGGCAGGTAGGTTTTCAAGAGTTTCAATTTCTTCCTTGAAAGTATCTCCAGCAGAATAATACCTGTCAATACGCAACCAGTGCATATCGCGGAATTTTCTCACTTCTTCTTTACCCACCACGGGAACATTGTTTTCAGCGTGACAAGCAATAACACAGGCACCACATCCGGTACAGGCATTCAAATCGATGGAAAGATTAAAGTGATGGCCCACCGTATCCTCAAAGGGGCTCCAAATATCAGCTTTTTTATCACGGACCGAAATAGGACTGTGATCGTAATCCGTCACGGGAATGGAATTCCACAGCGATTTATCCTTTGTATTGAAAATTTCAAGAGTGGTTTCCTTGATAATATCCTCACTACGGCCGGCCATAGTGCTTTGCAACTGTACGCAAGCAAACTCGTGCATACCGCTAGCTTTCTCAATTGATACTTTTTGAATATTGGAGAAATTCTGATATAATGGGAAAGCGTTCACCCCCGTCTGCATTTCTTCTTGGATAGCAGCGGTTTTACCATAACCGAGCGCCAGACCAACAGAACCTTTGGCTTGTCCAGGCTGAATGATTACGGGAACGTTTTCAATTACAATATTACCAGATTTCACATTAACGTAACTTCCGTTCAGGGCACCGTTTGAAACGTGCTCATTTACGAGATCCAAAGCCTCGGCATCGGCTGCCGAAACAGTAAGGTAATTATCCCAAGAGGCCCTAGTTATTGGATCTGGAAATTCTTGCAACCAGGGGTTGTTAGCCTGCTGCCCATCTCCCAGACCGGTTGATGTGTATAAAGTAAGGTCATAACCACCTTCTTGCATACTAAATGAAAGAGCTCCATTAGAAGTGGCTTCTTCCATAACGCCAGCACCTTCCATCGTTGGGTTTACTTCCTCCATCTTCACTTCAGCATTGCTGGCAATAAAGCCATCATGAAGGGCTTGGCTCCAAGAACCGCCTGATAAAATTGAGGTCGTCCAAGTTTCCTTTAGATAATCGTAGTATTTCTGTGAATTTCCTGTCCACTGCAAAAGACAATCCTGAAACTGTCGTGTATTGAAAAGTGGACGGATGGTTGGCTGGGTAAGACTATAGGTTCCCTTTTTTATTTGCGCATCACCCCAAGATTCTAGATAGTGCGGAGTCGCGGCAACCATTTTTGCCATAGAGGCGGTTGCATCCAGTCTCATTGCAAAAGCCAGGCTCATTTCGAGCTTCTGATAGGCTTCATTAAATTCTTTTGTATTTGGCAAAGAATAGGCAGGATCTACGCCAACAGTAATTAAACCTTTAACCGTGCCGGAAACTACGCCATTTACTACGTTCATCACTTCGCTGTTACTGGCTTGTCTTATAAGTAACGGCTTGTTTACGTCAATCGCTTCGCTATTGGCATTAAAGTTCAATGCTAATGTCTGCGAGGCAACATCCGGTAAATTAGTTACCAAAAGCGCCTTGCTTCCAGCTTTTTGAAGTTGTGCTTTTGCCTTATCTACGGCATCGGCAATATTTGCTGGCAATCCCGAGGCGCTTCCACCGGTAAGTGCCTTGAGAATTTGTACTTGTTGCGTTGGGGTGGCTGGCACTCGCTTGTCTGCCTTTCCGCCCGTTAGTGTTAAATTGGCCTCAAATTGAATGTGTCGAGACATCTTTCCATTCTTCGGAATTCTGCCTTGTGCGTATCCTTTGCTGTAACTTCCACCTTGCCAATCTCCGAGAAAATCTGCACCCACGGATACGATTACTTCGGCTTTTGAAAAATCGTAATCGGGTAGTGCTCTGGTTCCATATTTATTTTGAAAAGCATCCAAAGCGCCTGAGCAAGATACTGAATCATAAACTACGTGGCGAACGTTTGGATATTTGGCTGTAAATTCTGAAATTAATTTGGAAGTAGAAGGACTGGCAAAAGTCTGGGTAAGAAGGACAATGTCTTTCCCCGCCATATCGTTCATTTTCTGCGCCACGGCCGTATCAAATTCAGGCCAAGTAACCGCAGCGCCGTCTAGCATCGGCCCCACCAATCTATTTTTATCGTATAAGGAAAGGATGGAAGCGTGCACGCGTGCGTTTGCGCTTCCTCCGCCGTTCACGGCTAAATCATTTCTTTCTATTTTAATGGGACGTCCTTCGCGAGTTTTCACCAGAACATTGGCAAAATCGAACCCATCGGCCATTGTGGATGCATAATAATTTGCCACACCAGGAACGATTTCATCGGGCTGCACAACGTATGGAATAGACTTCACCACCGGGCCCTCACAGGCGGCCAAAGTAGCGGCTGCCGTAGTAAAGCCCACGTATTTTAAGAAATCACGACGCGTAGTTGAGGAAGATTCCAATGTTTTTTTATCGCCAAGGAATTCGTCCGTAGGTATTTCGGTTACAAACTCATTGTCCTGTAGCGCCTTCACAATTGCGCTGTCTTCTTTCAGCTCTTCAACACTTTTCCAGTATTTCTTGTTTGATGCCATATTGCTATGTGTAATTTTCCTTTAAAATTTTATTAATAATGACATTTTCCGCATTCCAATCCACCCATTTCGGCAATTGTCACTTTTTCGATGCCGTACTTCTTAGAGAGCTCTTCGTGAATTTTGGCGTAATAATCATTGGTCGCCAAATTTACGTTGGTTTCACGGTGACAGTTGATGCACCATCCCATTGTAAGAGGCGCAAACTGCTCTACAACCTCCATCTCTTGAATTTCTCCGTGACAGGTCTGGCAAGCAATACCAGCAACAGTTACGTGCTGGGAGTGATTAAAGTATGCAAAATCTGGCAAGTTGTGGATACGAACCCATTTTACGGGCTCCGTTTTTCCGGTGTATTCTTGATTTTCGGGATCCCAACCAACGGCTTTATACAACTTGGCTATCTCCCCATCGTAGAATTCCTTAGAATATTCTTCTGTGGCCGTTTCTGGGGCAACTTCGGAAATGTTCTTGTGGCAGTTCATACAAACATTCAGCGAAGGAATTCCAGAATGCTTGCTTTTTCTGGCCGAACTGTGGCAGAAATTACAATCTATCTGATTATCACCAGCGTGAATTCTGTGCGAGTAATGAATGGGTTGAACGGGCGCATAACCTTGGTCCACGCCTATCTGCATCATATAGCCATAAGCGAAATATCCCGCGGCAAGCAATAAGAATATTGAAAACACCACGACCAAAAACTGGTTCTGTACAAATGCTTTCCAAAGTGGTGTACGCTTTTCCTTTTCTTCATAAACAACTCCATTTGCGGCTGCAATTCTTTTTAAGGTATTGGTAACCAAGAAAAGCATAATTACCAACAGTAAGAAAATTAGCGCCAAAGCACCTATCACCAAAGTGTTTGAAACTGAGCCGCCACCCTCTCCAGCGGTAGAAGTTGTAGCTTCTCCACCCGCAGCAGCAACCGGCGCTGCCTTTGGCTGGTCTGTATAGGCAAGAATATTATCGATATCTGCTTCAGATAATGCCGGAAAAGCGGTCATTACAGCTTTGTTGTTTTCCTCAAAAAGCTTCACGGCCTGGGCATCTCCAGCGGCGATGAGCGCCTGACTATTGTGTATCCACTTGTAAAGCCAGTCGCGATCAAATTTTTCACCAACACCTCTAAGTGCCGGCCCCACTGCCTTTTGATCTAATTTGTGGCAAGCGGCGCAATTGGCCTTAAACAATGACTCACCCGCAGCAACATCTCCTCCGGCATCTGCGGTAACATCAGCGGCTGGAGCATCTTGGGAATATAGAGTAGTTGAAAAAGTTAGTAAAAACACTAACAAAAGAAGTGCAAATTTTGAGCGTAGATGTATAAAATTCACCTTTTTCATCTGTTGATTATATAGTTTTTTATTGATCAGATGGAATTTGCAAAAAAGTTATTTCGGCTGGTTTCGAAACTTCTTATTGTGCCCATTTCATACTAATGATTAAATTACGGTCGATGGTTTGGTACAGAAATAGTTAGGAACGAATGTAATTCTATTGCTAATCCTAAACCACAAATAAAGCAGCAAAAGTACATTATAAAGTCGATTTTGAAAATGCAAACAAAGTGTTAACTATTAATTTATATTTGTTCTAAATAATATTTTGAGGACATACACAGTTATTAAGTTTTACCTTTGCAGAAAAGTTATACGCATATGAATTTACAAACCTATTCCAAGATTTTTATTGCCAGCATTTTAATCACTTTTTTATGTAATAAAAGTTTTGCACAGAACGGCTCACTCACTGTGAACACGGATCCGAAGATTACCGAATTGTTGGAACTGAAGAAAGACATGGAAAAGGAAAATAAGCTTTCTGATGGCTATACTATTCAACTTTACTATGGCGAACTGGACAAAGCGAACCAAATTTTAAGAAAGTACAGGGGCAGCTATGGCAACTGGCCCGCCTCTATTGAATACGAAACCCCCAACTATAAGGTCTGGGCCGGAAATTTTGCATCGCGAATAGAAGCCGAAAGAGCCCTTATAGCAATTCAGAAAAGCTTTTCATCTGCATTTATTTTAAAGCCTGAAAGACGAAAATAAAAATTGGAATTTCCTGTAGGTTTGATAGAAAATCAACCCTTCATTTCGGCTCATAAATGGCAAACCCATCTATTCTCCATAGTATCCTTATTTGAGCGAACGGAACCTTTTTACAACGAAAAACGGCCTAAGATTAATTCTTAGGCCGTTTTAAATTATATACTTCAAATAGCTTATTTCAGCTTTTTCTTCACAGCAACTTCCTGGAATGCTTCAATGATATCATTCTCATAAATATCATTGTAGTTTTTAATCTGAATACCGCAATCATATCCTTTTGAAACTTCCTTCACATCATCCTTGAATCGTTTCAAAGAAGCCAGTTCGCCAGTATAGACTACTACTCCCTCACGAATAAGACGGATGCCAGAGTTTCTGAATATTTTTCCGGTTAATACCATACATCCAGCAATAGTTCCCACTTTCGATATTTTGAAAGTTTCGCGAATTTCTGCCGTACCTGTTATTTCTTCCTTCATTTCTGGGGAGAGCATACCTTCCATCGCATCTTTCACATCGTTGATTGCGTCGTAAATGATGGAGTAGGTTCGGATATCTATTTCTTCCTTATCTGCAATTTGGCGCGCATTGCCCATAGGACGAACGTTAAAACCTATAATGATTGCATCAGAGGCCGAAGCCAGAAGCACGTCACTTTCAGTAATTGGTCCAACTGCTTTATGGATTATATTAACTTGGATTTCTTCAGTAGAAAGCTTTTGGAACGAATCCGTCAATGCTTCCACAGAACCGTCCACGTCTCCTTTAAGAATAATGTTCAATTCCTTGAAATCACCTAGAGCGATACGTCTTCCGATTTCATCCAGTGTAATATGGCGCTGTGTTCTAACGGATTGCTCTCGCTGTAATTGGGTTCGTTTGGTGGCGATTGTTTTTGCTTCACGCTCATCCTCGAACACGTTGAATTTATCACCAGCTTGAGGCGCACCATCCAGACCTAGTACAGAAACTGGAGTAGATGGACCGGCTTCCTTAACGTTATTTCCCCGTTCGTCCTGCATCGCCTTCACCTTTCCGCTGTGCTGGCCTGCCAGAACGTAGTCGCCTACTCTTAATGTTCCGCCCTGTACGAGTACCGTAGAAACGTACCCACGGCCTTTGTCTAGAAAGGCTTCCACAACCGTACCATTTGCCTGACGATTTGGGTTTGCGGTCAATTCAAGCAACTCGGCTTCCAACAATACTTTTTCAAGTAATTCTTTTACTCCTGTTCCTGTTTTCGCAGAAATATCTTGCGATTGAATTTTTCCACCCCAGTCTTCTACCAAAAGGTTTAATTGGGCCAATCCTTCCTTAATTTTTTCAGGATTCGCGGTAGGTTTATCTATTTTATTTATGGCAAACACTATTGGCACACCTGCCGCTTGTGCGTGGCTGATAGCCTCCTTGGTCTGTGGCATAATATCATCATCTGCCGCGACCACAATAATTGCAAGGTCTGTAACCTGCGCTCCACGGGCCCGCATTGCGGTAAAGGCTTCGTGACCGGGAGTATCCAGAAATGCTATCTTCTGTCCGCCATCCAGTTCTACACCGTAGGCTCCAATATGTTGTGTAATTCCTCCGGATTCACCAGCAATCACATTTTCTTTTCGGATATAATCCAAAAGCGATGTTTTACCGTGATCTACGTGACCCATTACCGTAACAATCGGCGCTCTTGGCTCAAGATCTTCGGGCGCATCGGTCTTCTGATCGATTGATTCTTCAATATCTGCGGTTACAAATTCTACTTCATAACCAAACTCATCAGCAACAATACTTAAGGTTTCAGCATCCAGACGCTGATTCATCGTAACCATCATTCCCAAACTCATACAGGCCGAAATAATCTTAGTAACAGGAACGTCCATCATTGTAGCCATTTCACTGGCGGTAACAAACTCCGTTACCTTGATAAGCTTGCTGTCTGCTTCCTGCTGTGCCAGTTCGTCCTCAGACTTTTGGCGGTGGGTGTCACGCTTTTCACGACGGTATTTTGCGCCTTTCCCTTTGGAAGATTTTCCTTGAAGTTTTTCCAAGGTTTCGCGTACCTGCTTTTGTACTTCTTCCTCGCTAGGCTCCTCTTTTGGGGTGCTGCTTCGGCCCTTTCTGCCTGCGCCGCGATTGTCCCTGAAATTATTGCCTCCACTTTTGGGAGTTTCCTTACTTATACGACGCCTTTTGCCTTTTTTGTCTTTTTTGTCATCAGATTTGGCATCTTTTTTCTTTTCGGGTTTCTTAAACTGGGTAAGATCTATTTTTTGGCCCGTAAAGTTCGGCCCTTCCAATTTTCGATATTGAGTGGTAACCGTATCTGAGTCTTTGGGCGTATCACTTTTGGCCTCCTCCTTAGCAACGGCGGGTTTCGGCTCTTCAGTTTTGGCAGCAGCTGGAGTTTCCTCAGCTTTTTCAACTGCCTTTTCTATTTTGTTCTCTTTAGAAGTTTCCTCTGTAGCTTCGGCAGCCAGTACGGTAGTGGTTTTTTCTACTTTCTCCTTTTTCTCTGCTTGTGGTTTCTCGGTGGCAGGTTCAGACTTTTCAGCTGTCTTGGGCTCATCCTGTTTTTGTTCCGTTTTTACCTCTTCCTTTTTAGACTTGCCAGCATCCAAATCGATCTTACCAATCTGCTTTGGACCTTCTAGTTTGGCCTCAGCCCTGATAACACGGGAAGCTTCTTCTTTTTTCTGCTTTTCTTCCAGTTCGCGTTCGCGTTCCAAACGAAGTTCTTCTTTCTCCTTGCGTTTTTCCTCGCCCACTTCCTTGGAAGCTACTTTTTTACTTTTGTCGGTTTCAAACTCTTCAAAAAGAACTTCGTATTCTTCACCCGTTATTTTGGTATTGGGACTTGCGTCCACATCGAACCCTTTGGAACCCAAAAATTCCACGGCACGATCCAACGAGATGTTGAACTCACGTAATACCTGACTTAGTCTTTTCGTTTTTACTTCAGCCATAAATGCTTTTTCCTGTTTTGTCTTTTTAAAAAATTTGTATAAAAGTAGTTAAAGTTTCAACTACTCTTCAAATTCTTCTTTTAATATATTTATAACATCGCGAATTGTCTCCTCCTCCAGATCGGTACGTTTTACCAGATCGTTGATGTCATGCTCCAATACGCTTTTGGCGGTATCTAAACCTATTTTGTGGAATTCCTCGATGATCCAGCCTTCTATTTCATCGGAGAATTCGCTTAACTCTACGTCTTCTTCTGCGCCTTCGCGAAGTACGTCAATTTCATAACCTGTCAACTGTCCCGCAAGACGAATGTTGTGTCCGCCGCGGCCAATTGCCTTACTTACTTCTTCTGGACGAAGAATAACCTCAGCACGCTTTTTCTCTTCGTCAATCTTTATGGAAGTTACTTTTGCCGGGCTCAAAGCACGCGTTATATATAGGTTCAGGTTGTTTGTGTAATTGATAACGTCAATATTTTCGTTGCCCAACTCACGAACGATGCCGTGGATCCTGGAACCTTTCATACCCACACAAGCACCTACGGGATCAATACGGTCATCGTAAGAATCTACGGCTACTTTTGCTTTTTCGCCAGGGATACGCACTACCTTTTTTACGGTAATTAATCCATCGAAAACCTCTGGGATTTCCTGTTCAAAGAGTTTTTCAAGGAAAACCGGATTTGCGCGGCTCATAATAATGGTCGGCTTGTTTCCCTTTAAATCAACGCTTTCAATAATTCCACGCACGTTGTCTCCTTTTCTGAAGAAATCTGAAGGGATTTGTTTTTCCTTCGGAAGAATTATTTCATTGCCCTCATCGTCCAAAAGAATAACGGCACGGTGACGGATGTGGTGAACTTCGGCAGTGTAAATTTCTCCCTCAAGATCTTTAAACTGCTTGTAAATGATAGTATTGTCGTGCTCGTGGATTTTTGAAATAAGGTTTTGGCGCAATGCCAAGATGGAACGGCGACCAAGATCTATAAGTTTTACTTCTTCCGAAACATCCTCGCCGATCTCAAAATCAGGCTCAATTTTTCGGGCAGCGCTCAATGAAATTTCCTCGTTCGGGTCTTCCACTTCCCCATCGGCCACTACTACACGGTTTCGCCATATTTCAAGATCGCCCTTGTCTGGGTTTACAATAATATCAAAGTTATCATCGCTCCCGTACTTTTTTTTCAGGGCATTTCTGAAAACTTCTTCAAGTATCGCCATAAGCGTTACCCTGTCTATTTGTTTATCGTCCTTAAATTCCGAAAAAGATTCGATTAGTGCTAAGTTTTCCATATCAATTAAAATGTTATCATCACTTTTGCTTCCATAATATCTTTGTAAGGCAAGGTTGCCTCTTTTTGAACGGTTACCTTTCCTTTGCCAACAGGTTTGGGCTCACGCGCTGACCATGTTAAGGTAAAGCTATCTTCTGTTGCGGCAGTCAATTCGCCTTCCAACTTTTCGCCGTTCTTGGTTTTTATTTTTAGGTTTCTGCCTATGTTTTTTTTGTACTGCCTGGGCAATGTGAGCGGTTCTGAAACGCCGGCTGACATCACCTCCAAGGAAAAATCATACTCCTCGCGGTCCAGATTGTGCTCTATGGCGCGGCTTACCGCAATACAATCTTCAACCGTAACGCCCTTATCGCCGTCCAGGATGACCCTAATTTGGTTGTCTTCAGAAATATTTAGGTCGATCAAAAACAGTGATTTGTTTTCTTCCAGCGCATTTTCCAGCAGTTCTGCTACTTTTTCACGCATCATTTTAAGCTATAAAAAGAGGGGACTTTAGTCCCCTCAGATAGTTTCATATCAAATTCGGTGCAAATATACTACATTTTTTAATATTATAAAAACCAAGCGCAAACGATTTATTTTTGTACTTTAATGCTTCCAAAAAACACAAAACCGACCAATTTTATGAAACGTATCCTCGTCCCAACCGACTTTTCCGAGCAAGCTGAAAATGCTTTGAAAGTAGCTCTCAAACTCGCCGAAAAGCATAAAAGTGAAATATTTGTCCTCCATTCTATGGAAATGCCGCTGCACTTGGCCACTTCAAGTGATTCAGGGACGCTTCCCGAATCGCTGTTTTTTATAAAATTGGCTGAAAAACGTTTTAGTGAAATGCGCGCAAAACCGTATCTGAAAGGAACTACGGTAAATGAAGCCATTGGCCACAACGAAATTTACGAGGATATTGAAGAGGCTTGCAAAAAGAACAAAATAGATTTAATTGTTATGGGCTCCAGTGGGGCCAGCGGCTTTAAGGAAATGTTTATAGGAAGTAATACTGAAAAAGTGGTCAGAACTTCCAAAATACCGGTGCTGGTAATTAAAAACAATCATGAGCAATTCAACGTTACGGATTTTGTATTTGCTACAGATTTTTCAGAAGAGGGCCGTGGGGCATTGGACAAGGCACAAAAATTTGCAAAAAAACTTGGAGCAAAAATGCACCTACTCTTTGTGAACACCCCGGGAGATTTTAAAACTTCTGTTCAGGCACAAAACATTATGGAAAATTTTGTTAGGGGAATGGGCGTTGAAAACTATACCTTAAACATTTACAATGACACTTCCGTAGAAAAAGGAATACTCAATTTTGCCAAACATATCAATGCACAGCTCATAGGAATGGGCACCCACGGTCGCAAAGGCATTTCGCACTTCTTCAATGGCAGTATTAGTGAAGATATGGTGAACCACGCCAATATGCCGGTGATAACTTTTAAAATTTAAATGAAGTATTTGCTTTTTGCGATACCCTTTCTAATTCTTGGCTGTAAAAAAATCAGTGAGAAGAGTCCCCCGTCAGAATTACCCATTCAAGAACCTTCTACTGTAGTAATTAAAAAATCTGACTTACCCGAAGGCGCCTTTAAAGCTGACTTTTTGGGAAACCAAGATTCTATCTATGTTTTTGTAAGGAAAGTTGACGCTTCAACCGGAACCACGCTGATTGGTTTTGAAAATGAGCAATTACCAGAGATAATTATTCCTGAAAGTATCGGTGCCCAATTACAAATTTTAAAACTTAAGAATTTTCAAAACGATGTTTTACTAGTAAACGCAAAGTTGAAGGATACCAATTTTAACGAATACTATGTTTTTGTTTGGAAAGACTCCCTTTGGAAACAACCCGTAAACCGCTTTGATATTCATAAAAGCAATATGACGGACACACTTGCCCCCATAATGAACGATCCCAAAGATAGCACGCGGCTCGTGCGGTACTATTCTGTTTTTGATATGGATAGGAAAAGCGAAAAAAAATATACTTGGAAACTTATGAGTGAAAGTATTTCCATCGAAGATTGATATTATAATCTTCGATCAATCAAATCAACAGGTTTTCTACTCAATGGCGGAAAGCGAAGTGCTTCAACCTCTTCGGAAGTAGCAAATTCAACCTTTGGCGCCACGCGAAGTTTTGCCCGGAAATGGTCTTTTATTTCCAGCAATAATTCTTCGGAAGTATTTTCCGAAGCTATTTTTATCAAAATTTCATCGGTGCCCAGTTCGTTGTGGAAAATTTCAATCACATAGCTTTCTATTCCCGAAAAATCATTCAGAATATTATACATCGCGGGCGGATAAAGCGTTGTTCCCTTATATTTTATCATCTGCTTTTTTCGGCCTACAACCGGCCCCAACCGCATGGTTTTTCTCCCACATTCGCACGGTTCATTATAGCCTTGGACCATATCGCCCGTTTTAAAACGCAGCAAGGGCATAGCCTGAACGCCCAAAGTTGTGATGGTCAACTCGCCCACTTCCCCTTCGGAAACTGGCAAATTATTTTCATCAAGAATTTCTGCAATAATAAGTTCGGGATGGTGGTGGCCGCCGTTGTGCTTTTCGCATTCGTTGAAGGCCGTGCTCATTTCAGTGGAAGCGTAGGTTGAAAAGAGTTCGATATCCCAATCCTTTTTTATTTTTTTTGCTAAAATGTTCAGTGAAAAATCCTGTTCGCGGATGGGTTCGCCTATGCAGATTGCGGCTTTCACTCCCGTGGCCTGCAAATCAATTTCGTGTTGCTGCGCGTATTCAATCAATTTTAAAAGAAAGGATGGAACGGTAATTAAATAGGTGGGTTTAAATTTCAAAATGGAATCCCACTGCAACTCCGGAATGCCCGAACCCACGCGGATAATACCCGAGCCCAATTTTCGAGCGCCTAAAAAATACGCCAAACCGGCCATAAAACGGCGGTCCATCGTGGTCATTAATTGTAGCGTATCTTCCTTTCCAACCCCGCAACAGGCGAAGGAAATCGCTTCATTGTAAGCCAAACGTTCCAAATCTGCATCGGTCAAAGCGAAGGTTACGGGATCGCCCAATGTGCCCGAAGTAGTTACGTAGTCTATAATTTCAGTTTTTGGAACGCAAATGAAATCATCGTTGAATCTTTGAAGATGGTCTTTTGTTGTAACCGGAATCTTTTGAATATCTTCCAACGTTTTTATTTCTGAAATCTGAATGTTGTTCTCTTTGAAAAAGCGTTTATAAAAAGGAGAATTTTCATCCAAATATTGAAGAGTCTCTTTCAATTTTTCTTCTTGAAATGCTTTAATTTCTGCTGCTGAAGCTTTCTCTATCTCTGGAATCATTTTGAGTTTTTCTTTGTGCCCTCTGTGTCTTTGTGGTGTAAAGTTAACCACAGAGGCACAGGGAACACAGAGTTAGTTTTTCAATTTTTGAAGAAATTTTTCGATCTTCTCTCTATCTGGAACGGTTGTAATCTCCTTGGTCAATGCCTTTTCAAAAGCGATTTTCGCGGCGGCATCATAATTTTTTTCAAAGTAATACTTTCCCATTAAATAATAGGCTTTCCAATACTCGGGATTTTTTTGTTGCAATGCGGCAAGTTTTTCTGCTGAAATAGTTTCCTTATTTTCAATTGCCGCTTCCACTTCCCGCTCCAAAATTCGGTATTCCTCATAATCTTTGTATTGCTTTGAATGCACAAAAGTATCTTCAGCTATATTTCCCTTTGGGTTTGAAATGGTTTTGGTTGCCGGATTTCCTTGTCTATTTGCAAAAACTTCATCCAAATCATACTCCACAAATTCGCCCAATTGATACGGATTGGAAGAAACCCAAACTTCCAAACTTTCAGGTTTGAAAACGATGCCGTGGTGCGCCAAAAGTTGGTTTAAAGCCTTTTCATTCCCAAAACCAATTTCTTTGTCGTCCAATCCTTTTTTGTTCCGAAGAATGGCAACGGCATCTGCAACATTCAGTTTTTTGTTTTCTGAAATCAATTCTTCCATCCTTTCAAAACGGTACATCGAGTGGCTTTCTTCAATCCATTTCAAATTTCGTTCGTCGTTTTTATAAGCCTCACTTTGAAAGTGGTTGCTGCAGATCAGTTCATCCGTGTTTTCAACTTCATAAACGCCAAAATTATCCGGTGCCACTTCAATAATCGCCGCTTTCTTGTCTTTTGCGCTGCCCACAAAAATAGCTTCGGAAACAAAAACTTCGCGCTTTTTTGCAATGGCAATTGCTTCATCAATGTTTGAGGCATATTGCAAAATCTCTCGTGTTACTATGGAAATGGGCGTTTTCGCAACCAGCGGAATTTCAGATTTTCCAGCGTTTATCGTTACCGTCAACCCTTGGTCGTTCATCCCGGAAACCACGCCCATCATTCCGCCCCAAGTAACCGACATAAATTTGTGGCCTTCGGAAGGGTTTACAAAGGCAATTATTTTTTCCTTCGCAAAATCATCGCCTGCGTAAAAGTCGAAATTTCTGCCGATCAGCAATTCGCCGTCCACGGTTTTATCGCCCCAAACGGCAAAAGACGAACAGCCCACAAGCATCAAATCCTGCAGAGCGTGGCCAATATCGTGGGCGCCGTGCAGATAGAGCAACCGCAAATAAGGCGCGCCAATCTCACTGAAATCTGAAGACGAAAACTGCGAAAGCCCATAAATTTCGGTTTTGTATTCCTCGGAAATGTGCAGATACATTTTTCGGTTGTACCACGCCAAAAATTTCCGCAACAAATATTGTTGCGTTTTTGAAGGCACCAAATCTTCCACTTTATTGAAAAAAATAGCTTCCTGTTTCTGCATCAAATCCTGGGTAAGGCTTCCCGTGATTTTGCCAATTTGCAACGGGTTGCCTTCCACGTAAAGTTCCCATTGGCCTTGTTTATTTTTTAAAAGAAAATTGTCTCCCGCAACAAAAGTGGAATCATTGATTTTTACTTTTTCGGGAATTGTTGCATTGTAACCACTTACATTGGGCCGATTGTTGATTGATTTGGAAACCCCGCATGAATTTAGAAAAACAATCAAAAACGCAAGTGCGAATAATTTTTCCAAATATTTCATCTTAACCGGCTTGTTTTTTCAGTTTTGCAGCGCGCTTGTTGGTTGTTGAAAATGTGCGACCCTCTTTATAATCAATCCATTTCTGTCCGAAGGATTTGCGCATCACATTTTCAAAATGGCGCATAAAGAACACGTTGTAAAGCATATTGCCAAAACGTCCCAAATGCCGTGGAAACGCCCGGAGCGTCATCGAAAAACCTCCGTCCAAATATTTTATGTAGTGCCAATACCCGCTGGGCATATAAAGCGCATCGCCGTGTTTCATGGTTGCGTGAAGGCCTTCCAAATATTGCAGGGCGGGATATTTTTCAAAATCGGGATTGTCCAAATCGATGCTTTCCAAATTGTGCACGGCGAATGGAATTTTATACAGATACTTTGTCTGTTTGGGTGAAAACAGCGTCACGCTTTTCGTACCCTGAAAGTGAAAATGCACCAAATCTGCCAAATCCATATCGTAATGCGGCAGTACTTTGGAACCCTCGCCGCCAAAGAAAAGCACCGGAAGCCTTTTGAAGAATTTTAGGCCAATATCGGGATATTCAAAGTCTTTCAGCAGTTCGGGAAGCTTCACTTTTAAATCGTAAAAGAAAATGCGCAGGTCGGTGGGTTTGGTTTTTATAAGTTCGATGTAATCCGCCATTTTCATTTCCGTGGCAGGTTCTGCGGAATTTTGTTTGCCTTTGGTGGGCTCGTTATTGTAAAGCGGCACGATTTGGTCGCCGGCGTGTTGCTGGATGTAGTCCAAATTCCATTTTTGGAAAGCCGCCCAGTTTTCAGTCAAGCCCTCAATAAGCACAGGTTTTTGGGGTTTGAAGTAATTCTTGATGAAATCCTCTTTTGAAATATTTCGGACTCGTTCAATCGGTGTTGTTTTGATATGTCCCATCTTCAAAAAATATTAGATAATTTCTTCTTCCTTTGTGGCTTTTAGGATTTTGTTCAGCAAATATTCGCCCCCCAAAATTTCCGAACACGTAACCACACCACTGATGGTAACGCCCAAAATACCGTGCATATTTAAACTCTGCCCCGTAAAATATAGGTTTTTGATTTTGGTCCGCGGCGAAATAAAGGATTTTAAAGGATTGTTGGCATCTTTCACGTAGCCATACATCGAACCCCTGTTGCAGCCAATATAATCGCGGTATGATAAAGGTGTGGACGAATAAACTGCTTCAATACAATCGCGGAGATTGGGGAACTTTTTCTCCAACTCCTTAATGATGATTTCAGACTTGTAGGCCTTGAACTCCTCATAGGTCTGTCCACGGTCATTCTTTTGTGCGGCCGTGTTGAAGGTGTCAATCCACGGTTCCATTTCCTCAAAACGCATATAGGTCATCACCGTAATATTATCGCCATATTCGGCCATATCTTTTTTGATTCCCATAGAAATCATATAGGCTTCGGGCCAACTTTCCTCCGTATAATTGTGAACGTCCCAAATGGATTTATAATCCTTAAAATGGTAGTAGTTATGGTTCAGATATTTAAAGCAATTTGGTTTTAGCACCAAATAAAGACTGAACGCGGCGATGGTACTCTCAATATTCTCAATGCGGCTGGTGTAGGATTTTCTGAAATTTTCCTGCCCAATCATTTCCAGCGTCATCTTCGGATCCACGTTTGAGATAAAAATATCACCGTAAATAGTTTTCCCATTTGCAGTCTGCACAGCTGTAACCACGCCATCCTCCGTTTCAAACTTTGTTACCTCGTGGCGTTTGTAAGCCTTTCCACCTTTTTCACGTAACCGTGCCAATAATGCTTTTGTAATTTGGCTGCCGCCGTTAATACAGCGATATGAACTTTCAATATACGAGTTCACCGAAAGTGCGTGCATATAAAAAGGCGTTCGCTCGCCCTCGCCCGCATACAACAGATTGCTGCCGCCCAAAACGGCGCGGAGCTTCTCATTTTCGGTTATGGAATCTATAAACTCCTTGGCCTTTACCTCAAAGAGGGAAGTGTTTTCATAATAAGGTTTTCCAAGTTTTAGGCCGTAAAGCGGAAAAAAACTGCACGTTTCCTGCATTTTTTGGCAATAGGCGTCGATTGCTTTTTCCTCTTCGGGAAACTCTTCGAGTAGTGTTTTTTTGAAATTCTCATACCCCTGGGCGTGGCAATATTCCTTTGGATCGTTGTCAAAAGTGATCCTGTCAAAGCCAT
This sequence comes from Aequorivita vladivostokensis, assembly GCF_000952855.1. Lineage (GTDB taxonomy): Bacteria > Bacteroidota > Bacteroidia > Flavobacteriales > Flavobacteriaceae > Aequorivita > Aequorivita vladivostokensis. Next base: position 183,134 of record NZ_JSVU01000001.1, on the reverse strand, counting down.
CCTCGTCCATTTTTTTGAGGGTGATATCGTCCAAAATATCCAAATACTTGAAATATCTGTACAGATTTTGTCCTTCGGAAAGGCCGCCAATGTAATGCACGCCGGTGTCGAAAATGGTTTTGTCGCGCACAAAGGTTTGGAGGTTGCCGCCGAACTGTTGGTTTTTTTCGAGCACGCAAACGCTGTAGCCTTCCCTCGCGAGAATAATCGCCGAAACCAGACCGCCCAGGCCACTACCGATGATAACTACATCATATTTTTCCGTCATTTCGCTGTGTTTCCCGATGGTTTAAAGATACTAATATTCGCAGTTCCGTACACGTTTTGGTAGCCTAAGGTACTAATATTTTCGGTTTGTGAAGAAACACATTTTTTTAATAAAATGATGGTTTTAATTGAAAGATTTGGCATTTGTGAAATGCCCTCCTGAGCCATTTCTTCTGAAGAAATAATAACGGTTTCCACAGTTGAAGGCAAAGTTTCCGAAACAGTCTCGGCAAAATGAAGCTTTCCGTATTTTTGGGTGATATAGCTGTTTTGAAGTATGGTTCGCGTTTCGTCATCTTCAATTAAGCTGAAAATTTTTCGGTCCGGCCCATCGAGCGCCAACAGAAAATCGAGCTGCCCGGAATCTTCCGAAATGTGGGCAATGGTTCCGCTTTTATCCAAACGACGGATCACTTCAAAATAGATTTCGGCGTTTTCCTTTAAATCGTTTTTTACATTTCTATAAAGTGAATCGCCTTTATAGCGGTATTCCTCCAAAACGATGCCGTGGAAATAGCTCGGGCCTTCCATCTTTTCACGAAGTTTTAAAAATTCACTTTTAAAATACGCGCCTATTTTTTTTGCTTGCTGCGTATGGTTTTCGCCAAAGGAAGTGTCTTCGGCTTTTATCCGTGGCAAAATTTCAACCGTAATGCTTCCATCCTTTATGATAAAACTTCCCTTTGGGTTTACCTCGCTGTTGCCGTGAATCAAAACGGGGAGAATATCTAAATTGAACTCATTCGCCAAATAAAAGGCGCCTTTGTGAAAACGCTTTATTTTGTTGCTCAAGCTGCGGGTTCCCTCGGGAAAAGCCATCAGCGAGTAGCCTTGTTTTATTTTTTTCTGAAGTGGCTCCAAACTGTTTTCGATGCCGCTGGAAACCGGATAGAAATCGGCGCGTTGCACGGCCTTTCCAAAAACTGGCGAATTATAAACCCAATCGTTTACCAAAAAACAGATTTTTGGATGCAACATGCCTACCGCCAAAATATCGAGGAACGATGTGTGGTTTGCAATGATTACGGCAGGTTTTGAAAAATCTTCGCCAACTTCGTTGATTACTTTTTTCTTCACAAACGGATTGGTATAAAGCACCGACTTGAAAAATTTTGCAATCACTTTGTGAAACCAGCCCATTTTAATTTTTTTGCTGATGGGAAGCAGCGGCATCAAAGTGATGCTGTAAAGTGATAAACAAATTCCGCCCAGTCCGAAATACCCAAAGGAAAAGAGGGAATGCACAAACATTCGCGGCGTAATTGGCCGTTTTTTGGAGCTGCCGATAAAAAGTTTAAAAAGCAACGGCTGGACCGTAAAAGCGGTAAACATTGCCGAAAAAATTCCAATGATTGAAACGATAGAAATGGAATAAAGCGCTGGATGTTTCGCAAAAATCAGAACCCCAACACCCAAAATAGTTGTCAAAACCGAAAGCATAATCGAGGTTTTGTGCGTGGCCATTACCTTTTCACCGGTTCGCAATTCCTTTAGCAAACCTTTGGTCATAAAAATGCTGTAATCAATACCCAAACCAAAGATAAACGTGGAAATAATGATGTTGAAAATGTTGAACTGAATATGGAAAAGCCCCATAATCCCTAAGGTTAGAAACCAGGTGATAAATATGGGAACAGCTGTAACTACAGTGAGCGAAAAACTTCGGAAAAAGAGAAAAAGTATAAAAAGTACGGCCAGCAAACAATAGCCAATCAGGCTGTTGAAATCGTTTTTCAAATTCCCCAAAAAGGTCTCGTTCATTTCCTGCCGGTCAATGACGATGGTATTCGGAATTTTCTTAAAAGCGCTTTTTATTTCGGAAGCGTTCTCATTTTCAAGCTTTATCAGGGTGGTAATTGTCGTGAAATCTGCTTCGGTGGTAATGTAATCTTCCAAAAGCACGGAAGGGATTTGCTGATAATCCTCGGGCTTTAACGTTTCAAAATCTTCATCCAAAAATGTGTAAAACCTATTAAAAGTCGTGGGTTTGAAACCTCGTTCTTCCCCGCTCTCAATCAAATTGGTTTCCAAACTATCTTTCCGACCTTCACTCCAAAATTGCTGCCATTGCGCTATTTTCTTCCGTTGGTCGCGTTGCGAATGCACCAAAGCGCCAATGGAACTGAAACTGCTAATTTTGCCCTCCTCTTTCAGCAATTCCAAGGTTTCGTGGATGGAATCGTTCAACTGCAGCGTGCCTTCAACCGACTTTCCGTAGGTGGCGAGATAAACCGATTTTGAGGAAATGTCGGTCAGTTCATCCAAATGCTGCATCGCGGCCTTTATTTCCGCAGGTTCGTAATTCAGTTTGGAAATATCTTTGTTGAATTCTACTTTGTGATACGTGAAAATGCTTACTATCAACATCAAGCCCAAACCAATCAGCAACCATTTGTTTTTGTGAAATGGATAATCCGCAACTTTGTCCAAAACGTTGATTTGCTGCTTTCGCGAAAGCGGATTTTTATAGACCAACGGAATAAAGAAAAGCGCAAAAATCGAAGCTCCCAACACACTTACGGCGGCAAAAATGCCCAAGTCCTGCAAGGCCTGCGAATCCAAAAACAGCAGACACAGAAACGCCAAAGCGGTAGTCAAGCTGCTCATCAAAATGGGTTCGGTTACATCGTTGTAAAGACTTTGGAGCGTTTCGTTGTTGCGGATGTGCGTTAAAATATGCAGCGAATAATCCAGCGTTACGCCCAGCAAAACCGAACCGATTCCGAGGGAAATAGCTGAAATTTCCCCGCGAATCAGATACAATAATGCCACCGCCATTAAACCCCCGAAAATGGTTGGCACAAAAAGAATGATGGGCACGTAAAGTTTTCGATAGAAAAAGATGAAAATCAAGATGAGCAGCGTCATCGCAATGCCGACGGTAAACTGGATGTCGCTTTTAATCTGTTTCGCATTTGCAACAGCGATAAGCGCAGCCCCGAAATATTCACCCTTTACTTTGCCTGCAAATTTTTTATCGAGTGTATTTTGAAGCGCATAAAGCTGCTCCGCAAACCTGCTATTTTCCGCAGTCTCACTGCTTCCGAATTTTGGAGTGATAAAGAGTAGGATGTTTTTTTCGTCCTTGCTCACCAAAAATCCATCCTTCAAAACAAAGTCGTCGGTAACGCCGAGTTGGCGCAATTTCTTCAAAGCGATAAACGAAAGTCCGAGCGGGTCTTTTAAAATAATATCTTTTGAAACAATGCCCGACGGGGAAATGAGCGTGCGGTAATTGGCTTCGGTTCTGGCGGCAATACTGTCTTTTTGAAGTTTTTCGGCAATGGTTTTGTAATCTTCCCTCTCCAAAAACAACGGCAGGTTTTCATATACAAAATCCATCGTTCGCTGCAGGTCGTCTTCGTTTACTTTTCCGCGGATGTTTTTAATGTATTCTTTGGAATTGGCTTGCAGACTGTCAATAAATTCCGAAGCATATTCCGTTAAATCCTCAATTTCAGAAGAATCGCTGCGTTGGATGTTTACAATAATCTTGTCCGTAAAGTTGACGGTTTTGAGAACTTTTTGAAGCTCTTGGGCATCTTCGTTGATTGGAATCAATTTTGAAATATCTTCCTCAAAACGAATTTTGGAAACCAAAAACACCAAACCAAAAAGCACCAAAAGCAGCAGCAAGGCACTGCCAATTCGGTTCTTTTGCAAAAATTGAAATGTTCTGAAAAACCACTTACCCATTGTCGAGAATCTTTTTCCTTTCAAATAGCGTTAAAAACAAATAACCCAGCAGGCCGCAAAAAAGCGCCGCTGAAACTGAAAGTACAAAACTGCCAACAATATAAGATTTTAAATATTTTACCAACTCCAAACTGGGGTCAATTTCGCTCATGGAAAGCACAAAATTTTCGCCCAAAAGCCAACTGCCCAATTTTAAGCTAAAATAGAGTATCAACGGAATGAACGGCGGCAGGCTCACGTTTGAAAATGCAAAGGCGATTACTTTGTTCAGATTGAAGAGGAGTGCCAAAAAAATAACCACAATCGTATGAAACCCCCAAAGTGGCGAAAGCCCAATAAATACGCCAAGCGCGATGGAAAATGCTTTTTTTTCGGCAGAATCGTCACTGCCCAAAAAGTCTTCCATTATAAACCGTTTGAGACCTTTTTTTTTTAGTTTTCTGAGGATATTTCGCGGTTTTATATACAGAAACGTAACCAATACCAACCACGTATTTAGAATGCTAATCCGCGTAAAATCCTTGAAAGGCCTGAAATGTGAAACGCGATTTTCCAATTCGTAGTGAATTTGGATTGGGATGTTTTTCACTTCAATTCCACTCCACGCTGCCTTTACGATGGCCTCTATTTCAAACTCGAACTTTTTGGTATAAAATTTCAGCTTTTTCATCGCGAAAAGTGGATACAAGCGAAAGCCGGATTGCGTGTCCTGCAAGCGAATGCCCGTTTCCACCCAAAACCAAAAATTGGAGAATTTGTTGCCAAAACTGCTTTTTTTCGGCACGCCGTGCTGGGTCATATTTCGCGAACCGATAAGCAAAACTTCTTTGTTCGTTTCGTTTTCCAAGGCTTCAATAAAAGTTGGAATATCTTCCGGAAAATGCTGCCCGTCGCTATCGATAGTTATTGCATAGCGATAGCCCAAACTTTCGGCATGTTTAAACCCTTGGCGCAGCGCGTTACCTTTCCCCTTGTTTTGTGAAAGGTGGATTTGCTGAATCTGCGGAAATCGAACTAAAATTTCAGAAGTAGCATCCGTGGAACCGTCGTTTACTATAATTACATCTTCGGTGTAAACCAAAACGCCCTCAATAACCTGCTGCAAGGTTTTGTAATTATTATAGGTAGGAATAATTACGCAACATTTCAGGGTTTTGAATTTTTCTGAAAGTAGTTTTTGGTCCATTTGGGAATTTTGGTCTCTGTGAACTCTGTGTCTCTGTGGTTAACTTTACACCGCAAAGACACAGAAGGCGCAAAGCAAATATAGGTTTTAGGAATTAAAAATAGGAAAAGGTTAACTCATTTTGTTTAATCAAAACATCAATTAATTAAACTGAATTTTTTCCTTCTGTTCAAAATTCTCCGACTTCATCACAAAATCCTTTATAGTTTCCTTTAATTCTGCGGAAGAAATTGAGCCGTAATTCTTCAAAATAAACTCTTTATCTTCTTCAATATTCTTGTGATAGCCAAGAAATTTCGGCGAGTTTTCCTGCACGCTCAGCCGTATGTAACGAATTTCAACATTTGAAGCATCAGCACTTACGGCGCTCTCAATTAAGGCCACGCCTTCTTTGAAAAATTCTTTTTTATCGCCTTTCTTTTTTGCGAATTTCGCCTTCAGCGTTAAAACCGCGCCTTTGTAAGCCAGTAAAACGGGTTTGCTGGAATTATCAATTCTGGATAGTTCCGCTTCAAGTTTTGAAGCAGCTTCACTACTCTTTACCGCTTCGGGATATTGGGCACGAATAATTTTTAAATCCTGCGCGTTTCCTATGATGGATATAAAAAATAGCAATAGAATTATAGTTTTATTCATAATTTTTAAATCTTAGTCCAAACCTAACAGGTCTTTGAGACCTGTTAGGTTTTATCTACAATTTTAAAGGTCGCATTCAATTTCAACGCCACAGTATCTTCAAACGATGTGGTGTTTTTCACTTTCACTTCGCCGTTTTCCTGAGCAATATCAATGGACAGCTGCAAATCGGGGTTTTTCTCAGGATTGATAATCGCCATAAATTTTATGTTTGACGAAACGGCCAAAAACAAATTTTTCCCGGTTGCTGCCTCCGTCAATTCCTTTATAATCTGAATCATACAAACGCCCGGCATCACTGGGTTTCCGGGGAAATGGCCTTTAAAAATAGCGTGATCCTTGTTTAAATGGACTTTTGCCAAAATTCCTTCGGAAGTGTTTTCCGTGGCGGTAACTTTATATAATTCTTCGATAAGCATATTATTCATTTTTAAATTTTTCCAAGTCTATCGATAGCTTGATATTCTTGTGTTTTATGGAAATAAGATCTGCGATATTTCCTTCGTGGGAAGTAAAATCAATCTCCACTTTCTCCTTTGTTTTTGTGGTGTTTACGATTTTTTGAAGCTGTTCCGTTTCATCTTCCAAAAAATAAAAATTAAATCGGTCGCCACTTGTGGTTTTATAAATTCGATGATTTTCAGATTCATAAACCGCCAAAACCTGAGTTTTTTCATTTACCAACAACCTAAAATCATCCTTTAAAATGTTGACGATAAATTTCTTATCCAAATCGTCCACTATAAAATGCTTCGTAAAAGTATCGCCTTCAAATTGAAAATCAAATAGTTTGCTGCCAAATTCGGTCGTAAAAACCACTCTGTGACTTTCGGGCCCGGTCTTTTTTATGATCAAAATCCCGCCGAAATTCTTTTTGTAAATCTCAATCTTTGCCTTGTAAACATAATCAATTTCCGGGTTTGAAAAATAAGGATTTCCAACCGCTTCTTTATTGAAGTGCACTTGTCGCAAGCCTTCCGTAGTCTTTAACGAACACGATGCCAAAGTGACAATTGCCAAGAAACTAATTGCTAAAAACCGAATCATTAATAGTACTGTTTAACGTGCGATTGCTAAAAACAATTCGGGTAAAATCCTGCGAAGGCTCCACCATTTTCACTTCGTAAACCTGGGCGTCATCTTTATTGAAAAGCAGTTCGAAAGAAGCTATGTAACCCGCAATTTTTTTGTCCTTGGGAATAAAAACGGCTTTGTTATATTTTGGAGATTTAAAGAACGAGACCGTAAAATCGGCATCGTTGAACATATTTCCTTTAACGCTATTTACGATAAGCTGATTGAGTTTTTTAAAAAGTTTGCTGTTGCCAATATCCACCTTGCTTTTGGTGCCGCCGTCGTTGATGAGCAGTTGGTCTTCCTTAAAAATCACGCTGTATTGGTACGGATTGGTGTATTCCCATTTTACCAGATTGGGCGCCTTAAAAACCATTTTTCCCGAAGTTTTTACGTCATCGGCTAAAAAATCGAGGTGCTTATATTGCACAAAATCGGTTTTGATGGTTTTGGTGGTTTTTGCTGAAGCGATCACTTTCTCCTTAAAAGCCGCAATTTCCGAAGCATTCATCGCAGTTTCCTGCGCCTGGATCGAACTGCCAATACCAATAAAAAATAACAATAGAAAATAATTACGCATAAGCTTCAATTTCAAGCAGTCGATCCACCGGAACCGACTTTAGATTGTGCGGTGGCAAAGTTAACAATAACTGTTCCAATACGGCAACGGTTTTTGCGCTGCTGTCGTGCAGTAGAATGATATCGCCCTTTTTTAAGTTGGAAGTGATGCGTTTTAAAATTTTTTCTTCGGAAATATTTGTGGTATCAAAGCTGCGTTTGCTCCAGCCGATTGAATAATGTCCCGTATTTTTCAACCCTTTTTTAATGTTCGGATTGGTTACGCCGAAAGGGGGGCGAAACAGTTTCAGATCCTTTCCGGTTATTTTTTTTAAAATTGAATTTGTTTGTCTTAATTCAGCAGCAACTTTTTCCGAAGAGAAAAATCCAAAATTTTTAGAATGCGAATACGAATGATTGCCGATGGTATGGCCCTCGGCAATAATTTGACGGACTATTTCCGGATGCTTTTCGGCGTTTTTTCCTATTAAAAAAAAGGTGGCTTTTGCGTTGTATTTTTTCAGAAGTGCTAAAACTTTTGGCGTGAATTCTGCATTTGGCCCATCGTCAAAAGTGATGGAAATATGATTTTCCGAAGTTTGGTAATTGTGGTTTAGGGATTGCAAATGATAGTTCCATTGAATCTGGAATGAACCGATTGCGGTAATCAAAATCCAAATAAAAACGAACAAAAGATAGAGCCAAACCGGCACCTCCCCAAAAAATTCAAACAGCACCAGCAGCGAAAAAATCACCAAGAAAAGGGCGTTTATAGTATAGAACCTCAGCATTTTTTTAGCAGAACCAAACTGTGGTTTTGGCCGCGGTATTGGTTGTAGCACAAAACCGTTTTAATTTCGGGAGAATTGATTTCGTTGATTTTTACGATTTCGGGAACAGCCTGGGTTTTCAACATTTTTGAAGCCAACCAAACCCCAAACGCAGAAACTGTATTATTCTCTCCAACCAAATGTTTGTAAAAAACCTGTTGTGTTTTTCTGAAAATTCCCTCGGAAAGTTGGTCGTAAAAACCGTCAAAATCTACATCGCCGTTGTTCCCAAAAACAACCAAATCAATGTCGTCGATCTTCAAATTATTTTCTTTTAAAAAAATTTCAATTGCTTCTGAAACCTTCTCCTTTTGAAGCGTATTAAAGGTTTCTACGGCAACCAACTCGGCGTAACAGCTTTCTCTTTTTTCATTTGAAACCACAACGAAATTGGCGCCTTCACTGAAAACGGCGCCCTCGGTTTTCGAGTGCAAAACCTCCGAAATTGAAACCGGTTCGGGTTTTATGTGATTTATCAATCGATGCACTTTTGTGGTATGCGCGCCAAGTTCCTCCACGCCGCCGACTAAAATATGTTCGGCTTCGTTATTTTCGAGCTGCATTTTCGCGTCCAGCAGCGCAGATTCAAACGAAATTGAGGAATGCACATAAGTGAAATTATAAGCTTTGCATTCCATCCCTAGTGCAATCTGCCCTGCAACGGTGTTATGGGTGCTTTGAATGAAAGAGGTTGGCGTTAAATACTGCTCATTGTTGTCAATTATGGCGCTCACAAATTTTTCGGAATCAATCATACAGCCCATTCCCGTGCCCGTGATGATGGCGTCCACAGTTTCAATTCCCGCTTCATCCATCGCGATTTTTGAAGCAACGACACCCATTTTTATGCCTTTCGCCATTCGTCGGGCGGCAGCTGGCGGAATGTATTGTTTGTAATCTGGGTCTTGGGCAAAAATTACGGTATCGTTGTAATTGATAATTTCATCTAAAAACCTACTATTATCATAGGTCTTTTGGGGTGAAATGGAAGCGATGCTATTTATGTAAACCTTCTTCATTACGCTTCTTTTGAAAATATAACTGTGGAACAATTCCCTCCAAAACCAAGCGAATTTGAAAGTACCGTGTTCAATTCCTTTTTCTTTAATTCCGTTTGTGGAATCATTGAAAATTCCTTCATCGGGGTTTTAAAATTCAGGTTTGGAAAGATGATATTATTTTGAAGTGCCAAAACAGAATAAACCGCCTCAATCGCTCCTGCTGCCGCCAAGGTATGGCCCGTATATGCTTTGGTGGAACTGAATTCCGGCATTTCTTCGCCAAAAATTCTAAGAATGGCCCGTCCTTCCGAAAGGTCGTTATTTCCCGTGGCTGTTCCGTGGGCGTTGATGTAATCTATTTCCGAAGCTTTTAAATCGGCAACTCTCAAAGCTTTTTCCATCGCCAAAGTTGCACCGTCGCCATTATCTGAAGAAGCTGTTTGGTGAAAGGCATCGTTAGCATTGCCGTAACCTTTTACGTAGGCTAACACTTTTTTGTTTTCGGCTTTTACTACTGCATCACTTTCCAAAACCAAAAAAGCAGCGGCTTCACCCAAGTTCAAACCTTTTCGATTTTCATCGAAAGGCGTATTAAAAGTATCGCTTAAAATCATCAAGGTCTTAAAACCGTTGATGGTAAATTTTGAAAGACAATCTGCGCCGCCGACCACAACGCGATCCAATTTTCTGGATTTTATCAAGCGCGCGCCCAGCATAATAGCATTGGCTGCTGAAGAACAAGCGGTGCTGATTGTTGTCACCAAACTTTCTTCAATCCCCAATTGCTCTGCAATTTTTTGCGTGGAATCGCCTGCGTGGTGGCTTTCAATGTATTTTTGCGGTTCCTTTTCGGTAAGGTATTCGTAATAATATTTTTCGGTCATATCCATGCCGCCCACGCTGGTTCCCGAGACGATGCCCGTTTTGTATTTTTTGATATCGGTGATTCCTGCGCTGGCAATCGCTTCTTTCGCGGCAATTACACCAAGCATTGCGGTACGGGAATAATTATTTTCCGGCGGAAGGTTTAATTGGGCAATCAATTCATCGTTGGTGAATTTCACTTCGCCAACCATAATTTCACTGCGCTGGATGGTTTCAATATTATCAACGCGGGTGATGCCCTTTCTTTCGTTTATGAGCGCATCGTAATTTTCCGCCACATTGTTGCCAATTGCAGAAATAATACCCATTCCGGTTATGGCTACGCCTTTACCCATTTATACGGAATTATTTCGTGCGGTGCTCCTGAATATAATCTGCCATTACCTGCACAGATTCAAAAATCTTCTTTCCTTCTTTGGGGTCGCTCAAACGGATGCCGTAATCTTTGTCCAGCATAACGATAAGTTCCAAAGCATCAATGGAATCCAATCCAAGTCCGTCGCCAAAAAGTGCGTCATCGTCTGTTATGTCTGCCACTGAAACATCTTCAAGATTTAATTGTTCTATGATTTTTCCTTTCAATTCTTCTTTTAATTCACTCATAATATGTTGTATAATCTGGTTATTTCTTCAGTTTTATGTTCAATTTCGCCTTCTTTTTCAACTAAATATAAAAAAGCATCGTAGCTATTTTCGTCTAAATCTACCCAACCACAAAGTACTTTTTCTGCTTTTCCGCTTCGCAATAAACTGTTGGCGTACAGTTGCAAGTGTTCCGCATTAAAGCGGTCAAAGATAAAAAAACTATTTTCAGAATACAGCCTGTGCTTGATACTTATCTCGCCCAAACAAATATTTGGCAAGGTGTAAACAAAAACCGCCGGACTGGGAAAATATTCAGCATCGTTTTCTATTGCAGCTTGGTGTTTTCTATCGGTGTCTAAACTGGATGCTTTGTTTGAAAAAATTAAGGCAATATTATTTTCTTCTTCGTTTAAATTTTCCTTTTTCAACAAAACATCTGCCGCCAAAAATGCGAGCTTGCTGAGATTGTCCATTTTGAAAAACTTGGAATAATCTGTTTTCAAAAACTTGTATGCGTTTTTTATAAAAGTTGAAAAATCTTCTGCCCCGATAGTTATCGGGACCTCACTAAAAAGTACATTTCCATTCAATGAAACCATTTGGTTCTTAATATGGCAATAGCTTTTTATGTGAAAAGTTTTAGTCAAAATTCTATTTCTTTTCGCAAATCAACATGGTGTGATATTCACCCAATTGGATGTCTTCTTTGAGTTTTAAACCAGCCTTGTCAATCAATTTCATAAAAACACTGGCCGGATACATTTTGCTGTTTCCGTTTGCAAGTACTGTAAAATATAGCGAAGTGGCCTCCAATATAAATTGTGAAGCGCGAAAGGCCTGTCTATCCGTAAAGGTTTCAACAATCACCAATTCGGCATCATCGTCCATGGAGTTTGCACAAATGCTCAACACTTTTACAATTTCTTCTTCAGAAAAACAATCCAAGAACTGGCACATCCAAATTAAGTCTGCCCCGCTTGGAATTTGTGGGTTTTCCGAAAGCCAATCAATGGGATGGCCAGAAATTCTATCTTTAAAACCATTGCTTTCGGCATTGGCCAAAGCCATGTTCAATTGGCCCGGTAAATCGACTATTTTCACATGTACCTCTTCATTGAAATTACAGCATTTAATAGAAAATTTGCCCGTATTTCCACCAATGTCGAAGAGAGTTTTCGGTTTTCTTTCAAATATTTTTTCCAAAGCTTCCCCGAAAATATCGTCAGAATAATGATGATCAAAATCAAACCAAGATTGCTGTTCCACGGGGTTTAGCTGCGAAAGACCCTCGTAAATTGTTTTCCATTGGCCCAGTTCTTTCAGCCCCTCGGGTTTTCCGTTTTTTATGGAATCGTTTAAATGAAACAGCCCTTTATAACAAACGTCGTTTGCAAAATTTAGGTTCACCCCAGCCGTGGTGTTGTAATTTAAAAAGTAACCTACTTTTGTAAGCTCGTATTGATTTTCCCCATTTTTGCTTACAATGTTTGAAGTTTCCGCAATTTCGAGCAGTACCCCTACGCCATAGGGAGTTATGGAAAGGTTTTTGGAAATTTCATCAACAGTTGGGCCTCCTTTTTCTCGCTGGTCAAAAATATAATCTAAGATCCCAAGTTTCCGAAGGGAAACAGAAGCTTGGAAAACAAAGGGCGCAAAGGCAATGCGGTGCGCTTCTTCCAAAGCTTCAACGGCATTCATTTTTTTAATTGGACTTGACATTTTATGGTTGGTTAGTTGTTTATTTTTCCAAAAATTACCGCTGTGTTGCAGCCTCCAAAACCTGAAGCAGTTTTCAAAAAAATCTGCAGGTTTTTGGGAGTATTATTTTTAATAATCGTTATTATTTTTGAGACCCCAAGGTCGGAAAATCCTTTGGAAGAAAAAAGAATATTTTTCTTCATAAAGTGCATTCCCACAATAGTTTCCAACAGCCCCGAAGCTCCCAAAGTGTGACCAAAATAGCCCTTTAAACTATTGAGCGGCACATTTTCCATTCCCAATCGGTTGAAGGCGATGGCCTCCATTTCATCGTTAAAAGGCGTGGCGGTGCCGTGTGCGGAAATATAATCTATTTGTGAAGCGCCCAAGTTTGCTTCTTTCAGCGCAGACTTTACACTTCTGAAAAGCCCTTCGCCCGTTCGCGACGGACCCGAAATATGGTTTGCGTCGTTGCAGGTTGCATCACCCAAAATTGCAACGGCTTCCTGCGATAGGTTCTTTTCGGAAGAAGTAACCAAGGCACTTGCGGCGACTTCGCCTAAATTAATTCCAACACGATTTTTATCATAAGGTTTACAAGGTTCTGCCGATAAAGCCTGAAACGAATTAAAGCCCGAAAGAATAAACTTCGTCACCAAATCGCCACTGGTTATAAAAACGTGGTCATATTTTCCTTCGGAAATAAAACTTTTTGCAACCGAAATAGCCAAAACGCCCGAAACACAAGCGTTTGAAAGTACAATTGCCTCATTTTTAAAACCGAAAAAGTTTTGGATTGTTTTTCCCAATTCACTTAAATAGGCGCGACTTTCGGGAAAATTGCTTTGCTTTTCAAGTACGTCAATATTTCCTTTTGTTGTCGAAATGATTAATCCAACTTTTTCATTTAACTGAATATCAGTTGCATCGACGACTTTTTTTAAGGAAAGAATCAGCATTTGCTCCAGTTTCGTATATTTTGAAGTATCGCCAATTTTATTGAATTCACTTTTTATCACTTCCGAAGAAATCATCGAGGCGCAAAACGGTTCGGGCAAAAGGGAAGCATCATCAAATTTTTCAAGGCCCGATTTTCCTTTGGAAATATTTTCAACTACGGTTTCGCTGTCAAAACCGAGATTGCTTAAAATATTGTTATGTGAAACGAAGGTTTTGGCCATTATTACAATCCCATTTTCTTTTTCCAATTTGCAAAAAACTCAGGTTTCGTCAACGAAAGTTCGCCCTGTTCATTTAAAAAAACCTGAATGGTTTCACCAAGACAGACCAATCTTCCCTTGGGGTCGAAAATGCGGTATTGAAAAATCATTTTTGCCGCCGGCGAGTCGATAAAAGTGGTCTTTATGGTTGCCACATCGCCGTAGCGCAACGGCAGCTTGTGTTCACAGGAAGACTTCACGATTGGGGAAGTATAGCCGTTCGCCTTTTGTTCCAAATACGAAATGCCGTGTTCGCGCCCAAAAGCCTCGCGGCCATCCTCAAAATACTGGATATAATTGCCGTGCCAAACAATTCCCAAAGGGTCTGTTTCGGTGAAACGCACCCGAATTTCTGATGTAAAACTTATTTCCTTTTTATTGTCAGACGGCATTTTTTCTTCGGTTATAGATTATTGCTATTACGATTGTGGTGAGGAAGAACAACAATAATAACGAAATTTCGGGAAGGATTTTAACAAAACTTACATTTCTTAAAAATACATCGTAAAACGCTTCCAAGCCCCAGTTCATCGGGGAAATTTTGGAAACAAACTGCATAAATTTCGGCATTACGAAAACGGGTACCCAAACGCCGCCGAGCGCCGCCAAAATAACCACCGAAGTGGCGCCAAACGGTGCTGCCTGTTCCTGTGTTTTTGCTACGGTGCCAATCAGCAACCCCAATCCTATCGCGGCAAGGCCCGAAAAAAGCGCGACTAAATATAGCATTAGCAACTTTCCGGAAACGTCAACTCCCGGGAGGCCGATGGCGGGAAAGAGAAAAATTCCCACGAGCAGCATCAACGTAAATTGAACGAGACAGACCGCGAGATAAACGATTGTTTTTCCGCCCAGAACGGTAGCATAACTCACCGGAGTGGTGCGCAAACGGACAAAAGTGCCTTGATTTTTTTCCTTTAAAAGATTGATTGAAAGCGGAACAATGATGAAAAAAATGGCAAACAGCGTCCACGCCGGAACGTTGTGCTGTGCTGAGTTCGGGATGATTTCTTCATTGTTTTTTGTGGGAAGAATTTCTTTAAAAGCAATAAAGCTTTCAGTTTCAAAAATAGATTCGGAATCGTCCTCGCCCAATTCCGTTTGAAACGCTTTGTAAATACTTTGGGTTTCAATTTCTGAAATCATTTTGTCGATGCCATTTTTCACGGAAGATTTAAAACTTACCTGCGTTGCGGGGTCAAAATACAAACGGACTTCCTTTTGCGGAATCGCTTCTTTTGCAACTGCCAAAGTATCTTCTTCCAACCCGAATTTTGATAAAATGCCTTCCACATTTTGATCCACTTTCTTTTGAAGCGAGGCCGAAAGATTCTCGGGAATTACGATGGCGAGTTGATATTTTCCTGAGAATACAGCCTCCTTTGCCTCTTCTTCGGAAGATTTCTGAAGAATTTCAAATGAATTGGATTCGGAAAGGTTTTCAATGATATTTTTTGAAACTTCGCCTTTGTCATTATCCACCAGGAGCACGGGGATTTTTATATCGCTAATGGTTTTGAAGGTGCTGTCCTGCACTAAAGTAATCACAATCAAAAGTAACAACGGCATTATAAAAAGAATCGCGATTCCGCCCAAATCGCGGATTAGCAAAAGCATTTCCTTATATGTAGAAGCCCAGAGTTTATGCATGGTTGCGAAGCGCTTTGCCGGTTTTTGCCAAAAATACTTCTTCAAGATTTTTGGCTTCGGGTTGGTTTTTTATCAATTCCGAAGGAACTCCTTTTACAATAATTTCACCGCGGTCAATAATGGCGACGTGGGTGCAGAAAAATTCGGCTTCATTTAAATGGTGGGAGGTGTAAACTATTGTGGTTCCTTGTTTATTTAACAGTTTTAAATGGTCAATAATTACGTTTTTGGATTGCACGTCCACGCCTACGGTTGGTTCGTCCAAAAAAAGCACTTTTGGTTGGTGGAGAATTCCGGCAATCAAGTTTACACGACGCTTCATTCCACCGGAAAACGTATCGGTTTTTTTATTTGCGAATTTTGAAAGTCCCATTATTTTTAGATGTTCGTTAATGGAGTTTTTTAAAATTTCGCCTTTAATTCCGTACATACTTCCGAAGTATTCCAAATTTTCAAAAGCGGTGAGCGTCGGGTAAAGTGCGTATTCCTGCGGAACGATACCAATTAACTGTTTCAATTGGTTTTTGTGTTCCTTAAAATTCAATCCGTTTATCGTGAAAGAACCCGAAGTGGGTTTCAGCAAAGAAGTAAGCATGGAAATAAGCGTGGTTTTTCCAGCGCCGTTTGGGCCGAGCAGCCCGTAGATTTCGCCTTCTTCAACTTTCAAATCAAGGTTTTTTACCGAAAAGTATTCGGCACCTTTGTATTTTTTTGAAAGTTGGTTTATTTCAATCATTGTCCCCCTAAATCCCCCAAAGAGGGACTTTTATCTTTTTTTTACTTTTACTATCCTTCCCCTATTAACAATTAACTCAATAACCATTAACTTCTTCACACCGCCCTTTTCAACTTCTTAAAAAACACCTTTTCCAAATCGGCAATATGGTCTAGCTGGTCAGCCACTTTGTTATAACTATCGGTTTGGGCGCTACGGTTTTTGTAGATTCTGGAAGCTTCCAAAGCAAAATCGCGCCATAAATCGCCTATCTCGGTCATTTCTTTTGAAAGTTCGATTAACTTTTCATTTCCTAAAAGTTTTCCGGCTTCCTGTAAAAATGCTGCGTAAATATAACGGAAGCCGCCGCCACCAGTACCTATTTCTTCCTGCATCCGCACTACTTGTCCTAAATAATGGTTTGCGGTTTTAATACCCTTTTTCTTTGGCCATTTTCTGATTAAACCAGCTATTTTGTGAATTCCTTTTACGCCAACAAATGAAACTGGCGCCAACATTGCCTTGCAGGTATCTTTAATTCCTTTTACGATTGCTTTTTCCAATTCCAGTTTTTCGGGAAAGGAAATTGGGTAATACATATGGCCTTTTGGCGCAAAAGCTCCTTTGGCGAAACGCACTTTTTCCAGTTCCTTTTCGGAAAGGGAAGTTACATCTTCCATAACTGGGTCGCTTATTAAATACCGATTGCCTTCTTTTCCATAAACCACCATATTGTGGGCGTTGAAATGGAAACGGTATTCATCGGGAAAGTAAACCAAATTATAAACGCCAACCTGCAACCCGACGGGATTGTTTTTTTCAAGATTTTCATCCAAACGTGCTTTTGCATCTTTTGGATTGCTGAATTTTTCGCGCTTCATTTTTACGCCCGTGCGCTTGGCGAATTTTTTAAAAATATGTCCCGGCAGTGCGCGATAAGTGATTACTGGCGCGTGGTTTACCTTCAGCAAAGGGATATAACAAAACAACAGCCCGCTCCCAATTCCAAAAACCATGGGTTCGCTAATGCTGAAACCGTTGTGCTTCATCAAGTTTGAAACAACGCCGTTTTCACAGTGTGCAGATTGGTGGTGGGTGAAGTCTATTATGGTTTCTGATTTCAAGTTTCTGGTTTTTCTATTGATACTGTGGATACTTTTGATTCTATGGATTCTATGGAAATTTATAAACTTTTAAACTCATAAACTTTTAAACTCATAAACTTTTAAACTCATAAACATATAAACTTATCGACCCATCGACTTCAATTCATCAATTGAAATGTCAAACGTTTCAGCATATTTGTTCAAAGTTTTATCGCTCAATTTTTTAAAAACCGAAGGCTTAAAGTGCCGTTTTACCTTCCATTGCCAAAAGCCAACGTAGCTTGCCAAAATGCCCACGTCCATTTTGTGGAGTTCCATATAATATTCTATGGGGCTGGTTTCGCCTGCAATTACACGGCTTTTTGCATCGGCAATGCGCTCTTTTATTTCCTCGATTGCATTGTTCAATGCTACGGTTTTTGGTTCCCAGCCTGTGCTGTTTTCGGTAGTGTATTCGCCATTTTCGTCAACGGCATAACAGAGTTCGCGGAAATTTGCGGATTCCAGATTGCTTTTGTCCTGTGGTACTTCTTTTTTCTTCATAATCAGACTTCATGGATTAAAAAATTCATGGTAGAAGATACAATTAATTTTTCAGCAACAAATGTGTGGGCTTCTAGGCTGCACATTGTCATTTCGCCTGTGTCGAATCTTGAAAGAAGTTTTGCTTTTGTAATGATCGTTTCGCCAACTTTTGGAAGTTGAAAAATCTCAACTTTTTTGATGGCGCTTATGTAACCAACCAGTTTGTTGCCTGTTCCTTCCAAATCATCTTTTTCAAAAAAAGTTTGCCCGACTACGCCCGAAGCGGCTTGGGCAGCGTTTTCAATCAGCCCGGTTTCAGAAAGTTCTCCGTTATCCAAAAAAACGCAATCTTCTGTAATGTGGAATTGGGTGGAAACCGAAGCGTCGTCAATTTCGAGCACTGAAGTAACCATAAGCATCGGCTCACGGTGCGGCAGAAAATTGGCAATGTCAATATTTGAAACGTCCTCAGCTTTCATTAATTGGCCAATACGGTTTTCATTTCGCTGGAGGCGATTACTTTTCCATTGCATTCGGTTTCGGCAGTTACCAAAGTTACGCCCATTATATCGTGCAGCACGTTTACCGTGGTTTTCAGTTCATTTCCAACAGAAGGGAGCTCAATGATTTCAGCTTTTTTTATTGCCCCGATATAGCCCAGGGGAGCATCTTCTTCCTTTAAAAAAAATTGATAGCCCGTGTAAAGTGCCACGGTCTGCGCCATATGCTCAATCAAACCCGGCGCGGTAAATTTATTGTTTTGCGTAAAAATGTTTTCTTCGGAAATGGTCAATCCCGCGATTACTTTTTTATCTTCAAAATGAAGCAGTTTGTCCACCATCACAAACGGCGCTTTCTGTGGAATCAATTTTCCGATGAAATCTTTGTCCGTTATTTTTTCGGTGAATTGATTCATTTAAACAACTGTTAAATAGGCGTACGAATATGCAAAACGCGCGCTTTCGGGTACTTGCAGAAATATTTTATCGCCCTTTTTCAGTTTTCCGGAATGTACCAATTCTTCAAGCATAAGATAGATGGAACCAGCGCCCACATTTCCAACTTTTTGAAGGTTCAAAAACCATTTTTCCCAAGGTAAATGTAGGCCTTGACGCTCAATTTCGTTATACAGATTTTCCTTGAAATAATAGGAAGAAATATGCGGCAGGTAGTAATCAATATCGTCTTCAGTGATGTTGTGCTTTGCCATGGCATCTTTCATGCTTTCCACCCCTTTTTGAAGGATGTTTTCACCCAACAATTTCACGTCCTGCTTCATCGCAAAAAGCGACATTTTTCCCCAAACATCTGCTGGATATTCGCTCCAAGGTTTTAGGCTGCCATCTTCAAGTTTGTCGCCACCGGCATACATACACGTTTCCAATTCGAAGGCGTAACTGTAACCTTCCATCCATTCAATCTTCAAAGGAGTTTCACCTTTGGGCTCACTCTCCAAAAGCATTGCGCCAGCTCCGTCTGAAAGCATCCACCGCAAAAATTCTTTGTTGAATGCCAAAATTGGGTTTTCATCAATTTGTTGCAAATGTGCCACTTCATCCTCAAAAATATCAGACTTCATCCAAGAAGAAGTTCTTTCGGAACCTGTACAGACCGCATTGTTAACCTGTTCAGATTTTATGGCCATGTAGCCGTATTTCAAAGCATTCATTCCACTGCAGCAAGCGCCGGAAGGGGAGTTTACTTCAAGATTTCCGTTCTTTAAAAAACCGTGTACCATGGCGGCGTGGCTCGGCAAAATCTGGTCTGGGCTGGAGGTGCCGCAGGACAGCAATTCAATATCGTTTTTGTTGAAAGTTTCATCACACAAAGCCTCAACCGCTTCCGCAGCAAGTTGTGCGTTGTTATGGGTTACGTTTCCATCTTTGTCGATGGCGTAATAACGTGTTTTTATTTGGTTGTTCCGAAGGATGATGCGGCGCGCTTTTGAGGTCTTTCCATTGATAACCCCAAGCTTTTCTTCCATGGCCTCGTTGTCCACGGGCTCGTTAGGCAAAAACTTCGCAATCCTTGTAATGTAAACGTTCTTCATTAATCTTGCTTTAATGCAACAGATGAATAATAGGCTTTGTCCCTTTGTATTTTACGGTACATTGGGATATAAGTGAGCAAAAATACAATAAATACTATTGGGGCTATAAGCCATATTGCAAATAACAAATAATATTTAAAATAAACGAGCCATTTCTTTCTTTCTTCGCCCTCTTTTTTGATTAAATGGTTCGCCCATTTTGTAAAAACCATATTTCCGCGAATATCGGTTGCTATTAGCGATGGGTCAACTTTTACGGCTCCCACGTCCAAAAGATTTTGCTGCAGATTTGAATATTCATTTTGAAGCAAAGCTTCTTTAATGGGAACTCCAAAACGGGAGGCTGCTTCAATATCTTTGTCCGACACTCCCGGTTTTGGGAAAATACCGAACATTTTAGTTTTTTTACCGCCCATAAGCCAATGCACGATTGTGATTACGCTGATGTGGTTCAGGTTACGGTCCACCAAAGCAATATTTCCGACCAATTTCGCGTGGTTCGCAATCAATAATTTCTTCACTTTTTCCTGCGCCATTATCCACATATTGCGGCTTGCGGAAACGGTTACCACCGGCGTATTTGCAAGCAATAATTTTGCCTCTTCAGATTTTAAAAACGAATTGATAGGGATGGAAGGCGTTAAATACCAAGTAGTGTAACCCAAAATAACCAAGTCGTATTTTTTTTGAAGAATTTCTGATGGAATCGCTTCCAAAGGTGTTGGGATTTGAAGAAAGGTTTCCGGGAAAGCACCGTAAAATTCTTCCTGTTTCCACGGAAAGGGGAATTTTTTCTTCGGAATTATTTCGCAATAGGATATGTTAACTTTTTCAACTGAAATCGTTGAAGCAATATTCTTCAGAATATCAAAAAGCTGCCCGGTTTGGGAATAATAAATTATAAGTACTTCCTTCATTTCTTAATCGTCCGTTTCCCAAAAATCAAAATAGTTGAACCATTGCAACGGATATTTTTTCAGCATCCATTCCACACTTTCGGTATATTTTTTCAGCAATCCTTGTGCATCGCGGTTCTTTACTTCCGCTTGACGGGCGTATAAATGATAGTGCTTATTGGTTTCCTTCATTACATAAACGAACAAAACCGGCACGTTCAGCCTACTGGCCAATAAAAATGGGCCGGCGGGAAAATTTGCTTCTTTTCCCATCAACGATTCCGTCAATACTTTTTGGCCTTTCATATATCTATCGCCTGTAAAACAGACCAATTCGCCATTGCTGAGGGCATTGTTTATTTCAAAAATATGCGACATATCCTCTTTCACCAAGATAAACTTTACATTGGAACGCATGGTTACTTTTTCCATATATTCCTTGATGTTTTTATGTTCGGCATCGGTGGTTACAAGGCTTATTTGCGATCGGGTATCAATTTCCTCAAAAAAGAATTCGGCGATTTCAAAATTGCCAACGTGGGCACTTATCATAATGCCACCTTGCTTTTTGTCGAGAAGCTCTATAATATTGTCAACTCCGTCACATTCATGGGTAAATCTGTTTTGCAGACCAGAAGAGATTGCGGCCTTGTCAATAATGGTCTTGCCAAAAACATAATAACTTTTGTAAATGCTGAAAACACTCTTAGTCCAAGAATATTTCAATCTTTTACGAAAGTAGTAAAATATGGATCGGGTGCTTCTTCCGGCGAAGAATACGTAATAAAGAGCAACGAAATAAAGCAGTCCGTATGCAGCGCGAACACCTAATTTTCTGATAAAAAATATAAAGATTTTATACCCTAAAACGGTTCCTTTGCTTTTGCCTTCCCACTCGCCCGCCATAAATAGTTATTGCAAATTTCAGCTGATTTTTGTTTCAATCAGGTCGTAAAAATCTTGAAGTGTAATAACATTAAGGAAATCCTCACCAGTCAATTTCACGCCAAAATTGGCCTCAATGGCAACTACCAAATCCACAAAATCCAAGCTGTCCAGCTCCAAAGTTTCCTTTAGATTGGCCCTTGGTTCAATGTCTTCGGTCTCTACCTCAAACTCATCTACCAAAAAGTAGTTTATCTTCTCAACTATAACTTCTTTATTCATTTCTAATGTGTGCATTTTTTAATTATCAATGCGGAATTGGTTCCCCCAAACCCGAAAGAATTGGACAAAAATACATCAATTTTTCTATTTAACGTTTTGTTAACAAGGTTTAATTTTGAAGCCGCCTCATCCGGCGTTTCAAGATTGATATTTGGCGCTATGAAGGAGTGTTCCATCATAAGCATGGAATAAATAACCTCGCTCGCGCCTGCCATCCAACATTCGTGGCCGGTCATGGATTTTGTGGAACTCACATAGGGTCCGTTTTCCCCAAAAACATCCGTAATTGCGAGCGCCTCATTTGCGTCGCCAACTGGTGTTGAAGTTGCGTGTGCATTTACGTAATCAATTTCCGAAGCCTGGATATTTGCCTGTTCCAAAGCCATTTTCATCGCTCGGGCAGGGCCGTCAACATTTGGGGTTGAAATATGGTCGCCGTTTGAAGAAAAACCGTAACCAATAATTTCGCCCAAAATTGGCGCGCCTCTTTTTACAGCGCTTTCGTAACTCTCAATAATTAAAGTTGCCGCGCCACCGCTGGGAACCAACCCATCGCGGTCTTTATCGAATGGGCGGCAGGCTTTTGTGGGATCTGCCTGTGTAGAAAAAACGCCCAACCCGTCAAAACTGCCCATTGCCAGTTCATTAATCTCTTGGGCTCCGCCGGAAATGATACATTCCTGTAACCCGTTTTTTATAAGAAAATAGGCCATTCCGATGGAATGTGAGCCACTCGCGCAGGCCGCACTGATTGTAAAATTGATGCCTCGCAATTTAAAAATGGTGGAAAGGTTCATCGTAACGGACGAGTTCATCGCCTTAAAAATTGCGCCCGAACCCACCAACGTTGTATCTTTCTTTTCGCGAATTTTATCAACCGATTCTATGACCGATTTTGCGGTGCTGTCATTTCCGTAAAGAATGCCCACTTCATTTTCATCCAGAAATTGCTGGTCTATTTTAGCGTTTTTCAAGGCTTCAATAGTTGCGGCATAGGCGTAGGCGCCTTCTTCACCTAGACTGACGCGTTCCCTGCGGGAAAGTTGTTCCTTCAAATTGGGTTCTTCCACCCAACCCGTTAAACAGGAACGATAGCCGAAATCCTTCCGCTTTTCGTCGCAAATAATTCCAGATTTTCCTTCATAAAGCGATTGCCTCACTTCCTGCAGGTTTTTGCCTATGCAGGAATAGATGCCCATTCCGGTTATTACTACTCTTCTCATTTTTTGAATACTCAAATTTTACCCTTTAAATAAGTTTCAGGACTTAGAACTGCCAACTCGCTTTTCTTATAATCTTTTATATTTCGTGTCAAAATTATATCAATATCACCTTTTTCAATTGCCGAGAAATTTTGTAATGCATCCTCAAAATCCTTAAAATCAGAGTTTAAAGCGTTTATGACAACTGTTTTGTTCATTTGCAGTATATCTATTATTACTAAAAGTTGTTTTATTTTTTCGACTACTAGCTCATTCTTTGCCGTTTTTTTAAGGAGATAATATACATTGCCAATTATTACAGGAGTTGTAAAACCACCAATCTTATTTTTTAAACAAAGATTTAGTACCTCGGCCGAATGTGTAGCAAAAGGTTCTCTGTCAAAAAAGAAATCTAAAATAACATCAGCAGCCAAAAGTACTTTATCCATTTATAAATACTTTTCTTCCCGAATCTTTTGGAGCTCCTTTTTGTAATCCATATCCGCAGGCATTTTGAAAGAGCCCTTTAAGGAAGATACAACTGAATCCAACTTTTTACTTTTGGGGTTATGTTCTTCTTTAGTAACCAATTTTAGATAATTTTCAATAATGTCTGAAAGGCTTCGATTTTTTGCTTTAGCATATTTTTTTGCCTTCTCAATTACATCTTGTTGAATTGTCAATGTGAGCTTGGTGTTCATAACATATAAGTGTAATAAGTACAAAAATACGTATTAATTTCAAACATTTTACACGTGCTGATTGTAAGTTATTCAGTATTATGAATAAATTCCTCCATTAATATTAATAATTTCCCCGGTAATATAGGAAGTTTTCGGCGAGGCCAAAAAGCTCACCACGTGGGCCACTTCCTCAGCTTCGCCAAAACGGTTGGCCGGGATCATTTTCTTAAGTTCCTTTTCGTCAAGTTCGGCGGTCATATCGCTTTTTATAAAACCGGGGGCTACTGCGTTTACGGTTATGTTCCGTTTTGCAACTTCCTGTGCCAAGGCTTTTGTGGCGCCGATAACCGCTCCTTTTGCCGCGGAATAATTTACCTGTCCGGGCGTTCCTTTTAATCCCGAAACCGAAACCATATTGATAATGCGGCCATACTTGTTGACAAGCAATTTTTGGATCAAAGCATTGGTAATATTGTAAAAACCATTCAAACTGGTGTTTATTACGCTGTGCCAATCTTCGGGTTTCATCCACATGAACATGCCGTCTTTGGTGATTCCGGCATTGTTTATAATTACTTCAATAATAGCGTCTTTGTTAGCTTCATGCCATACGTCAAATGCCTTATTAACAGCTTCGGCATCGGTAACGTCAAACTGGATTATTTCGCCCTTACCGCCGAGCGCCTCAACTTCCTTTAGAGTTTGTTGGGCCGCATCTTTGTTGCCGTTGTAATTTATAAGGAGATTGTATTCCAAATCTTTCGCCAATTGAATACAAACTGCGCGGCCAATACCTCGCGAACCTCCTGTTACTAATGCGTATTTTTGTTTCGTTTTTTTATCTTCCATTTAATTTTTTCTCACAACTTTTTACTGCTAACTGCTTCTTCCCACTGAATACTCTTTTATATTCTATTTCGAAGTATCCACAAACACCTCGGCGTTTTGGTGCCATTTGCCAACCACTTGACCTTTTTCATCTATAAAACCCCATTCCTTGTTTTTCTTTACACGGGCAAGACCATTTTGAAATCCTTTTTCGGAACCGCTTTGCAAAAAGCCGAACATGCCAATTGAAATGTCATACTCCATAGGAATTATAAGCTTTCCAGATTTATCGATAAAACCCCAAAGTTTTTTCTCTTTTACTGGAGCCAGACCATTATCTGCAAAAATCTCGGCGTCTCTGTATTTAGCGTCGATCACTTTTTCACCTTTTTCATTAATAAAGCCCCATTCCTTCCCTAGATTTACAGGAGCAAGTCCAGCATTAAATGCACGTACTTTATCATAAGCAGGCTGTATTACCCATTCTCCCTTCGCATTAATGAAACCCATTTTTTTATTGCTTCGGGCGTAGGTTAGCGAGGAATCATTGGTAAAATCCCAAATTTTGTCTACCCCGCTGATTGGGGTAAATGTTCCGTTAACGAGCACGCCAAAACTGTCGCCTTTTCGTGCCCAAATACCGTTTTTACTGTAATCGCCTATTTCATCATATTCTGCGGGTACAAATACCTCGCCTTTTTTGCTCAGCAATCCCCAAGTTTCACCATTCTTGAATTTTGCATAACCATTGTTGAAGCCTTTTATTTCATCATATTTAGGCTCCAAAATTGTTTTTCCGCTGGTATCCATCAAACCTATTTTTTCACCGCTGCGGATAATGGCAACACCGTCGTCAAAATCATAGTATTTATCGGTTGCGGGAGTGCTTAGGGTCTCGCCCTTGGCGTTAATGTACTTCCACTGTTTATCCAATTCTACCAACGCATAGCCAGAATTAAAAGCTTTTACGCGGTCGTATTGCGGCTGGATAACCCATTCGCCGGAGGTATTGATAAAACCCCATTTTTTGTCTTTCATAGCAGCGGCAAGTTTCCCTGAAAAACTATCTGCCTTTTCAAATTGTGGCTGGATGGCGTACTCACCCGTTTTGTTGATGTAGCCGAACAAATCATTGTCGCGCACCAAAGCAAGTTCCTGTGCAAAAGTTGCTGTAGCGCCCATTAAAAGAATAAGTGTGAAGGAAAAAATTGTTTTCATAATTATATAATTTTTTGAGTTAGTTGAGGAGAGTCGAACAATTTACAAAATTATTCCGTTCTTATTTTGAAGAATCCATCAAAAATTCTTTCACTTTATTGACATACGGATACATTGCGACATCTTCCTTAAAAACTGGGACGATGGCACGAATTTCATCATACATTTTTTTGGTTTCGGAAGAAACGCTGTCCTGCACCTTCAAATATTCAATGGCTTGGACGATGGTTATTAGCTCTATTGCAACCACTTCAAAAGCATTTTCAATCACTTTTTTTGTAATAAGCGCCGCATTGGTGCCCATACTTACAATGTCCTGATTGTCATTGTTGTTCGGGATGCTATGCACATACATGGGGTTGCTAAGCATTTGGCTTTCGGCGGTTGTGGAAGTAGCTGTAAATTGAACGCCCTGCATTCCAAAATTTAGCCCAAGTTTTCCCAAATTCACAAAAGGCGGAAGTATATCGTTCAATTTTGAATTCAATAAATAGTTCAATTGACGCTCGGCAAGCATCGTCATTTTTGCAACTACAATTTTCAGCTTGTCCATTTCAAGGGAAACATAATCGCCGTGAAAGTTTCCGCCGTGATATACATTTCGTTTTTCAACATCCACGATCGGGTTGTCGTTTGCTGAATTTACTTCTTCAATCAATATTTTTTCAACGGAATTGAGCGTGTCCAAAACAGGTCCCAAAATTTGTGGTACGCAGCGAAGCGAGTAATATTCCTGTACTTTTTCAACAAACACCTCTTCGTTTTTTGAACCGTTGTACAAATGGTGTTCGCGCTTGCGGGTAAGATTACTGTCCTTTAAATGACTGCGCATCATTTCGGCAATTTGGCGCTGGCCCTTGTGTTTTTTGGTTTCGTTCAATTCAAAAGAAAGATGGTCGTCATATGCTTTTACAATTTCATTTATGGCAGATGAAGCTTTAATCATCCAATCCATAATTCGTTTTGTGTAAAGCACGTTTACAACGCCAATTCCCGTCATTACTGACGTTCCGTTCATTAAAGCCAATCCTTCGCGCAGCTCCACTTTTATGGGTTGAAGGTTTTCAATTTTGAAAACTTCTTCCGTATTCCTGCGCTCTCCTTTATAAAAAACTTCGCCTTCACCAATCAACACCAACGCCAAATGGGCAAGTTGGACCAAATCGCCGCTGGCACCAACGCCACCGTGTTCATATATAAGTGGAATAATATTTTTGTTGAGCAATTCGCCCATCAATTTAATGACGGAAGGGTGAACGCCACTGTTTCCAAGGCTTAGCGTGTTCATGCGCGCAAGCATAGCCGCACGGACGTATTGTGCCGGAATAGCATTTCCAGTTCCCGAAGCATGACTGCGGATAAGGTTGTACTGCAACTGGATGCGCTCGTCGTCCTTTATTTTGTACTGCGCCATCGGGCCGAAACCTGTATTGACCCCGTAAATAATTTTATTTTCAGAAAATTCTTTCAGAAAGTCGAAACTGTTTTGAACTCTTTCTATTATATCTTTGTGAAGTTGGACGGCTTCGTTTTTGAAAATGATTTTATCAAAATCGGCTGTTTCCAGTTTTCCTTGTAATGTTGGCATTTATAGTTGAATCAATTGATTTATTAACTTTTCGGTCTTAAATAATTTGGTAACTTTAGAATGCAAATTTAGAATTTTTTAACAATCTATATCTTAATAATATGAATGATATTGCTGTTGATGTGTTAATTATTGGCGCAGGACCTTCTGGCTGTGTTGCTTCTTCCTACTTAAAAAACAACGGAATAAGTTCCAAAGTGGTTGAAAAAAGTAAATTTCCGCGCTTCGTGATTGGCGAAAGTCTGTTGCCGCGCTGTATGGACCATTTTGAGGAAACTGGACTTTTGGATTGTTTGATGGAACAGCAATTTGAAATTAAGGCAGGAGCCCGATTTTTGAAGGATGATATTGTGTGCAATTTCGATTTTTCGAAAAAACACACCCCGGGCTGGGATTATACTTGGCAGGTTCCGCGGGCAGATTTTGACCATACGCTTGCCAAAGAAATAGTGAAAAAAGGTGTGGATGTTTCCTTCGGCCACCAAGTTACTGCTGTGGAATTTGACGAAAACGGCCATTCCACAACAACCGTTAAAACCGAAGAAGGAAAGGAATACAAGATCCGCGCAAAGTTTATTATTGATAGTAGTGGTTACGGCAGGGTTTTGCCTCGACTGCTGGATTTGGACAAGCCTTCTACCCTTGAAGCAAATTCCGCAATCTTCACACATGTAAAAGAAACCGAACGCCCCGAAGGTGTAGAGGGAACGCTTATTACCTTTGATGTGGTGAAAGATGAAGTTTGGCTTTGGGTCATTCCTTTTTCAAACGGAAATACGAGCATTGGCTTTGTAGGACCAACGGAGTTTATTGAATCTTTTAAAGGGACAAATGCTGAAAAGCTTAAGGAAATGCTGAAAATTTCCGACTATTATTACGATAGGCTAAAAGATTTGGACTTCCTTTTTGAGCCACATATTATCAAAAATTATTCAAAAGCCGTAAAACAACTTTACGGAAAAGGTTATGCCCTTACGGGAAATAGCGCCGAATTTTTGGACCCCGTATTCTCCTCGGGCGTTACGTTTGCAACAGAATCGGGCGTGAAAGCTGCCAAACTAATAACCAAAGAATTAAATGGCGAAAAAGTGGATTGGGAACAGGATTACACGGGCTATATAATGAAAGGCGTTGATGTTTTTAGAACGTACGTTAGCGAATGGTACACCGGCAATCTTCAGAAAATATTTTTCCACCGCCCCGAAAATCCTGTGATCAAAGAACAGATTTGCGCTGTGCTTGCTGGTTATGTTTGGGATGAGACCAATCCGTTCGTAAAAAACCACAACCGTCTTGTAAAAACGGTTGCGAAGGTTATTGATATGGAAAATGAACGGGCATTGTTGTAATTGTAGAATTAAAGCATGCCATAATTCTAAATTACCACCACCGAAATTAAATCAATAACGGTTGTTTAAAAATGAAAAATCCCAATTTCGAAAAATTGGGATTTTTTCTGTTGGCCCGTTAGGGCTCCCTTCGGCTTCGCTCAGGGTAAACTTCTCGACTTAAATATTTTGGAATAAAAAAAGTCCCAATCTAAAAAAGACTGAGACTTTTGTTGGCCCACTAGGGCTCGAACCTAGACTCTTCTGGACCAAAACCAGACGTGTTGCCAGTTACACCATGGGCCAATTCCATAATGAGGGGCAAATTTAATACAAACTTTGTGTTGTGCAAATATTTTATCGCAAAAAATAATTCGAATTTTTCAAACTGTGTCTTTGGCAAAAATATCAAAGCAGATTGTACGTTACCTCAATTACATACTTGGGGCTATCTATATTATTAGTAAATTCGTCCCATAAAATTTTTTAAGCGCTTATGGGTTCTTTTAACTTTACAAAATGGAATAAAATCACGGGTTGGCTTGTCTTTGCCATTGCACTGACAACATATTGGTTAACCGTGGAGCCTACCGCCAGTTTTTGGGATGCGGGCGAATATATTACCACCGCCAGTAACTTAGAGGTAGGCCACCCTCCGGGAGCACCACTCTATCAATTGCTCGGCGCTTTTTTCTCCATTTTTGCCGCAGAAGCTTCGCAAATTGCGCTTACCATTAACTTAATGTCTGTTTTCGCCAGCGCATTTACCATATTATTTATGTTTTGGTCGTTAACAATACTGTTAACCAATTTGGTTTCCAAACATAATGAAATAGAAAAAACTGGTGCCATTGCAATCATTGGAAGTGCTGCCGTGGGCTCGTTGGCATTTGCGTTTACCGATAGCTTTTGGTTCAATGCCGTAGAGGCCGAAGTTTACGCCAGTGCGGCCTTTTTAATGTCGGTTCTGTTTTACACCGCCCTCCGCTGGGAGCGCGAAATGCTGGAACCGCGCGGGAACCGCTGGGTTATTTTAATCGCCTTTATCGTTGGGCTTTCTTTCGGGGTGCACTTTATGGCCCTACTTACCATTCCCGCGATTGGGTTTTTGTATTTCTTCAAACATTATAAAACCGTTACGGTAAAAAACTTTATCATAGCCAATATTGTTACCGTGGCCATCCTGCTCTTCATCTTCAAGCTTTTACTGCCCATGACGATGAAATTTTTCAGTGCCTCGGAACTGTTCTTCGTAAATACCATCGGCCTTCCGTTTAACTCGGGGACCATTTTTGCCGCACTACTTTTTATTGTGCTTTTTGTTTATGGACTTCGAGCCACCCGAAAAAAGGGATTTGTGCAATTAAATACGCTTTTGCTGTGCGTACTGTTTATATTCATTGGGTTTTCAAGCTGGTTGATGCTGCCCATTCGCGCAAATGCGGGGACCGTAATTAACGAAAACAACCCAAACAACGCGCGGGAACTTTTGGCGTATTACAACCGTGAGCAGTATCCCGAAACCCATCTTTTTTATGGCCCTCTTTTCACCGAAACCTATGTTGGGCTGGACAAGGACAACCCCTATAAAGATGAAAAGCCGAAATACGAAAAAGATGAGGCTACCGGCAAATACGTTATCGTAAACAATTATAAAAACGCCGGACAGAACACCGATGATTCGCAGAAAGCCTTTATGCCCCGTATGTGGAGCACGGAGCATAATGCCAACTATATGGAATTCACGGGCGGATTGGATTTTTCAGTTAAAAGTGAATTTTTAAATGAGCCCCGACTCGTGGAGGAAGTAAACAAGTTTAAGCAAGCCTATAACCAAGGTTTGGTTGATAAGAGCGATTACGACAAGTTTCTGAAGAATTTTGGACAATATATAGACATCCAAAAACCTTCCTTTTTTCAGAATATGAGATTTATGCTCGAGTTTCAGTTTGGCTATATGTATTGGCGCTATTTTATGTGGAATTTCACAGGAAGGCAAGACGATGTCCAGGGCCAATACACCGATATGCACGGCAACTGGATAAGCGGCATCAAATTTATAGACGAACTCCGGTTGGGCAATCAAGACCACCTCACTACCGATATGAAAGAAAACAAGGCGCGGAACACCTACTTCTTTCTGCCGCTGATATTAGGAATCATAGGCTTGGTATTTCACTTTAAAAATGACCAAAAAAGTTTTTGGGTCTTGCTCGTATTCTTCCTTTTTACGGGATTGGCGCTGAAAGTTTATTTGAATGAAAGACCCTTTGAGCCTCGCGAGCGCGATTATGCGCTGGTGGGAAGTTTTTACGTATTTGCCATGTGGATCGGATACGGAGTGTATGCCCTTTTTGACCTCGCAAAAGGATACTTAAAACCGAAAATAGCATTGCCCGTTGTACTAGTAATTACCACTTTGGCGGCGCCGGTTTTGCTCGCCACCCAAAACTGGGACGACCACGACCGAAGCAACCGTTACACCGCACAGAGTATGGCCAAAATGTACCTGGACTCCTGTGATAAAAACGCCATATTATTTACCATTGGCGACAATGATACTTTTGCGCTTTGGTATGCCCAAAACATTGAAGGCTACCGCCAGGATGTACGCGTGGTAAACACCAGTTTGTTCCAAACCGATTGGTATATTGACGATATGAAGAAAAAAGCGTTTACCAGCGACCCAATACCTTCGCAATTAACGCATGACAAATACCGCTGGGGAACGCGCGATTATCTATTTTATCAACAGACCAACAAAGACACCATTGACATCAAAACCTGGATGAATTTTGTGGCCAGCGACAGTCCCGCCACGCAAGTGGAGTTGCAAAACGGGCAAATGGTAAATACATTTCCTTCAAAAGTAATCCGCATTCCTGTGGATAAGGAAACTGTATTAGAAAATGGAATTGTCGATCCAAAAGATGCCGATAAGATTGTTCCTTATATAGATATAAATCTAAAAGGCGATGTTATCTATAAAAACCGCATGATGATGCTGGACATTATTGCCAACAATAATTGGGAGCGTCCTATTTACTTTAGCGGTGGCAGTTTTGGCGATGATGATTATTTGTGGATGAAAGATTATCTTCAACTGGATGGCGTGGTCTATAAATTGGTTCCTATAAAAACCCCGTTAAACAAAAGAAGCCCATTTGATATGGGTAGAATTGACACCGAAAAAATGTACAATATTGTCATGGACTGGGATTGGGGCAATAGCGGTAGCCCAGACATTTACCACGATACCGAAACGCGAAGAAACGGTATTACCTACCGAAGCAATCTTGCGCGCCTTGCAGAAGCACTAATCAACGAAGGAAAGAATGACAAGGCAGAAAAAATCCTCGATCTGGCAATGGAGAAAATGCCTATTAAGTATTTTGAATACTACTCCCTGCTGGAACCCTTCGTTATAGGTTATTATGAACTGGACAAGCCTGAAAAAGCCCGAAAAGTGTACGAGGATGTTTCCAAAAAATACCAAGAAAATCTGGAATATTACAACAGTCTGAAGTTTAATAAACAGCGTGCCCTGGCACAAGATATTATAAGCGATATGGAACGCTACCGAAGTTTGGTGCAATTGGTGGTGGTTTATGATGAAGAGCAGTACGGCAGAGCCGAGGCCAAGGAATTTAATGATTATTTAAAACGCTTCCGCCATTTCTACTCTCCCGATGAGGCTATGGATTTGGACAAAGATATTGAGAGGGATTCCACTATAGAAATTCCGGTAGACTCATCCCTTATTGATCAAATGGAACTTGAACCAACCAAGCAAGTAGATGAAAATGTACCGATAAACTAGAACGTTTTGAATTTTAATTTCGTCAAAATGCCCAGATTCATTCAGCGGTTATACCCTGAACGGATTTGGGCATTTTCGCGTGAAGAAAAATCCATTTACCTCACATTTGACGACGGCCCAATTCCTGAAGTAACCCCTTGGGTTTTGGATGAGTTAAAAAAGTACAATGCAAAAGCCACCTTTTTCTGCATAGGCGAAAATGTTCAAAAGCATCCCGAGATTTTCCAAAGAATTCTTTCCGAAGGGCATTCGGTGGGCAATCACACCTTTAATCATTTGAACGGTTGGAAAGCCACTTCCGAATATATTGAAAATGTTGACAAAGCTGAAGGACAGATGGGAAACAATTCAAAATTCAAGATTCAAGATATAAGATTATTCAGACCGCCCTATGGAAAAATCACTTCAAAACAAGCAAAAATTCTTCAGCGCAAAGGTTTTAAAATTGTGATGTGGGATATCATTAGCTATGATTATGACGCCAATACTTCTCCAGAAAAATGCCTTCAAAATGTACTGAAAAACATAAAGCCCGGAAGTGTAATCGTATTTCACGATAGCTTAAAGGCAGAAAAAAACCTTCGGTTTGTTTTGCCGAAGGTTTTGGAGGTTATAGATAAAAACAGGTTGAATTCTAGAATTATTAACAATCTTATTGTGCCGTGACATTTAACGAGAGAGTGTTTAAGTTACCGGAACCCACATTTCTTTCCACCCATATTTCTATATAATCATTTTTTTTAAGCTCAATTGAGGCGGCAATAGGTAAACTTAGGAGCCCTCCATCAGAAAATAAGGCTGTCGCACCCTTTCCATATACTCTAGTTTCATTAATAACCGATGCAGCACCTGTACCATTTCCCTTTGCAATATAAATAATAAGACCAAATGTATCGTCTGTGGCACTAAAAGAAGAAGATCCGAATATCTGAAAAAACCTTTTCTTTTCTCCTTTATACATAATTCGATTTTCACCCTCCTTTGTAAATCTGAATAGATTGGAGGAATTTGTTTCTACATTTAATTTTTTTGGTCCTGTGGTTGAAAATGTAGTCGGTGTATTTGTTTTTAAAACAATATTTCCCGTCGCAACATCGTCAGACTCTCTAGGAATCCCAGGACAGTTCACCGCCCAAGCATTGCTAAAATTATACCCAGGATATGTATTAGCAGCTCCATAGGCTTTTATATAAGTAGTACTCGTGCCTGAAAATACGGTTCCATTCATTACACCATTCGATACGGCCAAACCTGTTGTACTTACATCAATCGCAACAGCAGTTCCATTAACTGTACTAAAACCACTTACTTTTTCAATCAACCCAAAATTGCCAGTGAATTTTTCATATGTCCCATTATTTCCCCCAAACCACCCTTGATTGCTAAGCAGAAGATTTCCAATATTACTATAGGTTATTCCATTGGCATTATTTAGAAACTGAACAATATTTCCAAAATAAAGCCCCAACCCGGATATATTACCTACATCCGTGGTCATTCCATCTATAATTGTATTTTGTACAAGAAGTGAAGAGTTTGTGGAAATTCCAGGGCCGGTTATATTGAAAGCATGTGCACCCTTAATGGTAATATTTCTAATACTGCCACCTGTATTTCCTGCAAAAACAGTTCCGCTAGGTAAGACAACACATCTTCATTGGCATCAAGTCCCGCAACGTAGGCATTATTCAAATTTATTGATCCTGTTAACGTGATCGTTCCATTAATTTCATAATATGTATTGGAAAGCAAAGTGATCGTGCCACTAATGGGACTAGGCAGGTCTGCCGCGCTTTTTACCAAAACATAATTATTCCTTTGATTGGAACCCGAGTTTATTCTAATCCACGCACCGGGCGCAGGGGTTGTGTCATAATAATAAAACGATTCCAGAGATGTATCATAAACTAACAGACTATTGGCAGGAGTTGTTATTGCCAATCGTTGTGCGGTAGTCATCCTCGGGGTAAGCAAACCCTTTGTAGTGGAAGAAATATCAAGTGCCGAAGAGGCATTAGGGTTCGTTGTCCCAATTCCCACCTGCGCTTGGATAGCCGATGCGGAAAATAAAAAAACGAAAAGAACGATTCCTCCAATTAAGGAAGAAGGAATGTAGGATTTTTTCATAGCAGTTGGGGATAATGTAAAATTTTTCGGACAAATTAAAAGACTTAATCCGAATTTACAATCACTTTAACGATAAAATTTTAAAATTTTAACTTTTATTGTGGGAAATACAATAAACTAAAAGAAAGAGGGGGAAAAGAAGAAAATACTTATCAAAATACTCTTTTTTCCATATTTTTTTATGAAATAAAGGAATGTACTGATAAATAAATGAGGGGTTTAGAGGGTCTAAACATATTCGTTTACGAGACCAATTAGCGTATTGGCATCCTGTTCCCCGCTTTGGCGCCATTTCATTTCGCCATTTTTATAGATCATTAACGTGGGAAGTCCTTTAACCCGAAGTGCTTCGGCCAGTTCTTTGTTCTTTTCAACGTCAATTTTAATGACGCGGGCTTTGTCGCCAAGTGCAGCCGCAACATCTCTCAATACGGGGTGCATTTCCTTGCAGGCGTCGTCCCATTCCGCATAAAAGTCCAGCAGAACCGGAACTCTTGTTTCAATTAATTCTCCAAATTTTGACATTTGCCTAATGTGTTAGTTGAACAATTGTATTTACAAATATAACATTTCCCAATTATTATACGGTATTCTGTTTCTTTTTAAGTTGGATAACAGTGATTTCCGGCCAGATTCCCACCCTTCCCGGATAGCCCAAAAACCCGAAGCCCCGATTTACATTTATGAACCTTCCAAACTCTTCATAAATTCCTGCCCAGTTTTTATATCTGTACTTTATGGGGCTCCATTTTAATATTCCCGGTATTTCAATGCCAAACTGCATGCCGTGCGTATGGCCGCTCAACGTTAGATGAAAATGGCGCGGGTCTTTCTTCACCTTTGACTGCCAATGTGATGGGTCGTGGCTCATTAAAATTTTGAAATCGTCTTCCAAAATTCCTTGGCAGGCCTTGTCCAAATCGCCGGCCTGTTTAAATCCATTCTCGCCCCAATTTTCAACACCTATCAAAGCTATCTTTTGTCCGTTTTTTTTGAGATAGCGATTTTCATTCAAGAGCAAGTTCCAGCCCATGTCTTTTTGCAGCTTTTTTAAATTCTGAAGATTCCCAGCTTTTTCTGAATCGCTTTCCCATTTCACATAATCGCCATAATCATGATTCCCCAAAACCGAAAAGACTCCATGGGGAGCTTTTAATGTGGAAAAGAGTTGCTTCCAGTCGTTCATTTCATCGGCAATATTGTTTACCAAATCGCCCGTAAATAAGATTACATCACTTTTTTGTTCGTTGATCAGGTTTATAGCATATTCCACCTTGTTTCGGTTGTCAAAACTGCCACTGTGAATATCACTGATCTGTGTTAAGGTGAAACCTTCAAATTCCCCAGGCAAATCTTCAAACTCCAACACATATTTCAACACTTTGTAATTATATTTCCCCTGAATCATTCCATACAATAGCGATGTAAAAGGAATAGCGGCAATGCCCAAGGCGATTGTACTTACAAACTTTCTGCGGGAAGCCATAAATTGAGCTTCATCGCTACCGGCCACTTTCATGAATATTCCCGTAAAAAATCTACCTATATCCTCACCAAACATAAATACCACTATTATAAGTTTTGGGACAAAAAAGGTTAGAAAAATACCGAAGACATACATGGTGTTTATGTCCATAACCTTTCCGGCTCCCATGTTCGAGATTTGGTATATCAGCGCAGCCAAAATCAAGATTGAAAGCAAAACATATACGCCGTGTATCCAAGAATTCCTGGCGAGGGTGCGTACCGCCTGAAAGGCATATATATCAATAAGTATGTAGAAAATTATAAATAGAATCCAGCGCATAGATGTAAGAATTTTTAAAGATAATACGTTTTAAAAATCTGAAATGGCAGTTCACTTTAATTTAACGGTTTATATCTCCTTTCTTTTTAAATCTTAAGACCACTAGTTCTAATTGGAGAATTCCTTCAAGAAAAATCAATAAAAG
The DNA here is from genome assembly GCF_000952855.1 of Aequorivita vladivostokensis. Classification (GTDB taxonomy): domain Bacteria; phylum Bacteroidota; class Bacteroidia; order Flavobacteriales; family Flavobacteriaceae; genus Aequorivita; species Aequorivita vladivostokensis. The sequence continues at coordinate 146,643 of NZ_JSVU01000001.1, read as the reverse complement.
AAAGCCCGCATTAGAAGTGCGGGCTATAGTTGAATAACTCCTGATTTTACTTTAAAATTAAGGGCCGATGATTTTTTTATTGTGCGAATTTTAGTTCGCCCTTGCTTTCCTGTTCCTTAAATTTCATGACAAGTTCCAACGCGTCCGGAATAACATCGCTACAACAAATAATCAAAGCACCTTTTTGGGCATTTTTGACTGCGTGGGTAATAGCTTCCTTTTCTGAAGGGATAATCGTAGTTTTCTTGTGCGGATCCTTCATTTTAATCCCCGCGTCCAGCATCTTAATTAGATCCTCCTCTGATTTTCCACGCAGATTTTTATCCTGCCTTATAATTATTTCGTCAAACATCTCGGCTGCAATGCTTCCCAGTTCATTGGTATCCTCTTCCCTTCTATCGCCTACACCCGCGATGATGCCCACTTTTACGGTTGCCTCCAAATTATTGGTGAAATCCTGTAGCGCGCGCATTCCGGCGGGATTGTGGGCATAATCCAATAGAATACTGAAATTTTCAAATTTAAAAAGATTCAACCTACCAGGAGTTTGAGATGCGGAGGGAATGAAAGTTTCCAAAGCCACTTTCATATCCTCAATTCCTATTCCGCGAACGTTTGCGGCTATTACGGCCGGAAGGATGTTCTGAATCATAAACGTCGCTTTTCCTCCATACGTCAACGGAATATTTTCGGCTTTCATAATACGCATCTTCCAAGTGCCCCTGCACAGGGTTACGTATCCATTTTCATAAATAGCAGTTATGCCACCTAATTTTTGAAGTGCCTTTATCCGCGGATTTTCCTCATCCATAGAAAAAAGCGCCAAGTTGCAATTGATACTTCTTCGCATTTCATAAACCAAATCGTCATCAGCATTTAAAATGGCATAGCCGTCCGGCAAAACGGTTTCGGGAATTACCCCTTTTACCTTTGCCAATTGTTCTATGGTATGTATTCCCTTCAGTCCTAAGTGGTCTGCCGCAACATTTGTAACGATGCCCACATCGCACTTTTTAAAACCAAGTCCCGCACGCAACAACCCTCCACGGGCACATTCCAGAACCGCAAAATTCACGGTAGGATCTTTTAATACGAATTCGGCACTTGCGGGCCCCGTACAATCTCCCTTCATCAACAATCTATTCTGAATATAAACGCCATCACTGGTGGTGTAACCTACTCTGTATCCCTTCATTTTTGCCATATGCGCTATAAGGCGCGTGGTGGTAGTTTTGCCATTGGTACCCGTAGTGGCAATAATAGGAATACGTCCCGTATTTCCCTGTTGCGGAAATAATTTATCTACCACCGGGGCTGCAACATTTCGTGGCAAACCAGTAGTTGGTGCAAGGTGCATTCTAAATCCAGGGCCCGCGTTTACCTCCAGTACCGCTCCGCCCGTTTCCTCCAAAGGCTTGCTTATGTCTGTGGTCATTATATCAATTCCACAAATGTCGAGGTCTATTATTTTTGAAATGCGCTCCGCCATGGAAACGTTAGAAGGATGCACAATATCCGTAACATCCTCTGCCGTACCGCCCGTACTCAAGTTTGCCGTATCCTTTAAGATTACAGTTTCACCCTTTGCAGGAACGGAATCTTCAGTATATCCCTTTACGGCAATAATGGTTTTGGTTAAATCATTAATAGTGATTTTTGTGAGTACATTTTCGTGCCCGTAACCACGACGGGAATCTTTGTTCACCTCATCAACCAATTCCTTTATTGTCGATTTTCCATCTCCCACTACATTTGCCGGGGTGCGTTTGGCAGCCGCAACCAAAACATTGTTGATCACCAAGAGGCGGTAATCTTCGCCCGTGATGTATTTTTCAACAATTACTTTTGAAGAAACATTTTTTGCGGTGTGGAATGCCACTAAAGCATCTTCATAATTTTTAATGTTTACCGTTATTCCGCGACCGTGGTTTCCGCCCACCGGTTTTACAACCAAGGGAAACCCAACGTATCTACAGGCAGCCTCCAAACTGCTCTCACGACCAATAATATCACCACGGGGAACGAGCACCTCAGCTTGCTCCAGAAGATATTTGGTGTCTTCCTTGTCGCAGGCTATTTCAACACCTATACTGCTCGTTTCAGAAGTTACCGTGGCCTGAATTCTTTTCTGATTGGCGCCATAACCCAGTTGGCAAAGCGAGTATTTATTTAAACGAATCCACGGAATGCCGCGAGCTTCAGCCTCTTCAACAATAGAACCTGTACTGGGCCCTAAACGCTCATCCTCGCGGATTTCGCGCATCCGCTGGATATCTGCTTCCAAATCGTAACTATCTCCCGAAATAAGCGCCTTGCAAATATCAACAGCTGCTTTGGCGGCGTAGCGACCCACATTTTCTTCAATATAACTGAAAACCACATTGTAAACGCCCTTTTCTCCATAACCACGCGTTCTACCGAAACCTGTATCCATATCGGCCAAAGTTTGTATTTCCAAGGCTATATGCTCAATAACGTGGCCCATCCAAGTGCCTTCCTCCACGCGTTGGAAAAATCCGCCCGGTTCCCCCACGCTGCAACGATGGCTGTACATGCTGGGAAACATCATTTTAAGCCGATCATTAAACCCGTCAATCTTGTTTGAAGGAAGTTCTTCCATCTCTTCCAGATCCAGAACCATTACAATTAATTTATTACGGCTTATAGACCAGTAATTTGGTCCCCGCATGGCGTTGATTTCTCTAATTCGCATAAGTGGATGGATTTGTTAGTTTAGTTCGAATTTGATAAATATATGATTAATTTTTATAACAATTACCGTATTTTTGCCCGCAAATCAAATAAATTCATGAGCGTAAAAGGCACACTGATCCCCATAGGTGGAAATGAAGACAAAGGAAATGGAGAAAATGAAAGATATACGCTGGAATATATACAGCGGGGTATTTTGGCACGCGTGGTACGTGAAAGTGGCGGCATAGATGCACATATAATCGTAATTCCCACAGCATCCAGTATTCCGGTGGAAGTGAGCGAGAACTACCTTTCTGCATTCCAAAAATTGGGTTGCAAGAATGTGAAAATCATGGATATTAGAAGCCGCGAGGAAGCTGAAAATCCCGAATTCCTCAATTTGATGAAAGAAGCCAACTGCGTTATGTTTTCAGGTGGCGATCAATCCAAAATAGTGAAGTACATAGGCGGCACTACGCTGAACCAAATTATAAAGGAAAAATACGAAAATGAAGAATTCGTAATTGCCGGAACCAGCGCGGGCGCCATGTGCATGAGCGAGGAAATGATTACCGGCGGTGGCGTGCAGGAAGCCTTTACTAAAGGCGCGGTTAATATGGGCAAGGGTATGGGTTACATTCCAAATTTCATAATTGATTCGCACTTTATTCGCCGTGGCCGCTTCGGAAGGCTGGCGGAGGCGGTAGCCCGTTTTCCCATGAAAATTGGAATCGGCCTTGCCGAAGACACAGGTATGGTCATCAAAAACCGAAACAACTGCGAAGTAATAGGCTCCGGGATGGTCATTCTTTTTGACCCACGCAGGCTAATACACAATAATCGTGACGTGGTGCCGGAGGGTTCCCCTATGTCAATAACAAATTTGAAAACACATATTTTGGCCAACGGCGATAAACTGGACATTAAGGAGAAGCGTGTGCATATTTCGCCCATCCATTTGGAAATGACAGACGTTGAAACCTTGTAGCGATTAGCTATATATTGTCTGTTGAAATAAGCGGTGGGAAAGAAAGCATCAATCTCTATAAATACTAATCTCCTTTTTTTCCTCGGAGGTCTTAAAAGCACGGTACATTCCCTCGGTATTGAAGGGCATCGCAATGTTTCCGTCGGCATCAACGGCAATCAAACCGCCATCGCCGCCAATTTCCAAAACTCTTTTGTTGATTACTTCGGAAGCGGCTTCTTCCACGGACATTCCTTTGTATTCCATCAAGCAAGAAACATCATACGCCACCACGCCACGGATAAAGTATTCACCACTGCCCGTACAGCTCACGGCACAGGTCTTATTGTTAGCATACGTACCCGCGCCAACCATTGGGCTGTCGCCTACACGGCCCCAACGCTTGTTGGTCATCCCTCCGGTTGAGGTTGCGGCGGCAATATTCCCCTTTTTATCACAGGCCACTGCGCCCACGGTGCCAAACTTGCCTTCCTTTTTCATACTGTGGTCCAACTGAAATTTGTCGCTGTCCTTTATATTTTGCCATTGTTGGTAGCGGTGTTCGTCATAGAAATACTCCGGGGTTTCCAATGTATAGCCCAAGCTTTTTGCAAACCGCATCGCGCCTTCGCCTGCCAAAAAAACGTGCTCGGTTTTTTCCATTATATCGCGCGCCAAGGAGATTGGGTTTTTAATTCCCGTTATCAATGAAACCGCACCTGCATCCAGCGTTTTCCCATCCATAATTGCGGCGTCCATTTCGTGGGTGCCATCGTTGGTGAAAACGCTTCCTTTTCCCGCGTTGAAAAGCGGGGAATCCTCCAAATGGTTTACGGCAGTTTCCACCGCATCCATCGCCGACCCGTTATTTTCTAAAATTGCATAGCCCTTTTCAAGCGCTTCATTTAAGGCAATTTTATATGCTTCCTCTTTTTCCGGGGTCATCAAGCCCTTTACGAGCGTTCCGGCGCCGCCGTGGATTACTAGGGAATATTTTTTCATCTGAAATATTTTAGGGCGGAAAAATACGAATTGCAATTCAATTAATTTCGCACCATTGAAGAAGTTTTGTAGTTTTGGAATTCGTCTAAAAAATCCAAAATGTCCACCCAAAAACGCCTTTTCCTTCTCGATGCTTACGCCCTTATTTTTCGAGGGTATTACGCACTTATAAAAAATCCAACTATTAACTCCAAAGGGCAGGACACTTCTGCCATTATGGGGTTTCTCAATTCGCTTTTTGATGTTATCCGCCGCGAACGCCCCGACCATTTGGCCGTTTGTTTCGACAAGGACGGAAGCACCGAACGCACCGAAATGTTTGCGGATTACAAAGCAAACCGAGATGAAACGCCTGACGTAATCCGTCAATCCATCCCGATTATCCAAGAAATAATTAAGGCAATGCACATTCCCTGCGTGGAACTTTCAGGCTTGGAGGCTGATGATATTATCGGCACCCTTGCGCAACAGGCAGAAAAACAGGGATACCAAGTTTTTATGGTTACGCCCGATAAGGATTTTGGCCAATTGGTAACCGAAAATATTTTTATGTACCGTCCCGCACGAATGGGCAACGCCATTGAGATTTGGGGCATTCCGGAAGTTCAAAAACGTTTTGGCGTTGAGCGCCCCGAGCAGGTAATCGATTATCTCGGAATGATGGGCGATGCCAGTGATAACATTCCCGGCCTACCGGGCGTAGGCGAAAAAACCGCAAAGAAATTCATCGCGGAATTTGGCTCCATGGAAAACCTCTTGGCAAATACACATAAGCTGAAAGGCAAAATGCGGGAAAAGGTGGAAGAAAATGCCGAGTTGGGACTCCTGTCCAAAAAACTCGCCACAATCTGCACCACTTGCGATGTTACTTTCAATGAAAAAGATTACGAGCTCTCCATGCCCGATGGCGAAAAAGTACAGCAGATTTTTGAGGAACTGGAATTCCGAAGATTGAAAGAGCAGTTTTTAAAACTGTTTTCAGAAGAAGGCGCTGCGGAAAAAGTGACGCAGATTTCAAATTCTGAAACCGCGAAAAAAACAACCGCTTCGTCCGCAGGCAGTGGTCAATTTTCACTTTTTGGCGGCGATGGCGAAGCAGCCGAAGAAATAAAAAGCTATAATTCCCGTGCTACTATTGAAAATACCGAACATTTCTATCAAACCGTACAGGCCGGAATGGGCACCAAACTGTTTCTTCAGAATTTGATGAAGCAAAAGAGTGTGTGTTTTGATACCGAGACCACAAGTTTGAATCCGTTGGAAGCAGAACTTGTCGGCATTGCTTTTTCTTGGGAAAAGGGAAAAGGGTTTTACATTCCGTTTCCAGAAAATAAAGAAGAAGCGCAACAGCTTTTGGAAGCACTACGTCCGTTTTTTGAAGATGAATCCATTGAAAAGATTGGTCAGAATTTGAAATACGACATCAAGGTTTTGGCGAAATATAACATTTCAGTTAAAGGAAAATTGTTCGACACCATGCTCGCGCATTATCTTATAAACCCAGATATGCGCCACAATATGGACGTTCTCAGCGAAACGTATTTGAATTACACCCCCGTTTCCATTACGGAATTGATTGGCAAAAAAGGAAAGAACCAACTCAATATGCGCGATGTTGAAATTGAGAAACAGACCGAATATGCCGTGGAGGATGCCGATGTAACATTTCAATTGAAGGAACATTTCGAAAAAGAGCTGGGTGAGGCAAATACCCAAAAACTGTTTGACGAGATTGAAGTGCCGTTGCTTCGGGTTTTGGCGGCTATGGAATTGGAGGGCATCAATCTGGACAAAGATTTCCTCCAAAACCTTTCGGAAGCGTTGGACAGGGATATTCTTCAACTTGAAAAATATATTTATGAAGAAGCTGGTGAAACCTTCAACATCGCTTCGCCAAAACAGTTGGGCGATATTCTCTTCGGAAAAATGAAACTGATAGACAAGCCGAAAAAAACCAAAACGGGGCAATACTCCACCGCCGAGGACGTGCTTTCCTATTTGGCGAAAGACCATAAAATAATCCGCGATGTTTTGGAATATCGAGGGCTCACCAAGCTGAAAAGCACCTATGTTGATGCGCTTCCGGGGCAGGTGGAACCAACGACTGGCAGAGTTCACACAGATTATATGCAGACCGTCGCGGCCACGGGCCGTTTGAGCAGCAACAATCCGAACTTGCAGAATATTCCAATTCGCACCGAACGCGGACGCGAGGTGCGAAAAGCGTTTATCCCCAGAAACGAGGATTACGTTTTAATGGCGGCGGATTATTCGCAAATAGAACTCCGCATTATTGCCGCGTTGAGCGAAGAGGACAATATGATTGAAGCCTTTAAAAATGGCGAGGATATTCACGCCTCCACGGCTTCAAAAGTTTTTAATGTTCCTTTAAGTGAAGTGACCCGCGAACAACGAAGCAATGCCAAAACCGTAAACTTTGGGATTATTTACGGCGTTTCAGCTTTCGGCCTCAGCAACCAAACCGACCTGTCCCGAACAGAGGCGAAGGATTTGATTGACACCTATTATAAAACCTATCCAAAACTTCGGAATTTTATAAGTGAACAAATTCAGTTTGCCCGTGAAAATGGTTATGTGCAAACCGTTTTGGGAAGAAGACGCTATTTAAAAGACATCAACGGAAGCAACCAGGTAGTACGTGGTGCCGCGGAACGAAACGCCGTAAATGCTCCAATCCAGGGAAGTGCGGCGGATATTATTAAAATTGCGATGATCAACATTCACAAAAAGTTGGAAGCAGAAAATTACAAAAGCAAAATGCTGCTTCAAGTGCATGATGAATTGGTCTTTGACGCCTATAAACCTGAGCTTGAAAAACTAAAAACCATGGTAAAGCACGAAATGGAACACGCTTATAAACTTACCGTGCCGTTGGATGTAGATTTGGGCGTTGGGGAGAATTGGCTGGAGGCGCATTAAACGCCTTGCGGCGAAAATCCCAAAAGGACAAATTCCAAATACCAAATTCCAAAAATTTATTTTTTATAAATAAAATATTGCACCCCAAAGACCCAAATGAAAAATATTATGAAAAAGACCATTACAGTTTTAACATTGTTGCTTAATATAATTGTTATTTACGCCCAAGACCCGAGCATTCTTTGGCAGCGGACTATTGGGGGGAGTGAATGGGATCAACCAGCTTTTATCACACCAACAAATGATGGGGGATTTGCAGTTGGAGGTTATTCAGAATCTAACATTTCAGGAGAAAAAACTGAAAATTCTAGAGGAGGTTACGATTATTGGATATTAAAACTTGATAACTCGGGTAATATTCAATGGCAAAGAACCTTAGGTGGCAGTGAGGATGATTACTTAAGAAAAATCATTCAAACATCGGATAATGGCTTCTTATTACTAGGTTATTCTAGTTCTGATATATCTGGTGATAAAACTGAAAATTCTCTAGGAGGAACAGATTATTGGATACTAAAGCTGGATGAAGCAGGAAATATAATGTGGCAAAACACAATAGGAAGTAATGAAAATGACACGGTTTCAGACGTTGAACAGGCAGCAGATGGAAGTTTTTTAATTGGCGGCACAGCTTCTTCAGAAATATCTGGAGACAAAACAGTTGTAGGCGATATATGGATTCTAAAATTAGATGCAAATGGAAATATTTTATGGCAAAAGGGATATGATTTTTTTGCGAATTCTTTTTTAAGCAATGCTAAATTAACCAACGATGGCGGTTTTATATTAGCCGGTACGGGAACACCTGGTATTTTTAGTGATTATATTGTTTCTAAATTAAATATAAACGGCGGCTCTATGTGGGAAAAAATTTATGGTGGAGATGGAGAAGATTTTTTGACAAATTTTATATTAACAGATGACGGAGGATATATGGCGATTGGGCAATCAAATTCTGATGCTTCTGGAGATAAGACGGAAGATTCGCAAGGTTTTCAAGATTATTGGGTGTTAAAGTTAGATTCAACTGGCAACATTATTTGGCAAAATACTATTGGCGGAGCCTCAGGTGACATTCCCCTTACGGTTCTAGAAACTTCTGATGGAGGATATTTTATCAGCGGAAGCTCTCTTTCAAATATTTCTGGGGATAAAACAGATAACACATTTGAAGACAGCCAGAGTTTCTGGATATTGAAACTTAATTCTGTAGGCATAATTGAATGGCAAAATGATATAGATGGCTCGTTGGGGGAAAGACTTCCAAAAGCAATTCAAAATAACGATGGTAGCTTTATGATTTGCGGCCAATCTTCTTCAAATATATCTGGAGATAAAACTGAAAATAGTAGAGGGGAAGCTGATTTTTGGATTATAAAACATGCTGCAACCTTAGGCTTAGAAGAAAATCCTTTCAACACCACAATAACCCTCTACCCCAACCCAGCAAAAAACAAATTGCAACTAAATACCCAAGAGAAAACCATAGACCAAATAAACATTTACACAATCACGGGCAGCAAAGTTTTGCAACTGGAGGTTAACACCGTTTCCCCAGCCATAGATGTCTCCAGCTTGGCTTCCGGAGTTTATTATTTGCAGCTGTATTCCGGGAAAAATGTGGCTTTGAAAAAGTTTGTGAAAGAATAAATTTAATTCTGAATTCAGAATTCAGAATTCAGAATTATTTTGGTCTTATGTCTTACGTCTTTCAGCGACCTGTGCTGAGCCTTCCTGCCGGCAGGCAGGCCTGTCGAAGTAAGCGGTCTTAAGTCAAGTTTTTCAAAGAAAATTTATTTCCCACCCCTTGCTTTTCAAATAAATAACACTACATTTGCACCCCTCTTAGACAAAATCCGTTTTGTTTAAAGGGTGAGAAACAATGATTTATTAACCTATTGACAAAAAACTAATGGATACATTAAGTTACAAAACAGTATCTGCTAACAAGAATACCGTTGTAAAAGAATGGTTGCTAGTAGATGCGGACGGCCAGGCATTGGGTCGTCTTGCCAGCGAAGTTGCTAAATTACTTCGTGGAAAGCACAAGCCAAGTTTCACCCCTCACGTAGATTGTGGTGATAACGTAATTATTATTAACGCCGGTAACGTAAAACTTACAGGCAACAAATGGAATGACAAAACGTACATTCGCCACACAGGCTATCCCGGTGGGCAACGTAGTCTTACCGCTACCGAAATGTACAAAAAAGACCCTGCAAGGCTTGTTGAAAAAGCTGTGAAAGGTATGCTCCCTAAAAACAAATTGGGCGCAGAAATGTTCAGAAACCTAAAAGTGTATGCAGATGCAAACCACGGACAGGAAGCACAGAAACCTAGAACTATTAACCTTAACGACAACAAGTAATGGAGACAATTCACAAAATAGGCAGAAGAAAGACCGCTGTTGCACGTGTGTACCTTAAAGAAGGTAAAGGAAACATTACCATCAACAAGCGCGAGTTGGAAAACTACTTTCCAACTGGAACACTTCAGTATAAAGTAAAACAACCTTTAACACTTACAGATAACGAGAAGACTTTCGATATTTCGGTAAATGTATTTGGAGGTGGAATCACAGGACAGGCAGAAGCCATCCGTCTTGCAATTTCCCGCGCTATGTGCGAGCTTAACGATGAAAATCGTGGCATCCTTAAACCAGAAGGTTTGCTTACAAGAGACCCAAGAATGGTAGAGCGCAAGAAATTCGGACAGAAGAAAGCGCGTAAGAAATTCCAGTTCTCTAAACGTTAATATTACTCAACTAGATTGGGTATCTCTTTGGGGATACCCAATTAAAGTTGAAAAGTTCATATTCATTATTAATTAAAAAAGCTGTTATCCGTCTTTGGCGGAGTTAGTTTAGCATCTAAACCAAATCCATAATTTAGGAACAGGTTGCTATCCTTTCACAGAACGTAAACTAAAACAAAATGGCAAAAAAAGTAGAAGTAAAAGACTTACTTGAAGCTGGTGTGCACTTTGGCCACCTAACCCGCAAATGGAACCCAAACATGGCGCCGTATATCTATATGGAGCGCAACGGGATCCACATTATCAACCTTTACAAGACCGCTGCAAAAATCGAGGAGGCCAATGCCGCCCTAAAGAAAATTGCGGCCAGTGGACGCAAAATTCTTTTTGTAGCTACCAAAAAACAAGCAAAAGACATTGTTGCTGAAAAAGCAAAGAACGCAAACATGCCCTACATCACTGAAAGATGGCCAGGCGGTATGCTTACCAACTTTGTAACTATCCGTAAGGCCGTTAAGAAAATGGCTTCTATTGATAGAATGAAGCAGGACGGTACTTTCAACACCCTTTCAAAGAAAGAGCGTTTGGCCGTAGATCGTCTTCGTGCTAAATTGGAAAAGAACTTAGGTTCCATTTCTGATATGAGCCGTCTTCCCGCAGCACTTTTTGTGGTGGACACAACCCGCGAGCACATTGCGGTTGCAGAAGCTATGAAATTGAACATCCCGATCTTCGCAATGGTTGATACCAACAGTGACCCACGGGTTATTGATTACGTAATCCCATCTAACGATGATGCTTCAAAATCTATCGAGAGCATTATGAGTTTTGTTTCTGAAGCTATTATTGAAGGGCTTTCTGAAAGAAAAGCTGGTAGTGATGACGATAGCGATGATGAAGAAGGAATGGCAAAAAAAGCCAAAGCTCCCAAAAAGGAGAAAGAAGCTAAAAAAGTAAAAGCCGAAGTTCCTTCAACTGACGAAGAAGACGTAGAAGATATGAAAGAGGCAAAGAAGCCTGTGCGTCAAAAATCAAAGAAAGAAGTTCTTAAGGAAGAAGAATAGTAGAGGCGCATGGACGTGCGTCTCAAAAGGGAAGCACGGACGTGCATCTCATACGAAAACCACAATAAAAAAAGTACAGACACAATATATTGTGTCTCAACACTAAAAATTTATAAAAATGGCAAACATAACAGCCGCAGAAGTAAATAAACTAAGACAAGCCACCGGCGCCGGAATGATGGACTGTAAAAAGGCATTGGTCGAGGCAGACGGAAATATGGAAGAAGCAATATCTATCCTTAGAAAGAAAGGACAGAAAATTGCAGAAAAAAGAGCAGACCGCGACTCTAGCGAGGGTGTGGCTACAGCAAAAGTAAATAGCGATAACACAAAAGGTGTGGCTATTTCATTAAACTGTGAAACTGACTTTGTTGCCAAAAACGATTCTTTTGTTGAAATGGCAAACAAAATGGCCGAGATTGCACTGAATACATCTTCAAAAGATGAGTTTTTGGCTGCAGATTTTGGCGGAATGACCGTTGCTGAAAAATTGACTGAGCAAACTGGTGTTATAGGTGAGAAGATAGAAATAGGCGGTTACGAAATTTTGGAAGCTCCATTTGTAGGTTCGTACGTTCACGTAAACAAGATTGCTGCTTTAACTGGTCTTTCAAAAGCCGTTGATAACGCTGAGGAATTGACAAAAGATGTTTCTATGCAAGTGGCTTCTATGGGTGCTACTACCCTTTCTTACAAAGACTTTGATCCTGCTTTTGTAGAATCTGAAACTGAAGCGCGTATTGCAGCTATCGAGAAAGACAATATTGAGTTGGGCCGTTTGGGCAAGACACTTAAAAACGTTCCCAAATTCATTTCAAGAGCGCAATTGACTCCTGAAGTTTTGGCACAGGCCGAAGCTGATGCAAAAGCTGAATTGAAAGCTGAAGGCAAGCCAGAGCAAATCTGGGACAAAATCCTTCCGGGGAAATTGGAGCGCTTCATCAGCGATAACACTACGCTTGACTACGAAAAAGCGTTGCTTGACCAGAACTTTATTAAGGACGACAAAAAGAGCGTTGCAGATTACGTAAAAACGTATGGCGATGTAGAAATTGTAGGCTTTAAGAGAGTTTCTTTGGCGTAAACTACAAGCATATTTTAAATGAAAAGAGGCTGATTGATTTCAGCCTCTTTTTTTGTTTGCTTACCACGCATACACGAATTGTACTTTTTATTATAGTTGAAAGCGGAAGGTAATAGTATAAGTGCGGACGCAAGAAGTGTTAAAGCCAACGCTAGAATTGTTAAAGCGGAAACAAGAATTGTTAAAGCCAATGTGAGAAGTGTTAAAGCGGAGGCTAAAATATATAAGGCGGTCGCAAGATTTGTTAATGCGCCCGCCATTATATAAAAAGCGGAGGGCAGATTTGTTAAAGCGGAAGCAAAATGTATAAAAGTTGCAACGAGAATATAAAAAGTTGATGCGCTATTTATGAAAATCCTGCTTTCTGTTTAGATTGTAAACCCTATTATTAACTGAATGGGCGGAGGTTCAATCTTTATACTTTTTAAACTTGATGCCCTTTATTTGATTGTACTCTGCGCTGGAGGCTCCGAAAAGGGACTTGACGTATTTTTTTACATCGAGGGCGGTGTCTACCAGACCTGTGTTTTCTTGATAGAGAATTCTGTTTCTTTCCAGACGGGCGTTGCTCACTGCGGTGTCTGCGCTTGCCTCTTGGTTGTTTTTATTGCTTAAATCTTGGGCGCGGGCCTGAAGGGATGTTATTTGCAGTTCGGTTTCGTTTGGGGCGTAGCTTGGTTCTGAGGCCAAGACGGAGATTAGACCTTCGAAATGCTGGATGAGCTGATCATAAGACTGTTGGCTGGCGCTGATCCTTCGGGGAGCAGGCACGTTTGGGTCTAGGGGTTCTTCTTTAGTGGCCCGCTGGCCTTGGATCTTGCGGTTGTAGCCTTTGGCATCGTCTATTTTTTCTTGGGATGCGTCTGTGGCCTCCAAGGCGTTTACAAGGCGGGTGCTGAGGGGGCGTAGGTCTGCGAAGGCTTCTACCCTGCTGTTTACAGCATCATTGTATGCCGTGTTTAGGTTGATTACGTTTTGCAGGCTGGCGTTTGCCGTGGCGTGCAGGGCGGTGAGCTGTTCTGCGGTTAGACTGTTTTTTGAGGGGTTGTAGATGGGGCCATAGCCTTCTACAAAGGCGATTAGGTCTTGGAAGTTCGCTACATTTTTAGCGTGGCCTACTTCTGAATTTGATGCCATTTTTTTAGTATTTAGATGTTAGTATTGAGTATGTGAATTTGTGAGTTTGTGAATGGGTTATTGTTTTATGAATTTTTTGATTGTTGTGTTGCCGTTTTCGTCTTCTATGTTTAGAAAGTAGATGCCGCTGACAAGTTGGGAGACATCTACTGCCGAGTTCTGGTCTTGAAGCTCCAAAATTTTTGTGCTTAAAAGTTTGCCTTGTACGTTATAAATTTTCAGGGTAATATTTTCAGATGTGTTATCTGAAGTTAAAAACATTTCATTATTGGCTGGGTTGGGGTAAATGGAGAATGTAGAAACGCCAAATTCCGATACGCCAAGGATGCAATCTTCGGAATAAATAAAATCTGCTGCTATGTACCAGCCATTATAAGGGGCTTCATTATTTGTGGCGGCTACCGCATCATCAACCTTCACACAATCCAATTCCGTAAGCTGGCAAGGTGTTCCTTCAAAATCACAGCTTAAAAGTACGTTCAAAATTGCATTATGGCCATTTTTTAGATTTAACTCTTCCAATAAAAATAAATTTTCAGCGTAAAGTGATTCTAAATTTATATTGTTAGAAAGGTTTAAAGATGTTATATTCATGTTTGCAAATCCATCCCAATTGGAACAGATTAATTCCTTAATTTGAATATTATTACTTAAATCCAGACTGCTTAGAATATTATTGGTAACATCCAGATTTTCAAGAGAGGCAAATCCTTCAACACCAGTTAAATCTTCTATCCCTTTATTTATCAATTCTAGGGTCGTTACGTCCTGTATATCTGTCGTTAACACTTGACCATTTAACGTGCCATCGCTATCAATGCCCAAATCAATCAACGCTTGTTCAAAATTTGGATCTGGGATTTGGGTTGTTTGCGCATAACCAGCTGTGCATATACTAAATAGAAATATTAAAAAATAAGTTTTCATAATAATAGATTTTTAAGATTATTGTTTTAAGAGGTTTTTAGTATCCTGTATTTCTCCATCGCATACTAAAATTATGGAATATAAGCCAGTAGGGCGGGTAGTAAGGTCAAGAGCAATTTCATTTTGGGTTGTGTTTAGTATATAATTGTCCGATGCGCCGGTGCTTTGGTTCAAGACCATAATATAGGCAGAATTTACCCCTTCGACCATATAATCGATACTTAAAAGTGAACTCACTGGATTGGGAGCCATGCTTATAATCCGGTATGGATTTACTGTAACCGTCACTTCATCATAATCTTTTAATCCGTCTAAATCTGAAATAATTTCAAGTTTGTATTGTTGGGTTATTTCGGGTGCTATGGTCAATGTAGTTCCAATATATATGAGGGTTCCATCTGGAGCGTACCAATTATAAACAGCATCCTCATTAATATCATCTGCCTGAAGGGTTATGCTTTCATTCCTTTCTATTTCTTTATTATCGCCCGC
Organism: Aequorivita vladivostokensis; assembly: GCF_000952855.1. GTDB lineage: Bacteria > Bacteroidota > Bacteroidia > Flavobacteriales > Flavobacteriaceae > Aequorivita > Aequorivita vladivostokensis. The sequence goes on along the minus strand of NZ_JSVU01000001.1, from coordinate 131,582 downwards.
ATCTGCTTCAAAAGACGGTCTGGGCAGTTTTTTTATTTCAAAAGTTTCGCCGCCAATAACTTTATTGGTTGCTTTATCTCTTTGAATTACTTGATAAACATAATACTGCTTGCCAGTAAGTTGTGCCGTTAAAAAGTTAAATGTAATATAAGCGGTTCCGTATCCATTGGCCTCAAGAGCGATATTATCAATCACGACATTATTACCTGTAGCTATTAACTTATGATTGTTTGCTGTGGTGAGAAAATTTGTACCACTGCCAGTGCCTCTTTCCCAAGCGTCATAAAGTATATCATCCATTTCTATACCTATTTCTGCCTCTTGGTAAATTGGTTTTCCAGGTTCATTAGGTGATGCCAAAAGCTCTAAGCTGTAATTTTTCGCTACATTTGTGGGATTACTTACACCAATTACAGCGCCTATACTTGGACTGTCTGGGTTAATTCTAATCACAGTGGTATTTTTCCAAGCTATGTTGTTATTATTTTTAACATTATCTGTAATGAACGTACCCTCGGGATAGGTCATTGGGTCGTTACTGGATTCGATACGTGCCAAAAGACAGAAATGCCACGGATTTGGATTGCTACTATAATCTGCAGGATTGGGCACATACCATTCAAATTCCAGAATAGATTCTTGACCAGATGCGATTGGAGGAATGGTTAACGTCCCTAAAGGACCTCCCATTGGAATACCCCCAATAACCACTCCTCCATTCCAGGATATCGGCCAATCGAGAGCAGTATTTGCTTTTGCCCAATATAATTTCAATTGGTCATTGCCGGAAGAAGGGCTACAACCTTTATTCCTCACTTTAACGTAAACATAATTGGGACTGGATGGGTAATATATGGGATTTTGATGTTCTTGTATAACCATGCCGTCATTTGTATTTCTAACCCAAATATCTTTACTGTTCCAGAAAACATCCGTATGAATATTGGGTTCTTGGCCAATATCATCTACCATATCTTCTACATATAGGTCATAATCCTTATCTGCCATTACAGCGCTGAATCTTCCTTGATAATCGCTTTCAATAGTTTCATGCATTCTAATCTTTTGACCGGAAGAAAAAATTCTCCCGCAATTTGAATTTGAGTAGGCCATCATATTCTTAATATCGGCTTGGGTTATTGTATAAGACGATCCTCCACAATCTTTAAAAAATCGACGGTCGGGTCATTAATCCTCCCGTCTGGCGCATACAAGCAGTTGGGAACATCTGTATAAGCATCTCTAATGGCCGGATTATAACGTAAATAATTTATTTCTGTCTGTGTAAATCCATAATCCGCAAGTGCCTGTGCAATCGCTGTGGCATTAATTAACCCATTGAAGCCGTTCGGATTTTTGGCAATCTGAATACCGTCCGACCAAATAGGAACAAGCCCGGCCTCGAGTAAAGCGTAAGCATAATAGCTATGCTGTTCTAAATTGAAGTTAGGAACTGCATTGGTATCAATAACCATATCACCTGCCATATGAGCATTATATTCGGGGTCACTTGGAATGCGGGTTACACGTTCGCAGTTAAGGGGATCAGGTCTACTATTTCCGGGCCCAAAAGTGTGGTGTAAGTTAAAACAGTGGCCTATTTCATGGGGTAAAATTGTTCCTATTGCAATTAAGGAACCTGTCATAGCTATTTTTGTATTTTTAAGCCACGATTCCCCCGCTCCTTGAATTAATTCATGGGGAGCATATATATTAAAGGCATCTGATTTTACATAGCCGTTATTTTCTGCATAAAGATTTATGTTATATAAATTTGATCCGGTGTGGTGAGCGGTTGAATTTATAGTATCCATTCCAGTCAGATTAAAACAGATGTTAAAAGGCTTATAATATGAATTTAAAAGAGCAACACTTGCTTTTGCCTTCTCTAAGGTTACAGGCCATCCAGGCTGGCTATAAGAACCATCACTTTTATTTATTCTCCCGTAAAAAATATTAAAAGTCCTACTTGGAAAATTATTTATATAGGAAGGGGAGGTAGATTTACTATAAGCCCCTAATGTGTCCGGGGTATAATTGGTAGGGGTAATGCATAAGTTATCAGTCTGGGAATATGCAAATCCAGAAAACATGAGTATTAAAAATAAAAGAAATGCATAATCTTTAAGGCGTGTGGGCGTGTGGGCGTGTGGGCGTGTGCTTTCATACTTTGGTCGATTAAAGTTAGTTAATTTCTTAAAATTATGCTAAAAAAATTAAATATAAAATAGGATTTTCCCTGTTTTTTGCAGGGGGATTTCCCTGTATGAAATTAAGTTTTTTCCTACAAAAAAGAAAACCCTCGGAAGTGTTACCTCCCAAGGGTTTTAATTTGTTTTAAAATAAAAAGGTCTCCACTGCACTCGACGGGACAACTTAATCCTAAATTATTCCTTTATAATATTTCTTACTGCTCTTTTCCCTTTTGAAGAAATTACGGCAACATACATTCCCGAACTTAGCGCTTCAAGATTTAAAGTTGCAGTCTCGGCCAAAGGAGAAATTTCCAGAACACTTCTTCCCAAGAGATCAAAAAGCGCAACGCTTTCAATTTGTGAGCTGGCCTTGATATACAATTGCCCGGTCGTGGGGTTTGGATATATTGATATATTTAAAGAATCCAATTCATTAACACCCAAATTCGTATTCACCCCAAAAATAGTTTCATAGGTATTTCCGGCAAATTCAGCAGTAATGGTATAGACCCCATCTGGCCAACTGCCATCTACAGGATATTCCCATTGCGCATAGGCTCCGGTATAGAATGGCCAAGGCGATGTAAATACATAATCATAGAGTATGGAATTATCGGGCCTTCGTACTGTTATATGAGTGTCGCTATCAGTCTGAAGGTCTCGATAAAAAATTCGAAAGTAAACTATTTCTCCGGGTTCAAAATTTAGCTCTTCATAGGTGTTTTCCACAATCCCACAATCATCGTCAAAATTTGTGGAGTTATGGGTGGAAAGGTGATTTATTGCCGGAACATAGTAATCTGGCTGATTGACGAACCAGCTATCGAAATTCATACTATTGCACGGACCTTGATAGGGGTCTATTAAATTATTGCCCGCATCATAAATTTCAAAATGCAAATGCGGAATGGTACTGCTGCCCGAGCTACCCGCAGCGCCCAGATATTCACCTTCAGACACGGTGTCGCCAATATTTTTTGAGGTAATGGCTCCATCCTTAAAGTGCCAATACCATGCTTGGGAACCATCGGAATGTTCTATTATGATGCCGTTCCACTTGGGATTGCCGTTGTTCACGCAGTTCAGGTCAAAATGCCCATCGCGTTTGTCGATAATAGTACCTGGGGCAGCGGCCACTACTTCCATAACTTCCTCTTGCATCCGTTTCCAAGGATAGGGCCAGAGCACATAGTCTGTACCTTCATGGTTACCGGTTGCCCAATCATAACTGCGTTGACCACATTCATAGTCCAACAGATTTCCATTCGGCGTTAAGTTGTGATCTACTTGATTATTTACTATATAATATCCATAGTCATCAAAACCGGCTTTGGCGCGAAGGGGCATAACAAATAAAGGCGAATTCCCTTTGTGCTGAAAAGCATTTGGGTTTTGCCGGAGTATGCGCTCCTTGTTCAGCGCAATTTGACGGCGCACTTCCTGTCTTTGCGCATCGGTTATACATTCGGTTTTCTCAATACTTGGAGTGTGCAGGCTTGGGGCATTCGGCGGCACAAGCTTCCCCGAATTTTGGGAAATCATTGCGGTCGAAATTCCAAAAATCAAATAAAATAATGGTGTTTTCATACTGTGAAATTTTAAGGATTATAAATGGTTAAACATTCCTACATCGGGCAAATGGGTAATTTGTCATCACGAAATCCAAACTTTCCAATTATAGAATGTGACTCTATTTCAAAAAAACTACTTTTTCAATTCCTTCCACAGCATCAATAATTTTCATTATTTTTGCCCCAGCAAACCCAGATTATGCAATACAAAAGAATACTATTGAAACTTTCCGGAGAGGCCTTAATGGGCGATCAACAATATGGCATAGACCCCGTTCGCCTAAAGGAATACGCCCAAGAGATAAAACAGATTACCGATAAAGGCGTACAAGTGGCTATCGTAATAGGCGGCGGAAACATTTTCAGGGGCTTGGCGGGCGCCAGCAGCGGCATGGACCGGGTGCAGGGCGACCATATGGGAATGCTGGCAACCGTAATAAACGGACTGGCGCTTCAAAGTGCCTTGGAAAATGAAGAGGTGCCCACACGCCTACAGAGCGCCATTAATATTAATGAGGTTGCGGAGCCTTTTATCCGCAGGAAAGCCATTCGGCATTTGGAGAAGGGACGCGTGGTTATTTTTGGAGGCGGCACCGGAAATCCTTATTTTACGACAGATTCGGCAGCAGTTCTGCGGGCCATTGAGATAGGTGCCGATGTTATTTTGAAAGGAACCCGAGTAGATGGAATCTATACCAGCGACCCAGAAAAAGATAAGCTGGCAACAAAATTTGATTTTATCAGTTTTGAAGATGTATTGCAAAAAGGCCTGAAAGTGATGGATACCACAGCCTTTACCCTAAGCCAGGAAAATGAGCTGCCAATCATCGTGTTTGATATGAACACCAAAGGAAACCTATTAAAGGTTATTTCCGGTGAAAAGATTGGCACGAAGGTGAATTTGTAAAAAGTAGCCACGAATATTTTTATTGCACGATTTCGTGGCAAAAATATAGTGAATTTTGAACCCGGAATTTTGAATTAACATGGAAGACGAAATAGATTTTATAATAGACGGCACAAAAGAAGCAATGGGCAACGCCATTAAGCATCTTGAAAAGCAATTGGTAAACATTCGTGCCGGCAAGGCTTCACCTTCAATGGTTGGCAGCGTAATGGTAGATTATTATGGCAGTCCAACGCCTTTGAGCCAAGTGGCAAACGTGAGCACTCCAGACGGGATGACCATAAGCATCCAGCCGTGGGAGAAGCAGATGATTCCAGAAATAGAACGCGGAATCCACCTTGCCAATATAGGTTTCAACCCCATGAACAATGGCGAAAGCGTGATCATTAACGTACCGCCACTAACGGAGGAGCGCAGAAAGGAATTAGCAAAACAGGCAAAGGCCGCTGCGGAAGAGGCAAAAATCGGCGTTCGCAATGACCGTAAAAACGCAAACAACGACTTGAAAGCCTTGGAAATATCCGAAGATCTTAAAAAAAGTCTGGAAGAGGACATTCAGGAAATGACCGATACCCATATAAAAAGGATCGATGAGATTTTGGCAAAAAAAGAAAAAGAAATTATGACTGTGTAATGCAGACATCGTTAAACTAAATACAATAAAGCGGCATAATGGCCGCTTTCTTTTTACTTTTAAAACATCCTAAACCAACCATTGCGAATGCGAAAATTTCTTTTCCCTGTCTTTTTAAGCCTTACCATTTTTGCGTCTGCGCAAGAGCCGGCAATAAAGACCGACAAGGATACCATTGCAGGAGTCGCAGACAAAAAAGAACATCCCCTCTCTTCGGGATATTACCCCATTGGTTTTTTTGACATAGACCTAAAAACTATCATCAAGCTAAATAATTATGAAGGTCTTCGACTAGGAATTGGTGGATTGACCAACGACAGGCTTTTCGAAAAATATAAATTGGGCGGGTATTATGCCTATGGCTTTAAGGATAAAACCTCAAAATTTAGTCTAGGCGGGAGTGCGCGGGTAAATAAGGAGAAGAAAGCTTGGATAAGTGTCTATTATGCCGATGACGTAAAGGAAATTGGCTCCTTTGATTATTTGACCGATGCCCGGGTCTATTCCCTGTTTGAGCCACGGCTTGTAAATATTACCCAATTTTACAAGTATAGAAAATGGTACGCAAACATTGCGGCAGAACTTTCCCCAAAAATACTTGGAGAAGTACGGGTGGAACACAGCAACGTGGAGAATATTGAAAACTATTATTTTATCAACGATGGCGTCCCTTTCACAAAATATCAATTGGCGGAGGCTACGGTTTCTTTTCGGATTAGTCCCAAAACTAATTTTTTTACCAATGAAGAGGGCATACGTGAATATTTTGATGGTTTTCCCAAAATTAGCGCACAGGTTACCCAAGGCTTCAAGGGCGTGGCAAGTAGCGATTTCAACTATACCAAATTTGGATTGAAATTGGATTATTACATTAAGCGCACCGATCTTTCATCAACCAATATTCTATTGGAAGGCTCACTGGCCACAGGTGATGTTCCTCTTACGCATTTATTTCACTCCTACCCTAACCAACCCACGAAAGATGAAGTGCTGCAACGCTTTTCGGTGGCGGGCGTGCAAAGTTTCGAGACTATGTACTTTGGCGAATTTTTCTCAGATAAACTTACTACCCTGCAGGTAAAGCACAGCTTGCGCAGGTTCAAGCTAACGGAAAAATGGAAGCCCGAGCTGGTACTTATTACGCGCCACGCTTTGGGCGATATGAGCAATAAGGATGATCATTTTGGGATTCCTTTTAATACGCTGGACCATCTTTATAACGAGAGTGGCATTGAACTCAACAAAATCCTTTTCGGGTTTGGGCTTAGCGGTGCTTTCCGCTATGGATACTACAACCTGCCTAAATTCTCGGATAATATTTCGTTTAAGTTTACATTTTATTTGAAGGTGTAGCGAGTAGCTTCTTTGCCTATTCGGGTTTAGCGGGTAAATCTATGGGTGCAGTTGCTTATTTTATGGGAAACGACGGCTATTCCAACCCTTATGGCACCAATTCTATCCTTCAAGACGGCTATTTTTGACTGATACGGTTGAAATTTTATGCTACACGACGTTAAATAAAACTGGGAACTTTCATCTCCGGTGTTTGTCCAAAAGCAACGAATCGCAAAATGGAACTCCACCAACTTCCTAAATTCCCCTGAAAATAAATTCCTTACTTATCGCAAATATGTACCTTTGCCAAGTCTATAAAAAATTGCTTTGAACAAACTTTTTAGCATCGGGTTTTGGAGCTGGGTGGCCCGTTTTATATTGCGGAACCGAACCTGGATTTTAATAGTTATAGCAGCCATAACCGTCCTGCTCGCGCTTCAGTGGAAAAACATGCGCTTCACTTATACCGAGGCTAACCTACTTCCGGACGACCACCCCATTAATCTTGAATACGACCAGTTTCTGTCGCATTTTGGCGAAGAGGGCAACCTGATTGTAATGGGGGTCAAGGATTCTACCATATTTACGCCCGAAAAATTTAAGGCTTGGAACCAGCTTTCCAAGGATATTGGCAAGTTTAACGAAGTAGAGCTCACGCTTTCCGTGGGCAACCTGCAAAAACTTGAAAAGAGGACTGACACCACGGGTTTTGAATTGGTGCCCTTCATAAAAGATTCGGTATTTACCCAGGCCAACCTTGCGGAATACAAAGACGAGCTTTTCAATAAACTGCCGTTCTATGACGGACTTATTTACAGTCCGGACAAGCAGAGCATCCGTTCGGCCATTTATCTGAAAAAGGACATTGTAAACACCGCCGCCCGAAAGGATTTTGTGATTGACGATTTGATACCCATCATCAAAAAATTTGAGGAAGACACGGGCGTTACGGTTTATACTTCGGGCATGCCATACATCCGAACGTTGAATTCACAAAGTATCATCGACGAGATTGGGTTGTTCATTGGCGGGGCGCTGCTGGTTACCTCGCTTATCTTTTTCTTCTTTTTTCGCTCTTGGCGCGCTACCTTCATATCTATGTGTACCGTTATTATCGGGGTGATGTGGGCCTTCGGGTTTTTGGGGCTGATGCATTATGAAATCACCGTACTCACCGCCTTGATTCCGCCGTTGATAATCGTAATCGGGATTCCGAACTGTATCTTTCTCATCAACAAATATCAACAGGAAATAAAACTGCACGGCAACCAGGCCAAATCCCTGCAGCGGGTAATAGCAAAAGTGGGCAACGCAACCTTGATGACAAACCTTACCACGGCATCGGGTTTTGCTACTTTTATTTTGGTGAAGAGTGAGCTTTTGAGTGAATTCGGTATCGTGGCCTCCATCAACATTGTAGCCATCTTTCTGTTGAGTTTGTTGATCATTCCCATAATTTACAGTTACATGGCGGTGCCGAAATACAAACATTTAAAACACTTAAATAAAACGTGGATAAATGGTTTTGTGAATTGGATTGAGCGAATGGTAAAGGAGCGCCGCATCACTATTTATATTTCCGCGGTACTGTTGCTTTGTGCAAGTATTATTGGAATCTACAACATAAAAATCTCGGGAAGCCTCATTGAGGATATGCCGAAGAATACTGGCTTCTTTGACGATATCCGCTTTTTTGAAAAGGAATACGAAGGCATTATGCCTTTGGAAATAATGGTGGACACCAAAAAGAAAAAGGGCGTTATGAGCCTTTCCACCTTAAAACGAATTGACGAACTGCAGGACCATATCAAGGAAATTCCTGAATTTGCAAAGCCGCTTTCCGTGGTTGAATTGGTGAAATATTCAAAACAGGCATACTATAACGGCAACCCGGAATACTATCAATTGCCCAACAGCCAAGAGAAAACATTTATACTAAGCTACGCCAAAAGCAGCAATACAGACACTAACCTTCTTAACAGTTATGTGGATAGCACGGGCCAGTTTGCCCGTATTACCACCTTTATGAAAGATACTGAGCCGGATAGGTTTAAACGCATCGAGGAGGATTTGCACAACGAAATAAACAAAGTCTTTCCGCCGGAGCGCTACAATGTTTCCGTTACCGGAAAGGCCTTGGTTTTCCAGAAAGGAACGCATTATTTGGTAAACAACCTCATTCTCTCCCTTTCGCTCGCCATTTTCCTGATTGCTGTATTTATGGCGTGGATGTTCCGAAGCTTTAAAATGATAGTAATCTCACTTATCCCAAACCTACTGCCCTTGATAATTACAGCTGGCGTCATGGGCTTTGTGGGCGTTCCCATAAAACCATCCACCATTTTGGTCTTCAGCATTGCTTTTGGAATTTCTGTGGACGATACCATTCACTTTCTTGCAAAATATAGGCAGGAGCTTATTGCCAATAATTGGAAAATTAAAAAATCGGTTTTTGCCGCCCTGCGCGAAACGGCGGTAAGTATGTTTTACACCTCGATTGTGCTTTTCTTCGGGTTTTCGGTGTTTACCATTTCCAGTTTTGGAGGGACGGTTGCGTTGGGCGCGCTGGTTTCCATTACGCTGCTCTTCGCCATGCTCTCAAACCTGCTGTTGCTGCCCACGCTCTTACTTTCTTTGGAACGAAGCATCGCAAATAAGGAAACCATGAAAAAACCCGCCATCGAGATTTTAACCGATGACGAAGATGAAATAGAATAGATAGTATTCAACGAAATTTCTAACTTATACTAAAGGTTTAAAATCCGCCCCACGATAGTGAGTTGGCTTCTCTGGAATTTGGCGCTTTTACTTTTTTGGAATTTTATTTAAAAGTATATTTGCTCCTCTTAAAATAAGAATATGCAACACAAAACCATAGATGAATTGTTGAAAAGCGAAAAAACCCACGTTGACGTGATTGTTCGTGGCTGGGTGCGCTCTTTTAGAAGCAACAGGTTCATCGCCTTAAACGACGGTTCTACCATCAAAACCCTGCAATGTGTAGTGGATTTTGAAAATTTTGATGAAGAAATTCTTAAGAAAACAACCGTGGGGGCCGCCATTGAAGTTGCCGGCGTGCTTGTGGAAAGTCAGGGTCAGGGCCAGACAGTAGAAGTACAAGTTTCAAAATTGACCGTGCTGGGCGAGGCCAATCCTGAAGATGTAAAGCTCACCATTTTATCACCCAAAAGACATTCCCTGGAGACCCTACGCGAACAGGCACACTTGCGCGTGCGGACCAATACCTTTGGCGCGGTGATGCGCACACGTTCCAAATTGGCTTTTGCAGTGCACGAGTATTTTCAGAAAAACGGGTTCAATTATATGCACTCGCCCATTATCACCGGAAGCGATGCCGAAGGCGCAGGCGAAATGTTCCGCGTTACAAATTTGGACGCCAAAAATCCGCCGCTTGATGAAAACGGCAACGTAGATTTTAAGGAAGATTTCTTCGAAAAGGAAACCAATCTTACCGTTAGCGGGCAGTTGGAAGCCGAAACCTATGCGATGGCGCTTGGGAAGGTTTATACCTTCGGCCCTACTTTTAGGGCTGAAAACTCAAACACCAGCCGCCACTTGGCGGAATTCTGGATGATTGAGCCAGAAGTTGCTTTCAATGATTTGGACGCAAATATGGATTTGGCGGAAGATTTCATCAAATATGTAATCAATTATGCGCTGGAAAATTGTGCCGACGATCTTGAATTCCTTGAAAACCGTTTGCTGGAAGAGGAGAAGAACAAACCACAGGACGAACGCAGCGAGATGAAACTTCGCGAAAAGCTTCGTTTTATTTTGGAAAACAATTTCAAAAGGGTAAGCTACACCGAAGCGATTGATATTTTGAAGCGTTCGAAACCAAACCAGAAGAAAAAATTCAAATATATAATCGAGGAATGGGGCGCCGACCTACAGAGCGAGCACGAGCGTTTCTTGGTTGAAAAACACTTTAAGAGTCCCGTTATCCTTTTCGATTATCCCGCAAAAATCAAGGCCTTCTATATGCGCTTGAATGACGATGGAAAGACGGTCCGCGCGATGGACGTACTATTTCCCGGTATCGGCGAAATAGTTGGCGGTTCACAGCGTGAGGAGCGATATGATGTGCTAAAACAAAAAATGGAAGCTATGGACATTAGTACCGAGGAACTGTATTGGTATTTAGACCTGCGTAAATTTGGAACCGCGGTCCATAGTGGTTTTGGGCTTGGTTTTGAGCGATTGGTACAGTTCACTACGGGAATGGGCAACATTCGCGATGTAATTCCTTACCCAAGAACTCCGGGCAACGCAGAGTTCTAAGCAATAAAAGCATAAGATTGTATTAAAACTGGCTACTTAATTATTTTAGTAGCTGGTTTTTTTTAACTTTATGAAGTAGTAATTAGACGTATGTTAAAGCAGCAATTAAATCTTAAACTTTCCCAGAAATTATCGCCTCAGCAGATACAGTTGATGAAGATGATACAGTTGCCCACGCAGGCTTTTGAGCAGCGGATAGCGCAGGAATTGGAGGAGAACCCAGCCTTGGAGGGCGGGAAGGACGAAGGGGAGAATTTTGATGATGAATTCAGCAATGATGAATTTGACGATAGCTATGACGAAGGCAACGAAGTAATTGAAACAGATATAAACGTTGATGATTACCTGAGCGATGACGAAGTGCCGAGCTACAAACTTTCCGCGAACAATTACAGTGCAGATGACGAGGAACGCCAAATGCCCTATGCCGCGGGAACTTCCTTTACCCAGCACTTAATGCAGCAATTGAGCACCTATCGCCTTGACGAAGAGGAAAAGCAAATAGCCGAGTTTCTGGTGGGCAGTGTGGATGAAAGCGGTTACATACGCCGTGAAATCCAGGATATTGTTGATGATTTGGCCTTTACCCAAAATGTTTACACCACCGAGGATAAAGTAGAAAAAGTTCTAAAAGTGGTTCAGGAGCTGGATCCCGCCGGCGTTGCGGCCCGCGATCTTCAGGAATGTTTACTGCTTCAATTGGAGCGAAGGGAACAAACGCCTTCCGTTGCATTGGCGATTGATATATTGGATGATTCCTTCGATCATTTCAGCAAAAAGCATTATAAAAAGCTTATTCAGAAATTTGATATTACTGAAGACCAGCTTCGCGATGCCATCCACGAAATTGAAGGCCTGAACCCAAAACCGGGCGGCACCTATTCGGGAAACAATAGGATCGTGGAGCACGTGGTACCCGATTTCGCGATAAAAATTGTGGATGGCGAATTGGATTTAACCTTAAATGGAAGAAATGCGCCAGAGCTTCACGTGAGCCACGATTATACCAACATGCTTAAAGGGTATAAAGAATCCAAAGACAAATCGAAAGCGCAGAAGGACGCGGTAATGTTCATTAAACAGAAATTGGACGCGGCCAAATGGTTTATAGATGCAATCAAACAAAGGCAACAGACGCTCTACGTTACGATGAACGCCATCATGCACCATCAAAAAGAGTATTTTTTGTCCGGAGATGAGCGCAAGCTGAAACCGATGATCCTGAAAGATATAGCCGATAAGATCAATATGGACGTTTCCACCGTTTCACGCGTTGCAAATAGTAAATACGTTGACACGCCTTACGGGACAAAGCTGATAAAGGAATTTTTCAGTGAATCGATGAAGAATGATCAGGGCGAAGATGTTTCTACCAAGGAAATCAAGAAAATTCTTGAAATAACCATTTCCGAAGAAGACAAAAGAAAGCCCCTTACCGACGATAAACTGGCAAAGATCTTATTGGAAAAGGGCTATCCTATTGCCCGGCGTACCATAGCCAAATACCGCGAACAACTGGACTTGCCAGTCGCGCGACTACGAAAGGAAATTTGATGAGATTTTTTCTAAAAGCTGCTTCCTATATTTTTCATCCATTGTTGATGCCGCTTTTGGGCACCGTGCTCTATTTCAACGTTACACCGAGATACCTTGAACCAGAGTTGATGCGCGCCAATCTCTTCGCCATCGGCATAATCACCGTGTTAATACCGTTGGTGGTTTTCTTTCTTCTGAAAAACCTTGGAGTAGTAGAAACGATTTACCTAAAAGAGGTGCGGGAACGCAAGTTTCCCTTAATGATCCAGTGCATACTCTTACTACTCATCATCAAGATGATATTTGATCCCTATGAAGATCCAGAGCTGTACTATTTTTTTGTAGGCATGTTGTTTTCAGCCTTCAGTGCGCTTGTAATGGTGCTTTTTAAATTAAAGGTAAGCCTGCACCAAATGGGCGTTGCCGGTATTTTGATGTTTCTTGTGGGGCTGAGCGCGCATTTCAAAATAAACCTTTTGGTTACTATTTCCTTTTTCCTCTTTGTAAATGGTTGGGTAGCCTCATCGCGGTTAAATAGTGATTCGCACACCTATCCTGAACTGGGCATTGGCTTGTTATTGGGAGCCATACCGCAATTGATTCTTTTCAACCTTTGGTTATAGAATGTAAAACAGCAATCCTACTTTTAACACCCTCATATCCACTCTTTCACCCTCAATGGTAACGGCATCTTTAAAAAATGGATTGATACTGTAGGAAGCAAAAAAGTTAAACGTATTGTAACCCAGACTAAGTGTAGCTGAAAGTCTTAATGGATCGAATTCCGGAATTTTAGTTTGGTTTACTGTGTTTCCAGATTGCTTGAAAGTTGCTTTGTAATAATAGGCATAACCCACTCTAAAACCTCCGTAAACTCTCCAAAACTTATAACTGGAAGGCGTGGAAGTACGCCATCTAAATTCAACGGGAGCTTCAATTATTGCCATATTGAAGCGGTTTCGGGTATAACCTACGTTGCCATCGAGTACCCTAAAAATGGTTTCATCATTTGTTGTTTCACCGATAAAAAGATTTTCACCCAATTGATCAATCGCAAGCCCTGCGCCTATTGCGATGGCCACGTTTCGTTGTTTGTTAATGGGCATATCCCGTAAAAAGCCAAATTGTATCCCTCCCGAAAGGCCGCGGATATTTCCGCCCGATGGAAGATTCAGTGGCACATTATAGGTAACGCCTATATAAAACTGGTCTTCCCTATATAACGAATCAACAGGGGATTTTGGAATGGTATCCTGGGCCACCGTTTTAAGTGAAACCAGGCCCAGAAAAAGTGTAAAAAGAATTTTTAGTGCGCTTTGCATACGAATCAAAGATACTTGTATTTTCAAAATATGGCGCATAAAAAAACGCCTTGGACCCAAAATTTTGGTACAAGGCGTTTTAAAATAAAGTCGATACTTATTATTGGTTTATTTCATTGCCAGGAGTGGTAATGTATATAATCTTCAACATATTAAGATCACGTAACTCCTGCTTGATGTCAGTTACCATTCCAGTATTAGTCTTCTCATCAACCTTAAGGGCCACCATTACCTTATCCTGAAGTTCAGGAAGTAGTTTTTGACGGGCCTCTGTCAAAGCAAACTTGATATTGGATATATCTGTGTACTTATCGCCAATTTGGATTTTAGCCTCAGAACCATACTTGTCCTGATATCTTGAACTTGGCTTTCCGGCATAAATATAAACGGAACGGTCCTTCTTCAACTTTTCAACTTGATCTGCCTTTGGCAACTTGTTCTGAACAAGCAGATTGTCATCGCGAAGTACCGTTACAACCATAAAGAAGAACAGTAGCATAAATACAATATCCGGAAGGGATGCTGTAGATATAGCTGGCAATCCGCCGTCTTTTTTCTTTTTAAATTTTGACATATTCTAAATATTATTGTCCAGATTTTTTTGGTTCAGCTTCTGAAAGTTTTAGCGGGAATAATTTTTGAACATTCTCCAATTTTTCCTGCAGTGCCTCTTTAGCGGCTTCACCCTTTATCTTTCCTTCATCGAGGTCTTTACTCTTTTCGGTAAATTTCCATCCGTATAATCTTTCTGATTCCCTGTCTCTCAAATAATTGTATGCCGCTACCAACTCATTTTGAACGGCAATGTACATTTTATATGAAGTAAGCCTGTCATTTTGTACAGAGATTACTGCTTTATCCGGGTTATCAGACGATTCTGGGTCACGTTTTCCTTTGCAATAACTGCAATATTCCGGGCTTCCGGAAGGTGCTCCACCGTTGTCGAGAAAAGCGATCGCGGCTTGACGGAGATCTTTAAGCTCCATCAATTTTTCTTCAACCAATAATTGATCGCTCCTGTTTACGTTTACAATAAATAGGTTTTTCTCTTTAATTTTTGGCGGATCCACAACATCTTCCTTAGGTGGCAGCTGTCTCGCGATTCCTTTGTCCTTTTCAATGGTAGTAGTTACCAAGAAAAAGATAAGCAATAGGAAAGCGATGTCAGCCATTGACCCTGCATTCACTTCGGGTGTTGCTCTTCTTGCCATTATTTAGTTACTTTTTTAATTCCGCTGAAAACCATTGAGCCCACAGCCAATATTGCTAATATATAAAAAGCATATAATCCAGTTCCTACCCATTTGGATCCGCTAGCTGAAAGCATTTCGCCTTCCTGCATCGGCATTGGGTTTCCGTCTGCCAGCACATATGCGATTACTACGATAAGTAGAAATGCACCCACGGATATTAAGGTGTTCTTTATGTTTCCTGCAAAAATTCCTTTTAGTACAAAGAACAAAACAAATACAATTGTTATAGCAAATGTAATATAAGCAACATACAAGAAACCATCAACGCCTTCGCCGGTTGCCGATACAGCCTCATCCCCTTTGGCGATGATCATTGCAAGAAAAATAACTCCCGCAACGCCGAGAAGCAACGCTATTATTTTTAAAATTTTATGTAATGCCATCTTGTGGTTTGTTTAGATTTTGTTTTTTTGTTTGTAGTCGAACAACATATCGATCAAAGTGATGGAAGCATCTTCCATACTGTTTACGATACTATCAATCTTAGCGATAATGTAGTTGTAGAAAATTTGAAGTATAATAGCCACGATCAAACCAAATACGGTTGTTAAAAGTGCCACTTTAATACCTCCAGCTACAAGTGATGGGTTCATATCACCAGCCGCCTGAATTTTATCGAATGCAATAATCATCCCGATTACAGTACCCATAAACCCAAGCATAGGAGCCAAAGCGATGAAAAGCGAAATCCAAGAAACATTCTTTTCAAGTTGACCCATTTGAACACCTCCATAGGCAACTACTGCTTTCTCAGCAATGTCGATACCTTCGTGGGCGCGGTCCAGACCTTGGTAGTAGATTGAGGCAACAGGGCCTTTTGTGTTTCTGCACACTTCTTTTGCAGCTTCGATACCACCGCTATTTAAAGCGTCTTCCACATCCTGAGCCAATTTTTGTGTATTGGTAGTAGAAAGGTTAAGGTAGATAATTCTTTCAATAGCAATTGCCAATCCAAGAATCAAACACAATAATACGATCCCCATAAATCCAGGACCCCCCTCCACGAAACGCTCTTTCAATTCTTGATGAAATCCTTTTTCGGGTTCTGCTGCAGGCGCAGTTTCATCTTGAATAAAGGAAACTGTAGCTGCCGTCACCAAAGCTTGAGAGCTCGTTGGCATTGTTTGCGCTGTTGTAGCGTTCGCGTTTAATGTGCCTACAAATACCATTGCGGCAACCGCCATAATAGAAAATAATTTTTTCATTGCTATCGACTTAAAGTTTGTTTTTAGTTAAAGGTTTAAAGATATAAAATAATTTAGTTAATCTGCAAGAATATTAATCGACACTCTAATCGAGCGTATTAATACACCAGTATGTTTGTTGCAGAGAGGAAGGGATTCGAACCCTCGATACGCTTGTGGCGTATACACACTTTCCAGGCGTGCGCCTTCGACCACTCGGCCACCTCTCTATTAATATTTAGCCATTTTTTGAATGGAGTGCCAAATATCAAAAAAAAAACAACGCCATAAAATAATTTAAGCGGTTTATTTATTGCATTTCTCCGCGCAAAGAGGTTTCAAATATGGTTTTGAAGCTATTAGCCGAAATTTTCTGCCCCAATAAATACATCAATTTAGCCAAAGACGCCTCTGTCGTGCAGTCCTTTGCGCTAATAACGCCTATTCTTTTTAACTCCGTGCTGGTTTCATATAATCCCATATTTACGCTCCCGCCCGAACACTGGGTAACATTTATCACGGGAATGCCTCTTTTTATTACGGCCTTCAAGGGGTTTATAAACCAATCGGCATTTGTTACATTTCCGGCGCCGTAGGTTTCCAGCACCAATCCCTTCATCTGGGGATAGTCAAAAAGATATTTAATGGTAGCCTCGTCCATCCCCGGAAACACTTTCACCAAAAGAATATTGCTTTCCAAAGTTTTATGGACCTTAAGCTTTTTTCTTCTATTGGGTCTATAAAGCGCTTCGTTGTTCACCACCAAATGCACGCCGCTTAGCACAAGCTCTGGATAATTTAGGGAAGCGAAAGCCTCAAAATGCTCCGCGTTTATCTTTGTAGTTCTATTGGCCCTATATAATTTGTATTCAAAATAAAGGCAGACCTCAGCAATTTTTGAAACGCCTTTTTCCTGCAAAGCGGCAATCTGGATGGAAGTGATTAAATTTTCCTTGGCATCGGTCCGCAGATCGCCAATGGGAAGCTGTGAGCCTGTAAAGATTACCGGCTTGCCCAGATTTTCCAACATAAAACTTAAGGCCGAGGCGGTGTAGCTCATCGTATCGCTACCGTGCAGCACCACAAACCCATCCATCTTTTCATAATTTTCTTCAATTATGGTCGCAATATCTACCCAATATTTCGGGTTCATATTAGAGCTATCGATGGGTTTTTTAAAAGAAGTGGTTGTAATGTTGCAATCCAAGAGTTTCAGTTCGGGAATATGGTTCAGCAGTTCATCAAAATTGAAATTGCGCAACGCCCCGGTCTCAAAATCCTTGATCATCCCGATGGTTCCACCTGTATATATAAGGAGTATGTTGGGGTTGGTGTTTTTTATCATATAAAATTCCAAATTTTCAAATTCCAAATTCCAACAAAAATTCACAGGTATTTAGAATAAAGAATTTCAAAAATAACTTAAAAATTACTGCTTCACATTCCGACAATACTAAAAAAATAAAGTACAGCCGAAATTGACTGTGCTTTAGATGTTATCTCTGAAATTAAAGAGAATATTATCTTACTGAATATTAACGTCAACGATAATATATTGGTTTTCTCCAGATTCGAATTTTAATTCATAATCACCCGAGGCGGAAGGAGTAAAACTATAAACGACTGTTATCGTCTCTATTGCTTGTGTACAAGGTCGGCACTCATATTCAGCATTTACAGTGATTGTACGGGAATTTCCAGTTATGGTTTCTTCAAATTTATTGAAAATACCGCATCCATTAGAGACGCTAAAAATTACGTCTATTGCAATTGTTTCGCCTACAGTGCCAGTACTTGGGGCAATTACACTTTGTACATAAGCAGTTTCGAAGGTTGACCAACAGTCATCTTGGTCATCATCATTATTACAGCTAATTAATGCTGAAAAGATTACTAATACGAATAGATAATATTTCATTGTTTTATGTTTTTAAAAGTTAGAGCCTAATATTAAATTTTAAAAATATTCTTAGAATTCTCAGTAGTAACCCGCGCTAGCTCTTCTTCCGAAATATTATAAATCTCCGAAAGTTTTTTGCAAACCAATGCCAAATAGCTACTCTCGTTGCGCTTGCCGCGAAAGGGCGCCGGGGCAAGATAAGGCGAATCAGTCTCCAAAACGATATGTTCTAGTGGGATTTGGTCCAAAAACGTATCAATCTTTCCGTTTTTAAATGTAACCACTCCGCCTATGCCGAGCTTCATATTAAAGGAAATGGCGCGTTGTGCCTGCTCAAAAGTTCCCGTAAAGCAATGAAAAATTCCGAAGAGATCATCGCCTTTTTCGGTTTCCAATACTTCAAAAATTTCATCAAAGGCATCGCGGCAATGGATAACGATAGGCAGTTTGTATTTTTTGGCCAATTGAATTTGCCGCTTAAAAGCTATTTTCTGTATTCCCAAGGTAGATTTATCCCAATACAGGTCAATGCCTATTTCACCAACAGCATAAAAACTTCTTTTTTTAAATTGCGCCTCAACGTGGGCCAGCTCTTCCTCAAAATTTTCCTTTACCGAAGTGGGATGCAGCCCCATCATCAAAAAAACGTTTTTAGGATACGCTGCTTCCAGGGCATACATCGCCTCGGTATAACCCGAATCAATGGCCGGAATAAAAAAACGGTCAATGCCGGCGTCAAAGGCCCGTTCCATCATTTGGTTGCGATCCTCGGCAAAGGCATCGCTGTATAAATGGGTATGGGTATCTGTAAGCATAACTGCAAAGCTACTTATTTTGTTTGCTATCTTTACACAAAAAAGCTGATGCAATTACGCAAATTTATTGAAGCCCAAGGATTTTATCGCGTTCCCTTAAAACGGCTTGCCACGGGTCATTATCTCTTTTCCGCCAAGATCAATGGCATTGCGGGCAATTTCATTTTGGATACCGGGGCATCCACCAGCTGTGTTGGGTTTTCAGACAGCGCCCATTTTTTGTTGGTAAGCGAGGAAAGCATCATAAAAGCCGCCGGAGCGGGGGCCATAAATATGGAAACCATGCTTTCCCGGGGAAATAATTTCAGCATTAAAAAATGGAGCATCCGGAATATGGATTTTGTGCTTTTTGACCTCTCGCACGTAAATGAGGCGCTTCAGCAAGTAAACGAAAAAGCGGTACACGGAATAATTGGCGCAGATTTTTTAAAGGATCACAGGGCGGTTATCGATTATGGGAGAAATTGTTTTTATGTGAAAGAGAATTAACCGCTGATATGTTTATTTCCAATAATTTAAGTACTTTTATCTATCTTCAGAAATAAAACTTTTGTGCTGAAAAAAATAATTGCATTACTCTTCATTATTGCACTTTACCCTAATTTAGGGTTTGGCCAGGATATTTCATATTACGAAAAAATATTACACACCACCGAAAATAAGGCCCAGAGGCTAACGGTTATAGATAGCTTATTAAAGCGCACCTTCTCAAAAGACCCCGATGCCTTTATAAAATACAGCCTACAATATATAGACCTGGCCCAGGAATTGGACAGTATAGAACTAGCAGCCAAAAAAGCGATGAACCTACAGTTTCCGCTCACCAATTATGCCAACGATCCACTAAACGCAATTACTGTTATCAACAGCGTTCTGGCCCGCAAATACAAAATAAAGGACAGTCTTCTATTGGGCGGATTATATTTGAAACGTGGAAGTGCCAATAGAAAGGTGGACCTTAAAAGAGCCATAGAGGATTACAATATGGCATTGGAAAATTTTACGCCAAAAGATACGCTCAATATAGCGGATACCTATCTTTTTCGCGGCCAGACTTATTCGCAAATGGGCAAATTTGTTCTCGCGGGCGAAGATTTGACCCGGGCCTATACCATGTACGAGCTTCAAAAAGAATACGATTATATGGTATATGCGCAACAGGGCATCATCAATATGTTCAGCATGAATGGTTTTTATGAAAAAGCCAAGCTGGAACGCGACGCCTTAATTGATAAAATGAAAAATTTGGGGCTCAACCAATTTCTCTCGTACGAATATTACAATCAAGCGCTGGATTACAAAAAAATGGGCAACCGCGATCTGGAATACAAAGCGTTGCTAATGGCAGAAAAGAGTTTTGACCAACAAAATTCTAATAAGTCAACCTATATAGGCATTCATTCGCGACTTATAGAATACTACTGCGAGCAAAATCAAATCATCGAAGCCAAGAAACATTTAGATCTCTTGGAAAGCCTAGATTTTGATTTCTCCGGTAACTCCGCCGCGGAACTGAATTTTTTGGGCGGAAAAGCCAAATATCTGCAAACTATAGGTGATTATGATACCGCATTGGTACTGGCACAGAAAAAACTCGCTGTTGCCAAAAGTTTGGGAATGGAGGACGAAATTATGGGAACCTATTCTTTCTTATCCGAAATTTATTACGATATGGGAGAATACAAAAAAAGCATTGAAAGCAACCAAGCCTCCACCGCTATAAAGGATTCCATATATAACCGAAGTACCGCAAACGCACTGGCATATTACCAAACCCTCTACGAAACCGAAAAGAAGGAAAAGGAATTGGTAGAAAAAACTACTAGCATTAGTCTTCTGGAAAAAGACAATGAAAGCTTCAAAAAAGCGATGCTTTTTGGCGGTATCGCCATTCTTTTGAGTTTTGGACTTATACTTTTATATAGAAACCAACGGCATTTAAAGAGCAATAAGGTTCTTCAGGAAAAATTCAGCCAGGAGCTGCTCATTTCGCAGGAAGGGGAACGCCGGAGGATTTCAAAGGACCTTCACGATGGCATTGGACAGCAACTGTTGGTAATAAAAAATAAATTAATGTCCACCGGTGATGCAGATACCAAAAAAATGGTGGACCACACTATTGAGGAAGTACGCGCCATTTCGCGCGATCTGCATCCTTTCCAGTTACAGGAGCTCGGCATAACCAAGGCTATTGAATACACCATAAACCAAATAGACGAGAATACCACGCTTTTTATTTCTGCGGAAATTGACAATATTGATGATATTTTCTCAAAGGAAGACGAAGTAAATATTTACAGGATAATCCAGGAAAGCCTAAGCAACATTTTAAAACATGCGCACGCGGAGGCAGGAAAGGTTTCAATAAAAAAATTCACCAATAATATTCTGATATCCATACGCGACAACGGCGTAGGATTTGACTTTGCCGAAAAATACCAAGATGTGAAATCGCTTGGCCTTAAAACCCTTTTGGAACGTACAAAATTCTTAAAGGGCCAAATGAAGGTAACCTCTAAAAAAGACACCGGCACTGTGCTGGAATTTCAATTTCCATTATGAGCGAAACTACACCATCCATCATTATTGCAGACGACCATCCACTTTTATTAAAAGGGTTGAGTGACTTTTTAATTGAAAAGGGCTACAACCTCTTGGGAAGCGGAAGCGACGGAAGAGAAGCCTACAATCTTATAACACAGAAAAAGCCAGACATCGCCATTCTGGACATTCAGATGCCCTATATGTCCGGACTCGAAATTGCCCAACAATGCAAGGGTGCCGATATTGACACGAAAATTGTATTGATAACGCTTCACAAAGAAAAGGATTTATACCAAAAAGCACAGGAACTCAATATTTTTGGATACATCTTAAAAGAATTTGCTCTGGAAGAGATAGAAAACTGTATAAAGACGGTAAAAGATGGTGTTCCTTTTTTTAGCGACAAGATTAAGGAACTCATAGGCGTAGTGCTGGTGGAAGATAGTGAGCTCGCCAACCTTACACCTTCAGAAAAGAAAATATTGAAACTTATTGCCCAAGACAAGACCAATAAGGAGATAGCCTCGCAACTATTTATATCTTACAGAACTGTGGAAAAACACCGGAGCAACATCATCAATAAACTTAATATTGAACCTAAGACGAACAGCCTATTAATCTGGGCCAAAGAGCACCACGACAAGCTGTTATAAATTTTTTTTGAAGTGATTACAAAAATTTACGTGTTACCACGTATTTTATTTTTAGAAGAAATAGTGGATATTTACACTATGAAAGATTCAGTTTATATAGAAGATAAAGAAAAGGATTTTTCCACTTCGGAAACATCCAGAAAACCCATAGTAGTTGTGCTGACTATTTCGATAATTCTTGTTCTTTTATTGAATTTAATTTCAACCATCATATTCTATTGAAGATGTTTCCTAACTAACCAAAAAAATCCGGCTCTACAGGCCGGATTTTTCATTTCTATAAAGAGTATCAACTTATAATTCCAAGGCGCGCTTTACGTTGTTATCCATCAAAAGTTCCTCAGGACTTTCCAAGGCTTCTTTTATGGCAACCAAAAACCCAACAGATTCGCGGCCGTCGATTATTCTATGGTCATACGAAAGCGCAACGTACATTACTGGCGCCACTACTATTCCCCCATCGCGAACAATGGCACGCTCCACAATATTGTGCATTCCCAAAATTGCGGATTGTGGTGGGTTAATAATCGGGGTTGAAAGCATGCTGCCAAAAACGCCACCGTTAGAGATTGTAAATGTGCCTCCAGTCATTTCATCTACGGTAATCTCACCATCGCGCGCTCTAATTGCAAGTCGCTTCACTTCATTTTCCACACCTCTAAAACTTAGATTTTCGGCATTTCTAATTACGGGAACCATTAAACCTTTCGGTCCTGAAACGGCAATTGAAATATCCTTAAAGTCATAGGTTATCATATAATCGCCATCAATCATGGAGTTTACTTCTGGGTAAAGTTCCAGTGCACGGACTACCGCCAAGGTAAAAAACGACATAAACCCAAGCCCTACGCCGTGTTTTTCTTTGAACTGTTCCTTGTATTGATTTCGCAATTCAAAAATCGCTGTCATATCCACCTCGTTGAAAGTAGTGAGCATGGCAGTTTCATTTTTGGCCGAAACCAAACGTTCTGCAACTTTTCGGCGAAGCATGGAGAGTTTTTTACGCTCGCTACCGCGGCTGCCGCTTCCAGGAGTTCCCATAGAAGGGGTTGCGCTTACCGCATCTTCTTTTGTGATTCTTCCATCACGGCCAGTTCCTTTCACATCTTTGGAAGACATTCCCTTTTCATCAAGAATTTTCTTGGCCGCAGGTGAAGGCGAACCTGTAGCGTATGTTTTCTTATCCTGCTCTTGGTTGGGAGTAGATGATTTTGACGGCGTTTGTTTTTTGGCTTCCCCTTTTTCGGTAGCAGCTTCTTTTGTAGCCTTCTCCTTCTTTTCCGTATCCTCGGATTCGGATTTTTTGGAAGTTTCCTTTTGGTCGGATGCATCATCACCACCAGGTTTTTTTGCGTCGGTATCTATCAAGCAAACTACTTCGCCTACGCCTACCACATCGCCTTCCTCTGCTTTTAGGGTAATGATGCCGCTGGCTTCTGCCGGAAGTTCGAGCGTAGCTTTGTCGCTATCCACTTCGGCGATTGCTTGATCTTTTTCAACGTAATCACCATCCTTTACTAGCCAAGCTGCTATTTCTACTTCGGTGATGGATTCTCCCGGGGAGGGGACTTTCATTTCTAATGCCATAATCTTATTGTTTATTGCAACCTGGAGGGTGCTATTCTTTATTCTTTATTCTTCAGATTTTTATAAATCTACTTATTTGTATTCTATTCACTTTCTTTCTGATTGCCCTTTATCGTTTTTTTCCTTTTGTATCAAATACTTGAGGTTGCAATCTGTGGCCTCAAGTTTTCAAACTCATTTTTAGTAAGTTCAAACATAAAATCCTTTGGAAATCTGTCTATATTTCTACTTACAGATTCTTTTAATCTTTTGGTTTCCACGCCATATATTTCCGCAAGGTCAAAATCGAACATCAATCTTTTGCCACGGACTTCTTAAATCTTATTCTGAATTTCTGCAATTTCACAGTATGAAAATAATAAAATAATCCATCATTTTCAGCTACATCACAACATTTCAAAAACCGTGGAAACGTACGGTCGTGCGTCCCTACTCCATATCTTTGTCAAACACGTTTTCAATTACCTTGGCGTGTCTTGCTTTTGACCTAACTGTACTGCCCGCTGCCGGTGCCGCGTACATTTTTCTGCTGCAAACCCTAAAGTTTCTCGCTTCTTCAAAGTGCATCAAGATATGCGAATAGGCGCCCATATTTCTTGGTTCTTCCTGTGCCCACACCACATCATCGGCGTTTTTATATTTCTTTAGAATTTTTTTCATTTCATCCGTTGGCAATGGAAACAACTGCTCTATACGCACCAATGCGACGTCATCCCTTTTCAACTCCTCCCTTTTTTCCAGCAAATCGTAATAGAATTTACCGGTTAGGAATACCAATGTTTTCACTTTTGCAACTTTTGCCTCGGCATCGTCAATTACCATTTGGAAACTTCCGTTGGCCAATTCTTCTTTGGTAGATACCACTTTTGGGTGGCGAAGCAAACTCTTGGGCGTAAATACAATCAACGGTTTGCGATAATTTACCTTTAATTGTCTTCTGAAAAGGTGAAAAAGGTTGGCTGGCGTAGTCACATCCGCCACAAACATATTGTCTGTTGCACAAAGTTGCAGATAACGTTCCATTCTCGCCGATGAATGCTCCGCGCCCTGGCCTTCATAACCGTGGGGCAAAAGCATCACCAAACCATTCTGCAGCTTCCACTTGTCTTCGGCGGCCGAAATGTATTGATCTATCATAATTTGCGCCCCATTGCTGAAATCGCCAAATTGTGCTTCCCACAGCGTCAAGCTCTGAGGGCTCGCCATAGCATACCCATAGTCAAAACCAACAACCCCATACTCGGAAAGCAATGAGTTGTATATATAGAAATCGCCTTGATCTCCCTTTAAATGATTTAAAAGCACAACTTCTTCTTCACTGTCCTCAACTTTAATAACGGCATGACGATGCGAAAACGTTCCGCGCTCCACGTCCTGCCCGCTCATACGCACGTCGTGGCCTTCCTTTAAAAGTGATCCGTAAGCAAGCAATTCGCCCATGGCCCAATCCAGTTTGTTGTCCTCAAAGTACATAGTGTGTCTTGCTTCAACAAGCTTGGCAATTTTCTTTAGGAATTTTTTATCCTCAGGCAAATTGGTTATTACTTCGGCAATTTCATCCAACTTTTTCAAATCGAAAGTGGTATCAACCGCCTCCATCATTTTATCCTCTTCGGCATAATCATAGCCTTCCCATTCATCCTGCATAAAAGGAGTTATGGTGGTTTTGTCTTCTTTTCTGGAATCTTCAAGGTTTTCTTCCAGCTTATCTTTGTATTCCTGTTCCAGTTTATCGGCGTAGCCTTGATCTATCACACCTTCGGAAATAAGCTTTTCAGCATAAATATCGCGGGGGTTGTCGTGTTTGGCTATGGCCTTATAAAGTTTGGGCTGCGTAAAACGCGGTTCGTCACCTTCATTATGTCCATATTTTCTATAGCCCAACAAATCGATAAAAACATCACGGCCAAATTCCATTCTGAAATCCAACGCAAAATTCATCGCGTGCACCACTGCCTCAACATCATCCGCATTAACGTGCAGGATGGGTGAAAGCGTTACCTTTCCAACATCAGTACAGTAAATTGAGGAGCGCGCATCCAAATAATTCGTAGTGAAACCTATTTGGTTGTTGACTACTATGTGGATCGTGCCTTCGGTTTTATAGCCGTCCAGCTGCGCCATTTGTACAATTTCATACACAATGCCCTGCCCGGCAATTGCCGCGTCGCCGTGAACAATTATTGGCAATACTTTATTTGGATTGTCTTTGTGATGGTCGTCCTGTTTGGCACGGGCTATTCCCTGTACCACGGCGCCCACAGTTTCCAAATGTGAAGGGTTCGGGGCTATGTTTAGATTTATTTCTTTGCCAGATTCGGTTTTGCGTTTTGAAGTCCAGCCCAAGTGATATTTTACGTCGCCATCAAAAATATCCTGCGCATAATCCTTTCCGTCAAACTCGCTGAAAATATCCTTGGCACTTTTTCCGAAGATGTTAGTCAACGTGCTTAAACGCCCTCGGTGGGCCATTCCCATTACAAATTCCTCCACGCCCTTTTCGGCTGCATTTTCAATTAAGGTATCCAAAGCCGGAATCAAACTTTCGCCTCCTTCCAGTGAAAACCGTTTTTGCCCTACGTATTTTGTGTGAAGAAAACTCTCAAAAGCCACAGCTTCATTGAGTTTTTTAAGGATATGCTTTTTGTGTTCGTTGGAGAAACTGGGCTGATTATCGTTAACGTTCAACTTTTGTTGAATCCACTGGATTTCATCCGGCTTCCGAATGTACATATATTCAATTCCAATGGAATCGCAATAAATGCTCTCAAGGTGTTTTATGATTTCTTCAAGGGTAGCCTCGCCAATACCAATAATTTCACCCGCTCTAAAAGTAGCCTTTAGGTCGTGCTGTGAAAGGCCAAAATTCTCGATTGCCAAGGTAGGCGTATATTTTCTGCGCTCCCGCACTGGGTTTGTTTTGGTAAATAAATGCCCACGGGTCCTGTAACCATCAATCAATTTCACAACCTGGAATTCCTTTATAACATCGGCGCAGATAGCGCCCACATCATAATCTTGGGGTTCCGCAGGCTCTGTGGTACCAAAGAATTCCTGTGCAGTATTCTCCGAACCAAAGTCAAAACCTTGGAAAAAAGCACGCCAACTTGGCTCAACGCTATCGGGGTATTGTAAATATTTTTCGTAAAGTTCCGCGATTTGGGATGGGTGGATCGCGTTTAAGAAGGAAAATTTATCCATGATAAATGTACAAATGGGTCATTTTGATAAAACGCTACAAAAATACAACAATTACGCAAACTACTCCGCCTGATTCTATATATTTATAGGTGGAAAATCTTAAAGTATTCATAATGAAAAAGACTGAATTTAGGTATGTTGGCAAATTATTTTTTATTGCGCTGTTTCTTCTTAGCCTTACTAAATCGTTCAGTCAAGCTAATAAAAATGAATTCTGGCAGCACCTGCGTTTTGGGGGAGGAATTGGCCTTAGTTTTGGAGATGGTTTTTTCAGTGGAACCCTTGCGCCCAGCGCTATTTACCAGTTTAACGACCAGTTTGCGGCCGGACTGGCGCTACACGGAACGTATGCAAGCCTGAAAAACGATACCAACGCGACCATTCTGGGCGGAAGTGTGCTGGCGCTTTATAATGTAATACCGGAAATACAGCTTTCGGCAGAATTTGAGGAATTGCACGTAACCCGAAAGTATAAATATTGGGGAAGCCCCGACCAAACGCGGAACTATTGGTATCCGGCCTTATTTCTGGGCGTCGGTTTCCATAGCAATAATTTTACAATTGGCATCCGTTACGATGTTCTTTTTGATGCGGATGAAAGTATTTACGCAAGTGCCTTTGCCCCTTTCGTGCGGGTGTATTTTTAAACGTCGCGCTCCATCAAATCCTTCCCGAATTTGCGGAGCAGTATCTTTTTGTCTTCGGAAATATCTATTTCATCCAAAAGCGAGTACGCCAAATGACTGAATTTTTCTATTTCTGCCTGCGTTGCTTCAGCTGCACCAGAGCTAAGGAATATTTCCTTAACCGTAGCAATCTTATCGGCAGGGTCTTTTGGATTTATGGTGAAAAGATGCTCCAGTTCCTCCGCTTGGGCCGAAGTGCCCTCGCCCACCGCCATTAAATACAGAAAGGTTTTTTTATTTGAAATAATATCACCGCCCACCTGCTTTCCAAAGGTTTCGGGATTGCCAAAAACATCCAGATAATCGTCCTGCAATTGAAAGGCAATGCCCAAATTTCTTCCGAATTGATAAATTTTGTCTTTATCGCTTTCGGAAACTTCGGCAACAATGGCGCCCATTTTCATTGCCGCGCCCAATAATACCGCCGTTTTGTGGTCTATCATTTGTATATATTCCACAAGGGTAACATCATCCCGCGTTTCAAAATCCATGTCCAGTTGCTGCCCTTCGCAAACCTGCAGCGCCGTTTCGCTGAAAAGTTTTGCCAATTCATGAAACATTGTGGGTTCATAGTTTTCAAAGAAACGATATGCCAAAATAAGCATCGCATCACCCGAAAGAATTGCAGTGTTTACGTCCCATTTCTCGTGGACGGTCCTTTTGCCGCGGCGCAGTGGCGCATTGTCCATAATATCGTCGTGGATAAGGGAAAAATTATGAAACAGCTCTACGGCCAGGGCAGCGCTCATTGCCTTTTTGAAATCGGTTCCGAAAAAATCGCATACCATCAAAGTCAGGGCCGGCCTAATGCGCTTGCCTCCTAAGGAAAGAATATATTTTATAGGGTCGTAGAGTTGGCGCGGCTCCTTTTGGGCAACGGCGTTTTCAAGATGCTGCTGCAATTCTGAATTGTATTTCTTTAAAACCTCCATCTTTCGAAAAATTTCGGCTAAAGTAAAACAAGCTAAGCAAAAGGCCACAATTAATGTGTCAAAATACCTTGGCTGTTAAGCTTCTGTTAAATAAAATAAAACTATGGAAACTATTATTGTTTTAAAAGTTTCCACGATATATCTTTGCACCCTGTTATGAGAGAAAAGATTATCCAAAAAGCCACCAGTCTCTTCTTAAAACTTGGTTTTAAGAGTGTTACCATGGACGATATCGCCAATGAAATGGCTATTTCAAAAAAAACCATTTATACGCATTTTAAAAACAAGACCGCCCTGGTAAAAGCTTGTACCTGCAACGTGCTTCACAATATTACTACTGGCATTGACGAGATTTGTTCT
Organism: Aequorivita vladivostokensis; assembly: GCF_000952855.1. Lineage (GTDB taxonomy): Bacteria > Bacteroidota > Bacteroidia > Flavobacteriales > Flavobacteriaceae > Aequorivita > Aequorivita vladivostokensis. The sequence goes on along the minus strand of NZ_JSVU01000001.1, from coordinate 102,665 downwards.
CAAGAGCAGAATCCGATAGAAGAGCTCTATGCCATAAAGAAGTTTGTGATGGAAACCGTGGAAACCGAACAGACTTCCCCCCAATACCAACTGCAAAAATATTATCCGGAAATAAGTGAGGGACTAAAAGAAAGCCATTTTGAAAAAATGATGGAGTGTACCCGAAAAAACCTAAAAAGAGGAATTGACCAAGGTTTGTACCGAAGCAACCTGAACATAGATTTTATCGCAAGGCTATATTTTTTGGGCATTCACGGAATAAAGGACCAGAACTTATTTCCAGTGGAAAAATTTTCAACCCAATTTCTTACTGAAGAATATCTCGAATATCACATCCGCGGAATTGTAACATCCGAAGGTTTTCTCACACTAAAAAAATTCATCAAAGAGCATCAAACCAATGACTAAAAAGCTTTTAATTTTCAGTTTTATACTATCTGTAACTTTAGGTTTTTCGCAGCAACAGAAAGAGTATAGTTTCACATTACAAGAAGCCATAACCTTTGCCCTGGACAGCAATTATACTTCGATAAACGCGCGTCGGGATATTGCCAAGGCCATAAAGCAAAAGTGGGAAACCACGGCAAGTGGACTTCCGCAGATAGATGCCAATGTTTCCTACAACAACAATCTGAAGCAGCCCGTTACGCTTTTGCCCGCAGAAATAACCGGCGGCGAACCGGGAACTTTCGTACCGGTAACCTTTGGTACCAAGCAAAACGCAAATGCGGTGGCCACCTTAAACCAATTGATTTTTGACGGCAGCTATCTAGTAGGGTTAAAGGCCGCCAAATCGTTTTTAAGATATTCCGAAAACATCAACGAAAAAACCCGCCTCGAGGTCCGCAAGGGCGTTATCAACGCCTATAGTAGTGTTTTGCTAGCGCAGGAACTGGTGGATATTTTTGGAAAAAACAAAACCAACCTTGAGGAAAACCTCAACGAAACCAGAAAAATCTTTGAAAATGGTTTGGCCGAAGAGGAAAGCGTGGAGCAACTCGAAATAACCCTTTTGGATATCGAAACACAACTCAATAACGCCCGAAGGAGTCAAGCCATCGCCAAACGAATGTTCAATTTGGCGCTGGGGATAGATGTGGAAGCACCCGTAACTTTAACAGACGACCTGGACGAGCTTGCCAATCAAAACATCAGTCTGGCGCTTTTGGATGCCGCGCTGAACATCGAGAGCAACATTGATTACAAAATTGCCCAAAACCTTATTGAACAACGTTATTTTGAAAATCGGTTGGAGAAAAGTAAAGCTCTACCACGGCTTTCGGCCTTCGTAAATTATGGAACCTCAGCAAACAGCGATGATTTTACGTTTTTTAATGGCGACCAAAAATGGTATCAATCCTCGGTTTTTGGGGTAAGTCTTAACATTCCCATATTCAGCAGTGGGATGCGAAGTGCCGCAAGCCAACGGACTAAAATAGCGCTCGACCAAGCAAGGACCGATTTTGAACAGACCCAGCAACAAATAAAGTTAGACCTTACAACGGCCCAGAGCAATTATCAATTCGCAATTGAGAATTATGAGAATTCAAAGAAAAACCTTGCTCTGTCCGAACGCATAGAGAACAAAAACCAAATAAAATTCACCGAAGGACTCTCGAGCAGTTTTGATTTGCGCCAAGCCCAAACCCAATTATACACGGCCCAGCAGCAATATTTTCAAGCTATGCTGGAATTAATCAACGAAAAAGCCAACCTTGAGACCGTTCTAAATATTCCACAGCTGCGAATTAATTGGGAAGAAATAAAAGGAAAATACCAATTAAAAGTTGAGGAGTTGAGGAGTTTAGAGTTGAAAGGGGAATTAAAAAGTAACAAATAAAATAAATTTATTATGAAAATTTTCGGTTTTGAAAAATTACAGGGTTGGCAACGATCAAGGCAAGTTTCTATAAAAATTTATAAAGCAACGGCTGATTTCACTTCCGAAGAAAAGTTTGGACTTACAAGTCAAATGAGAAGAGCTGCCATTTCAATATCTTCCAATATAGCAGAGGGGACTGGCAGACATACTAACAAGGATAAGGGGCGATTTACAGAAATTGCCTATGGTTCCGCACTTGAATTATTGAACCAATGTATCCTCTCTAACGATTTGGAATTTTTAAACGAGGAAAAATATCTTGAACTAAGAAACGACATAACCGAAATTACAGCTATGCTCGACGGTCTATATAAATCACAAATTCCTAACTAAGACCAACTCCTAAACTAATCGACTCCTAAACTAATCGACTTTTAAAAATAAATCAACAAAATGAAAAAATCACTCTTTCTCTTAATCCTTATAACCACGTTGGTTTCCTGCGGCGGCGATAACCAAACTGTTGATGCAGTAATTAATTCGGGCGACATGACAGCTATAAAAGCAAAGCGCGCAGAAATGAACAAACAACAACGCGAATTAAAAGCCGAAATCGACAAGCTAAACCAATACATTGAAACGCACGAAAGAAAGGAGCGCCCTGCATTGGTTACTGCTGAAGTGATTAAAGACACCATTTTTAAGCATTACGTTGAAGTACAGGGCAATGTGGAAACAGATCAAAACGTGGTGCTCAATGCCGAATATTCGGGTGTGCTGACTAACATATACGTAAAGGAAGGCCAACGCGTTTCCAAAGGGCAGCGCCTTGCAAAAATTGACGATGGCGGCCTGTCCAGCCAAGTTGCGCAACAGGAAGCCCAAATGGCTTTGGCGCAGACCACCTTTGAGCGTCAGCAAAGACTGTGGGAACAAAAAATTGGTTCCGAAATACAATATTTACAGGCCAAGACCAATTATGAATCTGCTAAAAACGTTACCAATCAATTGCGCGCCCAATTGGCCAAGACCATAATCACCGCACCCTTTAGCGGCGTTGTGGACGAGATTATTTCAGACCAAGGCCAAGTGGTGGTGCCCGGACAAACCCCAATTATCCGTTTGGTTAATTTGAGCAACATGTACGTGAAGGCTTCCATTCCCGAAACCTATCTTAAAAACATAACCAAGGGTACGCAAGTAAAGGTGAAATTAGCTTCCATCAATGAAGAATTCACCGGAAAGGTTCGCCAAGTGAGCAATTACATCAACCCGAACAACAGAAGTTTTGACATACAGGTTGAAATTCCAAATAAGGATGGTTTAGTAAAGCCAAACCTTATCGCCACGGTTAAAGTGAACGATTACAGCGCCGAAAACGCCATAACCGTGCCCGAGAATATTTTACAGGAAAATGCCGCGGGCGAAACCATCGCTTACCTATACCAACCAGTGAATGATTCCGTGGGCATTGCCAAGCGCGTGCTTCTTGAAACAGGACTTTCGTATGAAAACCATACGGAGGTGAAATCGGGAATCAAAAAAGGCGACACTATCATTAAGGAAGGTGCAAAAACCCTTCGCGACGGCCAGAAAGTAACCATCAAAAACTAAGAAACCCATTGCACCATGAGCAAAAATCCGTATAAAGAATTTAGCATATCGTCTTGGGCCATTGACAATAAAATGACGGTCTATGTAATTATGGCCATCATCCTGTTTTTGGGAGCATATGCCTATTACAGTATGCCGCGCGAGGCCTTCCCAGAAATTATCGAGACCAAAATCTACGTGAGCTCGGTAAACCCGGGTAACTCTGCCGAGGACGTGGAAAAATTTATTACCGAACCTTTGGAGGAGGAATTTAAGGATGTGGGCGGCGTGAAGGAAATTACTTCTACCACCCTTCAGGATTACTCCATCATTATTGTGGAGTTTGAGGAAACGGTAGATATTCCGGTTGCCAAACAATTGGTGAAAGATAAGGTTGACCAAGTAAAGGCAGAAACCACCTGGCCCACGCTTACAAACGGCGCCAAGGTAGAGCCGAATGTTTTCGACTTAAATTTTTCCGAAGAAATGCCCATCCTCAACATTAATATTACCGGCGACTATCCGGTACAACAGTTGAAGGATTATGCAGAATACCTCCAAGATAAAATTGAGTTGCTGCCACAAATAAAGGAAGCTACAATTCGCGGCGCGGAGGAAAAAGAAGTGGAAATAGCGGTGGATATCTATAAAATGACCGCCTCACAGGTAAGTTTTGACAATATTATAAATGCCATAAAAGGTGAAAATAGCACCATTTCCGGTGGAAATATCATTACCAATGGCGTTCAGAAGAACATTCGTATTACCGGTGAAATTGAAGATCCAAAGGAACTGGAGAAAGTTGTAGTTAAAAAGGATGATGGTATCATTTTCTTAAAAGATATTGCCGATATAAATTTCCAGGAAAAAGACGCTACTACGTACGCCCGAGAATATGGCGATCCCGTGGTGATGCTGGATGTGAAAAAACGCGCCGGCAAGAATATGATCGAGGCTGTTGAGCAAATTAAGGATATAGTAGCCGAGGAACAGGAGAATTATCTCCCGAAAAGTCTTCATATCAGTCTTTCCAATGATCAATCCATAAAGACTGAAAATCAGGTGAACGATTTGGTAAACAATATCATCTTCGGGGTGCTTTTGGTGGTAATCGTGTTGATGTTTTTCCTCGGTTTCAGGAATGCCCTTTTTGTAGGGTTCGCCATTCCGCTCTCTATGTTAATGTCGCTATTTATCCTTTCATCATTGGGCTTTACCCTAAACACAATGGTCCTTTTTGGGCTCGTAATGGGTCTGGGTATGCTGGTGGATAATGGAATTGTGGTGGTTGAAAACGTATATACCTTGATGAGCGAGGGAATGTCTCCACGAAAGGCCGCCAAACAAGGAATGGGGGAAATTGCCTGGCCCATCATCGCCTCTACGGCTACAACCCTGGCCGCGTTCTTCCCACTTGGGCTTTGGCCGGGAACCATTGGAAAGTTTATGATTTATTTCCCCATTACGCTTTCGGTAGTGCTTTCATCATCACTTTTTGTGGCATTGATTATCAATTCCATGCTTACTTCAGAATTTATGAAAGTGGAAGAAGAACCGCTTACCAAAAAGAAACTTATCCGTTGGAGCTTGATTTTAATAGGAGTTGGCGCCCTACTCCTCATTGCCGGTTTCGCAATGGATTTGGCCGCTTTCCGGGGCTTCGGAAATTTAGCAATTCTTGCGGCACTTCTGCTGTGGCTTTATAAGTATGTATTGGCGGGAGCGGTTGACTATTTTCAGTATAAATCGCTTAAAAAACTGGAGAATTTCTATGAAAATACCCTGAAATACGCTTTACGCGGAAGAAAGGCGTACGTCTTTTTCTTCGGAACCATAGCGCTTTTGCTCTTCTCCTTCATTTTAGTGGGAATTGCACAACCAAAAGTGCTCTTCTTCCCCGAAAATGAACCAAACCAGATTATCACCTACATAGAATACCCGCAGGGAACCGACATCGAAAAAACCAACGAGCTTACAAAACAAGTTGAAAAACGTGTGTTTGATGCCATTTCAAAATACGAAGACGACGGCTACAACTATATGGTAGAATCTGCCATTTCGCAGGTGGGCCAAGGCGCTGGTAACCCACAGACTGACGGTGGCCAAAGCAACGAAATGCCCCAAAAGGGAAAGATTACCCTCTCCATGCGCGATTACCAATTGCGACGGGGCGTAAAGAGTAGTACTGTACTTGAAGAAGTGCGCGAAGCCGTAAAAGGTTTCCCCGGAGCTTCTATAATCGTAGAAAAGGATGCTGCCGGCCCGCCTGTGGGCTATCCGATAAATATCGAACTGATAGGCGAGGATTATGAACAAATGCTTCGCGAGGCGGAAAACCTGCGTTCCTATATTGAAGGATTGGGCATCAGTGGTATCGAGGAGTTGAAAATAGACATTAATAAAAGCAAGCCCGAAATGGACGTTACCGTGGACCGTGAAAAAGCGGGCCAGTTGGGCATTTCCACTGCGCAAATTGGGCAAACGCTGCGGCGCGCTATTTTCGGCGAAGAAGCTTCCACTTATAAAGAAGGCGACGATGATTACGAAATAAACGTCCGTCTTTCCGATAAATCGCGTTATGACGAGAGCGCGCTTTTTAATCAGCCCATTACGTTCCGAAACAACCAAGGAAAAATTGTACAAGTGCCTATTTCGGCAATGGTTACAAAAAATAATACAGCTTCCTTTAGTTCCATCAAAAGAAAAGACCTAAAGCGAACCATTACGGTATATTCCAACGTGCTTGGGGGCTACAACGCCACCGAAATCGTCAACGACCTAAAGACTGAATTGCAGAACTACGAACTTCCAAAAGACATTAACCTTGCCTTTACGGGAGAGCAGGAAGAACAGGCCGATAATATGGGGTTCCTATTGCTGGCTCTCTTCTATGCTATGGGGGGCATCATGCTTATTCTTGTGGCGCAGTTCAACTCTTTGAGCAAACCCCTAATTATTTTAACGGCTATCGTATTGAGCTTGGCAGGGGTATTTCTCGGACTCGTAGTTTTCCAGATGGATTTTGTGATTATTATGACTATGATGGGTATCATTTCGTTGGCAGGTATCGTGGTAAACAATGCCATCGTCCTCATAGATTACACCCAGATTCTCATTGACCGAAAAATGTACGATCTACAGATGGATGAGGACCAAATGCTCACCAAACGCCAGTATTTTGACTTGATAGTGGCAGGCGGAAAGTCGCGTTTGCGCCCCGTATTGCTTACCGCAATTACAACCGTGCTTGGTTTAATTCCACTGGCCATAGGTCTCAACATAGATTTCTTTGGGCTTTTTACAGATTATAACCCTAACATCTACATTGGTGGTGACAACGTGATTTTCTGGGGTCCGCTGGCGTGGACGGTAATCTTCGGATTGATTTTTGCCACTTTCCTGACCTTGATTGTAGTCCCGGTCATGTTCTATTTGGTAAACCGCGCCAAAATTAGATTCAGAAAAAAGCGCAGACTGAAGGAACTAAAAAAGCTTAGGGCAAAACAGCCTAGCTACAATGATAGGATTGCCGAGTAGGTACTAAATCATAAAAAAATCCCTTTGCGGCTTTATTGCGCAAAGGGATTTTTTTGTACTTTGTAGTGAAATCTTAGTTATGAAAAAACTGTACTCCTTAATTATCCTCCTCATTTTTCAAACAAGTGTTGCCCAAGATCCGCGACTTTTTGAAAATGATTGGTATTTATATGAAGTAATGAGTACAGATCTGGGAACTTATTATGATGTTTCCACTATAGATCCGCCAATTGCCCCCTCTTTAAGTATTTCAGAAGATTTAAGCTTTAATGGCATGGGAGCGTGCAATACCTTTAGCGGAAATTATGAATTTATAGGTGAATTATTTTCAATTAGTTTCAATGCAACTACGGAAGACTGTGGCATCCAACTGCATAATAATTTTGAAAGTGAATATTTTGGATTTATACAAGGTGGTTATACCTACACTATTGAGGAAGATAACGATGGTAGAGTTCTTTCATTTGAAACTCCATTGTTTGGTTTTGCTACCTTTAAAAGCTATCCACTTTCCACTACAGATTTTCAAAGAAATGCGTTTCAATTATACCCAAACCCCACTAAAGACATATTGTTTTTAAACCCAACTAACCCCACCGAAAATCTAAAAGTAAAAATCTTCAACTTAGAGGGCAGACTTTTAAGAAATCTAAATCTTGAAAATCAAACCTCCATGGACGTTTCCAATCTTGAAAGCGGTATCTACTTTTTAAACATTGAGGTCGAAAACGGCAATAAGGCAGTGAAAAAGTTTATAAAACAGTAGCCTATGAAAACACTACTACACATCCTATTGTTCAGCATCAGTGTTAGCTCATTTGCCCAAGACCAAAGACTTTTTGATAATACGTGGTATCTTCAGAAGATAAATATTGATGGTATAGATTATCTAGCTCCTCAAAACAATGAAATTGACTCTATTGAATTAAATATTTATCAAGATTTCTTTGAGACCATCGTTTGTGTAGGGTTCTCAGGACACCAATTGACAATTTCAAATACAGAAATAAATGTTTTTAAATTTATTATTGTGCCTAGCGACCCTTGTACATTGCCTGAAAACAATATTTTTGAAAATCGATATTACAATGGTTTTTTTGAATGGCAATCTTCTAACAGGACCTTTGAGTACACAATAGAAAGTCAAAGCAATGCATTATCTTTAATATTAACTAATGATTTAGGCAACCAAGCATTTTATGGCAATCAAGCCTTGTCCAATCCCAATTTTTTAGCATCACAATTCTCAATCTACCCAAATCCCGCAAAAGACAAACTTTATTTAAACGCCACAAACCCCACAAAAAATCTAAAAGTAAAAATCTTCAACTTAGAGGGCAGACTTTTAACAAATCTAAATCTTGAAAATCAAACCTCCATGGACGTTTCCAATCTTGACAGCGGTATCTATTTTTTAAATATTGAAGATGAAAACGGCCATACAGAAGTAATAAAGTTTTTAATGGAATAATACTAGTTTTTATAAAATAGCTACCCCTTTTATACTTATTCCTTCCGCTTTAACAATTATAGCCTTCGCTTTAATAAATATGCTTCCCACTTTTTAAATAATGGTGACCACCATTTACATTTTGGCTTCCGCAATAACAATTATTGCCTTCACTTTAACAAATCTCCTTTCCGCTTTGACAATTCTCGTCCTCGTTTTTACAATTCTTGTCTCTGCTTTAACAATTTTCGTCCCCGCTTTAACAATTCTCGTCTCGGCTTTAACAAATCTCGTCTCCGAATTTATAGTATTGCCATCCGCACTTTAAACTATACGCCCAAACAATCAAAAAAACATTCGTGCATTCGCGGCAGGCAACCCACACCAATAATAATACCCTTAAAACCACAACAATTCATTTAATACTTATTAAATTTGCCGTCTCAATTTTTTTCAGAATAAAATGTACAGAACGCACAACAATGGCCAGCTTCGCGCGGCAGATATCAATAAAGAAGTAACCCTTTCCGGCTGGGTGCAAAAAACCCGCGACAAGGGCTTTATGGTCTGGGTGGACCTTCGCGACCGCTACGGCATCACCCAACTTATTTTTGACGAGGAAAGAACTCCCAAGGAAGTAATGGAAAAAGCTACAAAACTGGGCCGTGAGTTCGTAATACAGGTGAAAGGAACCGTAATAGAGCGCGAATCCAAAAACCCAAACATGCCAACGGGCGATGTGGAAATTTTGGTTTCTGAACTTACCATTCTGAATGAATCCCTCACCCCGCCCTTCACTATTGAAGACAAAACCGACGGTGGCGAGGATTTGCGTATGAAATATCGCTACCTCGACATCCGCAGAAAACCCGTACGCGAGAATCTTATCTTCCGTCATAAAGTGGCTATTGCCGTTCGCAATTATTTATCGAAGGAAGGTTTTGTGGAAGTAGAAACCCCATATTTAATAAAATCAACCCCCGAAGGCGCACGCGATTTCGTCGTGCCATCACGAATGAATGAAGGGCAGTTTTATGCGCTTCCACAGAGCCCCCAAACTTTTAAGCAATTGCTGATGGTTGGCGGATTGGATAAATATTTCCAAATAGTGAAATGCTTCCGCGATGAGGATTTACGTGCAGACCGCCAGCCGGAATTCACACAAATAGACTGCGAAATGGCTTTCGTGGAACAGGAAGATATTTTGAATGCTTTTGAAGGGCTGACAAAACATTTGCTGAAAGAAATAAACGGCGTAGAAATCTCCGAATTCCCAAGAATGACCTATGATGAAGCGATGGCGAAATACGGAAATGACAAACCGGATATTCGTTTTGGGATGGAGTTTGGGGAATTGAATGCCGTTGCCCAACACAAAGATTTCAACGTTTTCAACCAAGCTGAATTGGTGGTCGGAATAGCTGTTCCGGGCGGAAACACCTTCACAAGAAAAGAAATAGACACTTTAATCGATTGGCTGAAGCGTCCACAGATCGGGGCGTTGGGAATGGTTTACGTTCGCTGCAACGAGGATGGCACTTACAAATCTTCCGTAGATAAGTTTTACGATCAAACCGATCTGGCAAAATGGGCAGATGTAACCGGTGCAAAACCCGGCGATTTAATCTGTGTACTTTCCGGAGACAAAAATAAGACACGAGCCCAATTGAGCGCTTTGCGCATGCATTTGGCAGAAGAACTTGGACTGCGTAAGAGTAACGAATTCGCACCACTTTGGGTCGTGGATTTCCCGCTTTTGGAATGGGACGAGGAAACAGAGCGTTACCACGCCATGCACCACCCCTTTACTTCCCCAAAACCGGGACAGTTGGAGTTGTTGGCCACGAATCCCGGCGAGGTTAAAGCCAATGCCTACGATTTGGTTTTAAACGGAAACGAAATTGGCGGCGGGTCCATCCGTATCCACAACAAAAAAACTCAGGCGTTGATGTTTGATTATTTGGGCTTCACATCCGAAGAAGCAAAAGCACAGTTCGGCTTTTTGATGGACGCTTTTCAATACGGGGCACCACCGCACGGGGGAATTGCCTTCGGTTTGGATAGATTGGTTGCCATTTTGGGCGGGCAGGAAACCATCCGCGACTTTATTGCATTCCCAAAAAACAATGCTGGCCGAGATGTGATGATTGACGCGCCCGCGCCTATTGATGCAAAACAGCTTGAAGAACTTCATTTAAAGATTAATTTAAAGCACTAATTGTCCGCAAGACTGCCAGTTTTTATAGGCCTTTGCGTCAAACCAATACACGTTTTGAAATAATCGAAGGATTTACTGTAAATTAGATTATGAAAATTTTAAAAATCATCACATTTATAGTTTTGGGCCTTTGCATTTTGGCATTATTGGTCTTTTTTGGAGGATGGCTCTATTTTGAATATAAATTTCCGGTAGACCACGATAAATATCCCCATTACGTTGGCTACATAAATCAGGAAACCGCTGCCTTGAACGATGTTTATTCACTGTGCAATGCAGAAGCCATTTATCATCTGCACCATGGCGCTGCGGAAGAAGGATATGCAGGCAATAAAAAACAATTCAGGGATTTTATACTGAAAAATTACAAAAACGAAAATTATACCGATTCGGGATATTTGAATTTTCGCTTTTTGGTTACTTGCGAAGGAAATTCCGGTTGGTTCGAGACCATACAGGTTGATACAGCGTATGCCGAAACCCAATTTTCCAAAGAACTTACTTCGCAATTATTAGAACTTACGGCAATGCCACAAAACTGGAATATTATTAGTTTTGATGATGGGCCCGTTGACTATTATATGTACGTATCCTATAAATTAGAAAATGGTGAGATTGCCGAAATACTACCTTAGCATTCTATTCTTGTTATGTATCCTTAGCTCCTGCAAAGAGGATATTTCGAACCTTTCAGAATCTGAAAAGAAGGAGCGATCGGCCGAACTGTTTGAAGATGCCCAGAGCTTGCACCATGGACAAGGCTCCCCGATGCTCATGACAAAACTTGAAGCCGCAATTGCAATGGATCCAAACAATTGTGATGCCTTGCGCGCACTTTCAATTGCGTATTTAAAAAGGGGAGTAATTGATACCTGGAAAACCACCTTTGATAAAGCAGTGGAATGCAATCCAGAGATTTGGGTGCCTTGGCGCGGATACCTTCATCTTCAGTTTTATCGAGACTATAAAAAGGCAATTGCAGATTTTGATGCTTCCGATACGCTAACACCTAACTTTACCGATGCCCCTCAAGGACAAAGTGTAGATTATTGGCGCGGCCTGGCCTATTTAGGTCTAAAGGAGTACGAAAATTCCATAGAATATCTAGATCGTTACATTCAAGAAGTTACTGAAGACGACGGAGAAGATTGGGCAGAACCTACGGCTTTTTTATACCGTGGAATTGCACATTATGAAAATGAAAATCCCGAGGCTGCCTTATTGGATTTCAACAAAATGATTCTATATAATAAAAACAAGACGGCAGACGGAAGTTACTATAAAGCTCTAATTTTGTTTGAAGGCGGGAAATGTGAAGAGGCGATAAAAGAACTGGACATTGCTATTGAGAATTTTAACAACGGCTATTACAATTCGCATCCCTACACCGAGGCCTTAAGACAAATATATATTCAGGATATCAATAATCTGGAAAAAGCCATAAAGACCGAATGCCAACAAAAAAACGAAATTTACTAACCCGCTTTTTAATATGGCGAATTAAATACATTTCGCAAAACCAGTTTGTGTATTTAATAGCTATTGTCGTGGGTTTTTTGGCGGGCGTTGGCGCGGTTATACTTAAAAACCTAACACACTTTATTCAGCATTTGCTGGAAGGCAATCTTGTACAGTATTACCACACAGCATTTTATTTTGTTTTTCCTATTCTTGGATTAACCTTGGTGTATTTTATAATTAAATATGTAATTCGCCAAAGAGTGAGTCACGGTATTCCATCCACCCTATTTGCAATTTCAAAAAGAAAAGGGCTTATAAAACGCTACCAAATGATTGGCAGCATTTTAACAGCACCTATCACGGTTGGATTTGGGGGCTCCGTAGGATTGGAAGGTCCAACAGTGGCTACGGGAGCCGCGTTAAGTTCCAATCTTTCAAGAATTTTACATCTCAACCAAGCAAATAGAACCCTGCTAATAGGTTGCGCGGCTGCGGGGGCCATGGCTTCAATCTTCAAGGCGCCCATTGCGGCTCTTATTTTTGCCATAGAGGTCTTCAGCTTAGATTTAACTTTGGCATCTATGCTGCCGCTACTTTTGGCCTCCATTTCGGGGATACTTACCAGCTATTTCTTTTTTGGGAGCGATGTTTTACTGCCGTTCAAAAACACGGATGCTTTTTACCTTAGCGATGTCCCTTTCTATATGCTTTTAGGCCTTGCAGCAGGCTTCACTTCGGTTTATTTCACAAAAGTATATGCAGGCATACAGGCTTTTTTCGAAAAAATTAAATCTCCTGGTAAACGCCTTCTTATTGGTGGCGTTGGTCTTGGCGTGCTTATATATTTTATCCCTCCACTTTATGGGGAAGGATTTGACGTAATTAACAATTTGGTAAAAGGAAATCCTGAAATAGCATTGGAGAATAATATTTTTCAGTTGGAATTAAGCAGTATCTGGGTGGTTATCGCGCTCTTGGCGGGTTTGGTGTTTTTCAAAATTATTGCAAGTGCACTAACCTTCGGTGCTGGGGGCGTAGGTGGTATTTTTGCACCAGTATTGTTCATGGGAAGTATAATGGGTAACGTAGTTGCGAAAATTCTGAACAATTGCGGGCTTTTTCCAAACGGTGTTTCAGAAAGTAATTTCACCTTGGTTGGCATGACTGGCTTAATGGCCGGGGTACTATATGCCCCACTTACCGCTATATTCTTAATCGCTGAAGTGACCGGCGGTTACGAGCTTTTTATCCCGCTAATGATAACGGCTGCCATCTCCTTTTCAATCACCAAATATTTTATTCCCCATTCGGTTTATGCTATGGAATTGGGCCGAAAGGGCGACCTAATAACGCACAACAAAGACCATGCGGTACTTACATTAATGGACATACAAACGGTGATAGAACGCGATTTTATTAGCATATACCCCGAGATGAATTTAGGTGAAATCGTACATCAAGCCATCGTAAAATCTAAAAGGAATCTGTTTCCGGTACTAAATAAAACCACAAACTCATTAGAAGGAATTATTTTACTGGACGATTTGCGGCCCGTGATGTTCGATCAAAATTTATACGAAGAAGTAACCGCCAAGGAACTTATGCACCATCCGCCCGATATCATAAATCTTCAAGAGGATAAAATGACCGATGTAATGAAAAAATTTCAAGATACGGGCGCTTGGAATTTACCGGTTATCAATGAAGGTAAATATTACGGTTTTGTTTCAAAATCAAAATTGCTAACGGCCTATCGCCGAAAGTTGATAGATTTTTCGGGGAAATAAGAAATCAAATGGAGACAGTTTCGTTAGCATATTAACGTTTGAATATTCACAGAAAATGAAATACTTTCTACTCACACTATTTTTTTCAGTACTCATCGGTTTGGGCATTGGGTTTTATATTAAGCTGGAGGACGAAGCCACCGGCAATTTAATAATTGGTCTTTCCTTGATGATCGGGTTTCTAGTGCTCATGCCCCTTTTTATCTATTACAGATGGAAAAACAGAAGCGTAAAAGACTATATGCTTACCAAGGAAAATATCAAAAAGATGCAAGATTATCAGAAAGATAAAAAAATTTAAACGCTTGCCTTCCCTCAAAATATTTGCATTTTATTAACAATTGAAATCATAAAAATTATACATTTGCATCTATTATTAATTTATTTTTTATTTAAAATGGAAGGAACAGTAAAATTTTTTAACGAATCAAAAGGTTTTGGTTTTATCACAAATGATGAAACCGGAAAGGACATTTTTGTACATGTAACCGGCTTAAACGGTGAAGCTCTTAATGAGGGTGACAAAGTAGAATATGTTGAAGAGGAAGGAAGAAAAGGAATGGTTGCCGCTCAAGTTCGCGTAATCCACGACTAAAAAGATATACGTTGCGATTTGTTAAAGCCTTTCAACTGTGAAAGGCTTTTTTATTTAGTTTAAGTTCCTTTTCTCGATAAAGAAACGTTTCAAAAGTTGCGAAGCTTCCTCGGCCATAATCCCTCCCATTAGTTCGGTTTTTGGATGCAGTTTGGTATTTAGGTTAATACATCCCCGATGTTCGTCTCGCGCACCATACACCACTTTGGAAATTTGGCTCCAAAATAAAGCCCCTGCACACATTTGGCATGGCTCTATGGTTACATAGAGTGTGCAATCTATTAAATACTTACCTCCCAAGTAATTGGCCGCAGCCGTAATGGCCTGCATTTCTGCATGTGCCGTTACATCATTCAAGGTTTCGGTAAGATTATGCGCCCGGGCGATAATTTGATTATTGATAACAATCACCGCACCAATTGGTATTTCGCCCTTCTCATAGGCAGCCTCTGCTTCCCGCAGGGCTTTTTTCATAAAAAAGGCGTCGTTGTATGGATTTATGATGCTCAAAGTTTTAGGATATAGGTTCTATTACCTGCGTAATTTACATTCAGATAAATAAAAACGAAAATACAAATTAACGAATTCTCCAAGTAACAATTTCGTAATAACCGTATCTTTACTGCGTGCCAAAAAACTTACTAAATACAATTCACTTTCCCGAAGATCTGCGGAAAATTTCAAAAGAAAAATTGCCTCAAGTGGCACAGGAACTTCGTGACTTTATAATAAATATTGTAGCCACAAAAGAAGGACATTTGGGGGCTAGTCTCGGCGTAGTGGAGCTTACCTTAGCCCTTCATTACGTTTTTAACACACCGGATGATATTTTAGTATGGGATGTGGGCCATCAAGCCTACGGCCATAAAATAGTAACGGGCAGAAAGGAAATTTTCCATACCAACCGTCAGCTTGGCGGCATCAGTGGATTTCCGAAACGAGACGAAAGTGAATACGACACGTTTGGGGTTGGCCATAGCAGCACCGCAATTTCCGCTGCGCTCGGAATGGCAATTGCCTCTAGACTGAACGGTGAGGTTGATAGGCAGCACGTCGCAGTAGTTGGAGATGCCTCGATAGCAAGCGGAATGGCGTTTGAAGCGTTAAATCATGCCGGCGTTACAGACACTAATCTATTAATTATCCTGAACGATAATGCCATAGGGATTGACCCAAGTGTAGGCGCATTAAAAGATTATTTCACGAAAGTAAAATCCAACGGAACCAAAAATGAAGACAATATTTTTGAAGCGCTAAACTTCAATTATTCCGGCCCGATAGATGGACATAACTTAGATTTGGTGATTTCAGAACTGGAGCGACTTAAACATGTCGCCGGGCCAAAAGTCCTGCATGTAATTACTACCAAGGGAAAAGGACTTCGACAGGCTGAGGAAAATCAAGTAGCATATCACGCTCCGGGGAAATTTAATGCGCTCACAGGTGACCTACCTCCCCGAAGCGATAAAATGCACCCGCCAAAATTTCAAGATGTTTTCGGAAAAACACTGGTGGAACTGGCCTCCCAAAATGAAAAGATCATAGGCATTACTCCCGCGATGCCCACCGGCAGTTCCTTAAAATTTATGATGGATGCATACCCAACACGCGCTTTTGATGTTGGCATTGCCGAACAACATGCCGTAACTTTTGCCGCAGGGATGGCTACTCAAGGATTTCGGGTTTTCTGCAATATTTATTCTACGTTTTTACAACGTGCTTATGATCAAGTGATCCACGACGTTTGTCTCCAGAAAATCCCAGTAATCTTCTGTTTGGATCGTGCCGGTATTGTAGGCGAGGATGGCGCCACCCACCACGGAATATTCGATTTGGCATATTTGAACTGCATACCAAACCTCATCATTTTTGCTCCGAGGGATGAAATAGCATTGCGCAATATAATGTTCACCGCACAACTGGGGTTAGACTTACCTATTTTTATCCGCTATCCCAGGGGAAGGGGGAAAATATTGAATTGGCAGGGCTGCTTTAATGCTATTGAAATTGGTAAAGGCGAAATTTTAAAAGAAGGAAGCGATATTCTCCTACTTACAATAGGGACTGCAAACCAAAATGCGCAAATGGCCATTGAGCTGCTGAATTCTTCTGATAGAGATAGAGTTGGCTGTGTGGATATTGGCTTCTTAAAACCTTTGGATGAAAATTTATTGCACCGGGTTTTTCAGAAGTATAAAACAATTATTACCATTGAGGATGGAACGCTTATAGGAGGTTTAGGAACAAGTATTACTGCCTTTGCCAGCGCGAACGGTTATCGAAAAAATATAAAAACGCTGGGGGTTCCAGACGTCTTTCCAGAGCACGGCACGATCGACGAACTACAAATGCAAATGGGAATTTCTTCTGGTGAAATTTATAAAATCATTCAAAACTATCTATAAAAAAAAAGAGGCTCCTTTGAGCCTCTTTTAATTTAAAAATCATTTTCAAACTTAATTAATTATAAGTTTAGAAGTTTGAGAGCGGTTATCTCCATCTATTTGTATTAAGTAAATTCCGGCTTTAAGTCCACTAGCATTTACGTTAGCAGATGTATGTAGCTCCAGTTGTTGGGTGAAAACTTTTCTTCCATTCATATCAAAAATAGATATGGTGGCTTCTCCCACATCCACACGAGATTTAATTGTAATCTCACCGTTAGATGGATTGGGATATACTATGAAATTTTTCTCAAGTCCACCGTTATCTGACACACCCAGTGGGCAATCCCCAGGAACGTCAAAAGCCTCTGTTCCATCAGATCTGCTGCCAGAACTTCCCTGATCAGCACTTAAGCCTAAACCACGTTTTGCAAAGGCTTGCCAAATTAGACATCTATTAGCACCTCCATTGGCAATTTGGTCTGCCTCTAAAATTGCATCACGACCATCTACAAAGCCTGGACTACATGGTTGTAACTTCATTCCATCCATAACTAGTTGCAAGGCTATATTATTTCCTCCTGTCCCGTTGTAAATATCTGGATCAAAGCCGTATTCATCTATCAAATCCCACGTTAAATCCCACAACATGGTAGCCCATACTGATCCTACTCCGTGTGGAACTGCTTGTGATCGAATGTTATTATAAGTGAAATTGTTAACAGCAAAATCTGAACTATAAGGCTTGGTTCTTAATCCAAGGCCTGCAATTCCCTGACCTACCGCATATGTCCCTGTACCTCGAGCATCAAATCTGGTATCTCCAGGTTTTATTGTTAATATAAATCCGAAGAAATCACTCCAACCCTCGCCCATTTGCTCTTGATTCTGTAAACATCCTGCTTGGAGTCTTCCACCTGTTAAACGGTTGGAAATTCCGTGCCCGTATTCATGAGCAACTATTACATTGTCCAGATCACCATCGCGCTGGAACGGATCATCTCCCGAACCATCGTCCACTAAAGTTGCGTTAATTGTATCACCATTTAAAAGAGATGCAATTAATGCTTCCCCATCGGCCTGATAGATCATGATAGCCGGAATGGTAATACCGGTTCCCGTTCCCCCCATTGGGATAGGATCCAAGGGGGTGTTATTTACCATTATAACGGCCAGTGCACCTTGATCCTGTGCGCTTTGCACTTTCACGGCAAAATTGCACTCGCCTCTTCGTATTACTGCGATTTTCCCAGCAATACTCGAACCATTTGTAATATTATCACAACCATCATAAGGATCGGTAGAAGCACCAGAGTTATCATCCTCCACCACAACAAGATCTGCCGTTATAGGAGTAGTAGTTAATGGCGGTGCAAAGCTTGAATCAAAGGCGTAATAAGATCCAGCTAAAGGTCCGTTATTTACGGTTAGCAAAGTTCCGAGCACACTTCCTGGTGCAGACCATAGAAACATCTGCATTCTAGGAGCACTTCCATCTGGAGGAGTACCAAAGTTGGCGTTGTTAAGCCCGCTTCCATCTTGAGCATCTGCAAAAACAAAATCACCAGCGCCAGGAGCTCCTGTATAATTTCTTATTTGGAAGTTTCCACTTTCCTCGTCAAATCCATAATGAAAAGAGATGTCGTGCATCATATTATTCATATAAAACAGATTGGTGATTGCACCATCGGTAAATAAATTTGGATCCTGTGGTAAATTAAAAGGAAAATCAAATGTAAGGGTTGGACCTCCTTCTGCAGTTGCTCCAGACCCGTTATTGCCATTTTTATCTTCCTGGGCAAGAACATTGTTACCTCTTGTATAAGTAAATTCAGGTCCAGCCACACCATCGGTATCATGCCATCCAAAAGGAGACGCCACCGGATCGGCCGGATCGCTAACTAATTGATCAGAACCATTATTAGGCCCAATCAAAGGCAATGGAAAAACTCGATAGGCTGCTGCGGCATTGGTAATAGGCGCGCTAGCTTCACTCTTATTTGCGAAAAGAATGCTCGCCGTATTGGCGTGCGAATGTGATTCTGAGCCAAAATTACAGCTAACTACCCAATCCATAGTATCCAATAATTCACCTGTCATTGCGTCCACACGAACACTATAATAATGTGACGCATCCAATAGATAGATGCTCAGATTCCAAGCTAACTTCAAGTTGCCCGTTTGTTCCATTTTTTGGTAAACCAGTTCCACGGGAATGTTTTCCAAGGAAATATTTCCATCTGAGAAAATGTAACTATGATCTGAAAGTGTTTCAATAAGATTCAGATTTGAAGGACTCTGCAAGCCAAGGGCATTTGCTGCTTTTCCTATGGCGCCCACAGCAGATATTGAAGGAGTAGTACCGTTTACCTTTGCAGAAATATTATCCGTAAAAGAAATTTTAGCACTGTACACAGCTCCATCTTTAATCACGAATGGAGAGGTTGAATTGAAAATCTCAATGCCTTGATAATGCTGTTCCACATAAACATTGTGGGCCTGCATGCTCTTTGAAAAACTCTGCGAGGCTATCGAAATATCATTTATATCCTGCGGTTGGAACGAATGCTGCGATCGATTTTGTTGAAGGTACGCTTTTACCACATTGCTGTAATCCTGTGCAAAGGATACGTTTACAGCAAAAATGATAATTAAGTAAAGAACTTTTTTCATAAGCTTAAAAATTAAGTTTTTAGGTGAATAAGAATAGATATGGACTATCTAAAAAATGTTGATTATTGCATCCTTAAAAAAGGATTGCTAAAAATATCATAAAATTGACAATATCACCCTTCAAATATCAATTTTTAACAGTTTTCAGCCATTAAAATATTTAAAATTTAAAGGTTACCTCTTATTTTTTGAAAAATCTGAAGCGCATTACCATCCGTTAGTCGAGAAATATAGCTACAACTTTCCATTAAATAGTCATAGACCGAATAGCTCCCCATGCTGTTGAAACCAATAAGCTGCAACAAAATCTTATCGTAATGACGAAGCCGCTCGTTGTGATAGTTTTCAAAGGCGGTAGTTAAGGCCTCAAGCAAGGTTGTTAAAATGGTGTACCCTGCTATTTCCTTTTCCGTTACTTCCGTGCTTTGATACACTTTTTCAACGCTTATTTTTATAATGTCGGCAATTTGGGCTCTGTATTGGCTCCTGTCCAGCAAGGCTTCGGAAAAAGTGCCATTTAAAATTTCTTCCTCATTTTCTATAAAAATTGTTGCCGCCTCAGAAATCAAGGTATTAATGGCGAGTGAGCGCAAATATGCCAACCGATCCTGCACGGTCCTTAAGCGCGAATAAATATCTTTTTTCAAACTGTCCCTCACCAGGTTTATCAAATATTCCAATGCTATTTCCTCTTCAATCAGTCCCAGGTTTATGCCATCCTCAAAATCGATAATGGTATAGCAAATATCATCGGCGGCTTCCACGAGATAAGCAAGTGGGTGCCGGGCAAATCCATTATCGTTTCTGTTCAAAAGACCGAGTTCGGAAACAACTTCATTAAAAAAATCTGTATCACTTTGAAAAACGCCGAATTTTTTATCGGCCACGTGTGACGTGGGTTTTTTCGGAAGCGATTGCTTGGGGTATTTCATAAAGGCTCCCAAGGTTGCAAAGGTCAGCCGCAGGCCGCCTTCAACCCCGTTTTTGGATTCCGTCAAGATTTTGAACCCATTGGCATTTCCTTCAAAAGCAACCAAATCCTGATATTCCTTTTCGGAAAGTTGATTTTTAAAACGTTTGCCATTTCCGTTCAGAAAGTAATCGCCAATGGCCTTTTCGCCACTGTGACCGAACGGAGGATTGCCAATATCGTGTGCCAAGGCAGCGGCAGCAACAATCGCCCCAAAATCGTTAAACTGATACCCGTGCACACCCTGCAATTGTGGATGTTTCTTGAGGATTTCCTTCCCCACGATTCTTCCCAATGAGCGCCCCACCACGGAAACTTCCAAACTATGCGTTAATCGGGTGTGAACAAACGAAGTCTTTGAAAGTGGGATAACTTGGGTTTTATCCTGCAAACTTCGGAAAGCGGAGGAAAAAATTACCCGGTCATAATCTACTTCAAACCCCAAACGGGTCTCGTTCTCCTCAATTCTCAGTCTTTTGTTTTTATCTCCGTGCTTCCGTAGTGAAAGCAACTGTTCCCATTGCATCATAATTTTAAAAATTTTGTAGGCAAGATACTATTTTCAAAAGGCAAACCAATCAATTTTTTTTGGTTTCGGCTTAACGTTTAGCTAACCCTAAAATGACGAACTGGTAACTTCAGTTTAACACAAACCTTACATAAGAGAACCATCTTTGCCCCAAGAAATTAATCTATAAAATTAAGATGAAACTAATGAAAAAATTCTTTTTACCTCTAATAGCGATTTTTGCTCTTCTGCTTAGCGTTAGCTGCAGCAGTAATGATGACGGACCAATTATTGATCCAGACCCAGATCCCGTAAACAATAAACTATCTGGTCAAATTACATCAGACATGACATTAACCAATGATGTTATTTGGGAACTTGATGGCCGTGTAACAGTTACCTCCGGCGCTACCTTAACCATTAATGAAGGAACAATAATAAAAGCCTATGCGGGTCAAGAAGCTAGTGCTGCTGTGCTTATTATTGCTAGAGGTGCAAAAATTGAAGCTAATGGAACGGCAGATAAGCCAATTATATTTACTTCAATTGCAGATAATATAGCATTGGGACAAAAATTTGGCACTAATCTTACTGAAAATGACAGAGGCCTTTGGGGCGGTGTTATAATATTAGGTAAGGCAAAAGCCTCTTTGTCTGGTGATGCCCTTGAAAACCAAATTGAAGGTATTCCAGCCAGTGACACGAATGGTCTTTATGGAGGATCTGATAATGCAGATGATTCAGGTACTTTAAATTATGTTTCCATTCGCCACGGAGGTACTTCTATTGGGGATGGTAATGAAATTAACGGTCTTACACTTGGAGCCGTGGGAACAGGAACTTCTATTTCAAACATTGAAGTTGTAGCAAATGTAGATGATGGCATCGAGTGGTTCGGAGGATCTGTAAATGTTTCAAACGCAATAGTTTGGGCCTGCGGTGATGATGCACTTGATATAGACGAGGCTTATTCCGGTACAATTTCAAATTCTGTAGCAATCTTAGGAAATGTTTCAGACCACGCTTTAGAAATTGACGGCCCAGCAGGATCGTTGGAAGGAAGATTCACACTGGACGGTATCACGTTAATCGGAAATACTACTACAGAAAATGGCGAATATGCAGATTTGCGCGATAGAGCAATGGGCACCCTAAAAAACATTTATGCAGTAGGTTTTAAAGCAGATTCTGATGTAGAGTTAGACAACAATGCAGTGGCACAAAACTTCCTCAATGGAAAGCTATCGTTTTCAAATTGGACTGTAAGCTTACCTAGTGGTGTTGCTAACGCAAATGACATTTTTGTTGAAAAAACTGGCGAAGGCGAAACACCGATAATCCTTAATCCATCATTTACTGAAAGAGCTGCTTCTTGGGCAAACTCTGGAAATTCAGGAGGAGCCAATCTTTCAAACTTTACTTGGACTTACACACAATCT
Organism: Aequorivita vladivostokensis; assembly: GCF_000952855.1. GTDB lineage: Bacteria > Bacteroidota > Bacteroidia > Flavobacteriales > Flavobacteriaceae > Aequorivita > Aequorivita vladivostokensis. Next base: position 80,228 of record NZ_JSVU01000001.1, on the reverse strand, counting down.
AAAGGAGCTTTCTAAAAATTTGTATTCTCATTTAACTTGTTTTAAATCAATTAGCAATTTGCTCGTCTTTCTAAAAGAAGACGGGCAAATTTTATAAATATATTTTTATGAAAAATATTTTCCCATTGCTTATTGCAATGTTTTTATTTCAAATTTCCTTTTCACAAACAGGTGTTGTTACGGGGGTTATAAATGATGGTGAATATAATGACGTGCTTTCTTTTGCAAACGTTATTGTGAAAGGTTCACAAACGGGAACAACCTCTGATTTTGATGGCAAGTACAACCTAAAGTTAGATGCTGGAACTTACACACTTGTTTTCTCGTTCGTTGGATATCAAACTAAGGAAATTACAGAAGTAAAAATAAATCCAGGCCAAACCACAACTGTTGATGTTACGCTTAATGCTTCTGCTGGACAACTGGATGAAGTGGTTGTTACCACAACTGCCCGTAAAAACACAGAAGCTTCTGTTTTAAGCATTCAGAAAAACTCAGTTACCCTAATGGATGGCTTGTCTTTGGAATCCATTAAAAAAACTGGTGCAAGCGATGTGGCTTCAGCAGTTCAAAACGTTCCGGGCGTTTCGGTACAAGGAGGAAAATACGTGTATGTTAGGGGCTTAGGAGACCGATACACAAAATCCATACTAAATGGCATGGAAGTGCCAGGTTTGGATCCTGATAGAAATACACTGCAACTGGATATTTTTCCTTCACAAATTCTAGAGAATGTATTGATTACCAAATCTGCAACTGCAGACCAGCCAGCCGACTTTACCGGTGGTGTAATAAACATCGTAACTAAGGACATTCCTAGCAGGGCTGAATATAGTATTTCGCTTGGAGTGGGCTACAACGCTGATTTTCATTTCAAAAACAACTACTTAACAGGAGATAAAAGTGGTACAGACTTTTTAGGTTTTGATGACGGGCTAAGGGACAATCCTATTCCCCAATCGCAACAAGTGCCTTTACCGCAACAGGACGGAGAGCTTGTTCGAGATTTAACCCAACGGTTTAACCCACAAATGGCAGCAGAGCGGGAACAAAGTTTTATGAACTATAACTTTGCTATAACAGCGGGAGATCAATTTGATGTAGGCGAAAATAAATTAGGGTATTTGGCATCAGTGTCATACCGAAATGAAACAAAGTATTACGATGAATACATCAATGGCCAGCTATACAGAAAAGACGAATCAGACAGATCTAATTTTGAACTTTTAGCAGACCGCACACAAACTGGTGAGTTAGGAAACAACACCGTTTTAATTAGCGCCCTTGGTGGGTTGACATTTAAAACCGAAAAATCAAAATATCAATTTAATGTACTTCACATCCAAAATGGAGAATCTGAAGCTGGCATTTTTAGGCTGGATAATTTTATAGTTAGCAGCAATACGATTAAAAAAGACAACCTTACCTACGTTCAGAGATCCATTACAAATGGACTATTAAAAGGCACACATACCCTTGGCAGTAATAATGACTGGAATTTGGAATGGAACCTATCGCCCTCCCTTGCCAAGGTGGACGATAAAGATTTTCGCACAACTCCATTTAGAGTATCAATAAATCCCAATACGGGTGAGGAAGTATTTACAATTGAGCCAAGTGAATCTGGCGATGCGTCAAGGTTTTTTAGATCACTTGAAGAGTTAAATCTTGCCGGAAAAATTGGTCTTGAAAAGGAGCACAATCTTTTTGGCTTTGAAGCAAAAGCTAAAATCGGCGGTGCCTTTACCCAAAAAGAAAGAGACTTTGAAGTAATAAAATACTCTTTGCCGTTGCTTAATTTTTCGACGGCAACATTTGGAGGTGATCCAAACCAACTATTGATCCCAGAAAATATTTATGACCCAAATACAAATAGCGGAACCTATGTGCGCCAAGACTCCAACGATTCAGATTCTTACAATTCAAAAATACAAATCGCAGCAGGGTATATAGCTGAAGAATTTAAGGTAACAAATTGGATGAATGCAGCTTTAGGGGTGCGGTTTGAAAAATTCGACTTGATTTACACAGGTGAAAGACAGGACGGAACCAGACTGGAAGATGCCAAAATTTTAGAAAAATCAGACTTTTTCCCATCGGCAAATCTAATTTTTGATTTGAATGAAGATGAAAACAAAAAAATACGTACTTCCTATTCAAGAACTACGGCAAGACCTTCATTTAAAGAAGCCTCACTCGCCGAAATTTTTGACCCAATAAGCAGTACCACATTTATTGGCAATATAAACCTTCAGCCTACTTATGTAAATAATTTTGACATTAGATACGAACAATATGGAGAAGCAGGAGATTTCTTCGCAATAAGCGGATTCTATAAATCTTTTACTGATCCTATTGAACTTTCATTTATCAGAAGGGCGTATGGACAATACACACCACTAAACTTAGGAGACGCGAAAGTTTTTGGGGGTGAGCTAGAAATAAGAAAAAATCTCGGGTTTATAAGCGGTTTACAGAATATAGATTTCAATTTAAATTTCTCACTTATAGAATCGCAACAGCAGTACAGTGAAGACGAAAGGACAGGAAGGCTAGATAATTTACGTACCGGTGAAACACTTGATGACAATAGACAATTGCAAGGCCAAAGCCCTTATTTAATAAATCTTGGCTTCAATTATAAAGATGTGGAAACTGGACTCCAAGGAGGCCTTTTCTACAATACTCAGGGAAAAACCCTTCAAATTGTAGGCGCAGGAGATGTGGCAGATGTTTATACAATGCCCTTTCACAATGTGAAACTGAACATTTCAAAAAGCTTTGGGTCAAACAAAAATTCAACAATATCCTTAAAGTTTGACAACTTATTAAATGACGATATTGAAAGCGTTTATCAATCGTTTGGAGCAGAGGATCAACTATTTTCCAAATGGAGTCCGGGACAAGAAATTAGTTTGGGCTACTCACTCAAATTTTAAAATGGATTACTTGAAAAATAAAAAACCCTAGCATTTGAGCTAGGGTTTTTTATGTATAATAGAATTAGAGTTTAATTAGAAACAATCTGAATATCGTCAGATTTCCAAGTTACAACCTTGGCAATACGGGCATCAGCATAAGAAACTTCTTTTATGTCTTCATTTGTAAAGAAATACCACGTGCCCACTTTTTCACCATTATTATATTGCGCAATGGCAGCCTTATTACCGTTAAAATCATAGCTCACCCATTCTCCAGTTAGCTTATTGTCTGCAGTATAGTAGCCAGTTTGTGCAACCGTTCCATTATCGTGATATATTGTTGCCTTAATCACATTGCCATCCAAATAATACGTGTTTTTATTAGCATTTTGTGCAAATGCCATTGAAACTGTTAATACGATTGCAAAAAGGGTGATTAAATTTTTCATTTTTCAAAGTTTTAGATTTTCAGAATAATCAAATTTACAAAATTAACGCTTACGAAACCATTTGGTAACGTTAACTTAACATTAAACCTTTAACCTGTTTATTTTCAGTGTTTTAAAAAAATCCTTTGTTTCGAATCAATATCTTAATGATTTGGTAAAGCTATCTTCACACTAAGTTATGATCGATAGATTTTCTTTGTAATTGCCTATTATATTGGGCAATTTTTGAAATCGTTTAGTTTTTGTCGACTAGATTTTCAAATGGGGCTGTTCGTTATGGACAGCCCTTTTTTATTAAATTTATAAGAAACTAAAGAAACGTTGCTTAACATTACGGAAACATACAATTAGTTTAAAATTTAGTCCTTTGCAGCGACAAAAACTATAATCGATTTTAAAATGTACCTAAAGAATATTTTCTTTTTTGGTTTTCTATTTTTATGTGTTTCCGCGGTCCATTCACAAATAAGCGTTCCAAAATTTGGTGACGGCATGCTTAACGTTGTGGGCAAAGACAGTATGTGGAGCGTCCGTTTTGCGCCACGAATTCAAGTACGGGCCAATTCTTCCTGGGATCACGATGGCGATAAATTTGGAAAACCGGAACAAAGCTTTATTATCCGCCGTGCAAGATTAAAATTTGATGGATTTGCTTATTCTCCAAAGCTGCGCTATAAAATTGAATTAGGCCTTTCAAATTTTGATGTGGCAGGAGCTTCAGAATTCACTGGCAATGCTCCTCGAATCATTTATGACGCAGTAATAATGTGGGAGTTCTACAAAAATCTGGAGCTATGGGCAGGACAGACAAAACTTCCCGGGAACAGGGAACGTGTAATATCTTCCGGTAATCTTCAGCTTATAGACCGTTCCAGACTTAACAGGTTATTCAATATTGACAGGGACCTTGGAATGCAATTGCACCATAGTTTTAAGGCTTCTGAAAATTTCCTAATTCGCGAAATGTTTGCCGTTTCACAGGGAGAAGGTAGAAATATTACAACCGGAAATATTGGAGGGTTTCAATATACAACCCGCGTAGAATTATTGCCTTTTGGCGAGTTCACCAAAAAAGGAGATTATATTGGCGGCGACATTTATCGCGAAAAAACGCCAAAACTTGCCATTGGCGCCACCTATGATTTTAACAATAATGCCGTAAAAACCCGAAGCAATCAAGGCAGCTATATGCGCAATGATATCGGTTTTTACGAAACCAATATAAGTACCATTTTTGTGGATGCCATGTTTAAGTATAACGGGTTTTCATTAATGGGAGAATATAGTTATCGCGATGCTGAAAACCCTCTAGTAATCAATAGTGATGGTTCTATTACAGAGCAGGAGGTTTATACGGGGCAAGGGCTCAATTTTCAAGGAGGCTATGTTTTTAAAAACAATTGGGAAATTTCCGGACGTTTTACCACTATTTTGCCAGACAATACATTTTCTTCCAATGACACACAAAATCAATATACTTTGGGAGGGTCTAAATATATAGTGGGCCATAAATTAAAAATTCAAACAGATTTATCATATTCAACCATTGCGGGTGAAAGCAGCTCTTTGGAATACAGGCTGGGTTTTGACCTTCATTTTTAAGAAAAATACAGATAACAATTTGGTAACAATCAATCCTATTTTATATGGGAAATTTGCACCAACTTAATTAAAACTAGAATGGATAATATTTATTTATTAATGATTGTTGCACTTGCCGCGCTTGCAATTGCAGATCTAGTGGTTGGCGTTAGTAATGATGCCGTAAACTTCTTAAACTCAGCCATTGGCTCTAAAGCACTTTCCTTTAGGACTATTTTAATAATAGCCAGTTTAGGTATTTTCATTGGTGCCGTTTTCTCCAGTGGAATGATGGAAGTTGCGCGAAAGGGCATCTTTGTCCCCGGAGAATTTTACTTCGATGAAATAATGATTATTTTCATGGCAGTAATGATTACCGATATCTTACTGCTGGATTTCTTTAATACTATTGGTTTACCTACATCTACAACGGTTTCCATCGTTTTTGAGCTCTTGGGTGCCGCTGTAATTATGGCATTGATAAAAATTGGCCATAACGATGCAGAGACAATTTCAGCAATTACAAAATACATCAATACCGAAAAAGCGGTAGAAATTATAACAGGAATTCTACTTTCGGTTGTGATTGCTTTTACCGTGGGGGCAGTAGTTCAATACCTGTCGAGGCTAGTATTTACCTTCCACGTTGAGCGAAAAATGAAATATTTCGGGGCTATTTTTGGTGGTTTGGCCCTTACCTGTATTAGTTATTTCATCCTCGTAAAAGGATTAAAGGGTACGCCATTTTACGGAAGTTTTAAAAACATTATTGAAAGCGACACTTGGTTGCTTATCGGCGGTAGCTTCATATTCTGGACGGTTTTCTCACAGCTTTTTATGATGATTTTCAAGAAGAATATTCTCATAATCGTAATTGCTGTAGGTACTTTCAGTCTTGCCCTTGCGTTTGCGGGGAACGATTTGGTAAACTTTATAGGCGTACCGATGGCGGCCTACCATAGTTACATAGATTGGGCAGCTTCCGGGGTGGCGGCTTCAGATTACAACATGCACAGTCTGGCAGATCAGGTGCCCGCAGAACCCTTGCTTCTATTTATTGCGGGTGGTATTATGGTACTTACCCTTTGGTTTTCCAAAAAAGCACGTACCGTTTCTGATACCGAGATAGACCTAGCCCGCCAAGGCGAAGGGCACGAAAAGTTCAGTCCCAATATGCTTTCGCGCTTTTTGGTAAAGTCGAGTACACAGGTTGCAACTTATTTTGAATTTATTATTCCGAAATCGCTTCAAACAAAAATAGATAAGCGTTTTGAAAAACCTGTAGTAAATCTTCCAAAGCACAAAACCTACGAACTTCCTGCCTTTGACATGATCCGTGCTTCCATAAACCTTATGGTTGCGGGTATTTTGATCGCTACGGCAACTTCTATGAAACTACCACTTTCCACCACCTATGTAACCTTTATGGTAGCCATGGGTACATCACTTGCCGATAGGGCTTGGGGCCGCGAAAGTGCCGTTTATCGCGTGGCAGGGGTTATGAATGTAATAGGCGGATGGTTCTTTACCGCGTTTGTGGCCTTTACGGCTGCCGGCACGCTGGCATACCTAATCTATATTGGAAGGGGCGCCATGATTGCCGTATTGCTGCTATTGGCCATCCTTTTGTTGGTTCGAAATTATCTTTCACATAAAAATAAGGTGAAATTGAAACTGGACAAAAGCGGACTGAAAAAGACCGAAAGCAAAACCGTTCAGGGGATTATCCAGGAAAGTGCTGAAAACATTAGCAATGTAGTCTCACGCTCAAATAAAATTTATACTGATATGCTTCGTGGTCTTGCCAAACAGGACACCAAAAAACTGAAAAAGAGCAAAAAAGGCGTAAATAAACTTAATGACGAAGTTGAAGAACTGCGAGACAATATTTTCTACTTTATCAAGAATCTGGACGAGACCAGCGTTCGCGGAAGCAATTTCTACATTATCATCCTCGGCTATCTAACCGATGTTGTACAGTCGCTGGAATTTATTTCAAAGGCGAGCTACAAGCACGTGAACAACAATCACAAGGCGCTTCGTTTCAACCAAATAAAGGATCTTCAGGAAATAGACAACCATTTGGAAGAGCTTTTAAATGAAATTGAGGACATCTTCCACAAAAAGGAATTCCAGCGCATCGGGAATGTACTTGAGAAGAAAGACGAAATCTTCGCAAGCCTTTCAAATAAAATTGAAAAGCAAATAGCCCGAACCCGCACCGAGGAGTCAAGCCCTAAAAACACCACTTTGTATTTCAGCCTATTGCTTGAAACTAAAGATCTGGTAACGGCCTTGATGAACTTGATGGAAGAATATTACACCAGTTATAAGAAAGCGTAGTAAATTCTAGAACACCTTTAGCAAAAAGGAGTCCGAATCGGGCTCCTTTTTCTTTTTAAAATTTGAAGTGTCGTTAAACTTTATAGGGCATCTGCCGTATTTTGATGCTTTCGGAACCGATTTTTCACCAAAATAATTCTCCGTTTCAAATTAATGTTGGAATATTGTTTCAGCAACCAATAAATCTCAACATTATGAAACTAAAATTTTTATCAATCGTACTATTAATGGCCTGCAGCTTTGGCTTTGCGCAGGACAAGGTTAAATATAGCGACGAGGAAAAGGACATGTTAAAAACCTATTATTTCAACGAAGGTTTTGACCAACCTGCCACTAAAAAAGTATCGACCGTGATTATGAAGGACGGTTCCGAACACAAGGGCTACTGCAAAGGCATTGTAACCAAAAAAGGGCAGATTGCCCAAATGGTCTTTAAGGACAGTATTACCGACAAAAAAGAAACCTACGATGCATCGCAGATTGCCGAGGCTTACCTTTACGCCAGCGGATGGGAAAAATTCGGAAAGGTTTCCCAAAAGTTCAGCAATTATGGGATGGGAAGAAGAAACAGCGCAAAAAAATTGACCAGCAATGACCAGATTTATTTTGTGAACCAAAAAGTTTCCCTAAAAAACAAAAAAGACGAAAAGGAATTTTTGATGCAACTGATAAATCCCGAATTCAGCCAAATAATTTCGGTTTATCACGATCCATTTGCCAAAGAATCAAAAGGTTTTAAAATGGGCCCCGGCCCTACCATTGGTGGCGGTGTTGTGAAATCGTACTACGTTCAGAAGGGCGATAAAATATTCTGGCTGCCAAAAAGTGATTTTGAGGAAAATTATGAATTACTATTTGGCGACAATGCCGAGTTTATGGCGAAATATCCGTACAAATCAATTAACTGGGATTGGCTGAGTGCCCTCGTGCTGGAATATACCAGAATGTCCCTGCCTTCCGACGAAGGATAAATAATTTCTTCTTAAATCGAAAAAGCCCTTGCTCAATTGAACAAGGGCTTTTTCCATTATAAAACTATTCCAAAATTTAAGATCCGCACATCAAGCAATCATCATCCGGAGCGTTTTTGGATTGTGCCAGCATTTCGCGCAATTCCTGTGGCGTCATTGGTTTAGTGGAAACATCTTTTGTTGCCATTGCCTCAACTTCGGCACCAACGGTTTCTTTTTTCTCTTCCTTTTTAAGTGTGAATTTAATAGCATCCACGGCACTTTTCGTGCGTAAATAATACATTCCGGTTTTAAGACCGCTTTTCCAAGCATAAAAATGCATCGAGGTTAGTTTTGCCATATTTGCGTTTTCCATAAATAGGTTCAGCGATTGGCTTTGGTCAATGAAATAACCACGGTGGCGGCTCATATCAATAATATCTTTCATAGAAAGTTCCCACACGGTTTTATAAAGTTCCTTCAGTTCCTGCGGAATTATTTCAACATCCTGGATAGAACCATTGGCGCGCATAATTTCTTCCTTTAAATCCTCATTCCACAAACTAAGTTCAACCAAGTCTTCCAAAAGGTGTTGGTTCACAACAATAAATTCTCCCGAAAGTACGCGACGGGTGTAAATATTTGAAGTGTATGGCTCAAACGCCTCGTTATTTCCAAGAATCTGCGACGTGGAAGCAGTCGGCATCGGTGCTACCAAAAGTGAGTTGCGAACGCCGTGCTTTTTTACGTCTTTGCGCAGTTTTCCCCAATCCCAGCGGCCGCTGAGCTCTTCGTCCTTTATTCCCCATAAATTATGCTGAAATAATCCTTCGGAAATAGGTGAGCCTTTATAACTTTCGTAGGGACCATCTGCCTTCGCTTCTTCCATAGAAGCAGTAACAGCTGCAAAATAGAGCGTTTCAAAAATTTCTTGGTTCAATTTTTTGGCTTCATCACTGGTAAACGGTAAACGAAGCATGATAAAAGCATCTGCCAAACCTTGAATTCCCAACCCAACCGGACGGTGGCGGAAATTGGAGTTTTGCGCTTCAATAACCGGATAGTAATTTCGGTCAATTACGCGATTCAAGTTTTTGGTTACACGTTTGGTTACTTTGAAAAGTTCTTTATGGTCAAATTCGCCATTTTTCACGAACATAGGCAGTGCGATGGAGGCCAAATTACAAACCGCTACCTCATCTTTGGAAGTGTATTCCATAATTTCGGTACATAAATTTGAAGAACGAATGGTTCCCAAATTCTTCTGGTTGCTCTTTCGGTTTGCGGCATCTTTGTAGAGCATATACGGCGTGCCGGTCTCAATTTGCGATTCCAGGATTTTTTCCCAAAGCTCACGGGCCTTTACGGTTTTTCTGCCCTTGTTATCAGCTTCATATTTATGGTAAAGTGCTTCAAAATCCTCACTATGGCAATCATATAGTCCGGGGCATTCGTTTGGGCACATCAATGTCCATTCGGCATCGTCCTGAACGCGTTGCATAAACAAATCTGGAATCCACATGGCGTAAAAAAGATCGCGGGCGCGCATTTCCTCTTTTCCGTGGTTTTTCTTCAAATCCAAAAAGTCAAAAATATCAGCGTGCCAAGGTTCTACATAAATTGCAAAACTTCCCTTTCGCTTTCCGCCGCCTTGGTCCACGTACCGCGCGGTATCGTTAAAAACGCGAAGCATCGGCACAATTCCGTTTGAAGTTCCATTGGTACCGGATATATAAGAACCCGTTGCACGAACGTTGTGGATTGAAAGACCAATTCCGCCAGCAGATTGTGAAATCTTTGCGGTCTGTTTCAACGTATCGTAAATTCCATCGATGCTGTCGTCCTTCATTGTAAGCAAAAAGCAGGATGACATCTGCGGTTTCGGAGTTCCACTGTTGAAAAGTGTCGGGGTTGCGTGGGTGAAATATTTCTTCGACATCAACTCATAGGTTTCCTTCACTGCTGCCAAATCGTTCATATGAATTCCTACGGAAACACGCATCAACATATGCTGTGGACGTTCTGCAATCTTTCCGTTCAGTTTCAGCAAATAGGAGCGTTCCAAAGTTTTAAAACCGAAATAATCGTACCCAAAATCACGGTTATAAATGATGGTTGAATCCAGTTCCTCAGCGTTGTTTTTTATTACCTCAAAAACCTCATCACTCAACAATGGCGCTTTTTTTCCGGTACGCGGATTTACGTATTCGTATAGATCCGTCATCACTTCCGAAAATGATTTTTTGGTGTTTTTATGAAGGTTGGAAACAGAGATTCGAGCCGCCAAACGTGCGTAATGCGGGTGCGAAGTGGTCATTGTTGCGGCAATTTCCGCAGCCAAATTATCCAGCTCGCTGGTTGTTACACCGTCGTAAAGCCCTTCAATTACACGCATTGCTACTTTTACGGGATCTACCAATTCGTTTAAACCGTAGCACAGTTTGCGCACGCGAGCCGTAATTTTATCAAACATTATGGGCTCTTTCCGGCCGTCTCTTTTTACTACATTCATAATTCTTAATTTTTGTGGTTAGATACTACTGTTGATACTATTGTTGCTATGGATGCTATTGATTCTGTTGTTGCTATGGATGCTATTGATTCTGTTGTTGCTGTTGATACTATTGATACTGTAGATGCTGTTGATGTTTACAATAGAATCAATTTAGTATCTATAGTATCCACTTAGTATCCACTTAGTATCCACTTAGTATCTACTTAGTATCCATATAATCATTCAAATCATCGAACTTATTGTGATTCTTTTCTATACTTTGCAAAAAGTTGTTGATTTTAATTCCTAATTGCTTTGTTCTTTTGTGTAAATCTTGATACAACTCTTCATTTTTTAAGGACTTCGTTTCATATAGTGTTTCCAAATGATCTATTGTTTCATCATTTGAAGAAAGCGCAAAAACCATAAACCGAATGTATTCTTGCTTATATCTTCTTCTACCATATCCTTCTACAATATTTGATTTTACAGATTTTACAGACCGTCTAATTTGGCTCCCAACTTCAAATTTTTCAAATACAGGAAGATTTAAAGACATATTATGTACATCAATAACAAGCAATCGAGCAAGCTGCCAAATCTGTAAATTCCTATAACTCATTTTGAAATGGTTCTATTGATGCTGTTGATACTATTGATGCTGTTGATACTGTTGAGGCTGTTGTTTGTTGGGAAGTTACAATAGAATCAATTTAGAATCTATAGTATCCACTTAGTATCTACCAAGTATCAATAATCTAAAACTCCGCGTCGAAACTGATTTTGTTTGATTCCTTGTCTTTGTTTGTAACCCCAGCTTTTTGGTACTCGCCTACGCGCTTTTCGAAGAAATTGGTTTTCCCTTGAAGCGAAATCATATCCATAAAATCAAATGGGTTGGTAACGTTGTATTCCTTTTCGCATTCCAATTCCACCAAAAGCCTGTCGGTTACAAATTCAAGGTATTGGGTCATCAATTTGGCGTTCATCCCTATCAAACTTACGGGAAGTGATTCGGTAATAAACTCACGTTCAATATTTAAAGCGTCAACAATTATCTCGCGGATGCGCTCTTTAGAAACTTTGTTCACCAAGTGGTGGTTGTGAAGATGAACGGCAAAGTCGCAGTGAACGCCTTCGTCTCTGGAAATCAATTCGTTTGAAAAAGTAAGCCCGGGCATCAAGCCGCGCTTTTTCAACCAAAAAATAGAGCAGAAAGCCCCGGAGAAGAAAATGCCCTCAACCGCAGCAAAAGCAATCAAACGCTCCGCGAATGAATCACTCTCAATCCATTTCAAAGCCCAATCTGCTTTCTTTTTAATTGCCGGAAAAGTTTCAATGGCGTTGAAAAGCTGGTCTTTTTCCTTTTCATCCTTTACGTACGTATCAATCAAAAGAGAATAGGTTTCACTGTGGATGTTCTCCATCATAATCTGGAAACCGTAGAAGAATTTTGCCTCGCTGTACTGTACTTCGTTTACGAAATTTTCAGCAAGGTTTTCATTCACAATGCCATCAGAAGCGGCGAAAAAAGCAAGAATGTGCTTTATGAAATAACGCTCGTCATCATTTAACTTTGAGGTCCAATCGGTAAGGTCTTGGTGCAAATCAATTTCCTCGGCTGTCCAAAAACTGGCTTCGCTTTTTTTATACCAGTCCCAAATGTCGTGGTGTTGAATGGGAAATATTACGAATCTGTTTTTGTTTTCCTGTAAAATTGGTTCAATTGCACTCATAAGTCCTTTGTTTTTAGATTAAAATTTATTGATACTTGGGACTAACAAATATGAAGAAATTAAAAGGTTATTTCAGATGAATTGTTTTGTCTTTTTTAACAAAGTTTTCAACATAAAAAATAAAAAGTTTACAAAAAAATTGAAATCATTTTTTCTAATATTCTTATAATAAGAATATTATATACTTTTTAGTGGACTTGGCAAGTAAAAAAGTTTACAAAAAATGAAAACTATATTCAGAATATTCTAAACATTTAAAATGATTCCCCAAGCCGTGAAAAACTGTTCTCTGAGAAGAAATACTACCACGAATTCACGAATATTTTAAAAATTATTCGTGAATTCGTGGTAAATAAATTATTTTATAAAATCAAACCCGCAATACGGCACTAAGACTTCCGGGATTTTTATTCCATCCTCGGTTTGGTAGTTTTCAAGAATGCCCGCCAGAACGCGCGGCAATGCCAAGGCGCTTCCGTTTAAGGTGTGCGCAAGTTTGTTTTTACCGTCTTTATCCTTAAAGCGAAGTTTCAATCTATTGGCTTGAAAGGTTTCAAAATTTGAACATGACGAAATTTCCAGCCAACGGTCCTGCGCGGTTGAAAATACTTCGAAATCATACGTCAATGCTGAAGTAAAGCCCAAGTCGCCGCCGCAAAGGCGAAGAATTCGGTACGGTAATTTCAATTCGCGAAGAATTTCCTTTACGTGCTCCACCATTCCGTCCAAAGCTGCGTATGAATTATCGGGATGCTCGATACGAACTATTTCAACTTTATCAAATTGGTGCAAACGGTTGAGACCGCGAACATGTGCGCCGTAGCTTCCTGCCTCACGACGGAAACAAGGCGTATAGCCTGTGCAGGTAATTGGTAATTCCGAATGGTTCAGTAAATCGCCGCGGAACATATTTGTTACGGGAACCTCAGCGGTGGGGATTAAATAAAGGTCGTCAATGCCCACGTGGTACATCTGCCCTTCCTTGTCCGGAAGTTGGCCGGTGCCATAACCCGAAGCTTCGTTCACCAAATGCGGCACTTGATATTCGGTATAACCAGCTTTTGTGTTTTTATCCAAAAAGTAAGCAATCAACGCCCGTTGCAAACGTGCGCCCTTCCCTTTATAGACGGGAAAACCTGCACCCGTAATTTTTACGCCGAGCTCAAAATCGATTAAATCGTATTTTTTGGCAAGTTCCCAATGCGGCAGCGCGCCTTCAACAAGTTTTGGAATTTCGCCTTCTTTGAAAACTTCTTCGTTGTCGTTTTCATCGGTTCCGGCAGGCACCAAATCATTCGGAATGTTTGGAAGCGTATAAAGCAATTGCTGCAATTTTTCGGCAGCCGCAAGCATTTGCTCGTTCAGTTGTTTTGAGGATTCCTTCAATTCAACTGTTTTCTCTTTTAGTTCGTTTGCTTTTTGGACTTCGCCACTTTGAAAAAGTTTCCCGATTTCCTTTGAATAGGAATTGCTCTGTGCCAAAACCTCATCCAGCTGCGCTTGCGAAGCGCGGCGTTCTTCATCCACATTTAAAACTTCCTCCAAAACGGAAGCAGCATCTATGCCGCGTTTGGCCAGTGCTTTTATGTACTTTTCTTTGTTTTCGCGGATGTCGGTTACTTGTAGCATGTTCTGATTTTTGAAGCCGCTAAGTTACAACAGACCCCAAAGGTTTTCAAACACTTTGGGGTCTTATTTTATGATTAAAATCTATTCCCTTAAAAGTTTTTTCAAGGTTTTGGGATTCATTCTATTATTGAAAAAGGTAATGATGTAAATTTTTTGGACAGAAATATCTTCGCGATAATAAAACGAAACATTTTTATGCACGACAGCTTTTCGGATACTTAGTTTTTCATTTACTACAGGACACTTTATTTGTTGGGTTGCAATTTTCTGCATCAGACTTTGGGTCAAATCCCTGAATTTTCTCATTTCTTTTTTCGTCCACCGAAATTGAAGATTTTCAAAAATTTCTTTATACGTAATAAGCGCAAGTTTTGACCAAACTATTTCCATTTTTACAGGCCATACTTTTCATTAATCTCAAGAATAACTTCTTCATTTGTAAAAACATTTCCTTCCTTAATATCTTTTAATCCAGCCTCAACAAAAAGCTTTTCGGTTTCAGAAATATCATAATTCCAGTCAGTATCTTTAGAAAATGATTCCTTGAAATTCTTCAATTTCTCAATAACTTCTTCACTATTCTGTTGGATTAACCATTCAACCAATTTGTATTTTTCCAATTGAATATTCATGATTCCTTTTTTATTTAAATATAATGAAATTTAGTTTGAGTTTGGTTTTGGCTTTTCATTATAATCCTCTGGCGAGGGCAAAATCCATTCACTATGCTTAAAGGGATGCCAAGGCTCGGCGGCCAAATCTACGGTTGGATCGGTAAAGGGGTGGTATTTACCGTGATTTACGCGAACGGAAGCTTCCATATACACAGCCACATCACGCCCTTTTTTAGCTTCCACTGCTTTTATTTTTTGGGCAAGTTGCCACATAACATCTGGCTTTGTTGCGACGGAGCCTTGTTGTTTGGAACCCAAAAGCTCACTATAATTGTACCGCTTCTTTTCCCCATCAGGCTTGTTTTTTACCCACACCGTAAGACTTCCGCTTTTGGAACGGAGCATCATGCGCCAGCTAAGCCTGTGGCCTTCTTCGGTCCAAAGCACATCGTCCTTAAAGAACCAATGCCGCAACGGCAAACCTATTTGAAAGGCGAAATAAATCCCAAAAACCGCAAGCAACAGGTTTTTGTATTTCGGCACGATTACCGCATTGCCCGTGTATAATTTTTTCTTCGGAAGAAATCGTTTTTTGAGTATTTCCGGAGAAAAGAAAAACAGGGCGAACGCAATGGACATATACGGAAAAATGCCAATCTGAAAGACGATTGAGTTGAAAAGATGAAAAAACACGGAAATTATAAAACCCAATAAACGCGTACGTTTCCACAGCATTAACGGCACTATGAGCAAATCGAAAAAGATGCCCGTATAGGCAATGGCCCAATGCACCCAGTTTTGCTGTAAAAATTCGCCAATGAGCCAATAATTTTTTTTCCCGGCCATCAACAGTGCCGGCATGGAGGCATCGAGCCAGTCCGGGTATAGTTTTGCGATGGAGGCGTAGGTATAAACTATCCATACCTGCAAAATCAAAATCAACAGCACCCACCGCGGCATGGACGGCGATTTAATTTCAGGATTTAGGTTTGCATCCACTGAAAACCATCGGTTGGCGGGAAGAAAGGCCATAATCCAGCACAGCAGCATCATTAGGTAATAATGGTTGTTGTAGCTGCTTTTCTGCATTAAATAGACGCAGGTCCACATTAGCGCATAGGCTATCATACTGAACCTATACTTAAAACCAAGCATCACAAAAATCCCGAAAATGCCCATTATCACGAAGTAATAATACATTCCGGGACCTTGCAAATGCTGCAAAAAGTCAAACCCGATAAAGTTGAAAGTGAAAGGCGGTTCTACCAGTGTACGCCGCACCCACCCCGTGGCAATTGCCCCAAAAGCCTCGATGGTTATTAAAAGACCAAAAACGGCCCGAAAAAGAACCAGACCTATATTGTCAATTTGTTTGAAAAGAAATTTATCCACGGCCCTCTAAAAATTGCTTTGCGAACGTTTCGTCCTTTTCAATTTCTTGTTTTAGAATTTCCACCGAATCAAACGTTTCCTCATCGCGGATGTATTTTAAAAACGCAATGGCTATTTCCTTTCCGTATAGGTCTTTGTTGAAATTGAGAAAATGCGTTTCGATGGTTTTTTCGGTTCCGCCAACGGTGGGGTTGGTGCCGATACTGGTTATTCCGAAGATTTTTTCGCCTTCAATTGTGGACTGCACAATATAAACGCCGTTTTTGGGAACGAGTTTGTATTTTTCCTTCAATTTCAGATTTGCAGTGGGGTAATTTATAGTTCGGCCAATGGCTTTTCCTTTAACCACTTCGCCCGAAATCATAAAGTTATACCCCAAATAATTGTTGGCCGTTTCAATATCGCCTTCGTTCAACGCCTTTCTTATTTTAGTGGAACTTACAGCAACATCGTCAATTTCCTTTGCTGAAATTTCCTCAACCTCAAAATTATAGGTTTTTCCGAATTCCTTTAAATCCTCGATATCGGCATTGCGGTTTCTTCCGAAGCGATGGTCGTAACCGATAATGATTTTTTTCGCCTTTAAACTATTTACCAAAATATCACGCACGTATTCCAAAGCGGTCAATCGTGAAAAAGCGTGGGTAAACGGATGGATAACCAAATGGTCCAGCCCTGTGTTTTCGAGCAGTTCGGTGCGCTCTTCGATGGTGTTTATCAATTTTATATCCACATTTTGTTGAAGCACCATCCGCGGATGTGGGAAAAAAGTCAGCACCACGGAATCCAGATTTTCCTTTTTTGCGGTTTCTACCAAACGCTTCAAAATGGCTTTGTGGCCAATATGCACGCCATCAAAAGTGCCGATTGTGACCACACTTTGGCGGGAATTTTTATATGCGGAAGCTGAGGGATATTTCTTCAAAATTATTTGCCGTTATATGTGTTCATCGTAATATTCATCCCCGCGAGGGCAAAGGATTCAATAATTTTGCAGCTTAACTCCAGCCGCTCGGGCAGTTGTTTTTCTTCTTCGGCTTCCCATTCGCCCAACACGTAATCTACCTGTCTCCCTTTTGAGAAAGCATCGCCTATCCCGAAACGGAAACGGTTGTAATTAGTGGTTTGCAGCGTATTCTGAATATCCTTCAACCCGTTGTGCCCGCCGTCGCTGCCTTTGGTTTTTATGCGAATGGTTCCAAAGGCCAAATTTAAATCGTCCGTAATCACCAGCATATTTTCCAAAGGGATTTTTTCTTTTTCGAGCCAGTAATTTACGGCCTTTCCGCTTAAATTCATATACGTGCTCGGCTTCAGAAATATGAGCGTTCTTCCTTTTATTTTATGCGAAGTAACGTCGCCCAATTTGGCCGTTTCCCACGAAAGGGAATTCTTTTCGGCATAAAAATCGACCACTTTAAAACCGATGTTGTGGCGGGTGTTTGCGTATTTTGGGCCAATATTGCCAAGGCCCACAATAAGGAATTTCTTCATTGGATCTGTTTCTTCTGAAATAGTATCGACAGTTTTTGCCGAAAAAAGTTTTTTGAAAAATGAAAACATATTGCTGTCAATCTTCGGTAAAAATAAAAAAAGCACCCCGAATTAACGGGATGCTTTTGGGTAATCTTCTTAAAAAGAAATTTATTCCTTTACTGCAGCAACATCATCGGTTTCTGTAGCTGGAACTTCTTCTCCTTCTGCACCTTCAGCAGTTTCATCTTCTTCTTCAACTTCGTCCACAATGGCGGTACGTGAAGTTCTAACCTGACAGATAACAGTGTTATCTGGGTGCATGATTTTGTAATTGTCTGTCTTAAGCGACTTTGTGTACATTTTATTACCAATACGCATTTCGGTAATATCTGCCTCAATAAAATCCGGTAGATTTTCGGGCAACGCCTTCACACGAAGTTTACGGTTAACAATACGCAAAACCCCACCGTTACGAACACCGCGGGAGTTACCAACGGTACGCACCGGAATTTCCATAGTTACTTCCTTGTCATCAAAAATTTGATAAAAATCGATGTGAAGAATACGGTCAGTCACTGGGTGAAATTGTATATCCTGAAGGATGGCGTTAATCTTTGTGCCTCCCAGGTTGATTACAACCGTGTGTACGTCTGGAGTGTAAACCAAGTCTTTAAATGCAATTTCCTCTGCTGAAAAGCTAATTGGCTCATCCCCTCCGTAAACTACGCAAGGAACCATTCCAGCATTACGTAGGGCCTTCGTTGCCTTTTTGCCCACGCTTTCTCTTTGTGATCCTTTAATTGTAATAGATTTCATTGTAAAAGTTATTAATTATTAAGTTATTGGGTTCTTGAAACCCCGTTTTTTAAGGACGGCAAAGATAGGGTTTATTTTGGATTTACGATTTACGATTTACGATTTTTTCTTTCGAAAATAAAAGTTCCCCCTTCGGGGGTTAGGGGGCTATTACATTAAAAACTTACCGCTGATGGACTTGTTGGCATTTACGCTCAACATAACATCTGCAAACAATTTTGCGCAGCTTATCACTCTGATTTTTTTGCTCGGTTTGGTAGGAATGGAATCTGAAACGATTAGTTCGAGCATTTGTGATTTTTCAATCCGCTCGTAAGCATTCCCCGAAAGCAACGGATGCGTACAGACCGCACGAACGCTCAAAGCACCGCGCTCCATCATCAAATCGGCAGCGGTGGTGAGGGTGCCAGCAGTATCGACCATATCGTCAACCAAAACAACGTTTTTACCCTTTACGTCGCCAATGAGTTCCATGTGTGAGATAACATTAGCCTTTTCACGCTGCTTGTAGCAGATTACCACATCGCTTTCCAAAAATTTTGAATAGGCATAGGCGCGTTTTGAACCGCCCATATCTGGCGAGGCAATTGTTAGGTTTTCAAGATTCAAACTTCTTAAATAAGGAAGAAAAATAGTTGAAGCAAAAAGGTGGTCCACAGGTTTTTCGAAAAAACCTTGAATTTGGTCTGCGTGCAAATCCATTGTAATAATTCTCGTAGCTCCTGCGGTTTCAAGCATTTTTGCGACCAATTTTGCGGCGATCGGCACACGGGGCTTGTCTTTTCTATCTTGGCGCGCCCAACCAAAGTAAGGCAATACGGCTGTAATATGTCTTGCCGAAGCTCGCTTTGCGGCGTCTATCATCAGTAAAAGCTCCATTAAATGGTCGCTGTTCGGAAATGTGGAACCAATCAAAAACACACGGCTGCCGCGAACGGATTCTTCAAAGGAAGGTTGAAATTCGCCATCGCTGTAATGGGCCGTTATTACCTTTCCCAAAGGTATTCCGAAGGCTTCTGCTATATCTTTAGCGAGAACTTCACTTTGTTTACAAGCAAAAATCTTGGGGTCTGGTGCGATGGTCGGCATTATTATATGGTTTTGGTTGAATAGGCTACAAAGGTAAAAATTAATAGTTAGCGATTTTTAAAAAAATAGCCGCATAAAAATTTAATGTAATTATAATAATTTGTTTATTTTTGCCTCCCGTTTGCTCGAGTGGCGGCCCCGATAGCAATCGGGATGATAGAAGCGCTGGGGTAAAAAAATAAATAACTAATAAGCTCGAGTGGCGGAATTGGTAGACGCGCTGGATTCAAAATCCAGTTCTTTCGGGAGTGTGGGTTCGATTCCCACCTCGAGTACAGATAACTAACCTCAACAGAAATGTTGGGGTTTATTTTTTCCATAAAAATTACAAAAACTACATAAATTTTAATTAGAAATCTTCCACACAATCACTATATTTGGGCAAACCCTGAAAACCCAATATCCCCAATGTCTGATTTCTGGTTGTATTTTAACCTTGGTCTTCACCACGTATTGGATTGGAAGGCCTATGACCACATTCTATTTTTAATTGTGCTCTGCGCAGCTTATACTTTTTCGTCATGGAAAAGATTGTTGCTTTTGGTGACCATGTTCACTATTGGCCATACACTTTCGTTACTTCTGGCAAGCTACAACGTGGTAAGTGTTTCGGGCAGGCTTATTGAGTTTCTGATTCCCGTTACCATTTTGGTTACGGCGCTTTTCAATCTTTTTACCGCCGGTAAGGAAAAGAAAATGGAGAAAATGGGTATTTTCTATATTGTTACCATCTTTTTTGGATTGATACACGGCTTGGGGTTTGCCTCCTTCTTCACTGCTTTGGACAGCGGCAATGGGTTTTTACCATTGCTTGAATTTGCTCTAGGGATTGAAGCAGCCCAAATTATAGTTGTTATCATCATTTTAATTATCGCCTTTATCTTTCAAACCATTTTCCGTTTCAACAAAAGAGATTGGGTATTGGTGGTTTCTTCATTGGTGATAGGGATGATAATCCCGATGCTAATTGACAATTGGATTTTTTAAAGAATTAGCAAGTTTCGCGGAAAAGCAGTTTCAGAAATACCCTTAAATTTCTAAACGCATCCACTCTTATCCTTCTTTGGCAATAACTTAACAACATTTTTTTTGGCAGTGGCGTAACTTCCCAGTAATTTCGCTACTTATTTAATTGTATGAAGGACAGCAAACAACGCAAGTATGACATTGCCTATCTGCGAATGGCCCAAGAATGGAGCAAACTTTCCTATTGCAAGCGAAGACAGGTTGGCGCGCTTATTGTAAAGGATAAAATGATTATTAGCGACGGTTATAACGGCACCCCCACAGGTTTTGAGAATATTTGCGAAGACGAGGAAGGTTTTACCAAATGGTACGTACTTCACGCAGAAGCAAATGCGATTTTAAAAGTAGCTTCAAGTACCCAAGCCTGTCAGGGAGCAACGCTTTACATTACAATGTCGCCCTGCAAGGAGTGTAGCAAATTAATACACCAAGCCGGTATAAAAAGAATGGTTTATTTAAACGAATATAAAGACAACTCCGGCATTACCTTTCTTGAAAAAGCAGGCGTAAGCATACAGCACATTACAGATTTGGATTTAGAATAAATGGGAAATCAAAAAAAATACTTGCCTTTGTGGATTGGACTGGCGCTGGCCGCAGGTGTTTTTATTGGGTCAAAACTCAATTTTAACGACGATACCGAAAAGATCTTTGCCACAAGCTCCAAAAAGGACAAGCTCAACAGGCTTATAGATTACATAGACTACGAATATGTGGACAAGGTAAATACAGACAGCATCGTGGACGTTACCGTAAACGGCATACTCGAAAACCTGGACCCGCATTCCGTATATATTCCCAAAAGCGAATATCAGCACAATGCTGATGATATGCGTGGAGCCTTTACCGGCATTGGCGTAAGTTTCTATATTTATAAAGATACCATCGCCGTAATCCGTTCCATCGAAGGAGGACCTGCTGAAAAAGCGGGCATTAAGGGAGGTGACCGAATTCTTTATGCCGACGGCAAAAAACTTTTTGGCGAATTGGTAAATCGCGATAGCATCTCAAATTATTTAAAAGGCGAGATAAACAGCAAAGTTGCTCTAGACGTTTATCGCCCCAGTGAAAATAAGGTATTGGAGCTTAAAGTGAGAAGAAAACAAGTACCACTCGTAAGTGTGGACGCTTCCTATAAATTGGCAGATGATTTGGGATATATAAAAATCAATCGCTTTTCCGAAACAACATTTAAGGAGTTTGAAACCGCGCTGGACAATCTCAAGGATCAAGGTATCAAAAAATTGGTCTTGGATCTTCGCAACAATCCAGGAGGTTACATTTCAACTGCCGAACGGGTTGTGGATGAATTTTTGGAAAAAGACAAACTAGTACTTATCACTAAAAATAAAAGTGGCGACATCAACAAAACCTACGCCACGCGTCGGGGTGATTTTGAGCATGGCAAGCTCTATGTTCTCATCAATGAAAACTCCGCTTCGGCCAGTGAAATTGTCGCCGGCGCACTTCAAGATAACGATAAGGGAACCATAATTGGCCGCCGCTCTTTCGGGAAAGGACTGGTGCAGCGCGAAATGTCGCTTGGCGATGGCAGTGCCGTACGCTTAACTATTGCTCGCTATTACACTCCTACCGGCCGTTCCATCCAGCGGCCTTATGGCAACGGCAATGATACGTATTACAGCGATTATGAAAAGCGATACCGTAACGGAGAACTGATACACGCAGACAGTATAAAGGTTGCAGACTCCCTAAAATACAAAACCCCAAAAGGCAAAGTAGTGTATGGCGGCGGTGGAATTATACCGGACGTATTTGTTCCAAAAGATACGAGCGTGGAAAATGAAACTCTTCAATATGTGTCGAGAAGTGGTTTTATGAGCTATTTCATCTTTGAATACCTCGAAAAAAATCGCGATATGTTTAAAGGAGTGAAATTTGAAGATTTCAGAAAAAACTTTATCGTGGACGAAAAGCTTTCAAAAGAATTTATTGAATATGCCAAATTTAACGAAGCCCAGATAGATCTTTCAAACTACACCGAAGATTTAAAGCGAACCCTCAAGGCAAACATTGCTCAGCAACTTTTCGGCCCTAATGAGTACGAGATCATCCTTAACGAAAACGACCCAATGCTCCTAAAAGTTTTGGAACTGGAGGCCGCTAATCATTTGGATAAAAAATAAGAAGTTATTTTTTGACCTGGGCGGCAATCATTTTAGAGACAAGTAAAATCCCCAAAAGCAAAATTGCGCAAAGTCCAGCCAGAATGCTAATGGACGCCACACCACTTTCGCCCGCAAATAAATTGTCAAAATCCAATTTAGTAGCGTTGAAAATTATAAGTCCCGCGGCTAATGCCATCAATATGTAAATAAAAATCTTCATTATACTTTAATTAAATAATTCCTGAATATTTGAGGTGAAAAGTTTCACCGCAATGGCCAACAAAATTACGCCAAATATTTTTTGAATCACTGCAATTCCGTTCTTTCCCAAAAAACGCTGCAATCTCCCAGAGGTTTTCAGCACCACAAAAATGATTATTATGTTCACCAAAATTGCCACGATTATATTTTGAATGGCATATTCCGCGCGAAGCGAAAGCAAGGTTGTTAAACTACCCGGACCGGCCAATAACGGAAAAGCCAAAGGAAAGATGGATGCCACGTCGGGACTGGTGTCGCCTTCCTTAAAAAGGGTGACGCCCAGGATCATTTCCAAAGCAATAAAGAATAGAATCAAGGAACCCGCAACTGCAAATTCGTTAACGTTAACGCCTATTAACTTCAAAATACTTTCTCCCAAAAAGAGAAAAACAATCATCACTATTGCGGCAATAATTGAAGCCTTACCAGAATTGATATGGCCCGCCTTTTCGCGAAGCCCGATAATAATGGGAATACTTCCTATAATATCGATTACCGCAAAAAGCACCATAGTGGCAGTTACTATTTCCTTAAAGTTTAAAACCATTCTTTCTGTTTGAGGGGGCAAAATTAAGTTTATTGTTCCAACTTTTGAAACTATTCCGAGCTTAGTTTTCCGAAAGAGAATGATCGCTGTTTTTTTAATTGGAATTTTGCGCTCGTAACGTGGAATTTCATAGTTTTGCCGCATGTTTCAACTGGGAAAAACAATTGTTTCTGAAGACATTATCGCAAAAGATTTTGTGTGCAATCTCAATGCCTGCAAAGGAGCTTGCTGTATTGAAGGCGAGGCGGGTGCGCCCGTAACCGAAGAGGAAGTAACTATTCTAAAGGAAATCTACCCAAAAGTAAAACCCTTCCTCCGTCCCGAAGGCATTGCAGCTATCGAGAAACAGGGCACCCACATAAAGACCGATCTTGATGAACTGGAAACCCCATTAGTAGATGGTCGTGAGTGTGCTTACGTTACCTTTACCGATAAAGGCATAGCCAGCTGCGGCATCGAAGATGCTTTTAATGCAGGATCCATTGATTTCAGAAAACCAATTTCCTGCCACCTCTACCCCGTTCGCGTTCAGGACTACAGTGAATTTGCAGCCGTAAACTACCACAGATGGCCTATTTGCGATGATGCCTGTACTTTGGGAAAAGAGCTGCAAGTACCGGTTTATAAATTTGTAAAAGCTGCCCTTATCCGAAAATTTGGTGAAAATTGGTATTCCGAATTGGAAAAGGTAGCTTCCCAAATGTAAACATTCCCCCAACTTCTTTATTAAAACCGCATATTTTACTGATATTGATTATATTAGTGTTTCAATTCAACAAATTTATTCACTAACTAAAATTCTCAATTATGAAAAAGTATGTATTGATTCTTTTTGTTTTTTCGGCTTTGCTTGGCTGTAAGGACAACCCTGTGAGCAAAAAAATCAAGGAAACCAAAGATGCCGTATCCAACTCTACCAATGCAGTTCAGGAAATGAACAAAATGCAGGACGATATTAAGGAACTGCAAGAAACCGCCCCACTTACAAATGAAGAACTAAAGGCTTGGCTTCCAGAGGAAGTAGAAGGCCTAAAACGTATTAGCTATAAAGCCGGACAAGCCGGAATGATGAACATTTCATCTATTGAGGCTACGTATGCCAACGAAGACAAATCAAAAAAATTCTCGATAAATATCATAGACGGAGCCGGACAAGTGGGCGCTGCGGCAACTGCAGGAATACGTATGGTCATGTCCCAGGATTTTGAGGAAGAAGACGAAAATGGCTCCCGAAGAACGGTAAACAAAAATGGCAAAAAAGCCATTGAGGAATACCGTACCAGCAACAACCGAAGCAAAATCCAACTTATGGAAGGCAATCGTTTCTATTTAGAAGCCACCGGAAGCAATATGGATTTGGACGAAACCTGGGACGCTATTGAAGACTTGGATATTGAAAACTTAGGCTAAAATCGTTTTTTTCAAATTTTCTAAGAGCCGAAAACCCTTGTGTTTTCGGCTTTTTTCATGCGTGTTACATCTGTTATAGTTTTTGGTACAATACTTATAAAGCTTCACAAAAGACCCCCTTAGATTTGTCGTAAGTTTTTAAATCACTCATTAGTAAACTCCTCGATTATAAAGTGAAATAAACAAGTATTAATTAAAAAAACACGTAATCATGAAAAATGTAATTACTTTTTTAATGTGCTCACTTTGTATCATCACAGGGATAGCACAATCAGACTTTAGCGGGAACAATATTATTATTCCTGAAAGAACACCAGAACTTGAAGCCTTGTATCAGCAAGCAAAAACCCTTGAAGAGAATGGAACGGCAGCCGAAATAAACGCCAACCGTATGGCTATTAAAAATGCGTGGCAGGAAGTCGATCCAGATGTAGCGGCCCTCTATAAGCCTATAGCCACAAACCGAGTACCCGAAACTGTGGAAAATCTTCCTATCAACGGCATCTATTCTCCCGATAGAATACTGGAGCGCGATGGGGAAGGCATAATTCCAGAGTGGGGATTCGACCAGCTATTGCGCGAGGATTATATTGATGGTGTGGATATGGATAAGGACAAAACCTCCGATAATATATACATAGGCGTATATGAAAATATTATTGACTTTGGTGGAACTTTTGATTCTATATTTATCTATCGTTCACAAGACGGCGGACTCTCATTTGATGAGTGGAAAAAAGTAGGAGTAACTGCGCCAATGCGCAAAATGCAACTCATAACTTATGATGATAGCTATCTCGTGGCCTATTTGGTAACGGAATCCAAGAATTTTCAAGCGTGGAGATGGGACACAAATACGGGTACCTTTGACGCACAAGTTATTGCCTCCGATGTTATAGATTTTGGGGTGGACACCAATTATCCTGGTGTTGGAAGCCAAAGAAGCTTTGCCACATACAACAAATCAGATAACAGCACATATTCGGCACGCAGCACTGCAGGAAGCCACGGTTTTGATTGGGTCGATGAAACCTCCCTCGGCATAGTTACGGAACAGATAGAGTTTGCCTACGGATACCTTGGCGCCACATATACAGTCTTTATTGGTTTCAATTCCAGAAGTCTCCGCACAAATGCGAATAGCGATTATAATGACCCCGCATCTTGGGGCAGTAATGAAACCATTGCAGACGGAGCCAGTGTGGAATCGGTAAATCCTACCATACGTGCAGCCCGCAAAGGCCTTCCTTCTGATGAGGTATTGATTATTGCATCTTCTAGGGCAGCTAGCAGCTCAGACTCCTTTATTGGACAGGCATACCTTCGTGAAAATAGTGCTGCCTACACCCCAACCCCTTATATATCTGCAGGTGCTGACGCAAACATTGCCCATATAGACACCTGGATGCAGAAAGTGAATAATTCTGAAATCATAGAAACTTCATACGTCCGTGATGACATTGACAACTCTGAAAATGACCAGAATCGATCTTTTCAATATGACGGAACTTCTTTCGGTCCCTTTGAGGGAGTGGGCGACACCGGTCGCGATGTATTTGATGGATTCGCCTCTGCGGTAGCTGAAACCCCAGACAACAATCCGTGCATCGCATTTGCGGGGACCAGTGCCGGCGGCACTTTCGGTTATGGACTATATTTCGACGCACAAAACTCAACGGCTTCCACAGCTGAAAACAGTTTTGAGGGCTTCAAATTCTATCCAAATCCCACAAGCGATGTTTTAAACCTTTCTTCCAAAGATGCGATTGAAAATCTTTCAATCTACTCCATTCTAGGTCAGAAAGTTTTGGAAGCTTCGCCAAATCAAAATGATGCAACCCTAAACGTTGCTAAGTTTAGCCCCGGAGTTTATGTATTGAAATTAGCCATAAATGGCCAATCGGCCACTTACAAATTCATTAAACAATAATGAGGAGATTGTTTAATGTTGAAAAGAGGGGACTTGCTTTATCGCGGTCCCTTTTTCATTTCAAAAAAGTTCCTTGAAAAAACTTTTCTTGCCATATTCGCAATGGTGCTGTTTTTGATAATTCTTTAAAGAACCTTATGGCTATCGCGTCATTTGCTTATATTTACGGCATGCGGAATATTCTTATTATACTCTTCCTTTTTACGGTCTCGGCAAGTCTGGCGCAGAGCGATGCCTTGGCCAAAAATTATTTTGAACAGGGCCAGTTTGAAAAAGCCCTGCGCATCTATGAAAAACTCAACAAGGAAAGTCCCTACCGTCTCGATTATTTTATGGGAATGGTACAAAGCAATCAACAACTTGAAAAATTTGAAGAAGCCGAACGTTTAATAAAGCACAAACTGGGCAACGGCAGAAATTATCCACAACTATATGTAGAACTGGGGCATAACTATTCCCTACAAAATCAGCCGGAGCAGGCAACCTTAAACTACAACAAGGCAATAGAGGCTATAGAATCAAACCCCAATTATTCCTATAACATAGGCAATACCTTTGAAAAATATAGTCTATTGGACCAGGCTATTGCTGCCTATGAGAAGGCGATGGCACTGAGCGATAAATTGGACTTCAACATGCAGCTCGCCCAGATTTATGGCGAACAGGGCAATCTGGAAAAAATGTTTGACAGCTATCTGGGGCTGGTGGAAAAGAACAATGCCTTCAAGGGAGCCGCACAGCGCTATTTTAGCCTTTACACTTCCGAAGACCCCAACAATGAAGCCAACCAACAGCTAAAAAAGATACTCCTGCAGCGCTCGCAGCAAAATCCCGACATTCTTTACAATGAATTGCTAAGTTGGTTGTTCATTCAGCAAAAGGAATACAAAAAAGCATTTACACAAGAAAAAGCCATCTACAAGCGCATAGGCGAAGACCTTGGCGGAATTACCGAACTCGCCTACATTGCCATCGCAGATAAAGATTATGAAACAGGAAGGGAAATAGTAAACTTCATAATCGACAATTCCTTCACGCCCCAAAACAAGTTGCAGGGCAATCAAATTTTGATGAAAATGGAGGTGAAAACCGCTATCCCAAAAGAATATGCAGAAGTGGAAAAAAAGTTTGAAAACCTGTTGGATGAATTCGGAAGAAACCGCGAAACTTATTTATTGCAAATAGACTACAATCATTTTTTGGCATTTCAGAATAATAAAAAAGAAGTTGCTATCGAGAACCTAAAAACCTTGGCAAAACAAGATTTAACCGCCTATCAGGAAGCACGTGTTAAAATGGAGCTTGCCGATATTTTGGTCTTTGATGAAAGATTCAACGAAGCGCTGATTTATTACTCCCAAATCCAGAAAAAAGTACAGAACGACGTGCTGGCGCAGGAAGCTCGTTTCAAGGTGGCCCGCACCAGCTATTTTAAGGGCGATTTTGAATGGGCGCAGGTGCAGCTTGATGTGTTGAAAAAATCTACTTCACAATTAATGGCGAACGATGCCATGCAACTCAGTTTATTGATTCGCGACAATTCTTTGGAAGATAGCACCCAAACCGCACTAAAAAAATACGCCCGCGCAGACCTCTTGGCTTTTCAGGATAAAAATACGGAGGCAATTGCCGCATTAAATGATATTTTAACGAACCACAAAGGCGAAAAAATAGAGGACGAGGCACTTTTAAAGCAAGGCGAGATTTATGAAAAGACCGGAGAATATGCAAAAGCCGAAGCCAACTACCTTAAAATAATCGAGTTTTACAACGACGATATTTTAGCCGACGATGCCCATTTCCGCTTGGCGAAGATTTACGAAGAAAAGCTAAACCAGCCCGATAAGGCAAAGACGCAGTACGAAGCCATAATTTTCAACTTTGCGGACAGCATTTACTTTGTGGAAGCGCGGAAGAAGTATAGAGCACTGCGCGGAGATGCGATAAACTAAAAAGCACCAAGATTCAAATTCCAAATTCCAAAGGGATTTTAAGAATATTCCGTCTCTGTTTTTGGAATTTGGAATTTTAAAATTGGAATTTTAAAAACATGTACATCTACAACGTAACCATAAACATAGAAGAAACCATCAACGACCGTTGGCTGCATTGGATGAAAACCGAACACATTCCTGCCATGCTTGCCACCGGAAAATTCAGCAAGGCATTGATGACCCGGGTTGTTATTACTGAAGAAATGGGCGGGATTACCTATTCGGTCCAATATACAACCGACAGCAAGGAAACACTACAAAAATACTATGCCGAAAACGCCGCAGAGCTCCGAGCGCAGAGCAAACCCTTTGAGGGAAAATTCGTAGCCTTCCGCACCGAACTTGAAATTGTTGGCGAAGCCCATAACCAACTTTTCAAAAAAAGCTAAATCGCTCTGCGTCCTCTGTGAAAACCTTTGTGTACTTTGCGGTTAAACAAAATTCCAGATTTTTTTAAATGAAAAGAGAAAACCTAAATAAGTCAAAAGGAAATATGGAAACGGGTGGAGTTCGTGCCAAAAAACACTTAGGCCAGCATTTTCTAAAAGACGAAGCCATTGCCGAAAAAATTGGCGATACCTTGACGCTTGAAGGCTATAAAAACGTTTTGGAAATAGGCCCCGGCATGGGCGTGCTCACCAAATATTTAATTCAAAAGAACATAGAAGTAATCGCGATGGACCTCGACACGGAATCTATCGCCTATTTGGAAGCGAACTATCCCGAAAAAAATCTCAAAATAGTTGAAGCAGATTTCTTGAAATTCGACCTTTCGCAACTTTTCGGGGACGAACAATTCGCCATTACGGGGAATTTTCCGTATAATATTTCAACACAAATCGTCTTCAAAATGCTGGAATGGAAAGAACAGATTCCCGAATTTACGGGCATGTTTCAAAAAGAAGTGGCGCAGCGCATTTGCGAAAAAGAAGGCAGTAAAGCCTACGGCATTCTTTCAGTTTTGGCGCAAGCTTTTTACGATGCTGAATATCTTTTTACTGTGCCGCCATCGGTTTTTAATCCGCCGCCAAAGGTGGATAGCGGTGTGCTTCGGCTTCGTAGAAAAGAAAATTTTTCGCTTCCATGTGATGAAAAAATGCTTTATAAAGTTGTAAAGACCGCTTTTCAGCAACGCAGAAAAACACTGCGTAACAGCTTAAAATCCTTCAATCTTTCCGATAAAATAAAAGAAGATGCTATCTTTGGCCAACGCCCGGAACAACTTTCCGTTCCGCAATTTATAGCCCTTACACAAAAACTTGAAAAAGATGCAATTTGAACTGACTGATGAATTTATCGAGCAGATTGAACAGTACATCGCCAATAATGATGGCGATGCGCTGAAAGGGCTTTTGGACGATTTTCACTTTGCAGATGTTGCCGAACTGCTACAGGAACTGAACCACGAGGAAGCCACTTATCTGGTTAAACTTCTTGACAGTGAAATTACCAGTGAAGCCCTGATGGAGCTGGATGAAGATTTCCGTGAGCGGATTTTGGACAATCTTTCCCCTTCCGAAATTGCCGACGAGCTGGACGAAATGGACACCGATGACGCGGCAGATATAATCGCCGAGCTTGATGACGATATCCAAAAGCAGGTAATTGACCATATAGAAGATGAAGAGCACGCCGCAGATATAGTAGATCTGTTGCGTTACGATGAAGATACCGCAGGGGGTTTGATGGCGAAGGAATTGGTTCGAGTTAAGGAAACGTGGACCGTTGCCGGATGTGTACGTGAAATGCGTCGGCAGGCCGAAAACGTTACGCGCGTGCATTCTATTTATGTTACAGACAAACACGGAAAACTTAAGGGAAGGCTTTCCCTAAAAGATTTGCTCACGGCACCGGAACGGGCGCACATCAGCGATATTTACATTCCGAAGGTAGATTACGTGAACGTTCACACCGAGGCCGAGGAAGTTGCCCGAATTATGCAGAAATACGACTTGGAAGCTATTCCCGTGGTTGATGATGATGGTATTTTGGTGGGAAGGGTAACCATTGACGATATCGTAGATTTCATAAGAGAAGAAGCCGAAAAAGATTATCAAATGGCGGCCGGTATCTCGCAAGACGTGGAAGCGGACGATGGAATTTTCAAACAGACCCGTGCCCGCTTACCGTGGCTGTTAATAGGGATGTTTGGCGGCTTGGGAGCGGCAAGTATCATAACGGGATTTCAGGAAATGATGTCCACATTTCCCAAGATCATCATCTTTGTACCACTTATCCAGGCAACCGCCGGAAATGTGGGAGTTCAGAGCAGTGCCATCGTAGTTCAGGGCCTCGCAAACGATTCCCTAAAAGGAAATCTTTTTGCCCGCTTACTAAAAGAATCGTCCTTGGCATTGGTAAACGGGATTGCCATCGCCTTAGTTGTTTTGATAATAAGTCATTTCGTTTTTTTCACCACCTATCTGGAATCCATTAGCATCGGAATAGCCATTATCACAGTTATCGTCCTTGCCGCCTTAATTGGCACTTTTATCCCTATTCTTTTGGACAAGAGAGGGATTGATCCTGCCGTAGCAACTGGTCCGTTTATAACTACAAGCAATGATATTTTCGGGATACTTACCTATTTTCTTATTGCGAAATTAATCCTTGGCTTTTGAAATCGGACATTTTCAAACAGCGCTTCACCGTTCCCGCTTCAGCCATCGATGGTTTGAATCACGTAAATAATGTAATTTACTTGCAGTGGTGCCTTGAAGCCGCGGAAGCACATTGGATTTCAAAAACTACCGAAGCGCAGCGCGAGCAATACGTTTGGGTAGTACTGAACCATTTCATTTCCTATAAAAATCCTTCCTTTTTGGGCGAAGAACTTGAAACGCAAACCTGGATTGAAAGCTACGAAGGCGTAAAAAGTGAACGACATTACAAAATAATCCGTCCCGCTGACGGAAAAACAATCGTGGAAGCAACCACGCTTTGGTGCTTTTTGGATGCCAAGACATTTCGGCCCACGAAAATTACAGAAAATATTTCTAATCTTTTCATCTAAATATGAAGTCAGCGAAGTAGCCTTCAATACTATTATTTTCAATACTTTTGCGCTATAAAATTGCACCGCCTTGAGCGTTTTCAAAAAACTTTTCAAACAAACTTTTATTTACGGATTGGCTACCGTGCTGCCGCGGGTTTTAGCGGTTATTCTCGTGCCGCTTTACACTACGGTTATGCTTCCCGAGGAATATGGGGTTTATGCCACCTTGATGGCGTACCTTATTCTGGGAAACGTTTTATTGAGTTACGGCATGGAAACGGCGTTTTTCAGGTTTATCACCAAAGACAGTAACCAGCAGAAAATTGTACAGTCCACCACCCTTACTTCAATCACCGTTTCTACCTTTCTTTTTTTGGGAATTACGCCTCTATTTACCAACCAAATTGCCACAGTTGCCGAATTTAAACCCGAATATGTAACCTACGGTTTACTGATTCTAGCTTTAGATGCTTTAGTGGTTTTGCCCTTTGCATGGTTTCGCGTAAACGAAAGACCGATGCGCTATGCAGTGGTTAAAATTTTCAACGTCGTTGTCAATCTCGCTTTCAACTTATTTTTTCTTTTGTTGCTTCCAAAACTTGCCGTAAATAGTAGTTTTTGGGACTCCCTTTGGTTTCCGGAAAACAAAGTGGCTTATGTGTTTGTCGCAAATTTAATTGCGAGTGCGGTAACACTTTTGGTATTGCTGCCGCTTTATGTGAAAATAGGCTTCGGCTTCAATAAAACCATTTGGAAACAGATGATGAAATACGCCATTCCCGTGTTGATTGCAGGAATTGCTTTCAGCGTAAACGAAGCTTTTGACAGAATTCTTCTGAAATATCTACTCCCCGAAAATATAGCCGAAACCCAAGTGGGGCTTTACTCAGCCTGCTATAAACTGGGAATGTTTATGACGCTTTTCGTAATGGCGTTCCGTTTGGGGATTGAACCGTTTTTCTTCAACCATTCCGGCCATGAAAATGCGAAAAACACCTACGCCACCATTACCAAATATTTCACGCTTTTCGGCTGCCTCATTCTTTTGGTAGTAGTTGTGTATATTGACGTTTTCAAAAGAATCCTCATCCCAAACAGCCAATATTGGGAGGCGTTGAAAATTGTACCCCTCATTCTTTTGGCCAATCTTTTTTTGGGAATTTACCACAACCTTTCGGTATGGTACAAAGTTACGGACCGTACTAAGTTCGGAGCCTATATCTCGGTTTTCGCAGCAATTGTAACTTTAGTTTTGAACTATGTTTTGATTCCAATTATCGGTTATATGGGCTCCGCAATCGCAACGCTTGCCGCCTATGGCAGTATGATGGTGCTTTCGTATCTTTACGGCCGCAAGTATTACGATGTGCCATACGAAGTGAAAAAAATAAGCGGATACCTGCTGCTGGCCATTGGGTTTTCGGCAATTTCCTTTTACGCTTTCAACGGAAATATTTGGCTGGGAACTGCGTTGTTAGTAGTGTTTGCCGTAATTATGTTCTATTCTGAAAAGAAGGAATTTTTAAAAATCATCCGAAAATAAATTCAATGACAATTAAAATAATCAACAAATCAAACCACCCGCTGCCTTCCTACGAAACCATAGCTTCCGCCGGAATGGATTTACGCGCCTGCGTTGACGGGCCTTCAACATTAAAACCCTTGCAACGCGCCATCGTAAAGACGGGACTTTTTATTGAATTGCCAATCGGTTACGAAGCCCAAGTGCGTCCGCGAAGCGGTTTGGCAGCAAAAAAAGGAATCACCGTTCTTAATTCGCCCGGTACCATTGATGCCGATTACCGCGGTGAGATTGGAGTGATTTTGGTAAACCTTTCCAATGAAGATTTCACTATCGAGCATGGCGAACGCATCGCCCAATTGGTAATCGCAAAACACGAACGCGCCGTTTGGGAAGAAGTGGAAGAACTGACGGATACTTCGCGCGGCGCTGGGGGTTTTGGTTCAACGGGCACAAAGTAAAAATAGCAATTCAAAAAAAATCTAAAATCGTTAATCGACAATCGCAAATATGAAGATTATAGTCCCAATGGCAGGCCGCGGAAGCCGTCTTCGCCCACATACACTTACCGTTCCAAAACCATTGATTCCGGTTGCAGGAAAACCAATAGTTCACCGTTTGGTGGAAGATATCGTGGGTGTGCTTAACGAAGATATTGACGAAATTGCCTTCATCCTCGGCGACCCCGCTTTTTTTGGGGATGATGTGGTTGAAAGTTTAAAAGAACTTGCAACAAATTTAGAGGCCAAAGCAACTATTTACCGCCAGCTCGACCCCAAAGGCACGGGCCACGCCATTATGTGCGCCAAAGATTCGCTTTCGGGCCCTGCGGTGATTGCTTACGCAGATACTTTGATACGTGCCGATTTTGATTTGGACAAAGATGCAGACGCTGTAATCTGGACCAAAAAAGTTGCAAATCCGGAAGCCTACGGCGTTGTAAATCTCAACGATAAAAACGAAATAATCGAATTGGTTGAAAAACCTAAAGAATATGTAAGCGACCAAGCCGTTATAGGTATTTACTATTTTAAGGATGTTTCGCAATTGAAAAATGAACTGCAGTACGTGTTGGACAACAACATCATCAACGGTGGCGAATACCAAATAAACGACGGAATCAAAAGAATGATGGCTTCGGGAAAAATTTTCAAAACCGGAACGGTTGATGAGTGGATGGACTGCGGCAACAAAGAAGTTACCGTGGAAACCAACCAGAAAATGTTGGGGTTTCTTTCCGAAGCAAATGAACCGCTTATCTCAGAGAATATTTCAAAAGAAAATTCAAAAATAATTGAACCTTGCTTTATCGGCAATGGCGTTGTCTTGAAAAACAGTACAATAGGCCCCTTTGCTTCGGTCGGGGAGGGCACGGTAATTGAGGATAGTACGGTAAAAAACAGCATTATTCAAACCAATTCAACAATAAAGAATGCCACTTTGGACAACGCAATGATTGGCAATTACGCTACTTTTGATGGCAAGTTTACCAATGTGAGCATCGGCGATTATTCTGAATTGAAACAATAAACGCCACTAACAGCCTGTTTAAAATTTTGTAACTTTAAATTATGGGAACAAAAGAGTTATTTAAAGAAATTAAGCGTTTGCCAGTTGACCAAAGAATGCGGTTGATTGAAAAAACGCTGAAGTCCATTCGCAAAAGCAATTTTGAAAAAAGCATGTTGATGGCTGCTGAAAAACTTGGTCCAGATTATGAAACAGATCGGGAATTAACCGTTTTTACCGAATTGGATTATGAAAATTTCTATGAAACAAGGTGAAATCTGGCTCATAAATCTCGATCCAACAATAGGCGCAGAACTTAAAAAGACAAGGCCAGCAATCACTGTGAATGAAAATTCCATTGGAAAACTTCCCCTTAAAGTCATCGTTCCCATTACTGACTGGGAAGACCATTACGAAATTGCGCCCTGGATGGTTCAAATTTTGCCGAACAACAGCAACAAATTAAAGAAGATTTCTTCCGCAGATTGTTTTCAGGTACGTTCGCTTTCGGAAAAACGAATTATCAACAAACTTGGAAAAATTGACTCGGAAACACTTGAAAAAATTAAGGATGGGTTATCAAAAGTCCTTTCAATTGGTTACTGAAAAAAGCAACATCAGTTATAAAAATGACATTTAAATTTTTTCTATTCATAAACCTTTTTCTTGGGATACTATTAATTCCGAAGCAACTCGGTGCCCAAGAAACCGAAGCTCCCGCAAGTGGCGAACCGGAGAATGTGACCGATGCGTTTCAGGAGAGCTTTTTTGAGGCACTGAAACAAAAGGGCATAGAAAACTATGAACTGGCCCTCGCCGCCCTGAACAAAGCCGAAAAAGCCGCAAAAACCGAAGAAAACAAAGCGGTGGTCTATTTTGAAATGGGCAAAAACCACACCTATCTAAAACAATATGCCGAGGCCGAGACAAACTTCAACAAAGTATTGAAAAGTCAGGGCGACCGCTTGGATGTTTTGGAACAATTTTACGAACTCTATTACCAGCAAAAGGAATACGAAAAATCCATCCCCTTGGTGCAAAAATTAATACCTTTTGATGAAGATTACAAGGAGGATCTGGCCAATCTATATATACTCACGCAGCAATACGACAAGGCTTTGGTGCAATTGGACGAACTCGACCAAGTTTGGGGCGAGAGCGACATCCGCAATGCCCTGCGCGCCCAAATCTACCGCGCTACCGGCAATACGGAAGGTGCCATTGAAAACCTGGAACAAAAAATAGATGACAATCCTAAAAACGAGAAGGAATATTTAAACCTCATCTTTCTTTATAGCGAACAGGGCAACAAGGAAAAGGCCTTCGAAGTTGCAAAAAATCTTCTGAAAAACAATCCAAAATCAGAATTGGTGCATTTGGCGCTTTACAAGTTTTATCTGGATGAAGGCAATGCTTCGGAAGCCATAAAATCCATTAAAATCGTTTTTGCTTCAGAGGAAGTCGATAAGGAAACAAAATATAAAGTACTGGGCGATTTTATTCAATTTGTGAATGAAAACCCGCAGTACGAAACAGATTTGGCTGAAATCGTAAATCAATTTTCAGTTGAAAACGGACGGGTTTATGAAAAATTGGGCGATTATTATGCGGCAAAAAACCAAAATGAGGATGCCTTAAACGCTTATGAAAAAGGAATAGCAAAAGACCCGGATAATTACAACCTGCTAAAGAATACATTATTGTTCCAAATTGATTTCAAAAAATATGAAGCCGCTGCTAAATTGAGCGCGGAAGGTTTAGAAATTTTTCCCGCACAGGCACTTTTATATTTGCTGAACGGCGTAGCAAACAACGGTCTTCAAAAGAGTGATGCCGCCATTGAAAGCCTTGAGACGGGATTGGATTTTGTTTTTGAAAACCCGAAAATGGAACGTGATTTTTACGAACAATTAAGCTTGGCGTACACTGCAAAAGGGGATTCAAAAAAGGGCAAAATGTATGCAGATAAAGCCGCAGCAACCAAAATGCCGAACTAAAAACTATGAAACTGAAATCCTTTTACCTTCTTTTGGCCCTAGTCCTTGCTTCTTGCGGCGGCGCCAAAAAAATTACCAATATTGAAAATGCTTCGGCCAAAGAAATTATTGCCGCCCACAAAGCAGCCGCTCCCGATTTTAAAACTCTGGCAGGCCGCGTACAACTGGTTTACGAAACCGAGGAAAAATTGCAGAGCATTACCGTGAGCCTTCGAATGGAAAAGGATAAAAACATTTGGGTAAAAGCTTCTATTTTAGGAATCACCATTGCAAAGGTTTTGATAACGCCCACAAGTGTTAGCTATTATGAAACCGTGGGGAAGACTTATTTTGAAGGCGATTTTGCACTTTTGGGTGATTGGATCGGCACACCCATAAACTTCCAGCAGGCGCAGAATATGCTTTTGGGGCAATCTATTTTTACGTTGAACCCTTCGGAATATCGATCCGAGATTTTTCAGAATAGATTTAAGATCCAACCCAAGCAGCAGCCCCAAAATTTCATACATTCGCTGTTTTTGAATCCTGAAAATTTCAAGATTGCCATGGAAACGCTGGCCCAGCCCAATTCTGATAGATTGTTGAGCATTCGTTACGGCGATTACCAAAAAATTGGCGACCAATATTTTCCGTCCACCATCTCGATAGACACTTCGGAAAAAGGCGCAACGACAAAAATTGAAATGAATTACAGAAAAATTGATCTGAATGCAGACGTGAGTTTTCCGTTTGAAATTCCACAAGGCTACGAAGAAATCCAACTTAACTAAATGAAGCATTTCCGCACATATCTTTTTTTATTGATCTGTTTACTCTCAGTTTCCGCCCTTGCCCAAGGGGATAAACAAAAGGAACTGGAAGAAAAACGACAGGCTATTCTGGAAGAAATAAAGCAGATAAATTCGCTTCTTTTCAAAACAAAAAAAGAGGAGAAATCCGTTCTTTCACAGGTGGAGGACCTTAACCAACGCATTTCCGCCACCGAAAATTTAATTCGGGTCACAAACCAGCAGGCAAACCTGCTCACCCGAAATATCAATGACAATATTGAAAAAATCAGTGCCCTGCGCGAAGAGCTGAAGGTAATGAAGGCAGATTATGCCGAAATGATCCGCAAATCGTACAAAAGCAAAAGCCAACAGAGCCGGATTATGTTTTTACTGTCTTCGCAGAATTTTCTACAGGCATACAAGCGTATTCAATATATGAAACAGTATGCCAAATTCCGAAAAAAACAGGGAGAGAGCATAAAGACAAAGACCGAAGAGCTACAACAATTGAATGCAGCTTTAATCGACCAGAAAAAAACCAAACAAAAGCTCATCGCTGAAAACGAAAAAGCCAAAACACAACTCACGGAGGAGCGCAAAAACCAGCAAGCCTTGGTTGCAACCTTGAAGAAGGACGAAAGCAAGTTTGCCTCACAGATTAGAGCAAAACAGAAACAGGCAGACGAGATAGACCGCCAGATAGACGCCCTGATCAAGGCCGCCATCGAAGAAGCAAACCGGATAGCGAGGGAAAAGGCGCTTGCCGAAGAAAAAGCCAAAGGAAACACGACTACCCCTACATCTACCTCAACCAAAAATGTTATAACCAAACCTGCAAAAACTGAGGAGTTCGCCTTAACGGCAGAGGAAAAATCTCTTGCCGCAAGCTTTACGAACAATAAAGGCAAGCTTCCGTGGCCCGTGGAAAAAGGTATGGTCGTAAAAAGTTTTGGAACGCACCAGCACCCACAGTTTCCCAATGTAACAACCAGTAGCAGCGGTGTTGAAATAGCCACCGAGGATAACGCCCCCGTGCGGTCTATTTTTGAAGGGCAAGTACTGTCAATACAAATGATAAAAGGCGCCAATAAAGTAGTGATCATCCAGCACGGAGATTATTTGAGCGCTTATAGCAATTTGGCGACCGTGACGGTGAAAAAAGGCGATAAAATTGCTACCAAGCAGGTAATAGGAACCGTTGCCAAAAGTCCAACGGAAGGAAGAACCGTTTTAAAATTCTACA
Organism: Aequorivita vladivostokensis; assembly: GCF_000952855.1. Classification (GTDB taxonomy): domain Bacteria; phylum Bacteroidota; class Bacteroidia; order Flavobacteriales; family Flavobacteriaceae; genus Aequorivita; species Aequorivita vladivostokensis. The sequence goes on along the minus strand of NZ_JSVU01000001.1, from coordinate 41,405 downwards.
TTTATAAGAATAACACGAAAATAAATCCGTCAGACTGGATTTATAGGATGTAAAAAAAGGGAGTCCAACACGGCTCCCTTTTCTACAATTGATTCCTCGATTATTATTGAACTATCAATTTTTTGGTTGAAGTGTTTTCTCCCATCTTAATCTTCACAAAGTAAACACCACTCGCTAATCCAGAAACGTTCAAGATAGCTTGGGATTTTCCTGCCATTTCTGTTTCAGAAATGAACTGTAACCTTTGCCCCAGACTATTAAATAAAGTGATGGAAGCATCGGTCGATACATTTTTAAAATTGATGAATACTTCGCTATTGGCCGGATTTGGATACATTTTTATCCCATTCAATTCTTCTTTGGCAACTCCCAAAACGCCGCTAACATTAATGTTATCTATAAAAGTACTGTTTCCATAGCCGTTAATATTCACAAAACGGAACTGAACATTCTCTCCCAAGTATGGGGCAAGATCTACCATTTCGGTACGCCAATCAGAAGCGGAATTGGGAGTCCATAAAGTGGTAATATATCCAGAAACCGTGGAAAGGCCAAGGCCTTCCTTATAATAGATTTGTGTGAAAGTAGCACCACAATCTATAGAAACATCAACTCTAAATGCATCTGTAAAGGTGGTTGAATATTGCGCTTTCGCCAGATCAAAGTCTAGTTGAGCTGAAGTAGCATAGGTTAAGTCAATATAAAGGGTTTCCAAAACATCCTCATCGCCCTGACCATTATAGGAAAAATTGTCAATATAGCCTGTTACCGTTGGTGCCCCATCGCTTCCTGTTACATTTGATCTTTCCTGCCACGTATCGTCATTGTCGGGATTTATAATATTCCAACCTGCGGGTGGAAGCCCGTTCACATCAAAAGGTTCCGCATAATCCAGTTGCTCGGCATCTGTTGCGGCATAAAAGGTTAGGATATCGGTGTTGTTATTTGGATTTTCATCACCGCTCAAGTTTACCGATACGGTTAGTGTATAATTGCCCGCCGCGGTAATATCCAAAGGTGTTGAAAAATCAAAGATTGTTTGTTCGCCGGGCGCCAAGGTTCCTGTATAGGTTTCACTTATCACCAATCCGCTATCCAATTGATAGGTTACTTCAAAATTACTTTCGGGACTACTTCCAAAATTCCAAATGGTTGTTGAAACAGTCGCAGGGCCTGGATTACATATTAAGTTGAAATCGCTCGCCTCGTTGTTGCTTTCAATAGCCAAATCATTAGCAAGTGTACAGTTCAGCAAACCGCCTCCATATAGAACAGCAATACTTCTTCTACCCTCCCAAGCTTCTGTTGTGTTCTTCGCCAAAGCGGCGAACCAAATTGGGTCCGCAGAATTTGGGATGGATACGGTAATGCTATTGGTTGTTGAAGTACCGGCAACTTCCATATACTTATCGCCTAAAATATATAGATCATACGATTCCGCACCGCTTACTGCATTCCAGGAAAAGGTTGCTTCGGTAGGACAAACTTGGCTTACCTGCACGTTTGTAACCAACGGTGCGATAGAAAAGTTTTCATCACTCACATCTTGTGACGAACCATTGCTCACACGAATTAAGGCATCTCCTGTAACTGAATTTGGAACAGACCAACCATAATTAGTAGTTGTGTTTGGAACAGTTGCGATAGCATTCCAGCTACTTCCGTTATTGGTGGAATATTCTAGAACAAAATTTGAAGTGGTATTTACAGCCACGGCGTCCCAATGGATGGATTCCGTTTCCCCGGGAACAAAGCTTTCTCCTGCATTTGGATAGGTCACGGTTATGTTATCTGAAATAATTTCATAAACCACAAAATATTCCTGCGGGCCCATCGGCACGTTAAACCCAGCAATGTTAACATTATAGTTACCGGCAGCAGGATTATTGATAACCACTTGTTCCATATTATTCAAGTGGTCTGGGCCATTTGTGGCGGGAAGATTCAGTGTAACCGGATTGGGCGTTGGGTCTAAAATATAGGGCTCCAAAACATTGCTTGCCGGATCTGTAACCAGCAAGTCCAAATCGTTTACCAAGGCCGGATTGGCACCGGGTGCAGCAGGACTATCACTCCAATAAACCATAAAGCGAACTTGTTTGGTGCCAGCGGGCAAGCTAATATTATGGTTGTTTGATCCGCCTTGCGAAATAACCCCGGAAAGAAAACGATTGTCTTCGATAAGCTTTGCAGCACGAAGCCCATTCACAATTCCCCATCCAAATTTGTAATCAGGGCCTACATTTCCAGCATCATTTGCAGTATTTAAAAGCGTTGCCTTTATGAGTGCCGAAGGAGGAAGCACATTGCCATTGGCCTCTGAATAAGCTTGGTATAACTGTGCCGAAACACCTGCAATGCCCGGAGAGGCACCAGAAGTACCGCCAAAAGATCTGTAGGTATTATTTTCATCTGTTGAAATTTGATTTTGACCATTGGCCGCAATGTCGGGTTTAATTCTACCATCATGGGCTGGGCCGCGACTGCTGGAATTAACCAACGAACCGTCAAAAAACACATTTGCCGTAGCAATAACATTCTTGCCTTGCTTATGCCCTCCGGTTATATTTCCCCACTGGCCTCCTGCACCATAACCACAATTGCTTCCATTGGAGTTTCCTGCGGAAAAGGTATGCTGAAGATTTGGCATAGAATGCACCTGCGTATCCACGGTTTGGGTTATGGTGGTATAACCATCATTGCAACCATTACTGTAGGAAGAATTTGTAATAAGTACGTCTCCGCTATTGATAAGCGAAACGGTAGGAGAATCCAGAAATGAGGGTTGATAGTTTACCACATATAAAAATGATCCTGCTGCCATTCCCCGATTCGAGGGGTTTATATTTCCGGCGCCCGACATAATTCCTGAAACCCCGTCACCATGATTCGCGCCCGTACCTGTGGCCTGTGAGTTATCAATTCTTCCCTGAAAATCTATATGGGGACCTACAATGCCATCATCGCGGCACAATACGCCTATGTCCAATCCTGTATAATTTCTTCCGGCAGAAGTTTGGGTATCCAAATTGCTGGAGCGGTGCAAGCTTCGGCCTCGGGTATCGTCTGGAACTGACGGTGCCACAATTAATTCTATCCATTTAACAAAAGGCTGCCCAGCTAGTTCATCCAAACAGTTGTTGGGTATAGAAAGATCAATATTGTTAGATCCTTTATATTGTTGTTTTACCGCAATTTGCTTTTCTGCCAACTGCTGAATTACGTATTCGGCAGAAACATTTTTATGAAATTGAAGTGTCACCAAAATATTGTTCCCATCCATAGCGTAAGAATCATAGGGAGGAAGTTTTAATCCATTTGATATTTTCACGCTCGCCGGCACGGCTATCACACTGCGCACCCCGTTGTTTCGTAATAGATTAACGCTGGTGTTATTTGGAAAAAAAGCCAAATAGGTTTTATGGGGAATATATTCCAACAATTCCACCTTATTTCTTTTAAAAAGGTTTTGTACGTTTTGTGAAGGAGTTTCATAAAATTGAACCCAAGCAACAAAACCGTTATTAAGTCTTGCCGATTCGGGCATTTGGCTCCATTGGAAAGTTGAAATATTTTCAGGCATTACAATTGTTTCGCCTTGAAAATTGATGCTGGTAGAATTTTGGCCGAACGACATGGAGAACACAAATGCCATTGCCAAAAAACAGAGATTTCGAAAAGAGAGAAGGGTAGTTTTTTTCATAATTGCGACAGATTTTAAAATAGGTTTTTGGACACCCTTATGGAATATTTCAAATGAAATTTTCAAGAAAGGATTTCAAATATATTTAATACCTACTTTAAACCCATCAAGTTTCGGTCTAAATATTTCATTTTAACATAAAAATATTTGACGAAAAACCAACTGAATCAATAGTTTATGAAATTAGAATTGTTTTATTGAAATAAAGCCTTCAGCTCTGTAGCATCTTTGGGCTTCATTTTTCCGGCGAGAACCAGACTCAATTGTTTACGGCGAAGCGCCGCCTCAAAACGTTTTATTTCAAGCTCGGTTTCTGGAACTATCTCTGGCACCCGAACGGGATTTCCCATCTCATCAACCGCCACAAACGTGTAAATAGCTTCGTTGGAAAGGCTTCTTTCACCGCTTTCACGGTCTTCGATAAACACGTCCATATAAACTTCCATCGAACTGCTAAACGCTCTGGAAACTTTTGCTTCCACTGTAACCACACTTCCCAAAGGAATCATTTTATTGAACGCCACGTGGTTTACGGAAGCGGTAACAACAATACGGCGGCTATGGCGGCGTGCAGCAATACTGGCCGCGCGGTCCATGCGCGCCAGCAGTTCGCCCCCAAACATATTGCCAATGGGGTTAGTCTCGCTGGGCAAGACCATATCGGTATAAATTGTCAAGGATTGTTGCGGTGTCTTGGATTGCATCTGTGAAAATTTTTGGCAAAGATACCTAAGTTCGGAATAAAGAATAGCGAAAAAAGAGGAAAGAAAACCACCCTGTAACCAAAAATTAATTCACTCGGATGAATGGAAGAGACAACAGTTTTACAGCCACATCACCGAAAACTGAGACTGAGACTGATACTTAAAACGGAGACTGAAATTTAACGAATTTCCTGTACCAATAACCACGCATCGGCATTTTCAGACCGTTGAATTTCGTAAAGCTTTTGCTGCGCTTCCAGTTTATTATCAAAGCTCGCATAAAGCACTTGGTGCAGTCCGTAGCGATTAACTTCCATTTTTAAGGGAGCATAGCCTTTCTCCCGCAGTTGGGAAACTTTTTTTTCCGCGTTTTCTTCCAAACGATAAGCCCCAGCAACAATATGGTACATTCCAACATGTTTAGGAACTTGAAGACTAAGTACTGGCAAAGGATTTTCAATTACGAAGGTAGCCTCCTGTATCTGGTTTTCAACAAGGGAATTAGCCTTTTCCCTTTCCGCATAGTTAAATTTTTGAACTTGGCTTTCATAAAGCTTTAAACTTCCAAAACCTATTGCCGATAATGCGATTACTGCTATAGCAGCGTATTTGAGATACGGCTTGGCTTCCCTTCTTTCGGGCGTAAAATGTATCGGTGCCTTTTCCTCCAAAGCTTCCACAGTTTCCTTATAAACCTCGCGGCTTATTTTTGGGGAAACAAACGAAGAAAGTCCAAAGGCCGAAGTACTAAAATTCTGTTGCTGTAAAGGTTCAAACTGAAGCGATTTTTCTTCGTTCAGTGAAAACGCACCTATATTTTTGAAAGTAACGGTTTTTCCTTCAGAAAGCTCTTTTGATATTTGGGCCGTAAAATTTCTTATTTGTTGCAACGCCGTTTCATAACTGCATTTTTCCACCGAAGCCACATAGTTTGCGAACAGACCATCGTTGGCCTGTAACTGTTTGTTGAAGGAAACAATTTTAGAGGGTGGATGAAAGGTGTTGGAAGTATCGTCAATATGCGCAGATTTGTATCGCGTCAAAAACGCCCCAAAACCAGGAATAATCACACATTCGTATCGGTAGAGCAGGTCGGCTATGTAGGTTGTAAGTTGCATATTAACAAAATTAGCGTTTTTTGGAGGCAATCCAATTTTTTGTTTTGGTAATTTATCAACAACTCAAATTTTTCGTATTTTTAGAAACTCCCCCGATTGTAATTCTCAAAAATATGCTTTCAAAAACCGAACTGCGCTATACGCTTGCCTTGCAGCGAATTCCGAATCTGGGTGATATTTCAGCAAAAAAACTATTGCGGAAAATGGGTTCTGCGGAAGCAGTTTTCAAAGAGAAAAAAAGCAATCTCGCCAAAATTGACGGCATCGGTCTTGTGCGTTTAAAGGAAATCAATCTGAAACAGCAGTTGGAACAGGCCGATGACGAATTGAAATTTATTGAGGAAAACAATATAGAGTGCAGCTATTTTCAAGATAAAACCTATCCCGAAAAGTTAAAGCACTGTTTGGATGGCCCCATACTTATCTTTCACCGTGGCAATATAGATTTGGTGGGAAAGAAAATCATCAGCATCGTCGGTACCCGAAAAATAACGAGCTACGGCAATGCTTTTTGTGAAAATTTAATTGAGGAAATAGCGCCGTTGAATCCGGTAATCGTTTCGGGTTTGGCCTATGGTGTGGACATCTGTGCGCACAAAGCCGCTATCGACAACAAGTTGCAGAATATTGCATGTTTGGCCCATGGGCTCAATCAGATATATCCAAAAACCCACAAAAAATACGTGCAACAGATTGAAGAAAATGGCGGATTAATCACTGAGTTTTGGAGCAGCGATACTTTTGACCGAAACAACTTTTTAAAGCGAAACCGAATAATCGCAGGCCTTTCCGAGGCAACCATTGTAATAGAATCTGCTGAAAAAGGGGGAAGCTTGGTAACAGCCGATATCGCAAATTCATACGACAGGGAAGTTTTTGCCGTTCCCGGAAGAGCCAACGATAACCAAAGCCGTGGTTGCAATAATTTGATAAAACAGCAAAAAGCCCATTTGCTCACCAGTGCTGCCGATATAATCTATATGCTGGGCTGGGAACTGGAAAAAAACCAAAAACCCAAACAGACCCAACTTTTTGTGGAATTGGACGAAGATGAAAAAGTAGTTTTTCGTTTTCTCAAGGAAAAGGAAAAAGAGCTATTGGACATCATTGCCCTGGAGTGCAACCTCCCGGCCTACAAAGCCGCAAGTGTGTTGATGAATATGGAAATTAAGGGCGTGGTACGCCCCTTGCCGGGGAAGTTGTTTCAGTTGGTTTAAAACTTATACTATTGTCGATAGTTAGACGACCCGGAAGTTAATACCCCACTTTCTCGCGAACCCTTTTTAAAACCGTATCGGCAACTTTCCGAGCCTTTTCGGCACCGGTAGCCAAGGCGGCATCAACCTCGGCGAGATTCTCCATAAAATAATGATAGCGCGTTCGTTCTTCCGAAAATCTTTCGGTTATCAGTTCAAACAAAGCCTGTTTTGCGTGGCCATAGCCGTAATTGCCCGCTTCGTAGTTGTTTCGCATTTGCGCAACTTCTTCTTTTGTGCCGAGAATTTTATAAAGTGCAAAAACATTACAGGTATCAGGATTTTTCGGCGCTTCCATCGGCGTACTGTCGGTTTCAATACCCATTATCTGCTTCCGAAGTTTTTTATCATCCAAAAATATGTTGATATAATTTCCTTTGGATTTGCTCATCTTGGTACCATCCGTGCCCGGAATATACATTGTTTCTACCTGAACCTTGCCAACGGGCATCACAAAAGTCTCGCCCATTTGCGCATGAAAACGGGACGCTACATCGCGCGTTATTTCAATGTGCTGCATTTGGTCCTTCCCCACGGGAACTATTTCGGCATCGTACAAAAGAATATCTGCCGCCATAAGCATGGGATAGGTGAAAAGTCCGGCATTTACATCTTCCAAACGGTCAGCCTTGTCCTTAAAGGAATGTGCCAACGTCAATCTCTGGAAAGGAAAAAAGCAGCTTAAATACCACGATAGCTCTGCGGTCTGTGGCACATCGCTCTGGCGGTAAAATACCACGCGCTCTATATCCAACCCGAACGCCAGCCAAGTTGCGGCTACACTATAGGTATTTGCGCGAAGGAGTTCGGCATTTTTTATCTGTGTTAACGAGTGCATATCGGCAATAAAGAGAAAGGAGTCGTTCTTCGGGTCGTTTGCCATCTCAATGGCCGGAACGATCGCGCCCAGGAGATTTCCGAGGTGTGGCGTGCCGGTGCTTTGTATTCCTGTAAGTATTCTTGACATATCATTTCCCGCGCAGGCGGGAATCCTTTTAATTAAACTTAAAAAATTTCACCAAAGGTACTTTTTTTGATTTATTCGCATCGTTCAAATTAGTACTTTTGGAGCTCCATGAAGCTAATTCAACAAATTTTTGCGGCGCTTTACCGCATTTGGTTTTATTTGATAGTCGCTCTGGCCACTATCCTGCTCTTTCCGTTCTTGGTAATAAGCATTCTGAAAAATTCCTGGTATCCCTTTTTCTTTAAAGTGGCCCGCACTTGGTCGGCTTTTATAATTTATGGCATTGGCTGCTATCCCGTCATCAAAAGGGAGGTAAATTATAAAAAAGGCAAAAGCTATATGTTTGTGGCGAACCACACTTCAATGACCGATATTATGCTGATGTTTTACGCCACAAAAAATCCGTTTGTGTTTGTTGGGAAAAAAGAATTGGCAAAGATTCCTCTTTTTGGATACATCTATAAACGCACCTGTATTTTGGTGGATCGCGGCAATACTAAAAGTCGCGTGGAAGCATTTCGCAGAGCGGAAATTAGATTGAACGAGGGTTTAAGCGTCTGCATTTTTCCCGAAGGCGGCGTGCCGGAAGACCTCTCGCTTTTGTTGGATGAATTTAAGGATGGCGCCTTTCGGCTTTCCATTGAGCACCAAATTCCCATTGCGCCGATGACTTTTCACGACAACAAAAAGCGGTTTCCGTATTCCTTTTTTAAAGGTGGGCCGGGCAAGATGCGCGTAAAAGTACACAACCTTATCCCCACCGAAAACTTGACTTTGGAAAATAGAAAGGAGTTGAAACAGAAAACGCGGGATGTTATTTTGGGGGAATTATTGGCGCCGACGGTTTGAAGTATATTCTTAATTCTGTTCTAGCGGTCAGGAAAATCCCTTTCAATTAAGTCCCATAAGGTTCTTAATCCAAAATTAAGAAAGAATAAAAAAACCGTCCTATGGCGGAGGACGGTCTTTTGCAATCATTTTGTTTGAAGTATATCAAACACATTCAACTAAAAACTAACCTAAAACTTGAAACTCAATCCGCTGTAAACACCTAAATAATATGGCTTAAAGTTTACAGATGAATCGGTATAAGGGTTGAGCTGGTATTTAAACATGGGCTCAATATTAAACGTAAATTTTTTGGACAGTTTATAGTCCACTCCCAGCCCTACGTTAGTTGAAAAACTCACGCTTGAAAGATTATTCGCTTCTCCCAGAACAGTATTGAAATTATCTGCCTTCACAGAAATTTCATCATTACCTAAAAACAACGTACTGAGACCTCCAATAATATTTACGCCAAACCTACTGTTTACTACTGCGTATTTCAACTCTACGGGCACTTCATAATAATTTATGTTCTGTACCAATCTGGCGTCGCCCTGTAAGGATTTCGGCATGATATCTCCAAAACCATTGGATGGGGCTGCATTGCTCAAAGCACCTTTATCTACGGCAGTAACTACGATTTCTCTACTTCCATAGTCAACAGAACGTAAGGCCGCAGCAACGGGGCCAGTGCCTACTTCAATGCCACTCGTACTGTAACTTAAATCTACATTGTTAACGCCGGCACGAACACTTAAACGGTTGCTCAGCGCATAGCTCACTTGCACTCCATAGCTCATATTTACGTCTCCACTCTGTGGATTATCCGCAAAATTTGGGTCAATGGAAGACCCATTTCCAAGACTGCTATAATACACGGGAGCAACGTTTGGGGCAACACTCCAGCGCTGTTCCGGCTTTTCTTTCTTTTTCTTTTCGGGAACTATTTCTTCATCTTTTTCGGCAATAGCGTCAAAAATGGATTTTTTGTTTTTGGAGGCTTCCGCCATTTCCTCCTCGGTTTTTACAACGCTTTCTCCTATTTTTTTCACTTCGGAATTTTCGTTTACCGCAACGCCTTCTTTCTTGTTGTTGAAAATAGCTTCATCTTTTTTGATACCCTTTTCGGTAGCTATTTCTTTATTTTCCGTGTTTGTTTTTTCAGAACTATTTTTTAAAACGGCTATCCCTTCATTTAAATCATTCTTAGAAATCTGCTTCTCTACCAGATTTTCTTTGGAATCTTGAGCCGTGTTTGAATTTCTTTTTTCAGAATTGCTTGCAGCGACTACGGCTTCCCCGTTTCTCTCAGAAGCGCTTTTGAAAATATTATTGGAAGCCTTTGTTTGGGATTTAGTTTCCGAAGCATTTTTATGGGAAACCTTCTCGCTTTCCAACGATTCATTTTGAAGTGGATTGTCCTCAGAAGCTACTTGTGTTTTGTTTGCATCTTTTTCTATTTCAGAAGCATTTTGCTGTAGTTCCTTTTCGGTCTTAATCACCTTTTCCTCCGTAATCGCAGGCGTTGCTATTTCCGAAGAATTGAAAAGCGAATTGCCAACGGTCAACAAAAGCGCGAGCAACGCGGCAACACCCCCAAGTTTAACCCACAGCGGGATAACCTTGCGCTCCTTCTTCTCCTTTTTAAGCTCGGCTTGGATCTTTTCCCAAACGCGTGGCGAAGGAGTGGCCTCAAAGTTTTTGAAACCTTCGTTAAAAATGTTGTCTATGTTTTTCTTTTCTTTCATTATTGGTTCCGCTCAAGATAAACTCTGGCGGGAATCTTTTTTTGTAAAACCCCCACCCAAGAGCGGGGGATTACATTTTCAATCTAAACAATTCATATAATACCTTAAGTGTTATAGTTTATTGGCATTATAGTCTTCAATTTTATTTTTCAATATCATTCTGGCGCGTGCCAGGTTTGATTTAGACGTGCCATCGCTGATTCCTAACATTTCCGCTATCTCTTTGTGCTGATAGCCGTCCATCACGTACATACTGAAAACCAATCGGTACCTATCGGGCAGTTCCTGTACTATTTTCAGCAGGAAGTCCAAGGGAATTTCCTCGCTTTCAATTTCTACCTCAGCTTCATCTTCGATCTGGCCTTCGTCAACAATTTCAAAGGTTCGCTGCTTTCGGTATTTTTGAAGCACGGTGTTTACGGTTACCCGTTTCATCCAGCCTTCAAAAGAACCTTTGGCGTTATATTGCTCAATTTTTTTAAAAATGGTGATAAAAGCATCCTGCAAATTGTCTTCAGCTTCGGAATAGTTAGGCGAATAGCGAAGACAAATGGCAAAAAGGATTCTGTTGTACTGCTTGTACAATTCGCCCTGCGCCGTTGCATCCTGCTTTTTGCATTGTATTATGAGCTCGTCTAATGTCAAATGCGGTACCGTGAGTTATCGTTCCGTTGTAAATACCTCTTTCTTCAGAGGGCAACCGTAATAATCAAGGTTCCTACATTGTGTAGATACCAGTGTATCAAAAGGGTTGCGTACTTTGCTGAAATTTTATTGGCTTATGGCCGCAATGGCATCTTTGATTTTCTTTTCCAGCTCGTCCATCAGTTCTGGATTGTCCAGAAGTAGATTTTTAACGGCATCGCGCCCTTGCCCAAGTTTGGTATCGTCATAACTGAACCAAGAGCCCGCCTTTTTGATGATTTCGAAATCAACGCCCAGGTCAATTATTTCACCCACTTTGGAGATTCCTTCGCCATACATAATGTCAAACTCTGCTTGTTTGAAGGGTGGCGCTACTTTGTTTTTTACCACTTTTACGCGGGTTTTGTTACCTGTAGCGTTGCTGTCGGTATCCTTAATCTGTGTGGAACGGCGAATGTCCAAACGTACGGACGCATAAAATTTTAAAGCGTTACCGCCAGTTGTAGTTTCTGGGTTGCCGAACATTACGCCTATCTTTTCGCGCAATTGGTTAATGAAGATTACCGTACATTTCGTTTTGCTGATGGAGCCCGTAAGTTTTCGCAAAGCTTGGCTCATCAATCGGGCATGGAGCCCCATTTTGCTGTCGCCCATTTCGCCCTCTATTTCGCTTTTCGGCGTCAAGGCGGCTACGGAGTCAATAACCACAATGTCTATGGCTCCACTTCGGATTAGATTGTCTGCGATTTCCAAAGCCTGCTCGCCATTATCGGGTTGCGAAATGATCAGGTTTTCAATATCTACGCCGAGCTTTTCGGCATAACCGCGGTCGAAGGCGTGCTCTGCATCAATAAATGCGGCAATCCCTCCTTTTTTCTGGGCCTCTGCCATTGCATGGAGCGTCAAGGTTGTTTTACCGGAGGATTCGGGACCGTAGATTTCTATTACCCTCCCGCGCGGATAACCGCCTACGCCCAGGGCCACATCCAAGCCGAGTGAACCTGTTGGGATTACGTCCACATCCTCCACGGCGCTATCGCCCATTTTCATTACGGTTCCCTTGCCGTAGGTTTTGTCAAGTTTATCGAGAGTAAGCTTTAGTGCTTTTAGTTTTGCGTCTTTTTCAGTGCTCATTTTCAGTATGTTTTATGATGGAATTTTTAAGTAGCTAAGATACTATTTCTTTGTGCTTGGGGCAAAAGTAAAATCTAGGGAGAAACGATTTTTGTTAACAAAAAAGAATCAACACCGCTTATTACGACAAGCGCAGCAAAGTTTGCTGAAAGAACCAAGACTTTCTTGAGAGCGGAAGGTACTATTATGAAAGCGGGTGCAATATTTGTTAAAGCCAACGCGAGAAGTGTTAAAGCCAAGCAGTTATTTGTTAATGCGGACGCAAGAATATAAATGGCGAACGCAAAATTTGTTGTTGCGAACGCCATTATATAAAAAGCGGAGAGCATATTTGTTAAAGTGATAGTTATACTTGTTAAAGCGGAAGCCATATGTATAAAAGTGGTAGCGTGTAGCTAAAAAGCGGAACCTTGCTGATTAAGCATACTACCTATTGCTGAACGCGTTGTGCTTTATGTGGCACGAGGTGTTAGGTTTTCAATCTTTATAGTTTTTGAATTTTATGCCTCTTATTTGATTGTACTCTGGGCTGGAGGCTCCAAATAGTGACTTGACGTATTTTTTTATATCTAGGGCGGTATCTACCAGGCCTGTATTTTCTTGATAGAGGATTCTATTTCTTTCCAGACGGGCGTTGCTTACGGCGGTGTAAGCGGTGGCCACTTGGTTGTTTTTGTCCTTTAGGTCCTGTGCCTTTGCCTGTAGGCTGGTAATTTGCAGTTCTGTTTCGTTTGGGGCGTAGCTTGGTTCTGATGCCAGGACAGCTATTAGGCCTTCAAAGTGCTGGATGAGCTGATCGTAGGATTGCTGGCTGGCGCTAATTAGCTATTAAAAAGATTTTAATCTCCCCTATTTCCTTAAAACCTGTATTTTTGCAACTTAAAAAATCAATTCTTTTCACCTAAAAAAAAGTATAGCATGCAACTGTACAACAAATTAAGTGCAAAAGAGAGGGAAGCATTATTGGAACAGGCCGGCGAGGAACGGCTAACCCTTTCTTTTTATCAATATGCCAAAATTGGCAATCCGCATCTTTTCCGTAACCATCTTTTTGTTGCCTGGCACGAGCAGGACGTTTTGGGCCGAATTTACGTAGCCCACGAAGGCATAAACGCCCAACTTTCCGTTCCGGCGAAACGTTTTAAGGAATTTAAGGAATTCCTGGACGGTATTTATTTTCTGAAAGACGTACGTTTGAACATTGCCATTGAGCAGGATTTGAAGTCATTTCTAAAGCTGAAAGTAAAAGTGCGCGATAAGATTGTTGCCGATGGCTTGAATGACGAAACCTTCGACGTTACCAATAAGGGAATCCACGTGGATGCGCAAAAATTCAACGAACTTATTGAAGATCCCGATGTGGTTTTGGTAGATATGCGCAACCATTATGAAAGCGAAATCGGCCATTTCAAAAACGCCGTTACGCCCGATGTGGATACGTTTCGTGATTCTTTGGATATTATAGAAGCAGATTTAAAAGACCACAAAGAAGACAAGAAATTGGTAATGTACTGCACGGGCGGCATCCGTTGCGAAAAGGCCAGCGCTTACTACAAACACAAAGGTTTTAAGAATGTGTTCCAGCTGGAAGGCGGTATTATTGAATACGCGCGCCAAGTGGAAAATTTAGGTTTGGAAAATAAATTCATCGGAAAAAATTTCGTTTTTGACCATCGCCGTGGCGAACGCATTACAGATGATGTAATTTCAAACTGCCACCAATGCGGTGAACCCTGCGACACGCATACCAATTGCGCCAACGAGGCCTGCCACTTGCTTTTTATTCAATGTGAGAAATGTGCCGTGGCAATGGAAAACTGTTGTTCCGAAGAATGTATCGAGATAATCCACTTGCCCTACGAAGAGCAGAAACGCCTGCGCCAGGGCATCCCGAACAGTAATAAGATTTTTAAAAAAGGACGTTCGGAGAAGTTGAAGTTTAAAAAATAGTAATTAGCCCCCCTTGCCTCCAAGGGGGTAATATTCAATTTTTATTGGCCCCTCATTTAGAGGGGTTCGGAGAGGACTTCAAAAATCTAAAATCGTAAATCCTAAATCGAAAATTTTATTGGTATCTTTACTGATTAAATTATTTGTTTAATTTTCGTCCCTATTCGCTTAGAAAAAGGGCTTTATATATAAAAAATATGGGCTGTACCAGCTGTGCCACGGGCGCCAACGGACAGCCAAAGGGATGCAAGAACAATGGTACTTGCGGAACCGATGGCTGCAATAAACTTACGGTGTTTGACTGGCTTTCAAATATGCAACTTCCCGCCGACATGGAACCCTTCAATGCGGTGGAAGTGCGCTTTAAAAACGGAAGAAAGGAATTCTTCCAAAATCCAGAGAACCTTACATTAAGTATTGGCGATGTGGTTGCCACCGAAGCTTCGCCGGGCCACGACATTGGCATTATTACGCTTACCGGTGAACTGGTGCGCGTACAAATGAAAAAGAAGAAAGTTCCAGTAAAGGTGGAAGCCCTGCCGAAAATTTATCGCAAGGCTTCACAAAAAGATATAGACATTTGGCAAGGCGTGCGCAATAAAGAGGCCGATGTACAAAAGCGTTCGCGGGAAATTGCCATCCGCCACGGACTGCAGATGAAAATAAGCGATGTGGAATTTCAGGGCGATGCTTCCAAGGTCATTTTTTATTATACCGCCGAAGAACGGGTCGATTTCCGCGAATTGATAAAGGAATTTGCCCGTACCTTCAATACCCGGATTGAAATGAAACAAGTGGGTTTCCGCCAGGAAGCCGCACGTTTGGGCGGTATTGGTAGCTGTGGGCGCGAGCTTTGCTGTTCTACTTGGTTGACGGATTTCAGGTCGGTGAATACTTCCGCGGCGCGCTATCAACAACTTTCCTTGAATCCACAAAAACTTGCCGGGCAATGCGGAAAGTTGAAATGCTGCTTGAATTATGAGCTGGATACCTATTTGGAAGCCTTGGAATCATTTCCAAATACCGAAACCAAACTTCAAACCGAAAAAGGAAATGCCACTTGCCAAAAGATAGATATTTTTAAGGGACTGCTCTGGTATGCCTATGAAAATGAATTTGCAAATTGGCATGAGCTTACGGCTGAAAAGGCCAATGAAATAATAGAACTCAACAAAAAAGGCAAGAAGCCCTTGGCGCTGGAGGAATTTATTATCGAAAGCCCCAAGGCAGAGAAAGAACCTTTCAGCAATGTGGTGGGCCAGGATAGTTTGACCCGTTTTGACCAACCAAAGCAAAAAGGTAAAAAACGACGAAAGAAAAGCCGCAATAAAAATCGTGGAAAAGCCGAAGCCACTGCCGGAACCGCCCAAAAAAATAAGCCTCGAAACAAGGCACCCAAAAGAACCGGTAACAAACCCAGCAACAAGCCCAGAAATCCGAAGCCGATGAAAAATGAATAGATTAATGGCACTTTTTTTGACGGTGGTCATGCTCGTTTCCTGCGAGTCAAACACCGTATTTAGTGAATCACAGGCTATGGATGGCCATTGGGGTGCAGATGAAGTGGTGCAGTTTAAGCTTCCCCAACTCGATTCGCTCAAAAAATACAATCTATTTTTGAACATTCGCAACACAAACGAGTATAGATACAACAACCTTTTCTTAATTGTAAATATGACCTTTCCCCACGGAAAAACCGTCACGGACACTTTGGAATACAGAATGGCTCAACCCGATGGTTCGTGGATGGGCCAGGGCATAGGCAACATAAAGGAAAACAAACTTTGGTATAAGGAAAATGTCCAGTTTTTTGAGGACGGCATTTATACCGTTGATATAGCCCAAGCTATGCGCAATAATGGCGATGTGGAGGGCGTTACAAAACTCGAAGGCATTACAGATGTAGGTTTCAGTATTGAAGAAGCCTCCAAACAGTAAAAACAATATGGCAACTAAGAAAAAGACATCCCCGAAAAAGAAAAACAAAGCTGATGTGAGCCATCACATCAGAACATTTTGGAAGCTATTTGCAGGCTTCGTTCTATTTATAATTTTATTTTTCCTTTTGGCTTCCTGGGGTGTATTCGGAAGTCTTCCCGATGAGACCAGTCTTGAAAATCCTGAAAAAAACTTGGCAACCGAGATTATTTCTTCCGATGGCAAAACCATTGGAAAATTTTACAAAGAAAACCGAACCCCCGTTCCATTCGATACGTTGCCCGATCATTTGGTAAATGCTCTCATCGCTACCGAAGATGTGCGCTTTTACGACCACTCCGGCATCGATGGCAGGGGAACCATAAGGGCCGTTGCCTTTTTGGGCACGCGCGGCGGTGCCAGTACCATTACACAGCAGTTGGCCAAATTATTTTTTACAGATCAAAGAGCCTCTAATAAACTGGAAAGAGTTGTTCAAAAAGTAAAGGAGTGGATAATTGCCACTCGTTTGGAACGGCGCTATACCAAAGAGGAAATTATCACGATGTACTTCAACGAGTACGACTTTTTAAACCAGGCCGTAGGCATCGAGAGCGCCGCAAACATTTATTTCGACAAACCACCGTCGCAATTGAGCACTGCGGAAGCGGCAATGCTGGTGGGCATGTTCAAAAATTCCTCGCTCTTCAATCCAAACCGCAGACCGGAATTGGTGCGCGAAAGACGAAACGTGGTCTTGGCACAAATGGAGAAATATGATTTTATTTCGGAAAAGGTAATGGATTCATTACAGGCGCTTCCCTTGGGCTTAAAATTCACACCACAGGGCCATGACGAAGGAAGCGCGACCTATTTCCGTGAATATGCCCGTCATTTTATGGAAGATTGGATTCAGGAACATCCAAAGGCTGACGGCAGCAAATACAATATTTACCAAGATGGCCTAAAGGTATATGTAACCATAGACAGCAAGATGCAGGAATATGCCGAGGAGGCCGTAAGAAAGCATATGGCCCACCTTCAAAAGGCTTTTGACGAGCAGAACGAAAAGAACAAAACAGCTCCGTTCCGCGATATTACAGAAAAGGAAACCGAAAGCATTTTAAATTCCGCCATGCGGAAAAGCGACCGTTGGCGCGAAATGGCCAAGCAAGGCAAGGATGAGGAAGAAATCATAGAAAGCTTTAAGAAGAAAGTGCCCATGCGGGTTTTTTCTTGGAAAGGCGATATTGATACCGTAATGACCCCGCTGGATTCCATTCGGTACCACAAATCATTTTTACAGGCCGCCATGATGTCCATGACCCCACAGACCGGGGAGGTAAAAGCGTGGGTTGGAGGCATAGATTACAAACATTATAAATATGATATGGTAAAGAAAGGAAGACGCCAAATAGGTTCAACCTTTAAACCATTCGTGTACGCTACGGCCATAGACCAAATGCACATGTCGCCCTGCGATACCTTGCCCAACACCATGTACACCATTCCCGCGGGCAAACACAATTTATTGAAGCCGTGGGCGCCAAAAAATGCAGGAAACAGCTACGGTGGCATGGTTACTCTTAAATATGCCCTGGCAAACTCCATAAACACCATAACCGCGCGATTGATTGATCGCGTGGGCCCAGAACCCGTTATAGATTTGGTGGCGAAAATGGGCGTGGATACCGAGAATATGCCAGCCGTACCTTCCATAGCGCTGGGAACCCCAGATGTTTCCGTTTATGAAATGGTGGGCGCCTACAGCACCTTTGCAAATGAAGGCGTTTATGTGGAACCTATACTCATTCAGCGGATCGAAGATAAAAATGGAACCGTGCTTTACCAAAACGTTCCCAAAACCAAAGACGTAATCAGCAACGAAACCGCTTACGTTACCGTAAGTTTGATGGAAGGGGTAACACAATCCGGTTCTGGGGCGCGCCTAAGGGGCACCTGGGCAGTTAATTCGCCAATCTATAAAAAAGCTGTTACGGGATATCCGTACGATTTCAAAAATCCGATTGCCGGTAAAACAGGAACCACACAAAACAACAGCGATGGCTGGTTTATGGGAATGGTGCCAAACCTGGTAACGGGCGTTTGGGTAGGCGGCGACGATCGCGCCATACACTTCGGTTCCACGGCCTACGGGCAGGGTGCCACCATGGCATTGCCCATTTGGGCTATGTATATGAAAAGTTGCTATGCCGATGAGGATCTGGATGTTTCCACCGGCAACTTCAAACGACCTGCAAATCTTTCCATCGAGACCGATTGCTCCAAATGGCGCGAAGGCAATTCAGATGTCGAGGAAATTCCGGATGAATTCGATTTTTAAAGAATGTTCCTTTTATAATTATAAAAAACCTCACGCGTTTTGAAGCGCCGTGGGGTTTTTTTATAGGTTGAAATTTCGTAATTTTCAGAAAATTTCAAAAATGATAAAAAAGACAGTTGCAAACGTTCGCGAAGCCTGTGAAGGCATTGAAGACGGAATGACTTTTATGCTCGGCGGCTTTGGTCTCTGTGGCATCCCAGAAAATATTATTTCAGAATTGGTAAGGCGAAATGTTCAGAACGTTACCTGTATTTCAAACAATGCTGGAGTGGATGATTTTGGGCTTGGTCTTCTTCTGAAAAAACATCAAATAAAAAAAATGATTTCTTCGTATGTAGGAGAAAATGCCGAGTTTGAGCGCCAAATGCTCAGTGGCGAAATGGAAGTTGAACTCATTCCACAGGGCACTTTGGCACAACGCTGTGAAGCCGCCCGAAGTGGTATTCCTGCCTTTTTCACGCCCGCAGGTTATGGAACCGAAGTGGCCGAAGGAAAGGAAACCCGTGAATTCCACGGAAAAATGTATGTGATGGAAAAGGCCTTTGAGGCAGATTTTTCCTTTGTAAAAGCTTGGAAGGGCGATGAAGCCGGCAACCTCATCTTTAAGGGAACCGCAAGAAATTTCAACCCAGCCATGTGCGGTGCTGGAAAAATAACCGTTGCCGAGGTGGAAGAATTGGTTCCCGCTGGGGAATTGGACCCCAACCAAATCCATATCCCGGGAATTTTTGTCCAACGGATATTTCAAGGGGAAAAATACGAAAAGCGAATTGAGCAACTAACAGTTAGAAAAAGAAACTAATGGCCTTAACTAAAGAACAAATAGCGCAAAGAATAGCGAAAGAAGTAAAGGACGGTTACTACGTTAATCTGGGAATCGGCATCCCTACGCTGGTTGCAAACTTTGTGCGCGACGACATAAGCGTGGAATTCCAAAGCGAGAACGGAATCCTCGGCATGGGCCCTTTTCCGTATGAAGGTGAAGAAGACCCAGATTTAATAAACGCTGGCAAACAAACTATCACAGCCTTGCCCGGCGCTTCTTTTTTTGATTCGGCGATGAGTTTTGGAATGATTCGTGGGCAACATGTAGATTTAACAATACTTGGGGCAATGGAAGTTTCACAAAACGGCGATATTGCCAACTGGAAAATTCCCGGTAAAATGGTAAAGGGAATGGGCGGCGCCATGGACCTCGTAGCTTCGGCTGAGAATATTATCGTAGCAATGATGCACACCAACCGCGACGGCGAATCAAAATTACTAAAAGAGTGTAGTTTGCCGCTTACCGGTGTAAATTGTGTAAAAAAAATAGTTACAAATCTTGCTGTACTTGAAATCAAGGATGGAAAATTCCATTTACTTGAACGCGCTCCGGGAGTTTCCATAGAAGAAATCCAGCAAGCCACCGAGGGCGATTTAATAATAAACGGAGAAATTGCAGAGATGAAATTTTAACATCCTTTTCAAATTTTAAAATATCAAACCATGCACTGTCATGGTTTTTTTATGATAAAAAAAGGTGTAAAACTCTCGATATGTTAAATTTTAGTGCACTTCATCGAATATTAATGCTTTTTATCGCTTTATTGAAAATTCCTTCACATATTAGCAGTCCCAAATCTTACCAACTTAACCTCATATGGAAAAAGTAATTAGATCATTTA
Source organism: Aequorivita vladivostokensis (assembly GCF_000952855.1). Lineage (GTDB taxonomy): Bacteria > Bacteroidota > Bacteroidia > Flavobacteriales > Flavobacteriaceae > Aequorivita > Aequorivita vladivostokensis. The sequence goes on along the minus strand of NZ_JSVU01000001.1, from coordinate 21,424 downwards.
AAGGCACAAAGGAATTAGTACAAAATGTGCTTTTCATTTTTAAGAAAGTGTTTTTATTGGTCTAATCTTTTTTTATGGTTGTTTATGCCCCAAATCTGTCATAAACACAGATAAATTATTAAACCCGTTCTTCGTGAGGTTAGAACGGGTTTTTTATTGCTTAATTTTTAGACGCTTTAAATTCCCTTCGGGATTGCCTCAATAAGTTTTTTTGAATATGCTGTCTGCGGATTTTCGTAAATTTCATCGGCATCGCCCAATTCCTCTATCTTTCCTTTGTTCATTACCAAAAGCTGGTCCGACATATATTTTACTACTGCCAGATCGTGTGATATAAATATATAGGTGAAACCAAAATCCTTTTTCAATTCATTCAACAGGTTCAACACTTGCGCCTGCACCGAAATGTCCAAAGCCGAAACCGATTCATCACAAATTACCAGCTTGGGCTCAACCACAATCGTGCGAGCAATGCCTACCCGCTGCCGTTGCCCGCCCGAAAGCTCGTGTGGATAGCGGTAAAAATAACTTTCATCCAATCCCACTCTTTCAAGCAAGGCTAGCACCCGATCCTTTCTTTCCTTTTTAGTCTTTCCCAAACCGTGGACCTCCATCGGCTCCATCAGTGCCTGGCCTATCATTAAACGCGGATTGAGGGATGAATAGGGATCTTGAAAAATAATCTGTATCTCCTTCCGAAGATTTCTGATTTCAACTTTTGAAAGCCTTGTAAGTTCCTTTCCCCTATATTTTATGCTTCCTGAAGTTGCCTTTTCAAGCCGAAGAATGGTTTTTCCCAAAGTAGATTTTCCGCAACCCGATTCGCCCACGAGCCCCAAAGTTTCTCCTTCAAAAACCGAAAAACTAACGTTGTCCACGGCTTTTACTATTTCGGGCTTTGCAAAGATTCCAACATTGCTGAAATAGTATTTTTCCAAATTGGAAATTTCCAAAATAGGCACTTTGGTATAAATCTGTTTGTGTCTCTTTGCGCGTTCGGTAGCCTTCACTTCCCGCGGGACAAAGCTTTTATCGGCAATGGAGGCAATGGTGGGCAATTTTGCCAAACGAACACTTAGCGACGGTCGTGACGCCAAAAGCGCTTTGGTATATTCCGCTTTTGGGTGTTTGAAAATTTCATCGGTAGTTGCGTTTTCAACAATATCGCCTCTATACATAACCACCACCCTATCGGCAATTTCAGAAACCAAACTCAAATCGTGCGAGATAAAAATCATCGCCATTTTTGTTTCCTGCTGAATGGATTTCAAAAGTGAGAGGATTTCCTTTTGCACGGTTACGTCCAGCGCTGTGGTGGGTTCGTCGGCAATGAGCAGTTTTGGTTTACAGGCAATGGCCATGGCAATCATCACCCGCTGCATTTGCCCGCCGCTTATTTGGTGCGGATAACTGTTGTAAATATCGTTAGGTCTTGGCAGCTTTACCTTTTCAAATAGTGATATGGTTTCCTTTTTTGCTTCGGAAGCGTTCATCTTTAAATGAAGCCGGAGAATCTCTGCAACCTGAAAGCCACATTTCAGCGAAGGATTGAGCGCGCTCATAGGCTCCTGAAAAATCATTGCTATTTCCTTTCCTCTTATACTTCGAAATTCTTTTTCGGTGACTTTTAATAGCTCTTTTTCTCCAAAAAAAATATTCCCGGAAAGATTTGCTTGCTTTTTTGGCAATAGACCCATAATGGAAAGTGAAGTGACCGACTTACCCGAACCAGATTCACCCACTATTCCCACTATTTCATTTTCGAAAACATCAAAAGAAATTTGGTGTAAAACTTCAACAAGCTGTTTCCTATTTCCAAAGGAAACTGATAGTTCCTTAACCGATAACAATGGTTTTCCATTCATAATTCCAAAGATAGGATAAAAGGGAATATTAAAACTTTAACTGCCGTTCATCGAATAAAATTTCATCTTATCTAAAATTATCGTTCTTTTAATAGTTTTTTAACAAAACATCAAACCTATTTATTCACTAAATCTTATTTATTATGAAAAAAATTAACAAAATCGTTTTTCTATTTTCGTTGATCATCTTTGCGTTTTCCGGGGTGGTTTCTGCCCAAGACAAAAAAGATGAAAAGAGAAACGTAAAAGAACCACCAAGTCTAGTAGTTTTTGATGCCTCGCAATCCTATTCGCTTCAAAACTCCTCCCAAATTTTCAAGGAAGTTTTAAATCCATCCCCACAAACTTCCTTCACTACGCTAAAACAAGAACAAGATCCCCTAGGTTTTACACATCAAAAAATGCAGCAGTATTTTAAAGGTGTAAAAGTAGAATTTGCAACTGCCACCCTGAGCAGTAAAAATGGAACGGTACAAACTTTAAATTCTTCCTATTCCCCCATTGCTGAAGATTTTAATGTAACCCCATCCGTAAGCAATTCCCAGGCTTTGAACAATGCTATGGCACACGTAGGCGCCACAAAATATATGTGGCAAAATACTTCGGAAGCAGCTTTGGCAGATTATCAAAAGCCTTCGGGTGAATTGGTGGTTTTCCCTGCAATGAAGAATATTTCTGAAACCAACCGCCTAGCCTATAAGTTTGATATTTATGCTACGGCTCCGCTTTACAGAGCAGATGTTTATATTGATGCGAAAACGGGACAATTCATTTTTGAAAACAAGCGTATTCACCATGCCAATGTGCCAGCAACGGGAACCAGCCTTTATAACGGCACGGTGTCCTTTACGGCCGATAATGCCTCTGGCCCATACCGTTTGCGCCAAACAGCAGATGGCAGCGGAATACAGACCTTTGACCTGAACAATAGTACCAACTATAACAGCGCCGTGGATGTTACCAGCTCTTCAACAAATTTTACATCGAACCCAACGGGTGTTCAAGCCCATTTTGGCGCGGAGCGTACCCACAAATACTTCAGCCAAAAGCATGGAAGAAACTCCTACAACAATGCGGGAGCCATTATAAAATCGTACGTTAGCTATTCCTCAAATTATGTGAATGCATTTTGGGACGGTAGCCGAATGACTTACGGCGATGGGGATGGCGTAAACTATGGCCCATTGGTATCCTTGGATATTTGTGGCCACGAGATTGCACACGGCGTTACCGAATATTCCGCAAACCTTGTTTATAGCTATCAATCTGGAGCTTTGAATGAATCTTTTTCAGACATTTTCGGTGAATCAATTGAAAAGTTTGCCTCTGGAACAAACGACTGGCTTATGGGTGATGACATTGGTGCTGGCGGAAGCGGTGGTGCACTTCGCTCCATGAGCAACCCAAATGCCTATGGCGATCCAGACACGTATTTGGGAACCAATTGGTATTCCGGCTCAGGCGATAATGGCGGGGTACACATAAACTCCGGGGTGCAGAATTTTTGGTTTTATGTTCTATCCCTGGGTAAAAGCGGTACCAACGATTTAGGCAACAGCTATAACGTTACCGGAATCGGGATGGACAAAGCAGCTGCAATTGCCTACAGGAACCTAACTGTCTATTTGAATTCAAACTCACAGTACAGCGATGCAAGAAATGGCGCTATTCAAGCCGCAAGAGATCTTTACGGCGCAGATAGCCCAGAGGAAATTGCCACCACTAACGCTTGGTATGCTGTAGGTGTTGGCGCTCCATACGGTGGTGGTGGGGGAAGTAGCTATTGCGCTTCACAGGGTAACAATGTAAATGATGAATACATAAGCCGCGTACAGTTGAACACCATCAATAATGCTTCGGGCGCACAACTTTATTCAGATTTTACAAGTATTTCTACTACTTTAAACGAAGGCACCGCTTACACTATTACAGTAACTCCTACTTGGACAGGAACAACCTACAATGAAGGTTATGCCGTATGGATCGATTACAATGGTGATAACGATTTCGGTGATGCAGGCGAATTGGTCTGGTCCAAAGCCGCATCAAAAGACACTCCAAATAGCGGAACATTCACGGTGCCATCAGGAACTGTTGGCGGCGAAACAAGAATGAGGGTTTCGATGAAATACAACGGAATTCCAACTTCCTGTGAAACTTTCAGCTATGGTGAAGTAGAAGACTATACAATCAACTTGGGAGGCGCTGCACCAGATACGCAGGCTCCAACTGCGCCGGGAAGTCTGTCCGCTTCAAATGTAACCCAAACCACGCTTACACTTTCGTGGAATGCTTCCACAGACAATGTGGGCGTAACGGGCTACGACGTTTTCCAAGGCAGTACCAACTTAGGAAGCGTTGCAGGCACTTCAGCAAACATTACTGGATTGTCACCTGCTACCGCTTATTCCTTTAGAGTACGTGCACACGATGCGGCTGGCAACAATTCTGGCTTCAGCAATACTGTAAATGTTACCACTCTATCAAATACGGTTACATACTGTACTTCGCAAGGAAACAATACAAATGATGAATATATAGACAGGGTCCAACTGGGAAGCATTAATAATCTTTCTGGAAATAATGGTGGCTATGGAAATTTCACAAGTATTTCTACATCCTTAACCAAAGGAAGCAGCAATACCATAACCATAACTCCACGCTGGACCGGTAGAACGTACAGCGAAGCATACCGCGTATGGATTGACTATAACCAGGATGGCGACTTTAATGATGCTGGCGAGCAGGTTTACTCGCGCTCCAGAACTACTGCATCCTCAATTTCCGGTAGTTTTACAGTTCCTACATCTGCACTTTCGGGCGCAACCAGAATGCGCGTTTCTATGAAGTATAACGCAAATCCAACTTCTTGTGAAACTTTTACTTATGGTGAAGTGGAAGATTATACCGTGATCATCAGTAATTCAGTGAACCAAGGTATTTCTGGAGGTACAGGCTTCAACAGTTCAGAAATGTCCATTTATCCAAACCCTGCCAAACATACCCTTAACATCTCTTTGGTTGAGGCAAATGGAAAGGATTATGTAATCTATAACATTATGGGACAGGTTATTGGCAAAGGCCTTTATACTGAAAGCTTAGATGTTTCCTCATTGCGAAGTGGTGTTTATATGCTTGAAGTAAATACCCACAACAACAACAACAAGCTTATGAAACGTTTCATAAAAGAGTAGTTAATTAATATTGATAATAGAACGGCCTGTTTCAAAAATGAAACGGGCCGTTTACTTTATAAATATTCTTTTTAAAGAGGATCGCCTACTTTTATATCACATCTATGGCCTGGCTGCCCGTGGGGTGGGTTTACGCCATTGCCTGAAATGGCCGCCGGAGTAGCCTTGGTCTGATTCATCGCTGGCATAGATGTAGCGTCGGTGCCTCCAGCCGCCCCGTTCAAGGGAGCGCCCACTGGAATTTTGCAATCGTGGCCGGGCTGCCCGTGGGGCGGATTAACCGCACCACCGTTACTTGCTGCGTTTATAGTAGTAGAAGCCGGAGCGGCATTCTCCAAAGCTTGTTTCTTCTGTTCAAGGGTTGCCTCTTGGGTGGCTGCGGGCGTCTGTTCTGCTACCTTCTCATCCTTGCAGGACATAAAAAGAGGAAATGCCGCTACCATAGGGATTAAAAATGATTTTGGGATAAATTTTGAAAATGTCATAGAAGTATATTTGAATGTGGCCGGTAAAACTACTAAATTTTAGACAGAAAACCTTGCAGAATGATGTTGGCTCATAAAAGCGATTTAAACCGAAAGTATTTCGTCATCCCGCAACATTTCTTCATTGCGAAGTTTTAGGAAAATCTGTGCCACCGTAACCGCATCTTTTTCGCAATAGGTAATTATTCGGTCAATATCCTTTTCATCGTAATAAACGCTTCGCACTTGACTGCCATCAATATCGTCCTTTGGAGAAGGAATCCCGAGAACATGCGCCATCAATTTGAGGGAGGTAAAAGTCTTGTAATCGCCAAATTTCCATAATTCCAAAGTGTCCAAATGCGGTACCTCCCAAGGTTTTTTTCCGAAAAGATCTAGTTTAAAAGGAATGTCGATACTGTTAATAATCATTCTTCGCGCAATGTACGGAAAGTCAAACTCCTTGCCGTTATGCGCGCATAGGAGATGGTGTGGTTTGTTGAAATGGATTTCGAGCAAGGCCTTGAACTCCTTTAAAATGCTAATCTCATCGCCGTGAAAACTGGTTACGCGAAAATTGCGGACGTCGCCTTTCAACACAAAATAGCCTACGGATATGCAAACAATTTTACCAAACTCCGCCCAAATGCCTGCGCGCTCGTAAAACTCTTCCGCGGAAATTTCATCCTTCCTTTGGTATTGGCTTTTCAGCTCCCAAAGTGTTTTTGAGGTATCGTCCAGTTCATCAAAATTTTCGTACTGTGGCACGGTCTCAATATCCAAGAACAGGATATGCTCCAAGTTTATTCGCTTGATCATAATTCTGAAATTTTCAAACTGGGGAGATGCTTAAAGCTACGGAAAATTATTGATTCAAAAATAATTTCAATTTTTTATAAATTCTTTGAGGGATGCTGTCGTGTATCAAAAACCCGGACAATATATATCCTTTTCTTACCTATCCTATATGTTATTTTGCAATAGCCTTCAATTAGTTTTCTATAAGTGTGTTTTAAATGGTTAAAGGATTCGTCCACGGACCCTATTCGCTCAAAATCATATTCTGGATTTTCAAGCAGCAAGGTCCTTTCTCGAATACTATAGGAAATCTCTTTTGCTTTTTCGGTACCGTACAATACTTTATTGAAATGGAAGATTTTTTCCAAATCCCTCTTTGCACGATGCGTCCAATACGTAGGTTTTCCGTTCAATTCCAAGAATCGATAAAATCCTTCATTTCCTCTGAGCTGTATATTCTACCGGCCTTTATATCCGCCTCGCCATCCATTATCATTTTATCCATTTCAGATTTCTGAAGATATAGCTTAGCGAGTTTATAAAAGTTTTTTACGAAACTTTCGTCACCCTTTTCAATTAATTGATGAAGTTCTTCTTTTAATAGTGATGTATTCATCTGTCGTAAATTATTTTATAAGTAAATATACAAAATGAAACAATAGAATTAAGAGCCACCATTTTCAATCATCTCATAAACCTCCCTCACATAAACATAAAAATCACTGCTAAAAGGCAAATCGGTTTTATTGCCGCGTTTATGCCCCAAGCGTACGATAATTAAATCATCTTCGGGAATCACGATTACGTATTGTCCAAGAATACCTCGCATCACAAAAATTTTCCTTTCCAAATAATCGCTCAGCCAAAACCCATAACCGTATTCGGGGCTTTCCGCAAAGCGTGGTGCAATGGATTTTGCCACAAAAGCAGAATCCAAAATTTGTTGACCGTTCCACTTGCCGTACTCTTTATACAATTTCCCAAAACGTGCAAAATCCCTCGCATTGCTGCCAATACAGCAGTAGGCTTTTACCAATCTGTTTTCTTCATCATCCACTTGCCAAACCGCAGGATTTTCAAAGCCCAGCGGTTGCCAAAAACTTTCGTGTAAATAATCTGCCAACTTTTTATTTGTTGCTTTTTGGATAACCATTGCCAGAAGCTCCGTATTTCCGCTTAAATACTTAAAGCGAACGCCGGGCGTATCTACCACTTTCAATTTCAAGATAGTTTTGGCCAAATCGGCATCGTAGTATGCCCGCGCCGTCATCCCAAACGGATTGAAATACGATTCGTCCCAATTTAGCCCCGAAGCCATGGAAGAAAGATCGCCCACCGTCATTCCGGTTCCGGCATACTGCGGATAAAAATCGCCGACGGGCTGGCCTAAGCTTTTTATATATCCATCATTTATTGCCTTTCCCAGCAAAGCAGAAGTAACACTCTTCGCCATGGAAAAGGAATTGGTCTGCGAGTTTTTCGTGAAGCCGTCAAAATACTTTTCAAACCAAATGCTATCATTTTTTATAATTAAAAAAGCAACCGTTCCCAAAGTGTCGTTCATTTCAGAAAGAGCTTTGGTGGCCTCAACGCTGTTGTAATCTTTATGGAATGGCCAAGGCTGCGGGTCGCGGCTCGCGGGAATCGTCTCGTTTTCAAAAAATTTAAAATCGTCAATATAGGCCGTGGTGTGGCCGTGTAGATAGACCACCCAAATGCCTTTCAGAATATAGCCATACCCGCTAATGTAAAGGCCAAGTACCACGGCGACAAGCAATATAAAAAGCCACTTGAGGAAATTCTTGAAACGTTTCATCTTAAAAAAGCGATTGTTGGGGGGAAGGGCTTTCGAGCTCCAATAACCATTTCTTTCGGTGCAGACCGCCCGCATAGCCTGTGAGCGAACCATCGCTGCCAATAACCCGATGGCAGGGAATGACTATGGAAATAGGGTTCTTGCCGTTGGCCGAGGCAGCCGCACGGATTACTTTTGGGTCGCCCAACTTGTTCGCCATTTGTTGATAGGTGGTAGTTTCTCCGTAGGGTATGTTCAACAATTCCGTCCAAACCTTTTTTTGAAATTCGGTTCCTTCCGGCGAAAGCGGTATATCAAAAGTTTTTCGGGTGCCGTTAAAGTATTCCTCGAATTGTTTCTTCACACGCTGAATTTTCACACTTCCCAAACCATTGGCTACGGGAAGCGCTATTTCATCCTCAGGAAAAATAGCCGAAACCAATTCAAACTTTTCATTAAAGGAAAGCATTAATATCCCTATGGGAGTATCAACATAATCATCATAGCTCCTGTTCATCATCGCCCCGTTCCAGTTCTATATCTCTGTTAATCTCAATTCCCATCCGCTTTGCACGACGTTCCCAATTTTTACGAGCCTGTAACTGCATGTCCTCAATGCTGTCACTTTCGTCCATAATCTCAAGGCCCAGGAGCGTCTCAATAATATCTTCCATCGTAACAACGCCAATGGTATTTCCAAAATCATCAACCACCGATGCAATGTGAACGCGTTGCTTAATAAAGGTTTCAAATAGCTCTGGAATGGGTTTTTCTGCCGAAACCACAAAAATCTCCCGTTTTAAATCGCTTAAGAGCTTATCGCCGCGATCTTCCACAATTTCCTCAAGCACATCGTCACGAAGTACAAACCCCGTAATGTTGTGGGTTTTGTTTTTATACACTGGTATCCTCGAAAATCGAAGGCTTTTATGGTTTTGGTGAAATTCATCAAGGCTCTTAGTTTCATCTTCCAAAGTAACAACGGTAAAAGGCGTCATTACATCTTTGGCGTGCACGCTCTTAAAAACAAGTAGGTTTTTTATAACGGTAGTCTCACTTTCCTCAAAAACCCCTTCTTCCTCGGCGGCATCGGTTATGGCCATAAATTCCTCACGGCTCATCGTACTCACATGAGCCGATTTGCCCACCAAGCGCGTAATGAGCATCAGCAGCCACAGAATTCCCGTATATTTTAACGGGATAATTATTAGTTTTAGGAAAATAGCCGTAAACGGACCAAGTTTCTTCCAGTAGGTAGCGCCAATGGTTTTTGGGATAATTTCAGAAACCACCAATATAAGCATCGTCATTATTGCAGAGACAATTCCTACCAGATTCATCCCCCATAGCTCCACCTTATAAGGCAATTTTTCAGCTTGTACCCCAACCAAAATGGCACCAACGGTATGCGCAATGGTATTTAGGGTGAGGATTGCAATCAGCGGCTTGTCTATATCTTTTTTAAAATTGGTAAGGGTCGTGGCATAGACCTTTCCCGCCTGTGCCTTCATTCGTAAATAAGTGGGCGTAAAGCTAAGTAGCGCTGCCTCAAGGATAGAACACAAAAAGGAGAAGAAAATAGAAAGCACCGCATAAACAATCAGTAAGGTCATAGTTGGTTTTAGAAATTTTCATCTAAAATAAAGATTTATAACCTGATTTATGCGTAACACTTTGTTAATTGCATAAAAAAACCGCCACAATGGACGGTTTTCTTAAAAAGTGGTTTTACGAAGCCTTCAGCAAGGGCCTCAGCGTTCCCTCCCATCGCTTTGCGTCCTGCAGACAAACAAAAGGGTCTTTGGTATAGCCCTCTTCGTCGTTCTCAATGTAGAAAGGTATTTCTACCCTGCCCGTTTTCTCAAGCAGTTCCAGCCCTACCCAATCCAGTGTCTTTTCGGTCTGCTTAATGCTCTTGGCCCTGCAGTCGCGCACCTCGGTCATATCCACAATCTTAAAGTCTGCGCTGGGGTTGGTCTTTGAGGTGTAAACTAGTTTCTTTGAAGCCTCGTCAACAGCAATTACGCAGTTGCCTATCACTTCTATATTTTTTACCTGTATGCCCTTGGTCTGCGACAGTTGCGATACGGTTTTCTTTGCTTTTTTGTCCTGCCCGGTGGTATTAAGGATTAAATAACCTACGGGCACAAAAATCAATAACAATATAATTATCCCAATTAGGGTGGTGTTCATTTCCATGATGAATAAATTTTTAGGTGAATAAATTTGAATAAGAAAATGCTTGGAAACCAATCCAAACAAGCCGAAGCATGCTCAAAAAATCACCAAAAAAAATGGAAAGGAAACAGATGCCGGAAGATTAGCTCCCGTTTGTCCTTTAGGGTAAAGGACGAATTGATTAAAGAAGATTCGCGGACAAAGGAAAAATCCTGATTGGAATAAAATGTTCCAAACAATCCGAGCCCCAAATATTCATTCTGCGAAACCGTTTGCGAAACCTCCCCAATAGAAATTTCATTAAAAACAAAAGGCTTGTGGTCATCCTTCTGAAGTTCAGAAACAACGGTGTTCTTGCTCTTTTCGGAAAAGGTTTCGGCGGCAAAAGCCACATTCCCGAAAACCAGGAAAACGGCAATCGAGACCAGTAACCTACTTATATGTTTTTCAACATGTTTCACGCCGCAAATGTATGCGAAAAATGAATTCGGAAAGATAAAATTTTGCTAATTAATCAGTTTTACAGCATCTTTGGCGAAATAGCTCGCAATCATTGAGGCTCCAGCGCGTTTTATGGCGGTAACCTGTTCCAGCATTACGGCATCGTGGTCTATCCAACCCTTTTCGGCCGCTGCTTTTAGCATCGCGTATTCGCCGCTTACTTGATAAACCGCCACGGGAACATTTACGGCATCCTTAATCTCACGGACGATGTCCAAATAACAAAGTCCGGGTTTTACCATCACAATATCTGCGCCCTCGTCAATGTCCATCAAGGTTTCGCGAATGGCCTCTTCCCGGTTGCCGTAATCCATTTGGTAAGTTTTTTTATCCTTCGGAATATCCTTAACATCCACTGGAGCTGAATCCAACGCGTCCCGGAACGGCCCGTAAAATGCCGAAGCATATTTGGCGCTGTACGCCATAATCGCGGTATCGCAGAAACCTTCGTCCTCTAAAAGGGTTCTGATTTCAAAAATGCGTCCGTCCATCATATCGCTGGGCGCAACCACATCCGCACCCGCAATGGCGTGGCTTAGGGACATTTCAGCCAAGACCGCATTGGTATCGTCATTTAAAACTTTCCCTTCGGAAATAATTCCGTCGTGCCCATATACTGAAAACGGATCCAGGGCCACATCGGTCATCACAATCATTTCGGGAACGGCATCCTTCACCGTTTTTATGGCGCGTTGCATCAATCCATCAGCATTTAAGGCTTCCTTTCCGCTATTGTCCTTCAGTTTATCATCAACTTTCACAAAAAGCAAAACCGATTTCAAACCGAGCTCCCAAAGCTCTTTTACCTCTTTTTGAAGATTATCCAAACTCAGTCTGTAATAGTTAGGCATCGAGGCAATTTCTTCCTTTACGCCCTTTCCTTCCACCACAAAAAGTGGCACAATAAAATCATTGGGGCTTATAATAGTTTCACGAACCAGGCTTCGCATACTTTCATTGGTTCGCAGTCTTCGGTTTCTTCTTAGTGGGTACATAATCTTAATTTTTTTGTCAGGTCGAGCGCCGTCGAGGCCTAATTAATTTTTAATTCCTTTTCCCAGATTTTTAAAAATTGATCAAATCTGGAATCATTTTCTGTAAACTTCCGTGTAATTACGGCCCATTCTTTAAATTTTTTCAGATTCTTTTCTAAATAATAGGATTGTGCCATATTTATAGCCATTTCACTTTTCTGAAATTTATCATCAGTCAAATTAATTCCTTTTTTATAAATTTTTTCAGCATTTTCATTTTGTCCAATATTTTTTAAAGAGAAACCTAATTCACGATAAAATAAAAAGTTGTTTGGATCATTTTTAATTGCTTCTTGAAGGATTAGAATCGCTTGATTAAAATCATGCAAGGCATTATATGCATATGCAAGTTCAAATTCAAGCCCTGCATAATGTGGATCTAGCACGTAGGCCTTTTTTAGAGGGTTAAGAGCCAAATTGTTTGCACCCACATGATTATAATGATATCCAATATTTTTTAAATAGGATACTTTTGTTGAATCTGCTTTGTATACCGAAAGCCATTCAGGGAATTTTGGTAATTCTAACTGGGTAAGTTGACTATCTGAAAGTACTGCAACATCAGTAGTTGTTTCTACAAGTCTTGATTTTAAGCCAGCCTCAATCTTCCTTGGTAATTTTTTAAGACCACTATCCGTTTCTATAAACTTCGATTCATAATTAAAAGTAAAACCCGCCGTATCGTCCAAATAAATAAATCCGAAGATATAAGATGTATCAGTTGCTTTTTTGGGAAATGCTATCCACTTATCTACAGCATTATAATATTTAGTGTCAAAACTAAGTTCTTGTGGATTAGATTGTGAAAACCCAATTGTAATTGTTAATAGCAAGACTGATAAAACATATTTCATAATATCTCAAATTTAAATTTTTAGCCATTTTTTCGGCTTTTTCAAAACCTCCACAAGTTTTGCTTCCTCACTTCCAGACTTCGGTTGATGGTCGTATTTCCATTGAACTACCGGCGGCAAACTCATCAAAATGCTTTCAATTCGGCCATTTGTTTTTAGGCCGAAAAGCGTGCCTTTATCGTGAACTAAATTAAACTCAACATAACGGCCACGGCGTATTTCCTGCCAAGTTCTGTTTTCTTCGGAATAGGGAAGGTTTTTTCTTTTTTCAACAATGGGAAGATAACATTCCAAGAAACTGTTGCCAACTTCGGTTACGAAATTGTACCAATCCTGCATTTTCATCGTGTCCGTTTCTTTTAAATAATCAAAGAAAAGACCACCAATTCCTCTCGCTTCTTCGCGATGCGCATTCCAAAAATACTCGTCGCAGCGCTTTTTATAAGTTTCATAAAAATCCGGATTATGCCTTTCGCAAGCAGTTTTGCAGACTTGATGAAAATGTTTGGCATCTTCTTCAAACAAATAATAGGGCGTTAAATCCTGTCCGCCGCCAAACCAGCTGTCCACGATTGTTCCTTCGGAATTGTACATTTCAAAATAACGCCAGTTTGCGTGTACCGTTGGTACCATCGGACTTTTTGGGTGAAGCACCAAACTGAGGCCGCAAGCAAAGAAATCGGCATCCTTTACGCCGAAATATTGCTGCATACTCTCCGGAAGTTTTCCATGGACTTCACTAATGTTCACCCCGCCTTTTTCGAAAACTGCTCCGTTTTCGATCACTCGGGTTTGGCCGCCGCCGCCTTCCGCACGTGTCCATTTGTCTTCCTTGAATTTTGCTTTACCGTCAATTTCCTCCAAAGCGGAAGTAATTTCATTCTGCAAATTCTTTATATATGCTACAAATTTTTCTTTCATCACCATGCCCGCGTAGGCGGGTATCTTTTAATTTTTATCCAAATCTCTATTAAAACCAATTTGCTTGGTCGTTTCCAAAACCTTTAATGTCTCCGTACTCGCCGCCGTCACCGAAAGTGGCAATACAAGAATAATCCCAATCACCGGAATCAAAAGCATCAGCATAAAAATCATGCCGTTGCCGATTGCCAAGCCGCGGTTTCTTTTAACAAACTCGATACTTTCGGTATATTTATAATGCCGTTCCAACGTATAATCCATATTCCCGAAACCTGCGTAATAGCTCTGCACCAAAAACAAAAGTACCGAAGAAATTATTCCCACAACGGGTATAAACCCTATCAAGATTATCGGGAGTGTGAGCAATAGCTCCATCAGTAAATTCCTTAAGTTTATTCGGACGCCACGCCAAAGCTGCTGCGCGTTTGAAGTATTTCTATGGGAATGGTTTTCGCCATAAAAATGCTTTTCAATTTTTTCTGAAACCGGACTCATAAAGGGTGCGCTCAATGCCATTACAATATGCCGATATAGAATAATTCCCAAAGCAATGATTATAAGTGCGCCAATAAAATCGCTAATAGTCCGGAACGTTTCGGCGCCCCATTCCCAAAACCAGATTTTTGAAATAAAGGCTCCCAGATTATCGCTCAAGCCCCAAGCGGAAAACCCAATTAAAACAGCGGTCAAAAAACTAATGGCCATCGGGATGCCGAAGTACTTCCAAAGTCCGAGTTTGCCAATGAGCTTGAAAGTGCCTGCGTATGCCTTTATGCCTTTTAGAATGTTTTTGACCATTTTCCTAAATCCAAACCTAACAGGTTCCGAAAACCCGTTAGGTTCTTTTCAATCGATATAAACTAATTTATCCTCAATACTTTTAACCTCTTCAACCGTTAAAACTTTTACCGCTTCCGAAGCTCTTTGTTTTAAAAATGAAACCGTTTCCGCTTCGTTTCTGTCTTTTATCTGCTCAAAATAACGAAGTCCCATTGCATTATTGTGCAAATCCATGGCGCGTTCCAACGCTTTGTTTGGCGAAAAATCCTCGTGCCAATCGGTAAACTGCTTTGCCCAAGCTTTTGCCTTTTGTTCGTTGTTTTGCCATTTCAGGCACTTTTTGGTTATCAAAATCACCCAAAGCGCATGCCGGAATGCATTTGCCGGATTTCCCAAATGATGCTTGCTGCCGTACTCTCTTTCTGCAATTGCCATACATTTCTTCGTGGCGAAAATGGTCGGAAAGGTGTACAACGGATTCCTAAGAAAAAGACCAAGCAACCCAAAGAGCTGCCTGAAATCCAGATTTCTTACAATCCGCCAAAGCATCTATTCCTGTTTGTATTCCTTCACCGCTTCAATAAAAGCACCTGCATTTTTAAGTGGAATATTGGGCAGGATTCCGTGGCCCAAATTCACGATATAACGGTCTTTCCCGAATTCATCGATCATCTGCTTCACCATCTTTTTTATTTCGGATGGCGGACTGAAAAGGCGCGTTGGGTCGAAATTTCCTTGTAATGTAATCTTTCCGCCAGTCAAATAGCGAGCGTTTCTTGGGGAACAGGTCCAATCTACCCCCAAAGCCGATGCACCGCTTTTCGCCATAGTGTCCAACGCAAACCAGCAACCTTTCCCAAAGGCGATAACGGGCGTTTCATCTTTTAGCGCATCAATTATTTGCTGCATATATTGCCAGCTGAATTCCTGATAATCCGTGGGCGAAAGCATCCCGCCCCAACTGTCAAAAACCTGCACGGCGTTTACGCCAGCTTTTACCTTTTCCTTTAGATATAGAATGGTGGTATCGGTTATTTTTTGAAGCAGTTCGTGGGCCAATACGGGTTGGGTAAAGCAGAATTCCTTCGCCTTATCAAAGTTTTTAGAGCCTTGCCCCTGCACGCAATAACAAAGAATGGTCCACGGACTACCCGCAAAACCGATCAACGGAACTTCGTCGTTCAGTTTTTCTTTCGTCATCTTTATGGCTTCCATTACATAGCCGAGGGTTTCGTTGATGTCCGGCACAGTTACGCGTTCCAAATCCTTTTTCGAGCGGATTGGATCCGGCAACCAGGGGCCAACGCCGGGTTTCATCTCAACGTGAATGTTCATCGCCTGCGGAATTACCAAAATATCGCTGAACAAAATAGCAGCGTCCATGCCGTATCTGCGAATGGGCTGCACGGTAATTTCACTTGCAAGTTCTGGGGTTTGGCAACGCGTGAAAAAATCGTATTTCGCTTTTATCTCCTGAAATTCGGGCAAGTATCTTCCGGCTTGACGCATCATCCAAACAGGTGGCCGCTCCACGGTTTCGCCGCGGAGGGCTTTTAAGAATAAATCGTTCTTTATCATAAGCTTTAGTTCAAACCTAACGGGTTTTTAAAAACCTGTTAGGTATATAATTTCTATGTTTTTAATTTTTTGACTGTTTTGGCAATTACGCTTTCCACGGTTGTGGCATTAGCAATAACCACATTTTCGGAATATTTTTTTGCTTCGGAAGCAGTTGTTGTGCCAATACAAACGAATGTTGGTTGATCATTAATGAGATTGCTTCGTTCCTCGCAATAACTTCTTACTCCACTTGGACTGAAAAACAAGATTGCATCAAACTGCCTTTCAAATTTCTTCGGATTCAACGTTGTTTTATATACTTCAATTTCTTCAAAAGCGATATGGTTTTCCTTCAATTTTGAGGGAATTTCATCGCTTCGGATGTTTCCGCAGAAAAAGTGAAAGGAATCATTTTTGTGGTTTTCAACTAAATACGAAGCCAATTCGGAAGCATATTCGGTCATTTTAACCACTTTGAAACCGTTTTCCTCCAAAAGCGATTTCGTCTTTTCACCCACGCAAAACATCCTCACCCCCGACCCCTCTCCTTCCAAAGGAGAGGGGAGATGGTCTTTTTCATTTAAATAGGCCTTTACAGCATTTTGACTTGTGAAAATAGCATTTTCCACAGTATTCGGTGCTCTAAAAGGAACAAATTCAATGTTTATGGCATTGTAATCTACGAGAGAAATTCCGGCGTTCACGAGCAGTTCCCTTTGAGAAGGACTCAATTTTTTTGTTGAGAGAACGCTTTTCATTTCAATGAAATTTAAAATACTTACTTATTGATCTGGCTCTTGATTTGCGCCATCAATTCGCTGCCGCCATTTTTCAAAATCT
Source organism: Aequorivita vladivostokensis (assembly GCF_000952855.1). GTDB lineage: Bacteria > Bacteroidota > Bacteroidia > Flavobacteriales > Flavobacteriaceae > Aequorivita > Aequorivita vladivostokensis. Next base: position 4,640 of record NZ_JSVU01000001.1, on the reverse strand, counting down.
GCAAGGCACATTCCTTTCCAAAATGTAGGTAATCGGTCTTGGCCACAGCCTTTTCAATCTCCAATTTTTCCTTTCCGTCCAAAGAAAATAGGCAGCCCTTTAGGAGGACCTTGTCCTCAATTATTTCAGCAAACGCACCGATTGGCGCGGTACAGCCACCTTCGAGAGTTCTTAAAAATTCGCGTTCTATATGGGTGCAGATTTCGGAAGCGGGATCATTTAATTTTGAAGTGGCTTCCTTGCAAAAATCATCATTTTCCAAAGTTACAATAACCATTGCGCCCTGTGCCGGGGCGGGAAGCATCCAGTCTAAAACCTCCCAAAAAGCCTCCCCAACCCCTCCAAAGGAGGGGCTTTTTATGTTCGCTTTGCTCACATATCCTAATCTCTGTAAACCAGCTTTTGCGAAAATTGCACCTTGCCAGTCATTATCACTTAATTTTTGAAGTCGGGTATTTACGTTTCCTCGTAAATCCACAACTTTATGATGCGGATATCGATTTAACCATTGTGCGTGACGGCGTAAACTTCCGGTAGCAATCGTGCATGGTTTTTCGAAATCTATTACATTCTTTGTCACCAAAATATCTTCGGAAGAGGCGCGCGCCAAAACAGCGGTCTGCACGATGCCATTGGGCAATTGCGTGGGCACGTCCTTCATACTGTGTACTGCAATGTCCACCGTGCCTTTTATCATTGCGACGTCCAGCGTTTTGGTGAAAATGCCGGTAATGCCCATTTCGTAAAGGGGCTTGTCCAGCACCAAGTCGCCTTCAGACTTTACGGGAACCAGCTGGGTGGTATAGCCCAAAGCCTCAAGTTTGGATTTTACGGTGTTGGCTTGCCAAAGTGCAAGTTCACTGTCGCGGGTGCCAATTCGGATTGTTTTTTTCAAGATTAGGCAGTTTCAAGTTGGAAAACCCTTCGGATGAGTTCTATACTTTCGGCAGCGCCTTCCTCGCCTTTTAGGTGATTGGCGAAATGTGTAGTTATTTTTTGGATAAGACGGTCGCTGATTATTTCGGCTTGGGCCTCGTTGAAACCATCAATCTTTTTGCGTTGATAGTCAATTTCACCTTCCTTAATTTCCAACAGCTTACTTTTAAGGGCCTTAATGGTAGGCGCAAACTTTCGGTTGTCTGCCCACTGATTGAATTCCTTTTCTATTTCGGCTATTATTTTCTTCGCCTGCGGAAGTTGGGCCGCCCGTTTTTCAAGGGTATTGTCCGTTACCGCAGAAAGATGGTCCATATGCACCAGGGTAACCAATTCGTTCTCCAAGACATCCTCGGAAACGTTTTTCGGAATCGAGAGGTCCAGGATAAGCAATGGTCTCTTCAAGTACAGAAGCTCTTTGGAAATAGTAGGCTGTTGCGCGCCAGTAGCGACGACAAGCACATCGGACTGGGCTATTTCGCTTTGTATATCGGCATAGTCCTTCACCACCAAATTGAATTTGCCGGCCACTTTCTCGGCCTTTTCCTTGGTGCGGTTTATAAGGGTGATATGGTCATTTTTGGTATGCTTGATCAGGTTTTCGCAGGTATTTCTACCTATTTTCCCGGTGCCGAAGAGCAATATGTTCTTTTCGGAAATATGGGGCACGCGCGACATTATGTATTGCACGGCCGCAAAGCTCACCGAGGTAGCGCCGGAGGAAATCTCCGTTTCATTCTTTATACGCTTGCTGGCCTGGATGACCGCATTGGCAAGCCGCTCCATAAACGGATTGATGATGTCGTGTTTTTTGGACTCGCGGAAAGCATTTCGCAGTTGGCTTATAATTTCAAAATCGCCTAAAATCTGGCTATCCAGCCCCGTACCAACCGTAAATAGATGCGATACGGCATCGCGGTTTTTATAGATATAGGCTACTTTTTCAAACTCCTCCACCGTGCCGTTGGTGTGCTCGCAGAGCAATTTTATAATTTGGTATGGATGCTGTGCAAAGCCGTAAAGCTCGGTGCGGTTGCAAGTGGAAATTACGGTAAGGGAAGGAATGCCGTCTGCTTTGGCCTGAAGGAGTATTTTTTCCTTCGCAATATCACTAATGCTGAAGTGGCCACGGATTTCGGCATCTGCTTTTTTGTAGTTTAGGCCGATGGCGTAAAAATTGCCTTCGAGGGATTGGCCAGAATATGTTTTCAAGTTTTCCATATAAAACAGGAGCAAATGTAAGCGCATTGTTTTTTAAAAAATAACGCCAGCGGTATCTTTTATGTCGTTGGCTGTTAAAAAAGGGCAAAATATGACAATTATCATATTTTTACCCCTAAATTCGCGGTTTCAGGACAAAGTTAACACTATTTAATTTAGAACTATTCTAAATAGAAAACATTCAGAATTGATATGGAAGCATCAAAAAATGTCGCTCAAAGTTTACCCGCCAAGGAGATAGGTTTTTATGAAGAAACAACGATTTCACCCGGGTTTTTCATCTTAAAATTCAACAGTGAAACCGATGATAACCAAACTTTTAAGCGGGAAGTGAGTTCCAATTTCATCCAGTTTCATTTCTGTATAAAGGGCTCGGCTTCCTTTGTTTTTAACGAAGGAAATTACAAACTGCCCATACAGGAAGGGAATTCGTTGTTGCTCTATAATCCGCAACGCGATTTGCCGCTGGATCTGTCGCTTAACCCACATTCGTGGGTGCTCTCGGTATTGCTTCCCATCAATAAATTCCACAGTCTTTTTTCAACCGAAGCCGATTATATCACTTTTTTGAGCGAGGAGAACAAGGACCGAAAATATTATAAAGATTCGCAGATTTCGCCTTCCATGGCCATAGTGCTGAACCAGTTGATGAACTACAACCTGCACCCCACCATAAAACCCCTTTATTTTAAGGCGAAGGCATACGAGCTGCTAAGCCTGTACTTTAACCGTCCCGCCGATGCCGATGTGGAGCAGTGCCCCTTTTTGGCCGATGAGGACAACGTTTCAAAAATAAAAAAGGCGAAGCAGATAATCATTGCGCGCATGGCGGAACCCCCTACCCTCCAACAGCTGGCAGACGAAATAAACCTACCGCTGAACAAACTGAAGGAAGGGTTTAAGCAGGTATATGGCGATTCGGTGTTCAGTTTTCTGTTTGACTATAAAATGGAGGTGGCGCGGCAGCTTTTGGCCACGGGCTCGCACAATGTGAATGAAGTGGGATTGAAAGTAGGCTACAGCACTTCCAGCCACTTTATTGCTGCCTTTAAGAAGAAGTTCGGCACTACGCCCAAGAAGTTTTTGATGGGGCTGAACGTATAGGACGTTTTCAGAATTGACTTCCAGCACAACCGTTTCATGGCAAAAATCGATCAAAAATTTATCCGCAGTGGCCGCAATCGGCTTCGCCCGTGAGTTGGCCCTGAGCATCCACTGCATAATTGCAGCATTCCTGAAAATTGGTTTTTAAAATTTCCTTTGCCCGTCGCAATCTGGCCTTTAGATTGGGAAGGCTAATGTCCAGTATATCGGCTGCCTCGGCCTGCTTTTTGCCTTCCACATATACAAGCTGTACCGCGCGGAAATAGGTTTCGGGCAATTCGTCCAAGAAGCGGTCGAAACAACAAAAAGCATTCTCCTGACGAGAAAATTCCGTCAATTCGGGCCCTTCGAGTGGGGCATAGGAGGCTTCCCGATTTGTATAATTGGCAAGCTCGTTGCGCGCAATGCGAAAGGCCCACGATTTGGCGCTACCCTTATCGCGGAGTTGGTGGATGTGGGAGTGGATCTTTAAAAAGGTATTTTGAAAAATATCCTGCGCCTTGGCACGGTCATTTACCCTCTTTAAGATAAAGAAGTAGATGCCATCGCCATAGCGTTGCCAAAGGGTTTGTGTGTCCATAGCACTTCAAAAATAAGGAAAGGTTGGCACAATGGCCAACCTATTCGCTATTTAACAGCAACTGCATTTGGTACAATTGCAACTATTGCACGGACATTGGGCGTCGCGGCAATTGCCACAGTTGCATTTTTGGCATTCGCATTGGGTACATTCACAAGTATTCATAACTTAACTATTTTATGGGTTTTATAGGAAGACCGAAAAGGAGGGAAAAGGATACATTTTTTTCTAAATATTTTTACATAAATGAACTTGGGTGGGACCATTTCCTTCTTGGCATTTTAATAGGAAACGGCACTATTTTACAGGCCATATCTATGGTGGGTGCAGTGTTTTAACGGACTACGGTTTAACGGATATAAAATAGCAGATAGGCTTTTTCAAATTTGTTATGGCTCCAACGATTATTTCATTAGCGGAAAAATTTAACTCATTTCCCCCCACGCTGTTAAAATAAATTTAAGGTTGTTTTGTATTGTCAACATTCAAACTAATTTTAGGCTAAACCAAAAAAAATATAAGCATGAAAAATTTAGAAGAACTTTTTGAACATCAGCTAAAGGATTTATATAGCGCTGAAGATCAATTGACAAAAGCTTTGCCTAAAATGGTGAAGAATGCCCACAACTCGAAGTTGAAAAAGGCTTTTGAGGACCATTTGGAGGAAACTAAGGAACACAAGGCCCGACTGGAGGAAATCTGTGACGAATTGGATATAGATCCAAAAGGGGAAACCTGTAAGGCCATGAAAGGTTTAATCAAGGAAGCCGAAGACTTTCTTGATGAGGTAAAGGATCCT